>NZ_CP193932.1:4800000-8358227 GCF_051603415.1 Streptomyces sp. S186 | reverse complement strand
ACGAGCCCGACGTGTTGGTCGGATGGCGTAACGCAGCTCCCACCCGCCGTACTCGACATTCTGGTTCTCAGCTGAAAGCTGAGGAGGCGTCGGTCCGCAGCAGGAGAGACTGGTGAGCGGAGCTGACGCAGAATGCGGAAGCTGAATGCGGGAGTCGCGTTCGCAGCGGGCGGTGATGCGGACTGGCTTGCGGATCACCGTGGATCGGTGGAGAGCCCTCCAGCAGGGACCTGGAGAATGGTGAAATGCCAGTTCCCGCAGTACCAGACCTACCAGTCCCAGGCACGGAATGTTGAAGTGTGCCAGGCGGACTGGGAGAAGGCGACTGGTGTCCAGGCACAGGGGAGCGTGCTGGTACAAACAGCGGCCAGCAAGGCCCCGCGCGGACAAAGGACGAATCTGGGTAACGCTGCTGATCTGAGGAGTTTGTGGCAACGAGAGCTGAGCGCCACGCACAGGGAGTGGGCTGTGAGCACGGTGGCCGCGGTCGTGATCGCCGCCCAGCGGCATCTTGAGGAGGCCGGTCCCTTGGTC
The DNA here is from genome assembly GCF_051603415.1 of Streptomyces sp. S186. Taxonomy (NCBI): domain Bacteria; kingdom Bacillati; phylum Actinomycetota; class Actinomycetes; order Kitasatosporales; family Streptomycetaceae; genus Streptomyces; species Streptomyces sp. S186. The sequence goes on along the minus strand of NZ_CP193932.1, from coordinate 8,357,693 downwards.
GACGAGGCAGGGCAGTTGCGGGTGGCGGCCGACTACCGGACCATCGAGGTCGAGGGGCGCGAGGTGCAGCTGAAGAAGCGGCTGTATGCCGTGCGTTCCCGGTACGACAGCTACCCACCGGAATTGCAAGCCCTGTTCTTGGGGCTCGGCTTGCCGTGGGTCAAGGGCCCGGCTTCGGGGGTGGGGTGGACAACCTTGCTGGGGCGAACTGTGCGGATTTGTAAGGCTGTTGCCCCTGATGCGACCGTCCGTAATGAGTACGGTTGTGACGTCGCTGCACAAGCGGTATAGGAAGCGGTGACCGCCATCACCGACCGTTATGGTCTGCCGCTGCGCTTCGCTTCCGACATGCTCCAGTCGCTGCTGGTCGGCCTGTCGCTGCCCCGGTTCCCGGACGGGGCGGCTGGTGCTGGCGGTGGGGCGTCTCGCCGTGGCTGTGGTCGGACGCATCGTGTTCTGTTCTCCGGACCGGTTGTTCTGCGGCCGACTCCTTCTTCGACCTGCCCTGCGCGGACCTGCCCCGCCCGCCTCACCGACGCGGCTTTGACCGGCGACGCGCGCGTCGCGGACTCGACCTGATGTGTTCCAGCAGGTGTACAGGCGTAATCCTGAGCATCCTCCTCATCGCCAATCGGAGGGAGCGAGGTGGGACCAGGTCCCGCCACGCTCGCCATCTGCCCCAGCACCTCGCACTCGGCCACGCCGGCCACGCCGGCCACGCCGGCCACCGCCAACGAGCCGATAGGCTCTGGGACATGTCCGCTGCGTGCCTGATCGATGGCGTAGGCCCGGTGCATGGGCCGGCGTTGAATCGTCCCGGCGGCACTCTGCATCGTGCCGTGACAAGGGAGCAGAGCCACGCCATTCGGGCGGGTTGCGGCAACACTGCCTGACTGGATCCGGACGGATTGGTGTCCAGCGACGAGGTCGACGAAACGCGGCTGTGCCGAGCGACCGGGTGCGCCGCAGCGCCGTGGAATCCGGGGCGCGGTCGGCGGCGTCCGTGCGGTTCGTCAACACCGTGGCGGGCAGGCCGAACACGGTGAGCAGCGCAGCCCGCAGCTGCGGCAAGGCCGGTTTCACCGCCACCAGCGCACGATGCACCCGCGTGCAGCGCGGCAGCAGGCGCAGAGCCCGATGCACCACGACCGTCTTGCCGTGCCCGGGGTCGCCGCACACACACGATCCCGCGGGCGGCGATGGTGTGGCGAGCGCCTCGGTGACGGCGCCGAGCCGCTGCGTGGAGACGACGTGCGCGCCCAGCACGTACAGACGCACACCGTCGGTGACCGGTGACGGGCTGGCCAGATCAGCGCTCTCTGCACCGCCCTTCGGAGCGGGGCCGGTGGTTGCCTCGCCAGCCTCACCGAAGGTGCCCGGCAATGCCAACCCGGCCAACGCCCAGTCACACAGGCACCAGGATCCCCCCGAGGCACAGGCGGGGCGGACAAAGCCAAGGACACGCCCCACGCAGCGTTCCCGGGTCGCTGCATAATGCCTTCACGTTCCCGCCCAGCTCCCCCAGCCGGTCCCACAACGCGTCCGTCAGCGTGAACGCCCCACGCCGCCGGGCGGGTTCGATCCGGCCCGATTCCTTCGTCACAGCCAGCCAACGCCACAGCGTCCGCACAGTGGCCCCGCCGTCGATGCGGCGATACGGACATGCACCGTCTGAAGCGTCCCGGCCTCCTCCAGCGCGAGAAGACGACGCACCACCATAGACCGCGTCAAGGCCCGGTCCCGCGCCCGGGAAACCACCACCAGTCTCTCGGCCCCCACCGAAAGCGGCACCACCGGCACCACCGGCAGCAGCGGCAGCAGCGGCAGCGGCGGCAGCGGCGGTGATGCAGACGACGGATCTGCAGTCATGCCACCAGCTCACACCCAGCCCTGATCAAGAACACAGGAATGCTCAAAACAGGCGCCGGTCGAGGAGGTGGCCCGGCGCCTGGACGGCGAGGTCTGCCCGGCGGTCCTCGCCTTGATGAAGGCCCTGCTGGTGCAGGCCGGCGGGCTCGGCACGGTCACGAAGATCGTGGAGAGCTTCGGCGGGTTCGCCAAGCAGTACGAGCAGATCGAGAAGGTCTCCGCCCACCACGGCAACTTCTGGGAGGTGCTGCTGTACGGGCAGATCGGCCGGGACCGGGCGCTGATGTTCGGCCTGGCCGAGAGGCTTCAGTTCACCGCACCTCGCAGGACGGGCGGGTGCTGGACGCGCACGCGCAGCGTAACGAGGCCGGCCGCGGCGAGTACATCAGCGCCATCGGCGAAGACGGCGAGCGCATCGGCATCTCCTTCGCCACGCAGAGCCGGCCGAAGGCCGTACTCGCGTCATGAGCTTTGGGCAAGCCAGGGGCGGCGTCGATGAAGTGAGCCCGCCTGCTCGGCGGCCAGGTGGTCGGCGGGGTGGGGCCTGGTCACGTGTCAATCCGCGAAGACGCGGCGCAGAGCGCGGTGGCCGGAGCTGAGAAGCCGTTGTGCATTTCTACCGTGGGTTATCAGCCCACGTCGTCACTCGTTCGGCGGATTGTCATTGAAGCTGGGGCCGTGTGGGGGAGGATATGAGCGGTGTTGCGACGGTGGACCACGGCGCGCCCGCCGCGGGCGGGCGTCCAAGTGACACCGCGGGACTTCCACTTCTCGTCCGGTGCGCGTGTTGTGCGGAACTCGTAGTTCTGGAGCAGTGTCCGCAGAACGACGTTCATCTCGAGGTTGGCGAAGGCGGCACCGATGCACCGGCGTGTGCCGCCCCCGAAGGGGATCCAGGAGTACATGTCGGGCCGGGCATTCACGAACCGGTCCGGATCGAACTTCTCGGGGTGGGGAAAGACGGTCTCGTCCATGTGCACGAAGTCGATGGCGAAGACGACTTGGTGTCCTTTGGGGAGGGTCCATTCCCCCAGTGGCATCGTCGGTGCGACGACGCTGCGGGTGATGTCCGTGATGACGGGACGTGTGCGCTGGACCTCGAGGACGGTAGCGGCCAGCAGGTCGGAGCCGCCGTCGTCGACCTCTGCCACGAGGCGGTCGAGGAGCTCCGGGTGTCGGGTCAGTCGTTCGACGGCCCAGGTGAGCGTGTTCGCCGTGGTCTCGTGAGCGGCGCCGAGGATGGTCAGCAGTTCGTCGGCGATCTCTTGGTTCGCCAGGGCCTCGCCGTCCTCGTACCGGCTCTGCACGAGCATGGCGAGGACATCTTCGCGCTCCTGTAGCTTCGGGTCTGCCCGGACGCTGTCGATGAGGTCGAGTGCAACCGTGTCGTACTCCCGGCGCATCCTACGGAAACGAGCCCACGCCCCCCACGAACGCCCACGGTCGGTGAACGGCGACAGCGTCAGCCTGACACCGAGGTCGGCCATCGGAGGCATCAGCTCGCGCAGCCGGTCCAGGTGCTCGCCATCGGCCCCCAGAACCGTGCGCAGGATGATGTTCAACGTCAGCCGCATGAACCCCGGCGCCGTCGCGAACTCGACGCCCTGCGGCCACGTCTTGGCCTCGCGGACGGTCTCCTCGACCATGAACTCCTCGTAGGCGTGCAGGTGGCGCCCGTGGAAGGAGGGGGCCAGCAGTTTGCGTCGGTGCAGGTGTTCGGGACCGTCCAGCGCGAACGTTGAGCCCGGCCCCAGGACGTTGCCCAGGTTCGGCTCTCCCAGTCCAGCGATCGCCGGACTGGTCGTCAGCATCTGCCTGATCAGAGCGGCACTGCACAGGAACACGCTAGGGCCGAACGGGGACAGCGTCATCGCGAAGGTCGACCCGTAGCGCTTTTGAAGACCAGCAAGAAGCCGCTTGCGAGACGCGATCCACAATCCGGTCAGGACGGGCCCCGGCAGCGGCGGGCCGGGCGGGAGGGTGGCCAGTACCGGGGACGTTCGAATGCTCATTCCAGCCTCTTCTCAAAAGTGGGTACTGCTCAATTCCCTGGAGTCCAGCCACCCACTGCGCACACCGATATAACTTTAAGTGTATATTCTGTTACTCTGTGCATTCACATGGCTAAGGTGTTCCGGCGTGAATCAGGAAGACAGATCCAATGACATCCGCCGAGAGGTGCGTAGCGGGATGCGAGAAGGCATCGACGAGATCACGGAGATCCTGACCGACGCCTTCGCCGAGGACCGCCTCTACCAGTGGATGTTCACCACGCGGGAGCTCTACAGGCGTCCGGCACCCGGCTCTCTCCGGTGGGTGGCCGAGGAGAACCTCGAGGTGGCCGAGGGGAACCTTGAGGTGGGCGAGGTGTTCCTTGTGGAGGGCAAAGGCGTCTTCCCGGGCCGGCACTCCCCTGCGCCCGATACCGACAAGGAGTGGCCGGCCGTGGAGCAACAGCTTCGGGACATCTGCGGCCCGGCTGCCGAAAACGTGCTCGCCGCCCACGACGCCGACCGGAGGAACCATCCGAAAGGAACTCCTCACCGGTACGGGCAGTTTCTTGCCGTGCGGCGCGAACACCACCGCGAGGGCATCAGTGGTCCCCTTCTCCGTCACTTCGCCTCGAAGAACCCCGGACAGTCCGCGTACACAGCGCCACCGCGCTCGGGACGCACTCGCCATGCGACGGGGTCGAGAATGCCTCGGCGTGCTACGACCTCTGACCCGGACCTCAATTCACGCGCCGGCGTCCGTCGGCAAGACGACGCTGTCGGCGACGGCTCTCCTAGCGGCGATGAACGGGCGGCCACGGCCGAGAGGTGCGGGGCGCGCCGAAAGGTGAACACGGCTCAGGTGGAGGCGGCATGACCATGCGACGGAATGCGACCAGCACCCCTGGATCTCCCCCGACGCGAGAGCGCGTGCACCGGCTGAGGATGGCCGGGTACGACTTCGCCTGCCGGGTGCGTGCCGCATCGCAACCATCGACGCGCCGGCCGATCGCCCTGCTCGGCGGGGCCACGATGGACATGCACGACTGGGATTCGCTCGAAGCGCATCTACCCGACGACGTCACCGTCATCACGTTCGACCCACCCGGCTTCGGTAGCGCCTCGGAACTGGACGACGAGACCATCGCCGGTTACGAGATCCAGGCTGCGGCCGTCAACATGGCCCTGGAGCACCTGGAAGTGCGGCAGGTTGACCTACTGGGGTACTGCTACGGCGCCGGCCTGGCCTGCCTTCTGCTGGAGCACCACGTCGACCGGGTCGCCCGGGTGGTGCTGACCAACGCGAGCGAGAAACTGACGCAGGAGACGCGAGAACTGCTGGCACAAGCGGTCGACATGACAGGACAGGGGCGGATCCTGGAAGTATCCCTCCTGGCCTGCGACCACACCTTGGCCCCGCACAACCGGCAAACACTGCGCGAGGCACTCGCGCCCGCCTACCAAGACGCCTTTCGACTCCCGCATACGACTGTAAACTTTCGGCGCGCCCTCAACGCGCACGACGCCGTGATGAAGTGCGGCCGGGGAAACGAGGTTCCCCTACTGTTGATCTGCGGCGAACACGACACGTTCACTCCCACACAGTCAGGGATGGGCCTGGCCGCAGGCCGCCGCGGAGCACGAACCGTCGTACTCGACACCGGCCACACCCCACTGCTCGAAGACACGCCACCTTCGCCACCCAGATCATGAACCACTTCACCTCACCTTGAAGCAGTTTGCCCACGGGCAGTACGAGCCCGAACGCAACCACACCTCCTCGACCCTGTTCTCGCACTCGGCCCTGTTCCCGTACAGCCACGGCCAACGGACACATGGCGCTGAGTGACGCCCAGGGCCGGGCCGGGTGCGAAGGCCGACGGTACAGCGATTGCCGATAGCGACGGTTCCGCCTCGAGATCCGCTCACCGGGCTTGCAGCAACCGACGGCCCGCCTGGGTGATACCGCAGCAATACCGGATTTACTGCGGCAGTGTCGATACAGTCTCCCCGGCGCCCCGTTCAACGCCTCGCATGTACGACCGAGCGTGACCACGGACGGCAGGGCGAAGTGCACGCATTTACTGCGGCAGGACCGGAGGAAGCCGACGGGCGAGAATCGAACGGGCGGCCACTCCGGAGAGCGAGGACGCGTTGCAGATTCCGCGCGCCCAGGTCGTGCCACTGCCCGCACCACCACCGGCGTACAAAGCCGCGGTCGAGCGGTACCCCACCGGCACAGGCACCGCGAAGCCCTCCACACGAATCCAGAGAAACTGATCCCCCCCCGACAAACGCGGCTGAGCCGTCTCCAAAGACGGCGCCATCCAGTGGAGCCGACAGTCCGGCACCACCCAGCTCCTGCCCCGGCTCATCGCCGGCCGCACCCAAGGCCCACCGTTCCTCACCGACCGCAGAGCCCCGGCCCACACGCCAACCCTGGACACCTGCCTGGCGACCGACCATGCGCAGCTGTCCTGCCGCCAGGCGGAAGAGATCTTCCAGGAGAACACCCCGCTGCCGGCCACCCCCTCACCACCCTGACGACCTCGACGAGCTGCAGGGATGGACACTCCACCAGCTCCCCCACAGTGCATTGACGCACGATGCCGAAGACGGCACCTCAACGCCAATGTCGTTGACCCGCTCCCGCCAATCCTCCGTACGGCCCTTGGAGAGGTACGGCTGAGGAGCTTCCTCAAAACGGCCAGAGGCGCTCTGCCCCCTCGTTTGGTTCGGTTCCGGACGGTGTGGGGAAGTTGGGGAGCAAGAGCGGCGTCACGGAACAACAGACGCCTGTCGATCGCTGTGCTATGCAGGGGCAATGATCGTTCCCAGCGCATCGGGCAGGCCGTTTGACGCGGTGCTGTGCGACCTCGACAACGTGATCCGGTTCTATGACTTGACCCATGTGGCCAAGCTGGAGCGTTTGGCTGGACTGGCCCAGGGGACAACCGCGCATGTGGCCTATGCGCCGGAGGTGGACCTGCCCCTGCTTCTCGGCCAGATCAGCAAGGCGAAGTGGGTGGACTCCATCGTGCGCGGGCTTGAGAATGAAGTCTCGCAGTCGCAGGCCCGCGAGCTTGGAACAGCATTCGCCCAAGCGCCTTTCTGGGCGGACACGGTGATTGTTGCCATGCTCCGCCGGATCAGGGAACACGTGCCGCTTGTCCTGGTGACCAACGCAACCTTGGACCTGGAGAGCGATCTTGAGTCGCTGGGGCTGTCGGATTTCGCGGACCATGTGGTCAGCAGTGCCCGTGTGGGGGTGGCCAAACCAGACCGCGCGATCTATGAAATCGCGGCCAAGCGAGCGGGGGCGGCCATGGAGCGGTGCCTCTTCGTGGACGACAGGCTGGAGAACGTCGAGGCCGCAGTTGCGCTGGGGATGACGGGAGTGCACTACCAGCAGCCCGAGGATCTCCACGAGGCGTTGGCTCCCGTGCTTGGTGAGTGAGACCGCGCGATCTCGCATGTCGCAGGGGCCGCCGACCGTCAGGTCGGCGGCCCCTACGGGATCGGCAACGGTCAGCCGGAACGTCACCGGTCCGCTTACGGTGTTCTGCGGAGAGGGACGAGACATCAGGACCGGCGGGCATGGCGGGTCGGGCCGCCTCCGGGGGGGGCCAGCAAGGCGACGATGGTGACCGGCTGCTGGCAGTGTGGGCAGTTCCGGATCGCAGTCGGCTCCAGTGGATATCGCTGGGCGACGGTCGATCGTGAGCCGTCGCGGGTGGCGGCCTTGGGCGGGGGTGGGAGTTCGGGCAGGGGCAGCAGGGCCTCTCCGAGGCGGCGGGCCCATTGCTCGTCGCGGCGCTCGCGTTCGCGCTGCCGTTCCGCTTCCCGCCGGCGGATGGCCGAGCCGATCCGGTGGCCCACACCGTCAAGCTCGGCAAACGACCCCACCCTGTTCCCCTGGACCCCGCCTCCTGGACGGTGGCGCAGCGGTGCCTCGTCCACCGCGAGGCATGGCCGACTGCCAACCCTCACGCGATGGTCACCAAAGGAACAAAGGTCGGCTTCGCCCGGCCTCAACTTCCTATCTCTCCCACGTCCTTGACGAATGCGGATACCCACCCCGAATGATCCGTTGCACCCGCCTCGTCGACTTGGTGAACGCGATGGATCCCAAGCTCGTCGCCGCCGCCTTCGGCATGGATCCGCAGGCAACACTGATCTATCTCGCCGACCGGGTCGATCCCGGACGCCTCCCGACCAGCACAAACTGCGGTGACGGTTGATCCACAAACATCTACCCTTGGATGGATGACCGAGCACGACCCCGACACCTGCGAATCCTTGACAGTCACCGTTCGTTGCCAGGACGACCCGAATACCCGGGTCAGGCTCTTCGACCGATATTTTCCCGACGAGTACAGCACCGGCTTCGCCGTTGAGGTCCACGCCGAAGGGCTTGAAGCCCGCCTCGACTCGGTCGAAACCTCGGTCTGGGGCCGGGAAGATGTCACCGACTTCCTTGACCGGCTGGCCGCGGATTTCCGCGGCTGGGACGGCGAGCGCACCTGGAGCATGAACCACCTCGGACTGCGGGCTGTCTTCCGGCCCGGAGGGCACGTCGGCCTGACCTGGAGGTTCCAGCCCGGGACCGTTCGTGCCCCCTGGAAAGCCTCTGTTACCACCTGGCTGGAGGCCGGCCAGCAGATGGCTGCCCTGGCAGCTGACGTGCGGGAATTTCTCCAGCCCGAAGGAGGCGCACGTGACTGACCTGCAACTGACCTGGACACTCAGGGGACACGGCTGGGCCGACTGCCACGTGGCCGACACGCGGACAGAGGCCGACGTCACCGCCTCGTATATCACCGAGGCACCCGAGGACTTCCTGAGGGCCGTCGCCCGACTTGTCGCCAGCGAGACGGAAATAACCCGTGTGCAGTTCGAGGCCGAGCCCACTGCCTTCCGATGGATCTTCTCTCGCGAAGGCACCGCCGTATGGATCCGCCTGCTGCAACTGGCGCACGGCACTGACCACGACAACACCGGAACCGAGATCTGGTCCACCCAGCAGACCGTCGACACGGTCGCCAGAGCAGTGATCCGCTGCTTCGACAAGGTGGCCAGGCAATACGGGGAAAGTGGATACCGGGGTAAGTGGGGCGAACACTTCCCTCGCACTGAACTCGAAGCCCTCAGGACTGCCTGGCGTGAGCACCAGAGCGAGGCGACAGCGCCCTGAGGGCTGGTGAACCTGTCGCTCTTCGGCTCCGCCTGGATGCCCCGCCCTCGGGCAGCGGCAGGTAGCCGAGCTCGTCGATGATCAAAAGCCGAGGGCCGGAGAAGAACCGCATGCATGTCCTCCAACGGTCTTCGAGCGCGGCCTTGTGGCACTTGGCCGCGAGTTCGGTGGCGGTGGTGAAGTAGACGCGGTGTCCGGCGTCGACCGCGGCTCGGCCGAGCGCGCCCGACAGCATGGTCTTGCCGACGCCGGGCGGGCCGGGGAACGGTAGCGCTAAGCCAGCGGGCGCGGCCAGCTCCTGTGGCCTCCACGAGGTCCGGGCGGTCGCCGCGTCCCGGCCCGCCATCGCGGACACCATCACCGAAACGGCCCCCGCCCGCTCGCCGTCCACGGACCTCCCCGCCGGCTACCACCGCGTCCACGACCGGGAGAACTACACCCTTGCGGTGCCCCGCACCTGGGAACGCAGCCAGCGCCCCAACGGCGTCCTCTACACCGCGGTCTTCTACACCGCACCGGACGGACGCGGCCTGCTCCAGATCCTCCCGCTCGACGCGTCGGACACCCCGGGCCGGTCCCTAGAGGCCACGTCGGAGCAGCTGTCGCGGTCCAACCCCGGCTACGAGGAGTCAGCCTCGAGGCGTCCGCGTCCAGGTCGCCGACTGCGCCTTCACCGCCGCCGTCGGCGGCCACCGGTTCGCCGTGCTCGTTCGTGGCACCGACGCCGAATGGCCCCGACAGGAGGCGATCTCGGGCACCGCGCTGACATCCCTCGCACCGACGGGCTGAGGCGGCGCCGGGCCAGGGAGCGGCTCGGGCATTCGTCACCGATGTGTGCCCCGATCACCGTGCCGGCCGTGCCTGGAATGCATGTCTGGCAGCAGTCAACTCGCCCGAAACGGGGGATGGTTCGAGTCAGTTCGATGCAGGGGGACATCCGGGGACATGGCGACGCAGCCCGCGAACCGTACCGATCCGGCCACCAGTGAGGCGTGCCGGCTGCTGTGCGCCGGGGTCTATCTCGACGCGGACTTCCGGGACAGGTGATCAACGAGCTGTACGTCCACGATGAACACGTCGTTACGCCGTCCTCCGGCTTCGACACGGCCAAGGTGCTGGCGCATGCGCTGCGCGCCCGGCGCAGCGATCTGGTCTGCGGCCTGGCGATCCCGGCCGTCTGAACAGTGACCGTGATACTTCTTCCGAAGGCATTTCTCCTGCTGTTCCCGTCGTGATTCTCGCCGCCGCACCGGCGCTCCGGACGGACGATCCCCGAGCGGGGCGGCTCCGCCGGGCGCTGGCCCAGTGCCTGCGCTGGTACGGGCTGCTGGCTCTGCTGGTCACCGCCCTCACGACGGCGGACCTGGTGGCCGGGAGCCTGAGGTCGCTTGGTGGCGCGCACGGGACGGAGACTGTCACGGACATCCCGCTCCCGTGGCCGGTCGGCCCCGAGGTTCTGGTCGGCCCGCGGCACGCATGGGCGGCGCTCCTCGTCTTCCTGCTGTCGGCCCTGGCGGCCGGCGCTCAGCGGGCCATGGTCGCCGGCGCGCTGGCGGGCGCCCTGTCCCCCCTCTCGGTTCCCCGACCTGGCGGCCGACCCGGTGGAGCAGGCCGACGGGCCGCGCTTCCAGCGCGTACGCACGCTCATCCGCAGGGAGCAGCACGCCCCGCTGGTGCTGTACCGCGTCAGTGATCTCTTCTGCGGTGCAGGAACGCCGCACGAGGCATGGTCGACATCGGTCGAGCTGCGGCCGCGCAAGGGCCATACGCCCGGCCCCCTGGACAACGACACGGTCCTGAACTGGATCCGCCAGGCCCTGGAGCCGCTGCGGGAGCCGTCCGGCGGCGGTGCGCAGCAAGGCGCGGCGGCGGCGCGCGACCGGCTGCGCACAGTGGAAGCCGATGAGTGCGTGTTCCTGCCGGTGGACGAGCTGCCGAGCCGGCACGTGGCGCCGCACACCCAGGAGGAGTTCGAGCTGCACCGGGCGGCCTCGATCGAAGAGGTGGCGAGGCCCGTCGGCACTGCCTGCGCATCCGCGTCGGCGGCTGGGGCGAGGGCCTGGTCGTGACGGTCTTCGTGCGCGTACACACGCAGGGCGGCGTCAGGGTGCTGGAGTTCGCCCCCCATGTGCTGTGGCCGCTGCGCCCGCAGTTCCGGAACGCCGACCGAATCGCGTACCAGCTCCGCCACCAGAGCCTGGCCGGCAAGGCGCTCTGGGCGCTGGGCCATACCCCGGAAAGCCTCGGTCCGGCGCTGCGCATCGGGGGGCGTCGGCGGTCTTTTCGGCCTGGGCCGTGTTCACCCTGGGCGACGGCCGGCTGCTTCCCGACGGTCCGGCGGTCTCTCTCCGCGAGCTGGGTTCGGGCGATGAGCCCTCGCACGTCCAGAAGATGGATGCTGACCGCTACCTTCGGGGCATTCAGGACCGGGTGACCGGCGGTGTACAGCAGGCGCTGCACAAAGCCGGCTGGCAGACCACCGAGGAGCGGACCGTCAACGTCGGCAACGGCGGTGTCTTCATCGATACCGTGCACGGCGCGGTCGGTGTCGGCGAGCACAACACGGTGCCCCACAATGACGGCGCCGGCGCTCCGGCCGTGGATCCTTCGCAGGAGGAGGAGCTGCTACGCGCCGTCCGGGAGCTGCGCGAGGACCTGGCGCGTGCGGTGCCGAGCCCGGTGATCGAGGCATTGAACGCCGAACTCGCCGACACCGAAGGGGAGATCACCGGCAGCGGCGCGGCCGGCCCCGGCCGGCTGGCCCGGCTCCGTGCGGCCCTGGTGGGCGGGTGACGGCACGAACCCAAGCCCGTGTTCCCGGACACTGGGAGCGGTGGTCACATGCACCAGACCACGGAGTGGTGGGCCTACGACGGCCCTCGGCCGGCCGAGGGCGGATGAGGTGCGAGCAGCGTGTTCGCGTGCCCAGACGGGTGATATGACCTTCCCCGAGACGTAACGACGAGGTACCAGAACGCCCTGGCCGGCTAATTTCCGGAACAGCGACGTGGGCGACGTGGACGTTGTGAGGCGCCGGTTCGGCTTTAGCGCAGAGAAGCCGGATCCAGTACATGCCGCACGCTGGGGCGATTGAGGTCCGTGAGATCGGGCTGGGCCGGTTGACCGACGTCGGCGATCAGCGTGCTGAAGGTATCGACCGTAATGTGCAGCGCGATCCGCTGTCCTGTGCCGTCGAACCTTGAGCCTGTGTCACCGAAGTTTGATCGGTAACAGCCCTGGTCACGAGTGCGCCGATGTTGCGCGTACCGCTGGTGGCCGAGCCCCGCCCCGACCGGCCGGTGCCCTGATGGCCGGTCGGGGCGGTTGTGTATCTGCTGGCCACCGCCATCGTGGAGGGCCGGGACCCGTTCTCGATGGCGGCGTTCCGGCCGACGGCGTCTACTGTCTGCGGCCGGCCTGACGGCCCGGCCTCACCTCACTTCAGGTGCCGGGTGAAGAACCGGGCCGCGGCTTCACCCGCGAACTGCGGGACGCCGGTGTGCCCGCCCGTATTGGCCTCCAGGGTCTTCTCCTTGGAGCCGAAGGCGTCGAACAAATCCAGGGCCGCCTGCCGGTCGTTCCCTTCGTCGTCCCACTGCAGCAGAACATGCAGCGGAATGGAGACCTGCCGGGCCTCCTCGAACATGGCGCGAGGCACGAAACTCCCGGCGAAGAAACCGGCGGCCACGATGCGCGGCTCGACCACCGCAAGGCGAACGCCGATGGAGATCACTCCCCCCGAGTACCCGACCGGGCCGCCGATCTCGGGCAGCGGCAGGAGGGCATCAAGGGCGGCCTGCCATTCCGGGACCGCCTTGTCGACGAGCGGGAGGATGAGGGCGTCGATGATCTCGTCGCTGATCGGCTCGCCGGCTTCCCTGGCCCGGCGTAGGTCGGCGCGGGCCTGCTCGGCGGCGGGCCAACGGGGCCGGTCGCCACTTCCGGGGAGCTCGATGGTGGCCGTGGCGAAACCCTCCGCCGCACAGTGCCGGGCCCGGGCCACCAGTCGGGGGTACATCTTGCGCAGCCCGAGGGGAGGGTGGCCGAGCAGGATCAGCGGTGCCGGCGTGGCGGATTCAGGCGTCCACAGGATGCCCGGGATCTCGCCGAGGGTGAATTCGCGTTCGAGGACGCCGTCGTCGAGGCGCTGTTCAGAAGTGAAGTGCATGGTCGTGCCTTTCGGGAGTGCACAGAGACGGCGCTCCCGGACGACCTATCGCCCGACCGTGACCCCAAAGGAGAGCACCCATGTCGATACGTTCACGGGTACCACCTCCTCGTTCTCTCGCACGGCCTCCGGAAAACTAGCAGTGGTCGCCGTGGTCCGCCAACAGGTTTTTGCGGAGGCTCCGTGGCCGTACCTGGCTCCGCGTCACCACGCGCCCCAGGGGTGGCACCGGGTCCGGCGCCGCCGGGGCCTGTGACCAGCGGGATCAATCTTCTTGGTAGCGGTGTTGAGCTGTGCCCATGGCACATGGGACTGTGGGCCAGGGGCGGGCGGGATCTGCTACCACGCTGCCGAGCACGTCGACCACGAGTGCCCCGTCGGCCAGCGCCTCGGCGATGAGAGGCAGCGCCGCTTCCCGGCTGGGGGGATGGATCCACACAACCGCCGTCCCGAAGAGCTCAACCTTTTGACGAGCCTGCATCAGCCCGGTGTGCAACCGCTCAAGATCGGCGTAGTCGACGGCCGCTGGCAGAACGGCGGCAGGCCGCGCCGTGCCGGCTGCCACGGACAGGATGCGCGAGGTACGTCCCTCATGGGAGCCTCCGCAGCGGTTCATGGTCGGTCAGGGTGCTGGTGGAGCGGTGATGCCCCCTGTGCGTGGCCTTGCTTTGGTAGGTCGGCAACGGAGACGCCCGGGCCGACCGCAGCGCACTGGCCCACCGGCCCACCGGTTCAGCGGGCCGTCAGTGTGCGGTGGGCCCCGGTGGCGGGGCGTACGTCGTGTCGGCGGCGGGCATGGCGGGTCGGTGTCCGGTTCGGTGGCCGCGGGGGCCCGCAGGCTCCCGTACCGCTCCATGCGCTGCCAGCGCAGCCGGGAGCCGACCACGGCGGTGAACAGCGACTGGATGACGACCAGGTACATAAGCTGCCGGTAGACGAACTGCTGGAGCGGCAGACTCCACAGCGGTCCGGGCCGTTCACCGTCCAGACGGAACGCGTACCGGCCCATCAGCAGTTGTAGCAGCACGAAGGCCAGCCACAGGCGACGATCCGGACGGGGTCGAGGAAGACCAGGCCGTAGAGGGCGAAGATGTCCACGACGGGCGCGAGCAGCGGCATCAGCACCTGGAAGAGCAGCAGGTAGAGCAGGCCGCGGCGGCCCAGTTTGCCTGCCGTGCCGTGCTGCACCAGCGCGCCGCGGTGCTTCCACATCGCCTGCAGCGTGCCGTAGCACCAGCGGTAGCGCTGGCGCCACAGCGCGTTCAGTGAGGCGGGCGCCTCCGTCCAGGCCCGCGCGTGTTCCTCGTACACCACGCGCCAGCCGGCGCGGCACAGGGCCATGGTGAGGTCGGTGTCCTCGGCGAGGGTGACCTCGCTGACGCCGCCGAGGTCCAGCAGTGCCGGGCGGCGGAACGCGCCGATCGCGCCCGGCACGGTCGGCATGCACTCGGCGAGGTCGAACAGGCGGCGGTCGAGGTTGAAGCCGACCACGTACTCGATGTGCTGCCAACGCCCCAGCAGGCCGCGGCGGTTGACGACCTTCGCGTTGCCCGAGACGGCGCCGACGCCGGGGTCGGCGAAGGGCTGCACGATCGTGCGGACGGTGGTGGGTTCGAGGACCGTGTCGCCGTCGACCATGACCACCAACTCGTAGGAGGCGGTGGCCAGTCCGGTGTTGAGTGCGGCGGGCTTTCCCGCGTTCTGCCGGCGGATCACGCGTACCGGCAGGCCCAGGGATTCCACCAGGTCCGCGGTGCCGTCGGTGGAGCCGTCGTCGACCACGATGATCTCGACCGGATGGTCCGAGGCGAGCAGGGAGCGCACGGCCGCCTCGATGCCCGCGCTCTCGTTGTAGGCGGGGACGATGATGCTGACCGGTTCCGTCACCGCCGGCCCCTACGGTCGGCCCCGGCGCCGGTCCCTCAGCCGCCGGTGTCGACGGGCCGCGACCAGGACGACCATCGCGCCCAGCACGCCGGCCACTCCGGCCGCGCACATCAAGGCGCCCAGTAGCCACACGGCCCAGTCACCGCCCTGGAGTCCCCACACCAGCGCCGTCCCCTGCACGCGGTCGCCGATCCCTGCGGCGTGTACGGGGCCGGCCATGCCGACCGCGTCGCTGACCGTCGCGAACCGGTAGCCACCGTCCTTGAGTTGGGGCAGCAGGGCGCCGAGTGCGGCGATCGTCTGCGACCGGTCGCCGCCGGCGTCGTGCATCAGCAGGATCTGTCCCCGGTCGCCGCGGGGTGTGGCGTTGGCGATGATGCGGGACACGCCGGGTCGCTGCCAGTCCTCGGTGTCCTGGGTGGTGAGGCCCGTGGTGTACCCGGCTCCGGCCGTCCGCTTCAGCATGGTCCAGCCGGCGTTGTCCACCGCGTGGTTCTGGGAGGAGTACGGCGGACGGAGCAGGGAGGTGGTGACGCCCGCCGCGGCCACCACGGCCAGCTGGGACTCGCGCAGCTCCAGGGAGCGCTGCCAGGGGGCGAGCTTGCCGAGGTCGGGGTGGGTGAAGCTGTGGATGCCGATCTGGTGGCCCTCGGCGACGATCCTGCGGACCAGCTCCGGGTGGTTGATCACCTGGGTGCCGACCAGGAAGAAGGTCGCGTGTACGTGGTTGCGGCGCAGTACGTCGAGGATCCGCGGCGTCCAGGTCGGGTCGGGGCCGTCGTCGAAGGTCAGCGCAACGGTGCGGGGCTTGACCCGCGCGGTGTGCGGGGAGGTGTCGGCGTTCGCGATCACCGGACCGCCGTGCGCCACGTGGGCGGGCACCGCGTCGCTCGGGCCTTGGGCGCTCTCGTCCGGCGTGATGCCGAACATGTGGTGGGTGTAGCCCTGGAGCAGCAGGGCCGCCGACAGCGTCACGGCGAACACGCTCAGCAGCAGCCAGTGGGTGCGCGGTGTGATCTGGCGGGTGCGGCCGTGGCGGCGGGAGTCTTTGCGTCGATGGGGGTGGTCACGGAGGGGCTTTCGAGGATCACTTCAGGGCGGTGTGGGACCGGTCTGCGGCGGTGGGCGGCGCGGTGGCGGAGGGGGCGGCGGTCTTCGCCCCGGTGGGGCCGCCGGTCGCGTGGCCGGGTCCGGGGGAGGTGTCGGGCGCGGACGCCGAGGGGCGGGGCGCCGGGCCGGTCGGCGGCACGGACGCGGTGGTGAGCGCGGGGCCGCTCAGCACCGTGCTGACCAGCAGGGCCGCGTAGCCGCCCGCGGGGAGCGCCAGGAGCCGGGCGGCCCTCCGCACGCGGCGCCGGCGCCGTCCCGAGGCGTCGACGAACACGGGCTGCACCGCCTCGCCCCCGGACGCGTGCGGGCTGGACACGCGGGCGTCATGGCCGGACGCGGTGCCGAACGGCCCGAGCGCGGGGGTACCGGCGAGGCCGACCGTTGTGGCCGCCTCGCTGCGGAGGGTGCTGGTCGTCGAGGCTCGGCTCATGGCTTCTCGGCTCCGGTGATGTCGCTGGTCATCGGCTGGCGCTGCAGAAGCTATGCGGGGATCTTCTCGGCGGATCGTCGCTTGTGTTTCGTCCGTTCATCGAGGCTGATACACGACCTGTACACGGCGGAACGTCTGCACGCTGTCCTGCCTGGCCCAGGCGCACGGCACGGGCAACGTGGCGGTCATCGGCCCGCGGTCCTACCCAACCACGGGGCCGGTCGCTGCGCGCCTCCAGCGCCGCGTTCAACGTGCCTGGATCAGAAGGATCCGAACCTGCGTTGCTACCGTTGGCTTCCTATGGGCTGGAGTGTGACACCGTTGCGAGGGGGCCGACGACGCGCAGGCACGGTCGTGCCGGCGCTGGTGGGTGCCGCCTTTGCGGTGGCTCTGCTGGGGGGGCTGCGGCATCTCGGCGGGGCTGCGGAACGCCGGACCGGCCCCCTCGGTGTCCGTGCCGGCGAGTCCTTCCCCGCTGTGGCCGGGCCACACGCCCCCCAGTTCCGGCAACGGGTACGTGTATACCCCTCCCGTTCGTCCGCCCTTGCCGGGCTTCACTCTTCCCCCCGGTGGACTGAAGAAGGTCTCGCCTGTGACATTGCTCAAGGCGGACCCCGATGTAGGCGAGCAGCTGGGGAAATCGCTACGGGACTGCCCCGGATCATCGTGTCCGCTGCGCCCGCCCGCCTATCCGGATCTGACCGGCGACGGCCGGCCTGCTGTGGTGCTCGTCATCGACGATCACGGGTTCGCCGACGTGTTCGTCTACGTCGCGGCCCCGGGGAACTCCGTCCGGCAGGTGTTGCAGTATTCCTCAAACGGCGTGGTCGATGCGGGAACCATCGGCCATGACCTCGTCATCAAGAGCAGTGGTGCCCACCAGGACATCACTCGGTACCACTGGAACGGGAAGATCATGGCGCCCGTTCCCTTCGATTCGCCAAGCGCTGTGAGGACCCCGTGACGCATCTGCTCCTTGTCGAGGACGACGAGGTGATCCGTGACACCGTGCGGTTGATGCTGGAACGGTACGGCTACGCGGTGTCCGTGGCCGGGGACGGCCTCACCGGCCTGGAGGTGTTCCGCGAGCGGCGGCCCGACCTGCTGCTGCTCGATGTGATGCTGCCGGAGCTGGACGGTATCGGCTTGTGCCGTCGTGTCCGTGAGTCCAGTCTGGTGCCGATCTTGATGATGTCGGCCCGGGGGGATGCCCTGGACGTGGTGTCGGGGTTGGAGGCGGGGGCCGACGACTATGTGACCAAGCCTGTCGAGACCACGGTTCTGTTCGCTCGGATCCGCTCCCTGTTGCGGCGTGCGAGCTTCCCGCCCGGTGCGGAGGCGGCTGAGCAGGCGGGGTCCGCGCAGCAGCGTGCTGCTCTCACCTTTGGTGACGTGGAGTTCGATCCCGGTGCGATGGAGGTGCGCCGCGCGGGGCGGCTGGTGGAGCTGACCCCGACCGAGCTGCGGTTGCTGTTGGAGTTCGCGGCGAATCCGGGGGTGGTGCTGGAGCGTCGGACGCTGTTGCGCAACGTGTGGGACTACGCCTGGGACGGCGACCGGCGCGTGGTCGATCTGCATGTGCAGCGGCTGCGGGCGAAGATCGGCGCCGAGCGGATTGAGACGGTCCGTGGGTTCGGCTACAAGTTGCGGCGCTGACCGGCCGATGCGCCGGCGTTCGCTGCGGTGGAGGATCGCCGCGCTGGTCGCGGTCGCGGTGGTGGCCGTGGCCGTGGCGATCGGCGTACTGGTGCACCAGGCCACGTACGCCCGGGCCGTCGACCGGGCCCGTGAGGCCGCGCTGCACCAGCTGAACACGGCGGTCGGCACCTACTCCAGCACCGGCGCGCCTGGTGCCGACGCGTATCTTGACTCGCCTCGGGTACCGAGGGAACTCGTGGAGCTGGCACGCCGCGGCAATCAGGGCACCGACTTCGGTGACGGGCCGAACGGGCGGGGGATGTGGGCCGCGCGCCAGGTGGGCGGCCGGGTCCTGTCGGTACAGGTGGGCATGGGCCGGGACGTGAGCGACCTCGCGGCGCTGGATGGCAGCATGGTGCTGGCCGGAGTGGTGGCAGTCGCGGTCGCCGTACCGTTGGGCGCGCTCAGTGCGGACCGGCTGGGGTACCGGCTGCGGCACGCGGCGGGCACGGCGCGGCGGATCGCGGACGGTGAGCTTGACGCCCGCATCGAGGCGACCCCACGTCCGGGAGACGAGATCGCCGAGATTTCCAACGCCGTGGACTCCATGGCGCAGGCACTGCAGCAACGGCTGCTCACCGAGCAGCGGTTCACCGGTGATGTGGCGCACGAGCTGCGCACTCCGTTGATGGGTTTGGTCACCTCCGCGGAGTTGCTGCCGCAGGGGAAGGCCGCCGGCTATGTCCGGGACCGGGTACGGGTGTTGAGCGCGCTGGTTGAGGACCTGCTGGAGATCTCCCGGCTGGACGCCGGTGTCGAGCGGGCCGATCTGGTGCCGTGCGCGCTGGGCGAGCTGGTCGAAGAGTGTGTGCGGCGCACGGGGCTGGCCGCCCACGTGCACGTCGCGGAGGACGCGGTGGTCGAGACCGATCCACGACGGCTGGATCGCGTCGTGGCCAATCTGGTGACCAACGCGCACCGCCACGGACAGCCGCCGGTCACGGTGACCGTCGAGCGGACAGTGGTGACCGTCCAGGACCGGGGGCCGGGCTTTCCGGAGGGCCTGCTGGCCGACGGACCGCAGCGGTTCCGCACCGGCGCCCGGGAACGCGGCCACGGCCACGGCCTGGGGCTGACGATCGCCCTCGGCCAGGCCCGTGTCATCGACGCCGCCCTGACCTTCTCCAACGCGCCCGGCGGCGGTGCGGTGGCGACACTGCGACTACCGGAACACGGCTGAGGGGTACGGGAGCACGGCCGGCGGCGACACCACGGCTGCCGCACACAGCCGGTGGTGACACCGCAGAGCGCCGATACGCCCTCGATACACGGCGGATACCGAGCCGGTGGGGATCGGAGACCCCAGAGATGGCCGCTCGGAGATGTTCCCCGCCAACCATGGCGGAGTCCTTGCGTCTTGCTCACGCATTCGTCTCACCGGCTCACACAGGTGCTTCACCATGGACTTCGCCCGCACACGGACGCCGCAGCGGCCGACGGCCCGCAGCCGTCGTATCCGCTTCGCGGCGTGGACGGCCGCCGCCGCACTGACCGCCGCAGGCGTCGGCGGTTGGCTGCTGTACGCCAGACTCGACCACAACCGCACAACGACCGACGTGGATGCCGCGCTCGGCGGCGAACGTCCCCCGCGCGTCGTCGCCGGCGCCCTCAACATCCTGCTGCTCGGCTCCGATTCGCGTGCCGGGCACAACCAGCGGTACGGCACGGACGAGCGCAGCGCCCGATCCGACACCGCGATGCTCGTCCACCTCGCCCGGGAACGCACCAGGGCCGTGGTCGTCAGCATTCCGCGCGACACCATGGTGGACCGACCCGCCTGCCCGCTGCCCGGGGGCGGCACCGCACGCGCCGAAAGCCCCGTAATGGTCAACACCGCCTTCGAGAGAGGCGGACCGGCCTGCGCGGTCACAACGGTCGAGCAGCTCGGCCAGGTGCGCATCGACCACGTCATCACCGTCGACTTCAACGGCTTCAAAGAGCTCGTCGACGCCGTCGGCGGCGTGCGGATCACCACGGACACGCCCCTCCACGACCGCTACAGCCACCTGGACCTGGACGCCGGAAGCCACCTTCTCAACGGCGAACAGGCACTGGGCCTGGTCCGCACCCGGCACGGCGTCGGCGACGGCAGCGACCTGACGCGCATCAGACTCCAGCAGGCGTTCATGGCCGCACTCACCAGGCAGTTGACAAGCTCCGGCCTGCTCACCGACCCGGTGCGGCTCTACAAGGTCGCCGATACCGCCACCCGCGCGATCACCACGGACAAGGGCCTGAGCTCGGCCTCCGACCTGCTGGGTCTGGCCCGCTCCCTGGCCGGGCTGAAACCCTCCGACACCGACTTCCGGACGCTGCCCGTCGGCCCCTACCCACCGGACCACAACCGCCTGGCCGTCAAACAACCCGAAGCCGCCGCCCTGTGGCGCGCGATACGCAACGACACCGCGGCACCGGCGCGGGAGAAGTGAGCACGACCATGACCGACTTCTCGCAGCCGACCACCTACCGGTCGGCCTCACACCGGCGACGGACCGCACCAATGCCGCCTTCGGAGGCGAAAGCCGCGTCCCGCCCGTACGCCTTCGGCCTCGACGGCCTGCGTGCTCTGGCCGTGACCGCCGTCGTGATCTACCACGTCGACGCCGACTGGCTGCCCGGCGGCTTCCTCGGCGTCGACGTCTTCTTCGGGCTCAGCGGCTACCTGATCACCGACCTCCTGCTTGCCGAGCGGCACCGGCACGGCCGCGTCGACCTGCGCGGCTTCTGGCTGCGCCGGGCCCGCCGCCTGCTGCCCGCACTCGGCGCGCTCGTGCCGACAACGATCGCCGCGGCCACCGTCTGGCACCCGCACCGGCTGGCCTCCGTCATCGACAGCCTGCCGTCCGTGGCGACGTTCACCAACAACTGGTGGCAGATAGCCACCAACGCCTCATACTTCGCGAACTTCGGGCCTCCGGCCCTCTTCCTGCACCTGTGGACGCTCAGCGTCGAGGAGCAGTTCTACCTGCTCTGGCCACTGCTACTGCTCGCCCTGCTGCGCCTCGTGCCCCGGCGCGCTGTCCGGGTGGCCGCCGTGCTCCTGTGCGCCCTCGCCTCGATCACCGCGATGGGACTGCTGTACCAGCCCGGCAACGACCCCTCCCGCGTCTACTTCGGCACCGACACTCATGCCTTCCCCCTGCTGGTCGGCGCCGTCCTGGCCCTGCTGCGGCCCTCCGCCACGCTCCCACCGCACCGGCCGACCGTCCGTGGGACCATCGCCGGAGCCGGCGGGCTGGCCCTGCTCGCCGTGCTCGCATGCACCCTCCCCCACGACCAGGACCGCCTCTACCCCGGCGGCTTCGTCCTCGCCGCCGTGGCGACCGGTGCCGCAGTGTTCGGCGCGGTACAGCCCCAGGGCCCGCTGCCCACCCTGCTGGGCGCGCCCCCTCTGCGATGGATCGGCAAGCGCAGCTACGGCATCTACCTGTGGCACCTGCCGCTCATCTCGCTGGCCACCCCGGACCGCATGACTCCGGCGGACGCACCCTTGAACGCGATCGCCGCCGCTGTCGCCTCCGTCGGCCTGGCAGCGCTGTCGTACCGCTGGCTGGAACAGCCGATCCGGCGATTCGGACTGCTGGGATCGCTCGACCGCATGTGCGCGGGCTTCACCTCGGCGGCCCGCCACCGGACGAAGAACATACTGCTGGCCTGCACCACCGCCTGCTGCGCCACGGTGGTGGTGCTGGTGGCCAGCTGCGGACTGGCGGCGGAGCCGAAGCAGACCGACACACCTGCCGCCGACACCCAGGCACAGCAACCCCCGGCACCACAGCCCGGGACACCTCCGGGCCACACGCCGAACAGCACCCCGACCCCCCGGCAGACCGTGCCCCTGGGAAAGGTGTCCGCGATCGGCGACTCGGTCATGGACGCCGCCGCCCCGGCCCTGAAGGCGAAGTTCCCCGGCATCCACGTCGACGCCAAGGTCGGACGCCAGTTGACCGCCGCCCCCCAGGAAGTCAACACCATGCAAAAGCAAGGCGAGTTGGGAGAAACCGTGGTCATCGGCCTCGGAGCCAACGGCACCGGCGGGGTGCCGGACCTGCAAGCCGCCATCGACGCCATCGGCCCCGGCAAACGGATCGTCCTGGTTACCTGCCATGTCCCGCGTTCGTGGCAGGACTCGGTGAATCGGGCCATCAGCACCGTGGCGGCACGCAACCGCAATGTCGCCATCGCCGACTGGAACAAGGCCGTCACCGGCCAAGAAACCCTGCTCGGCGACGACGGCGTCCACCCCGGCCCGGAAGGCGGCCGACTCTACGCGGACACCATCGCCACCGCCCTAACCACCCTCCCGGCCGCCAGTCACTAGCCGGTAATCCTCTGCCTGGAGCCGCAAGGGGATTACCGAGGTTGCCCTGTGTCCGGATTTCTGCGTTTCCGCAGGGCATGCTGATCACGAAGACTCGGACCCTGATGCATCTCGCGGATGCTCTCTCACCTTGTGCACCTGGAACCGCAAGAAGTCCCATCATCCCGGGTCAGAGGGCATCAGCGTCTTCATGTCCAAGCCTCGGACCAGCCATTGCCCGGTGGGCGTGCACCGCTCACGGCGCGGTAAGGAGGTGGCCGCGCCCACCTCCGAAGCCCGTGGCTACCGGCATGATCGCGCGTGATCCCCAGGCGTCGTCGATGCGGCCCTACGACGGTGGGCGTTCCATAGGGTGGCAGTGGTCAAGGTGAAGAACAGGAGGTTGGCGAGGCTGAGTTGGGCGCCTTGGAGTGGGATGCCCACCGGGCCCGGGATGCCCTGGGCGAGCAGTTGGCCGACAAGGACGCAGACGGCGGGATTGGCGGCGCACATCCAGCGAGGGAAGGAGGTGGTGCCGCGCAGGATGGCGACGGCCATCCACAGGGATGCGGTGAGCCAGCAGACCAGGAGGAGCGCGTAGGCAATGAAGAGCACGGTGGCGAAGTCGCCGGGGAGAGCGAGGAGGGTGGCGGAGGTGGCGCCGGAGTCGTGGATGGCCTTGGCCGCCTGGCCCCAGTAGTAGAAGGAGCCGTGGACGAAGGGGGCAAGGACGAAACCGGTGGCCAGGAGGAGGAACGGAGGCAGGGAGAGGAGAGGGCGAGCCGGGCGCAGGCCGCGGTAGAGGTGCCAGCAGGCGGCGAGGTAGAGCGGACCGGTCAGCACGCCGAGCAGAGCGCCCCAGGCCAGGCGGGTGGTGGAGGCGGGAAGCATCGCGGCGAGGGAGTCGCCGGTGACGCCGCTGTAGGCATGCAGGATCGGGTAGCGATCCGGGGAGGCCATGGGCTTGCCCAGCAGGAGGATGTCACCGATGAGCCAGGCAAGGGAGGCCAGGATCCCGCAGATACCCGCGAATCGCACCACCGGCATCCAACTTGACTTGCCGCCAAGGTAGTTGGGACGGCGTGCTGCCTGTTGCACAAGATGCGTTGACTGGGCTGGCATGAGTCCCCCGATGGCACGCGAAACAAACAACTTAGGAGAGGCTAAGCTAACTTATCGATCGGGGTCGGGGAACCCCTTAGACCGCGTCCTATGTGGTGAGGCGGACGTTGGTCCGTGTATGGGGCGGGGTACGTGGAGTTGGATTGTTCCGCACGGGCTGTGGGAGATCGCGAAGCCGCTGATCCCGCCGTCGAAGGTGCGGCCGCAAGGCGGCGGGACGCAGGACACGCCTGATGAGACGGTATTCGCAGCGATCATCTACGTACTGGTCAGCGGCTGTGCCTGGCGTGCGTTGCCGCCATGCTTCGGAATATCGAAGTCGACTGCCCACCGCCGGTTTCTGATCTGGTCGCGGGCCGGCGTGTGGGGCCGGCTGCACGAGGCGGTCTTGCACCGGCTCGACGACGCCGGCCTGATCGACGTCTCCCGTGTCGTCCTCGACTCGGCCCACGTCAGGGCCAAAAGGGGGGCGAACTCGCAGGTCCGAGCCCCGTGGACCGGGGCAAGCCGGGTTCCAAGATGCACGTCCTGTCGGACGCAAACGGACTGCCCCTGGTCGTCGGCATCTCGGCTGGCAACACCCATGACAGCGAAGGGCTGAAGCCGATGGTCGAGGGTAACCAAACGAGACACGACCCTCACCGCGGCCGGTATTTCAAGCCTCAGCGTCTGCACACCGACAAGGCGTATGACCGTCCCGACCTGCGCAAATGGCTGCGTGGTAAGCGGATTGAAGTGCGGATCGCCCGCAAAGGCATTGAGCCCAGCGAACGGTTAGGGCGGCGTAGATGGGTGATCAAACGCACCATGTCGTGGCTGTCGGGCTACCGCAGACTCAGCCCCCGCTACGAACGCCATCCCCGCAACTACCTGGCCTTTCTCGGACTCGCCGCAGCCCTGTGCTGCTACAAGCGACTCGCCCGCCTCACCACATAGGACGCGGTCTTAGAGCCATCTCCAGCTCGCGGTTGCGCCGTTCCAGCTCCTTCAGTCGGGCGCGTTCGTTGAGCGACAGGCCAGCGTCAGCGGGAGGTTCGCTCCGCTTCTCGTGCTTCTTCACCCAGCCCCCGGAGCGTTTCCGGGTTGATTCCGAGTTCACGGCCGACTTCTGTGACGGTCTTGCTCGACCTCAGTGCGATCTGGACGGCTTCTTCCCGGAACTCCGGGGTGTACTTGCTGGGTAGCGCCACTTGCTCTTCCTCGTTTCCTGTTCAGGACAACCCTATTGGGTCCCTGTCCGGAAACTTCGAGGCGCCTCAGGCCTGGTCCGATCCCCCGCCTGTCTCAGATGATGTGGTCCGGCAAGGGACTGGCGGAGAGGCGCCGTCCGTGCAGGATTCTCATAGGTGGTCGAAGAACCTGGTCCACCACGTCGCCCGACCACGGTGTTCCCCGTAGCTGATCGCCTCCCCCACATCGTCGGCCAGCCAAGTCCGCCCGTCGTAGAGGCGGTGCAGCAGTTGTTGGGGGACCAGCAGGTAGCCCAGGTCGGACAGTGCGGAATCGATCCGCCAGCGATCGGTTGCGGACAACGCCCCGCCCTTCATGGCCTGGTCCAGGTCGTCGTGACCATCGGGTGCTGGCGTGGTGACAACAGCCAGGTGGCCGAAGTTACTCAACCGGATCCCAAGCGGCACGCCTGCCTCGGTCGCCGCAGCGGGGATACGTACCATGAAGGAGTAGCTGGCATCCTGCATCGGGCCGTCGAGGACACAGGGCCGCGCGAGTTCCCTGCTCAGCCGCTCGGCCAGCCGGGCCGCCTGCGTCCCGGCCCGTGCGTAGTCGAAACCATGCGGAAACTCAAGATGCTCGGGGCCCGGTAGCTGGTCCAGGGCGTGGAACAGATCGAGAATTCGCTGGTCGTCGTCCATGGAGCAACCTTACGAAACGTTGCAGCCGCGAACCCTGGATCCCCGGCTCGTGTGATCCAACCACCATGGCACAGACATCACGCTGAGCCGGGTCAGATCAACTGAGACAACACGCGGCGCACATTCCTCCGGGGCCAGACCAACTGAGATTTCCGGCACCCCGAAGTCTCACATGATCTGGTCGCCGCAGCTTACGGCTCCGTCTGCAGACGAGATCGTCTGAGACGGGACACGCCTCTCATCACCGCGTCCATTTCCGTGGTCGATCGGGGCACCGACGGAACTCGCTGGTCATGGGCTATGCATCCCCGTGAGAAGATCGTTTCCCGCGCTGTGCCTCCGGCTTTCCCATGGCCCAGGCCAGAGGCTGAGGCAGAGGTTCAGGGGTGGCGGCGGATCTGCCGGGGGGATGCCAAGCCACAGGTCGAGCTGCTTGGCCTCGTGAACGAACATCTCGTCGTTACGACGCCGGGCGAGGGCGGCGAGGCGATATCACCGACGTGGGGATCTTCTGGCGATTGGTCTGGGTGCAGCGGATGTGCGCGCCGTGAAGCTGACGGTATGGACGACGACCAGGGGGTGGTCTTCTGACGGAGGGTCTGAGCCGCTTCGGGTTCGCAGTCGAACCGGCCCGCACCGGCGTGGAGGACCTGTCCGCAGCGACCTCGGCGGAACGGATGACGAGATCATTCACGGCGGGCCGGCGACCAGAGTTCGGCGTGGCCCGTATGACGGCCCGTGAAGCTGTCGGGATGCTTGCCACTGAGGGCACGGTGTTTGTCGTCCCGCAGCGTGAGGCGTTCGTCTCTGTGCTGGAGAGCCGGCCCCGGCGCGTGAGGTGAGCAAGCCCTGTCTGTCTCCCGCGGAGGAGCGGCAGACGGGCGGGGCAGCCTGCGGCTTATGCGGTGATCCTCGTCGTCGGCACCACCGAGGAATACGAGAGCGAGGGCGTCGACCGCGACACCCGCGCACTGCCTGGCCGCCAGGACGAACTCATACGGCGTGTGTGCGAGGCCAATCCCCGCACCGTGGTGGTCGTAAACGCGGGCGCCCCAGTGTTGCTGCCCTGTGCCGCGCTCCCCGCAGCTCTGCTCCGGGCTGGTTCTGCCCGGGCAGGAAGGCGGCGATGCCCTTGCCGACATCCTGTACGGTCCAGCCGAACCCGGCGGTCGGCTGCCCACCACCTCCCCACAGAGCGCGGACGGTCTGCCCCGGGTCCACCCCACCGATGCGTCCTGGAGTACCGGGAGCGGCACCTGGTGGGCCACCGTGCCGGAAATCGACGAAATTCTCCCTTCGGCTACGGGTTGCGATGCACGACGTGGGAGCACAGGGTCGCTGAAACCCGCTTCGAGGGCGACGGCGGTCTTGCTGGTCGACGTGGCACTGCGCGCCACCGGCCTGATGAATATCTCCATGGCCTTCCCTCAGGTCACATCCCCGCAGCCCTCGGAGCGGTCGTGGTCGGCTTCCTCGGCTGCCGCGGGCTGTTCGCGTTGGCGGGCGTGATCGCTCTGGCCGGGACCGCCGCCGTCCTGCCGGTCCTCCGAGAACCCCGAAGTTGCCGTCGATGGCGGCCGCGACGGGGTGGTCCGTGACTCCCGCACGTCGGCCGCACATGTTTCCCTACGGTGCGCGCGCAGGAAACGTCTGTCCGGACTGGCCGTATGCCGTAGCCGTGGAAGGCGTTCACCTTGTGACTGCTGTGGCTACCTGTTGGCGAACGGTGCGGTGTCGGACGTGGGCGAATCCACTGCGCGGAACACGGCATCTTCATTCAATTAGTGAATGACTAAGACCTTTTCGCTTTTCTCTTGGTTTATATCTTGACCCATGGATGGGCCTGGAGAAGGATCCTGGCGACCGTCAAAGTCCCCGGCCCGTCAGGACTTTGACGGTCTGACAGCGTGCACGCGACTGCCCTTACCGGTCGGCGTGGTTCGTTTCTGCCGCGGCGGCTTCTTGAAGCCGGCTCCCCTGTGGAAGCCCCTTCCAGCCAAGGAGTCCAACTTGATACCTCACCCCTCTCGCAGGGCTCTGCCACATGGACGTCCCTCCAGACGCCGCCTCGTTGGCGTACTGCTCGCCCTCGCCGTGTCGGCGCCGGCCGCCAGCGCGGTGCCCGCAGCATCCGCGCAAACCACCCCGCCGTCCGGGACGCCCCCGACGTCTTCCAGCAGCCAGCAGGCGCCGTACCTGAACTCCAAGCTCCCGGTGGCACAGCGGGTCAGCGACCTCCTCGGGCGCATGACGCTCCAGGAGAAGGTCGGCCAGATGACGCAGGCCGAGCGCGCAGCTGTCGATGAGGACCAGAGCAAGATCACCAGCCTCGGCCTCGGCTCCCTGCTCTCCGGCGGTGGCTCGGCGCCGAACCCCAACACGCCCAAGATCTGGGCGGACATGATCGACGACTACCAGAAGCACGCCCTCGCCACGCGGCTGCACATCCCGCTGCTGTACGGCATCGACTCGGTGCACGGCCACGGCAACCTCGTCGGCGCCACCATCTTCCCGCACAACATCGCACTGGGCGCGGCCCGCGACCCGGCGCTGGTACGGGAGGCGGCCCACATCACGGCCACCGAAACCCGGGCGACCGGGCCCCAATGGGTTTTCGCCCCTTGCCTGTGCGTTGCGCGCGACGACCGGTGGGGCCGGACCTACGAGAGCTTCGGTGAGAATTCCGAGCTGGTCACCGAGATGGAGACCGCGATCGACGGCCTCCAAGGGACGGACCCGAAGGACCTCGCCCGTCGCGACCGCGTCCTGGCGACCGCCAAGCACTTCGCCGGTGACGGCGACACGACGTACGGCACGTCGACGACCGGTACGTACAAGATCGACCAGGGTGTGACAATCACCGATCGCGAGCACTTCTGGAAGACCGACCTGGCGCCGTACATTCCGGCCGTCCAACAGCATCGCGTCGGCAGCATCATGCCCTCCTACTCCAGCGTCGACTGGACCGAGGACGGCGTCGGCAACCCGGTCAAGATGCATGCAAACAAGGAGCTGCTGACGGACGTCCTGAAGCAGAAGATCGGCTTCCAGGGCTTCCTCATCAGCGACTGGGAGGCGATCCACCAGATACCCGGCGACTACACCACGCAGGTGCGCACGGCCGTGAACGCCGGGGTCGACATGTTCATGGAGCCCTACAGCGCCCCGAAGTTCGTGCAGACCCTGATCGAGGAGGTCCAGGCCGGACGGGTCCCGATGTCCCGCATCGACGACGCGGTGCGCCGTATCCTGCGCGCCAAGTTCCAGCTGGGACTGTTCGAGCACCCATACACCGACCGCATGAACGTCGACACGATCGGCTCGCCCGCCCACCGCGCGGTGGCGCGCCGCGCCGTCGCACAGTCGCAGGTGTTGCTGAAGAACGCCCACCACGCGCTGCCGCTCAAGCCCTCCCAGCGGATCTACGTCGCCGGCACCAATGCCCACGACCTGGGGAACCAGGCCGGCGGCTGGACGGTGGCCTGGCAGGGCCAGTCCGGCAACACCGCGTTCCCCGGCACCACGATCCTCCAGGGCATCGAGCAGAACGCCTCGAACGTGACGTACAGCAAGGATGCGTCGGCGCCGACCAGCGGTCACGACGTGGGCATCGTGGTGGTCGGCGAGACGCCCTATGCCGAAGGCGTCGGCGATGTCGGCAACAACGGCCGCACCCTGAACCTTTCGGACACCGACCGGGCGAACATCGACCGCGTGTGCGGGGCGATCAAGACATGCGTCGTTCTCAATGTGGCGGGCCGCCCGCAGATCGTCACCGACGAGCTGCCGAAGACGGACGCCTTGGTCATGTCGTGGCTTCCCGGCAGTGAGGGCGAAGGCGTGGCCGACGTGCTGTTCGGCAAGCGTCCGTTCACCGGCAAGCTCCCCGTGTCCTGGCCGCGCAGCGAGGCACAGGAGCCCCTCAACGTCGGGGACAAGCACTACGACCCGCTGTTCCCGTACGGCTACGGCCTGACGACGCGAGCCGGCGACGCACTGCGCTGACCGCCCGCCAGATCCATGAGGTGGAGCCGGGCCCCTACCCGGGCCCGGCTCCGAACGCCGCCAACAAGGCGAGGCACTCCGCAGATCGCCGGCAGCGGCAGGGCCCGAAGTCTGGGGACGGCGAAGCCTGGCGGATCACCGCGGTGGGCAGTCGGAAGCGCCGGGTGAGCTTGCTGGCCATGCACCACAGCAGGAAGGGCCGGATGGTGTTGCGGCCGTGTTCATTGTGCTCGACGTGCCAGGCGTCGATGTTGGCCTGACGGCAGGTGGGCAGGGTGAGGCCGTGCTCGGAGGGCCATCCCAGGAAGCCGTGGCGCGCTTGACCTGGCCGATTCGCCACTTGGGAAGTCCATCCAAGATGGGACGCCGCCCTCCAGGGCTGGAGAGGGCGGAATGCCTCGTGGGTCAGCTCTATCTCCCCGCAGCCGAGGCGCCGCAGCAGGTGTTCGGGCGAGTCGGTCCGTCCCTTGCAGGTAGAGAGCCAGGACGGGCGGCCGGACAGCGGGTTGCGTGGCGAGCAAGGAGTCGGCTAGCGGGAAGAGTTCGGGGCGGATCTGGCTGGTGCCGTCGTCCGGGAGCTCGGTGAGTCGGTCGGCGAAAGTGCAGCGGGTGCAGGTGCACAGCGCCGGGCGTGGATTTTGCCCTCGTGGACGCAGCGGACGCACTGGTAGGCGATGGTGAAGCTGGCGCAGTCCGGGCAGATGGGGGTGTTGTCGTCAGGTCACAGGCCGGGAAGCGCACGGTTAATGCGGTGGTGGCGGGTCGGTGACGGCTGTCGCGTCGGGGGGCGTCGAGCCGCGTCGGTCACCGGATCGTGCAGGCGGGCGGCGCGTGTCATTGGCCGAGTCCCTTGGTGATCAGCTCACGCTGAACGTCCCAGGTGCCGGAGAAGGTGCGGGCCGGCAGTGCGTTGCGATGTCGAGTGGCGTGTGTGCGCCGTGATCCATGAGCAGGAGGTGAGGAAGGAGGAGGCGGGTGGTCTCCAGGCGGAGTGTCCGCC
The DNA here is from genome assembly GCF_051603415.1 of Streptomyces sp. S186. Lineage (NCBI taxonomy): Bacteria > Bacillati > Actinomycetota > Actinomycetes > Kitasatosporales > Streptomycetaceae > Streptomyces > Streptomyces sp. S186. The sequence continues at coordinate 8,327,048 of NZ_CP193932.1, read as the reverse complement.
GCCGTCCGCGCTGTGGTGATCTCGGTGCCCTTGGGCACGTACTCGCGGCTCAGCGGGTTTCGACCTTCAGGCCGCCGAACATGGCGCTGCGGTTGCGGGCCAGGAACTCGTGGGGGAAGCCGAGGTCGATGGCGCTGGCCTCGTCCAGGCGCGCGAGGTGAGCGGCATCGAATGCGACGTCCAGGGCACCGAGGTTGTCCTCCAGCTGTGTTGTGGTCCGGGCGCCGACGATCGGTGCTGTCACGGCGGGGTTCTGGAGGGTCCAGGCGAGGGCGACCTGTGAGGGCCTCTTGCCCAGTTGGGCTGCGATCTCTTTCACCACATCGGCGATCGCCAGACCGCGCTCGGTGAGGTGGCCCTGGGCAAGAGCGAGGTCCTTGCGGGTGCCCTCGCGCGAGGCGGCGACGGGCCGCTCGGACAGGTCGGCGCGGCTGTATTTGCCCGTGAGCACCCCGCCGGCCAGCGGCGACCACGCGATCACACCCAGCCCCATTTCGCGCGCCATCGGAACCAGGTCGCGCTCCACGGTCCGTTCGATCAGGCTGTATTCGATCTGCAGCGCCACCAGCGGCGACCACCCGCGCAGATCGGCAATGGTCTGCATGCGCGAGACCTGCCAGGCCGGCGCGTCCGAGATCGCCACGTACAGCACCTTGCCCTGGCGGACGAGGTCGTCGAGGCCGCGCAGGATCTCCTCGACCGGGGTCAGAAAGTCCCACACGTGCAGGTACAGCAGATCGATGTAATCCGTATTCAGCTGCCGCAGACTCGATTCCACTGAGGCGAACATGCTTTTACGGTGATTGCCACCGGAGTTCGGGTCGCCCGGTCGGCGCAGGCTCGTGTATTTCGTTGCCAGTACCAGGCTTTCGCGGTTTCCGCTGGTGAATTTTCCCAGCAGTCGCTCGGAGGTGCCGTTGGTGTACATGCTGGCAGTGTCGATGAAGTTGCCGCCGCGCTCGACGTAGATCTCGAACAGCCTGCGCGCCTCGTCGGTATCGGCACCCCAACCCCAGTCGGCACCGAAGGTCATGGCGCCCAGCGCCAGCGGCGAGACACGTAGACCGGAGCGGCCCAGCAACCGGTAAGTGTCGAGGGTGAGAGACATCGCATCCTCCTCTGTCGCGTTGTTCCGTGTGCCGGTATGTAGGACAGCAATTCTCGATGTTTACGTCCTGCTGATGGGACACTGACGCGCCTTGGCCACTTCACCATCAGCTCCCTCACAAGATCGGCTCCATCATTCACGCCACACTCGCGCTCACCCGCGTCGAAACGGCTGGACTATCTGAATTTTGCCGAGATCACTTCATTGCCACGTTTGCCGTTCGGCCGTAAACTCACTGGGCTATTCTGGTGAATTTGACTTTCCCTTATGCACTTTCGAAGCCTGACGTTCAGGTGGCGCAGACTCGCCTCGGTGGTCCTTTTGACGTAGGTGGGATCGTTGCGGATAGCTCGGTGGCTCGGGTCATCGACCTGTACTTCATGAACCGCCGCGACCCCGCGCCCCCGCGTTCCCGCTCGCCGAGCCCGTCGGCGCCCACAGCTCGGTGGGCTCGGCCGCCGCGCCCAAGGTCGCCTTCGTGCCGTACTCGCCGCTCGGACGGGGCTGTCTAGCCGGTGCCTTCACCGACGCGAGCGCAGCCCTCTCCAGCGGCTTCCGGCAGTCGCAGCCGCGTTTCACCGGCGACAACGTCAAGGCCAACGCCGCTCTTCTGGCGCCCTTGCGCAAGATCGCAGCGGGCCCAGGTGCACGGCTTGACCGTGGTGCCGATTCCCGGGACCCGCAAACGCAGCCGCCTCCTCGAAAACGCCGCGGCCAGCCGGGGCACGCTGACCGCCGAAGCGCTGGCGCTGCTGGAGCCGATCGCCGGCCAGGTAGCCGGCGACCCTTCCTCGGACAGGGACCTCATGCCGTAGCCAGGAAAGCGTCTCTGATCAGCTAAGCGATCCCCGGCCAGACGTAGGGCCTGGCTCGGGGAAGTGTTCCCACCGTGGAGCGGTGGTGTGAGCGTGGGTGGGCTGCGCGGGGCAGCTGCTGCCGGGTCGTGTGAGTGTGTCCCTCCGGACGCCGGCCCGCCGACCACTTCCAGCCCGTTGCGGCGGCCCTTGTACGGCGGCCAACTTTCCCTGTCAGGCGCACTCGGCCCGCCGCCGCACGTTCAGCCTGGAGGGCGTTGTCGCTGTAGGCGGGGCCTACGCGGACGTTCCCGTGACGCGGGTCACCGGTGCGCCCCGAGCAGATGCTCGAAGGCCAGCTGGGACAGTTCGATGAAGCGGTAGCCCTTACGTCCGGCGGCATCCATGTCGGATGTCTCGGCCATCAGGTCCTCGATGCTTTCCCCCGGGTGCATGGTCGGTGTCGCCAGGTCGGACTCGGCCAGCAGTTCCTTGACCCGGGGGTCGGCGCGGAAGGCCGCTGCTCGCTCCCGCAACAGCAGATAGCTGCGCATGTTCGCGGCGGCGGAGGCCCACACGCCGTCCATGTCCTCGGTACGCAGCGGTTTGTAGTCGAAGTGGCGTGGCCCGTCATAGCCCGCGGACTCCAGCAGGTCGACGAGGAAGAACGCGGCCAGTACATCCCCGTGGCCGAACACGAAGTCCTGGTCGTAGCGCGGGCCGCGCTGGGCGTTGAGGTCGATGTGGAACAGCTTGCCCTGCCACAGTGCCTGTGCGACCCCGTGCGTCGTATTGAGGCCGGCCATCTGCTCGTGGCCGACCTCGGGGTTGAGGCCCACCATCTCGTGGTGCTGAAGGGTGGAGATGAACGCCAGTGCGTGCCCGATCGTCGGGAGCAGGATGTCGCCGCGCGGCTCGTTGGGCTTGGGCTCCAGCGCGAACCGGATGGGGTAGCCCTGATCCTTGACGTACTGGGCGAGTGTGTCCAAAGCCTCGCGATAGCGGTCCAGCGCGGCCCGTACATCCTTGGCCGCATCGGTTTCGGACCCTTCCCTGCCGCCCCAGAACACGTAGACGCTCGCGCCGAGTTCCGCTGCCAGGTCGAGGTTGCGGATCACCTTGCGCATCGCATACCGGCGCACATCGCGGTCATTGCTGGTGAACGCGCCGTCCTTGAAGACCGGTTGGCTGAACAGGTTCGTGGTGACCATCGGCACGACGAGTCCGGTGTCGGCCAGAGCCTGCCGGAACCGGGCGATGTGTCGGCGGCGTTCGGCGTCCGGGCTGCCGAACGGGACCAGATCGTCATCATGGAAACTCACGCCGTATGCGCCGAGTTCGGCCAGCTGGTGTACCGCGACCACCGGATCGAGCGGCGGCCTGGTCGGCTCGCCGAAGGGGTCGCGGCCGGGCCAGCCGACGGTCCACAGACCGAAGCTGAACTTGTCCGCTGGAGCTGGAACAGGGTGATCAACCATGATTCCTCGCTTCCTTTTGGGTGGTGGAAAGTGGCTGGAGTGGGCGGTTGGTCAGGGTCAGCCGATCAGGGGTGGAGTGGCTGTCTGTGGTGCTGAAGACCGGTGCCCCGTGGCCCGCTGCGGCCGCGGGGCACCGGTCTTCACCGTAGGCTGGGGAACCGTGCGGCCGGAACGGGCAGCGCGCGGTCGGCCCCTGGCCGAGGTCGGCCTTCAAGGCTTCGTGAGGGCGTCCACGATTTTGAAGTGGGCTGGCTTGGGGGGCGGTTGGTCACGCGGGGGCGAGCTGGGCGGGCGCACTGCCCGGCGGGCTGCCCCACGTCGTACTAGTTCCGTGACCGGCCCTGGCTGGGCCCGGTTCCGCCGCCATGGATCGCACCGCCCGTCGAGGCGCTGCCGTCAGGGGTGTAGGAGAAGGAGTTCACCGCCAGGCCAGGGCCGCCGACCCACGGCTCGAAGCCGAACTGCACGCTGGTCAGGTACCAGGAGGGTTGCAGGTAGCGGCGCTTGGCCGAGTCGTCGGTGAAGTCCTTGATGTTCACCGTGAGGGCGTTGGTGGTCTGCTGGCGGACGTAGGAGACGGTGTTCCACGTCGTGGTGACGCCGTTGGAGGTGCTGCTCTGGGGGCCGTACCACACGTCCCAGTCGGCGCCGTCCAGCTGCACGGTGTCGACCTTCTTGCCGAATGGCACCGGGGGCCCGGAGTGGTTGGCCCAGATCATCATCTCCTCGCCGTTGTTCTGGCCGGAGGGATGGGGGTTGGTGTCGAACCAGATGTCGTAGGAGGCGTCCCACTGGCCGTCGGACGTGGTGGTGAAGTCCACATGGGACTGCGGGGTGGTGAACGAGGACACCTGTTGCGGCAGGCCGTTGCCACTGGAGCAGTTGCCCCAGTGGCAGCCCGCGTAGATCGACGGATAGGCCGCCGGTGAGGGGTTGCCGGGCAGGTTGTGGCTGCCCTTGGTGACCTTGAAGCCGCCGTCGAAGGCGTCGACGCACTGGGGGATGTCGTCGCCCCACTCGTTGTTCTGGACGATGTACTTCCCGCCCGACACGGGCGCGCTGCCAGTCTTGTCGCAGAGGGTGCTGTTCACCGACGCCGACGCCGACGGTGCCGGCACCAGGGACAGTGCGCCCAGCAACGCGGCGGCCAACAGGCCCGCTATCGCCATGGCCGAGCGCCGTGGCCGCTTGGGTGTGTCTTTCACGGTCTTTTCCTCTCTGTCACCCGGGTGCGTTCCACTGCACCCGGTTGGTCACTGTTGGTTGCTCTTCTCGGGGCCGGGCTCGATCCGTACGGGGCAGCGCAGCATCCGCACCCCGTCGAGTCGCCGCTCTTCCCCGACCACCCGCACCTGCCATCTGTGCCGCACCGCTTCGCTGGATGACGCCAGGCGCAGTTCCAGCTCTCCGGGTTCGACGATCCGGTGCCCCGCGATCCCGGAGAAGCCGGCCAGCGTGGCGTCGAAGCGGAACGCCACCCGGGCGGCTTCGCCTGCGGCCAGCGGAACGCGGGCGTACCCCACCAGCCGCATGTCCGGTCGCGTCACTTGGGCCACCGGGTCGTGCAGGTAAAGCTGCACCACCTCCGTCCCGGTGCGCGCGCCGGTGTTGCGGACCACGACGCGTACCTCCACCGCCCCGTGCGCCGTCATCTCCTCCGCACCGGGGGCGATCGGTTCCGGTTCCCAGTCGAAGGACGTGTACGACAGGCCGTGCCCGAACGGGTACAGGGGTGTCGGGTCCAGGCTGCTGGCCTCGCCCCCGAGGCCGAGCGGCGGCTGAAGGTACGTCCACGGCTGGCCGCCCGGCCCGTGCGGGACGCTGACGGGCAGCCGGCCGGAAGGGCACACCCGCCCCGACAGCACCCCGGCCACCGCCCGTCCGCCCTCCTCGCCGGGAAAGAACGCCAGGACCGCTGCGGCGAGGCGGTCGGCGTAGTCGCCGAGCGCGTACGGCCGTCCGGCGAGAAGCACGAGGACCACGGGCGTCCCGGTGTCCAGGAGGGCGTCGAGCAGCTCGCCCTGGCGCCCCGGCAGCCGCAGGTCGGCCGCGTCGCAGCCTTCTCCGGACGTACCGTGCCCGAACAGCCCGGCACGGTCGCCGAGCACCGCCACGCAGACGTCCGCGTCCTGTGCCGCGCGCCGGGCAGCCGCGAAGCCGTCGCCGCTCTCGGCCCCCTCTCGGCTCTCGTCCCGCTCCGCCACTGCGCACCCCGACGCGTGCGTCACCGTGCTGTCTGCGAACTCCGTGCGCAGCGCCTCCAGGAGCGTCGGCACCTTGATGCCCATCGGCACATCGGGATGCTGCGGCCCCACGTGCATCGGGAACGAGTAGCAGCCGAGCATGGCCGCCGGGTCGTCGGCGAGCGGGCCGACGACGGCGATCCGCCGCGGCACTTGTGCCAGGGGAAGCAGCCCGCGCGGATTGGTCAGCAGTACCACGGACTCCTCCGCGAGGAGCGCCGCCAGCTCCCTGTTGCCGACCGGATCGAGGTCCACCGGGCCAGGGGGTGGTTCCGGGTCCCAGTCCGCATCCAGCAGGCCGAGTGCGCACTTCTGCCGCAGCACCCGTCGCGCCGCCCGGTCCACCAGCTCCTCGTCGACCAGCCCGCGTTCGACCGCGGTGACCAGCTCGGCGCCGTAGGCATGCACGGTCGGCAGTTCGACGTCCACCCCGGCGGCCAGCGCGAGCGCGGCCGCCTCCGGGGTGTCCGCGGCGACGCGGTGCAGCGTCCGCAGGAAGGCAATGCCGAAGTAGTCGGCGACGACGGTTCCCGTGAACCCCCAGTCCCGTCGCAGCAGTCCGGTCAACAACTCCGGGTCGGCCGCCGCCGGTACACCGTCGATTTCGGCGTAGGAGTGCATGACGGAGCGGGCCCCGCCCTCCCGCAGCGCCAGTTCGAACGGCGGCAGCAGCACGTCCGCCATCTCGCGCCGCCCGATCCGGGCCGGTGCCAGGTTGCGGCCCCCGGTCGAGGCCGAATAGCCCGCGAAGTGCTTGAGCGTGGCCACCACCCCTGCGGTCTCCAGGCCGCGCACGTACGCGGCGCCGACGGTGCCGACCAGGCACGGGTCCTCGCCGATGGTCTCCTCCACGCGCCCCCAGCGCGGATCGCGCACCACGTCGAGGACGGGCGCGAGCCCTTGGTGGACACCGACCGCGCGCAGGTCACGCCCGATGGCGGCTGCCATCTCGGCCACCAGATCCGGGTCGAACGACGCGCCCCAGGCCAGTGGGACCGGGTAGCAGGTGGCTCCCCAGGCGGCGAACCCGGCCAGGCACTCCTCGTGGGCCATCGCCGGGATGCCGAACCGGTTCGCGGCGGTGATCTGCCGCTGCGCGCGGGCCAGTGCCTGCGCGCCGAGCGCCGGGGCGACGGGGGCGGTGCCGAAGGGGCGTGTCAACTGGCCGATCCCGAGCGGGATCAGGGCTTGCCAGTCGACCTCGGCCGGAAGGTTGTCGTGCATGTGCGGGGCGACCCCGCCGCCCTCCGGGTCCGCGCCGACCCAGACGCCGTACAGCTGAGCGGCCTTCTCCGGCAGTGTCATCCGCTCAAGGAGTGCGGCGACCCGCCGCTCGACGGGCAGTGAGATGTCGTTCCAGGGGGGCAACGCGGGAAGGGGGGCGTCGACCGGCAGGTGTGCCGACATGGTGGCGGCCATCCTCACGTTTGGGGACCTGGGCGAGCGGCCTGCCCGCAGGTCCGACGGGGGGTTCGAAAGTCTTCTGTCGTCAGCAGGTCTTCTGTCGTCCAGCAGATGCGTGTCGCAGGAGCCGGGGCGCGGCAGGATGTCGCGGTGCTGCGCGGCCGGGGGTCAGGCAGGCGTGAGTGGGGGCAGGGTCCCGGTGCGGGCGACCCGGGCGTACCAGCGGCCGCTGTCCTTGACGGTGCGGCGCTGGGTGTCGTGGTCGACCCGCACCAGGCCGAAGCGCTTCTCGTAGCCGTACGCCCACTCGAAGTTGTCCAGCAGCGACCAGACCATATAGCCGCGCACATCCGCGCCCTCGGCAACGGCCTGCTCCACGGCCCGGAGGTGGGAGTGCAGATAGGCGGTACGGCGCGGGTCGCGGACGCCGCCGTACGGCTCCAGGACGTCGTCGAAGGCCGCACCGTTCTCCGTCACCAGCAGCGGCAGCCCCGGATGGTGGCGGGCCGTGCGCAGCAGCAGGTCGCGCAGCCCGCTCGCATCGACCGTCCAGCCCATGGCGGTGCGCTCACCGGGCGGCTGGTGGAAGCGGACCAGACCGTCGGTGCCCGGCCAGGGGGAGGCTCTGCCTGCGCCGTGGCCGTCCGCGCCGGACACGTCGCCGTCGCCGGGCCGGGGACGGGAGACCAGGGTGGGGGTGTAGTAGTTGATGCCCAGCACGTCGACCGCGGGTTCGCCGGGGATGTCCTCGGGTTTGACGAAGGACCAGTCGGTCAGCTCCACGGTGTCGGCGAGCAGGTCCTCGGGATAGCCGCCATCCAGCAGCGGCCCGGTGAAGATGCGGTTGGCGAGGTTGTCGATGCGCCGCGCGGCGTCGCGGTCCGCACCCGAGCCGGTCAGCGGGCGGACCTCGTGGAGGTTCAGGGCGATCGCCACCCGCACTCCGGGGTGTGTGCGCAGTGCCTCGGCGGCCCGCAGATGGCCGAGGTTGAGGTGGTGGGCGGCGCGCAGCGCGGCGGCCGGTTCGGTGCGTCCGGGGGCGTGCACCCCGGAGGCGTAGCCCAGGAAGGCGCTGCACCAGGGTTCGTTGAGGGTGGTGAAGGTGGTGACGCGGTCTGCTAAGGCATCGCCGACCAGGGCGGCGTACTCGCCGAAGCGCTCGGCGGTGTCCCGTTCCGGCCAGCCCCCGCCCGCGGCGGAGCCGCTGAGGGATGGAGTCTCCAGCTCCTGGGGCAGGTCCCAGTGGTAGAGGGTGGGCAGCGGGGTGATGCCGCGCTCCAGGAGCTCGTCGACGAGCCTGCGGTAGAAGTCCATGCCCTTGTGGTGCAACGGGCCGCGCCCGCCTGGCTGCACCCGGGGCCAGGAGAGGGAGAACCGGTAGGCGTTCAGACCGAGTTCGGCCATCAGCGCGACGTCTTCGCGGTAGCGGTGGAGATGGTCGCAGGCCGTCTTGCCACTGCTGCCGTCGGCGATGGCCCCGGGGCGGGTGCAGAAGGTGTCCCAGATGGACGGGGTGCGGCCGTTCTCGGCGGCGGCACCCTCCACTTGGTAGGCGGCGGTGGCGCTCCCGAAGAGGAATCCGCGGGGAAAAGGCATGGGGGTATTCCTTGTCTGTTTCAACTCGAGCCTGTCGCGGGCGTGTTCAGCCCTTCAGGGCGCCCTGCATCAGGCCGCCGACGATGCGCCGGCCGAACACCAGGAACAGGAGCAGCAGGGGCAGGGTGCCCAGGAGCGCACCCGCCATGATCACCGACTGGTCGGGGACGTATCCCTGGGCCAGCTTGACCATCGCCACCTGCACCGTCGGGTTCTCGGAGGTGAGGACGACGAACGGCCAGAGGAAGTCGTTCCAGGACTGTACGAACGTGATCAGGAACAGCACCAGCATCGCGGGCCGGGCCACCGGCAGGACCACGTGCCAGAAGATCCGGTGGGAGCCCGCGCCGTCCACGCGCGCGGCCTCGATGAGTTCGTCGGGCAGCGCCTCGGCGAGGTACTGGCGCATGAAGAACACCCCGACCGCGCTGACCAGCGTCGGGACGATCACCGCCGGCATGTGGTCGTACCAGTCCAGCGAGGTCATGATCTGGAACAGCGGGATCACACTGAGCTGGGGCGGCACCGCGGTGGTGGCGATGACGACCAGTAACAGGGCGGTGCGGAACCTGAACCGCAGCTTGGCGAAGGCGAATCCGGCGAGGGTGGAGAACAGCACGGTGGACAGCGCCACCGATCCGGACACGACGAAGGAGTTGAGCACCGCCTTGCCCAGGTCGGCCTCCCGCCAGGCAGTGCCCAGGTGGCTGATCAGGTTGCCGCCCGGCAGCAGCGGCGGGTCCGCCTGGTTGACGGCCTGGCTGGAGGTCGAGGCTGCGACGATCGACCAGTACAGGGGGAACAGCGACAGCACGGCCATCAGACCGAGCAGCAGGTAGGCGACCGGACCGGCGTGCGCCTGCCGCCCGGCACCGGGCCTGAACAGCGGCTGCGAGCGGCGCTGGGGACGGGGGTGACGGTCATCGGGGCGGCGTGCCGTCAGGGACCCACTGGTGCCGATGGTCTCCACGGGGGCGGTCACGGCGTCAACCCTTGTCATGGCGTCATCCCTTCCGTGCGCGGCGCGAGACCACCGCCTGGATCAGTGCGATCACGACGATCAGCAGGAACATCAGCCAGGCCAGCGCCGAGGCCCGCCCGGCGTTCCCGTTCGCCCAACCCGTCTGATACAGCAGCAGGCCGAGCGTCTGGTACTGGCCGTTGGCGCCGCCCTGCACCGCCTGCGAGCCGCCCCCGAAGATCAGCGGCTCGCCGAACAGCTGGATGCTGCCGATGGTGGAGATCACGACCGTGAAGACGATGGTGGGGCGGATGCCGGGGATCGTCACGTTCAGGAACTGCTGCCGGCGGGAGGCGCCGTCCAGCGCCGCCGCCTCGTAGCGCTCCTGCGGGATGGCCTGCATGGCGGCCAGGTACAGCAGCGCGTTGTAGCCGGTCCAGCGCCAGATGACGATGGCCGAGACGGCCAGCTGGGCGGACCAGGTGCCGCTCTCCCAGTCCACCCGGCCCAGGCCCAGGCCGTGCAGCGCCCAGTTCACCAGGCCGAAGTCCCGGCTGAAGACGAACTGGAAGAACAGCGCGGCGGCGCCGATCGAGGTGGCGTACGGCACCAGCGACGCGACCCGCCACACCAGTGCGCCGCGCAGCCGGTAGTTCAGGAGGTGCGCCAGGCCGAGCGCCATCAGCAGCTGCGGAACCGCCGAGATGACGCCGAGGGAGAAGGTGTTGCGCAGCGCCTTCCAGAACTGCGGGCTGGTCAGCAGTTCGCCGTAGTGCGCGAACCCGGCCCAGGACAGCGCATTCAGGTCGTACAGCTGCACGTCGTGCAGCGACAGCCAGGCGGTGTAGACCAGGGGGTAGAGGCCGAACGCGCCGAACAGCACGAAGAACGGCGCCGCATACGCGTACGGGGTGGCCTTGAGGTCCCAGCGGTAGAGCCGGCTGCGCCAGGCCGAGCGCCGCGCATCGGATGCGGGTGAAGGCGAGGGGGTGGCCGTGTGGGCGGATACCATGCGGATCGCCTCAGCCCTTCTCGATGGCGGACTTGATCTCGCTCATGGTCTGCCGCCAGGACGTGTCCGGGTCCATGCCCTGCTGCTCGACCCGTGTCAGGCCCTCGGAGAGGGTGGTGGTGATGGTCATCTGGTCGGGGCCGATGTTCAGGGTCGGCATCTTCCGGGCCGCCGCCCCGAAGATCTTCCCGACGGGAGCGTTGTTGAAGTACGGGTTGCGTGTGTCGGAGACCGCGCTCTCCCCGGCGGCGGTCTTCGAGGAGGGGAAGTTGCCCGCGGTGGCGCTGGCGAAGACCTTGGCCTGCTGGGCCGGCGCGGTCAGCCAGGCGGCGAGCTTCTCGGCCTCGTCCCTGACCTTGCTGTTCTTGGGAACGGTCAGGAAAGAGCCGCCCCAGTTGGCGGGGACGGGGGCCTTGGCGATGTCCCACTTGCCTTTGCCCGAGGGGCCGGAGTTCTGGGAGATCTGGCCGAGCATCCAGGACGGGCAGACCACGGTGGCGAACTTGGCAGCCGAGAACGACTTGCGCCAATTGGCCTGGAACTGCTGCAACTTGGCGGTCTGGCCCGAGGTGTTGGCCCGGGCGGCCAGGTCATAGGCCCGCCTGACGCCGGGGTTGCGGTCGTAGACCAACCTGCCGGAGGCGTCGTAGTAGGACGTGACCTGCCCGAAGATCATGGCGTTGTAGAGGCCGTTGCCGGTGTCCATGAAGCGCAGGCCCTTGTCCTTGGTCTGCTTCTGGAACCGCTCGCCGACATCCACGTACTTCGCCCAGTCACCCGCCCACAGCTTGCCGACGGCGGTGCGGTCGGTGGGCAGCCCGGCCTGCTGGAACAGGTCCTTGCGGTAACACACGGCCATCGGGCCGATGTCGGTCCCCAGGCCGAGCACCTGGCCGTCCGTGGTCTTGGCCTGGGCCCACTTCCACGGGTAGAAGGAGTCGGGCCGCACGCCGGGGGCGTGCGAGAGGTCGGCGAACATGCCGGCCTTCCTCCCGGCGATGGTGCGGATGCGGCCCACCTCGACACCGACGATGTCGCCCAGGCCCTGACCGCTGCTCAGCTTGGGCTGAAGGGCCTGCCAGTAGGTGGCCTCGTCGGCGGCGTTGTCCTCCTTGATGGTGATGTCGGGGTGGAGCTTCTCGTACTCCTGGAACAGCCCCGACCTGTTGAAGCCCATGTTGGAGAAGGTGGAGATCCGGATGGTGACCTTTCCGGACACCGAGCCGCCGGAGCCGCCGCAGCCCGTGGCGGCGAGGGCCAGCACCAGCGCCGAGGCCGCGGCCGCCGTTGTGGCTCTCAGGACCCTGCCAGATTTCATCGGCTGCCTTCCGTCGCTCTACGAAAGTTTCGGAATGTTTCTGTTTGGTTCCGGGAAACGTAGGGCACTCGCACAGCAGCGTCAACGGACATTTCGGACGGGCTGTAGAAGGACGAGCCCCAGAAGGAATTCGGCACTCGCATGACGGGCCGTTGCCGAAAATTTACCGAAACGATCGGAGTCGGTTCCGCGTATGCTGGCCACAACAAGCCGACATAGAGACATAGAGATGAGGTCGCCCATGCCCGGCCGACGGAGCAGCGGCGGAACGACGGGCACGTCCGGCGCTACTGTTCCCCCCGCCCGGATCACCATCGCCGAGATCGCCCGTGAGGCCGGGGTGTCGGCACCGACGGTCTCCAAGGTCCTCAACGGCCGGGACGAAGTGGCGCCGGAGACCCGGGCGCGCGTCGAGGAGTTGCTGAAGCGGCACAACTACCTGCGCCGCCGCGCCCGTCCGAAGAAGACGGTCGGCCTGGTCGACCTGGTCATCCGTGAGGTGGACGGCCTGTGGGCGGGCGAGGTGATGCAGGGGGTGCAGGGCGAAGTGGCCGGCCTCGATGCCGAGGTGGTCGTGACCGTGACGCACGCAACCACCGCCGGCCCCCTGCGCTGGCTGGACAATCTGGCCAAGCGTGGCTCGGATGGCATCATCCTGGCGGTCACCGACCTCACCCCGGCGCAGCGCAAGCGCGTCGACTCCCTGGGCATCCCGCTGGCCGTGGTCGACCCGGTCGGCAGCCCCGACGCCGCAGTGCCGTCGGTCGGCGCGACCAACTGGCAAGGCGGCATGGCCGCGACCCAGCACCTGATCGACCTGGGGCACCGCAGGATCGGCATCCTCCAGGGCCATGAGGACGTCCTGTGCGCGCGGGCACGCCTGGACGGGTACCGCGCGGCGCTTGAGGGAGCCGGCATCGAGGTCGACCCTGCGCTCCAACAGCCCGGCGACTTCTACTACACGACCGGATTCTCCGGAATGCGCGACCTGCTCGCGCTCGCCGACCCGCCCACCGCGGTCTTCGCGAGCAGCGACCTGATGGCCCTGGGCGCATACGAGGCGATTCGACAGGCCGGACTGCGGGTCGCGACCGACGTGAGCATCGTCGGCTTCGACGACGTTCCGAACGCCGCCTGGGCATCCCCGCCGCTGACCACGGTGCGCCAGCCGTTGCGCGAGATGGCAGCCCTCGCAGCCCGCATCGTGCTGCAGGGCGCGGACACGGTGCTCCCCGGCGGCATGCTGCGGATGGAGCTGGCCACGCACCTGATCGTCCGGGAGAGCACCGGGCCCGCGCCCGGCATGTCCACCACCTGAGCCGGGCGCCCGACCTTGTCGCGTTGCCGGTGCGGCCGGCGAGTCAGGGTGCGCAGGGGGCGCAGAACGGCCACAGGGCAGATGCCGAGCGCTTCGAAACTTTCGAGCCGACGGGTAGTCGAGAGGTCTTCTCGAGCCGACTGAGGTTGTGGGTGCGCAGGTCTGTTGACGCCAGGGGGAGCGGGCTTCTAGGGTCCCTCACACAAATTCGGAAATTCTTCCGAAAGTTTCGGACAGCGGAGTGCCCGCCTGACCGCGTACGCCGGCAGACCCTGTCCACCACCGAAGAAGGGGACAAGATGGCCGCCCGCACAACCATCGACCCGCCTCCTGAGCGCAGGCCCCGACGCTCGCGCACCCGCACCGCACTCGCCCTCGGCACGGCGGGGCTGCTCGCCGCCGCCGGCGTCACCGTCCTCGCGGGCACCGCCCTCGGGGGCACCGCCCAGGGCGCCAGTACCCTCGGCGCCGCGGCCACCGAGAAGGGCCGCTACTTCGGCACCGCCGTCGCCGCGAACCACCTGGGCGAAGCCCCGTACGTCTCGACGCTCGACACCGAGTTCAGCTCCGTGACGCCGGAGAACGAGATGAAGTGGGACGCCACCGAGCCCACCCGTGGCACCTTCACCTTCGGCTCCGCCGACCAGATCGTGGACCACGCCCAGAGCAAGGGCATGAAGGTCCGCGGGCACACCCTGGTGTGGTACTCCCAGCTGCCCGGCTGGGTCGGCGGCCTCAGCACTGCCGACGACGTCAGGTCGGCGATGAACAACCACATCACTCAGGTCATGCAGCACTACAAGGGCAAGATCCACTCCTGGGACGTCGTCAACGAGGCTTTCCAGGACGGCGACAGCGGCGCCCGGCGCAGCTCGCCCTTCCAGGACAAGCTCGGCGACGGCTACATCGAGGAGGCGTTCCGCACCGCCCGTGCCGCCGACCCGGCCGCCAAACTCTGCTACAACGACTACAACATCGAGGGCATCAACGCGAAGAGCAATGCCGTCTACAACATGGTCAAGGACTTCAAGGCACGCGGCGTACCGATCGACTGCGTCGGCTTCCAGTCCCACTTCAACAGCGCTTCCCCGGTCCCGTCCGACTACAAGGAGAACTTGCAGCGCTTCGCCGACCTCGGCGTCGACGTGCAGATCACCGAGCTCGACATCGAGGGCTCGGGCACGGCACAGGCCGACAGCTACGGCAACGTCGTGCGCCCCTGCCTGGCGGTCTCGCGCTGCACCGGCATCACTGTCTGGGGCGTCACCGACAAGTACTCGTGGCGGGCGGGCGGAACGCCGCTGCTCCTCGACGACAACTACAACAAGAAGCCCGCGTACAACACGGTGCTGACCACGCTCGGTGGCACCCCCGGCTGAACAGCTGCCTACAGCAAGGCTGCGGCAACGTCATGACGATGAGGCCGAACAGCAACGGCAGCCTGGCCGCCGGAACATCGACGATCTTCGGCTTCACCGGTCATGAAGAACGGCACCGGCACGGCACAGTGATCGGCTCCTCCACCGCATGCTGACCGACCCCCGGTACGTGTCCGGTGCGGCATCCACGCCGCCCTTGCCCCATGGGCCCTCGTTCTCATGCCCAGAAACACCAAAACGGACGACATCGGCATCACGATGCCGCCCGTTCGGTCGGTGCAGTCGGACACCTTCCGTCGGTGTCCCCGATCGGACACCGTGGTGAGAAGTCCCCGGTCAGCCTCTCCGCTCCGGCCGACTCACCCCGGAGCCAGCCGAAAACTGGACGCAGCCGTGAGAAATCCGCCTTCGACAGGCAGTCACGGTCACACCCAGGTGTAGTTCTCGTCTGTAACCGCGTCGAGGGCGGCGTCGGCGACGGCGGCTCGGGGGTTGGGCAGGACCGCCAGTGCAGGCCCGATGGGTGGGAAGATCGACAGTTCGGCGGTCTTCCGGTAGTCGACCCACTCGATGACACCGACCTCGTGGCTGCCATCGGGCAGTTCGTCCAGCTCCTGCTCTGCGAGGGTTGCGCGGAGTTCGGAGGTGATGTGGAGGCGGTAGAGCAGGTGGAGCTTGCGCGGCGGCAGGGTGGGGCCGGGACGGCTGACGCGCTGGTCTACGACCCACATCAGGTCGCCGCCGTCGGCCTGGTCGATGTCCAGGTCGAGTTCTTCAGCGAGCTCCCGGCGCAGGGCCTGGTGGAGATCCTCGCCGTCCTCGACGTTGCCGCCGGGCGGGGTGTAGTGGGTGGAGTCGGCGCGGTCGCGGCGGATGAGGGCGACGTCGTCGCCGCAGAAAACGAGGGCCCCGGTGCGGATCTTGATTCGGGAGAACGGTGTCGTGCTTGTCATGGCGGCCAGTATCACGGCCGCGCACGCGGCCCTTGCCCTCAGCCATGCTTGTGTGCTGATCCAGGCGTCCGGCAGCGCTAGCACGTGGCGCCGTAGGCGGCAGCCGGTTGTGCGCATGGGCTGCGGCTGGAGGTATTCATGCCGCCGGTCCCGCACAGATACGCGCGGGCGCCGGTCGCGGCGGCCAGATCGGTGAGCCGCTGAGAGCGGCCGGGCCGGGCGGGCAGTCGGCTGCCGGACAGGATCTGCCCCGGCCAGCCGAACAGGTCCAGCATTACGCGGGTAGAGGTCTCGGCGACGGCGGCGGTCCGGCCGGTGTCGAACGCGGCCAGCATCTGCTGAAGGGCCTCCTCGAAAGCGGGCCGGTGGGGCTGGAGCGATAGGTCTGCCGCAGTACCCCCGCGGTCCTTCGCCGGGCCAGGTCGGCATCGACGATCAGAGCATCACAGATGGCCGTCTGGCGGCCGTGGGGCAGACGGGTGGGGATGGTCAGCCACCGGCGCCCCTCCGGCTCGCCAGGGGCCGTCAGGAGGGCCCGGTGCTGGTAGTCGCGGCGGGCGAACTGCACGTCGTCCAGGACGATCCAGTAGTCCGCCGCGAACAGCTTCGCCAGCGTGGTCAGCCAGGGCAGGAAGTTGGGCTGGTGGATGGCACACAGCCCGCCCGGGGCCAGCAGATCAGGAGTCGAGGAGTCGGCTGGTGAAACCGTCGCGGATGAGGGATTCGTACGCGCCATGCACGTCCTCCGGGACGTCCTGCTCGATGGCGAATCCGAGCTTCGGATACTCGATCACCCGCTGGAGGTCGCCCACGAGCTGGTCGACGACGTGCTTGTCGTCGCCGATCGTCTTGAGGTAGTCGTCGAATTCCAGTGGCGCCGAGGCACAGACCACCTCCACCTCCGGCCAGACCTTGCGGGCGGCGGCGAAGGCGCGTCGCTCCATATAGGGCATGGAGGCCAGCAGCACGGTCTTGGGGACAATCCCGGCGGCGGCCAGGACGTCGCGGGAGAGGGTGAGGTTCTGGCCTGTGTTGCGGGCCTTGGGCTCCAGCAGGATCGCTTCGGCGGGGACGCCGAGCTCGATGACGTGCTCGCGGAAGTGCACCGCCTCGCCGCGGGGGAACCGTTCCGGGGCGGTGGGGTTGGGGCCGCCGGTGAAGACCAGCGTTGGGAACAGCCCGGCCCGATAGAGCTCGGCGCAGAAGGCGGGGACGCCCAGGTCGTGGCTGCCCAGGCCGATCGCGGCGTCTACCGGCCGCACCTCATGCTGCATCTGGTGGTAGTCCCAGATCAGCTTGGCCTGCTGACGCTGGTCGTCGGTGATGGCCCGCTGGTTGTCCGTCACTCGCGTCTCTCCCTGGTCACCGTCGCCGGGGACGCGGTGTCCCCTGGATCGCGGTCCGGATGCCCTCGATGTTGCGGAGTTGGTGGCTCATGCCGTATTGCGCGGCCATCTTCGCGGCTTGGTCGAGGACGTGCAGTCCATCATCCCGGGTGGCCGGGTCGGAGAGCAGGATGTGACCGTGGGCGGTGTCCAGACGCACGCGTTGCATCGGCGAGTCGGTCGTGCCGGTGCTGCGGGCGATGTCGATGAAGTGCAGGGCTTGGGTGAGGTCGCCGGCGCCGCGGTGGGCGAGGGCGAGTTTCTGGTGGGCGACGGACCAGTCTTCGGGCTCGGCCAGGTCCTCGAAGTCGCAGGTCGCGGCGAGCATGACGCGGGCGGCATAGTCGTGGTTGCCGTCCTTGCTCAGCGCGGTTCCCACCCACAGCCGGGCCCTGGCCCGGTCGCGGCGGGAGAGCCAGTCATCCACCGCCAGGGTTTCGTAGTGGCGGCCGGCGATCTCCAGCTTGCCGGACATCTCTGCGACCACCGCTGGCGACAGGTCGAGCTGGGCGATGCGGCGGGGGATGTCGAGCTGGGTGAACGCCGAGCGGGCGCCCACATACGCGTGCTGGGCTGACAGCGGCCCCAGCACGGCCCCCTGATCGCGCTGCAGATCGCCGAGCAGGGCTGTTGAGCGGGCGAACAGATACAGGCCCTTGTCGTCCAGCTCGGCCGGCTTGAACCTGCCGGGCCAGCGGCCGAGCAGGTTGTCGGCGAACGCGAAGCTCTGGCGGGACAGCGCGACCACGACCCGGTCCAGGTCATCGGTCCAGGACTCGTACTCCCAAGCCCTCGGGCCGGACGCCGTTACCCGCCGTCCCGGCCCGGCCGCCGGGCGGCCGGCCTCGGACAGCAGTGTCTCGCACCGCAGATGCACCGCGGTGTCCGCGCGTGCCAGTGCGGTGTCCAAGATCGCTTGAGTGTCGGGCCTGGGCTCGGTGGACTCACGGAGCCGGTCCCACTTGGCGACAGTGCGGTGAGCGACGCCGAGGTGCTGGGCGAAGGCCCTGACGCTCATCCGCAGCGCGAGCCGCAGGGCATGGGCCTCCGGGCCGCTCCAGTGGTGCACGGTCGCCACGTGTTGCTCCTTTCCGCTCAGCATCGAAGCACGACGCAGGCAGGTGGGGGCACGCAAGTGCAACGGAAGTACAACAGCGGGTCATTTCACGGGGGTTGGAGCAGGGCCACTCTCGAAACAGCTTGTCCGGATCCTGTCGGACCGGCTGCCTCTTCCACCCCTTTTTGATCCTTTGGACGGACACATATATGGAACCCCTCACGGAGCATCGCCCGATCAACGGCCCGGTCGTTTACGGCTTCCTTCGGCTCCTCAAAAGCTCCGCTGCCCGGCAGACGGCCCTGACCGGGACCCTGGCGGAGTACTGCCGCAGCCATGAACTGGTGCTGGGAGCGATCTTCATCGACCGCGGCGGCAACAGCGCTCACGGCGCGGCGTTCACCGGGCTGCTGGACGTGCTCGATCTGCCGGACGTCTACGGAGTGGTCCTGCCTGCCGCCTCCCACCTGGGGCCCAAGTCGATAGCCGCCGAGCGGCAGCGGGAGATCCCCCGATCCGGAGTCCGGCTGATGGTCGTCCGCGACAGCAAGCCGTCGCGCCGGACGCCGCCCCGCTCTCGCCGCCGCACCCCCAGCTCAGCCCCAGCCCTGGACGCCGAGACATGAGGCTCGCCATGCCCGATGCCATCAAACGCTTCTTCGCCCCTGTCCCCGAATCCGTGGGTCAGGCCCGGGACTTCGTCGTTCGCACCCTTGCCACCTGGAACCTGGAGGGGCGGGCCGATGATGTCCGCCTCTGCGTCTCCGAGCCGGCCACCAACGCCCTCGCGCACGGCACACGCCGCGGCCGTGGCTTCCACGTCGCTCTGAGCGCCGAGGACGGCATCGTCCGCGTCGAGGTCCACGACTCCAGCCCCCGCCGGCCCCGGCTGAGTCGCCCCACCAGCGACGACGTCTCCGGCCGCGGCCTGCACATCCTCGCCATACTCTCCGACGATTGGGGCGTCGAGGATCGCGGACTGGCGGGCAAGGCCGTCTGGTCACGCTTCAAGACCGCCCCGGCTCCCCAGGGGGCACCATGCTGACCACCCACCCCCTGCCGGCCGCCGCGGGCTCGGGGCCTGGCCTGCTGGCCGCCCTGGGCGCCTGGACCTGGCTCGGCGTCGACCCGGCCGACACCGACCTCGCGCATCTCCCCCTGGCCCACCCGCCCGGCCGCACCGAACACGACACCGCCGCTGCCATAGAGGCCCGCATGCGGCACCTCTCCGCATCCCTGGGCGGCCTTGCCGAACCGCAAGATCAGGTCCCTGACCTTGGGGAATGTCTGCTGATCGTGGACACCACCACGGTGCTGCTGCGGTTTAACGGCTCCCGCTTCGGCACCCGGCTGCCGGTCCGGCCCGGCTGGACCCGGCACGTCCGCGACCACGGTCAGGCCGTCATGAGCGGATCGCCTTTCCCCGCCGCCACCTCCCCGAGGGAAGCATGGACATGCTCTGCCCCAGGACAAAGAGCAGATCGATCCGGCTACACCGCTACAGGAGACATGCCCCCCAGACATCACCGCCGCCGAATCCACGCCCTGCCCGCGCTCTACAAGGCTGCCGCCGAGAGCCTGCCGACCCTCGCGGACAAGGGCTACATCGGCGCGGGCATCGGTATTCGCGTCCCGGTCCGTCGCCCGAAGGGCCAGTCCGAGCAAGCCCTCCATGTCGACACCCGAACGGCAAATGGCCTGATCAGGTGCGTCCGATCGCTCGGCGAGTGAGCCGCCGCCGAGCTCAAGGAACGCTGGCGCGCGCTCATGCATGTCACGCTCAGCCCGTGCCGCATCGGCGACATCGCCCGCGCGGCCCTCGTCCTCAACGGGCAATGGAAGTGATCCTCGTGTCTTGAAGACCGTCGCGGCGGCGATGTCTCCGTGGGTTCGAATCGCGCAGGCTCGACGCGAGAACGGTCTCAGAGCAGCAACACCGTTCGGGCGCCGCGTGGTTGTCGGGTGGCCGTGTCGGTCGTCCGTCGAACTCAGGAATCGAGGATGGCAGCGACGGCCTCGATCTCGACGAGCTGGTTCTCGTAGCCGAGTACAGTGACGCCCAGCAACGTGCTGGGGACATCGTGGTCACCGAACGCGTCCCGGACCACCTCCCAAGCGGTCACCAGGTCCTTGCGCCGGTCCGAGGCGACGAGGACGCGCGTGCTGATGACGTCCTGGAGTGTTGCACCGGCGGCGGCCAGAGCCGTCTCCATGTTCTTGACTGCTTTGGCAGCCTGGCCCGTGTAGTCCCCGATCGCTGCCGTGGAGCCGTCGTTGTTCAGCGGGCAGGCACCGGCGAGGAAGATCAGGCGGGAGTTGGCGGGTGCCGTGGCCGCGTAGGCATACTCGGCGACGTCGGAGAGGGCGGCGGAGCGGATCAGAGTGATGTTACGAGGCATGTCGGCCAGTCCTTTCGCGTTGAAGGTTGAGCGTGGGCATTTTGCCAACGCTCTGGCGGGTCCCGCCTCTCCATTCCTCTCCGCCCCCACGCGATGAGCGGCTGCGTCACGGGTTCCAGCCGCAGCTGCCGACGCTGCCAGGGGACCGGTTCGGACGGGCCGATCCACCCGACTCACACCACTCCTTCGCGAAGATCATTTCCCTGAGAAAACGTCACTTGGCAACGGAAAGCGGTGAAGCGGAATCAGAAGAGGACGAAGAGGGCCCAGAAGGGAGCGAGGATTAAGTACATCTGGCAGTCCGAATAATGCTGAGCCCTGGGGTGTTCAGAGACAGGTCCGTGGTTTTCCTCTAATGGGTCGAGCAGAGCGTTAAAGGGAAGGCGGCCACTTCACTGTCCCAGGCGACCCGGGCGCGGAGACTGAGCCTCCAGAGGTCACCGCCGCGAGACCCTCCGATCTCAACACGCAGAACTTGACAGGGGACAGGTCCGCAGGCCGAGGCCCACCTCGCCCTCGGTGACATGGACGCCGCCCTCGACATCGGCCACCAGGTCATCGACACATGGGCGGCGTCGACTCCGCCCGCACCACCAGCGCCCTCACTGAGCTCCGCGGACAGCTCACCGGCCACCAGCACGTCCCCGCCGTGGCCAACTTCCTGGATTTCGCGGCCTGAAGGCACCGCTCGCTCCGGAGCCGGCGAGCACGGTAAGCCCGTGCCAGGGGGCTGCATGCGATCGCCATGCGGACGGTGCCGTGTCGCAGTTCCGCGCGCCTGCGGCGAC
Organism: Streptomyces sp. S186; assembly: GCF_051603415.1. Classification (NCBI taxonomy): domain Bacteria; kingdom Bacillati; phylum Actinomycetota; class Actinomycetes; order Kitasatosporales; family Streptomycetaceae; genus Streptomyces; species Streptomyces sp. S186. Next base: position 8,305,855 of record NZ_CP193932.1, on the reverse strand, counting down.
CATCACGCTGGCGCGCGCCGGTCAGGCAGCGATGTGCAGGTCCCGGAGCATAACTGTGAAGTTCGGGGAGTCCGGGAATGGCTGACGATTCCCGGCCTTGCGGTACCCCCACGCCTCGTAGAGCGCTTGCACCTTGAGGTGGTCGGGGTCGACAAGGAGCACGGCCAGGGCCTCTGGCCGGCTGGCGAGCAGGGCTGCATGGAGCCGCCGCTCCGCGGTTCCTGTCTTCCGCCACGCCGGCCGGACCATCAGCTCAGAGACCGACAATGTCGAGGCGTCTGCCGGTGGTTCGCTCACGTGCTCGCGCCACCATTCGCGCCCCTCCGTCGCCGGGGCCCCATAGACGAAACCAACCGGCTCGGCGTTCTGGTAGCCGATCACGCAGGAGAAGCCAGGGTTGCCTCCCAGTGGTCGACGAACCAGGGAAACCGCTGGGTGAACTCGTCGTCCTCCAACTCGTCGGCGTACGCGTCAGCATGTACGGCGAGGAGTGTTTGACGGCCAGCGAGTTTCGTGCCGCCTCGTACGGCTACCCGTGCGGGCGATCGCGGGCCGGTTTCCCTGGAGTTGGCGGTTGTCTCAGGACGAACGCCGTTTCCCCGAGCGCGCCTCAGCGCGATGTGGGTCAGCCAGGCCATCCCGAAGGTGAAGGGCACGGCAGTGTTGTCGGCAGGGACGGGAACGGTGGAGCGATCGCCATGACGGCCAGCGGTGTCCAGACCCGCAGCAACGTGTGGTGAACGGCCGTCGAACCCGGAGCGAGCCTGCCCAGGAAGGGTACGGGAAAGCCGATCACGCCGAACGGGATGGTGAGGCCCGTATGCTTCACCGCCTCGAACACCGTCCAGGCGAGCAGGAAGAGCCCGAGCACACCCCAGGCCAAACGTGCCGCCCAGAACACCGGACTCGTCGTGGCACTGGCGGTCTCACGCGTCGTCCTGTCTCTCTTCCCGTGTCACGTGCTCAAGTGTCGGGACAGCACCTGCTCTTCGGGGACTGGCGCGGTGGTGAGCACCGGGTTGACGAGGAGCACCAGCCACAGCATCTCGGGATCGCACTCGGTCTTGGTCGGGCTATCTTGCTAGCATGCTAGCAACGAGTTAGCCTGGACTCGTGGGCGATGAGGAAGTCAAGCAGTTCAACGTGTACCTGCCGATCGGGCTGATCAAGCAGGTGAAGTACCGCGCCATCGAGACGGGCATGTCGCTGTCGGCACTGGTCGCCGAGGCGCTGCGTGCCTACCTCGACGACACCCATGGGCAAGAGCGCCAATCGACCGAGAAGGAGGCATGACATGGCAACCGAGGGAATCGAAGCCCTGTTCCTGGAGACCCACAACTGGGGCAAGGCGGCACGTTTCTTCCAAGCGCTGGGCTACGAGCTGGAGTTCGAGACGGGCCACAGCTCCGGCCAACTCCGCAATGGCGACGGTCCCTACGTCTTCATCGCGGAGGTGCCCGAGGACCGGGAGCCTCAGATGCAGGTCGTGCTGAAGGTGCCGGACGCGGACGCGTTCCGTGCCGATACGGCCGTCGAGGTGGTGACGCCGTTCGAGGACACCCACTTCGGGACCAGGTTGATGACGGTCCGCGACCCCGACGGGCGGCTGTGGAGCCTCCAGGCTCCGGTCAAGAACTGACTGCGACGGAGAAAGGGAACACCATGGCAGACGAACCGACCGCGGCGCCGGACGGCACCGCGGTGCGGACCGCCCTCTGGCGGGCGATGCACGTCCAGGTCGACCGGCCGCCCCACGTTTTCGAGGACGAGATCGGCCTGAAGCTGGCGGCCCCCGACGACGACTGGCGCCGCCGCCCCGACATGGACCCGCACCTCACCAGCGGGTTCCGGGCGGCCATGGCGGCCCGCGCCCGGTTCATCGAGGACCTGATCACCGAGCAGGCCGACCGCGGCGTCACCCAGTACGTCATCCTGGGAGCCGGGCTGGACACCTTCGCCCAACGCAGGCCGGAGACCGCCTCCCGCCTGCGGATCTTCGAGGTCGACCAGCCCGGCCCGCAGGCGTGGAAGCGCCGTCGGTTGGTCGAACTGGGCTACGGCATCCCCGACTGGCTGCAGCTGGTGCCGGTCGACTTCGAGACGAGCGAGGACTGGCTGAAGAAACTGATTGCCGTCGGCTTCGACCCCGGCCAGCCGGCGTTCATCGCGTCCACCGGCGTCACGATGTACCTCACCGAGGACGCCACTGCGGCCACCCTGCGCCAGGTCGCCGGGCTCGCCCCCGGTTCCACACTCGTGATGACCTTCCTCCTGCCGCCCGAACTGCTCGACGAGGCCGATCGCCCCGGCCTTCGGGCGAGCAGGGAAGGTGCGCGCGCGTCCGGAACGCCGTTCATCAGCTTCTACACCCCGGAGGAGATGCTGGCCCTCGCCCGCGAATCCGGTTTCGCGGACGCCCGACACGTGTCGGGGGCTTCGTACGCCGGGCGCTACTTCGCCGATCGCACCGACGGCCTTCGCCCGTCGACCGGAGAGGACGTGCTGCTCGCCGCCACCTGACCCTCGTCGACCCGGCGAATCGGGCAAGGATGCTCCAGCCGGTCACCGCTGCGTCGTAGCCGCGACCGAGACGTTGGTCAGGGCGCCCCTGCTTTCCATCGGCAGAGTCCGCCTCCGTCAATGACGGACCAGCCCACCCATGATCGGACGCGCATAGGTCCCGCCAGTGGACACAGAACGTCACAGCTCCGTGATTCGTCCAGTAGCTACGCCTGTTCTGCTGGCATGGGCCTATGGCGCCTACCTGCGCAAGCTCTAAGACGTCGTCTCAGTTGGTGAGTCTGCGATAGCAGATCAGGCTGCAGGCGATTGCGGTGAAGGCCAGGAAGTGCTCGGCTTTGCGTTCGTAGCGGCGGTGGAGGCGGCAGCAGCCGGCGAGCCATGACATGGTGCGCTCGATGGTCCAGCGGTGCCGGCCCAGTCGAGTGGAGGACTCGATGCCCTTGCGGGCGATTCGGTGCCGGATGCCGCGTTTGCGGAGCCATCGACGCAGGTCGTCGTAGTCATAGCCCTTGTCCGCGTGCAGCTTGGCGGGGCGTCGTCTGCGCGGGCCGCGGCGGGAGCGGATGGGTGGGATCCCGCGTACGAGGGGCTTGAGGGCCTGACTGTCGTGGAGGTTGGCGCCGGAGATGCCGATGGACAGGGGCAAACCGGTCCGCTCGATGATCAAATGGATCTTTGAGCCTTTCTTGCCCCGGTCGACCGGATTCGGACCTGTCAGTTCCCCCCTTTGAGGGCTCGCATGTTCACCGAGTCGATCGCGCAGCGCGACCAGTCGAGATCGCCGCGCGAGCCCAGTTCATCAAGGATCAGCCGGTGCAGCTTCGCCCAGACGCGGGCGGTGGACCACTCGGTGAAGCGTCGGTGCGCGGTCGGCCCCGACGGCCCGAAGGCGGGTGGCAACTGTCGCCAAGTGCAGCCCGTTGTGGCCACAAAGATGATCGCCGCGAGCACCTCGCGGTCACCGTATCGACGCCGTCCCCCACCCTGCGGCCGTGACGGAGCGGGCGGCACCACCCGCTGGAACAGGTCGTACAACTCGTCCGGCACCAAACGCTCCACGATCAGCACGAGTCAAGGCTACCGACAAGGCCAAATGAGACGATGTCTTAGTGGTCGGCTCTGGAAGTCCCACAGGTGTTGACTCCAGAGTCGGTGTCGTGTGTGGCGTTCGGCCAGATGCCCGGGGCAAGGTAGAGGCCGCAGGCGCAGTCGGCCGACGGCGTATCCTCGTGCCGGCTTGTGAACCTACTTGTGAACTTAACGGGCCTGGATGCCGTCCTAATAATTCCTAGGAGAGTAGGGGGAGTTGAGATGACGGGTGTTGAGGTAGCTGTCGGGGTCTTATTCGCCTGGGCGGTGCAGAAGGCCAGGCGCGTGGCCGGGCGGGCCGATGCAGAGGTCGACCGGGCGCTGGACGCGGCGATGAACGAACTCCATGACCTGGTGAGTACGAAGCTGGGCGAGCAGCCCGCGCTGCTGGAGCTGACCGCCGAGGCCGCAGAGCAGGCCGAAGCAGCCGGGACGGAGGAGGCCGCCGTGCCCACCGGCCCCGTCCGGCAGCGGATGCAGCGCGCACTGGCGGACGCGGCCGAGCACGACGCGGACTTCGCCGCTGCTCTGGAGCGCGCCGTCCAACAGGTGCAGGATGCCCGGAACCGCACGGCCGGTCAGGCGACGGCGGAAGGTGCCGGAGGCGTAGCCGTCAACGGCACCGTCAACGTCACCGCCCAGAGCGGGGGCGCAGCCGCCATGACCATGGGGAACGTGACGCTGAACCCTCCGCAGCCGGGCCCGCAGCACGGCTGAGCGCGCCCGGCGTCCACCAAGCCACCCGGGCCGCGCAAGCTCCTGAGGCCACACAAGCCGCGCTCCCACACGTCCCCGGCGGGAGCGTCACCCACGCCACGAACGGCGGAGTAGCGGTCGGGCACATCGAACACGTCTCCTACGTCCGGAAGCTACGCCGCGCGCGGGTCCTGCTAGCCGTGGTGCCCGTCATCACGGCGGGCGGGACATTCTTGGCCATGATGCTCGCGCCGCACCAGTCCACCCCCGGAGACCGGCCGCGGGCGCAGGGAACACCGTCTGCCTCGGCGTCGTCCCCTCCGTCCCCGTCGGCCTCCACCGCGTCCCGGTCCCCCGAAACGTCATCCCCCTCGCCCTCCACGCCCGTGCCAGGCCCGCACGGCAACGACGGCCCGGCACCGACACTGCCGCAGCCGCCCGCGCCGACGACGCCGAGCCCCACCACCGGCGGCTCGAACGGGCACTCCAATCCGACGACACTCTCCCCGGGCTCCAGCTCCCATCTGCAGAACGTCGAGGCCCGCAAGTGCGTCGCCGGTGACGGCACCTTCATGTCCATCGGCTCGTGCAGTGCCAGCTATGCGTATACCTGGAAGCTGCTCCCCACCGCAGGCAACACCTTCGAGCTGGTCAACCGGGCCAGTGGCTCCTGCCTGACGGCACCCCCGGGCAACGACTACCAAGTCAGCCTCACCAACTGCAGTGCCGGCAACATCCACTGGCGCATCGACACCACGTCCGCGGCAGGCCAGACCGTGAAGAGCGCCGAGACCGACCACTGCCTGGAGATCGACTCACAGCCTTTCAGCGGCACCTTGGTGATGGTGACCACCTGCAACAGCGACGATCCGAAGCAGCTGTGGAGAGGCGGCGGGGCGGGCTGAGTGGTCTGCGCCGTAAATCCGTCGGGGGTTGATCACGTCGTCGGGGCAGCGGAGGATTCTTCGTGGTGATCGGCGGCGTGCCGGTCCAGCCGGGCCAGCACATCGTCCAGGTCGACGGTGGTGAACCTCCACTGGAACGGCTGTGCCGCGGTGTTGTGGCGGTCTTCGAAGGCTCGGAGCCGGTTCCTGACCTGGGCAAGGTCGGTGAAGTCGTTGCGGTGAGACGGCCTTGCGCCGGACAACGGAGAAGTAGATTTCGACTTGGTTCAGCCAGGAGGCGTGGACGGGAGTGTGCACCATCACGGCGTTCGGGAACGCCGCCGTCAGCCGGTCGGCGGCCTTCTGCCCGCGGTGGGAGGAGTCGTTGTCGACGATCCAGTACACCCGTTTCGCGCTGGCGTAGGGCTCCTGGTCCATGACCTGGATGACCAGGTTCATGAACGGGATTCCGGTGCGCTCTTCGGTCCGGCCGAACACGCGGGCGTGGCGGATGTCGTAGGCAGCGAGGTAGGCCACCGCTCCACCGCGGCGGTGGGTGTCGTTGACGCGCATCGCGCGGGCCCTTCCCGGCGGCAGGCCGGGGTGGCAGCGGCAGCGGGCCTGAATGGGACACACGGCACAGCACGTCACGACAGTGCTCGAAGTAAACGTTGACCGTCGGATTGCCCTCGCTTTAATCGGCGACGATACGTTGCCACCACAGGGCTGACGATGTCTCATGTGGGGGGATTGCGGTGGCACTGGAATTGCCCGATGCGGTGGTGACGTTCCTCGACTTCGTTGGCGTCCACTGGCCGAATGTCAACGAGGACAAGGTCAGCGAATTCGCCGGCCACGTGCGGGACTTCGCGAACAATCTGCAGCAGAGTCACCAGGACGCCACCTCCTCGGTGGAGCAGTTGTCCCAGATCTATCAGGGCGCGTCCTATGACGCCCTGATGGCCAAGTGGGGCCAGATGTCGTCGAGTCACATGAACGAGCTGGTGACGGCCTGTCACACGGTGGCGACCGCGCTGGACGCCGCGTCCGGTGTCATCGTGGGCATGAAGGCGGCGGCCATCGCCGAACTCGTCGTGCTGGCCGTGACGTTCGTCGCGGACCAGGCGGCCGCGGCCGTCACGTTCGGGATCGCCGAGGCGGCGGAGGCCGGGATCATCGCGGCGGCTCGCAAGGCGACTAGCTATCTGGAACAGCAGTTGGAGCAGTACGTCATCGGCCAGGTGATCGAGGCCGCCATCACCCCGCTCGTCGACGTGGTCGGCAAGGCGGTGAGCGGGCTCGTCTACGAGGGCACCGCCAAGGCCCTCGGTGTCTCCGCCGGCGGGGGTGCCGGGGAGAGTTTCTCGGTCCATCCCGAGGAACTGCACGCCCGTTCGCAGAAGCTGTCCGCACACGCCGAGACGGTGGCGGCACACGCCGAGGACTTCAAGAGCAAGCTGAGCGGGGTGGATTTCGCGTGACGAACCGCATCGTCAAGGCGCTGGAGGACGGCGCGAAGCGACTCGGCCAGAAGCTCGGCGACGACGCCGGGAAGGCCGTCAAGAACCTCTACCACGACACCGGTGAACGCCTGCGGCAGGTGGCGAAGAACCACGCGGAGACTGACGCCAAGCACGCGGCGGACATGAACGACATCCTCAAGGGCCACCACGGTGACATGCCCAAGGCCCCGCACACGGGCCCGTCCTCGGCGCCGCATTCGTCGTCACCGCACCCGTCGCCGGGGTCGGAAGGTCCCAAGGGTCCCTCGAAGGGCCCCGGTTCCGGTCGGCCGGACTCCTCCGGCCCCTCGCTGCGGGACGGGGCGAACCGGGATGGCGTGGGATCGTCCAAGCCCGCGGGCGGCCGCTGCAAGGGCGGTGACCCCGTCGACCTGGTGTCCGGCGAGATGGTCCTCACCGAGACCGATGTGCGCCTGCCCGGCCTGCTCGATCTCGTCGTCGAGCGCACCCATCTGTCGTCCTACCGGTGCGGCCAGTGGTTCGGCGGCTCGTGGGCCTCGACCCTGGACCAGCGCCTGGAGGCCGATGAGCGCGGGCTCGTCCTCGCGACCGCTGACGGCATGCTGCTCTCGTACGACGTGCCGAGCCCGGATGCCGCGGTCCTCCCCCATCACGGCCCGCGCCGCGAGCTGTACTGGGACGGGACGCCGGCCGGCGAGATCCTCGTCACCGACCGCGGCACCGGGCACACCCTGCACTTCCTGCCGGCCACCGTGACCCCGGCGGAGGCCGCGGCCGGCCGGGTGTCCCTCCCTCTCCAGGCGATATCCGACCGCAACGGCCACCGGGTCGACATCTGGCGCGACGACGACGGCACCCCCTTCGAGATCCGGCACAGCGGCGGCTACCGCCTCGCCGTCGACACCGACGGCGGCCGCGTCGTGGCGCTCCGCCTTCTCGGTACCGAAGACGGCGGTACCGGCACGGTGCTGCGGCGCTACAGCTACGACCAGGGCCAACTCGTCGGGGTCACCGACTCGCTGGGCCACACCACGCGCTTTGAGTACGACGACGCGGGCCGCATCGTCGAGCGCGTCGACCGCAACGGCGGCTGGTACCGCTGGGAGTACGACACGGCCGACCGCTGCGTCCGCGGCACCGGCTCCGACGGCTACCTCTCCTGCACGCTCGCCTACGACCCCGTCAACCGCGCCAACCGCTACACCGACTCCCTCGGCCGCACCACCGTCTACCACTACGACGCCCTGCGGCGCCTGACCGGCTGGACCAACGCCGAGGGGCACCGCACGCACCGCACCTGGACCGGCCCGGACCTGCTCGCCTCGGTCACCGACGAGCTGGGCCACACCAGCAGCTACACCTACGACGAGCACGGCAACCTCACCTCGGTCACCCGCCCCGACGGCCGCACGACGCGCGCCTCCTACGACGCGCTGGGCCTGCCCGTCGAGATCGTCGAGGTCGACGGCGCGACCTGGCGGCACGAGTACGACACCCACGGCAACCAGCTCCGCACCACGGACCCGACCGGCGCGGTCACCGGCTTCGCCTACGACCGCGGCAGGCTGACCGCCGTAACCGACCCTCTGGGCAACACCCGTACGGTGGCGAGCAATCCGGCCGGCCTGCCGCTGGCGGTCACCGATCCGCTGGGCCACACCACGGTCGTCGAGCGCGACGCCTTCGGCCGGGTCAGCTCGTTCACCGACGCCGGCGGGCGCACCGAGCGGTTCGGCTGGACCGGCGAAGGCAAGCCGGCGTGGCGGCAGTTCGCCGATGGCGCGACCGAGACCTGGGAGTGGGACGGCGAGGGCAACCTGGTGGCCCACACCGACCGCCTGGGCCAGGTGTCGCGGTTCACCTACACCCACTTCGGCATACCCGTCACCCGCACCGCGCCCGACGGCACCACCCACACCTTCGCGCACGACACCGAACTGCGGCTGACCACTGTCACCGACCCGCGCGGCCACACCTGGGACTACGCGTACAACGCGGTGGGCCACCTCGTCAGGGAGAGCGACTTCCAGGGCCGGACCGTGGAGTACCGGCCGGATCCCACCGGTGAACTCGCCGCCCGCACCAGCGCAGCGGGCCACACCACGGTGTTCATCCGCGACGAGCTGGGCCGCACCGTCGAGGAGCACTCGGCCGACGGCATCGCCACCTTCGCCTACGACCCGGCCGGCTGCCTGCTGCGGTCCGCCAACGCCACCACCACCGTCACCCAGACCTACGACGTCCTCGGCCGCAAGCTCTCCGAGGACGTCAACGGCCGCACCACGACCTGGACCTACGACGCACTGGGCCGGCGCACCAGCCGGCGCACCCCGAGCGGGGTGGTCTCCACGTGGTCGTACGACGCCGCGGGGCGACCGGCCACCCTCGACGTCGGCGGCGACCGGGTGGGCTTCGCGTTCGACGACGCCGACCGGGAGGTGCGGCGGCTCATCGGACCCGACCTGGTCCTGTCCCAGGAGTGGGACGCCGTGGGCCGGCTCAGCGCCCAGGCCGTCGTCCGCGGCGCCGACACCCTCCAGCACCGCGCCTACGCCTACCGCGCCGACGGCCGGCTGAACGGGGTCACGGACTCGGCGGGCGGCACCCGGCGCTTCGAGCTCGACCGGGACGGCAGGGTCACCGCCGTGCGCGCCCAGGACTGGACCGAGACCTACGCCTACGACAGCGCCGGCAACCTCACGCACGCCGCGACCCCCGGTGACGACGCGGCCGGTACGGAGCGCACCTTCACCGGCAACCGCATCGAGCGGTGCGGGCGCCACACCTACGCGTACGACGAGGACGGCCGGATGGTGCGCCGCACCACACGGCTCCTCAACGGCCAGACCCGCACCGCGCACTTCACGTGGAACACGGCGGACCAGCTCACCGACGCCGTGCTGGCCGACGGCTCCCACTGGACGTACGAGTACGACACGGCAGGCCGGCGCACCGCCAAGCGCCGTCTCGACGGGGACGGCGGCACGGCCGAGGAGATCCGTTTCGTCTGGGACGGCACCCGGCTCGCGGAGCAGGTGACGTCAAACGGCACCGCCACGGCCTGGGAGTACCACTCCGGCACCCACCGGCCGCTCACCCAGACCGTCGTGCACGCCGGGGGCCGCCGCGACTTCCACACCGTGGTCACCGATGTCTCGGGCGCCCCGACGGAACTGGTCACTCCCGACGGGCGGATCACCTGGCAGCTGCGCACCACGGCCTGGGGCAGACCCGTCGGCGACGGGAGCGGCGACCCCGGCTGCCCGCTGCGGTTCCCCGGCCAGTACGCGGATCCCGAGACCGGGTGGAACTACAACTACTTCCGCCACTACGACCCGGAGACGGCCCGCTATCTGACCCCCGACCCGCTGGGTCTGGTGGCGGCGCCCAACCACTACGCCTACGTCGACAACCCGCTCACCACCGCCGACCCCCTGGGTCTGATGCCGCAGCGGGGCCCGAACGGCCGCTTCATCCCGAACCCGAACGGCCCGGCGACCCACAACCGCGACAGCGAATACCCCGGCAGCTACCGGCAGTCGACCCATGACGCGATGGCGGCGAAGTGGACGGTGGAAGGGCAGGCCCAGGGCGGCGTGCCACGCTTCCCCGCCGGTCACCCGGAGGCCGGCCAGCGCATCCCGCGGGACCAGCTCAACTGGTTCAACTCCAAGGGGGAACCGGTGCCCGCCGGCAAGGACCAGCTCACCTACGAGCACCTGCACCCGGTGGTCGACCACTGGAACAAGACGGGCTACAACGCGGACCGGGCCACCCGTAATGACTTCTACAACGACTTCAATAACATGGAGCCCATGTCCCGCAAGGACAACTCCAGCGGCGGAGGCAAGATGACCTCCACCTACCGCCAGGACACCGGCCCGAACTACTCCTGCTCCTGAAGCAGGTTCCCCACCGCAGAGGAGCCACCCACCATGGACCTGACGTCGAAGCTGGCCGACCAGCCCGGCGCGGAGCCCGTCCCCGGCGTGCCGGACGCCTGGCACTGGTCACGCATGATCTTCTCGTTCGACGCCGCGGTCGCGCGGGGCCGCGTACTGGAGATGCGCGTCATGGGCGAGTACGACCCGGCACTGGCCCGCGCCGTGCTGAACCTCGCCCGCGACCGCGCGGAGGAGGTCCTCGGCAGCGAGCGTCCGCTCGTGGCGCTGGACGGGCTCGCCTGCCCCGGGTGGGGCTTCGACACGGTCGCCGCCGTCGGACCGGAGGTACACGAGTACCACGGGCAGGAGGACGCCGAACTGCACAAGGCGACGGTGGCGCTCTTCCCCGCCTGGCGGCAGGAGTTCTCCGGCACCGAAACCCTCGCTGAGGCCCGTCACCAATTCGACCGGGGCCTCCAGCCGACGCGCCTGCGCCGTGACCCGGTCCCCTTCCTCCGTATGCACTACCGCAACGAGCGCACCGGAAGCCACAGCGAGGGCCCGGAGCGCGGCCTGGCGACCTTGGACGTCCTGCAACACGAACTGTCCCTGCTGCCCGGCTCTCCCGGCAGCCATGTCGAGTGGGAGAACCGCCTCGGCGCTGCCTTCCGGGCCGAGTGCGGGGACGAGCTGACGGTGCGGGGAGCGGACGGGTCGCGCCCGACGACCGGGGACGCCCTGGTCGCGCTGGCCGAGCAGTCGGTGCTGCACCCTGAGGAGTCCGCGTGACCGCCACCCGTGCCCTCACCGCTGCCGGGGCCGTGTACGACAGCCCGGACGGGGAGACCCTCTACGACCTGCTCAGCGAACTGAACCTGGCACTGCCGTTCCTCGTCGTGGAACGCGCGGACGGACGCGATCCGGAACAGCACTACATCCAGGTCCACCTCGCCGAGGACGGGAGCTGCCTGGTGGAGTACCGCGACGGCGGCCCCGACCAGCACTTCCGCACCATCGTGGCGCCGCCCTACGCCATGAAGGGCCACGACGAAGTCGCGGCACTCGTCACGAGCTGGGCGCAGGACGACGGTGAGTGGCGCCTGCGCGGCCCATGGCAGCAGGTTCGGGTGTAGCGGCCTTGGGGCGATAGCACAACCATCGGCACCAAAACCGTTGCAGTACTTACTCCAGTTGCAGTTCGCTGTTCCTGCTGGTGAGGAGTCGGTTTCTGGGCGTGCCCGGTCACCGAGCCGCGGCACACCGAAAGCACCCGCGCGAAATCGAAACGCCTGGTGGGCCGCGGCATCCATCGCCGAGGAACCCTGCCTGGTCACCCACGCCAAGCCGACACCAGCCGTCCCAGCGGCCAACTCACACTGGCGTCCGGCGAAGCCCGCACCACACCCCTCAGACCGACCGGACGCGCCGGCCCGGAGCCCGGTCGAGGAGGTGTCCGATCCTGTCTGCGACGATCCCCGGCTGCTCAGCCTGAATGAAGTGCCCCGAGTCGACCTCTTCGAACCGGCCATCCGGCAGCGTCTGGACCCAACGTCGCTGATGTTCAGCGATGACGGCGTGCTGCTGTCCCCGTCCCTTCACGGGGCGGGATGCCGAAAGCAGGAGGGTCGGACATGCCGGAAGACCGGGCGGCTGGGCGCGGAGCTGGGGGATGGCTGCGGACACGGCCTTGAGCTCTTTCCTCGTTTGCGCGATGCCGGCTGGGACGAGGTCCTCGGCGAGCATGGTCGCGTAGGTGTCCGCCGGGAAGACGCGGCGGATGTTCCCGCTGGCCATGCGGGCCAGCGAGCGTGACCGGACCAGCGCCTGCGTCACGCCCATGGCACGGTCGACCTTGGCCACGGTCTGGTCGAACGTGTCGTAGACGGGCGCGCTCTCCGGCGTGGGATCGAGCAGCAACAGCCCCCGCAGCCGTGGCCCCAGACGTTCCACGGCGCGGCGAGCGACCAGCCCGCCCATGCTGTGTGCGACGAGCACGAAGGGGCCGGGGACCACTGCCTCGACCATGGCGATCAGGTCCGCGGCCATGTCGTCGATGCCCAGTTGCACCGCTGTCCGGCCACTGCGGCCGAAGCCGGCACGGTCGTAGGCCACCAGTCGCCCTCGATCCGTCAGCAGCGGCAGCACCGGGTCCCAGCAGGTACGCCCCAGGCCCTGGCCGGCTTCAAAGACCACCCACTCCGGCCCCGTACCGGACTCCTCGACATAGACGGACCGACCGTTCACCTGCACCGCCCGCCCCACTGCCTGCCTCATGGTCCCCTCCCACGGCACTACGTTTTCAATTTCGATAACGGTATCGCATGTGAAACAGTAGGGTCATGGACACGGTCGACCTGCTTCTCCACCCGGTGCGTCTGCGCGTGGTGCACGCGCTTGCCGGCGGCCGGGTGCTGACCACCTCGCAGCTGTGCGCGCGCATGCCCGAGGTGCCGAAGGTGACCATGTACCGGCACGTCGCCCTGCTGACCGAGGCGGGCTTCCTGGAGGTCGCCGCGGAGCAGCGGGTGCGCGGCGCCGTCGAGCGGCACTATCGGCTGCGCCAGGACCGCCCCGTGGTCGACACCGACGCGGCTGCCGCGATGTCGCTGGACGACCACCGCCGAGGCTTCGCCGCCGCCATGGCCGTGCTGATCGCGGAGTTCAACGCCTACCTCGACCGCGACGGCGCCGACCCCGTCGTCGACTCGGTCTCCTATCGCCAGGGCACCCTCTGGCTCAGCCCGGACGAACTCGCCGAGATGAACCACAAGTTGCTCGCGATTCTGGGCCCCCTACTCGCCAACCAGCCAAAGCCGGGCCGCGCACCGTACCTCCTCAGCCGGATCTTCTTCCCATCTGAGCAGGCACCCTCCGACGAGGACCGACCGGGCTGACAAAGGCTCACACAACTGCCTCTGAGGGGACATCCGGTCCGACAGGGGAGGTGCTGTGGGCAGAGACCGTCCGGGTACACAGACTGCCGACCAAGAAGGGCAGCAGTTGCGGCGCATCGTGGTCGGGACAGCTCCAGTACGGTGTGCCGCGCACCGGACAAAATCCGCTGGCGCGTACAACCTTCTCGCTTCCACTCTGGTCTCCTATACCGGTACCAACCGCACCGAGCAGGAGCAGAACCATCTCCATCAACCGCAAGGGCCTGGCCGCCATCGGCTGTGTGGCCCTGATATCCACCGCATCCGCCGCATGCGGCCCGTTCGAGAAGGTCAGTGCAGGCACCAAGGTCCAGCAGGGATTCCAGAAACTGGGTGAGCGAAAGGCGCTCACCGCGGAGTTCCGGATCTCGGCGAACGAGCAGCAGATCTGGTCCGCACTGAAGAACACCAAGGGCTTCCAGCGTGACTACGCCAAGATCATGGCCGGCCTCAGGCTCTCCGTGTGGTCGGCCCCCGACAAGCCGGTCAAGGACGTCTTCAAGGACCCGCAGGCAGGCGTCCACATCCCGAGCGGATATGTGTTCGCGGTGGATGGCGGACAGCCCGTCGTGGACATCCGTTCCGACGGCAAGAAGATGTACCAGCGCATGGACTTCCAGCGCCTCGCCAAGCTGACGCCGCAGGGCAGCGCGAACCTCGCGCGCCAGAAGGGCGAGCTGGACAAGCTGCCGTCGCCCCTCAAGGAGATGATGAGCGGGCAGTGGGTGGCCTACGACGTCAAGGACTTCGAGGAGTTCGCGAAGAAGAAGCAGCCCGGCCTCGGCGGCCCCGGCGCCGGCCCCGCCACCCAGCTCAAGGTCGAGGACCAGAAGAAGGTGATGGACGCCTTCGAGAAGGCGTTCATCGACAACGCCGACCTCCAGGACGCGGGCAGCAAGGGCGGCGCGGACCACGTGACGGCCACCGTGCCCGCGAGGAAGGCCATGACGACCCTGGCCAAGGGGCTGGAGCCGATCGCGGAGAAGAACCCGTCCCTCGGCTCCCTGAAGGACAGTGTCAAGGACGTCCCCGAGAAGGACATCACGCTCGACATTGCCATCAAGGACGGCACCGTCTCCGAACTGACCCTGAACCTGGCCCAGTTCGCGGACGACAACAAGAAGGTCGACGGAGAGCTTCCGCTGTCCATCGAGCTCAAGGGCGAGGCCCCCGCGTTCGAGGCTCCGTCCGGCGCCAAGACGGTCAAGCCCAAGGACCTGGAGCGGGCCGTCAGCGAGCTGCAGTCGGCAAAGCAGCGCGAGGCCGGTGAGGATGAGGACTCGGCCCCGGCCGGCGGCAGCTCCGCCGAGATCGAGCAGCAGCTGGAGAAGATGCGCAAGCTGGAACGGGAGCACCCCTCCCCGGAAATGACGAAGCTCCGCCGGCAGATGGAGGACCTGCTCGAAATGGCGCGCAGCGCGGAAGCGCGGCAGCACGCCTGACAGGAGTGACCGCGGACGCACAGCCGATGGGCGGGGCGTCCGCGCTGTCGTACCCGGGCGACCCGCAGCCGTCAGACGCCCCGAGGACGGCGGTCTCCACCTGGATCAGGTCGCCGCGTTCTGCAGCCTGCCCGGAACGCGTCGCCGAGCACACGGAGCTGCTCGTGCGTTGATCGAATAGGTTCGCCAGGTTAGGGCGCCTCTGATGGATCTCCGTGGAGGAAGGAGCGGCGCCTGGTGCGTGCTCTCGCAAGGCGCCGGGAGATCTTCCGGGCGGACTGCCTCCACCAACTACCCCAGGTCGAACGGGCCATGGGACACCAGGCGGCAGCTCTCCTCCAACAGCTGGATGCGGCTTGCACCAGCGTCGCCCAGCTTGCATCAGTAACCGAGGAGGCAATCCTCGCCCACCCGGACGCGGACATCATCACCAGCTTCCCGGGGCTATCCGTCCCGTCCGGGGCACGGGTCCTCGCCGAGCTCGGCGATGATCGCGAACGCTTCGCGGACGCACGGGCGATGAAGGCGTACGCCGGCGCGGCTCCCGTCACGCGGGCCTCAGGGCGAAGCCACGTCGTCGTGGCCCGAACCGTGGCGGAGAGCGTCACACAGCAGCACTGAGAAACCTGTTCAACAAGTTGCTGGGCTGTCTCTACCACTGCCTCCAGAAGCAGACCCACTACGACCCCGATCGCGCCTTCACGGGGCCCGTGGCTCTCGCCGCGTGAGCCCTCAGCTTGACCAACCAGCGACATGAGATGTCTTCGACTTCCCGGCCACCTCGTGGTCGCGGGTGGGCACCAGGGTGTCGTCCACAATGAGCACGGTGCATTGGCGGAATCGCTTGCTTGCGGGGCCGGAGCGCGAGCCGAGGTCAGAGGCGCTTAATGATGCGGCCGGCCGCGGCCTTCGAGATGCCGAACAGCGGGGCGAGCTGGCGCAGCGGCAGTTTGGTGCGCCACTATGCGGCGACCAACAGGACCCGGTCCCCCAGCGGCAGGCTCCAGGACCAACCCTTGCGGACCGGGTCGGCACTGTCGCGCCGCAGCGCGGTGAGCGGCTTGGCGAACTGCAGCGGGCTCAGCCCGGCGAACGGGGCTATCCAGGACGGCTCGGACGCCGCGATCACACCAACGAGCACATGGTGTCGAAGGCCAGCGCCTCCTCACCGTGAGAGAGCACTGGCGCACATCCCTGATGATCGCCTCCGACGTGAGCGGCGAGTCCTCAAGCAGCGCCGACACCTGCGCTCGATACGACAGTTCACGGCCCGCCCCGATGTCACGGACGAATGGATGCCTGCCCCCGCATCCTCGCCGTGCGGCGGAGAGCTGTCGACTCACGTGATCAGTTGCGGGACAGCCTTTCGCCACCCCAGGCCGCGGAGAACCGTGATGTCGAATCCCTGGCATCTGGGCCGGCTGGTCGGCTTCGGTCTGGAGCCGACCAGCCAGTGTGCTCCGCAAGGGCCCGCTGGGCGGCGCGGTTTGGATCAGCCGCAGTCGGGCGTCATCGAGGCGACGGGCGCGCCGCTCAGTTCCTTGTCGCCGAAGCCGTCGATCTCCTGCTCGGAACCGGCGAAGTGCGCCTTGTCGTTGAGGCGCACGATGCAGCCGAAGGTGTCGGGAATCGGGTTGCGTGCCGACAGGGGCTTGATCACCGGGTCGAACGAGTCGACCTCGGGAAAGGTGAAGCCGGCTTTGGTGACCTTGACGTTGAGGCGGTAGAGGACTTGCCCGGTCTGGTGCGGTCCGCTGAAGAGGCAGAACTCGCCCTTGCGGCACGCGTTTGACGCGTCGGAGGCCGTGGCGGCGGGGGCGGCGGAAGTCGAGAGGCCGACGGCCGTCAGAGCGGCCAGAGCGAGGCGTATAGCGCCATACGACACGAGAACTCCTTGAATAGGAAACGAAGGGGCAAACCTGCCGCGCGTCAACCTATCGAAGATCAATTCACGGTCAACGGGCCTTCGCGGGATCAAGCCACTTCCAGCCAGGACCAGCGGCAACGGTTGATCGAGCATTACCGAGCAGGAGTCCGCACGTCTGGACCTGCGGGCGTTCCGCACGCTCAATCTGCAGCTGGCAGTCGACGACCCAAGTTCCCCGCCAGATGCCGCGCCGCGAAAGCCGCGTCGTCGGACTCCGCGGCCATCAGCTGCAGGAGTTGGACCGTGGCGCGTGACGTGTGCCTCGCGCAGGGTCAGGAGTGGTAGACGCTGCTCCTCCTCGTCGATGATGCCTTCGATGAGGTCCAGGAGATGGTCATCCAATTCGTCGTGATCCGAGAACCGGAAGAGCCAACCTCAAGCCCGTTCATTCAAGGCGCACCGGAGCTACGCGAAGCTGCTCGCTGTGCAACCAGGTGAAGGTGCGATCCGGCTCAAGCCGCGCGTCTCCCCAATGGACGACATGGATGCCGCTCTCCGGCGCGGCCGTGAAGAATAGCGATACGAGCTTCGTCGAAGCCCCCAACGCCTCGAAGGTCTCGTGCAGTTCCTCGTACTCCTCGGTCGTGAAATCCTCTTCGAGGGGAAACAGGCCCTCCTGCGGCTCGGGCCCATGACTCAGCAACAACCGGCGCCGGGTAGGCGAAGCATTGGAAGCCAACCGTGCGCGATGCAGCGGCCGAGGTCGGTCAGCGTATTTGTACGGGAACAGCGCATGCTCATTGATGACGGCGTACTCGAACCCACGCACATCACGCACAGCCTGACCCAACTCACGAGCGAAGTCCGCCAAGTGCTCCCGCACCGCCTCCGACAAGGTCGCCCCATAAGGCCCGCGCTTCTTCAGCCCCGCGGTCAGATGAGCCGCGTGAGCCCGCGCATGAGCCCTGGCCAACTGCTCCGGGATCGCCTCGACGAGTCTGCCGGCATGCCGCCCGAACCGCTCCACAGCCCAATCCGACGGCTCACCATGGCCATCATCCAGCACGGACACGCAGAGTCCCCCTCTCCCATCGCCCCGCCCCACTCTGTGTGACATAGGCGCGGAGACACCGGCAAGGGAGCGATCCGGCCACCCGGCCTGACAGGGCGCCCCGCCCCCGGGAAGCGCATCCACGTTCGATACTCAGAGTCAAATCCGACAAGGCGAGCGACGACTTCCCAGACAACCTGGTGCAGCCGCAACACGGCATCCAACAGGCCGCCGCTAACCTCAGAGGGCGATATATAGGTTGATGGGTGCTATTCGTCGTTTCGTAGCGGTAACCCGGCTGGTCGGTGGGTGGAACTCATCGAGACCGAGCCGGGCTTGTTCACCCAGCCGCGCCCGCAGCCCGGCACCGAACCCCAGAGCCAGCGGGCCCGACCCAACACCAACCCCCGTAACGGGCATCAACTCACATAAGCCTGCGAGGGAGCCCCCGGCCACGCGATCAAGCACCGGAAAATTCGCGTGCCCGTGTGCGACGCCCAGTGTTAGTTTTTCGACCATGGCAGTCTTCAGCAACTTTCTCTGACGGGGTTCGTCGACAGACGCAGCGCGCCGTTGGCCAATGGCCCGGTGCCGGTTGCGTCTGCGCATCGTCGCGTCGCCGCGTCCGCCCGCATGCGGACAGGCGGCTGTGTCCTGAACCTCCGAGCCGAGAAATGAGCTCCAGCTGTGCCTGTTCAGCCTTCTTCTTGTTCTCCCCGTGCCGTGCTTGCCGATTGGTTCCGCATGCACTCCACCACCCTGACCACTCTTGATCCGCAGCAGCCCCTCGACGACCTCGAAGTGCTCCGGGAGATCGTCGGCGACGCTCGGGTCATCGCGATCGGTGAGGGCGCCCACTTCGTCGAAGAGTTCTCCCGCGCACGCCAGCGGGTGCTCCGCTTTCTCGCCGAACGCTGTGGATTCACCGTCTTCGCCATGGAGTTCGGCTTCAGTGAAGCCTTCCCCCTCGACCGCTGGCTGCAGGGCGAGGGCGATGACGGCGACCTGGCGAACGTCAGCCGTGCCGCCGCCGAATGGGGCGCCGCAGACCTCATGAACTGGCTGCGCCACCACAACCGCACCAGCGCCCACCCCTTGCGCTTCGCCGGCATCGACGTCCCCGAAGCCGGCGGCGCACTACGCCCCGCCCTGGAGCCCGTGGCCGACTACCTGCGCGAGGTCGACCCCGACGCACTGCCCCTCGTCGATACGGTCCTTGAGGTCAGCGACCGGTTCCTCAAGGACTGCGGCTCCGGCGCCGCGGCCGGACCCGCGTGGGCGGCCCTGCCTGCCGACGAGCAGAACGAACTAACCGCCACACTGGCGCGCCTGCTGCTGCGGCTGCGCGCCGCCGAGCCGCTCCACGTCTCCCGCAGCAGCCAGAGCCACTTCGACATCGCCAGGCGCCGGGTGGAAGCAGCCTGCCACACCGACTACATGTACCAGGCGATGAACGCCCTGCTGTCCGGCCGGGGTTTGACGGCGGACCTGTCGGTGCGAGAGATCTACATGGCCGAATCCGTGCGCTGGCATCTTGATCACACAGAACCGGGGTCCCGGATCGTCCTTGCGGCACACAACAACCACATCCACAAGACGGCGTTTTCTTTGGAGTTTGCCGGCGGCCTCACCACACTTCCCATGGGCCAGCACCTCCACCGGATGCTCGGCCAGGACTACCGCGCAGTGGCCCTCGTCCACACAGCAGACCATGTGCCGGAGATGTATCCCGACCCAAGCGCCGCGGTCGGCTTCACCCTCGCCGAAGCCCACCTTGAGCCTGCCGCACCCGGCAGCGTCGAGGCCGCCCTCGCCGACTCCGGACTCGCCGACCAGATCACCTTGACCGACCTGCGCCACGCACCGCGTGATGCCCAGGGGGCACCACTGCTCAACGGGATCCGGTTCCAGAGCTCTCACCTGAGCACCCCAGTCCCTGAGGCATTCGATGCCGTGATCGCCGTCCCGACAGTCACCCGAGACCGCACAGTGCGCTTCTGACCCACCCGAACCCGATCAGGCGGGACCTCCTGACGGAGGCCCCGCCTGCCTACGGCCCAAAGCGGCGGGCTCGGTGCTGCCCATACCGAACGCGGGCCTTCGCCTCATTCAGCTTGAGTTGGTTTCTGTGTCGTTCAGTGTCGGCTTGATGAGGGTGAACAGGCCGGGCTCGGGTTCGGTGAGCACGCCGCGGTTCACCAGGCGCTTCAGCTTGGCACGGGTGCCTTCGGTGTGCCGCGGCTCGGTGCCCGGACCGAGTGCCTGGCAGACGTCCCTGGCACGGAGTCCTTCCTCGGCGTTCTCGATGGCGGCCAGGACCTTGCTATATCCGGCGGGCAGCGGCTCGGGCGGTGGGTGCCGTCCTCGGTGGCCAGTTCCAGGAGTGTCTGTCGGGTGATCTCCAGGCGTTTCAAGGTGCCTGGCGGCGGTGAGTTGCTCGGTGAGTGAGCGGGCGGAGCATGACATCGGTCATGGACCAGTGGATCACCGCTACCGAGCTGGCTGGCTTGGTCTCGTAGTCACGTGCGACTCGCCGGTGTTGCATAAGGGTGCCGTAGGTCTGTTCGACCACCACCGCTTGGGCTCCGGGGTGAACCCTCTTGCGCCGGGCTCGCGTTGCGCGATCTCGACGTCGATGCCGAGGCGGGTGGCATGCTCGACGGCGGCGTTCTTGAAACCGGCGTCCACCCACGCCTTGGTCACCGTGGGAGCACTCGCGGCTACCTTGTCCAGCAACGTGATGCCGATGGCGTTGTCGTGGACGCTCGCGGCAGCCACGACAACTTCAATGACCAGGCCGAGGACGTCGGTGGCGATGCCTCTTTTGCTGCCTGGGCTCTTTTTGCCCGGATCCAGTCCGGTGGTGTCCCTGGGTACGTTGGTCGAGGCCCGCACGGTCTGGGCGTCCAGGACGACGGCGGTGGGTCCTCGCACCGCTTACGCATCTCTCGGACCTGCCAGCGCAGCAGTTCGTGGATGTTCTCGGCCGTGCCGTCGTAGCGTCAGAGAGCGAAGTAGTAGTACACCGCGCTCTTGGGCGGAAGGTCATGCGGGAGCAGCGCCACTGGCAACCGGTGCGCGCCTGATAGAGGATGGCGTTGACGATCTCGCGTATCTCGTACCGGCCCTGGCGCCCGCTGACCGAGGGACGCTTCACCTTCCAGGCGGTGATGACCGGCCGGATCAGCTCCCAGGCTTCATCCGACAGATCACTCGGGTACGGGGGGACGCCCACCCATGTCCACCAGCGCACCGCAACGGCGGCGAACCGCAAGCCCCGGAACCGG
Source organism: Streptomyces sp. S186 (assembly GCF_051603415.1). NCBI lineage: Bacteria > Bacillati > Actinomycetota > Actinomycetes > Kitasatosporales > Streptomycetaceae > Streptomyces > Streptomyces sp. S186. The sequence goes on along the minus strand of NZ_CP193932.1, from coordinate 8,284,715 downwards.
ACAACCTTCCTCCAAGCACTACGAGAACCGCCCAGGACTCGCAGAACACCCTCTCAAGGCGTTCCGTCGACCTCCGCACCAGGCTTCTCGATGCCATCGAGCAAGTCCACGCACACCCCCACTGGGACACGGCGCCTGGGCGCCACCGGACCCGACGTCGTCCAGGCTCGCACGCGGCTCAAGCACGTCGACGACAAGACAACAAGCAGGACGACTGACCGGAGCCAGAGACGAAGAAGCCCCGTCCAGGCAACTTCAGGACTGAGCGCCTTGCAGTCTGCACGCCAGGACACCGGGCAGGGCCGTCGGGCGTCATCCTGCTACACGTCGAGATGCCTACTCCACCGCATACAGCAGCCTGTACTCGGCACCATCCGCCCTGAAGTGCAGACTGCGCTCACCAGGCGTATCCGTGATCCACTGCTCACCGAGCTGACCGTCCCCACCTGAGGCGCCGGCCTCCCCGAGAGAGACGGCAATCGTCCCCGTGAAGTCGCAATCGTACCTGACGGTGAACATCCGATCTCCCCGCACTGTTCCATTCCACACAGTGCCGCGATCCCGGACAACAAGCCTCGGCTCATCGAAGCCGCTCCAGCCCTCAGTTGTGACGCACTTGAGCTTCTCCAGATACAGCTTGGCCATACCGTCCCCTGCGAAGGATCCATCTCGACACTTCACATCCTGCCGAGCCCCAATAAACGATCACTAAACGATCTGGCGCGGCATTCCTCTCACAAGGCAGCAGGAGCGCAAGGTCACCGTCCTCGCGACGAACTCCCCGTTCACCAGCCCCAGATGAGTGGGACAAAGCCTTCGGTGACCGCCGGCGCCGGCTCTGCGCAGCCTTCTCCGAAAGGCCCACCTTCCGCGCCATGGCCGGCCACGACGTACATCGCCGGGCCGTCTCTGCGGGACGGGACCTGGTGATCGAGCACGGACCCGCTTCCGACCGGTGAGGTGATGCTGCTGCCTGGGGCATCGCCCACGCCCTCACCGACATCCACGCGGCGAAAGTGATCCACCGGACCTCAGGCCCGCCAACGTGCCGCAGTCCGCGATCAGTCCGGGCCGCTGCCGGCCGCTCAATGACCAGTCACAACCGGGGACTGCAGGCTGGCTGCGCCATGCCGGCCGTCCGCCGCCGGGAGCTGCCGTGGTCGTCTGTCGGTCCGTCACCGCCGCACGACTGCTGCGTGGTCGATGTCAATGGCCTACCGGCCCTGTCAGGGCCGGTAGGCCATTGCGGAAAACCGCAGTGAGGCCGGCGGTGAACCACATGGTGTGGCGCTGGCCCACTGCCTAGCGTGAGCGGCATGATCGCCATGTCGGCTTCCACGCCCCTTCTCGCATCCTCAGCCGAACCCGCCGGTGGTATCGCCGGGTGGGCCGTCGACGTCATGGGCGTCCTTGGTGCCGCCGGCACGGGAGTGACCAACCTCGTTGACACCGTTGTGCCGTTCATCCCCAGTGAGGTCGTCCTTCCCGTCGCCGGATTCGCGGCGGGTCAGGGCAGACTGAGCCTGTGGGCCGTCATCGTCTGGACCACCGTTGGCTCCCTCGTCGGCTCATGGATCGTGTACGGGGCGGGTGCTCTTCTGGGCCGTGACCGCACCCGAGCGCTCGCCGCCCGTATCCCCCTGGTCCGTCCGCACGAGATCGACCGGGCCGAGGCGTGGTTCGAACGGCGGGGCCGCGCCGCCGTGTTGCTGGCGCGCATGGTGCCGGTGGTGCGCAGCCTGATCTCCCTCCCGGCCGGGATCCAACACATGCCGCTGCCGGCCTTCACCGCCCTGACCGCCGCCGGCAGCCTGGTGTGGAACACCGCGTTCGTGTTGTTGGGATACTGGCTGGGCGGCAACTGGCGGCTGGTGGAGGAGTACGGGGGAATGGTGTCCAAGGCAGTGGTGGCGCTGGCGGTCCTGGCCGTCGCCCGTTGGTTCCTGGTGCGGCTGCGTCGCCGCCCGAGCGCCAGGCACCGCGCATGAGGTCCGTGCGTACGGTCGCCGGTCTCGTGCTGGGCACCATCTCGGTGTGCGCCGCCCTCGCCGTCCTGGCCGCCTGGGGCGTGGCACGGCGCAGCGGTCCGGTGGTCGGTGTGACCGCGTGGGAACAGCGGCGAGTAGCCATCTTGCTCGACGGGGAGCCCGTCCGTCCGGAGGGCATCGAACCGCGCCGCGCTGCCGCGTATCTGTGGTGCCGCATCCCGGTCGGGCTACTCGGCGGTGGCACGCTGTTGTTGCTGGCCACAGGCGGCTGGACCGCCATGTCTGGGCTTTCGCGCTGGCTGACCGGTCATGACGTCGACGGCATGAGCCCCACCTGGCCGATCGTCGGTTACCTCCTGACTGCCGGCCTGCTCCTGCTCTTCCTCGATCTGGCCGGACTGGCCGCAGTCGTCGAGTTGGAGCGACGGTTGGTGCGCCGCTTCCTCGGTCCCGACGAACTGTCCCGGATGCGCCGTAGGATCGACGAACTGACCGCCACACGTTCGGGAATCGTGGAAGCCGTGGACGCCGAACGGCGCCGCATCGAGCGTGACCTGCACGACGGCCTGCAACAGCGCCTGGTCGTGGTGGCGATGCTGCTCGGACGAGCGCGTCGCAAAGACAACGCGGAACTGTACCGGCAGGCACAGACCGAAGCCGAACGGGCGGTGGAGGAACTGCGCCAGGTGGCATGGCGGGTGTACCCCTCCACCCTGGACGAGTGGGGGCTGCGCGACGCCCTGGCCCAGGACGCCGAACGCTCGCCCGTCCCGGTCCACATCAGCGGCGAACTGGTACGGCGTCCTGCCGCGGCCGTGGAGACGGCCGCCTATTTCGCGGTACGCGAGGCCCTCACCAACGCGGCCAAGCACGCCGGTGCCAGTCGGATCGACGTGGAGATCGGCCAGGAGGCCCACCTGGTGCGCGTATCGGTACGCGACGACGGATGTGGCGGCGCCGACCCCGGCGGCCCGGGGCTGGCCGGGTTGGCACGCCGAATCCGTGCCCTGGACGGACACTTGAGCGTGGACAGCCCGCCGGGCGGTCCCACACGAGTGGTTGCGGAGTTGCCGTGCGGTTGATGCTTGCCGAAGACTCGGCGTTGCTGCGCGAGGGTCTGGTCCATCTGCTGGCCGATGAGGGACATGAAGTGTCCGCCGCGGTCGGCGATGCGGACGCGTTGCTGGCCGCAGTCGCCGCCGGGCCGCCGGACGTCGCCGTGCTGGACGTACGCATGCCGCCCAGTCACACCGACGAGGGACTGCGGGCCGCACTGCGGCTGAGAGCCGAACACCCCCAGGTGGGGGTGCTGGTGCTGTCGCAGTACGTCGAGCACAGATATGCCGCGGAGTTGCTGTCAGCAGACACCCGGGGCATGGGATACCTCCTCAAGGACAGAGTCGCGAGAGTGGAGGAATTCCTGTCCGCACTGCAGCGGGTGAACGAGGGGGAGACGGTATTCGACCCGGAGGTGGTGCGCCGCCTACTGGCCCGCTCACGCCACGCCGACGAGCTCGGTCTGTTGACCGACCGTGAACGGGCCGTCCTGGCACTCATGGCTCAAGGCCACACCAACACCGCCATCGCACAACAACTGTTCGTGTCCAAAAGCGCGGTGGAAAAGTACACCAATGCGGTATTCGACAAACTGCAGCTGCCACGGGACAGCGGCACGAACCGCCGGGTCTTGGCGGTACTCCGCTTCCTCGGAAGCTAGGCGGCGTTCGAGATGGGATCACAGGGATCGCCGTATGAAGGCAAGGCAGGGCAAGGCAAGGCAAGTTGGACAGTAACCTCGTAGCGGATGACGAGTTCGTCGTAACGCGCCGCGGACAGGTGCGTCGACGCCGCGCCGCGCTTCGGGAGACGACCAACGCCTGGTCCCCCTACGCTTCTTCGCTCTCGGTGGTCGTCCTGCGAAGACGACAACCTCCATGCCATCGAGACCGCGAAGTGCAGGCGCAGCCGCATCCCCTTCGCCCAGACCCTGCACGCACTACCTGACGGAGCCCTCTTCCACATGGCCGCTACCCCACCCCGGAACGGTCCCGACCTGCTCTCCCACCATGAACTCGAGGTCTTCGCCGATTACTGCACCCTGCTGATCCAGGACGACGACGCATGCCTGGGCGAACCCGAACCCGCCTGGTTCGAAACACTGGCTGAGAACTGGATCAACACTGCCCCCGGCATCGTCGGGATCGGAGCCGCCCGCCCCTTCGACGTTCCCGTCACCGTAGACGTACGCCACACGCCCCCGGCCGACGACGTGGAACTCCAGCAGGCCGATCACGTCACCCAGGCCAGCCTTACGACCCCCTCCGGACGCCTGCTGATCTCCATGCAGGACTTCAACGACGAGCTACCGCGCATCCCCCTCACCCCCGGCACCTACACCGTGCGCATCCACTCCCACGGCCTGCACACCATCTCCGAAGACGGACTGGAAGGCGAGGACCACTACCACGTAGTGCTCTGGCCCACCGACGAAGACCACCCCGCCCAGGTCCTCAAGCACTACCCCGAGCCCCTCCCCGGCGGCTGAAGCCCGCCCACCGCTGGCCCGTCGTCGAGGGCACAGGAGTACGACCACAACCCCACTGTCGGCGGCGGTGCCCAGAAGCCCGAAATACTGGAAATTCCGGCACCCGGGAGCGGTGTCCCGCAGGCTCATTACCGCCCTCGGGCAGCACACCCACGACCCGGCCTCGTGGGGCGCGGTCCGGTTCCGGCGGCGATGTCGGCAACTCGAGCAGCTATGAAGCCCCACTGCCCCTCCCCCCCCCCTTGACCTCAGTCAAGCCCTGACTGGCCCATCTGGGTGCCTGTTCAGCTGCCGCACCGCACTCCAGACCCCAGCCGCTTCCCTCTTGTGCTGGTGCTGGGGAGCGGCTGGGAGGGGTGGCGCCTTCAGCGGTGGATGTAGCGTCGGCTCAGGAGCGCAACGGTGAGAAAGCACGCTGCGCCGATGGCCAGGTCGATGCGGAGGTCCGCGACGCGGTTTCCGCCGGCCAGGATCGCGCCGAGGACGGCGACGCCGACGGCGAGCCCCACCTGGCGGAAAGTGTTGAGGACGCCGGAGGCGATTCCGGAGTACTGACTGTCCGCTTCGGCGAGGGCGGCGCCGTTGATGCTCGGTGCCAGGATTCCTCCGCCGAGGCCGGTGATACCGAAGCCGATCGCCAGGATGGGCCATGTCCCCTCGCCGTCGACGGCCAGGCAGAGCACGGTGCCGACCGTGGCGACGCTCGAACCGACCAGCAGCAGCCAGCGCATGCCCCGGGTCTTCCACCTTCGGTTGAGGAAGGAGGTGCCGATGGTCAGGAGCACGGCGAAGGGCAGCAGGAAGATGCCGGCCATCGATGCGGAGTACCCCCACTGGGCCTCGATGAAGATCGCGATGGTGAACTGCAGTCCGAAGGCACCGAATTGATAGGCGAACCCTGCAGTGATGGCGGCGGAGAAGGCCCGACGACGGAACATCGCCAGGGGCAGCATCGGTGCCTCCACGCGCTTCTCCACGAGGGCGAAGGCCACCAGGGCGAGCACTCCGGCGCCGGCCAGTACCAGGGTGTAGGGGTCGGTCCAGCCGCGGGCGCCGCCTTCGATGAGGGCTGCCACGATGAGTCCGAGGCTGGCTATCACGGTGAGTTGGCCGAGGAGATCATAGGAGCGCTCCATGCGGCGTTCGGTTTCCTTCGCGTAGCGCCAGGAGAGCCACAGCGCGAAGGCGCCGACAGGCACGTTGACCAGGAAGATGGACCGCCAGCCGAAGGTCTGGGTCAGCAGGCCGCCGCCGATCGGGCCGACGACGAGGGCGATGCCGCCGGTGGCGCCCCATACCGTGATTGCCTTGGCGCGTTCGGCCAGGACGGGGTAGTTGCGGGCGGTGATCGCCAGGGTCGTCGGCAGGACTCCTGCGGCCGCCACGCCTTGGAGGGCGCGGCAGGCGATCAGGACGCCGAGGTTCGGGCTGAGGGCGCACAGCAGCGAGGTCAGCGCGAAGGCGGACAGGGCCCACATGAACACCTTGCGTGAGCCCACGCGGTCCGCGAGTGCGCCGGAGGACAGCAGCAGGCTCGCCAGCGGGATCGTGTAGAGGTTGACCAGCCACTGGAGGGTGGACATGGTCCCGTGGACGTCCTGCTGGATGGAGGGCAGTGCGATGTTCAGGGCGCTGCCGTCGAGCAGCACCATGAAGTAGCCCAGACACACCGCCAGCAGCGCCAGTCCGGCTGCGCGCCCGCGGGTCTGCGCAGGGGTGTTCGTTCCTGGTAACTCGGTCGTCACAGTCATGTCGAGTGTGCCTTTCCCTGGCCCGATGCGGCCGGAACCGGCCCGCGAAGGAGCTGTACTCCAAAGTACAATGTACTTCGAAGTACAGACTGTACGCATAGGGCGTTAGACTGGCAACCATGGCCAGGATCAACGGAGTTAGCGACGACAGGACCAGCGAGCGGCTGATCAGCAGCATGAAGCAGCTGCTGTGGGAACGTGGTTACTCGGCCACCAGTCCCGCGGCCGTGCAGCGCCTTGCCAAGGCCGGGCAGGGCAGCATGTACCACCACTTCCACAGCAAGGCGCGGCTGGCGCTGGCCGCGGAACAGCGCATGGCAGAGGAGCTGAAGCGTGAGGTCGCCGAACGCTTCACCGCAGCCTCGACCACCTACGAAAAGATCGAGGCGTACCTCGCACCGGACGAGCACGTGATACGCGGCTGCCGCCTCGGCCGGCTCATCCAGGACGAGGAAGTCGCCTCCAACGACGAGTTGCGCGAACCGATCGCGGAGACCTATGCCTGGATCCAGGCGGAAATCGTCCGGGTGCTCAGCGAGGGCGTCGCCCGCGGCGAACTCTCCCCGGACGTCGACGTCGACAGCCTGGCCGTCTCCATCCTTGCCATCCGTCAGGGTGCACACGTACTCGCCCGCCTGAGCGGCTCGGAGGAGCCGTTCCGGCAGGCCGGACGCGGCATAGCGCAGCTGCTCGCGCTGGCCTCGCCGCGCAACGACTGCACGCAGGCAGCAGCACCAGTGCCCCCGGCCGACTGAGCCTGGGTCTGCGGTCGGGGACGGTCGGGGACGGTCGGGGTCCGTAGCGGTGCCCCAATGCCGGCCGGAGACAACGGTGTTGGCGGACGCGGTCAAGACACCGTCCGGGGGGTGCACCTCTATGCCCCGCACCAGGACACGAAGACTGGGCTGCAGGTCCTCGGCGAGGGGGCGATGGCGGCGGTCGCCAGACCGTCGCCCAAGCTCGCGGCCATCTGCCCTACTGCATCGGCGAGATACCCGCACGGCCCGCTGTCCGCCTGGGGCCCACTCCTGCGTACGCACGCGCGCCGCCGCAACACCTGTGGCGCGGCAGAAGCTGTGGAAGGTGCACTCGGCTCACCATCCCGCTGCTGTTCCTGCTGTAGTGGGATGACGATGGGACCCCCGGCAGCGGGCCCTGGAACTGTTCGACGCCTTCGGCAGCAAGGAGAAGACGCTGCAGGCCAATCTGGGCGGGCATGCCGGTACCCCGTGGTTCGAGGTGGGCGAAGGGGACCGGTTCTTCGGCCGGCATCTGAAGTGAGGTCGGGCCGTCAGGCCGGCAGCAGACGGTAGGCGGTGTCGGTAGGCGGTGTCGGCCAGGATGCCGCCATCGAGGACGGGGCCCGGCCCTCCTTGATGGCGGTGGTCTGGTCGGCAGATACGCGACCGCCCCGATCGCGGCGGTACCGGCCATCGGCGGTAAACCGGCCAGTCGGGGCCACGCCAGGCCACCAGCGGTACGGCGCAACATCGGCGCGCTCGTGACCAGGGCTTATACCGGTCGAAATGCGGTGACACAGCCTCAAGGTTCGATGGAGCCATCCGTCCTGTCCGGATCCGGGACCTCCAGCGCATAGCACGTCACAACGAACGGCGCCCCACGATCCATCCGTGAGGCCCCCTTCCGCTCTCTTCGCCGCGGTTAGATCAGAGGACTAGGGAACTGGTGCCACGTCGATGACGACGGCCCCGTCGCCGCCGACGCTCCCGGTAGTGCCGTTGTTCCCGTCGCTACCGGCGGAGCCGTTCGTAGCGGAAGCGCCGCCGCTGGTGGCGCCGGTACCGCCGTTGCCGCCCGCGCCGCCGTTGCCGCCGGCGCCACCACTGCCGCCGGCGCCGAAGGTGAACCCGTCGGCGCTGATGGCGGTGCCACCGGCCCCGCCGCTGCCGCCGTTGCCGCCCGCGCCGCCGCCTCCGCCGGCGCCGCCCGTGCCGCCCGACCGGCTCGCACCACTCGCGCCGGCCCCACCGGCGTTGCCCACCGTGCCGGCGGTGCCGTCGTTGCCGTTCATCATGCTCTCCGGGACACCGGGAGCAGGCAGGCAACGTGATGTGCCGCCACCCGTCCCACCGGGACCGGTGATGGCGCCGCCGCCCCCACCGACGCCGCCGGACCCGCCGCTCCCGCCGAGCACCCCGGGAGCGCCGCCGCCTCCGCCCGTGCCGCCCGTCGCGGCCCTGGTGCCGGCGGTGCCGCCAGGGGCGAAGGCCAGGTCAACCCCCGTGGTCACGGACACCCTGCTGGCCGAACCAGCTCCACCGAGGGCGCCGGAAGTGCCCGTGCTGCCGGGACTGCCGCCGAGGGGACCGCCACTGCTGCCGCCGGTGCCGCCGCCTCCGCCGCTTCCCGCGCCCCCACCGGCGCCTCCCGCTCCCACCACGACGGTCAGGGTTTCGCCGGCGACAGCCACCTCGGTGCACTTCGCGAAGCTTCCGGAGCCTCCGCCACCGCCTGCGGCTCCGCCTCCGCCACCACCGCCTCCGCCACCGCCTCCGCCGCCTGCTGCGAGAAGGGCGTTGCCGCCACCTCCACCTCCGCCCGCGCCGCCGGCACCGGCTCCGCCGCCCCCGCCTGCCCCGGAAGCCCAGACCCTGATGGTCAGAAGTTGCAGTTCGCCGGAAGTGGGGCTGCCGGGAACCGTGAAGGTGACCTGGCCCGGAGTCGTGAAGGTGAATCGCGGGTCCGGCTGAGCCGCCGCACTGTCAGCGCCGGCCATCGGCGGGAGCAGCCCGCCCACCAGCGCCGCCACGCCTACGCTGACCCATCTCCCCTGACTCGCCCGTTTCTGCCTCCTCATCACATTCCACGCCATGACGCCCCTCCTCCGACTCATACGCGCACGATGTGCATCCCCATGGGATTGTCGGCGCGGCCGAAAAGCGTCGCCAATGCCCCGAGAACGGCGTGAAAGAGCAAACAAACAGCGCCCAATGACCATCGGGCGCCCTTCAACCGTCATAGATGAGACATAGATGAGATGAGTACGTCGTAAACGAGGCGACTACAGCTTCTCGATCCCATGGTCGACGCACTTCGTCAGCGCCTCGATGTCCACCGGGTCGATCGCCGGGCTCCGGCCCCCTCCGGCTGGCCTGACCGGCGCTGGACGCTGACGAGGATCGACGAGGTCGTGTGGCGCCCCGCCCCACGTCCCATCGAAGGTCTCATCGCCGGGGCTAAGGCTTGGGCGTTCCCCCACCAACATGCAGGTCAGAGCAGGATTCCTCAGCAGCCGGCCGCGGTCGGGCAAGCGCCCCCGCTACCGGTTCACAGCGGCGACGGCAGGTGCACCGCGGGCAGCAGCCCCAGCTCGATCTCCCGACGCGGCAGCGACAGCCCGAGATGCTCGCCCACCGCACCGAACAGCCGCCTCGCCAACTCCTCGTCCTCGTCTTCGTCTTCGGGGTCACCGCAGCCGGGGAAGGTGTCCCGCACCGCGCCGGCCTGCCGCATGGCCGCATCCAGTGCGGCGAACGCCCCGAGCCGGTCCGCAGGCGGGAACGCGGTCTCCAGCAGGCTTTCCCCAGGCTCGATGGACCTCATTTCGCCGGCTGCGTCGACATAGCACACCCACGGGGACTCGTACAGGAAGCGATCCAGACAGACGAGTTCGTCGCCCGGCCCCACCAGGGAGTCCTGGCCCAGCCGGTCGAGGAAGACGAGGTGCCAGGTGGACCACTCGATTTCCAGGACGTACGCCCACTCGCCGCTGCGGCCGAACATCGCCACACTGTCGCCCGGGTCCACGCTCAGCCTGTCGAAGTCCTTGAACAATGCGGGCCGTTCGGCCATGTGGCGGTCGGCACCGAGGCGGACCACGAAGTCCACCGGGTCCATGCCCCGCACCGCCGTGAGGCAGATGTCCGACAGCATCCCATCTTTGGCGATCGCACCGCTGTACCAGTGCTCGCCGATCCACGCCAAGCCGCCCGTCATCGTGCCGACCCCTCCCCTTGATCGTCGCGCACACGTTACCGAGCCTCGGGACGACTCGTGCGGGTCGAGTAGCAGCGGTACAGCCACGTACGGGGCAACACACCGAGTTCACCGAGCTCGTACGCCTGGCGGTCACCGAGGACCAGGTTGCTTCCTGCGAGTGCCGACCGCCCCGCCCAAGCCCAGGCGAAGATCCGCCATCTTGAAGTTGCCGGCCAGGGGCTTACTTCAACAGCAGTTCACGTTCGAGGACGCCGTGGAACCAGCACTCCATGATGGCCTGCTGGACGAGTACGGCGCGAGCGGGACCACCATGTGCCACGAGCCCGGCTGGGCAGTCGTCCGGCGGGCCGGGCCGCGTCGGCATGCGAGGTGGGGTCCGCGGCAGGGGCGGGCGACCACGCCAGTGGAGCCGGGGCTGACTGTGGGAGCGGGCTTCAGCCGCGGTAGTGCCGAATGCAGCCGCCGTCGGCACGCGCGGTCAGGGCGCCGGTGGTCCCGTCCGGTCCAAACGACAGGTCGATTCCGTCGTCGGTGGCGCTGGTGCCCGGCAAGCCTCCACCAGGCCTGCCCTTCTCGGGGCCGGGGAGGTCCTTCACGGCGAGCCCGCGTTTTACCCATTCCGCGCGGAGACGTCTGATCGCCGCCAGGTAGTCGCTACGGCTGTCGAATCCTAGCTTCCAGCTGTAGGTGAGCTGGTCCCGGGTGACGCCATCCTTGTCGGCTCCGAAGTCGTCGACACACGATGAGCTGGACTCGTCCGCTCTGGCCGTACTCTCCAGTGTCGTCCCGGGCAGTGCGCCGACCAGGTACGGTGCGGGCTTGGGTTGGCTGATGGTGCGCCCCCAAGGGCGTTCATCGACCCCAAGGGCGTGGTCGTTCATCCGATGGAGCCGGGGTTGGCGCGCCCGGTGACGGGTGGGCTGTTGTCCGTCACCGGGCGCGCCGTATCACTCCTCGTGCCGTATCACTCCTCGTCGCGCAGCCGGGTGGCCAGGGACGTCAGGGGCTCGGTCTCCTCGGTGTGGCCGAGGGCCGTGAGGCGGGAGACCGCCGCGTCGAGGCGGGCGAGGGCGAGAGCAGGGCGTTCCAGGTAGACGCCCTCCATGACACCCGCGAGACGGACGCATTCGGCCCATTCGCCGGCGCGGTCCTGATCCGGTCCCGGCTCGCCGAGCAGGGCGAGGGCCTTCTCCAGGGCGGCCAGGGCGTCCCCGTACTCACCGGCGTAGGCGTTGACGCGTCCGTGTTCGTAGGCGAGGGCGGTGTCCAGGGAGCGGCCCTGGGCCTCGTACTCGGCGGCGTGGGCCTCGTCGGCGATCCGGCCGGCGTCGGCGAGGAAGGCGAGGGCGTCGGCCAGGCCGTCGGCGCCCTGCTGCTGGGCCTGGAGGCGGGCGAGTTCGCGCAGGCAGTTGCTGAGCTGCTCGTAGCGCGGGGCTCGGGCGTGGGCGGCGAGTGCCTGGTCCGCGGCCTCGCGGGCCCGGGCGAACGCGCCGGACTCACCCAGGAGTACGGCGGTCTCGGCGGCGATCATGGCGTGGCTGCCCGGGTCGTCGTCCCAGTCGGCCGATTCGGCCGCGAGGGCGACGAACTCGGCCGTGGCGGCCTTGAGGTCATCTCCCGCGCGCAGCGCGCGGGCGCGGGTCAGGCGCAGCTGGGCGACGAGCCGGTCGTTCAGTTCGCCGGCGGCGATGTCGGGCTCGGCCAGCAGGGAGTCCAGCAGAGCGATGCAGTCCTCGACGCGGCCGAGGTCGAGGCTGAGCTGGGCCGCGTTGCCGTAGGCACAGAACGCATCGGTCCGGCTGCCGTGGCGAAGTTCCAGCTCCGCGGAGCGTGTCAGGTGTCGCAGTGCCTCGTCGGGGCGGCCCAGGTGCAGGCATGCCTCGGCCAGATCGCCGTGGAGGCGGGCGGTGTCGACCGCGTCGGCCGGCCAGTCGGCGGCCAGTCGCAGTCCTTCGGTCAGGTCCGCGTGTGCGGCCTGCGCGTCCTGGAGGCCGAGCCGGAGCCGACCGCGCAGTCCGAGGGTGCGCGGAAGGTGCCAGGCAGGGCCGTGGGCCTTCAACTGGTCGAGGAGGGCGTTGGTTTCGGTGACCGCGGCGGGCAGGTCGCCGGAGAGGGCGTACGCGCCGGCCCGCAGCAGTTGGGCGCCGGAGATCTGCCCGACGATGTCGTGCCGGGTGGCGAACGCGTGCAGCAGGTCGACCTCGGCGAGGACCGCTGCGACGTGCTCCTCGCTTCCCGACGTCTGCAGACGCAGGCCCAGCGCGGTCGCCCGCAGCCGCAGCAGACGGGCTTCCTGGTACGGGGGGAGGCCGGGCGCCGTCTCGTGCAGGCGGACCATGGACGCGTGGGCGGCGGTGAGTGCGGCGGCCTTCGCCTGCGTTCCGTCGGCGCCCTGCGCGGGGATCTCGGCGGTGGCCAGCAGGGCGCAGGCGCGGGCGAGCGTCGCGTGGTCCGGCGCTCCGGCGGCCTCGTACAGGGCCGCGGCCTCCTCGTGGAGGGCCGCGGCGACGGCGAACTCGTCCTTCTCCCCGGCTCGGCTCGCTTCGTCGGCCAGCAGGTCGGCGAGGAGCCGTTCGAGCGGGCCCACGGCCGGGTCGTCGGGGTGGATGAAGTCGTCGGCGGCGACGAGGGTACGCAGTCGTGCCCAGCATGCCGAGGCGTCAGGGTGTCCCTGCTCGTCCAACTCCCGTGCCCGGAGGATGAGTTCGGGCAGCGCGTCGGGGACGGAGGGTGCCGTACGGGCGGCGGGGGCGGCGACCGCGGTGTCCACGGTCCCGGTCACGTCGTCGAGGCTGCGGCTGCGCAGAGTCAGTTCCAGCGCCTCCAGGAGCGGGGCACGCTCCAGACGGGCCCTGCGGCGGTCGGCGCGGGCCGTGGTTCCGTTGCGGGCGTCGAAACGCGCGGCGAGGTCGTCGGCGCGGCGGCGGACCTCGGCGCGCAGGCCGGCCACCGTCCAGGTGCGGCCCGCGAATCCGGCGGCGGGCAGTTCGCCGTGGCCGAGGAGCTCGACGCGTTGGAGCAGGACCTCGACGCCGGTGAGGAAGCTGAGCAGGTCCAGCGGGGAGTCGACCTCGTCGAACAGGTTCCGGTTCTCGGCGAGCAGTTCCAGGCCGCGCGCCTCGTTGCCGGTCAGTGCGCAGAACTCCAGGTGTCTGCCGACCTCCCCGGCCATCGAGGGGTTGCGGCGGCAGCCGCGGTAGCCGGCGAGGTGCAGTTCGCGGGCCCGGTCGGTGCGACCGGTGCGCAGCAGCGGCAACAGGGCGTAGGAGACGGAGCGGGCCGGCTCCTCCTGGCAGGACTCCTGTCCGGACAGGACGGGCTCCCAGGTGCGCAGCGCCCGTTCGTCGTCGCCCGCCGCGAGGTGGTACCGGGCACGCTCGCAGATCTCGCATGCCTCGCAGTCGCTGAGTGCGGTGCGGGTGCGGCCCGCCCACAGTTCGTAGGCGAGGGTGGTGTCCTCGCCGACGTGGGCGGCGAGCTGGTATGCCTGTCCGTAGTAGGGCTGGAGGCCGAGGCCGGCCCTGTCGTACCGGTCGCGCATCTCCGTCAGCCACTCGCGGAGACTGGCCAGCGGTATCTCGGGCAGTGCGAGCAGGGCGTTGGCCACCCACTTGAAGCGCCAGAACAGCATGTGGCGCAGGCGCTCGTCGAACACCTCGGGCTGCTCGTCGAAGAGGCTGAGCAGGCGGGCGAAGACGACGGGCGACTTCCGGGGTTCGGAGCCGTAGGTGTACGCCTCCTGGAGTTCGAGGAGCGCGTGGACGAGCGGGACGGTCTGCGCGAACTGCTCGGCGGCGTCGACGAGTTCCTCGGCGGTGACGGTGCGGGTCCGGCCGTAGGGCAGCCGGTCGTTCTCCTCCAGCGCCTGGTAGAGCTCGTCGATGGTCTGGGGTGCGGTCGGCATTGTCAGCTGTCCTTGCGCAGGGCGTGGGCGAGAAGGTCGAGGAAGGAGCGGTTGATCAGGCTCGATTCGGCGGGCCTGAGCGGGCGCCGGGACAGCAGTGCGGCCTGCCCGTAGAGGGCTTCGGCGCTGGTGCGGGCGAGCTCGGGCTCGTCGATGGCTACGGCGGTGCGCACCAGGGGGTTGAGCTGATTGAGGATCAGCTGGGCCCGCGGTGCCTCCTGGCGCAGGGCGCCGAGGATGTCGCCCCACAGACCGCCCTGCTGCTCACGGGCGAGCTGGGAGCGGGTGCGCTCGTGCCGGGCCTCGCGGCTGTCGACGAGGAGGGCGGGGGCGGAGGCGGGCTGGAAGGTGCGCAGCGCGACGTCGCAGTCGAAGAGGGCGAGGGCGTCGCGGGCCAGCGCGAGGTAGGCAGCGGCGGCCAGTTCCGTCTCCCGGTCGACGGGGTCGAGGTGGGCGGTGAGGGTCGCCGGGTCGAGGTCGGCGACGCTGATCTCGGGCCTGATCTCGGGCAGCCGCCGGACCAGTTCACGGTCGTAGGTGTAGCCGCCGTTGACGACGCCGAGCCCGGCGGCCGAGGCGATCGCCGCGACCTGCCGGAACTCCTCCACACTCGACGTGACGAGCACGGTGCGGTGGGTGCGGGCGAACTCGTCGAGGGTGGTGTGCCCGTCGGTGGTCTCGAACGGCAGCCAGGGCAGCAGCATCCGCAGGATCTCGTCGTCGTGCACGGCGAGCGACTTCACGGCCAGGTGGTGGACCTGGAGGAAGCGGGCGAGCAGGTCCGGGGCGCTGGCGGCGGTCCGCGCGATCCAGGCGCGCAGCCGCTCGGCGAGGGCGTCGCGGACGGCCGCGAGGGTGTCGTCCTCGTACAGGGACTCGCGGGACGCCGTCGGGCGCAGGCTCTCGGCGTCGACGACGCAGCGGACGAAGAACGCCCATTCGGGCAGGATCTCCTCGGCCTGCTCGGAGAGCAGCATGCCCTTGACGTGTACGCGGTGGCCGTGGCGGCGGCCGACCGGCACCGCCTCGGGCAGCACGCAGGCGATGCCTTTCAAGCCGACGGCCGGCAGGTCCAGCTCGATGGTGTCCAGCGGGGTGAATCCGAAGACCTCCTTGCCGTACTCGGCCAGCGCGCGGGAGCGGGCTCCCGGCGTGCGGTACGTACGCGCCCAGGGTGCGGGCTCGGGGTTCACGGACGCGCCCGGGCCGCCCGTGCCGCCTGTGCCGTCGTCGAAGGTCACCGGGTGGCGGAGCAGCGAGCCGAAGTGGCGGGCCAGCGCGTGCACCTGTGCCGGACGGGTCCACTCGCCCGCGTCGGCGCGCGGCGTCAGCGTGACGGTCGTGCCGGGCCGTGGGCGGGCGGAGGCGGGCAGGGTGCGGACGGTGTAGCTGCCGTCGCCGCGTCCGCGCCACTCCACGGCGGGGGCGTCGGGGGTGCGGGCGGAGCGGCTCAGGACGTGGATCTCGTCCGCGACCAGGAAGCAGGAGAGCAGCCCGATGCCGAACTGGCCGATGAAGTCGGCGCGTTGCTCCGCGATCCGGTCGGCGCGCTTGCTGCTGCGGCCGATCGTGGCGAGGAAGGTGTGCACGTCGGCCTCGGTGAGACCGACGCCGTCGTCCTCGACACGGACCACCGAACCGTCGGCGTACAGGCGGATGCCGAAGGCGTCGGCGGGTGTGTCCGTTGCCAGGGCGTGCCGGGCGGTCAGCGCGTCGACCGCGTTCTGCATGAGTTCGCGCAGGTAGACACGGGGGCTGGAGTAGAGGTGGTGGGAGAGGAGATCGACGAGGCCACGCAGATCCACCTGGAAGGTGCGGTCGGCGGCGGCCGCGTTCGCGGCGGGGTCGGGCAGAGTCATCAAGCAGTCCGGAGAGGGAGGGGCGACGGGCGGGCGGGGCGGGGCCGGCGTGCGCTCAGGCGCGGCGGTGGCAGCGGGTGAACTGCTTCTCGGGCTCCGCGAAGTAGGTCCAGGGCCAGCTGGTGTAGGCGCCGTCGAGCGCCTGGAAGACGCGCCGGACCGTGTGGCGCTCACCGGCCAGCGACAGGGCCATGGCGAACATGTTGAAGTCGTGCTGCCAGCCCGGGCGACGCGGATAGGCGGGATGGAGGATGCTGTGGTCGGCCGCGGCCCGCAACTCGGCCTGGATGTCCGCGGTTTCGAGGCACTCCGCACGGTCCGACTCGACCCAGTCCTCGATGTGCGCCATGGCGATCACACAGCCGAGGCGATGCCCCTGCGGGGTGCGGGCCAGCGCGCCGCGGGCGAACGCCAGGCCCTGGCCGGGCTCGCCTCCCCAGCGGGGCTGCACCTGCGAGAGCCACTCCAGGTGGCTCTCCAGGTCCAGCGGGTCGCGGCGCAGGGCTGCGTGGAACCGGGCCTCGTTGACGGCGGGGCTCAGCGACATGCCGCGGCCGGAGGTGAGCAGGCGGCGCCACGGCGTGATCCAGTCCGGCCGCAACTCGGCGGCTTCCAGCAGCTGCTCCTCAGCGATCTGGAGCCGCTCGTGAAAGACCTGCCACTGCTCCTGGGTGACGTTCACGGCGAGCGCGGCGGTGCGCGCCTCCCAGCCCCAGCTGATGTGGCGCGTCCCGGATATCAGCAGGGCCGTCGCCCGGTGTTCCTCGTCCTCCTCGACGGCCCGGCCGATCCACTCCTGCAGACCGTCCACGTCGGCCAGCTCACCGAGGACCTGGTGGTCGCGGCCGAGATCGAAGGGAGCCAATGCGGCCTTGACCGCCTCCCAGTCACCCGCGACGGCCGCCTCCGTGAGCGCGAGCACCCGCGCGTCCCCGAGCGCACGCAGCGGATAGACCCCGTGCTTCTGCCTGGGCGGGATAGGCAGGGCGTGCGGATCCGCCGCCGATCTCTCCGCACCCCTGCCGAACAGCTTGCTGAACATGCCGCGCTCTCTCCTGGTCCCCTGGCTCCACGTGATCTTCCTGGTCCCACGTGATCTTCCAATGCAGCATAAGGGACCCCACGGACATAACTTCCACAGGGTTTTCACCGATGCTTCACGATCCCGACCCCGACTCCGCCCTCGACCTGGCCGCCACAGGACTGGACCCATCGAGGAACTTCGACCATACGACCAGGTGCGCTCACGCTCGCCTCGACGGCTTCCCGCGGCGACCGCGAACCTTGACATCCGGGGACTGGGCCTTCCCGCTGCACCGAACAGCCCTCTCTACCGAACAGCCCTCGGACGCGGTCACCGTCGACAGGCGCGGCGCGGGTGGCCTGTGGGGTGAGATGACCAGACCGCCGCGATCGGCCAGCTCCGAGCTGGCCTTTATCGGTCGCAGTGGGTTGTTTTGATGGCCGGTCTGCTGCTGAGCACCCGGGTCACATGCCGTCGCGACGCGACGGCCCTCGACTATCCAGTCGTCAGCCAGTTCGCGGCGCAAAGCGTCCAGTGCTGCCTGCCGCCGCCTGCCGCTTGCTACCTGAACAGGATCCACTGCTCCTCCGGCCACGACGACGGGCCCGGTGGATACCCCCGGTCGATGGATGACTGGTACCACTGACGCAGTCTTGCCAGCTCGTCCCGCGTGGCAGTACTGATCGGCAGTCGTTCGAGCTCGCAGGGGGCCGCAGGGGCTGTTGACATCCGGGGGCCACAGAGGGACTGGTGCGGTCGAAGTCCTAGCGGGCTTGCCGACTGCGTTCGGTCCAGGCATGGTTGACCTGGAACCGGGGTGTCGTCGCTCATGGCCTTGCACGCGACGTCCGGCCGCCACAAACCGACCGGTGACCGCGGCAGTAGTGGTCGAGGCGAACCGCTGACAGACAATCAAGGGCACAGACCGTCGCTTCGCGAACCGCATGGGCATGCCCGCCCCTCAACGATCATGCCACCTCGCCGATCCGCGACTTCAAGTTGGCGCGGCTTCAATCCTGGGGCATGTCGATGAGCAGGCGAATACCGTCGATCAATGCCTGCGCCTGCCCATCGGGCCAGTCCGCGATCAGGCCCGCAAGGTGCCGGGTCAGCGCGTTGCGGAGCTCAGTGACCGTGGCGCGACCCTTGGGCGTCAATGCGAGCAGGGTGGCCCGGCCGTCGCAGGGGTCGGGGCTGCGCTCAAGCAGGCCCGCGCTTTCTAGCCGGTCGGCATAGCGGCTTGCGCCGGATCGGTCGATGCCGACCTCGTCGGCAAGCCGCGCTGCCGATTGCGGTCCGAGTCGAGCCAGCCCACTGAGCACCGGGTAGGTCTGACGGTCGACACCCGTCGGCGCCGAGTCGAGGACCGCGTCGTAGAGCGCGCTCCGGTTGCGCCGCAGCAGCAGCTGTCCCAGCGCTTGCTCCAGGTCCCGTGCCAATCCCGTATTCGCCATCCACCAATAATACGTGCGAAACGCACGGAATGAGCGTAGGGTTATTGCGTGCAAGTCGCACGCACTTTCCCTAGGGGGGTCTCATGGTCATAGGTCATGTGCTGACCCTGCGGATCATCGGTCAGCCGGACGACGCTGCGGTCGGCATCGCGCGCTGCTTCCAGCCGTCCGACGTTCAGGTCACCGATGGTGTCGTCAGCGACTACTCGGAGTCCGTCGCGCACATCCCACAGGTTCTCCGAGGCGCGTTGCTGGGCCTTGCAGACACCGAGCTTGCGACGTTGATCGGCGCGGGCGAGGTTGTTGAGCGACTGAGGGGCACGCGGCGGACCGAGGGGACACGGTGATGACCGAGAGGCGTCACGGCGCCCTGATCGGGCCGGTGCTGGTGCTGGCCACGCTGGTCTCCAGCATCATCAGCTCGTTCGGTGCTCCGCTGATCCCCACCGTTGCTCGCGATTTTCATGAGCCGCTGAGTACGGCGCAGTGGTCGCTGACCGTGGCGCTGCTGGTCGGCGCGGCGAGTTCTCCGGTCTTGGGCCGGCTCGGCGACGGCCCGCGACGGCGAGTGACGTTGCTCGGCGGCTTGGCCATGGTCACGGCGGGCGGTGTCGTGGCTGCGCTGGCAGGCGGCTTGGGGATGCTGCTCGTCGGCCGCGGACTGCAGGGCGTCGGGCTCGGGCTGGCGCCGCTGGCGATGGCCACCGCCCGGGAAGAACTGCCGCAGGCCAAGGTCACGCCGATGATTGCGCTGTTGTCGGTATCGGCGGGGGCCGGCCTCGGAGCCGGCTACCCGATCAGCGGGTTGCTCGCCGAGGCGTGGGGATTGGCGGGTGCGTACTGGTTCGGCACGATCGTGTCCGGCCTCGCGTTGATCTGTGTCGCCGCAGTCGTACCGTCGAGCGCGGGGCGTAGCGCCCCCAACCGGCTCGACTGGGCCGGCGCCGTGCTGCTGGCGCTGGCGATGGTCGCCGCACTGGTGGCTGTGGCAGAGGGGACACAGTGGGGCTGGGGCTCGCCGGCGATCATCGGCCTGTTGGCCGTCGGCGTAGTGCTCTTCACGGTGTGGGCCGTGCAGCAGCTGCGCGCCGGGAACCCGCTGGTTCAGCTGCGTCTGCTGCGCCATCCCTCCGTGCTGTCCGCCGATGCCTGCGCCATGGTGCTCGGCGTCGCGATGTACATGGTGCTTTCGGGGGTGACGGAGTTTGTGCAATCCCCACGCTCGGGCGGATTCGGGTTCTCCGCATCGGCCGTCGTGGCCGGCCTCGTCCTCATCCCTCTGTCCTTCTTCATGCTGATCAGCTCCCGCACCCTGCCGGCTTTGGTGGCACGCATAGGGATCCGGGCGGTGCTGACGCTGGGCTGCCTCGTAGCCGCGCTGGGCTGCGGATTCTTCGCCGTCTTCCATGGCGCCCTGTGGCAAGCCTTCGTGATGACGGGTGTCCTGGGAGTGGGGCTGGGCACCACCTTCGCCGCGATTCCCGGTTTGATCGTGCAGTCGATCCCCGCCCGGGAGACAGGTAGCGCCATGGGCTTCTACCAAGTGGTCCGCTTCACCGGCTTCTCCGTGGGCAGCGCGCTCACCGCCACCATCCTGGCCGCTCATGTCAGCGGCAACGGCCAACCAACGCTGGGCGGCTACACCACGGTGCTGTGGCTCTCCGCCGGCTTCTGTGTCCTCGCCGCCGCCCTTGCGTGGTTCCTGCCCGCCCGATCCACCCGGCTCACGCCCGCGGAGCGCCTGCCCGCCGACGAGATCCGGCTACTGGAACAGACCGACGGCGACGACGTCTTGTCGTAGGCAGCTCCCAGGCATGACGCCCCGCTCCAGAGTCCGCCTCCCCTGCGCGTGGTTCGATCCACCGACCCCGTCCAGCCACGTCAGGACTGCATCGTGGTTCCTGCACGGGGCACGGGCGTTGCGCGGCGGCACCGGCAGATCGACAATGCGCAGCCGGTCTCCGGACAGGATCCGATGGGCGGAAGGACGGAGCACTTGGACACCAGGGCGTCCACTGAGCCGTCCTGTCTGAGATCAACTGGTTCCGTGGCGTTACCCTGCCGCTCTGCATAGAGTCATGCAGCACGATCTCGGCAAGCAGACAGGCGTCTCAACAGGTTGCGCGCCGCTCTCCCGCACGTATTGACGGCCCGTGGCTCGGTCGTCGCGGTCGTCTCGGTCTCTGCGCTGCGACACGGGCGAGGAAGTGCGGGCCGTGACGTCGGTGTTACCCGAGTAGTTGGGGCGGTTGTCCTTGCCGGTGCGGCGGACGGGGGATGAGGGTGCGTCCGGCGGCAACACATCCTCGGCGATGCCCGCCTCGCGGTGCCGGACCAGCAGCACGCCACGGCCGCCGACCTGCGCGGGCACCGCTTGCGTGACGGCCTGCTCCGCCTCCAGCTGAGCGCGCGTGCGCTCCCACACGCGCATCTGCCGCAGCGAGATCCTCGCGCTCCGCGCGGACCTTCTCCAGTCATTCGACCAGGAGCTTGTCCTCCTCGCCGAGTTCCGCCCGGCGAGCGGCGGCCGCGTTCGGCGACTTCGCTGATCTCCGTCATCCCGCGCCCCTACGAACCCGGTCAGCCCCCTGGCCTGGAAACGGACAGACCGCCCGTGGCCCTCGCCCGACGATCAAGACGACGGACTACCCGCCCACCACCAGCCTAAGGCACGTATTCACGCCCGTTGAGGGTCGGCGGGCCTGCTGCCCGTCTGCCTGTCTTTGGCCTGCCCTCGACCGGAGAGCGCGCCCGAGTGCGGGTGCGGGGCGCGGGTGCAGAAAAACCACTCCGCAACCCGCTGAGCATGCAGCAGGCTCCGCCGGTAGGTAGGGCCTTGCCCTGTGAAGGATCATGTGGGACATGACGATTGCGGATATAGCCATGGTGACAGGCGCGAACCAGGGGATCGGGCGAGAGGTGGCCCGGCAACTCGCCGCTGCGGGCATGGTGGTCTATCTCGGAGCCCGCGATCCGGAGCGGGGCCGCACGGCCGCACGCGAGTTGTCGACTGCAGGCAACGTACGGTTCCTACCCCTGGACGTGGCAGACCAGGCGCAGGTCGACGCCGCGGCCCGGACGATCGAGGCGGAGTGCGGCAGGCTCGACGTATTAGTGAACAATGCGGGCATCGGCGGCACCCGCCCAGCAGTGGAAGAGACCGTCGCGGACGATTTCACAGAGGTCATGGACGTCAACCTGCTCGGCGCGGTCCGCACAACGCACGCCCTTCTGCCCCTGTTGCACAAGGCTCAGCATCCGCGCGTCGTGAATGTGACGAGCGGCCGCGGATCGTTCACCATCAACGACGATCCGCAGCGCATGGAATCCCGGTTGCACGGCCTGGTCTACCCGGTCTCGAAAGCGGCCTTGAACATGCTCACCTACCAGTACGCCCGCGCCCTGCCCGACTTCCGCATCAACGCCGTCGATCCGGGGTTCACCGCGACCGCACTCAACAACCACACCGGCACCAGCACACCTGCGCAGAGCGCCGCGAGGATCGTGCGGCTCGCCCTGGCCATCGACGGACCCAGCGGACGGCTCTTCGACTGCACAGGTGAGGTCGGCTGGTAGCCCGGCGCCGCACCGACAAACCCGGCGCGCGGCCGCCGGACGACGAAGCCGCGGGCCAGACAGCGCACAACGAGCGGCCGGGCGGCGGACGGTGAGACGGGCAGTCGAAGGAGGCTCAGCGCACGGCGCCACCAGACCAGCCACAGCCGAACGCGGCGGCCGTACAACGAACAGCGAGCAGCGCGCACCGCCAAGGCAGCGGGCAACGAACGATGCCGCCGCGCCGAGCCGGACGGCAGCAGACAGGTGGTAGCCGGGGCGGCACGGGCAGCGGCCGATTACGGCGTACAACCGAAGGGACAACAGCCGCCGGCGGAACAACGGGACCGACAATCGCAGCTCCCCACTGCCCAACCGCCGGAGGACGACGGGCCGCTACTCGACAACGGACGAGCCGAACCAGCAGCGGCCGGACGACGACCAGGCAGCGTCAGCAGATCTCGCAGCAGCGAAATCCAACGGCTCAATTCGATTGAACCGACCGACAACACGCACAACGACCCCAGGTCCGGTTTCTTCAACCAGGTGCGAAGCCGTCATCCAGAGCATCCTCCTAACCGCTAATCAATGGGGCGCGGCGGGACTGGCTCAGTATCCCGCCGCGCTTGCCGGCTACCAGCGCTCCAGCCCGACAATCAGCAACCGCGCGTTCATTGAAGCCCCGCCATCTTGAAGTCGCAGGTCATCGGGGTGGTGTGACGTCGTGTCGGGATGCCTGTGCTGGTCGTGGGCGGCAGTCTGTGTCCTTGATCGTCAGGCGGCGGTCAAGGCCGGTCTGTTCGTTTCCAGGTCACGGGGGCGTACGGATTCGTAGGCTCGCGGGATGACGGAGATCAACGAGGTCGTCGAACGCGTCGCAGCTCGCCGGGCGGAGCTTGACGAGGAGGAGAAGCTCCTGGCCGAGCGGCTCGATGCGGTCCGTGCCGAGCGCGAGGAACTCGTGGTGGCGATGCGCGTGTGGGAACGGATGCATGCCCAGCTGGGCGCGGAGAAGTCTTCGGCGCAAGCAGAAAGGGTGCAGGTGGGCGGGCGCGGGCGAGGACACCCTGCCGCCGGACTACCAGCGGCTCATGAAGATCGTGCGGGATGCCGGTGGGCCGGTTCGGGTCAAGGACGTCGGCGTCGAGTTGGGCCTCGAAGTCGATGGGAAGGGACGACTGGAGCCGCTGCGCGGCAAGTTAAGCAAGCTCGCCGGGCGGGGCTGGCTGCGCAAACTGCCTGACGGACGCTTCCAGATCACACCGTAGGTACGGGGTCGCACCCGTAATTGACCTGCCCCCGGCAGCCGTTGGCTCGACGTATGCATGAAGAGGATCAACGAGCCTGCCGGGGACACCGGCTTCCCTGTTTACCAGTGCCGCCTGCCGGTGCCCCGAAGAACCAACGAATACTGCACCGATCTGCTGAGCCGTCACCTGAAGAAGATCGGCTCGCGCTGGCGCCGCTTCGCACCCGGACAGATCGTCGTCATCGTGCTCGCCGTACTCCGACACGACCAGCGCATCGCCGACATGGCCGGTGGCAACCAGGTCGGTGACACCACCGTGCGCCGCTGGCGCGATGAGCTGATATCCCTGCTCGCCGCCCGCGCGCCCCGCATGGACCGCGCCCTGAAGAAGATCGCGAAACGGGGTGGCGAGGTCGTCCTCATCGATGGCACCTTGATCCCCACCGTCCGCCGCACCGGCGCCGCGAACCGGCCCAACTACTCCGGCAAACACCGACGTCACGGCCTGCACTTCCTCGCCCTCACCGACGAGGAGGGCCACCTCATCTGGATCTCCGCAGCCCGCCCCGGCCGCACCCACGACATCACCGCCGCCCGCCGCGATCACATCCTCACCCACCTGCGCGCCGCCGGGCTCGGCGCCCTGGCCGACCTCGGCTCCCTCGGACTGCACGACGACAGTGACGATCCGGTGATCGTCACCGGATACAAAGCCACCCGCGCCCACAAGCTCACCCCCGGCGAGAAGGAGGCCAACCGCGTCCTTGCCGCCGGACGCGCCCCCGTCGAGCACGGCTTCGCGCACCTGAAAACCTGGCGCATCCTCACCAAACTCCGCACCGACCCCGCCCGCGCCACCGACCTCCTGCGCGCCCTGCTGGTCCTCTCGAACCTCGAGCTCTCACGCTGACGGACGATGCCGCCCGCGACCGGCACGAGCATCCCGACACGACGTCACGCCACCCCGATGACCCGTGACTTCAAGATGGCGGGGCTTCAATCATCACTGCTCCGTTACTCATCGAGGACTTGCGAGGTCATCGATAAGCAACGGAGCTTCGTCCGTCTCGGAAACGGCCCGCTGGCACCTCCTCACCGCCCGCGAGTACCGACACGAAATGCGCGAGCGTTTCCTTGCCTGGAACCAGGTCACCGGACGCACCGTGACTGCCTGACGGCACCATCTCCACAGGCAACACAACGCCCTGACATACCGTCAGGCCACTCCAAGCCCAACAACGTGACAATGCTGGGCTTCGGGATCGCCCGGCTGCCCCGTGATGAGCCTGTGCTGGTGGACGGCGCCCGCTCAGCCTTCAACATCCGGGCGTGGCGATCTGATCCCGCGCCGGCGGAATACCTCTGTGCGCCGGTGTTGACATCTGGCAGTGGCTCCGCGGAGGCGGAAGAATTGCAAATACACCAGGCTGTTCGCCACGGCTGTGACACGTCAGGGTTTGAGGTCAGTTGTATTCAAGATGAGAAAGATTCCCTGGGCGTAAGTTTGTGTCAACAACCCCTGCACAAGCGCCGCCTATTTACCAAGACCTGAATCCACAGAAGAGCCTGACCCAGTATAGTTGGAGGCAGACAGAATGCGCGGCATTTTGCGACTGCTGGTGAGCGTGTTGCTCACCGTGGGGTACTTCGCACTACCCGTCTCAGCGTCTCACGCTCAAACCGTGAAGCTTTTCTGTGAGGGATCGCAGACCCTGCACTACGCTCCTGGTCTCAGGCTGCGGCCTCAGCCAGTAACTGTCACAGGCTCCGGTGCGTGGACTGCCTGCCAGGCCCCCAGCGACCCGACACTGACATCTGCGACGTTCAATGTGGGACCGTTCACCACGCTCCTGTCATGCACCGCCTCCGATGTATCCGGCACCTTCACCTATCAGTGGAATAACGGCCGCAGCAGCACGATCCAGTCAACCTCTGACCTCCACCTCGCACCCGGCGAGATTGTCGTTGTTGCCCGTGGCACCGTCGTTGACGGAGAATTCTCCGGTGCACACACACTATTCACCTGGACAGGAAGTGGCCCGGGCCCCCTGGACTGCTTCCACCAGCCGGGTGTGCAATCCCTCACCGGCCCCATGACAATCACCTTCACAAGCGACGAATGAGCCTCTTTCGTGCAGGTACTGATCTTTAGGCTCCGCTTGACGTTCTGCCAGGTCGGGCAGGGCTGATGCGTTCTCGGCTGGCGGGATGTGACGGTACGTCTGCCCTGGCTGCTGCTAGGTGCTTTGCCGGAGTGGAAGCGAGAGGACGCGGCACCGGATGATCAAGGTTGCTGAGACCGAAGATCGACCAGGAGCCGCGTCCACGTGCCGTCCTCCCTGATAAACGTCCTCGCGCGCCACTGCGGGGACGCCGCTTCGCGAACTTGAAAGCCTGGCGGATCCTCACCAAGCTCCGCACCGACCCCGGCCGCGCCACCGCGCTCCTGCGCGCCCTGCTCGTCCTGACCAACCTCGAGGTCAACCGGGAACGGCGTCATGACGGACGATCAAGACAGCAGACTCCCGCCCACGACCAGCACGAGCACTCCGACCGACACTCACCCCAGGGCCTCCGACCAGCACGTTCGAAGATGGCGAAGGCTCATTACAGCGCGACAACGACAGCGCAGGCGATCTCAAGGGCCGCACCACCCGCGAGCGCGAGCGGCCTCTCCCCCGCGCCCGGCCAGCGCAACTACGCCCTCACCGTTTGATCACGGACTTGTTTGCGGACAGACTGCGGCCCATTGAGGTCCACAGGCGTGCCCGCCGACCCACAGTCCCCTCTGCGTCGAGGCGGGCCCCTCCGCCCAGGGGCAGCCTCACCGGTGAGCGCCAACCTGCCCTGCTTCCGCGACCTTCTACTCGGCCCAGGACGTCAACGGGAGGTTCTGCCCCTGGTGCACCACCGACGGCAGCGCCGCTGAACGATTCGAGGGTGAATTCACCGACTCATACGGGCTCGACGGCGTCAGCAACGAGACCCTGGAGTATGTCACCCGCCGCACCCCGAGCTTCCGCGCCTGGCAGGATCCGCACTGGCTCGTCCACTGCAACGACGTGGCCGCCTTCATCGGCGAGGTCGGATACACCGAACTGGCTGTCCGCCCCGAAGCACTCGACAAGCTTCGACTCGACCTTCGAATGGGCGGTTGGCACGACGCATCCCAGCTTGAGACCTTCCTGACCCGCCTCGGGCAGAGCGCAAGCGACGTGCTCTTCCGCTGCACCATCTGCGGCGCCCACCTCACCTACGCCGACGCTTCATGACCGCGGACCAGCTCAGCACGCGCCTTCCCTCCAAGGAAACCGCACCCCTCTTCGAGCATGGAGGCGACCATTTCACGCAGCGGAAGCTGACGGGGTGCGATGTTGAGTCGCTGTGCCGCTGCGGACGGCGGTTGGAGATGGTCTCGCCAGGAAGGCGAGGCGAACAGGCCGTGAGAACGATGGCTTCGGGGTAGGTGGTCAGTTCGAGTCAGGCGTCGGAGGGGGTGCTGGGGATCACCGAATGGGTCCTCGCCCAGCACGTTGAGCTCGGCGCTGCGCCGGCAGGAGGAATACCAGTGCGGTGACGGCTGCCAGGACGACAGCGTTGAACACTGTCGCGGTGCCGAATCCGTGCGCGTACACGCTGACCTGGCCGGTGCGTGCGCTGCCAAGGGCGTTGTAGAAGAGGACGCCGATGACGGCCACGCCGAGCGCACCGCCGACCTGTTGGGCGGTGGACAAAGCGCCGGAGGCCAGGCCGACGTGGTCCTCGTCGATCCTGGAGAGGACGGCGTTGAGCAGCGGTGTCTGCAGAAGTCCTTCCCCGATGCCCTGGACGATCAGGCAGGGCATGACGATCCAGGCGTTGAGGTGTGCCCCGGCAGCCAGTGCGGCCGCGATGGTGGCTGCGAATCCGAGCAAGGCGATGGCCGCGCCGGCTTCCAGTACCCGGCGTCCATGCCGCCTGACCAGGCGGCCCGCCAGCAGGCTGGCCAGGAAGAAGGCAAGGGCTTGCGGGGTGTAGACGAGCCCGGCGGCTACGGCGGACAGTCCGAGCCCGTCCTGGAGCGTGATCGACAAGATGAGGAAGAAGGAGTTGAGGGCGCTGTAGAAGATCAGGATCAGCAACAGGCCGGCGAGGAAGGCTCGTTGGCGGAAGAGTTTCGGCTCAACCAGGGGAGAACGTCCGGACCGGCTGACCCAACGCTCCACCCATGCCAATGCCGCCAGCGCCAGCGCTGCCCCGGTCAGGCTGAGCCAGGTCCAGGTCGGCCAGCCGACTTCCCTTCCTTCGATCAGGGGGAAGACCAGCAGGAACAGTGCGACGGTCAGGACCACGGTGCCGGCCGGGTCCAAGCGGCGAGCCTGGGAGGCGCGGGACTCCGGGAGCAACCGTGCTGACAGCACAAGCGCCACGGCCCCGATCGGAACGTTGATCCAGAACACCGGGCGCCAGCTGGTGCCGAACAGGTCGCTTTGGATGAGCAGACCGCCGAGTACCTGTCCGACGATGGTGGACATGCCGATCACCGCGCCGAGGATGCCGTAGGTGCGGTCTCGGCGACTCTCCGGAAGCAGTACCTGGATCATCGCGAAGACCTGCGGGAAGAGCAACGCAGCGCCCACACCCTGAACCAGGCGGGCAGCGATGAGCACCCCCGCGGTGGGCGCAAGCCCGCAGGCGAGCGAGGCAACCGTGAAGACCAGCAGGCCAGTTTGGAAGATACGCTTGCGTCCGTACAGATCGCCAAGGCGTCCTCCAGTCACCAAGGTCACGGCATAGGTGAGTTGGTAACCGGCCAGGACAAACTGCACCTCGGCGTCCGTGGCGTGCAGGTTGCGTTGGATGGCGGGGGCGGCGATCAGAACGATGAACACATCCATGATCGCCATGAAGGTCCCGGACATGGCCACCAGCACTGCGCGCCACGTGCGGGTGGTGTCCGGAAGCGCGTGCTCTGCCGGCGCAGGGGCGGCAGTTGGCGTGCGTGCGGAGGTCATGGAACCATGCTGCTCACCCTGGGAAAGGGGGACCAGACACAGATTATGCTGGTATCCAACTCGACAGCCTTACACGCGGGTTGGCGTTCATGCCTGGGTGCGTCAGAGGGGATTCCATTGGTGGAGTCTGCAGCGCAGCGCAAGGAACTGGCGGCGTTCGTCCGCTCCCGCCGGGAGCGTGTCTCGCCGGCCACTGTGGGACTGCCCGAAGGGCCGCGGCGCCGAACGCCGGGTCTGCGGCGCGAGGAGGTCGCGCAGCTGTCGGGGGTGAGCGTCACCTGGTACACCTGGCTGGAGCAGGGACGGCCCATCACCATGAGCCGCCAAGTGGTCCAGTCCATCGGCCAAGCACTCCGGATGGGACCCGACGAGCTGCGTCTTCTGTTTATGCTGGCCGACATCCCGGTCCCGGTTGAGCCGGTGTCAGCCTCCAACCCCTTGCTGCAGAAGCTCGTCGACGGGCTCGCCCCGTATCCGGCCTATGCTCTGAGCCCGTGCTGGGACCTGTTGTGCTGGAACCGTTCCGAAGCCGGGCTGATCGGCGATCCCCTGCATCTACCTCCTGCCAAACGCAACATCCTCTGGCTGGTGTTCACCAGCCCGGCCATGCATTCCCTGCTGCCGGACTGGCAACGGGAGGCCCAGCAGTTGCTGGCACAGTACCGGGCAGCCGCCGCACAGTATGCGGGCGATGCACGCTTCGAGCAGCTGACGGAAGCGCTACATGCAGCCAGCCCGCTGTTCCGGTCCTGGTGGCAGCAGCACGACATCGCCGCGTTCCAGCCGGCCCGCAAACACTTCAACCACCAGGTACTGGGTGCATTGAGCGTCGATTACATGAAACTCGCCCCGATGGAGCAGCAGTCGCATGCCCGGGTAGTGGTCTACCTCCCCGCCGACGATGCAACCAGCGTGAAGCTTCCCCGACTTGCCGACAACATAACGGGCGTCGCCGAGACAGGCATGGCTGGCTCGGCGACGCCCGGGTAAAGCACGTCTCACAGGTTGCTGCGGTTACGCCCCCAACGCGTCCCACATGGTCTTGAGCTCCAGGCAGGCATCAAGATCAGCATTTGGCTCATCTCGCGGCCCAGCCCGGATGCCTTCACTCCGCCAAAGGGGCCCGCAGGTTCCCAGGCTACCCATGTGAAAGGTCCGGTGTGAGCCCCAGATTAAGGGCTCGGCCAGGATGGCACACCGGACAGCGGGCGTTCGGGCGGGTGGAGGACAGGTTGGCGGTATGGCCGACCCAGCGGTCGTCTTCCGGCCCTTCGCGGGCAGGACGGCAGGACTCACTGAGCCTCGGGCGTCGCGTTGCGCGGAGCGGGTCCGGGTGAGGCAGGTGGTGACGGGGGCTCAGCAGTGGGTGTTGCTGACGTGGCGGGCTTGGTGCCTGTCGCGGTCATGTTCGGCGCCGGGCGGCCGAGGCCGACTGGGGAGCAGCGATCGTCCCGCACTGCCGCCAGCGCGGGCAGAGCGAACTGCCCGGGCGGAAGGAAGAGCACAACTCCCCCCACGGCAAGTTTCGGTCCCGCGTGGAGCATGCCTTCGCCCGCATGAAGAACTGGGAGATTCTCTGCGACTGCCGTTTGAAGGGCGCGGCGCTCACCATGCGATGAACGGCATCGCCCGACTGTACAATCTCACCCTCGCCGGATCATTGAACGGCCAGACCGGACAACGGTGTTCGCGCTTCTCAAGAGATCATTGCGGGACTCCACTCAGCCAGGTGCCGCAGATGTTCGGCGGCGCGCCGGAATCAGATGCCAACGGGTGGCCATACCAGGGCAGTCGCAAGCCCTCCGCCCCAACGGCCCAATATGGAGTTAAGTGTTGATCATTTGAGACGGCCTATATGGGCCTATAAGAGGTTGCAGACCTGATAGATGAATGTAGTACTGCACCCAATGAAGCACTCGTGTGCCGGCAAGCCCTGAAGCCTCCGCTTCGTCGAGGGCTTTCGCATGATCGACCTGGAGGTGCGTGTGCGTCTCGCCGAGATCTTCCGGAGGACTTGGTGTTTGCGCACGAGGCCGCCGAGGCAACCGGAGTCCCGCAGCAGGTGAGACGCCGGTGGGCGACAGGTGATATGCCGGTGGGCGATGGGTGGCAAGATCCGCCGCTTCTCCGGTCAGCACCGCCTCACTTGGCAACGGTCACGAGCACACGACCATGTACGCACTTCCGGAAGTCCACGAGCGGGCCCGCGTCTATCGGGCCACTCCTCAGCGCGGCACACGGGCCGCCGCCTGAACTCCTCGCGGACGGTTGAGCACTGTGGCGGCGGCTCCCGCCCGCGCGGATGCACGTCTGCCCTACTGCCCGGAAGTCTTCAGACGGCTCGCCAGGCATCCTTGTTGATGCCCAGGTCTTTTCGGGCTCGCTTGCGGTACGTATTCAGACGCTCCTGGGAGCCTATCCCGCGCCACGGGCGGAGGTTCGTGCTCGCGTGCCGGTTTCTCCATCTGCCACAGCGCCGTGTTGACTTCAAGGGCAGCCTCGATGGCTGGAGGGACTGCCATCAGCTCCGGTCCTTCGAAGAGAGCTGAGCGCCTGAGCTCGCCTTCTTCTATCGCGGCAAGGAACTCCTTGCACTCGGTTGAGACTTCCTCCGCGAGCCGAGCGTATTTCGAGGCGCCAGCCACCTCCTTCACGCAGCGCCGTCGACTGGGCGCAGGGGCGGGGCCCCGCGGGTGGCGACCTCAGCCGGGATGACGACCGGCCGCTGTACTGGGCGCGGCTCGGGATGACGCGGGACCTGCGCACGTGGGAGCCGGGTTTCCGGCTCAGTGATGCCCAACGCTCGTTCCTGCTTGACCAGTTGGAGCGAACCTCGCGCGGCCAGACCGACATCCGCTACCCATCCCGCGCCACGGGCATCAAGCGCATTCTCGTCACCGGCTTCGACCCGTTCACACTGGACCGGGACATCAGGATCTCCAACCCGTCCGGGGCCGTCGCGCTCGCTCTCGACGGGACGGTGATCCAGACCAACTCCGGTCCGGCCCGCATCGAGGCCGTCACGTTCCCGGTGCGCTGGCAGGATTTCGCGGAGCGGACGGTGGAGCGGACACTGGCGCCGTACCTGCCGAAGGTCGACCTGTACACGACGGTGAGCCAGGGCCGGGTGGGCCGCTTCGACGTCGAGCGGACGAACGGGGCCTGGCGTGGCGGCTACCCCGACAACGACAACATCAGCAGCACTGGGACCATCCCGGTCGCCTCCCCGGCCACACAGCCGCAGTGGACGACAACCACCCTCCCCTACAAGGGGATTGTGACCGCGCACACCGGCCGGTTCCCGAGCTACGACCACACCGAGGTCACCGAGATCCCAACAGGGAGCACCGAACCCGTCGTACGCCCCGACGGCCCCACCCTTGGCTCCACGGCCCGTGAGGGCGGCGGCGGCAACTACCTCTCCAACGAGATCGCCTACCGCGCGACCCTGCTGCGCGACCGGCTGGGCCTGCACAACAGGCTGCCAGGCGGGCACGTGCACACACCGGTGCTCCAGTTCGGCGCCGGCAACACCGACCCGACGACCGGAAAGATCACGGATCCGCAGTTCGTGCAGAACCGGCTGGACATCATTGCGCAGCTACGGTCGATCCTGACGGTGGCGGCGAATACGACGCTGAAGTGACGTCGTCCCCGCCCCCATCCCCGTCGCCTCGCGCGGTTAGTGGGTGTCGCTGGTGTGGTGGGGCCGGGTGCGGCTCCACCATCGGACGCCGAGTCCCCAGCCGATCAAGATGATCAGCGTGAGGATTTTTCCTTGCCACTCCGAGACGGCGCTGAGGGTAAAGCCGCCGATCGCGGCGCCGATCAGGGTCAAGGCGAGGACGGTATAGGTGTGCGCATCGGTACCGCGCTGGTTGTACTGCTTCATGTGATCAAGCGTACTTACCAACTGGTGGCGCCGGAGATGGCCCCTGCGAGGACAGGGCTGTTCCGATGAGTCACGTGGTCGATACGCAGTCAGCACGCAGTCAGCGAGCAGGTGCGGCAAGGACCTCGGCCGTTCAGGTGTTGGCCGACGGAACCCGGGCAGGGGGTGGGTGGGTAGGTGGTGAAGAACGGATCACGAACAACAGACGGATCACGAACAACAAGGTGAGCGTCACGCGCGGCGGCGGAGGATTCAGCGGGGCAGCTACCACGGGGGAATTAGCGGCACCTCCCCAGCTCCACCTCACGACTCGCCGTGCGCAGCCACCCGTCCCACGCGGGCGGCTGCGGCATTGATGCGGGCGACGTGACGACCACCACATCGCGACCTGAGAGCATCGAGCGCATGGCCAAGCATCGCCGCCCTGGAGCACCGAACAGACCCTCACGTGCCATCCCGCGCGTCGACGACAGTGACCCGCTCGCCCCATACCAGCGCCGGCGCCGTCCGCCTTTGGATATCTGGCGCCGGCACCGTCCGATGCACGGGGCCGGCGGCCACCTTCGCCCGGACGAACCGCGGGTCTTGGAGCAGTGGGACGGGTTCGCCTACCAGATAGTGGGCACCGCAACAGATCTTGCCGCCGCGCGGAAGTGGGTCAATCAGGCTCCACCAGGCGACGAGGCTGCGGCAGTGTGAGCTGCTGCCGTAGAACACTGCCACGAAGCCGGGCTCATCGACGGCAGCAGGCCCTGGCCGCCCACCGACTGCCGTTACCCGGTGGCATACCCAGTTCACCGAAGGCGGAGAGCGAGGTCAGCCTGCCCTCACGACCTTGCTGAGCACCGCGGCGCGACGGAGGGGCGCCCGGTTGGTCGCCGCAGGCGATGCTTCCCCCCCACGTCGCGTAGCATCGCCGCAGGTAGGCGCGGTTGTCGTAGCTGGAGAACGCCTTGTCGCCAATGAGCCCGGTCCGGGCGAGTGTGCGGCCGACCGGCGGCCTGTTCAGGTCCGTACAGGAGTACATCGACGGCAAGTTGGAGGTTCACATCGCGGGCATCTTCCTCTGGTCGGCTCAATGCTCCAAATGAAAGCCTCAAGGGGGTGCCCGCTGCCAGGCACCCCTCGTCATGTCGGGATTCTTCTTCCGGGGCTGAGGACTCAGCTTGTCGAGCCTTGCTTGTCGAGCCTTATGGCTGGCAGTTGTTGATGGCGAAGACCTGCTGGTTGCCGCCCCACGTCGTGAACTTGTATTCGCGTTCGGGCGAGATGGTGACGCATCCGCTGTCCGTTCCGTTCGAAACAACCATGTCGACGGCGACGTTGAAGTCGCATCCGTTGCTGACATACGCCGTCTTGGCCGCCGTCCCCGACGCTCCGTCGACCATGCCAGTGACACACGGCGGGGCGGTCCCGGCTGCGGCGGCCGGGCTGGCGAGGTCCACGGTCCCGGCGGTCAGTGCGAGGCTGGCAACAGCCCCTGAAATCAAGCGAATATGGAACTTCGACATGTTTCCCCTCCTGTGAACACCAACACCTGCGGACTGAACATTTAGCGCCGATACAGCCGATACATTTGATCGAGGTCACGTACACGGTCCAGGGCGCAGAGGTGTATGACACCAGGGAAGGTGAACTGTGCCATATAGCGCAGCCGGCAACTCAACACGGAGAGGGCGCGCCGAATGGCGAGCCCTGGCCCGGCGGCACGCGATTGCGGTGAGCCGCACGGTCGGGCTGGTCGCGTAGGCAAGGTCCTGTTGGCGGCAGCAGGCAACGGAGCACTGTCAGTGGTGGGTGGCAGCATCGGGCGTATGACAGACACCACTGCATTCGACTGGCGGTCCTTCCTGCTCAGGTGGAGCGGGGAGTGGGCGGACTCTCTACCGGACGGCGAGACCCCAGACGAGGACGACGAGGCCGCGTGGAGGGCGCGCTGGCTGGGGTTCCCGCCCGCGTCCGAGGAGCGGATCGCAGTCATGGAGGACCGCCTCGGCCTACGAATGCCCCCGTCGTACCGGGAGTTCCTCAAGGTCAGCGACGGGTGGCGGCACGCGGGCGGGTTCGTGTGGCTGCTGGCGGGGACCGAGGACGCAC
This sequence comes from Streptomyces sp. S186, assembly GCF_051603415.1. Taxonomy (NCBI): domain Bacteria; kingdom Bacillati; phylum Actinomycetota; class Actinomycetes; order Kitasatosporales; family Streptomycetaceae; genus Streptomyces; species Streptomyces sp. S186. The sequence continues at coordinate 8,250,443 of NZ_CP193932.1, read as the reverse complement.
GCTGGCACAACGACGAGTCGGGACTCGCGGTCATGTTCGAGGAGTACCTGGACGAGGACGCCGGGCCCGAGGAGCGGCGCGAGGCGGACATCTGGCGGCGCGGGCTGCAGCTCGATGTCGAGTCCGACATCACCCACGTCCTCATGGATCCCGAGGACGTGGACGACGACGGCGAGTGGGCCGTGTACACGTGGGCGAGCTGGCGGGCCGCGCCGCCCGAGCGGCACGCGAACTTCCGTGAGTTCATGCGGGACATGTACCGGGAGTTCCACAGCCTCCAGGCGCACCGGGCCGACGGGGAGCCGGCGTTCGCCAACGACACGACGCAAAAGCTGGACGCCCTGGTGGAGGAGGCCCGGCTTGAGGCACTGCGCGGCGGCTGGGAACGGGCCGCGCAGGCGCTGGACGAGGCCAAGGAGTACGGCAGACCGCGGGCCGCCGGGCTGGGCGACCAGAGCCGGACCCGGGCAACAACCGCACGTGCTACCGGTTCGTTCTGGTGGAGGGGGTGGAGCCGGAGGAGTTGCCCAAACGCCTCGGGGACGGGGACGGCTCCGGCACCGGCACCGGCACCGGCACCGTGCTGAACGAGCCCATGACCTGCTGGGAGGCGCGCCACAGGTCGCTGCACAACCAGAGGGAGTTCTCATCCTACGACGACAGGGCTCTCATGGCGGTCGGCCGGGCCGGCACCGGTTGGGGCTTCGCCTTCGACAGCGATCCCGCCCCGTTCGACCAGCGACGGTTCGTCTCTCCGGCAGCGGCCGCCAGCGAGGGCACCCGTGCGGTGGTGGTGTGGAGCGGCCTGAGGACATGGCACGGGGAGCCGTTCTTCCACCTTTCGGCGGCACGAGACGGCGCCAAGCAATACGCATTCACCTACGTGGACGGCGAGGTTCGGCGGAGCGGGGAGATACCGCGGGCGCTGGATCCGAGCCGGTTCTTCGACGCCCTGGAGGACGGGGCCGAGGTTGAACGGTCGCTGCTGGAAGCGGTGGCCAGGGAGTTCGGTGCGTCTCTGCCGCGTCATGCTCTCGTGAACGGGCGGCTGCACACGTTCTCCTCCCGTTCCTGGACGCGTCCGCCGAGGGACGGCGAGACATACGCGGTGATCCGCATGCACTGGGCACCCGCGCCTCCGGAGAACAGCGAGCGGACGAAAGACAACGGGCCGGAAAGCAGCTAGGGGCCGGCCGGGCTGAAGAAGATTCTCGATGCCGTGAGATCGGACATGCCGGTGCGTTGGCAGTACGCGGCGATCAGCATGGACGCCGTGTCCGTGGTGGCCGCTGCGTCCGTGGCACGGCACCACGCCATCCGCTTCCAGCGGTCCGCGACATCGGGCTGTGAGCCCGGTGCGGCTCGCCCCGCGACGACAACAGGTCCACGAAGTCCACGAACTCCTCGTCGGTGGGCAACCGTCCCTGCTCTTCCCAGTCCCGGATCGCCAGGCGCCCTTCGCCGCACAGACATCGTCAGCCGCCGCGTACGGCAAGGTCGGCCTCCGCGACCACAACCAGGTCTTGAAGGCCGACGTCACACAGGACCCTGAACCACCCCACGACGGCTGGGTGGTTCAGGGGCCCGATGGATGAGCACCGTGCTACAGCTGTACCTCAGCCGTGGATCGGGCCCAGGGGGATGTCGGAGACCGTGAGGCTGACGGACTTCACAGAGCCGCCGGTCAGGATGGGGATGCCATTCGGGCCCGGGGCGAACGTGGCGGTCAGGCCGTTCACGGAGCCACTGACGGAGAGACCACCCGCGACGCTGTCGAGCTCGTCGTCGGCTATCTCACGGGTCTCAATGCGGGACGTGTTGCTCATGATGTTGAGCGTCCTTCCTCGGTAGTGGTGGGTCGGTCGCATTGCGTGGCGCAGTGCGATGGGAACCCTCGGACGATTTGACGCTAACCATGGCCGATCAAATAGCAGTGAAATGGCTGGTGAGCGTGGTGCGTGTAGCGACGTGGCGCAGGATGCGGTGCGGAATCCTCACGGGGCGTGCGGGGCCCGGGCGGGGTGGGAAGAATCGGGCAGATGCTGTGTCCGGTCCGGTGCAGGCCGGGGGCGCTGGCTTGGGTGCGAGCAGAGCGGCAGAGTGCCATCCGTCGTGGCATCCAGGCCCGCAGCACGTCTCACGCCTCCTCGTTGCGCCGCCCCCAACAGCGCCCCGAAGACCGCTACCACGATCGCTCCGCCGACCTGGCGGCCGGTGTTGAGCACGGCGGACGCGGTGCCTGCCCGGGCTGACGTACGGCGTCAAGCAGCATCGCGGTCAGCGGTTCGGCGGCGGAACCACTCGTCGGACTGCCTTGGGGCGAGTGCGGCGACGATGGCAACGCCCAGGTCCGCCGTGGCGTATTTCAAGTCCACAGCCGTTCATCTCGTCGACCGGGTGGCCGGCTATCTGGAACTTCTGGCCGCGCATGGCTTGGAGTGCGAACGGGCCGAGTCGTCGAACCCTGGAAAGACCATCTATGAGGACGGCGAACAGGTCGTGGTCGTGCCCTGGTAGACCTCAAGAGGAGGGAGTGGTATAGGAGCGGTCACACTCGGTCATCCCGAAATGTTGATCAGAGCCATTTCTGGTGGCCGTCGACAGTGCGACCGCCGGTGTCGTGCTGTGGTTCGAATCATGTCGAGGTCGAGTGGAGGATGAAGGGCCACACCACGTCCCGACAACTCCTCATAACCGTGCGCAACGCGCAACGTGCCCCCTTCGCGCATCGTGTGACTGGCGTTTCAAGCCGTCGACGACACCGCGTCGAGGCGATCGGCGGTCGGCCGCGGCCGTCGTCCTGCAACACGGGAAAGCCGGCACAACTCCAAACAAACGAATGAAGATCGGGCATTTTCTGGTCTTGCACTCGTGAAGTAATGTTCCGGGCTGCACTGGATCGCGTGACGGGGACAAGGAGCCCCCGGCACATCTCCTTCACGATATCTCCCCGACCGCTCATCAGTTGTTTTACCAGTTCAAGGGCACACTGCCCGGCACGATGTCGCCGCTACGGGCGTCTAAGAAGGTGTCATCACTCGCACCTCGATGATTTCGCAAGCACTAGACAGATGGATGGCACGTGGCCGAAGTAACGGTTTTCCTCCGGGAATATGCGAAGACCCGTCAGGACGTGGGGGCTATCGCCCCGAGCGGCGCCCGGCTCTGCAGGGCCCTCACCCGGTACATGATCCCGAATCCCGGCCGCAGCCGCGCGGTACTCGAAGTAGGGCCCGGTACAGGTGCGGTGACCCGCTACATCACCGACTCACTCGGCCCACTGGACACCCTGGATCTGATCGAGGCCAACCCGCGCTTCGCCGCCCTGCTGCAACACACCTACGCCGGCGATCCGAGACTGCGCATCCACACGGGCCTGATCCAGGAACACGAACTCGCCTCCTACGACACCATCGTGTGCGGCCTTCCGTTCGCCAACTTCGACGCCCGCACGACCGAGGAGATCTTCGACCGGCTTCTCGGGTCCCTGCGGCCCGGCGGCACACTGTCCCTCTTCGGGTACGTAGGCGGCGAAACCGTACGCCGGACACTCGCCGACGCAGTCGACCGCGAGCGCACCCTCGCCGGGCTCGGCGTACTGCGCCGCATCCTGCGTCGGCACACATTCCGCACGGAGACGGTGCTGGGGAATCTTCCGCCGGCCCGGGTCCACCATCTGGCGCCAGTCAGCCCATCGGCTCATCCCGAGTGGGCACCCACGGCACCCACCTGCGACTGCCGCGCGACGTCTCCCTGAACGCGTCCGCCCTGCAGCACAGACCGAGCCGACGGCGCGGGATCCTGGGCTGACCCGGCCGGGTGAACGGCTTGTGAGCGGGGCGTTGTGCAGGGCAGGGCGCGCATGAACATCCGTCCTCCGCGGGTGCGCGTGTGAAGCCTCACAGCGCACAGCAGCGCGCTGTGAGGCTTCAACTGCCCGAAACAGGCCCCGGACCTCCGTGAGGAACTCCGAGACGCAGGCCAGCAGGCGCCTTGAGCCGGAGTTGCCCAAGTAGGACCGGCGCACCGCGGGAGTGAGATGACCGCCAGCTGGAGGAGGTTCGGGTGGCGGGGGAAGGGGCGGCGAATGATCCTGTCGAAAAGTCGCCTGGATCAGCGGAGGTCCCTCATGAAGCACCTGACCGTTCTCGCGACAGCAGTAGCGGCCTCAGCGCTGATCATCCTTGGAGCCGGTACCGCCAACGCCGACGACGACTACGAGCGCGATGTCGGAGTCGCTCCTCAGGTCGGAACCGCCTCGATCACCGACGGTCTTCATAGAGTCGGCTCCTGGCTGCTAGGGCCCGTCTGACAAATGATCACCGACGGGGTTCTCGCAGCCACAAGATCAGAGCTGCTATGACGATCCCAGCCCGGTAGCGATCGGCGAGCTTGTCGAACCTCGTCGCGATCGCACGGAATTGCTTGAGACGGGCAAAGCATCGTTCGACTACGTTGCGGGCGGGGTAGATGTTCCTGTCGAAGGCGGGTGGGCGACCGTCCTGGTCTCCACGACCTCGCCGGTTGGCCATCTGGTCGCGGCGTTCGGGGATCGTGGCAGCAATGCCCCGGCGCCGCAGCAAGCGGCGTATCGCCCAGCTGGAATACGCTTTGTCGCCCAGTACCCGTGCCGGTGTCGTGCGAGGTCGGCCCGTCACAGCGCGCGGGATGCGGATGCTGTCGAGGACCTGGCCGAAAGCGGTAGCGTCGTTGACGTTGCCCGGTGTGAGCACAATCGACAGCGGAAGGCGGCGGCCGTCGACGGCAAGGTGGTCGGGCCTCCACGGGAGCGGCCGAGAGCCTGGCGCGTCCGCGAATGGCCCGGATCTTCCAGTGTGTCCCCGTCTGCAGCCCTCCTTTTGCGGGCGCCGGCCGAGTGCTGGTGGGCTCGGTTGATGGTGGAGTCGACTGACACGGTCCAGTCCACCCGGCCCACCGCGTCGTCGCAAACCTGGAGGTGCTCCAGCAGCGTCGCCCAGATCCCGTCCACTTCCCAGCGGGCGAACCACTCGTAGACGGTCTGCCATGGCCCGTACCGTTCGGGGAGATCGCGCCAGGGAGCCCCGGTCCGCAGCCGCCACAGCACACCGTTGACCACTTGGCGGTGATCACGCCATGGACGGCCACGTCCGCCCCGCTTCGGCAACAGAGGTCCAATCCGCTCCCATGCCGCGTCCGTCAACTCGCCTCGCACTGACACGGAATCACCCTCGGACACGCCCGCAGGAGCTCGGTGCGGGCAGGAGCCCGCACAGGGCCTTCGGGTCAGGTGCGGTGCGTTGGACGATGCCGTCGGGGCGGACCAGTGCCGCTGCGGTGTGGCCACTGCGGAGCCAGCGGTGCAGGGCGGTGCCGGGCGGGGCGGTGACCAGGACACCGCCGCGGTCGTGGACCTCGGAGCGCAGTGCGAGGGGGACGGCTGCAGAGGTGACCAGCGCGTAGCGGCCCGCGGCCAGGTCGTCGAAGCGTCGGCCATCCGGCAACGGGGCGTTGGGGCACAGACGTCCCGCGAGGCCGCGCCCGAGCCGTCCGCGGTCGACCAGGGCTGACCGGTGCAGGGCCGGGGTCCGGCTGTCGAGAATGCGGTTGCTCAGGCCGGGAAGCCAGTGCAGGCGGGGTGCGAGCAGACGGCGAAGGGCGCTGCCGGTGTCCCCGCCCGCGGTCATCGCGGTGCCGACCAGCTTGGCGAGGGTGATCATCGAGCGGGCGTGGGGCTTGCGTTCCGCCTCGTAGCTGTCCAGTACGTGTTCGGGGAGACGGCCGTCGAGGACGGCAGCGAGCTTCCAGGTGAGGTTGGCGGCGTCGCGCAGGCCCGCGCCCATGCCCTGGCCGATGAAGGGCGGCGTGAGGTGGGCGGCGTCGCCGAGCAGGAAGAGCCGCTGCTTGCGCCAGTGGTCGGCGATCTGGGCGCGGAAGGTGTACTCCGCCGTGCGCACGATCTCCAGTTGCTCCGCGGGGAGGTCGCCGGTCCAGGGCCGGATGAGGGGGTGCAGGCGAGTCATGTCGCGGTAGTCGTCGGCGCGTTCCTGGGGAAGGAGTTGGAACTCCCAGCGGTAGCGGCGCTCGCCGATGCGCATGTAGGTGGCAGCACGCGCCGGGTCGCAGACCTGGTGCACGCCCTCCCACTGGGCCAGGTCGGCGTCGGTGGCGAGGTCGACGACCAACCAGCGTTGTGTGAAGGCCAGGTCGTGCATGGTGGAGCCGATCGTCGAGCGGGTCAGGCTGTTCGCGCCGTCGCAGCCGAGCACGTACCCGGCGGTCACGGTGCTGATCTCGCCGGTGGTCCGGTCGGTGAGCCGGATTCGCACCCGGTCGCCGTCGGACTGCTCGATCGCGGTGATCTCCACGTTGCCGCGCAGGGTGACGGTCGGGTGCCGTTCGAGGTTGGCGCGTAGCAGCTCCTCCAGTTGGGGCTGGTCGAACATGTTGGCCTCGGGGTGGCCGTGGCGGCCAAGTTCGGCGCCGCGCCGGAACTCGGCCAGCACCCGCAGCTCGCGGTCCAGGAGTCGCAGGCCGTGGGCGGGGCGGGAGATGGCGGCGAACTGCCTGGCGATGCCGAGGCGGGCGAGCAGCCGGTAGATCTCGTCGTCGAGGTGGACCGCCCGCGGCAGGGGGTAGACCGAGTCCCAGCGGTCCAGCACGAGGGTCTCGATGCCGTACTGGCCCAGCAGTGTCGCCGCGGTCAGGCCGGTGGGGCCGGCGCCGATGACGACCACCGGGATGGTGTCGGCGGTCATGACGCCCCCGGTCCGGGCGTCGCCGGGGACCACGTCCAGCGCAGGGCGTACTGGTCGAGGACCGCACTGATGGCCTCGCGGTCACCAGTGCCGGGGGTGACGGACAGGAAGACGGACCCGTCCTCGACCGCCACGTCGATCTCCACGTCGTGGCCTTGACCGGCCAGGGCCTCTGCGACAGCCAGCCGGGTGGCGTCCGCCCGCAGGGCGAGCTTGTAGGGCTTGCCGACATCGGTGACCGGCAGCGCGGCGAGGACGGTGACGGACTTCGGTGCGGCAGCGCGTTCCGGGACGTGTTCGGCGGCCCACTGGCGGAGCTCGTCCTCGGTCACGTCCGCCTCCGGGACGAGGGTCACGTACGCGACCGGGACCTCGCCCGCGTGCGGGTCGGGGCGTCCGACCGCGCCGGCGCCGATGACGTGCGGGTGGGCGAGGAGAGCGTCCTCGATGACGGCTGGGTCGATGTTGTGGCCGCCGCGGATGATCAGGTCCTTGGCGCGGCCGGCCAGGTGGACGAACCCGTCCGTGTCGAGTCGGGCCAGGTCGCCGGTGTCGAGCCAGCCGTCCACGAGCTTGCCGAGGCCGTCGAGGACCGGACGGCCCTGGGTGTCGCGGCCGGTGACGTAGCCGGCGAACACGGTCGGGCCGGCGATCGCCAGCAGGCCGGTCTGCCCGGCGGGCAGCTCCGCCCCCGATTCCGGGTGGACGACCTTCACCCGCTGGTAGGGCATGCGCTGCCCGACTGCGCCGGGGCGCGGCGCGTCGGGGAAACTGCGGGCGCTGGCACAGGTGGCCTCGGTCAGGCCGTAGCCCTCGACCAGCGTCAGCTTGGTGCGGGCCTCGAATGCGGCGCGGACGGCGTCGGGCAGCGGCGACGCGCCGACCATGGCGTACCGCAGGCTGCTGATGTCCGCCGCGCCGACGGGGCATTGGGCGAGCACCTGGTAGACGGTCGGCACGGCGCTCATGGCCGCGATGCCGTAGTGCTCGACGATCGACCAGAACTCCCCGTACAGGGCGGGTTCGCGGTAGCCGAGCGGTCCTGCCCACACCACCTGCTGGCCCTTGAACAGCGGCGCCAGCAAGGTCACCACGAGGGCGTTGACGTGGAACAGAGGCAGCGCCGCGAAGATCACCGCGTTGCTGCCGAGCATCGAGTTGGCGGCGATCATCCAGGCGTTGGCCACTTCGCCTTCCTGGGTGTGGGCGGCAAGCTTCGGCGTGCCGGTGGTGCCGCCGGTGTGGAAGAACGCGGCCAGGTCGCCCGGCCGGGGCGGTTCCCCCGTGAATGCGGACGCGTCCTCGGCCCGGGCCAGGTCGGCGAGGTAGCCGATGAGTACCCCGTCGATCCGTGGCAGCGGCGCGGGATCGCCACCTGCCGCCGTGGGCCGAAGCACCAGGACCGCGTCGAGCGCTTCGGCCAGCTCAGGAAGCTTCGCCCAGACGTCCGGGGCCAGCTCCGGGCCCGCGGCGACGAGGACCCGGGCACCGGAGCGCCGCAGCAGCTCGCCCAGGTGCGCGGGAGCGAGAGCGCCGTTGAGCGGCGCGGCGATGCCGGCCAGCTGCGCGGCGAGCGTCGCGGGTACGAGTTCGGCGCAGTTGGGCGCCATCAGCGCGACCGGGGCGCCGCGGCGGACCCCGAACCGGTGCAGGACGTTGGCATAGCGGTGCACTCCGGCCAGCAGGTCGGCGAAGGTGCACCGCAGCGGCCCGCGCCACCGCTCGGCGTCGGGGAGCACCGTCAGGGCGGTGCGGTCGGGCCAGAGCCGCGCGGCCCGGGCCAGCAGGTCGTAGGTGGAGGCAGGAAGGCCACGGGCCTCAAGCGGCACCGCCTCGATCGCGGCCAGGTTGTCGGGCCCGTAGTAGCGGGGCCACAGCAGGTCCTCGCTCATCGGGCGTACCTCACCGTCGTGCGCTGGCGGCCGAGGTCGAGCGTGCCGTCGTCGGTGGCGACGGCGGCCTCCACCAGATCGCCGTCCCGCAGGTACTTGGGGTTCTTGGCCTGGGCCTTGAAGAACAGGCGCCACTTGGTCGCGGGCGGCAGCAGCGCGCCGAGGATCTCGACCGGCTTGGGCGGCGCGCTGAGCGCCGTGCCGACCGGAGTGCCCGTGAGCAGCAGGTCGCCGGGGTCCAGCCGCTGGAAGCCGCTGAGTGCCCGGAGGGCTTCGAGCGGCCGGTAGATCATGTCGGAGGCGGGCATGTCCTGCCGCAGCTCGCCGTTGACCCACAGGCGTAGCCGCAGCTCGGCGAACCGGTCGAGGTCGCCCTCCTCCAGCAGCACCAGCGCCGGCCCGGTGGGGGTGAACGTGGGGTAGGACTTGGCCTCGTAGAACTGGGTCTTGGGCAGTTGCAGGTCCCGGGCGGAGACGTCGTTGGTGACCACGAGGGCGGCGATGTGGTCGGCGAGGTTCGCGGCGAAGACCCGGGTGCCGACCGGGAGCGGTGCGCCCATGACGAGGCCGATCTCCACCTCGTAGTCGAGCAGCCGGACGTGGGCGGGCTTGACGATGTCCTCGTACGGGCCGCTGATCGACCCGGACGCCTTGCGGAAGAAGGTGAGCGGGACGCTCTTCGGGTCGAGGCCCGCATCGGCCGCGTGCGAGGCGAAGTTCGTCATCTGGGCCACGACCCGGCACCCTGGGGTGACCGGGGAGAGCACCGCGAGGTCGGCGACCGGAACGCCGGCGTCGGTGCTGTGCGCGGCGGCGGTGACGGCGTCCCGGTCGGCCAGCAGTTCGGCGGTGGTGACGGCCGCGGTCTGCACCCGGACGGCGCGCTGCTCGCGGACGGCGTACCAGCCGTCGGCGGTGCGCAGGACGTTGACGCTCATCGGTTCATCGCTTTCATCAGGCCCAGCAGGCGGCCGGGGTCGATCTCGTTGTCGGCGCGCAGTGCGCGCACGACCTCGCGGATGAGGGCGGGGGTGGGGTTGGCGCCGAGGAAGTCGCGGGTGGCGGGCGGGCCCCACTGGGCCAGGCCGCTCGCGGACATCGGGGCCCAGCCGGGTTCCAGGTCGCAGTCGAAGAGGTCGCCGTCGGCGAAGTGCTCGACCATCAGCTTGTCCGGGTCGCGCCAGTAGTCGAAGAGCTGGCTTCCCTGGATGTGCCGGCCGATGCCCCAGCTGCGCTTGTAGCCGCGCTCGGCGAGGTACTGCCCTCCGGCGGCGATCGCGTCGAGGTCGGTGACCTGGTAGGCGGAGTGGACGTAGCCCGTGCGCGGGCCCAGGTGCATCGCGAGGGTGTGGTGGTCGACCGGGGTGCTGCCCTGGTCGCAGCGGATGAACGCCATGGTGGGTCCGCGGTCGCGCTGGCCGTCCAGGAACAGGAAGTCGCTGACGATCAGGCCGAGGGTGTCCAGGTACCAGTCCAGGGCCTGGGTGAACCTCGGCGTCTCCAGGACCACGTGGCCGAGCCGCTGGATGCGGGCGGGTGCGCGGGGCGGGCGCTGGGTGGCGTTGGTCCGGGCCCGGCGGCCGCCGAAGTTGAGGGGGAACGGGGGCTGTTCGGGCATGGCCGGGAGCTGCTCGGTGCCGTGGACGACGCGGACCGGGAAGCCGGACGGGTCGGTCAGGTCCACGCCCTGCCCGCCGCCGAACTCCCGGAGGTCGCGGACCGGATGGCCGGTGGCGCGGGCCAGGCGGTCGAGGTCTGCGCGCTCGGCGGCCCGGAACGCCGGGCCGAGGAACCGTGAGGCACGGCCGTGGCGCACTACCACGCACGCCGAGCCAGGCATGGTGCCGCGCAGGTACAGCGCCCGGCCGGTGCGCGCGGCGACGGCGAAGCCGAAGTCGCGGGCGAACACCTCGGCGCGGGCCAGATCGGGTTTCTCGAACTCCAGCCAGGCCAGGTCCGCCACTTTGATCACGGGCTGCCGGGCGCGGCCGGGATGTTCCCCGCGCAGCGGCCCGTGCTCGCTGTGCAGGTCCTGGTGTGCGGTGGTGGGTCCGGGCGGGCGGGCTCGGTCGTCCGACATAGGGGCTCCGTTGGTGGTGGCTCGAACGGACACGCTTCTGATGAGAAGCTCTGAAGTGATAGAAGCATCAGACTTGAGGGACCCGATCGTCAAGCGCCGTAGTGATGGAATCATCAGATCTGAATGCGCCTACACTGGCGGGATGCAGAACCAGCCCGACACCACCATCGGCCCGGCGAGTGCGAACCGCTTCGAACGCCGCCGGGCACGCACCCGCCAGGCGCTGATCGGCGCCGCGCGGCAGATCCTGGCCGAGACCGGCGAGACCTCGGCCAGCATCCAGGAGATCGCCGACCGCGCCGACGTGGGCTTCGGCACGTTCTACAACCACTTCGAGACCAAGAACGACCTCTTCGACGCCGCGGTCGGCGACGCCCTGGAGGAGTACGGCCAGCTGCTCGACGGTGCCGCCGAGGGCATCGACGACCCCGCCGCTGTCTTCGCCGCCAGCATCCGCCTCACGCTTCGGCTGGCCGCCTCGCATCCCGAGATCAGCCAGATCCTGCGGCTGCGCGGCCTGCCCCACATCAACGCCGCCACCGGGCTCGGGCCGCGCGCCCTGCGCGACCTGGAGATCGGTAAGGCATCCGGCCGCTTCACCTTCGAAGACCCGCTCGTGGCACTGTCTGCGGTCGGCGGCGCGCTGATCGGCCTGCTCCAGCTCAACTCGACGCGCGATCTCGACGCGGAGGCCGGTCAGCAGATGGCCGAGATGATCCTGCGCATGCTCGGACTCCCGGCGGACGAGGCCCACGAGATCTCCACCCGTTCCCTGCCCGAGCTGCCCTGACCTCGGCGGACCCCGCCGCCGCATGCCCGTCCAGGCCCCCGCGCCGATGCCCGGCGCGGGGCCTGCTGCACTTCCGGCCACACAGGACACACCGGCGACCGGAACTGATGGATAGCTCGTAATTGATGATGTCATCAGTTACGATGAAAAAGGGCCGCCCGGAACCTCAGGCGTTCCCCGGCGCCCGAAACGGCGACAGCGGACCACGGCGTCCCCGGTCACGCTCGAATCCATCGGCATTGCTGCTCTCATCGTGATCAAGGCCCGCCGCTCCGCCACCCTGATCAAGGGACGTACCCCATGACGACGACTCCCCGCTCCTCCCTCCAACCGTCCGAAGAAGCCGCCGCGGGCCGGGCCAGCCACTGCGGCGTCCTGTTCTCCATGTGCCTGGCCCTCGTCCTGGTAGTCGCCTCGGTCTCGGCCCTCAACCTGGCCCTTCCCGACCTCGCCGTGGACCTGTCGGCCACCAACGCCTCGCTCACCCGGATCGCCGACGCCTATACCGTGGCCCTTGCCGCGCTGGTCCTGCCCCTCGGCGCGATCGGAGACCGCATCGGCCGCCGCCACGTCCTGGTCGCCGGGACCGTCGTCTTCGGCGCCGCCTCCTTCGCGGCATCCTTCTCCGACACCACCGCCCACCTGATCGTGTGGCGGGTCGTCATGGGCATCGGCGCGGCCATGATCATGCCCGGCACCCTGTCCACGATCACCGCCGCCTTCCCGGCCGAGCAGCGGGCCAAGGGCGTCGCCGTGTGGTCCGGCTTCGCGGCGGCCGGCGCCATCATCGGCATGCTCGCCGCAGGCGCTCTGCTGGAGCAGTTCTCCTGGCGCTCCATCTTCGTCGCCAGTGCCGCAACCGCCCTGGTCGCGGGGGCTGCCGCGGCAGCACTGGCCCCCAACACCAAGGACCCCCACCCCCACCGACCCGACGTCATCGGCGCAACCTGCACAGCCCTCGCCATCGGCTGCCTGGTGTTCGCCATCGTCGAGGGCAACGAACAGGGCTGGACAGAACCCCCCGTCATCGCCGCCCTGGCCGTCACCGTCGCCGGCTTCGCCGCCTACGCCTTCTTCGGGCTGCGCAACGACCAACCGCTCCTCGACCCGCACCTGTTCGGCATACCCGGCTTCCGCGCCGGCGCCGTCACCGTACTGGTGCAGTTCATGGCCGTCTTCGGGTTCTTCTTCGTCGGCCTGCAGTACCTCCAGCTCATCCTCGGATACAGCCCCCTGAAAGCCGCCGCCGCCCTCGTCCCCGTGGCCGTCGTCGTCCTGCCCACCTCCCACATCACCCCCCACCTCGTCACCCGGCTCGGCATGAAAGCCGTGATGGCCGCCGGCCTGACCCTGCTCAGCGGCGGTCTGTTCGCGATCTCCCGGGTCCACGCCGAATCCGACTACCTGCCTTTCCTCGGCGGGCTGGTCCTGTGCGGCCTCGGCATCGGACTGACCGGAGCCGCGGGAACCGCAGCCATCACCGGCTCCCTCGGCCGCGGTCAGCAAGGCGTGGCCTCCGCGATGAACGACACCACCCGCGAAGTCGGATCCGCCATCGGCATCGCCCTCATGGGCTCCGTCTACGGCAGCCACTACCGCCACGCCCTGCCCTCCAGCATCGACCAGCTCCCGCCCCAGGCAGCCGAATCCGTCCACGACTCCGCGGCCGCCGGCCTGCAGGTGGCACAACAAGCCGGCCCCCAGGGCCCCGCCCTGGAGCAAGCCGTCAAGGACGCTTTCATCAGCGGGCTGTCGGCTTCCCTCCTCGTCGTCTCCGTCATCGTGCTCGCCGCCGCCGTCGGGTGCCTCTTCCGCCCCCCGCCAAGCCCCCGGCGCCGATTCCTGAACCGCGAGCGCGGGCCCGTCCCAGGAACCGTCGGCTGCCGACCGGGGTTCCGTGGCGTGAACTCCCTGAATGGCACGGGCTGTGCGAGCCCCTCTCCGAGCGAACATCTACCGCGAACGCTGAACGGCGCTCCGCCACCTCAAGCAGCTCCGAACTGGCGCAACCCAGTCGACGAGCTCACTGACCGCCACCACGCCGGAGTCGTCCTGGCTCGAGGCTCTTCTGACTCCGTGAACCCACACGGTGATCGTTTGTCAGACAAGCCCTAGGCGGCTGAGCTCCTCCCAGCTGCGGGCAGCGGGCCGGGGCTGGTCGTCTCCTGGGCGAAGCCGACCAGCCGGCTCACACACCAGGGCATTACGCCTCCTCGCCGCCCGGGGTTTTGCATGCCTCGACGACGATCGTCGTGGTCCGGCGGCCGATGCGGAAGTGGAAGTGGCAACCGGGTCGCCAGGTGCGATGTGCCGTGAGCAGGTCTTCAACCGGGACCTCCAAGCCGTGCACGCCCTATAGCCAGACGAAGGGCTCCCAGTGACTTTGGACCCCGAAGACGCGCCCGTGGGGCCGCATCTTCATGGGGCTGCACATCGACGGCTACGAGTTGCTGCTTGAGCAGTTTCCGAACAGCTGATGGTCGTGGCTCCGCCCTCGGCTGTTTCTCGTTGCGGTCGTAACGGGCACTGGAGCCAGGCCAATTCCGGGGGCGGAGATGACACCCGGATGCTATTGCTCCACATACTCCTGGAAAGCGCTCTAGGAAAGCGCTCCGGGAAAGCGCCTGTACGGGGCGGGCGATCACGCTGATACGCGGCGGCCGGTCATCCGTGCAGCCGGTCTTCCGACGTTCGCATGGCGACAGGGCAGTAGACCGCATGCGCAGGCGGGTTCACCTCCCGATGGGAGTCCCGGTGAACGCACCAGACCTCAGCTGTTCAGGCATGGTGAACCATCCAGGGGCGTGATCGTGCCAAAGCCTGACGCCAACGACCTGTCGCTGAAGAGGAGTTGAGCGTCGACCCCAACCGTCACAGCCCCGTGACCTCGGGTTTGCGGTTCTTCGGGGTCGGCCGAAAAACATCCAGCGGGGGCAAACTCACGTTTGAGGGCACTTTGATCACTTAATGTTGCTGAAATATACGGGAAATTGGCTGCTCAGACCTACCGGAGACGACAGACGGTGAAATTGGAGATGTGCACTCCGCTTCGCTACGGGCAGACCGACGCTGGCTCGTGGCTGTATCGGTCGCCTAGCATCTCAATGTCTGCCGTTCCGCCAGCATCCACGTCAGGATAAGTGGATCCGTAACTTCACACAGTAGCGACGTGATGTTTCCATAATTCGCAGCGACAAGTAGTGCAAGTAACGCCCCAGCCCCCCTCTCGATCATCTCCAGTCATTCACCGACAGAGAGAAGAACAGGGAGAAGTATGTCCACAGTAGCCACGAAGGCGCCGCAAGGTCCGGAGCAGTCGGCTCGGTTCGCCGAGATCCTCAAGCGGCTCATCGACAAGTCGGTGGACGGTTACTACAACCCGTACCGCGAGTTCGACTGGCCTGATGCACTGCCCGAGCAGATGTCGTGGATGAGCGATGACCTGATGTCCGTCTACGGCACCGAAGTCGCCGGTGAGTTGACGACCGAGGAGCGCCATCGGCTGTCCCGTTGGGAGAGCATCAACTTCTACAGCCTCAACGTCGAGGGCATCCGTGAGCTGATCATCGAGGTCATCAAGCGTATCCACACGGCGGGGTTTGAACTGCCGTCGGACTTCTTCCACCACTTCATCGGCGAAGAGAACGAACACATGTGGTTCTTCGCCGAGTTCTGTCTCCGGTACGGCAACAAGATCTACACCGGGCCGAAACTCAGCTCCATTCCGCATGACAACGCCCAGGTGGAGAACTTCCTGGTGTTCTCCAGGATCTTGCTCTTCGAGGAGATAGTCGACTTCTACAACATGCGGATGGCCGCCGACGACTCCCTGCACGAGACCATTCGCAAGGTCAACCGGGTGCACCACGAGGACGAGTCCCGGCACATCGCGTTCGGCCGCGAACTGGTCTCGATGCTCTATTCCGAGCTGGCAAGGACCATGACCGACCAGCAGCGCCAGGAGATCGAGCAGTACCTGAAGCGCTACATCGTCTTCAGCCTCCGCTCCTTCTACAACCCGCAGGTCTACCGGGACGCCCGGATCGACAAGCCATTGGAGTTCCGCGAGCGGCTGGTCTCCGACCCGGCCCGCCGCGACCTGGAACGCAAGGTGGTGCGCAAGCCGATGTCCTTCATGGTCAGGTCGGGGATCTTCGCCGACGACCTGCTGCCGGGCATCTGAACCGGGCGAAGGAGGTCTGCATGGAAACGAACGGTCTCGCCTACCTGCGTACCGGCGAAGCCCGGCTCCTGCGCCGTCTGGACGACATGTTCGAGCGGTGGGGCACCGAGGAAGGCGCCACACCGGTCATCGGAGCACCGCTGCTGCCGGTGGCCAAGCTGGCGAAACTCGACTACTACCAGAACTTCCCGCAGCAGGCGCTGGTGGTCAGCGCGCTGGACCTGGAGCGCCGCCCGCAGGGCCAGGACGCCTCTGCCATCGAGGAGTTCCCGCCGGAGCAGCTGCAGAGCGCGGAGGTCGCCCTGCCGTCGGCCACCTGCTACGCCGTCTACCTGGGGCTGGAGGGCACCAGCCTGCCGGGCAACACCCTGGTCACCCTGGTCGGCCGGTGCTTCCGCCGGGAGGAGCGGTACACCGGGCTGCGCAGGCTGCTCGGCTTCCACATGCGGGAGATCGTGGCCCTGGGCGAGCAGGAGTTCGTCGAGGAACACATCAACCGCTTCTCGTCGCGCATCCTGCGGTTCGCCGAGGCGCTGGACCTGCCGTTGTGCAAGGAGGCGGCGACCGACCCGTTCTTCGACGGCGAGGGCCCGCGCGCACTGCTGCAACGCATCGCGCCGGTCAAGTACGAGTTCCTGGCCGGGGAACTGGCCATCGCGTCGGTGAACAAGCACCGCAACTTCTTCGGCGAGCGCTGCGCCATCCAACTGGACGACGGGCGGCCGGTGTTCACCAGTTGCGTCGCGTTCGGCCTGGAGCGGTGGCTCGCCGTGCTGCACGACCGCTACGGCGACTGGGGGGCGGCCGACGAAGCCGTCGCGAAGGCAGACCAGGCACTGGCATCAGCCGCAACCACCGAAGGGACAGCACATGCACGCTGAACGGGAACAGCTCAAGCAGTGGATCCTGGCCCGTCACCCGGAGACACCCGACATAGACCCGGATCTCGACATCCTGGAGAACCGGCTCATCGACTCCCTCGCCTTCATCGAGTTCATGCTTCTGGTCTCCCGGCTCAGCGGCGAGGAGATCGACATGGAGACCCTGGACATCGACGACTTCCGCACCCTGCGGCGAATCGAGGAGCGGTACTTCCGGGCAGGCGTGGCGTGACCGCACCTGCCGACGAGACCGGCCCCGAGCGGTTGCTGCGGGCCGAGCGCGAGACCCTGCTGCCCACGCTGCGTGACCTGCCGTCAGGCATGTTGGAGCGGCGCACCGTGTGCCCGGCGTGGACGGTGCGCGACGTGGTGGCGCACTGTGCGGCGGCACTGGTGGGGCTCACCGCCGGCGCGGCGTACCGGGCGAGCCACGACCAGAACCAGCGGGATGTCGAGAAGCGCCGGGACTGGCCGTTCGCCGACGTGCTGGACGAGTTCGAGCGCGGTCTGACGGTGGCCGGTCCCGCGATCCGCGCGGCCGGCGGCACCAAGGACCTGGCGGCCCTGGGCACATGGATCCACGGCGGCGACGTCCGGGATGCGCTGGGGATGTCCGACGCGTACCGGAGCGCGGGGGCGCCACAGGCCATGGAGGCGCTCGCCGGATGCGCGCGGGTGGTCGCCACTCCTCGGGTGCACGTCACGCTCGACGACCGGGAACTGGTCCTCGGCTCACCGGTAGAGGGCCGGGAGGCGGCGCGGCTCCACACCGATGTCCCCACCCTCTTCCGGCTCTACACCGGCCGGCCGGCCGCCCCGGAACGGTACCGGCTGGCCGGGGCCCGGCCGGAGGAACTCATCAGCGCGGAATGGTAGGTCGGTTCAGCAATGCTCTACCTAGAGGACTTTCACGTGGGGGACGTGTTCGACCTGGGCAAGGTCGAAGTCACCGAGGAGGAGATCCTCGGCTTCGGCCGTGCCTACGACCCGCAGGTCTTCCACACCGACCCGGAGCAGGCCCGGGACTCCGCTTTCGGCGGCCTGGTGGCCAGCGGCTGGCTGACGGCCTCGCTGTTCATGCGCCGGTACGTCGAGGAGATCCTGAACCGGTCTGCCGGGGAGGGCTCTCCAGGGGTGGACGAGATGCGTTTCCACCATCCGGTGCGGCCCGGGGACGTGCTGCGGGCCCGGTTGACGGTGCTGGGGATCGCCCCGGTGCTCGGCCGCCGCGGTTCCGGCATCGTCCGCCCCCGGTGCGAACTGCTGGACCCGCAGGGCTCCGCGGTCTTCAGCATGGTCCTGCACAGCATCTTCCGGCGCCGGGATACCTGACAACAGACGCCGCGATGTCTGACAACACCCGGACACAACCTCGACAGACGGGGAGTAGTAACGCATGGAACCGGTGAACCAGGTCATGGAACCCGTGTCCAAGACCGCGCAGTGGACCGCCGCCGCGCGCGCGATGGAGTCCGAACGGCCGGACCGCATCTTCCACGACCCCTACGCGCGGCTGGTCGCCGGTGAGACCGGCTTCGCACTGCTCGAACGCTACGCCGGTTCCGCGGTCGTCCCGTTCGTGCTGGTGCGCAGCCGGTACATGGACGACGCCATCGTGCGCACCGTCCAGGAGCGCGGCATCCGCCAGGTGGTGCTGGTGGCCGCCGGGATGGACATGCGGTCCGTCCGGCTGACCTGGCCCGAGGGGGTCACCCTCTACGAACTGGACCGGCCGGCGCTGCTGGAGACCAAGGCGGCGCTGCTGGCCGAGAACCCGCCGCAGCGTTCGGCGGGAGCCGTCAGCCGGTGCCGGGCGGTACCGGTCGACCTGGCCGCCGCATGGCAGGACGAGCTGCGCGCCGCGGGCTTCGACGCCGGGCAGCCGACCCTGTGGGTGGCCGAGGGACTCTTCTTCTTCCTGCCCGAGGACGTGGTGCGCGGCCTGCTGGGTTCGCTGCATGAGCTGTCCGCGCCCGGGTCCGTTCTGATCGGCGACATGACCAGCCAGGCCACCCTCAAGAACCCGCTCGCCAAGGGTTTCATGCGGGTACTGATGGAGGACGGCAACCCCTGGCTGTTCGGGACCGACGACCCGGAGGAGTTCCTGGCGTCCTGCGGCTGGGTGACCAGGGAGCTGCTTCAGCCCGGGGAGGAGGGCGCCTCCTTCGGCCGCTGGCCGTACCCGGTGCCGCCGCGCTCGGTGCCCAACGTGCCGCGGTCCTTCCTGTTCACCGCGGGGGTGAGGTCCGCGTGACGTACGCCGGACCCGCGCAGCCCCCGTTCGGCCGGGTGGACCGGGTGCTGGCGATCGCGGCGCACCCGGACGACACGGACTTCAAGGCGGGCGGCACCATCGCGCAGTGGACCGCGGCAGGCACCGAGGTGACGTATCTGGTGCTGACCGATGGAGCGGCCGGGGGTGAGGACCCGGCCGTGCCCCGCGCCGAACTGGCCGCCGTCCGGGAGGCGGAACAGCGAGCCGCCGCCGACGCCCTCGGTGTCAAGGAGGTCGTCTTCCTCGGCCTGCCCGACGGGGAGTTGACGGTCGGCCTGGAACTGCGGCGGGAGATCACCCGGGTGATCCGGCGGGTCCGCCCGCAGCGGGCGCTGATCCAGAGTCCGGAGATCAACTGGGACTTCCTGCCGGACGTCCATCCCGACCACCGTGCCGCGGGAGAGGCCGCGCTGGCGGCGCTCTACCCGGACGCCCGCAACCCGCGTGCCTACCCGGAGCTGCTGTCCGAGGGGCTGCGGCCGTGCGTCGTCCCGGAGATCTGGGTGATGACCTCACCGCGCCCCGACACCTGGGTCGATGTCACCGACGTGTTCGATCGCAAGCTGGCCGCGCTGCGCGCCCACACGTCGCAGACCGCCCACCGTACGGACCTGGCGGACGGCATACGTTCCAGGTTGCGTGGGCAGGCCACGGCGGGCGGTCTGGCGGACGGCCGTCTGGCCGAGGCGTTCCAGGTGATACGTACCGAACAGGCCGGCCGGCCTGTCGACAGCACCCCTTGAGGAGGGTCCCTTGCCGATTCCGAAGCTTCTGGGCGGCATCCTGGTGATGGTGATCTGGGGGGTCAACTTCGCCGTCATCGACATCGGACTGCGGTCGTTCGACCCCTATCTGCTGGCCTCACTGCGATTTCTGCTGGCGGCCGTGCCCGCGGTGTTCTTCTTCAAACGCCCCCAAGTACCGTGGCGTTACATCGCGTTGTACGGGTTGTTCTTCGGCATCGGACAGTTCGGGCTGCTCTTCGCCGGGATGCACTTCGGGTTCTCCGCCGGGCTCGCCTCGGTGGTGATGCAGCTCCAGGCGTTCTGGACGATCGGGCTGGCGGCGGCCGTGCTGCGCGAGCGGGTCGTGCCGCGTCAGCTGACCGGCGTGGTGGTGGCGGCCGCCGGGATCGCGCTGATCATAGGCATCACCGACGGGTCGGTCACCGCCGTCGGCGCGCTGCTGGTGATCGGCGCGTCGCTGTCGTGGGCGTCGGCCAACATCGTCATCAAGAAGGCCCACCCGAGCGACGCGCTGGCGTTCACGGTGTGGGCGAGCCTCATCCCGCCGATCCCGATGTTCCTGCTCTCGCTGGGCGTCAACGGCTGGGGTTCGATCACCCACTCCTTCGACCACATGGGCTGGGCGGGCATCGGTTCGCTGGCCTACATGGTGTACCCGACGATCCTGTTCGGCTTCACCCTGTGGGGTCATCTGCTGCGCAACTACAAGACCTCCCACGTGGCCCCGTTGTCCCTGCTCGTGCCGGTCTTCGGGATGGCCTCCTCGATACTGATCCTCGGCGAGCCGCTGGGCCCGCTGAAGGCCACGGCGATCGTGCTGGTCATCCTGGGACTGGTCATCAACCAGTTCGACCTGGTCGGCCGGTTGAAGACGCGTTGGCAGGCCGCGCCGGCCGTGCCCGCGCAAGGAGAAGTCACCGGCGGCGACTCGGCCGCCAGCACCACGAGAGCGAGTTGACCCAGATGCACAGCCGCCTGCTGACCGATGACGCACCCCGGATGTTCGCCGTCGTCTTCGACCAGGACGAGGACGTGCTCCCCGTACTGGAGGAGTTCGCCACCGCCCACTCGGTGGCCGGGGCCTCGTTCACCGGAATCGGCGCCTTCCGTGACGCCGCGCTCTCGCTCTTCGACCCGGAGAGCAGGACACACGTCCCGATCCCGGTCACCGAGCACACCGAGGTGCTCAGCCTGACCGGCAACATCGCGCTCAAGGACGGGCGGCCCTCCGTCCACATGCACGCGGTGCTCGGCCGCCGGGACGGCTCGACCGTCGGCGGTCACGTGCAACGCGCCACGGTACGGCCGACGTTGGAGGTGGTGGTCACCGAGTTCCCGAGCCCGTTGACCAGGCGCCTGGACGAGGCGCGCGGACTGCCCGTCATCGATCTGGACGCGGACCGCTGACCATGGCGGCCGGGAGGGGAATACGCGATGCGGGTGGCGGTGATCGGTGGTGGAGCGGCGGCGGTCAGTCTGCTGGACAGCATGCTGCGCCGTTTCGAGGGCGAGGACAGCCGCTGTGACATCACCGTGTACGAGGGATCGGCCAACCTGGCCACCGGCCGCGCCTACCGCCCGGACCTGGACTGCGCCCTGGTCAACCGCGAAGCCGGGTACATGTCGGTACGGTGCGCGGATCGGGGCCACTTTCTGCGCTGGCTGCACCGCGAGCCGCGCTACCGGGACACCTCGTACGCGTCACTTCCGGTGGACTCCTACGTTCCGCGCCGGATCTACGGCGAGTATCTGACGGCCCATCTGGAAGCCTGCCGTGCCGACGCCGAGCGGCGTGGCTGGACGGTGGAGGTCGTACCGGAGTTCGCCGTCGAGGCGAAGGCGACCGCCGACGACGTGATGGTCCGCAGCGCACGCGGCGTCAGCCACTTCGACCGGGTGGTGCTGTGCCTGGGGACCGGCGAGCCCGCCGACCCCTACCGGCTGACCGGCGCCCCCGACTTCCACCCGGACCCCTATCCCCTGCGCTCGGTACTGCCCGCGATACCCGCCGACGCGCACGTCCTGGTACTGGGCAGCAGTCTGTCCGGGGTGGACGTCGCGCTCGGACTGCTGCGTTCCGGACACCGCGGGCTGATCACCATGACCTCTCGGCACGGTCTGCTGCCGGGGGTACGTGCCACCCAACGCCCGTACGAATTACGCCATTTGACGCCGGAAGCGGTGCGGCGCCGGGTGGCGCGCGACGGTGCGCTGCGGGTGCGGGACACCTGGCGGCTGCTGCGCGACGAGCTGACAGCGGCCGGGGTGGACCTCCGCGCGCTCGCCGCGGACCGGCCCGCCGCGGAGCGGCTGCGCGAGGACCTCTCCCGGCTCGACCACAACGCCTGCCAGGCGGCAGTGGCGGCGATGATGCACCAGGTGCGGGAACCCGTCTGGCGCGCCATGCCGGACGCCGACCGGCGGCTGTTCCTGAGCCGGTTCCATGCGTTCGGCAAACCGCTGTACAACCCGATGCCACCGCCCACCGCCCGGGCGCTGCTGGATGCCATGGACAGCGGCCAGTTGACGGTACGGTCCCGAACGGCCGCCGTCACCGCTCGTGCGGGCGGCGGCTTCACCCTGGAGGACGGCGACGGACGGCTGACCGGGGTGGACACGGTGGTCGACGCCACCCGTTCCGGGCTGGCTCGTATCGGCAGTCGGGCGCAGCCCTTCGTCGACTCCCTCACCGGGTCCGGACTGGCTGTCCGCAACCCGCTCGGCGGCATGCGCATCGATGTCGCCAGCAACGCACTGCGTGCCACCGTTCCCGAGGACGTCCCACGGTTCTTCGCACTGGGCGACATAGCCTCCGGCGACCTCTTCTACGCGGGCAGCATGTACATGCTCAACGCACGGGCCGAGGTGATCACCCGCGCCCTCGCCCGTACCGCGAACGACAGGAGGTGAGGGAGCGGACACCCCATCGCCCACATCACGAGGGCCGGCGACCCGCGCTTGACCGTCTCGCCGCCATCCAGTACGACTGCATGAGGTAGTCGCCGACCGATGCGGGAAGAGGCCCTCATTGCGCGACCACGACAAGATGCCCTCGGCCCGCACCACGAGCGGTCGAGCCCCCGCCCGGGGGCCTGAGGCCGCAGTACGCGCCCAGGTCCCGGATCTCCTCGCTCTTCAGAGTACGGCCGGAAACGCCGCCGTTGTACGGATGCTCCGCCAGGTGCGGCGCTCCGCGGTCCACGACGTGCTGCGCGCCGGCGGGCGGCCTCTGGACGATGCCACCCGTACGGACATGGAGGACCGCTTCGGCGCGGACTTCTCCGACATCCGGATCCACACCGACGCCTCCGCCAGGAAATCCGCAGCCGAAATCGGCGCCCGCGCCTACACCAGCGGCAACCACATCGTCATCGGCGACGGCGGCAGCGACAGACACACCCTCGCCCACGAACTCACCCACGTCATCCAGCAACGCCAAGGCCCCGTCGCCGGTACCGACGTGGGGACGGGCCTGAAGGTCAGCGACCCGTGCGACCGCTTCGAGCGCGCGGCAGAGGCCAACGCCATCCGCGTCATGAGCCTCGGCCCCGGCCCGGCGGGCTCGGTCCAACGGGCGGGGGTGCGCTCAGCGCCGCAGTCCGCATCGAAGGCGGGTCCGCCGGCCGTACAGCGGGCGGGCCAGATCACCGCCCTCAAGGCATCCGGGCAGGCCTGTGCCTTCGGCCAGGGCGAGGTCGAACGCGGAGGCATGGGGACGGTCGCGCTCGTGCCCGCCGTGCTCAGCGACAACCTGGACCTCTTCGCGATCGCCGACAAGTACCGCACGGGATTCACCGGGGGGACGGCGCCCGTGGACCGATTCGCCCTGGTGATCGGGGTGAACTGTTGGCTCCAGCGGCAGCAGAGCGCGGCTGCCGAGGAGACCTTGCTCAGGAACAAGATCAACGACTTCACGCGCCGCTGGGACAACAACCGATTCCGGGTCGAGGTCGTCGGATTCACCTGGGCCGACCACAGGGTCTCGTCCACCGCGGACATCGACCAAGCCACCATCCCCTACGGCGAGATCAGGGATCACATCCTGCGCCACCGCGTGGTGAGAGAACTGGTCCAGGGGCTGACGGATCGCGGCAGAGACCATGTCTATCTGCACACGGGCGACTCCGACACCCGGTCGTTCGGCACCAAGGCAGGACCGCTGTTCTCGGCAGCCGCCAAGGTCCTGGACAGCGGGGAGAAGGACCTGTTCAGCGGCGGCTACACGGCCTCCGAGGGCACCAAGGACACCGACGAGGGCATCCTGATCTGGCACGCCAATCAGGTGGACCTCGCCGTCCGGGACGCCATGGCCGAGGTGAATCCGCGCTCGGTCTACTACCCGGAGCCGAACACCTTCGTGAAGGTGAAGACGGACTGGGACCTGGACCAGCTGGAGGACGGCATCTCCTTCGGGACCGGCAGGCTGGAGGGCGAGCATCTGGTGAACTCGCTGCGCGCCAAGCGTGACAACGTGACAGAGGGCTTCGACTCCCGGTACGCGATCTCCACCGACATGGACCGGGTCGGCATGAACGTCGGAGGGCACAGGAAGGGCCAGGCTGTCACCGAGGACACGCTCAAGAAGCTCTTCGAGCTCACACAGAGCCATGCCAGGAAGCAGGAGTGGCAGGACCGCGTCGCCGCGGTGTACCGACTGGACAATGACGTGAAGCTGGCCCTGGCCGAACTCGTCTACGCGAAAGTGACCGACCTCAGCGTGCTCAGGAGTCTGGCCGCCAAGGAACTGACCTCCGACAGCCCCATCGACACGAAGGGCCTCAAGACCAGGATCAGGGAGAACCGGACGCTGGCGAACCTCGATGACCAGGTGGTGGAGATGGCGGTCCGGAGCAGGAACAGGCTGCTGTACGCAGTCACCCGCGCCTACAAGGAGCTGTCCGGCCGCTGAACCGTCGTTCGCGGATCTCGCCCCCGCCCCGGGGGCTTCTTCGACCACGGAGGGGTGGGCGGATGCGCTCGCACAGGGGGCAACACCTCGACGAAAGCCGTCGGACGGGTTGGGCGACAACGCTTACCGGCACCGAACTCCAGCCCGTGACACGGCCGTTGGCGCCGCCGGCCACCGGCTTGGCCGGCCTGCAGCCCGTCCTGGGCAACCAGGCCGTGGCCCTGGTCGCCGAAGAACGCGCCGCAAAGGGGCGCCTCAGTGGACTGCTCACCGGGCAGGACAGCGGTACCCGCCGGATCAGTACCCGCGATGTCAGCAAAGCCCTGACCAAGCGCCTCACCGAGGGCCCGGTGTTCAGCGCCGACGAGCTCCGGAACATCCAGATCCTCTCCCGGTCACCGAAGTGGCTCGACGACATCGGCATCGGCCGCTACGAGGACGCCGAAAAGTACACCGAGAAGGGCGACTACCGCACGTGGCTGCGGCTGCGGCCGGGTCAGCGCCTGCTCATCGCCACCCTGGAGTGGACGAGGCGCCGGCCGGAAGAGGGCCGGCCGACGCCCACCAGTCCCGCATACACCCTCGGCCGTCACCTGGCCCTGCGCGGCGGCTCCCTGCCCGACGACGCACGCAAGAGTGCCGAAGAAGAGCGTGATCGGCAGATCCACGGGACCTTCGTCGACACGCTGGATCCCCGCGCCGCCCTCGTACCGAACGACCCGGACGCGTGGCGTAAGGACGCCCGGGCCCGGACCGTCCTGACCCACGTCTTTCTGATCCTGCAGAACGGCCTGAAGGTGTACAAGGAAGGCGCGGGTCACATCGACTTCAGGGAAGGGGACGTCGCCCGCGCGCTGGCCCACGGCGGACGGGTCAACATCCGGATCCCGCAACTGAAGGTCAGGGACTCCGCCTTCGCGCTCACCGACTGGCTCGGGCTGACTCGCGACGGCGGACACGAGGTGAATCCCGCGGAGCGACGCGCCTTCGGCACCCACCACATGAAAATCGGCGACAACAAGGACGGCGTCGCGGGCAAGTTCAGGGAGCAGGGCGGCAAGCTCGCCTCGGTGAAGAACGTGGTGCAGTTCGGAAGCAGATGGGAACGCGTGCGGCTCTACGGTCTCGATCTGGCCGCCGGTGGCCTGGGCAGCCGCGACTTCAATGGTGACGTGGTCCTCCCGGACGGCGGGCACGGCCATATGTTCCTCGGCTTCACCCCACCGCGCCGCCATCGCGCCGGTGCCCTGCAGGTGGGAATCGAGACCACGTCACCGGGTGGCCCCAGCCCGGTCGGCTACCGGCACACGTGGCGCTCCACCGAGGCCACCGCCAACCCGGAATCCAGCTTCTACGGGCACAAGAAGGACAAGATCGGCGAGGGGAAGCTGGCCGTGAACCAGCGCTATGTCGACCTCGGCGAGTTCCGGACCCCGACGGGCGGCGGCTGGATGCGGTTCCTGGAGGAGCTGAAGGAGGACTGGGCGGGACGGCTGGCCGCGGCGGAGACCGATCCCGTCGCACGGCGTGCGCTCTACTCGGAGCTGGCCGGCCGCCGCCGGGACGCATGACGGGGGAAGAGGCGGGGGGCTTCAGCCGGGCTCGTACAGCCCGCGGGTGGCGTCGACGTTGCGCTTCGTGATTTCACCGGCGAGGCGATCGACGATCCTGCCGCGGAGCGGATCGAACTCCGCCAGAACCATCCCGGGGAGCGTGCCCAGGTCCCGGTGCTTGTGGGTCTTGAGGGAGAGCCTGATCCTGTCCGGGAACAGAGTCCCCCCAGGGGTCACTTGGAACCGGGCCCAGAAGTTCCGAGCATCCGCTCTGGCCCACCTGGCGATCATGTCCTCGTAGGGGATCATCGCGGAGTTGGTGACGTAGGTGCCCGCCACCAGGTTGCTCGCGTCGGTTGCCCCGCCGATCTGTGCACCCTGTACGTGCAGCCATTCCCAGTTCTGCTGCAGTTCGTACGGGGCGCCCAGGAAGCGCTTGGCGTAGGCCACCACACCGAGGGCGTTCCACCCGTTCATCGCGCTGTCCTGGCCGGAGCCTCGGTCCACGGCGGTCAGCTCCGTGCCCGGCACCCAGCCGGTGTCCGGGCGGGGAGGGGTGAGCCGGGCGTACTCGGCTCGTAGCGCGCTCTGCGTCTCCTCAACCATGTCCGGCGCGAAGAACTCCGCGTCGTCGAACCGTCGGTTCGCGATGCGGATGCGGTGCGCGGCGGACCGGACCGTGCCGGCCGTGGAGACGTACATGACCCGCGTCCGGTCTCCCGGGAAGCGGCCTCCGTACTCGAAGAAGTTGACACCGTTGTCCTGGTTCTTGAGGATCAGACGTCGTTGTTCGTACTGGCGCTCAGCGAGACGCTCGTACCGCACGCCCTCGAAGTGGCGGGCCGTGTCCTCGTCGATACCGAGCACTTCCAGGGCCCGGCCGCGAGACAGATCCAGGCCGTACAGATGCCCTTCCGCCCTCGGTACCCGCGAGCCACCGGAGTTGTGCCAGATTTGCGGACCGTGCCTGGCGATCGCGGCGAGGAGACCGGGCGTGGCGCGGCCCAGAGCCTCGTCGCCGACGCGCAGGACGGTCTTGGCGATGCTGTCGTAGTGGAAGAGGCCACCGAGCGCGTCCCAGAGATGGCTCCATAGGGGGTTCGCTCTCCCAGCAGGCGTCCGGGGGTCCCTCTTCCGGTAGGCGTCCTTGATGAAATCGTCGAGGGCGCTCGTCCGGACGTCGCCGTCGAAGCCGTGGGCACGAAGTGCGGCCTTCAGCCTGTCAACGCCGTCGTACTCCGCGAAGAGCAGCCTGCCGTCGGCCTTCTTCACGAAGGCGTACTCGGTACCCGTGCCGCGCGAGTTCTGGTAGATCCGCTCGTCGTAGTTCGCCAGGTGCATCGCGCGCTGCACGACCGGAGTGCTCGCGGGCGGTGCGGGCGCCGGGGCGGGAGGCCGGCTGCGGTGGGCGGCGGGGTCACTGTGGATGCGCACGTCGGACTGTTCGCGGGAAGTGCCGCCCGCTCGCAGCATTCTGAGGACCGCGCCGTTTCCCACGGCCCGTTGGAGGGCCAGGAGCGATGGGCTCCTCCCGGAGGGAGCCAGGGCCGACGCCGGCCTGGCTTGCTCGGACCCAGGCGGCTTCCGCACCGGGCACTGCGACCGATCCGACGACGGAGTCCGACTGCGCAATGCTCCTCCTCAAGGCAAAACCACCACACAGTGGCCCGTGACGTTGAGCAGCGTCAAGTGCGGGCCGTTTCCTGTGCGTTGAGGAGAGGAGAACGCGATGGGACATTGATGGTACGTCCGGCAATCCGGTCCGGTGGCCGGACCGCGATGCTTCCTGTGGGTGATCTGACCACAGGGTCACTTTCCCCGCTTGCGGAAACGGTTCTTGAAGTACTTCCGGCCACGTTCTTCCACCATATCGAAGGCGAGCAAGTGTCCTTGACTTGCCGTCAGCCAGCAGGAAAGCAAAGGGGGATCACGTGGAATGATGTTGCCGGAGACCCCTGTTTGCAGTCGAACCGCCATCCATGGCCCAGTTGTCGGAGCCGCACCGTCCGGAGGCTCGAAACCCTGCACCCGCGGTGGCCGGTTTCACCCAGGTGCGTAGGCGAGTGCTGGCGGCATACTCTCGACCGGCCGAGCATCGTCCTCGCGTGAGCCATCAGTCTGCGGCACCTTTTGCGGGTGTGCACTTCCACGCGCCCTCCGATGAGTTCACGCTTCCACAAAAGGCCAGAGGGGGATCACCGTGGCAGACACCGCCAACATTCAGGACTTCAACCTCAATCTGACACCGCACTCGGTGGCCGTGGGAAATCAGCGCTACTTGTGGATCACCACCAGCAACCGGAAGGTCGTCAGGGTCAATCCCAACGACCCCAACAGCAGGCGGGAAATCCCGACCCTGAATTACGACCTCACCGCCGGGGTCATGAAGGACCCGGTATCCGAGAACCTGCGGATCTGGATGGCGTCGCCGGACAAGGTGGACCCCATCCTGATGATGGAAACCCAGGGGTCATTCCCGATCACCGTGTACGAGTTGGAGCCACGGGACGGCCGGGCGGAGAGCATCAAGCTCCGGACGACCGACAAGGGCACCGAGGGCAAACCGAACATCAGCTACGACCTGCTGTTCGCCGAGCCGATCCACAACTACGTCGGCATCCTCCCCATCCCCGCCCATGGCGGCACCTACGCCAAGATGCCCGTCGGCCATGACACCTATCTCTGGGACGTGGCCGTCGCGACGAACCCGATCGACAAGAAGACCCACACCTACTGGGCGACAGGTCAGAAGCGGGCCAGCAACCCCACCAGGACCAAGAACGGCGTGTTCCGGCGCTCGCCCGGTCAGACGACATGGGAAAGCGTCGGAATCCTCGACAACCCCGAGCAGAAGCCCTTCTACATCATCGCCGACACCGAGGCGGTCTGGTTCACCGCCACCAACCCCAACCAGGTGATCCGCTGGGACATCGCGGAGGGCCTCAGCACCACAGTTTCTCTGGGCGACGCGGTGCCGCAACAGCTGGTGTTCTACACGAACGACAAGGTGTGGGTGGCCTCCAGCAAGGGCCTGCACGAAATCGACCGCCATCAGCCGAGCCTGGTATCCACGATCGAACTCCCCCACGGCAAAGGCGCGCAGGGCCTGTGCGTCGGTACCAACGGGGAGCTCTGGTACACGAGCCCCGCGAACAAGTCCTTCGGCAAGTACGTCGTACCTCCGCCTCCTTACGGTGGTGCTTCCCTCGTCGGCCGGACCCAGGTGGTCTATCAGGGCGAGTCCGTGGTGCACATGAAGGACCACGTCCAGCAGCCCCTCATCGCCGAGTACATCTCCAACGGCCATCCCGTACCGGGGATTCCGCTCACCTGCCGCATCGATGCGGACGGGGCGACCTTCGACGACGGGACCCGGGAACGTGTGGTCCTCACCGATCAGCTCGGCCGGGTCGCCATGCCGCCCGTGGCAGCCGGGCTGACCGAGGAAGTGGCGATCCTGAGCGTCGGTCTGGGCAACACCGAACCGCACGCGACCACGACGCTGAGGATCACCCAGGACTAGCGGACCGGCATCGACCCGTGCGGTTCATCCCGCCTTCAGGAGGGAGCACCAGAATGACAGCCACTACGACCCCAGCCGGCAACCCCGACGAGTTCCCCATCGGCGCGCCCGCCGTGGACCTGGCGTGGCAGAGCGACGACCAGAACCTGTGGTTCGTGACGGCAGAGGGCACCATCGGCCGCTTTGAGCCCCGTAACCCCTGGGGCAGCACCGTCTTCACTCCCGGGCCGCCCATTGCCGGTACCGCCGACTCCCTGGTCGCCTGGCCCCACCACGGGGTGTGGACCTTCATCTCGGGACAGAGCGCAGCCGCCTTCGTCAAATGCGACAGCCACGGCAGCTACCAAATCCACTCTCTGGGCAGCGGGCGGGAATGCCACTCCATGGCCCTCGCCAAGAGCCGTGAAGGATGGGACCGCATCGTCGCGGTGCTGTCCGACCGGAACCGGCTGGTCTTCGTCAACTCCGACGGCGCCACCTCGAATTCACTGTCGTACCCGGACGGCCTGTACGGGGTGGCCGTCTCGGAGCGCGAGCCGGCCCTCTACTGGCTCAGCTCTCCCGGGGGCAGGTCGCTGGTCAGGTATGACGCGCACAACGGCACCTTCCTGACTCCCGTCACCATCGGCGTCGAGGCACGGGACCTGGCGGTCACGCCGTCGGGCGACACCGTATGGGTGGCCAGCCCGGACAACGCGCTCTTCAAGTACAGCGTCGCGGACGGTCTGATCACGCGTGTCGACGCTCCCTGTCCGGCGCACCGCCTGAAGACGACGGCGGACGGCACCCTCTGGTTCACCAGCCGCCAGGGCGATGCCATCGGCTACGTCCTGCCCGGAGAGGGCCGGGCGACCGTGTTCTCCACCGGCGACGGTTCGCGGCCCTCGGGGCTGGCCGTGTCCGCCGACAGCCGACTGTGGGCCGCGCTCTCCGGCAGGCCGGCGTTGCGGCGCGTGTCCCGGTACCGGCTGGCCGTGGTCTCGGGGGACGACCAGGCGGTCGCGGTCGGTCAGCGCTTCCCCGAACCGCTCGTGGTCAAGGCCGTCCAGCTGGACGGTACGCCGGTGGCCAAGCAGCGGATCGAGTTCTCCGTCGAGGGCGGCTCGGCCGTTTTCGAGAACGGCAAACCGAAGGAGGTCCGGTACACCGGCAGCGACCTCGACCAGCTCGGCGTCGCCACGAGCTCCCTGCTCAAGGCGCTCAAGGAAGGCCCCTGCGTCGTCACCGCCCGCTGGACGGAGACCGAGGCCGTCGCGCCCTTCTCCCGGCTCACCGTCACCCCGCCGGTGGGCGCCGCGCACCACGTCCGGTACGTCGCGGGTGCCGGGCAGACCGTGCCCCCGGGGAAGTCCTTCGACGAGCCGATGAAGGTCATCGTGGAGGACGAGAACGGCAGTCCCGTGCCAGGCGCCGAGGTCACCTTCAAGATCCGGGACGAGGGCGCGGCGACGTTCCCCGGTGGAGTGGACACCGCCAAGGTGACGAGCGGAGCCGACGGTTCGGCTGCCTCCCCGGTGCTGACGGCCGGTGACAAGGCGGACGTGTTCGCCGTACGGGTCTGGGTGGCGAAGACCCCGGTCAGCCTCCTGCTCGACCAGTACATCCAGTGACGGCCGCGTACTGACGACCCTCCCGGCTCCCGCCCCGCGGCGGGAGCCGGGATCCGCCGGCCGGCACCCGGTTGCCCGGCGCAGAAGGAGGAACCGCCTCACCATGCCGGAGAACGATGCGCTGCTGCGCACCGAGTACGACTTCGAGCTCCCCCACGGCTATGTGGACGCCGCGGGCACCGTGCACCGCACGGGTGCCATGCGGCTCGCCACGGCCCGCGACGAGCTGTCGCCCCTGATCGACCAGCGGGTCCGGGAGAACCCCGCCTATCTGGGGGTCGTCCTGCTCAGCCTCGTCATCACGCGGCTGGGGACCGTGAGCGACATCCACGCGGGCGTGGTGGAACGGCTCTTCGCCAAGGACCTCGCCTATCTCCAGGACCTCTACCGACGCATCAACGGCCTGGACTCCGGTCACGGAGCCGTCGCCTGCCCCTCCTGCGGAACCAGCTTCGCCCTGCCCGGACCGGCCACGGGCAGCCGCCTGGGGGAAGCATGACGCACCCGGAGCGCCGGCTCCGTGAGGAGAGCGCCTACATTGCCTACCACTTCCACTGGGCGTACGAGGACATCCTCGCCCTGCCGCACGCGGAGCGGCGCGCATGGGTGCGTGAGATCGCGCGGATCAACTCCTCGATCGGTGAGGGGCGGTGAGTGTGGTGGGGATGGTGACGGTGGTGGGGGTGCTGAAGCGGTGGAACCCGTTGAGTTCTTTGAAGCCTCAGCGGGGGCGGCGGGGGCGGCGTGCGGGCCGGGCGCCGATGCCGGCCTCTCCGGCGGGGGCTCTGGCCGGCCCTCCGCCGCGTGCGGACTGGAGCGTCGTCGCGCCGGTCGGCCTGTTACGGCTGCCGGTGTCGCTCTCCTGCGGGCTCGACGGCTTCCGGCAGGACCTCGCGGCCTGGCGCCCGGCGCCGCTCGTCACGGCCGATGGCCGGCTGCTGCCACGCGGGGTGCCGCTGGTACTGGCGCTGGCGCCGGCCGGCCGTGGCGCTCCAGTGTTCGCGGAGCCGGTGGCGGTGGCGGCTGGGACGGAAGTGCCGCCCGTCGCCGGGGAGTTGCCGCGAGCCGAGGTGTCGGGGGTGGAGGTGGGCTCCTCCCCGAGCCCGAGCCCGAGCCCGCCCCCGCCCCTTCCCGGAACCGGGGGCTTCGCCGCCGTTCCTCTGCTGGACGACAGGACCGTGGGCCATCGGCCCGGCGCGTACGGGACGGGCGCCCGGCCTACGGGCGTCCGGTCTACGGGCGTCCGGTCTGGGGACGAGGCCGTTGCGGAACTCCACCTGTCTTCGCGGGGGATCCGCCTGCCCTCGCAGGGAGATGGTGCGGACCGGCGAGTGGACCGGCGAGTCCGAAGCGTGCCCTACGACCGGTCCGGAGCTTCGCCGGGCCAGGAGCGTGCCGAGGAACGAAAACCCGGGCCCGTCGACCGCCCCGGGAAGCACCGGGAGCCAGGGGCCAGGGGGAAAGCCCACGGCACCGATACGCCGGTGGGTCCGGGGCATGCCGAGATCTCCGTCCCCGAGCCGCCCACGAACCCGGGGCGCGACGACGGAGGCGGCCTCGGCCACCGTGAAGCTCACCCGAACCGAGGTGAAGCCGACGGCCCCGGCCCGGCAAGGGGCCGGCAACCACACCGTGCCCGACCGGTCCAAGGCGAGCCCGCCGTACTTCGTCTCCCTTGGAGCCACAGGCACCGCCGGCACGGATCAAACCAGGGCGCGGCCGGCGAGGACCGGGCGACGCCACCGCAAGACGGAGCGGCGCCGCCGCAAGATGCCGGTCGCACCCTGGGCCGGCAGGACCACGACGCGTTCCCGACCGGTCCCCGGCGGCGGCTCGGCGTCGGGCAGCCGCTACCTCAGGTACCCGTCAACGCCAAGCCGTTCGTCGCCCCGCCCGCCGCTGGGAACGGGCCACCGCCCGACGCGGCTGCCGGTGGTCCCTCCACCGGCAGTCCCGTGTTCATCTCCACCCCCTCCCCCGCCCCACCCCCGCAGACCGCACGAAACCCGACCGCGCCGAACACCGCACCGGACACCGCGGCCCTCGCCCGCGAGGTCGCTCAGGAAGTCGCCCGGCGGCACGCCGGTCTCCTGGCCGAGGCCGTGGTTCCGTCCCTCGGGCTCTCCCGGCGGATGCGCCGGGCGGCGACGCGGTGGCAGTGGCCGTGGCAGTGGCAGTCACAGTCGCTGCCGGCACCATCGCCGGCGGAAGACAGCCCCTGGGGGGCCTATCCACCCCGCTGACGCCCCACGCTTCGCTCCCGCAGCAGCCCTACCGCCTGATCCCACGGAGTGCTCGCACATGCCGGACCAGCCGTTCGCCGTCAGTTCCCACTTCCAGCTATCCATCGGCATGCACGCCCTCGGCTCCTTCACGTCCTGCGAAGGGCTCGGCTGCGCCATGGACGTCGAGGAGCGCATCGAGGGCGGGACGAACGGGCACGTGTGGCAGCTGCCGACACGGCTGCGCTACACGAACGTCGTGCTCAGCAGGCCGCTGACCCAGGAGACCGTGCTCGTCTGGGCGTGGCTGCGGGCGCAGGTGATCGAACCGGTGCGGCTGCCGGGGCAACTCGTCGCCCTCGGCCCGGACCGGCGGCCGCTGGTGCGGTGGCTGCTCGACGGTGTGCTGCCGGTGCGCTGGAGCGGACCGACGTTCGATGTGGACCAGTCGCAGCCGGCCCGGGAGACCTTGGAGATCGCCCACGACGGCTTCCTGGGCATCACCGTCTGACCCGTCCGACCCGCCCGACCCGCCGTCCGACCCGTCTGACCCGCCCGACCCGCCGTCCGAACCTCTGACCCGCCCGAACCGTCGAGAGGACCACATGCTTCCCGAGCTGCTGGGAGGCGCGCCGGTACGCGCCGCCCTCGTGATCTACGACCCGCCGACGGGGACCGGCAACGCCCCGGGGCCGGAACGCGGCCGCGTCCGCTTCCACTTCAACCCCGAGCGGGTCCAGGTCGGCAAGCAGGCCCGCTGGGACCGCAGCCCGGCGCCCTCCAGCGAGGAGGCGGCACGGGCGCAGTTCGTGGGGGCCCAGCCGCGCACGATGACGCTGGAGGTGTTCCTGGACGCGGGCGACTTCCGCTCCGGCGTACAGGACCAGGTGGAGAAGCTGCTCGACTGCTGCGCCCCGACCGCGCGGAGCGCCACGGCGAAGCCCGCGTCGGCGCCCTGGGTGCGGCTGGAGTGGGGGCGTTCGCGCACGACCGCGTTCCTCGCGCTCGTGACGCAGGTCGACGCGGCGTACACCCGGTTCGGGCACGACGGGACACCGCTGCGCGCCACCTGCACCGTCTCCCTGGAGGAGGTGGGCGGCTCGACGCCCCGGCAGAACCCGACGTCGGGCGGCGACGGGGCGGTGGACACCCACCTCGTGGTGGCGGGCGACACCCTGGCCGGACTGGCGTGGCGGGCGTACGGCGATCCGACGAGGTGGCGGGCGATCGCCGCGGCCAACGGCGTCGACGATCCGGCCCGGATACCCGTGGGCACGGTGCTGGTCCTGCCGGTCCTGGAGGAACGGCCCGCGGGAGGTGCCTGGTGACGGAGCGGCTGTACGCGGCGGAGCCGCTCATCGCGTTCGGCTCCCCGCTGCGGGAGCTGTGGGCGGAACGGCTGGTGGAGGCTTCCGTGGACACGTCGGTGGGTCTGCCGGCCCGTGCGACCTTGCGGTTCCGCGATCCCGGGCACCAGTTGCTGGCAGCGGCGCGGATCGCCGTCGGCGCACCGCTGACCGTGGCGGTGGCCGCCGCACGCCGCCGCACCCGGGCGGGGATCTTCGACGGCGAGGTCACGGCGCTGGAGACCGAGGTGGACGCCGACGGGACGTTCACGACCGTGCGGGCCATGGACCGGGGGCACCGGCTGACGCGGGGACGGCGGGTGACCGCCTACGTCGACACCACGGTGGCCGAGGTCGCCGGGCAGGCCGCCTCCCGGCACGGGCTGACGACCGGCCGGATCGACGCCGAGCGCACCCGCATCCCGCACCTGGCCCAACCCAACCTGACCGACTGGGAGTTCCTGAACCACCTGGCCGACCAGCGCGGCCTGCGCCTGACGGTCGACGGGAGCACCCTGCACATGCGCCGCCCGGCCGCCGCCGACGCGGCGCCCGCACCCGGCACGGGGGCGGACCGGAGTCCGTTCGTCCTGGAGCACGGGGTGAACCTGCTGGGGCTGCGCGCGGCCGTGTCCTCCGAGGCGCAGGTCGCCGAGGTGGAGGTCCGGGGCTGGGATCCCGACGGCAAGGCCGCGCTGTCCGCGAAGGCCGGTGCGGGCGACAGCGATCGGCTGCGCCTGGGCGTCACGCCCGCGCGGCTCGGCACGGCCTTCCCCGGGCCGGCGCCGGAACTGCTCGTCGGCGGCCGGGCGCACACCACGGCGCCGCAGGTGGATGCGGCGGCCCGCGCGCTGGCGGCGGAGTCGGCGGCGGCGATGGCCACGCTGGCCGCCGAGGTCGCGGGCACCCCCGAGCTGCGGGCGGGCGTCCCGGTGGCGCTGGCCGGGGTGGGTGAGCCGTTCACCGGCAAGTACACCCTCACCTCCTGCGGTCATGTCTTCGACGGGGACCAGGGTTACCGGACCCTGGTCCGGGTGGGCCCGCTCCCCCCGCCCGTCGTGCCCTACCCGCCGCCGCTGTGCGCGCTGGGCGTCGCGGTGGCGGTCGTCACGGACATCAAGGAACCGGGGAAGGGTCAGCGGGGCGCCGTACGGCTGCGTCTTCCGTGGCTGTCGCAGGACTATGTGACGGACTGGGTCCGTACCGTCCAGTGGGGCGGGGCCGGTGGCGGCGGCGTGTTCGCTCCGGAGGCGGGGGACGAGGTCCTCGTCGGGTTCGAGCACGGGCGGCTGGACCGGCCGTACGTCCTCGGCGGGCTCTACAACGGCGTCGACGCCCCCACCGATCACGGCCTGCCACTCGTCGACGCCGGTACGGGCCGGGCCAACAGGCGTTCGCTGGCGTCCCGTTCAGGTGATCGCCTCGAACTGCTCAGCGCCGCCGACGGCCCCCAGGGCGTCCGGCTCCTGAGCGGCGACGGCAAGCTCGTCACCCACCTCGACCGGAAGGACACCACCCTCGCCCTCACGGCGGGGGAGGGAGCGAAGACCGTGCGGGTCTCGCTCGACGGCCGCGGCGACGGCACCTTGACCATCGATGCGGGCGAGACCGGCACCCTGATGCTCCGGGCCGGCACGGTGACCGTCACGGCGGCCGGCAGCGGCGGCGGGCAGCTGACGCTGGAGGGCGCCACCGTCACCGTGAAGAGCGGCGGCGAGCTCAAGCTCGAAGGGCAGCGGACCACGATCACCGGCAACACCGTCGACATCAACTGACCCTGCATCAACTGACCCGGCACGGAGGGAAGAAGAGCGTGGACATCATCGGCGCGGGGTGGGCGTTCCCCGCCGTCATCACCGGCACCGGCCGGGTGGGTCTGGCGACCGGCGCCGAGGACGTGGCACAGGCCGTGCGCCTCATCCTGTCCACCGCGCCGGGCGAGCGCCCGATGCGGCCGGAGTTCGGCTGCGGGATCCACGGCCTGGTCTTCGACTCGCTCGACGCCACGACCGTCGCCCGTGCCGATGCGGAGGTGCGCCGGGCACTCGACCGGTGGGAACCGCGGATCGAGGTCGACGACCTGCTGTTCAGCACGGACAGCGAGGACATCGGCGTGCTCTACATCGACATCCGCTACCGGCTGCGCGCCACCAACGAACCCCGCAACCTCGTCTTTCCCTTCTACACCCTGCCCGGAGACTCCCCCAGTGAGTGACCTCCCCACGGCCGATCTGCCGCCCGAGCCATCCGCGTTGTCCGACGCGTCCGACGTGGACGACGTGTCCGGTGTTCCCGTCCCGGACCTGGACGACCTGCGCTTCCAGCCGCTCGTGGACGCCGCCAAGCGTGCCCTGCCGCAGCGTGTCCCCGAGTGGACCGATCACAACGTCTCCGACCCCGGTGTCACCCTGATCGAGGCTTGCGCCGAGCGGACCGACCAACTGCTCTACCGAGTCAATCGCATGACGCAGCGTCAGCGATCGGCCCTGCTGCGGCTCATGGGCATCACGCCGCTTCCCGCGTCACCCGCCAGGATCACCGTTCTCTTCACACGCACCGACACCACGACCGGACGCCGCAAGATCCCTGAGGGAACCAAGGTCATGACCAAGGGCGAGCAGCCGGTCATCCTGACGACCACCGCACCGCTCGTCCTCGCCGAGAACCAGTCCACAGGCGTCGTGGCGGCCGTCGAACAACTCGTCCCGGTCACCGAGGTGCTGGGCACGTCCGACGGCCTCCCGGGCGGCCGCTTCGCGACCCGCCACCGCCCCTGGGGGCCCGGCACTCCGGTCGCGGAGCCCGCGTTCGGCCCACCGCTGACGCTCCGGGTCGGGGGCGACGTCTGGCGGGCGGTCCGTACCTTCGCGGAGGCCGGGCCGGACGACCGGGTCTACTGGTGGGACGACGCCTCGTGCGAGGTCGTTCTCGGGCCTCTGGTCCCCGCCGAGGGCCGGCCCGAACAGCATGGGAACGTGCCGTCGGCGGGCACGGAAATCAGCGCGGAATACCACGTGTACCGAGGGCGGAAGGGCAGCGTGCCCAGCGGAACACCACTGACGGCGGTGTCGCAGGCCGGGCTGTACGCGACCGTCCTCGGCGTGCTCGCCCCCGCCGAGGACGCGGAGGACTGGCGGCAGGCGTTGGAGCGCGCGGGGCTGGGCCTGGCCCCGCTGCGCCGCGCGGTCACGGCCGCCGACCACGAGCAGATCATCGAGGAGCACGTGGCGGGGCTGGCCCGGGTCCGGGTCACCGCGCTCACCCGGCCCACCGACTCACGCCTGCCCACCGCCCTCACGGTGCCGCACCGCCCGGCCGAAGTCCTCGCCTGTGCCGTCGCCGCCCGGGACCCGCTGCGGGTCGTGCACTACTTCGACGACGGCGGAACCCTCGCCCCTCTCCCGGTGCCCCTGGAACGACCGGGCGGGCCCGACGAAGGTGATGCGGTGCCTGAGCCCGGTGATGCGGTGCCTCAGCCCGTCGCGAACGCCAAGTGCCTCGACGCCGTCATCCGCACCGGCGAGGACGAGCCCAGACTGTGGTTCTACGGGGCCCAGTGCCTCTGGGACGGTGCGGACGCGTCACCACAGAACATCAGCGACGCGTTCCCCGATCTGCCGGCGGAGTTCTCGTCGAACCTCGACGAGGTGGCCGTCCTCGCCGACCCCGGCTCGGCCGACACCTACGAACTGTTCTTCTTCAAGGGCGAGACCTTCTACCACCGCGCCTATGCCTACGCCTCCACCGACCGGGCCTTCGTACCGAAGCCGGGCAGCCGGGGGGTGCGGTCCCTGATCTCGGAGGCGTTCCCCGGCCTCTCCCCGCAATGCCAGGTGTCCCCGGACGCGGTGGCCGTCATCGACGGCGTCTTCTTCTTCATGAAGGGGACGAGGACCGAGCCCGCCCTCTGGCGTCGCGAGGACGACCCGCTCCACGTCCTTCTGGTGCCCCGCTTCGAGGGAGATCCGGAGGAGGAACCGTCCGGTGCCGCGTTCGACATCCCTGCGCACGTCCGGGACTCGGTGGTGGGCGTCGCCGACGCCACCCGGCTGCTGGGCGAACGACTGCTGGTCAGGGAACCCGACTACCACCGCTTCGGAATCGCGGCGACCGTACGCCCCTGGAGCTGCACGCCGGCGGACCGGGAGCGGACCGGGCTGGCAGCCGAACGGGCCCTGCGCCGCTTCTTCCACCCCACGGCCGGCGGGCCCGACGGGCGGGGCTGGCCGTGGGGCCGTCGGGTCCACGCTGGCGACGTCTTCACCGTGCTGGAGGCGGTGCCGTGGGTCCGGGACACGACCGACGTGAGTCTGTTCGTCGGCGACGGCGACAGCGACGGGGCCGTGCCGTCCGTCGAGGTCTCGGAAGGCGGACTGGTCCTCGTGGACGGCGTGGACATCTTCGTCGACATCACCGAAGGCTGAGGAAGAGAGGACCGCGCATGTCGCCGTACCCCGCACGTCCGCTCCCTCTGCCGGCCGTCTACGGGCACGACGAGGTCACGCTCGCGTTCGCCGCCGCGATCGGCGAGATCATGGCTCCCGCCGAGGAACGGATCGACGGTCTCGACGCGGTGCTCGACCCATGGCGCGCGCCACCGGCCTTCCTGGACTGGCTGATCCGGATCACCGGCGCCCGGGTGGAGCCGGGCTGGCCGGAGATCCTGCGACGCAAGGCCGTCGATCTCGCGCCCCGCCTGGCCGCTCACCGCGGGACACCGTACGGGCTGCACCTGGAGGCCCGGGAGATCCACGGCTGGGTGCCGCCCGGCTTCAAGCTCGTCGTCGTCGACCCGGGCCGCGCCTTCACCCTCGACGACCAGGCGCCCGGAGCCGGACGCCTGCTCGACGTCGCCCTGACCGCCCCGGCCACCGAGGACCAGCGGGCGCTGGAGAGCAGCCTCACGCGCCTGGTACGGGCACACTGCCCCGCCCACCTCCCCTTCAAGGTCACGGTCACCCTCGCGCGCAAGGGTCCTGATGAGAGGTCACAGCAGGGATGAGTCTGCCGACACCCGAGTACGACGGGCGCACCCGCGACAAGGTCGTCGCCACCGCCGTCGCCGCCGTACGGCGGGCGGAGCGTGCCTGGAACGGCCAGGACCGGACGGACCCCGGCCGGGGCCTGATCGAGACCTGCGCCGACATGGTCATGGCCCTGCGCGACCGGCTCAACCTGGCCCCCGACCAGCGCCGGCTGCAGATGCTGCGGCTCCTGGGCGTGCGGCCCTACCGGCCGTCGCCCGCGCAGGCCGAGGTCGTCCTCGGGCTCGCCGCGCCGTCGCCCGAGCCGGTGGTCGTCCCCGCGGGCCAGGAGGTGGCCACGCGACCGGTGGGCGCGGCGGAGCCGGTCGTCTTCAGCACGCTGACGGAGGCCGTGCTCAACCCCTGTGTCCTCCTCGCCACCGGGCACTTCGCGGAATCGAGGAGGGCCGACGGCACTCTGGAGGGCGCCCTGACCGCCTTCGGCCCGGGAGCGGGTCGGCCCGTCGAACCGGCCGGCCCCGACTTCGCCGGACCGGCATTCCACCTCAACCTCCCCTACCTCGGCGACTTCCCGCCGCCCGGGGACGCCTTCGCGGACACCGGCTCGGTGACCACAAGCGGTGGCGACTCCCCGCTGTCGTCGTATGCCCTGGTCGTCCTGTCGGTACCGGTACCGAGTACGCGTGTGACGCTGGACGTGAGCATGGGCGTCGGTCTCGCGCCCAAGGCGGGCACAAGCCTCAGCCGGGGGCACTGGGAGGCATGGCAGGGAACGCACTGGACCGGCTGCCGGGTCGTCACGGACACCGTGGCCGCCCAGGGCCGGTCGGGCAAGGTCACGCTCGACCTGCCCCCCGCTCACGCCCCCGCCCAGCTGCTGCTCCACCGGACGGCCGGCGAAGACGGCGGCGACTCCGTGCAGCGCCTGAGGGACGTAGGGCTGATCCGCTACTGCTTCGACGGGGTCCGGAGCCCGCTGACCCGGGTCGAGCTCGCGCCGGTGCTCGCCGTCTCCGTCCCCGTCATCCAGGCCCGGCTCGTACAGCACGAGACCCTGGGCACCGCGACGGGCGCCCCCGGCGAACGCCTCCGCTTCGCCCATCCCCCGCTGACCCGCAGCACCGACCCCCTCGTCGTCGAAGCCGTCCTCGACGGCCGGACCGCACAGTGGACGTACGTCGCCTCGCTCGCCGGATCGGGGCCCGACGACCGGCACTTCACCCTCGACCCGCGCACCGGGGAGGCCGTCTTCGCACCCGTGGTGGCCGGTGCCCGAGGACCACGACAGCGCGGTGCGCCACTTCCGGCAGGAGCGGTCGTCCGTATCCGGCGCTATCTGACCGGCGGCGGTGCCCGGGGCAACGTGCCCGCCCGCACCGTCACCGTGCTGCGCACACCGCTGCCGTACGTCTCCGACGTGACCAACCCCGCACCGGCGATCGGCGGCACGGAAGGCGAGAGCGCGGCCGCCTGCGCCAGGCGCCTGCCCCTGGGCTCCCCGGTGCCGGAGCGAGCGGTCGTCCCCGCCGACTACGAGCAGCTCGCACTGGCCGCTTCGGCGGGCATGGCCCGCATCCACCACGTCCGGGACATACCCGACGACGCGCTCGACCCGGCCCGCAACTACCTGCCGTGGCTGCCGGCCAGGACAGACGTCGTCTTCACTCTGGCGCCAGGCGTGCTGACGGCTCCCGCAGGGATTCAGGTCACCACGGGTAAGCGCGACCTGGTCTTCACGACGACGGGGGAGGCCACGCGCAGACCGCCGGACGCGGCGGGCGCGGCACACCTCGGACTCGTTCCCGGCATCACCGCCGCCGTCGAGATGTTCGAGGCGGGTGACTACCAGGAGAACGGGACGTTCTCCGGGCCCTTCAAGGAGGGCGGCGGACTGGTCCTGGCTCTGGTGAAGATCGAGGAATCGCACGATCCGGACCACCTCACGCTCTGGGTGACGGCGGGAGGCGACCGTGAAACGGCGGGAGGTGACCGTGGACCGGAGGACCGCATCGCGGTATCCGTGTTCGCGCCGAGGAAGTCAACTCCGTGGTGGGACACCGCCGTTCCCCTCGCCTATGCCTCCGCGCCCGCGCAAGAGATCACGGTGGCCGACGGGTCGACGGTCTCCGCCCATCCCGTCCACCTGACCCAGTCCGCGCGCTGGCGAACGGCCGTCGCCGGCGGTGACCTCGTCAGCACGGCGCAGGACGCCGTCGACAGACGGGACGACAGCGTCCCGAACGAGCGGGCCGCCTGCTGGATCGCCGTCCAGATCCTCGACCCCAAAGGCACACCCACCACGCCCTACACGGTCTACGTCGACTCCGGGACGACGGACGCCGTTCCCGCCGAACAGTACGAGGAGCGCAGCGGGGCACAAAAGGAGTGCAAGTCCACGGACAAGCCCGGTCAGGTCTACCCCCTGTTGTACTCCCCCGTGTACGTCCCGGAGAACGAAGAGCTTCCCAAGGTGCGCGTCGGCGAAGAGAACTGGCATACCGTCACGTCCTTCCACGATTCCCTTGAGGACAGCAAGGACGTGGTCATCAACGCCAGTACGGGCGAGGTCCACTTCGGTCCGGAGGTGACGGGCGTACCCGGGGGCAGCCGGCGGTACGGCGCCATTCCCCTGCCCCCGGGCACACCCATCACCGTGCACGGTTCGTACAAAACCACGCTCGGTGCGGCGGGCAACGGCAGGCGCCCGGGCGAGATCAGCCGGCTGAAGAACCCGGACGACCGCATCGTCAGCGTGCGCAACGTCTCCACCTCGCACGACGGCAGGAACGGCTACACCGACACCAGCGGCGGCAGCACCCAGGCCGGCGTGACGCTGATGGTCATCCCCTTCGTGACCACCGA
Source organism: Streptomyces sp. S186 (assembly GCF_051603415.1). Classification (NCBI taxonomy): domain Bacteria; kingdom Bacillati; phylum Actinomycetota; class Actinomycetes; order Kitasatosporales; family Streptomycetaceae; genus Streptomyces; species Streptomyces sp. S186. The sequence goes on along the minus strand of NZ_CP193932.1, from coordinate 8,207,849 downwards.
CGAACGGGGCTGGTTCCCCTTCCACATGCTCACCCCCTCCCGCGACGCCTGCGACACCTTGCGCCGCTCCCTGCGCGCCTGCCAGCCGGAGGGCGTTCCGGTGTGGCTGAAGCAGCCCGTCTACCACGGCATCCGGGTCGATGCCCGGATCGTTCCCGCCGATTACCGCACCGCCGACGAACGCGACGAGCTGCGTGCCGCCGCGGAACGCGCCCTGTACCGGTACTTCAGCCCCGTCACCGGCGGACCGGACGGCACCGGATGGCCGCTGGGGCGCCCGGTGTACGCGGGCGAGGCGTTCCGGGTCCTGGAACGGGTGCCGGGGGTGGGCCGGGTCGCCACGGCCGAGCTCGTCCCGGTCGATCCGCTCGACGGCTCGCCGTCGGACCCGGTCGTGCGAATCCCCTGCGGGCCCGGCGAAACCGTGTATTCCGTCGAACACCGAGTCACCGTGGCGGAGGTGCCCTCATGAGCGAGCGGAACGAGCCCTTGTTGCTGTCCCCGGACTGGGGTGCGGACGCGCTGGCCGTCGTGGGTCTCACGGCACCGGAGCGCCCCGAGGTCGGTGTCACCGCTGCGGGCAGCAACCCACGTGCCGTCGCCGTCAGTTCGGACGGCACACGGGCCTACGTCGTGAACCACGACGACGGAACGCTGTCCGTGGTGGACCTCACGGCTCCGGAACACCCGGTCATGCGTACCGTTCCCGCCGGGAACGGCCCGTGTGCCGTCGTGGCAGGACTCGTGGACGACCGGGTCTGCGTGGCCGCGTGGGCGGACGGCACGGTCGTGGTGTTCGACAAGGAAGGACTTCAACAGGGGCCGCCCCTGCCGGTCGGCAGCGGCCCCTGCGCGCTGGTGTCGGCTCCGGGCGGCGGAACACGACGGGTCTGTGTGATCGACGAGACGGACGCCACGGTGTCGGTGGTCGACGTGAGCCAGGCGGGCGCGCCGTTCGTCACCATGCCTCCCGTCTCTGTACCCGGGCTCACCAGGGCGGCCGCGGTGGCGCCGGGAGGACGGTTCGTGTACGTCGCGAGCCGGGGGGAGGGCACGGCCGACGGCCGGGTGACGGTGCTGGACCTGGACTCGGACGGCGCGCCGTCGGGCGACCCCGTGCCCGTGGGGGCCGAGCCCCGCGCCCTCGCGCTCAGCCCCGCCGGCGACCACCTTTGCGTGGCCAACTACGGCTCCGCGTCCGTCTCCGTCGCCACTGTGGACGTGCACAGCGGCCGGGTCGGCACCCCCCGCACCGTCCTGGTCGGGCCGCACCCAATCGCCGTGGCCTTCGCCCCGGACGGCGGCGTGATCCACGTCGTCGGCCAGACCTCGGGCCTCCTCACCGCCATCCTCCCGGACACCCTCGACCACACGGCCGTGCCGGTAGGAGGGGTGCCGGTCGGGGTGGTGTTCGGCCCGGAAGGCCACCACTCCTATGTCACCGACCAGGCCACCGGACAGCTGACCGTCGTACGGGCCGCGCCTTGCAGGACGACCGGTATCTCCACCGGAGCGGGGTCGAAGCCGGTCAATGCCGCCGTGGACCCCGACGGCACCTGGGCCTACGTGGCCGACTCCGCATCGGACAAGGTCGCGGTACTGGACCTCGGCGGCCACGCCCCGCTCGGCCCGATCAACCTCGGGGCCGAGCACAAGCCTTGGGACGTCGCCCTCGCAGCCGACCTGGGGTTCGCCTGCGCGACCAGTCCGGACTCGTCGCATCTCCTCGTCCTCACGCCCGCGCAGGGGACGAGGCTCAGTGCCGACGGCGACGTCGAGGTGACGCCGGTTTCCCTGGAGTCCGGCGCGTGCCCGCGCGGAGTGGCCGTCACCCCCGACAGCCGGTACGCGGTGACCGCCGACTCCGGTACGGCGACGGTGTCGTTCGTCGACCCGAAGGGCGGTAAGTACCCGATCAAAGCTGAGGTCCTGGGGTGCCAGGAGCCCACCGGTGCCACCGTCTCCAAGGACGGCCGGACGCTCTACGTGGCGGACTTCGCTGCCACCGGGGAGGGCCGGCCGGGCGGGCAGATCGCGATCCTCCGGAGGACAGGGCCGGGAGAGTGGAAGCCCCAGGAACCCCAGGGCGTCATCGACGCGACGACGGGCGTCCTGTCCGGACCGCACGAGATGGCCCTGTCGCCCGACGAGCTCCGGCTCTACGTCGCCAACTACCAGAACGGGACCGTCTCGGTCCTCACACGCGACGCGGTGAACGCCCCATGGCGTCATGAGATGACGGTGGCCAAGTCCCCGACCTCCATGCACCAGCCCACCGGCCTGGCCCTGTCACCGGACGGAGGAACCCTCTACGTGTCCAACGACGCGGGACAAGTGGCAACGGTTGAGGTGTTCAACGTCTCCACCAACCCGGCGGAGCATCGGGAAACGATCAAGATCAAGACCGCCAAGACCCCCCTCAACGCCGGGCTCGCCCTCTCCCCCGACGGCCGCTACCTCTATGCGGTCGACGCCGAATCCTCGCTGTCGCGGGCCGGGGCGTCGGGCGCGGTGTACGGCATCGAACTCAACGCGGGCGACGAGATGCGCGTCGTCGCCACGGCCCCCCAATGGCACATCGACCGGCCCAACGCGCTGGTCTGCCGGGACGACCACACCCTGTACGTGGTCAACAAGGGAAGGAAGGACAGCCCCGACCCCCGCGAAGCATGCCTGGCGGTGATCACCCTGAAGAAGGATTCGCGACTCGATGTCGAGAGCGCCGAGTCCCGCCCCCTCGACAAGGACGACGTGCCGTACGCGGCGGCGTTCTCCGACGACGGGACACTGTTCGTCGCCAACTACGCCACCCGGACGGTCACTGTCTTCGGGTCCAAGGTGACGCCCGTCCCGGTCGGTCAGCCGGACGCGTCCCAGCCGTGGGACGTGGCCGTCACCGACGACGGCGCCTACGCCTATGTCACCGACCGCACCGCCGCCGCCCTGCGGTGCGTCCACCTCTCCGACCACGACGTGACCTCCCTGGACGTGGGCCGGGACCCCATGGGCGTGACGAGCGCCCCGGGCGGGCTGCGGGCCTATGTCGCCAACCACGGGGACGACAGCATCTCGGTCATCGAGCGCTCCCCCGGCAACGGCGAGGGTGCGCCGGGCGCGCCCGCAGTCGTGGCGACCTGGCGGCACCCACGGCTCGCCAGGCCCGAGTCGGTGTCCGTATCGGCTGACGGTGCCTGGCTCTTCGTGACCACCGAGAACAGCGGAGCGCTGCTGATGCTCGACACCCGGACCGGAACACCCGGGTTCACCGTTCCGGCCGGCGAGAAGCTCGTCGGAAGCGCTCCGCACCCGCACCCCACCGCGCATCTGGTGTACCTGGTCGACGAGGCCGGAGAGGCCGTCGCGGTGGTCGACACCACGCCGCTCCGCGCTCTGGACGGGACACCACTGGGGCTCGACGTACGGCAGGCGGTCGGCGGGACCGCAACGCCCTGACCCCGACCCCATCGGCTCTCACTCACCCATCTCCCCCATCCGGCGTCGCGGACAGAGGCACAGACATGATCGAACTGGTCGACCAGGCACTGGAGTTGCGAGTACGGCAGGACCTGACGTGGCCACCACCGGGCTTCCCCGTCACCTTCCAGCCGCCCGGCCGCGACGGAGCGCACGGCGAGACCGCCGGTTCCGAGACGGTCGGCATCTATCTGTACGACATCCGCGAGGACCTCGACCGGCGGCAGACCGGCACCGTCTACCAGTACGCCGGGCCACCGGCCGACGGGGAACACCCCCGTAAGAAGGCCGAGTTCGACCCGCCGCGCTACGCCCGACTGTCGTATCTGGTCACCGCCTGGGCGCCGGACGCCCTGGGCGTCCACCGCATCCTCGGTGAACTCCTCGTCGGCTTCGCCAGGAGCCGGGCGTTCCCCGTGCCCCTGCCCCCGGAACTGCAGGAGATGGAGTTGTCCGGCCACCTCGACGTCGGCCATCCGCCGGCCGAGGACCGAGCCCTGACGGAACTGTGGAGCGCGGTGGGCCACACCCTCGTCCCCGCCCTGAACGTGACCGTGACCATCCCCCTGTTGTCGTCCCTCCCGGAGGACATCCCCCACTTGGTGAAGGAGCCCCCTGTGGTCCGCGAGGCGCTCAAGTCCGGACCGGGGACGGACGAGGACACGCGGTGACCGCCACCGCGCGCCCCGGAGCGCCCGCCCCCACGGCCGCGGACTGGCTCCTCGCCCGGCTGGCCGTCGTCGAGGCCCGGGTGCGGCGTGCGATCGCTCTCCGTACGGGCGAGGAGTCCGCACCGGCAGAGTTCCTGGAGCCGCCCTTCGATCCGTTCCAAGGGCTCTACATCTCCGACGACACGGCCACGCACCTCCTGGACACACCGGCCGGTCCCCTGCCCCCCGCCACCGGGGACGACGCCCTTGCCGCCGCTCTGCGCACCCGGGAGGACGCGGCAGCGGCGGCCGGGGCCGCACCGCCCCTGCGCCGCCTCGCCGAGGAGTTCGGGCTGGATGCGCTCGCCCTCGACATCGTGGTGCTCGCGCTCGCTCCCGACGTGGACGCCCGGTTCGAGCGCTGCTACGGCTACCTCAACGACGACATCACCTGCCGCCACGCCACCACCGGCCTGGCGCTCGCCCTGTGTGGCATCCCGAGTGCCTCGGCGACCGCCCACCGGGTCTTCGCGGCCGACGCGCCCCTGCGCGCCGGTGGCCTCGTGGAGATCCCCGACGTCTCCCGCCCCTATCTGACCCGGGCCCTGCGGGTCCCCGACCGGGTCACCGCGCACTTGCTGGGCGACGACACCCTTCCGCCCGGTATGCGCCATCTGCTGGCCCTGCCGGAACCCGGCCCGGCATGGGGCGAAGGCCCCCTGGCCGAAGCCGTGCGGCACCTGACCCGGCTGCTCGCCCACCGCCACCCGGTCCACCTGCGCGACAGCCCGGACGGTACGGCGGGACCCGTCGCCGAGGCGGCCCTGCGCGCGTGCGGACGGCCCGCGCTCCGTCTGGACCTCGCGGGCCTGGCCCACGAGGCGGACCCGGCGAGGTCCGTCCGCGCGGCGCTCCTCGAAGCACGGCTGCGCGGCCACGGGCTGATCGTCGGCTCCGTCGATTCCCCCGACGCGCGGCACGTACACGACCTGCTCGCCCCGCTCGACGGCGCACCGGTCCCGCTGGTCCTCACCGGACGGCAGCCGTGGGACGCCCGTTGGACGGCCGTTACCCCGCTGCTCGCGGACTGCCCGCCCCTCACGGGACCGGAACGCACGGCGCTGTGGCGCTACGAACTCGGCGCCCAGGCCGGCACCGTCACCGTCACCGACGCGGCGGTCGCCGCCGGCGCCCGGTACCGGCTCGGCCCCCGCCGGATCCGCGCCGTGGCCGCGGCGGCCGTCCGGCAGGCCGCCGCGCACGGCACCCCCGTCGACGCGGCCGCGGTCCGGGACGCGGCCCGCTCCTGGAACGGCGGCGCGCTCGACCGGCTCGCCCGGCCCGTACACCCCGCCGTCGGCTGGGGCGATCTGGTGCTGCCCGAGCGGACGCACGAGCAGCTGCGGGATCTCACCCGGCGCGTACGCCATCGCGACCGGGTCCTGGGAGAGTGGCGGATGCGGCCGGGAGGGGGACGCGGACGTGGCGTCACCGCCCTGTTCAGCGGCGGCTCCGGGACCGGCAAGACCCTGGCCGCGGAGGTCGTGGCCGCCGATCTGGGCCTCGAACTGTACGTCGTCGATCTCGCCACGGTGGTCGACAAGTACATCGGCGAGACCGAGAAACACCTGGAACGGATCTTCTCCGCGGCCGACGCCGTCGACGCCGTCCTCCTCTTCGACGAGGCGGATGCCGTCTTCGGCAAGCGCACGGCCACCCAGGACGCCCACGACCGCTACGCCAACACCGGCACGTCCTACCTCCTCCAGCGCCTGGAGTCCTTTGACGGCCTGGCCCTGCTCACCACCAACATGCATGCCAACATCGACTCGGCGTTCCTGCGCCGTCTCGACCTCGTCGTCCACTTCCCCGCACCCGACGAAGCCCGGCGCCAGGCTCTGTGGGACCGCTGCCTGGGACCCGCCGTGCCCCGGGCCGACGACGTCGACGGGGCCGGCCTGGCGGCCCTCGCCGCGGCCGTCGACCTGTCCGGCGGCGCGATCCGCTGCTGCGTCATCACCGCCGCCTACCGGGCCGCCGACGAGGACCGTCCGCTCGCCATGGCGGATCTGCTGGCGGCCGTCCGCGAGGAGTACGCCAAACTCGGCCGCTATGTGGACGAGTCCCGCTTCCCGGCCGGGGGCCGGCTGTCCGGAACGGCGGCTACCCGGCCCGCACCGGCCGTACGCGGGGGCAGTTGAGGGTCGCCTTGCCCTGGTACGTGGCCCCTGGGGTGTCCGTGGCGCCGGAGGGGTGACTCGCTGGGGTGTTCACGGTGAAGACCACGTCCAACGGCCCACCGTTTACGACGACTTCCGTCTCACCCTGGCTCGTCCTGGCGTACTTGGCACGGTCCTGAGCGGGAACCTTCAGCTCGACGCGACCGAATCCGGGCTGCGGTAGGGCCGGCGTCGTATAGGTGACGGGAGAAATGACCAGCGACTCGATGTCGTCCGGTACGCAGGCGGGAAACCCTTCGATCTGGAATCCCGCGGTGCCTTTGGGGATGGGTGTCGGGGGTGGCGGGACGAGCGTCGCCGGGGGCGTCAGGGCCGGCACGAGGGTAAGGGTGTCGCCCTGCCTGACCACGATCTTCTGCATGGGCGCCTCAGCTGCTCGTGCCGGGTTGGCCGGCGATCTGGGTGATGGTGAACTCGACGAACTCCGCGGGACGCACCGGCGCGATACCGATGTCGCAGATCACCTCACCGCGGTCGATCGTCGCCGAGGTGTTGTTCGTACGGTCACAGATCACGTAGAAGGCTTCGTCGGGGGTACGGCCGAGCAGCGCGCCCTGGCGCCACTGGTCGGTCAGGAAGCTGGTGACCGAGTGCCGGAGGGTGGCCCACAGACGGTCGTCGTTGGGCTCGAAGACGGCCCAGGTGGTCGACTGGCGGATGGAGTCGGACAGGAACGACACGAGCCGACGGACGTTGAGATAGCGCCAGTCACGACTGCTGGAGCGCGTCCGGGCGCCCCACACCAACAGGCCCCGGCCGGGGAAGACGCGGAGGCAGTTGACCCCCTGCTCGTTGAGTTGACCGTTCTCGTCATCGGACAGCAGGGTGGGGAGGTCGAGCACGCCGCGCAGGTTCTGGTTGGCGGGGGCCTTGAAGACGCCGCGCTCGGCGTCCGTACGGGCCCACACACCGGCCAGATGACCGGAGGGCGGCACCGTGCGCGGCACACCGTCCACGCCGGGGACTTTGACCCACGGGTAGTACAGCGCCATGAACGCGGCCTCGTCCGAGTCCGGCGAGGCGACCGTGCCGACGAACTCCTTGAGCGGTTCGACGAGTTGGCCGGGAGGTGCGTCGACCACCGCGAGACGGTTGCGCTGGGCGGTGCAGTGGGCCAGGACCTTGACGATGAGCGACTTTCCGTTCGGCAGATGCGGCTCCGGCGGGGTCTTGGCGTCGGTGGCCGCGACAGTCATGTCCCAGAGGCTGGGCACCGCGACCATGGTCACGTCCGGCACCGTCTTCAGACCGTCGAGCCCGGTGCGCGCCTCCTCGTTGCCGCCGAGGCCGTTTTCCGACACAGGGGCCTCCGGGTTCAGGAAGCCGACGACGTAGCAGGACGTGCCGCCGTTGGCGAAGAACCCGTAGACCGCCTCGGCGAGGGTGAAGCAGCGCTGGATTACCTGGATCCTCTTGAGGTCCGCGGCCACCTGCGGTTTCTTCGTCAGGAGGGCCGCCAGCTCCTTCCCCAGTGCCGGGATGCTGTACCGGTCGGTGAACTCCTGCCACCCGCGGATCGGCTGCGGGATCTTCCGTTGTTCCGGTGTGAACGGAGGGGTCGCCGTCTCATCGGCGGTCCCGGTCGGTGTGGTGGTGTATCCGAGGAAGGCCGGGGTGGAGGTGCCCACGCCGACGATCATGCGCACGCCGCTGGACTTCTCCGTGACGTAGACACCCGGAGGCTTCGTGGTCATTGCTGTCGTTCCCCTCTCGGCTGTTCGGCTCCGGGTTATTCGACGGTGATGTCCTCGTAGGTGATCGTCACCTGTTCCGTCGCGTTCGTGGAGTTGGCCGCGCCGAGTTGGGGGCCTTCCCAGCGGGACGCCCAGGCGTTGGTCAGGTGGATACGGCGGACGGTCTGCTTCTGTGCGTCCTTCAGGGCGATGGTGATGTTCTGCCGGGCACTGTCGAGGTCGGCGTTGACCAGGGTGGTCTTGATCCAGTCGGTGAACGCGGTGCTCTTGTCCATGCCGCGGGTGATGGTGATCTCGCCGGTCCTGCGCGCGCCCGGCTGTTTGCGCACGATCAGCTCGCCGGTGGAGGACACCTGCCGGGTTTCGACGACGTCCTGTTCCAGTGTCAGGCCGGAGACGTCCTGGACGGTCTCGACCTGGAACTTGCCGAGTTCGATGGCGAAGGTGCTACTGCTGAAGGTGTCACCGGTCAACACGTGCGTGCCTCCTGAATTCCGGGCGTCAGTTGTCGGTGCCGGGCTGGCCGGCGATCTGAGTGATCGTGAAGTGGACGAACTCGGCGGGGCGCACGGGCGCGATACCGATGTCGCAGATCACCCGACCGGCCTCGATCGTCGCCGAGGTGTTGTTCGTACGGTCACAGATCACGTAGAACGCCTCGTCCGGCGTGCGACCGAGCAGCGCACCCTGACGCCACTGATCGGTCAGGAAACTGCTGACCGCATGCCGCAGGGTGCCCCACAGGCGGTCGTCGTTGGGCTCGAAGACGGCCCAAGTGGAGGACTGGCGGATGGAGTCGGACAGGAACGACACCAGCCGCCGCACGTTGAGATAGCACCAGTCACGACTGCTGGAGCGCGTCCGGGCACCCCACACCATCAGCCCCCGGCCGGGGAAGAAGCGGAGGCAGTTGACCCCCTGTTTGTTCAGTTCGCCGTGCCGTTGGTCGGTGAGCAGCGTGGGGAGGGACAGCACGCCGCGCAGGTTCTGGTTGGCGGGGGCCTTGAACACGCCGCGTTCGGCGTCCGTGCGGGCCCACACACCGGCCAGGTGACCGGACGGGACGACGGTGCGCCGGGTGCCGTCCACGCCGGGCACCTTGACCCAGGGGTAGTACAGCGCCGTGAACGCGGCGTCGTCTTCGTCCGGGCCGGCCAACTTGTCGAGGAACGCCGGCACATCGGCCGGTGCCGTGTCGGGTGGCGGTTCGAGGAGGGCGAGCCGGTTGCGCATGGTCGCGCAGTGGCCGACGACCTTCCCCATGATGGTGGCGGCGTCCGCCGGAGTGGTGCCCTCACTCCATACGTCCGGGACGGCGACCATGGTCACGTCCGGCACCGTCTTGAGTCCGGCCAGACCCGTGCGTGTGTCGGGGCGCCCGTCGACCTCGTCTGAGAGGAGCTGGTCGGGGTCGAGCCGGAGGACGTAGCAGGACGTTCCTCCGTTGGCGAAGAACCCGTAGACCGCTTCGGCCAGTTGGAACTTTCCGGACTGCTCGAAGTATCCGGCACAGACGGTCAACTCCCCCTCACGCCGCTTGAGGTCGGCCACTTCGTTCCCGGCCGCGAGCCAGCGCCCGTACGGCCCGGGAAGGGCTTCCAGCGCCTTCTTCGCCGCGTCTTCGGCCGCCTTCCTCTCCTCCTCCCCGACGGCTTCCCCGGCCCAGTCGGCAGCCTGCACCAAGGCGAGGACGGTGATTTCCTGCTGGGTGAGGACAGGGGGATCGCCCGTGGTGGCCTTCTCGGCGAGATCCGTTCCCAGACGCTCAAGCTCCGCCGTACCCTCCGCGATGGCCCCGGGCAGCCTCTCCAGCTCCCGCCCCAACGCCTCCGCCCCCATCGGGGGCCGGAAGTGGAACGTGTCCACGAACTCCGACCAACTGCTGACCCGTACCGGCGGCGTGGAGGTCTGTGGACCGCGCACGGTGTAGCCGAGAAATGCGGGGGTGGACGTCCCCACCCCGGTGATCGTCCGGACTCCGCTCGAACGCTCCTTGACGAACACTCCGGGTGCCAACGGACCTGAAACCATGCCCTGTTACCCCTCTCATCCAGAATACGGCTCTCATCCAGAACGCGGCACTGATCCTGAATGCGGCTCTCATCGGGAATGCGGCACTTCAGCGAACCACTCCCGTGGGGCGCACGCACGCAAACGGAGGAAGGTACGACAGAAGACGTAGCGGGGCCGCTGATATCCCGCCAAGGGGGAGCCCCCCGCTTCCCGTCTCAACCGTCGAGGTCCGTCACAGCGGCCACCCGGGTGCTGCCGAGGTCGTTGCGGTGGATCGCGAACGGGCCGAGGACGAGGACGTCGATAGGAGCGGTGGCGAAGCAGGCGAGGGCATCACGGGGGTGGTCGACCATGGGCTGTTCCGCCGTGTTGAAGCTCGTGTTGATCACGGCGGGAATGCCGGTGCGCCGTTCGAACAGATCGAGGATGCGGGCCACCGTCGACTCCGTGGCGGCGTCCACGGTCTGGATGCGGGCGCTGCCGTCCACGTGGACCGCAGCCGGGATGATCTCGCGCCACTGAGGCCGTACCCGGTGGGTGAAGAGCATGTAGGGGCTGGGAAGCGGCCCTTCGAAGACGTCGGCCGCCCGGTGCAGCGCGACCATGGGGGCCACGGGGCGGAACTGTTCCCTGCCCTTGACGTCGTTGAGGCGCTCGGTCATCCGCGGGGAGCCCGGGTGGGCGAGGATGCTGCGATGCCCCAGCGCCCGGGGGCCGAACTCGCTGCGCCCCTGGAAGTACCCGACCCCCAGGTTCTCCGCCAGCGCCTGCGCCGTGACCTCCGCTGTGTCGGCGGGCCTGGTGTGCGGGACACTGGCGTTGGCGAGCCACCGCGCGAGTTCCTCATCGCTCCAACCCGGCCGAGGGCCGCGGTGGTCATCGGTGCGACGGGGTCGCCGTTCTCGTGCGCCACGTGGAGGGCGCCGCCGAGCGCGGTACCCGCGTCGCCTGCCGCGGGCTGCACCCACACGGTCCGCGTCGCAGGAGATCGAGACGAGGGAGCCGCAGGACATCATCCGGTCCCACAGATCCGGTTTGTCGACCTGGCCGTTGGTGACGATGCGCAGTTGCGCTCCGGAGTCCAGCACGCGTTCGGCCATCGCCGCGAACCGCGGGTAGACGAGGCTTTCGCCCCATCCGCGCAGGTCCACGATCATCGCGTCGTCGAAGAGTTCCTCGGCCGCCCGGTCGAACACCTCGGGCTTCATGTTCCACTCGCGGCGGTACGGTCCCTGGCTGCGGCAACTGGGGCAGTTCAGGTTGCAGTTCTGGGTGAGTTCGACGAGCAGCGTCAGCGGCCGGCTCTCCAACTCGGTGCACTGCCGGGCGAACTCGCCGATGTTTCGCTGTTGGTTCTTCTTCCGCCGTTCCGTCATCACGGGATGAGCAGTGGGCATGGCGCCATCACTTCAATCTGTGCCGGATACCAGTGCGTGGAACCGGGCGAAGAGCGCTTCCGGTTCCTTTGCGGGAACGTCCTGTTCCAGGGCCACCCAGTCGATGTGGTTGCTTTTGGCGGCCCGTACGGATGCGCGCAGCGGGACATCGCCCTCTTCCAGGTCGCTGCCGCCGTCCGCGGTACCGTCCTTCAAGTGGTAGTAGCCGCTGCTCGCGGAGTACCGGTCGATGATCTCGGGAGGGCTCTGGCCGGCCCGTGGATCCAGTAGGTGTCCAGGATCAGCCGCAGTTGCGGCACGGTCCGGAGCAGGTGATCGATCCCCTCTTCCCCCTCGTCCGTCCGTACGCCGAACTCCGCCCCGTGCGAATGGAAATACAGCTCCGTTCCCCATGGGTACAGACGGTCGGCGATCCGCTCGATCTTCCGGACCATTTCGGCGTGCTTGTCGTACGTGCCGTCGACGGCCGCGCAGGACAGCGCCAGCGCCGGCCTGCCCAGTTTCTCCAGCACCTCCGCCCAGTGGCCCAGGCCGCCTTCGTCGATCTCCTCGACGAAGAGGTGGAGGGCGGCGACGCGGATGCCGTGCCCCGTGAGTGCCGTGCGGTGTTCCTCGGACGAGGCGAGGTTGCTCATCACCTCGACCCCGTCGAAGCCGGAGCGCTCGGCCAGATCCAGTACGCCGGGCAGGTCGGTCTCCGGACGTCGGCCGAGCACGCCGAAACCGTTGAGTCCGAGTTGCAGAGCGGTGTGCACAGAATTCACCCACCAGAAGGCCGTGTCGAAGTCTTTCCTTCATCGAAGTCGCGCCTTCATCGATGTCTTGTCTTCGTCAAGATCGTGTCTTCGTCAAGGCCCGGTCGAAGGGGAAGTGGTCGTCGTTCCCCTCACGCCGGCGTTGTCGTTTTACGTGCCATGACGAGCATGATTCCGGGGTTGCTTCGCAAAGCGGTCGGCGCGAGGGGGGGAGAGTCCGGCCGAGCGCTGCCATTCCCGGATGCGCGCGGCGGACCACAGTGCGGAACCGCTGCTGACACCGAACGAGAAATCCAGCAGGCCGGCCACGAGGTCCGCCGCCCCCGGATCGTCCGGAGCGATGTGGTCCTGCACGATGACGAGGCCCCCGGGCTCCAGCGCATCGGCGACCCGGCCCAGCAGTTGCCGGTTCTCCGCGTCGTCGAAGTGATGGCACAGCTGGCTGATGAGCACGACGTCCGGACGGTCCCGGCCGAGGTCGTAACGGCGTACATCCGCGGCCACATGGCTCACTCTGTCACCGATCCCCTCGCGCGCGAGGAGTGGCGCCGCATGCCGCACCGCGTCCGGCAGATCGATGATGCGTGCCCGCAGCCGCGGCCAGCGCCGGCACAGTGCGGCGGAGTAGCCGCCGTGCGAGCCGCCCAGGTCGAGCAGCATCCGGGCGTCGGCCAAGGGCGGGACGGCGGTGGCGAACTCGGCGAACTCACGCTCGGCCAGCACCCGCATGCCGTTCTGGTAGAGCTGCCACTGCCTTTCGTCGAGATTGCTGTGGCATTCGGCGGGCTTTCCCGTCCGGACGTATCGGCTCGGCCCACTTCCATTCGTTGTACGGCAGGAGTTCCAGGTAGTCGACGACGGATCCCGGTCGGTCGCTGACCAGCCACCGGCGGGAGGTCCCGGTGGGCGCAAACCTCTTCTCCCGTCCCGGACCGCCACCCACATCGACGACGTAGCCGGCCGCTTCCAGAACGTTCAGCACGCGCGTGAGGGCGCCGCAATCCAGGTGCAACCGATGAGCGAGTTCACCGGCGGTGAGCGGCTTCTCGGCCAAGCGGTCCATCAGTCGCAGCTCCGCCGTGACGACGAGGACCCGGGCCAGCAGTGAACCGAGATGGGCCTCGATCAACGGACGAGGCACCTCGGCGTTGTCCAGCAACTTCCTGTCGTGTGCGTTTTCCCCACAGAGACCGACCTTCACCGCTGCACTCCGTTCCACACGCCCATCACGCCCATCGCCAAGAAAGCAAGAAGTTCGAGGGATCCGGCCCGTCGACTCACCCGCCGACCCGCCGCAGCACGCGCAGCGACTTGGCCGCGCGCACGTCCTCGTACAGCCCGCTGGAGAGCGCACGCTCATAGGTGCGGCGCGGGGCGTGCCAGCGTTCGTGATCGACATAGACTTCGTGGAACACGAGATATCCGCCGGGCAGAATCCAGCGCGACCACAGGTCGTACTCCTCGTCGGAAGTAGGGAAGGGTTTCGATGCGCGTCAGATCCGCGTCGAGCAGGCTCGGATCGTGGTATTCCTCTCCGACCTGATGCTCCTCGGATCCTCGGTGGTGATCCACCGTGACCACGAGACCGCCCGACGGTTCGACGCCCGCAGCGAGATAGACGGTCGACTTACCGCAGAACGTGCCGAGTTCGAGTATGACGCCCCGCCGCGCCTGCTCCAGCGCCGACTCGTACAGCGCCATCCCTTCGACCTCGTACATCCAGCCCCTGGTAGACCGCGCGATTTCCAGTAGCTCTTCCCGCATCGCTGGAATCGTCTCTGTCTCTGTCATCGGCAGCCCCTCTCAGCGGTTCGGCGAGCTACTTTCCGCCAGGTGGTTGGCCAACGCGTGGCAGCACACGGAAGATACGACTTCCTACTCGTTCATACTCGTCTCTCACTGCCCCGAGAGACAGGTGACCGCGCCCAAAGCCTGTCGTGCCCTACCCCAACGCCCCCGCTGGGGAACCCGCGGGATCACGAGTCACTAGGGGCACCCCCGCCACTCCCAATCTCACATCCGGTCAAATATCGAATACCTGCGTTTCGTTGATGTGTTTTATCGAAGTGACGCGTGAAGGACATTTGTCCCGTCGTGGCAGCGTTGCGGAAGAGCAGTTGAATTAGTACGTTCCGGCGCCTTCCCCTGCGAGGCACACCGCTGTACGATTCGCATAAGGGTGGAGCAGCCTCGGCCAGTCAACGACTCTGCCCTGCATGCAGCGCAGATAGGCGCGCACTTTTTCGTTAAGCCCAGTCACCCGGAACTTACCCGCCGCTGCCGCGAATCTGTGGCTGTCTTGAGTAATTTTCGCGTAGGGATTTCCCCTGTCCCGGTGTAGAGATATTTCCTCTCGGAAGGAGGAGGCATGTGCGCTGAAAAGAGTGTCCGGGGAAGCCTGGAGGAAGATGTTGGGGAGATTGCGGGCGCGACGTCGAAGTGGCGCCGCCGTCTCATCCGTCTCGGTGTCTACGGACTGTTCGCGGCTCTGGCCGGAACCGCGGTGACGGCCACGGTCGCGCCCGCCGCACCCGCCGCATCGTCGCGGGCGGCCGGCATCACAGCCGTCAACATCATCTGCAAGGACGGCACAGGGTCCGTGACGAAGACCGACGACCCCGGTGAGAAGGGCGAGCCGGTCAAGTACCGGGCAACGGGGTCGTGCGACGTCACAGGCACGGAGAACGGCACCGGCATCGGCACGGCGACGTTCTCCATCCCGCGGAACAACTGCACGGGCGCAACGACGAACGTCACGGCCAAGGTCACCTGGCCCGATGGGCAGACCAGCACCGGCGCGGGAACCGTGGTGTGGGCCGCCACCGCCGGCCACGGAATCTCGGGCAGCATCGCCAGCGGCTCGATCACCGGCGGCGCCTTCGCGGGCGCGATGGTGAAGGGTGCGGGCACCGCTCCCGAGCAGGTTCGGCTCGACTGCATTTCCAACGGGACCTTCGCTGGGGCCACCGGCTCCGGTAGCGGGTCCGTGAACGGAACCTGAGGGGTTGAACGGGCTTGCGCCGGGCGTTACATACCCTCCGGCGCAAGCTCCAGCAACAGGATCTCGGTAGCCGTTGACAACGGCAGCGAGCAGCCCGTGCTCCGTGACGGAGATTCTCCGGGAGGCCCCTCTTCCATCCTTTCCGCATTCACGTCCTCCACCGACATTCACGCTGACGGAACCGGGCGCGCGGCATGCGCCATGTGGCACCGTCGCGGTTGCCGGCAACCCGGCGAGCTGGAATTCCGGACGCTCGCGTACTGCCCCCACCGGCCCGATCCGGGAGGACCTGTGTTCGTGATGCTCGGCCGTGCCGCCACCCGCCGCAGGTGGGTCTTTCTCGTGGTGCCCTTGGTGCTGGCCGCGTTGGCGGCGGTGGTGGCGTCAGGCATCCACGACCGGATCAGCTACGGGGGATTCATCGCGCGCGACGCCGAGTCGAACCGGGCCGCCATGGCGATCCGGGAACGCATTGGGCGAGGTGGCGCGGACGTGATCGCCATCTACCGCAACCCCCGCCATACCGTGAAGGAGACGGCGTTCCGCCGGGCAGTGGAGGGTTCGCTGGCGTCCGCGCCGAAGGGGACCATCGTCTCCACGATGACGTATTGGTCGCGCGATCTGCCCCTGCTCGCTTCGAAGGACCGCCATGCGACAGCCGTCCTCATCATGCTCGCCGGCGCGGACGACACCAGCCGCACGGCCAGTTACCACCGGCTGCGCCCAGCGTTGCGGGCGGCGGGCTTCGACATTCAGTGCACCGGGCCGATCGCGTTGGTCGACGGAGTCGCCGAGAGGGGCCTGGCGGATGTGAACCGGGCCCGGCTCATCGCGCTTCCCCTGGTGTTCGCCCTGCTCCTGCTGATCTTCCGGAATCTGGTGGCCGCCCTGCTGCCGGTGGTCATCGGTGGGCTGAGCATCAGCATCACGCTGGGCATACTCGTGCTGCTCAACGACGTGGTGGAGATCTCGGCCATCACCCTGACCCTGGTGACCGCGCTGGGGCTGGCCCTGGGAGTGGACGCCGCCCTGTTCGTCGTCGGCCGGTTCCGCGAAGAGCTCGCCGGCCGTGACAGCGTGTCGGACGCCGTCTCCACCGCCTGCGCGACCGCCGGCCGCACGGTGTTCCTTTCCGGGGCCACCATGAGCGGCATCGCTCTGGCATTCCTGCTCTTCCCTGTCGGCATCCTGCGGTCGATCGGTGTCTCCGCAGCCCTCGTCATCACCGTCAGCGCCGTTCTCAGCGTCACCGCGCTGCCCGCCGCGCTGGCCCTCCTGGGCCGGCGCCTTACCGCACGACGGCTCCGCCCGCCACGGTGGAAGCGTGCGGGCCGGGAAGAAGGGCCTTGGGCCAGACTCGCCGGGGCGGTGATGGCCCGGCCAGGGCACTACGCGATCGGCGTCCTCCTGACCCTGCTCGTCCTGACAGCGCCCTTCGCACACCTCACCCTCGGGTTTCCCGACCAGCGAACCCTGCCCACCGACGCACCGGCCCGCCGGGCATCCGACGCCCTGCAACGCGACTTCGCACTCGGCGGACTGGACGCCGTCCAGGTGGTCGTCACCGTCCCGGACCGGCTGGACACAGACACCGGGAAGCGGACGCTCACGGCCTGGGGCAACGAACTCATCCGTCTGCCCGGCGCCGGTGCCGGGCTCATCGCCGCGACGTCCCAACACAGCGCGGTGATCTACCTGACGCACGACAGCAGCGCCGAGGACCCGGCCACCCGCACTCTGGTGCAGCGCATCCGCGCGCTGCACCCACCGGACGGCGGACAAGTGCTGGTCGGCGGGCTGTCGGCGATGGCTCAGGACACCCTCCAGATGCTGGGCCGACGACTGCCGTGGGCCCTGCTCTTCATCGCGGCGTTCACCTATGTGTTGCTGCTGACGGCGTTGCGGTCGGTGGTCCTGCCGGCGAAGGCGCTGCTGGTCAACGCGCTGTCCATCGGCGCCTCCTTCGGCGCACTCGTATGGATCTTCCAGGACGGGCACCTGGCATGGCTGGTCGGTGCAGGCCGCACCGGCTATATCGATGTCACCCAGCCCGTGACCATGCTGATCCTCCTGATCGGCCTGTCGACGGACTACGAACTCCTCCTTCTGTCGCGCATCCGCGAGCAGTACGACGCCACCGGCGACAATGCTGTTGCGGTCGCGACGGGGCTACAGCGGTCCGCTCCGATCATCACCGCTTCCGCGGCGGTGGTGCTGGTCGTCAGCGCGATCTTCACCACCAACGGCGTGGTTCTGGTAAAGGAGTTGGCCACGGGCGTCTTCATCGCTGTAGCGCTGGACGCCAGCCTCGTCCGGGCGCTGCTCGTTCCGGCCGCTATGCGGATGCTGGGGCGAGCCAACTGGTGGCTGCCCACAACACGCAGACCTCGGTCCCAAGTGTCGGGTCCATCAGGCGAGTTCGTGTCCTGAGTGCGAAAACGCCAGTGCGTCGTCGTGGTGAGGAAGCAGTTCTCAGTAAATACGTCCGTGATCTGTCCGAGTTGAAGAGATCACGTGATACGCGGAGTCAACCTCGTACAGTTTTCGCCGCCAAACTCCATGGCAACAGAAATGCGGTGCACTTTCGGGCAGAGTTTCATGGCACATACGATCGGGGCATTAGTGGTCGGCTTTCTTGGCGCGGCCGATCCATCAGCGCAGACCGCTGTCCGGTCTGTCGGGTGAATATCCGCTACGGGCAATCCCAGTTGGCACCTACCGAGGGAATGACAAAGGCGCTAGCCTCACAAAGAGCGCCCAATAATCCCGTTCCCGCCGAGGCGGCAATGGGTGTCGGCTGCTTCTTCCGTTGGTCGCTGTCCGAGTGGGGTACCCAGTGATGCGAACCGATGTCGTCGACCGCCGCCTGGCGCACGATCCGATTGCGATCGTGGGCATTGCCGGGATGTTCCCCAAGGCCCGGGACGTACAGGAGTTCTGGGACAACATTGTCGCGGGCCGGGACTGTTCCGAGGAAGTCCCCGAGGCGTGGTGGAGCACGGACGACCACTACGACCCCGATCCCTTCGCCGAGGACCGGACCTACTGCCGCCGCGGAGGGTTCCTGGCTCCGGTGGTGTTCGATCCGCGGGAGTTCGGGATGCCGCCGAACAGCATCGACTCGGTTGGCCTGGTGCAACTGCTGAGCCTGATGGTGGCCAGGGACGTGCTGGCCGACGCGGGCCGCGGGCGTCGGGACTGGTTCGATCCGGAGCGTGCCGGTGTGGTGCTCGGCGTATGTGGGGCCAACTCCACCTTGATCCCCCTCGCCTCCCGGCTGCTCGCTCCCGAGATGGTGCGGACGATGGTCGCCTGCGGGATCCCCGAGGAACAGGCACGCCGGGTCATGCGCACGAGTCTGGCCGGCTTGCCGCCATGGACCGAGGACTCCTTCCCCGGAGTCCTGGGCAACATCGTCTCCGGCCGGATCGCCAACCGGCTGAACCTGCGGGCCGCCAACCACACCGTGGACGCGGCCTGCGCCAGCTCACTGGCCGCACTGCGCTCGGCTGTCGACGAACTCCTCAGCCGTCGCGCCGACTTGATGCTCACCGGAGGCTGCGACGCGGACAACACGATCGTTCCCTATATGTGTTTCAGCAAGACACCCGCGCTGTCACTGAGTGGACGGGTACGTCCCTTCGACACGGAGGCGGACGGCACGCTGGTGGGCGAGGGCGTCGGGATGCTGGCGCTCAAGCGCCTGGGCGACGCCGAGCGGGACGAGGACCGGGTCTACGCGGTGCTGCGGGGGCTGGGCAGCTCCAGCGACGGAATGGCGCAGAGCATCTACGCGCCCTGCGGTGAGGGCCAGTTGGTCGCGTTGCGCCGGGCGTACGAGGACGCCGACTGCGCGCCGCGGTCGGTGGAGCTGATCGAGGCTCACGGCACCGGCACCCCGGCCGGCGACAGCGTCGAACTGAACGCGCTCAGCGAGCTACTGGCCGCCCTCGGCGAGGGCCGCTTCGCCGCGGTGGGAAGCGTGAAGTCGCAGATCGGCCACACCAAGGCCGCGGCCGGAGTCGCCGGGATGATCAAGGCGGTGCTGGCGCTGCACCACAAGGTGCTGCCGCCCACCATCAACGTGGACACCCCCAACCCGGCCGCCACCGCCGAGAACAGCCCGCTCTACCTCAACACCACTGCTCGCCCCTGGGTGCGTGACGCCTCCCGGGGGGTGCGCAGGGCGGGCGTCTCCGCGTTCGGATTCGGAGGGGTGAACTATCACGCCGTCCTGGAGGAGCATCCCGGTGGGGCGGGGCACCCGGAGCATGCACTGCACCGCACTCCGGCGGCCTTGCTGTGGCATGCCGCCGACCCGGACGAGCTGCGCGAGCGCCTGGAGCGGGGCGATGCCCCGGACGACGGTCCGGTACCGGCCGGGCACGCCCGGGTCGGTTTCGTTGCCACCGGGAAGGAGCACCACGATGCGCTGCTTGCCGCGGCCGTCCAGCAACTGCGGGCGAACTCCGGCCATGACAGCTGGAGCCACACCAAGGGCATCCACTACCGCCGGCGGGCCCTCCCGACGGAGGCGAAGGTCGGCGCGCTCTTCTCCGGCCAGGGCAGTCAGTACGTGGAGATGGGCCTGCATGCCGCGATGGCCGTGCCCCCGGTGCGAGCCGCCTTCGACGCCGCCAACGCGCTCTTCCCCTCCTCAGACAGCCTGGCCCGCGCGGTCTTCCCGCCGCCCGGCGTCGGGGAGGAGCGCGCGCGTGAGGAACGGCTGCGGCGCACGACGTACGCGCAGTCGGCGCTCGGTGCCCTGTCCATGGGCCAGTACCGCTACCTGCGGGAGCTGGGATTCGTTCCGCACGGACTGCTCGGACACAGCTTCGGGGAACTGACCGCACTGTGGGCGGCCGGTGTCTGGGACGACCAGGCGTTCCTGGCGCTGGCACACGCGCGTGGGCGGGCCATGGAGCCCCCGCCGGACCGTGAGGGCGACGCCGGCACCCTTGCGGCGGTCCGGGCACCGGAGCCGGAGATCCGGCAGGCACTGTCCGGACACGCCGAGCTGACGGTGTGTAACCGTAACGCCCCCAACGAGTACGTGGTCGGGGGCCCGGTCCCCGCCGTGGAACGGTTCGTGCGGGAGTGCGTCACCCGGGGGGTCCCGGCGCAGCGGCTGCCGGTCGCCGCCGCCTTCCACACTTCCCATGTGCAGCACGCGGCCGAGACGTTCGGCGCGGCCTGTGCCGCGACCGCGTTCGCGTCCCCCACCCTGCGGGTCTATGCCAACACTCCCGGTGCCACCTACGGCCAGGACCCGGAGGCCAACCGCCACACCCTCGTCGAGCAGCTTCGTCGACCGGTCGACTTCGCCGCCCGACTGGAGGAAATGTACGCGGACGGTATCCGGATCTTCGTGGAGTTCGGGCCCAAGCACATCCTGACCGGTCTGGTGGAGCGCACCCTGGGCGAACGCGGCGTGACGGCGGTCGCCTGCGACATCGGCGGTACCGCCGACAGTTGCGCGGCCTTGAAGCAGGCCGCTGTCCAACTTGCCGTCCTGGGACTGCCGCTGAGCGACATCAACCGCTACGACGCCCCGCCGCAGGCCGAGCGCCCCGTCCCTTCCAAAGTCGCCCGCACCCTGGAGGGTCCGCTCTTCGCCACCGTGTCCCGCCGCCCCGCCTACGAGAGACTGCTCGCCGAGGAAGGGGCTCGTCCCACCGCTGAAGAGCGCCGGGTCCCGTCCCAGGAAGAGACCTCGACGCCCGCTGTCGCCGCGGGTCCCGCCGTACGTGAGTGGCAAACCGACCCGCTCTCCCGTGCCGCCGCCGAGCATCTGGCCGCGCACACCCGTTACCTGGACGGCCAGTTGCACACGGCGGAGCAGTTGACCCGCCTGCTGGGCCAGAGCGCCGCGGACGGGCGGGTGGACGCGTCACTGGCTGCCGCGGTCAGCGCCGTCACCGAGCACAGCCTGGCTCTGGGGGACGCACACACCAGGGCCGGCGAGGTCGTCACCAGCCTGCTGCGGCTGCCCGTCAACGGCCAGACACAGCTGGCGAGTTCACACCAGAACGGCGATGCGCCACCGGAGCTGCCCGGCCCCCGGAAAGCGGGCGACGACAGGCCCTCGCCGGCTGCCCCGCCAGCCGGAGAGCCGCCTGCCGATTCGGGTACGTCGCAGAGTTCGGCCAAGTCGGCATTGGCGCAGCTGTGGGCTGTGGAAAGGGGCGGCGCCGAGGACGAACGGCCGCCGATGGAAATCGGCGATCTGGATCCAGAGGAGATGGAACGGGTCTTCCGCGAAGTCGTGGCCGAGAAGACGGGCTACGACGTCGACATGATCGAGCCCGATATGGACATCCAGATGGACCTGGGCATCGACTCGCTGAAGCAAGTGGAGATCGGCGCGGAGATGTGGCGTCGCTACCCGGCGATCACTCGGAGCGAGTTGTACCAGTTCAGCGAAGCCAGAACGGTGCGCGAGCTGATCGACAAGCTGTACGAGGTCCTCACCGGCTCTCGGCCCCAGCTGCAACTGTCCTTCGACGACTGCGAACTGGGCCGCGCCTTCGTCGCGTTGCGCGAGCTGCCCGAGCCGGATGTGTGCCCGGACGTCTATCCGGAGCAGCCGCACGCCCTGCTGCTGGACGACGGAGGTGACCTGTCCGGCACACTCGACGCGGCCCTGCGCTCCCGTGGTTGGCGGACCAGCCGCCTGTACGTCCCCCACGCCGCACGCGGCACGTCTGAAGGGAAGACCCGCACCTGGCAGCTGGAAGACTGGGAGGAAGCCACGCTCTCCGGTGGCCTGGCCGAGATCCTGGCCGACGAGCCCCGTCTCGATCTGTGCGCCCTCCCGATCAGTCCCTCCGCCGCTCTGCCTGCCGCCCAGGTGGTCGAAAGGCTCCGGCACGCCGTGCTGGTGGCCAAGCAAGTCTGTCCCGCTCTGCGGGGAGCGGCTGCGGGCGGGAAGCGGGCCGGGATATTGACGGTGACGCAGCTCGACGGGGCCCTCGGCTACGCCGGGGCCGGAGGCGACCTGGCCCTGGCGCCGGCCGGCGGCCTGAGCGGGTTGGTCAAGACGGTCGCCCTGGAGGAAACCAGCCTGTTCTGCCGTGCGTTGGACTTCGCGCCCGGGCTGTCCGCTCGGAGTGTGGGCGACGCCTTCCTCGCAGAGATCACCGACATCGCCACGGACCTCCGGGAGGTCGCCCGGGACGGGACGCACCGCCGCACACCGTTCCTGTCCCAGACACCGTCCCCGCCGCCCGAATACCTTCCCCCGTCCCTGCCCGCACCGCGGAAGGCGGAGCCCGCCGATGCGCGGGAAGCCGGCGCGACGGCGACACTGACCGAGGACGATCTGCTGCTGGTCACCGGAGGAGCCTCCGGAATCACCGCCTGGTGCATGGCCGCGCTCGCCCGCGAGCACCGGTGCGGCTACCTCCTCCTCGGCCGCACCCCACTGACCGGGGAACCGGACTGGGCGGCCGGGGCGGACAGCGTGGAGGATCTGCGTACCGTCCTTCAGGCTCGGGCACGCGAGGCAGGCGAGGACCCCGACGATCCCGCAACCCTCACAGGGATCGCAGAGCGCGCCGACCGGCTGCTGCAACAGCGGCGGATCCGCCGCGCGCTCGACGAGCTGCGCGCGCAGGGCGTCCAGGCTGAGTACGTGGCCGCGGACGTCCTCGACGCCCAAGCGCTGGCACAGGCTCTCGCCCCGTACGCACCGCGCATCACCGGAGTGGTCCATGGTGCGGGCGTGCTGGGCGACAAGCCACTGGCGGAGATGACCGCGGAGTCGATCGCACCGGTGGTGGACACCAAGCTCCGTGGCATCCACCACGTGCTCAACGCGCTGGACGTCGACCGCCTTCGGCACCTGGTGCTCTTCTCCTCGGTATCCGGCCTCTGGGGCAATCTGCGCCAGGCCGACTACGCCCTGGCCAGCGAGGCGTTGACCCGCTTCGGCTGCGCCTTCCAGGCCGCCCACCCCCGGTGCCGGGTCGTGCCGATCGACTGGGGCCCGTGGGCCGGCGGCATGGCGGCCCACGTTCAGCAGCTCTACAAGGAAGCAGGGGTTCCGGTGCTGACCCGGGAAGCCGGGTGCGCATACTTCCTGGCACTGATGAGCGGCCGGGACCGCGACGCGGCCGGGGTCACCGTCGCAGGTCCGCTCGGGCCGCCGTACCGCCGGGTGGACCAGCTGCCACCCGAGGGTCTCACCGCCTACCGCATGCTGACCGGCCTCGGCGGAGAACCGGTCCTGCGCGACCACCGCATCGGCGACGTGCCGGTAATGCCCATGACGGCCGCCGCGGGCTGGGCTCTGCACACGGTCGAACGCGCACACGGCGGCAGTCAACCGGTGGTCGAGTTCCGCGACTTCCGTATCGCCCGAGGGATCTTCTTCCCCGAAGGACACCCGGAGCGGTACCGCATCCAGCTGGTACCGGATCCGGAAGCGGGCCCGGACACCGTACGGGCGACCGTCCACGACGCCACCACCGCGGACGAACAGCTGCACTACACGGGTTTCTTCCGACGGGCGGAGCGGCCACCGGAGGCGCCACGCGTGCAGCTGCTTCCCTACGAGGTGACCGAGGACCTTCACCCTGGTTACGACGACGGCCGGCTCTTCCACGGCCCGACCCTGGCCGGGCTGCGCAACAGTCGGGTGGACGAGTCCGACCGGCTGATCGTGTCCGCCCGTATGCCCGACCCGTCGCTCGGCAAGGGAGCGTTCGGGGGTCGTCTCTACAGTCCGGCCCTGGCCGACCTGCTGCTCCAGGCCGCACTGCTGGACCTGCTACGGCAAGACGGCGACGGCCTCCTCCCGCTGCCGGTCGGCGTCGAGCGGGTGGAACTGTTCTCCCCCTTGCCCGACGACGAGCCGTTCGTGATCATCTCCGCTGTCGACTCCAGGGACAACCCGCTCTTCGCCACCGGCACGCTGACCGCCTGCGCGCCCGACGGACGGATCCACCAGCGCTGGAGCGGGGTGCGCGCTCTGTGGATCGAACCGGAAACCGCCGTGCGCGGCACCGCCGCACGAGCCGGCTCCCCCATCTACAGCCAGGTACTCCCCGGGACGGCATGATGGAAGAACTCACCTTCGAGGGAGTCCCCCTCGGCGAGCTCACCGCCCCGCCCGGCCCCCTGCCGGCTCAGCGGGCGACCAGGCCGTCGGCAGTGCAGCCGGGCAGCGCGCCCGTCCCCGTCCCTCCCACGGCGCTGGCCGCGACGATGGCCGAGCAGCTCCAGCGAGCCCACGCCGCCGTACTCGACGCCCATCGGGCCATCAGTGCCTGGCAGCTCGCCCGCACGGCCCCGCTCACCGGCACCACGGACATCCTCCGGACGAACGGCGCGCACCCCACCGGCGACGGCCCGGCGCCACTCACCAGGCAGGAGGTCTACGACGGCACGGCAGCGGTCCTCGGAACGGCGGCCGGCGCGCTTCCGGGCGACGGCACCGGCGCGATCGAGGTGACCTGGTGCAGCACCGTGCCGGACGGTCCCACGACACTGGATGCCCGTCCCGCCCCCGGCTCCGGTGGAACGCCCCTGCCGGCACGGTGGCACATCCGCGACGGGGACCGGGTCATCGCCGTCGTCACCAGGCACCCACAGGCCCCGCCGTGGCCGCGACGGCCGGTCCCCCGCTACCCGCGCGATCCGCGCCCCCTGGCCCGCACCCCGGTGGAACGGCTCTGCGCCGCCGAGCTGGACGCCCTGATCGCCGGGGAGTTCGCCACGGTCTTCGGTGTCCCATTCGACCAGCGCGGCCTGTCGCCCGAGGAGCTCCCCGCGCCCTGGCCTGCCCGGCTGCTGACCGAGGTCACCGCCATCGAGCCCCGCGGCGGCGCGTACGCACAGGGACTCCTGCGGGCCACCGCGCACCTGCCCGCGCAGGAGGGCACCGCCGCCGCCTGGCCGCGGCTCATCGCGACGGCGAGCGAACTCCTGCGGGTCTACGCCTTCCACCGCGGGTTCCACCTGTGCCTCCCCGGTGCCAGGACCACCCCCCTGACCGACCGTCCCGCCCTCGTCGAGCTGCTCGACACCCCCGCACCGCAGCAGGCCGAACTCCACCTGGAGATGGAGGTGACCGAACTCGGCATGGTCCCGCGGCCGTTCCTGATCGGCGACTGCCGCATCACCGTGGGCGGACAGCTGGTCGCCTGTCTGCGCGACCTGGGCGTCACGCTCCGGGAGAGGCCGGGAGCCGATCTGGCCTTCGGCTTGGAGCGGGAAGGCTGCCGCCGCAGCACGGCCGGACGGTGGGCGGTGTGCAGTGAACTGGTCCCGGCCGTCGCCGCCGAGGGAAACTACCGAGCCCATACGCTCCACGACGTCCCCGACCTCCACGGCACGGCACAGATCCGCCCACGTCTGCCCCGCGGCGACATGCTCATGCTGGACCGATGCCGCCAAGCGGAGATCGGTGCCTGGCTCGAGTACCGGCCAGGCAGCTGGCTGGTCAGCGAACACGACGTACCGGAGGATCCGTGGTACGTCCGTGAAAGCGGCGGCGCCCTGCCGCAGTTGGCGCTCATGGAGATCGCGCTACAGCCCCCAGGCATTTTCAGCGGGCTCCTCGGCGTCCTCGGTGAGTACCCCGACCAGGACCTGACCTGCCGTAACCTCGACGGCACCGCTCGGCTGCTGCGCGAGGTCGATCCGCGCGGCGCGACCGTCGAGCAGCACACCACCCTCACCTCCCACACCGCCCTGCCCGGCGGCCTCATCCACCGCTACGACTTCACGCTGAGCACCGGCGGCGAGCCCTTCTACACGGGCACGGCCGTGCACGGTTACTTCACCCCGGAGCTTCTGGCCCAGCAGCAGGGCCTGGACGGCGGGCGCCTCGTCCCGCCCTGGTTGGACCGCTGCCCACCGCCCCCGGCGCAGTTGCGCCGCCTGGATCTGCGCGACGACACCCGGCTGGGCCACGGGCGGATGGCACTCCTGGAGGACGCGATCCTGGTCCCCGACGGGGGCGAGTACGGCACCGGGTATCTGCTGTGTACCAAACCGGTGCGCCCCGACGACTGGTACTTCGAACAGCACTTCTTCCAGGACCCGGTGATGCCCGGCTCGGCCGGAGTACAGATGCTCTACCAGGCCGTGCACGCCTACGCGCTGCACACCGGTCTGGTGGACCACCTCCTGCCACACCCGCACTTCGCCCTCGCGGTCGGCGAGGAGGTGCGGTGGACCTACCGCGGACAGATCCTCCGCGAGCACCAACAGGTCCGCGGCGAAGTGCACATCCGTGAGGTGCGCCGGGAAGGCGAAGCCGTCCGGCTCCTGGCCGACGGCAGCGTCTGGCGAGACGACCTGCGCATCTACCAGGTGGACAACATCGCCGTACAGGTCACCTCCACGTGACGGGACGACAAGGGGGAATCGGGATGACGACCGTCAGGCACGACCCCGAGGGGTTGTACGAGGTGCTCTCGGCACTCGACCGCCCCTGCTACATCGTCAGCAGCGGAGGCCGGCCGGGCGCCACCCACCATCCCCCCGCAGCCGGCTCCGGCACCACCCTGCTCGCCGCCGTGGGGCCGCTGTCCCACCGGGCAATCGGCTCCGCGGAGTTCCGGCGCCACCACGGCGTCCGCTACGCGTACATGGCGGGCGCGATGGCCGGCGGCATCGCCTCCGTGGAGTTGGTCGCCGCGCTGGCCCGCACCGGACACCTGGCCTCGTTCGGCTCCGCGGGACTGCCTGACCACCAGATCGACCAGGCCCTCGGCCGCCTGGCGGCCGAACTCGGCGCCACAGACACACCCTTCGCCTGCAACCTCATCCACAGCCCCCTCGCGCCCGCGATGGAGAAGGCCTGCGTGGACGCGTGCCTGCGCCACGGGGTGCGCTGCCTGGAGGCATCCGCCTTCGTGCGGCTCACCCCGGACCTGGTGCGCTACCGGGTGGTCGGACTGCGCCGCGACCCGGCCACCGGGGTCCGGGCCGAACACCGGCTGATCGCCAAGGTCTCCCACCCGCAGGTCGCCGAACTGTTCCTGCGGCCGGCCCCCCGCGAGATCGTCGACGACCTCACGGCCCGCGGCCTGGTCTCCGCCGAACAGGCCGAACTCGCCCGCTCCGTCCCCATGGCCGACGACATCACGGCCGAGGCGGACTCCGGCGGACACACCGACCGCCGCCCGCTGGCCATCCTGCTGCCCACCTTCCTCCGGCTACGCGACCGGATCGCCCGCGAGCACGCCCACCCGCACGGCACCCCGGTACGCATCGGCGCCGCCGGCGGTATCGGCACCCCCCACGCCATGACGGCCGCCTTCGCCCTGGGCGCGGACTACGTCGTCACCGGCTCGGTCAACCAGGCCACCACCGAGGCGGGCACCTCACCCGGCGTGAAACGCCTGCTGGCACAGGCCGGCCCGGCAGACTGCACCATGGCCCCGGCAGCGGACATGTTCGAGCAGGGCGCGCAGGTACAGGTCCTGGCCCGCGGAACACTGTTCCCCGGCAACGCGGCCCGCCTCCATCGCCTCTACCGGGACCACGCCGGCCTGGATGACCTCCCGCCCGACGAACGCCGTACGCTCCAAGAACGCATCCTGCGCCGCCCGTTGGCACAGGCCATGGACGAGTGCACCGCCTACCTGAAGGCTCATCACCCCGACCAACTGCCGCGCGCCGAGCGGGACCCGAAATACCGGATGGCCCTCGTCTTCCGCTGGTACCTGGCAATGGCCTCACGCTGGGCCACCTCCGGGCAGGCCGAGCGCTCCGGCGACTGGCAGATCTGGTGCGGCCCGGCGATGGGCGCGTTCAACGCCTGGACCGCGGACAGCACACTGGCCGCCCCGGAACGACGCCAGGCCGCCACCATCGCCGAACACCTCCTGCGCGGCGCAGCCTTCCACAGCCGGGTCAGCCAGCTGCGCCTGGCCGGCGTACGCCTCCCGGCCTCCTGCGCCGAATACCGTCTGCCGTCCCCCTCCCCCGCGGACCCCGGCGTCCGCGGGGAACGTCGTACTCGGTGAGGCAGGCTGACCGCGGTCCGCCGGGCAGGCTACGTTCCGCCGCTCGCACCCCGGACGACGACGACCGGGCACGGCGCGTGCTGGGTACAGTGCTGGCCGACCGAGCCCAGCGGGGCGCCGGCGAACCCTCCGTGACCGTGGCTGCCGACCACCAGCTCTCCGGCAGCGACGGCACCGCCCTGCCGCACCTCCCTGCGGCAGGCACCCCCCGCCGCCTCGCCCTCAGCGTCCCGTGCACGGGACGCACGACGCATGGGGCCACCGGTCCGCAGCACCAGGGCCGCATGGCCCCGGTACGGCCGTCCGGCCTCTGTGCCGGGCAACACGAGTGGCGGAGGATGGGACGGTGGGGCGCCGCGGTCGAGTACCGCATCGCACCACGGCCGTCCGGCCCGCGCCCGTACACCCGGTGAGGCGGTGAGCCGTATGAGTACACCCCTGGTCGTCGGCACCGACGGCTCGGACGACGCCCTGCGCGCGGTGGACTGGGCCGCCGCCGAAGCGGCCCTGCGTGGTTGTCCGCTCCACGTTCTGCACGCGTCGCTGTGGGAGTCGTACGCGAACTCCGCGCTGCCCGGCGCGCGGAATCCGCAGGCACGACGGGATGCCGCGGCCCAGGACGTGGTGGCCGGCGCCGAGGAGCGGGTCCGGCTGCGGCGGCCGGCGGTGACTGTGTCCGCCGTGGTCCGGGAGGAGGACCCGGTGTACGCGCTGGTCGACGCGAGCGACCACGCCGCCATGGTCGTGGTCGGCAGCCGGGGGCACGGCCTGGCCGGCATGGTGTTGGGCTCGGTGAGCCTGACCGTCGCGGCACGGGCCCACTGTCCGGTGATCGTGGTACGACCCGGCCGTGCCTCCGACGAGGCAGGAGGGCAGTGGGTCGTGCTCGGGCTCGCGGAACCGGGCCGGACGCCGGCAGCGGCCGACTTCGCGTTCGCGGAAGCGGCGCTGCACGGCTACGGCGTCACCGTCGTGCACGCCGCCGTCCACGCTGGTCTGTCCGCCGAGCGCCACGCCCGGCGGGAGCAAGCGGTCGAGGACTGGCTGGACGAGTCCCTGGCACGGTCCGTCGCACTCCACCCCGACGTGCCGGTACGCCGTGTCGTTGTTCCGGGCCGTGCGCATCCGGCGCTGCTCGGGGCGGCGAAGGGCGCGGAGCTACTCGTCCTGGGGGCCCGTCGGCGATCGAACCCCCTCGGCCCGCAACTGGGGCCCGTCAACCACGCGATGCTTCACCAGGCACCGTGCACCGTCGCGATCGTCCCGGTACAGCCGACCGGTGGGTGAGGCGGCCTGCCGGGGACGGCCGGCCATGCGAGAGGGCCGAGTGGCTCATATCGGGCCGGCGGCGGGCCCGGCCACGCTGGAGATGCGGCCGCATCGCGGGCCGCCGTGGCGGAAGGAGCCGGAGATGGAGCACCGCACGATAGGTGAGCTGATGACCCGGAAGGTCGTGAGCGTGAAGCTCGACACCCCCTTCAAGGAGATCGCGCAGACCCTCGCCGACCACGCGGTGAGCGCCGTACCGGTCCTGGACAGCCTCGGCAGGCCGGCCGGCGTCGTCTCGGAGGCCGATCTGCTGCGGAAGGCGGCCGACCGGTCCGATCTGTCCGGACGGACACCGCTGCCGCATCTGGAGGCGTGGGAGAAGGCCCGCGCG
Source organism: Streptomyces sp. S186 (assembly GCF_051603415.1). Lineage (NCBI taxonomy): Bacteria > Bacillati > Actinomycetota > Actinomycetes > Kitasatosporales > Streptomycetaceae > Streptomyces > Streptomyces sp. S186. Next base: position 8,177,985 of record NZ_CP193932.1, on the reverse strand, counting down.
GAGGGCCGCACCGCAGGGGAGCTGATGTCCGCTCCGGCGGTGTGCGCCCATCCGGACTGGACGGTGGTGGAGGCGGCCCGGCTGATGGAGGTACAGCGGCTCAAGCGGCTTCCCGTGGTCGACGAGGCGGATGTCCTGCTGGGCATCGTCAGCCGCAGCGACCTGCTGCGCGTCTTCCTGCGCAAGGACCAGGCAATACGGGAGGAGATCACCCGGGAGGTCGTCGGGCGCACGGCACGTCTCGGCGCCGCGGGCGTGACCGCCGCGGTCAACCGGGGACAGGTCGCCCTGCACGGCACCGTGGCGGATCCGCTGCTGATCCCCGTGCTGGTGCGGATGTGCGCAAGCGTCGACGGCGTGGTGTCGGTCTCCGAGGACCTCAAGCCGGCACCGGCAGCCGGCGACCGGACCGTCGGGATCAGCGAGGAACGAGGAGAGAAAAGCCGGGCGCCGTCATGAAGAACGTCGTCACCGTCGGCGTGGACGGCACGCCCCATGCGCTCGCGGCAGCACGGTGGGCCGCGCGCGAGGCGCGACTGCGGCAGTCCCGGCTGCGGCTCCTGACCGCCTGGCAACCGCTGACCGCCAAGCCGCGGGCCGCACCATGGGCCCGGGAGATCCCGCACCGGCCGGACCCGATCATCGAGGAAGCCAGGGCCGAGGTCGAGTCGGCCGAGCCGGGAGTGCCCGTTGAAGTGAGTCCGGTGCGCGAGCCGCCGTTGGACGCCCTGGCCGAGGCCGCCGAGCAGGCAGATCTGCTGGTCCTGGGGTCGCGGGGGCTGGGCCCGGCGGCGCGCTTCGCGCTCGGCGAGACGGGCCTGGACCTGGTGCCCCGGGTCGCGATTCCAGTCGTCCTGGTCCGGGCCAGGCAGGACGGTCCCACGGCCGACGACAGCAGCAGCGTCGCGGTCGGGGTAAGCCTGCACGCCCCCTGCGACGCGCTGCTGGCCTTCGCCTTCGAGACCGCCGCCCGGCGCGCCGTCCGGCTCCGCGCCGTGCACGGCAGGAACCTCCCCCCGTTCGCCTACGACTACGACCGGAGCGGCGCCGTGGAACGCGCCGACGCGGAGGTCGCAGCCCGGATGGCGCGCCAGGAGCTGTCCGAGGCGCTGCGCCCGTGGCGGGAGAAGTTCCGGGACGTGCCGGTGGAGGAGCAGGTGGTGATGGAGAGTCCGGCGCCGGCCCTGCTGCACGGCGCGGCGGGCACGCAGCTGCTGATCGTCGGCCGTCGGCACCTCGGCCACGCGGTCCCGCGCATCGGGCACGTCGTCCACGCCGCCGTCCATCACGCGCCGTGCCCCGTGGCGATCGTGCCCCACGAATGAGCCCCCGAGCCCCCGCACGGGCGAGTCCGTCCCGCCTGCCAGAAAGGATGCGTGCACGATGACGACCGACCGAGCAACCGGATCCGGCGCCGAACCGAGCCGTTCCCGCAGCGACCTGGGGCGACGCGTTACACTGCGCCGGCAGCAACTGGGGCTGACCCGCGAGGAGGTCGCGGCCCGGGCCGGCGCCTCGCCCGGCTACCTCCAGTACGTCGAGGAACACGGGGCCGAACCGGGCATCGGGTTCCTGCTGAGCCTTGCCAGTGCGCTCAACACCTCGATCGCCGAGCTGGCCGGCGGCACCGCCGACCTCCCGGCCGGCTTCGGCAAGGCCGGCGCCCACCCCGAAGTGCTGACGCTCGGCCCCGCCGAATGCCGGGAACTGCTCTCCACCCACGGCATCGGCAGGGTGGCGATCACCCTCAACGACACCCCGGCCGTCTTCCCCGTCAACTACACCGTCATCGACGACGTGATCGCCTTCCGGACCCAGGCGGGCTCCGGTCCCGCCGCGGCGGCCGGTCACGAGGCCGCCCTGGAGGTGGACCACATCGACGACGCGTTCAGCCAGGGCTGGAGCGTGCTCGCCGTCGGGCCCGCCGACGTCGTCACCGGCTTCTACGAATCCCGGAAGTTCGAGGAACAGGCATACTCGGCCCCTTGGGTCGGCAGCGGCCGACATCAGTGGATCGCCATCCGGCCAACGCACCTCAGCGGGCGACGCATTCGCGTCCCCGGGGCACCGTCCCCGCCGACCGGAGAAGCCACGCACGACTCCGGCCCATGAACTCCGGAGCCGGCGAGCCGCCGAGCACGCCACGGTCCCAACAACCGCCTCGCCCGACACCACGGCGGCACACCCGACGGCGCGCCGCTCCCTCAGCCGCGCGGCCTCCCGGGCTGACCGTAGACCGGTGATGCCGACGGGTCAGGACGGGGATTGGGCCTCGGCGTCGGCGGATGGGGTGGCGGCCGAGCCCTTCCAGCGGAGGGTGACATCGAGGTGGGCGCCGGCGTTGGCGCCAGCGATGAGGCCGCCGAGTTTGCCGTCCAGGATGACGCCGAAGCTGACCTCGACCTCGTCGGGGCGGTGGACGAGGTTGCGGAACCCGTCGATCGCCTCGGCGGCGGCGGTGGTGACGGGGGCGAGCGCCTCGCGGAAGCCCTGCTGTGCGGCTTGCAGGCGATCGCTGAGGCCGACCGCTCCGGTGCCGCTGCGGGCCGGGGGTGCGACGAGGACGACGGTGCCGTCGGAGAGGGGGAACTCGATGGCGTCCGGCATGACACTCCCAGGGTGAGACGGTGTGCGGGGATGCGGGGATCAGGTTGAGGCGGCGCAGAGTCCACCCGGCGGGGCCGGGGAACTTCGCTGTGAGCGCTGGATTGCGTCGAGTCTCCGGAGGAGGGGTTGCAGCGGGTCGCCGGCCGCGTAGTCGAGGACGGCTCGGTAGAAGGCGGCGGACAGGTCGGGCGTCATCGCGTCGGCGGCGCTGAAGCAGAGCGTGTAGCCGGAGTGGGGCTGGAGCATGGTGGCGATGCGGCGCTGCACGGGGTTGTTGTACTGGGTGGGTGTGACCTCGGTGTCGGCTGAGAAGGCGTAGCCACCGGGCTTGTTGACCCAGTCGCGTTGGACGTCGGTGCGGGAGAGGTAGGTGATGAGCGCCTGGGCGCTGGGTTTGTTGGTGAACATGCCGATGTAGTCCGCCGAGACCTCCAGTCGTCGCGCGGATTCCGGGATCGAGGTCACGTAGTCGTAGGCGGTGCCCGCGTGGGCGGAGTCCGGGAAACCCATGGCGGACAGACTGCCGTGGGCGAGGGAGCAGGTGGGGCGATGGGCGGTCATGCCGCCGGCGGCGTCGCCGTAGGCGCGGACGGCGGCGCCGCGGAGGCTGTCGGTGACGAGGGTGCGCCAGGTCTCCCAGGCCCGGGAGACCTGCGGGGAATTCCATGTGAGGTTGCCGGAGAGCCACTTCTCGTAGTCACCCCGGCCGCCCTGCCCGCCCGTTCCGCTGCCGGCGAGGAGGAGGTCGGCGATCCAGTCGGCGCCCGGCCAACCGGAGGTCGGGCCGGATGCCAGCCCCAGGCACCAGGCACCGAGGTTGCGGCGGGTGCGGGTCTGAAGGTCGGGGAGTGCCGAGGGTGGTGGTGTGCGGGTGGCTGCGGGGTTGTACCAGATGAGGCTTTTGACGTCGGCTTTGACGGGTACCGCGTAGACCTTGCCGTGGACGGTTGCCAGTCCGCGGAACGGCTCCCGGTAGTCCTTGGTGACGGCGCCGAGCGGCTGGAGCCGGCCGTTCACGGCATAGTGGTCCAGTGCTCCCACGCTCGGCAGTACGGCCAGGTCGGGTGTTGCGTGGGCGGCCACCGCGGCGTCGAGTTGCTGAGCCTGGGCGCGGGTGACCTCCACGTCGACTTGGATGCCGGTGTCGTCGTGGAAGGACTTGAGCACCGAGTAGAACGCCTGGAACTCGGCGCCGGACCAGGGGACCATGACGGTCAGCCGGTCGGGCGACTGGCCGTCGCCGCAGGCGGCGGCCGTCAGGAGCAGCGCGAGGGTCAGGGCGCAGCGCGTCAGGCGCGTGATCAGTGTGTTCATGACCGTGGGAACCGGTATTCGGCGAGGCGGGGCCGGTAGGCGAGGTAGGTGAGGGCGGCCGCGGTGGCGAGCGCCGCCAGGGCGAGCGTCAACGTCACCGGGGTTCTGACCAACGGATGCTGTGCCAGGCGCTGTTGGTCGAGGCCGGTGAGGACGGACGTGCCGGTGCCGATGCCGACCGCCGTGGTGGCCAACAGCGCGAGGGGGAGCCGCAGGCCGATGTACCGGCGGAAGTGCCGGGCGAGGATGCGGCTGGTGGCCAGGACGAGCAGCAGCATGATGACTGCCGGTCCCGCGACCAGCGGCCAGACATAGGCGGGGTTCAGCCATCGTGAGTGGCGCTGTTCGTCCAGTGCGTGCTGCTCGGTGGCCTGGAGGTCGTCGAGCGAGGCGGTCAGACCGCCGGTGCCCGGGATGGGCCGCTGGGTGCCGCGGTCCCGCTGCCGGTCGTCGGTGAGTGCGTGGTGGGCGGCCCGGACGCCGTACTGTCCGGTGCGGGCGTAGTCGCGCACGGCGGCGTCGGCCAGGCGCAGACACGTGGTCAACTGGCCCTGGACGAACTGGATCTGGGTCAGTCCCGGTTTGCCTGCGGCGTTGCCCTCCGTCGCGGAAGTGACGTTGGTGTAGACGCGGGCGATGTGGTTGGAGAATGCGGAGCCGGTGCCGATGAGGGGAACCTGGTCGGCCTCGAAGACGGAGGTGAGCGCGGCATCCGCGTCCCGGGCCTCGCGGTGTGCCGTGTTGATGAAGTCGATGGCCTCGTAGGTGTGTTGGGCAGCGGCTGTCTGGCGGTCTGCCTGGGTCGTGACGACGAGGTGAAGCAGCGCGGTGACCGCCACCGCGGCCAGGACTCCCGCTCTGAGCCAGCGCAGCAGCGTGGTCGGGTGGGTCGTTCGGAGCCGTTGCCGCCATCCGCCGGGCGAGGTGTCCGGTGGGGTTTCCGTATCGGGCACAAGCTGGGTCATGAGGCGTCCACCGGAGTGTCGCCGGGCGGCTGGTCGCGCGGATCGTCTGGAGCTGCGTCGTGCGGATCGTCCGGAGCTGCGGGGGCCGCCTCGCTGTCGAACGGATGGCCGCACTCCTCGCAGAACCGCGGCTCCGGAGCCGTCGTCGTGGCTTTGCAGCGCGAGCAACGGCGCTGCACCGGGCCGCCGCCGGGCTCCCGCGCGAACGGGTCGATGTCCCGGGCCGCGGTCCGCGTCGATCTGAGGCCGAGCTGCTGGATGTGTCCACGCGAGGCGTCGCGGCGCACCTGAGTCCGGCCGTCGGGACCGGTCGTGCTGACGGCACGCAGCAGTTCCAGTCGTTCGGTGTCGCCGAGGGCTTCGGCGAGTTCGAGGGCGATCCGCAGTTCCCGGTCTGCCTCCTCATACCGCCCGCTCAGCTGGGCGTCGGCGCAGGCACGCATCGACATGCCCAGTTCGCGGAGGTTCTCGACGTGCGTGAGGCTCTCGGGCGGTCGGACCGGAAAGTCCCGTGCGGCCAGCCGCCGGACGAGCAGGTCCTGGGGGGCGGCACAGGGTGTGCGGGTGGCGTCGGGGCGTTCGGCGCGCAGGGTGATGCGGGCGGCGCTCAGTTGCGTGTCGAGGGGCAGCTTGTCGGGATCGAAGCGGAGCGAGAGGTGGTACTGGCGTTTCTCCGGCGGCCAGGCGCCCAGCGGGATGTGGATCTCTTCGCCGTGGAGCTGTTGCTGAGTGGTCAGGTCGGCCTCGACGGGGACGGTCTGGCGGACGAAGCCCAGCCGGAACCACTCCCCCAGGAGCAGACCGAGGTAGACCCGGGGCACCACGATGCTGCGGGCCTCCTCCATGAGGTGAGTGAAGTCCCGGGTGAGGTCGGAGATTTCGACGACCGCGTCCGCGTTGCCGTGCAACGACTGGGAAATCCGCAGCAGTTCGGTGTAGTTCCAGTCGTTGCCCAGCCCGCGGGCGTGGCACACGAACTGGTCGACGCATATCGCGAGCGCGCTGTCCAGCTCCTCGGCCGACTCGTGTTCGTCCCTGCCGTCCGTGTAGAGCACCGCGTGACGCACGGTGTCGCGGGCCGGCAGCGCGTCGAAGAGTTCCCTGGCGCGGGTCAGCCAGGTGCCGATGGCGGTGCCGCCTTCGGGGAGTTGGCCCATGACGCGGCGCTTGGCCACCGCCTTGGCCTCGGCGTCGACGCGAACGAGGCCGACGGTGTCCGGATAGATCACCTCGGCTTCGTGGTGGCCGGCGATGATGCCCAGGTACGTACCGTCCTGGAGGGTGTCGATGGCGGCGCACATCGCGCGTTTCGCCTCGTTGAGCTTGCCGACGGCGGCCATGGACAACGACCTGTCCATGATCAGGATTTCGGCGATCGGGACGTCGGAGGGCGCGTCCGCGGCGGGGCTTGCCCTGATGGTGAGCAGGGTGTCGGCCCGCTCGTCGTTGAACGCGAGGTCCGAGGACGCGTCCATCTCGATGTTGAAGCTCAGCCCTAATGGCGTCATGTCCCCCACCGGCACCACCTGACTGCTCCATCGCTGTCCGAGGCAGCTAGGAGCGTAGCGTCTTGGTGCCCGCTCCGAAACGCGATTGGGTGGTTCCGCTACGGCGTCCGCGGCGTCGCCATGTCAACGGGGGGCGCAGCCGGTTCGCCAGGTCGACCAGGGCGGTGTGGTCCCGCTCGGTGGGGGCGTACGGGGCGAGTCGGCGTACGGTCTCCGACAGGGCCAACCGGTCACGGGTATGCAGGTATTCCGCGTACTGGAGCTCGGCTTGCAGGGTGGCGGCGGTGGCGGGGTCCGCGTCGAGCGCCGCCAGCGCCGCGCGGGCCCGCACCAGGTGGGATTCGGTCGGTTCGGCTGGGTGCGCCGAACCGGCTGCCGGGCTGCCCGGATCGGCCTTCCCGTCGGGCTCCGGTCCCGCGACGGTCACCAGCAGCCGCACCGCCGCCACTCGGGCCTCCCGTTCGTAGCGGAACTCGTGTGCCAGCTGTTCCGCGGTGTCCACGGCTTCCGTGCGCCGGCCGGCCAGCAGGTGGACGCGGGCCAGGCCGAAGCCCGCCGCGCCGAGGGCGGGGGTGGTGTCGAAGACCGTGCCGTAGTGCGCCTGGGCGACCTCAAGGTCGCCCCGCAGCTCGGCGCACAGGCCGAGCGCGAGCTGCGGGATGAGCTCACCGGGCAGCGCGGCGCGCACGGTGGTGAAGTGCGTGGTGGCCAGCTCCGCGTCGCTTCGGGTCAGGGCGATCAGGCCGGAGTACCAGCAGAACAGCCAGTGCCATCGGGGCAGTTGCGCGCGGCCCAGGGCGAGTTCGGCCTGGACCGCGTCCTTCCGGCGGAGGGCGAGCCGGCTCTCGGCCAAGGCGCTTTCGGCAGTGGGGGCGACCTCCCGGTCGTCCGGGTCGGCCAGCGGGGTCGGGAGTGCCGCCGCGATCGTCCGGGACAGCGGTGACGCGATGGCCGGCGGGAGGGTCAGGGTGCCGTCCTCGTTCGAGGTCGCCGCGATCCAATGGGCGAGGGGGCGAGCCGCTCCCAACCCACCGTCCAGGGGTTCCGGCATCGAGCCGAACAGTGCGGAGGACCGGGACACTTGACGCAGTGTCGGCGGTGCGGCGACGACCTGCCGGATCACCCCGCTGAGCTGCTCGCCGAACTGGCGGGCGGAGACGAAACGGCGCCTGGGTGTGGCGTCGTCGGTGGCACGGTCCAGCAGCAGATGCAGGGAGTCGATGCCGGGGGCGGTCCGTTCCCGCAGCTGGGTGCGGCACACTTCCTTGAGCGTCATGCCCAGGCAGTACAGGTCGAAGCCGGGCGTGGGGTGCAGGCGTTCCGGGTCGCCCTCGGGCGGTGCGTAGAGCCTGGTGTACTCCGTGACCGGCCCCTTGTCCTTGCGGGCCCGCACCGAGCCGAAGTCGATGAGCCGCACCCGGTCGCGCGGCCCGAAGGAGCTCTCCTCCCGGAACCGGATGACGTTCTCCGGCTTGACGTCGCAGTGCAGCAGCCCTCGGGCGTGCAGGTAGTCGAGGGCCTGGAGGATGCGGAGACCGTGGGCGAGCAGGTATTCCAGTCGGTCGCCGGGGCGGGCGGCGAGCGGGACGCCGGGGATGTGCTCCAGCACCAGGTGCGGACCTTCGGCCTCGTAGCCGAGGATGCGGACGATGCTGTCGTGCCGCAGTCCGACCAGGACGTTCCGTTCCTTCTTCGCGGTGTCGGCGACCGCGCTGTTGTTCAGCCGCTTGAGGACCACGTCCGTGGCGAGATTGCGGTCATGGGCGAGGTAGGCGGCCCCGTACGCCCCGGAGCCGAGGTAGCGCTCGACGTCGTAGCGTCCGGCGATGGTGAGGTCGTGAGGCTGGGTGAAGTCGAACCGGGTTCCGCAGTGGGGGCAGTAGCCGGTGGTGCGGCCCGGTGTGCTGCCATGGCCCCGGCCGACCGGCCGCTTGCAGGCGGAGTTGGCGCAGTAGCGGTGTTCCTCGGCGACCGGTCCGGCCTGCGGGGCCGGTACCTCGACGGCCTCGGGTGGTCCGCCGGCGTCGGCGAGATCCAGGCCGTACCAAGGGTCGGGGCGTACGTGCGCCACGCCGGTGCGCACGCCCTGGGAGCCGTCGTCCGCCGCGCGGTGTTCGTGCTCCGCTGCCTCACCGTTCGGCACGGTCTGCTCCCTCCTCGATGCGGCGGTTGACCTCGTCGGTGTAGTACCTGACCCGTTTCCGTGCGGACTTCAGGTCGATCGGCGGGGTCTGCAACGCGCGGGCCGCGGGCGCGTAGAGGTCGCCGAGTTTCCGGTCCTCGTCGCCGAAGTACCGGGCGGCCCGCACGCGGTGCAGCTCCAGCGTCTTGCGCAGGTCCGCAAGGTCGGTGATCGCGCGCCGCAGGTCGTCGGCGTAACGGGTGACCTCCGCGTGGGCCGCGGCCGCGTGGGCGTGGATCGCGGCGAGTTCCGGGTCCGGTGCGCTGCCCCGGGCGACGGCCAGACGCACCCGCAGGCGGGGCGCGGCGGCGGGCGGCAGCCTCGACGCGGCGAAGAACGACAGCCCCCATTCGGCTTGCAGCCGGGCCGCCGCGTCCTCCGCGGCGGCAAGTTGTCCGACGGCTTCCTCGGCCTCCTCCGTGGTCATGTCCCCGGGTACGGCCTCGGTGAGCGGCTCGGGGTCCAGGGACACGTCGAAGGGCAGGTCGGCCGGCGGTTTGCGCTCGAAGCCCAGCACGAGGCGGAGGCCGCGGGATCGGGCGCGGGCGGCCAGCGGGCCCAGCAGATCGCGGATGAGCCTTTCGGGGTCCTCGGCCCGGTCGATGCTGCCGACCACCAGGCAGGCGGGCGGGCGGCGGCGCAGCAACTGGCGGACGATGTCCCGGTCTTCGCCGCCGGCGAGCCCGAACCGGTCCACGAGGTAGCCCGCCACCTCCGCCACGGTACTGCCGCGGGCGTCGTAGGCCGCGTCGATCGCCCCGAGTCCGAGGACGGTGTCCCCCGGTTCTCCGGTGAGTTCGGCGTCGGGCAGGCCGGCCCGGGCCGCGGGGTCGGCGGTGCGCACCAGGCGCACGAGCCAGGAGGTGCCCGCCCCGGTCGCGTTGCCGGTGCCGACCAGGGCCGTGCCTGCCCACATCCCGCCGAGCAGTCGCGTGAGCTCCTGGGTCAGGGCCAGCTGCAGTGCGTCGTCCAGCACGCCGTCCGGCCACTTCTCGTCAGGGGGCTGCATCCTGTTGACGCAGCCGCCGTCGGTGAACGGCTTGATCTGGGGCAGGTGCACCTCGATGCTCTCGGTCGGCAGCATCCAGGCGGCGCGGGCCTCACCGTCGATGTAGTCCGCCACCACGATGCCGATGACGCGGTCCTTGAACTCTCCGTCCCGGACGACCACTCCGGCTCCGGAGTAGCCCCGCTCGATCCAGGGGCTGCCGGGACGGACGAGGTTGAGCAGACCCCATCCGTCCCGGCCGCCGGAGAATCCGGACAGTTCGGCGTCCGTTCCCATGCCGATCATCCTCGACGCCTGGGGGAAGCCATAGGCGCTCACGGTGCCGCCGGAGAGGAGCGCCCGCCAGAGGGTGGTCCGGGTACCGCAGCCGGCCGGTTCATCGAGCTGCAGCAGTGCCACGTCGCCGCGCTGAGTGTCGCCTTCGTGCACCCACGAGCCGGGAGCCACCCGTGCCGTGCGGGTCCATTCCGGAGTGCAGGCCACACTGGTGATCCGGAGGTGGTCGATGCTTCCCCCGGGTGCGGCCCCGGTGAACTCGACGACATGCGCGCAGGTGAGGACGTGCCGGTCGTCGAGCAGTACGCCCGCGCCGTGGGGATTTCCCTCCGCGTCGTCCACTCTGACCCGCCACGGCTTACCACTGTGGTGATGCTGCCCCATGCGCCCACGGTATTGCGTAACCCGGCGGGTGTCCCTCCCCTCGCAGCGTTCACGAGCTGGGGTCGGCTGGGCTTCGAAGCGGAATACCCACGTCGATGCGGACACTCAACTCGCCTGCGAGCGCCTGCGGTTGCGGCGCCATACCGCGACGGCGCCGGCGGCAAGCATTACCGCCGTCGCTCCCCAGCTGGCGAGTTGCGTGGGGGCCAAGGACGGAGATGCCGCCTTGGATGCCAGGTCCGATGGTGCCTTGGCTGCCAGGCCGTAGCCGCCGGCGAGCCCTTTGCGGTCATACGTGGACCCCGGCTGTTTGTCCGCGTAGCGACTGTGCACGAACTTCTGGTAGGCGGCGAGCGTCACCGAGCGCTTGCCGTGCAGCCCGGAGGCCGCATCCCGGTTGAGCGGTTCGACGGTGTTGTTCTTCAGCCGGTACCAGGCATGGATCTGCGGCTCGGCGAAGACCATGGAGCCGCCCGTGGACTGTCGTCCGTAGGTGAGGTCACCGTCGCCGTCGCGCACGCCCGCCAGATGCCACCTGCTGTCGCTGTTTCCGCTCTTTCCGCCGCCCTTGGCCGGGGCGGAGAGCAAGACCGTGGCCTTGTGCCCGTCGGCAGTGTCGGCCAGGGAGGCCAAGTGCGACAGGCGTACCGCATTGCCTGCGGTGGGCTTTTCCTTCCCGGTGATGAAGCCGGGCGCGAGCTCGTACAGCGGTATCGGATCCTTCAAGCTGAACGCCTGCTGGTCGTTACGTGCCTCAGGGGTCATGGGGGCAGCCGCACCCGCGCCGCCGTCGGCGCCGGCGTTCGCCGTCGCGCTGAGGAATCGGGAAACCGTGTCGTGGACTTGCGGAGTCCGCAGCACTTGGCGTGCGCCCTGGTAATCGGGGACAGCATTCGGGCCGTCGGCCGCCTGGGCCTGACCGCAGAAGGCGGTGGAGAGCAGGACAGCCGCCGCTCCGAGGGAGAGCGCCAGGCTCGCCGGACGAGCAGCACTGCGTTGCAGGGGAATTCGTTGCAGGGGAATGTTCTTGCCGCGCATGGTTGCCGCCCGCCTCACTTGTGTATCCCGACGCGTGAATGAGTCCAGCGGAACGACGAGTTGCCGACGTAGTCGTCGTAGTTCCACCAGGTGTAGGTCTGCGTGGAGGGCCAGGGGTCACCGACGGCGATCATCTGTGATGACGGGTCATAGCCGTAGATGACGTTCATGTGGCCACCGCCGGCGTTCCATCCGATACGGGCGGCGAAGGGGCGGCTGCCGTCGATCTCCTTGCCGACCTCCGGGAAGGAGGCGTTGCGGGAGAGGTCGTAGCCGGTGTTGCCCAGGCCGATGTTGGCCAGGCCGTTGGCGATGTCGTCGAGCGTGGCAGGCTGGTCGTCGCAGCTGAGATTGCTGTTCCGGGCCGCGAGCCGGCAGAAGTCATGCTGGTTGTAGTTGGTGTAACCCCAGTACTTGGCGATGGTCAGTCCGCTGGCGTCCCAGCACCACTGGTCCTGAACCTGCTTCTGCATGTCTATGGTGAGTGCCACACGCCCGCCGGATTTCGGGCTGGAGGACCCGCATTCCGGAAGGTTGTCGGTGTTGCCCTTGATGAAGGCGTTGGCTATGTAGAAGGATCCGGATTCCGACCAGACCCACCGGGGGTCGTTCTCCACGGTCTCGCCCTTGACCCGGCAGGTCAGAGAAACCGTACTACCGACCGCGGCATGACCGACGACGCGGGCGGAAAGACTGGACGACGACCTTTCGTTGATGCTGCGGTAGTTGCTCTGACCGCCCGTCACAGTGCCGGTAACGACACCGGCCTGGGCGTTGCCATGGATGAGCACGAAGCCGGCGGCGACCGCTGTTAACGCGATCAGCGTCAGCGTTCTCCACAGCGTCAAGACGCGGGGAAGGCGCATATACAGGCTCTTTCGAAGTGTGGGGGGAATGTGTCGCGACTCGCGTCGCGTGCGGGCCTGTTACCAGCCAATTCCGTTGCGCATACGATTTACCGCCGTCCACAACAGGCGGCAGTAAACCAGCGGAACCTCTCTGGCCCGTAGCGCTCGGGAAGCACAGGAGAATTACTACAACATCCTCACTCGCCGACGCAATGACGCCATGTCAACACCCATGAATACTGGGGAGTAGTTGGTGAATCCACCGAGTTACGTACAGCACCGGAACGATTACCCGGACCTTGAATTGCCTGAGCCTGGGCGCCTTTGCCCAATTCGTGGCGTCACGTCAGGTACGGCGAGCCCCTACTGACAGTCGCCACTTGCCAGTTGACGGCGTATCGGAAGAAATTCGTGAATCAAACCGTTCAACCGGCGTGCTCTCGCAGGTATTTCCCTAACGGTAATTTGGCAATCGGGGCTGTGGAGGTCATGGGCGCCAACGTGCCCGGGAAGCGCACACGGTCCGTCATGCACCGGATCCCGCCGCTCAGTGCCCCGACTTCCGGCACCACGGCATCCGGCTTCGGGGCGTGCTGCTCTCCACCGGGAGCAGTGCCGCGACCCGGTCGCCGATCCAGCGGCCGAGTGCCTGGTAGGCGTCGAAGCGCCGGCAGTCGAACCATTGGTCGCTGGTGCCGTCGTGGGGGAATTCCTGGTCGGCTTGGGCGAATGCGAGGAGTTCGTAGGGCATGTCGGCAGTCAGCGCGGCCCGGGCGACGATCAACCGGCCCCGCGTTCCGAGCGTTCGGCCGTGCTCGTCCACCAGCGCTCGCGGGTAGACGATCTCGCCCTCGACCACCGCCGCGGCCGAGAGCCGGAGGTTGAGCGCGGCCAGCGGGTTCGGTGCCAGGCCCGGCAGGGGCGGCAGGCTCGGCCCCGGCGGGTTCTGCTGCGGTGTGAGGGGAGGCGCGCTGCCGGGGACGAGCTTTTCCCAGTCCTTGCGCTCAAACCTGATCTCGACGCCGAGCTCCTCCTGGGCCAGCGCGATGGCCTCGCCCAGAGCTGCGGCGAAGACCCCGGAGCCTCCGCTGGCGTCCACGCACACGGCGGTCCTGACACCGTGCCGGAGCAGTTCGACCAGGCCGAGGTTCTCGTAGTGGCCGCCGTCGGTGACCAGCAGCATCCGGTCGTCCATCGGATAGCGGCCGGACACCTCCCGCAGCAGGTACGGCAGGCGGCGGATGCCCGGCATCGGGGGCAGGACCCAGTCGGCATCGTTCTTCCAGAGGACGCCCAGCACACCGGGGTTGGGGAGCCAGGTTCCGAGCCGGGCGTTGGAGAGCGCGAACAACGTCTGGAACGCACGGGCCTGGCGTCCCATGGCCGACGCGAAGGCCGCGCCGGAGACGGCGACGGCGGACTCGACGGTGAGGTCCTTGCGGATGACTTTCCGGGTGCGGTTCCACAGGACGTCCGTGCGGGCGTACCCGACATCCGGGCCGCCGACGTAGTCGTGCGACAGCGTGAACGACACCGCGTGCCGCCCCGGCGGTGTCCGGTCGTCGCCGGACAGGTTGGCCGCCGCCGCGAAGATGACCTGGGGGAAGCCGGGGTGCCGCCGGTCGTACCAGGGAAGCGGTGTCGACTCGTCGAACTTGTAGGGGACCGCGAGCTGTTCACCGTCCGGGTCGGTCCTGCGGCGGACGGCGAACGCGGAGGCCAGCCGGGCGCGGTAGAAGGGGTGAAGGCTCATCCACGTCTGGTCGAGGCTCAGCACGAGCAGCCCGAGGACGACGGGCAGGCCGATCTGAACGGCCGCAGGCCAGCTGCGTCCGTCGACGATCGTCCCGCCCAGGACGAGCAGGGAGGCCACTGCCACCACCGCGAGAACCGCCCACACCAGCAGGTACTTGCCGAGGATGGGCACAGCGCGCACCAGTCGCGAACGCCTGGCGGACCCGACCGCTTGCTCGGCGGACTCGATGCGCCGCCATGTGGTGCCGAGCAGCGCGGTCACATAGGTGAGCAGCGCGGCGCCGCCGGCGCTCAGCCCGGTATCCGGGGCAGGAAGCTTCCATATGTGCTTCGTCCCCCAGGCCAGGGCGGGGAGGACGACCACCACGACGGCCAGCAGCAGGCCCGCCACCACGAACGTGAGGTAGACGGTCTTCAGAGCGCCCGACAGGCGCTGCCTGGCGAAGAACAGGGACACCAGCCAGAGGAACCAGAACGCGGCGGCGCAGCCGAGCAGGACCAGGACGGCCCACGGCGCGGGTCCCCAGAGGACCGGGGGCCGGGTCGGGTCCGCCAGCGGAACGAGACGGTAGCCCCAGCTCAGGGCGAGCCCCAGGACCAGCAGAGCGGCGGTGAGCAGCCCCAGGGAGGCCAGCAGGCCCCGCAGTACCGCGCCGATGGCGGCCAGCCACTGGCCGGTGCCTTCCGCGACGTACTTCGAGTGCCGGCGGGTGTGGTCCTCCTCCGGTGTGCCGCGCATGAAGACGTTGCCGGGACCGGTCCTGTACCGGCCCTTCCCGGCCAGCGCCAGCTGCAGGGCACCCGTCGTGTAGCCGCCTCCGGAGACCGACACCAGGTACCGCGCCTCGCACAGCTGGGTGCGGAGGGCCTGCAGCGCGCCCAGGGCGACGCAGGCCGAGCGGATGCCGCCGCCCGAGACGCAGAATCCGGTCCCGCCCTGTTCCCGGCCGGGCGGCACCCGGCTGCCGTTCTCCCATCGCGTCGCCCTGGAGCGGGGAGAGTCACTGCGCGCGGTGCGCGGCCAGCGGCGCAGGCCCCACTCCATCACGGGCCAGGGCGGGACGACGTCGGGCCCCTGGGGACCGGAGCCGGTACTGCCGGCTCTGCCCTTGCTTCCGCATTCCCTGTCGTCCATGCGTTCCTTGTCGTACCTGCGCTGGGCGTACCCGTAGAACACGGCCCGTTTGACGACGATCGTGACCACGACCGCCGCGACGGGCACGGTGAGCACGAGCAGCAGCCACTTGACCGTCGCGAAGCCGGCTGCCCACGCGAACGGCCAGTCCGCGCCGCCCAGTCCGTGGAGGAGCAGCACTTTCTCCGTCACGGCACATACGCATGCGGCGAGGACGCCGACGATCCCGTACCGCACGAGGGAGCGGTGTCTGATGCGCACCGCGATGGTGCGGCCGCTCAGCCAGAACACGAGCGCCGTGCCGAGGGTGTACGCCCCGACGAGGAAGAAGTCGGCCGTCAGTGCCTTGCGGAAGTCGGCGGCCCGGCCTTTGACAATGCCGTGTGCTTTACCTGCGCTGCCCGCCAGTTGCAGCCCCACGTCGTTGACGCCGGAGACGCTGAGGCGTATCCAGAGCCCTGCCGCGAAGATGGCGAGGGCCGCGACTGCCAGCATGCAGCCGCACCTGCGCGACAGGCGCGGGGGATCGTGCGTCTCCCGGCGCGGGTGGCACGTTGCGCGTCCCATCACCCACGTCCGCTCTCACCGCGAGCCCCTGCCGCGGTCCACGGCGCAAACGCGTTGCCCACCGAACGCAGGGACGCGCGCAGCTCCGGGAAGTGCCGCAGCAGCACGCTGGTCATGGTGTTGTTCTCGATCCAGTCCAGACCGGTCTGTGTGTACACCTGCGGCGTGTAGTCATGGGTGAGGAACCGGTCGCTGTTGAGGCGGCGGGACGCCATCAGGATGAAGATGCGGAAGGCGGTGTCGCTGAAGGCGAAGCCCCGTGGGCGAGGTTCGGCGAACATGCCCACCGAGAGGTCGACGCGCTCGATATCCCCGCCGTAGACCCGGCGCAGCTCCTCGGCCCAGACGGGGTTGTCCGTGAGGGCGTCGAAGTCCTCGGCCGGCAGGAGGTGGAGCTGGCGCCGGAACTCGTTGTAGCGGGGCACGCCGACCTCCCGCGAGCGCAGGATGTCGACGGCGCCGAGGTCCATGAGTCTGCCGTCCGGACGCTGGAACTCCTGTAGGTACCGCGGGTAGTTGTGCAGGGTGACCAGTCCCGGGTGCGAGGTGCCGAAGGAGTAGAGCAGGTCGGTCAGGGTGTGCTTGCCGAGGATGTCGTACGCGTTCCGCCCTGTCAGTTCGCGGAAGGTGGCCTCCTGCAGCAGCGAGTCGTCGGCGGCCGACCGGAAGCTCCAGTCATCGGGGATGAGGGGATGCATGCGGTAGACGGCGACGAACTCCTCCGTGAGCGAGTACGGGACGCCGAAGTGGTCGGTGCGCCCGCCCACGATGCCGCTGAGCACCTCGCTCCGGCTGAGGCGGCCGAGCAGCTTGTGCAGGCGCTCGCCCAGCAGGCCGTACCAGTTGGCGTGCATGGCGGTGACGGTTGTCGGATGACTGATGACGGCGGGGGTCCACTCCACGGTGTGGATCTTGGCGATGAGGGCCGCGCTGATCAGCCGCGCCCGCTGGAACAGCTCCTCGTCGGACCACACCGGGTAGGCGCCGTGCAACGCGTCGCAGATGGCGTTGTGTTCGAGCAGGAAGATCATGTGCATCATGGCGAGGCCCAGCCAGAAGCCGGGAACGCCTGACGGGTCCTTGTCCGGGTCGTCCGGGAACAGCGGGCCGTTGGGGACCCGGAGCCTGCCGCCCTGGCCGGTGCGCAGCGACCGCTGCTCGTCGAGGTTGTTTCCGTACAGCTGGGATGCGTCCCACCAGGGCGAGTTGTCGTTGCGGAAGGTTGGCGGCAGACCGTCGTCCCCGTCCGGTCGGGTGGGGTCCGGGACGGTGCGCGGCACGAGCATCGGCGGTGTGGGCCACGGGTCGCCGTCGGCCAGCTCGATGCGCCAGGGGCGGTCCATGGTGCCTGTCCCGTGGCTGACCCAGTCCTTGATCATGAACTGCAGCCAGGCGGCGACCAGGGCGTTGACGGAATCCGCGGGGACGAACGCATGCCGGGTCAGCAGGGCCCGGCTCACCTCGCGAGGGCTCGGGGAGAGGAGGTCCGGCTCGGGTTCGGGGAAGGCCCGGTCCGGCGGCACGTTGCGGCCGAAGCCCCGGTGACGGTGACGGCGTGCGCGTCCGGCGGGCCGACCTCCGGCAGGTTGTACGACGGGTAGGAGCCGGTGTCGAAGAGGTTCTTGCGGCGCAGGTTGTCCCGCAGGCCGACGAGAGTGAGCAGGCCGAGGGGCTTGGGCAGGTTCTGCCAGCCGACCTTCTGGTCGACGGCAACCGCCAGCCGGTCGTGCAGCTGCACGAACCACGGGGCCCTGCCCTGTGGTGCTGTGCTCATGAGGGGGTCCCTTCCGGCGGCCGGCACGGCCGCCCCCGGGCCACGAGGGTCAGTGCGACGTTGACCGTCGAGATCGCCGTGGCCGCGGTCGCCATGCGGCATGGGAGAAGGCCGTCGCGGCCGGCGCAGGCGGCCGCAACGGCGTCGCTCGCGTGGATGAGAGTGCCGGTCCGCAGCATCCGGTCGAGCTCGTTCGCATCCGCGGGCCAGAGCAGTTGGGCGCCGATGGCCACGGTACGTACACCGAACATGCGCAGCACGTAGACCAGCGCAGGCTGTTCGGGGTCCGCGCCGAGCCGGCGGGCCATCACTCGCGGGGTCAGCAGTGCCGCTGCGCCGTTCACCAGTCGGATTCCGGCCAGGCAGAAGCGCGCGGCTGTCCGCGCGTCCATCTCAGCGTCCCTTCCTGGCGGACATCCACATCCACAGGATGTCGCGCCCTCATTTCGACGATATGGGAAGCGGCCCTCCTACGCGCGTCGGAACTGCGGGGCGGCCGCCGACCGGTCCTTCCCCCCTCTCCGAGCCGGCGCACTGCGCGTCAGCGCAGGAACCCTCCGTAATTGCGCTGCTGGAGCTGACTCTCGATCTGCTTCACGGTCTCCAGTCCGACGCTCACGATGATGAGGATGCTCGTGCCGCCGAACGGGAAATTGCTGCCGTTGAACAGCACCAGTGCCGCTGTGGGCACAAGGGCGATCAGCCCCAGGTAGAACGCTCCCGGCCAGGTGATCCGGTTGAGCACGTAGCCCAGGTAGTCGGCCGTGGGTCGATTCCGCGGTCGGTGATCAGCTCTCCGAGCCACATCACCACGGCGGTGCCGGCGGTCATGGTGATGACCATGACGGAGGTCCGGAAGATCGAGGTGTCCGGGACGATCTGGGCTCGGAGCTGGCAGGTGGGGAAGAGTCCACCGCTTTGGGCTTTGGCCACCAGGGCGGCGCCCTGGAGCACCGCCAGGCCCAGCGTCAGGTACCGGGTGTACTGGGTGATCTTCGCGGTGCCCGCCTGGCCCTCCTTCTTCAACGCCTCCAGGCGCGGAATGACCACCGTCAGCAGTTGAAGGATGATGCTCGCCGTGATGTACGGCGTGATCCCCAGGGCGAAGATGGTGAGTTGCAGCAACGCACCACCGCTGAACGCGTTGATCAGGCCGAAGAGGCCGCCGTCGCCGACCCCCGCTTTAATGCACTGCGTAACGCTCCGGTAATCCACTCCAGGGACCGGAACGTTCTGCCCCAGCCGATAGATAAGCAAGATCCCCAGCGTGAAGAGGATCTTTTTGCGAAGACCGGACGCTTTGAAAACCCTGACGAATACGGTATGCACTTTTCAAGTCGTCCTTAATTTCGCAAGTTGATGGGCGTTTGCATTGATTCCCGACATTCAACTGCCTTTGACCGGTTGCCTTTGCGGGCTGATAGCCAATGACTTCCGCAAACTGGATACGTCTTGATATTCCAGTGGCAGGCAGCAGCTATCGCTGCTGGCAAGGATGAGGTTGCTGAGTGCACTCAGTGGCTGGTTGCCTGTGAATAAGACGGCTCTACGCGATTGCCGTGAGGCCAACAGGGACCGTGGCAGCATCGGCCCGACCCGCTACAGCCCAACCCAGTGGCCTGGTCGCGGCGTGGGCAACCGCCGCGGCGGGTACGCGGGGATCACCGGCGCTGCCATACCGTCCGCTCCCCAACCGCCATAGCCTGATCCCCGGCCACCGCTACTTGGTCGTTGAGGTGGTGTGGGTCGGGATCGGGGCCGGCGCGGCCGTGCAAGTGCGGGTGGGGATCAGGACCGGCACGGTTGTTGAGGTGTGGGTCGGAAGAATCGGGACCGGCACGGTCGTGCAGGTGCGGGTCGGGACAGGAACTGGCGCGGAAGTTGAGCTGGGTTGGTGCTGAGGAACGGTGGGCCCGCCTTGAGCGGAAGCGCTCGGCAGGACTTCCAGCCCGACGCCGAGCCCGGCGATCGTCAGCGCCGAGCCGGTGGCCATCCAGACCGTCCGAACACGCCGACGAGCACGGACCCCAGCTTGCAGCCGCTGCCGGTGCTGGTCCTCAAAGGGGGTGTCTGCCTGGGTATCACGCATCATCCGCGCGAGTTCGTGTTCAAAGTCTTCCATGACGTCTCCTCCTCCACTTCTCCTTCACTTCACCGGCTCGATGGCGTCGCCCAGGAGCTGCCGCAACCGCGTCACGCCCCGTGATGTAAGGGACCGGACGGTGCCCACGGGACACCCCAGCGCCTCGGCGACCTGCGCCTCGGACAAGTCCTGGTAGTAACGCAGCACCACCGCGGCGCGCTGCCGTACCGGCAGCAATGCCAGCGCGGCCTCCAACCGAGTCCGTTCCTCCACAGCAGCGGCCACATCGCCGGCCTCGGGAAGCTCCGGCAACCGTTCCACCGGGCGCTCGCCCCACCAACGACGTCGCGCCGAGCGAGCCGCCGCACGTGCCAGCACCCGGCGCACATACGCCTCCGGTGCCTGCTCGGCCACCCTCGGCCACGCAAACCACAGCTTGACCAGCGCCTCCTGCAGCAGATCCTCGGCCCGATGCCGATCTCCACCGGTGAGCAGATGCGCCAGGTGCAGCAGCGCCGACCAACGAGCCGCCACGAACCGGTCGAACGCATCGGCCCGCAACTGCCCCATCAACGCCGTCCCCCGCCTCTCGATACGTGCCTACACCCCTACAAAGACACTGACCCACGTCCCGCTATGCAGTCCCCGGATGTGAGCTGCCTCACGTACCCACGCCGATCTCGCACCCGCATCGTCACCGCTGCCCCGCGAAAGCGTGCCGGTTGAGAACGCTGTCCTTGATGGTCTCCGAGGTGGTCTCGAACGGAATGACATCCCCGCAGGTCAGCACCCGTCATCGGCCATGCGGCAGCGAAGATGACATCACCCGATTGCAGCAGCTGTCATGTGCCCCGTGAGTGTCCCCGTGCTGAGCTAGGTGATGGATTTGATCCCAACGAAAGGGGAGCAGCCATGTCTGCACCAGTCGTTGACTTCGTCGAGGAGCTGGTTACGCAGCCGCGCCGGCAGCACGCGTTCCGCCGTTCCGCGGAGGCGTACGTCGCCGACAGCGCCCTGGGCGCCGCGGAGCGGGAGGCGGTCGTCTCCGGTGAGGTGAGCCGTATCCGCAGCCTGCTGTCCGAGCACAGCCCGGTCAGGGAAGAACCGTCCGCGCTCATCGTCATCCTCGGCTTCGAGCCTGACGACGAGAGTACGTCCGGCTCTTAAGCGAGCGGATACGGCAGATACGTAAGGGAGCCGGTGGCCTGGTGGAGATGACCATGGAAAACGCGCAGCTGGTCGTGGTGGGGACCGGGTACCGGGCCATCGGCGACCTCACGGTGGAGGCACGGGCCTGTATCGAGCAGGCCGACAAAGTGCTGTGTCTGATCGGGGACCCTTTGGTGACCCATCACATCGGCCAGCTGAATTCCTCGGTCGAAACGCTCGACGGCCACTACGCCGCGGGCAAACCGAGGTATGCCTCCTACGAGGAGATGGTCGAGCACATCCTGTCCGAGGTACGCCGCGACCAGTTCGTGTGCGTGGCCCTGTACGGGCATCCGGGGGTGTTCGCCTACGCGGGGCATGAAGCGATCCGCCGGGCGCGCCTGGAGGGGATTGCGGCGCGCATGGTTCCCGCCTGCTCCGCGGAGGACTGGCTCTTCGCGGACTTGGGCCTGGATCCGGGGCAGCAGGGGTGCCAGAGTTTCGAGGCGACCGACTTCCTGATGCGCCACCGCGTCTTCGACCCCACGAGCCTGATGATCCTGTGGCAGGTCGGTGTGATCGGCATGCCCGACGCCCATCGACGATTCGACGCGGTCCCCGGCGTCACCTGCCTGACCGAGGTCCTGGTACCCCACTACGGTTCCGACCACCCGGTCACCGTCTACGAGGCATCGCCATACGTCACCGCGGAGCCGCGCAGGACCGTCACCCCGCTGGCCAAGCTCCCCGACACCTCTCTGTCGACGGCTTCCACACTGGTCGTGCCGCCCCTGCCGCAGCGGCCCGTCGACCGGGAACTGCTGGCCCGCCTCACCCGTCGCCGTTGACCGGACCAAGGTGACCGGCGAACAGGCGCCCTCCCCCAGGTGGGCGCCCGGCCATAGCGTCAGTCACATACCGTCAGTCATCCGTTGCCGGCGGCGGAAGATCACTGCGCAGGACCGCGAGCACCTCTGCGTCCCGCCAACGGCCCCCACGCCAGGCGGCACCCCGTGCTGTGCCCTCATGGATCAGCCCCGCCTGCTCGGCGCAGTGGCGAGCCACGGCGTTGCCGGCCTCCACATGGACCTCGATACGGTGTGCCTGGGTGTGCGCGAACAGGTACTCCACCACGGCACGGCTTGCCGCCGCCAGCACGCCGCGGCAGCGTTCCTCCGGCAGTACGAAGACCCCGACGTTCCAGCAATGCGACACCGCGTTGTACGTCACGGGGCGCCAGCTCACCGCGCCCACCGCCGCGTCCTCCCGCACCAGGGCCAGCATGCTCACTTCGGGCGACAGCAGTCGGTCCTGCTCCCACCGCTGCCGCAGCGCAGCCGCCTTGCCGGACCATCCGGTCCACGCGAACTGCCCCAGAACCTCGGGCTCGTTGAGCATCCGCTCCAGGACCGGGAGCTCACTTTCCCGGAACGGACGGAAAGGAAGGACCTCGCCCATGCCTCGCACCTCGCTCATCTCTCGCCTCACCTTCCAGAAACCTGCGCCGAAGCCGGCACCTCGCGCATCGAGAGCCACCGTTGCCTGGACCCTGGCAGCCGCCACGGCCGCAGTGGAGTACGGTCTGGAGGCCAAGTGGGCCCTGCGACAGCGGCGCCGGAACCGGCGCCGCTCGCCACAACCGCTCGCCACGGAACGACGCAGCACCTACGTCCTGCTCACTGCCCTCGCCCTCGGCGAGGTCGGCGCGGCATCCCTGCTGCGCTGCACCCGGCCCGCACGCCTGCGCCTGACCGGCGACCGCGCGACCACCACGCTCATCGCCCTGCCCGGTGTCTGGGCCGGACTGGCACTGCGCCACTGGGCGGTGGCCTGCTTGGGCGAGCACTTCCGCGGCACCGTCGATGTCCGTCCCGGCCAGCCCGTGGTACGCACCGGCCCCTATCGCTATCTGCGGCACCCCTCCTACGCCGGCGGCCTGATCATGGTCGCCTGCGCCGGGTTCTGCCTGGACCACCTGCCGGCCCAGCTCGTCCTCACCGGCAGTGCCCTGGCCGGGTGCTGCTACCGCATCCACATCGAAGACACCGTCCTCACCTCCGTCCTCGGCGCGGACTACGCCGACTACGCCGCCCACACCGCACGCCTGATCCCGGGTATCTGGTGAACCACCGCCGGACGGCCACCTGATCCTCACCGCTCCGCCCTGCGCAAGGTACATCCATGGAACGCATGAGACGCTCCGTGCCACGCGTGTCGCCTGCAGCCCGGGGTCTGGCCTGTGCGAGCAGTGGCTCAAGTCCGGCTGGGGGTGCCTGCGCGCCACCAGCGCAGGTATCGCGCACGGCACAGTGGACCAGCGGCCGGCGGGCCTGCTCACCCATCAGGCGGATCTCATGAGCCGACGCAATCGCAGGCTACGCGTTGGCCGATATCAACGACACCGACGTCAACCTTGGCGTTGAACGCCGACGTCCGCAGCCGCCGCCCAACGAAACCGAAGAGAGCCCGCCAGCCAGTCAGCTGACGGGCCCTCATGCACGGTCGAGGCTAACGCGCAGTGGAGCAGTAGCTCTTGGTCTCTTCGTCCGTCATCGGTGACTCATCGGCGACGAGGGAGGGCTCGCGCTCCTGCATGACGGCGGCGACATGGTCGAGGAGGTGGTAGGTGTACCCCACACCGCTGTCGTTGTACCGCTTGACGAACAGCGAGCCCTCGACCGACTTCAGGTGCTTGACTGCCTTGACGAAACCGGCCTTCCGAGGCTCGATGGTCGCTGTGAGTTCTTCGGACTTGGTGGTCGCCCAGTTCCAGGACCTGGCTTCCTCGTACTTGGCCTGGATGGAGGACTTGACCGCCGCGCCGAACGCGTCGCCGCCCAACTCGGAGCCCAGTGTGACGCCGGTCGTCACGGTGTAACTTCCGCCGAACGTCTTGGAGACGGACAGCTTGCTGCTGAGATTCTGCGTCTTCGAGCAGTTGTACTTCTTCTCCGAGACGACCTCCGGCGGCGCATCGTACGACGTGGCGGGGTTCCCGTAGGGCTTGAACTGGCAGGAGCCGGCGTCCTTCTGGCAGTAGGCGATCAGATCGCGGGCCAGGTCCGGGACCTGACTGGCATCCTGGCCCTTGACCTCGTCCGCATGCGCGGTCGCCGGCATGAGGAGGCTGAGGGCGGCAAAGGGAGCCGCTATCGCACTCACACGGCGTACGGTGCGCCGGGACCGTCGTTTGGTTGTGGGGGACACGTAGGACCATCCTTCGTTCGTGGTGGGCAGGTGGACCGAGGGGGTTTCCGGGTCTGCTGCCGTGCATGCAGACGGCATGCAGCCAATACGGCATGTCTCCGCGGCAAGCCCGATCAGGACTTGAACCACCATGGGAGTGGGAATGGGAATGGGAATGGCGACCCCGGGTCGTGAATCTCCACATGGTCGGCCGTTGTCAGCGGCTTCGCAGGGGAGTTGGCCTTCCAGCCCGGTGTGGCCTGCGGCAAGAAACTAGGAAGCTACTGTTGCGTTCTCCGGGATATCTCGTAACAGAAATGTCTCGATCATCACCCGTCACCTCCTCGGTGGGCCTCCCGGACCCACGGGTATTCCTTTTGGTAGAGGCGCCGTATTCCGCTGGGCAGAGGCGCCGTATTCCGTAGGGAATAGGCCCGCCCGGCAGCTCTGTCCTTCGGCAGGCCGCTGATTCGCAACCCGGGGACGACGGATCCGGCCACCTGCGCGACCACGATGGAAGCGAGTCGAGCGTCCCTTCCCGCAGTCCCCGGAGTTCCCATGTCGCAGGCAGCCCCCCATCCCTGCAGTCCCCCAGGCTCCAGCACCGCCCCTCGCAGCTCTCCGGCGGCCAGCAGGTGGGGACCCTCCTGCTCCTCCAGAGCTTGAGGGAGGGTCGCTGTGGCCCGCGCACTTGCCAACCGCCCGGAAATCATCTTCGCGGACGAGCCAACTGCCAACCTCGACTCCCGCTCCGGTGCCGAGGTATTGGGCTTTCTCCGGGACACCGTAAGGGAGTTGGGACAGACCGTCGTTTTGGTCACCCACGACCCGGTCGCCGCCTCCTACGCTGACCGCGTCATCTTCCTCGCCAACGGACAGAAACTGGAGCAGTGAGCACAGGCGGTAAAGCCGATGGGCGGGTGTCGCACCATCCGCAGCGAGCACCAGCACCCCGCCTCAGTAAGGGGGGTGAGGTTGCAGGCCACGACGCGCTCAGACATGCGGCACCCCGCGAGCGACGCCACCCCACCACCCCCACCACACCCGGCGTCGGGCCCCTCCTCAACTGATGGTGGGCGTTCGGATGTTATGGGTCCGTATGGGTCCGGATGGCGTTGCGCTGCCGCTTCGTCGGATCCCTTGACACTCGACGTCCTGTCATGGACATTGCCCTAGACCCTAGTTGGTCCAGGCCAGAGCGGGCCGGCACAGACACGCTCAGGCAAGTACAGGTGAATACGGGCACGCTCAGATCTGCGCGGACAAGCACAAGCACACTCGGACCAGCTCAGGGAAACCCCCCACATGCCCTGGAGGTCAACCGTGAACAGCCCCGGACTCAGAACCGGTTCCAGAGTGAGATCCCGTTCGCCCCTCACCGCCGTGGCCCTCGCCACCTCCGCCCTCACAGCCTTGGTGACCGTGGCTCTGGCCGCCCCCGCCACCGCCACCATCCGCCCAGCCGCCGTACGGACCACCCCGCCCCCCTCCCCCACGGCCCCGCACACCGGCGTCGTCGCCGGAGCGCGCACACCGGCCCGCACACCGGGACGCGCGCACGCCATCCGTACATTCCTGGCAGGGCGTCGCGCCGTAGCCGGCTCAACGTGGACACACCACCCCCGGATCCCCGGCAACCGGCCGACCATCTCGTCTCCCCGGGCCGGCCAGGTCACCCACAACTGGTGGGGCGTCTTCCCTCAACCCGGCACACATGACGGCATCATGGCCACCCATACCGTCGACCCGCCCTACACAGTCACCGACGCGGACAACGTCACCTACGCGCCCACCACCAAGGCCCAGCACTCCTGCATGGAAGTGGTGACTGCGTACACCAACACCGGCAACGAGATCTGGGCGTGGGACTGGTGCGGGACCGTCGGCCCGGCCAAGACCGTCCCCATCGACGCCAACTTCCTCAAGAACTACACCCCCGGCAAGGGCAAGCCGGCCGCGTACAGCGTGCAGATGGTGCAGGACGACGCCGCCGCCAACCACTGGTCGGCCTATCTCTACAACTACCGTACTTCCGCCTGGGACCTGCTGTTCCAGCAGTCGGGGACGGACCAGAGCGGACTGGCTCACGGCTGGGACATGTTCGAGATCTATGCGAGCGTCAATCCGGCTACGGGAGAGGGGTATTACTGCACGGAGGCACAGAACACCACCTTCGACAGCAGCGCCGTGCAACTGCGCAGGAACGGTGCCTGGAAGCCGGCCGGCCCGTCCGACTCGCCATGGACCGAAACCGACCCCGATCCCAACGCGTTCCTCTGCCCGCCACTGAAGTTCATCCAGGCGGACGCCAATGATCACTGGACCGTCCGACAATGACCCGGAAGTGACTCGGTAGCCCCCAGCGCAGGGCTTCCCAACGCCACGAAATGAAACGGGCGGTGCACCCAACGGTGCGCCGCCCCAAGGTCGTTGCCCCAGACATCACAGACCCCGCCGGGCCAGCGGGACTGACTGTCTGCGTAATGTCCGTGATCAGTCCGCACGCATCACGCACCCGGACCTATGAGGTGGCTGCGATACTGGATGTGCCGTAGACCGAGCCGGATGCGCTGGACGAGGCGTTCGGGGCCCGGGCCGACGCCCACCGCCGCAGCTCGACGGCTTGGCAGCTCGGCATGGCGGCACACACCGGACGTACACCTGTCAGTGCATCCGGCTCAGGCCAGCCGCGAGGGGCTTGACCTGCGACTTTGCCGCGAAACCGCTGCGGACCAAGGGAAACTGCCCTCGGTAGTTCTCACTGGTCCGCAGGGTTTTGCGGCCCGCTGCGGCCGTGGGCTCGGACACCGCCAGGTGGCTCACCCGTGGCTCACCAGGCTCATTCACGAGAGCCCAAAAAAATCGGACGGCGATGTCGAGAAGCCGCGTCCGGCTCCGTCCCCGGGGTGAATGCGACCACAATGGGTCGCACCAGCACCGAGGAGAACCACGATGGCCAAGTACCTGCTGCTGAAGCACTACCGCGGCGCCCCGGCTCCGGTCAACGACGTACCCATGGACCAGTGGACGCCGGAGGAGATCTCTGCGCACGTGCAGTACATGAACGACTTCGCGGCCCGGCTGGAGAAGACCGGCGAGTTCGTCGACGGGCAGGCGCTCGCCCCCGAGGGAGCGTGGGTCCGCTACGACGGCGAGGGGCGCCCGCCGGTCACCGACGGACCGTTCGCCGAGACCAAGGACCTTATCGCCGGCTGGATGATCATCGACGTCGACAGCTACGAGCGCGCCGTCGAGCTGGCCGGGGAGCTGTCGGCCGCCCCTGGGGCGGGCGGCAAGCCGATCCACGAGTGGCTGGAGGTGCGCCCGTTCCTGGCCGCCCCGCCCACCATCACGGAGTCATGTCACTGATGGACGAGGCCCTGCTCAGGAGCCTCACGCCGAGCGTGCTCACCGTCCTCGTCCGCCGCGGAGCCGACTTCGCGGCGGCCGAGGACGCCGTGCAGGACGCGCTGGTCGAGGCGCTCCGTGTCTGGCCGGCCGAACAACCACGGGATGCCAAGGGCTGGCTGATCACCGTGGCCTGGCGCAAGTTCCTCGACGCGACGCGCGCCGACGTCGCCCGCCGCCGGCGCGAGGACCGCGTCGAGCAGGAGCCGGCGCCCGGGCCGACGCCCGCGGTGGACGACACGCTCCAGCTCTACTTCCTGTGCGCCCACCCGTCGCTCACCCCGGCATCGGCGGTCGCGCTCACGCTGCGCGCCGTCGGCGGGCTCACGACCCGCCAGATCGCCCAGGCATATCTGGTGCCCGAGGCGACCATGGCCCAGAGGATCAGCCGGGCCAAGCGCACCGTCTCCGGCGTGCGCTTCGACCGGCCCGGCGACGTCGCCACCGTGCTGCGCGTCCTCTACCTGGTCTTCAACGAGGGCTACTCCGGCGACGTCGACCTCGCCGCCGAGGCCATCCGGCTCACCCGGCAGCTCTCGGCCGCGATCGATCACCCCGAGGTGGCCGGACTGCTCGCCCTCGTGCTGCTCCACCACGCCCGGCGCGCCGCCCGGACCGCGCCTGACGGCAGCCTGGTGCCGCTCGCCGAGCAGGACCGCGGCCGGTGGGACACTGCGCTGATCGCCGAGGGCGTCGAGATCCTGCAGGCGGCTCTCGCCCGCGAGCGGCTGGGCGAGTTCCAGGCCCAGGCCGCCATCGCCGCCCTGCACGCCGACGCGCCCACCGCCGAGGAGACCGACTGGGTGCAGATCGTCGAGTGGTACGACGAGCTCACGCGCCTGACCGACAGCCCCATCGTCCGGCTCAACCGCGCGGTCGCCGTCGGCGAGGCCGACGGACCCCGCGCCGGCCTGGCGGCGCTCGCGGCGCTGGACGACTCACTGCCCCGTTATGCCGCGGTGGCGGCGTACCTCCACGAGCGCGACGGCGACCTGGCAACGGCGGCACGCCTGTACGCCGAGGCAGCCCACAAGGCACCCAACCTCGCCGAACGCGACCACCTGACACGCCAGGCCGCCCGACTCAACACCCGCCGACGTCACTGACGGATCACGCCCAGATCTACCCGCAGCGCCGGGCCGCCCCGACGCCTGATCCACAGACTCTTCAGCCCGTAAAGCAGACTTGACACCAATCGAGGGGTGACAAGTAAGCTTTACACGTGCGAAACAGCGTCAGGGAACTGCGGTCGTCACGAGGACTCTCCCAGGGTCAACTGGGCACGGCCCTTGGCGTCTCACGGCAAACGATCAACGCCATCGAGACCGAGCGGTACACACCTTCTCTGCCGCTCGCCTTGTCCATGGCCAAGTTCTTCGAAGTCAGCGTTGAGGAGATGTTTCACGTCGATGAGAAACCAACAGATGACCAGTAACACAGCCAGGCGGTCCGTCCCCGGCTTCTTCCTCGCAGTCGGAGCCGCCTGCCTCGTGGCCGCGACTGCCGGCGGCCACCTCACTCTCGGCCTGGTGACGTTCGGGATCCTGGCGGTCTGCAGTCTTGCCTTGGTGCTACTGGGACGGCGGAGCGAGACCTATCAGGGCATCACCGAGAAAAATCCCGACGAGCGCTTCGCCCGGATCGCAGGGCGAGCCTGGGCCGGCACGGGCGTGGTGCTTACCGTGGGGAACCTCTACGCCTTCATCGGTGAACTCGCATCAGGAAGAAGCGGCGATCCGTACTTCTGGTTCGTGGCCACCGCCGCCATCACCTACATCGCGTTCGTCGCCTTCTTCTCCCGGCACACCTGAGAAGAAGCCATAGTCTCGAAAACGGGGCGCCGCGGGGACGGCTCACCACCGCACGTCCGACCATGCAACACGATCAACCTGAACGGGGGCACCCTGCACCCTGCTCGGCGCGATGGCGACACTGCCGCCACCCAGCACCCAGATCTTCAAGGTCGGCCCCTGAAGCCGTAATTGGGTCACGCCATTGGGGCACGCCCCCTCTGCCGCCCAAGTCCCTTCAAGGTCAACTACTGGCGCTACTGGCGGGGCGCTTATCTCGGCGACGCCCCTGGAACGGTACGCACGGCCCGGCGTCGGTGCCGTTGCCCGGCACGTCGGCCACCGCGACCGGCGGCCCGCCGCAAACACCTGCGACTCCCCCGATCACATCTGTTGCCTGTTTCTGTTGCCTGTTTCCGACGTACTCCGGCTGCCCCCAGAAGGACGCCGTGCTCCGGCTGCCCTCCAGACGGACACGGCAGGGGCGCGTCGCGCACCGCCGGTCAACTCATCGGCCGCCGGCCGGCGCCAAGCCGGAGCACGGCGAGCAGCTGAACAGAGCGCGGGGCGCTCCCCCGGCCCTCCGTTACCTGCACCGTCGCGCACGCTCCATCGAAGCATTCATGGAACCGTGCATCGCTCTGCGGTCCCACCGAGAACCGAAGTTCCGCCGACTCGAGCGCAAGTGCACAAGTGCACAACTGCCAGGTTGACCGCCTTGTCCTCCCGGGCAAAGGGATACCCCAGTGCGGTGACGGTTCGCCAGGAGCCGACCGTACCGCGCTGCAGCACAGCTATACCGACACACCGCGGTGTCAGCCAGTGGACTGTGGACTTTTGACGGCGGTCAGCGTTGCGGCGGGGAGGGGTCGCTGAACAGATCGGCGACCAGGGCGCGGGCGTAGGCTTCGTCGGTGTCCGGCACGGAGAAGACGACGCGGAAGTAGAGCGGGGCGACGATCCGGTCGAGCAGCCGTTCCAGTGAAGGGGGGCTTTCGCCCCGGCCGCGGGAGGCTTCGAGGACCGCGTCGAGGCCGGCGGTGGCGCGTTGCAGACATTCCCGGAGGCCGCTGCGGCGCTCGTCGATGTCGGAGGAGACCTCTGCCCGGAAGAACGCGATGCCACCGGGCCTGGTCAGATCGGCCAGTGTCCGGATCGCGTAGGTCTCAAGGTCCGTGCGGAGATTTCCGCTGGACGAGGTCCGGGCGTCGGTCTCGTGCCGGGCGGCCAGCTCGGCCAGCAGGGCCTGCAGTGTGCCCCAACGCCGATAGATGGTGGTGGGGTTGACCCCGGCGCGCTCGGCCACCGCGGGAATCGTCAGCTGGGCGGCGTCGAGTTCGCCGGTCAGGTCGATGAGGGCCTGGTAGACCGCCGCCTGGACGCGGGCGCTGCGGCCACCGGGACGCTTGGCGCGGGGTTCGGCATTCACGCTCCACAGGTTAACGCAGAGAGGATTGCTTTAGCGATAGGGAGGCACTAGCCTCACTAAAGCAAATCGAACTGCTTTAGACGGCTCGGTTATCGCCATCACTCCGGAGGGGACTGCCATGACCACCACTGCCCGCGACCTCGGCCAGCGCTTCCACGCCGCACTCATCACCGGCGACTGGCCGGCCATCCGGTCCATGCTCCACGACGACGCCACCTGGACCCTGCCGGGCGAGAACACCATCAGCGGTACCGTCGTCGGCGCGGACGCCGTGGTCAACCGCGCCCAGAGGATCGCCTCCTACGGCCTGTCCTTCGAGCTGCTGCACGTCCTGGTCAGCCGCGACAACATGGCCCTGTCACTGCACAACACGGCCCAGCGCCCGGACGCGATCCTGGACGAGTACCTGACCACCGTCTGCCGCCTGCGGGACGGCAGGATCGCCGACATCGAGACCTACCTGTCCGACGTCCCCGGCATGAACGCCTTCTTCGTCTGAGGGGAACGCACGCTCCGCACAACCTACTTGGCGGGGCGCCGGCCCGTTCGGCTTTCGGCTACGTGACCGCGGCAGGCGATCCGATCGCCCACGTCCGCGACACCGCGCCCGTGGCCGCGGAGTTGCACAGCGTCGGCATCGACCATCTGGTCCGGCTCGGCGTTGGGCTCGACGTGAGGCCCGGCGCCGGCTGTTGGTCCCTGGCATGTCCGGGGCCCGACCTCCCTCTCGCCGGGGCGCCGGAGGACCCGCCCCATAGGCTGACACGCTGCTAAGTGGTCGGCGCCGTAAATCCTTCTTGCGAATCGGGCGGGTCGTCCGGGGCCGCTCCCGCACCAGGTGTTCCACGGCCTGGCCCGGCCCAGCCAGGCCCCGTCGCCGGGCTTGGGCGCTTCCCCCCCTCATTGAGGGTCGCCCCGAGCAGCGCCTCGAACAGCTCCATGCCAGTGGAGGTGTACTTGCGGGGGGCCGTCGGAGGAGAACACCCGGTCCTCGCGGTTAGACCCCAACCCTCGCGGTTGAGTTGGCATGTGCGGGCGGGCGTGGCATTGGTTGACCTCGTCAGGGCTGGCTTGCCGCGGCCAGCGGGGGCTCCTGCCATGCCGGGTAATCGGTGTAGCCCGCAGCGCCGTGGCCGTATAGCCCCGGCTGGTCGATGTGGGTGTTCAGTGGCAGATTCGCCGCGAAACGGTGTGGCAGGTCGGGGTTGCTGAGGAACAGTCGCCCGTAGGAGACCAGGTCGGCGCGGCCCGTCGTGAGCACCGCCTCGCCCGCTTCGCGGGTGGTCGGGGTGCGGTTCTCGCCGACGTTGGCGATGAGGGTGCCGTGCCAGCGCGGGCGCAGGTCGGCGAGGGCGGGGTAGCGGTCGTTGTCGGTGAGGTGGAGGTAGGCCAGGCCGAGGCCGTCGAGGTGGGTGAGGAGCGCGCGGTAGACGGGGGCCGGGTCGGACTCTGCCATACCGAATTGGGGGTTGCCCGGCGAGAGGCGCAAGCCGAGCCGGCCGGCGCCGATCTCGTCCGCGACGGCCCGCACCAGCTCCCGCGGGAAGCGGATGCGGCCGGCGACGTCGCCGCCGTAAGGGTCGGTGCGGAGGTTGGTGTTGTCGGCCAGGAACTGGTGGATGAGGTAGCTGTTCGCGCCGTGTAGTTCGACGCCGTCGAAGCCGGCCCGGATCGCGTTGCGGGCTGCGGCTACGTGGTCGGCGATCGCCGTGCGGATGTCGTCGTACGTCATCTCGCGCGGCGTGACCGGGGCCGCCTTGCCATCCTTCACATGCATGGGTCCGGGCACGGGCACCGGGGAGGGGCCGGCCGGGAGGTCGCCGAGGATGCGGGAGCATGGGTGGCCCTGGCGGCCGCCGTGCATCAGCTGCGCGAAGATCCGGCCGCCGGCGGTGTGTACCGCCTCGGTGACGTGCTGCCAGCCGGCCACATGTCGCTCGGACTCCAGCCCGGGGATACGCCAGCCGCTCTGGCCCCGGCGGCTGGGCCAGATGCCCTCGGTGATGATGAGGCCGGCGCCGGCCCGCTGGCGGTAGTAGTCGGCGACGATCGGCAGTGGCGTCCCGTCCTCCTCGGCCCGGAAGCGCGTCATGGGCGACATCACCATGCGGTTGGGGAGGATGAGTTCTGCCGAGCTGAAGGGCGTCAAGAGCTTCGTCATGCCGGAACCGTAGAATCTGACATTGACGTCAATTTCAAGTCCGGCGAGGGGAGATGTCCGATGCGGATCGGTGAACTGGCCCGCCGCACCGGCGTGAGCGAACGCTCGCTGCGCTACTACGAGCGGCAGGGGTTGCTCGCGGCCGAGCGGACTCCCGGCGGCCATCGGGAGTATCCGGAAGGCACCGTGGACCGGGTCATCCGCATCCAGGAGCTGTTCGCCGCCGGTCTGTGCAGCGCCAAGATCGCCCAACTGCTGCCCTGCCTACGCGATCACGACGGCGGCCCGGCGGCCACCGCCACACCGCGGTTGGCGCAGGAGCTACGGGCCGAGCGCGAGCGCATCGACCGCACCATCGCGGACCTGTGCCGCTCGCGCGCCGTCCTCGACGAGGTCATCGACGCCGCCTCCGGCCCGTGACAGTGGCCCTTCCGCCGACCCGGCCCTACAACTCCCGTTCCTCCGCCTGGAGTCGGCTTTCTACGCCGGCCCCGGCCGCCCCGCTGCCCACCGCGGCCACGAGGTGGCCGAGCACCACTACAGCCCACACCCACACCACCAAGAGAGGCCCAGTGGTCCGCTACACGCGCGGGGTGCGCGCCTCGATGCGGTGGTCGAAGGCGGCACCGCCGACGCCGACCGTGGTCACCCCGCCGTCGACGGTGAGGACGGCCCCGTTGACGTAGGACGCGGCGGGCGACAGCAGCCAGTCGATCGCCTCGGCGACCTCCTGCGGATCGCCCGGCCGCCGGGCGGGAGTCAGCCGGTTCGCCTCCTCGTATGCCGCCTCGGCACCGCCCGCCAGCCCCGCCTCCGCCGCGAACCGCGCCATCCGCTGGTCGGCCATCTCCGTACGCACCCAGCCCGGGCACACCGCGTTGGCCCGCAGCCCCTGCGGACCGTAGTCGACGGCGAGAGAGCGGCAGAGGTGGAGCAAGCCCGCCTTGGACGTCGCGTAGGCGGCGTTGCCGACGCTGTTGCGGAGGGCTGCGACCGAGGCGACCGCGACCACCGCGCCGCGGGCCGCCAGCAGGTGCGGAAGCGCCGCACGCAGCAGCAGGAACGGGCCGGTGAGGTTGGTCCGTATCAGCTCTTCCCAGTCCTCGACCGCGGTGTCGCCGACCGCGCCGCCCCGCCCGATTCCGGCGTTGAGCACCACACCGTCGAGTCTCCCGTAGGCCGCAACCGTCGTCTCGACGAGCTCGCGCACGGCCTCGGGGTCGGCGGCGTCGGAAGGGTGCGCCAGTGCTCCGGTCTCCTCGGCCACCCGGCGCAGTGGCTCGGGCCGCCGCCCGGAGATCACGACCTGGTGCCCGGCGGCGCGCAGCAGCTGGGCGGTGGCGGCCCCGATTCCCGTTCCCCCGCCAGTCACCAGGACAACGCGCTGTTCTGACATGGTTGTTTGCCTCCGAAGGTGGTTGGCTGCCGGTTCCCCGCACTGCGAGCATATGAAGCGCCGGCACCGCCGGCCCGACCGGGTGCCGCTGCCGTCGGCACCGCGGCTGGGTGCGAGTCGAGGAACGACCGCAACGCCCGCAACGCCCGCGCGAAGGGCAGCGGCGAACAAGGCGGCGAATGATGGTGGAAACGGTGTGACGGCGGGGCGACCCCACCGACCTCGGCATGCCCGTCGTTCCCAAGCCGCACTCCGGCTTGAGGCGAGGATGAAAACCACTGGTCGTTCCGTCGTAGGTGGGGAATGCTGCCTGAATGATCGACCGTGAATTCGCCGTCCGGCTGGTGGAGGCACAGCTGGAGCGTGAGTCGCCGGGGCGGCTGCTTGTGGCTCATGTTGAGGAGCACGAACTGGCGTGGATTGTCTACTACCAATCCGCGGAGTATGTGCGGACGGGAGACCCCTCCCGGTTGTTGGTGGGCAATGGCCCATATCTCGTCGATCGCGTTGATGGCGGACTGCATTCGATCGGTGTGGCATCCGCGATCACCGGCGCGTGGGAAGCGGACTACCGGACCCGCATCCGGAAGACGGCAACGCGAACGGCGGTGGACGACCTGCACGACGAGATACGCCAGACAACAGCAACTCACGGGCGGATCTTCGCTATGCGCGTGCTGCGACAGAAGGTTCCGGCGCTTGCTCCCGCGGAGGTCGTCGAATACGTCAATGCTCTGCAGAGCGGCTCAGCGCCGCCCCCTCTCGTGGCGATCGCCACCAAGGCCCTCGTCCCCGAACCAGCCCCCGTCCTCAGCGTTCACACCATCCAGAACGGCTTCGCGACGCTGTGACCTGTGGAACCAGAATGTGACGCAGCTTCTCAGGATCGATCGCTGGGGGTTGCGATGCCAGGCCGGCTGCCAAGGGTGAGAACCCGGACCCGATGCGGCATCTGATGCGCGCTCACGGCTGCGTTCCGCAGGACCTGATCGACGCTCTGATCGCCGTCGCCGTCACCGGAGGGATGACGACTGCTTCGACGCCACGGCCCTGGCACTCGCACCTCGCAGATCGCCGACGGCGTGGAGGATCCCTGGAAGGACGCGGACACCGAACGGTTGTCGCGGCAGCCGTCGAGTGTGCGGCGTAGCAGAACCGCCGTGGTGCCGGCGTCGCGCGTTCGGCCGGAGCGTGGGCTGCTCCTGGCCGTGGACGTGAACTGATCTCCCTTGGAGGGCCCCTCTCCCCAGGGGACAGCCGATCAGCTCTCGCGTGCGGTCGGTTTGACTTCGACGGGCCTCCTTCACGGTGGGGTTGGTGAGCCGCGCCCAGTCGGCGCTTGGCACGACGTGCGCGACGGTGACGCTTCGCCAGTTCCTATCTCTCCCATGGCGGCAGTCCCCCTTACAGCGGAAATCTCCACCTGTTTATGATTTAAGAGATATTTACCAGTTGTTTTCAGGAAAGTGAGGGTGTGCGTGAAGCCGTCCCGTATTGCATCTGCCGTCGCGGCTGCCGCGATAGCGCCTGCCGTCCTGTTCGCTTTGCCGGCGGTCGACGTTGAAACCGCCACGTCGCCGGCCAGCTCCACCCCTGATACGGCACCGGACACGAAGCCAGACATGCAGGGGAACGCGAAAGCCAACGAGAACAACGGACCTTGCCCACCACGCCCCTGTTCATGAGCAAATGGGCGTTATGTAGAGTCGGTTGACTCGACGATCAAGGGGAACCCCATGTTCAAGCCCTCAGCACCGGGCAAAGCCGTTACCGCCATAGCCCTGGCCGCGCTCAGCGTCTCCTGCAGCACCAGCCCGAACGCCGATAGGCCAGCTGGTGGCTCGGTCGCCGCCGGTAGCGAGGCCACAGCGCAGGCGAGCCCGCCCGCTTCCCCCATGACGTCCCGCGAAGCGTCCGCTGACTCCACACCGGCCCAGGAACCCATGGAGGAACCGGTCAGCGAGGTCCGAGACGCTTTCGCCGGGCTCCAGGCGACCCTGGGTGACGCGTGCACCCCGGGCAACTGCGCCTACTTCCTCGGCCGGGTCTACGACGAACTGCACCGCCTGGACCGGGCCATGAAGGCGAACACCAAGGGAGCCGGCCACTTCCCCGAGCCGATCGCCCTGATCAAGGAGCTCGACGTGAAACTCGGAGGCGACCGGTCCTTCGAAAACCTCAAGAAGCACCAAACCTCGCTGATCGAAACCCGCGACGAGATCAACACTTGGATGCAGGGCCACCCCGACGACTACCGCTGACACGCCTGTCTGCCACCTACCGCGGTCCGGGCCGCGGCGCTTCCTTCGGGGCAGTCAGCGGTGGTTGGGGTTCAGCAGCGCGGCAGCCGCAGCGATGAAGGCCATGGACGACTCCTTGGCCGCACGCCGCAGGGCGTCCAGCTCGGCACGGCCGGTGGCGTTGCGCAGGGCGTACGTGGCATCGGCGGCCTGCTGGGCGGGTCCGGCCAACTCGGGGACCAGGACCTGGAGACGGACGTGGGGCGTGGTGATCGCCGTTCGGGTGTCGTGGGACTTCGTCTGGGCCTCCAGCTGGTGTTCGGTACCGGCCTCGATCAGAGCCAGGCGCTCCCGGTGGAACATCGCCGAGCGGTGCGCGTCCAGGGCGGCCGCGAAGTCGGT
The DNA here is from genome assembly GCF_051603415.1 of Streptomyces sp. S186. Lineage (NCBI taxonomy): Bacteria > Bacillati > Actinomycetota > Actinomycetes > Kitasatosporales > Streptomycetaceae > Streptomyces > Streptomyces sp. S186. The sequence continues at coordinate 8,141,379 of NZ_CP193932.1, read as the reverse complement.
GACGGCGGCTAGCTGATCCTGGCGGTGGGTGTCGGCACGCTGCTCAGCGCGGGCGGAGACGGCGGCGCGGTGCTGAAGGAGCCCGGCAGTCAGGGCGCCGGCCAGGGTGCCGATCACGGCAACGATCGAAGGCCACATGGACATGGGGTGTTGGGTCCTCTCCAGGTGCGGGTCGCAAGGGGCGGTCAAGTCAGGGCAGGGCGGTGGCCAGGGCGAGGAGCAGGCAGCCGAGGACAGCCGCGCGGTGGTGTCCGTCAGCCCCGGAATCCGCCCCCTGCACCGAAGAGCATGAAGGGGATGGCTCCCCGGGCGGGCCGGAACTCGACCTGGACCGGGCATTCACCGAGCCAGCCCGGCCCGGCCGCCACGTAGGATCCAACCTGTCGCACTGCAGCTGAAGTTGAGTCAGTACAGCAGGATATGGGTCAAGTCCGATCACCTGCGGCAGAGTGGCGTCCTTGGCGATGACGTACTCAATGATGCCCATCGCCCCGCGTCACCGAACGGCAGCACCCGGCACTCCGGCCAGCCCTCCGTCGCCGTGCCTGGGCCCCTGTACCAGGCCGGTCAATGAGCCACGGCAACCGCAAAACCGCCCCCGCCGCCACTGCGGGGCCGGCCCGCTGCACGGTCACCATCTGTCACAGCTGCTGCGGTAACCCGAAGATCCCCGGCCTCGACCAAGCCACCCAGCTCGCCGAACTCCGACGAGCTGGTGGTCCGCCCGGCGCCCGGACGCCAGGGCAATGCCGCCGGCGCCGGCGGTGCCTTCCGCACCAGCCTGCTCCTGGGCCGCCTGGCACCGGAACTGGTCGCCGGTTCCGTAACGTGGCGCTGCGTCCCCTGCTGACCACCGACTCCAGCGCTGCCGCAGCCCACGCCACACGCTAACCTCGGCATGAGGGACGATCCGCGATGAGCGCACCCGTACTGCCAGGCGTACTGGCCGACCTCGCCCCGCTGCTGGATCACTGGGGCTACGCGGCGGTCGGCGGTCTGCTGTTCCTTGAGGACTTCGGGATCCCGGTCCCCGGGGAAACGGTGCTTATCGCCGCCGCCGTCTACGCCGGAGCCGGGCGGCTGAACATCGTCGCGGTCGGTGCGATCGCACTCCTCGCCGCCATCCTGGGCGACAACGTGGGCTACGCCATCGGCCGCTTCGGCGGCCACCGCCTGGTGACCCGGTTCGGTCGGTACGTCCTGCTGACCCCGGCACGCATCGCCAGGACCGAGGCGTTCTTCAACCGGCACGGCGCCAAGATCATCACTGTTGCGCGCTTCATCGAGGTCCAGCGCCAGGTCAACGGCATCATCGCCGGGCTCAGCGAGATGCCCTGGCGGAGGTTCCTCGCCTTCAACGTCCTGGGAGCCCATCAGCACGGCGAACGCCGCCACCTGTCCCCTGCGGCGGGTGTCGGTGGGTCCAGCGGTGCCTGCACGCACTGCGGCCCGCCCGCCGGTAGCGGCCGGCGCCCCCGCGCGGCCACCAACGGCATGTGGCCCACTGCGGTGACCGCGAAATCGCCAGCCGCATCGCCCGTGTGCCTGCCGCCACCACCGCTGAACAGGCCATAGGCCCAAGCCCCGTACACGGCGGCATCCCGCGCCCCGCCCAGGACACCATCAGCGCCAGTGCCACACTCACCAGCAACGGAGATAACGGGCCAGGGCTCTGACCGGCATCCCCGGTCCAGGCTGACGGCACACCGAAGCTCCGGTTGTGAACGGCGACTTGGGAAGGTCATCCGTCCACAACGGGAGCTTCGTTGCTTTCGTGGCGGGCCACCCGAACCTCGTCACCCCGCTGTGACCGGCCCACTCACTTGACCAACGACGTCCGGGAACCCTTCGCAGTGCGGCAGCCGGAGGACGACGCGGCGGACACCCTGTTGCCGGTGGCGAGGTGTCCTAGATCACTGAGGCAAGTTCCGTCACGAGTCCCCCATTCCGGCTTCGACCGCCATACGCTCACCAAACACACAAGAAACCCACAGAAGCTACACAGTCACCACAGAAAGCGATCATGGACAGAACCATACGAAGAGCCGCGAAACTCCTCACCGCGGCGGCTTTATCCCTGACCCTTCTCTTACCCGTCCTCGCCGTGACCGCGACCCCCGCAGCCGCCGCGACCGACGCCTACACCTTCACCAACCCCGACGGCACCCTCAACGCAACTGGCACCGGCGACGGAAACCAGATCTCCGTCACCCCCGACGGCACCAACTACACGGACTGGCGCCTGATCAAGCTCGGCGACCCCGGCACATTCAACATCGCCAGCACCTCCTCCGGGAAGTGCATCTATGCCACCCAGCCCGCCGTTCAGCAGTCCTGCGGCAAGGACGGCGAGCAGTGGCACTTCCGCCCCGTCGACGGGAAACCCAACACGTTCGGCATCGTCCGCCGCGACGACCGCAGCGGCACCGAGTGGTGCATGGACAACCGGGGTGGTCTGCACCTGTGGGGGGTCCTCGCCCAGCCCAACGTCTGCAACGGCAGCGCGAGCCAGGAATGGACGGTGCCCGTAGCGAAGGCGGCCGAGGCGAAGCAGCTCGCCCTGGACTACTACGCCGACCTGTGTTCCAAGAAGACCGCCACCTGTTCGTGGACGCAGAAGTCCGAAGGGCAGCCCGAAGTCCTACCCCGTCAGCCCGCCTCGTCGGTCTGGTACAACGACACCGGCGCCGCGATGAAGCAGGTCTTCACCACGATCTACCACTCCGGCTGGGCACAGTCGTACTCCGCGGGAATCTCCACCTCGGTCGGTGTCACCACCCCGGTCCAGGCAATGATCACCAGTCAGCTCACCGCGACGCAGACCTACCAGTCCGACGAGACCACCGTGAACGGCATCGCGATCGACGTCCCGTCCAAGAACTACGGATGGGTCGACTTCGCCGCAGTGGGCAAGAAAGTCACCGGCACGTGGACCTTCAACACCGACAACCAGCCGTGGACCGCTGACGCGACCGTGACTGTTCCCGTCATCAACTCGACGGCCGGCTCCACCATGTACGTCGCCCACACCAGCCCGGACGCACCCGGCGGTGGCACCAGCAGCACCGACGTCAAGCCTGCCGCTCTCGCGAAGACCGCGACGGCCACGATGGACGTGCCCGCAGGCGGCAGGCTGACCGCCTACAAGGGCGGTGTCCAAGTCAGTGACGCCGACGGCAGCACGATTGCAACGGTGCAGCCCGGCACCGTTACGGACACCAACGGCATGACCCACAAGGTCCATCTCGCGGTGGACGGCAGCACGGTCACACAGACCATCGAAGGCGTCACCGGCGACACCATCACCGGCACGATCGCACCCCCGACCTTCTCCTTGGGCAGCGGCACCACCGCCACCGCCACGAAGCAGACCGTCAAGATGATGACGGCGGCGAAGTCCTTCATGGCCGCTTCCGCCTTCGCTTCCGCGAGTAGCGACGAGCACGACAAGTGCATGGCCAAGAAAATCGGCGGAAGCATCGTCAAAGGCGGTGCCTGGGGCGCCTTGACGGGCGGGCCCGAAGGACTTGCCATCGGCATGATGACCGGCGCATTCAAGGGCATCGCCGAGGGTGTCGTACTGTGCAGAAACAAGTGACACAAGTGACCTGACCACCCGAACGCCGTGGCCCCCTGCCTGCGGTTCGGCAGGGGGCCGCGGCGGATCACTCGGATCACTCGGCCGGGATCGGTCCGAGGTAGGTACCACCGGAGACGTCGATGGTCTGGCCGGTCACCCAGCGCCCCTGCGACCCCGCAAGGAAGGCCACCACGTCTGCGACGTCCTCCGGCTCACCGATCCGTCCGAGCGCGGTGATCGACTCAAGCTCGGCGACGGCCTCGGGAACCGCGGCGTAGGGCGCGATCATGTCGGTCAGCACCACCCCGGGTTCGACCGTGTTCACGGTGATCCCACGCCGACCCAGCTGGTTGGCCAGCGACGGGCCGAGCGCCGCCAGCGCCGCCTTGGTAACGGTGTAGCCGATCTGGAGAGGGTCCGCGATCCGGGTGGCCGCCGAGCCCACGTTGACGATCCGTCCGCCGTCCCGCAGCAGCGGCAGCGCCCGCTGGACCACGAAGACCGGCGTGCTCACATTGACCGCCAGCAGCTGCTCGAACTCCTCCTCGGTGAGCTTCCCGATCGAGGCGACCGAGTGGATGCCCGCATTGTTGACCAGGATGTCCAAGCCGTCCACGTGATGGTCCGCCAACCCGGCGGTGAACCCTTCGAACAGCCGGTCCACCGCACCGCTCTCACCGAAGCGGGCCTGCACCGCGAACGCCCGGCCGCCACTCTCGGCGATCTTCGCTACGGTCTCCGCGGCAGCCGCGTCGTTGCCGCCGTAGTGGACCGCGACCAGCGCCCCCTCGGCGGCGAGCCGCAGGGCGACCGCACGCCCGATCCCGCGCGAGCCGCCCGTCACCAGCGCAGTCCTGCCGTCCAGTTCGCCCACGATCGCCCCTTCCCCAGTGATGCCTCTGCCCCGACCGAATCCGGGAACGACTCAGCCTAACCAACCGCTGCAGGAGCCAAGTTGCGGACAGCGTCAGACGAAAGATCTCGGTGCCCGAGCCAGTACGCCGGGTACTCCCCCGAGCCTGTACTCACCGCTCCCGCACCGGCCAACAGTGGGTGCGCCTCAGCACGTACCGAGGACACCGTCATCGACGGCTCGGTGCGTTGACCTCCCGCCGGGTTGCTTGATCACTGGTGGGCTGTTGCGGTGAGGCGTTGCAGTGCGGCGTGGGCGGGTGGGCCCCAGGTGGGCTTGCCTCCGGGGCGGCCGTGGATGCCGGCGTGGCCGATGTGGATGCAGGCGAGGGCGCGCAGCACCGCCCAGCCGCGGGCGCGGCGTAGGGTCGCGGGGTCCGGGCGTGGCTGGTAGCTCTCGTGGAAGAGGTCGATGGCGTCGTCCGGCAGCAGGATCCAGGCGGCGGCGAGGTCGCAGGCCGGGTCGCCGGCGAAGAGGTCGCCGAAGTCGATCACGCCGGAGAAGGTGCCGTTCGTGGTCAGGATGTTGGCTGGATGCAGGTCGCCGTGGAGCCAGAGACGTGGGCCTTGCCACTGCGGCGCGGTGGCGGCGTCTTCCCAGACCGCGCGGACGGCGTCCGGGTTGTGAATCAGGCCCAGTTCGGTGGCCGAGGCGAGCCCTTGGGCGAAGTGTTCGGCGGTGTCGGCCAGCGGGCCACCGCGCTCTCGGCCCGCAGGCGCTCCATCGGGGGCAGGGTGGTGAAGGGCCGTCAGGAAGGCTGCCAGGGTGCGGGCCGCCTGCGCGGGACGCGTCGCGGGGGCACGGTCGGCAGGCTCGCCCGGGACCCAGGTGGTGACGATCCAGGGCCGTGGAAAACGCTCGGAGGGCTCACCAAGGCGCTGCGGGACGGGGATCTGCAAAGGAAGATGCGGAGCCAGGGTGGGCAGCCAGGCGTATTCCTTGCGCAGCAGCGCATCCGCGGACTGCGTTGCCCAGGGCAACCGGACGGCGAGGTCGTCGCCGAGCCGCCACACTTGATTGTCCCAACCACACGCTCCAAGCTTCAGGGGGCGATCCGCCAGGTCCGCGTGCTGCTCGCGCAGCAGATCCCGGATCAGGTCCTCTGTGATCTCCATCTCGACCGTCATGGGGGCCACGGTAGTTGGGTGGCGGGCGGCCGCAGGTCAGATGTCGGCCCGCCCCGCAGCTCTGTCTCCAGCCCTCGCCGCCTCGGACGTTCCGCAAACCTCGATCCATGCCAAGTATGCGTTGTTCCCCGGCGTCGATATCGAGGTGCAGCAGCCTAAGATCCGACCATGAAGGTGCATCTGACCCGAGACAGCGTCGCAATGGGCGACGACGTTGATGCTCCGCATGAGGACACCAGGGATCTGCCCGCCGAGATGTCGGTCCGCGAAGCGGTCGCCTTCGTCGTCCGGAGTGGTTACCTCGCCCCGATCGCCGGGGGCAAGGCCAGCTGGGTCCTGACCAGTGCCTGCGCCTCGATCGCAGTGGTTGCACAACAGTGGAAGGAGCCCCGGATCATCACTCCCGGGGACTGCTCGCTGGCTTCGCTCGCCACCGACGACGGAGTCATCGAGTGGCACTTCCGCTACCTGGCTCAGCAGGACCCAGTAGCGATCTACGAAGAACTGAGGGCAGCACAAGCGACCTGAGTCCGGCCGCGATGATCGCGGGCTGCGCGGCGCGCCGGGAGGCGGCGTCCCCCTCTGGTTACCACTCCATCAGTTCCCTGAGCCGGGCCGTGTAGAAGGCCGCCACGCGGGCCGCCTCCTCCGGGTCGGCGGTCGCCAGCTGCACCGCGTCGTTGAGGGCGGCCCGCCGGGCGGCCTTCAGTTCCCTGATCCGCCCCTCGTCGCGGACCGGAGCCCGGCGTTCCGCGGTGATCTGGGCGCTGTACCAGAGCGTCACGGCGCGGACGGCGTCGTACGCCTGCTGCTCTGCGCCACCCCCGGGTGGGGAGGAACCCGGGGCGTTGGGGACCGGCACCGCAACCACTCTCCTCTGATCTTGGAAGGGGATCGTCATCGTCCTACCCGCACCGGCCCGGAATGCTGCGCGACTGCTCCTAACAGGGAAGAGGAGGAGGAAGAAGAGGAGAGCGCCGCATCGGCTCGGTGCTCCGGCTGCGGGGGGGGGACCGAGGAGGACGTACGACTCGTCCCTTTTACGCGCGTGGCGGCCGGTACGCGTGGTGACCTTGTGGGGATTCTCCGTACGTCACCCGGTTCGGTCAGATGTACGCAAAAACATGCTCGCCCTACTGTTTGCGGGGCGTTCTCGGGCCGTAAGAATGACACCGCTCCACGACAGTTCATTCACCCATCAAGGAAGTCGATCAGGTTGGAAGCGTCAGGGCTGACGAAACTGAGCGCGGTTGGCATATCCGTCTACGAGCTGGCGTTGAACAGTGCGGCCGTCCTCCCCGCCTCCCTTCCGGGCCAGTTGGGCACGTCCGTCGAAGAGGTGGAGGAGGCGCTCGGGCAGCTGAGCGCGATGGGACTGCTGTGCCCGGCCGACGACAAGCCCGGGATGCTGACGGCCGTCAGCCCGGACAGTGCGGCCGCCCAGACCCTCTTCCCGATGGAGCAGGCCCTGCGGGACCAGCAGAGCGCCGTCGCCCAGATGCGCGCCGAGTTGGAACGACTGCGTCCGCTCTACGCCACCAACCGGGCCAAGTGGCTGCAGAGTTCGGGCATCGAGATCCTGCAGACGCTCAAGTCGGTGCGCAGCATGCTCACCGAGCTGGCCGCGTCCTGCACCACCGAGATGCTCACCTCACAGCCCGGCGGCGGCCGTCCCACGCCGGTCCTCGAAGAGGCGATCGTGCGGGACGAGGACATGCTGCGCCGCGGTGTCAAGATCCGCACGCTCTACCAGCACACCGCGCGCTACAACCAGCCGACCGTCGCGTACGTGGGGCGCGTCGCGCAGCTCGGGGCCGAAGTGCGGACCCTCAGCGACGGGTTCGCACGGCTGATCGTCTTCGACCGGAAGACCGCGGTGATCTCGTACCACGGGCATCCGCACGGCGGCGTGCTGGTCCACGACCAGAGCATCGTCGACTTCGCCGTCGCCTCCTTCGAGCGGACCTGGCTGACTGCCACGCCGTTCTCGGCGGACTACCAGTTGGAGCAGGTGCGGGCGCTGTCGTCGGAGGTCAAGCAGGACATCATGCGGCTGCTGGTGTCCGGTCTCGACGACCGCGCCATCGCCCGGCGTCTCGGTATGGGCCTGCGCAGCTGCCAGCGCCATATCGCGGAGATCATGGACCAGTTGGGCGCCCGCAGCCGGCTGCACGCGGGTTACCTGATCGGTCAGAGCAATCTGTTGGCGTCCCCGGACACGGACACGGGTGCTCCGGCCGTCCGCGCCGCGGCGGCCGGAGCACCCGAGGGCGCCGAGGATCCGGTGCGTACCTCCTAGGAGCAGGACGTGCCTCAGCCGAGGTGGCCGGCGGTGGCGAGGGGCAGAGGCTCGGCCACCGTCGCTATCCGCGGAACGGCCAGTTCCAGGTAGTCCTCGGTGCGCAGGGCCACCGAGCGGTCCAGCCTCGCCGCGTTGAAGAAGATCTCCTCGTGGCGCAACAGGTCGGGGTCCACCAGGAGGTCCATGGACGCGGCGAAGGTGAACGGCGTGATCGTGCCGCTGACGCTGCCGGCGAGCCGTTCGGCGACGTCGCGTGCCGCGAACGCGGCGTCGCCGCCCTGGTAGAGGTCCCGGACCCGCTCCAGGTCCACCCGGCGGTCCCCGGGGACGACGGCCAGGACGTACCGTCGGCGCCTCTTTCCCATCCCGACCCGGATCACCAGGCTCTTCGCCGCCTGCCGGAGCGGGTGGCCGCGCAGGGCGGAGGCAAGCTCGGTGCGTCCTTCGGGGGCGTGGTCGATGAGTCGGTAGCCGGCGCCGGCGCCGTCCAGCAGGGTCATCAGCCGGGCGTACGCGTCGGGGGACGACGGGTGTGCCCTCACCTGTGCCCTCACCGGTCGTCGGCGACGGCGTGGAAGACCGCCCCCATGGAAGCGCCCGCGGCGAGGTTGATGACGTCGGCACCGGAGCCGGTGCGGGTGGCCCGGATCCAGGCTCCGCCGCTGACCGTGGCGGTGGTGAACACTCCCCACACGGGGGTCCACGCCACGAGGTCGCCGTTCTGGTCGGTGCACAGCTCGGGGACCGGTCGGATGCGCCGTTGCAGCACGAACGGCCCGTCCACCGCGGCCCGTACCCGCTCGGCCCACTGCCCGGCGGTGAGGTCTTCCTGCCAGCCGAGCACCACGCCCTCGCCGCCGTGCGCCAGGGTCGGCTTCAGCGCCAGCTCGTCCCGGTTTTCGAGGGCGTAGGCGACGAGGTCGACCCGGCGGCCGTCCTCCAGCGTCACCTCACCCTCGCGCACGCTCCGGGTCCAGGGCAGGATGCGGTCCAGGCTTTCCAGCTCGCGGGCGCTGAACAGAGGGCGGTTGGCTTCGTCGGACAGCATCGCCAGGGCGGCCTTGCAGCCGTACAGTTCGGCGTCGAGCGGGGTGAAGAGCTTCACCTCGCCGCGCTCGGCGGCGTCCAGGACCGGGTCCAGCAGGTCCATCGCCCCCGGGCCGGACAGTACGTCCTCCAGCATGAAGAGCCGGTTGATGATGTCGACGCGGCGCTCGCCCAGCCAGACGCCGCCGTCGCGGGCCGTCAACTCGCCTATGTGGCAGGCGTGCGCCTCGACGCCCAGTTCGCTCCAGCGCCGGGCGACGGCCTGCATGTACGGGGCGAGCGACGCGTAGCTGCTGGGCCAGTCGGTGAGCGCGACCACCGGGCGCCTGCCGGGGGCGGCACCCGATTCGATGCGGAGGGTGTCGACGTGGGACCGGAGGGTGTCGACGTGGGTGAGGCGGTGCTGCTCGACGAACTCCTTGAGGCCGGTGTGGTTGAGCAGGCCGCGGGCGATGTCGACCGCGTCCGAACCGCCGATGGTGCTGCCCATGTTGTACTCGAGCAGCCGGAAGCCGGCGGCGTCCGCATACAGGTCGGCGCGGCTCAGTCGGGTCACGCTGGTGTTGCGGCCGCGCAGCACGCAGCTGATCTGGTCGTCGTTCATGCCCAGGGCGCGGGCGAACGCCGTGAGGTCGCCGCCGAACAGCCGGTCCGGCAGGCTGGTCAGCGCCCCGTGCAGCACGTCGAGGTCGCCGACGAGGCGCTGGTGTTCGTCCGCCTCCAGGAAGAGCGGGCGGGTCAGCAGGGCACCCTTGTAGAAGATCTTGAGGAGTTCCGACTCCGGATCCACCGGGACCGGCTCGGAAACCGTCTCCAGGAATGCGGCGCTGAGCGCATTGCGAGCCACGTGATAACCCTTCGGTGAGTGGGGAGCCGGCCGGCGGTGGAGCGCAGGGTGCCGGCCGGCTCGCGTCCTACGAGGCGCTCCCGCCGTCGACGGTGAGGGCGAGGTAGCAGTAGTCGTCGAGCATCTTGGGCAGGGGGCGGGCCGGGCGGCCGAGACCGGCGGCGAGCTTCAGCGCGCCGTCGAGGTCCGGGCCGAGGCCGGCCTCCTGGAGGATGCGGGTGGCCCAGGTGCGCCCGAGCCGCTGGTGCGCGACGTACGCGGTGTGGTCGCGGGCGCCGTGCAGGTGCGCGGCGATCGCCTCGTCCCACGGCATCAGCGACTGGGGGCGCAGGGCGTGCAGGGCCTTGGCGGCGGCGGTCGGCCCGAGGGTGCGGGCGCGTCCGGTGGCCGGGGACAACGCGGCCTGGGTGGCGGCCAGTTCGGCGAAGCAGGGGCCCAGCGTGTCGAGGTCGTCGTCGGTGAGCTGAGCCAGGGGGCGCCGCGGGAGCGCGGCGCCCCAGGTTTCCCACCAGGCGGCCAGACCGGTGTCGAACAGGTCCGGCTCGCCCGGCTTGGGGTAACGGATGCGGCAGCCGGCGAGGTTGAGCCAGCGCAGCAGGGCGGTGCGGTGTGCGGGGCGGGCCGGGTCCGGCTGCCCGCCGGTGGCGGCGAGGTACTCGTCCCAGATCTCGTCGACCCTGGTGAACTGCGCGAACCGGGTCACGGCCGCGGTCAGGGCGGCCTGGTTCATGGGAAGTTCGGGCATGCGGGTCTCCTCGGTGTGGGACGTCCCGGGGTCAGCGGGACAGGACGTATCCGTCGTCGGGTCGGTGGTCGCGCGAGCGCCGCAGGTCGGTGAGGACGAACGTGCGCTGGAGCCAGCGGTCGTGGCCGTCGTAGCGGGGCGTGAAGGCGGTACGGCCGTGCAGCGTCACCCGATTGTCGACGACGGCCAGGTCGCCGGCGCTCAGCCGCACCGTGTACGAGACGTCGTCGAACGCCTTCTCCAGGACGTGCAGGGCTTCCACGGCGCGTTCGGTGGTGCCGGTGGTGGCGGCGAAGTCGACCCGCACGTCCGGGTCTTCGGGGTCTCCGGAGAGTATCGGGTGGGCCGGGACGGTCCCGCCACAGGCTCCGAAGGAGGGCGGCGGCTGGGTGGCGAACTCCGGGGCCGACAGCGTCTCGACGGTGGCCTCGGGCAGCAGCGGCAGCGCCTCGCGGATGCCGGCGGTGCGCAGTCCGGCGGCGCCGTCGTGGTCGGCGCGCAGGCACAGCAGCATCACGTAGTCGGGGCGGTGGGCGTGGAAGGCGTTCTCGTTGTGCATCATCAGAGCCACCGAGCCGGCGTTGCCCTGGAAGGTCTCCTGGCCCGGCACCGGCACCACGTCCTGGACGAGGGCGCCGGACTTCTCGGCGCGGAAGGCGGCCGGATCGCCGAGGCCGCAGGCCGTCATCATCAGCACGGCGGCGGGCACGCTCGCCTCGCGCTGTACGGAGCCGGGCACGGTCGGGGTGAGCGGCAGGTTCTCCTCGTCGACGGGGAGGCCGCGCACCAGGAGTGCGCCGGAGGTGCCGGAGTGGCGCCGGTAGGTGGCCGCCCGGCGGCGCAGCGCGGCGGGCAGCTCTTCCCAGGCGGACCGGGCCTCGGCGACCCAGCGCGGGTCGTCGACCCCGGGCAGCCGGGCGCACAGGGCGCGGGCCGCGGCCTCGACCTGGGCCATCTCTTCGGGTTCGAGGACGAAGACCCCTTCGGTCGACCGGTCCCGTACGACGGTGGTTACTGACATTTCATGGCCATTTCTGTGCGCGGTGCGGAGGGCGTCCGGCGCGCGGACACCCGCTCGATCAGATTGAGTGCGGGGGCCGTGAGGATCGTGGTGACCAGCGTCATCACCACGAGCATCGCGAAGACGGTCGGCGTGATGACCTTCAGTTGCAGGCCGATGCCGAGGACGACGAGTTCGGTCAGGCCGCGGCAGTTCATCAGGGCGCCCAGGGAGACGGACTCCTGCCAGCCGAGGCCCGTCAGGCGGGCCGCTCCGGTGGCTCCGGCCCACTTGGCGAGGATGGCGACGGCGGTGACCAGCGCGCACCAGCCCCACATCCCGACCCCGCCGAGCAGCCGGAAGTCGGTGTGCAGTCCCGCGTACACGAAGAACAGCGGGAGCAGCAGCACGACGGTGAGCGCGCGCATCCGGTCCACGGCCGCCGCCACCATCGCCGAGTCGCGGGGCATCGCCGTACCGAGCAGGAAGGCGCCGAAGATCGGGTGGATGCCGATCCGGTCGGTGGTGTAGGCCGCCAGCAGGATGCCGGACAGCACCAGGGGTAGGGCGGCGCGTTCGACCCGGCCGCCGTGGTGGGCGGCAAGCCTGGCGAGGAGCGGCCGCACCCCGAAGTGCACGGCGGCGATGAAGGCCAGGCTCAGGCCGAGGGTGACCAGCACCGCCGTGGGCGAACCGCCCTTGGCCAGTGCGGTCACCAGGGCGAGCAGGCACCAGGCGGTGATGTCGTCGACGGCCGCGCAGGTCAGGGCGAGGGCTCCGAGCGGGGTGCGGTCGGCCCCGCGGTCGGTGAGGATCCGGGCGATCACCGGGAACGCCGTGATGCTCATGGAGACGGCGATGAACAGGGCGAACGCGGGGAAGCCGACGCCGGGAGCGGCGAACTGACGGTACATCGCGAGCGCCAGCAGCAGTCCGCCGAGCAGCGGGAGGGCGATGCCGGCGTTGCTGACCAGGACCGCGGTGCGCCCCCGGCTCCTGATGTGGCGCAGGTCGAGCTCGTAGCCGATCAGGAACATGAACAGGACGAGGCCGAGCTGCGCCAGGGCGTTGATAACCGGCAGCATGTCCGCCGGGAACAGCCGGCGCTGTCCTTCGGGCCAGACGGCCCCGAGCAGGGAGGGGCCGAGCGCGATCCCGACGAGGATCTCGCCGATGACCGGGGCCTGCCCGACCCGGCGGCAGAGCAGCCCGGCCACCTGCCCGCAGCCCATGATCAGGGGAAGGGCCAGCAGGAGGTGGGCGACCGGGTCCACCGCCGGGAGGGCCGCGGCGAGGTCAGCCGGTGGCATCGGAGTCGTCCGGCTGTTCGGCGAAGTACCAGTTCTCGGGGTTGATGAAGCCGAGCGGGTTGATCGGCTCGACGCCCTTGAGCTGGTGGGCCACTTCGAAGACCCGCAGCGGGAAGTTGGGCATCCAGATCACCGGGACCTGCTCGGCGAGGTAGTCCTGGTAGGCGTACATGTCGGCGAGGTCGTCGCTGGTGACGGTCTTGGCGATGAGTTCGTCGGCGACCGGGTCGGAGTAGCTGCCGAAGTTGCAGCCGGCGCCGGTTTGGTAGAGCAGTTCGCCGGTCGGGTGGAAGTTGGGCCCGTACACCCAGCCGCCGTTCCAGCAGGACAGCTCCCAGTTGGTGGTTCCGGTGGTGTCCTGACCGACCAGGACCGAGGGGTGCACCTCCTCTAGTACCAGCTCGATGCCGGCCCGCGCGGCGTCGTCGCGGAACTTGCGCATCACCCGGGTCAGCGTCTTCTCGTGCCCGGCGGCGTAGCGCAGCGAGAGGGTCAGCCGGGTGCCGGCGGGGATGCCCTCGCCGGCCTGGCCGGGCCCGGTGCCGGGGTCGACGCAGACGGCGGGGGTGACCGAGGTGTCCCAGCCGTTGTCCTGGAGCATCCGGCGGGCGCGGTCCACGTCGAAGGGGAACGGGTTGGACTTCTGCGCGGGCGACAGCAGCTCGGTGGCCGGCAGGGCGGGGACCGGGCCGTAGGTGGGGTAGCCGTAGCCCTGGTAGATCTCCTGGAACGAGCCGTCCTGGTCGAGGGTGGTCTGGAGCGCCTGCCGGAAGTACAGCTGCCGGAAGATCTTCCCGGAGACGGTGGGGTTGGCGAAGTTGAACGGGAAGTAGTGGATGGCGTAGAGGATCTGCGGGACGATCCGGTAGTGCTCGGCCAGCGGGTTGGGGCCGCCGGTGACGGGGGCCGCGGCCGGCTCGGTGATCTTGTCGAAGGGCAGGAAGCCCAGGTGGATGGCGTCCGGTCCGTGGGGCCCGCGCTCCAGCGCCCGGTACTGTTCCTCGTCGGTCTCGGTGGGCACGAGGCGGAACGCGTCGGCGTACGGCTTGTTGGGCCCGGAGTAGGACGGGTTGGGCACCATGGTGACCAGGCCGTCCATGGCGTAACTGGCGAGCTTCCAGGGGCCGTTGACGACCGACCAGATGGGGCTGTCGGCCCAGCGGGCCCGCGCGGAGTTGTCCTCCGCGTAGACGTCGCCGTTCTCGGCCATCAGGTAGTCGTAGACCGCGTACGCCTGGTCCTTGTCGGTGGTGGCGTCGGCGGAGCCCTCGGCGGTGCGGTCCCAGGCCCTGGGGAGCGGGGTGATGAGGCTGAACTGGTTCATCAGGACCCAGTTCTGTGCGTACGCCCGGTCGAAGGTGAAGCGGACCTGGTCCTCGGCGACCTTCTCGTACCCGGTCAGGTTGTCCGGGAAGTAGCCGGGCACATAGCCGCCGTACTCCTCCTTCTTGGCCTCCAGCAGGTGCATCCAGAGCATCACCCCGTCGGCGTTCACGGTCTCGCCGTTGGACCACTTGTAGGGCTTGACGGTGAGCGTCGCGGTGCGTCCGTCCTCGCTCCACCGGGGCGCCTCGGCCATGCTCAGCCCGTAGTCGACCCGCGCGTCGCCCTTGGTGCCGTACCAGTACAGCGGCCGGTACATCAGCATCTGGAACTCGTACAGGCTGCGGGCGCCGAACCGGCCCGGCGGCAGCAGGGGGAAGATGGCGGCGGGCGGGAAGCCGGGCGTGCAGGCCCAGCTGATCGTGCCGCCCTTGCGGGGTGTCGGGGTCATGACGAGGGTCCTTGCTCGATGAGGGGGTCGGTCGCGGCGAGTTCTTCGATGCAGGAGGTGCCGGTGGCGGCGTCGGGGCCGTAGCGCTCCCACGTCTCGTGCAGGCGGACCCGGCCGTCGGGGAGGATCTCGGGGACGGACACGCAGTGTCCGGCGACGGTCCGGCCGCTGGTCAGGACCATCGTGTAGGCGAAGGTGAGGGTGCCGTCGGGGGCGGCGACGCCGGTGAGCGAGCCGCGCCGGACGTCGCCTCCGGCGGAGGAGCCCCACAGCAGGTCGCCCTGCTGGCGGTAGTGGGCGATGGGGGCGTCGGGGCCGGCCGTGACCTTCCGGAACCGCCTGCCGTCGTAGTGGATCAACATGCCCTCCAGGGGTGGTGGGGGCCGCTCAGGCACGGTCGCGGAGTTCGAGCGTGCAGCACTTGACGCTGCCGCCGGCCTTGAGCAGCTCGGACAGGTCGACGCCGCGCGGTGCAAAGCCCCGCTCGCGCAGCGCGTCGATGAGGTGGGTGGCGGACTGCGGGAGCAGGACGTTGCGGCCGTCGCTGAAGGCGTTGAGGCCGAAGACCGCGGCGTCCGCGGCGGTGGCGAGGATCGCGTCCGGGTAGAGCTCGCGGAGCACGGCCTGGCTGCCGGGGGTGAAGGCGGCCGGGTGGTACATGACCTCGGTGTCGGACAGCACCGCGAGCGCGGTGTCCAGGTGGTAGAACTCCGGGTCGACCAGGGTCAGTCCGGTGACCGGGACGCCGAAGAACTCCTGTGCCTCGGCGTGCGAGCGCACGTCGGTGCGGAACCCCGTGCCGGCCAGCAGCCGGCGTCCGACGAGGAGGTAGTCGCCCTCGCCCTCGTTGATGTACTCGGGCCAGCACAGCTCCTGGTAGCCCTGGTCGCGGAACCAGTCCAGGTAGGCGGGGCCCTCGGCGGTGCGCTCGACGTGGCGGAAGCGGGCGCCGAGGACCTTGCCGTCGACGACGGTGGCGCCGTTGGCGGCGAACACCATGTCGGGCAGGCCGCCGACCGGCTCGATCAGCTCGACGGTGTGCCCGAGCTCCTCGTACAGCGCGCGCAGCGTCTCCCACTGGGCGAGGGCGAGCTCCGCGTCCACGGGCTTCTCGGGGTGCATCCACGGGTTGATGGAGTAGTGCACGTCGAAGTGGCTGGGGCGGCACATCAGCAGCCGGCGCCGGATCGCGGTGCGGGTGCGGGGAGCCTCGGGGGTGTGCGGCGGCTCGATGGGCTGCGGGTAGGGCATGGTGGTCCCTCCTGGGGTGCGGAAAGGGCTGGTGGGCGGCCGGGTGACGGCCTGGTTCAGGGGGCGAACCGCACGTCGATGGAGTGGGCGAGGTCGGTCGCCGTGCGCATCGCGTCCTCGAAGGAGGTGCCGGTGACACCGAGGAAGCCGAGGATGGAGTTGCCCTCGGGGGGACGGCGGATGAGGTCTCCCGGCCGGGCGGTGATCTTGAAGAAGAAGACCTTGTCGGAGTCGGTGAGTTCGGCCGGGACGTCGACCCGCTCGATCCGTCCGGAGTCGCACAGCAGGGCCATACCGGCGATGTGCACGCCGGTCGGGGTGTACGCGCCGACCTTCGGCCGGACGCCGCGGGCGGTGTCCATCAGGGCCCGGATCGGGCAGTGGCCGGCGGTGAGCCGGGCGATGTGGTCGAGCCCGCCGCCACCGGGGCGCACGGCGATCTCCAGGATGTGCGGGGCGCCCTGGTGGTAGCGGACCTCGGCGTGCAGCACGCCGTGGGTGACGCCCTGGGCCCGTACGCCGGCCCGGACCGCCCGGTGCAGCTCCTCGATCTGGTCGGGGCTCAGCGAGGTCGGCGCGGCGTGCACGTCGTCGTCGAAGGTGTCGCCCTCGACGGTGACCCGGTCGACGATCGAGCCCAGGTGGACCTCGCCGTCCCAGGCGACCGCCTCGCACAGGAACTCCCGCCCGTCCAGGAAGGATTCGACCAGCAGCCCCTGCGGGCCCAGGTCGATGCCGTGCGCCTCCATGCGGTACCAGGACATGCCGTCGATGCCGTCGAGGGCCTGGCCGAACCGCTCGACCATGTCGTCGGCGTCCTCGACGCGGAAGACGAAGTTGCTGGCCGCGCCCAGCGTCGGCTTGAGGATGACGGGGTAGCCGAACTCCTCGCCGGCCGCGTGCGCCTCGGCCAGGTCGGACACCAGGCGGAAGGCCGGGATCGGGACGCCGCCCTTCTCGTGGGCCCGGCGCATCAGGTACTTGTTGCGGCTGGTGCGGGCGGCTTCCACCCCGATGCCGGGCAGACCGAGCGCCTCGGCGACGGCGGCGACGGTGACGACACCGGCCTCGGAGAAGGTCAGGACGCCCTCGAAGTGCTCCTCGGCGTGCCAGGCGCGGGCGGCGGCGACGATGTCGTCGATCTGCTGCGAGCCGGCGACGCGGTAGCGCGCGGCGGGCCAGTAGGCGTCCTCGCCCAGGCCGTTCAGGACGTACAGCTCGGCCCCGAGCTCCTCGACCTGCTGGTAGCGGGACAGGTAGTACTGGGCGTTCTGGAGGGCCTCCAGCGCGAGCAGTTTCATGGTGCGGGCTCCTCGGGGGTCAGTTGGCGGGCTGCGGCACGGGCGTGGTGGCGGTGGCGGTCCGCTCCTGTGCGGCGTAGAAGCGCCGCATGGTGGCGATGACGGCCAGCGGGACGACGCCGATCAGGATCGACAGGCTCCAGAACGCGAGGGCCACGGACCGGTGGTCGGCGAGGTAGGACAGGGTGATCGTGACGACGAGTCCGGCCGCCAGGCTGACCGCGTTGACGGTGCCGAAGACCCGGCCGGAGCGGCTGTCCTCGACGGCCCGCATCAGCAGGGTGCGCGAGGAGATCGCGGCGAAGCCGAAGGCGAACGCGGCGAACGGGATCGCGGTCATCAGCGAGGCGATGTGGAACGGCTCCACGGCGATCAGCGCCGCGTTCCCGGTGAATCCGAAGGCCGCGAGCGCCAGGTTGGAGACCCGCGCGGAGATCCGCTTGTAGACGGCCGCGCCGATGAGCATGCCGACCCCGGCGAGCGCGTCGACCAGCCCGAAGATGCCCGCGTGCTCCTTGAACACCTGGATGACCAGGACCACCAACAGCACGTTGCTGACGGTGATGTTGACGCTGCCGACGGCGAGCAGCAGCCCGAGGCGCCTGACCGGTCCGCCCGTCGGCGTGGCCGCCTCGGCCCCCTCCTCGGCCGCCTGCCCGGCGCTGGTCCGCGGCTTGCGGCCGAGCAGCACCCAGCACACCGCGGAGAAAGCGAAGGTGGCGGCGTTGAAGTAGAACATCGGCGTCAGGCCGAAGACCTGGATCAGGAAGCCGCCGACGGCCGCCGACAGCAGCGAGCCCGCCTGCGTCGACATCGAGAAGTTGGCGTTGAACGGTCCGAGCCGTTCGTACCGCACCCGCTCCCGTACCAGGGCGTTGCTGGCGGGGTTGAAGGCGGCGGAGATCAGCGACAGCGCGAAGGTCACGGCGTACGCGGTGAGCTGGGTGGAGGCTCCGAGCGCCAGCGCGACCGGCAGCGACAGCGCCGCGAGTGCGCTGGCCACGTCGCAGAGCAGACACATCATCCGCCGGTCGAAGCGGTCGACGAGCCGCCCGAAGAGCACGGAGAGCAGCACCTGCGGGATGGCCATCACGATGAACAGCCAGCCCACCGACAGCGCGGTCCGCTGCTCTTCGAGGACCAGCAGCGACGCGCCCATCAGCTGGATGCCGTTGCCGAGGTAGGTGACGAAGTTCGCCGGGAGGATCAGCCACTCGGCCCGGTCCCGGCCGGACGGCCGGGCCGCCTGCGGTGCCCCGGGGGCCTGCGAGGTGGTCATGGTGCGACTCCTGAGATCGAGTGGTCGGGGGCGCGCAGCCGGCCGGGCAGCCGCACCGGGCGGTCCACGGCGGCCAGGCCGGTCGGGACGCCGGGCCCGGTGCCCAGCGCCCGGCGGGCCAGTGAACGGGCTATCAGGGGGGCGAACTTGAACGAGGAGCCGCCGCAGGCCGCGTAGATCCACGCGTTCTCCTCGCCCAGCTGCCCGAGGACCGGGCCGTGGGTCGTGCTGTCGGCGAGGTAGTAGCTGTCCTCGGCCCGCTCGACCCACTCGGCCCGGAATCCGTGCAGCAGCGCGGTGAAGAGCCGTACCAGCCGGGCCC
Source organism: Streptomyces sp. S186 (assembly GCF_051603415.1). Lineage (NCBI taxonomy): Bacteria > Bacillati > Actinomycetota > Actinomycetes > Kitasatosporales > Streptomycetaceae > Streptomyces > Streptomyces sp. S186. The sequence continues at coordinate 8,122,581 of NZ_CP193932.1, read as the reverse complement.
GTTGCGCGTCGGGGGCGATCCGGTCGGTCATCTCCTCGACGGGCCGGCAGGCGACGGCCGCGCTGAGCTTGAGGGGCGTCCCGGCCACCGGCGGCACCAGCCAGGAGCCCTCCGGGGTGCCGAGGGACGGGATGGTGGGCGTGCGCTCCCACACCCCCCGCAGGTCCGGGGGCACCGTGCACAGCAGCTGGGTCTGCCGGTAGAGGGTCAGGCCGTCGGACCGGTCGGGGCCGAGCAGTTCGCGCGACCAGAGGCCGGCGGCCAGCACGACCGCGTCACCGCGCAGGGCGGTGCCGTCCGCCAGCCGCACCAGTCCGAACGGCGCCTCCACGCCGGTGACCCGCCGGCCGGGCAACAGCCGGACACCCGGCCGACCGGCCAGCAGGCCGGCGGTGCCGGACAGGATCCGGTCGGCGAGCAGCACTCCCCCGTTGCGCTCCAGCACCGCGCGGCTGCCGCGGGGCGGCCTCAGGTGCGGGAAGCGCTCGGCGGTCTGCCGCTCGTCGAGCCGCACCGCGCCCGGCACCTCGGCGAGCGCGGCGGCCGGGGCCTCGGGCTCGCCGGGGCCCAGGACGGTCAGGGCCCCGACCCGGTGGTAGATCTCGGCGCCGAGCCGGGACTCGACCTCGGCCCACCGGTGATGGGCCTCGATGGCCGCCGCGGCTTCGGGGGCGCCCGGGTGCAGGGCCCGCAGGACCCGGTGCCGGTCGTAGGAGGTGGCCTCCGGGTTGGGGATCTCGCCCCGGTCCACGACGCTCACCTCGGCACCCGCGAGCGAGCACTCCAGTGCGGTGAGGAGGCCGATCACTCCGCCTCCCACGACGATGATCCGCACGGCTTCAGCCGGCCCGGGCCGCGGTCGTGCCGAGCGGCGGCAGGGCGAACGGCTTGACCTCGGCGAGCGCGAAGGTCTCGAAGCCCAGCGAGCCGTCGAAGCCGTCGGCCGTCGCGGCCGCCTCGGCCAGGTCGATCAGGATCGGAGAGGCGCAGGCGATCAGGGTGCGGACCTCCAGGTACAGATCGCCCAGGGCCGTCCGGTCCAGCTTCTGGCAGCTCAGGTCGAGTTCCTCGGTCCAGCGGGCCAGTCGCTCCAGCTGTACGCAGATGAGGTCGGCGGCGCGGGTGAGGCTGTAACCCTCCAGTTCGTAGCAGGCGGCGAACCGCTCCAGCATGATCGCGGCGTGCCGGCGGCCACGGTCGGAGACCGGCAGGGTGGTGGTGCCGGCCGTCCGGGCCGCCTCGTCCAGGTGGGAGCGCAGCCGCTGCCACGGGTGGACGAGCCGCTCGTCGGTGACCTTGTCGAGGGCCACCCGGCTGAAGTTGGTCCGCTGGTTCTCGGGATTGGCCAGGGCCAGGTAGAACCGGACGAGGTCCCGGGGGACCTCCTTGAGCAGGTCCTCGGCGTACAGGACGTGCCCCCGGCTGGTGGAGAACTTCTCGTTCTCCAACTCGTAGAACTCGTTGACGATCATGGCGTCGGGGACGATGTAGCGGCCCTCGTGGGCCATGATCAGGGCGAGGTGGGTCAGGCCCCAGAACCAGATGTTGTCGAAGCCGATGAAGTAGACCAGTTCGTGGTCGCGTTCGGTGCGCCACAGCTCGTCGGAGGCGGTGGTCTCCTCACCGAGTTGCCGGGCCGCGTGGTCGGTGGTGTACATGACCGCCGGAATGCCTTCGACCCAGGCGTTGATGACCTGTCCGGGGGTCTCCGGGAACGGCGCCTCGATGCCCCAGCCGATCGGGTAGGTGATGGGGAAGTCGGCGAGCGGCCGGTCCAGGAGCTCGCGCACCAACTGCGCCATGTGGGGCCGCAGATACGGCAGCTTCTCGGCGTAGTAGGTGGTGAGGCGGTCCCGGTAGTCCTCCATCGGGAGGACCAGGATCTCGGCCTCGCGGGTGGTGAGCTGGTCGGTGGGGTCGACGGTGGAACGGGCGCCGATCAGCTCGTCGAAGTTGTTGGGGTGGCCGCAGGTCTCGCACAGGCCGCCGCGGCTCTCCGACAGGCAGATCGGGCAGTCGCCGCAGACCAGGCCCTCGACGAGGAATTCGCCGGTCTTCTCGGAGTACGGCAGGCGCACGGTGCGCAGCTCGAACTTGCCGGCGGCGTGCAGTTCCTGGACGAACTTCAGGACCGTGGCGCGGTAGCCGTCGTCGTACGGGGCGAAGCCGTCGACGGACATGCCCATCGTCTCCAGGGTGTCCCGGATGCCGGTCCACGAACGGCGGGCCAGCTCCTCGGGGGCGATGCCGAGCTTGCGGGCGCTGGCCAGGACGTAGGTCTGGCTCTCGTCGGTGCCGGAGGAGTACAGCACGCCGCGCCCGGTGGCGCGCAGGTAGCGGGCGTGGACGTCGGCGGCGATGAACGGGCCGGCGAGGTGGCCGACGTGCAGGCTGCCGTTGGGGGTGGGCGGGGTGTCGATGACGATGACTCGCCGGTCGCCCAGCTCGTTGCGGGACGGCATGGCTCAGCCCTCGCTCTCGTGACGCTTCAGGAACGCCGCGCTCATGTCGCTGTCCCACCAGACGCTGAACATCTCGAAGTCGGTGTCGGTGTCGTTGATGACCTGGTGTTCGTGGCCGGGCGGGAAGTGCACGATGTCGCCGGCCACGAACGGCAGCCGCTCACCGCGGGACTCGATCCACGCCTCGCCCTTCACCGCGATGAAGATCTCGTACTCGTGGTGGGCGTGCCTGGGCGAGGAGGCGCCGGCGCGGATGACGCTCTGGGCGCCTTCGAAGGGGGCGTTCAGCGTGGGCCACGGCAGCAGCCGTTGCGACCAGCTGTTCTCCGCGTCGAGCGCGGCGCGGTCGAAGTGTCGGATGTCCAAGGGAGTTCCTTAGGGAAGGGCAAGAGCGGGCTTGCCGACGGGGCGCGGGCGCCTGGCGGGTGCGGGGCCGTGGGGCTCAGAGGACCGGAACGGGCTCGCGGTCCCCGGCGGTGGGCCGCGGCGCGGTCCGGGGGGACCGTGCGGCGTGGTCGATCAGGTTCCGGGCGATCTCCTCGCTGCGGGTGGCGAGGATGCTCAGCAGGGAGTCGGCGATGCCGTGGGTGGCCTCGTTGACGCCCTGCAAGTAGCAGCTGGCGGCGGTCTGTTCGCCGAGGTCCAGCCGGTAGTCGCGGCCGACCTCGATCTTCGCGAGGCCGAGTGCGTCGGCCAGGTTCCGGATGACGGCGGGCTGCTCGGGGCGGAATCCGGTGCCGAGCAGGACGAGGTCGCAGGGGAGTTCCTCGACGGCGCCGGTCAGCCGGTTGGCCAGGGTCAGGACGAGCTCGTCGCCGGTGTCCCGGACGTCGGTGACGCGGGTCATGGTGCGGATAGCGAGGCCCCCGCCGCCGCGCATCCGGTCCAGGTAGACCTGCCGGTAGAGCTGCTCCAGCATGGGTGGGGTCAGCCCCGCGTAGTTGGTGCGGTGCATCTCCTCCAGGATGCTGCCGCGGGCGGTCGCGTCCGCGGCGTAGAACGCGTCGACGAAGCCGGAGAAGAACAGCTCGTTGGTGAACTTGCTGGTCTCGTAGTGGTTGAGGCCGATCGAGCGCATGATCAGCGTGGGGGTGCAGCCGGGCAGGTCCTGCTGGACGGAGTGGAACATCTCGGCGGCGCTCTGCGCCCCGCCGATGACCACCACCCGCTCCCCCGCCCGCCGGGGCCGGGCGGCGATGCGGTCCACGTATTCGGTGCTGTGGATGACGCGGTCGGCGCCGAGCCCGCGGAAGACCGCGGGGATGTTGGCGTCCCGGCCGGCGCCGACGACCAGGTGGCGGCCGGAGATGACGGCACCGTCCGCGGTGTGGGCCAGCCAGCCGTCGACGGCGCCGGCACCGTCCCGGCGCGGCATCAGCGAGGTGACCTCGGAGCCGTACCGCACGCGGACCCGGTCGAGGGATTCGGCGACCCAGCGGTGGTAGTCGGATATCTCGCTGCGGTAGGGGGTGAAGGTGGAGAGGTTGATGAACTCCTCCAACCGCCCGCTCTCGTGGAGGTAGTTGACGAAGGAGAACTTGCTGCGCGGGTTGCGCAGCGTCACCAGGTCCTTGAGGAACGAGACCTGACTCTGCGACCAGGGCAGCAGCATGCCGCGCTGCCAGGCGACGGTGTCGCCCTGCTCCAGCAGGAGGGTCCGGCCGGCCAGGTGGGGCGGCGCGAGCTCCTCCAGGGCCACGGCCAGTGCCAGATTGGCCGGGCCGGCTCCTATGGCGAGAACTTCGACGTCGTGCTTGGACATGAACTTCCCCTTGTGCGGTGGCGTGGTGGCGCCCCGGTGTCGCGCCCGGAGCCGGATGGGTCGGGCGGTCAGATCCGCAGGGCGCCCGCCGGTCTGGTGTCGGTGGTCAGCGGGGTCGAGCCCCAGCCGGAGTCGTCGGCACCTGCCTGGGTGGCGCCCCAGCCCGAGTCCTCGGGGTCGCCGCTGGCGTTGACGGCCAGGACGGACACGAAGGCGGCGAGCGCGAGGGCGGCTGCGGCGGTACGGATGCGGGACATACGAACTCCTCGTGCGTGGCGTGCGGATGGGGAGGGCGGGGCCTCGACCGGCTGTGGTGCCGGGATGCCCGCCGTGGCAGCAACCATGGCAGCGCCCGGGCCGGTTGACTGGCCGAAAAGACACCCGACAAACCGCCTGGCAGAAACACGCCCCTCTCACAAAACCCGCCAAACGAACCTGAAGCACAATGAACTCATGCTTCCGCGTACGAAACGGAGGCACATCTGCCAGATTCTCGTCACGATTTGCCATGCCCTCGGGAAACTTGTCCCGATTAGGGAAATCCCTCCCCTTGGCAGGTTTCCGCCTGGCGGATTGCCGGTGTCGTCCACGGGCCGCCAACCCGCCCGCGCGCAGCGATGGTTGGTATCAGGCCGGGCACCCGCGCCCGGCCCCCGTCACGGCTGAGGAGTCAGAAAGATGACCGCCCCCACCGACGTACTGCTCGTGATCGGCAGCGGCCAGCAGCGCTACCGCGAGTACCTCCTCGCGAGCGCCGCCGAGCGGCACCCGCTGTGGCTGATCGACTCCTCGGAGCCGACCTGGCAGCAGCCGCACATCGTGGGCTCCAGCGTGGTGCCGCTGCTCGACCGGACCCGGCTGATCCCGGACCGCGAGCGGATAGCCCGCACGGCCCTGCGCATCGCCGCCTCGCGCCGGATCACCGGCGTCCTCACCTATGACGAGACGCTGGTGACCACCGCCGCGGCGATCGCCGAGAAGCTGGGCCTGCCCGGCCTGACCACGGACGGCGCCGACCGGTGCCGCAACAAGCACCGCACCCGCGGGGCCCTCACCCTGGCCGGTCTCCCCCAGCCCCGCTACGCCCTCGCGCTCACCCTGGACGAGGCCCGGGAGGCCGCCGCGGCGATCGGCTTCCCCATGGTGCTCAAGCCGCGCGGCATGGGCGCGAGCATCGGCGTGGTGCGGGTGGACGACCCGGCCGGACTGGACGACGCCTTCGTCATGGCGGAACGGGCCGGCCACGGCGGCTCCCCCGACTACGAGGGCGGGGTGCTCCTGGAGGAGTACCTGACCGGCCCCGAGATCAGCATCGACGGCGCCTGTCTCGACGGCACCTACCAGCCGATGTTCCTCGCCCGCAAGCAGACCGGTATGGAGCCGTACTTCGAGGAGACCGGCCACGTCGTCGACGCCGGCGACGAACTGCTCCGCGACCCCGAACTGCTGCGGATCCTGCGGGCCGCCCACCGGGCACTGGCGGTGTCGACCGGGACCACCCACACCGAGGTCCGCTTCACCGCCAAGGGCCCGGTCATCATCGAGGTCAACGCCCGCCTCGGCGGCGACCTGATCCCATGGCTGGGCCAGTTGGCGACCGGCATCCGCCCCGGCCGGGTGGCCGTCGAACTCGCCCTGGGCATCCGCCCCGACCTCACCCCCACCGAGCGCCGGGCGACCGGTATCCGGTTCAGCTACCCACCGCGGGACTGCCGCGTCGAGGAGGTCACCGTCCCGGCACCGGATCCGGCCGGCGGGCTGCTGTACGCCGAGCCGATCGCGGACCCCGGCACCGAGCTGCGACTGCCCCCGAACGGCTATCTGGGCCGCTTCGCCTACGTCGTGTGCGCCGGCGAGGACCGCGCCGCATGCGAGCGGCGGCTCGACGCGGCCGCCGACGCCACGTCCCTGGCGTACACCCCGACCGCCTGACCCGTCCCCCAACCGTCCCCGCACACAAGGAGCACCCCACGGTGTCCGCGCTCACTGAACTCACCCGCGCCGAAGCCGACGCGCGCGCCCGGCTGCTGCACATCGACTCCTACCGGATCCACCTCGACCTGACCGCGGGCCCGGACGTCTTCCGCTCCGAGACGGAGATCCACTTCACCGCCGCCGAACCGGGCGCCGCCACCTTCGCCGAGCTGATACCCGAGCACCTCCACTCCATCGAGCTCAACGGCCGCGAGCTGGACCCCGGTTCGGTGTGCGCGGGCGGCCGGATCCACCTCCCGGCCCTCGCCGCCCGCAACCGCCTGCGGGTGGTCGCCGACTGCCGCTACACCAACACCGGAACCGGCCTGCACCGGATGACCGACCCCGCCGACGGCAAGGTCTACCTCTACACCCACCTCCAAGTGGCCGAAGCGGCACGGGTCTTCGCCTGCTTCGACCAGCCGTCGCTGAAGGCCCCCTTCACCCTGAGCGTGACCGCGCCGGACGACTGGCAGCTCTTCTCCACCTCCCCCCCCCCCCCCACACCCCACGGCGCCACCTGGCACTTCGCGCCCACCCCGGCCCTGCCGACGTACGCCTTCGCCCTGGTCGCCGGCGACTACCACGTGGTGCGCGACACCACCTACACCGCTCCCGACGGGCGGCCGATACCCCTGGCGGTGGCCTGCCGCGCTTCCCTCGCCGCGCACCTCGACGCGGATGAGATCCTGCACACCACCCGCCAGGGCCTGGACCACTACACCGGGGTGTTCGGCGCCTTCCCGTTCGCCAAGTACGACCAGGTCTTCGCGCCCGAACTCAACGTCGCGGCCATGGAGAACGCGGCCTGCGTCACCGTCCACGAGAAGTACGTCTTCCGCTCCCTGGCCACCGAGGCGCTCCGGGTGCGCCGGGCCGGCACCATCCTGCACGAGATGGCCCACATGTGGTTCGGGAACATGGTCACCATGCGGTGGTGGGACGACCTGTGGCTGAGCGAGTCGTTCGCCACCTACGCCGCCGCCCGCTGCCAGGCCGAGGCGACCGAGTGGACCCAGTCCTGGACCATGTTCGCCAACGTCGAGAAGGTCTGGGCGTACCAGGCCGACCAGCGGACCACCACCCACCCGGTGGTGGCCGACATCGCCAACCTCACCGACGTCCAGGTCAACTTCGACGGCATCACCTACGCGAAGGGCGCCGCCGTCATCAAGCAGCTGGTCTCCTGGGTGGGCACCGACGCCTTCAACGACGCGGTACGCGCATACTTCCACCGGCACGCCTGGTCCACCGCCTCCCTGGCCGACCTCCTCGCCGTCGCGGGCAAGCACTCGGGCCGCGACCTCGGCCACTGGGCCGACGAGTGGCTGCGCACCGCCGGCCCCAACACCCTGCTCCCCGAGCTGACCGTCGACGAGGCCGACCGCTTCCGCTCCTTCACCGTCGTCCAGGAAGCGCCCGCCGCGCACCCCCGGCTGCGCTCCCACCGGATCGCCATCGGCTTGTACGAGCTCCGCGACGGCCGCCTGGAACGCGTCCGGCGGGTGCAGGCCGACGTGACGGGCCCACGCACCGAGATCCCCGAGCTGCGCGGGGTACGCCGCCCCGATCTGATACTCCTCAACGACGACGACCTCGGCTACGCCCGCATCCGCTTCGACGAGCGTTCGCTGGCCACCGTGCTGGCGCACGTCAGCGCGCTGCGCGAACCGGTGCAGCGAGCGGTGTGCTGGTACGCGCTGTGGGACATGGTCACCAGCGCCGAACTGCCCGCCCGGACCTACCTCCGGGCCGTCACCGCCTGCCTGCGCCACGAGACCGACTTCGGCATCGCACAGGTGCAGCAGCGGCAGGCGCAGACGGCCGTGGCCCGCTGCACCGCGCCGGCCGACCGCGCCGCGGCCCACGACGCACTCGCCGCCACCTGGTGGGAGCTGCTGGGGCAGGCCGAGCCCGGCAGCGACTTCCAACTGATGTGGGCCGGCGCCTTCGCCGAGACGGCCCGCTCGGCCCCGGACCTGGACCTGGTCGCCTCGCTGCTGTCCGGCGAGCGGACCGTGCCGGGGCTGGCGGGCGACGCCGAGCTGCGCTGGCAGCTGCTGACCGCGCTCGCCGCCGCGGGACGCGCCGATGCCGCGGCGATCGACGAGGAGGCGGCCCGCGACCACACCGCGGCCGGGCTCCGCCACGCGGCCCGCGCCCGGGCCGCCCGCCCCACCGTCGACGCGAAGGCGGCGGCCTGGGACTCCGTCGTACATCGCACCGACCTCCCGCACGCCGTACAGACCGCCGTCGCCGAGGCGTTCACCACCCTCCCCCAGGACGGCGCCGAGCTCCTACGTCCATACATCGACCGCTACTTCGCGGCATTGGCGCCCCTCTGGAACGAACGCGGCGCCGACCTCGCACGGGCCCTCGTCGACCCCCTCTTCCCCCGCAGCCTGATCGAGGAAGCCACCCTGAAGGCCACCGACACCTACCTCGCCACACACCACCCGGCCCCGGCCCTGCGCCGACTGCTCCTCGAAGCCCGCGAGGACGTCGCCCGCGCCCTGAACGCCCAACGACACGACGACACCGGCCAGACGATCGCTTCCGGGGGCCGGCGATCGTAGGGCAGGCGGTCCATTGGTGAACGGAGGGGCACCTGTCCGGTCCTGGGTGAAGCCGCATCAGGCGGCACCGAGTCCCGTGATCAGGGACTGGGCCACCATGTCGGCTCCCTGGGCGGTGGTCAGCTCCGGCATCTCGTGTGAGGCGATGTTGGTGAGGTGAGTGAGCAGGGAGCGGGCCCAGCGGTCCGGAAGGCCGGGGCGGATGACTCCCTCGCGCACAGCGCGGGCCATGAAGGCGTCCAGTTGCTCGATCAGCCGGCGCAGGCGTGCGGCCGCCGCTTCGTCCTGTACTTCCTGCACGTCCACCGGCCACCGCCTGCTGACGGTGATGATGCCCTCCGCGTACCGGTGCAGCGCCACCATCACGGGCGCCTCGGTCAGCCGCGCCTCGGCGACGACCTTCTCGCAGGCGTCGAGCTTGGCCAGGTGGACGGCGGCCATGAGCGCCTCGCGGGTCTTGAAGCGGCGGTAGACGGTACGTCGGTCGACGCCCGCCGCCGCCGCGATCGCCGCGATGCTCGTGCTGGGGTCGCGCGCCAGCAGGCGTGCTCCGGTCTGCAGGACCGCGTCCAGGTTGCGTGCCGCATCAGCTCTCACGTGACCGGAGCATACGCAGGACTGGGGCTGATCGACCAGCAACTGCCATATAGCTATTGCAAGTTACCGCTTAACTGTCACATAGTTGTGGTGGTTGTTCCTTGGCACTTCCGACGTCGCGTCATCCCTCCCTCATTCCAGGAGTCCTGCGTGAGCCCGGTCCACATGTCCGAGAAACTGAAAGCAGCCCTCGATTCCAAGGTCTTCGTGACCGTGGCGACCCTTCAGCCCGACGGGAGCCCGCACCAGTCGGTGGTCTGGGTGGGAAGGGACGGCGACGATCTCTTCTTCGTAACCGGTGTCGACAAGCTCAAGGTGCGCAATCTGCGGCGCGATCCACGGCTGAGCGTGACCGTAAACCCGCCGGACGAGCCTTACGCATACGCGGTGATCACCGGCACCGCCCGTTTCAACAGCACGGGCAGCCGCGAGCGCATGGACGAACTGGCCGTCAAGTACACCGGCAAGACCTACGCCGAACACAACCCGGAGTCGTACGCCACCCTCCCGGAACTGGTCACCGTCCACGTCACCCCCGAAAAGATCGCGGCCCGGTTCCTGTGAGCCGAAGGCGCAACAAGGGAGCACTGCGATGAAGACCTACGTCATCACCGGCGGAACGGACGGCATCGGCAAAGCCGTCGCCCACAGGCACCTGGTAGGCCAGGCCGATGTGGATGTTGTTGCCGATGACGTGCTCACCTTCGGCCTTGGTGTCGGCGGTCAGCTCGGCGACGCCGAAGGCATCGGTGTAGAGGGCGATCGCCTCCAGGCTGTCATGCACGTACAGCAGGGGCACGAAGCGCTGGAAGATTTCCTTGGTGGCCACGATGGGTTCCTCTCTTGCGTCGGAATGGCTGCTTCATATGGGGAGGAAGCGGGGTGTTTCACTCGATGTCTTCGACGGTAGAGGCCCAATAGGTCATTGAATGTCCTTACACTCGGCCAAGGTGGACGGCATGAGAGCCGAACCGGGAGAGACACGAGGGGCGAGAGATCCAGCTGCCCGTCTGCTGCAGCTGCTCTCGCTGCTCCAGCGCCCACGTGACTGGACGGGCGCGGAGCTGGCCGAGCGTCTCGGGGTCACCGCCCGCACCATCCGCCGCGACATCGACCACCTGCGCGAGCTGGGCTACCCCGTCCAGGCCACACAGGGCAACGTCGGCGGCTACCGCCTCAGCGCAGGCACCGCCATGCCGCCCCTGCTCCTGGACGACGACGAAGCCGTGGCCATCGCGATCGGCCTGCGCGCGGCGGCCGTGGCGGCGGTCAGCGGTATCGAGGACACCTCGCTGCGTGCCCTGGCAAAGCTGGAACAGGTGCTGCCCTCACGGCTGCGGCGCCGGGTGTCGCACCTCGCCAAGGCCGCCACCTTCCTGCCCCAGCCCGTCCAGGGGCCGGAGGCCGAGCTGCTGGCCGCCCTCGCCGCCGCCTGCGTCGCCCACGAGAAGGTCCGCTCCAGCTACGCCCCGTCCCGCGGGGCCTCGTCACGGCGACTGGCCGAGCCCAAGCAACTGGTGGCCGCCGGGCGGCGCTGGTACCTCGTCGCGTACGACCTCGACCGCGCCGACTGGCGCACCTTCCGCGTCGACCGCATCGACGCCCTGCACCGCACCGGCGCCCGCGTCCCGGAACGCGAGCTGCCCGGCGGCCAGGACGCCGCCGCCTACGTAGCGGACGCCCTGGCCGCCGGCCCGGGCAACTGCCGCGCCGAACTGATCATCCACGCCCCCATCGAGCGCGCCGCCGAGGGCGTACCGGCCTCACTCGGAGTCCTGGAACAGCTCGACGCGCACCGCTGCCGCCTGCGCACAGCCGTCGACTCCCCCGAATACCTGGCCTTCCGCATCGCCTCCCTGCGCCTGGACTACACCCTCGTCGGGCCACCCGAAATCGCCCCGCACCTGCGGCGCATCGCCCAACGCGCCCTGGCCGCCGTCCAGGGCCAGACACCGGACGACGGCTGAGCCGGCATACCGAGCAGGGCGCGGGAGTCGGACATCTCTTCGGGCATCTACAGCGCCTGGTGGCGGCGGAACAGGCAGCAGCCGGGCCCGCCCCTGTTCCGCCACGCCTACACGTTTACGCGTTGCCGTTTACGTGTTGCCGTTGGCCTGGTGGTCGATGTCGAGGGTGAGTTGGAGAGCGTCCAGCGCGGTGACCGGTGCGATGTCGTTGTCCGCCTCGCCGCGCAGGCAGGCCAGGACGTGGTCGATCATCGCGGCGTACTGGTCGGCGGGCGGCAGATCCAACTCATGGGCACCGAAAGCGTTGTAGGAGGTGACGGTGCCGTTCGGTTTGCCGTCGAAACCCACCGATGAGGCCGCCTCCAGCACGCCATCGCTGAAGGTTGCGGTGTAGCCGCCGCGGGCGCCCCACGACATCGGCATCAGCGAGGAGACCGAGTCGCGGGCGACAGCGCCGTCGAAACCCAGGGTCGCCTCGACCGCGGCGCTGTCGCCGTCGCGCGCGACCGTCGTGACATCGACGCTGCGCGGGTGGCCGAGGGTGCGCGTGACGATGTCCATATCGCTGTGCATGGCCTCCAGCGGAAGCGTCTTGAGACCCAGCGAGACCCCAGGCCACAGGTGCGCGGTCCAGTTCCACAGCGTCAGCTGCTCCAGGCGGCCGTACGTGCCTGCGCGGACGGCGTCGAGCAGTGCTCGGTTGGCCGGGATGAACCGCTCGAACATGTCCACGAACACCTGCTTGCCGCTGCGCCCGGCGGCCTCCACCACTCGCCGGGCGTCGTCCATCGTGCCGGCGAGCGGCAGCTCGACCAGGGCGTTCCTGTCCGCGTCCAGCGCCCGCAGCGCGTACTCGGCGTGCAGCGGCACCGGCAGACAGATGTCGACCAGATCGAAGTCGTCCTCGAATGCCCGGTCCATGTCTGTGGACGAGGCGAACCCGAACTTCCCGGCGACCGCGGCGGTCTTGTCAGGATTCCGGCCGAACATCACCACATCGATGTCCCTGCGCGCGGTGTACACGGCGGCATGCGCCTGCCCGAATCCGGTGCCCAGCAATGCGATCTTCATGTGGTTCCTCTCCTCTTTGCTCTGTGTGGGACGTCAGGCGTCCGATCCGTTGACGGGTGCGGAGAACAGGCCGAAGCGGTTGCCGCGCGGGTCGATGATCCGGGCGTAGACCAGTCCGTCGGGGTTGGTGTCCGGCCCGAACTCGACGGTGGCGCCCAGCTCGGTGGCCTTGGCGGTGACGGCGGGCACGTCGGTGATCAGGAAGTCGGGCATCAGGTAGTCGACACCGTCCGCACCGAGGTCGTACCTGCCGCCCGACGGCCACTGGTTGCCGGTGAAGACGTTGGAGTACCGCTTGCCGCCGGCGCTGTCGTCGAACACGAACCGCCAGCCGAACGCCTGGCCGTAGAAGTCCTCAGTCGCCTGGGCGTCGGTGGTACCGACCTCGAACCAGGCATAGGAGCCAGGCACCGGCTTGCCCGGCATCTCCTGCATCTGCTCCTGTCCCCGTTCGGCGAACTCCCGCAGCCGCTCGGGCGTTTGGTTGGCCTGGAACAGCGAGAACGGCATGCCCGGTGCCATGATCCGCGCGTAGGTGACTCCGCCCACCGACGAGTCAGGGTCGACAGCGAAATCCCAGCCGAGCAGCGTGCCGTAGAAGTCCTGGACGGCCTGGCCCTCGGCAGTGCTGATCTCGAACCAGACGACGTTTCCCGGGTCCATGAAGCCCATGACGGCTCCTCCTCTTTCTCGTCAAACTTCTCTTCAAACTTCTTCAACAGAACGTTTTTGAATGGGCGTCATGTGCGGTCGCGCTTCACGCCACCGATCGCCGCAACCGGCGGGCGGGGCCGAGACTCCGCGCGGTACGGCTGCGGCCCCGCCGAACACCTCGACGCTAGAAGCCCAATAGGTCGGCGAACGTCCCTGCGGGTGCCGCGACCCGATCTGCTTCAGCGGACGAGCGCGGCGTCCCCGCCCGGCTCTGCCGCCTCCGCGGACTGCTTCTCGCCTGGCGCGCCGTTGGCAGCGTTCGCGCCCTTGCGCCCGGCCCTGCGCGGCACCGCGTACAGCAGCGCGAAGGCAGCGAGGAAGGCGGCGGCCACGTACGGCAGGGTGTGGGCGAAGGCGTCCGGCATCCTGGCGGCCCGGGTGACGAGGTTGCCGTCGCCGCCCAGGTGATTGAAGAAGATCACCGAGGACAGCGCGGTGCCGACTGCCTGGCCGAGCTGGGTGGTGGTGTTGTTCAGGCCGGAGGCCGAGCCGGCGTGCCGGTGCGGAACCTCGGAGAGGATGATGTCCGCCAGCGGCGCGACGATCAGGCCCATGCCGATGCCCATCGGCACCAGCGGCAGCATCGTCTGCCACAGCGCGATCTCCGCGCCGTAGTGGCCCGTCATCCAGGCGAACAGCACCATCCCGGCCGCGGCGATCAGTGCGCCCGCCTGGAGCACGGCGCGGCCGAAGCGCGGCACCAGCACCTGCATCGAGATCCCCGCGCCGGCCATCAGCAGCAAGGAGAGCGGCAGCCCGGACAGGCCCGCCTTCAGCGGCGAGAAACCCAGGCCGAGCTGGAGGTAGAGCGCCCAGGCAAGAAAGAACACTCCGGAGGCCAGTCCGAACAGCAGTTGCACGCCCAACCCGCCTGAGAAGCTCCTGCGGCTGAACAGGGTGAGCACCACCAGCGGGGAGCCGCCGCGGGCGATCACCCGCCGCTCGTAGGCGACGAACAGCGCGAGCACCGGCACCGAGGCCGCCATCATCACGTACGTCCACAGCGACCAACCCAGCTCGCGGCCCTGGATCAGCGGCAGGACGAGGAAGAGCAGACCGAGAGCGGACAGCAGCATCCCGCCCACGTCCAGCCTGGCTGCGTGCCCGTCCCTGGACTCGCGGATCAGCAGCGCGCCGGCAACCAGGCCGGCCACCCCCAGCGGCAGGTTGACCAGGAAGATCGGCCGCCAGCCCAGCCCGAACACATCGCCCTCGACCAGCAGCGCACCGACCAGCGGCCCGGCAAGCACCCCAGCGAGCTGACCGCCCCGAAGACCCCGAAGACCTTGCCGCGCTCCTCCTTGGGGAAGGTGACGTGGATGGTCGACAGCACCTGGGGCACCATCAGCGCGGCCGCCGCACCCTGCGCGATCCGGCCGACCAGCAGCACCTCGGGGGACCCGGCGATACCGCACACCAGCGAGGTGAGGGTGAATCCGGCGACGCCGGCGAGGAAGATCCGCCTGCGGCCGTAGAGATCACCCAGCCGCCCGCCGCTGATCAGGCCCAGCGCGAAGGCCAGGGCATAGCCGCCCACCACCCACTGGATCTGGGCGGTCGACGCCCCGGTGTCCTCCTGGATGTGGGGGACGGCGATATTGACGACGGTCACGTCGACCGCGTCCATGAAGGTCGCGAGGAGAAGGACGATCAGCGCAACCCACCGGCGGGGATCGGCCTGGCCCGTTGACTGTGTGGAATCTCCCGGCGCATTTCCAGTCAACGCCACAGAGGCTTTCGTGTCGCTTTGGTGAGTTGTGTTCTCAGGCATGCCTTCGACGCTAAGAACCCAATAGGTCACCCAACGACCTCAATGGCGGGCAGCCTGGACTGCCTGCACCGACCTGCCGCCCTCCCGGATGCCCCTCCCCTTCGACGGCGAGGAGGCCGTCGCCCTCGCCGCAGCCCTGCGCGCCGCCGCGACGGGTGCTGCCGGCACCGCAGAAGCCGCCGTCCGCGCCCTGACCAAGCTCGAACAGACCCTGCCCGCCCGCCTGCCTGCCTGCCCGACCAGATATCCACCATCCAACACTCCACCCCGGCGCGCGGCCGCCGGACGACCAGGCCGCGACCGGGCAGCACCCAGCGAACGGCCAGGCGGCGGACACCAGACAGACAAGGGACGAGCAACGCCCGGGGCCACCAGAACAGCCACGGCCGAACACGGCGGCCGAACAACGAACAGCGCGCAACGCGAGCCCGCAAGGCAGCGACCAACGAACGACGCCGCCGCGCGCTTGCCAGCTGCTGCCAGTGATCCAGCGTGGCAATCAACAGACGCGCATTCTTTGCAATGCGGCAGCTGGCAGCGCGGGCGATCTGGAGTCCGCGACAATCACGACCGTCCCATCACCGGAAGTCGGGACAGCGGCGGCCGGCACGGCCGCCCCAGGCGGAGTGGCTGTGGTCAGACAGAACTGCCTTAGTTCAGACAGGACTGCCTGAATGACGTGGCGATGACCAGCGGCCCAGTTCGCATCGGTGTCGATGTGCTCCGCCCAGAACCAGAGCCTCCCGCAGTGCCCACGCCACGGGCCCACACCCACGCTGTTCTGCCGACGGCGAAGACCGGCCCCACCAGGCTCAACGATCGCTACAGTCCAGCTTCATGACGACAGTCACAACACGCACGGTCGAGTACCCGGCCGACGGCCTGACGATGATCGGGCACCTCGCGCTCCCCGCCGGTGCCGACCGCCGGCCCGCGGTGCTACTCGGCCCGGAGGGCATGGGTCTCAGCGACGTCGAGCGCCAACGGGCCAATGCGCTAGCCGAGCTGGGATACGTGGCGCTGGCTTTCGACCTCCACGGCGGGCGCTATTTGGGCGACCCCGAGGAAATGCTCGCTCGTTGCATGCCGCTGCTCGCCGACCCTGACCGGATGCGGGGCATCGGCCACGCGGCGCTCGATGTGCTGCGCGCCGAACCACGGACCGACCCGGACCGGATCGCCGCCATCGGCTACGGCACCGGGGGCGCCATCGCGCTGGAACTCGGACGCGACGGCGTCGACCTGCGCGCGATCGGGACCATCAACGCACTGACCACAGGCCGACCGGGCGAAGCGAAGCACATCCGCTGCCCCGTGTGGGCCGGCGTCGGATCGGAAGACCCGATCATGCCGCCCACGCAACGAGACGCCTTCACCGCCGAAATGCAGGCCGCCGGCGTCGACTGGCGCCTCGCGGTCTACGGCGGCGCACTGCACGCCTTCCACCACCCACCGGTCGACCACGCCGCGCCCCCTGGCGTCGGCTACCACCCACGGCACGCGCAGCGAGCCTGGCGCGACATCGTCGACCTGCTCACCGAGTGCCTGTCACCCACAGCACAGCGCCCTCGGCACGCTGACGGGGGCACAGCTTCACAGCTTCCCGCAACAGCGTGACGGTCACGACCTGCATGTCCTGTCGCAGTGCATATGGCGAGGCAGGGTCCGCTGAACTCCAGCTGCCAAGTCGGTTGAGAACCGCGGCGCCCGCGGCGGCCGACGCCAAACCGGCCGTCGCGCCCGGCCAGGCCACCACGGCCCCGCCCTGAGCTGGCCGCGCCCCTACGAACCCGCCACCTGCCAGAAATACTGCTCAATCTCGCGGTCGCGGTGCCCCTTCTCGTCGGCGTCTCTGACGCCAACATCCACGACAGCAAAGGGCTGCATCCGATGGTCGCCGGCCACCAAACGAGACACGGCCCCCACCGGGGCCGGTGTGCGTTTCAAGCCCCAACGCCTGCACACGAACGAGGCGTACGGCACTCCTCACCTGCCGAAATGGCTCCAGGCAAGCGCATCGGCGTTCGCATCGCCCGCAAGAATCGAGCCCAACCAACGCTTGGGGCGGCGCCGTTGGGAGATCGAACGCACCATGTCCTGGCTGGGTGCCGCAGACTCAGCCCCCGCTACAAACGCGATGATCTCCGCAACTACCTCGCTTTTCTCGGACTCGCCGCAGCCCTCTGCTGCTACAAACGCTGTTCCACCTCACCACACAGGACACGGTGTAACACCTCCCAACGCCACTGTCAGGGCTCGTGTGCGAGCAGGTGGGCTAGACGGCGTCGAGCATGATGCGATACGCGCCCCGGGGCGCAGGGAGGCTCCGACGTCTCCGCCCAGGGCGAGCATCTCGCCGTAGTGGTCGGCGCAGAGGACGCCTTCGATGGCGACGTGAAATCCGCAGTTCAGGGCGTAGCGGGCGGTCAGGTCGATCAGGCCGATATTCGCAATCCGCCGGTTCATCAGCCGCGGACTGCTCACCGGGTTGAGCGCGAACCCGAACGGATCGCTGCTCCACCCAGGGCAGTCGGGGAGGTCTACCAGCTTGAGGATCTGACGAGTTGGTCGCCGCTGACACCCGCTCCGGCCGGACCAGTCAGCGCGAGAGGGCGCTGTGGTCATGCCGGTTCAACGAGCACCGCCCGGCCGGGCCATAGCTCTGAACGAGCGCCTGGCGACGCGGGTAAGCCGTCGCGGCGGAGAGCTTGCCCAGGAGCGCCTTCGGCTTCCTGCCGGGCGACGTTGTCAGCTTGGCAGGTTCCGCACATGGCCGGGTCGCCGGCCTCCCAGTCGTATCCACGTGCGGTGGTCTCCTCCCAACGCTGGTTAGCGGACCGTCGGACGGCCCGTGTTTCACAGGCGACCACGACAGACGGGAACGGCCACGGCGGTGACAGCTCGCTTCAGACCAAACCTCCTGGACCACGGCAGCACTCACCACCCCTGCCAGGATCCGAGCAGGCCCACCCACCGAGGTACGCGAGGAGCATGTAAGGAGCATGTACGGACTCACACGAGGTAGCCCACCACCGACGCACAAATGCTTGCCGGTCTGTCCGCATCACCAATTACCGTGACCCGGTCCGGGCCAGCGACATACATGCGCACCGGCGAGCCGAAATGGTGGTTTTGGCAACTTCCAAACGGATTCCCGTAGTCCAAGGGGTCGGAGACAGAGTAGACAGGGAGGTAAACGCGTGGGAACGTGGTTTGTTCGGTGGCATAGATTTCAAATGGTGCATGGTTCTCACTGACGGCCAAATAGCCCGAAACGTGTTCGACGACCAGCAGCTTTCCAGCGGGAACGGGATCCAAGTCCAGGGAGACCCTCGTATTCGGCCAGGTTGCCTTTACGCATTTGGACGAACTAAACGCTTGGATTGCCACAGATTCCACTCCGTCCAATCGATGCTGCTCTACAGGTCCAGTTCACTGTGGTAGGGGCCTGGTATCTGGCAGGTAGAATCAACGAAATGCGGCGGCACTCCGATCCTTGCTCACGGCGATACGGCTAATATCACTTCGCCCGACGCATCGGTATGCGCGAAGATCCTCTCAGCCGCGGGTGAGGCTCTTTAGCCGATCGTCGCGATGCAGTCGCGACGAAAGCCCTTCGCGGCGTGTCCGAGAGATCCCACTCAGACTTACACCCTCGGCTCACCCGGGACCTTCCGACTTAGGGGTCATCTCATTTGGTGAGTCTGCGATAGCAGATGAGGGTGCAGGCGATGCTGGTGAAGGCCAGAAAGTGGTGGGCCTTGCGTTCATAACGGCGATGGAGGCGGCGGCATCCTGCGAGCCAGGCCATGGTGCGTTCGATGGTCCAACGATGTCGTCCCAGCCGCTTGGAAGATTCGATGCCTTTGCGGGCGATGCGGTGCCGGATGCCGCGCCGGCGTAACCATCGGCGCAGGTGGTCGTAGTCGTAGCCCTTGTCGCCGTGGAGCTTGGCGGGCCGTCGTCGACGAGGGCCGCGGCGGGAGCGGATGGGCGGGATGCCGCGTACGAGCGGTTCGAGGGCCTGGCTGTCGTGCAGGTTCGCTCCGGAGATCCCGACAGAGAGGGGCAGTCCGGTCCGCTCGGTGATCAAGTGGATCTTCGAGCCGTACTTGCCCCGGTCCACAGGATTCGGACCTGTCAGTTCCCCCTTTTCAGGGCCCGCATGTTCACCGAGTCGATCGCACAGCGGGACCAGTCCAGTTCACCGCGGGAGCCGAGTTCGTCGAGGACCAGGCGATGGAGCTTCGCCCATACCCGGGCCTTTGACCACTCGGCGAAGCGCCGGTGAGCTGTGGCTCCCGACGGCCCGAACGAGGCGGACGGCAACTGCTGCCACGTGCAGCCCGACGTCGCCACGAACACGATCGCAGCCAGCACTTCCCGGTCGCCATGCCGGCGCCGGCCGCCACCCTGAGGCCGGACCGGCGCCTCCGGCACCACTCTCTGGAACAGCTCCCACAGCTCATCCGGCACCAGCCGCTCAATGATTCCCACGCCGACAGGCTACCGAGCCCACCAAATGAGATGACCTCTTAGCCAAACGGGTGCCTGTCGCTCCTACTGGTCCGCCCAGCCCCTTCCACCTCGGGGTCCCGGTGGGCGGGGTGGGGTAGGGGCTTCAGGTCCCGGATCACTCCGTGCGCGCGGGCTGGACCACGCTGCATACCAAGAAGTACTCATGGCGACTTAGCACTCCTGACAAAAATGGTGGGCTTGAGCTGGTCAGCGTCGGTGTCCTGCACGAGCCGCCGGGTATTGGGAGACAGTCAGCTGCGCAATCGCACGGATAAACCCGGTGACGTCGGCGGTCTTCTCGGGATACTGGTCGCCATGGATGAGGTCAAGCTCGTCGTCGCCCATTCCGAGCGCGCGACCCTGCGCGTCGGCGACGTGTTCCTGAAGGTGGATGCCGATCAGGCGCGCATCGACGTCGAGGTCGAGGCGATGGCCCTGGCGCCGGTCCCGACCCCGCAGGTCCTGTGGCGCAAGCCGCCCGTGCTCGCGATCGCCGCGGTCCCGGGGACGGCGCTTGGCCGGCTCGGCGAGCCGTCGACCGCGTCACCGGCGGCGTGGGCCATGGCGGGTGCCGCCATCCGGAAGCTGCACAATGCGCCATTGCCGCCCTGGCCCGGCCGGGGCGGTTGGGGCGGCCAGGGCCTCGACGAGTTGGCGGCGGCTCTCGACGGCGAGTGCGAGTGGCTCGTGACGAACGGCGTCCTGCCCGCCGACCTGGTCACACGCAACCGTCAGGTCGCCGAGGCCGCGCTCCGGCCGTGGACTCCGGTGTTCACCCACGGCGACCTGCAGATCACTCACGTCTTCGTCGACGGCGACGGCGACGGCGACGGCGACGGCGACGGCGACGAGATCACGGGCATCATCGACTGGTCCGAGGCGGGCCGGGGCGATGCCCTTTTCGACCTCGCGACCTTGACGCTCGGACATGAGGAGCACCTCGGCGACGTCGTCGCCGGCTACGGCACCGACGTCGATCTCGACGTAATCCGCGCGTGGTGGTCGTTGCGAAGTCTGCTGGCGGTTCGCTGGTTGGTCGAGCACGGCTTCGACCCGTTCGCGCCGGGCTGTGAGGTCGACGTGCTGAGATCCCGACTGTGAGGCTGCGCGGGCCCGACTACTGCGAGTGCGTTCTGACGCATCGACCAGGCCATCTCCGTAAAGCGCATCGCCCGCTCATGCTGCCTACCAACAAAGTCTGCCAACAAAGTGCGGTGCGGAGTCGTCGCCAGCAGATGGCGGCGCAGCCGAGGATGACGAACGGGTGGTGGATGTCCTCGCGGATCTCTCCCGGCGGATGCGCAGGCGGCGGAACCGGTGCAACAGCGCGATCACTCCTTCCACGCCCCAGCCGTACACGCCCAGGCCGGAGCCGTGCCCGGTGCCGCGCCGGGCGGTGTGCGGGGTGATCTGGAATCGGCGGACCTTGTCCCGGTAGACCTCGTGGTCATAGCCGTGGTCGGCGTACGGTGTTTGGGGCGGCGCAGTGGCTGGCCGCGCTTGCCGCGGATCGGCGGGACGGCCTGGATCAGCGGGATCAGTTGGTGACGTCGTTGCGGTTGCCGCCGGTGGTGATCGCGGCGAGCGGGATGCCGTGCGCCTCGACGAGCAGGTGGTGCTTACTGCCGGCCTTGCCCCGATCCACCGGGGAGGGACCGGTGGCCGGCCCGCCCTTCGTCGCACGGATGTGGCTGAAGTCGACCGTGAGACGGGAGAAGTCCAGCAGGTCTTCAGGCCGCAGCTCGGAGAGCAGCAGCTCTGGCGGACCGCCGCGCTGCAGGCCAGGCGCCTCCGGCGTCCCCTGCTCCGTACGCGCCCCCGGCTACCTCATCGTCCTCCTCCGCCCCGCCTGCCTGACGGCAGATCGCCGACGAAGCCACCGTCGCCTGGGGGAAGGCAGTACGCCTTCTGACGAGCCCGTCCCAGACCCCATGCACCCCGGTCCTCCCCGCCCAGGGCACACGGAGACCCACCATGCCCACCCCCTCCACAGACAGCGTCATCGAGCAGACATCCCTCCCCCGCACAGCGAGGACGCGGGTGCGCGGGCGGACCGCGGCGCACGGCCCAGGATCGGCCTGGCGTTCGCGGCGCTCGCCATCGTCCAGGCGACACCGATCTCATTCACTATCACCGTGACCTCGATTCCCCTGCTGGACATCGCTCGTGAGCCCACCAGCGGTGCCCGTCAGACCTGGCCTGGCGCTGGTCCAGGCCGCGTGGGGGCTGCCTACAACGGGCAGCTGCTGTTCGGCGGGCGGCTCGCGGACCGGTACGGCGGGCGTTGCGGCGCATGGCCGAGGCGATCGCTTCCCTCATCATGGACCCGCCGACCGTCTGCTACTTCGCGTACGACATCTCCGGGAAGCGTGGCGACGGGCCGTCCAGCAGGTGGTCGTCGTGGCCGCGCAGCCACCGGTCGAAGAACGAGGCCACGTACGCCCAGGTCGCGGCGACCGCCCGCTGTGGCCGTATGGTCCCGATGTCCGCCCTGACGATGGTTTCCGGTGCTGCGCCCTGACGGGCGAGTTGCGGCAGCAGGGCCGCGGCGTCGGTGTAGGAGCCGTGCTCGGAGTTCTTGAGTGTCACATCAGCGTGCCAGCCGCGGGAGTTCGTCCAGAATGCGTCCCAGGACGGCTGGTGGTGGTAGTCGCCGGAGTCCGCCGCTGACGTGCCCATCAGGAGGAACGGCCGGTCCACACCGTCCCGGGCCACGGAGCTCAGGTGGTGGCCCCTGCCGTCGGGGCCGCCGAAGTCCATGGTGCCGTCGAGGTTGACGCCGGCCTTGATACGCGGGTCATCGTGCATGGTCTGCGCGGCGGTGAAGCCGCCCGCCGAGTGCCCGGCCATCCCGATGCGGCCGAGGTCCATCATGTCGGCGAGCCCGGCCGGCAGCCCGGTGCGATGCCGGAGCCCCGGCAGCGCATCGAGCACGAAACGGGTGTCGGCCACGCGAGCGGCCATGGTCTTACGTTGCAGAGCGCCGATGTCAGCGCCGGGCTTCATCAGACCGGGCAGCACGGACTCGGCAAGGCGGCCTCCGGGGAACTGGACCTCGGATGCCTCGTAGGTGTGGTCGACGGTCACGACAACATAGCCACGCGAGGCGAGATCCTCCACTAGCCCGGTGTTCCAGGTCCGCGGATCGCCGGCGCCCGGGGAGTACAGCACCACCGGCCTCCGCCCGCCGCCACGTACGACGGGCGCGTTCTGCCGGGCCTGCGTCCCGGTCGCCGACCAGTCGGTCCGGCCCGCGGGCAGGTGGTAGTTGAACGACGCGGCCCCGTGCTTGCTCCCGAAGTGCGCCCCCGCGAGCGGCTCCATGTACGCGGCACGGACCGCGTGCGAGGCTCCGCGCTCGGCCGGATACCAGAAACTCACCATCAACTCGCGTGCCCCGCCTTGGAGCTGCCACGGATCCTGTCGCGAGTGGTCGGTGAGCTGGAGGGAAGTAGTCCCGACGGCATACGGCCCGGTGGGCGCGGGCAGCACGGCCTGCGCCTGCTTGCCGACGCCGCGGGGCGGGCGCTCCGCAGGGGCCGCGGCCTAAGGAGAACGGCCCGCCGCAGTCGTCATACGACGGAGCCAACCGGCAGGTGATACCCCGGTATGACATGGCCGCGCAGACGCGCCGAAGGTTGAGAAGAGCCCGCCTTGAAATCGGGGTGCTGTACGGCCTGCGGAGGCCGCCCGAGTAAATCCAATTGCGCAATAACCACAGGTCAGGGCCAGCCCCAGCGTGGCTCAAGAGGTAGCGATATTCATGTCGAGAGGGGGTACCCTGCGCTTGACGCATATAACTTGACGCTCAACACCACTGTGGGTTCAGAGGGCACCGACACCCGAGCCTTCTCTCTCCTCCTCGGCTCCCTCATGGCCACGCCACCGGCCACCCGCCTCCTGGCCCGCGCCGGCGAACGGGCGGCAGCCTGGGGGAGCCTGGCCCTGGCATGCGGGATCGCGTCGTACTGGGCCCTGTCCGACGGACAGAAGGACCCCTTCCTCTTCCAGGGCGGGCTCTTCCTCCACGCCCTGGCCGCCGCCCTGCTCATCGCCTGCCTCGCCCAAGCACCCCGTACTCCGGTGGGCCGCGTCTTCGCCGCGCCTCCCCTGCGCTGGTGCGGCCGGATCTCCTACAGCCTCTACCTGTGGCACTGGCCCATCTACCTGCTCCTGAGCGAGGAACGCCTCGGCATGACGGGCTGGAGCCGTACGGCCGTCATCCTCGCCGCCTCCCTCGCGGCCGCGTGGCTCTCCAAGGTCCTGATCGAGGACCCGATCCGGTTCCGGGCCCACTGGGCGAAGGGCCGCACCGGAGCCGCCGCCCTGCTGGCCACCTTCGCTGTACCGGCAGTCCTATGGACCCTCATCCCCGAGCCGCAGACCGGGGCCGGCACCGTCGACGTCACCCGACTCGTCACGACCGGAGCCCCGCCCCGGACCGGGGCCGTGAAGGGGCCGTTCGCCAAGCCGTAACGCCGTGATCAGCCCCTCAACAGCCCCCGAAGAGCCCTCTGAATACCGGCGCGGCCGACCAGCGGCCGACGCCGAGCAGTTCCCGACAAGTCAAGGAGATCCGCGTGTCCACACTGTGCACCACCCCTGCTCGTCGAGGCCCACGGAATGCCGTCCTGGTGACGGGAGCCCTCGCCACCGCCTTCCTCACCGGCATATCGCTGGTCGGCTCCCCCTCCCCGGCCCACGCCGACGACGGCAACACCTACTTCAAGACCGAGAAGGAAGTCACCGACTTCCTCGCCCAGAGCGCGCCCCTGAACCAGAACGAAGCCATCAAGGGCTACCCGGTCAACGGTCAGGACTCGCAGGAGGTCAAGCTCGCCGACGTCGAGAAGGTCTACTCGCACGACCAGGCGCTGAAGGACGCCCCGTCCAAGCTGGGCAGCGGATTCGACCTCGCACAGCCCGCCCCCACCGAGCACGGTCCCTCCCTCACCACCGAGGGCCCCGACATCCGCAGGAGCAGCAGCGACGACAAGGAGCCGTGGCTGAGCAACTGGGACGCCAAGTCGATGTGCGGCCAGCCCGGCCACAACCCCGGCGGCGACCCGATGCCCTGCGGCTTCGTCGGCGTCCTCGACCAGAAGTACCCGGTCATGCAGACCTCGTCAGGGGTGATGGGCAAGGCGTCGTTCGACTACAAGTTCGGAGCCATGATCGGCCAGGACACCAGCCAGACCAGTGGCTGGTCCGTCGGCGGAAAGGTCACCTCGGAACTGAGCACCCCTGGCGGGCCGGGCGGCGGCAAGGCCGGAACGGAGCTCAACTTCACCTACAGCGAGTCGACCACCACCAACAAGTGGACGAGCATGGTGGAGCAGACCAACAAGTACGAGGTCCCCGACGGCGTGAACGGCTGGGTCGAGGGGCGCGCCAACGGCGGTAGGTACAGGGGCCGGGCCGACGAGAAAGCGGCTCGCCCCGCTCTGGCTGCGTGATGGGCTTTTGCGCAGCCTGTGAGCGCCTTCTGTTACGAATCCGCCGAACTGCCGAGATCCAGCGCACATAGCTTCATCCACACCTTGACCGTCAAGAGCGGGCAAGGCGCGTCAATCGGACAAGTGCAAAGGACTCCTCCAGTGGCCATCCTTCACCGACGTAACCTCGCACGTACCACCGCGACGGCGGCCCTTCTCGGCTCCGCGCTGCTCCTGCCCACGGCGGCTGCCTTCGCCGACAGCCCGGTCGCGCCGGTGACCGGCTCGTCCGATGCCCCCTCTTACCCGGCGGACAAGCCCGCTCCGAGCGTGCCGGACAAGCCCGAGTCGGGTGCGCCCTCTTACCCGGCGGACAAGCCCGCTCCGAGCGTGCCGGACAAGCCCGAGTCGGGTGCGCCCTCTTACCCGGCGGACAAGCCCGTCGAGAAGCCGGCACCGTCGGTGTCGCCGCAGAAGCCGGAGAAGAAGCCCGGCAAGCCTGCGGAGGCCCTGAAGATCATGAAGAAGGAGGCCGGCAACGGCAGCATCACCTACACGCTGAGCTCCGGCGACAAGGCCATACTGTCCTGGGTCAACGGCTCCCCCAGCGCCAAGCTGACGGGCGGCGGGGCCGAAGGCCACCTCAGCTTCCCCAACGGCGAGAAGGAGCTGGTCTCGAAGACCGGCGTGACGTTCTCCCTGTTCATCCCCGCCACCGGCAAGGAGCAGCCGCGAGTGGAGGCCAAGAAGGGCAAGGACACGGTCTCGCTGGCGTTCCCGGCCGAGTCCGCCTCCGGCAAGGCTGACAAGGGCAAGGGCGCCGGCAGCAAGGGCCAGGGCAAGACCGTCCCGAAGGGCGGGGTCAAGGCCGGTGCCGAGGGCGTTCAGCAGGGTGACGGCACCCTGCTGATGGCAGGTGGTGGCGCTGCCGCCGCGACTGCCGCGGGGCTGGGCTTCGCCGCGCTGCGCCGCCGCACGGCCGACTCCCGCATCTGACCGGTCTGACCCAGCGTCAATGGTCTGACCAGCGTCAGGCGTTTCCGGTGCCGGGGCCGAGCCGGGTCTCCGCTCGACCGCGGCTGCCCCGGCACCGGAACGTCCTGCTACCCGCTGCGTCACCTCTCCTTTTCTTCCAGCCAACTTCTTCTCTTTCCAGGCAACTTCTTCTTCCAGGCATCCCCTTCACGTCTCTCCCAGGCGCCCCTTCTACGTCGTTGGAGTCCTCGTGCGTCCCTCCGCCCCACCTCGTCTCGGCCGCCTCGCTGCCGCCGGCTCCCTCGCGCTCGCTCTCAGCGGTGGCCTGGCGGCCTGCAGCAGCGGTGATCAGCCCGCCCCCGATGTGAAGGTCGCCAACAGCGCCGCGCCGGGCCCGGACCGGGCGGGAACGCCGATGAAGCCCTCCAAGCCCACCCGCCTCCAGATCCCCTCCGCAGGCGTCGACGCCGGTCCGGTGCTGCCGCTGAACGTGGACAGCACGGGCGAACTGGGCGTCCCCCCGGTCGACAAGGCGGACCAGGCCGGCTGGTACGCCGGGGGTGTCACACCAGGCGAGAAGGGCCCGGCGGTGCTGGTCGCCCACTACGACACCGCCAAGGGCCCGGCCCTGATGAAAAACATCAAGAACGTCAAGGTCGGCGACACCATCAAGGTCGGCCGCGCGGACGGCACCACCGCCACCTTCAAGATCCGCGAGATCCAGCAGGTCGACAAGAAGAAGTTCCCCACCGGCAAGGTGTACGGCGACACAGGCGGTCCCGAGCTGCGCCTGCTCACCTGCGGCGGCCCGATCGTGAACGGCCACCGCGCCGACAACATCATCCTCTACGCCAATCTCGCCCAGTAGCCTCGGCAGCCTCGGCCCACAGCCGGCCCGAGCCCCGCAGCACCGCTCGGCCGAAGGCTACCGACGGGTCACTTTGTGCTTGTTAGGCTCCTTATTGGCGCGCTCACGCCTCAGCCCTCCCGTACCGCTCCCGTGCCCCTTCCCCTTCCGCTTCCCTTTCGACGTTGTTCGACGTTGCACGAGCGTTACGGAACGTCCGGCCAGCTGTGACGTGAGAGCGGCCCCAGTGCCGAGTGGGGGAACGAAGGTAAAGGCCGTCCCATTCGCGCAGAACACGGCAAGGAATCACCGCATGCGCCTCTCAAAGCTCTCCGTGGCGGTCGGGGCAGCACTCGCTGCTGCTGTCCTGGCCGGGTGCGGGGACACCACCTCGGTGGTGGATGCCGGAGCGACCGCCGGCGCACCGCCGCTGCCGGTGACGCTGTGGGACGTGACCCCCAAGCCGCCCGCCTCCCCACCGCCCTCGGTTGCTCCGTACCGGCCCGACCCCCTGCCGGGTCTCATGCTGCCGCCAGGCGGCGACCTGCGGAGCGTGAGTGCGCGGGACGTGATCGCGAAGGACCCGAGCGTGGGCCGGGAGATGAAGCAGTCCGTGGAGCGCTGCAAGCCGGGCTCCGGGTGCGGACTGCGCCACCCCGAACTGCGGGACCTCACCGGGGACGGCAGACCGGAACTCCTCGTGCTCATCGACCCCGACCCACGCCTCCAGCCGACCGACGGGATCAGCCCGGAGCTCACCACCGATCTCTACGTCTACTGGTCGGACGGAAGCCGCGTCTATCCGATCCTCGCGCTGGGCATGCAGGGGAAGAACCAAGTGGATCTCCAGGAGCGGGACCTCGTCATCCGCCAGACCCGCGACCCGGACTGGCCCGGCGGCCTCCGGCAGGTCACCACCGACCGCTACCGCTGGAACCCCGAACTGCGCCAGCTGGAGCTGCACTCCACAGTGACCACCCCCATGTCCAGCACGCCACCCCCGAAGAAACCCTCGCCCTCGCCCTCGTCCGCAAAGCAGCCGTCACCGAAGCAGCCGTCCTCCCACACCGTGAAAGCAGCGCCCGACACGCCATGAGCACACCCCCGGCACACCCCCCGGAATCCGCCCCGCGCGTCCTGGTCGTCGAGGACGACGACGTGATCCGCGAGGCCACCACGGTCTCCCTCAACCGCCTCGGCTTCGACGTCACCTCCGTCGCCGACGGCGCCTCGGCCCTGGCCCGTTTCAAAGCCGAGGCACCGGACGCGGTGGTCACCGATGTGATGCTGCCGGAGCTGGACGGGGTGAGCCTGACCCGCTCGATCCGCGAGCAGAGCACCGTCCCGGTGCTGATGATCTCGGCGCGGGGCGACGACATCGACGTCATCGCGGGCCTTGAGGCCGGTGCCGATGACTACGTCACCAAGCCGTTCCGTGCCAATGTGCTCGCGGCCCGGCTGCGCGCGCTGATGCGGCGGGCCGCCCTGCCTCCGTCCGCGGACGCAGGACGGGCCCCGGAACCGGTGGCGCCCGCCCCGCCACGCGACATCCGCCGCGTCGGCGACCTGGAGCTGGACGCCGAGACGATGGAGGTGCGGGTCGCCGGGGAACTGCTGCCGATCACCCCGACGGAGCTGCGCGTACTCCTTGAGCTGACCTCGGCCCCGGGCAGGGTGCTCAGCCGGGAGACCCTCCTGAAGGAGGTCTGGGACTACGCCTGGGGTGGCGACACCCGGGTGGTCGACGTCCACATCCAGCGGCTCCGCGCCAAGATCGGGCACGAGCGCATCGTGACGGTCCGGGGCTTCGGCTACAAGATCGTCGGCTGACCCGGTATGCCTGGCAGCCTGCCCCGTCCCGGCGTGCCCGCCGGCTCCACCGGTGCGACGAGCCGCCGCCGCGAGAAGCCCGGCGGCAGGAAAGCCGGCGACGGCGCGAAGTCCGACGGCGGTGTGAAGTCCGGCGGCAGCCTCCACTGGCGGGTCGCCGCCCTCATCGCCGCCGTGGCCTGCGTGCTGGCCGCCGCACTGGGCGCGCTCACCACCGTGACCGCCTCCGACCAGCGCCTGGACCTCAACCGCAGCATCGTTCTCGGCCGTCTGGAACAGGCACTCAACACCTACGCGCAGACCTCCGCCGTCACCGGCGACAACGTCGCACTCGACGCCCCGGGACTGCCACCCGAACTCGCCCGGCGCGTCTCCGACGGCCGTCTGGCCACCCAACTCGTCAACGGTCCCAACGGTCCCGTCCTGTGGGCGGCAGCGGGCATCGGCTCGCGCACCCTGTCCGTACGCAGCGACTACAGCCTGGAACGCAACGCCGACGACCGCTTCGCCCGCACCACCATCGCGCTGGCCGCCGGCAGCGCCACCGTCATCTCCCTCGTCGGCCTCCTGCTCGCCAAACCGCTCAGCGCCCGGGTACGCAGGGTCTCGGCGACCGCCCGCACGATCGCCGACGGCCGCCTCGACGCCCGTATCGGACGCATCCGCGGCTCCCGCGAACTCACCGAACTCGCCACATCCGTCGACCAGATGGCCGCCGCCCTCCAGGACCGGCTCCGCGCCGAGCAGCGGTTCGCCGCCGACGTCACCCACGAACTGCGCACCCCCGCTGCCGGCCTGCTCGCCGCCGCCGAGATCCTGCCCGACTCCCACGAGGCCGACCTCGTACGCGACCGGGCCGAGGCGCTGTGCGGCCTGATCGAGGACCTGCTCGAAGTCTCCCGGCTCGACGCAGACGTCGACACCGCCCACCTCGAACCCCACCACCTCACCGAAGTACTCCAGCGGGCCATCGCCTCCACCGCCCTCCCCGCCCGCCTCGACGTGGTGGACGACACCGCCGTACTGACCGAGCCGCGCCGCCTGGAACGCATCGTCGCCAACCTCCTTGCCAACGCCCACCGGCACGGACACCCCCCGGTCACCGTCACCCTCCAACGGGGCACGGTCACCGTCCGGGACCACGGCCCCGGCTACCCGCCCGGCCTGCTCGCCGAAGGGCCCCGCCCCTTTCGTACCGGCGCCCCCGAACGCGGCAAGGGCAGCGGCCTCGGCCTCACCATCGCCCTGGGCCACGCCCACCTCATCAAAGCCCGGCTGACCTTCACCAACGCCCCCGACGGCGGAGCCCAGGCCGTCCTCACACTCCCGCTCGACGCCGAGGGTTGACGGGACCGTCTCCCCGCGCGGTCGCCCCTGCCGAGTCGCTGACCGTGCAACAGCCCCGGCCTGCGCAGACGCGTTGGGCGTTCCGGGATCACCCGCGACGTCGTATCGCCGAACCGGCTGCGACAGTCCGCCTCTTCCCGCTCTCTGAGGTCATCGAAATCCTCGACCTGCTGCGCGCCCTCGGCGTCAGCGAGCGGATGGTGCGCGTCGAACGCACTCCTGGACCAGACTGGTGGCCCTGATATCGAAATCGGTGCAGGAATGGGAAGCGGGCAAGGGAATAGCGCTCGCCGACCCGGAGTTCGGGCGTCTCGCGATTCGAGGTGACGGACGATCAGGCTACCCGGCCGTGACTTGCGAGCGCCCAACTCGGCGCATTAATCGGTCCGTTGTGGCACTCGAATGGCACGCGACCCCAAAAGGGCGAGGCAGCAAACGAACAAGGCCCAGAGTGTCGATCTGGCCTTTGCTCTGGAGCGGGTGACGGGAATCGAACCCGCACTCTGAGCTTGGGAATCAGGGGGCCTTCCGCCGCCCAATGACTTCCTGACCTGAGAAGACGCCCCCTTGCTCCATCTGGGACGAGAGTGGCGCGGCGGCCGGATTTGCCACCGAACAGGCTTGCGCTGCAGCTGAGGGCTCTGCTCGGCGGGTGCGTGCAAGGACGGTTCGAAGTCGGCATTGCTGCCGCAAGTGGTGTGTTGTCCTGCAAGGCTGGGCGGCGTGACGTACGCAGCGACAGTGGATACACAGATCGCGAGCGGCGCTCCGGAGATGGACAAGCTGCAGCGGGTCGGTGCCGGGGCGCTTCTGGAGCAGGGTGTCGACTCGGTCGAGTCGATCGACGGTCCGGACGGTGTGGAAGTGGAGATCGCCGACACGTGGGTGGGCGTCCATCCCGGCGGTGTATCAGTGAAGGTGTTCGTGGACGCGCCGGCGCTGAAGTTCGCCGAGGAGGCGGTCCATGCCCTGGTGGAGGAGCTGCTGGAACGCTCGGAGCTGCTCGCCGACTGGACGGTCGAGCGGTGCGAGGTCGAGCTGCACCCCGACCTCGCGAAGGAGAGCCTGGAGGCGGCCGACGGCCCGGATACCCCGCCGGACCAGATCCTTCGGCCCTGCCTGTGCCGGCGTGGCTCGCTTTTCGGTATGCATGGCAATTGCTGGAGCGCAGGAAAGCGGTCGCGTGTGGCCGACCGTCTACTGCTGCGGCAGTGGCGCGGGGCGGGGGTACCGGAGTCCGGCACCCCCGCCCCGCGGTTCAGCCGGCGGCTGTGCGTCGGTCTGCGCGCAGTGCGCGGCGCCGCACGGCCTGGAGCTGTCGCTGGTGTTCCTCGGCGGTGACCGGTCGCAGCTCGGGTACGGGCCGGGGTGCGCCGTGCTCGTCGATGGCGACGAACGTCAGGTGGGCGGTGGCTACTTCGGCGGTGGGCCCGGAGGCGTTCCACCGCTCGGCGGTGGCGCGCACGCCGACGTCCATGGAGGTGCGTCCCGCGTATTCGACGCTTGCGTGGACGCTCAGCAGGTCGCCTGCATGGACGGGAGTGAGGAAGGTCATCCGGTCGACGGAGACGGTCACGGCGGGTGCGCCGGCGTGCCGTCCGGCGGCGGCCGCGGCGGCGTCGTCGATGAGTTTCATGATGACGCCGCCGTGGATGGTGCCGTACAGGTTGGTGTCGTGCTCGCTCATGATGTGGGCGAGGGTCACCTGTGAGTCGGCCGGGGCCTTGTGGGCCGGGCCGGTGGTGATGCGGTCCATGGTTCGACGGCTTTCAGTTCTTGGTGGAGAGCTGGTGGGGGACGTGCCGGGCTGCCGCGGTCATCCGTTCCATGGCCGGGCGGACCTCGGCCCAGGAGCGGCTCTTCAGACCGCAGTCCGGATTGATCCACAGCCGGTCGCCGGTCGGTCCCTCGCCCGCACCGGCCTCGGCGGGCTGCTGGCAGTTGGTGCTGCGCGGCACGGGCGCGGTCCGATGGAGTTCGGCGGCGCCGACGCGGTCCTGCCAGTAGCCCTCGATCGCGTTCCTCAACTCCCGGCGCGGGCCCTGGCGGGGGTAGCCGTACACGGTGGCGCGTGTCGCCGCGGCCGCGGACTTGGCTGTCACAAGACTCTCCTGCGCGAGCTCTTGGTGGAGCGACCCCGGGACGTGACGAAGGCGCGAAGGACGGCAGGCCGGGCGGGGCACGCCGCCTGTGCCACCGCACACGCTGGTGCCCGCCTGACGACTACGCCGACCCGCCCTCGAAGGTCACCGGGATCTCCGCGTACGCATGGGCGCACGCGGGCAGCGGGCAGGTCTTCGGACTCGCGGGCACGTCCGCCGGTCTCCCGGCGGGCACCTACTGGCCGTCGCTTCCCGGACCCCGTACCTCGGGTCCAGTGCGTATGACGGCGGTCGTTCCCACTCACCGCTGCGGGGCAGTTCCGGATTCCCACCGGGTTCCCTCTTACGACGCGCCTGCCTGGCGGGCAGGGCGCACCAGCTGCACTCGCCACCTTATGGCGAGGTATGACCCGGTTACCACCTTCGGCGTCACGGAGGGCAAATCCCGTTCTGCTGAGGCCACTTGTACGAGGCGCGGGACGACTCCAACCGTCGCCCCGCGCCTCGTCCCACCGCAGCGCGGGTCCTTTGGCCCGGGCGGCACCCCGGGGTCCCTCAACCCCGGTCGTAGGTGTGGAACCCCCGGCCGGTCTTCCGGCCGAGCAGCCCGGCCTCGACCATCCGCTGCAGCAGCGGCGGCGGGGCGTACAGGGGTTCCTTGAACTCTTCGTACAGCGAGCGGGCGATGGAGGCCACGGTGTCCAGTCCGATCAGATCGGCGAGCCGGAGCGGTCCCATCGGGTGGGCGCAGCCCAGCTCCATGCCCTTGTCCACGTCGGCGGCGGTGGCGAAGCCGGACTCCGCCATCCGGACGGCGGACAGGAGGTAGGGGACGAGGAGGGCGTTGACGACGAAGCCGGCCCGGTCCTGAGAGCGGATCACGGTCTTGCCGAGCGCGTCGCGGGCGAACGTCTCCGCCGTCGTGGCCGCTTCGGTGCTGGTGTGCAGCGAGGTGACGATCTCCACCAGTGGCATGACCGGCACGGGGTTGAAGAAGTGCAGGCCGAGGACGCGGTCGGCCCGGCCGGTGGCCATGCCCAGACGCATCACCGGGAGGGAGGAGGTGTTGGTGGCCAGGATGGCCCCCGGGTCTTCGACGATCTTGTCGAGGGCGGTGAAGATCTCTGTCTTGACGTCCGGGTTCTCCACGACGGCTTCGACGACCAGGTGCCGGTCGGCGAGGTCGTCGAGGCTTGTGGTGAACACGAGCCGGGCCAGGGCGTCTTCGGCGGCCTCCCGGTCCGTCTTGCCGCGATGGACGGCGCGTCCCAGCGAGGCGGCGATGCGCTCGCGAGCTTTTCGAGCGGCGGCGGTGTCGACCTCGCACACGACGGTGTCGAGCCCGGCGCGGGCGCAGACCTCGGCGATGCCGGCGCCCATCTGACCGCCGCCGATGACGCCGACGCGCTGGATGCCCGTGGTCATGACTGCTCCGTTCCGTGCCGCACGAGGTGGCGGGTGTAGGCGTCGGTGGTGAAGAAGCCGGGCAGCTCTTGGCCGAGGGCGGTGCGGACGAAGATGTCGCGGGCCTCGTCCGCGTACGCCGCCGGCTTCTCCTTGGCCAGGGCGGCCGTCTCGTCGTCGAGCAGTCGCAGCACCGTGGCGCGGTCGAGGACGCGGTGCCGCAGCCACTGCCAGACCTGGGTCCGGGCGATCTCCGCGGTGGCGGCGTCTTCCATCAGCCCGTGCAGTGCGACCGCGCCGTGGCCGTGCAGCCAGGCGTCGAAGTAGCGCAGTGCGACCGCGATGTTGGTGCGGACGCCGTCCGGGGTGGGCGATCC
This sequence comes from Streptomyces sp. S186, assembly GCF_051603415.1. Lineage (NCBI taxonomy): Bacteria > Bacillati > Actinomycetota > Actinomycetes > Kitasatosporales > Streptomycetaceae > Streptomyces > Streptomyces sp. S186. The sequence goes on along the minus strand of NZ_CP193932.1, from coordinate 8,088,852 downwards.
GCTGATGCGGCGCACGGACAGCAGGTCGGTCGGGGTGACCTCCACGTCGTCACGGGTGCGCTCGATCTGGTGCGGCCGGTCGCCGAGGACACCGTCGAAGACCTCGCGGCAGAGGGGGACAAGTCCGGGGTGGGCAACCCAGGAGCCGTCGAAGCCGTCCTCGGCCTCGCGCTCCTTGTCCAGCCGGACCTTCGCAAGGGCTGCCTCGTTGGCCGCCGTGTCCCGGCTCGGGACATGGGCGGCCATGCCGCCGACGGCGTGGGCACCGCGCTTGTGGCAGGTGTGCACCAGCAGTTCGGTGTAGGCGCGCAGGAACGTGGCGGTCATGGTGACCTTGGCGCGGTCCGGCAGGAGGAAGTCGGTCCGGTGCCCGAAGGTCTTGATCAGGCTGAAGAGGTAGTCCCAGCGGCCCGCGTTGAGTCCGGCGCTGTGCTCGCGGAGTTCGTAGAGGATCTCCTCCATCTCGAAGGCGGCGGTGATCGTCTCGATGAGCACGGTGGCGCGGACGGTGCCGCGAGGGATGCCGAGGAGTTCCTGGGCGAGGACGAAGACGTCGTTCCACAGGCGGGCTTCGTACCGGTTCTCCAGCTTGGGCAGGTAGAAGTACGGGCCCGAGCCTGCGTCGATCTGCCGTTGGGCGCAGTGGAAGAAGTACAGGCCGAAGTCGACCAGGGAGGCCGGGGCCGGCCGGCCGTCGAGGTAGAGGTGTTCCTCGGTGAGGTGCCATCCGCGGGGCCGGACGACGATGGTCGCCAGGTCGCCGCCGAGCCGGTACCGCTTGCCCTCCGGTGTGGTGAAGTCGATCCTGCGCTCGACTGCATCGAGCAGGTTGAGCTGGCCGTCGATGACGTTGTCCCATGTGGGGGAGGTGGCGTCCTCGAAGTCGGCCATCCAGATCCTGGCACCGGAGTTGAGGGCGTTGACCGTCATCCGGCGGTCCGGAGGGCCGGTGATCTCCACCCGTCTGTCCGTCAGTCCCGGCGCAGGCGGTGCGACCCGCCAGTCGGGGTCGGTGCGGACAGCGGAGGTGACGAGGGGGAAGTCGAGCGGGGATCCGGAGGCCAGCCGGGCGGCCTGACGCCTGCGCTCCCTGAGGAGATCCAGACGGCGATCCGCGAAGGCGGCGACGAGCCGGCCGACGAACTCCAGGGCCTCCGGTGTGAGGATCTCCTGATGACGGTCCCGTGGTGCTGCCGCGCGGACCTGGACGCGGTGCGTCGGTGCATGGGTGGGCATAGGGGTCTCCTCGGTGGGAGCGGAGGGAGCGGTGGGAGCGGTGGGGGCCGGGCGAAGCGGAGTCGGCCGGCCCCCAAGCCTGTCTGTGGACTGCCTGGCACACGGAGGGCACGCAGGCGGCCAGAAGCGCTCTAGTGGAACTGCTCTTCCTCGGTGGAGCCGGTCAGCGCGGTGGTCGAGGAGGCGGGATTGACGGCGGTGGAGACCAGGTCGAAGTAGCCGGTGCCGACCTCGCGCTGGTGCTTCACCGCGGTGAAGCCGTGCTGCTGGGCGGCGAACTCGCGCTCCTGCAGGTCGACATAGGCGGTCATGCCGTGATCGGCGTAGCCGCGGGCAAGGTCGAACATGCCGTGGTTGAGGGAGTGGAAGCCGGCCAGGGTGATGAACTGGAAGCGGTAGCCCATCGCGCCCAACTCACGCTGGAACTTGGCGATCTGGTCGTCGTCCAGCGCGGCCTTCCAGTTGAAGGACGGCGAACAGTTGTAGGCCAGCAGCTGGTCCGGGTACTCGGCGTGGACGGCCTCGGCGAACTCCCGTGCCTGGGCGAGATCCGGGGTGCCGGTCTCCATCCACAGCAGGTCGGCGTACGGGGCGTAAGCGAGTCCGCGGGCGATGACCGGGGCCATGCCGTGGTGCACCCGGTAGAAGCCCTCCGCGGTGCGCTCGCCGGTGCAGAAGCGGGCGTCTCGCTCGTCGACGTCGCTGGTCAGCAGGTTCGCGGCCAGCGCGTCCGTACGGGCGACGATGACGGTCGGGACGTCGGCGATGTCCGCGGCGAGGCGGGCCGCGTTGAGAGTGCGGATGTGCTGCGCGGTGGGGACGAGGACCTTGCCGCCCAGGTGACCGCACTTCTTCTCCGAGGCCAGCTGGTCCTCGTAGTGGATGCCGGCCGCACCCGCCGCGATCATCGCCTTCGTCAGCTCGAAGGCGTTGAGCGGGCCGCCGAATCCCGCCTCCGCGTCCGCGACGATCGGGGCGAGCCAGTCGGTGGTGTCGCCGTCGTCCTCGGCGGTGGCGATCTGGTCGGCGCGCAGCAGCGCGTTGTTGATCCGGCGCACCACCTGCGGTACGGAGTTGGCCGGGTACAGGCTCTGGTCGGGGTAGGTGTGCCCGGCCTGGTTGGCGTCGGCGGCGACCTGCCAGCCGGAGAGGTAGATCGCCTGCAGCCCGGCCTTCACCTGCTGCACGGCCTGACCGCCGGTGAGCGCGCCCAGGGCGTGGACGTAGTCGCGCTCGTGCAGCTGCCGCCACAGCCGCTCGGCGCCGCGCCGGGCCAGCGTGTGCTCTTCGCGGACGCTGCCGGAGAGCCGCACCACGTCCTCGGCGCGGTAGGTGCGCTCCACGCCCTTCCAGCGCGGATCATCGGCCCACCGCCGCGCAAGCTCCCCCGCCGCCGTCGTCTGTGCCTGCGTCATGACCGTCTCCCGGTTCGCATGTCTGTCAAGGATGTGAAAGGCGACGTTCCCGCCTCTGGGATGCGGCCCGCCGTGCCCTCACTCGTGCGCGAGCAATGCGATACGTGGACGGAAGACCGACCGGAACTGCCGGGATCTCCGACATCAGGGCGTGAATCGTGCCCGGTCACCGGTCCGGTCGCCGTGGACTCCGGCGGGCCGCACAACGACTCTCGCAGTGGCACCGAGTGCCATCAACCGTGGCCTCGTGCCAACTTCTGCCAATCTTCGACGGCGCGATTGCCAAGGTTGCGAAGATCCACAGGCCCCTGCCGTCTCCTAGGATGCGGATGGCGGCGGAAGGAGGCCAGAGGTGAGCAAGACCTACGCAGGGGCGCGGCTGCGGCGGCTGCGCGAGGACCGGCGGATGAGTCAGGCTCAGCTGGCCCGCGTCCTGGCGATCTCCCCCAGTTACCTCAACCAGATGGAACACGACTCCAGGCCGCTGACCGTGCCCGTGCTGCTGCGGCTGACCGAGGCGTTCGGCGTCGATCCCGGCTTCTTCTCCGAGCGGGACACCAGCCGCCTCGTGGCCGACCTGCGCGAGGCCCTGGCCGACGAGGTCACCGACGCCCGCCTCTCCGCCTCCGACCTTTCCGAACTCGCCCACCGGCTGCCCGGCGTCGGCGAGGTGCTGCTCCGGCTGAGCCGCCGCAACCAGGAGCTGAGCGAGCAGCTCGCCCAGGCCGCCGACGGCCGCGGCGCGGGCACCGGCCCGGCCGCCGCCCGCACGCCGCACGAGGAGATCCGCGAGTTCTTCTACCGTCGTCGGAACTACCTGCACGACGCGGACACCTCCGCCGAGGAGCTGGCCCAGCGCATCGGCATCCGGCCCGGCGAAGTCCGCCAGGCACTCGCCGCCCGCCTCGCCGACCGGCATGGCGTACGCATCGCAATCGACGGAGACCGGCCGCACCACTACGACCCACAGACCCGCACACTGCACCTCTCACCCCGGCTGCGCCCCGGCCAGCAAGCCTTCCGCATGGCCACCCAACTGGCCCTGCTCGCCTACGGCGACGAACTCTCCCGGCAGGCCGGAGAGGACTTCGACGAGACCTCCCCGACCTGGAAACTGGCGCGGATCGGAGTCGCCAACTACTTCGCCGCCGCGCTGGTCCTCCCGTACCGCGACTTCCACGCCACCGCCGAGGAAGCGCGCTACGACATCGAGCGCCTCACCGACCGGTTCGGCCTCGGCCACGAGACCGTCTGCCACCGCCTCAGCACCCTCCAACGCCCCCGCCTGCGCGGTGTGCCGTTCTCCTTCGTCCGCGTCGACCGCGCCGGCAACATGTCCAAACGGCAGTCCGCCACCGGCTTCCACTTCTCCCGCGCCGGCGGCACCTGCCCGCTGTGGAACATCTACGAGGCGTTCGCCGCACCCGGCCGCATCCACGTCCAGATCGCCGCCATGCCCGACGGACAGCGATACCTGTGGACCGCCCGCACGGTCACCCGCAGCCGCGGCGGCTGGGGCGAACCCGGCAAGACATTCGCCATCGGCCTGGGCTGCGAGATCCGCCACGCTCACCGGCTCGTCTACTCCGACGGACTCGACCTGGCCAACGCCTCCGCCGCCACCCCGATCGGCATGGGCTGCCGGATCTGCGAACGCCTGGACTGCCCCCAGCGCGCCGTCCCTCCACTCGGACAGTCGCTCGCCGTCGACGAGAACACCAGCACCTTCATCCCGTACCCGGTGTCCGAAGCCGCGCCCCGCTGACCCGGCCTCCTGCCGGCCGGCGGAGCCCTCGACTTGCAGGACGCCTCGTCCCTTGCCGAAGCCTGGCGGGGGCACGCGCGGCCAGAAGGCGCGGCAACGGAGCGGGGTTCTGTCGCGGTCACCTCGTCCAGCGTCCGGCCTCGCCACTTCCCCACGTCCAGGTCCCGCGGGTCGGCTGCCGGGAGCGCGTCCAGCCCGAGAGCGGAAGCCGTTTCGCGGCAGCGCGGGGCCGGGGCGCACAGATACCGGTCGGCCATCGGCGGCGAGTTCACCGCGGCGCGTGCCTGCCGCAGTCCGCTGGAGTCCAGGGAACCCCCCTCGTCGAACCGCGGTTGCCTTACGGCCGGGTTCATCGCCGCGCTACGAGCATCACGCGCACCGTCATGGTCTTCTCGCCCTTCGGGCCCGTCGGCCGGTGTGCCGCGGGACCATACTGTTCAGGGCAGGGGGCGTGCGGGGTATGCCGTGCGCCGTAGTCACACCGGTCGGTTTGCGCTACGGTCGCGTGGACATGACGACGAGGGGCGGAAGCCGGTGAGAATCCGGCACGGTCGCGCCACTGTATATCCGGCCACTCCACGCCAACGCGCGGTGCGAGCACGGAAGTCAGACCCGCCCCGCGTCGTCCAGAACCCGAGGACCGGGACGCGTGTTTCCCCAGGAGGTTTCGCCATGGCGCAGTCCGCTGCCCCCGCAACCAGCTCTTCCGCCGTACCGGCAATCACCCCGATCTCCCTGAAGACCATTGCCCCCTGGGCAGTGTTCTTCGGCGTCCTGATGCTGGTCCTGCTCTACTTCGTCGGCGCCGAGCAGGGCGCCACCTCCCTCCTGTCCGGCTCGGGCGTACACGAGTGGGTCCACGACGGACGCCATCTGCTCGGCTTCCCCTGCCACTGACGACGGCGGGGAGAGACGTCTCGTGAATCCCGCTTCCGTACGGGCGTTGCTCGTACGCGGCATGCTCGCCGGCCTGGCCGCGGGGTTCCTCGCCCTGGCGGTGGCGTATCTGGTGGGCGAGCCCCACGTGGATGCGGCCATCGCCTTCGAGGAGGCCCACACCCACGAGCACGGCATGGAAGTGGTCAGCCGCACCCTGCAGTCCACCGCCGGGCTCGCAACCGGTGTTCTCGTCTACGGCGTGGCGCTGGGCGGCATCGTCGCCCTGGCGTTCTGCGTGGCGCTGGGCCGGATCGGCCGGTTCGGTCCCCGGGCCACCGCCGCCCTGGTGTCCACGGGCGCCCTGGTGGCCGTCTACGTCGTACCGTTCCTCAAGTACCCGGCCAACCCGCCGTCCGTCGGAGAGCCCGACACCATCGGCAAGCGGACCACGCTCTACTTCCTGATGATCGCGCTCAGCGTGCTGCTGAGCGTCGCCGCGATCATCCTCGGGAGGAGACTGGCCCCGCGCCTGGGCAACTGGTACGCAACCGTCGTGACTTCGGCCGCCTTCGTCCTCGCGGTGGGTCTGGCGTACGCGTTCCTGCCCGCGATCAACGAGGTGCCGCAGGACTTCCCGGCCACCGTGCTGTGGCAGTTCCGACTCGGGGCGCTCGCCATCCAGTGCAGCCTCTGGGCAGGCTTCGGCCTGCTCTTCGGCCATCTCGCCGAGCGGCTTCTGCTGCCCGGGGCAGATACGGAGCGGCCATCCGACGCCGGAGTCCAGGCCGCTCCGGCGAGTTGATCCGGCAAACGCCATGGCCCGTCGGTACGACGACCGGTGGGCCATGGCATCAGACGGCGCCTGGCCGCCAGTTCGTGGGTGCATGTTCGCCCCAGGACGAACAGGACGTTGCGGCTCAGGGCGCTTCCGCGACCGGTCGAGTGGACTACAGGTCGCCATCCTGATCACCTCTATGGGCCGTTGCCCGGGGAGCGCTCAAGACGCTTCCCATTGGACGGATCGCCCGCCGCAACCTGCGCCCGTCGGCTCAGGCGACAGGGGCACGAACGCGTTCTCTCTTGCTCGCCGGTCGGCCGTAGTTGTGCGGACGGGAGCGGCCGGAGCCGTACCAGACGTGGTTGGCCCGGCCGGTGGTGATCTCGCGGGCGCTGGGCGGGACGCGGCCGGATCCGCCTGTCCGGGGCAAGTTCCTGGCAAAGGCCCGCCGCGAAGCGGTTCCTGCGCTCCATGTTCTCGTACGGCTCGGCCTTCTCGACGGACCACTGCGGCACTACGAATATCGGCGGATCGCAGCTTTCGGTGTCTTCCACCCTTGCTCCCTCACTTCCGGAGGTCCGCCGCCCTCCGGGGAAGTCCATCGAGGGAACCTGGCCACGGACAGCGGCACGCAAGTGACCAACTCCGTATGAATCTTGCCCGGACGATGCTCACGTAAGGCGAATCTCAATTGACTCGACGTCACCCTAATGTGCTGGAGCCAATCCCACGCGGAAGTTTCGACCACATCGGGGAGTGGGGAGTTGAGAACGCGAACGCCCCGCTTGGCTCCGGCTGTTCACCCGTGCGTCTTCGTTCGGTTTCTCGACTTCACGGCCCACGGCGATCGTCTCGACGTGCTTCTCAGGCACTCGCAGGTCCCCTTTTCGAACTGCGGGAACTTCCCTGCGCGGCTGGCCACTTGTCGCTGTGGGTATGGCGGCGGTGCGGCTCTTGCGAAGCGGCGTGACAAGTGCAGCGTGAGGGCGTCGGCTCCCTCCTCGGAAGGGGGCTGGACTCGGTTGAGGTGATCCAGGGGCACGACGGCACGGAAGTCGAGCTGCTCGTTCCGCCATTGCCGTCTATCCGGGAGGCGCTCTGCTGGAGATCTTCGTGGACGCTCCTGCCTTGGAGTTCGCAGAGGACGCCGTCCGCGAGGTCATCGGCGAGCTACTGGAGCGCTCCGAACTCCTCGCCGAGTGGCGGGGGGAAAAGTGCGAGGTCGAACTCCATCCTCAGCTGACGCAGCAGAGCTTCGACGCCGCTGAGGGCCCGGATGCCCCACCCGCTGACCCCATGGAACGCACGGCCCGGCACGCCGAGGCGGCGTCAGCGACTGTGTCTGCCGGCCTCAGTGGAGCCGAGGTGGAGAAAAGGCGGTTCCAGATACGGCCACTGGCGCCTGGCTCGAAGCATTCGGGCTCGAATCCTTCGGCTACTGCGTTGATGACGAAGAAGGGCCCTAAGCTGAGCTGTGTCGCGGAGGAACTCGTCCTCAGGCTGCTCTTGGCCGAGGCCGAAGTGGCACTCGATACGTACGGACTCCTGGACGATGGGGTCAAGGCCGCTTGGGAGGCTTTCGTCCACGAGGTTTATGAGGATTCCGACCACGAATGGCAGTAGCAGCCGGCCCCCGACGGCATCGACGAGGATCCCGACCACGCCCACCTCGGTATCGCGCCCATGGGCGTCCAAGAGTGGTTCTCCTCCTTCAGCGAGCACGGGTACGTCCATCCGTATGCAGAGGTCCACCCGTATGCAGAGGAGGGTAGGGGTTTGCGGAGTGAGGACAGTGCGTAACCAACGTCTGCCCAATGGGCTGTGCCTGTTCCGCTGCGGCCTGCCAGTCCACGGAGTTGACGATGTGCGGCCGGGCGGTGGACCGGCGGCGACCGGCCTGCCACGTGCTGATCAGCCGTCTTGGGAGGATGCCCTCCTCAGGGTGTCAACGCCGGTTCGGCGTGGGCGTGTTATGGCAAGCAGGAGCAGGGCGGCGGCCTGTACGGCGGCGGTGACGGTGATCAGGGCGGGGATGGAGACCTCGTACAGTGTGCCGGCTAGTGCTCCGCCGGCTGCGGCTGCGGCGCCCATGATGGCGGCGAACAGGCCGTAGGCGGTGGCGCGTCGTCCGGGGGCGACCAGGTCGGCGACGGTGGCGCGGAGAGTGGATTCCTGTACGCCGGTGGCGGCGCCCCAGGCCAGGGCGCCGAGGACCGTCAGGGTGAGGGTGTTGGTGAAGGCCAGGGCGGGCACGGCGGCGGCCAGCAGCGGTAGCGCGATGAGCACTTTCGTGCCGTCGTGGTCGTAGGCCCAGCCGGTGGCCAGCGCGGCGAGTGCGGCGGCGGCCATTGCGGCGGCGTAGACCAGCGGTACGGCGGCCGGGGTCAGCAGGTGCCGTGTGACCAGGTGGAAGGAGAGTACGCCGAAGGTGGCGAAGCCGGTGAGGGTGGCGGCGGTGAACGTCGCGTAGATCCAGTACGCCCTCGGCAGGCGGGCGCGGCGTGCCTTCGGGACGTGAGCGGCAGTGGGTGGCTCCGGGGTGGGGGTGCCGAGCGGGGTGGTCTCGTAGGCGGTGGGGTCGGGCACCCGCCACCGCAGCCATACCACCAGGCCCAGGACGAGGACGCCGGGCGCCGCGAGCACGCCGAGTGCCGGGCCGTAGTGGTTGCCGGTGGTCGCGAGCACGGCGGCCACGACGAGTGGACCGATCACCGCGCCGATCTGGTCCATGGCCTCGTGGGCGGCGAACCCTCGGCCGCGTCCGGTGGCGGCGGTGACGTGGGAGAGCAGGCTGTCCTTGGCCGGCGAACGCACCGCCTTGCCCACCCGTTCGGCCAGCACCAGGGCGCAGGCCACCCACAGCACCGACGCCAGGCCCAGTACCGGTACGGCCGTCACGGTCAGGGCGTATCCGGCGATCGTCCAGGCCCAGAACCGGCGGGTGCGGTCGGCCAGTGGGCCGGAGGCCAGCCGCAGGACCAAGGCGGCGGCTTCGCCGATGCCGGTGATCACCCCGATGACGGTGGCGGTCGCGCCGAGGTGGGCGAGCAGCGGGCCGGTGATGGAGCGGGCGCCTTCGTAGACGAAGTCCGCCAGCAGGCTGACGGTTCCGAAAGCCAACACGAACCGCCACGGCCGCATCCCGGGCGCCGTCACAGCGTTCCCGGCGGGCCGGGCGGCACCTCGGGGTGTTCTGCTGGTCGTCATCGCGGCCCTTCTTCCTGCCTGGGTGCGTGTCGGTGCCGGTAGTAGGTGTTGTTGGGCGCGCTTGCCTTCGGTGCCGCCGGCTGGCTGCGGCGCCGGGCCGGAGAACCACCCGGCGCCCCAGGTCTCTGCCCCGCGCCGTCCGTTCAAGGATGTGCGCGGGAACGTATCGGTGTTCGCTCGGTGTCCGCGAGGAGCGGCGCAAGTCCGTTGCCGGTTGGGGCGCAGCCCCACAGTGTCTGGGCGAAGGCCCCGCCGATGAAAGCCGCTCCCAGTCCGGCGACCACGCTGGCCGCGGCGAAGAAGCCGGCGCCGGCCTCGGCGAGGCGCAGGGTCTCGTAGGAGAAGGTCGAGTAGGTGGTCAGGGCACCGCACATGCCGGTGCCGACCAGCAGTTGGGTGTGCGGGGAGGCGGCGCCGGCAGTGGCCGCGCCGGTGAGCAGCCCGAGGATCAGGCTGCCGACGACGTTAACGGTGAAGGTGCCCCAGGGGAAGACGGTGTCGTGCCGGGACTGTACGGCGCGGTCGGTGAGGTAGCGCAGCGGGGCGCCGGCCATGGCGCCGGCCATGACGAGCAGCCAGTTCACTGTGCTTCCTTGCCCTTGCTCTTGTCCTTGTGCTTGCCCTTGTCCTTGTTGCGTCCGACGTAGCGGATGACTTCGCAGTCGTCGAGGATGACCAGCCCCTCGTGGACTATCTCGTCGAGTTGGGGGAGGAAGGCGCGGATGCGTTCTTCGGTGTCGACGATGGTGATCGCCACGGGCAGGTCTTCGCTGAGGGAGAGGAGCCGGGCGGTGTGAGTGAGGGAGGAGGCGCCGTAGCGATGAAGTTGGTCAGGTGTAGTGCGGTGCCGGTCAGTCTCATCGCTGACTCCGCTTCCGCCACCGGCGCGTCCTCCGGCTTCATCTCGGCCAGCACCTCGGCGACCGTCTCCCGTGCGATCCGTCACCTCACCGCTCCAGACTGCCCCGGGCGTGATCCAGGCGGCCGTTCAACTCGGCTAGCTCGGCCTCAAGTTCCTCCACCCGCCCGCACCCGGGCAGTCGCCTCGTGGGCCTCCAGTTCCTCGAACAACGAGCCCATCCGACACCTCTTCTCCACTGCCGCGGTAAAGACGAGCCGCCCCGATCAGAGCGCCCTTCAGGTAAGGCCGCCGCCTGCGATACTCCGGAATTTTCCCGTCAAGGGTGACGTCGACTGACGGCCTGTCATCTCATCTGTCAGCGCAGGGCGACCGCCGCGCCCGTTCGTTCGGTGGCGATCCTGACGGCGAAGCCCGCCAGCGCGGTGCCCATCACATAGCGGTGCAGGCGCTGCCAGAGCGGGTGTCGGGCGAAGAACCCGGCGACGGAGCCGGCCGTCACGATGAAGAACGCGTTGCCGGCGACCCCCACCGCGATCTGGGTCAGCCCCAACAGCAGCCCCTGCAGCCCGACATGGCCGCGCGCCGGGTCGACGAACTGCGGCAGCAGCGAGATGTAGAGGATGGCCACCTTGGGATTGAGCAGGCAGGTGAGGAAGCCCGTCAGGAAGAGCTTGCGGGCTCCGTCCGGCGTCAGCTCCTGGGGCGCAACAACGGATCGGCCGTCCGGCCGGACGGCCTTCCAGGCCAGCCAGAGCAGGTAGCCCGCTCCGGCCAGTTTGATCGTCAGGTAGATCTCCGGCACCAGCGCAAAGACGGTGGCGATTCCGGCGGACGCCGCGCAGAGGTAGACCAGGAAGCCGAGGAAGACCCCGGCCAGCGAGATCAGCCCCGCACGGCGCCCCTGGGTGATCGAGCGGGAGACCAGGTAGATCATGTTCGGCCCCGGCGTCAGCACCATGCCGAGCTCCACCAGCGCGATCCCCGCTATTGCTCCCGGCCCGATCACAGCACAACCTCCGTACGCACGTTCGCCCAGACGCAACCTAGCAGCCCACGGTCATGTGCGGCTCAGTGTGCCGAGCCGAGACAGTTGCCCCTCACACAGTGGACAGTGGAAGACATAGCCATGGGAACGCCGGCTGCGAGCAGGAGGTGCCCATGTCCGTTTGTTCCGCGGCTTGTTGAGGAGGCCGTGGGGATGGGACCGTCGTGGCTTGTGTCGGACGTTGTGTGGGGCTGGGGTGTGGGGCTGGGGTATGGGGTATGGGGACCGGTTGTACCAGGTGCTGCGAATCGATTCGCAACGTGCCCGGGAACTGGAATGGTCGCGGGTGGTCAGCGGCGGCTCGCACCGCCAGGCTCGTCACGGCGGCTCCGGGGGCGGCCGCACCACCGGCCCCCGCAGCTGTTCGTGACTGCGGCTACGACTTCGACAAGTACCACTGCGTGCTGGGGAAGCGGGGCATCAAGCCGGTGATCTGATCACCTACCGACGCGCGCGTCCGAACGTTGCGTCAGCTCCTCTGAACCGTCCGAGGCTCGGAACGGTCTTCGCGCTCAATCGCCGCCGCAGCCCCCTCCACAGCCGTGTCCCCCGCAGCCATGCCCGTGCCCTCCGCAGCTATGACTGCTTCCGCTTCCGCAGCCGTCCCCGCCACTGCCCCCGCCGCCAAAGCTGTCGGGCCTGCCGTCGCGCTGCCCTGGCTTCCAGGCGTTCGACTTGCCGTGCGTCCTCGGGCCGCCCGGGCGCCGTGCTGTTCGCCGCGCCTGGTCGGCACGTTGCTGCTGGCGTAGGCGCGCTTCCCACTGCTTGTCCCGCTCGCGTTTTTCCTGCTCCTCCTTGCGGATCCTTTCGCGCCGGGCGGCGTCCCGGGCCGCACCGTCGGCCGGCTGCCACGGGCCGAGGCCGTGGCGGCGTCGCGGCAGCAGCGGGGCGACCGTGACGCCGGCATAGGTGCGTTCCGATGCTTGGTACGCGTTGCGCTTGATGACGGCGTACTCCAGGGCGACCTCGGCGCCTTCCCAGGGCGCGCCGTACAGGACCGCCTCGAAGGGTTCGCTGCGGGGGTCAATGTCGTAGTGCCCTTCGTCAGGCCGGTAGGTGGAGCTGGTGCCCACAAGGCGCGCCGTGCGGTCGGTGTCCCGGTCCTTGGGGAAGTACGCGATCAGGGGCCGCCCCGAGGTGGTGCGGGCGTCCGGATACAGCCAGTGGTAACCGTCCGGCGCGATCCGTACGCCCACCATCAGAGCCGGCTGGGGCTCCTCGTGCAGGCGGCGCGCCGCCCGGAAGGCGACGTGGCCACGCCCGTACACGGTGGTGCCGGGGACGAGGAACAGCAGGGCGGCGATCTGCTGCCCGACGGCGTCGTATGGTGCGCGGTCCGGTGCCGTCAGGCCCTCGACGAGGCCGTCAATGAGGATGGCGCCCGCGATGAGGCAGAGGGCGAGCCCGAAGTAGACCTGTCGGTACCCGCGGTAGTCGTCCGTCTCGGGCGCCCCGTCCGGGAGTTCGTGGCGGCGCCGACCGGCCGCGGCGAGCGCCAGCGCCCGCTGCCTGCGACGAGCCCGAAGGCGCAGGCACGCACCGGTCAATGCCCAGGCGGAGACAGCCAGGGCCAGGATGTATCCGCTTGTGGCCAGGCGGTTGTCGGTCTCGGGTGAGGCCAGTGACACGGCCGCGTCCACCGCGACCACAACCGCGGCCGGCACGGTCGGGATCGGCAGATAGCGATACCACCACGGCAGTGCGGGCAGCAGGACCGCCGCGGGATATCCGAGCCAGTCGGTGCCGCCGGGCGCGGGCCCGCCACCGCTCCACCGCGAGGCCGAGAACCCACAGGTCAGGACGTACGACACGGCGACCAGGACGAGCAGGACCCAACTGCCTGCGACTGGGGCGAAGACCGCCGGGAGGCGAGCTTTCCACCAGCGCTCGGCATCGGCGCCAGACCAGGACCTAACGCCACCCTCAGGCAGTGCCCCGGGGGGCAGACGCTTGACGTAGTCACTCACAACGCACTCGCACTCCTTCCGCAGCACGCCGGACAGTTGAGGTTGCGCACTGCTGCCTCGCCGACTTCGGACGGAGCATGGTCTTGGGCTGAGGGCGGTCATCACCAGACCTCCAGGCAAGTGCCGTCCCGGCGCAGCAACGTCCCAACGCCGGTGAAGGAGAGCCGCGGCCTGGTCGAGCAGCTCCCCCGAAGGGCGTGCCCGCCCGAGGATCCATAGGTTAGGAGCAGCCGATGAAATCGCCGTGAAGCAGCGAAGAGCCTGACTGGCGCGATGATGCCTTGGCCGGCAGTGGGGTTCGTATGGTTCCCGGCATGGATTCGTTGCTCACGGCCCTCCGCGAGCATCTGCCTGGGCGCGAATGACCGGTACTCGTACCCATACGCGGCACGCCACCGCTTCGCGAGAAGCTTGCCAGCCCATTGGCCGGCCAAGGCAAAGGGAGGCCAGCCAAAGGCAAAGGCAAGGAGAGCGCTCTCCTTGCCACTCTCAACGTATAGCGCACTGGGGGGCTTGCCGCAAGGCCCGGGGCATGGCGCAGAATCGTCGGCCGATGCCACAACAGGCGGGGATGGGGGCACGACGTGCGTGTGTTGTTGTCGACGTATGGGGGACGTGGTGACGTCGAACCAGTGGTGGGACTGGCAGTGCGGTTGCGGGGGCTCGGAGCGGAGGTGTGGGGGCGCGCCGACCGGGAGAGCGGAGCGGCCGGCCGACTCGTCGATGGAAAGGCAGCCGGAGATGCAGCCGGAGATGAGGACGTGCCCGACGAGAGATTCGGCAGATCTGAAGGCGCTGGTGATTCGATCTGCCACCGCAGTGCAACGGCGGAGAACAGCTGCAGTGCAGCGGCGGAGCACGGCTGCGTCGGAGGGATCGTGATGACTGGGATGGATGACTGAGATGATTGAGCAGTACGTCTTGGATCTTCGAGAGATCGACGAGATGCAGGTCGCGGTCGTTGGCGGCAAGGGCGCACACCTGGGCGAGCTGTCGCGGATCGAAGGCATCCGCGTGCCACGGGGCTTTTGCGTGACGACGGGCGCCTTCCGGCGGATCATGACGGAAGCGCCGGCGATCGACGATCAGCTCGATCAGTTGTCGCGCCTGACTCGCTGTGACACAGAGGGGGACGACCGGGAGGCGATCCGCACGCTCAGCGCGCGCATTCGCCGGATCATCGAAGGGATTGCCATCCCGGGCGATCTCGCGTCGGCGATCACCCGCGCGGTCGTCCAACTCGGCGAGCACACCGCCTATGCCGTCCGATCCAGCGCGACGGCGGAGGACCTGCCGACGGCCTCCTTCGCCGGCCAGCAGGACACGTACCTGAACGTCGTGGGGCCGGCGGCGATCCTCCATCACGTCCGCCGGTGCTGGGCCTCGCTGTTCACCGAACGGGCCGTGACCTACCGTCAGCGGAACGGCATCGACCACCGTACGGTCCACATGGCCGTGGCCGTGCAGCAGATGGTCTTCCCGCACGCGTCCGGCATCCTCTTCACGGCCGACCCCGTCACGGGCAACCGGAAGGTCGCCACCGTGGACGCCGGCTTCGGCCTCGGCGAGGCCCTGGTCTCCGGCCTGGTGAACCCGGATGTCTTCAAGGTGCGAGACGGCGAAGTCATCGCCAGGACAGTCGCCGCAAAACAGCGTGCCGTTCTTGCCTCGCCGGCCGGGGGTACGCAGGAAGTGACCATCGACCCGCAGCGGCAGCAGCAGCCGGCGCTGACGGACGCACAGGTCGTGCGACTCGTGCAGCTCGGGCGGCGGATCGAAGCCCACTTCGGCCGCCCGCAGGACATCGAATGGTGTCTGGACGATGAGGACTTCCAGATCGTTCAGAGCCGGCCGATCACCACGCTGTTCCCCATCCCCGAGGCCGGGGACCAGGAGAATCACGTCTACCTCTCCGTCGGCCACCAGCAGATGATGACCGACCCCATGAAGCCCCTGGGGATCTCCGTCTGGCAGCTGACGGCCATGGTGCCGATGCACGAGGCCGGCGGAAGGCTGTTTGTCGACGTCACCCGACGCCTGGCCTCGCCCGAGAGCCGAGCCGCCCTCCTGGACGTCGTGGGGAGAGGCGACCCGCTGATCAGGGACGCTCTGGAGACCGTTCTCGACCGCGACGACTTCGTCCCGTCGCTCCCGAACACCGGCCCCGCCGGACCGCTGGTCACCGGCGCGTCCGCCCCGATCGAGACCGATCCGGCCCTCGTCGCCGAACTGATCGAGCGCAGCCGGGCGTCCATCGCCGCCCTGGAGCGCGACATCCGGACGAAGACCGGACCGGCGCTCTTCGACTTCCTGCTGGAGGCCTTCGAGGAGCACAAGCGAGTCCTCAGTGATCCGCTGAGCCTGCAGGCGATCATGGCGGGGATCGAGGCCACGTGGTGGCTCAACGACAAGCTGCAGGAGTGGCTGGGCGAGAAGAACGCGGCGGACACGCTCACGCTGTCCGCCCCGGACAATGTCACGTCGGAGATGGGACTGGCGCTGCTCGACGTCGCGGACGTGATCCGCCCGCGGTCGGAGGTGGTGGCCTTCCTGCAGGGCGTCGATGGCATCGAGGACGCAGCCTTCCTGGACGAGCTGGCGAAGCTCGCGGGCGGGACCGAAGCGCGCGCCGCCATCGAGACCTACCTCGACCGCTACGGCATGCGCTGCGTCGGCGAGATCGACATCACGAGACCGCGTTGGCGCGAGCGCCCCACCACGCTCGTGCCCGTGATCCTCGACAACGTCCGGAACTTCGAACCGGGCGCCGCCGAGCGGCGCTTCGAGCAAGGGCGGCGGAAGGCGCAGCAGAAGGAACAGGACGTGCTAGCACGCTTGCGGGCCCTGCCGGACGGGGAGCAGAAGGCCGACGAGGCCAAGCGGATGATCGACCGGGTCCGAACCTTCATCGGGTACCGGGAATACCCGAAGTACGGCATCATCAGCCGCTACTTCGTCTACAAGCAGGCGCTGTTGGAGGAGGCCGAGCGCCTCGTACAGGCAGGCGTGCTTGCCGAGAAGGAGGACATCTACTACCTCACATTCCAGGAACTCCACGACGTCGTGCGCTCGAACCAAGTGGACGACCAACTCATCCAGCAGCGCAAGGACGCCTTCCAGTCGCACCAGGCGCTCACGCCGCCCCGGGTGCTCACCTCGGATGGCGAGGCCGTCACCGGGACGTACCGGCGCGACGGCGTGCCGGCCGACGCCCTGGTCGGCCTGCCGGTTTCCACCGGGACCATCGAGGGAAGGGCCCGCGTCATCCTCGACATGGCCGATGCCGACCTCGAAGCGGGCGACATCCTGGTCACGACCTTCACCGACCCCAGCTGGTCGCCGCTGTTCGTCGGCATCGCGGGTCTGGTGACGGAGGTGGGCGGCCTGATGACCCATGGCGCAGTGATCGCCCGGGAGTACGGCTTGCCGGCCGTCGTGGGCGTCGAGCAGGCCACCCGACTGATCCAGGACGGGCAGCGGATCCGCGTCCACGGAACCGACGGGTATGTCAAGATCCTGCCCTGACCGACCGCGCCGAGAAGCCTCATCAAAGCCCCATCGCCCCCACCCGATCCGGGTGACACCGGTCGCGCAGGACAGAACGTAGGCGGCGGATCTGCACCTCGTCGAATGAGTCTGGCGGATCTGGTCATCTTGGAGCATAAGGCGTGGTCAGCGGCCTGGAGGGGGCGGGCAGCCGGGTGCCTGGTGCCGTAATATCCCGTGGGAACGACCATGCATATGACAGGACGCGAACGCGGCTGGCGCCTGGTGCCTGGTGCCTGGCCGATGAGCCGGTACGCGCCGGCCGAGGTGTTCGCGCGGCAGGGGGACCCCGGTGAGTGATGTACAGGTAGATACGGCGAAGGTGCGCGGCACCGGCGAGGACATGAAGGCGCTGTCGAGCGACACCCAGCGGCGGATGCGGCACGCGCTGGACAGTACTGACGATGTCTACCGCGACCACATGTTCTGGGAGTGCGGAAACCACCTGTTGGTGTGCCGGGACACCTGGGTGGACCACATGGTCGGACTTGCCAAGAAGATGGGGGACTTGGGGGAACGATTGCAGGACTCCGCCGACAGTTATGACGCCGCCGACCAGGAAGCGGTCTCACGGCTGAGGGCCGCCATGACGGACCTGGGGAGGCACTGACCGTGGTCACGTACGCGGAACTGATCAGTGCCCACCCCCAGAAGTGGAAGGACGCCGCGGACGACTGGGCGGCGCTGGCCAAGTACGCCTTGAATGCCGCACACGATGTGCGCGAGCAGGGCGCCAAGCCCCTCGCCGACAACTGGGCCGACGAAGTCGGCGCGGCGGCGGCCGACGACTTCGTGGAGCTGGCGAACCAGTTGGAGTCGGCGTACGACCTGCTGCTCAGCGTCAAGATGGTCATGGAGGGCATGCACACCAGCCTGGAACTGGCGATGAGCACCGCCCGCCAGCTCACCGACATCGCCCGCCTCCACGACCTCCCGCTCGACGACGACGGGGTACCGCTGGAATGTCCCGGCCCGAACGCGGGCGAGGACAAGCAGCAGGCATACTCCGAAGTCGTCGCCCTGCGCGAGCAAGCCCTTCGGCAGGCGACCGAGGCGGACCAGCGGACGAAGGGCGAGTTGTCGCGTCTGACGGCTGCGGTCGGGATCGATGACCCGGAGAAGGCGCTCAAGGAGCAGAACGCCGCGTCTCATGTCGAGATGGACATGCTCGCCGCGGACATCCCTCCGCAGGACACCAACCCGGCAGCCGTACGTGCCTGGTGGGACGGGCTGAGTGAGAAGCAGCAGTACGACCTGATGCGGGCCGAGCCGGTGAGACTCGCGCAGCTCGACGGAATTCCGGAGAACACCAAACGCGAGATGCGCGGCACGGACGGTAAATTCGACCGGGTCAAGATGGTGGAATACGCGCTGGACAACTGGAACAAGGAGGACCCGGTCCAGTTCGACAACAACTGCACCAACTTCGTCTCCCAGGCGCTAGATCACGCCGGTATGCAGAAGAAGCTCGATCCGTGGGAGGGTGCCCGCGGCGACGACACCTGGGGGCATGAGAGCGGCATCGGCATCGACTGGTGGGACACCAGCATGTACTACTCCAAGTCCTGGGCCGGCGCCGAGAACCAACAGAACTTCATGCTCAAGCACGGCGGGGAGGAAGTCCCGCCTTCCCAGGCACGGCCCGGCGACATCATCTACTACGAGCAACAGGGCCCCAACGACCATATCGAGCACGGCAATACGCATCACGCCGCCGTGGTCACGGCCGTCATGCCGGACGGCGAAATCAAGTACACCCAGCACCAGGACTCATACCAGAACGTAAGCCTGCAGGGCCGACTGCCGGCAACGGAAAAGGCCGAGGGCCAGCAGCACATCCGCATCGTCCGCCCGCACCCGGATTGGTACTGACAGGCAGATGACCGAAACCGTGACACAGCCCGGCGCGGGGCCGCACCGACCCGCGCGGTCCTGGCGGGTCCGAGCGCTCGCGGTACCGCTGCTCTCGCTGGCTGCCATCGGCTGTCTGATCACCACAGTTGCGCTGTCCACCGCCCACGTCCACCACCAGTCGGCTGCCTGTCGCTACATGGCGGTGCCGTGGACGCACTTCGCGTCCGCCTACGCAGCCCTGCTCGCAGCCGCCTCGGCACTCCTCGTACACCTCGTGCTCTCCCGCGCCGCGCGACGCGACGGGCTCCAGCCCACCTCCGGCTGGCAGAGCTGGCTCCCCACACTCTTCGTCGTCATCGCCGGCTTGATGCTTCCCCTGACGGCCGTGATCATCGCCCTGACCCACAAAGACGCGGCAGAAACAGCCAGACACCTCGGACAGCCACTGTGTGAAGGGTAGGGCCTGTGAGGACATCAGACGAACGAAGTCCCAGCGCCCATCGCCGCGAAGGCAGCATCCACTCTGTCGATCGTGCGGAGACCACCGTCGCACATTGATCCGAAACGGTTGGTGTTCTGACTTGCCGTCAGGGTGAGTGTGCCCTGCCTCGGTGGCCGCCGCTCTTTACGTTGCGGTCTTGGTCGGGGCGGGGGCGCTGCTTACCGGGGAGGGCGCGGTGGGTTTGCTGCGGACCGCAAGTCGCGACAGGAACGCTGCTGCGAATCCGACAGCACCCAGCATGAGGGTGATCACCATGAAGCCGTGCATCGCTGCCGCGTGTCCGCCGTTCGGAGCAAGGTCCAGATACACGGTGCCGAAGAGCGCGACGCCCAGTACGCCGCCCACTTGAAGGGTCGTGTTGAACAGCCCGCTCATGTCTGGCGCGTGCTTGTCCTCCACCGTGCTGGTCAGATGGGTGAGGGTGCTGCTGAACGCGGCTCCGTACCCCAGTCCGCCGAGGCCGAGGAGGGTCGTCAGGAGTACGCCGCTGGTCGTGCCGGCCCACGCCCCCGTGCCGATGCCGGCGAGGGCGAGAGCGAGCAGCAGGGTGCCGAGGGGGGCCACCCGGTGCTTGATGGCGGCGGGCATGCGGTCGAGCAGCGGGCCTGAGACGCCGAAGGCAGCCACCCAGGACACCAGGACAAGGCCCAAGTAGGTGGCGCTCTTGTGGAGTCCTGCTTGCAGGTACTGCGCCAGCACGAAAAGCAGAGCGAAGTACGTGGCTCGGGTGGTGGCCTGAGAGATCAGGGCGTACACCACCGGCTTGCGTGTGAGAAGAGACAGGGTGATCAGTGGTTGCCCGCCTCGTCGGCCCACACGGCGCTCAATCCCGACGAACCATGCGAAGGCGAGCAGGCTCGCGGCGAAGCACACCCACGTCCACGCGGGCCATCCCGCATCACGGCCCAGCACCATGGGGAGTACGAGCAGCAGCAGCGCCGCGGACAGGACGGCCACACCCGCCAGATCCATACGCTGCGTGCCGCGCTGTCCGTCTGCCGGAAGGAAGCGCCGGCCGACGACGATCAGGCAGAGTCCAATGGGAACGTTGATCAGGAAGATCGGACGCCAGGCGGTCCCGAACAGATCCGCCGATATCAGAACACCGCCGATGACCTGGCCGAACACCGCACTGCCCGACAGCACCGCCGTGTACAACCCCAGGACCCGACTGCGTGCAGGTCCCTGGAAGTTGAGCTGGATGCCGGTCAGCACCTGCGAAGTGAGCAGCGCGGCACCGGCGCCCTGCACTACCCGGGCGACCACCAGGAGGACAGGCGTAGGCGCCAGGCCACACGCCAGCGATGCGAGGGTGAAGATCGCGAGACCGAGCTGGAACATCCGCCGGTAGCCTCGCGCACCGCCCAGCCGCGCGCTGGTGATGAGCAGCACGGCGTAAGTGAGGGTGTAGCCGGAGACGATCAGCTCCAGTTCGGCGCCGGAGGCGTGCAGATGGAGCTGGATCGAGGGGGTGGCGATGTTGACGATGGCGATGTCCACGTTGCCTAGGAACATTCCGTGGCGGCGGTAGAAGACCATCTCCCGGCGATGCCCCTCCACCAGCGCGGCCACCGCTGGGATCCGCAACACCATCAATATGAGTACTTCTACCCATGGCCAGCGACGACAGCGATGGCAGGATGACTTCGTGACTGAGCAGGAACACAATCCCCAAGTCCCTACACGAGCCGCCCCCGCCCGTCGGGCCGTAGAGAGTGTGATGAAGGCCGTCCTACTCGTAGCAGCCGTTGCCGGAGGGCTCCTGCTGCTCTACATGGCCCTCATGATCGGCCCCTACGTCCTGTCCAATTGATCCAGGCACCAGCCGCCTCCGCACCCGCCTTGGGGGGGGGCGGACGGCACGGTGGGTGATTCGGGCCGGTTCTGGCGCGGGGTTCCAGCGTCTAGGCCCCGGCCGATAACGCAATCTTCGTGCGGAAAGCGTGTAAGTGGTGGTGTAGGTGGGAGTCAGCACCATCGCTGCAAACATAGTGCGCTACGGGGAGCTGCGATCATAGTTCGCTATGGGGATCGGACTCGCGCTCGCGTACATAGCCGTTGGCATCGTCGTGCTCACCGACTGCGGAGGCTTCATCCGGCGCCGGTGCGCCCAGGTACAGCGCAAGGCGGCTGAGCGACACCGCGACATGCTGTGGCGAAACGGCCGTATGGAAACACCGTATGTGCCGACACCCAGCGCCCGGCCGGGTTGCCTGCGCGCCATGGGAGCACCGCTCGTGGTTCTGGGCTGCCTGCTGCTGGTGTTGAAACTTGCGTAAGCCAGAGATGTCGCTGGGTGCTGCCCTACGCGTCGCCCACCGCCGGCTTCCCCGGCGGTCGCGCCGGCCCCGGTAACCTCTCGCAGGAGGCCGGGGCTGGGCATCTGGGTACCTCGCTATCCCCCAGCGAGCGGCCGAGACAGCCGCCGGGATTCTTGCGCTGAGCATCAACTGACCGACAGCGAGGCGCTGGAGATGCTGGCGGATTCAGTCGTCGCAGTGGCGTTCCCTGTCTGCAGGCCCGACTTGGGCCTGCGCAAGCAGTGAGCGTCCAAGGAGCAGCCGGTCGGGCGATCACGGGTGAGACGAAGAGCGCTTGTCACGGCCGAGGCCGACGATCCGTGTATCCCCGCTGTCGAGCTCGAGCTCAACCGGACGGCGTGACCGAGGACCACACGCCCTTCCATTGTTCGGCACCCCATGCCTCGAACCGCTCTACCTCGGTGAACCCCAGCTTCGCCGCGAGGCGCATCGAGCGGTCGTTGGCGGTCTGGGTGCAGAGCACCACCGGCTCGCCGGGAAGCGCGTCGGCGAACCAGTCGAGCGCCGCCGCGCACGCCTCGGCGGCGTACCCGCGTCCCCACGCCTCCGGCAGGAACAAGTAGCCGAGTTCGGCCTCCGCGGCATCCGGACGGACACGGCTCCGACGCTCCGCGTCGCGCCGGTTGAGCTCGACGGTGCCGATCATCTCTCCGTCGAGCTCGATGACGAAAAGGCCGGGGCGCCTCTCGGGTGTCTCAGGCAACGCACGCTCGCACTCATCACGCGGTCGAGGGCCGCCTATGTAAGCGCCCACCTCCGGCGAGGTGAACAACTCGATGAACGCCGCACGGTCCCGGGCCTCGGACTCGCGGAGCACGAGCCGCTCGGTCCTGATCGGGGCAGGTGGCCAGGCAACGGGCCCAAGCTGAGTCATGGCGGGCAACCTATCGCACGCCGATCGGGCAGGAGCCTCGGACGACCGACAGCGGTAGCAGCTTCTGATCCGTTGGCCAGATTGGGTGCTGTGACCGCGTAGGTTCGCCGGGTTGGCGGTCGTGGCGGTCGTGGCAGTTGGATGTGCGGTGACGTCCGATCCGACTGCTACAGGCACGGTGGCCGAGCCTGTCCGTCTGTGCAGACAGCATCGGCCGTGAGGCGTTACGCGGTCTGCTCGCCCGCCGCGGTGTCACCTTCCAGCGCACCAAGATATGACGTACCACCGCGCCCCCGGGGTGCGCTACTTTCACGGCTGCTAATCGGTCGGCGACGACCGCCTGTGGGGTGTCAGCCGCCGAAAAGGGTGCCGGTCCGGTGCCGCGAACACCCTGGCTGCGCTGAGGTCGATCCGCGCTGCCCGGCCCGATGGCGAACCCGAACCCGATCGAGGCTCACTTCGGGTGGCTGAGGCAGTTCACCATCGCCAACTCCAACCAGCCCAACCAACCCGTATAGACCCGGGGTTGCACGCCTGCCTGCGCTGGCGCAATGCCCACGCCCGCCACCGCGAGGTCCTGGCCGCGCCGAGCGCACGGAACGCGCCGCCCGCATCCGCAGCGAGAAAGGCATCCGCTGGGACGGACGCCCCCTCAAAGTCGTCGCCTGACTACCAGCCCGACGAACCCATGCCGCCACAGCACCAGCACCAGCACCAGTCGGCAGTCGGCAGTCGGCAGTCGGCAGTCGGCAGTCGGCAGTGATGAAAGTGCCGGACGTGTGATCGGTCCCGGTGCCGGATGGAGCCTCAACGCCGGGCGTGGCGGATCTTCAATCGTCCGAATCCCATGGTCCCAGAGATTCGGATCGTAGGCCCGCCGGGGCGGGAACGCCGAGGGGCCTGGTAGCGCAGGTCCTTCCACCCAGCGAGCAAACCCTCGACGTCAACGACCGCGTCCCGAGGCACCGTGATTCTGGCCCCGCCGGTTCCGAGTTGCAGCTCGATGTCGACGACCGGATGCTCGATGATCGCCCGGGACAGATCCAGGCGCACCCTTCCGTATGCGGACCCGACCTTGAGAATCCGAGGTACCCGCCATGCGCCGCGCCGCTGGATCCGTCCGCCGGCGACGGCGATCGTTGACGTGGTGCCCGGGTGCTCCTCAGGGAGTGAGGACAGAGCCGACACGAGCTCACTGTGCGCCTTGGCGGTGAACACCTGGTGGAGGCGTTCGTCCAACTCCTCGTGCGAGATGAGCCCTTCGGTGTACGCCTCTTGCAGGCGCTGCACGGCCGCATCGCGGTCGTCTTCGCCGATCAACGGCGGCGAGTCTTCCGGTAAGGGGGTCACTGTTTCACCCTACTGCCGTGCTGGCGATGCGAACGCGCCATGGTCCGCAGCGGGCAAGGCATCCGATGGAAAGGGCGACCGCTCGTCATCATGGCCTTGATCATCCAACCCGGTGCTCTCCTATGCGGTCAAAGCACAACATGTCGGTGTCCGTCAGCTGGACCATCGACTTCGGCGACCGCCCCGGCCCGACGTCGCACACAGCACAACCAGGAGTTTCAAGCAAGTACCAATGCGCTCTCCCAACTCACGGACAAAACCAGGCTGTCCGCCGTTCAGGCTGTCCCCCCGTTCGCCGCCGCTCGGATGCCGGCGTGGCCGCTGCTGCGGAGGTTGGCGGACGCCGCCACTCTGATGCAGAAACCGGCGCACATGGTGTATCGGCCCCCCGAGCGGCCGCGCGATCGAGCTGAACGACTGCCCCTCGCGCCAGCGTCGCCGAATCTCGGCCTGCTGCGCCGGCGAAAACCCGTAATCACGCACCTGTGCCACGCGGCGCTCCGTGCCAGCGCCACTCCTTCCGGCGAGGACGCGCGGGTGTTTCGAGGCGTCCGGTAGCCCACAAGAGCGTGGCCGAGGCGCTCTCCGTGAGGGGTACGTCTGGAAAGAGTCGGGTGAGAACGCGCTTGCTCAAGTCCTCCGGTGGGGCTCCGTCGCGCTGGAGTCCCCGAGCGATGTCGTAGGTGTGGACGAGGGTTTCGACCACGCCCATGGCCGCGAACCCTTCCGGATCGGAGGCACCGAAGACATGCGGGGCGAGTACGGTCGGAGCGGTGCTGTCCACGACAGCAGCGAGCAGTCCGCCGCACGCCTCCACGACGGTCAACAGGCCCTCCGGTCCCGCCGCCTTGTCGCCGAAGATGACGTTGGCCGGCCCTTGGGGTCGATCGGTGGAGATGCGCAGAGGTACACGTGGGACGCCGCTGGGGTGCGCGAGCCCGAAGCGGAGGGCATAGGTGAGCAGGTCGTCCGCGAGGTGTTCCAGGGTCTCCCAGCATGTCCACTCCAGTTGGCCGGCGGCTGCGTGCCATGGGGCGGAGGCAGCACCGCCAAGGGTGGCGACGCAGTGCGCAACGGCCTCGCGAACATGCTTGCCGCTTACCAAGATCTGCGGGTACGTGTGTGCGGAATGCGTCATCCAGGCAGGTTACTGGTGGCCGGCACATGCCTGGCCGGTCAGACGGCCGAGCAGCAACCGATCGACGACGGGCCAGGCGGCAGCCCGCAGCGGTGCCGCGGCAGCTGGGCCGAAGCCGCTCGGCGCCGGAACTCAGGGTGGCACGGCGTCCCGCACGCTGGTGTAGACGATGACGAGGAAGGACACGCCATCATTCGTTTCGCGCCTTCCTGCGTACCGTTCCGGCCAGGTACTGGCCGATGACCGCGCGAACGGCTACCAATGCGCGCGCCGCCCGTTGCACTTCTTGTCATGGGTCGTACCGAGCCCCTGGGCAGCCGGCGTGCTCGGTACGACAGCCGTAGCGATACGGCCCCAGCCCCGCAGAGAGGAACCCGCGCACTGATGACTCACCACCCCACCAGCCGCAGAATCACCCGGGCCGCACTGGCAACCGCCCTCGCCGCCGCGCTCGGGACGGGCGCAGTGCAGACCGCCACCGCGGCCCCGGCCGCCCCATCCCGTGCCGCCGCGCCCACCCCGTCCGTGCCGACCCACTCCCCCGCCCCCGGCGGCGGCTGGAGTCAGGACGGGCTGCACCTGAACGCCGATGACAACAAGAAAGTCGACGCCTACCTGGCCCGGGCACGGCGCGCGGAGCGGTCCATCAGTCCACAGGTCCGCACCGCTGCACTGCTCAGCCACGCGCAGCTCGTCGGCTTCGACCAGCGGCTGAAGTCACCGGACTCGCTCAAGCGGAAGATCGCCACCAAGATGAAGGAGACCCCCGGGCAGAGCGTGGAGATCTCACTCGCCAAGCTCAACGACGCTGTCCGCTACACGCTCCAGTGGCCCACCGGGCAGTACACGCATGGCGTCACCGTAGCCGCCGGGCTGCTCGCCTCCTGGGGCAACGACACCGCCCGCTGGTCCAACACCTGGGGCCACTCCAAGGGTTACAAGGCCGTCAACTCGGCCTGGCGCGCACCCCGTTCGGGCCAGCTCTTCGAGGTCCAGTTCCACACCCCGGAAAGCAAGGCCGCCCAGCTGGAGACCCACAAGATCTACGAGGAGCAGCGGCTGCCGAGCACCCCGCCCGAGCGTCGCCGCGAACTCCAGGCACAGCAGGACGCGATCTTCGCTGCCGTACCGGTGCCGGCCGGCGCCATGCATCTGACCGCCCCGAGCCGCCGGAACCCCGAACCGCTCCCCAGTCACGTGGCAACCACATGACGGGCTTCGCGTCTAACGTCGCAGGTCGCTCGACCTGCTGAGACCTGCAGGAATCGGCTGCACGTGACACGGCCGTTCTTCACGCTTCGAGATGTCGAGTAACGAAGCACGAAAGAACGGCCGCTGCCTGTGAGTCTCCCTGTCGACGCGCTCGGAGGCGAGGCATTGAGGGTGTTGCCCCGCTTTCAGCCGACGCGGTTGCGCCGCGGACGTTACCGGCGGCGGCCAGCACGTCGCGTGGTTTGCAGTGTCCAGGTCGGCTCCGCTTGATCCCGCAGTGACCGGTGTCGCGAGGGCGAAGAGTTGGAAGACGTAACGGTGCGGGCCATGCCCCTTGATCGGTGCCGGCCCGAGGTAGCCACGTCCCATGCCCGAACGCAATATGCGCACGCCCTTGGAAGGTTCGTCGGCGCCGAGCGCTCCTTGGGCAAGGCTGATCAGTGAGGGGTCGAGCACGGCGACGCAGTGGATGAACGGCGCTGAGGTCGGTGTGTCGGCGGCAAGGCCAACGGCTGGCGCGGCGTCAAGTTCCTGGTATCGACAGTACCAGGATCCGCCTGCCCCCGGTAGCCCAAGACCTGGTTAGGGACTCCAGCTTCAGCAGAATGGACACCAGCACAACGCTTCAACTGAGGGGAAACTTTCGTGCACAGCACAACGCTCGGACGTACCGGCATCACGGTCAGTCGCCTGGCTCTGGGGACGATGATGCTCGGCGCCTGGGGCAATCGTGATCACGAGGACGCGGCGCGGTTGATCCACACGGCGCTGGACGCAGGCATCAACTTCATCGACACGGCCGACATGTACTCCGCCGGTGAGTCCGAGGAGATCGTGGGCAAGGCGCTGAAGGGGCGCCGCGATGATGTCGTCCTCGCGACCAAGGTTCACTTCCCGATGGGTTCCGACCCGAACCGCCGTGGAAATTCCCGGCGTTGGATCCGACAGGCGGTCGAAGGCAGCCTGCGCAGGCTGGACACCGACCGCATCGACCTCTACCAGATCCACCGCCCCGACCCCACCACGGACATCGACGAGACGCTCTCGGTCCTTTCCGACCTGGTACGCGAGGGCAAGGTCATGGCAATCGGCTCCTCCGACTTCCCGGCAGAGGAGATCGTTGAAGCCCGCTGGACAGCCGAGCGCCGCGGTCATATCCCCTTCCGCACCGAGCAGCCGCCCTACTCCATATTCATGAGGGGCATCGAGCGCAGCGTGCTGCCGACGGCCCAGCGTTACGGCATGGGCGTGCTGACCTGGAGCCCTCTGGCCAGCGGCTGGCTGACCGGCAAGTACCGCAAGAGCAACCCGCTGGAGCTGAACGACTTCCGACGAGACTGGATCTCGCACAAATTCGACCAGTCCGAGCCGGGCAACGTCCGTAAGCTCCAGGTGGTCGAGGAGCTCATCAAACTCGCCGACGAGGCGCAGCTGCCCCTCTCGCACCTCGCCGTGGCTTTCGTGCTCAGTCATCCAGCGGTGAGCAGCGCCATCATCGGTCCACGGACGCTTGAGCAGCTCCAGGACCTGCTGCGGGCCGCGGACGTCGTCCTGGACAACGCGGTACTGGACCGCATCGACGAACTCGTTCCCCCGGGGACCGACCTCAACCCGGCGGACGCCGACTACACCCCGAATCACCTCGCCGACCCGCGCCTCCGGCGACGCCAGGGCTGACGACCAGACGGTCGCAGACATAGCCTGACAACCAGCACGGTCGCAGACACCTCGTGACCGCAGGATGTGCTCGTTGCCCTCATCGGACCACCCTGCGGTCGCCTCATCTCCTCATCCCCCGGGCCCGGACCACGGCCCCGAGACAGGCTCGGTCCGCACATTCCTGCGGATCAGGCCGGGACCGCGTCGAGCACGCGTCACATGGCGCCATCCGGGCCGGTGGCGCGATCTGGGCCGGGCTCACTCCGAGGGTTCACGCAGGCGCACTGCGAGGGCGGCGATGTCGTCGTCCAGGCGGCCTCTGCTGTAGGCGAGCAGTTCGTGGTGAAGAGCCGTCAGCAGCTCGTGGGGCGGCATCGGGGGCTGCCGGCGCATCCAGGCCGCCAGTGGGAAGAACTCGCCATCGCGGGCGCGGGCCTCGGCGATCCCATCGGTATAGAGAAGAAGCAGGTCACCGGGGGCGAAGTCGAAGGTGTCGACGGTGTAGTGATCGCCGATCAGCTCGGCGAGGTTGAGCAGTGGCGAGGGGGTGGTGGGCTCAAGGGCACGGAGTCCCCCGCGGTTCAGGAGCAGCGGCGGGGGGTGTCCGCAGTTGAGGATCTCGACACGCCTGCCCTCATGCGGGATCTCGACGAGAAGGGCGGTGGCGAAGCGCTCCATCGGCCCCTCGGGGGGAAAGGCCGCGTTGTAACGGGTGCTGCTGGCATCCAGCCGGCGCGCGACGCTGACCAGGTCGGCCTCGCTGTAAGCCGCCTCCCGGAAGGAGTTGACGATCGCCGCGGCCGCCCCCACTGCCGGCAGGCCCTTGCCCCGCACATCACCGATGAGCAGCCTGACCCCGTATCGCGTGTCGGCCACCTCGTAGAAGTCCCCACCGATACGGGCCTCCGCCTCGGCCGCGACGTACAGCGACTCGATCTCGACGCTCCCGTAGCGGCGCGGCATCGGACTCAGCACCACCTGCTGCGCCGCGTCGGCGACGAGCCGCACCTGGAAGAGGGTCCGCTCCCGCTGGAGCCGGACGTGGCTGCCGTATGCGGCCGCCACGGTGACCGCGATGATCCCAGCAGCCGTCCACCACGTCCCCAGGCCGGGGAACACGAGGCTGAGGCCGATCATCAGAAAGAGGCAGACCGTCCCCAGCAGGACGGTGGGCAGCACCGGCCACATCGCCGCGGCGAGGGCCGGTGCCGCGGGCAGGAGGCGGCTGAAGGCCATTTCCGGAGGAGTGGCATACGCCAGGCCGGCGATGACGACGGTCAGGACGACCGGCGACAGCCGCACAAACCTCCACCGGCTGTGGCGACGGAGCCGCGGCCGTCCAGACTCGATCACACCTCACAGAATATCTACACAAAGAGGGCAAAGCGCTCCGACGGCACAGCGCATCATCAGTCGCGATCGAGCGCCTTGAGGGCATTCCGTCCCTGAACGCCGGGGACTCCGTCACCACTCCCCGCACACCGGGCGCCGGGCCGGTGTGACCACGCAGAGAATCGGGCCGGTGTGACCGCACGGAGAAAACGCCCCGAAATCTCGCAGCGGGCGCCCATGCGATGCATCACCGCAGGTCCGAACGGGATGCAGATCACACAGTGCACCCCTGGGCCGCGACTCCGGATTCCTCTACCGTTATCGACATAGCACACAAAACGGACCATTTGCGTCTGGCGCGTCACAAAGAGTGGCGGACCAGGAGCAGGCGCGGGGGCAGGTGCGGCGTCACCGAAACCGTCGTCGCGGTCTCAAGTCCGCGGCGATCACCACGCAGCCCGCTCCCCACCCTGCCGTGTGCGACATACACCACCCGTTACCGCTGAACAGGCATGACAGGCATGCCCGCCGGGGTGCCGTTGGAGGACTTGCTGTGGCATTGGTCAGTGCGAAGAAGGCGGCAGCCGCCGTTGCGGTGGCGCTCACCGGAACCACCCTGGCTGCATACGGAGCGTATGCGGCGCAGACCTCGTCGGCGGCCGGGCCGCCGTCCCCCTCAGCTTCCCGGCCCATCGTCGCCACCAGCTCCGCCTCCCCTCTCGCTTCCCCGCCCCCGTCGCAGAGCGCGTCGCCCCCGTCGCCCGCCGCCCCCTCCTCCTCGGCCGCCGCCTGGCCGAGTGGTCCGGGCAGCGCCTCGGCCGGCTCGTCGAAGGGGTTCACGGTGAGCAACGCGCTCCAGTTCAACACCGAGGACGGCGGCAGATCGGTCGCGCTGACCTTCGACGACGGCCCGGACCCGCGCTGGACCCCGAAGGTACTGGCGCTGCTGGCCCAGCACCATGCCAAGGCCACGTTCTGCGAGATCGGTCCGAACGCGCAGCGCCACCCCGACCTCACCAAGGCGGTAGTCGCCGCCGGTCACCGGCTGTGCGACCACTCCGTACACCACAACGAGCGGCAGAGCAGCATGCCGCTGGACTACAACGTCCACGAGATAACCGACGCCCAGCGGGAGATATCCGACGCGGCCGGCCCCGGAGCCAAGCTCTGGTACTACCGCGCACCCGGCGGTGACTTCAAACCCGTCATCCGCGACATCGCCGCTCAGCACGGACTCCGGCCGATCGGCTGGAGCGACGACTCCGACGACTGGAAGCGACCGGGCGTCGCCGGCATCCTGCAGAACATCAACCGCAACCTGCACCCGGGGTCGATCGTCCTGATGCACGACGGCGGTGGCGACCGCTCGCAGAGCATCGCCGCGCTCGCCAAGCTGCTCGATCAGCTCGACGCCCAGGGCTATACCTACAGCTTCCCGGCCCGCTGAGCTCCACCCCGACCCTCTGCCCCAGCAGCCCCCAGCAGCGAGGAAAGCCTGCACCGTAAGCCCGCCCGTCGCATGAAGGTTCCGCCGGCAGGCGCTCCAGGCATGCGGTCGACCGTGTGCCCGCGAAGCGCGGGCGGTGCAGTCACTGAGATGCCTCTCGGCAACACGGGGATGGGAGAGGGGCGTGCGGAACAGACGTGTTCTGATCTCCGGAGCGAGTGTGGCGGGCCTGGCGCTGGCGCACTGGCTGCGGCGTGCGGGGCTTCCGGCACGGCCGTCCACGCCGCTTCGACCTCGTGATCGGCGCGGGCGAACTGCACTCCGGCGTGCGCCGGTTGGCCTTCGGAGCGGAGTCGGACGGTCACGTCCGCCGACCTCGCCCGCGCGGCCAACGCCATCGCGCTCGGCGGCCTGGGACCCTCGACGGCGGGTGGGGCGGGGAGGGTGGCCACCGGCCACGTGGTCATCCATCACGTGGTGATCCATCGCGTGATCATCGACGGTGCTTCACCCAGCGGCGCACTGCCCCTCCGATTACCCCCCTAAGCACCCTCGACCCCCCTAAGTTCCCCTTTACCCCCCTAACTTGAGCCGCCTGGCATACCGTGGGGCCTTGCAGATTCTAGGGTCGAACCTCTGTGCGTACGGCCCGCCTCGTTTCCGAACCCCGTGGAGAGCCTCCGATGGAGAACCAATGAGCGCCGCTCTGCCAGTCACCGGCATGGACCGGACGCAGCTGGTCGAAGTGGCCGCGGCCGACTTACCACGCCTTGTCTCTCTGTTCGCCCCCGACCATCCCAACCTGGCCTTCGTCCACGCGGTCATCGACGGAGCCATCCCAGGCAGGGCCTGGGCGCACTTCCAGAACGACGCGCCGGTGTCCTGTCTGGTCGCCACCACTGCGCCGTTCTGCCTGGCCGCCGGAGCCATGACGCCCGCCTTCTTCACCGAGGCCAAGAGGCTGCTCGCCGGGCACGGCGAGGTACAGCTCGTCTATCCACCGGGCCCAGGCACCGGTGCCTGGGCGAAGCAGGCCGGCTTCGCCGCGGGGCGGCGGCTCCACTTCACCCGCACCCATTTCGGCTTCATCGCCCCCACGCCGGCCGTCCCCGACGGCTACGCGCTGGAGCGGATCGACGCGGAGACATTCTCCGGCCTCGATTCGCCGATGGCGCGGAGCATTTTCGGTACGAGTGCCCAGTACGGCGCACATGCGGTCGGCTTCGCGCTGGTCAAGGACGGCCAGGTGGCGGCAGACGCACACGGCGTCATCGGCGGCGGGCTGATCGAGCTCGGTGCCAACACTCATCCCGACCATCGCCGCAAGGGCCTGGCGTTCGTGGCCCTCGCCGCGGTCAGCCGATGGGGCAGCGGGCAGGGCCTGCGCTCCATCATCACGTGTCACGCGGACAAGACGCCGAGTATCACGCTGGCCCGGAAGCTCGGCCTGACCGAGGAATTATCCTACCCGATAGCGAAAGCCACATGCTGAAACCCCATTTATCCGAGGCCATTTCCCACGCCTCGGTACGGCGCATGCGCGAACTCATCGACCCGCATATTCGCCGTACGCCGCTGCTGCAGGCGAAGGCACCGAACCCGGTGGACATTCACCTGAAGTGCGAGAACCTTCAGATCACCAATTCGTTCAAGGCCCGAGGCGCACTCAGTGCGCTGCACGCGTACCGGCGGTTCCGCCCGGAGATATGGGCCCGGATCGTCCGCGAAGGCGTCGTGACAGGCAGCTCGGGCAATTTCGCGCAGGGCCTGGCGCACGTGACGTCGGAGCTGGATCTGGCGTACACGGTGGTGGTGCCGGATGCGATTCCGGAGGCGAAGCGGTCACAGATCCTGGCGTACAACCCCAGGGCACGGATCGTTGCCGTGCCGTACCCGGTCTGGCGCCGCACCATGGTCTCCTCCTCCTTCCCCGACCTGCCGGGTTTCTTCCTCTCCTCGGAGAGCGATCCGTACGTCTCGCTGGGCATCGCCACGATCGGGATGGAAATCCTGGACGATCTACCGGACGTGGACGCGGTGTTGGCGCCGTACGGCGGCGGAAACCTCGCCTACAGCCTCGCGACCTACTTGAAGGTCCCCGTCTACGCCGTGGAGATCAGCACCGGAGCCCCGCTGTCCGCATCGCTGCGCGCGGGCCGCCCCACGGAAGTGAAGTATGAGCGCTCATTCGTGGACGGCATCGGTGCGAGTTTCGTGATTCCAGCTCAATTCGAGCGGCTCAAAGACAAGTTGGCCGGGGTGTTCACGGTGACTCCGCAGGAGGTCGCGGAGGCGCTGTCGTCGCTGGCGTTCGCCGACAAGATCGTCTGTGAGGGCGCAGGAGCCGCGGCGTACGCGGCCGCGCTGAAGCATTCCTCCTCGTACGGCTGGCGCAGTCCCGTAGCCGTCGTCAGCGGCGGCGTCATCGATCCCGACGTTCTGCTGCACACCCTGTCCACCGCCGGTCAGTCGCTGACCATGCCCATTTCGCAGTGAGGAGCAGTATCAACATGAGCACAACCCTGCCCGTCGTCGAGCCGGTAAGCCCCGCTATCGGGGCTCGGGTCACGGGTCTCGATTTGTCGCAGGAGCTTTCGGACGAGGCGTGGAAGACGGTCCAGGACGCCTTCCACCAGTACAACATGCTGGTCTTTCCGGGACAGGACATCTCCGTCGAGCAGCAGAAGGCGTTCACCGCGCGCTTCGGGCCGCTGCTGACGCACAGTCACTTGCTGCCGATGACCGTTGAGGGCCATCCCGAGGTGATGGTGCTCCACAACAACGAGCAGAAGCCGCCGGGGCTGAACGACTGGCACACCGACAACAGCGGCTGGGTCGAGCCCCCGCTCGGCACCGCCCTCTACGCCAAGATCACGCCCAAGGTCGGCGGGGACACCCTCTACGGCAACATGTACCTGGCGTACGAGACGCTGTCGGCGCCCATGCAGGAGCTGCTGCTCCAGCTGACCGCGACGCACGACGTGCGCAAGGCGTTCGGCCCGGACTACGGCAATCTTCAGAAGTCGCTGCGCAAGAAGGGCATCGACCCGGACCAGCAGTTCGGGGACCAGGACCCTGTGGAGCACCCGCTGATCCGTACGCACCCCGCGACCGGGCGCCGGGCGCTGTACATCTCCAACCCGTACGTGACGCGGATCAACGGCGTGACCGAGTCCGAGAGCCGGGCGCTGCTGGCCTTCCTCTGCCGCCACATCGAGACCAACGAGCTGATCTACCGGCACCGTTGGACCCAGGGCGACCTGGTGATCTGGGACAACCGCTGCACCCAACACCTCGCGGTCGCGGACTACTTCCCGCACGAGCGCCTGATGCACCGCATCAACATCGCGGGAGAGAAGCCCTTCCTGAAGCTCTGACCGCATCTCCCCCCTCCCATACGTCACGTCGCGCCCCCACACCCCCACGCCAAGCAGGGGCGCGACGTGACCCGGGCTACGCGAGAGCCTTGGAAGTGCGTTCTCCCCCGGCATTTCACCGGCACACCCGCGCCGTTCTGCCGGCGGTGAACACCTGCCCGACCAAGGCTCAACGATCACTACAGTCAAGTCACATGACGACGGTTACCACGCGCACGGTCGAGTACCCGGCCGACGGCCTGACGATGATCGGGCACCTCGCACTCCCCGAAGGTACCGACCGCCGGCCCGCGGTCCTGGTCGGGCCCGAGGGGACGGGCCTGAACGACTTCCAACGCCGCCGGGCCGACGCCCTCGCCGAACTGGGTTACGTGGCGCTGGCCTTCGACATCAACGGCGGGCGCTGGTTCACCGACCCCCAGGAGATGCTGGCGCACGTGACCCCGCTGCTCGCCGACCCCGACCGGATGCGGGACATCGGCCACGCGGCGCTCGATGTGCTGCGCGCCGAACCACGGACCGACCCGGACCGGATCGCCGCCATCGGCTACGGCACCGGGGGCGCCATCGCGCTGGAACTCGGACGCGACGGCGTCGACCTGCGCGCGATCGGGACCATCAACGCACTGACCACAGGCCGACCGGGCGAAGCGAAGCACATCCGCTGCCCCGTGTGGGCCGGCGTCGGATCGGAAGACCCGATCATGCCGCCCGCACAACGGGACGCCTTCGCTGCCGAGATGCAGGCCGCGGGCGTCGACTGGCGCCTCATGGTCTACGGCGGGGCCCTGCATGCCTTTCACCACCCGATGACGGGCGAACAGACCGTGCTCCCCGGCGTCGGCCACCACCCACTGCACGCGCAGCGAGCCTGGCGCGACATCGTCGGCCTGCTCACCGAGTGCCTGCCCGTCACGGAGTGATCCGGGTGGCGGGCCTTCTCTCTCGGTCTACGAGGGCGTCTCGCCGGGCCGTCCGGCCGCGAAGTCGTCGCCGATCTGCTCGCGGAGCCACTCGTCGTCGTACACCTTGCTCAGGTAGTTGCGGCCGGAGTCCGGAAGCACCACGACCACCAGGTCGTCCGGACCGAGCCCGGCGGCGACCCGGAGGGCCGCGGCCACCGCGGTTCCGGCCGACGCGCCCACCAGCAGCCCCTCTTCACGGGCCAGCCGGCGGGCGGTCAGCAGCGAGTCGCGGTCGCTGACCCGCTCGAACCGGTCCACCACATCGGTGTGGAACGACTCCGGCCAGGAGTCGTCCACGGTCTCGGGATGACGGAACAGACCGATGCTCTCCACTGCGTACGCGGTGCCGGGTCCGCCCGAGTAGACGGACGCCTCCGGGTCGGCGCCGATCACCCGGACCCGGCCGCCGCTGACCTCCTTGAGGTAGCCGCCGGAGCCGCTGATCGTGCCGCCGGTGCCGATGCCCGCCACCAGATGTGTGATCCGGCCCTCGGTCTGCCGCCACAGCTCCGGGCCCGTACCGCCATGGTGCGCCTGGGGGTTGGCGGGATTGTTGTACTGGTCGGCCAGCCACGCACCGGGAGTGGTCCGGGCGATCCGCTCGCCCGCCGACCTGGGGTGGTCGGGGTGTTCGCGGGGCACGTCGCCGGGGCAGACCACCACCTCGGCACCGTAGGCACGCAACACCGCCACCTTCTCGGCGCTGCTCTTGTCCGGCAGGGTGAACACACAGCGGTAGCCGCGCTGCGCCGCCACCATGGCCAGCCCCACGCCGGTGTTGCCCGAAGTGGTCTCCACGATGGTGCCGCCCGGCCGCAGCAGCCCGGCGTCCTCGGCGGCCCGCACCATGGACAGCGCGATGCGGTCCTTGACGCTCCCGCCCGGGTTGACGTACTCCAACTTCGCGTAGACGGGGGCGGGAAGGCCCGCGGTGATCCGGTTGAGCCGTACCAACGGGGTGTTGCCGACCGCGTCGACAAGGGATTCGTAGACGTCCATCGCAGCAGTCTGCCGGAAGGGCCGTGACGGCGTCGAAGACGGCTCGGTCGGGCCGATGGCTCGTCACGAAGCCGCTAAGCAGACGGTAGATGTCAGCGGCGTCCGCGGGGGTGGCGTCGGTCGCGAGATCACCGCGCGTGGGCGGGAGTTGATCCCGCCGCCCGGGACCGCGACACCGCCACACCGGCGAGGCACAGCACGCCACCAGCCAGGGTCAGCACCCCGGGCACCTCGCCGAGCAGCAGCCATGACATCAGCACCACCAGCGCGGGCACGGCGTACGTCGTCGCGCCCATCCGGCTCGCGGTCGTACGGGAGAGGGCGTAAGCCCAGGTGGTGAAGGCGAGAGCGGTCGGGAAGACGCCCAGGTAGACCATGTCGAGGGTGGCCGACACCGGCGCGCGGGCGGCCTCGCGCACCAGTTGCCCGGCGAACGGCAGGCAGGTCACGGCGCCGATCAGACACCCGAACGTCGTCACCTGCAGGGCACTCGCCCGCTCCAGGGCGGGCTTCTGCGCGACGGCCCCGGAGGCGTAGACGACGGCCGCGAGGAAACACAGGGCGACGCCGAGCACCGAGGAACCGCCGCCGAGCAGGGCTATGAGCAGCGGGCCGACGTTCACGACGAGCGCGGCGGTGCCCGCGTCCACCCGTTGTTCGCCCCAGTTCAGCGCGACCATGTAGACCCCGAACCACAGCAGGCCGGACAGCAGGATCCCGCGCCAGGCGGCCCTGGGCGGCAGCCCTTCCCGGCGCACGAGCGAGATGGCCCCCAGAGCCAGAGCCCCCGACGCGAGCCGCCCCAGCGCGAGAGCGCCCGGCGAGTACGCGTTTCCCGCGCTACGGATCGCCACGAAGGCAGAGGCCCAGAGCACGACGGTGACAGCGGCGGCGCCGGTGGCGAGGATCTGCGGACGGGTCCTGGTGATCGTCATGACGTCGGCGTCGCTTCTGGGGACAGCGGCGCCGCGGTGGCTCCCGTCGGCGGCCAGGTGGGTACGAAGCGGAGGATGTCGGCGGTGGCGGCGCCCTGGGTGATGAACGGGTCGGAAGCGACGGCGGCCTCGATCTCCGACGGCTCGCCGTCCGCGATGATCAACCCGCCGGTGCGGGGCTCCAGCGGGCCCGCACAGCGCACCATCCCCTTGGCGAACACGCCGTCGGGGTTGGCGTAGTGGGCGTCCTTGAGCGCGTCGATGGTGTCCAGGGGCGCGTGGTACTTGAGCACGATCACATACATGCCTGAAGTGAAAGCCAGGAGGTCCCCGCAGCGCCAAGACCGGATTCGTGACGCGCCTATAGGCTGGTGCCTATAGGCAATGATCAGGGTGTGTGGGTGGGGAGGTGGGCTGGGCATGGACGAGCTTTCCGGTGTGGAGTTGCGGCACCTGCGGTACTTCGCCGCCGTCGCCGAGGCCGGCACCGTCACCGAGGCGGCCCGGCGCCTGCGCATCGCCCAGCCCAGCCTCAGCCAGCAGATCCGACTGCTGGAGCGACGCATCGGCACGCAGCTCTTCCGGCGTCTGCCGCAGGGGATGGAGCTGACCGAAGCGGGACGGCTCGTGCTGGGCGGCGTCAACCGCGCGTTCGGCGAGCTGAGTTCGTCGATCGCCGCGGCGCGGGCCACGGCCCGGACGGTGTCCGTCGGTGTGTGCCGGGGCGTACCGCAGTCCGTGCTGGCCGCAGCGGAGCAGGTCATCACGCCCGGCCGGCAGTTGCGGCTCGCCTACGAGCAGGTCGACTCCCAGCTCCACGGCGATCTGCTGCGCGCGGGCACCCTGGCCTTCGGCATCCTGCGCATGCCCGTGGACACCTCGGGCCTCCGGCTGCGCACGGTCAACGACGAGCCGCTCGGCGTCGTGCTGCACGGCCGCCATCCCCTCGCCGACCGACCGGCACTGACCTGGACCGACCTGCGCGGTCAGCGACTGCTGTGGTTTCCGTCGGAACGCGCGCCCGGCTACGCGGCCGCCGTCCTCACCCGCCTGAGCGAGCACGGCTGGACCCCGGACACGGTTCCCGACGACCACGGCAGCCATACGCTGTTCCGCCACCGGCTCATCGGCGAGGACGATCTGGTCGCTCTTCGGCCCCGGAGCGGTTCGTCCGGTGATCCGGAGCTCGTCTGGCGCCCGGTCGGCCCGGAACCGCCGCATGAACGTCTGGTGTTGGCCGCGGCTGCCGACACCCCCTGGGGACGGCAACTTGCGGCGGAGAGCGCGGGGGCTCCGCCCACGCGGTAGCACGAACCGACGGCGGGTGCCGGGGCTCCGGACATCAGACCCCGCCTGTGGCGACTGTGCCGTCCGTGCCCTTGGTGCCATAGGCGACGCGCCAGGCAACGGGAGGCATGTTGGCCTGGCGTCGGAAAAAGGTGGTGAAGTTGCTGACGTCGCGGAAACCCAGGCGCCGGGCGCAGTTGCTGACCGGCTGGTCGGTGTGGGCGAGCAGTCTCTTGGCTTCCAGCAGGATGCGCTGGTCGAGGAAGGCTTTGGCGCCTGTGCCGGTGGTGGCGCGGGTGGCCCGGGTGAGGGTGCGCACGTCGTAGCCCAGTGTCCGTGCGTAGTCGGCCACGTGGTGCCAGTGGGTGAAGTGCTCTTCGACAGCGGCCCGATAGGCGCGGAACACCTCGGTGTGCCGGCTACCGGTGCCTGTCGGGCTGGTTGAAGCCGTTGTGTCGGGGAGTGTGCGCAGGATCAGTGCCGCCAGCAGGTGGGAGAGGAGTGCGGGGGATGCCAGGCGCGGCACTTGTGCGGCTGCGCGGTGCTCACGGTCGAGATGTTCGGCTGCGAGCAGGGCGAGGGAGAGACGGTGCCGGTCCAGATGCCAGCACGCGGGTGTGGTGGCCTCCGGCGCTGTGAGACCGGAGAGGAAACCGGGCCGGAACAGGACCAGGGGGCCGTCACAGGCGTCGATGTCGCTCCAGCGGTGCACCGTGCCTGGCCGGATCCACACGGTGCTGCCTTGCTGGAGGCGGTAGTTGTGGAAGTCCGCTTCGTGGGTGCCGGTTCCGGATCCGACCAGGGCGAACACGTGGAAGTCGGGGCGTTGCGGCTGCGTGCGGCGACGGTGGACGTCCATCGAACGCAGCGCGGCGAACGAGAGGACCTCCACCCCGTACGCCGACCCGACGGCAGGAAGGTAGTGCAGTTGCCGTACCGTGCCGTGTCCGTTTTCCACAAGGATCGTGTTCCTTTCCGCCAGGGGGCGGCCACTCCCCCGCCTATCGTCGGGACTGGGCCTGACAGGCAGTTCAGGCTACGTGTTCGAAGCTGTGGCAGCGTGCCGGGAGCCGCCTGCCGCAAGCCGACTGGGAAGGCGCGATGATGGCGGAAACGACAACGGCAGTTGCCGTGGCGGGCGGGGCCCTCGATGTGCGAGCAGGGGGACGGACCGGGCCGGCGCTGGTGTTCGTCCATTACTGGGGCGGCTCCGCCGACACCTGGAACGGGGTACTCGGCCACCTGCCGCCCGGGCAGGCGACGGTGCGTTTCGACCAGCGCGGCTGGGGCACCTCACGGGCGTTGCCCGGGCCCTATCACCTCGACCAGCTCGCCGACGATCTCACCGCGGTGGTCGCCGCCCGCGTGACGGGGCCGTACGTCCTCGTCGGCCACTCGATGGGCGGCAAGGCGAGCCAACTCGTCGCGGCCCGCAGGCCGGCCGGACTGGCCGGGCTGATGCTCGTCGCGCCCGCACCACCGCAACCACCCGCCACGGTGACCCAGGAGTACCGGCAGGGCCTGTCCCACGCCTACGACTCGCCCGCCACGGTGCAGCACGCCCTCGACCAGGTCCTGACCGCCACGCCCCTGCCTGCGGCGGTGCGCGCCACCGCGGTGCGCGACAGTCTCGCCGCCCGGCCCGCGGCCCGGCGCGAGTGGCCCCTGCGCGGAATCGCACAGGACATCAGCCGCGCCGTCCGCGACATCGATGTCCCCGTGGCCGTACTCGCCGCCGAGCACGACATGGTGGAACCACCGCAGGTTCTGCGCGACCATCTCCTGTCCCACATTCCGCACGCGACCCTGACGACTGTCCCTGACGCAGGTCACCTGCTGCCGGCAGAAGCACCCCGCACCGTGGCCAGGGCCCTCGCGGATTTCCTGACGACCCTTCACCCCTGACCCGGGCCGGCTCGCACGGTGTGCCGTCGCCCGGCTGCTTCCACCCATGGGGAGTGCGTGCCTGCGGCGTCCACGGTCATACCGTGCTGGTCAACGCTCGGGCGGCCGAGGGTCTCCCAGCGGTCGTATGCCACCGTGATCTCGTCCCACAGTCGCCGTGGGCCGGACTGGGCGACGCTGAATCTGTCGCCACGATGGCCGTCGTAGTCGACGGTGGCCCAGGACGGGCCGGTGTTGTCGGCCACCTCCAGGCGCACCGGGGCGTGGTCACCTGTGGTGTTCCATGAGAAGGAGGCGCCCGGAACGGCGAGTCCGAGGTGGAATTCGGCGTCCAGGTCGCCGCCGGCGACCGCCCATGGGGAGAGCCTGCTCGTACCGGCCACGGGAGAGGAGTGGTCGGCAGGGGCCGGCCCCGGGGTGATCACCAGGCCGGGGTGGGGGCGGCGCATGGGCATGTAGGCCGCGAAGGGGTGGAAGCGGCCTGTTGCGCTGCCGTCGTGGTGACTGGTCAGTGCGAGGGTGCCGTAGCAGCACCAGGCCGAATTCCATGGGGTGATGATGCGCCCGCCGGGTGCGGACTGCGCTTGCCAGGCAGGGGGAAGCCGGTCGACGGAGAACGTTGCGAGAATCAGGTCGTAGGGCGCGTTGGGCTGCCATCCCTGTGCGGCGTCGCCACGGACGACCTTGGGGGTGTATCCGGCTGCCTGGAGATTTCGTTCTCCCAGCTCGGCCAGTGCCGTGTCCAGCTCGATGGTGGTGACTGCCCGGTCGCCGAGGAGGGCGCACAGCAGGGCCGCGTTGAAGCCGGTGGCCGTGCCCATTTCCGCGACGCGGAGCGGGCGGGAGAGGGCGTGGAGGCCGGCGAGTTGCAGCGTGCGCAGCACCATGGACGGCATCGAGGCCGCGGACGTGGGCAGGCCGTCGGTGAACTGCGTGACCAGGGAGACGTCGGTGTACGCCGCCTCCAGCCAGCGTCCGGGATCCGCTGTGCGCTCGCAGAGGTGGTATCCGCCCTGGCCGTCTCCGCGCCAGATGCGGTCGGGAAGGAACAGGTGCCGCGGCACCGTGTGCAACGCTCGCTCAAGAGCGGGCGGCACGGGGTGCTGGAGGAACTGGCTTACCTGGCCCAGCAGTTGCCGGGCGTGGACGGCGGTCGCCGCGGGCGCGTGCACGGCTGGCTACTTCTGGTCCGGGGCCGGCGGCGGGGGTGGGGGCGGAGGAACGGGACGGTTGGGCTGGTGTCCGTCGTCCCCGATGGGGCTGCGGTGCTTGGACTGAGGTGCCGGTAAGACGTCCACAGGCCCTCCCTGTGTCGTGGGTGGAAGTCGTGGCTGGAAGCGGTGTCACCGTAAACAAAATCAGTGACCGTGTGTAGGGCGCACGGCGCCGCCGGCGCGCCCCTGGCCGGCCTCGCGCCTGACCTCCTCGATCCGTAGGTCGATCGCCTGGGCCCGGGGGTCGGGGGCTTCTGCAGAGTTCGCTCCTGGTGGTGTGCCGCCAGCAGGGCGAACCGCATGGTCGTACCGGCGCTGACTGGTCCGCCGCCGCCTCGGCGGTCGCTCACGGGAGTCGGAGTCGCCTTCGTATCAGACCCCATGACGACTCCCCCGTGGCCCGTAGTTCCGCACCGTCACCGTACTGCGGAGGCTCGGATTCCGAACGGGCCTGGCGGGAGGATTCGGGGGCTGCGGGTCACTTCACCAGGTCGGCGTAGAAGATGATGTTGGCTGAGCGATGGCCGTCGACGATCTCGCCACCGCAGGTGAGCAGGCGCAGCTCCGGGCG
Organism: Streptomyces sp. S186; assembly: GCF_051603415.1. Classification (NCBI taxonomy): domain Bacteria; kingdom Bacillati; phylum Actinomycetota; class Actinomycetes; order Kitasatosporales; family Streptomycetaceae; genus Streptomyces; species Streptomyces sp. S186. The sequence continues at coordinate 8,047,210 of NZ_CP193932.1, read as the reverse complement.
GTCGGTGTCGCCGTAGACCTTCTGGGTGGGGAAGGCGTCCTTCTTGACCTGCTGGCGCTCGCGGATCTTGAAGGTGGCGGTGGAGCCGTCTTCGCGCAGCACCTTGATCTCGTCGCCGACCTTGATGTTCTTGACGTTGCGCATCAGGGCGGGACCGTTCTTGGTGTCGTAGTGGGCGACGATGATGGCGGCGCCCTTCTCGCCCGGGGTGGGGCTCTTGGTCCACCAGCCTGGCTGTTCGGCCTTGTCCACCGGCGGTACGCCCAACTCTCCGTCGCTGCCCACCTCCAGTGGAACGAACGGTCCGGCGTTCACGCCTGCGGAAGGGATCTGCAGGCGCTTGGGCTTGGACGGCGCCATGGGCGGGGCGGTCTCCTTGGCCGGGGTCGTCGCGGCGTTGTTGATGTTGACATCGGGACCGGGGATGTCGCCCCTGCCACAGGCCGTCAATCCGCCGGTGATGGCGAGGGCGAGCGCGGCGCAGACGGCGGTGTGACGGAGACGGCGGTCGAGAGGAGTGGTCACGGCGACTCCAGGTGCAGGGCGGGGGCGACGGTACGGCAGGGGGCAGCAGGAAGTGGGCGGCCCGCTCCGGTGAGGGAAGAGCCGGCCGCCTCAACTCCTGTGAGGGGTAAGGGTGATTCAGATTCAGGCGTTGTCGCCGGACTGACGGGCCCGGCGGCGGTGCAGTGCGGTGAAGCTGAGGCCCGCGGCGGCCGTGGCCGCGCCGCCGCCGGCGAGCAGCATGGTGTGGTCACCCGACTCGACGCCTTCGGCACCGGCCTTGACGCCGCCCTTGGGGATGACCTTGCCCTGGCCCTGCTTGCTCTGGCCCTGGCTCTGGCTGCTCTTGGCGTCCTTGTTGCCGGGCTTGTGGTTGTCCTGCTTCTTGTTGTCCGGCGTCTTCTTGTCCGGTGTCTTCTTGCCGCCCTCGGCCCAGGAGGTCATGGTGCCGTCGGGCTGCAGGACGAAGTGGGCACCGTTGTGCTGACCGTAGGCGGGCTTGCCGTCGCTGGTTTCCAACGTGTCGTACTTGACGAGCTTGCCGGTGTCGGGGGCCTTGGCGTACATGTCGGCCTGGTAGTGGTTCTGGCCGAGCTTGTAGACCTTCGCGGTGAACCCACCGGCCAGGCTCTGGGCGCGGACGAATTTCCGCTCACCCTTCTTGCCCTTGTCCTGGACCCGGTCGCCGTCCTGCTTCTTGCCCTGTTCGGCATTCGAGGTCTCAGAGCTCGAAGGAGCCGGGCTGTCGGCAAACGCGGCGGCAGCCGGAAGCAGCAGCGCCGAGCCCGCGATGGCGGATATCGCGGAGGTGCGTACGAGGTTGCGGCGGCGCGTTGCCGTGCGGTGGGAAGAAGTCATCGGGAGTTCCTTTGAAGGTCCGAGTCGTTGTCGTCATCCGCCCCGTTCGGCGGCGACGTCAGGAAAGTTATTCATCCCACATCACGGCAATCCCTCGGATTTGTAACAGTGAGCCGAAGGCGAGAACGCGGTGACAGAACTGGGACAATTCCCGGGACTTTGGTCCCGAGGAGTCCCGAGCCGCCTTTGCATTCCCTCGGCCGAAAGACGGAGAGACGGAGAAACGAAGATGCGCAGGCGTGTCATGGGTTCCGGTTGGTCCCCTTGGTGAGCTGGTCGAGGCCGCGGTCCAGGGCGGCGTCGGGCAGCAGCCGGGACAGCAGCGCGGCTGTCCGGGCGTCGTTGCCGACGCAGTAGCGGGTGCGGGGCCGGGCGGCGGTCAGTGCGCGGAAGACGGTGCGCGCGAAGTCCTCCGGTTGCGTGTTGCTGGTTTGTGCCCGCTGTTCGTTCATCCGCAGGAATTCTTCGAAGGGCGCTCGGTAGAGTTCGGCGATCTCCCGGGGAGTCTCGTCCAGGATCTTCCGGCCGGTCTCCCGCACCTTGTCCCATATCGGGGTCGCGATCGCGCCCGGCTTCACGACGGAGACGGAGATGCCGAAGGGGCGCAGTTCACGGCGGAGCGCGTCGCTCATTGCCTCCTTCGCGAACTGCCCGGTCGCGTAGGCACCGAGGTAGGGAGTGGCTACGCTCCCCAGCCCCGAGGAAATGTTGACGATGCGCCCGCGACTCCGGCGCAGTTGTGGGAGGAATGCCTGGGTGACGGCGACGGCGCCGACGACATTGGTGTCGAGCTGTTGCTGCAGCCATGCGGGCCGCACGCATTCCAGTGGAGCGGAAATACACGTTCCGGCGTTGTTCACCAGGCCCCACAGGCCGCCTTCGCCTACGGACTCGGCGACTTCGGCGGCGGCGGTACGAATGGAGTCCTCGTCGGTCACATCGAGGAGGACGGGGCGCAGGCGTGCGGAGGATGCCTCAGCGCGCAGCTTTTCGGCATCGTCGGCCTTGCGGACACCGGCGAAGACGCGGAAGCCGCGCTGTTCCAGCTGGAGCGCGCAGTGTTTGCCGAGCCCGGTGGAGGCTCCGGTGATGACGACGGCGCGTCCGGCGGGGGGCAGGGGCTTGGTTTTGTGGTGCAGCATGTGGACTTCCCTCCGTGGTGGGTGTGTGGTTGCCGGTCTGCTTGCGGGTCTGTTTGCTGGTCTGCTGGCGGGGCCTGTCGGGCCTGGTGTGCGGGCAGTCCTAGTGACCGGCGTCGGGGGTGTCTGGGGTCTCGGCCGAGATCGCGGAGCGCAGGATGTGCAGGGAAGCGTCGGCGATCCGGTGGGCTCGGGAGGTGGGGATGATGTCGTCGATGTAGCTGAAGTTCCAGGCGAGTTGGCCGTGGGCGGTGAGGGCGGTGGCCACCATGGCGCCGGTGACGGAGATGCCTGCGACGAGTTGGGTGTGGGAGATGCGCCAGGGGCCCATGTGGTCGGGGAAGTCGTGTCGGCCCAGGTTGGAGAGGGTCAGGTTGAGCGGGCCGTGTTCGTCCATGGAGCGCATGAACGCCTCGCCGTCGGCTGACGTCTTGGGACCTGCGTGGTCCAGGAGGTTGACCAGGGTCAGGTGTTCCTCGCGCTTCCTGCGGTCCACGAGGTCCTGGTTGATGGCGCGGGCCATGGGCCACAGAGGCGCCCCGGGCCGGTACAGGACGTGGCTGGGCAGGGTGGCCGCGTAGGTGCCGGCCTCGTCGTGGGAGACGGCCGGGTCCAGGTCGGAGCGGAAGTCGAGCGGTGAGCCGATGGAGAAGTGGGCCGGTTGGCGGGTGTCCGTCTCCTGGGCGACGGCGGTGACCATGGCGGCGGCGAGGGCTCCGTGGACGGTGGACTCGTGCCGTTTGCAGGCGCTCAGCAGGAGGTTCAGTTCGTCGGCGGTCAGGAACCTGTGCACCATGCGGGTGCGCCGCAGGTGGAAGGGGACCGGTTTGCCGGGGGTGAGGCGCCGTGGGCGCAGTCGGCGCCGTTGCTCTTCGTCTCGCTGCAGGAGAGCGGTGAGGCGGGTCTTCCCCGCCTGGCCCCGGAGGTGGCGCGGAAGCAGGTCTTCGGCGGCGGGCAGTGCCCGGCGTGACGTGGCCGCCGGTTCCGCTCCGGTGGTGAGCTGGGCGGCGATGTCGAGCAGTTCCCCGAGCAGGGACAGTCCCGTCATGCCGTCGGCTATGCAGTGCGATGACGTCATGAGCAGGTCGTGGATGTCCTGGTCGCGTTCGGCGCCCGGTCGCGTGATCAGTACGGCGCGCAGCAGCGGACCGGTGTGCCAGTCGATGCCTTCGGTGAGTTCGTGTGCGTTGACCTCACGTTCCCATCGTGTGTCGGCGTCGGGGTCGTCGGCCGGCACCTGGATGTGCCGCAGCGGTATCGGCTGCCCGGCCAGGGGCCGGAACGCGGCGGGCGCTCCCCCGTCATCGCCACTGATCGCGGCGCGCAGCAAGGGGTGCCGGGCCTGCAGGATGTCCAGGGCGCGGCGCAGGAGGGGGAGTTCCAGGGAGCCGTGGAGTCGGGTCCGGATGATGCCGTTGAGCGGTGAGGTGCGGTCGGCGATCCAGTACCAGCGTTCCAGGGGGCTGAGGTTGCGTCGGATGCGGGGTTGGGGGGCGGGGATGCCTGGGAAGGTGAGGGCCTGGGCGTTCTGGCGGGCGAGCTCTTGACGGGGTGTCAGGCGGAAGAAGTCGTCCCGGGCTTGACGTGTCTCGGGGGTGTCGGCCTGTTCCATGTCGCTCATCGCCCGGGAGGTGGTGACCATGGCGCGGGTGCGGTCGCGGCGGCGTTCTTCGTAGGTGCGCAGGGCGAGCGGCAGGTCGTCACGGGCCCCTGGCTCGGCCAGGGTGTGGGCCAGGACCACGGCGTCTTCGATGGCCATGGCGGAGCCCTGGCCGAGGGCGGTCAGCATGGGGTGGGCCGCGTCGCCGAGCAGGGTGACGGGGCCTTCTCCCCAGCGTTCACGGAAGGCGCGGTCCCGGGAGGGCACGGCGAGGATGGCGGTGGACGGGGTGGCTTCGATGACCGCTTGTACTTCGTCGGCCCAGCCGGTGAATGCCTGGGCGATCTCGTCTTTGGTGCCGTCCCAGGCATGGGAGCGGGCGGTGGGCATGTTCTTGGTGCCCCACCAGTAGACGCGGCCGTGGCCGATGTCGATGAGTCCGAAGCGCTGTCCGCTGCCCCAGTAGTGGCGTACGCAGCCGGGGGTGAGGCGGGGGTGCTGGAAGGGAATGATGCCCAGCCAGCAGATGTAGCCGCTGTCCTGGGAGGTTTCGGGGCCGACGAGTTGGGCGCGGATGGCCGAGTGGAATCCGTCGGCGCCGATGAGGAGGTCGCCGTGTGCCGAGCGCCCGTCGGCGAAGCGGACGGTGACGCCGGTGTCGTCGGTGTGGAAGCCGGTTGCGGTGGCGCCGAGGTGGAGGGGGCTGTCCGCGGCCGCGTCGAGCAGGGCGTCCTGGAGGTCGGAGCGGCTCAGGCAGACGGTGGGTGCGCCGGCCTGGTCGCAGACCTCCTTGAAGGGCAGGTCCCGGATGGTCCGGCCGCGGTGGTCCATGATCGTGAAGGACTCCACGACCTGGCCGCGCTTGTCCAGTCCGAGGTCGATGCCGAGCGTGGCGAGTGCGGTGAGGGCGTTGCTGGTGACCGAGAGGCCGGAGCCGGCGGCGCGCAGTTCGGTGGCGCGCTCGTACACCGCCACGTCGATGCCGACCTTCCGGAGTGCGGCGGCGCAGGTCAGTCCGCCGATTCCGGCCCCGGTGATGAGGGCCTTGAGGGGCTGTTGCCTGGGCATGGTCAGTTCTCCTGGTGGGGTCGGACGGGTTCGGTGCGGATCAGGTCGGCGACCGATTTCGCCACGTGGCGGACGTGCGGCTCTTCCATGATCGTGAGGTGGTCGCCCGGTACGTCGATGACGTGGAGCGGGCCGTCGGTCATGTCGCGCCAGCCGTTGGTCGCGTCGGCGTGGCGGCTGCCGGCCGCGCCGTGCATCGCGGCGAGGACGTCGGGCAGGGGTTGCCTGGCGCGGATCAGGGTGAGTTCCTGGTCCGTTGCCTGGGGGCGGTAGTCGAGTGCTGCCTGCCAGTTCGCCTGGTAGACGCGGAAGAGTCGGCGGATGACGGCCCCGGAGCTGCCGGCCGGAAGTACCCCGGCCTCGGTGGCGAGGTGGGCGATGAAGTCGAACTTCTCCTCCAGCGAGGGCAGTTCTTCCGGTATGGCCTCCAGGGGCGCGTCTCCGCCGCGTTCCAGCCAGAGCAGTTCCCAGAAGAACCAGCCCAGCAGCGCGTCGTCGTCGTGGTGCCGGCGTGGTCCCCGGCTGAGTGCCGTGGTGTCCAGGAGTACCAGGTGGTCCACTGTCTGGCCTGCTGCCCGCAGTTGGCGGGCCATTTCGAAGGCGACGAAGCCGCCGAAGGACCAGCCGCCGATGGTGTAGGGGCCGTGCGGTTGTGCCTTGCGCAGCGCGGCGAGATAGCTGCCGGCGATGTCTTCGACGGTGCGCAGGGGCGTGGTGCCGGGATCGGCGCCGGCCGCCTGGAGGGCATGGAGCGGCTGGTCGTCCGGGAGGTGCCGGGCGAAGCCCAGATAGCACAGCACGTTGCCGCCCATGGGGTGGACCATGAACAGCGGCGGGCGGGCGCCGTGCGGGCGGATGGGCACCAGGGGGTTGTAGGTGGCGCTCGCGTTGCCTGCGCGCAGGCGTGCGGCGAGCCCGGCGACGGTGGGGGTGGCGATGAACTCGGACAGGGGGATGTTCACTCCGTAGCGCTGCTCGATCTGGACGACCAGTCGCATCGCGGTGAGCGAGGTGCCGCCGAGGTCGAAGAGGCTGTCGTGTACGCCGAGGGTGCGCTGGTGCAGCAGGTCCGCCAGCATCTGCGCCAGGGTCTGTTCGTAGGCGTCGCGGGGCTCGGCCGTGGGAGCCTGGTCGGTGGCGGCCAGGGGGAGGCGGCGCAGGGCGGCGTCGTCCCGTTTTCCGCTGGGGGTCAGCGGGAGGTCGGGTATCCACTGCAGGTGGGCGGGCATCATGTGGTCGGGCAGGACCGTGCGCAGGTGGCGACGGATGGCGGTGAGGTCGGCACCGGTGCCCTCGCCGACGAGGAAGGCCACGAGGAGGCAGTCGCCGTTGTCGTGCTGCCGTGCCACCACCGCGGTGTCCCGCAGGCCCCGGTACTGTGCGGCGAGGCCGTTGAGGGCCAGTTCGACTTCGGCGAGTTCGACGCGGTGGCCGCGCACCTTGACCTGGGTGTCGGCCCGGCCGGCGTAGGCGATGGTCCCGTCCGGCAGGACCAGGCCGAGGTCACCGGTGTCGTAGAGCATCTGGTCGCCGCCGGCGAAGGGATGGGGGATGAACCGTTCCTTGGTGAGGTCGGGGCGGCCTTCGTAGCCGTCGGACAGGCAGGTGCCGCCGAGGTGGATCGTGCCGCGCGCTCCGGCGGGCACCGGGCACAGCCGGTCGTCCAGCACATGGGCCTCGGCGCCGTCGATGGAACGTCCGATCGGGGGCAGTGTGGGGAACGTGGCCGGGTCGCCGGTGAGGGTATAGGCGGTGGCGACGTGGGTTTCGGTGGGCCCGTACTGGTTTTCCAGGACGGCGCCGGGGAGCGCGGCGCACAGCCTGCGGATCTCCCGGGTAATGCGGAGTTGTTCGCCGGAGGAGATCAGCACCTTCAGCGCCCGTGGGGTGATGTCCAGTGCCTGTGCGGTCTCGGCCAGTTGTTGGAGGGCGACGTAGGGCAGGAAGATCCGCTCGATCCCCTCGCGGTCGATGCGTCGCAGCAGCTCGGGCATGTCGCATCGCTCGGCGTCGGCCACCAGGTGCAGCGTGCCGCCGGAGCACAGGGTCGAGAAGATCTCCTGGAAGGAGACATCGAAGCTCAGGGGCGCGTACTGCAGGGTGGCGCCGCCCGGGGCACCGCTGGTGGCACGGGTTTGCCAGGCGACCAGGTTGGCCAGGGAGCGGTGCGGCATGGTCACGCCTTTGGGCCGGCCGGTGGAGCCGGAGGTGAAGAGCACGTAGGCGGTGCTGTCGGCGGGAGGGTGGGCCGGAAGCTCCATGGCCGGGTCGGGGGCCGGTTCGGTGGCGGACTCTGCGGGCAGCAGCAGGTCGGGGACGAGGTGGGCATGGGCGGCGTGGGCGATGACGCGGAAGGGCTGTGCCTGTTCGAGCATGTGGGCCAGGCGCTGGGCGGGGTAGCCGACGTCCAGCGGCACCACGGCCCCGCCGGCTCGCAGCACGCCCAGGATCACCGCGATCGTCCGGGGTGAGCGGTCCATGGCGATGCCGATGCGGGCTCGGGGCGGGGCGCCCAGCGCGCGCAGGTTCCGGGCCACGGTGTCGGCTGCCTGGCCCAGTTGCGCATAGCTCCACCGCTCCTCCCCCCTCACCAGGGCCGTTGCGTTCGGTGTACAGGTGACTTGCCGGGTGAACCGCTCGACGACGGTGGGGGTGGGGTGCGGTGTGGTCGCGGCGAGGATCGGCTCGGCTGCGAGGAACGCGAAGTCGGGCTGGGCATGCGGGTTCTGCACCATCGTGCGCAGGATCTGTGGGTAGGTGCGGGCGTAGAGGCGGAGCTGGTCGGCGGGGAGGGGGCCGCCGGCACCGTCGATGCGCAGCCACACGCGCCCGCCGTCGGGGTCGGTGACTGCGTTGACCAGGAGCCGGAAGTTGGTCTCCTCCCAGGTGTGGAAGGACCGCAGGCGCACCTCGGGCAGGCCGAGGACGTCGGCCAGTTGGTGGAAGTGCACGTAGTTGAAGGCGGTGTCCAGGACGGGGCCGCCGTGGTCCTCTTGGATGGCGCTGAGCGGGTAGCGGCGATGGGGGTGACTGTCCTGTTCCTGCTGGAAGGCGTCCCGCGCCACGTCCAGCCAGGTGGCCTGTGCGATGTCGAGCCGCAGGGGGAGGGTGTTCAGGAAGAGTCCCGCGGTGCGTTCGGCGTGGGCGAGTTCGGGCCGTCCGTGCGTGACCAGTCCGGTGGTCACGTCGTGGGTGCCGGCGAAGACGGCCAGCGTCAGGCAGTGCGCCGCGAAGAGCACGGACTTCACCGGAAGTTTGTGCTCGGTGGCGAACTGCCTTACCTCGTCGATGAGTTCACCTGGCAGGTCGGCGCGGTGCGTGGCCGGTTCGTTGCCGACGGCGGGCAGGTGCGCGGTGAACGCTTCGATCCCCGGCGGTTCGCAGCCGGCCAGCCTCTCCTTCCAGTACCGCTGTGCGCGCGGGGAGTCCAGGGCGTCGCGCTCGCATGGGACGAAGGAGGCGGCGGAGGGTGGTTGCGGGGCGTCGACGGGGCCGATGGGCAGTCCCAGGCCGTGGGCGTAGTCCTGGAGGAGTTCCTGTAGGAGGTTGGCCACGCTTCCGCCGTCGAGGAGTGCGTGGTGGAAGCTGAGGACCAGGTCGACGGTGTCGGGCCGGATGTGGGCCCGGAGGAGATACAGCGGCGCCTGGTCGAAGACGTAGGCGTGGCGGCGGCGTGCGTCGATGTGTGCGCGGACCTCGGCGTCGGCGGTGGCGCCGGCCAACGGGCGTAAGTCGACGACATCCAGGCCGCCGGGTGCCTGGGGATGGACGATCTGCAACGGCTCGGAGAAGCCGGCCAGGTCGAAGGCGGAGCGCAGGACCGGATGGCGTGCCACCAGTCCGTCGAAGGAGCGCCGGAAGGTGTCCTCGTCCCAGGGGATTTCGAGGGTGTACCGGAAGACGTCCTTGTAGGTGGCGGAGGTGGCGTATTGGCGGCTGTGGTAGAGCAGGCCGAGTTGGAGGCGGGTGAGCGGCCAGGCGTCCTCGGCGCCTTCCAGGCGGGCACGGTCCACGCCGGATATCAGGCCGAACGGCGCGGGAGCCGCGTGCTCGACGGGCGCGGCCAGGCTCTCGATGCACGTGGCCAGTCCCGCGACCGTGGGGTTGCGCAGGAGGTCGGTCAGGGAGAACCGCAGTCCCTGCGCCTCGGCCCGGGCGCGCACCTTGAGCATCAGGATCGAGTCTCCGCCGAGGGCGAAGTAGTCCTCGTGCACGCCGACGGTCTCCCGGTCCAGCACCCTGGCCCAGATCTCGGCCAGGAGGGCCTCGGTGCGGTTGCGCGGCTGTTGGCCGCGGGTCGCCGTCTCCTGCGGCAGGGGCAGCGCCCGGCGGTCGGCTTTCCCGTTGGGGGTGAGGGGAACGGCGTCGATGCGTACGAAGGAGGCCGGGACCATGAACGCCGGCAGCGTCCGTGCGAGCAGCTCACGCAGGTGTGCGGGGTCGATGACGGCGTCGGCGGCGTAGTAGCCGATGAGGTGGGTGCCGCGAGCGGGGGTGGTGTGGTCGGTGACGAGGGCGTCGCGGACGCCGGGGATCGTGCGCAGGGCGCTCGCCACCTCTCCCACTTCCACACGGTTGCCCCGGATCTTCACCTGGCCGTCGATCCGCCCGAGGTACTCCAAGGTGCCGTCCGCCAGCCATCGTGCGAGGTCACCGGTGCGGTAGAGGCGACCGCCCGGGACGAACGGGTCGCGGAGGAACTTCTCGGCGGTCAGTTCCGGGCGGTCCAGATACCCTCGGGCGACCCCGACGCCACCGATGCACAGCTCACCGGCGACGCCCACCGGCTGCGGCAGGCCGTCGGGGTCCAGGACGTAGAGCCGGGTGTTGTCGATCGGCCGGCCGATCGGGACACGGTCGATGCCGCGGGCGGGGTCACCGGGGCAGTCGTAGTACGAGACGTCGACGGTGGCCTCGGTCGGTCCGTACAGGTTCACCAGCCGTACCGGGCACGTGGCACCGGCTGCCCCGAAGAGGGCGTTGAACTGCTCGACGCGCTCGGGCGGAAGGGCCTCGCCGCTGCAGAAGACGTACCGTAACGAGCCCAGGTCCGCGCGTGCCTGTGGCGTTGCCTGGAGCAGGTCGAGGAACGGGGCGAGCATCGAGGGCACGAAGTGCACGACGCTGACGCGCTGCCGGCGGATGGTCCGCAGGATCTGCCGGGGATCCTGCTGGCCACCGGGCGGAAGCAGCGCCACCGCGGCACCCTCGATGGCCCACCAGAACAGTTCCCACACCGAGACGTCGAACGAGGCCGGCGTCTTCTGTAACAGGACGTCACCGTCGTCGAGCGGATAGCGTCGCTGCATCCACGCCAGGCGGTTGACGACGCTGTGGTGCTCCACCATCACGCCTTTGGGCCGGCCGGTCGAGCCGGAGGTGTAGATGACGTAGGCCAGGTCGCGGGAGGTGCTCAGCGGTGGGAGCGGGGCACCGCTCGGGTGCCGCAGTTCCCCGATGTGCCGCACGTTCGCCCCCGCAGGCACAGCCGCGGCAGGCTGTTCGTCATCGACCATCACCACCTTGGCGCGACTGTCGTCGAGCAGGAACCGCACACGGTCGGCCGGGTAGCCGGGGTCCACCGGTACATAGGCGCCCCCGGACTTCAACGTGCCGAGGAGCGCCACCAGTAGCTGGGGCCCCCGTTCCATCATCACCGCGACCCGGTCGCCCGGCCCCACGCCCTCGCCGCGCAGGGCCCGGGCGACGCGGTTGGCCCGTTCGTCCAGTTCCGCGTAGGTCAGGGTCCGGCCTGCGGCATCGACGACGGCCGGCTGCCCCGGCCGGCGCCTGGCCTGCTCCTCGAACAGGCCATGGAGCGTGGCCCGGTCCGCGTAGGGCACGGTCGGGCCGTGACTGCGCACCGATGTGAGGTCCTCGTGTTCGGCGGGTGTCAGCATCGACAGGGCCGTCACGGGCTGGTCCAGCATGTCCGCACCGTGCGTCAGCAGCGTGCCGAGGTGGCCGGCGACCGAGGTGACGGGCAGGTCCTGATCGAAGACGTCGAGGGCGTAGTCCAAGTCGATGTGGAGGTCGGCCGTGTCGTCGAAGGCGGACACGACGACGGCCAGGGCGTCCTGTTCGTGCGAGCGGGCCATCATGGCCGTGTGTCGCGTGATGCCCGGCAGGGGTGCCGGCCGCGACCAGCGCAGGTAGGAGAGCGTCACGTCGAAGAGTTGGCGGGGGCCCTCGGTGTTCGTGGGCAGCTCGCGCAGGACATCACCCAGCGAGAGCCGTTCGTGGTGCCGGAGCGCGACGACCGCTGCCTGGGCGTCGGCGACCATCTCCCGCACCGTCCGCCCTCCGTGCGCCGCCAGTCGCAGCGGCAGCGTGTTGGCGAACTGCCCCAGGATGTTCTTGTGGTGGCTCGCCGGCCGATTGAGGAAGGGCACGCCCAGGACCACCTCCTGACTGCGGTGCAGCCGCGTCAGCCAGGTGCCCAACATGGCGGCGAGGTAGGCGAACGGCGAGAGACCGGCGGCCCGGACCTGTTCGACGACGCGACCGTCGACGACGAACGAGTGGCGGCCGCGGCCATCCCCGCCCGGTGTCCGCGTGAAGAGCGCGGGCGCCACACCGTCGAGAGCCTCCCGGTGAAAGGCACGGTCGCGGTCCCCCTCCGCACCGGCACGGTAGGCCAACTCCTCTTCGAGGAACGCGAGGTACGAGGAAGGGGCGCGATGACCGACGCCGCCGCCCTGCCAGGCACCCACGGCCCGTGCGTAGTCCTCAAGGATCTCGTGACTCAACCGATTGACGGTCCATCCGTCGGCAACGATGTGATGGGCCTTGATGTGCAGATGTGTGACGTCCCCGCTCTCCCGGAGCAACGTGGCTTCGACCAGGGCCCCGCCCTCCACGAGCGGCAGCGCCCTCGCCATCGAGCGTCGCATCCACTCCGCACAGGCCACGTGCGGGTCGGCCTCGCCTGCGAGATCGACTCGACGGACCTGGACGCTCTCGCCCGACACCCACTGGAACGGTGTGCCCTCCGCCTCCCCGAACCGCAGCCGGAAGGTCTCGTGACGGCGCAGCGCGCGCTCGACGCATCCGGCGAGCCGGTCGTGGTCGACGTCACCGTGCAGACGCTCATGGAGGACGCAGTTGAACTGCGGCGATTGCGGAGCCTGCGAACCCGCGGCCCAGATGTCCCGCTGATACGCCGTCAGCGAGCTCCGCGCGTGTTCTTGCACCTGGGTGTCACGGGGTAATGCTCCGGCAGCCGCTTTCCTGATCATGATCAACATCATGCCTACTCACGAGTAGAAGCGTGACAGGCACAGAAGCGCCCCAGGCGAAGAGTGACCAGATCACGCCAACCACCATGAGCTCCCGAACCCGGCGCACACCAACCCCACCACCTCCACGATCCATCGCAGGATCGCTTCCGTCAGCCACAGCAGGGGCCCTCCCGACGCACCCGACTCCACTCCGGAAGTTGTCCAAATCCGCAAGGGGGACAGCCGGGACCGACGGCACCCGACTCGACTCCCCCCGCCTGCTAAAAGAGCGCTTCATCTACGGGGAAAGCGTTTCAATTCGCTGTGGTTATGGGGGTATGGGGACATCGAGGCATGGGGGTATGCGGGAATTTGGTTCGGGATTCACATGTCAGGCCAGCTCGGGGGTGGAGGGGAGCACGGAGGTGAGGCGTGCGCGCCGGAGAAGGTGCGCCGCAGCCGGCGTGGAGGATCCACGACCTACCGCCCAACGCTTTCCTCGGCGAACCACCCCACATGACTTGCGCAACACCTAAACTGAGTGGTCCGGCAGGCAACGCCGCTCCAAGCGGCGGAGCCCAACAGTGCCTCAGGGCGGCGAAGGCGAGGATGATGTGGTGGACCGGTCCGCCGAGGTGCTGGACGAAACCGCCGCCGTGTTCGGATTGCTCGGCTCACCCCCGCGCCTGCGCATCGTGTGGACGCTGCTCCACGGAGAAAGCGATGTGACGGGCCTCGCAGAGCGGGCCGGCGGCACCCTCGCGCTGCCCACAGTGAGCCAACATCTGTCGAGGCTGAAGCGTGGGGGCCTGGTGCGCTCACGGCGGGAGGGCCGACGGATCGTGTACTTCGTGGACGACCCCGATGTTGTGGCGGTGGTGCGGCTCGTGGTTGCTCAGCTCTCCGCCCGCTCCACCCCTCTCGCCACAGGTGTGAAATGCCCATAGAGGGCCGCTGATTCACCTACATCCTGGGTGACGAGTCCAATGTCGCTGAGGCCGAGTTCAACGACCCGCGTAAACCTCAGCTGGATACCGACGACCTCGACCGGTACCCGGCCTACATCCGCCTTGAGCAGGAAGGCACGACGGCTGACCGCACCTACCCGAAAGCGGCCGGAGCCATTGCAGCTGGCTCCGGCCGCCCGGACCGCACTCCAGCTCAACTCCCCGACATGAGCGGGGTGATGGCGTCCGGTCTCGCGGGCTGTGGGCTGTGCGGTTCGGTCAGCAGAAGATGGTCGTGTAGTGGGCGCCCGGTGTCGTGGAGTTCCAGTGCCACCATGCGACGTCGTTGGGCCCGATGGTGCGCGGCGGTGCGACGTAGCCGTCGGAGAGGTTCTTGGCGCAGACCGTCACCGCGGAGTCGCTGCAGTTCTTGTAGTACTGGTCCATCGGCTTGCCCTCCGGGTTCTCGGGCACGAACGACGTCCAGCACGGGTGGTCCGCGAGCGCCGGGGTGCCGGTCGTCGCGGCGCGAACGGAGGCGTTTCGGGTGGCCTGGTCCTGAGTGGGCGCGGCGGATGCGGTGGTGGAGGCCGTCAGTATCGCGCCGACCGCCACAGCGGCCATCGCGACCGCGGCGGCACCGTTGCGGATCTTCATCGTGGTGTTCCTCTCGTGTGTGGTGCGTTCTCGTGTGTGGTGTGTTCGGCACGGGCTACGGCGTGGCCCGTGCCGGGCCGGCGCGGACGGCGTCACTCCGAGTTCTGTCCGGGCACCTCCCGAAAGGGGTGCGGCGCCCGGGGTCAGTAGCTCGGCTCCCCCGTCGTTCAGCCGATCCGTAGCCAACGTTGGTGCACCGCAGGGTTGTTGGGCAGCACATTTCCTGTGCACAACAATCCGCGGGCGGCGGCCGGAAAGGACCGCATCCGCCATGAGCATGTCTTGTGGGGCGCGGCGGAACATGCCTAGCGTGGCGGGCAATCAGGACACCGCGGGGGACGTGGAACAGCGTGGGGGGGGACAGGGAGCACCGCGGAGGACGGGGAACAGCGCGGGGGACGGGGACGACATGGGGCGTCGTGAGAATCCGGTGGATCCGACGGCCGGGCCGGTGCAGCGGCTTGCGTTCGAGTTGCGCAAGTTGCGCCAGGGGGCGGACGGCATCACCTATCGGGAGATGGCGCGGCGGGTTCCGTACTCCGTGCCCACGCTCTCCCAGGCGGCCGCGGGCGAGAAACTGCCGTCCCTCGCGGTCACCCTGGCCTACGTGGCGGCGTGCGGCGGGGACGCCGAGGAGTGGGAGCTGCGGTGGCGCCAGGTGTGCGAGGAACTGGCCGCGCGGTCGGCCGGCGGGGACGGTGCGGGTGCGCCGTATCGGGGGCTGGCCCGCTTCGAGGCCGATGACCACGCGCGGTTCTTCGGCCGCGACGCGCTCACCGACACGCTCGTGCAGTTGGTGCGCGAGCACCGGGTCGCGGCTCTCTTCGGCCCCTCCGGGAGCGGCAAGTCCTCCCTGCTCCGTGCCGGGCTGATCCCACGCCTGCAGTCCACCGAGGATGCCGGTCTGCGTCCTGCCGCGCTGCGGATCGTCACCCCCGGGCCGCATCCGCTGCGCAACCATGGACGGCTGTTCGGCCCGTCCGAGGCGGAGGGGGATGTCTGGCTGATCGTCGACCAGTTCGAGGAGCTGTTCACCCTCTGTGCCGACGCGGAGGAACGCAGCCGGTTCATCGACCTGCTGCTGGCCGCGGAGGATCCCGGCAGACGGCTGCGGGTGGTGCTGGGCGTGCGCGCGGACTTCTACCCCCGCTGCGCCGAGCACCGAGGGCTGGTGACCGCTCTGCAGCATGCGACGCTCATGGTCGGTCCCATGAGCCCGGCCGAGTTGCGCGAGGCCATCGTCAGGCCCGCCACGGCCGCGAACGTCGTCGTCGAGCGGGCCTTGACCAACCGGCTGATGGGCGAACTGGCCGACGCGCCGGGCGGATTGCCGTTGCTGTCGCACGCGCTGCTGGAGACCTGGCGCCGCCGCCGCGGCAGGACCATGACCGTGGACGCCTACGAAGCGGCGGGCGGTGTGCACGGCGCCGTCGCCCAGACCGCCGAAGACGTCTACACCGGCCTCTCCCCGGCCCAGGCACGTCTGGCCAGGCGCATCCTGCTGCGGCTCATCGCTCCGGGCGACGGAACGCAGGACACCCGACGCCCCGTCCCGCACGTCGAGCTCGACACCGGTGAGCCGGCCGGCACCCGTATCGTCCTCGAACGGCTGGCCGGCGCCCGGCTGATCACGCTCGATGACGGCATCGTCGACCTCGCCCACGAAGCCCTGATCACCTCGTGGCCACGCTTACGCGGCTGGATCGAGGAACACCGCGACCGGCTGCGCATCCACCGAAAGCTGACCGAGGCCGCGCAGGCATGGCAGGAGCTGCGGTGCGACGCCGGGGTGCTGTACCGCGGAGCCCGTCTGGCCACGGCGAAGGACGCCTTCGCCACTCCCCCGGCACGGGCCGAACTCACCGTCCTGGAAGGGAAGTTCCTCGATGCTTCGATCGCCGCCGAAGAAGGCGAGCGGGCCGCCGCCCGTCGCCGTACCCGTCGCCTTCGTCAACTCGTCGCGCTGCTCACCGCCGCGGTCCTGGTGGCCGGCGTCAGCACCGTCCTCGCCTTCCGCGCGGAGCGGTCCTCCGACCGGGAACGCGACATCGCGGTGTCGCGACAGGTGGCGATCGAGGCCATGGCGCAGCGGGCCACCACTCCTGCCCTGGCGGCACAACTCGGTCTGGCCGCCTACCGCCTGGCCCCCACCACCGAAGCCCTGGGCGCCGTGCTCAGCACGTTCGCCACGCCCTACGCCCACCAGCTGACCGGCGTCGCCAGTGCCGTGGGCTTCAGCCCGGACGGGCGGGTCCTGGCCACCGCGACCGAGGACCACGCGGTGCGGCTGTGGAACCTCACCGGTCCGAGCGGCCCGGGCGGTCCAACGGGGCTGGCCACCCTCACCGGACACTCCGACACGGTCCGTTCGGTGAGGTTCAGCCCCGACGGCCGTCTTCTGGCCACCGCCGCCGTCGACCGGACCGTCCGCCTGTGGGACGTCACCCGTCCCCAACGCCCCCAACGCCTGGCCACCCTCGGCAACCACACCGACAATGTCTGGTCGGTGGCATTCAGTCCCGACGGGCACACCCTCGCGGTCGCCGGCGACGACCGCCGCACCGTGCGACTGTGGAACGTCACCGACCCCCGGCACCCCGACCGGCTCGCATCTCTGGTCGGTCACACCGACACCGTGCTGTCGGTGGCGTTCAGCCCCGACGGCCACACCCTGGCCACCGCCGGAGACGACCACACCGCCCGCCTGTGGGACGTGAGCGATCCCCGTCATCCCCACGGCCTCGCCACTCTCGACGGCCACACCGACACCGTGTGGTCGGCCGTCTTCAGCCCCGACGGACGCACACTCGCCACCGCCAGTGCGGACCGGACCGCACGCCTGTGGAACATCTCCGATCTCGAACATCCACGGCATCTCGCCACCCTCTGGGGACACACGGACGCCGTCCGCTCGGCGGTGTTCAGCCCGGACGGGCGCACGCTCGCCACCGCCGGCAACGACCACACCGCCCGCCTGTGGGAGGTCACCGACCCCGAACATCCCCACCACCTCGCCACGCTCACGGGCCATACCGACAACGTGGTGCAGGCGGCCTTCAGCCCGCAGGGCCATACCCTGGCCACGGTCGGCGACGACTCCACCGCACGGCTGTGGGACCTTCCCGGCCCGATCCTCACCGGCCACACCGACGGCCTCTACAGCGCGGCGTTCACTCGCGACGGCCACACCCTGGCCACCGCGGGAATCGATCACACCGTGCGCCTGTGGAACGTCACCGATCCCCACCATCCGCAACAACTCGTCACCCTCACCGGCCACTCCGGCACGGTCCGCTCGGTCGCCTTCCGTCCCGACGGCCGGCTGCTCGCCACGGCCGGCGACGACCGCACCGCACGCCTGTGGGACGTCACCGATCGCCGGCACCCGCGCCCCGTGGCCACCCTTCACGGCCACCGGGACACGGTGTGGAAGGCCACGTTCAGTCCCGACGGACACACCCTCGCCACCACCAGCGAAGACGCCACCGCCCGCCTGTGGGACGTAGCAGACCCCTACCGCCCCACGCTCGCGGCCGAGCTGGACGGACATCGCAACAACACCGAAGGGGCGGCGTTCAGCCCCGATGGTCACCTCCTGGCAACGACCAGCCAGGACCGTACCGTCCGCCTGTGGGACATCGCCGATCGCCGGCACCCGCACGGCCTCGCGGTCCTGACCGGCCACACCCAGTCCGTCCGTTGCGCCGCCTTCAGCCCCGACGGCCACACGCTCGCCACGGCCGGCCTCGACGGCACCGCACGCCTGTGGGACGTCACCGATCCGCAGCATCCCCACCGCCTGTCCGTCCTCACCGGCCACACCAACGCCGTCTACGGCGTGGCGTTCAACGGCGACGGTCGCGTCCTGGCCACGGCGAGCGCCGACACCACCGCGCGCCTGTGGGACGTCGCAGACCCCGCAAGGCCGACGGCACTGGCCACCCTCGCCGGCCACACCGACCGCGTCTACGGACTGGCCTTCAGCCCCGACGGCCACACGCTGGCCACCGCCGGAGACGACCACACCGCCCGCCTGTGGGAGACCGACCCGCAGCGCGCCGCCGCTCGGATCTGCACCACCGTCCACCCCGCACTCACCCACTCCGGCTGGAACCGCTTCTTTCCCGGGCTCCCGTATCACCCGCCGTGTGCATGAAGGAAGGGCCTCGTGGTGCCGGCCTGCCGTGCCGGGTACGCGTACGGGTGCTGCGACTCACCCTGTTTGCGTGCTCCGACGTACCGTCAGGCGGCACCGGGACTCGGACGCTCCGCACCTCCGAACTTCCGAGCAGCCAGGCCGAAGACGAGACCGCCGACCAGGAACCAGGGGTTCCACAGCACCAGCGTCCACAGTCGTTGTTCCGGGCTTACGTCGATCTCCTGGCCCGCTGTGCCGGTCAGCAGCAGCATCTCGACGGCGATACCACGCACCAGCAGCACAGCGCAGACGCACCAACCCAAAGCCTTGACCGCCAGTCCTGCCGGGCCACCAGGCCGCGGCCTGGCGAGCAACCATCCCAGCACAGCGCCGACCAGGCACAGTGTTCCCACACCCCACAATCCCAGCGCCACAAACCACCCGGGGCGTTCCTCGGCCAGCGGCCCCGCTGAGACGCTCAGGCCCCAGCTGCCGCCCAACGCCCAGTAGAAATGCAGCAGGGCGAAAGCGACCGCCCAGGCACACGCGCTACGCCCCCACACCCCGGGCGCCCTGTCAACAGTCATGTGACGGCTCTCAACCGATCCCGGTGACCGTCGAGGCCACGGACAGGAGCAGGGCGCCCAGCGTGCCCACAGCGCAGTAGAGAAGCAGCTTGCGACGCCTGTCGTCGTCGCGGTGGCGGACATACAGCGCGGTGGCGCCGGCGAAGGCCAGACCACCCACGATGAACCACGGGCCCCACAGATAGAGGTACCAACCAGTCAGCGCAGCCAGATCCGGTTCGACGGAGGCGGCCCCAGTCTCGACCAGCACCCCGTGGACGACGAACAGGCCGCCATGCCACGTGAGCAGGGTCGCCGCGGCGCCGCCGCAGAACACCATGAGTCGACTGGTCCACAAGCCCCGCGGGCGCGTCAGGCCGATGCCGACCAGGGCCCCGAAGAGCTTCAGAAAGCCGGTTACCACCAGGACTGTCAAGAACCAGGGCACTCCGTCGCGAGCGAGCTTCACCAATGACGGCGACACGGTTGACTGCGCACCGAAGGTATTGCCCGTTGCCCAGACGAAGCTGGGTACCGCGAACAAGATCCCCCATGCCGCGGCGGCGTATCCAGGCCATCTGCTCAGGTGGAGGCGGGCTGCCCGGGGCGGGACGGGACGCGTGGCGTCGTCGTCCAAGGAACACATGAGTGACATGCCTCGATCATGGTTCGGCGCGTGACGATATGCCTCGTCCGCACGGATGATCTACCTTCCGCGGATTGCGTTGCGGACGTATCCGCACGCCCTCCGGGGAACACCAGTCGTAGTGGCCAAGCGCCCCTGAACCGGGCGGTATGCGCCTAGCATCCCACCATGCGCCACAGGTTTGCCGTGACAGCTGTGACAGTTGCCCTGCTCGCCGGGCCGGCTGCCGTGTCGGGTTGTGCCACCGACAGCGTACCGGCCAGGAGCACTCCGGTCTCCGCATCGCCCTCGTCCTCCCCGCTCGCCAGTGCCACCGGGCCCGCGCAGATCTGGTCCGCGCAGCGGATGCGGAGTGCGCGGCCGTTCCGCCACCAACCGGGGGTCTCGCACACCCCGCCGCCCACCACGTCCAACGCCCGCGTGGGCGCGCTGTTCAGCCACGGTGGCAGCGGCGACCACTTCTGCACCGGGAGCGTCGTGGACAGTCCCGGCAAGTCCGTGGTGATCACCGCTGCGCACTGCATTCACACCGGCAAGGGTGGCGGCTACCAGACGGACCTGGCTTTCGTCCCGGGCTACCGTGACGGGCAGACGCCCAACGGCACCTGGCCGATCACGAAGATGGTGGTGGACGACCATTGGGCGCAGTCCTCCGACCCCGGATACGACGTGGGGTTCGTCATCGTCGGCAAACTCGACGGCAAGCGGATCGCCGATGTTCTGGGCGCCAACAGCTTCGGCTACGACGTCGGATACGGCAACAGCGTGCGGATCACCGGCTATCCGGCCAGCGGCCAGGACCCCATCTCGTGCGTCAACAAGTCCACGAAGTTCCAAACGGGCCAGATGAAGGTGGACTGCACCGGCTACAGCGGCGGAACCAGCGGCAGCCCCTGGCTGACCCACTTCAACCGCGCCACTCGCACCGGCGAGGTCATCGGTGTCATCGGCGGCTACCAGGCCGGCGGTGACACCGACGACACCTCCTACAGCCCCTATTTCAACGACGCCATCAAGTCCCTCTACGACAAGGCCGTCAGCGAGGAGAGCCACACGGTCGGCGCCCCTTCCCATACACCGCAGTCTTGAGGCGACGGCGGCAGACTGCACCGGCACCACCATGATGACGACGGCCAGGCCACTGTCCTGCGTGAAGTGGGCCTTCCGCTTCCAAGCATGGCGTGTGCAGTGCGTGAAGGGTGTGACGTTTCGCTCTTCGCACCACACCAGAGCGTGCAGTCTGGCGCATGCGGGAGCCGTTCAAGGGTCCCCGCTCGCCGTGTGCCATGCATGGCGACCCATCGGAGAAAAAGGACGCCCGTCACCATGAGCAACACCTCCGGCATCGAGACCCGCGAGATCGCCGACGACGACCTGGACAACGTCGCCGGCGGCCTCTCCGTCAGCGGCACCCTGGACGGTCTCACCGCCAAGTTCGCCCCCGGCCCCAACGGCGTGCCCGTCCTCACCGGCGGTTCCGTGAAGTCCATCAGCGTGACTGTCTCGGACATCCCCCTGGGCCCGATCGGCGGCTGACATACGGCGATCGCTGTCGACGGATCCTCCCGCCGACATGGCGCGGCGCCAGCCCAAACGGGCTGGCGCCTTTCCCTTGCACTGCGTGCATGACCTCGACGAGGTGCCGTGGCTGCCCCGCGAGTTACCAGTCCCGCGCGTTCTTCGCCAGCACGCTCCTCAGGACGCGCCAGGAGAGGTCCGAGTACGTCTGGAACTGCTTCTTCTCGTGCGTGACTTCGTCGATGTAGTCGAAGGCATCCCGCGAGTGGGAGTCGTCGAGTGCCACGCTCAGCTCGTCCTGGTTGAGGTAGACGTGGAAGCTGGCCCCGAAGTCGCCGGTGTCGTTGAGGAGTTTGGTGGGGTTGGGGCCGCCGTCCAGGGGACAGAACACCTTGTGCACCGCGTAGTTGTCCTTGGTCAGCCAGGCGCACTGACCCGGTGTGAGCGTGACCAGGCCGCGTTTTTGCGCGTCCCAGTCCAGGGTGGCGTAGGACATCACGTCGATCTGCCCGGCGAGGCAGTAGACGATGCCGGTGGTCTCGCCGTGCGAATGCATCGGCGAGTAGTGCTGCGCCGGCCAGATCTCCAGCACCACCGGTGATCCGTAGTCGCCCTCGTGGGTCACCTCGTACCCGTGCTCCGCGGCGAGGTCGTCGTAGTCGCCCTTGCCGGTGCAGGCCACGCGGATGTACGGCGGGTGACTGTCGTCGCCGCCTTGCTTCGGATCCGACTTGTTGATCAGGATCTGCCGCAGCAGCGGCTCGCGGGCCCCGGGCGCGGCCGGGGCCAGGAGTTGGCGGATGCCCTCGATCTCCCAGGCCGAGAACCGGATGTCTGCCGCCTTGCGTGCCAGATCCATGACCGCGGGCGGCACCATGAGCTGACGCGCGTATTCGTCGAACGACGACGCCTGGGTGATGACCAGCGAGGGAGAGATCTTCTCGGCAGCGAGGCGCAGCTGCCTCTCCTCGTCCTTCGAGATGTAGAAGGGAGGGCCGACCTGGGTGTTTTTCTGCTGAGTCATGCAGGCGACCCTTCCACCGACCCCCACACCCGGAAAGGGGGCACGCATGATCCGGCCACGCGCCAACTCGGCATGTTCCGCCTGCGGATAGGCCCATTCGCTGGTGTACTGCCGGTGCCTGCACACGGCGCGCCACACCGTTCTCTCCTGTCACAACGAAAAGCCCGGCGGATTGGCGTGGATGCCCTTATACCCTTCCCGCTGAGGCTGCCTGGTCCTCGCGAACGGACCGAACAGGCCGTAGCACGGTGCGACGGCCCTCGCCGCGGAGCGAGGGGGGCCACGTTCAGCAGTTCAGTAGTTCAGTAGTTCAGCGCGAACAGATTTGCTGTGACGGGGAATTCTCCATGAGTTGAACAGAAAGGAAACGTGCGGCAACACCCCACTCTCCCCCCTAACACCCCCCTCAATGCGGCGCCCCCTACATGGGGAACGGCGGTGTTGCCCAAATGTTGCTTAAGCAGTTGCGGAACGGTGGGCCGGCCGGCGTGGCATGCGGCGAGCGGGATGTACAGTCCGCGGAACCTCATGAGTGAGCACCGGGTCGCCCGGCGAGCAGCTCGGCGAGACCGATGCGGCAGGACCGATGAGAACGGATGGACATGCCTGTTTTTGATCCGCTGCCCGCGGCACCCGCGGTGGGTGATCTTCCTCTGCACCTGTGGGACGCCGCGGACTTCACGGTGGTGCCATGGCCGGCGGACACCTGGAAAATCGGCTACAACTCGCACACCTGGTTGTTGGCACGCGACGGCGACCGTGCGGTGCTGAAAGCCGTACCGAAGGGATACGGCGTCAAGTTCGCCTCCGGTCTCCGGGCGGCGGAGATGGCGGAACGGGCGGGCGTACCCTCCGCGGCGCCGCGCCGCACCCTTGCCGGCGAGGTCGTCGCGGAGCAGGGAGACTGGTGCTGGGGGCTGTTGGAGTACCTGGACGGCCGGCCGACCGACACCGACGAGCCGGCCGAACTGGCCATGGTGGGACGCACGTTGGGCCGTATCCATGAGAGCCTGCGCGCGGTGCCTCCGCTGCCGGAGACGATGGTCTGGTCGCGGATGGAGTGGCTGCTCGAACCGCAGCCGTTCCTCGCGGACCTGGAATGGATCCAGCAGGCCATTCGCGAGGGCTTCGCCGCGCTGCCCGAAAAGCTGTCGGACGGCATCATCCACTGCGATCCCCGGCTGACCGAGTTCCGCTTCGACGGCGCCAAGGTCGGGCTGCTCGACTGGGGCGAAGTCATGCACGGGCCGCACATGTTGGACGTCGCGACCACTTTGAGTTTCGCGGAGCCGGAAATCGATCCGACGCCGTTTCTGAGCGGCTATCTGGAGACGTCACCGGCCGGCGTCGAAGAATATGCGCAGCTGCCGACCATGTTGAAACTGCGGGCCGCCATCGAAGGGTGGATCTACGCCCGCCGACGGCACTTCGAAGTCGATCTCGGGCAGGTCGGCGAGCACACGAACAGCACGCTGATAGAGCGGGCGCGAGAGAACATCGCGGCCGCCGACGCATTGCCGGCCGACCACTACCTGATCTGAGTTGCACCGTAGTCGCCGGGCGCCGGCCACCCACCGCGCCCGGTGATTTTCACTGTCTGCGGCTCTTCACCCGTGTTGCAGTGCTCGCCCGTGTCGCAGTGCCGCAACGGCGTCGCGAATGGGTACGTCCCCGGCGGAGACGGCCAGTGTCCCACGCACCGGTACGGGGCCGGTCAGTATGTTGCAGACGGTCGTGGCCAGGTCGGTCCGGGCGATTCGTCCGTCGGGGCGGGGGTCCGCTCCGGTTCGCACCCGGATGCGGCCGGTCGCGGGGGTGTCGTCGAGGCTTCCGGGGCGGAGCACGCACCAGTCCAGGTCTCTTTCGCGCAGGGCGTGTTCGGCCTTTGCCTTCTCCCGCAGGTAGGCCGGGAGCCGGTCGCCCAGTTCGGCCCGGACCGCCTCGTCGGGCAGCAGTGCGCTCACCATCACGTACCGGCGCACACCGGCCCGTTCCGCGGCCCCGGAGAGCAGCTCGGCCGGGGAGGCCGTGGCGGTGGCGGCGCCCAGCGAACCGGGGCCGGTACCGGTGCCGGCGGCCAGGACGACGGCACCGGCGCCGGCGAGGGCCCGTGACAGCCCGTCGCGCACCGGGTCACCGCCGGTGTCCAGCAGGACCGGCTCGACGCCCGCCGCCCGCAGCGGCTCCCGCTGCGCTGCCTTGCGGATCAGTCCGACCGGAGTGCACCCGTACGCCGGCAACGCCTGTGCCAGTCGGGCGCCGAGACCCGTGGTGATGCCCAGGACGACCACGCGCATCGTCAGCCCGCCTCTCCGGCGGGGCCGGCGAGGCCCGCCCCGGGTTCGTCGGACGCCTCGTGCTCCTCGGGCTCCTCGGTCCGCTTGGGCAGGGTGAGGGCCAACGCGGCGGACAGCACGGCGGCCACCGAACCGGAGCCGAGGGAGGCGGCGGGGCCGGCGAGGTCCAGCAGGCGGCCGCTCAGCGGCAGCATGGCGGCGGCGCCGGCGGTCGTCGCGGTGGCCAGCCAGCCGAACGCCTCCGCGCGGCGGTGTTCCGGTGTCAGGTCGCCGATCCGGGAGTTGCTCGCGCCCAGGCTCGGCGAGACCACAGATCCGGTGACCACCATCACGAGAGCCAGCAGCCATACGGGAGTTGCGCCGCTCGCCGGAGGGAGCAGGAGGGCGAGGACGCCGGTGCCGGCCGCGAGGCCGCCGATGCCCAGGGCGCTGCTGCGCTTCCCGCCGCGGCCGACGGCGAGCAGTCCGCCGAGTGCGGAGCCCAGGCTGAAGAGCGCGATCAGCACGCCGGCGATGCCCGGTGTCCCGCGGTCGCGGCCCCAGGCCACCACCGAGAGGTCCACCGAGAACAGCGCGGCCATCAGGAAGAACGGGACGAGGATGGCGCGTACGAAGACCTGGTCGCGCAGGAGGGAGCGCTGCTTGCCGTGGGTGCCGGGTTCGGAGCCGGTGGTGGCGGGGAGTTCGGTGCGGTCCAGTCCGGCCGCGCGCAGTACCAGCCCGAAGAGCAGTGAGCCGCCGGCGGCGAGCGCCGCGCAGACCACCACGGCCGCCGTGCCCCCGGAGAGGGTGACCACGCCGGCCGCCAGCAGGGGGCCGGCCATTGCCACGATCTCGTAGCCGGTGGCCTCCAGCGTGAACAGCGACTCGCGGACCTCTCCCTTGGCCAGTCGGGGCCACAGGGCCCGGGATATCTGGGAGATCGGGGGCAGGGTGAGTCCGGTGAAGAAGGAGATCGCCACGGCCACGGGCCAGGCGCCGGCGGGGAGCAGCACCGCCGCGAGGAGCAGGGCGAGGAGCCCCACGGTGTACCCGCCGCCGGTGACGAAGAGCAGTGTGCTGGCCGAGCTGCGGTCGGCGACCCGTCCCCGGATCGGGCCGGCCACCGCCTGGCCGATGGCCATGGCGCCGGTCACCAGGCCGACGGTGGTGTAGCCGCCCGTCCAGCCGGCGATGAGGAAGGACAGCGCGACCGGCAGGCCGCTCAGGTGGATGCGGCCGAGGAGCGACAGCGGGAGCAGCGTCTTCAGCCGTGGGATTGCGGACAGCGCGCGTAACGAACTGGACATTGCTGACTCTCCTCGTGTGGTGCGTTCAGCCGTCAGGCGCGGGTCGCGTGGTGCATCATGCCGCCCAGTGCGTCCCTGATCAGGGCCAGGACGTGCGGGCGCTGCTGCTCGAAGAAGAAGTGGCCGCCGGTGACCTCGTGCACGGTGCAGGGAGCGGTGGTGTGCGCACGCCAGGCCGCGGCGTCGGCGGACGAGACGCGCGGGTCGGTGGTCCCGGTCAGCACGGTCAGCGGGCAGGGGACCGCCGTGCCCGGTCGGGGCACGTAGGACTCGGCCAGCCGGGAGTCGGCGCGCAGCGCGGGCAGGACGAGTTCCAGCAGGTCCGGGTCGCGCAGCAGGGCGGGGTCGGTGCCGCCCAGGGCGCGCATCTCCTCGATGATCTCCGCGGTGCTCAGCCGGCGACCGCCGCGGGGCGGGCGGACCGAGGGGGCGCGACGGCCCGAGACGATCAGTCCGCGCAGCGGCCCGGCGCCGTCCCGCAGCGCCAGGGCGGTCTCGTACGCGATCAGGGAGCCGAGGCTGTGCCCGAAGAGCACCAGCGGGAGGGGCGGACGGGCGCGCAGCACGTCCGTGACCGCGCTGATCATCGCGGTGAACTCCTCGACGGGCGGCTCGCGGTGGCGTTCCTGCCGCCCCGGGTACTGCACGCACAGCAGCTCTCCCTGCGGGGGCACCGCGGCGCGCAGCCACGGGTAGTACGCGGCGGAGCCGCCGGCGTGCGGGAAGCACACCATGCGGAACTCCGGCTCGGGGCATGCCCCGTAGCGCACGAGCCAGGTGTCGGGTGCGGGCGCGCTGGGTGGCGTCACCGGTTTCCTTTCGTTGCCTGCCGCGGCGCCGGTCACAGGACGTTCACCCGTGCTCCCAGTTCGGAGCGGCGGCGGATCTTGAGCTTGCGGTAGATGCGGGTCAGGTGTTGTTCGACGGTGCTCGCGGTGACGTACAGCGCGTCGGCGATCTCCCGGTTGGTGTATCCCTCGGCCGCCAGCCTGGCGACCTTTCCCTCGGCGAGGGTGAGCGCCGGTCCCCCGGCGGCGGCCCAGGGGGCCTGGGCGGCGGCGCTCTTGTCCTGCGCCGCGGTGGTGCGGGCAGAGGACGGCTGTGCGGGGGCCGGCGGGCAGATGGCGGGGTCGGGCGAGGGGGCCGGGGTGTGCCGTGTGGTGAGGGCCCGGATCTCCTCCAGGGCGCGGACGCCACCGCATTCCCGGGCGAGTCGCTCCGCCCTGCGCAGCGTTCTGCGGCCGTAGGCCAGGTCGCCGGTGAGCTGGTAGGTCTGCGTCAGCACGCCGAGTGTGCGGGCCAGTTCGAGCGGGTCGCCGCACCGTTCGAGCACCATCGCCGACTCCCGCAGCCCCGCCGCGCGCCGTCCCTTCGGGGAGGCCATGGCGCGCAGCCGGAGCGCGATGCCGCGGCTGCGGGCGTGCGGGGCCGGGAAGAGGTCGAGGTGTTCGTCGATCCGGACCCGTGCCTCCTCGCGTTCCCCGAGGCGCAGCAGGGTCTCGGCAAGGTCCAGGCGCCACGGCACCAGGCCCGGCAGTTCGGTCTTCCAGGACCGCAGGATGTCCCCGCAGCTGCGGAAGTCGTCGAGGGCGGCCCGCAGGCCACCGGTGGCCAGGTGGTGCCGGCCCCTGGCGCGCAGGAGGACCAGCCCGTAGGGGCTGCGCGCGAAGAACGCCGGCATGGGCCGGGACAGTTCCTTCTCGACCTCCTGGTGCCGGCCCTGTTCGGTCATGGCCAGGAGGTGGAGGCCGCGCGGGAGTCCGAGCAGGATGCCCCACTTCGGGGCGTCCAGCAGTTCCAGCGCGGATTCCACCGAGCGCACCGTGCCGGCCGGGTCGCCCCGCCACAGGTCGACGACGCCCTTCGCCACCGACAGCATCGCGGTCCACAACGCGGGCACCGGTGTGCCCCCGGACTCCACCGCGGCCTGGATGGACCAGAGTCCGTCGGCGTCCAGTCGTTCCGCGGCCAGCAGGGAGAACAGGGCGACCTGCGCCGCTTCGAGGTCGGCGTGGTCGGGCCGGGCGCGTTGGAGGATCTCTTCGGCACGGCGCGCCACGGGCTCCTGCCCGCCACCGGTGAGCAGTCCGGGCAGTTCGCTCGCGCTGCGCAGCCACGGGAATCCGCCGATGACCATCTCCGGGTTGAGCTCGCCTCCGTCGCTCGCCGCGGCGTGCGGCGTGCCGGGGAACGCATGGCGGATCCAGAAGTCGGTGATGGCGAGTTCGATACGGGTCTCGGGATCGCTCGGGTGGCCGGCCCTGGCCATCGCGAACACCTCGTCGGCCTCGTCGGCGCGGCCCTGCCAGGCCAGGCGCCGGGACAGCCGGGAGAGCCAGCGCCCGGACAGGCAGCCCTCGCGGGCGCTGGTCACCAGGGAGTTCAGGCGCCGGGAGACCAGGGTCGGGTCCACCCACCAGGTGATGTCCAGCAGTTTGGCGTGGACTTCGACGCGGGTGCGGTCGTCGGTGCAGCCGTCGGAGGCGAGTTTGAGCAGGGCGATGGCGTGCTGGTAGTCGTAGCGCCGGGCCGCCTGGTCCGCGGCCTCGCACAGGATGCCCACCGCCCAGGGCTGCGGTGCGGCCTGGGCCGCGAGCAGGTGCTGTGCGATGTGCTCGGCCGGTGCGCCGTCCTCGTAGAGCACCTCCGCGGCGCGCAGCCGCAGCCGGCGCGTCGCCTCGTGGTCCATGGCACCGGTCAGCACGTCACGGACGCGGGGGTGCAGCACCCGCCCCGGGGACAGCACGCCGCCGGCGGTCAACCCGTCCAGTACGTGGTGCAGTTCACGGGGCGCCAGTTCCACGACGCGAGCCAGTCGGTCCTGGGTGCAGGACGGGCCCAGGACGGCCGCCGCCTCCGCGATGTCGGCGGTGGCCGGGCAGTTCGAAGGGCGCAGGCGGGTCAGGACGGTCTGCGCGAAGGAGCAACCGTAGACCGGTTCGTCCCGGTCCTCTGCTCCCGCGGCCACGACGTCGTCCAGCAGGGCCTGGAGGAGCAGCGGGTTCCCGCCCGTCACGGCCATCAGTTCGTCGACCAGAGCGACCGCGGGGTCGCGGTCGAGCCGGCTGCGGACCAGTGCGACCACGCCCGGGCGGGTCAGCGGTCCGAGGGTGAACGAGCGCCGGCGGGAAGGGGGGAAGAGGGGGACGGTGTGCCGGGAGTTGTGGGCGCCGGCGGAGCGTCGGAAGTCGGAGACCAGCACGTGCAGCGGCGCGGAGTCGAGGTGTCGGGCCAGTTCCCGCAGGAATGTCGTGGAGTCCGGGTCCGCGAGGTGGGCGTTGTCCACGACCAGCAGCAGCGGCTCGGCCGGGGCGAGGGCGATGAGGTGCCGGGCGAGCGCGGTGGGGGCGGTCGGCGGCTCGGTGGCCGTGGCGTTGCGCAGTACGTCGCGCACCGATCCCACCACGTCGACCACGGCCGGCCCTTCGGGGTCGGGGCCGCCGACGGTCAGGACCCGCCAGCCCTGTGTCCGGGCACGCTCCGAAGCCGCTTCGAGCAGGGCGGACTTGCCGCAGCCGACCGGCGCGCTGACGGCGAAGAACTCTCCTCGCCCTGCCGTGCTCGGCCCGATGCGGTCAGCAAGCTCGCTCAACGGCGCGTCCCGCTCGACTAAGTACATTCCGCCTCCTGCGATGGGCATCGCCCAGTTCCCGTACGGCTCGGGCGTTCTCCGTGGGGAAGTCGCATCCGGAGGACCACGCTGTCATCAGAACCCGACTCTTCGATCCGCGAGGGTCGCGGGGTGTGCATGTGCAACAACCGTGCTCGGGCGACTTCCGCTCGGGACCGAGCAACGCATTACGGCATCCGATCACAGCCCGCCCGATTCGCTCAAGATTGACCGGGCGGTCATGACTGATACCAGTCGCTCCTACAGTCATCCCTACAGTCATCGCTACCGTCACCGGTCGCGCCATGCCCCGGTGACACGGGAGCGCTTTGCAAGAGCGCCCTCCGCAGGAGACGCCGGCCCTCGGTGAAACGGAGGTGGGGGATGCCCTCGACGTACGCGCCGAGGGCATCCCCCACCATGTGCCGTGCTACCACCGTCTGCCGTGCCGGTCCGCCCAGGCCGGGTCCTGGAGCGTACGGCGGTCCAGCTTTCCGCTGCCGGTGCGGGGCAGTCGGTCGAAGTGGTGATGGACCGTGGGCAGCATGTACTGCGGCAGCCGGGCAGCCGCGTGGTCGCGTACCTCCTGGGGAGACAGTCCGTCCGGCCCGGCCACCGCGGCCCGGAGCACCGCGACGGTCGGGGCGGGGCGGTCCACCACGACGGCGCACTCGGTGATGCCCGGGAACTCCAGCAGCACGCCCTCGATCTCACCGAGGTCGATGCGGATGCCCCGGATCTTCACCTGGTCGTCCGCGCGCCCCAGGAACTGCAGCTCGCCGGAGGGCAGCCACCGGCAGATGTCCCCGGTGTCGTACATCAGCCCCGGTCCGCCGTCGAGTTCCGGCACGAAGCGCCGGGCGGTCAGCTCCGGGTCGCCCAGGTACCCGCGGGCGACCTGGGCGCCCGCCAGGAACAGCGTGCCCCACACCCCCACCGGTGCCGGGCGGCCGTAACGGACGACGTACGCCCGGGTGTTGTCCACCGGGCGTCCGATCGGCACGGTGCCCTCGCACGGGCCGGGCGGGCAGTCGTGCGCGGTCACGTCGACGGTGGCCTCGGTCGGCCCGTAGAGGTTCACCAGCCGGGTGCCGCGGTCCTCGAAGACCTCGTTGAACGAGGTGACCGCGGCCGGCGACAGGCTCTCGCCGCTGGCGAAGACCCAGCGCAACCGGTCGCCCACCACCCCGCCCCCCTTGCCCCGCACATGGTCGACGAACATGCCCAGCATCGACGGGACGAAGTGCAGCACGCTGACCCCCTGGGCCCGCACGGTGGCGGCGGTGGCGAGCGGGAAGCGTTCCATCCCGGGGGCGAGCAGGTGCATCCGGGCGCCGGCGAAGAACCACCAGAAGAGTTCCCACACCGAGACGTCGAACACGAACGGCGTCTTCTGCAGCAGGGTGTCCCCCGCCGTCAGCGGGTACTGCCGCTGCATCCATGTCAGCCGGTTGATCACCGAGCGGTGTTCGACCATGACCGCCTTGGGCCGGCCGGTCGAGCCCGAGGTGTAGATGACGTAGGCCAGGTCCGTCGGACCGCCGCGCCGCAGCGGTGCCCCGGGGTGCTCGGCGTACGGCTCGGGGGCGTCCAGGCGCGTCACCGGGGCGGCCAGGCCGTCCGGTACCGGCACACCGGGCTGGGCCAGCACCCGGGCCGCGCCGGCTCGTTCGACGAGGTCGAGCAGGCGCAGCGTCGGGACCGTCGGGTCCAGGGGCAGGTAGGCGGCACCGGCCTTGAGCACGCCCAGCACGGCGACCGGCAGTTCCAGGCACCGGTCGCTGAGCACGCCGACGACGTCACCGGGGCCGATGCCCTGCGCGACCAGGAAGCCGGCGAGCCGTTCGGTGCGCTCGTCGAGCTCGCGGTAGGTCAGCGCGGCCGTGTCGGTGCTGACCGCCACCGCGTCGGGGGTCCGGGCGGCCTGCGCTTGGAAGATGCCGTGCAGCGTCGCGTCCGTGGGGAAGTCCCGGTCGGTGGCGTTGAATTCCCGCAGCACCCGGTGCCGGTCCTCCGGGCGCAGCAGTTCATGGCTGCCGACCGGGAGGGCGGGGTCGGCGACGGCCTGGGCGAGCACCGTGCGGTAGACCTCCGCCAGCGCGGCGGCCTCCAACGGGCCGTCGGGGGCGCCGTCGTGGCCGACCGACGGCTCGGTGCCGCTGAGGTCGAGCACCCGCCGGAAGCCGTCCCGGGCGGTGCCGGGGACGCAGGTGACCAGGAGGTCCGGTGCGTCCCCCGCCGCCTCGCCGGCGGGCTGCGCGGCGTACAGCGCGGCCTCGACCCGGTCCGCGAAGTCCTTGAAGGACACCGTCGGGTCGACGGGGAGCGCGAGGATGCGGGGCGCGCCCGCGGCCGGGACCACCCGGACGCGGGGTTCGGCGTCGTGGACGACGTGGTGCAGCGCCAGGAGGGCCGCGGCCAGCCGGTCCCGGTCGCCGTGCGCGTCCGGTGCGCCCGTCCGTGGTGCCGCGGTCACCGGGCGGCCCCCGTCGCGCCGGCGAGCATCGGTGCCAGGGTCCGCTCCAGGATCTGCTCGGTGCCCTCGATGATGTTCAGTACCTTGCTGTCCCGGTAGGCGCGGGCGGTGACCGACCGCTCCGAGACGCCGGAGGAGGCCAGCAGCTGTACCGCGGAGGCGGTGTGCTCCTGGGCCACCCGGCACACGAAGTACTTGGCGAGCAGCACCGACCGCATCGTCTCCGGTGCCTTGTCCCGCATCGCACGTGAGGCGGCGACGCACAGGTGGCGGGCGGCCTCCAGGTCGGCGCCCATCCGGGTCACGAGCGTCTGTATCTGGCCGTGTTCCAGCAGCGGGCTGCCGAAGGTCCTGCGGGTGCGCACGAACCGGGCGCATTCCTCGAAGCACGCCTCCAGCATGCCGAGCGCCATCCACGCCACGGCGTGCCGGCCGTGTTCCAGCGCGGTGGGGACCAGCACCGGTACCGCGAAGTCCGGTTTGCCGACCAGCGCCTCCGGGGCGATCACGCAGTCCTCGAAGTCGATGCGCGCCAGGCCCGCCGCGCGCAGGCCCAGCATGTCGCCCATGGGCGTCACGGTGATGCCGGGGGCGTCCCGGCTGACCAGGCACGCCTCGGAGCGTCCGGCGCGCTGGGCGAACACCAGCAGGTCGTCGGCGCGTTGGCCGAAAGTGATGTACACCTTGGTGCCGTTGAGCACCAGGTCGTCGCCGCGTTCGGCCAGGGTGGTGGTGATGTCGCTCAGGTCGCTGCCCGCGTGCGGCTCGGTCATGCAGATCGCGGCGACCCGCTTGCCCGCGCCGAGGGCGGGCAGGACGTTCTCGCGCTGCCAGGGTGTGCCCCAGCGGGCGAGGGTCTGCGCCATCATCCCGTGCACATTGACCAACGAGGCCAGTGAGATGCTGACCCGCCCCAGGGCCTCGTACAGCAGGCCCGCCTCGATGGCGCTCCATCCGCCGCCCCCGACGGAGGCGGGCAACGGGGCGCCGAGCAGGCCCTGTTCGGCGGTCCATGTCACCACCTCCTCGGGCAGCAGCGCGCCGTTCTCCCAGGTGTGTGCCTGGTCCTCCCAGCGGTCCCGTACCAGGGTGAGCATCCGGCGGTGGTGCTCCCGCTCGTCCGGTGTCAACAGCCGGTCCACAGTGTTGCTCTCCCTCGGATCAGGCGGGGTCGGCTTCGAGCTGCTTGCGCTGCACGAAGCCGGTGATCTTGGCGATGCTGGCGAAGTTGCGGAGGTTCAGGTCGTCCACGTCGACCTCGACGCCGAACCGGCTCTCCAGGAAGCTCATGAGCTGGATGGCGAAGAGCGAGTTGACCCGGCCGGTCTCGAACAGGTCCTCCTCGCGGGCGGGTTCGGGGGCGGTGCTGTGGGAGGCCAGGTACTCCAGGACGATGCGGTCGATGTCGGTGGCGTTGTACGTGGCGTTGTGCTCGGTCATCGTGCGTTCCTCGTGGTGTCGGCCGCGGTGGTCCCGCGGTGTTCGTAGAAGCCCCGGCCGCTCTTGCGGCCCAGGCGCCCGGAGGCGACCATCTCCCGCAGCAGGCCGCAGGCTTGGTAACGGTCGTCCCGGTAGCTGTCGTGCAGGTACTCCAGGGTGAGCAGCACCGTGTCCAGGCCGATGAGGTCGGCGGTCTCCAGCGGGCCCATGGTGTGCCCGAAGCACTTCTTGAAGATGTCGTCGACCACTTCGGGGCGTTCGCCCTGGTCCTGGACGGTGCGGATGGCCTCGTTGAAGAAGAGGTGGGAGATGCGGTTGCTGACGAAGCCGGGGAAGTCGCCGACCACCACGGACTGTTTGCCCAGGCGGCCCAGCATCTCCTGGACGTAGGCGAGGCAGGCGTCGGAGGTGGCGGCGCCGCGCATCACCTCGACGGCGTCCTTGAGGTAGGAGGGGTTCATGAAGTGGATGCCGACGACGCGCTCGGGCCGGGTGGTCTCGGCGGCCAGCAGCCCCACCGGGATGCTGGAGGTGTTGACGCCGATGCCGGTCCCGGCGGGCAGGATCTTGTCCAGCGCGCGGTAGAGGTCGCGCTTGGCCTCCCAGCGTTCGCTGATGTTCTCCACCACGAACTCGCAGTCGGCCAGGGCCGTCAACTCGGTCGTGGTGACCAGGCGTTCGTCGGCGGTGGCGGCGGGCAGCCGGTCCAGTCCCGGGCGTACCGCGGGCAGGAAGCGGTTGGTCTCGCGCAGCAGCCGGCGGGTGGCGTCCAGTGCCGCCCGGTCGGTGTCGACGGCGATGACGCGGAAGCCGTGGATGACGTAGTCGACGCAGACGCTCGCGCCGATGCAGCCGGTGCCCACCACGCCGATGGTGCGCAGGGGTGGTGCCATGGTGTTCTCCGTAAGTGGGGTGGAAGGGGCGGGGGTCAGAGGGTGTCGAGCCAGTCGTGCACCACGGCGGCGGCCTCTCCGGCGTTCTCCGCGACGATGGTGCAGTGGTCGCCGGGGATGACGGCCTCGGTGTGCGGCAGCGGCCAGTGGGCGCGCCAGTCCTCGGTGATGGGCGGGGCCTCGGGGTCGCCGGGAATGCAGTCCTCGGGGCGGAGGAAGAGCGTCGGTGTCGCGATCGGCTCGGGGGTCCAGCCGCGGAACAGCTTGCGGTAGCTGCCGAGGGCGGTGAGCGAGGTGAAGTTCATGGTGGTGAACCGTGCGCGGCGCTCGTTGACCTCGTACGTCATGGCCTGCCGGACGGACAGCGGCATGCTGTCGGGCAGGTAGGTGTCCAGCAGGACGACGCCCTGTGCCGGGGTGCCGGCGGACTCCAGGCGGGCGGCGACGCCGTGGGCGAGCCAGCCGCTGGAGGAGTAGCCCAGCATCGCGAAGGGTTGGCCGTCGGCGCAGCGCAGGGTGGCGTCGGCGAGCACGTCGACGAGGACGTCGATGCCGGCGGCCAGCGGCTCGTCGGGCAGGAAGCCGGGCACGGTCACCATCGACAGGTCGCGGCGGTCGCGGAAGAAGGTGGACAGCCGGGCGAACTGGAGGGACTGCTCGACGGGCGCGAACGGTGGCAGGCAGACCACCGCGGGGCCGCGGTCGCCCTTGGCGAGCCGTACGTAGCCGGTGCCGGCGGGGGCCTGGGAGGGGTCGGTGAAGCGCCTGCGGAGTCCCGAGGCACCGCTGAGCAGGGCCTCGACCTCGGTCATGCGGCCGCGCAGGGCGACCTGGCGGTAGACGGCCGCGAAGGACTCGGCGGCGTCCACGCTCGGTGCCGTGGCGGCGGCCGGGGCCGCGGCGCCCTGGTCGAGGGCCTGTTGGAGGAAGGCGCACACGTCCGTGACGGTGGGGTGGTCGAAGACCAGCATGGCGGGCAGGTCCAGGCCGGTGGCCAGGTTCAGCCGGCTGCGGACCTCGACGGCCGACAGGGAGTCGAAGCCCAGCTCCACGAACGGCTGTTGGTCGCCGACCGAGGTCGCGTCGGGGTGTCCGAGCACGGCGGCCACCGTGCCGCGCACGAGTGCGGCGAGTTCCTCGTGACGCTGTGCGGCGGGCAGGGCGGCCAGCCTGCGGCGTACGTCCTGGTGGTCGGCCGGGGGCGCGGTCTCGTTGCGGGCCGCCAACAGCTCCCGTACCCGCGGCAGTTCGCCGATCAGCGGGCGCGGCCGGGCGGCGGTGTAGCCGGCGAGGAAGGGCTCCCAGTCCACGTCGGCGACGACCAGGGTGGCTTCGTCGCCCTCCAGGGCCCGTTCGAGGGCTGAGATGCCGTCGGCGGGGGGCATCGGCACCAGGCCGCGCCGGCGCAGCTGGTGGCCGCCCTCCGGTCCCACCATGGCGGAGCCGTCCCAGACGCCCCAGGCGACGGCGGTGGCGGTGAGGCCGCGCGCGCGGCGGCGTTCGGCGAGGGCGTCGAGGTGGGCGTTGCCGGCGGCGTAGGCGGCGTAGTGGCCGCTGCCCCAGACTCCGGAGACCGAGGAGAACAGCACGAAGGCGTCCAGGGCGTCGTCGTGGAAGAGTTCGTCGAGGACGTCGGCGCCGGCGGTCTTGGCGGCGGCGACGGCGCGGAACTCCGCCAGGTCCATGGCGGCGAGCGGGGTGTTCTGTCCGACGCCCGCGGCGT
The DNA here is from genome assembly GCF_051603415.1 of Streptomyces sp. S186. Lineage (NCBI taxonomy): Bacteria > Bacillati > Actinomycetota > Actinomycetes > Kitasatosporales > Streptomycetaceae > Streptomyces > Streptomyces sp. S186. Next base: position 8,011,597 of record NZ_CP193932.1, on the reverse strand, counting down.
GGAAGACGGCCCGGACCGGCTCGCCGTCCGCCGCCAGTCCGCGGACCAGCGCGGTCATCTCCTCGCGCGCGGCCACGTCGGCGGCCACGATCCGTACCCGGGCGCCCGCCTCGGTCAGCTCGGCGGCGAGGTCGGCGGCGCCGGGGGCGCGTTCGCCGCTGCGCGAGAGCAGGACGAGGGAGGTCGCGCCGCGGGTGACGAGCCAGCGGGCGACGTGGCCGCCCAGCGAGCCCGTACCGCCGGTGATCAGCACCGTGCCGGTGGGTTTCCAGGTGCGGACGGCCGTGGGCGCGGGGGCGGGGACGACGCGGCGCCGCAGTACCCCGCCGGCCCGCAGCGCCACCTGGTCCTCGGTGCCGTCGCCGGTGAGCAGTCCGGCCAGCAGTGCGGTGGTGCGGTCGTCGAGGGTGCGGGGCAGGTCGATCAGGCCGCCCCAGCGGTCGGGGTGTTCCAGGGAGGCGACCCGGCCCAGGCCCCAGGCGGCGGCTGGCCGCGTCCGAGGCTCCTCCTCGGCGGCGGTGGCGACCGCACTGCGGGTGAGGCACCACAGGCGGGCGCCGATTCCGGCGTCGCCGAGGGCCTGGAGGAGGACGAGCAGCGGTTCGGGCTCCTCGACCAGGGCGATGACGCCGGACAGCGGCGGCGCCCCGGCGGCGGCCTCAGCGAGCGCGGCGCGGGCCCGCGCCCGGTCGGTGCCGGTCTCGACCGTCACCACGTCGGCGACGACCCGGGTGAGCGCGCGTACCGTGTCGGCCTGCTCCGTAACGCCGCCTTCGGGCAGCACCACCAGCCAGGTGCCGGGCACTTGGGAGGCGGTGACGGGCTCGGCGGCCGGGTGCCAGGCGACGCGGTAGCGCCAGGAGTCCTGGGTGGCGCGGCGGCGGCTTTCCCGGTGCCAGTCGGCCAGTTCGGGCAGGACGGGCAGCAGGGCGGCGGGGGCGCCGAGCGTCCGGGTGAGCGCGTCGTGGTCCTGCTGCGCGACGGCGTCCCAGAAGCTGCCGTCGCGGTCGGTCGCGGGGTGCGCCGCGGTGCGCGGGGCGGAGCCGGTGAGCCAGTAGGTCTGCCGTTGGAAGGGGTAGGTGGGCAGGGGTACGGGCGGGCGGGGGGTGAGGAGCGCGGACCAGTCGACGGGGGTGCCGTGGGCGTGGGCCGCCCCCACCGCGGTCACCAGGGCGAGGACCTCGTCCTGGCCTCGACGGGCGCTGGGCACCGCGGCGCGGTCCGTCAGCACCGGCGTCAGCACGGCGTCGGGGCCGACCTCCACGAGGACGTCCGCGGTGCCCAGGCCCGCCACGGCGTCGGCGAACCGCACCGTGTGCCGGGCATGATCCAGCCAGTACTCGGGCGACGCGAAGGGGTGCCCGCTCTCCGCCGCCGGGCTGACCGGAATCCGCGGCTCGGTGAAGGTCAACTCGCCCAGGAGGGACCGGAACTCGTCGAGCATCGGCTCCATCAGCGGGGAGTGGAAGGCGTGGCTGACCCGCAGCCGCGTGGTGCGCCGCCCCTGGTCGCGCCAGTGGCCGGCGATGCGCTCGACGGCCTCCGTCCCGCCGGAGACGACTACGGCGCGCGGCCCGTTGACGGCGGCGACGGCCACCGTCGGCTCGACGTCGGTCAGCACCCGGACCTCGTCCTCGGTGGCGGCGACGGCCGCCATCGCGCCGCCCGCCGGCAGCGCCTGCATCAGCCTGCCGCGGGTCACCACCAGACGGCCGGCGTCCTCCAGACCGAGGACGCCGGCCACCACCGCCGCGGCGATCTCCCCGACCGAGTGCCCCGCCACCGCGTCAAAGGCCACGCCGAAGGACTCCCACAGCCGCGACAACGCCACCTGGTAAGCGAAGAGCGCCGGCTGCGCGTACTCGGTACGCTCCAGCACCTCCGCCGGCTCGTCCCACATCACCGCACGCAACGACCGGCCGAGCAGCGGGTCCACCACCCCACACACCTCGTCCAGCGCCGCCGCGAACACCGGGAACCGCGCGGCCAGTTCACGCCCCATCCCCGGACGCTGCGAACCCTGACCGGAGAAGACCGCAGCCGTGCGCCCCTCCCCCGCCGTCACCGGCACCACGCCCGACAGGGCTTCCAGTGCCGCCCCGCGGTCCGGCGCCGGCACCACGGCCCGCACCTCGAACGACGAGCGCGCCGACACCAACGACCACGCCACGTCCGGCAGCGGGATCTCGGTGCGCTCCCACAGCAGGGTGGCGAGCGCGGCGGCCTGGTCCCGTACGGCCTGTTCGGACCGGCCCGAGAGGACGAGTGGCACCGGGCCGTCCAACGCGGGGGTGTCGGGCGCGGGTTCGGTGGCCGGTGCCTCCTCCAGGACGATGTGCGCGTTGGTGCCGCTGATGCCGAAGGAGGAGACGCCCGCGCGCCGCGGGCGGCCCTCGGCCTGCCACGGGCGGGCGGACGACAGCAGACGGACCTCGCCGCCGCCCCAGTCCACGGCCCGGGTCGGGGTGTCGGCGTGCAGGGTGGGCGGGAGGATGCCGTGCCGCATGGCCTGCACCATCTTGATGATGCCGACGACACCGGCGGCCGACTGGGTGTGACCGATGTTGGACTTCAGCGAGCCCAGCCACAGCGGCCGCTCCGGGTCCCGGTCGCGGCCGTACGTCGCCAGCAGCGCCTGGGCCTCGATCGGGTCGCCGAGCTGGGTGCCGGTGCCGTGCGCCTCGACCGCGTCCACGTCCGCCGGCCCGATGCCGGCGCTGGTCAGCGCGTCGAGGATGACCCGTTGTTGGGAGGGGCCGTTGGGCGCGGTGAGCCCGTTGGACGCGCCGTCCTGGTTGACCGCGGAGCCGCGTACCACGGCCAGTACGCGGTGTCCCTTGCGCCGGGCGTCGGAGAGCCGCTCCACCACGAGCATGCCGACGCCCTCGGACCAGCCGGTGCCGTCGGCGTCGGCGGAGAAGGACTTGCAGCGGCCGTCGCGGGCGAGGCCGCCCTGGCGGCTGAACTCCACGAAGACGCTGGGGGCGGCCATGACGGTCGCCCCTCCGGCGAGTGCCAGGTCGCACTCGCCGCGGCGCAGCGCCTGGCAGGCCAGGTGCAGCGAGACCAGGGAGGAGGAGCAGGCCGTGTCGATGGTCAGCGCGGCGCCCTCCAGGCCGAGGGTGTAGGCGAGGCGGCCGGACAGCAGCGACGTGGAGACGCCGGTGATGCCGTATCCCTCGACGCCGACGCCGCCGCTGTGGACGTCGAAGCCGTAGCCCTGGGTGGCGGCTCCCACCCAGACCGAGGTGCGGCTGCCGCGGAGGGTGCCGGGGACGATCCCGGCGTCCTCCAGCGCTTCCCAGGTGGTCTCCAGCAGCAGCCGCTGCTGCGGGTCCATGCCCAGGGCCTCGCGCGGTGAGATGCCGAAGAACGCGGCGTCGAAGCGGCCCGCGCCGTAGAGGAAGCCGCCCTCGCGGGTGTACGTGGTACCGGGCCGGTCGCCGCTGGGGTCGTAGAGGCCCTCGGTGTCCCAGCCCCGGTCCGTGGGGAACCCGGAGATGGCGTCGGTACCCGAGGAGACCAGCTCCCACAGCTGGTCGGGGCTGCCGACGCCGCCGGGCGCCCGGACGCCGGCGCCGACGATGGCGATCGGTTCGTGCTGCCTGGCCTCGTGGTCGTCGAGTCGCTTGGTGGTCTGCCGGAGTTCGGTGGTGAGTTGCTTGATGAAGTGCCGCATCCGGTTCTCCGCGGACGCGTGGGTGTCTGGGCACATGGGAAGGGCCTTTCGGGGGCGGACCGGGTCAGGAGATGCCGAACTCGCGGCCGAGGGCGTCGAGGAGTTCGTCGTCGGAGGCGGTGTCCATGTCCGCGGTGTCCTCGGACTCCGTCCCCGGTTCCGGTGCGGCGGGCTGTCCGGTCTGCTTCCAGCGGGTCAGGATGCTGGTGAGGCGCATGGTGATGCGGGAGCGGGCGACCGAGTCGGCGTCCAGTCCCTCCAGCGCGCTCTCCAGCCGGTCGATCGCGGCATCGGCGCCGTCCGCCTCGGCCGGGCCGTCGGCGGCCCGCAGCTCTTCGAGGAGGAACGCGGCGGTCGCGGCGGGTGAGGGGTGGTCGAACGCCAGCGTCACGGGTGTGGTCAGGCCCGTCCTGGCGTCCAGGCGCTTGCGCAGGCCGACCGAGGCCAGGGAGTCGAAGCCCAGGTCGCGGAAGGAGCGGTCGGTCTCCAGCCGTCGGGCGTCGGGCAGACCGAGTTCGGCGGCGGCCTCGGTGCGCACCAGGTCCAGCAGCGCGCCCTTGCGGTCGTCGGGGGCGAGGGCGCGGAGCCGGGTGCGGAAGTCCTCCGCGGCGGTCGGGTCGGCGGCCCGCGCCGCCTCGCGCAGCGCCCGGACCGGCGCCAGGTCCTCGATCAGCGGCCGGGGGCGGCCGGCGGTGTAACCGGCGGCGAAGGGCTCCCAGTCGACGTCGGCGACGGTCACCGTGTCCGTCCCGGCGTCCAGGGTCAGCTGGAGGGCGGCGACGGCGCGCTCCGGGGGGATGGCGCCCAGTCCGATGCGGCGCAGGGCCCCGGCCGTCTGCGCGTCGACCATGCCCGCGTCGGCCCAGATGCCCCAGGCGATCGAGGTGCCGGCGGCGCCTCGGGCGCGGCGCCGCTCGACGAGGGCGTCGAGGTAGGCGTTGCCCGCGGCGTAGGCGCCGCTGCGGGCGCTGCCCCAGATCGCGGAGATGGAGGAGAACACCACGAAGGCGTCGAGGTCGGCGTCGTGGAGCAGCTCGTCGAGGATCTCGGCGCCGGCGGTCTTGGCGGCGGTGACGGCCCGGAACTCCTGCGCGGTGATGTCCGTCAGGGCGGTGTTCTGGGCGATGCCGGCGGCGTGGAAGACCGAGCGGACCGGTTCGCCCTCGGCGGCGAGCGCGTCCAGCACCCGGGCCATCTCGTCCCGGTCGGCGACGTCGGCCGCCAGTATCCGCACCGGGGTGCCCCCGGCGCGCAGTTCGGCCGCCAGTTCCTCGGCTCCGGGCGCCTCGGGGCCGCGCCGGGACAGCAACACCAGCGAGCAGTTGCCGTGCCGGGCCAGCCAGCGGGCCAGGTGGCCGCCGATCGCCCCGGTGCCGCCGGTGATCAGTACGGTGCCGGAGGGCCGCCAACTCCCGGCCGCGGGAGGCGTGGTGGCGGTGTCGAGGCGGCGGACGTACAGGCCGTCGGGCCGTACGGCCAGTTGGTCCTCGGGGCCGGGTGTGCCCAGGAGGGCGGTGAGCGCGGCGTCGGTGCCGGCGCCGGGGTCACCGGCGGGCAGATCCACCAGGCCGCCCCACGCCCCGGGCCGCTCCAGGCTGATCACCCGCCCCAGGCCCCAGAGGGCCGCACCGGCGGGGTCGGGGGCCGGGTCGGCGGCGGACACGGCCACCGCGCCGCGGGTGAGGCACCACAGGGGGGCCTCGATCCCGGTGTCGCCGAGTGCCTGGGCCAGGGTCAGCAGCGCTCCGGCGTCGTGTCCGGCGTACAGCACCCCGTCGAACGGGCCCTCCAGGGCTGCCAGTTGGCCGCCGAGTGCGGCGCGGTCGCCGGGGTCGGCGGGCAGGCGGAGGGGCTCGGCGGCCTGGTCGAAGAGGTTCGCGGCGGGCAGGAGGGACGCGTCTCCGGCCAGCAGCCAGCGGCCCGGTATCCGCGCGGCGGCGGCCTGGGGGAGGTCGGCGGTGCGCCAGGTGATCCGGTAGCGCAGGCCGTCCAGGTCGGAGTGGAGCTGCCGCTCGCGCCGCCAGCGGGCGAGCGCGGGCACCACCTGCGGCAGGCCGTCCGCGGTGCCGAGGTCGGCGGCGAGCCGGTCCAGGTCCTGGCGTTCCACGGCCTCCCAGAACCGGGCGTCGGCGTCGGACGTCCGGGCGGCGGACGGCACGAGCCAGTAGTGCTCGCGCTGGAAGGCGTGGGTGGGCAGGGTGACCTGTGCGCCGCGGGGCAGGACGCGGGTGAGGTCCGCGGGCAGGCCCCGGACGTGGCCCTCCAGGAGGGACAGCAGCAGGCGGTCGGCGCCGCCGGAGTCGCGACGCAGCGAGCCGATCACGACGCCCTCGTGGTCGCCGGCCTCCAGGGTCTGCTGCACGCCCACGGCCAGCAGCGGGTGGGTGCTGGCCTCGACGAAGAAGCCGAACCCGTCGGCGACCATGGCCTCGATCGCCTGCTGGAAGCGCACGGTCTCGCGCAGGTTGCGGTACCAGTACGCGGCGTCGAGTTCCCGGCCCGCGGTCCGGGCGCCGGTCACGGTGGAGTACAACGGCACGTCGGTGTCGTGGGGTTGGACGTCCGCCAGGGCCGCGAGGAGGTCGGCGCGGACCGACTCGACCTCGGGCGAGTGCGAGGCGTAGTCGACATCGATCCACCAGGCCCACACGCCGTCGGCCAGGCACTGCTTGGCGAAGGCCCGCAGCGCGTCCCGCTCCCCGGAGACGACCACCGAGTCGGGGCCGTTGACCGCCGCGACGGACAGGGCGTCCGCCCAGGGGGCGACGGCCTCGGCGACCCGCGGTGCCGACAGGCCGACGGACAGCGCCCGGCCGCCGCCGGGCAGCCCGGCCAGCAGCCGGGAGCGGGCCACCACGACCCGGGCGGCGTCCTTCAGGGACAGCGCGCCGGTGACGCAGGCGGCGGCGACCTCGCCCTGCGAGTGCCCGACGACCCCGTGCACCGGCACGCCGAAGGACTGCCAGACCCGGGCCAGGGAGACCATCACCGCGAACAGGGCGGGCTGGACGACGTCGACCCGTTCGAGGAGCTGCTCGTCCTCGCCGGTGACGGCGTCGAGGAGCGACCAGTCGACGAGCGGGTCCAGGGCGGCGGCGCACTCGCGCAGCGCGTCGGCGAAGACCGGGACAGCGGCGTACAGGTCGCGGGCCATGCCGACCCACTGCGCGCCCTGGCCGGGGAACATCAGCGCCACCCGGCCGTCGGTGGCGGTGCCGCGGGCCACGCCGCGCGGCAGGCTGCGGTCGCCGGTCAGCGCCTCCAGGCCGGCCAGCAGGGTCGCGCGGTCGGCGGCCAGCACCGCCGAGCGGTGGTGGAACGGCGAGCGGGTGGTGGCCAGCGACCAGGCGAGGTCGCCGAGCGGGAGGTCGGGGTGGGCCAGCAGGTGGTCGTGGAGGCGGGCGGCCTGGTCCCGCAGGGCGGCGGGGGACTTGGCCGAGAGGACGACGGGGGACGGTCCGTCAAGGCACGCTGCGGGAGCCTCCGTTGGGGCCGCGTCGGCCGACTGGACGCGAGCGTCGTGCTCCAGGACGACGTGGGCGTTGGTGCCGCTCATGCCGAACGCGGAGACCGCGGCCCGGCGCGCGCGGTCCACCTCCGGCCAGGGCAGCGCCTCGGTGAGCAGTTCGACGTGCCCGGCCGACCAGTCCACCTCCGGCGTCGGCGCGCTGACGTGCAGCGTCTTGGGCATGACGCCGTGCTGGAGGGCCATGACGGTCTTGATGATGCCGGCGGCGCCGGCGGCGGCCTGGGTGTGGCCGATGTTGGACTTCAGCGAGCCGAGCCGCAGCGGGCGGGCGGGGTCGCGGTCCTGGCCGTAGACCTCCAGCAGGGTCTGGGCCTCGATCGGGTCGCCCAGGGGGGTCGCGGTGCCGTGGGCCTCGACCATGTCGACCTGGTCGGGGGTGACCCGGGCGGCGGCCAGCGCGGCCTCGATGACCCGGCGCTGGGAGGGGCCGTTGGGGGCGGTGAGGCCGTTGGAGGCGCCGTCCTGGTTGAGGGCCGTGCCGCGGATCACCGCCAGCACCTGGCGGCCGTTGCGCCGGGCGTCCGACAGCTTCTCCAGGACCAGCATGCCGCAGCCCTCGGACCAGCTGGTGCCGTCCGCGTCGGCCGAGAAGGACTTGCAGCGGCCGTCGGGGGCCAGCGCGCGCTGCCGGCTGTACTCGCTGAACACCGTCGGGGTGGCGATCACCGCGACGCCGCCGGTCACCGCGAGCCCGCACTCGCCACGGCGCAGCGCCTCGCAGGCCAGGTGGAGGGCGACCAGCGCCGAGGAGCAGGCGGTGTCCACCGTCATCGCCGGCCCCTCCAGACCGAGGGTGTAGGCGACGCGGCCCGAGGCGATGCTGGGCGCGCTGCCGGTGACCAGGTGGCCCTCCACCTCGGTCGGTACGGACCCGCCCGCGCCGTAGTTGTGCGCCGACAGCCCGACGAACACCCCGGTGTCGGTGCCGCGCAGCGAGGCGGGGGCGATGCGGGCCCGCTCCAGCGCCTCCCAACTGGTCTCCAGCAGCAGCCGCTGCTGCGGGTCCATGGCCAGCGCCTCGCGCGGGGAGATCCCGAAGAACCCGGCGTCGAACGCGGCGGCGTCCTTGAGGAAGCCGCTCTCGGTGACGTAGCTCTTGCCGGGGCGGTCGGGGTCCGGGTCGTAGAGGTCCGCGAGCGGCCAGCCGCGGTCGTCGGGCAGCGGGCCGATCGCGTCGGTGCCGGATACCACCAGCTCCCACAGGTCCTCGGGCGTGCGGACGTCGCCGGGGAAGTGGCAGCCCATGCCGATGATGGCGACGGGCTCGGTGGCGCGGTCGCGTTCCTCCTGCAGCCGCTGCCGGGTGCGGCGCAGATCGTGGGTGACGCGCTTGAGGTAGTCGCGGTACTTCTGTTCGTCGAAGCGGGCGTCGGTGGCGGGTTCGGGCACGGCGGGGTCTCCTCTGGCGGTACGGGCGGTGCGGGGCGGTGAGGGGATCAGTCCAGGCCCAACTCCCGGTCCACCAGGGCGAAGATGTCCTCGTCGGCCGATGCGTCGCCCGGGTCGTCGCCCGGGTCGTCGGCCCCGGGCGCGCCGGTGGCCGGGGCCGGTGCGTCGTCCAGGCCGTCGGTCCACCGCCACAGCAGGGCGCGCAGCCGCTCGGTGACGCGCCGTCGCTCCTCGCCCTGCGGGTCCTGTTCGGCCACCAGCCGCGCGAGCCGGTCGAGGCCGGCCTCGACCGGGGAGGCGGTCCGCTCGGGCGTCAGGCGTGTGGCGAGGTGCCGGGCGAGGGCGGTGGGCGAGGGGAAGTCGAAGACCAGGCCGGCGGGCAGGGTGAGGCCGGTGACGGCGGTGAGCCGGCTGCGGAGTTCGACCGCGGTCAGCGAGTCGAAGCCCAGGTCGGTGAAGACCTGGTCGGCCTGGACCGCGGCGGCCGAGGGGTGGCCGAGGACCTCGGCGGCCTGCTGCCGCACCAGGGTCAGCAGCCTGCTCTCCCGGTCGGCCGGGGACAGGGCGGTCAGCTCGTCGCGCAGCGCGGTGTCCCGCCGGTCCGGTGTCGCGGCGGTACGACCCGCCAACCGGTGTAGCAGGGGCGGCAGTTCGGGCGCGTCGGCGCGCGAGCGCAGCACCCGTACGTCGAGGCGGGCCGGGAGCAGGACGGCGTCGCCGTCGCCCCCGGTGGCGGCGTCGAACAGGTCCAGGCCGAGCCGGGTGGGGAGTTGGCCGAGGCCGATCCGCCCCATCCGGCGCAGGTCGGTGCCGGTGACCGAGGCGGTCAGGCCGCTGGTCTGCTGCCACAGGCCCCAGGCCAGCGAGACGGCGGGCAGGCCGGCGGCCCTGCGGTGCTGGGCCAGGCCGTCGAGGAAGGCGTTGGCGGCGGCATAGTTGCCCTGGCCCGGTGCGCCCAGGACGCCCGCGGCGGAGGAGAACATCACGAAGCCGGCCAGGTCCAGGCCGGCGGTGGCGCGGTGCAGTGCCAAGGCGGCGTCGGCCTTGGGGCGCAGCACGTCGGAGACGGCGCCGGGCCGGAGCGCCTGTATCACCGCGTCGTCGAGTACGCCCGCGGCGTGCACGACGGCGGTGAGCGGGTGCTCGGGGTCCACGAGGGCCAGCAGCTCCGCCACGGCGCCGGGGACGGTCAGGTCGCAGGCCACCGCCCTTACGCCGGGGCCGAGTTCGGCACAGAGTTCCGCCGCGCCCTCGGCGGCCGGACCCTTCCGGCTGACGAGCAGCAGGTGCCGGATGCCGTGGGCGGTGGCGAGGTGGCGGGCGATCAGCTTGCCCAGTCCACCGGTGCCTCCGGTGATCAGGACGGTGCCCTCCGGGTCCCAGCCGGTGGCGGCCGGGCCGCGGACGGGGAGCGCGTCGTCCTCCCCGGGCTCGCGCGGGGCGGGCGGCTCGGCCCGTACCAGGCGGGCGACGTGCGGGCGGCCGTCGCGGATGGCGTACTGGGCCTCGCCGTCCGCCAGCGCGGCCGGGACGGCCAGGGTGGACAGCGGCCGGTCGTCCAGGTCGACCAGCACGAAGCGGTCCGGGTGCTCGGACTGTGCGGAGCGCACCAGACCCCACACCGCGGCCTGCACGGGGTCGACCGGGGCGCCGTCGCCGGTGCTCACCGCTCCCCGGGTCAGGAAGACCAGGCGGCTGGCAGTCAAGTGGTCGGCGTTCAGCCAGAGTTGGAGTGCTTCCAGGGCCCGGCCGAGGGCCTGGTGCGCCGCTTGCGCCGGGTCCTCGCTGTGGTCAGTGGGCCACCACAGGACGACGGTGTCCGGTGCCTGGCTCCGTTCGGCGAGAACCTCGGGCAGGGTGTCGCCGGTGGTGGTGACGGTGACCCCGCTCCACAGGTCGGCGGAGTGTCCGGGGTCGCCGACCACGGCCCACCGCTGTCCGGCGGGCTCGGTCCGTTCGCCGCAGGGGGCCCAGTCCAGCCGGAACAGGCTGTCGCGCACCTCGCGTTCGGCGACGGTCCCGGCGTCGGCCAGTGGCCGGACGGTCAAGGCGCCGACGGTGGCCACCGGCAGGCCCTCGCCGTCGGCGAGGTCGATCGCGGCGGGTTCCCCCGCGCCGCCACGGATCCGGACCCGTAGCCGGGTGGCGCCGCCCGTGTGCAGGCCGACGCCCTCCCACAGGAACGGCAGTACGGGGGTGGCGTCCGCGCCGCCGCGCAGCGCCAGGGTGTGCAGGGCGCTGTCGAACAGTGCCGGGTGCAGGCCGAACCGGCGGGCGGCGGCGTGGGCCTCCTCGGGCAGCGCCACCTCCGCGTACAGCTCGTCGTCGGTGGCCCAGGCCCGGGTCAGGCCGCGGAAGAGCGGTCCGTAGTCGAGCCCGGCCGCGGACAGCCGTGCGTAGAGCCCGGCGGTGTCCAGGGGTTCGGCGGCGGGCGGCGGCCAGGGGAGGGTCGCGGCCGGTTCCGGCCGGCCGGGGGCCAGGGTGCCGGCGGCGTGGCGGGTCCAGTCGGTGTCCGCCGTGGCGCGCGAGTGCACCGTGACGCCGCGGGCGCCGCGGGCGTCCGGGGCGGCGGCCTCGACGCGCAGGAGGCGTGCCTCGCCGGTCTCCAGGACCAGCGGGGTCTCCAGGGCGAGTTGTTCCACCTGGTCGCAGCCGGCGGCGCGGGCCAGGTGGAGGGCCAGTTCCACGAGGGCGGTACCGGGGACGAAGACGCGGCCGTCGACGACGTGTTGGGCGAGCCAGGGCTGCGCGGACAGCGACAGCCGCCCGGAGGCGGACAGCGCGTCGCCGTCCACGCTGCCGATCAGCGCGCCGAGGAGCGGGTGTGCGGCGTCCTCCAGGCCGGCCGCCGTCACGTCGGCGGCGGTCTCCCCGTCGGGCCAGAAGCGGGTGTGCCGGAACGGGTAGCCGGGCAGCGGCACGGGGGTGGCGGCCATGCCGTCGTAGGTGCGCGCCCAGTTCACCGGTACGCCGCGCAGCCACAGGTCCGCCAGGGCCGAGAGCAGTGCCCGGCGGTCGCCCGGGGCGTCCGGTCCGGGGCCCGCCGGCACGGTGATCCGGGGTGCCGCGGCGGCGGGCGGTGCGGCGGCCGGCAGCGGCTCCCGGCCCGCCGCCTGTGCCAGCGTCAGGGCGCCGTTGAGGTGGGCGGCGATGCGCGCGCCGTCGCCGTCCCCGGTGCACCACACCGGTTCCACGCCGTGCGTCTGCCACATGCGCGCGGCCGCGAGCAGGCCGGTCAGGGCCGTCAGCCGCCCGCCCTCGTCGTCCTCTTGCTCTTGGTCTTGCTCTGGCTCTTGCGGGGCGGCCAGCGGGTCCTGGCCGGTGGCTGCCGCCATCTCGGTGCGCGCCTGCTCCAGCGCGGCGGCGTACGCGGGGAGGGCGGCGGCCCAGGCGCGGACCCGTGCGGGTGTGCCGGGGTCGGGGTCGGGTGCGGGCAGGTGCAGGACGACTTCGGGGCGCTGGTCGGTCTCGGCGGACGGTGGCGCGGTCAGCAGCGCCTCGGCCATCGGGCCGGTTTCGTCGCCGATGACGACGGCGCGGTGCGCGAAGCGGGCGGCGCGGCCGGCGAGGGCGATGCCGATGCCCGCCGCCGGTCCGGCGGTCCGGGCGATGGCGGCGCAGCGGTCCGCCAGCCCCTCGCGGGTGCGGGCCGACACCACCCAGGCGACCGGGGTGGCCGGCGCGGGTGCGGGCGTCGCGGGCGTCGCAGGCGTCTGCTCGGGGGGCGCCTCCTCCAGGATGACGTGGGCGTTGGTGCCGCTGATGCCGAAGGAGGAGACGCCGGCCCGGCGGGTGCGGTCCCCGGCGGGCCACGCGCGCTCCTCGGTCAGCAGCCGTACGCCGCCGCTGCTCCAGTCGACGTGCGGGCTCGGCCGGTCCACGTGCAGGGTTCGCGGCAGTACGCCGTTGCGCAGCGCCAGCACCATCTTGATGAGGCCGGCGGCACCGGCCGCGGCCTGGGTGTGGCCGAGGTTGGACTTCAGCGAGCCGAGCCACAGCGGGTCGTGGCCGGCTCGTTCCCGGCCGTAGGTGGCCAGCAGTGCCTGGGCCTCGACGGGGTCGCCGAGCCGGGTGCCGGTGCCGTGCGCCTCGACCGCGTCGACCTGGGCCGGGGAGAGCCCGGCGGCGGCGAGCGCCTGCCGGATCACCCGTTGCTGGGCGGGGCCGTTGGGCGCGGTCAGCCCGTTGGACGCGCCGTCGGAGTTGACGGCGGAGCCGCGCACCACGGCGAGCACCCGGTGGCCGTTGCGGCGGGCGTCCGACAGCCGCTCCAGGGCGAGGAGTCCGGCGCCCTCGGCCCAGCCGGTGCCGTCGGCGGCCGCCGCGAAGGGCTTGCAGCGCCCGTCCGGGGCGAGGCCGCGCTGCCGGGAGAACTCGATGAACATCAGCGGACTGGCGATCACCGTGGCGCCGCCGGCCAGGGCCAGATCGCACTCCCCGGCCCGCAGTGCGCGGCAGGCGAGATGCAGGGCCACCAGCGACGAGGAGCACGCGGTGTCGACCGTGAGGGAGGGCCCCTCCAGGCCGAAGGTGTAGGCGATCCGGCCGGCGGCCACCGACATCGCGTTGCCGGTGGCGAGGTGGCCGCGGGTCTCCGCCGCGGACCGTGCCGCCGTGGTCAGGTAGTCCTGTGCGCCGGCGCCGACGAACACGCCGGTGCGACTGCCGCGCAGGGCCGCCGGGTCGGTGCCCAGTGCTTCGAACAGGTCCCAGGAGGTCTCCAGGAGCAGCCGCTGCTGCGGGTCCATGGCCAGCGCCTCGCGCGGGGACAGGCCGAAGAACTCCGCGTCGAACCCGGGGGCGTCGGCCAGGAAGCCGCCGTTGCGTACGTAGCAGGTGTCGGGCCGTTCCGGGTCGGGGTCGTAGACGGCCGCCAGGTCCCAGCCGCGGTCCGCGGGGAAGTCGCCGATCACGTCACGGCCCTGGCTCAGGACGTCCCACAGTTGCTCGGGGGTGTCCACCCCGCCGGGGAAGCGGCAGCTCATGGCGGTGAGGGCGATCGGTTCCGCCGCGGCTTCCTCGGCCGTGCGCAGGCGTTCCCGGGTCTCGTGCAGTTCGGTGCTGACCTTGCGCAGGTAGCCGAGCAGTTCGCGTTCGCTGGTCATAGTCAGTTCACCTCGTGGGGCGCGGTGATGCCCAGTTGGCCGGTGATGAAGTCGATGACGTCACCGGCGGTGGAGTCGTCGTCCAGGACGGCCGGGGCGGTGTCGTCGGGTCGTGCGGCGCCGTCCCAGCTCCGTGCCAGTTCGCGCAGTCGGGCCGTGACGACGCCGCGCCCGGCGTGATCGAGGTCGGCCGAGCCGAGCAGCGCGTCGAGCCGGTCGAGCTCGGCGAGCACCGTCTCGGGCCCGGCGGAGATCTCGCGCAGCATCGCGGTGCGCAGGAAGGCGGCCAGGGCCTCGGGCGTGGGGTGGTCGAAGACGAGGGTGGCGGGCAGTTCGACGCCGGTGGCGCGGTCGAGCCGGTTGCGCAGCTCGACGGCGGTGAGGGAGTCGAAGCCCAGGGACTGGAAGGTGCGGTCGGGCGTCAACTGCCGGTCGGTGCCGTGCCCCAGGGTGGCGGCGATCTCGGTGCGCAGGGTCTCCAGCAGCACGGCCCGCTGCTCGTCCTCGCTCCGGCCGGCCAGGCGCTGGACGAGGGTGCCCCCGGCGACGTCGGGGCCGGTCCCGGTGGTGAGTTCGGCCAGTTGCGGGCTGGGGCGTGCGGCGCAGACTTTGGCCGCGTAGGCGTCCCAGTCCAGGTCGGCGACGAGCAGGGCGGGGGTGCCCTCGCCGACCGCCTGCCACAGGGCCTCCAGGGCGTGCGGTGCGGGCATGGGCCGCAGGCCCGCCCGGCGCAGTTGCCCGGTGTCCACGCGTCCGGCCATGCCTTCTTCGGCCCAGGGGCCCCAGGCCACGGAGGTGGCGGGCAGGCCGAGTGCGCGGCGTCGCTCGGCGAGGGCGTCCAGGTGGGCGTTGGCAGCCGCGTAGTTGCCCTGGCCGGCGTTGCCCAGCACCCCGGCCAGCGAGGAGAACAGCACGAAGGCGTCCAACGGCCGGTCCTTGGTCAGCTCGTGCAGATGGTCGGCGGCGGTCGCCTTGGGCGCGGCGACGCGGGCGAAGCGGGCGGCGTCCTGTCCGTCCAGCACGCCGTCGTCGAGCACGCCGGCGCTGTGGAAGACGGCGCTCAGGGGGCGTTCGGCGGGGATGGCGTCCAGCAGTGCGGCGAGCGCGGTGCGGTCGGAGACGTCACAGGCGGCGAGGGTCACCGTGGCGCCGAGGGCCTCCAGTTCGGCGCGCAGCTCCTCCGCGCCGGGGGCCTGCGGGCCGCGGCGTCCGGCGAGGAGCAGGTGGACGCCGCCGCGGGCGGCCAGCGCGCGGGCGACCTGGGCGCCGAGGCCGCCGGTGCCGCCGGTGACCAGGACGGTCCCGTGCAGGGCCGGCGGCGCCGCGGGGGCCAGGGGCAGCCGGGCGATGCGCCGGGCCAGCAGGCCGTCGGTCCGCACGGCGAGTTGGTCCTCCTCGCCGGTGAGTGCCGCGGCCAGCAGAGCGCCGGTGGCCGGGTCGTCGACGGCGGGCAGGTCCACCAGGCCGCCCCACCGGTCCGGGTGTTCCAGGGCCACCACCCGGCCAAGTCCCCACACCTGCGCGGCGTCCGGGTCCGGCGGGCCGTCCCCGGCGTCGACGGCGCCGCGGGTCAGGCACCACAGCGGCGCGGTGTTCCGGGCGTCGCCGAGGGCCTGGACGAGGGTGAGGGTGGCGGCGGCCGCGCCGGCCGGGCGGTCCAGGGCCAGCGTGCTGAGCACGCCCTCGGCCGGTCCGGCGGCGGTGAGCGCGCCGGCCAACTCCGCCCGGTCGCCGTGGGCTTGGACCGGTACGACGTGGGCGCCGTGGGCGGTGAGCCACTCGGTGAGCTGCGGCTGCCGACCGGTGCCGACGAGGAGCCAGGTGCCGGACAGCGGGCGTCCGGTGGCGGGCACGGGCCGCCAGGCGGCGGTGTAGCGCCAGTCTCCGGCGGGCGTGGCGGGGGCGGTCAGCCGTGCGTGCAGGGCGGGGAGCACGGTGGCCAGATCGGCGTCCTCGGGCAGGCCGAGTGTGCCGGTCAGCGCGGCGGGGCCGCCCTCCAACAGCTCCCGCAGCCGGGTGTCCTGGGTGCGGGCGCCGCCGGCCGGCACGTCCAGCCAGTGCCGTTCGCGCTGGAACGGGTAGGTCGGCAGGTCGAGGTGGCCGGTGTGCTCCGGCAGCAGCGCGGTCCAGTCGGGCTCGATGCCCTGGCAGTGCAGCCGTGCCAGGGCGGTGAGTGCGGCCTGCGGCTCGGGCAGGTCACGGCGGAGCAGCGGTGCGGTCAGGGCGTCCCGGTCGGTCAGGCAGTCCGCGAGCATGCCGGTCAGGATGCCGTCGGGCCCGAGTTCGAGGTAGGTGGTGACGCCGTCGGCTTCGAGGGTCAGCGCGCCCTGGTGGAACCGTACGGCCTCCCGTACGTGCCGCACCCAGTAGGCGGGGTCGGCCAGTTCCTCTGCGGTGGCGAAGGCGCCGGTGACGTTGGAGACGAGCGGGACGGCCGGCGCGGCGCCGCGGACCGAGGAGGTGACGGCGAGGAAGTCGTCGAGCATGGGGTCCATGCGCGGGGAGTGGAAGGCGTGGCTGACGTTGAGGAGCTTGACGGGGCGGCCCCGTTCCCGCCAGGCGTCGGCGATCTCGTCGACGGCGTCCTGGTCGCCGGAGATCACGACCGCGCGGGGGCCGTTGACGGCGGCCAGGCCGAGTCGGTCCTCCTTGCCGTCGAGCAGGGCACGCACCTCGGCCTCCGTGCCCTTGAGGGCGGCCATCGCACCGCCGCCGGGCAGGGCCTGCATCAGCCGACCGCGGGCGGCGACCACCGCGCAGGCGTCGGGCAGGGACCACACACCGGCGATCCGGGCGGCGGCGAGTTCGCCGATGGAGTGGCCCAGCAGCCGGTCGGGTCGGATGCCCCAGCTCTCCAGCAGGGCGGCCTGAGCGACCTGGAGGGCGAACAGCGCGGGCTGGGCGTACTCGGTGCGGTCCAGCAGCGGGGAGCCGCCCAGGACCACCTCGCGCAGCGGCTCCGTCAAGTGGGGCGCGAACGCCGCACAGACCTCGTCGTAGGCGTCGGCGAACGCCGGGAAGGTCTCGTACAACTCCCGCCCCATGCCGGGGCGTTGGCTGCCCTGGCCGGTCAGGACGAAGGCGAGCCGTCCGGCGGGGCGGGCGGCGCCCGTGACCGCCCGGCGGGACCCGGTGCCCTGGGCCAGGGCGGCCAGGCCCTCCTGGAGGGCCGGCAGGTCGCTGCCGAGGACGACGGCCCGGTGCTCGAAGCGGCTGCGGGTGGTGGCCAGGGCGTGCGCGGTGCGGTACGGGTCGGTGTCGGGGCGGGCGGTGGACCACTCCAGCAACGCGCGGGCCTGCTCACGCAGGGCCGGTTCGGTGCGCGCGGACAGCAGCCACGGGACGGGGCCGGGGCGGGCGGCAGGCGGCTCGGTGCCCGCCGGCTCCGGCGCGTCCGGGGCGGCGGGGGCCTCCTCGACCAGCACGTGGGCGTTGGTGCCGCTGATGCCGAACGAGGAGATCCCGGCGCGCCGCGGACGCTCGCCGCGCGTCCAGGGGCGCGCGGCGGTCAGCGGGAGCACGGTGCCCGGCGACCAGTCGACCTGGTCGCTCGGCGGGTCGGCGTGCAGGGTCGGCGGGAGCGTCCCGTGCCGCAGCGCCATGATGACCTTGATCACTCCGGCGGCGCCGGAAGCGGCCTGGGTGTGGCCGATGTTGGACTTCACCGAGCCGATCGGGAGCGGGTCGGCGGGGTCGCGGGGCGGCCCGTGCACGGCGAGCAGGGCGCGGGCCTCGATGGGGTCGCCGAGCGCGGTGCCGGTGCCGTGCGCCTCGATCAGGTCCAGGTCTCCGGCGGACCAGCCGGCGGCGTCCAGCGCGGCGCGCAGGACCCGTTCCTGGGAGGGGCCGTTGGGGGCGGTGAGGCCGTTGGAGGCGCCGTCCTGGTTGACGGCGGAGCCGCTGATGACGGCGAGCACCGGGCGGCCGAGCCGGCGGGCGTCGGAGAGCCGTTGCAGCAGCAGCACGCCGGCGCCCTCGGCGAGGCCGAAGCCGTCGGCGCCGGCCCCGAACGCCTTGCAGCGGCCGTCGGGGGCGAGCGCCCGCTGCCGGCTGAACTCGGCGAAGGCGGTCGGTGTGGTCAGCACCGTCACACCACCCGCCAGGGCGGCGGTGCACTCGCCGTTGCGCAGTGCCTGCGCGGCCTGGTGCAGGGCGACGAGCGAGGAGGAACAGGCGGTGTCCACGGTCACCGACGGCCCCTGCAGGCCCAACGCGTAGGAGATCCGGCCGGAGACCACGGCGCCGGTGGAGCCGGTGACCACGTATCCCTCGGCGGCCTCCCCCGCGTCCGCGAGCACTTGGCCGTAGTCCTGGATGTTGGACCCGGCGAACACACCGGTGCGGCTGCCGCGGAGCGCGCGCGGGTCGATCCCGGCCCGCTCCACCGCCTCCCAGCAGACCTCCAGCAGCAGGCGCTGCTGGGGGTCCATCGCGGCGGCCTCGCGGGGCGAGATGTCGAAGAACTCGGCGTCGAACCGGTCGGCGTCGTGCACGAAGCCGCCGGCCCGGCTGTAGCTGCGCCCGGGGGCGTCCGGGTCCGGGTCGTACATTCCGGCGACGTCCCAGCCGCGGTTGACGGGCAGGCCGGTGATGGCGTCCCCGCCCCGCGCGACCAGCTCCCACAGGTCCTCGGGGGTGCGGATCCCGCCGGGGTAGCGGCAGGCCGCCGCCACGACGGCGATCGGTTCGCGGGCGCGGTCCTCCAGTTCGCGGGCCCGCTGCTGGGCGTCGCGCAGTTCGGCGCTCATCCTGCGCAGGTGTCGTCCGAGGCGTTCCTCGGTGGTGCGGTCGTTGCTCACTTCTTCTCTCCCACCCTGATCGGGCTCAGGCTTCGCCGAACTGCCGGTCGAGCAGGTCGAGCAGTTCCTCGGTGCTGTCGGCGGTCTCCAGGCCGCCGCCGTCGTCGCCGGGGTCCTGTGGCGGGCGGACGGCGGTCATCAGCGCGCCGATCCGCGCGGCCAGGCGTCCGCGGGCGGTTTCGTCGTCGGGCGACCGGCGGATGTCCGCCGCCAGTTGGTCGATGCGGGTCAGTAGGGCCTCCTCGGAGGGGCCCGCGCCGTCGGTCAGCAACTCCAGCAGGTGCCCGGCCAGTTCGGCCGGGGTGGCGTGGTCGAAGACCAGGGTCGGCGGCAGGCTCAGTCCGGTCGCGGCGGCCAGCCGGTTGCGCAGTTCGACGGAGAGCAGCGAGTCGAACCC
Organism: Streptomyces sp. S186; assembly: GCF_051603415.1. Lineage (NCBI taxonomy): Bacteria > Bacillati > Actinomycetota > Actinomycetes > Kitasatosporales > Streptomycetaceae > Streptomyces > Streptomyces sp. S186. The sequence goes on along the minus strand of NZ_CP193932.1, from coordinate 7,992,699 downwards.
GGACTGCCGGAAGGCGGCGTCGGCCGCCGGCGCGCCGTCCCCGCGGTGTCCGAGGACGCTCGCGGCGTGTGCCTGGACGAGTTCGACCAGGCTCCGGGCGCGGTCCGCCGGGGGCAGTGCGGCCAGTCGGGCGCGCAGCGCGCCGCCCGCGCCGTCGGATGCGTCCTGCTCGGCGGCGGGTGCGCCCGCCGCCTCCGGGATCTCGGCCAGCAGCCGGGTGGCACGTCCGGAGGTGAACACCGGCACGAAGGTGGGCCAGTCCACGGCGGCCAGGGCGACGAACGCCTCCTCGTCGGCCAGTGTCTGGTACAGGCCCTCGAAGGCCGTGTCGCGGTCGAGGAACGGCAGGCCGCGGCGGAGCACCGCGTCGGCGTCGGTGCGTTCCCTGGTGATCTGCTCGTCCCAGATGCCCCAGGCGACGGAGGTGACCGGCAGCCCGGCCGCGCGCTGCTGTGCGGCGAAGGAGTCGAGGAAGGCGTTGGCTGCGGCGTAGGCGCCGTGGTCACCGCTTCCCCACACCCCGGCGATGGACGAGAACAGCACCAGTTCCCGCAGGTCGGCGGGGTCGAGCAGGCGCGCGAGGTGGACCGCGCCGGCCACCTTGGCGTGCACCACCTCGGCGAACTCCGCCAGTGTGGTGGTCGCCAGCGGCGCGATGTCCAGGTGGGCGGCGGCGTGCAGGGCCGTGGTCACCCGGTGACCGTCGGCGGTCAGGGTGGCCAGCGCGGCCTCCAGTGCCTGCGCGTCGCGCACGTCGCAGGCGAGCACGGTCACGGCGGTTCCGGCGCCTTCGAGTTCGGCGGCCAGCTCGGCCATGCCGGGCGCCTGCGCGCCGCGCCGGCTGAGCAGGGCGATGTGGCGGGCGCCGCGGGCGGCCACGGAGCGGGCCAGGTGCGGGCCGAGCGAGCCGTTGGCGCCGGTGATCAGCACGGTTCCTTCCGGCTGCCAGGCCGGCTTGGTCCCGTCGGCCGGGCGCCGGTGGCGTACCAGGCGGCGTACCCGGGCCTGGCCGGCGCGCACCGCCCACTGGTCCTCGTCGACGGCGCCGGCCAGGATGCCGAGCAGCAACTCGGCGTCCTGTTCGCCGGGTTCGGCGGGCAGGTCCACGAGGCCGCCCCAGCGGCGCGGGAATTCCAGTGCGGCGACCCGGCCCAGGCCCCAGACCTGGTGCTGGCCGGGGTGTTCGGGCGCCTGGTCCCCGGCGCCCACGGCCCCGGTGGTGACCGCCCACAGGGGCGCGTCGGTGTCCTGGAGCGCCTTCAGGGCGGTGACGGTGAGCGCCAGGCCGGTGGTCATGCCGGGCAGTTCGGGGTGCGGGCGCTCGTCCAGGGCGAGCAGGGAGAGGACACCGTTGAAGGTGGTCGCCTGCACGTCGATCCGCGCGGCCAGGTCGGCGGGGTCGGTGCCGTAGGGCTCCAGCGTCAGGCGGCGCACGTCCAGTTTGGCGGCGGTCAGCAGGGCGCAGAGGTGCTCGGCCGCGTCGGTGCCGGTGTCCAGGACGAGCCAGGGGCCGGACGGCGCGGTGCCGGTGTCCAGCGGCTGCGGGCGCCAGGCGGTGGCGTAGCGCCAGCCGTCCAGCACCGACTGCCGGCGGCCCTCGCGGCGCCAGCGGGCCAGCGCGGGCAGCACGTCGGCCAGTCCGTCGGCCGGGCCGATCTGGGCGGCGAGCCCGTCGAGGTCCTCGCGGTCGACGGCGTCCCAGAAGCGGGCGTCGGTCTCGGACAGGGCCGCCGGGGCGTCCTGCGGGTCGAGCCAGAACCGTTCGTGCTGGAAGGCGTAGGTGGGGAGTTCGGCCCGACCGCCGGGTCCCACGATGTCCTCCCACCGTAGGGGCAGGCCCTGCACCCAGCCCTCGGCGAGGGACAGCAGCAGCCGGTCGCGGCCGCCGGAGCCGCGGCGCAGGGTGCCCAGGACGGTGCCCCGCCCGCTCAGCGTCCGGCTGAGGCCGACCGTGAGCACCGGGTGGGGGCTGGCCTCGACGAAGAACCGGTGGCCGTCGGCGGCCAGCGCCTCGACCGCCGTCCGCAGCTGCACGGTCTCGCGCAGGTTGCGGTACCAGTAGGCGGCGTCGAGTTCGTTGCCGGCGAGCCGGGTGCCGGTCACGGTGGAGTACAGCGGCACGGTGCCGTCGCGCGGTGCGATGCCGTCGAGTTCGGCGATGAGCCGGGTGCGGAGCACCTCCATCGCGGCGGAGTGCGAGGCGTAGTCCACGTCGATGCGGCGGGCCCGTACGCCGGCGCGCTCGGCCCTGGCCATCAGGGCGTCCAGCTCCTCGTCGGGGCCGGAAACCACCGTGGAGTCGGGGCCGTTGACGGCGGCGACCGACAGGCCGTCGCCGAGCCAGGGCGTCAGCTCTGCGGTGGGCAGTTCCACCGAGACCATGCCGCCGGTGCCGGACAGCTCGCGCAGCAGGCGGGAGCGGGTGACGGCGATCCGTGCCCCGTCGGCGAGCGAGAGCGCCCCGGCGACGCAGGCGGCGGCCACCTCGCCCTGGGAATGGCCGACCACGGCGTCGGCGGTGACACCGCAGGACTGCCAGACCCGGGCCAGGGACACCATCACGGCGAACAGGACGGGCTGGACGACGTCCACGTCCGCGAGCGCGTCCTGGTCGGTGTCGCGCACCACGTCCAGCAGTGACCAGTCCACCAGCGGGTCCAGTGCGTCCGCGCAGGCGCGCATCGCCTCGGCGAACACCGCGTCGGTGTCGAGCAGTTCACGGGCCATGCCGGGCCACTGGGACCCCTGGCCGGGGAAGAGCAGGGCGACGCGGCCGTCCGCCGCCCGGCCGGTGGCGGTGCCTGCCGGGGCGACGGCCTGCGGGTCGCCCAGGGCGGCGAGGCTTTCCAGGAGCGTCTGGCGGTCGGCGGTGACGACCGTGGCCCGGTGCTCGAAGGCGGAGCGCGCGGTGGCCAGCGGCCCGGCGACGTCGGCGGGGCCGAGGTCCGGTGCGGTCAGGAGGTGGGTGTACAGCGCCCGGGCCTGTGCGGGCAGCGCCTCCGGGGTGCGGGCCGAGAGGACGACCGGGACGGTGGTCGGCTCGGCGGGCTCCGGACCGGTCAGCGGGTCGCCCTCCTCCAGCAGGACGTGGGCGTTGGTGCCGCTGATGCCGAACGAGGAGACGCCGGCCCGGCGCGGCCGGTCGCCCGCGGGCCACGGCCGGGCCTCGTCGAGCAGGGCCACGGCGCCGGAGGACCAGTCCACCTCCGGGGACGGGGTGCCGGCGTGCAGGGTGCGCGGCAGGGTCTGGTGGCGCAGCGCCAGCACCGTCTTGATGACGCCGGCGACGCCGGCCGCTGCCTGGGCGTGGCCGATGTTGGACTTCAACGAGCCCAGGTACAGGGGCCGTTCGGGGCTGCGGTCGGGCCCGAAGACGCTCAGCAGTGCCTGGGCCTCGATCGGGTCGCCGAGGCGGGTGCCGGTGCCGTGGGCCTCGACGGCGTCGATGTCGGCGGGCGACAGTCCGGCGCGGTGCAGCGCCTCGCGCACGACGCGCTCCTGAGAGGGGCCGTTGGGGGCGGTCATGCCGTTGGAGGCGCCGTCCTGGTTGACGGCGGAGCCGCGGACGACCGCCAGTACCTCGTGTCCGAGCCGCCGGGCGTCGCTGAGCCGCTCGACGAGCAGTACGCCGGTGCCCTCGGACCAGCCGGTGCCGTCGGCGTCGGCCGAGAAGGACTTGCAGCGGCCGTCCCGGGCGAGCCCGCCCTGCCGGCTGAACTCCACGAAGATGTTGGGCGAGGCCAGCACCGTCGAACCGCCCGCGAAGGCGAGGTCGCACTCCCCCTGGCGCAGCGACTGGCAGGCCAGGTGGAGCGTCACCAGTGAGGTGGAGCAGGCGGTGTCCACGGTGACCGCGGGGCCTTCCAGGCCGAGCAGGTAGGACAGCCGACCGGACATCACGCTGTTGCTGTTGGCGATGCCGAGGATGCCTTCGAGGCCGTCGGGGATGCCGTTGAGGCGGTTGAGGTAGTCGTTGTACATCACGCCGGCGAAGACCCCGGTACGGCTGCCGCGCAGCCGCTGCGGGTCGATCCCGGCGCGCTCCGCCGCCTCCCAGGCGGTCTCCAGCAGCAGCCGTTGCTGCGGGTCCATCGCCAGGGCCTCGCGCGGCGAGATGCCGAAGAACGCGGCGTCGAAGCCGGCCGGGTCGGTGACGAAGCCGCCTTCGCGCGCGTAGGTGCGGCCGGTGCGCTGCGGGTCGGGGTCGTAGAGGTTGGCCAGGTCCCAGCCGCGGTCGGTGGGGAACGGCGTGATCGCGTCCCGGCCCTCCTCGACCAGCCGCCACAGCTCCTCGGGCGAGGAGACGTCGCCGGGGAAGCGGCAGCCCATGCCGACGATGGCGATCGGCTCGTCGTGGGAGAACGTGGCCGTGGGTGTGTGCGTGGCGGTGACGGGCTCGGTGGGGGCCGCACACTCGCGCTCCAGGCGGGCGGCGAGGGAGGCCGCCGTGGGGTGGTCGAAGACCAGGGTCGCCGGCAGCCGGGTGCCGGCGGCGGTGGCGAGCCGGTTGCGCAGTTCCACGGACATCAGCGAGTCGAAGCCGAGCTCCTGGAGCGGGCGTTCGGGGTCGATCCCGGCGGCGTCGGCGTGGCCGGCGACGGCCGAGATGTGCTCGCGCACAGTGCGCAGCAGCTCCGCGGTGCGGGCTGCGGCGTCGAGCCCGGCGAGCCGCTGCCCGAGGGTGCCCGTCGGGGCCGCGGGCTCGGTGGCCCGGGGAGTCGCGGGGACCAGGGCCTCGAAGAGCGGGGCGGGGCGGGCGGCGGTGAAGGCGGGCAGGAACCGCCGCCAGTCGACGTCGGCGAGGACCGCGTCTCCCCCGGTGTGCAGCGCGTCCGTGAGGGCGTCGACGGCGTCGGCCGGAGGCAGCGGGGTCAGCCCGAGGCGTCGCAGCCGGTCGTCCAGGTCGGCGTCGACCATGCCGGCACCGGCCCACGGTCCCCAGGCCAGTGCGGTGCCGGCCAGGCCGCGGGCGCGGCGGCGGGCGGCGAGGGCGTCCAGGGCTGCGTTGCCCGCGGCGTATCCGGCCTGCTGGGCCGCGCCCCAGGTGCCGGATATGGAGGAGAACAGGACGAAGGCGTCCAGTTCGGTGTCGCCGAGCGCCCGGTCGAGGGCGAGGGCGCCGGCGGCCTTGCCGGCCATGGCCGCGCGCAGCCGCTCGGGGGTGGTCTCCAGCAGCGGTGCCTCGTCGGCGATCCCGGCGGCGTGGAAGACCGCGCGCACCGGGGCGCCGCGCTCGGCCGCGTCCCGCAGCAGGGCGGCGGCCACCTCGGGGTCGGCCACGTCACCGGCGGTGATGCGCACCTCTGCGCCCAGCGCGGTCAGTTCGGCGGCCAGTTCGTCCGCGCCGGGCGCGTCGGGCCCGCGGCGGGAGACCAGCAGCAGCGTGCAGTCGTGGTGGGCGGCGAGCCGGCGGGCGACGTGCCCGCCCAGCGCTCCGGTGCCACCGGTGATCAGTACGGTGCCGGACGGCGTCCAGGCGTCGCCGGACGGTGCGGGCCGCGGGGCGGGTACCAGCCTGCGGGCCAGCACCTCGTCCGCGCCGATGAGGACCTGGTCCTCGGTGTCCGGTCCGGTGGCTCCCTGCGTGAGCAGGCCGGCGAGCCGGCGGGCGGTCCCGTCCCCCACGGACGGTTCCGTGTGTCCGATCAAGCCGCCCCAGCGGTCCGGGAGTTCCAGTGCGGCCACCCGGCCCAGGCCCCAGACGGCGGCCGCGTCGGGGTCCTGCCGGGGGTCGCCGGTCAGGCACCAGGTGCGGGCGTCGACGCCGGCGTCGTCGAGCGCCTGGAGTGCGACGAGCAGGGTCTCCGGCTGGGAGGCCAGGACGAGCACCCCGGTGTACGGGCCGGCGGGAAGCGCGGAGGCCAGTGCGGCGCGGTCGGGCTCGGGGCCGATCACGACGGTGGTGACGTGCTCCAACGTCCCATCGGGCCGGGGGTGTTCGCCGGCGGCGTCCAGCACCAGCCAGGTACCGGGCACGGTGGTGGCCTCGGGCGCGTCGGCGAGGGGCTGCCAGACCACCTCGTGGCGCCAGGAGGCGGGGCGGGTACCGGCGGCGTCCCTGATGCGGGTGCGCTCGACCTCGCGCAGCACCACGCCCGCCGACAGCGCGGGGGCGCCGGTGGTGGTGGCGGCCTGGAGGTCGACGGCGGTGTCGGTGATCCGCAGCCGGACGCGCAGGGCACCGGCGCCGGTGGTGTGCACGGCGGCCCGGCCGAAGGTGAACGGCAGCCGGACCCGGTCCTGGTAGGAGCCGTCGATCAGCGGCAGCACGTGCAGGGCGCTGTCGAGCAGCGCGGGGTGCAGGGCAAACCGGGCATCCTGCCGCCCTTCGGGCAGGGCAACCTCGGCGTACACGTCCTGGCCGAGCCGCCACACGGCGCGCAGTCCGCGGAAGGCCGGGCCGTAGCGGTAGCCCTGGGCGGTCAGCCGGTCGTAGTGGCCGTCCAACGGCACGGGCTCGGCGCCGGCGGGCGGCCAGGTGCCGGCGGCCCACTCCACGTCGGCGGGCGCGGCGGCGCCCAGCGTGCCGGTGGCGTGGCCGGTCCAGCCGCCGCTCTCGTCACGGGAGCGGATGACGAAGTCGCGGCTCGCCGCCCCCTCGTCGGGCGCCACCCACACCTGCACGTCCACGCCGCCGTCGGGCAGCACGAGCGGCGCTTCGAGGACGAGGTCGGTGACCTCCGAGGCGCCCACCTGGGCCGCGGCACTCGCGGCGAGCTCCAGGAAGCCGGTGCCCGGCAGCAGCACGGTGTCGTACACGGCATGGTCGGCCAGCCAGGGGTCGACGGAGGGCGAGAGCCGTCCGGTGAGCAGGACGCCGCCGGAGCCGGGCAGTTCGACGGCGCCGGAGAGCACGGGGTGCGCCAGGCCGTCCATACCGGCGCCGGAGGCGGGCGGCGCGGCGAGCCAGTAGGTGCGGCGCTGGAAGGCGTAGGTGGGCAGGTCGACCAGGGTGCGGTCGGGGAGCACGGCGGCCCAGTCCACGGCGGCGCCGTGGGCGTGCGCGGAGCCGAGCGCGGACAGCGCGGTGCGGGTCTCGGAACGGTCGCGGCGGCAGGAGGGCAGGGCCGTGCGCTCCCCCGCCAGCGGCGTCAGCACGGCGTCGGGCCCGATCTCGACGAGCACACCGGTGGCGGGGAGGTTCCGCAGGGCGTCGGCGAAGCGGACGGTGGCGCGGATGTGATCGACCCAGTACGCGGCGCGGTCGACCGGCTGGTCGGTGGCGGCGGACGGCGCGAACGCCACGGCGGGCTCGTGGAAGTCGAGTTCCCGTACGACGGCGGCGAACGCGTCGAGCACGGGGTCCATCAGCGGCGAGTGGAAGGCATGGCTGACCCGCAGCCGCGTGGTGCGCCGCCCCTGGTCGCGCCAGTGCGCGGTGACCGCCTCGACCGCGTCCCGGTCGCCGGAGACGACCACGGCGCCGGGCCCGTTGACCGCGGCGAGCGCCACCCGGCCGTCCAGGGTGGGGCGGATCTCCTCCTCGTCGGCGGCGACGGCCGCCATGGCTCCGCCCTCGGGCAGCGCCTGCATCAGCCGTCCGCGCGCCACGGCCATCCGGGTGCCGTGCTCGGTGCTGAGGACGCCCGCGACGACCGCGGCGGCGATCTCGCCGACGGAGTGTCCCGCGACGGCGGTGACGGCGACGCCCCAGGACTGCCAGAGCCGGGCCAGCGCCAGCTCGAACGCGAACAGCGCGGGCTGCGCGTACTCGGTGCGCTCCAGCACCTCCGCGGGCTCGTCCCACATCACCTCGCGCAGCGACCGGCCGAGCAGCGGGTCCGCGACCGCGCACACCTCGTCCAGCGCCTCGGCGAACGCCGGGAAGCGGGCGGCCAGTTCCCGCCCCATGCCCGGGCGCTGCGAGCCCTGGCCGGAGAAGAGCAGGGTCACCCCACCGGGGCCCGCGGTGACCGGGTCGACGTCGGCGAGCCCGGCCAGGACCTGGTCGCGGTCGCCGGTGACCGCGGCGCGGTGCTCGAAGCGGGCGCGGGTGCCGGCCAGCGTCCAGGCGACGTCTTCCAGCGGCAGTTCCGGGTGGGCCAGCAGGTGGCCGCGCAGCGCGGCGGCCTGGTCGCGGACCGCTTGCGGGGTCCGGCCCGACAGCACCAGCGGGACCGGTCCGGCGGACGGGCGCGCGTCGTCCGCGGCCGGCCGCGGGGCGGTGAACTCCTCCAGGATCACATGGGCGTTGGTGCCGCTCATGCCGAAGGAGGAGACCGCGGCCCGGCGCGGGTGGCCGCCGCGCTCCCAGGGGCGGGCCTCCGCCAGGAGCCGGACCGTGCCCGCGGACCAGTCGACCTCGTCGGTGGGGTTGTCCGCGTACAGGCTCTTGGGCATGGTGGCGTGCCGCATCGCGAGGATCGCCTTGATGATGCCGGCGACGCCGGCCGCGGCCTGGGTGTGGCCGATGTTGGACTTGAGCGAGCCGAGGTGGATCGGGTCGTCCGGGGTGCGGCTGGTGCCGTAGGTGGCGATCAGCGCCTGTGCCTCGATGGGGTCGCCCAGGCGGGTGCCGGTGCCGTGTGCCTCGATCAGGTCGACCTCGGCCGCCGGGATGCGGGCGCTGGTCAACGCGGCCTCGATGAGGCGCTTTTGGGAGGGTCCGTTGGGGGCGGTCATGCCGTTGGAGGCGCCGTCCTGGTTGACCGCGGAGCCGCGCACGACGGCCAGCACGGGGTGGCCCCGCCGCAGCGCGTCGGACAGCCGCTCCACGACGAGCACGCCGACGCCTTCCGACCAGCCGGTGCCGTCGCCGTCGGCGGCGAAGGAGCGGCAGCGGCCGTCCCGGGACAGCACCCGCTGTCGGCTGTACTCCTGGAAGTACAGGGGGGTGGACATCACGGCGACACCGCCGGCCAGCGCCATGTCGCACTCGTCGTTGCGCAGCGCCTGGCAGGCCAGGTGCAGGGAGACCAGCGAGGAGGAGCAGGCGGTGTCGACGGTGACGGCCGGGCCCTCGAAGCCGAACAGGTAGGACACCCGCCCCGCGGCGATGCTCGGGGCGCTGCCCGCCGCCAGGTAGCCCTCGAAGCCGTCGGGGGCCTGCTGGAAGCGGGTCCCGTAGTCGTGGTGCATCACGCCGGTGAAGACGCCGGTGCGCGAGCCGCGTCGGTCGGCCGGGTCGATGCCGGCCCGCTCCAGCGCCTCCCAGCTGGTCTCCAGCAGCAGCCGCTGCTGGGGGTCCATCGACATCGCCTCGCGGGGGCTGAGCCCGAAGAAGTCGGCGTCGAAGCGGTCCACTTCGGTCAGGAAGCCGCCTTCGCGGGTGTACGACTTGCCCACGGCGTCCGGGTCGGGGTCGTAGAGGTTGGCGAGGTCCCAGCCGCGGTCCTCGGGGAACGTGGTGATCTCGTCGCGTCCCTCGGCCACCAGCCGCCACAGGTCCTCGGGGGAAGCCACCCCGCCCGGGTAGCGGCAGCCGATACCGACCACGGCTATGGGCTCGGTGTGCTTCTCCTCCACTTCGCGCAGCCGGGTGCGGACCTTCTGGAGATCGGTCGTGGCCTTGCGCAGGTATCCGACAAGTTGTTCTTCATCGGCCATGAGGGGCACCTATCGAGTGGGAGGGGAGAGGGACGACGGGGGTGGCGGCGCGGCGGCCGGGGGTCACAGGTCGCCGAGTTCGTCGATGAAGCGCATCAATTCGTCGGCGCTCGCGGTCTCCAGGGAGGACGCCTCGGACACGGGGCGCGCGTCCCTCTCGGACAGCCGGTCCAGGAGCGCGCCGAGCCGGGAGGCCAGGGCCGTGCGGTCGGCCGGGGTGGTGAACACGGACAGCGCCGCCTTCTCCACGCGGGCGAAGTCGTCCAGCACCGAGCCGCTGCCGGACGGTGCGTCGGCCACGGTGATCTCGCCGCGCAGGTGCTCGGCCAGCGCCGACGGGGTCGGGTGGTCGAAGACCAGCGTGGCCGACAGCCGGACGCCGGTGGCCTCGGAGAGCCGGTTGCGCAGTTCGACGGACATCAGCGAGTCGAAACCCAGGTCCTTCAGCGCCCGGTCCGGGGCGATGTCGCCGGCCTCGCCGTGGCCGAGGACCCCGCCGACGGTGGCGCGCACCAGGTCGAGCAGGACCGCGCCGCGGTCGGCCTCGGGCAGTGCGGCCAGCCGCTGGGCCAGGGGTTCGCCGCCGGCGGGGGCCGCGGACCGCTGCGGCGCCCTGGGGGCGAACCTGGCCAGCAACGGGCTGGGCCGGGAGGCGGTGAACGCGGGCAGGAACCGTGACCAGACGACGTCGGCGACCACCAGGTCGGTGCCGGCGGTGACGGCCTCGTCGAGGGCGTCGAGCGCGGCGTCGACGGCCAGCGGGACCAGCCCGCGGCGGCGCAACTCACGTTCCACGCCGGGCTGTTCGACCATGCCGCCGCCCGACCAGGGGCCCCAGGCGACGGAGACCGCCGGTCGGCCGGCGGCCCGGCGGCGGCGGGCCAGGGCGTCGAGTGCGGCGTTGCCCGCCGCGTAGCCGGCCTGGCCCGCGGCGCCCCAGATGCCGGAGATGGAGGAGAACAGCACGAAGGCACGCAGGTCCGGGAGGAGTTCGTCGAGGACGAGGGCTCCGGTGACCTTGCCGGCCATCTCCTCGGCGAGCTGCCGCGGGTCGCTCTGCGCCAGCGGTACGTCGCGCACGACTCCGGCGGTGTGCACCACGGCGTCGACGACGGTGCCCTGGGCGCGCAGCTCCGCCAGGAGCGCGGCCATCGCGGCACGGTCCGCGACGTCGGCGGCCAGCACCCGGACTTCCGTGCCGGTGGCGGCGAGTTCGGCGGTGAGCTCGGCCGCGCCGACCGCGTCGGGGCCGCGGCGGGAGAGCAGGAGCAGCGAGCAGTCGCCGCGAGCGGCGAGCCGGCGGGCCACGTGGCCGCCCAGTGCACCGGTGCCGCCGGTGATCAGCACGGTGCCGGCCAGCGGTGTACCGGTGTCCGGGACGGTGGTGTCCGGCGCCGGTACGGGTGCCGGCACGGACCGCGCCGGTGCGACCCTGCGGGCCCACACCCCCGTGTTGCGGATGGCGAGTTGGTCCTCGGTGCCGTCCCCGGCGAGCAGGGCGGCCAGCAGGTTCCGGGCGGGTGCGTCGAGCGGGTCGGGCAGGTCCACCAGACCGCCCCAGCTGCCCGGCGTCTCCAGCGCGGCGACGCGGCCCAGGCCCCAGGCCGCGGCGGCTCCCGGGTCCGCTTCCGGATCGTCGGTGCCGACCGCGACGGCGCCGCTGGTCAGGCACCACACCGGCGCCTGGATGCCGCGCCGCCGCAGCAGGGTCAGGGTCTCCAGCAGCTCCTCGGCACCGGTCGCCGTGCACAACACGCCGTCCGGTGTGCCGGCCGCCTCCGGTTCGGTGGTGCTGTGCTCGAAGAGCCCGGACAGGTGTCCGGTGCCGAGCAGCAGCCAGCGTCCGGGTACCGCGACCACCTCGGCCGGGTCGGGCAGCCGCTCCCAGGTGACGGCGTAGCGGCCGGTCCGGTCGGCGGCCACCGCGTCGAGCTGGGCCCGGTCCACGGGTCGCAGCACCAGCGCGTCCACCGCGATCGCGGGGGTGCCGGAGGCGTCGGTGGCGTGCACGGCGACGGACTCCTCGCCGGCCCGCAGCCGCACCCGCAGCCCGCGGGCGTCGGGGGACAGCGGCCGCACGCCGGAGAAGGAGAACGGCAGCCGCACCTCGTCGGCCTGGTAGCCGCGGCCGGTCAGCGGCAGGGCGTGCAACGCGGCGTCCAGCAGGGCGGGGTGCAGGCCGAAGTCGGTGGGCTGGCCGTCGGGCAGGGCGATCTCGGCGAAGACCTCGTCGCCGCGCTCCCAGACTCCGCGGACGCCCTGGAAGGCCGGGCCGTACTCGTATCCGCGCTCGGCCAGGTCGGGGTAGAGGGTGCCCACCGGCACCGGGACGGCGCCGACGGGTGGCCACTGTGCGCCCGTCCAGTCGGCGGTGAACGCGTCGTCGTCAGTAGCGCGTGGGCCGACGCTGCCGGAGCCGTGCAGGACCCACTCGCCGTCGGCACCGCGCGAGCGGATATGGAGCTCCCGTTCACCGCCGCCGTCCGCGGCCACCCAGACCTGTACGTCCCTGGGCCGGCCGCCGGGGAAGACCAGGGGGGCCTGGAGCACCAGTTCCGTAACGCCCCCGGCGCCGGCCGCGCGGGCGGCCTCGGTGGCCAGTTCGACGAATCCGGTGCCGGGCAGCAGCACGGTGCCCATGACGGCGTGGTCGCGCAGCCACGGGTCGCTGCCCGGAGCCAGCCGTCCGGTGAGCAACAGGCCGCCGTTGCCGGGCAGTTCGCTGCACGACGAGAGCATCGGGTGCGGCCGGCGGTCGGCGCCCGGCGCGTCGCCGGCGGCGGTGGGGGCCGCGAGCCAGTAGGACGCGCGCTGGAAGGGGTAGGTGGGCAGGTCGGCGGTGGGCCGGACGGGCAGGATCGGGGACCAGTCCACCGGGGCGCCGTGGGCGTGTGCCCGGGCGACGGCGGTGAGCCAGGTGACGGTCTCCGCGCGGTCCCGGCGGGCGCTGGGCAGTGCGGTGCGGCCGTCCAGGTGCGGCAGCAGAGCGGCGTCCGGCCCGATCTCCACGGTCAGGTCCGCCGCGGGCAGCCGCTCGACGGCGTCGGCGAACCGTACGGTGGCGCAGACGTGCCGGGCCCAGTAGGCAGGGGTGTCCACCGGGTGGGAGGTGTCGGCGGCGGGGACCAACGGCACAGTGGGCGGGCGGAATTCGAGCCCCTCCAGCAGGGCGGTGAACTCCTCCAGCATCGGCACCATCAGCGGCGAGTGGAAGGCGTGGCTGACCCGCAGCCGCGTGATGCGCCGCCCCTGGTCGCGCCAGTGGCCGGCCACGGCGGCGACGTCCGCCTCGGGGCCCGAAACCACCAGCGCACGGGGCCCGTTGACGGCCGCGAGCGCCGTGCCCGCCGGCAGCGTCGGGACGACCTCGTCCTCGGTGGCGGCGATGGCCGCCATCGCGCCGCCCGCCGGCAGCGCCTGCATCAACCGGCCGCGGGTCACCACCAAACGGGCGGCATCCTCCAGACTGAGAACACCGGCCACCACCGCCGCGGCGATCTCGCCGACCGAATGCCCCGCGACCGCGTCGAAGGCGATCCCGGCGGCCTGCCAGAGCCGGCACAGCGCGACCTGGTGAGCGAAGAGCGCCGGCTGCGCGTACTCGGTACGCTCCAACACCTCCGCCGGCTCGTCCCACATCACCGCACGCAACGACCGACCCAACAACGGGTCCACCACCGCACACACCTCGTCCAGCGCCGCCGCGAACACCGGGAAACGCGCGGCCAGTTCACGCCCCATCCCCGGACGCTGCGAACCCTGACCGGAGAAGACCGCGGTCACGCGGCCGGTGCCGTCGGCCGTCACCGAGGGCTCGCGCAGCGCGTCCGCCAGTTCCGCGCGGCCTCCGGCGACCCCGGCGCGGAAGGCGAGGTGCGCACGCCCGCGGGCGAGGGTCGAGGCCACGTCGGCGAGGGGCACCTCGGGGTGCTCGGCCAAGAAGGTGCGCAGCGCCGCGGCCTGGTCCCGTACGGCCTGCTCGGACCGGCCCGAGAAGACGAGCGGCACCGGGCCGTCCAACGCGGGGGCGTCGACCGGGAGTTCGGCAGGCGGCGCCTCCTCCACGATCACATGCGCGTTGGTCCCGCTGATGCCGAAGGAGGAGATGCCCGCGCGGCGCGGACGGTCCCCGGTCGGCCAGGCGCGCTCGCGGTCGAGCAGCGCCACCGTGCCGGTGCTCCAGTCCACCTCGTCCGTCGGCCGGTCGGCATACAGGCTGCGCGGCAGTACACCGTTGCGCAGCGCCAGCACCATCTTGATCACCCCGGCCACCCCGGCCGCCGCCTGTGCGTGACCGATGTTCGACTTCAACGAGCCCAGCCACAGCGGACGTTCCGGGTCCCGGTCACGGCCGTACGTCGCCAGCAGCGCCTGCGCCTCGATCGGATCGCCCAGCCTGGTCCCGGTACCGTGCGCCTCCACCGCGTCCACGTCGTCCGCCGACAGGCCGGCCGCCGCGAGCGCCTGACGGATCACCCGCTGCTGCGCGGGGCCGTTGGGCGCGGTGAGCCCGTTGGACGCGCCGTCCTGGTTGACCGCCGAGCCGCGCACCACGGCCAGCACCGGGTGCCCGTTGCGGCGGGCGTCGGAGAGCCGCTCCACGACCAGTACGCCGACGCCCTCGGACCATCCGGTGCCGTCGGCGTCGGACGAGAAGGAGCGGCAGCGACCGTCCGTGGCGAGCCCGCCCTGCCGGCTGAACTCGACGAACATGCCCGGCGAGGCCATCACGGCGGCCCCGCCGACCAGGGCCAGGTCGGTTTCGCCCTGCCGCAGGGACTGGCCCGCCAGGTGCAGTGCGACCAGCGACGAGGAGCAGGCCGTGTCGACGGTGACGGCCGGGCCCTCCAGGCCGAGGACGTAGGCGAGGCGGCCGGAGGTGACGCTGGAGGTGGTGCCGGTGAGGGCGTGGCCGTCGGCGGCGGGGCCGGACTCGTGCAGCCGCGGCCCGTATTCCTGCGCCACGGCGCCGGTGAACACGCCGGTGCGCGTGCCACGCAGGGTGGTCGGGGCGATGCCCGCCCGTTCCAGCGCCTCCCAGCCGGTCTCCAGCAGCAGCCGCTGCTGCGGGTCCATCGCCAGCGCCTCGCGCGGCGAGATGCCGAAGAACGCGGCGTCGAAGGCGCCGGCCGCGGTGAGGAAGCCGCCCTGCTGGCTGTCGGAGGCGGTGCCGCCCTCGCGCAGCGCGTCCAGGTCCCATCCGCGGTCCTCGGGGAAGGCGCCGATGGCGTCCCGGCCCTCGGCGACCAGCCGCCACAGGTCCTCGGGCGAGGCGACGTCGCCGGGGAAGCGGCAGCCCATGCCGACGATGGCGAGCGGCTCGCCCGCGTCCGGGGCCGGGGCAGCGGAGGTGGGGGCGGGGGCCGCCTCCCGTGTGCTTCCGTCTAGCAGCCCGGCGAGGTGGTCGGCCACCGCGGCGGGGGTGGGGTGGTCGAAGAGCAGGGTGCTGGGCAGCGGGCGCGCCACGGCGGCGCTGAGGCGCTGCCGCAGTTCGAGCACGGTCATGGAGTCGAACCCGGCGTCGGAGAAGGCGCGGTGCGGGTCGACGGCGGTGGCGTCGGCGTGGCCCTGGACGGCCGCCGCGTGCGTCAGGACGAGGTCGAGCAGCGCCTCGGGCGTGGTGGCGGCGGGGGCCGTGGCCACGGTGGCGTTGCGGCGCACGGTGGCGGCCGGGCGGACCAGGGAGCGCAGGACGGCGGGCACGGTCGGCCGGCGGCGCAGGGTTGCCGCGTCGAACGCCAGCGGGGCGGTGACGGGGCGGCCCGACGCCAGTGCGCGGTCGAAGAGTTCGAGGCCGGTGCCGGCGGGCAGCGGGGCGATGCCGCGGTCGGCCCAGCGATGCCGGGCGGACGCGTCGAGGCCGGCGGTCATCCCGGTGTGCTGGTCCCACAGCCCCCAGGCGAGGCTGAGGGCGGGCAGTCCGGCGCGGTGGCGCCGGGCGGCGAGGGCGTCGAGGTGGGCGTTGGCGGCGCCGTAGGCCGCCTGGCCCGGGACGCCCAGCTGTGCGGAGACCGAGGAGAACAGCACGAACGCGCTCAGGTCCAGGTCACGCGTCAGCTCGTCCAGGTGGACGGCGGCGGCCGCCTTGGGCGCCAGGACCGCGTCGGCCCGCTCCGGGGTGAGCGACGGCAGCAGGGCGTCGTCGACGACGCCGGCGGCGTGCACGACGGCAGTGAGCGGGTGTTCCGCGGGAACGCCGTCGAGCGTCCGGCGCACCTGGTCGCGGTCGGCCGCGTCGCAGGCCACGACGGTGGCCCGGCCGCCGAGGCCGGCGAGTTCGGCGCGGGCCGCCTCGGCGTCGGGGTGGTCCGGGCCGCGCCGGCTGACGAGCAGCAGGTGGCGCACGCCGTGCCGGACGACCAGATGGCGGGCGAGCAGCGCACCCAGGCCCCCGGTACCGCCGGTGATCAGAACGGTGCCCTCGGGGTCGAGGGGCGCGGGCAGGGTGAGCACGACCTTGCCGGTGTGCCGGGCCTGCTCCATGTACCGGAACGCTTCGGGGGCGCGGCGCAGGTCCCAGGCGGTGAGCGGCGGCAGCGTCAGCGCCCCGGTGCCGAACAGGCCGGTCAGCTTGCCGTTCATGGCGGCGATCAGGTCCGCGTCCACCTCGTAGAGGTCGAACGGCAGATAGCGCACGCCCGGGTGGTCGGCGGCGATCCGCTCGGGGTCGCGGAGGTCGGCCTTGCCCATCTCGACGAAGCGGCCGCCCGCGGACAGCAGCCCGAGGGAGGCGTCGGTGAACTCCCGGGCCAGGGCGTTGAGCACCACGTCCATGGGGCCGAAGGCGTCGGCGAAGGCCAGGTCGCGGGAGGAGGCGAGGTGGGCGTCGTCCAGGCCGAGTGCGCGCAGCGCGTCCCACTTGCCCGGGGACGCCGTCGCGTACACCTCGGCACCCAGGTGACGGGCGATCTGCACGGCGGCCATGCCCACGCCGCCCGCGGCCGAGTGCACCAGGACCTTCTCGCCGGGCCGCAGGCGGGCGAGTTCCGCCAGCCCGTACCAGGCGGTGAGGAAGGCGATGGGGACGGACGCGGCCTCGGCGAACGTCCAGCCCTCGGGTATCGGCGCGAGGCGGCGCCGGTCGGCGACGGCGACGGGGGTGAAGCCGCCGGTCACCATCCCCATGACCCGGTCGCCGGGGCGCAGTTCGGTGACGTCCGGGGCGGTCTCGGTGACCACTCCGGCCACCTCGCTGCCCGGTACGGCCGCGCCGGGATAGGCGCCGAGCCGGATCAGCACGTCGCGGAAGTTGACGCCGGCGGCGCGCACCGCGACGCGTACCTCTCCGGGCCGCAGCGCCCGGTCTGCCCGGTCGTCGGGGACGAGGGCCAGCTCGCGGGTGCGGGCGTCGCCGACGTCCAGTCGCCAGGACCCTTCGGGGGCCCTCAGCGGTGAGTCGGCGCGCTCCAGCCGGGGCAGCAGGACCTCGCCGGCGCGGAGCACCAGGTGGGGTTCCTCGGCCAGCAACGGCAGGGCGCGGCGCAGGACTTCTTCGGACGCCGCGCTGCCGTCGCTCGCCACAAGCCCGAAGCGGTCCGGGTCCTCGGCCCGGGCGGCGCGCAGCAGTCCGCCGAGCGCGGCCCCTACGGGGTCGGCGGTGTCGGTGACCAGCACCAGACGGCCGGTGCCGGTGGCGGCGTGGTCGCGCAGCCGGGTCAGGACCTGTCCGACGGCGGCGCGGGCGTCGGCGGCGGCATCGCCGGTGGCCGGCACGTCGGGGCGCAGCAGGACGGTGTCGGCTTCGGCGGCCGGCCCGCCCTCGGGCAGCGCGGCCGGGATCAGACCGGGTACCAGGAGCGAGCCGGCGGACGTCCCGTCGGCCTCCCGGAGGGTCAACGTCCCGATGGCCAGCACCGGTTCGCCCGCCGGGGTGGCCGCGTCCAGGCGTGCGGTGCCGGTGGTTCCGGTCAGCCGCACGCGCAGGGTGTCGGCCTGCCGCGGCGACCCGACGGCGCCGCCGAAGGAGAACGGGAGCACGGTGCGGTCGCCACCGGTCAGCAGCAGTGCATGCAGCGCGCTGTCCAGCAGTGCGGGGTGGACGTCGAATCCGGCGCCGGCTCCGGAGCGGTCCAGGCCCACCTCGGCGAAGATCTCGTCCCCGCGCCGCCATGCCGCACGCAGTCCGCGGAACGCGGGTCCGTAGCCGTAGCCGCGGTCCGCGAGGTCGTCGTACAGGCCGTCGACCGGGACCGGTTCGGCATCGGTGGGCGGCCACTGTGCCGGGCTCCAGTCGGGCGCGGTGGCGTCCTCGGTGAGGGCGCCGGTGGCGTGGGTCACCCAGTCGCCGTCGCCGGTGCGGGCCCGGATCTCCAACTCGCCGCCGCCCGGGGCGGCCCACACCTGTACCTCGACGCCGCTCGCGGTCAGCGGCAGCGGTGTGTGCAGCGCCAGGTCCGCCACGCCGCGGGCGCCGGCGTGCCGTGCGGCGCGCAGCGCCAGTTCCAGGAAGCCGGTGCCGGGGAAGAGCACGGTGCCGTCGACGGCGTGGTCGGCGAGCCAGGGATGGGTGTGGCGGGAGAGCCGTCCCGACAGCAACACGCCGCCGCTGCCGGGCAGTTCGCACACCTCCGTGAGCAGCGGGTGGTCCAGGGAGTCGGTGCCGGTACGGGCGGCCGGGAGGGACCGGAGCCAGAACGACTCGCGCTGGAAGGGGTAGGTGGGCAGGTCGGTGTGGGACCCGGCGGGCAGCACGGCCGTCCAGTCGACGGGGGCTCCGTGGGCGTGTGCCTGCCCGATCGCCTGCAGGAGGCACGGCACCTCGTCCTGAGCGCGCCGCGCGCTCGGCAGGGCCACCCGGTCCGGCGCCAGCATCGGCGTCAGCGCGGCGTCGGGCCCCACCTCCACCAGTACGTCCACCGGGCTCAGCCCCGCCACGGCGTCCGCGAAGCGCACCGCGTGGCGCGCGTGCTCCAGCCAGTAGCCGGCCGAGGCGAACGGGTGCCCGCTCTCGGCTGCGGCGCTCACCACGACCCGCGGCTCCGCGAACGTCAACTCCCCCAGCACCGAGGCGAACTCGTCCAGCATCGGCTCCATCAGCGGGGAGTGGAAGGCGTGGCTGACCCGCAGCCGCGTGATGCGCCGCCCCTGGTCGCGCCAGTGGCCGGCCACGGCGGTCACCTCCGCCTCGGGGCCCGAAACCACCAGCGCACGGGGCCCGTTGACGGCCGCGAGCGCCGTACCCGCCGGCAGCATCGGGACGACCTCGTCCTCGGTGGCCTCGATCGCCACCATCGCGCCGCCCGCCGGCAGCGCCTGCATCAGCCGGCCGCGGGTCACCACCAGACGGGCGGCGTCCTCCAGACCGAGGACGCCGGCCACCACAGCCGCGGCGATCTCCCCGACCGAGTGCCCCGCCACCGCGTCGAAGGCCACGCCGAAGGACTCCCACAGCCGCGACAGCGCCACCTGGTAAGCGAAGAGCGCCGGCTGCGCGTACTCGGTACGCTCCAGCACCTCCGCCGGCTCGTCCCACATCACCGCACGCAACGACCGGCCGAGCAGCGGGTCCACCACCCCACACACCTCGTCCAGCGCCGCCGCGAACACCGGGAAACGCGCGGCCAGTTCACGGCCCATCCCCGGACGCTGCGAACCCTGACCGGAGAAGACGGCGGCCGTGCGCCCCTCCCCCGCCGTCACCGGCGCGACCTCGGACAGCGCTCCCAGCACGCCGGCGCGGTCGGCACCCGAGGCCACCGCCCGGCACTCGAACACCGTCCGGGCCGAGGCCAACGTCCACGCCACATCGGTGAGCGGGACGTCGGGGCGTTCCGTCAGGAAGGTGCGCAACGCCCCGGCCTGGTCCCGTACCGCCTGCTCCGACCGGCCCGACAGCACCAACGCCACCGGCGCGGAATCCCCTTCGGGCACCGGCACGGGCCGCGGCTCCGGCTCCGGTGCCTCCTCCAGGATCACGTGCGCGTTGGTGCCGCTGATGCCGAACGACGACACCCCCGCGCGCCGCGGGCCACCGCCCGGCACCCACGCGCGCTCGCGGTCCAGCAGCGCGACCGCCCCTGATTCCCAGTCCACCTCGTCCGTCGGCCGGTCGGCATACAGGCTGCGCGGCAGCACGCCGTTGCGCAGCGCCAACACCATCTTGATCACACCGGCCACCCCGGCCGCCGCCTGCGCATGACCGATGTTCGACTTCAACGAGCCCAGCCACAGCGGACGTTCCGGGTCCCGGTCGCGGCCGTACGTCGCCAGCAGCGCCTGCGCCTCGATCGGATCGCCCAGCCTGGTCCCGGTACCGTGCGCCTCCACCGCGTCCACGTCCGCCGGCCCCAGCCCCGCGCTCGTCAACGCGTCCAGGATGACCCGCTGCTGCGACGGGCCGTTGGGCGCCGTCAGGCCGTTCGACGCGCCGTCCTGGTTCACGGCACTGCCCCGTACGACTGCCAGCACCCGGTGGCCGTTGCGCCGCGCGTCCGACAGCCGCTCCACCAGGAGGACGCCCACGCCCTCGGACATGCCGAAGCCGTCGGCGTCCGCCGAGAACGCCTTGGAGCGGCCGTCCGGGGAGAGCGCGCGCTGGCGGCTGAACTCGATGAACATGCCCGGTTCGGCCATGACCGTGGCCCCGGAAGCGAACGCCAGGTCGCACTCACCCCGGCGCAGCGCCTGGCAGGCCAGATGCAGCGCCACCAGCGAAGAGGAACAGGCCGTGTCCACGCTCACCGCGGGGCCTTCCAGACCGAGCAGGTACGACAGCCGGCCGGAGACCACGCTGGAGGTGGTGCCGGTGAGCACATAACCCTCCAGGTCCGGGCGGGCCTGGTGCAGCGGCTGGCCGTACGGGAGGTTCATCACGCCGGTGAAGACTCCGGTGCGCGAACCGCGCACCGCGGGGCCGGTGAGGCCGGCGTGCTCCAGCGCCTCCCAGCTGGCCTCCAGCAGCAGCCGCTGCTGTGGGTCCATCGCCAGCGCCTCGCGCGGCGGGATACCGAAGAAGCCGGCGTCGAACCGGTCGGCGCCCGCCAGCAGGCCCGCCTCGCGCTGGTAGAACGTGCCGGGGACGCCGGCGTCCGGGTTGTAGAGGGCGTCGAGGTCCCAGCCGCGGTCGGACGGGAACTCCGTGATGGCGTCCCGGCCGCCCGCGACGAGCTCCCACAGGCCCTCCGGCGAGTCCGCGCCGCCCGGGAGGCGGCAGGCCATGCCGATGACCGCGATCGGGTCGTCCTGGTCGACGGGCACCGTCCGCGTGGCGAGGAGCGGCTCGGCGGTGCCGAACAGGCGGCGCCGGATCTCCTCGGCCAGCGCGCCTGGCGTGGGGTGGTCGAAGACCGTGGTCGCGGGCAGGCGGAGGCCGGTGGCCTCGTTGAGGCGGTTGCGCAGGGCCAGTGCGCCGACCGAGTCCACGCCGAGCGAACGGAAGTCCTGGCCGGCGCGCACCGACGCGGGCACCTCGGGTCCCGGTGCGTCGGCGAGCTGCCGGACCACCAGGTCCAGCAGTGCGGACAGTTGGTCGGCGGGGCCCAGCGGCAGCAGCCGTTCGTACAGCCCGCCGTCCCCCGCCGGGGTGCCGGCGGCGTCGCTCTCCAGCCGGTAGCCGGGCAGCAGCACGGTACGGCCGGCCCCTTCCAGGACCGCGGACCAGTCGGGGGACGCGCCGTGCACCTGCGCCTCGGCGAGGGCGCGCAGATGACCGGCGAGCCCGGCGTCGTTGCGCCGCATGGTGTCCAACACCACGGCGTCCGTGCCGACTTGGGCCACGGTGTCCTCGGCGCCCGGCGTGAGCACGGGATGCGGACCGAACTCGGCGAACAGCCGGTATCCGTCGCGCAGCGCCGCCTCGGTGGCGGCGTGGAACCGGGCGGTGTCGCGCAGGCTGCGGTACCAGTAGCCGGCGTCCAGCGTCGCGGTGTCCACGAGGCCGCCGACGGCGGAGGCGTACATCGGCACCTCGCCGGCCCGCGGCCTGATCGGCGCGAGCTCCCGGAGCATGTAGTCACGGACACGCTCGATCTGCCGGGAGTGCGCGGCGACCCCGACCGGCAGCAGCCGGCTGCGCACGCCGCGCTCCGCGAGCCGCCCGGTCAGGGCGCGGGCCGCCGCCGGGTCCCCCGAAACGACCGTCGCACGCGGGCCGTTGACGACGGCGATCTCCAGATCGAGTCCCCATTCGGCAAGCAGCGCCCCGGTCTCCTCGGCCGGGAGGCCCACCGCCACCATGTCGCCCTGCCCCTGGATCAGCGCCTGGGCCCTGCTGAAGTACGTGACGAGCCGGGCGCCGTCGTCCAGCGACAGCCCGCCCGCGACGGTGGCCGCCGCGATCTCGCCGAGGCTCTGCCCGACGACGGCCGCCGGACGCACCCCGTGCGCGCGCCACAGGCCCGCCAGCGCGACCATGACCACGAACATCGCGGGCTGGACCACGTCGATGCGGTCCAGCGGCACCGCACCGGACAGCACGTCCCTCAGCGGCACCTCACCGTACTGGCGCAGTGCCTGGTCGCAGGCGTCCAGCTCGGCGCTGAAGTGTGCGCTCTGCGCGGCCAGTTCGCGCCCCATGCCGACCCACTGGCCGCCCTGCCCCGGGAACATGAAGACCATCGGCTGCGGTTTCGGGGCGATGCCGTGCACCGCCCCGGTGACCGGCTCGCCCGCGGCCACGGCACGCAGCCCGCTCAGTTGCTCCTCCCGCGTCCCACCGGGCAGCGCCACACGACGCGGCCACACGGTGCGGGAGACCAGCTGCGTGTACGCCGCGTCGGCCGCGGCGAGCCCGGGGTGCGCGGCCAGGTGGTCGGCGAGCCGCCCGGCGTGCTCGCGCAGCCCCGCCTCGGTCCGACCGGAGACCAGCAACGGCACGCGCGCCGAAGACGCCGCCGAGTCCCGCTCGGCAGCCGGCCGCGAGGCCGACGGGAGCGGCGCGGGCTCCATGGCGGAGAGCTGCGCAGCAGGTGCGTCACCGAGCACTCCGTAGCGCCCGCTGTCACCGGCCGACGCCAACACCACCGCGACGCCCGCCGCGACGACCTGCACGGCCACCGCCGACGCCGTACCCGCCGCGAGCACCGCCCGCGCCACCGCCCAGGGCTCGTCGTCGTGCCCGGATACGACCTCGACACCGGCAACGCCGTCCAACTCGGGAAGCGGGCCACTGCTCAGCACCGTCACCGCGCAATGTGGTCCGGGCACGATCCCGGCGTCCTCGATGGCGGCCCACAGCGCCGCGGCTTCGGGGGCGCCCGACGACGCGTCGGCTCGTGCGACACCCATGATCACGACAGCGGTGGTTTGCTCAGCCATTTTCGGTAACTCCTGCAACGTTCTGGCGAGCGCTGCCGCGGACCCCCCGATCGCGCGCTCCCTGCATGCCGTTCATTCAACGTTCGACGCGAATTCACCAGCCACCCCTAACCCACCCCAAAGACCCCCCTAACCCGGCGATTAAGGGGAGCGCCTCATGCGCCCGAGTGGTAAAGCCCAGGGCAGGCCACCCGACGACAACACCACCCATTGATCAACTTTGCACTCGCGGCAGCGAACGACGCCCGACCCGACCCGGAGCGCATCGGCGACCGGTTCACAACAAAGGAACGACCGGTTCACAGCAAAGGAAAAGGAAGGGGAGCGAACAGCCAGGCACAGAGGTATCCCACGGCAGCCGGACTGCCGCAAACCGGAATATCTCTCCTCGAACCGATGAATTAAGGCCGGTTCAATTCGGAGAAGTTCGGAGAAGTGGGGTCAAGCCAGACCGTCAGCGCCTGCAAGGACGCCTGTGAGCTGCGATTTCGAGAGAAACGAAGTCTTTCGTTTCCCCATCGTTTACCTTGTGGACACCATAGTTGGGCCTACTGAGGCGCAGCTTGTTCAGCCAAACGTCGGACAGGTGCTCACCCCCCACGTGCATCCCCTGTGTGGCCCCGCATGAATCCCCTCAACCCTCTGTGCGTACCCCTGGAGAGTCCGTGACCGTCCCCCTCCCGAGAACCGCCGTCCTCACCGGCGTCCTCACCACCGCTGCCGCCCTCACCCTCAGTGCCTGTGGCGCGGACTCCGACGCGTCGACCCCCTCCGGCGGGAAGAGCGCGGCCGCCGCGACCACGGCCCAGGCATTCGGCGGCATGGACGCCCTGGTCACGGAGGCCAAGAAGGAGGGCACGCTGCATGCGATCGCGCTGCCCCGCGACTGGGCCAACTACGGCGCCCTGATCGACGGTTTCGAGAAGAAGTACGGCATCAAGGTCGAGGTCGAGAACCCGAGCGGCGCCAGCCAGGACGAGATCAGCGCGGTCACCTCGCGCCAGGGCAAGGAAAACGCACCCGACGTCCTCGACCTCGGCAGTTCCTTCGCGCAGAGCGCCGCCCAGCAGGGGCTGCTCGCGCCGTACATGGCCGCCGGTTTCAACGACATCCCCGATGACCAGAAGGACTCGATCGGCCGCTGGTCGAACGACTACGGCGGCTATATCTCCTTCGGCTGCGACGCCAAGCGTGTGCACACCTGCCCGACCAGTTTCAAGGATCTGCTCAAGCCGCAGTACAAGGGAGAGATCGCGCTCAACGGCGACCCGACCAAGTCGGGTTCGGCCTTCAGCGCCGTGTACGCGGCCTCCCTCGCCAACGGCGGCTCCTTCGACGACATCCAGCCCGGCATCGACTTCTTCGTCAAACTGAAGAAGAGCGGCAACTACACGCCCGTCGCCTCCACCGCGGCCACCATCAAAGCGGGCAAAACGCCGATCAGCATCGACTGGGACTACCTCAACGCCGGGTACACCGACGAGTTCAAGTCCAAGGGCCTCGACTGGACGGTCACGGTCCCGTCGGACGGCCAGTTCTCCCAGTACTACTCGCAGGCCATCAACAAGTACGCGCCGCATCCCGCGACCGCGCGCCTGTGGCAGGAGTATCTCTACAGCCCCGAGGGCCAGAACCTCAGGCTCAAGGGATACGCCCGCCCGGCTCTGATGACCGCCATGGAGAAGGCCGGCACGCTCGACAAGGCCGCGGCGGCGAAGCTGCCCAAGGTCTCCGGCACGCCGACCTTCCCGACCGAGGCCCAGCAGAGCAGCGCCAAGTTTGCCCTCTCCCAGACCTGGGGCGAAGCCGCCGGATGAGAACCGCGCACGACGCGCTGCGGCGCTCACCCCGTTGCCGCGGGGTGAGCGCCGTCCGCCGCGAGGTGAGCGCCGTCTCCGTTCAGGCCGTTCGTCCGGCTTCTCGTCCGGCTGCGGTGGATGCTCGCGACCTCAGTGGCGCGCGAGACCGTCGAGCATCAACTCGATGGTGAAGTCAAAACGTTCGTGGTCGGTCCCCGCGGTGAGTTCGGCGGCGTAGCGCCTGGTCCGCGGGAAGGCGCCGGGCAGGTTGGAGAACCGGCTGCGCAGTTCGTCCCGGTTGACGGCCCACTCGTTGCCGGATCCGCCGAGCAGCGAGATCTCAAGGGTGTAGGCGTTGACGTAGAGCGTCAGGGAGCCGACGCCCCCAGGCGGCGGTCTGCGGGGCGATGCCTCCGGCGAGCAGGACGGCGAGCAGCTCGTCCAGGTCTTCCTTGTTGTCCCTCGGGGACGGGCTGATGGTGCCGCGCCGCGCGCCGTCGCCGAGGGGTGGAGGGCATAGCCCGAGCGGACCGAAGAACGAACCTTGTTCCGCGCTGACGACCATCGTTCGCTTTCACACGAACAACGTTCCGCTGCCCCGTATATGTATACGCAGACCGCCCCGTATACCGCCCCGTATGCCGCGCGAGCCCGGTAGGGGCACCTTTCGTCGTCGGCCATCGCGACCAATGGCGTATGCGGAGTCCGGCAGTGGCCGCCTACCGTGGCCGCGTGACGCGTGTGGAACGTACGGACGGCTGGGCCTCGACCCGCCAGGCATGGACAGCGGGATTGCGCTCGGCGCCCCGGCGGCTGGCCGAGCCGGGCAGGGCACTCTTCGCCCCGGGGATGTGGACTCCCTGGCGCATCATGGGCGAAACGCTGCTGAGCGTGGTGCTCGGGCTGCTGGCGGCGGCCTCCTACATCCCCAGCGGGCTGGCGTTCGGCGCCGACGTCGGACCGGCCGTCGCCGTGGGGCTGGCCGCTGCGGTGCTGTCACCCCTGCGTCGGGTCCTGCCCGCGACCGTGCTTCTGCTCCCCGCCATCGGACTGGACCAGTTCAGCGGCCTCGGCCCGCTGCTCCTGGTCGCCGCCTGGTCGGCCGGGCGGCGGATCGACGGAGCCGGCAGGGCGGCCGGCACCTTCGCCGCCGCATATGTGCTCAGCCTCGGCCTGAGCCTCCTGAAGGCTCCGCCCCCGGTATGGCTGACCCTTGCCTTCGACGGCCCGCTGCTACTGGTCGTGATCGTCGTACCCGGCCTCATCAGCCGCTACTGGTCGCAGCGCCGCACGCTGACGGACACGCTGCGGGAGTACAACGCCCAGCTGCTGCGCGAACGCGCCATGGTCGCCGGCCAGGCCCGGATGCGGGAGCGCCAGCGCATCGCGCAGGACATGCACGACAGCCTCGGCCATCACCTCACGCTGATCTCGGTCCACACCGGGGCGCTGGAGGTGGACCGGGAGCTGACCGGACGGCAGCGGGAAGCCGTCGGTGTGCTGCGCGAGGCATCGGTGGCCGCGATGCACGAGCTGCGCGAGGTGGTGGGACTGCTCCGGGACGGCACCGAGGGCCCCCGCAGGAGCCCTTCCTCCCCTGCCGGTCAGGCCACGGGAGAAGAGGACGCCGCATCGCCCTCGCGCGGGGTGTCCGGCATCGAGAGCCTGGTGGGGGCGTCCCGGAGCGCGGGGACGGCCGTGGAGCTGCGACGCTCCGGCGAACCGCGCCCGCTCCCCCCGACCGCCGACCACGCGGCGTACCGCATCGCGCAGGAGGGCCTGACCAATGCCCACAAGCACGCCCCGGGCGCCGCGATCACCATCGAGCTGCGGTACGAGCCGGACGCATTGGTCGTGGAGGTCGCCAACGGCCCCGCCCCGGAGACGGCGGCCACCGGCCGGAGCGTGGTGAGCGGCGGTCTGGGCCTGACCGGGCTCGGCGAACGGACCCGGCTCATCGGAGGCATGGTGCACGCGGGCCCGACGGCGGACGGCGGCTTCCGACTGGCGGGCGTACTGCCCTACGCCTCGCCGGAAGGCGGTGCCCCGAGCCGCTCGCCGGGGGATGCGGAGACGACGTTCGTCGGTCCCAGCAGCGACTTTCGGGAGCAGATCCCGGCCGGCTCCCTGGGCGAAGGTGTTCCGGTCATCGACGGGAACGATCTTCCGAAGGAGCTGGCCAGAGCAATGAGCAGGAACGCGAAGAGCAGCAGCATCGGCATCGGCTGTGGGATTGCGGCACTGGCCCTCGTGCTGCTGGTGGTGGTCCTCGGGGTCGTCGCCGCAATCTTCCTGGCGGGTTCCTCGGCCAGGCCGTGAGCGAGCCGGAGCAGTACGACGCGGTGCGGGCGGTCCGGTCCGGTCCGGTCCGGGGACGATGTCGGGGATGATGGCATGGTGGCCGCGCGGGCCGTTCGGAGTCGGAACAGTGCAGGAGCGTCGTGATCAGGGTTCTCGTCACGGATGACGAGCCGCTCATTCGGGCCGGCATCAGGATGATCCTCACCTCGGCCGACGACATCGACGTCGTCGCGGAGGCCGGCAACGGCCGCGAGGCGGTCGAGCTGGCGCGTGCCCAGCGGGTCGATGTGGCACTGCTCGACATCCAGATGCCGGTCATGGACGGCCTGACGGCCCTGGCCGAGCTACGCCGGACCGTCCCGGACACCCGCGTCCTGATCCTCACCACCTTCGGCGCCCAGCAGAACGTGCTGCAGGCCCTGACCGAAGGCAGCGCGGGCTTCCTGCTCAAGGATTCGGCACCGGCGGAACTCATCCGGGCGGTGCGCGCCGCGGCCGCCGGAGAGGCATACCTGTCGCCGGGCGCCACCCGTCATGTCGTGGACTCGCTGGCGTCCGGCCGGACCGGCCGGGCCGAGCAGGCCCGTCGCCGGCTGGAGGCGTTGACCGAGCGCGAGTTGGAGGTCCTGGCCCTCCTGGGCGAGGGCCTGTCCAACGCGAACGCCGGCCAACGGCTCCACATGAGCGAGGCCACGGTCAAAACGTACGTCAGTCGGATCCTGACCAAGCTGGACTGCGAGAACCGCGTACAGGCGGCACTCCTGGCACGCGACGCGGGCCTGGGAGCCTGACACTCACCGCCCCAGCGACCTGACAGTCGTGTGCTGCGGGCCCCATTCGAAGAGCAGGATGGTCGCGTCGTCCCGCAGTTGGTTGCGCTGGCGGTCGAGGATGGCGTGGATGAGCAGCCGCAGCACCTCGGCCGGGCGCTGGCCGGCGGCGGAGGAGCGGATGATGAAGTCGGTGAACCGGTCGAGGCCGAACTCCCGTCCGTACGCGTCGCGTGCCTCCACCACTCCGTCGGTGTAGAGCAGTACGTGGTCGCCCGGTTTCAGTGTCGTCTCGTGGACCTGTCGGGTTACCGGGGAGAGTTGGCCGGCCAAACCGATGGGGAGTTGAGGGGGACTGTCCAGCGCCCCGGCGAGCACCCGCTCGGCACGGATCAGCAGCGGCGGCGGGTGACCGCAGTTGACCCAGCGCAGCACCCCGGTCTCCGTGTCGAGCCGGCACAGCACGCCGGTGCAGAAATGGTCGGGCAGCCACTGGGTGAGGGCCTGGTCGATGGAGTCCACGATGTCGACGACGTCACCACCGCCGCGGCGGGTGTTCCGCGCCGCAGCCATGGCGACCGACGCGGTCAGTCCGGAGTTCAGATCGTGCCCCATGGAGTCAAGGATCATGGTGTGCAGCACAGTCTTGACCACCGAGTGGTCGAAGGCGTCGCCGGCCACGTCGTACGCGGGTTCCAGGACCGCGCTCGAAACGCACCTGCTGCTGCCGACGGTGTGGGGTGGCAGGAAGGCCCGCAGCATCTCGGCGGGCAACCCCATGGTCACGGTGCGGGCACGGGCAGCAAGCCAGTCACTGTAGGCGCGCTTGGAAGTGATCAGCATGGCGAACAGATGGGCCAGAATCCGGCTACGGCGCATCCGCGCCCCGTCGAGCGAGGCGGTCCTCAGCGCCAGCACACCCAGCCGCTCCGCACCGTCGACCAGAGGCATCCAGACGATCACGCCGTCGTCGACGTCGGCCACCCTCGGGGAGACGGTGCGGTAGGCCCAGCCCGCCAGCGAGTCGGCCACCGGCAGCGGTTCCATCGCCTCGTCGAGCGGCATGAGCAGTCGTTCTTGCAGGTCGGCTAGGTAGATCAGCGCGGCGTCCAGGTCGAGGGCGCGGGCGCACCGGTTCGCCAGGGCGGGCAGTTCGAACGGAAGGGCCGTCTGCGCCTCGCTGATCAGCACCTCCAGCCGACTCTCGTCGACGGCGGCGCGACCGACGGACGCATGCGGTGTACCCG
Organism: Streptomyces sp. S186; assembly: GCF_051603415.1. Classification (NCBI taxonomy): domain Bacteria; kingdom Bacillati; phylum Actinomycetota; class Actinomycetes; order Kitasatosporales; family Streptomycetaceae; genus Streptomyces; species Streptomyces sp. S186. The sequence goes on along the minus strand of NZ_CP193932.1, from coordinate 7,963,782 downwards.
ACACGGGATCACCCCTTCCGCACCCAGTCTCACACCGATCCCGACCCCTCTCACATCAGGCACGCTCCTGCCGTGCCGCACGCCGCGGCCTCGGCGAGCGGGTACGTCTTGCTGCGCAGGTAGTCCTGGTTCGCGCCGCCGGCCGTGCCGATCACCGTGATGCCGCGGTCTCGGGCGATCTGCCCCTCGGCCAGGTCGCTCGGGAGCGATTTCATCGGCATTTCAATGCCTGCCGCAATGGTTGATGTGGCGGCACCGGCTTCCGAGGGACGTCTCGCGCGCCCAGTGGTCAGCGTCGCCCCGCCTTCGCCAGGCAGAAAGTAACTAGATGGCCGGGCAAGGGATTTGGCGAAGCCGGATCGCGATTGATGGGGGATGGGGGGAGAAGACATGCGTCTGTCACCAAGGTCCAAACGGGTCCTGACCGTGCTCGTGGTGCTGTTCGCACTGCTCGCGTTCGTGTCCCCGGCGGAGGCGAAGCCGGTCCGGCCCGTGGATCTGTGTGGGGCGCAGGTCGCGGCAGCTCGGCAGCTCGGGGCTGATATCCGGGCGCACAACGCCAAACCGCATCGCTTCCGGATGCCGGAGCAATCCTTGGCCGCCGCGGCGTACAACGCGGAGAAGGCGGCCCTGGAGGCTCGTAGGGCCGCGGTCGTCGCCCAACTGCAAGCCTGTATGCAGGCGATGCGCGCGCTCGAAGCGGCCGATGCGGGTTCCCTGGGCCTGAAGTCCCCGGCCCGGCGGACGTTATCCAAGATCGAGAAGGCCCGGGACCAGGTTCCGTCGAACTGGACCGCACCGCCGCCGCCCCGGCCGGGCAGGAACTGGGAGGTCCCCAAGAACTCCCCGATACGTCCGGTCTTCGAGGCCCTCCGCGGCAGCAACCCGGGCAAGGTTGGCAACATCCGGCTGAACGGAATCGACCGGCCTCGGGTCTCGGACCGGGACCCGGCCTATCCTGCCTCGTCGGGCCGCACGATCGGGTCCTATGACTCCGGGAATTCGAAGGTCTCGCCCGACCACATCATCCCCCTGGCCGAACTCGTCCAGATGCGGGGCTTCATGAAGCTCACGCCGCAGAACATGTACGTGGTCTCGCGTGCCCCGATCAACCTCCAGTGGCTGTCGAAGGCGGCGAACGAATCCAAACAGTCCCGGAGCGCTGCGTATGTGTCGGGGGCCGATCCACAATGGATCAGCGCTCAGACCGCGCTGGAGGACCAGACCCGTAAGAAGCTGCAGGACATCATCGACCAGCTGCTCAAGAGCCAGTACCGAGGTTAGAGGACATGGGCCCTGAAGAAATCGCCGCTACGTTGGAGGACTGGTCGCTGACGTTCGTCGGGACCGACTCCGGTGAGATCGCGCGGATCCCCGACAGGTGGCGGCCGATCGCGCTGTCGGCCGATCCGGAAGACCGCCGTCGAATGGCGTTGTCGCTGTGGAACCATGGTTTCCTCGACTTGGTCCCCGAGTTCGCCGAGGTGCTTGACGCGCACTGTGTCGATGTGCGCGTCGGTATCACCGACGGCTCCGCCGTGCTGGTCTATGTTCTGGCGACGGAGGACGGCGAGCTGGTCTCCTGGGTCGGTTACGATCCCGGCACTTTCGATGAGCCGGAGTTCTGGGCGAGTTTCCCAGCGGCGGTTCAGGTGTTCCTGCGCGAGGTTCATGCGGGGTTCGTCTCGGGGAGCAGGGAAGCGTTCGGCGTGGCGCGCCCCGTCGCCATGGGAACCCTCGCCGAGTTGGCCGACTTTCCCGAGGGCATTCCCGGATGGGAGGACGAATCCCGCATTTCGTCGATGCGCCTGTTGCAGATCACGACGGATGGCGGCCTGCTCAAGTTCTGCCTGTCCCCGGATCTCGCAGTGGGCAAGGTCGCCCTGGTCTACGAAGGAGACATCGACCCGAAGGACTTCGGTCAGGAACTGGACGAACTCCTGATGTCCCGCTTCGCGGAACCCTCCTGATCCACGAAACCTTCCTGACCCACGGACCCTCCTGACCCACGGACCCTCCTGAACTCAAAGGCGTTCACATGTCGTATGAGCCCGGTCAAGAGCCGCCGCCCTGGCCCCCACGCGCGCCTCAACCACCGCCCACGCCATCAGGAGGCGGGCCGCAGTCGCCGATGCCGCATGACCCGTCATCCTCCCGTCCTTCGTCCCGCCGCCGGAAGACCTGGTGGACTCTCACGGCAGTCGGCGTACTGCTCGCCGCCGTCGTCGTATGCGTTGGCGTGTTCTTGCGACCCGAGCGGGGCGACACCGAGCAGTCGAAGGTCCAGAAGGTGGTCGCGGACTTCGCCCTCGCGGTCGATCGGGGGGACACCTCCACGATGGTCGCGCTGCTCTGCCTGGAGGAAGCCCGTGGAATCACCGACAACGACGACAACTCGGCAGACGGTGAACGCGACACCCGGTCGAAGCCGATACCGACCACGACATCGGACGTCAGGATCAAGGGGAACGTCGCCAGCGCCGTGGTCACCAGGCCCGCCCAGAAGCCGGCCTCCGTCTACCTTCGCAAGGAAGACGGCACGTGGAAGATGTGCGCCCCCGTTGAGAAATCCTGGTCGCAGCCTGCGCGGTGAGGCAGGCCGCAGTCCGTCCAGCCCGCGGCGTAGAGCGCCTCGCCAGGGCCGCTGCCGGAAGAGTCGTAGACTTGTGGCGTGGCATTCATGAGCATCCCGCACTACTGCTTCCTGTGATCGGGAGGTCTTGAGGGCGACGCCGGACGGCGTCGCCCTCCTCGGCGTGCCTGCCGCGTGAATCACGTCTCCTCGCGCTGCCGCACCCAGGTGACCAGACGCTGGACCTGCGTGTTGCTGGGGCAGCGCCCTTCTGGGCGCACGTACAGGCACGGTCCCTTTCCCTTCCTTCACCGTTGCCAGGAGTGCTCGTGCCCGTTCTTCGCCCTGCCCTCGAATCGTTCCTCGACCTGCTGCGCTGCCCGACGTGCCGCGCCCACCTCCATCCCGACGGCAGTGCGCTGCGTTGCCTTGCAGGCCACACGTTCAACGTCGCTCGCCATGGCTACGTCAGCCTCCTGGCAGGCACCCGCCCCACCAGCGGCGATGACGCCGCCATGGCCCGGGCCCGGGACCGGTTTCTGTCCACCGGCGCGTACGGGCCCATCCGCCAGGCCGTGGCACGCCTGGCGGCCGACGCCGTGATCGAACAAGGCACGGTGGTGGACGTGGGGTGCGGCACGGGCTACTACCTGGCCGGTGTACTCGACCAACTACCCATCGCCCGTGGGCTGGGGCTGGATACCTCGGTGCGCGCACTGCGCTCGGCGGGCCGAGCCCATGAACGAGCCGCCGCGGCGACCTGGGACGTCTTCCGTCCCTTCCCACTGGCCGACGGGGTGGCCGACGTCGTGCTGGACGTGTTCGCGCCCCGGAACCCATCCGAGTTCCACCGAGTGCTGCGCTCCACCGGCCGGTTGGTCGTGGTACGGCCTACCCGGCGGCACCTGGCCGAACTGCGCGGCCCACTCCCCGCAATGGTCACGATCGACCCGGCCAAGGAAGAGCGCCTGCATCACGCGCTGAATCCCTTCTTCGACACCGCCGTCACCGAACTGGTCGAGTACCCCATATCCCTGGCCAGGCAGGAGGTCCTCGACCTGGTGGGGATGACACCGAGTGCGCGCCACGTGCCAAGTGCGGACCTGGATGATGACGGGACCCTGCCCAACCAGGTCACCGTCTCCGTCCTGGCCACCTCCTACCGGCCTCGGTGACCACGAGCCGGCGTGTGCGCCCGCTGACGGATGAGCAGTGGGCACACCGGCGCGATCCGGTCACCCGCTCGGCGACGCACTCGCCGACGTGGTCGAGCGCGACCCGGCGCCGCCACTATGCATGGGCCGCCTTCCTGGGCATCGACTCGGCTCACCGTCCAAGTAGTAATGCACTTGCATACGTTCGCGCCCCGGCGACGCGATGAACGCTGAACTGTGGAGCAACTCGGGCCACACCAACACGCCCGACCTGGCGATCTCCGTGCGCATGCCCGCGGCCTTCAACGGAGTGGCGGGACCGGCGCCGAGCCACGACCGCTTCGCCGCCGATCACCGCGGGCTCTGTTGGCGGAGTCTCCGAGGCGGGAGGGTCACACAGCCTGGCCGGGGTTCGGGGCAGCGGATGGCATGCTCCGGCCTGCGGAAGCCAGTATGGCGGCGCCGGCGGGGTCGGCGGCCAGGGCCGACTCGAAGCCGTCCTTGGGCAGCACCTTGTTTCCGGCCAGGGTGACTCCGCTCGGCGGGGTGTCGGCGTCGGCGGGGTGGTCGTCCCAGAAGTTGTCGAGGAAGGTCACGTTCTCCAGTGGGGGTGTCACCCGGAGCACGATCGGGGTGTCGCTGCGGTGGACGACGTTGCCCTGCACGGTCACCCAGGCGGCACCGAAGTCGGTGTAGAGGCCGAAGTTGTAGGGGGTGAGGGTGTCGCGGATGACGTTGCCTCGTACCAGGGTGCCGTCGGCGTAGGAGGTTCCCTGGGGGCCGTTGAGGTAGATGCCGCCGCCGTCGGCCAGCACGGTCATGGTGCGGTGGATGAGGTTCTCGATGATCTGGACCCGGGCGGCCCGGTCGCCGCCGGTGACGACGATCCCGCTGTAGGGCACGTCGTGGATCTCGTTGTGAGCGACCGTCACCTCTCGGGCATCACTGACCCGGAGGGCGGGTGAGCCGTGGTACTCGCGGCCGATGTGATGGATCAGGTTCTGCTGGATGCGGGTACCGGTGCCCGAGGTGACGGTCAGGGCGCTGCCGGAGACGTCCTCGATCCGGTTGCCGACGATCGCGTTGTCGCGGCCCGGGCCGGCGAAGCCGATCGCCCCGGCCCCGAGCCGGGTGAAGCTGTTGTCGTGCAGTGCGACCCGCACGGCGCCGGTGAACTCGACGTTGGCCGGTATGGACCGGGGCGCTGCCGGGACCGTCACATGGGCGTTTCCTTCGGCGAGTTCGACCTTCTGCAGCTCCCCGCCGCCGTAGTACGCGTTGGCGAAGAAGTGCAGGAACCCGTGGGGACCGTCCGGTTCGGTCCAGCCGGCGTGGGAGAAGGTCAGGCCGCGCAACGTCACGTCGTGCAGCGGGTGTTCCTCGGTTCCCCGGCCGACGACGAGCTTCTCCAGGACCGGCGCGATGATCTCGGCTTCGGCCATCTCCTCCCCCGGCAGTGGCAGGTAGTGCAGGACATGGTTGCCTGGTGTGGATCGGTCGAGGACGAAGGTGCCCGGCTCGGTCAGGAAGCTCACGCTGTTCTCCGCCGATCCCGGCCGGGCCAGGCCGTCCCACCGCGGGTCCCGATGGCTGTCGGGGCTCTTGGGACTCTCGGGCTGGTCGCCGACCCAGGTGGCGGCGTAGAGCTCGCGGGCCCAGTCGAAGGCCGGTTGCGCGAGGGTGATGGTCGTGGACTGCGCGTCGCCGGTGATCTCGGCGACGCGGCAGCGGGCCTCCGACCACGGGTACACCCACGGGAAGACGAATTCGATGCCCGTCGGATCCTGCCAGCTCTGCGGAGCCGCACTGTCCGTGACGTAACCAGTCTCGGTTTTCGTCACGCTGCCCGGGATGCCGGGACTGAGTGAGGCCCTGGGTGCCCGGCGGCCGTTCACATACAGCTGCCGGGTCTCCAGCGACCCCACCTCGGCCCGCCAGGCACCGTCCACCTCACCGGGAATCCACCCCGTGATCACCCGGCCGCCACTGACAACGACCTTCTCCTGACGGCGACTTCCATAGCCATATGCCTGGTAGACGACCCGGTGGCCATTCTCGCCGGAGTCTCCTGCCTGGCCGTCCAGGGCGAGCGGAGCGTCGAGGAAATACGTTCCGGCGTGGAGATTGACCAGAAGGTCGGTATGCAGCGACGCGGTGCGGGCACGCACGGCACGCTGTGCGGCAGGCAGGGTGGCGAACGGCCGGTCGTGCGTTCCGGGCCAGGAGTCTCTACCCCAGGGAGCGACGTGGAGCTGGTCGGACTGACCGGACTGATCGTGGAGCATGGCGTACCTTCCCCCAAGTAGGTCTATGCCGTACACGGATGCGTACACCATAAACGCCAGGCTAGGGTGGAGGTCAAGGATGGGAAGGTGAGTGCGCATGACCGAAGAGAACACGGCGGCGGACCCTGGACGCACCGTCGAACTGCTCTGGGGCGCAAAGGAGAGCCAGGCAAAAACGGGGCTGAACCTTGCCGCGATCGTCTCGGCGGCGATCGAGGTCGCCGACGCCGAGGGACTGTCCGCACTGTCCATGCGGCGGGTGGCCGAGCGGCTGGGTTTCACACCGATGTCTCTCTATCGGCATGTGCCCGGCAAGGCGGAGCTGATCGAGCTGATGCGGGACACCGTGGTGGGCGAACTCGTCGCGACCGCATCCGACCGTCCCGAGCCCGAGAACGTCGACTGGCGCAGCGGCATGGAGGCATGGGCCCGCGCGCACTGGGCCCTGCACCTGCGCCACCCGTGGATCGTGCACACCGCCGGCAGTCGCCGTCTGCCCGGTCCCAACATCATGGCCGACTACGACCGCGCGTTGCGGATCGCCGAGGGGACGGGGTTGCGGGCTTCCGAGGTGGTCGCCGTGGTCTCACTGGTCGGCGGATTCGTGAAGACCGCCGCCCGGCAGGTCCATGAAGTCCTCAGCGAAGAGCGGGAGTCCGGCGTTTCCCACGCGCAGTGGTGGCGCAGCCGGGAGGATCTGGCCGAGCACATGGGCCCGTATCCCGCGCTCGGCCGCCTGTGGCAGGCCGGCGGCTTCGACCAGCCCGAAGACCCCTTCGACTTCGGCCTGGCCCGCACTCTCGACGGGGTCGAACTGCTCATCCAGCGCCGACGTGACGGAAATCGTGACGTAACTACGTCGCAGCCCCCCACAGGGCAGTGCTCGGTCTGCGGCAGCCAGTTCGACGGGACACACCGAGGCCGGCCACGGGACTACTGCTCCCCCGCCTGCCGCCAACGGGCCTACCGCCAGCGCCGATCGGCGACCTAGGAAATTTCTGCATACTCCGCAGAACATGTCTGACATATCACATGCCACGGCAGAGGCCGTGATGGCCTGGCGCCAGGACCTGGTGTCTGGTGTCTGCCGCCTGGCGTCGATCTGACTGCGCATCAGTCCCTGACCCCCCGACGCACAGTCAGCCAGAGGTCAGCTGGTGGTCAGCTATTGGTGAACCGTTTGACGTGGTGGCTGGCCAGCGCCTTCTGGGGCCGGACTCGGGCTGGCCAGCCCTGTTCGGGGGCCTGGCTCTGAGCGGCATCGGCATGGGACTGATCTTCCAGGTCGCCGCCTCCCGCGCGCTCGACGCGTTACCCGCCGAGCACGCGGGCGCGGTCATCCTCGCCGTCGCGGCCCTCGTCCGATGGCTGACGCGGACCCGCCGCCCCGCACCGGGCCGCCTGGACGGCGCGCCCACGGTGCCTTCCCCGCAAGAGGCCACGTTTGTGATGCACGACCAGTAGTTGCGTGAGCGTGACCAGTGCCGCGTGAGAAGCCTGGGCCCTGTTGTTATGGCCATTACGGCCATGCGTCGGTCAGGTTCCGGTCTCGGCGACGTGGCGTCGTCAGGCGCGGTGCTCAGGCACGGTGCTCAGGCCGCGTTGCGGGATGCGGGCGATCTCTCTCCTGGCGCGGCGACGGACACCGATCGGCAGCTGTGGGGCCCACCGCTCGATCTCTTCCCACTCGGACGACGTGGCGTCGACGTCTGCCTCGGTCACCTGGTCCTGCCTCGCCAACCGCAGGTCCACCTGTCGGCGGAGGGTCGCGTAGCGCACAGCAGCGGCTCGGTGGCGCGAGGCTAGTTCGGGATAGTTCCAGACGAGTTGCCCGGCACTGAGCGCGGCCGTCAGCAGGCTGGCGGCGCCGGCTACCTCGCGGATAGCGGCGAGGCCGGAGGTCGAGAGCGAGGCGAAGAGCGTCGTACCGACGGCCGCGGACAGCATGGCTGTGGTGATCCCGGTGACGCGGTTCCGGAGGTTGAATCGCTCCGAGGCGATGTTGTGAGCCACATGGAGCATCTGTAAGCCCCGGCCCCAACGCTCCAGTATCTCGAAGTGGTCCGGGATGCCGGTATCAGTCACTACGTGCCCCCCCGACTCGACGGCCGCGCCCAGTGCGCACTCATCATCTCGCCCGACATTGAAGCCAACGTCAAGAGCGCACCGTGAGTCGCTACCTCGCCCCGCGGGTCGGCGCACGTCAAGGCCCCTGTCGCGTTGGCTCGCACGGCGGCGGGCCAACGTTGCAACGAACACGACGCCGGCAACGGCGAGGGGCCGTCCGGCCCCCAGGCAGAGCAGTGCGGAGAGGCTTTGGGCTGGAGCCGGCACCCGGGCCACGTCACCGCGATGGCCCGCGCCAACCGGCAGAACCGTCCGACCGCGGTGAGGATGAGCGGGACAAGAGGGGGAAAGCGAAAGGATCTGATCATGTTCCGTTCGATTGCCACGGTACTGGCCGCTACCGCCTTCACCGGTTTCCTGAGCGCCGGTATAGCCAACGCCGCGCCCGCCCAGCCCCAGGCCCCTGCGGCCGTCACCCAGCAAACGCACGGCAGCGACCACGGCGGCGGTTGCCACAGCCGCGGTGGCGGCGTCGGTGTCGGGGGCGTCGGCAACCCTGACGTCGGCGTCGGCGTCGGCGGCCTCGATGCCTGCGCCACCGTCGGTGTCGGCGGCCTCGGCCCCAACGGTAACGAAGGCGTCGGCGTCGGCGGCATGTAAGGTTCTGGCCGCTGTTCCCTCCCGGCATCCGTCTCGTGCGGGGCCGGGAGGTTGCGGCCGACGACAGGCACCAAGTGACTCCTCATGGTGTTCCCCACCCTCACCAGGCACGTCGCCACAGGGGCACCTTCGCCGCCGGTCAGTGCACCTGTCGCGCCGTCACCGTCAAGTAGCCGACCTTCATGACGCGGCGGTGGTGGGCAACGACAGTCACGGGGTAGCGGCCCGGCTTGAGACCGTCATGGATGGTCGCCGTGTTGAAGTAACGCGGGTCATCGCCGTCTGCGGACTTGCTGTCGTCGCGGTTGAGGCGGAGTGCCCGCGTGAACGCCGGGGAGGTGGCGGTCAGCCGTGTCTCCTCGCCGGGATCCGGGACCGCGTCGTGCCACATGACCGCGACCCGTCCTCCGGGGCTGACCTTGAAGTCGTGCCGATGAGGACTGTCGGCGTAGCCGATGCTCGGATCGTAGAGGTCGGGGCCGTGTGCCTTGCCGAGGTAGTCGGCGTCGCCGGGGCGGGCTGCGCGGACCGTCAGGCGCTTCTCGGCGATGCGGTGGCCGTGCGGGCCGTACAGCGCGAAGGTGTACTCACCGTCCGCGAGACCGGGTGCGAGCTCCGCCCTGGCCGAGAACGCCCGGGGGTTGTAGAAGTCGTTCCGCTCGTCGTGGACGAGACGGACGGGCCGGTGCAGTGCGGCGGACCGTACGGTGAAGTCGGTGCCCCGCTCACCGGGGTACAGATCATCGAAGTTCAGCCACAGCGGCTCACCGGGCCGCGCCACGTCCGACTCGAACGTCATGGTGAAGGAAGGGCGCTCGGAACGCAGGACGTGGATCCTGTCACGGGCGACGATGCGGCCTGCGACGGAGACCTCCAGCGGGTACCAGCCGGCCTTGTCCGTCATCGCGAGCGCGCGCGTGGCGCCGTAGGAGTCGTCGTCCTGCCACCACAGCCGTACGGGCCCGCTGAACGCCGGCGAATGGGCGGTCACCGCGTCATGGCCCTGAGCGCGGGAGATGAAGTCAAGCCGGATGCTCACCAGTTGGCCGGGGCGCGCGTCGAGATTGCCCGCCAGCTCCAACACGGGCTTGAAGGGCTTGCCGGTGAGCGCACCGTCGCGGTTGCCCGCGGTCTTCTCCGCAGCCTCGTGCTTGTCCGCAGCCTCATGCGCCTTGTGGGCAGACGCACCCGAGCCCTGCGCCGCTGCCCCGCTCGCGCTCGCCGCATGGGCGCACCCGCACAGCGCGAGACCGGCCGCCGCAAGCCCCACCAGCCTGGTCCAGTCCATCGTCTCCCCCATGTAGTTGGTCACAGGAAGAGATGACGGGGTGGCGCTGTCGGTTGTCTGGGGTAGTACTGTCAGTTGTCGACGTTGCTCCCCAAGGTCATGGTCGGGGCACCGTTGCAAAAGCCGCCGGAGCAGCGGAGCGTCGGAGCGAGGAAGTGACGCTGCGCGACGGTAGCCTCCGATCTCGTGGATCTTGGTCTGGCAGGACGAGTAATCGTGGTGACCGGCGGCAGTTCCGGGATCGGCCAGGCCACCATCGGACTACTCCTGGCCGAAGGCGCCCAGGTGGCGACGTGCGCCCGGGACGGGGAACGGCTCCAGCGGGTCTGGAACGGACACCAGGCACACCTGCACCTGGCGGCGTGCGACGTTCGCGATGTGTCCGGGGTTGACGACTTCATCCACGCGACGGCCGAGCGGTTCGGTCGGATCGATGCCGTGGTGGCCAACGCAGGAGAGGGGACCCTGAGCACCTTCGGGGAGGCAACGCCGGAACGCTGGCTCGCCGACCTGGAGGGGAAGGTGCTGGGCGCCGTACACCCGGTGCGCGCCGCACTGCCGTGGCTGCGGCGCTCCGACGCGGGTCGCGTGGTGCTGATCAGCGGGCTGATTTCACGCGAACCCGAGCCCACACTGGTCACGGCGAGTGCGGCCCGTGCCGCGCTCGCCAACCTGGCTCGCTCCATGGCGACCGAACTCGCGGACGACGAAGTCCTGGTGAACACCGTCAGCCTGGGCATCATCGACACACCGCGGCAACGCGTCATCCACGCGTCGTCGGGCAGCACTGCCTCCTACGAGGAATGGGCCGCCGACTGGGCCCGGCGCCGGGGAGTGCCCCTTGCACGAATGGGACGTCCGGATGAGGTCGCCCCGGTCATCGCCCTGCTGGCCTCGCCCCTGGCCTCGTACGTCAGCGGCGCCGATGTCACCGTGGCAGGCGGCGCGGGGCGCTCCGTGCACTGACCATCTCAGCCCGCTGCCACCGCCCATGACGACCAGAACACGGCCGCGAGCGTCGTGCCTGTTTGCGCGCCAGCGTCCCGTACCGCTCGCGCCAGCTCGGCCTGGGCGCGCAGCGCGTGCGGAGCCCAGGGACGCCGGGAGCTTCGGCGGCCGTGTCCAACGCACCGGGGTGCCGCACCCCCGGGCACACCCGGCCCACGCACGTCGATCTCGTGCTCGCGCGTCTTTGACCAGCACGTTTCCGTGATAACTCTATGCAACAGCCGCGCGCTCCAGACATGTCGCAGCCACACACTGAAAAGCTCATCAAGGGAGCCATTACATGAAGACCCAGGCATCGACCCAGGCATCCAAGTCACCGGGCCCGGCACGCAAGTTCCGGGCCCTCGCCCCCATGGTGCTCGACCTGGTCATCCCCGTCGCGGGCTTCTACGTACTGCACCAGTTGGCCGGCCTCAGCCAGGTCTGGGCGCTGACCCTCGCCGGCGCGGCGGGCGGCGTGTGGACGCTGATCCACACCATTCAGCGGCGCAAACTCGACGTCATCGGCCTGCTCGTCGTCCTCGAAATGGCGCTGACCGTCGCCTTGCTGTTCATATCCGACGATCCGCGCCTGATCGCCGCCAAGCCGTCCTTCTACACCCTGCTCGCCGCCGTCTACCTGCTCCTCACCTGTGTCGCCGGGCGGCCCCTGGTCTATGTGGCGGCCACCCCGATGGCGACCGACGGCGACCCCGACCGCACCGTCGCCTATGAGCAGGCGTGGGAGCGCTCGCAGCCGTTCCGCGCTCGTGAGCGCATGGTGACGGCGGCGTTCGGGCTCGCCGCACTGGTCGACGCCGTGCTGCGCGTGATCGTCGTCTACAGCTTCGACGTCGACAAGTTCAATGAGTCGTTCCTGCTGTCCCAACTGCCGGGCATCGTGCTGATCGTCGCCGTGCTGCTGTTCACCAAGTCCCAGATCAAGGTGCTGCACGGGCTCGTCGACGAGGTCCACGATCAACTGGCCGCCGAAGGTGTCATCGGCCCGCGCCCCGACGCCGGCCGGCACGCCGCCTCAGCACCGAACGAGGCCACACGATGAGTACGAGTACGCGCGTGAGCATCGCCTGCACCCTCATCCACTACCGCGCGTACTGACCGCCCCCTCACCCCGCGGCGTTCAAGATCATGAAGTTCTCGGGGTGCGGGACGGGGATGAATCCAGCCTTCGCGTAGACCTCGTGCGCGTCGCGCGTCGAAGGAGCACACGCTTCAGCCGATACGGGGCGAGGTGGTCGCGAACCGCCGTGGCAAGCCAGGTCCCAAGTCCCTTGCCACGGTGGGCAGGAGCGACGTAGACGTCACACAGCCAGGCGAAGGTGGCGCGATCGGTGACCACACGGACATAGGCGACCTGTCGTGCCACATGAGATGTGCTCGACGAACCGACTGCGGCCCCAGACCTTCCCCGCGGCGGGGCGGGCAGCACGACACCGGTCAGCCGGACGGTCGCGTACTCTGCGCCAGCCGCAGCGCGGTGGCCGGCCCACCGGCCGGCGACGTGGTTGGTGCAGTCCGCCACCGGCAAGCGCCAGGCTCAGGGCCGGGGCCAGGATCCGGCAGGTCGCCGGCGACGACACCATGCAAGTCGCCCCGCGCTACTGAGGTCAGTTGGCGGTCCGCGACCTACGGGCCCGGAGCCAGCGGCTGCGTGCAGCCACGACACCCAGCCCGAGCGCCACCAGGTGCCCGGCGTCGGCCAGTTCCTGGTTGATCGCCCATGCCGCCGCGAGGAGGGCGGCGAGTATCGGCAAGCCGTAGCGCCGGGAGCGTCTACTGCCCAAGGACAGCAGGCAAGCGATGGTGGCCACCAGGCCGTAGCTGATTCCGACATCTCGGGCGCGAGAAAGCGCACCCGGCAGATGCGCGAGCCGCATCAGCCACATGACGCCTTCGGTGACCAGGGTCGCCGCCACGTGTCCGAAGAGGAACACACCCATGCCGCGTACGCTGCCCCAGCGCCACTCGGCCAGTCCGAGTGCGGCGGCCACTGCACCGATGCCGAGCAATACGGGGACGCCGTCGACCACCAGGCCGCTGGTGAGCAGGGTCCACCACTTGCCGACTTCGAGGTGGTGCACATTGCTGCTGTTGTGGCGTATGAAGCGCGCTTGCTCGCGGAACGGTTGGAGAGCCAGCCAGGCGGCGGTGGCGACGAGCAGTGTGACGTACACCGTGGTCGCGGGCAGCCCCCGGACCATGGTCCACGGCCGCAATGCCACGTGCTTCAGTGTCATTCCCTCCCCCGCCGCCCCGTCGAACCACTCCCGGAATTATCCGCATCGCTGCCGGAATTATCCTCAAATCGATATACAGCTTAGCTCAGGCATCCGTCACAGCGCATAAAGGGCCATGCGGGCCCTCAACTCTGCGGCACACCTACGACGCCCAGGTCACCCTGGGCGCCGGCAGCCGCTGCCGAAGCCGGTGGGACGTCCGCTACGGCACGGCCTCCTCGTCCGCTACCTGGGGGCGGTGCGTGGCGACTGTGGGATGTCGCGCGGGCCTGCCCCGAGCGCGTCGGCGCACAGTTGGGCGAACCACCGCAGCCCCGGGACCATCAGCAGCCAGCCCAGCACCGCCCACCCCAGGTGGAGATGGTTGAGCATCCGGCCGAGCGCGGCGATGCCCTCGGCCCGGACGGCGCCGTCGTCCGTCTCGTACGTCATCCGGCGCAGTCGTTGCGGGTGCCGCTCGGCCGGTACGAGTTCCAGCGCCACGGGCCGTCGGCGGGCGATCCAGCGTCCGAACTGGCTGCACGGGCCGCAGGTTTCGGCGACGTACAGTCGGGCGCGGGCGCTGCCGGGCCAGGGCCGGAGACTGGGCAGCCAGGCCGGTACCGCGGCCCGGTAGGCGGTCCAGGGCTCGCCGTAGGTCTCGCGCATCCGGCCGCCTTCGTGCCAGGCGGCGAGGCCGGCGCCGTAGGCGAAGGCCGCGGCGGCCCCGGCCAGCAGCCGTGCGTCGCGGGCCAGCAGGCCGAGCAAGGCATAGAAGAGGAAGACCGACAGCTGCATCGGGTTGCGGACGTAGGCGTACGGTCCGCTGGTGACGAGCCGGCGCGGTGGGTCGTAGGGCAACGGGGTCCCGCCGCCGCGCTGGACGAACTCGCGTACCGCGACGGCACCGAGCAGCAGTGGCACGGCGAGGAGCTGCCCGGAGACCGCCCAGCCGGTGCGGCCGCCGGGCGGCGCGGGCCGGACGAGTGCGAGCGGCAGGGCGAGCATCAGTGCGCCGCTGAGCAGCATCTGGGCGCCCGCGCGCAGAGCCAGGCGCCGCTGGTGCACCGTCCAGCGGGCGAGCAGGAGCCCAGGCACGAGGGCGACCGCCACGGCGACCGCCTCACCGACGAGCCAGCCGTCGCCGAGCCGCACGACGGGTGCGGCAAGCGGCATCGCCGCCAGATCGAACCAGGCCAACCCCGCGGTGAGCAGCGGCAGTGCGATCCGGTCCGCGCCGGCGAGGACGGGGAGCGTGCCCCAAAGGATCGCCCAGCCGAGGAGGAGGTCGAGCGGGAGCCCGGCGACCGAGCCACCGTCGACGTGGAAGGTCCACCAGGCCCGATCGATGGCGAGGAGGTTGACCGCGGGGAGCCAGGCCACGTTCCAGGCGGTCGCCAGTATCGCCGCGGCGAGCGTCCGCCGGCCCGGTGGCCTGCGGAGCGCGGCGGCACCGGTGGCGAGGAGCGGGCCGAACAGGCAGGCGGCGCGAATGAGCGCCGGATCGGCTTCGGGAAGAATGGTCAGAACGGTCATCGGGTGCTGGTGCCGGCCGGCGCGGAGGAGGACGTGGCGGCCTGCGCGGTGGGGTGGGAGTGGGAGAAGGTGTCGGAGAGGTAGGCCGCCGCCTGTTCCATCCCGTACTGCTGGATCGGGCCGAAGTACCAACCGGGGTCGAAGGTGCGGCGGTAGTGCAGGGTCCAGGTGACCTCGGTGCGTCCCTCGGCGGCCGGCCGCCAGGTCACCTCGGCCGATCGGAGGTCCAGCCAGCGGGCAAGGGTGGTGTCGTGGGTGACGGCGAAGCGGACGTGGCCCGGGGTGTGCTCGGCGACGGCCAGGCGCATGGAGCGCGGCGTGGGGTGCGACCCGATGCCCAGTGACCGGTGCGGGTTGAAGGCGATCTCCCGGTGGGCGCCGACTCCCAGGCCCACGCCCTCGGAGTGCTGTGGCCGGGGGAAGGGGATCTGCAGGAACACGGGCTCGGGCGCGGCGAAGTGGGGCGGCGCGGCGAGGGTCCGCTCGAACTGTGCGGGGTTCATCGCCACGGTGCGGGTTACGGCGGCGGTGCCGTCCCGCGGGAGTTCGTAGGCGCCGGTGCCTTCCAGGGCGAGGAGCGCGATGAGCGGCACCGTCGCGAAGGCGTGCGCGCGCCCGCCCCGGCCTTTGCGCGCCCGGCGGCGGGCGAGGTCCACGGGCGCGGCGATGATCACGGCCAGCAGATAGAACAGCGGCGCCGCCATGACCAGGCAGATGATGCCCTCGTCGAGCAGCGGTCCGGCGAGCGCCAGGCCGATGGTCACGGCGGCGAGGGCGGTGCCGGTGACGCTCTTGGGCCGGGCGCCGACGGCCACGGCGAGCGCGATGAATGCGGGCAGGCCCACGTAGAAGAGCGCGGTCTGCTCCAGGTGCCCGGCGTGCAGCACCTTGTAGAGCAGCATCGCCGCGAACAGCACCACCAGGACTCCGACCAGTTGCCGGCGGGCCCGTGTCATGGGCCTGCGTTCCGGTGTCTCGTCCATCGTCTCCACCCTGCCTTTCCCTCAGTCCACTCGTTCATCGACTCATTCATCGACTGATTTAACCAGTCGATTAAACCCTATGATGAAGACACCAGCGAGAGGACGGTCGATGACGACGGGCAACAACAGCGAGGAAGCCCCTGCGGGAACGCAGGGCACCGGGGGCGCGAAGCGGGCGAAGGAGTCGAAGGCGGCCGGCGGCGCCGCGGCGACGAAGGACCGGCTGATCGAGGCGGCCACCGCCGTCCTGAAGAACCAGGGCTACGCCGGAACGAGCGCCCGGACCATCGCCAAGGAGGCCGGCGTCAACTCGGCGCTCGTCTTCTACCACTTCGGCGGCGTCGATCAGCTGCTGCTCGCCGCCCTCGACCGTTCCTCCGCCGAGCGGATGGCGCAGCACCGCGCCACGGTCGCCAAGGTCCACACCCTGGAGGAACTGGCCGACGCCGCCACCCGCATCTACCGGGACGACCTCGACGGCGGCCACATCACGCTCTTCTCGGAGCTGGTGGCCGCCGCAGTGGCCAAGCCCGAACTGCGCGAGCCGGTGTCGGAACGGGCCGAGCCATGGCTCGCCTTCATCGAGGCGACCCTCGACCGCGTCATCGGCGGCACCCCACTGGCCCGTCTCACCCCGCCCCGCGACCTGGCGAACGCGGCGATCACCTTCTATCTCGGCGTCAACCTCTTCACGGTCCTGGACGCCGACCGGTCGCGCACCGACTCGGTGTTCGCGATGGCCCAACGGCTCGCCCCGCGCGCCAAACTGCTCACCCTGCGGATGCCGCGGCGCCGACCACGGGGGGATGCCTGAGGCGCTTGTGACGGATCCGGGCCTTCACTGCGATCGACCGGCCCAGGTCAAAGAACCGTGGTCAAGGAACCGTGGCCATAGAACCGTACTCACGGGAATCGCTTCGCGATCGCCTCCGTGATCGCATCCGGCGCCTGTTCCTGAATGAAGTGCCGCGCGCGTGGCAGCTCGACTACGTCGAGATCGGCGAAGGCGGCACGCATTCGCGGGATGCAGGCGTTCGGACGGAACACCATGTCCCGCATTCCCCACACCAGCAGGGCCGGTTTGTCGCCGAGCAAGGCGGGCACGTCTCGGGCGAGTTGGTCCAGTAGAGGGCGTGCGGCACGAATTTCTTTGGGCATCGCGGCAAGTCCGCGCCGGGCTTCCGCGGTGGGCTGCACCTTTCGATAGTGATCGGCCTCAGCCGCGTTGATCTTGTGACCCAGCTCTGCGAGCAGGACGCGCTCAACGAGGAAATTCTCTTCGAGAATCCGCCGTTGCATCGGACGGCTGCTCATGATCACGCCGAACGCCCGATTAGCCATCGCTTCGGTCGGCCAGAACAGGGTGTTGCCCAGCACGATCCCCCTCACCCGGTCCGCGCGCGTGGTGACCGCGCCCAGACCGACGGGTCCGCCCCAGTCCTGTCCCATCAGAACGAAGCCGTCGAGCCGCAGGTGATCGATCAACTCGCCGAGGACCGCGGTGTGTTCGGCGATGGTGTAGCCGAAACCCGCAGGGCGTTCGGACAGCCCAAAACCCAGATAGTCGACGGCGATACACCGATACCGGTCGCGCAGGTCCTTCACGATGTGGCGGTACAGAAAACTCCACGCCGGAGCGCCATGACAGAAAAGGAGCGGCGGGCCGGTGCCCTCGTCGACGTAGTGAACCCGGCCGACGGACGAGTCGAACCAGCGCGACTCGAAAGGGTACAAGCTCCTGTCGGGAACGAAGTCGACCAGCATCGGGCCCTCCCCCTGATCCAGGACTACGTGCGTAGTGCCCTGCAGATACTACATGTGTAGTACCCGAGTGCACGGGCACAGCGGGCGGTACGCCGGCAACAATGTCCGGGGAGAGCAACCGAGCAGGCCCGGCCCGCTCACCGGAGTTCTGGTGGGAGGGTCATGCGGAGGGCTGCGGTGACGGTGGCGACGGCCGGGTGGTTGGCGGCGCCCGCGCGGTGGACGGTGCGGGTGCGGCGGGACATCGCCAGTCGCGTGAGGGTGAGGCCCGGTGGTGGGGCGGTGGCGCCGAGGTGGGGAACAAGAGCGACGCCCTGACCGAGGGCGACCAGGGCCAGGACGGTCGCGAAGTCGTCGACCTCGTGGCGTACACGAGGGGTGAAGCCGGCTGCCTGGCAGGCCCGTACGGTCATGGTGCGGCAGAGCCTGCCGGGCGGAGCGGTGATCCATGGGCTGGTGGCGTGGTCGGCCAACGAGCTCGGCGTGCGTGCCGCCAGGTACATCGGTTCGGTGAACAACTCCTGTCCGGTCAGGCCGGGCTGCGGCTCGGCGGGGACGAAGTCGTACTCGTGCACCAGGGCCAGGTCGAGGTCTCCGGCTCGTAGCGCCGCGGCCACACCGGCCGGATCGACGTCGGTCACCCGTGCCTCCAGCGCGGGGTGTTCGCGGGCGAGCGCGGCCAAGGCGGCCGGGATGATCGCGTGGGTCGCGGACGGGTAGCTTCCGATCCGTACGGGGCCGGCCAATCCGTCGCGGACGGCTGCGAGTTCGGCGTCCGCCCGTTCCAGGCGCTCCAGCAGGTCCTCGGTGTGCCGGACCAGGTTCTGCCCGGCCGGGGTCAGCGCGACCCGGCGGCCGGTGCGCTGCAGCAAGGACACTCCGGTCTCGCGTTCCAGCACGGACAGTTGTTGGGAGACCGCGGACGGGCTGAAGGACAGCGCCTCGGCAACGGCGGCGATGGTGCCCCGGTGTGCGAGTTCCCGGAGCAGACGCAGGCGGCGAACGTCAAGCATCAGCTCAGCTTACGAGCACCATCGATAATGTGTGCTGGACCTGTGCAGTACCGGTCGCCATGCTCAAGGGCATGGAACTGCACGGCATTTACGTACCGCTGGTGACACCCTTTGCCGAGGATGGAGCGGTCGCGCTCGACGCGTTGGAACTACTGGCCCACTCGGTGCTGGCGGAGGGCGCCGCCGGGCTGGTCGCGCTGGGCACGACGGGGGAGCCTGCCGCGCTCTCGCCGAAGGAAAAGCTCCAGGTGGTGGAGGTCTGTGCCCGAGTGTGCCGGGAACACAGAGCGACGCTGATCGTAGGCGCCGGGGGCAGCGACACCAGGCAGAGTGCGGTAGCGCTGGCCGAACTGGCGGGCGTCGCGGACGCCGCGCTGGTCCCCGTACCGCCGTTCGTCCGGCCCTCGGAGGACGGGGTGCTCGCGCACTTCGCCCACCTCGCGGAGCGGAGCCCGGTACCGCTGGTGATCTATCACATCCCGCACCGGACCGGTCAGGCACTCGGAGCGGGCACGCTGCGCCGGCTGTGCCGGTTGCCCGGGGTCATCGGGGCCAAGCTCGCAACGGGCAAGGTGCTGGACCACGACACCGTCGAGCTGTTGGGCGACCTGCCGCCCGGCGTCGCCGTACTGGCCGGGGAAGACCCCTTCCTCGTCCCGCTGCTCGCCCTCGGGGCCACAGGCGGCATTCTCGCCTCGGCACACCTGGCCACCGCGCGCTTCGTCGAACTGCTCGATGACTGGGAAACGGGAGATCTGGCGCATGGCCGCCCCCTCGGTCATCGGCTGGCGGAACTGTCCCAGGCGGTCTTCGCCGAGCCCAATCCCGCGGTGGTGAAGGCAGTACTGGCGGCTGAGGGGCGGATTCCGACACCGTCGGTCCGGCTGCCGCTGCTGCCGGCGAGCGAGACCGCAACGGCCCGGGCACTGGCTCGCCTCGGCGCGCTCGCCGCATGACATCAGCACAACCGCCGGACGGGAGCGGGCCAGTCTGCTTGGATCGCGACATGATCAGCAAAGACACGATCAGCAAAGACACACGGAAGATCGGGATCCTGCTGTTCCCCGACGTCGAGGAGCTCGATGCCGTCGGACCGTGGGAGGTCCTGTCGTACTGGACACGCAACTTCGCCGAGGACGGGTGGCAGGTGTTCTGTTTCTCCGCCGACGGCAATCCCGTGACCTGCGCGAAGGGGCTCACCCTCGCGGCTCATCATGCGAGGGGCGACATGCCGGCCCTGGACGTACTGGTCCATCCCGGCGGCCGCGGTACTCGTCCGCAGCTCAACGACGACACACACCTGGAATGGGTACGTTCCCAGCGGCGATCGGTTCCCCTGATGACAAGTGTCTGCACCGGCTCGCTGGTCTTCGCGGCGGCCGGGTTGCTGGCAGGGCGAGCGGCAACCACACATTGGGCGTCATTGGACCGGCTCGCGGAGCTCGACCCGACGATCGACGTGCGGGCCGACGAGCGGTTCGTCGACGAGGGCGACGTGGTCACCTCCGCGGGGATTTCGGCAGGCATCGACATGGCGCTGCACCTGGTTGCCCGACTGGCGTCGTCAGAGCGGGCGCGTGAGGTGCGACGCGGCATCCAGTACGACCCGCAACCACCGGTGTGAGCAGCCCCGGCTTCGCTAGGGCGTGTCCGATGGGTCAGGGCCGGGGCCGCGACGCCTGGCACGGCACCTCGCCGCGTTGCCGAACCGTCCCGATAGCTCCGCTATCAGGCCGCTCCGGCGCCTTGCGATGCACCGCACCAGACGCCCCGGCCTATCCGCCCCTGACCCATCGGACACGCCCTAACACCGGACCGGCCAGCCACTCTGGCGGATGATGCTGTCGGCGGACACCCAGCCCGCGTCCTTCGTCCCGCCGATGCGGACGTAGAGCCACTTGTGGCCGTAGGAGTTCTCGACGGAGCAGTGGAACCACAGCTTCGTGCCGGACTTGGCCGCGGCCACGGAGGAGCAGGCCATGTAGGGCCCCGTCAGGAGGCGGTGATCGCCGGACAGGTAGCCGTACGTTCCCGGCTCCGGGTCATGGTGGCTCCAGCCGCTGCAAGTCGTCGACACCGAAGTGGGCTTGGCCGAAGGAGAAGCGGATGTGCTCGGCGTGGCACTGGGCTTGGCCGACGCCGACGGGGAGGTGGAAGAGGGAGAGGTCGAACTGGACGGACTTCCCGGGCCCGTGGACGGCGAGGGGCCCGGGGAGTTCACGCCGTCGACCACTCCGCGGCCGCTCGGCTGACCGCTGCCTGCCGGGGAGCTGGTTCCTGGGGCTGCCTGCGGCTCGTCACCGTCCGCCGCGCCGTGCGGGCCGGTCAGCGCGTACGTGACGCCGCCTCCCGCGAGCACGGCGAGCGCAGCTGCCGCCGCGATGAGGGCACGACGTGGGCGCCGGCCGTGGCTGGCGGTGGCGGGGACGCCGCCAGGAGCGTAGCCCGCGGTCGGCACGCCGGACTGCGGAACGGGTCGCGGGCCGGACGGCGGATAGCCGGTGTGCGGAGGCTGCGCGGAGGAGGGGTGGAACGGCGGCGCAGCACCGAATCCAGGCGGCGGCACCGGGGCGGCAGCCTGGGACGGTGCCGGGGCGACGGGCGGGGCCGGGGCGACGGGCTGCGCCGGCGTAGAGGTGGGGCCGAGGGGGACCGGCGGCGCGAGGTTCATCGTCGTGCCCACGGCCGCCGCCCGCTGCAGCATCTCGCGCGCCTGCTCGGCCGTGGGCCGGTTCTCCGGCTCCTTCGCCATCAGCGCCCGCAGTACCGGCGTCAGCGGCCCCGCGCGCCGGGGCTCCGGCAGCGGCTCGGTGACGATCGCCGACAAGGTGGACCACACGGACGTGCGGCGGAACGGCGATGTGCCCTCCACCGCCGAGTACAGCGTCATGCCGAGCGACCAGATGTCCGACGCGGGGCTGGGCGCCGTGCCCTGCGCCCGCTCCGGCGGCAGGTAGTCGAGGGAGCCGACGAGCTGACCGCTCTGGGTCAGCTTGGCCATGGCCTCGTCACCGGAGGCATCCATGCTGGCGATGCCGAAATCGGTGAGCACGACCCGGCCGCCGTGCTCCAGCAGCACGTTCCCCGGCTTGACGTCCCGGTGCAGTACCCCCACCCGGTGCGCGGCGTCGAGCGCGTCCATCAGCTTGGCGCCGATCTCCGCCGCCTCGTGCGGCGGCAGCGTGCCGCGCTCCGTCAGTACCTCGTCGAGCGACGGTCCGTCGACGAGTTCCATGACGATGACGGGCAGGCCCTGCTCCTCGGTCACGTCGTGCACGGTGACCACGCCGCTGTGCCGGATACGGGCGGCGGCCTGCGCCTCCCGCTGCATCCGGGTCCGCAGATCGAGCAGCTCGGGCGCGGAGGCGTCGGTGAAGGCCCGCAGGACCTTGACGGCGACCTCGCGGTTCAGCAGTTGGTCCACAGCCCGGGCGACCACGCCCATGCCGCCCCGCCCGATTGTCGCGGTCACCCGGTAGCGGCCCCCGAGAACCTTTCCTATCAGTTCCTCGCCGCTCGCTTTCCCGGCCGTCACCGCACGCTCCGTTCCGCCACCGCTCATCGCCGTTCGTCGTTCACACCTGGCGCCCCAGAGTAAAGGCTGGCAGGCACCGGAGCGGACACCGGGAGGGGTCGCACAGCGGTGCCCCCTGGCCGGCCTCGCGGGCCTGGGGAGGGGGACGGACCCGAGGGAGACCACCGGGGAAGACCGAGGACCCACCGGAGAGGGATGATGCCTGGCGGCACCGCATCGACGTTCCGCGAGAGAGAAGGCGCCCCGCATGACTGATCCGGCCGCTGAACAGGAGCACCCGAGCCCGCCGCCCGCCGCCCCGGAAGCAGCGGAAAGCGCGGTGTGGCTGAGAGGGCATCTACTGGAGATCGCCTCCGCGCTGCGTCCGGACCACCGCCCGGTGGTGGTCCGTGAGTGGAGCGACCCGGTACGGCTCCGTGACCCCGCACCCATCGGTCACCGCTTCCTGTGCCTTGTCTGTGTCGGTGGGAACGCGCGCCCGTCGTCCCCCGGTTTCGACGACGCCCTCAACGCCTTCACCGCGGCCGGCTGGAGAGCGGACGTACACGATGGAGGCCATCCCGGGGAGAGCTGGGCGACGGCCCGCCGTGACGGTTACCGGGTCAAGGTCTACGAGGGCGGCGGTCCCGGAATCCTGACGTTCACCGGCTGGACACCGGTCCTGTACACAGACACCGAACGGCAGCCGGTCCAACCGCACTTCACGCTCAGCACGGTGCCTGCCGACGAGGTGTTGTGCGATGACTGCCATGGCTGGGGCGTGTGCCTGGACTGTGAAGGCAGGGCCTACAGCGGCGGCAGCGGCGGATATGGGCGGTGCTGGTGTGTCGGCAACAACGCCGGGCCGGGCAAGTGCGTGGAATGCGCCGGGCGGGGTGTCCTCTCCTCCGCGGCGATGTCGTGGAAGCGGAAGCAGTACGGACTGCCCGAGGCCGACAGCGACGAGGCTGTCCGGCAGTCGCCGGCCGAGGACGGTCACGACTCCCACCTCAACGCGTTCACCGAGGTCAGCCAACGGACTTGCGCGTGCGGGGAGTTCCGCTGCTTCTGGCGCAACATCCTTACCCAGGCCGGCGACCACCTCCTCGCCCGGTTCGTCGGCACCTGCCAGGGGTGTGCTGCGCGGCGCGCCTATGCGTTCAGGCTCCCCCTGTCATGAGGCGGCACCGAGCTCCCTCGTCGTACTACGGGCGGCGCGGTACAGCACGTTCGGACGCAGTGGCCCTTCGGGCGCGGTGGGGTCGTCGAAGTCGTCGGCCGGGTCCCGGGTCATGCCGATCCGGCGCATCACCGCCTGTGAACGGAGGTTGGTGGCCGTTGTCACGGCGAGGATCTCGTACCTCGTCCAAGCCCGCGAAGCCGATGAACTCGCCCGTGGCCCGCACCTCAACCGCCCACCATCCGTATCCCCGCTGGTCGAACTCGGCCTGGAACCGTGCCACGGACGCATCGCTCTGTTCGCGGGTCAGCAGATCGAGCCATGCTGCCCGGCCAACGTGACCTCCGGCCGCAGGGCAATCCCTTTTCTGCACCCCACAGTCGCGCGCGACCCAGCTTGCCGGTTTCCGGGACGACCTCACCATTGCACCTCTGTGGAGGGCCGGCGCACCTCGAAGTGGAAGCACCCGTATTCCAGTGCCCGGACGTGTACGAGCACCACGTCCGGATCGTTGAACGCGTCGTCGAAGGCTGCATCGAAGCCGTCCGTGGCGTCGGCCGGAATCTCCAGAAGGCGGCCACCTGCGATATGGCCCCGGGCGTCGTAGCGACGCACGGTACGCAGGGCACCCGGTCGGGCGAAGGGGTAGTTCTCGCCGGGAGTGAAGCCACCGCAGTCATCGGCGTGGATGAAGATGGGCCCCTGTTCGTCGTACGCGCCCGGATCTGCCCCCTTCGCGGCGGCCCAGCGACGCAACGGGGCATACGAAACGAGGGCGATCCGCTCGCCGAGCGTGATGGGGCGCAGGCAGCAGCGCAGCGGCGAGCCGGCGTCGTCGGGAGTCGCGATGTACGGGGCGCAGGGGCGACCCGCGTCGTCGGCAATCCGCAGTTCCTTGAGAACGGTCGCGTCAACGGGGAGCACGGTGTACCTGGTCATGTACCCATGCTGGACGGACGGGCGTGTGCTTGCTGGCGGGAAACGGACGCCACGTACGTTCGGCGGTCCTCCCGCCATCGGCAGAGGCGTGCTGCACGCCTCTGCCGCGACGGATCGCCGAGCGTGCCATCCTGCCCCGTCAGACCTCCGGGATCTTGGCGGGCGGGCACTCCCTGTCCCGCTGCCCGGCGAGCGCCTCGCGTGCTTGCCGGTGCCATCCACCCCGAGCAAGCCGCTGCTCTTCGAATCTGTCTGAATGTTGGGCCGATTCAGGCGATGTGAGCCTTGGTTACTTACGACCTCGCGCAGGCGTTCATCGACGGCGAGCTTGTTCCGCCAGCTCCACCCGGAGATCTTGATCACCCATGCGGGTGAGGTTCCGGAAACTCCCGGTCAAGTGGGCCCGGCCCTTGATGGAGTGGAGATCTCGGGGGCCCTTTGACAGTTGACGCCAGGCATCGAAAGTTCCCTGATACTCCCTGACGAACCTG
This sequence comes from Streptomyces sp. S186, assembly GCF_051603415.1. Taxonomy (NCBI): domain Bacteria; kingdom Bacillati; phylum Actinomycetota; class Actinomycetes; order Kitasatosporales; family Streptomycetaceae; genus Streptomyces; species Streptomyces sp. S186. Next base: position 7,939,112 of record NZ_CP193932.1, on the reverse strand, counting down.
ACACCCCCTGACGAAGTAGACACCTGACGAAATAGACACAGCGCCACCGAGGAGTGGCAGGCAGGCCGACACGCCCCCGAACTGCCCTGCCACGCCTCCCCCAGGCAGTCGAGAACTCATCAATTCATGGCAAGGGAGCATGCGATGGCAGCCATGCGGGAGCCGGTCGGTTCGCCTCGGGCGGCCGACTGCTCCGTCGGCCCGTACACGGGGATCTCCGTCGCAGTGGTGGACCAGGCCCTGGTCATCCGGCGGGGTATCCCTACGATGTTCGCCGCCACCCCCGAGATCCGATCGGTTCGGTGTTTCTCGGAGGTACCGACGGTCAGCGAGTTGTCCGGTTACGACGTGCTCCTCCTCGGTCTCCATTCGAGCCGGGATCTGGGCCTGCTCCGACTGGCCCATGACCTGGCCGTCGTCTGCCGCCTGGTCCTGCTGTGCACGTCGGTCACCACGGCAGCCGCTCTGGCCCTGCTGGATGCCGGGGCCGACGGCTATCTGACGACAGACGCCGACGCGCACGTCTTCCGGGAGGCCGTGCTGCGGGTCGCTCGCGGCCACACCTACCTGTACCGACCGGTGGCGGACCTGATCCGCGACAACAGCCGGCCGGTCACCCCGAAACTGGCGCCGCGGGAGGCGGAGTTACTCGGCTACCTGGCCATCGGCTTCACCCACGCGCAGGCAGCCCGGCGGATGGGCGTGGCCGTCGGCACGGTGGAGACCTACGTACGCCGCATTCGAACGAAGTGCGCCGTCTCCGGGCCGATGCGCCTGGCCCGGGTCGCCAGGGAGGCGAGGCTTCAGCTGATGCTCGACTGCCAGGATCGTTGACGGCGGTCAAGTCCCTGTTTTCAGGACGTCCCGGCGCGACCTCATTCCAAGGCGTTTTCGCCCCAACCGCTTGCATGTATACCCGACTTCGGCCGCATCACGGAGGCAACGGGATTCGGCGGGCACCCGACAGGCACTCGACGGGCACCCGAGGGTCACTCGCCCGACCGAATGCGGTCGCTCCCCGCTCCGCGTGCGCACTGACAAGTCCCCAGTTACATGGACTCGCTCTCAATCGGCCATACAGATAATCATGTTGGCGCCCGGCCAAAGGCTGCGGCGACCTTTGGGGGCTGATTCCGTTGGACCTGGCGGCGTTCTACCTCGCACACTGTCTGGCCGATCCGGACTTCTACGACACCGCGGAGCTCTGGGACGACTCGGCGAGCCGCTTCGCGCTGACCAGTGCGGAGCTGCCCGGCGGATGGCACCGCTCCGAGCAGGGACTGTGGGTGCTGCAACTCCCGCCCGGCCATCGGCTTCCCGAGCAGGGCTGGAAGGTCCACGTCTCGGCGGGCCTGGACAACGCCGAGGAGGTGCTGGGCGCGGTGTGGGACCACTGCGTCGAGCGCCGGATCGCATTCAAGTTCCTGCGCAGCCGGCAGGTCCTGCAACTCACCAACGCCAAATACGCCGACCGCGGCTCCAGCGGGAAGTTCTGTGCGATCTACCCGTCCTCCGACGAAGAGCTGTCACGGGTGCTCAACGAGCTGGGCGAGGTGCTCGATGGCCAGCCCGGCCCGTACGTCCTCAGTGACCTGCGGTGGCGCGACGGTCCCCTGTTCGTACGGTACGGCGCCTTCCAGCACCGCACCTGTCGCGGCGAGTCCGGCGAGCCGGTCCCCGCGCTGACCGATCCGAGGACCGGCCGGCTGGTCCCGGACCTCCGAGGGCCGTCCTTCCGGATAGCGCCGTGGGTCGAACCGCTCCCCTTCCTGGCCGAAATGATGGCGGCGCGCGACAACGGCGGCGGCACTTTCCCGTACCAGGTGCGGAAGGCGTTGCACTTCTCCAACGCGGGCGGTGTCTATCTCGCGACCGATCCGCACACCGGCCGGAACGTGGTGCTGAAGGAGGCCCGGCCGCTGGCCGGGTTGGACACCGACGGGGTGGACGCGGTGACGCGCCTCCGACACGAGCGCGCCGTCCTCGACCAGCTCGCCGGACTGGCCGTGGTCCCCCGCGTTCTCGGTCACTTCACCTGCTGGGAACACCACTTCCTGGTCGAGGAGTACATCGAAGGGGAGCCCCTGACCAGGGAGGCCGCGCGCCGGCATCCGCACCTCAAGCCGGAGCCCTCGCCCCGGGAGATCGCGGACTTCACCGCCTGGGTGACGGAGGTCATCGGGAAGGTGCGCGCCGCGTTGCGCGCGATCCACTCCCGGGGCGTCGTGGTGGGCGACGTGCACCCCGCCAACATCCTGTTGCGCCCGGACGGCGGCATCGCCCTGATCGACTTCGAGCTGGCGCTGCCCAACGGCACGGCGGAACGCCCGCCGCTGGGCGCACCCGGGTTCGTCCCCCCAACGGGCTGTACCGGCCCGGCCATCGACCACTACGGGCTCGCCGCCAGCGCGCTGTGGGTCTTCTTTTCCATGGCGCCCGTGCTTCAGAGCCGGCACCCCGGAAAGACCGAACTCTTCCTCCGGGTTCTGGCCGACCACTTCGGAGTCTCCAACTCCTTCCTCGCCGACTTGCGCCGCGACCTTCGGTCTGAGGACCTTCGGCCTGAGGACGAGACCTCCGGCACGACGGCCGGCCACGGGCACCGTACCGGCGTCCAGGCACTCGGCGATCCGAAGCCCGAGGACTGGACGCACCTGCGGCGGTCCCTCGCCGAGGGCATCCTGGCGACAGCCACCCCGCAGCGATCCGACCGGCTCTTCCCAGGCGACGTAGAGCAGTTCCGCACCGGCGGGCTCAACATCTCCCACGGCGCGGCCGGTGTACTGCTCGCCCTGGCCGAGGCCGGTGTCCCGCCCGACCCCGAGCACGTCGACTGGCTGATCCGCGCGGTGGACCGCTGGGAGACACCACAGCCCGGCTTCTACGACGGACTGCACGGAATCGCCTACGTCCTCGACCGGTTGGGCCGTCGCGACGCCGCGCTGTCCACCCTGGGCCGCGCGGTGGACCTGAGGGAAACCGAGCCGCCTCTCGCCGGCCTCCACTCCGGGCTCGCCGGAATGGGACTGAACCTGCTGCACTTCGGCGCCGCGGACGCCGACTGCCTGCGCCGGGCCCTGGCGATCGCCGACCGACTGGCCGCCGACGTACGCACCGGCGCACTGGGCCCGGACCGGCCCACCGCCGCCGGGCTGATGTTCGGGGCGACCGGCGTCGCGCTGTTCTTCCTCCACTGCTTCCGCGCCACCGCGGACCCTGAGCTCCTCGAACTGGCGGGGGCCGCTCTGCACCGGGACCTGGCCGACTGCGAAACCGGCCCCGACAACACCTTGCAGGTCCGCGAGCGGAACCGGCTGATGCCTCATCTCGCCATCGGCACCGCCGGCATGGCCCCCGTGCTGGGCGAGCTGCTCCGGGAACGCGACGACGCACCGCTCGCCGTCGCGTACGAGCGGATCCGTCGTACCTGCCGGGCCGAGTCCGGAATCTTCCCCGGACTGTTCACCGGCCACGCCGGAGTGATGGCGTCCGCGGCGGCCACCGGCCCCACGTCCGCCCTGGACGATCCCGCCGTTCGGAAGCACCTGCGCCGACTGTCCTGGTACGCCGAGCTCCGCCGCGGACGGCTGGTCTTCCCGGGCGAGCAGCTGTACCGGTTCTCCACGGACCTGGCGACCGGCGCGGCCGGTGTACTGCTCGCCCTCACCGCGGTCTTCGACGACCGCCGCGACTTTCTGCCCTTCCTGCCGGCGGACGCCTCCGCGCCCCGGCAGACACCGACCTGCGACCCCGCAGGAACTACGGCTGGAAGGAGGTGAACCGCCATGGCCATGATCCTTGAGCTGCAGGAGCTGGAGACCCCGCAGGGCCCCTCGCTCGCCCCGAGCAACGTGCTGAGCACGCTCCTGCACGGCGAGACCACCTGTCTGTGAAGCGTCACACGACGCACTACGCGGCGCCCAACGGTACGCACCGCGTGAAGCGTCGGTGATCACAGATCCGCTGGGTGGGGCAGGCCATCACCTCGCCCCACCCAGTTGGCTGCCATCGCCACCGGACGCATTCGGTGGCCCGAGCTGCCCTGAGACCAGTTCGCTTCGCCCCGCCCCCGGCTCCTCCGCTCTCCCCGATCCAGCCCTACGGAGGCCGCTCGTGCCTGACCGGTTCCGGTTCCCGCCCACACCGCTTCGCCCGGAGTCCAACGAGATCGGCGGGATCGGCTTCACGGATCCGTACCAGTGGCTGGAGGAGGACAGTCGCGCCACGCTCGCCTGGGCGGCGGCGCAGGACCGGTTCGCCCGCGACCTGCTGCACACCGATCCGCCCTGGCGTCTGGCGCGCGATACCGCCCGACGGTTCAACGCCAGTGCACTGACCCACCGTCCTCCGGAACTCCACGGTCGCCGCTGGTTCATGGAACACGTACCCGAGGACCACGGGCTTCCGGTGCTCGATGTCGCCGAGGCCCCTGACGTACCGGACACGGACGCACCTCGGGTGCCGGCGACCCCGGCATCGGCCCGTCGTGTGCTGGATCTCGCGGTGGAGCTCGCCGAGTCACCCCCGTACGAGCCGGCCAGCATGCTGTGGCAGCCGTCGCCGGACGGCGAGATGCTCGCCTACCAGGTCTCCGGCCCTGGGCGGAAACCGCTCTTCCGGGTCCGCGACGTGGATTCCGGGGAGATCCTGGTCGACGGGTTGCCGGAGACCGGCATCTGCCGGGTCGGCTGGCTGCCCGACGGCCGGCGGTTCTTCGTCGTGGTCATCGACCGGGAACGGTTGGACCGGTGCCGGGGCGTCTTCCAGGTCGATCTCACGGCATCCGGCTCGACGCCGGCCATCTGCCGCGAGGACCTTCCACCGGAGTTCCCCGCCCGCGGGGTGAGTGTCTCCCCCGAGGGGCGGTGGGCGCTGGCGCACGGCCCCGGCAGGCCGTACTACGTACGCGACCTTGCGGCGCCCGCCGCCCCGTGGCGACCGTTCCTCCGGGACTCACGTTCGGTCTTCCGCGGCGCCCTCGTCGGCGACGAGTTCATCGCGGTGACCGATGACGGCGCACCGCGCGGCAGGGTCGTCGCCCTCCCGTTGCCCGGCCCGGCGACGGACCCGGCCGTCTGGCGCGAACTCGTCCCACCCGGTGACTCGATCCTGTTCTCCCTCACCCCGGTGGGCCCGGACCTGGTCCTGTCCGAGCACGCGAACGGCGCCACCCGGCTGCGCCGGATCTCCGCCCAGGGCGCTCCGCTGGGCGAAATCCCGCTGCCGGAACCGGGGATGGCATGGCCGGGAAGCGGCCGGGACGGCGGACTGGTCACGCCGGCCGGCAACGGATGCACCTTCGCCTTCTCCTCACTCACCCGGTCTCCGGCGGCCTATCGCTACGATCTGGCCACCGAGACCCTGCTGCCGCTCACGAAGCCGCGCGTCGTCGTCCCGGATGCGGTGACCCTTAGGGGAACGGCACGCAGCGCCGACGGAACCGCCATCCCGTACCAGATCGTCTCCCGCGCCGGCGTCGACCTCAGCGTGCCGCAGCCCCTGATCATCAGCGGCTACGGCGCCCTGAACATCGCCTGGCTGCCGGCCTACCTGTTCGCCCTGCCCGCGGCCTGGGTCGAGCTGGGCGGCGTCTACGTCCACGCGCATCTGCGCGGCGGCGGCGAGTTCGGTACCGACTGGTGGCGCGCGGCCCGCCGCGGCACCAAGCAGCGCACCTTCGACGATCTGCATGCGGTGGCCACCGACCTGATCCGCCGCGGCCACACCGCACAGAGTCGGCTCGGCGTCTTCGGCTACTCGATCAGCGCCCTGACCGCAGTCGTCGCAGTCACCCAGCGACCCGATCTGTACCGGGCGTGCGTGGCCGCGCTTCCCGTACTGGACCTGCTGCGCTGCAAGCGGGACCAGGTCACCATGGCGGACATCGTGTCCGTGGACTTCGGGGACCCGGACGACCCCGGCGACGCGGCCGTCCTGCACCGCTACTCCCCTTACCACCAGGTGCGCGACGGCGTCGACTACCCGGCCGTCCTTCTCGACTGCGGCTCCGCCAACCGCAGCTGCCCCGCCTGGCACGCCCGCAAGATGGCAGCCCGCCTGCAACGGGCCACGTCCTCACCGCACCCGGTACTGCTGCGCACCCGGCAGGCCGGACACACCGTGGAGACCTCCCCGGAGGACGCACTCCTGCGCGAGTCCGAACACCTCGCCTTCATGATCCGCGAACTCGGCCTGGCCATCGCATAGTTGCCGACTACGCCTGCTCCGACGCCTCGGAGCGGGGTCACCTGACCGTGCGTCCTTGAACCCGTACCCGGCGGACCACCACCTCCTTGCCCAGGGACGGGCGGCGGCATCGAGCCCCGAGACGCATCCGCTGGTTCAGTACCTGGTTGCCAATTGCCGATACAGGAGCCGACACGGGAAAGGGATCAACGTACGGGAGGAACGGATCATGGTCATCGTCAACGAGTGGCAGATGGTGGACAACATCGCCGCCGGGCTCGGCTTCGGCGCTGCCATCGGCCTGGAACGGCAGTGGCGGGCCCGGATGGCCGGGCTGCGGACGAACGCGCTGGTGGCCGCCGGGTCCGCGCTCTTCGTCCTGTTGTCCAACTACGGCTTCGCACAGGCCACCAGCACCATCGGGTACGACGGCTCGCGCGTCGCGGCCCAGATCGTCTCCGGCATCGGCTTCCTCGGAGCCGGCGTCATCATCCGGGACGGGCTCAGCGTGCGCGGGCTCAATACCGCGGCCACCCTGTGGTGTTCGGCCGCGGTGGGCGCCCTGGCCGGTACGGGGCTGTACATCCTGGCGGGACTCGGCACAGCGGCCGTGGTCGGTGCCAACCTGGTGCTGCGCCCGCTGGGCAGGCGCCTGGACCGGGAGCCGCGCGGCGGCGCCGAGGTCGCCACCGACTACTACTTCGAGGCGGTGTGCGCCGAGTCCGAGGAGGCACACATCAGGGCCCTGATCGTCCAAGCCGTCGCCCGGCCCGGCTTCCGGCTGCGCTCGGTCTTCAGTCGCGACGCCGAGGCAGGCAAAGTCACCGTCGCCGCGGAACTCACCACCGAGCGGCGTGACGACTCCCTCCTCGAAGCGGCCGTCAGCCGACTGTCGTTGGAGCCCGCAGTCTCCGCAGTCAGCTGGACGGTCATCGGCCACCCGGACGAGGACGACGTCAACTACCCCACGGACGAGGCGCCCCACCACCGCTTGAGGAACCTGTTCACCGGGTGGGTCCGTACGGGAACCCGCCGGCGGTAGCCAGATAGCGGGGACGGCGGAAGAAGGTCTCCAGCACCCATACTGAACGCATGAATTACGTTTCAATGTTCCGTCGAACCAGCGTGCGGAAAATGTCCGCACTATGGCATGACGGTGTCGCCGGTAAAGATTAGTCATTGAATTCCATCTGGCATCTTCCACCTGGATCGGCCCCGCAGTACGGTGGCTGCAATACGGCAGGTCTGTACGGCGAAAGCGGCCTCGGCGGATTCTGTGACAGCGTTCCGCATATCGCGGACTGTGGCGCATATCCCTTCACGGAGCCCTTTTCCGGAAGTCACCCTCTCTCGCCGCGCATCTGTGGTGACATTTTTCTTTGGATTCGCGGAGCGGTGAGTTGCGTCCACTCGGGCCGATGACGGCCCACTTCCCATTATTTTCCCGCACTGCGACGTGTAATCACTTCTGCCCCGACGCAGTTCCAATTCCTCTTGGAAGGGGGAAGCGTGTCAACTCAAGGAAATGTCCATGGAAATCCGCAGGAAGGCGCCGTCGAAGGTGCGGGCGCGACGTCGAAGTGGCGTCGCCGTCTGACCCGCCTCGGTGTCTACAGCCTGTTCGCGGTGCTGGCCGGAACCGCGGCGACGGCCACGGCAGCGCCCGCCACGCAGTCGCCGGCGGTCAGCGCCGCACCCGTGTCCATCACCTGCCCGAACGGCACCGGCACCGTGGCGGTGACCGACGCCGACCCTGGTAAGCCGGTCATGTATCAGGCAAAGGGCACCTGCTCGGTCACGGGCACGGAGAACGGCACCGCCAGCGGCATCGCCACGTTCTCCATCCCCCGGAACAACTGCGCGAACGCAACCACACCCGTCACGGGGACCATTACCTGGCCCGATGGGAAGAAGAGCACCGTGACGGCCACCGTGGTGTGGGCCGCCACTGCCGGAAAGGGAATCACCGCCAGCATCTCCAACGGCTCGATTACAAGCGGTGCCTTCACAGGAGCCGTGGTGAACGGTACCGCCAAGGCCGCTCAACAGGTCGAGGTCAACTGTCTCACCAGCGGGACCTTCAATGGGGCCACCGGCACCGGCTCCGGGACGCTGAGCGGTAGCTGACGGTCTCCCTCACGAATGCGGGGTGCACTGTGCGACGAGAGCAGTCATGTCGAGCCGAGGCGACGTCACCGGGCACCGCCGTGACCAGTCCGTGCTCCGTGGCGGAGAATCCCCGGGTGGATCCGCGTCCGGTCCGTTCGGCGTCGCCCATTCCCGGTCATGTCGCCATCGTCATGGATGGGAACGGGCGTTGGGCCACCCGACAGGGTCTTACGCGCGCCAGGGGCCACGTAGCCGGCGAAAAGGCGCTGTCGCAGGTCGTCGAAGCCGCCGTCGAGATCGGTGTTCGCCATTTGACGGTATTCGCGTTCTCCACCGAGAACTGGTGCCGTCCCGCGGCCGAAGTCGACTTCCTCATGACGCTGATGCAGCGCACCCTGCGCAATCGTCTCCAGCGGCTGCATGCCAACGCCGTGCGCATCCGCCACCTGGGGCGACGCACCGGACTTCCGCCCGCACTCGTCAGCGAGATCGAGACGGCCGAGCAACTGACCGCCGGCAACGACCGGCTCACCTTGAGCGTGTGCCTCGACTACGGAAGCCGGACGGAACTTGTGGACGCGGCGCGCCGTATCGCCGAGGCCGCCGCCCTCGGCACGCTCGACCCGGCGTCCCTCGACATCCCGACGTTCGCCCGCCACCTCTACGCACCCGACCTCCCGGACGTCGACCTGTTCATCCGTACTGCCGGCGAGCAGCGCCTCAGCAACTTCCTTCTCTGGCAGTGCGCTTACGCCGAACTCGTCTTCGTCGACATGCCATGGCCCGACTTCGACCGTCATCACCTGCGGCAGGCGGTGGAGATCTACGCGACCCGCAACCGCACCTTCGGAACAGTCGAGGAACCAGAGCGCGGCACCGCGCGGTCCGCACCCGGGAGGCAGCCGTGTACCTCGACCAACGCGCCCTGACCCGCGCCGGCATCCACGATCCGCTCCAGCACCCCCATGCGCGGATGGCGCCGCACCTGGGCGGTCCCCTGCTGACATCCCGGGCTCGCCGTTCCGGTACGGGAGCGGGCCCCGCGCGGCACTGGGAGGGAGCCGCGTGTTCGTGAGGCTCGGACGTGCCGCCTCCCACCACAGATGGATCTTTCTCGTGGTGCCCTTGATGCTGGCCGCACTGGCCGCGGTCGCGGCGTCCGACATCCACGACCGGCTCAGTTACGGGGGAATCATCGCGCACGACGCGGAGTCGAACCGGGCCGCGGTGGCAGTGCGGGAGCGCATCGGGCGGGGTGGCGCGGATGTGATCGCCCTCTACCGCAGTCCCCACCACACGGTGGACGAGCCGGTGTTCCGACAGGCGGTGGAGCATTCGCTGGCGTCCGCGCCGAGGGGGACCGTCATCTCCACGATGACGTACTGGTCGCGCGATCTGCCCCCGCTGGTCTCCAAAGATCACCATGCGACCGCGGTCACGATCATGCTCGCCGGAGCGGACGACACGAGTCGAGTGGCCAGTTACCACCGGCTGCGCCCGGCACTGCGGGCCGAGGGTTTCGACGTCGAGTACGCCGGGCCGGTCGCCGTGGTCGACGGGGTCGCCGAGCGTGCCCTGGCGGATGCGCGCCGCGCCGAGCTGGTCGCCTTCCCCCTGGTGCTGGCCCTGCTCCTGCTGCTCTTCCGCAGCTTGGTGGCGGCCCTGTTGCCGGTGGTCATCGGCGGGCTCAGCATCAGCATCACACTTGGCGTTCTGGTGCTGCTGAGCGGCACCGTGGAGATCTCGTTCATCACCGTCAGTCTGGTGACCTCCCTGGGACTGGCCCTGGGAGTGGACGCCGCGCTCTTCGTCGTCGGCCGGTTCCGCGAAGAGCTCACCCACCGTGGCAGCGTGCCGGACGCGGTGGCAGCCACCTGCGCCACCGCCGGCCGCACGGTGTTCCTGTCCGGGACCACCATGACCGGAATCGCGTTGGGACTCCTGCTCTTCCCCATCGGCGTGCTGCGGGCGTTCGGTGTCGGAGCAGCTGCGGTCATCGCCATCAGTGCCGTGCTGAGCGTCACCGCGCTGCCCGCCGCGCTGGCGCTCCTCGGACCGCGCGTGAACGCCGGACGCCTCCGCCGGCCACGGCGTAAGGACGCGGCCCCGGCAGAAGGACCGTGGGCCGGACTGGCCCGGGCTGTGATGGCCCGGCCCGGTCACTACGCGATCGGTGTACTGCTGGCCTTACTTGCCATGACGGCACCGTTCGCGCACATCACTCTCGGGTTCCCCGACCAGCGGACCCTGCCCGCCGACGCACCGGCTCGCCTGGCCTCCGACGCCCTGGGGCGCGACTTCGCGCTCGGGGGGCTGGACGCGGTCCAGGTGGTGGTCACCGTGCCGCAGCACCTGGACACCCACGCCGGACAGCAGACGCTGACGGCCTGGGTCGGCGAACTCGTCCGTCTTCCAGGCACCGGTGCCGGTCTCATCGCCGCGACGTCCGAGCACAGCGCCGTGGTCTATCTGACACACAACAGCAGCGCCGAGGACCCGGCCACCCGCACACTGGTCAGACGCATTCGCGCGCTCTCCCCACCGGACGGTGGACAGGTGCTGGTGGGTGGGTTGTCAGCCATGGCCGAGGACACCCTCCAGCTGCTGGGTCACCGCCTGCCATGGGTCTTGCTCGCCATCGCGGTGTTCACGTATGCGCTGCTGCTGACGGCGTTGCGGTCGGTCGTCCTGCCCGCGAAGGCGTTGCTCGTCAACGCGCTTTCCCTCGGCGCCTCCTTCGGCGCCCTCGTGTGGATTTTCCAGGACGGGCATCTGACGTGGCTGGTCGGCGGGGATCGCATTGGCTACGTCGATGTCGCCCAGCCCGTGACCATGCTTGTCCTGCTGATCGGGCTCTCGATGGATTACGAATTCTTCCTGTTGTCGCGCATCCGTGAGCAGTACGACGCCACCGGGGACAACACCGCCTCCGTCGCAGCCGGGCTACAGCGGTCCGCTCCGGTCATCACCGCTGCCGCGGCGGTGGTTCTGGTGGTGAGCGCGGTCTTCGCCACCAGCAGCGTGAACATGGTCAAAGAGCTGTGTGTCGGAATGTTCATCGCCATCGCCCTGGACGCCACCCTCGTCCGGGCACTGCTGGTTCCGGCGACCATGCGGCTGCTGGGCCGGGCCAACTGGTGGCTGCCCGGCGCGAAGCGACGTCAACGGCCCTGATCCGACGCCTTCGTGGAGCGGGTCCGGCACGTTCACATGCCGGACCCGGCCGTGTCAGCCATTCATGGCCGCCCAGAACTCCTCGAAGGACATCTTGCGGTCGCCGTCGGTGTCGACGGAGTCGATCAGCTCCTGAGCCTGCGACTCGGTGAGCTCCAAGCCCTCCAACTCCGCAACGACCTTCCGGTACTCCTCCGCGGTGACCTGACCGTCCCCGTCGATGTCGTAGCGCTCGAAAACCTTCCGCGCCGCCGCCTCCACTATGTCTGCCATGTGCTCCGCCCTTCTGCGATCTTGCTGACGGACCCAGGTTAACCGTCCGTCCGGAACAACGCGGGTCCGCCCAACCCGCCGGACCGCTATGGGCTGGGCTCGCCAGGAGGCATCAGGCTGGCTGTGCGGGCGTCCCATGGTGGGTGCGGCGCCGGAGTCGTACGACGATGGCCGCCAGTACGGCGGCGCCGAAAGGGTAAGCGGCGATGAAGCCGTCGTCCGGCAGGAAACCGAGGGACGCGAAGTCGCGCCAGGCCAGGATCGCGGCCGCCGTGAGCACGCCGGCTGCCGCGGGGAGGGCGCGTCTGCCGCCGCGCGCCAGAGCGACGAAGAGGAAGACCGCGAGCAGAGCCGGGGGCGCCAGCCTTTCCACGGACCACAGCACCCCGCCGACGCCCGGCCTGTCCCACTCCGTGAGTTGGGGGAAGAAGCCGGACCCCGCGGCCACTTGTGTGACGAAGACCGTCACGGCCACGACCGCGATCATCGTCCGGTCACGGCGCGAGACGGCGGGCAGATCAAGGGGGCAGCCCAGCAGGATCAGGACGACGCACGTGGGACAGAGGATGTTCACGAGGGCGGCTGCCGGGCCGTCAGCGCAGTGATGGTAGACGAGGTAGCTCCCCATCCCCGCCCACTGCACGATCTCCTCGGTCACGACACCGAACGCCGCGAGCATCCGCGCCGAGCCCCACCGCCCTCCCGCCGCGCACAGCACCGCCGAGGTCAGGGCCAGGGCGGTCCCCGTCCCTACGGCCCATGCCCACGCCCCGTTCTGTCGGACTATGGGGTGGGCCGCATTCCTCAGCAGGCGGAAGAGGGCGGGGGCACACACGACGGCCAGGACGTAGGGCGCGGCGGCGGCCAGCAAGCGGCCGGCCGGGTTGGCGGACGTCAGGCTCAGCCGCACCCGCAGAGCATGGCCGGTCAGGTCGGCGGCTTCGCGGAGGCGGGCCGGTTTCGTGGCGCCCTGGGTGGCTTCGGCGTAGATGGCGGCGATCTCCTCGCCGTGCTCGCGCCGGTAGTGCGCGGGGTAGAGGCGCAACAGCCGTGTTTCCGGGGCCTGTTCACTCTGCGTTTCGCTATCCGGAGCCGGAGTGCGCCCGGTGGTGTGGCGCGGGGCGGGTGCCTGGTTCACGCGGTGGCCCCCTTCGGGCCGGGGCGGTGCAGGGCGAGGCGGCGCTCGGCCTCGGAGGCGGTGGCGTGGAGACGCTCGGCCTCGGAGGCCAGTGTGGCGCGTCCGGCGGGGGCCAGGGTGTACGTACGGCGCAGCCGCCCGCTGACGATCTCCTCGCTGTGGACCTGGATTTGGCCGTCCTTGAGCAGGCGTTCCAGTGCACTGTAGAGAGTGCCGGTACGCAGGGTGACGCGACCGCCGGAGATCTTCTTGACCTCCTGAAGGATCGCGTACCCGTGGCGGGGCTCGTCCGCGAGGGCGGTGAGGAGAAGCAGGGTGGGTTCCTGCAGGGCACGGTCAGACATGTGGCAAGCATATGCCGATCGCCGACATATGCTCTCGCTCCTCGCCGGGCTTCCGGATGAGGCAGGCAAGAAGACACAGGGGCGCGCCGTCACGCAACACAGATCAGCGCAGATATTCCCGTGGACGTCATATATCGATGAACGTCATATGCTGGTGAGGTGTACATCGGTAAGTCGATGTCGGACGTCAGGCGGTCTCCGTGGGCAAGTGCCAGGTCAGAGGTATCTCCGCATGTGGACACCCCGTCCATGAACCCTGCGCGCACAGCGCCCGCACAGTGCCCGCTGTATCGCGTCATGCCCTCCTCGCTCCTCCGCCGGTCGACTCGGCGGCCACCGCTGCTGTCGCCGCGCCGCCAGGCACCGGCCGACGCCGGTTGACAGCGGCCCTTGCCGTCCCCGCGGCCCCCGCCCTGCTGGCCGTCGCCCTTGGTCTGTGGGGTATCGCCCGGGACGGCGCCGCCTGGCGGGACGAGGCCGCGACCTGGCAGGTGGCTCGGCGTTCCCTGCCGGAGATCTGGCACATGCTGGACACGGTCGACGTCGTCCACGGCCTCTACTACGCGCTGATACACGGCGTCTTCGAGATATTCGGCGCCGGACTGCTCGCCCTGCGCGCGCCATCCGTGCTCGCCGTCGCCGCCACGGCGGCACTCACCGCTGCCGTCGGGCGTAGACTCGCCGGGCCATGGGTCGGTATCGGCGCCGGAATCGTGCTGGCCCTCCTTCCCAACATGCAGCGGTACGCGCAGGAGGGACGTTCCTATGCGCTGGTCGCCGCCGCCGTGGCACTGGCCACCTGGCTGCTGGTGGGCGCGCCGGCCCGGGCCGGCGCGCGCCTCACTCGGTACCGGCGTTGGAGCGCCTACGCCGCCGTGCTGTTGACCGCCGCGTATCTCAACTGGTTCTCCTTGCTGGCCCTGCCCGCCCACGCCATGACCGTCCTGATCGCGTACCGACGCGGTGCCCGCCGCCTCCTGGCGCCATGGACCGCGGCCGCCCTGGTCACAGTGGCGGGAACGCTGCCGCTGATCCTGGCCAGCTACCCCCAGTCGGGCCAGATCTCCTGGATCGGACCCGTGACCTGGACCACCATCACCGCCATGGCCGCCGTCTTCTCGGCGGCACTGCTCTGCGCCCGGCTCCCCTACGGTTCAGCAGCCCGTACGGCTCCGGCCGCCCGCATGACCTTGGCCTCCGTCGGACTTCCGCTCCTCACGGCACCCCAACTCGGCCTGCTCCTGGCCTCGTTCGTCAAACCGCTCTACGTGGACCGCTATGTCCTCTTCGCAAGCCTCGGCTTCGCGCTGCTCCTCGGGGCAGGCACCGCCGCCATCGTTCAGGCGCTTCCCGTGCGCCGCCGACTCGCCCTCCTGGTCACCACCGCCATCGCCTTCCTCGCGCTGCTCCCCACGGAACTCGGTCTGCGATCAGCGACAAGCCGGACGGACGACGTCATGGCCACGGCCGAGAAGGTCGCCACGGTCGCCCGCCCCGGCGACGGCGTACTCTTCCTCCCCGCCGCCCGCCGCGATACGGCGTCGGTAACCCCCACTGCTTTCACCGGACTTCACGATCTCGCCCTCGCCGACGACGCCATATCCTCCGGCACCCTGGAGGGCATCGAGGCCGGGCCCGATGCCATCCGTGTCGCCATGCTCGCCCAGCCCCGTATCGTCCTGGTCACCGATCCGGACGTGGCCTCTCGCGACCTGGCCTCGGAACGCGAAGCCACCAAACGACGCACCCTGGACGAGCACTTCATCCACACCGGCATCTGGAAGGCCGGCGGCCGGCTCGTGGAGATCTACGAGCGAGCCCGCTGACCCCGCCCTCACGCCTGCGGCCAGGTACGGCATCGCGCCGTTCAGCCGGCCGCCCGGGGCGGAGAGGCGGAACGGCCTGGTGGCGGGAACCGTCCGGGGTGGCGTCCCGTTCCACGCATTCTGACAGCTCGTCAGCGGGATGGCCGCGTCGACATCTCACCCATTTCAGGGATAAAGCCGATTTTCCGAGTGCCTTGCCCCCGCTGCATCACACCTTGGGCGAGCCTTGTCATGCCTCCACAGGCCGAGCCGATCCCCGACCACTCGAAAGGATGTGCAGTGTTCCGTTCCCGACACAGGCGCGGCCTGATCGCCGCGCTCATCGCTGCACTCACCGCGATGTCCGGATTCTGGTTCTCGGCCTCCGCCGGCCACGCCGCGCGCCCCACTCCGGCGCGACACCGCTCACCCGACACCGGCTCCGCCGTACGACACGACACCTCTCGCACCCTGCGGTCCATGGCCGCCGCGCACGGCCACCATCGCGGGCGCGGCGGCACGAGGCAGCAAGGCCAGAAGCGCAGGCAGCTGCCGCATCCACCCGCTTCATCCGTTCCGGACTCGGTGGTGCAGCCGAGCCCCCGCGGCTCCGCCGCTCCCACCTCGGGGGCCAACTTCGAGGGCATCGGCGCCGGCAACTACTCGGTCGCCGGGCTCCCGCCGGACCCCAACGCGGCCGCCGGCTCCAGTCAGATCGTCGAGACCGTCAACACCGCCTACGCGGTGTATACGAAGAGCGGGGCCACCGTCCTCGGCCCGACCAACACCAACGTCCTGTGGTCCGGGTTCGGCGGCCCCTGCGAGTCCACCAACGATGGTGATGCCGTGGTGCGTTGGGACAGCCTCGCAAGTCGGTGGGTGGTCACCCAGTTCGCCAACGTCCGGTCCACCTCGGGCCCGTACTACCAGTGCGTGGCCGTCTCCACCGGCGGGGACGCCACCGGCAGCTACCACCGCTACGCGTTCCAGTACGCCAGCTTCCCGGACTACCCGAAGCTGTCGGTGTGGCCCGACGCCTACTACGTCACGTACAACATGTTCAGCTCCTCCGGCAGTTTCCTGTACGCCGAGGCGTGCGCGCTGAACCGGGCGAACATGCTGACCGGCGCCGGCGCCGCGCAGCAGTGCTTCACCACGTCATCCTCGTACGGCGGGTTGCTCGGCGCGGACCTGGACGGCCGGACCGCTCCCCCGTCCGGGGAGCCAGAACTGATGATGGACCTGGGGACCTCCAGTTCGGGGCTGGCTTACTGGAAGTTCCACGTCGACTGGAGCAACCCCGCCAACTCCACCTTCACCGGCCCGTCGACGCTGGCCGTGGCCCCCTACACCACCGCCTGCGGCGGTTCAGGGGCCTGCATTCCGCAGAGTGGCACCAGTCAGCAACTCGAATCCGTCTCCGACCGGTTGATGTTCCGGCTGGCCTATCGCAACTACGGCGAACACGAGTCCCTCGTGGTGAACCACGCGGTGACCGCAGGAAGTTCGGTGGGCGTGCGCTGGTACGAGTTCCGGCTGTCGGGCGGCACCCCCACCGTCTACCAGCAGGGCACCTACGCGCCCGACTCCACATTCCGCTGGGTCGGTTCGATGGCCCTGGACAAGGTCGGCAACATCGGGCTCGGCTACTCGCAGTCCTCGTCGTCGACGCATCCATCGATCCGCTACACCGGCCGGCTGGCCGGCGACACACCCGGGCTCATCACGCAGGGCGAGAGCACCGCGATCACCGGCGGCGGCTCCCAGACAGGGGTCGAACGCTGGGGTGACTACACCTCCATGGCCGTGGACCCGGCGGACGACTGCACGTTCTGGTACACGAACGAGTACATCCCGACCAACGGCAGCTACAACTGGCACACCAGACTGGCCTCGTTCACGCTGCCCAACTGCACTTCCTCCACAGCGAGTTCCCCCACGCCAAGTCCCACCACACCGAGTCCTTCCGCACCAGGTCCCACCACACCAAGTCCCACCACAGCGGGCAACAACTTCTCTATGGTGGTCAGTCCGGCCTCCCCCAGCGCGACCGCCGGGTCGCGGGTCACCACCACGGTCTCCACCCGGGTCACCTCCGGCTCGGCGCAGCCCGTGAGACTGTCGGTATCCGGGCTGCCGAGGGGAACCACCGCACGCTTCAACCCGGCGTCGGTCACCGCGAACAACAACACCTCCACGCTGACCCTTTCCACGTCTACCTCGACCCCGCCGGGCACGTACCGCATCGTCGTCACCGGCGCCGGCGCATCCACCACGCACACGACGACCTTCACCCTCACGGTCACCGACTGCGGCTGCCGTACGGACCCCGGCGGCGGCCTCGAATCCGGCAAGCCGGCCGGCCAAAAGCCGCCCGGCACCAAGCCGACGACCGGCTCCCGGACGCACGGCGGCGCGGCACGGCCCAAGCCCACGGCGCTGCACCCACCGACAGCCCACCGCCGGCCGACGGCGCCCCACCCACCGATGACGCCGCACGGCCCCACGGCGCCCCACCAACCGCCGAAGCCGCACCGACCACCGGCGCCTCACCCGCCAACAGCGCCTCGCCGACCAACGGCCACCCATCGCCCGCCCAGACCAGCCTCACCGCACCCATCAGCAACATCGGCGGCATCGGCAACGCCGGCACACCCGGCTTCCCGCCGCACGTGACCCGCTTGCCTCCGGGGGCGTCGTCCCAGCCCTGATGCGACGCCGCCGCCCGGAGTTCTTCCGCGACGGTTTCTTTGGCCCGTACGGGCAGCGGCCGCCGCCCTCATACGCACCGACCGGGCCGCCGTCCTGCAGTGGGCACCTAGAGCGGTGTCGCGGACGGCGACGATCGCGGCCTTCGTGGACCGGGAGAGCGGCGTCAGAACCAGTCGAGCATGGACCCGAAGTCGCGGAACGGCGCCAAGCCATACGGTCCCAGGCCGACCATCCCGGAGCCGAACCCGCCGAGCAGGTCCCCCAGGCCGCGGACATTCCCCAGGTCGAAACCGCCCGTGCCAGCACTCGAACGGGCGCTACCGGGACCGGTACTCACCAGACCTCCACCACCCGGACCCCCACCACCGGGGCTGGTGCCGACTCCCCCACCAACCGGAGCCTCTCCGCCGGGACCGGTGCCTTCTCCCCCACCACCGGGACCAGTGCTGCATGGACTGACACCACCGGGACCGGTACCAGTCGGCTCCCCGGGAGCGGTACCAGTCGGCTCGCCACCCCCCGGACCCGTACCAGTCGGCTCCCCACCACCGGGACCCGTACCGGTCGGCTCCCCACCGCCCGGACCGGTACCAGTCGGCTCCCCGGGAGCGGTACCAGTCGGCTCGCCACCCCCCGGACCCGTACCAGTCGGCTCCCCACCACCCGGACCGGTACCAGTCGGCTCCCCACCGCCGGGACCAGTGCCAGTCGGCTCGCCACCCCCCGGGCCGGTATTAACCGCACCGCCGCCACCGATACCACCGTCACCCGAGCCGGAGTCGCCGCACGCACACGCGTCGCACCCGTCGTGACGCTGCATGCGGCCGTGTTCACCACTCACCCTCAAGGACCGGCCGTGAGAGACGGCCTGGGATATTTCGGCGATCGGGACAACGGTAGCCGCGCTCGCCACCACGACGGCAAGCGAACGGCCTATGAACGTACGCATCGCTTCTCCTAATCGACAGGCAATCGGACGCCGAATGAATACCTCCCCACGCCCGATGTCACACCGGCGCCCCGAAAATCCACTCCAACGGCCGGATGTCGTTACCCTGATCGCCGCAACGATCAGACACCCGCCAAACGTGAAGCACACCGGCCCGGGCCTGAGCAGGTCACGGCACGGGGCGGCATCGGCATCGGCCCTGAGACACTGCTGTCACTCGAACTCGCACACGGCATAGACGGTGGCCGTCCCCGTTGAAAATTTCCACACGCCACCATCTGTCACTCGCACCGTCCAGCCCTGCCCATCATCCGTCGGGTGGTCGGCCCACGCGAACAATCTCAAGCGCCCGGAGTCGAATCCGCCACCAACGACCGCAGAGCCCTCGGGGCATCGTGCGGTGCCCTCTCCGTACGCTCCCCAGTACCCTGCCCTTACCGAGAATTCCTGCTGGACGATCTGCTTAGCGGGGGCAGCCTGCGCTGGGGCGGCAAGGGCGCCCAGAAGCACGGTGGACCCGAGAATAGTGCTGGCGATGCGATACACAAATTGCCCCTTTTCCCTCTGGGATTGAACCACGATGCAGGTTGCCTGGATTTCACCGACTAGATACCGACCCCTTGCCGAAATCACCTAATGAGAGGGGGAGCGGCGCTCCCATCCCTCATTGGAGGTGCCATGCCCCGAAACCGCTGCTCGGCCCACCGGTAAATGACGGACCGGAGCCCGGGCATGAGAATGCTGAGCACGGCCAAGATCAGGCTCTACTGCTACTTCTGCCCGACGGCCAACTGCAGGGCTGAAGACCGCCGGTTAGCGGCAGCTCACGTCGTCTGTGTGACCGGCGCCAAGAACATCGTCCGCGGTGACGACGACGCTCACCCGTTGCGCCTGGCCCTGCTCAACGACTCCCTCGACGGCCCTGTGAAGGGACGGCCAAGCGGCCGGCCGTGGTAGCGGGATCCTCGGCACGGGTCAGAAAGCGGTGTGGGCGAACCAACGGTCGAGTGCCGCGGTCTCACCCGAGACGTGGAAGGCGGTTTCCTGGTACGACCGTCGCCCATAGAGCAACATCAGAAGGTCCGTTGCCTGGCCCCGAACCGCTGCCTGTGCTCCGGACGGCCCGGCGTCAGTCCCTGCCGACCGGCTCGGCAGCAGGCGGAAGCCGTCCGGGTTCAACCGCACGCGCCACTCCTCGCCGATGCGGCCGGCACCGTCCAGGCACTGGAAGGCGATCACCTCGCCGTCGCCGCGCAGCTTCGTCACGGCCGGGGCGAAGAGTCCCGCGTAGGGCAGGTTGACGAGGAACTCGTCCACTCCGTCCGCTGCCAGCGTGGGATCGACGTCCGATTCCCGGCCCACCGCACGCTCCGCGTCCACCCGGTGCACAAGAGTTTCGAACAGCATCCGACGGGCCCAGAACCGCGCATGCTGGTCCTCTCCCCAGGCCCACATGGCAGCCAGCGGATCTGTCGCCCGCAGCACGGCGCTTACCGCAGGCACACCCTGCGCCACCCAGTCGGCGTACTCCTCGACACGTTCCGGCAGCCCCAACTCCACCTCACGGCTACGTGGCGGCTCCTGCACCAGGCGGCTCAGCAACGTGCAGAACCAGCGCTGCAACGCTCCCACGTGCTGCGTGAGCTCGGTCAGCGTCCAACCAGGACAGGAGGGTACGGCGGTACCGGGGTCCACGCCTTTGACCACCTCGGCGAAGCGCAACGTCTCCTGCTCGATCGCCCGCTGATAGGTGCCGTAGGGCAGAGGGTGCCCCGCCCTGTTCGTCGTCTCCATCTGCTGTCGCCTTCCGTCCATGGCGCGGATCCGTCGTGATCGGACCGACCCGTCGCGATCAGTGTGAGCGTTGGAGTCCACTCGAAGGCAAATGCGGGGCAGATCCGGAGCAGACCGGAGTACCGCCTGGTCCGACCGGGTCACTCCGCTCGTCGGTTGACCGGCCGGAATCCGGCGCGGCAGGTCGATCGGCCATCGACGCGGACGCGCCGGGGCACGGTGCGCCGTGCCGGACGGTGTCAGCCGGTCAGAGCGGCGAGAGTGGCGTCGAGGTCGTCGGTGGCCTGGGACTGGTTGTGGGGGAGTTTGGCGAGGACCTTGGCCATGCCGCAGGTGTTGGTGAGGGCGGAGAAGACCAGGCCGCCGGCGATGCCCGCGGACAGCAGGCGGGCCTTGGGCCAGCGCCGACCGGTCAGCAGTCCGGTCAGGACGAGGCAGCCGGCGGCGAGGCGGACCTGGCGCTCCATCGCCCACACGGCGCGAGCGCCGGCGAGGCGCTGGACATCGTGGCCGAGTTGCGTCCAGGCGGTGGTGCCGCCGGTCAGGTTGGCGGCGGCGATGCCGTGCTGGGCCAGGCGCTCACGGGCCTGGTCGGAGCGGGTACCGGAAGCGCACACGAGGAGGAGGTCGCCACGGCCGGCGGCGGTTTTCAGGGCGGGAAGGGCCACGTCGAGGTGGTCCAGGGGGATGTTGTGTGCGCCGGGCAGATGGCCGGAGGCGTATTCGGCGGGGGTGCGGACGTCGATGACGGTCAGCTCGTGCAGGCGGGTGTGGGCCTGGGTGGCGGTGAGGGCGGTAGTGGGTGCCACAGGGATTTTCCTTTGCTCTTCGTGGATTCCCCCTTCGATAGGTTACCCAACGGGGCATTCCCGTGAAGGAGTTCGGGCTGTGGATTTGGCGCCGGCGGCCGACGACGGCTTTACGGGGCCGAACGGCGGCGCCTGCCGACGGAAGAGGAGCGGATGGCGGAGGCGGGCACGAGGCGGAAGACGCGGAGGGGCCGGTTCGCGGCGCGGGCCACGTAGTGGTCGTACACCGGGAGGGCGGTGAGAATCCTGGGGCGTTCCGCGCGCACCTCCTCCGGAGTGAGGAGGCAGGCGGTCACCGGGTGATTGCGGCCACCGCTGGTCACCGTGGCCGGCGGGTGGCGAAGGAGGTTCTCGCTCCACAACGGGTGCCGCGGGCGGCCGAAGTTGGAGGCGATGACGAGCCAGGCGCCGTCCGGGTAGGGGTAGGCGCAGACCGGGGTGGTGTGCGGGTGGCCGTGGGGGTGCCGGGTGGTGAGCAGGATGGTGGGGAGAAAGAGGCGGCTGGGCATCCAGTGGCCGCGGGTGGCCCGGTGGGCCAGGCGGTCGCACGCCGGCAGCAGATGGGGGGCCAGCGCGTAGAAGAGGCGAGTGCGGCCGAGGCGGCTGATGAGTGGGTGGACGGGCCGCGTCCGCTCGCCGCTCATGCCGTCGGCCACCGGGCAAGGGCCCGTTCCGCCATGGCGGTTATGGTGAGCGCGGGGTTGCAGCCGAGGTTGGTGGGGACGGCGGAAGCGTCGACTATGTGCAGGTCCGGGTGGCCGTGCACCCGATGGTGGACGTCCGCGACGCTGGTGTCCGGGTCGTCGCCGAGCGGGCATCCGCCCAGCAGGTGGGCGGTGAAGGGCAGACGCAGCAATCGGCCCCACCACAGTACGTGGGTGCGGCCCCCGACGTTCTCGGCGTAGCGGTGGGCCACCGCCCGGGCTGCGGCCAGGCTGACTGGTTCGGCCGGGCCCTCCCCCGGTCGGAAGGTCATCCGCCCCCACCGGTAGTGGCTGGTGAGGCCGGAGTCGGCGTTCTCCATGGCGAACAGCAGGGCGGTGTGCGGTCCGAAGCGCCGCACCGGTGGTATGAACGCGGCGCCCAGCGGATGGAACTTCGAGCCGAGGCGGGCGAGTTGGACCAGGGTCTGGTCGTCGGGGCGCAGTGCGGAGCTGATGACGACACCGGGGCCCACCTGGGCACCGGGATCCGAGATGGCGAGCGGCACTTCCCGGTTGGTGCGGGTGCCCGTGCCCAGGGCGGGAGAGAGGCCCGGGAGGATGCCGGCGGCCCGGCAGCGGTGCAGGAGCTCCACCGTGCCCCAGGCACCGGCGGCCAGTACGACCTGGTCGGCTTCGAGCGTCTCGCCCCGCCGGCGGATCAGCGCGTCCGACCGCACCGTAGGGAGCCGCCATCCGCCGCCCGGCCGCGGGTGGAGCGAGGTGACGGTGGTGCGGGGGCGGATGCGGGCACCCAACTGCTCGGCGAGACAGAGGTAGTTCTTCACCAGAGTGTTCTTCGCGCCGACCCGGCAGCCGGTGAGACAGTGTCCGCATCCGGTGCAACCCGTACGGTCGGGGCCCCGGCCGGCGAAGTACGGGTCGGCGGCGGGCACTCCCGGGGAGCCGAAGTACACGCCGACCCGGGTGGGATGGAAGGTGTCGGTCACCCGCAGGTCGTCCGCGACCCGGCGCAGCGCGGCGTCGCCGCCGGTGTCGCCGTCGATGTCGATGTCGCCGTCGATGTCGCCGTCGGGCAGCGGCACGGTCGTGGTGCCGAGCATGCGTTCCGCGAGGTCGTAGCAGGGGGCGAGTTCGGTCTGCCAGTCGACCGAGGGATCCCAGCCGGGTGCGCGGAAGATCTCGGGCTGCGGGCGGTAGTGCACCCCTGCGTAGGCGAGCGAGCCGCCACCGACGCCGATGCCCGTGAGGGTCAGCAGCCTACGGCGCGCGCGGACCTGGACGATGCCGGACATTCGTAGCTTCGGCGCCCACACCAACCGGTGCAGCTGCCAGGGGGAGCGTGCGAAGTCGGCGTCGGCGAAGCGGCGGCCCGCCTCCACGACGGTGACGTCGTACCCCTTCTCGGCGAGCCGTAGTGCGGCCACCGCACCGCCGAAGCCGGAACCGACAACCACTACCCCAGACCTCGACATGCCGGATATTCTACCAATGACGCCATGTCAATAGCCATAACTCCCCTGTGTAGGTGGTTCTTTGAGCGTCCCTACCGCACCCTGGGCCGTGCCGCCACCAATCGGCCATGGTGGTCAACTCTGGTTCCGTCCACTGGAGTTCGTCACCAGCCTCAACGAACTCGGGCCGCTCGTCCGCTTCCGCCCCGGGCTCCGCCCCTGCTACCTGGTCACCGACCCGGAGCTGATGCAGCGCATGCTCGTCACCGGTACCCGGGACTTCGTCAAAGGGCGGCTCACCGACGCCGCGGGCCCGCAGATCGGGGTGAGCCTGGTGATGGACATGCAGTTCCCCGGGCTCACTCCCGCCGCCGCACACCGCCGCCACCGTCGCGCGATCCAGCCGGCTTTCCACCCCTACCGGCTCGCGCGGCAGCTGGAGTTCACCGTGCGGGCCACCGAGGAACGGCTCGCCACCTGGCGTCCCGGGCACCCGCTCCGTCTGGAACGGGAGCTGCTGACGCTCGCCAACCGCATCGCCGCGCACGCCTTCTGCGGCGAACCCGTCGACGAGGTGGCCGCGGCGCTCTCGGCGGTCGAGGCGCACCTCAACACCGGTCTGTACTGGCGAACGGTCGCCCCGCAGTGGACCCAGCGGGTGCCGGTGCCCGGAACCGGCGGCTTCGTGCGGGCCCGGGCCAGGCTGCGCGCCGCGATCGGCGAGGCTCTGCGGGCACGCCGCCGCTCCCCCGGGCGGGATGACGGCGACGTCCTGTCGGCACTGGTGCGCTGCCGCTACCCGGAGGGACTGGGGATCGACGACGCGCAGATCGTCCGGGAGACGTTCTTCTATCTGGTCGCCGGGGCCCATGGGGTCGGTGACGTGCTGCCGTGGGTGTTCTACGAGCTGGCTGCCCATCCGGACGTGGAACACCAACTGCACCAGGAGCTCACCGCGGTGCTCGCGGGGCGGCGGGTCGGGGCGGACGACCTGCCGAAGCTGGCCTACACCCGGCGCGTGGTGCTGGAGGCGCTGCGCCGCTACCCACCGGTGTGGCTGCTGGGGCGACGCACTCTCGACGAGGTCGAGTTCGGCGGCATCCGCATGCCCGCCGGTACGGACCTCGCCTGGTCGGCATATGCACTGCACCACCACCCGCAACACCATCACGACCCGCACCGGTTCGACCCCGACCGCTGGCTTCCCGAACGGTCCCGGACCCTCGCCCCGTGCGCCTACCTCCCCTTCGGAGCCGGGCCGCGCAAGTGCATCGGCGAGCGGATGGCGATGCACCAGATGCTCACCGTGGTAGCCACGATCGCCGCCCGATGGCGGCTGCGGGCCCTGCCAGGCACTCCCGTCCGGCCGTCGGCGCGGATCTTCCTGCGTCCTCAGGCGATGACGATGGTGGCCGAGCCCCGGCTCAGCCGGCCAGCCACAGCACCACGGCAGTGAGCCCGGCGCCCAGCACCCCGCCCGCCCACACCTGACGCCCCGTATGCGCTCCGAGCCGCACCCGCGACCAGCCGACGAGCGCCAGCAGGGGGACCCCGACAACCGCACACCACCCGCTCACCTCGATCGAGAGGAGGGCGACCCCGCCCGCCGCGGCACTGGTGTGCAGCGAAACCTTGCCCCGGCGGGTGCACACCACGAACGCCGCGCCACCCAGCGGAGCGAGCGCCGCGGGCACCAGCAGTTCACGCGGGGCGCCGAGCCGCCAACATGCCAGCCACACCACCAGGGCACCGGCCGTGGCCCAGGCGAGCGGCAGCGGACGTTCGCCCCGGCGGCTCAGCTCCCAGTCAGACCACCAGCCCCGCCGCACTCCCAAGCCGATGGCCATCGCTCCCAGCGCCGCCCATACGGCGGCGGTGATTCCCCACACGGGCGAGGCCGCCCGCCAGCTGAGTGCGCAACCGGCGGCCACCGGCAGTACGGGGGGCGCGAACAGCCTGCCCGTCCAACGGGCCAGCCGGTCGGGCGCGTTACTTGTGCGCGTGCGCCTCTCTGCCACTTCTCACCACCAATTCGCCCAACCGGATGGATTAGGCATGCGAGTTCCACCCTCCAGGTAACGCTCCACACAGATGCGCGGTCAGGATGCGCGGTCAGGGGGTGGCCGATGTCCAGGTTCTCGAACTGGCGGATATCCGCCGCGGCATGGCTGCTCCGCGGTGTTGACGCACGGTCCGAGGAAGGCCACAGGATCTCCTCGCGTTCCCCGGCCCGGGACGGTCGCCCCCGGCATATCGCCATCATCATGGACGGTAACGGGCGGTGGGCCACCGCCCGAGGGCTGCCCCGGATCAAAGGTCACGAGGCGGGAGTGCGCGCGGTGCGGTCGGTGCTGGACGCGGCACTCGACGAAGGCGTCGGCCATCTGTCGCTCTTCGTCTTCTCCACCGAGAACTGGCGCCGGCCCGAGGCGGAGGTGGTTGGCCTGATGCAGCTGGCCGCCGACAGCATCCGCTCGGTCGCCGACTACACCGACCGCGGCCTTCGTCTGAGGTGGTGCGGCGCACAGGAAGGGCTGGCTCCCCATGTGGTCGAGGCGCTGGGAGAAGCGGAGCTGCGGACCCGGCACGGCCGGTCCATGACCGTGGTCTTCTGCCTCAACTACGGCGGCCGGGCCGAGATCACGAAGGCCGCTGCGGCGCTGGCCCGCGCCACGCTGGCCGGGCAGCTGGAACCGGATGCCGTCGACGAGCAGGTTTTCGCCCGGCACCTGCTGCTGCCCGACCTGCCCGACGTGGACATGCTCGTTCGTACCTCGGGAGAGCAACGGATCTCCAACTTCCTGCTGTGGCAGTCGGCCTATGCGGAGTTCTTCTTCGTGGAGACCCTCTGGCCCGACTTCACCGGTGACCAACTCCGCCTCCTGATCCAGGCGTTCAGCGCCCGTAAGCGACGGTTCGGCGCGGTGCCCGAGGCGCCGTGACGCTCTCACCCGTACCCGTACCCGCACCCGTGCCCGTGCCGGTGCTCGTTCCCGTGCCCGTGCCCGTTCCCGTGCTGTGCTGTACGACGTCCCGGAGTCGGCCGCCCAGTAGGGAGAAGCCGTCGACGGTGGTGGTCACCTCGCTCAGCGCCGGGCCGCCGAACCGGCAGTGCAGCAGTGGGCGTTGGCCGTCCGAACGCCGGACGCACTGGGTGGAAATGGCACTGATGCTCCGGGCGCGCACCATCAGCGGCGCGGACGCCAGGGACTGGTCGAATGTCGGGACTGGCGCCGGCTCCGGCTCCGGGTCCAGATCCGGCTCCAGATCCGGCTCCGGGTCCGGTGCAGTGGGCGGAATCCAGGCAAACCCCCACACGCCGCCGACGCCGGCCAGCGCACTGCCCACCAGCAGACCTCCCACGTTGCAGGTCACCAGCGCGACCAGCGCGAGCACCAGCACCACCAGCACTACCGGCGTATGGAACTGCGGAGGCGTGATCAGCATCAGGGAGGCCGCCAGCAGCGGCACGCTGGTCGAGAACCCCGCGCCGCCGACGATGCCCGCCACCACCACCGTCGCCGGACCGCCGGAGAACGGCAACAGCAGCATCTCCGCCGACCCCAACACCGCGAGCACGGCAGCGCCCCAAGGGCGGCCACGCCGCCACACCCGGTCACACGGCCGCATCAGTAGCATTCCGCCCGGCCGGGCTTGACGGTGACGTCCACATCCCGCACCCGGAAGCTTCCCGCCGTGGCGAGCGAGGAGGTGAACGGGTCCGGGTCACCGCCACATGACCGGCCCGGACACCCATGCCGCCCTTCGAAAGGAACCCCACCCGCAATCCGCTGTGACGGGTCCCGTCCTGCTCCGCCACGGAATCGGTCACCTCCGTGACCCCGTCGCGCTCCAGTTGTTCACCGGACACCTTGAACGCACTGCCCGAGCCCGCCACGGACACCGCCAACACGCCATGGGCCATGCACAACATTGAACTATCGAGCAGCAGCCCCAGTCGCCCTGCCGACCCGGCGTGCGGAGGCCCACCGGGGCTGCTCGAAGCGCACGGGGGCGCGCGAAGTGCGTGGGGCCCGACTGCGGTTTCCCCGTCCGGCACCGCATCGTGCCGCACCCGGCGGGCGCGTCCCAGCCAGCCGCGGGCGACCGACCTCGACGCGCCCGGCGCGACGGATGGGCGGGAACACCGAGTCAGCGGTTCCGCCACCTGCCCTGCACCGACCGCCACAGGCCCCAACAACAGGTGCCCAAGAGCAGCGCGTTGAGGAAGATCCCCATCCATGCCCATACCTGGAAGATGACGTTCACCCCGAAAAACAGCACGAGGTTCGCTGCGACGAACAGCCGCCACGCCGAAACCCCCGGCAGTCTGGGGCGAATCGCCGTGTTGACCAGAGCCGCCACCACAGCTACGCCGGTGATGAGCAACTCCCGTGGAATGCCGTACCAGTACGGCCTGATCTCCCGACCCCACAGGACGAAGGCGCCGACCCAGACCAGGGCGAAGCAGCCCACAGCTCGCACCAGAAGGGCCGTGGACGACTGCGCCCCGCGGGCGGGTGCCGCGGCCCCTGCAACAGCACCGGGCGCTGACGCGACGAGAGGCTGCGGTGACGCGAACGGCGCCGGCGGCGCACCGAAACCCGGTTGCGGCGACGCACCGAAACCTGGTGGGACCGGTCCTTGTCCCGGCGGCGCGACTTCCGTCGGCACCGGAGCCTGCGGCCAGGAAACTCCGGCCGCCTCGACACCCCTCGCGATGGCATCCAGTGCGGCCAACGCCTGTTCGGCGGTGGCACGTCGCGCCGGATCCTTGGTCAACAGGGCTGCCAACACCGGCGCCAACGGCCCGGCCCGCTCCGGCGCCTGCGGCTCCTGCGTGACGATGGCGATGCACAGGGCGGTGAACGTCTCGGCGGAGAACGGCGGCCGGCCCTCGACGGCGGTGTACAGGGTGGCACCCAGCGACCAGAGATCGGTGGAGGGCGTCGGCGGACGGCCCTCCAGTTGTTCGGGGGCCATATAGGCAGGGGTGCCGATAAGGGTTCCGGAGTGGGTGAGTGCCATCGTGGCATCAGCCATGTGCGCGATGCCGAAGTCCGTGATGATCACCCGGTCGTCCATCAGCAGAACGTTGTCGGGCTTGAGGTCACGGTGGACGATGCCCGCAGCATGTGCCTGAACGAGGGCCTTCAGCATCAGGGCGCCGATCTCCGCGACCCGCCGAATCCGCAGGCGTCCGTCGCGCGCCACGGCGGCGGCAAGGGACACACCCGTTGCGTACTCCATGACGATCACGGGCGCGCCCTCGTGCTCGACCACGTCATGCACGGTGATGATCCCCGGATGGTTGAGCCGCGCGGCAGCCCGCGCCTCCCGCATCACGCGCTGGAGCAGGACATCACGGTCCTCGTCGCTCACGCCCTCCGGAAGCGTGACCTGCTTGACAGCGACTTCCCGGCCCAGCCTCTCGTCGCGGCCCTTCCACACCCGGCCCATACCGCCCCGGCCGATCAGCTCCAGGAGCCGGTACCGGCCGCCTATTAACGCCCCGCTCACCTCTGACATGGCGCATACCCTAACCGCACTCCGTCGACCGGCTGCCTTCATGTTGGTAGCGGCCGGGAGTTTGGCCGATGGCTACGGTGAAGGCGCGAATGAAGGTGCTGGGGTTGGACCATCCGCAGGCGTGAGCGGTGGCAGTGACGGTGTGTCCCTCCGAGAGCAGGACCAGGGCGTGATGTAGGCGCAGTTGGGTGCGCCATTGATGGAAGCTCATGCCCAGTTCGTCGTGGAACAGCCGGCTGAGGGTGCGTTCGCTGGCCCCCACTGCCTGGCCGAGCGCCACGAGTGGTGCGGTGTTGGTGGGATCGTCATGGAGCAGGCGGGCCAGGGCCCGTAGGCGGTCGTCCTGAGGTTCGGGCAGGTGGAGAGGTTGCTCTGGAGACGTGCTGACTTCGTCGACGAGGATGGCGCGTAACCGGGTGCGGGTGGCCGGGCGGTAGGAACGGCTGCCGGTGAGCGCCAGCAGGACTTCCCGGGCCAGTCCGGAAATGGCGAGTACGGCAGGACGGTTGGGAAGGGCGCGGGCCAGGGAAGGCGCAAGGAACACGATGCGCATGTCGGTGCGGCCGTGGGCTTGGTGCTGGTGCTCGGTCCGGGCCGGAGTCCAGGCCGCTCGGTTGGCGGGGCAGATCCATCTGCCCCGCTGAGTGGTGACTGACAGGATGCCGCTCGCGGCATAGACGAGGTGTCCGCGCTCATGCTGGTGAGGGGGGCTGATATCGCCGTGGGTCAGGTCGTGAGAGATCCACCCTGCTCTGGGCAGATGGCGGGCTACGAGCATGACGTGGCAGTCTATCGGTAGCCCGCAAGGCATCGCATCGGTGAGATTGTGGTCCATGTCCGCACACGTGCACTTACCATCGACTGCTGCGATCCGGGACGCCTTGAGGGGGCCGTCGGGGCGGCGCCGCCGACTGGCGGTGCTCGGGATCTGTGGTCTGTCCCTTTTCATGACCTACCTGGACAACACCATCCTCAACGTCGCGTTGCCCGCGATCCAAGCCAGTCTGGCCTGCGATCTGACCGCACTGCAGTGGGTGATGGACGCCTATCTGCTGGTGCTGGGCAGCTTGCTCCTGCTGGCCGGCTCCGTCGGCGACCGATGGGGACGACGTCGACTGTTCCTGTTCGGGCTGCTGGTATTCACCGTTGGGTCGGCGCTGTGCAGCGCGGCGGTGAATCTGGGAACTCTGGTCGCGGCGCGCGTGGTTCAGGCCATCGGCGGGGCTGCACTGACACCGACTTCGCTGTCGATCGTGCGCGATGTCTTCCGCGACCCTGATGAGCGGGACAGGGCGCTGGGGGTGTGGAGTGGGATCTTCGGCGTGGCCACCGCCTGTGGGCCACTGGCCGGCGGGCTGCTCGTGAGTGTTGCGGGCTGGCGCTCGGTGTTCTGGGTCAACGTCCCGCTTGGCCTGGTCGCACTGGTACTCGCGCGCCGGTTCGTGCCCGAGTCCCGGGCACCCCGACCTCGCCGCGCGGACCCGCTCGGACAGGGCTTGATGATGGCGCTTCTTGCCACCTTGACGTACACGCTCGTCCAGGGCCCCAGGGATGGTTGGACCAAACCGCTGATCGTGACTGGTCTTGTACTCGCTGCCGTCACGCTCATCGCGTTCGTCGCGGTCGAACTTCGGCAGCGCGAACCGATGTTGGACCTGCGGTACTTCCGGAACCCTTCGTTCAGCGGCGCGAATGTGATCGCGCTGCTGGCGTTCGTCGCGCTGGCCGGCTTCCTGCTCGTCAGCACGCTGTACCTGCAGCAAGAACGGGGGTTGTCCGCACGAGGCGCCGGAGTGGCTCTGCTGCCGGCCACGGTGGCGATCGCTGCCGGAGGGCCGTTGGGCGGCTGGCTGGTGGCTCGCTACGGGCCCCGCCTGCCGTTGACTGCCGCCGGCCTGTTCATGACGGCGGGCAGCGCGGTACTGCTCGGGTTGAGCCCCACCACCCCCTACGCGCGGATCGCACTCGCCTACGTGCTGCTGGGCGCCGGGTTCGGCCTGGTCAACCCGCCGATCACCAGCATCGTCGTCAGCGGTATGCCGGCCAACCAGGCCGGCGTCGCCTCGGCGGTGGGTGCCACCGCGCGTCAGTTCGGCAACGCCCTGGGCGTTGCCGTCCTGGGAGGGCTGCTGGCCGTCGAGCTCAAGTCACCAACCGGCTCGCACCTCCTCGGCAACGCCGTGCGGCTGCCATGGGCGTTCCTCTGTCTCGACGGCCTGGCCGTCACCGCCGTCGCGCTGCTCGCCACCAGACGGCGCCCACGGCACGGCGGCGGAGAGTCCGTCTCACCGAGCATGCCAACACCAGAGAATGCGCAGCCAGTCACAACCCGCCTCTACCCAACAGATTGAAAACAGACGCCACTGAGTTCACTGTCCAGGAGACCGCGGACGCCCTGGTGGCGACGGTGCGGGCGTTCGCGGCCATCGCGCCGGACCTGCCCCGCGGCCCACGCGTGAACGTCTCCCCCGGCCGTCCGCGATCCGGCTGCCGCGGAGATACTGGCGCCCTATCCGCCAGGCATCCCGGTCGTACTCCCCGGCGAACGGATCACGTACCCGTTCTCGACTACCTCTGCTCAGGGGTCGCCACCGGCATGAACGTCCCCGACGCCGCCGACCCCGAACTGCGAATCGTCAGAGTCGTGGCGGACCCCTGACCCACCTCACGACACGGTTGCGCTGACCCCGCAACAGCTACCTGCCCAGCCCAACCCGCCAACGCTCAGCCCTCTTGGCGCGCAAGCCGTACGGATTGCATTTTGCATCATGCCCGCACAGGCGGCCGCACCACCGGCCGGCCGTCGCGCGCAGGGACAGTGACCGTGCCGGCGAAGTCCCCGACGAACAGAGCCCGGACCACCCGTGGGGCGGCGAGTTCGGATCGGTGCCGTCGATCAGCAAGCCGGGAGCCGATGTACTGCCGGGTGAGACACCACCGGACGAAGCCGGCACGGAAGCGGAAACGGGCCCACGGGACAAGCCGAAGCCAGGCTGTTACAAGGTCCCGACGATTCTCATCGCCTTCGTCGTCGCCCTCTGTGTGACCTTCTTCGTGGCATACGCAGTGATCACGGCGCGCTGAGCCCACGTTGCGGCTCTCCTCGATCCCGCTGCGCAGGGTTCCCCTCCGGTCCACGACGTTGGTTGGCCTCCGGCGACTCCTCGGCGCCGACGGACTCCTGGCCCTTGGCCTTTGCCGCGCCGAGCTCACGGCCGGTGGCCAGGCGGCGGAGGGGCGGCCATGCTGGCGCGGACATCGGCCACGTCCAACGGCAATGGCATCGGTCAGCAAACGTGGATCTTCCCCAACTCCCGGTGCGCGCGGGCCAGGCTGCCGAAGTCACGCGGTACGCGGCGGCATCCACACCACACCGGTCAGTACCCCAACCCTGCGGGCGTGTTGAACCGTGCGTTGCCAGCCGTGCGCGCTCACCAGGCGGATCAATTCGATGCCGTGGTTGAACAACAGAATCCGGGTGTCCCGTCACGTCATACGCCTCGACGGAGTCCAGACAGGTTCTCGCAGCCCAGGCGTCAGCTCTCGGCGCCGAAGACAGACCAGCACGTCACCTACCCGGTGCGCAGTTCCTGTCACGGGTCGAGCAGGAGGAAGGACCCCACCAGGAGCCGGCCGGTCGACGGCAGGTGTCGGCGTACACCTGAATGTGCACGAGTGGTACGAACAAGAAGGCTCAGATGATCTGCCAGACCGCCAAACCGTGAGACGGCGAGACGGCGAGACGGCGGGTCACTGGGCGGCTGGTGAATTCACCCGGATCTTGTCAACCAGTTCCATGAGCAGTCCTCACCAGCCATGATGATCAGCGGAGCGAGGACGACTGCAGACCCCGCTCGGCTGACGACATCGATGCCTTCGGAGGATGAATGCCGCGTATAGGGGCCTACCTCGCGCACCCACGGCCTGGCAGTTTTAACCACGCCGTGTTCCACACCGTTGTGCAACACCTGCGCGACCTCGGATGCGAGGTTCTCGCGCATGACCTCTACGCCGAGGAATTCGCACCTGGGCTGACTGCCGACGAAACGGAGACGGTCCTGCCTGTCACAGGCACTCAGGATTCGCAAGTGGCGCTCCATCGGGCGGAGGTGGCCACACTTGACGCCATGGTGTTCGTGCACCCGAATTGGTGGGGCATGCCACCGTCTGTCCTTGCAGGTTGGGTGCAGCGTGTCCTCGCACCCGGAGTTGCCTACAAACTGGGAACCTCGGAGGGGGAGCCCGAGGGGCTACTGAGAGCCGGCCGAGCCCTCATCCTGAACACCTCTGATACCCCCGCCGACCGCGAAGAAGCAGAGTTCGGAGACCCGCTGCAAAGGATCTGGGAGGCATGCGTCCTGCCATACGTGGGAGTTACCGACGTTCGCCGGGTCGTCTTCCGAACGGTCACCGACTCTTCCGACGAAACCCGCGCCTCATGGTTGCATCAGGCACGTCACCACGCCGCTGCACTGCTGGCCTGACATGTACGCGGGGTGGTGGGCCCGCGCAGGATGCAGTCCACGGCTACGACCTTGCCGCCGCGAGCCAGGCACTCGTGGACGAACCGGCGGTACGCTTCGGGGAGCCGGCACCACTTGAAGCCGAAGAGGTATGGCAAAACATCGTCGCAGGTCAGAGGGCATTCAAGGTCAGCAAGTCAGCATCGGCGGCGCTACGCCGGGAACCGCGCCTGCCGCCGGACCAGGCAGTGGCACTCGCCCGCCTCCAGGGAGCCGACTGGCCTCGACGGAGGCCATGCCAGCTCGCCTACGAGGTAACGGTGGACCCGCCCGGCAGCTGGCTCTGGACTCCGCCGGGAATCAGGTCGACGTCATCGTCGCAGCCGCTGAGACTGCGGTTCGACGCCGCGGGGAAGCGCTGGAGCCACACGTCGGACTTCCTCGCGGTGACCCGGGGCCGGGAGTCTGGCTGATCGACATATGTCCGGAGCCTTGATCAAGAAAGGTGGCCGGGAGCCTGAATTCACGCCGGCAGTCTGGGGACGCCCCCACGCGGCAATCAGTTCCAGCCGTCTGCCGTGGTCGGCGCTCGGCGCTCGCCGGTAGCAGCCTTCGCCGACATGTCCGCGGCACCCTTAGGGGGATCCAGCCGCCACGATCCTTCCCGGTCATGACCGTGCTGCCGCACCACACAACACCGATAGCTTGAGCGTGCATCAGCCCACTGAGGACCCGTCATGCATCGCCGCACAATCGTCGTCTCAAGCCTTCTCGCTGTCGCGGTCCTCGCACCGTACGCCCCCGGCCGCCGCCTCGGCCCAGCGAGCGGACACCCTTTAACTCAACGCACCCTGGACGCAGTCGTCGCTGGGCGTGCCCACCGCCATCGCCGAGGGTGCGGGGCGGCGATACGGTCTTGCGCGACGGTAGCGGCCTCGCCGGCCCGGTCGAGGGAAGCGGGCGCGGCCGGGGACCGCTTCCGGGCTGGCAGCGTGACCAAGTGTTTCGCCGCCACGGTCGTCCTCCAGCTCGTGGCCGAGGGTAAGGCCACCCTCGCACGGACTCCACCAAGTCCGACCGGGCCAACGACGCCGTGCTTAAGGTACTCGCCGCCCTGTGCACCAAGTAAGGTCGCCGGCCTCAAACCAGACACCCCTCTCAGGTCGGCCAGCCCTCGTGCACAGGTGGGCTTGGTGGACGCGCCGGAGCCGTTGAACCCAACGAAAGCCACGACCTGGCCGGCGGTGAGGGCCATGGAGGCACGATCCAAGCCTGGGAGGTCCTGGCCGGGGCAGCTGTACGACATATCGCGCAACGCTCGTTCGCTGCACGGCCATGACTGGCCTGGTTGAACGGCTGGTGCCAGTGCGAGTTGTGTGCGCACTCCCCCCGTCGTCGGCTCCGATCCGATGACGAACGGCTTGTCGTCCGGATCGCCGCCCGGCCGCTGTTGCCATACGAGCCCGTGGCAGTTGCGGAACACCTGGCCGAAGTACCGGTAGGCCGCCTGGATGCATGGGGGGCTTCGACGGTCTCGGCCTCCCCCGCCGTCGCCGCACCCGCACAGCGGCACGTCCGCGAGCTCGAACAGCTCGTCCTGATGCGCGTGCCGACACGTAGAGAAGTCGGACCGGAAGTGCGATGCGCAGGCGAACCGCCTCCTGCCGGACATCGTGGTGCAGCAGACTCACCAGACTCACCTCCAACGGCGTCCTTGAGGCTGGTGGCACGCACGATCTGGTCAGCATGAAGGATGCCGCCAAGACCGCCTCGGCACCTCCGGAATCTCCAGAAGGCGTCGTCAGTGGCGCGGCTGGTGCCTTCGCTTCCGATACCGGGGTGCCCTAGAGTCGCCGCATGCGACGAAGGACGGGACTGGGGATAGCTGGGGCCGCGGCCCTGGCCTGGGGCGAGTGGTTGAACTGGCGCTGGTCTCGATCCCTCGTGGGGACCAACGGGGGCGTATCCGAAGCTGTGGTCGTGCTGGGCTACCGGAATCCCCAAGCGACGGCGAACTTCATCAACCGCTGGCGAGTCCGCTCTGGAATTCGCTCCGTTGCCGCTGACAGTGCGCGTGGCACTCTCGTAATCTTCAGCGGTGGTGCGACCAGCGGCTGCATTGCGGAAGCCCAGTTGATGGCTGACTACGCACAGTCGGTGCTTGAGTTCGATGGCACAGTGCTTCTCGAAGACCAAAGCGCGACCACATGGGAGAACATCACGAACGTGATCCCACTGCTTGAGGATGTCGATCGAATCAAGATCGTCTCCCAACCAGCTCACGCGCTCAAGGCCCGTGCGTACTTGCGGCGGCAGCGCCCTGATCTTGCTGAGAGGCTCGTGCGAGCGGGTGACTACCGTCCTGGCGAGTGGTTGGTTGGGAAACCGCTGCTGGCTCTGTACGGGCTTTGGACACTCCGCGGTCTCAAGGCCGAAGAACGGAAGGTCTCGCTGTAGAAAGCCGCTGTCGCGTCGGTGTCACAAGCGGGGGGTTGTTCAGCCGTCGCCAGCAGATGACTGCGCATCCGACGGTGAGGAAGGCTTCGTGGGTGTCGTCGCGGATCTCCCAGCGGATCCGCAGGCGGCGGGCACAGTGAAGGTGGGCGAACGCGCGCTCCACGACACAGCGTTGGGTGCCAAGGCTGGAGCCGCGCGGGATCCCGCGCCGCCGGACGACCAGCGGCTTCACGCCGAGATCGCAAGCCAGACGGCGGTACTTGTCGTGGTCGTAGCCGCGGTCGCCCAGCACGATGTCCGGGCGGCGCCGGGGCCGGCCACGCTTGCCCGCACCGGCGGAACGGCTTCGAACAGCGGACTGAGCTGGGTGACATCGTTGCGATTGCCGCCGGTCAGCATGGGGAGCGGGATAGCGGTGACGTCGTT
Organism: Streptomyces sp. S186; assembly: GCF_051603415.1. NCBI lineage: Bacteria > Bacillati > Actinomycetota > Actinomycetes > Kitasatosporales > Streptomycetaceae > Streptomyces > Streptomyces sp. S186. The sequence goes on along the minus strand of NZ_CP193932.1, from coordinate 7,902,828 downwards.
GATCAGGTGATCGGTGGACGCCCGGTGCGGACGGCAGGAGACGACGGCGGCGCGCAGCTGACCGACCGCGCCGTAGCCGGGATTTCGTGGTCGGCCGCCTTCGCATGCGCGCTCCGGCGCTGGTCCGCTCGAAGGCCGGCCGCAACAGTGACACGACCGGGTGCGGCAGCACCCTTGACGTGCCAGCCTCGCCCCGGACACTGACGCATCAGGGAGACCTTCTACGCACACTCCGAGAAGGGACAAAAACAGTGCCGGCCACCGAAGTTTCCTCTCTGCCCCGCGTGGGCCTGCTCATCCCGTCCTCGAACACGGTCATGGAGCGAGACCTGCGCCGCAGCCTCGCGGACGTCGCCGAGCTGTACTCCGCGCGGATGCACCTCGTCGAGACGACTGCGGACGCCGAGGCCGCGATGCTCGACACCTATCTGCCCCAGGCCATCGAGGACATCGCGTCGCTGCGGCCGACCGTCACCATATTCGGGTGCACCAGTGCCGGCGCGCTGCGCGGGCCGGAATATGAGCGCGAGCTCTGCGTGCGGATTGCGGACTGCACGCAGAGCCGTGCGGTCAGCACGATCTCGTCCGTAAGCGCCGCGATCTGCAAAACCGGCCGCCACCGTGTTGCTGTGCTGACGCCGTACGTGGACGAGCTCAACGCAAAGATTCGCAGCAGCCTGGGCAGCGATGGCCTCGAGATCCTGGATATCGAGGGCTTCGGCATCGCGGACTGCTTCCGTCTCGCCGAGCCGACTCCACGGGAGATCGCGGACCGCGCAGTGAAGTTGGTAGAGCGCGCCCGCCCTGAGGTGCTCTTTCTCTCGTGCACGAACTTCCGGGCACTGGAGGCGGTCGACGCGATCGAGTCGGTGACTGGGATCCCGGTCGTCACCAGCAACGGAGCGGTCGCCTCGGCGGTGCGCGAGGTGTTGGACAAGGCCCAGTAATCCGGATCTGTCCGTCAGCCGTCAGAGCACGCCTGCAAGAACATGCGGGACGACAGTGGCCAGCGGCAGGCGGCCAGCGGCAGGCGGCACCGGCACTCGCAGTCCGCCCCCGTACCGCCCAACCGCCGGGCGGTGGCAGGCTGGTGGAGCAGTAGCCGGCCGACGGGCAGGCCGAACCGGCAGATTCGCCCTCCTTGGCGTGGTCCCGCCCTGCACGGTCGGCATCCTGTGCCGTCTGGCACTGCCCGCACCGTCGCCTCAGCTGTGCCCTCGGCATCATCGTGGGCATCATCGTGCGGTCGCCGTCGCTCTGTCCGGGTCGCTCCTCCTCTCCTACATCAGCACCAGCGGCAACCTCGGCCGGTTACCAACTACCAACAGTTCTTAACGACACGCATCGGAGACGCCCTCCAGCCAGTCGCGGATCGCGCCTCGCTGTTCCGGTGTGAACTCGGCCTTGGTGTGGGCGGCCTACTCCGGCGATGCAAACCAACTGATCGCCGCTCGGGCCGCGATGGGCGTGGGCAGCGCACTGATCACGCCCGCGCAAATGGCCATCCTGATGTGGACTTTCAGCGGCCCCCGCCCGCGCCACCGCGATCGGCATCTCCGCGTCAGCCGCCGGCGTCGGCATAGCCGCCGGCCCTATGCCGGCCGGACTCCTTCTCGACCACTTCGGGTGGGGCTCGGTCTTCCTCGTCGACCTCCCCATCATGGTGCTGACACTCGATCGGCAGGGTGATCGGCCCAGTCATGGCAGGGCTCACGAGCACTCTGCCGTTGGAACGGGCCGGTGCCGGTCCGGCCGTTCTCAACACCGTGTGCCAGGCCGGCAGCCTGCTGGGGATCGCGATCGGTGGCACGATCATGCCGATCGCCAACCGGAACCCGATCGAAGGCTCTCTGCGCGGATGCCCCGGCCCCGTGCGGGAAACAGGCGCGAAGCTCCGCGGAACAGGCCCGACACGCCGCCAGCACGATCCACCAGCCCGCCCTCGCGAACGCCGCCGACCACGCGTTCATCCACGCCATGCACGTCGCCGCCGGCGCGACCATGCTGATCGCCCTGGCGGAGCGGTCCTGCTGACGGCCGCCTTGCGTCCCGCTCGAAAGGCCACGAAGCCGGTCCGGTACCGGAGTTGACCTGACACGCTGGTCTTGGCGACGGGCAATAACCGTTGCATCCGTCGCCAAAACCACAAGGCCAACGGGCTCCAATGCTTGCTCCCCTGCCATACCTTCCCCGCTCAGGGGCGGAACCGCCTGGCGTCACCGCCGATGAAGTATGCGCGTCGGGCCGGACGGATGGACGAGGCCGTGGCCCGTCCTGTCTGGTGCCAGGCAGCTGGTGTTCCGGGGAAGGACCAGAAGGGCTGGGTTGGATAGTGCTGGCGGAGGAGCTCTCGACGATGACGTGTTGGAGGACTGGCTGAAGTGGGCCATGGAGGTCACCGTGGAACTGCCGCCCAAGTGATCCCGTCCGTCTGGCCATTCCGGCTCACGGACCGGCTTCCTGGGCTCCCGTAGCCGCCGGGTCCTCCGGATCTCGACGTCCATCGCACCCCTTGAACTGGGGTGTTGCAGCGACTGCGGGAACGGAAGCAGCAACCGTGCGGCCCTCTATTCACGAAGACGGATTCCCTTGACAGCGGTGTCGAAGACCGGCCGATACCGGTCCCATCGCTCATTCGGCGCGGAGAAGTAGATCACGTACTGAGTGGCGTCGGCACCGCTGAAGGCCAGCTCCACCGCCCGGTACTCCCGTGCTCTGCCCTGGAACGTGAACTCCCAGTACCCCGCGGGCCGCCCCCGGAACGTCGTGGGGCCCATTCTGACCCGTTCATAGCCCGGGTTGTCGCGACGCGTCTGGGCCTCTTCTGTCTCCCGCCAGTGCCGGAGAGGATCACCGCCCGCGAACTCGACGACGTCGATCCTCAGGCTGGCCAGCCCGGAGAGGTAAGCGACCTCACCGCCAGGCATCTTCTTGAAGGTCCAGCCGTCCTGCACGGGGATGGAGAAGCCTTGGCCCGCCTGCTCAAGGTGGTACCCGTTGGGCAGTGGTGGCAGAGATGACGGCGACGGGGGACTGGGAGTCGGCGGGTGGTTGGAGGTGCTGCCCTGCGAGGGGTGAGCACTCGGCGAAGCTTCCCCGCCCCCGGGCCAGAGCAGCACCCCGCCCGTCGCGAGAGTGGTGACAACCAGCGCCGGGACCATCCACAACGCCGTGCGGCGGCCGCCTTTGGCGCGCCCGGGCGCCGGAGGCACCGGAGCCGCCAGGCTACCTACATGGGCCTCCGGCCGCGTGGGCGAGTCGAGGGAGACGGCTCCCGTTCCAGGCTCAAGGTCCAGGAGTCGTTGGGCTTCCTGGGCGTCCATGCGCTGGTCAGGTTCCTTCACCAGCAGGCCCTCGATCACCGGAGTGAGGTGCCCTGCATCGCTCGCGGGCGGGCACTCCTCGGTGGCGATGGCGTACGCCGTCTCGATCGCGGTGTCCCGCTGGAACGGGGGACGCCCTTGGACTGCCTGGTACAGGGTTGCCCCGAGGGCCCACAGGTCACAGGCGGGGCCGGGCTCGGCGATCCCGGGTCGCAGGCGTTCCGGCGCCAGGTACTGGATCGAGCCGACCAATTCGCCAGTCTTGGTCAGTGACGGCGTTCCGGGCTCCACCGCGATCCCGAAGTCGGTGAGGACGATCCGCCCGTCCTTCCCCAGGAGTACGTTGGCGGGCTTGACGTCCCGATGCAGCACTCCGGCCTCATGCGCGGCGCGCAACGCGGCGGCCATGGCCCGGCCGACCCGGGCCGCCTCGCTGACTGGCACCGTGCTCTGCCTCTTCAGGACGTCGCTCAGTGTGACCGAGGGGATGTACTCCATGACGATGCACGGCAGCCCCTCGTCGTCGACGACGTCGTGCACCACGATCACGTTGGGGTGGGCGATCCGAGCGGCGCTGCGGGCCTCGCGACGGGTGCGCTCGTAGAGCCGCCGCACCTCATCGTCGTGCAGGTGCGGCGGAACGTGCAGTTTCTTCACCGCGACGTACCGGCCGAGCAGCTCGTCCTCGGCCCGCCAGACAGTGCCCATCCCGCCACGGCCCACCCGCTCCACCAACCGGTAGCGGTCGGCTATGAGCCGCCCCAGATCAGACACCGTGAAACCTTCACCTTCCCCGCACGCCTGAGCATGCCCGACAGATTGCGGGAGAACTTTAAACGCGTGTCGGTTGCATGGCCACGCCAGCGGATTTCCCGAGCCGCCGCATCCCATGGGCACCTCATGTGCTCGCACCCACACCAGGATCGTGTGCTGATGGCAATCGTCAGAAGGTGGCTGCCTGGGTCCTCTGGTTCCAGCGCCGCCGACTTACGCCCTGAAGGCACGGCACTCGGGCAGTGGGCGCTGCCTCTCCACAGCCGCCACCGGCTCGGCCGCGGCGAGGTGTCGCGGTCAGAGCCTCTGCAGATGGGGCGGCGCCGGAGACTATTTCTACAGCTCTTTCACCCATCGGTTCTGCCTACCTGGGACCGGGGAGTGAACAAACCCATACCGGGTCAATGCGCGACTTCCGGCCATGGTGCCCATGTTGGACACGATGCGCTCGAAGCCGCCGTCCTTGACGGTCTGGAATCCCCTCTCCATGATTGCGTCCAAGACGCCTCTGCGGTAGGCGCGTGGGAGGTCTGGGGCAAGAAACACCCAGCCCACGTCGCAACTTTTCTCGCCTTTGTTCGGCCGTGTCGGTAGGCAGAAGAATCCGCCGACGAGTGCTCCGTTCTCGATTGCCACTACGTGTTTCACCCCAGGCCCCAGTTCTCCGTCCACGCCGGCGCGGGTGAAATGGACCGGGTTCTCTATCGAGTAGCCTTCGTCGTTGTACTGAGCACTTTCGAATGCTTTCCGCAGCATGCGTTCGACCTCGTCCCAGCAGGACCGCATTCCTGCTCCGTCGAGCAGCCTGACCTCAAACAAGCGATCCTCAACCTCTATGTTCCAAAACATGGCAAGCCTCCTCGCGAGATGAACGAGGCATCTGGTGTCGCGAAACCGGCTGGTTGGCGGGCTGGCGAGATGGAGATTTACAGTACCGCTTTTCAGTACCGCACGGAGCCTTGCTTCGCGGCATGTAAACGTAGGCCATACGAGTGAACATCGCGGCCGGTGTCGGTAGGTGAACTGTTGGTGACTGCGGATTCGATGGAAAGCCAGGCTCGAAGTCTCAGGGACGCTTGAATCCGGCCGCATGGCAGTGGCAGCCGTGAAATGCCAGTGGTGTGCTGTGGGCGGTGATCGAGCCTCTTCTGTAGAAGGTTGCGCGCCGTGTGCGTCATCCGAGCCGCCAACGCACGTTAGATTCGTAAATGGCCATGTGGAAAAGGTCCGTCACCGTCGCAGCGCACCTTCCCGGCAAGTACGCCAGCCTCGGTAAGCGCATCACGGGCTTGAAGACGGTGCCCGGCGGCGCCCGGCGCGAGAATCCGTCCGGCGCACTGTCCGTCTTCCGCAGACGTCGGCGGCTTTCCAAGGGGGGCGGCAATGCAACTTGCTTTCCTTAAACGGCTTTACACGGAGGCTGGTCTTTTCGCTTCGATCTGTCCCGACACCTCACGCGACGACGCCATCAAGGATCCGGAAGCCGTCATGGAGCTGCGTTGGCGGCACCTTCGTGATGACCTGATCACCCGAGGCGCAGACCCCGGACTGCCTGGCGGCCCTGGCGAGCACCGTGCGGGACGACGCCGCAATGCCTGGCATGCACGGCCAGGCCGCCGACACGGGGCACAGCTCACTTCGGCCCGGCTGCCGGACACCATGCCTCTGGTGCTTCAGCATGCGCCAGAGATCCATACCTGGCGGTGCGCGTGCACCACACCGGCCGCCACTCCGCCGCTGCCGAAGGGGCCGTCCGGGTCGATGCCGAGGCGGGTGTCTGGTCGCTGGCCTACCGCAGCGGCACGGAGACCCTGGTGCTCGCCGGAGAGGAACAGCTGGGCCAGGAGCATCCTGGCCCACCGGCTTCCCAAGCGCCTTCGCGGCCACCGGCGCATCTCTCCCTGGGGCGATGAACATCCGCCGCCAGGCCCTGAACCGTCGTGATGCGCAACATCCGCGCGACGCACGGCCACCCGACCGGTTCCGGCCGTGCGCGCCCGGGCATGAAGCCCCGCGACCGGGCCAAACCGATCCTGCGCAAGCGCCGGTGGAGGTAAAGGTGAGGTGCGGAACGACACCTGCCCTTGGCCATGGCGTTTTCGGTATTTCGGCGTTGCGCAGTGTGTCGTTGGCGTGCGTGCTGGAGCGAATGACGCGTGTCCGTGGCTAGCCTCGACTCCGCGCCCGACGTCGGGGCTGCCTTGCTCTGAATGCCCCGTCGTCGGTGAGCAGGCGTCTGGCGATGAGGCGTCGGAGACCTCCTGCTCCTGCGGGGCGAGGTCGCCGCGGCGCACCTGCCGGCGGGTGACCTCGTTTTCGTCGACGGTGACGAACTGCAGCAGCGTGGTGTTCACGGGTGTGTCCGCCAGGTCGGCGGCGATCTGATCAACCCGCTAGGACAGGGCTCCGGCGACGCCGCTGAGGGCGCGGTGGGTCTCCTCGGTCGCCGTCCCACCGGAACCTCCTGCGCGCAGGTACAGCTCTTGGAGGGTGTATGAGGTCGCGCAGATAGGCGGCCGGGAGACGGGGACATCACAGGCTCCGTGATCACGGAGTTGCGACGCTCCAGGGACACCGGATGGCGCCGTCCACGGCGATCTGGCCGCTGGCCACGACTCGGCCAAGTCCCGCGCCATGCATGGCGAGCGGGGCCTGCGCGGCCGGATCGCCCAGAACGGGACCAGGGCGCCTGTCCAGGCCACCCAGCGGTGGCAGGTCGAGCGCGCCCACGCCTGACAGACCGCCTTCCACCGGCTCGCGCGCTGCTACGAACGGCGGATCAGCGTCATCGAAGCCCTCTTCGACCTCGCCGACGCGATCATCACCGCCCGTAGCCTGATCCGCCGAGCCAGGACCGCCCACCGCGGGGAGGGACGTCCCCGCCTCCGACCATGAACGACCACGTGCCTTCCCCCGAAGTGTAGATCGCACCGCTGAACGGCCTCAGCGCAATCCGCTCCGCTTGATCTCCCTTCAAACCGGGGCCGGAACGGCCTACTTCTCCTGGTTGCCTGCCAGGAAGTCGGTGATCCAGTGGTTCGTCTGCGCAGGCACGGCGGTGGGCATAGCGAAGTGGGTGAGCTCGGCGAGGATCTCGATCCGGGCGTCCGGTACGGCCTTGCGGACGCGGACTGCGACGTTCGCGGCGTCGTGGACGCCACTGCGGCCGGCGAGAAGGACCAGGAGCGGGACGCTCAGCGCCGCGGGGTCCGGGCGGCGGCCGACGACCAGTTTCCGGTTCGAGAAGCCCGAAGCCGCCAAGGCATAGAGCCGCTTCCAGCCCAGATCGGTGTCGGTCCCCGCGGTTTCGCGGTCCAGAAAGGCCCGCGCACGGGCTTCCGTCGGGCGCAACAGAATCGGCAGCGAGCGCAGCAGGAAGCCCAGGCGGTAGTTGGCGAAGCACTGGGTCGGGTCGAGCAGTACCAGCCGATCGACCCGCCGTGCGGCGTGCAGGGCGTAGGCCAGGGCGATCCAGCCGCCGTAGGAGTGGCCCAGCAGGTGCGTGCGGGACACGGCCAGGCCGTCGAGCAGTGCATCCAACCAGGCCATCAGGTCGGTGGTGGTGCGCAGCGGGCGCCCGCCGGGGACGCTGCGTCCGGCATCGCCGAGGATGTCGACGGCCAGCACCCGGTGCTGCGTGCCGAGTGCCGGGGCATTGGCGAACCAGACTGCGCCGGTGGAGCCACCGCCGTGCAGAAGGAGGACCGGGGTGGCGTCAGCGGGGCCGTAGGCGTGGACGCGGGTGGTGCCGTACGGGGTGGGAACGTCGATCTCGGTGGTACCGGTGGGCCAACGGGCGAGGAGTGCGTCGTAAGCGGCGAAGAAATCTTGGGATGAGGACACGGTGAACCCCCGGGGACTCGTCTCGTTGACCAAGTGTCTCGCTTGGCGAGATACTAGCCCGGTGAGTGATGACACCAACCCCGCGATGCGGCTGGTCCACCTATTGCGCGCAGTAACCGTGGAATTCGACCTGCGCGGCGCCGAGTTCGCCGCGCGAAACGGCCTGCACACGACCGATCTGCGGGCTCTCATCCACCTGCTTGACGCCGACCGGGCGGGCACCGACGTCTCCCCAAGCCGACTCGGTGCGGCGCTACGGCTCAACTCGGCTGGTACGACTGCCCTGTTGGACCGGCTGGAGCGCCTGGGGCTCGTCCGCCGTAGGCGCGATGAAAACGACCGGCGGCGGGTTGTGCTGACGGTGGAACAGAAAGCGATGGAACTGGGCCGGTCCTTCTTCGGCCCGCTCATCGCCAACCTGGTCGAGGCAGCCGAGGACTTTACCCCGGCCGAACTGGACATCGTTCACCGCTACCTGACGGCTGCCCTTCAAGCAGCCGCTCCCGGCCACAACGCGTCGACGGCCACCGCCGGGATGTCGCCAACACGACAACCGTTCTCACGGCGGTGCGGTCAGCCATGATGAGCAGGACATCGACCACGAGCACCTTGGTGTGTCGTCGATCCATAGGTCGACAACTCATCTGACGGAGAGGGTCAGATAGCCAGATCCTCACAAGGCGCCCGGCCGGACCTCTGATGTACGGACCGCCTCCGGCTCACCGGAAAGGTGCTGGTCCATCGCCGCCGCATTGCGCTGTGCGACGCGCACGGGCCCGGCCGACAGGGGCGGCTCCCTGCCGGCCGGGCCCGTGCGGCAGTGCCGGCGGCGGTCGGAACGCCGTACGGAGGCCGCGAGGGCGCGTTCATCGCTTCCGCAGGCCGAGGTTGCCATGACGGTGCTTGGGGGATTGCTGCGGGTCGTAGCCGGGGAAGGGACGATCGAAAAGCCAGTTGTAGAGCATCTCCCGGCAGTATTGCGGCTGGAACGCCGGCACCTGGTGCCCGGAGCCAGGCACGCTGACCTGCGTCAGATTCCTGTGGTGGCGCACGAATCCCTTCGGATTCCCCTGCGCCTGCGTCCAGACCGTCCGGGGAGCGTTGCGCCACTCCGCGTGCGCGTGCTCGCCTTTCTGCCTCATGAGGTCGTCGAGCATCTCCTCCGTGCTGCGGTGTCCGCAGGCGGTGTCGAAGTTCCCGGTGTAGAGCAGGGTTTTGTAGCCCTTTTCGATGATCTCGGAGTACTGCCCGGAGGAGTCCGCCATGTTGTCCTTCACCAGCCATTCGGCGACCGGGCCCTCGTTGTCGGCGCACTGCCAGGTGACGTCCGCGGGGACGTGCAGGGACTCCTTCACCGCCTTGCTGTCGAGGTAGACGCGCAATGCCCCCATGGGTAAGTCGTCCCATCACCGCACGTCGTAGACGTCGAAGTTCCCTCCGTAAGCCACGGTCCGGTCCACCAGTTTGTTGCCGAGATCGGTGGCCTTCTCCATTTCTCCGGCAGCGAGGGCGGCTTGGTATTCGGCGTAGGCGTCGTAGAGCGCGTCACGCTGGCTGATGCCGAGGAACCCGGTCGTGTAGACGTAGTCGATCAGGACGCGGAGCGACAGTTCGGGTTTGATCCAGCCGTTGCCGACGGCGATCCCCTTCAGATTGATGTGCCGTTCGCCCGCGTTCCGGCGATTCTGCTCGTCGATCTCCAGGGCGATCGTCGGCACGTACTTGCCGGCATAGCTCTCCCCGCAGACGTACACCGGGCATTGGGCGTACTCCGGGTGCGCGGCGAAGAATTCCTGTAGACCCTCCCAGAACATCCGGCCCAGGGTGCGCTCGTCCTGGACGTACTCCCCGACGTCGGAGTAGCTGTATCCGGTGCCGACCGGCTGGTCCCAGAAGATGACGTGTGCTTCCTGGTTCCAGGAGTTGGAGTTCACCGATATGGTCCCGGTGGCATCGTCGCCGATGGACAGCGGCCCGTTCTCCAGGAACAGACCCAGCAGCGAGGAGGCACCGGGCCCGCCGTTGAGCCAGATCAGCAGCGGCGTCCGGCTGATCAGCTCCTGCTGGTTGTGCGCCTCGAGGTAGGGGGTGCAGGTCTGACTCTCGAAGAACCAGTAGAACAGGTGGTTCTTGGTCCCCGGGTGCTCCGTGCTGTTGAGGTGCACGTGCCCGGAGTAGGAGCGGACCTTCTTGGTGGCTCCGGTGCAGAAGTCGATGCGCAGGGTGTCGAGGATGTTCGCCGGAATCGAGACGACGAGGTCGTCTGAGGACACGGTTCACCTTCCGTTCGGCAGCAGGGTCACGGAGCCAGGGGGCGACGGCGCCGGGACTGCGTGTGATAGGAGCCGGTGAACAGCCCGGCCGTGCGCTCCGGTTGCTCCAGAACCCCGATGCGCTGGCCCTGGAGCAGTTGCAGCGCGGGGAACCGGCCCTTCTCGAACAGCAGGATGTTCAGCGACCCGCCGTACTTGAAGTTCCCGATCTTCTCGCCCTTTTCCACCGGGACCGGCGTCGTGAGGCCCGGGCCGAGGCCCTGGAATTTCTCCAGGAAATTCACGGAGGCGATCGAGTTGAGGCCGACGGGCACCAGTCCGACGAACCCCACCTCGTTGTGTTCTCCCTTGGCATCGGGGTACCAGGTCTTGATGATGAGGTATCCCCGGCGGAAGTTGTCGAACATCTCGTAGTCGTAGCCGTAACCGACGTTCCCCTTGTTGAGCAGTTCGGGGAAGTCCCGCATCCCGTAGTAGGCACCGCCGATGTCGCTGCGGGCCTCCACCACCTGACCCCTCACCGGGGCGTGATACCAGTGGTAGGAGTCGGGCATGAGGATGCACGACACCGCCGTACCGCCGAGGAACATCTCGGCGTAGTCGGAGTCGCCGAGCAGCTGCCTGACGTTCATGGTCACCGTCTTGACCGGGATCGGCGTTTCCTCGGTCAGCTCATCAACGATCATGTTGATGACGCAGTCGGCCGGGGCGACCACCACGCTGTCGTCGTCCTTGTGGTCGATCGGCCTCCTGCCCTCTTTGAGGTCCCGAACGAAGAAGTCGTTGAAGTTCCGCCAGGGACCGGGCTCGAAGTCGTCCATGCGCTTGTGCCCGAGCTCGTCGACCCACTTCTGGATGAGTGCCTGCCCCTCGGGCCCCTCGTCGTCCATCTGCAGGCCCTGCAGGTTCGTGAAGTCGGCGGTCATCTTGTACCCCGGCCCGGAGGTGACGAAGACCATGCCGTAGTCGTTCTCGTAGTTGAGCCAGCTGAACTTCTCGATGTAGTCCAGCCCGTTGTTGACCCCCGACTTCCAGTGGTACCACTCCCTGAAGAACTCGCACAGGAACTGGATGTCCTTTCCCTTCCAGTCACAGCGCACTTCTTCCGGTGTGTCCTCCGGGTACGGCACGACATTCGCGACCGCCGCGTCATACATGGTCTTGAAACCCTCGTGGTCGGTTTCGTACCACAGCGTGATTTTCTTGAGGAAGTCGTCGAGGTTCGCCGAGTACTGTTCGTCGCCCTGCATCACTTTCCTGTCTCCTTCCACGCGAGGGAAGTTGACCCCGCGGACGCACTGGATCCTGCGGGCGGCGGGGAGGGCCCGGCCGGGCCGTCCCTCCCCGCCGCGTGAGGCTTGATCGTCAGCCGCAGATGGGGTTGACGGCGAGGTCGTCGACGTTCACCGCGTAACCGTCGCAGCCGCCGCGGATGTTGGAGAAGTGGTACTGCAGGTGCGGCCGGGCCACCAGGGGCTTGACCAGCGAGACGTACTGGTAGGCGTCTCCGTGTCCGGCATCCTGGAGGACGGTGTACGCCTCGTCGGGTGTCAGGCCGGCCTGGTCGGTGATCGGCATGACGCCCGCCCAGGACGAGGTGTGGTAGACCGGCTGGTCGATCTCGCCCTCAAGCGTGGCGTGGAGTTCGATCGACTTGATGCGGGAGGCGCCGTCGTTGGTGTTGTAGACGAGCCGCCAGTCGGTCACCTGCGACATGTCCTGGGTCTTGCCGCTGGGTGAGCTGCCGTCGGCCACCATGAGCGTGGCGTTCGGGAACGTCATGTGGACCTCGTCCGCGGCCGCGTCGAGGAGTTGCTGCAGGGACAGCTGGTCCGCCGCCTTCACCCCGTGGGCGACCGACGCGGAGGCCGGCGTGGCCGCCTGTGCCGCACCGGTTCCCGCTACGCCAGTCACTGCGAGTCCACACGCGACGATGACGACCGCGAGACTGTTCCTGAGCTTCATCAGCTCTCCGTTCTCTTCTCGGAAGGGGACACTTCTCGGAATGGGGACACACTCATCCGCCCCTGGTCGGCACAAGGACAGCGATGCGCCTGGCCGACAGGAAGCCCTGAGCGCGACCCACCATTCCGTCACGATGAGTGCTCGATCAAGAGCGAAATGTAGTCATGGGGTTGCGGGTGAGTGTGCGGTCAAGAAGGCCGAAATCCCTGCCCTGTCTGCTGCAGGGCAGCGGAGGTTGAAGTCCTGCCGAGACCGGAAGAGATCACCAACAGCAGTCGCCGCGATCGGCGCTTCAGGCGAGCAGCGCCTGCGCCCACACCGCCTTGCCACCCGTCGAGCCAGGCGTGATACCGCGCGAGTGCCGAGCACCTCCACCAGCGGCAGGCCCGCCCCATCACGACCTCCTCGGGCCAGGCATCCGGGGCGGGCGCCCACTCTTCGCACACATTAACGAGCTCGATTCGCAGCGTGCCAGCCTCGACACCGAGGGCCAAAAGCCGCGCACCCGCCCCGTACCTGTCCGTGGAGCATGGCAACGGACGCCGGGACCACAGGGGATGCGCGAATGCCCGTACGTCCGACCGGAGTTGGAGGCCAATCGTGTGCGAGGCCCACGATGGCGGGCGGACGGGAGCGGTTGCCGCAGCCGGCCCTCGCACACTCCGTCAGCGTGCGGGGCGGGCCGCTCCCCTCTGTGGCTGCCGGGAAGGGGTCCTCAGAAGCCGAGGTCGCCGAGTCCTGGGTGGTTGTCGGGGCGGCGGCCCAACGGCCAGAAGTACGTGCGCTCGGATTCGGCGATCGGGAGGGAGTTGATGGAGGCGTGGCGGGTGCGCATCAGGCCGTGCTCGTCGAACTCCCAGTTCTCGTTGCCGTAGGAGCGGTACCAGTTCCCGGCGTCGTCGCGGTGCTCGTAGGCAAAACGGACGGCGATGCGGTTGCCGTCGTACGCCCACAGCTCCTTGATCAGCCGGTAGTCGAGCTCGGTGTTCCACTTGCGGGTCAGCAGCGCGACGATCTCGTCTCGGCCCGTGGCGAATTCGGAGCGGTTGCGCCAGCGGGAGTCCACCGTGTAGCCGAGCGACACCTTCTGCGGGTCGCGGGTGTTCCACGCGTCCTCGGCCAGTCGAACCTTCTCGATGGCGCTCTCCCGGGTGAACGGGGGCACCGGTGGGCGGGGCGTGTCAGCCATGCCGCCTCAACTCCTTCGAAGTCTGGAGGCCGGCGGGTCAGCGTGCCCGCGGACCCACGGACCCGCTGACCTCGGAAACATTGGAGAACGAACGTTCTCTCCGCGCTTGATAGCGTAGAGAACGTTGGTTCTCCATGCAAGGGGGCTTAGATGCTGGACCGGGAAACGGCGCGGATGCGCGTGCTCGAAGCGGCCGAGGAGCTGTTCTACAGCCAGGGCATCCAGGCAGTCGGGATGGATGCGGTGCGCCAGGCTTCCGGGGTTTCGCTCAAACGCCTCTACCAGCTGTTCCCCTCCAAGGAAGAGCTGGTGCTGGAATTCCTCCGGCAGCGGGACAGGCGGTGGCAGCAGGCGCTCGCCGGCTACGTCGACGCACAGCCGACGCCCGAGGAGCGGATCCTCGCAGTGTTCGACTGGCTGCACACGTGGTTCTCCGAGCCCGACTACCGCGGATGCGCCTTCATCAACTCCTTCGGCGAGCTGGGCGCAGTCTCACACGAGGTCGCCGAGCAAGCCCGGCGCCACAAGAAGACCTTCCACGACTACCTCGCCAGCCTCGTCACGGCAGCTGGGCGGCCCGCCGAACTGGCCGATCAGCTCGCGCTCCTCGCCGAAGGAGCGATCACCACGGCAGCCATCTTCGGCACACCCGAACCTGCGCACCGGGCACGAGAGGCTGCGCTGATCCTGATGCACACGCCGTGACAAGGGCACGCGAGCCCGACCGGGAGCGGTCGCACAGGAACGGACGCCGTCGAGCACCTTGATCAACCGGCTCAAGGACCGGCGCGGCATCGCCCCACGTTTCGGCCAGACGCCCGAGAGCTACATCAGGCCCCTCCCGCCACGGACTGGGCTACGTCCCGAAGCCACCCAGGCCCTGGCGCAGTTCGCCCTCACCACACCCGACGTCCATACCGTGTCGGCGTACGTGCTGCGCCGCTGGCCGGTTCGTGACGGTGTCGGCCGCGCCGGCGCGCGCTTTTGCCACGGGTCCGTCACCGTGTCTCCCCGGGGGTATCCCACGTTCCCCCTTTGGTGCTGCAATGCAATGAACTGGACTGCTACGTACGGGGGTTGAACGGTGCTGTATGTGCGCGATCTGGTGCGCGAAGTGGTGGCAGAGCACGCGGCCCACGAGTTGCCGCTCGTCGACAGTCTGCGGACGTTGGACGACGACCGGGTCGTCCGCACCCTCGCCGGGGGCGGGCAGAAGCGGGAGCCGCTCGGGTTCGGCTACGCCGAAGTGTCCGCGCTGGTCACTCCGGTTGTCTGGCTCGTCCTCGATCAGGCAGCCCGCCGCACGGTCGACCGAGCCACGGAGGGCCTGCTGGCGCGCGGCCGGGCCGGCGTGCGCAGGCTGCTGCGCCGGGCGCCGGGCGCGCCGAGCCGCACGCTGATCGCGTTGGACCCTGTCGAACTGGCGCTGGTCAGAACGCGCATCGTGGAACAAGCCACCGAGCGGGGCGTCGACCGCCGGGAGGCCGAGGCGCTGGCCGACAGCGTCGTGGCGCGGATCGCGACGGCGGCCGCGGCCGACGAGGCCCGCCCCGAAACCCCTGGTGCGGGCTCGTGAAGGCCCGCACCGCGCTCCGGAGCGCGACCGGGACCGGCCCCCGCTTCGCGCTGCTGATGGTCCTCGTCGTGGCGTCGAGCATCCCCACGCTCGACACGCTGCTCCAGGATGTCCCGGTCCTCCTCGGCCTGCGGGACGGCCGGGAGGCCCTGCACGGTCCGTCGGGGTGCGAGTACGCCGCCGGATTCGACCCCGGCAGCAGCGATATGGAGAACCTCCTGAGGGCCCTGATCCGGCCGGACACCCTACACAAGTGCATCGGCGACCACACGCTCGTCCCGTACCGCGGCGCCCTCGCCACCCTGGTGCTGCTCGCCCTCGCGGCCGCGCTGTACTGGTGGCTGCCGACGGCCCGCGAGCGGTGGCGCCGGACGGTGCCGCTCGAAACCGTCGACGCCGACGGCACACTGCGGGCCGAGCTCGCCGCGCTGTGCGCCCGCACCGGCGTCCGCGCGCGGTTGCGCTTCCGGGTCGACCCGACGCGGACGACCTCCGGCGCCAGCGTCCACGGCCGCTCCGGGAACTACACCGTCTTCCTGCACTCCGGTCTGCTCCCCCGGCTCGACACCGACCCCGAGGGCTTCCGCGCCGTCGTCCTGCACGAACTGGCCCATGTGCACCACCACGACGTGGACTACGCCTACGCCAGTACCGCCCTGTGGCGGGCCTACGTCCTGCTCGCCCTGATCCCGACCTTCGCCGTGACCGGCTGGCTCCTCTTTCTGGCGCTGTCCGGCACCAAGTCCCCTTGGTGGCCCGGCGCCGCGGCCAACCTGCTGGCCCCCGTGCTGGTCGGACTGCTGCTGGCCGTGCTGGTGCATCTCGCCCGGGCCGACCTGCTGCGGCGGCGCGAACTGTTCGCCGACCGCCGGGCAGTCATCTGGGGTGCGGATGACGCCAGTTGGCAGCGCCCCGACCCCGTCGGCCCCGTGGCACCGTGGCTACGGCGGCTGACCGCGCTGCTCGGGACCCACCCGCGATGGGAGGAGCGGCGGCGCGCGCTCGTCGACGCCGGCCGCCTCCACCACGTCAGCGCCCTGGCGATGTTCCTCACCGGCATCTCGGCGGCGCTCCTGAACCAGGCCCTGGCGACGCTTCCGGTCCTGTCCGGTGGCCCAGGCTCCATCTGGATCACGGTCGGCGCGGTGACCCCGGTGCTCTGCTTCGCCCTGGGACTGCCGCTCGTGCGGGCCTCGGGCACGTCCGACGGAGACGGGCGGTCCGCCGCGGTGGCGGGCCTCTGGCTCGGCTTCGGCCTGCTGCTGGGCGAGTTCGTGTCCAGCGGTGAGTACCGGATCGACTGGATGCTGCCGCAGCCCCAGTACTTGCTCGCGTTCCTGCCCATCGCGGCCGTGCCCGCGGTGTGGTGGTCCCAGTCACTGCGCCAGGCACTCGCCCTGCCCCGGCGGGGTCGCTGGGCGGCCGCGGTGTGCTGCGCGCTGGTGACCGCGACCGTGCTGTGGGCCGGGCTGCAGTGGTGGCGGACGGCGGGTCGGGCGCTCGCGCTGGGCGCCGTCACCCAGGGCGCGGAACTGGCCGCGTACTACGCCCGGACGGTCCCGGGCGACTGGCACGGCTACGGCCCGGACCTCTCGGCCTTGACCACCGGCCTCGTCCTCCTCACCCCGCTGAGCGACGAGATCCTGGCCGGGGCCGCCGCGCTGCTGATGTGGCTGGTACCGCTGGCCCTCGCCCTGCTCCGGCGTACGGGCCCGACGGGCACGGGGCTGCGGCTGCGCCGGACGCTCGGCGCCGGCCTCGCCGGGGCCCTGGTGTGCGGGGCCGGCCTGGTCCTGGCCCAACTCATGATGAACCAGTCACGGCCGGCGACGAAGGGACCGGCCGGCCCCTTCATCGTCGTCCATGTCTGGTGGGTGACCGTGACGGTCCTGGCGGCCTGCCTGCTGACGGCCGCCGTGGTGGCCGCCCGCTCCCGCCGGCACTGGCTGCCGCGGGCGCTGATCGCCGCGCAGATGGTCCAACTGCTCGCCTACGCCGAGGTGTTCCTGCTCTTCTCCGCCGACGGCTGCCTGGGGCCGCTGAACACCGCCTTCGACGTGTGCCGGTGGCGCCCCCGCAACGGCCTGATCATCGACGGCCCGGTCACCTCCCTCACGCTCGTCAACGCCGTCCTCGGATCGGCCGGCGCGGCGTTGGCGGGGGCGGGTCTGGCGTGGGCGGTGCGCCGGCTCCGCAGCCGGCCGACCGCGGACAACGCCGAAGAACCGGCATCGAGGGCGGCCGGCCGCCCGCCCTCGATACTCCTGAAGGCGGGCACGCTCCTCACGCTCGCCGTACCGGCGATGGTGCTGGCCGCCGTGACCTTCACCCAGGCAACCGCCCCCGATGACTCCCGCCTGTGGCAGGAAGCGGCCGATACAGCCAGGAAGCAACGCGGGCCCGCCCCGCCGGCGCAGGCACCGCAGACCCGCGCCTGGCAGGCGGCGTCCTGGCTGAACGACGGCGGGACCCGGCATGCACAGCAGATCAACGCCGCCTCGATCGCCCTGGACTCCGAACTCCTCAAGGCCGCCTCGGGGAAGCGCAACGCGGACGGGAAGGTCGCGCTGGATGAGAAGGCGTTCCACCGCCTCTGCGGTGCGCTGAGCCAGCGGGTCGAGGAAGCCCGGGACTACTTCCCCGTCCCGGACCGGGACCTCCAGAAGAACTGGTCCGCCGCGCTGAATCAGGTGCACCACGGTGCCCAGGACTGCCAGGAGGCGACTTCCCCGCCCAAGGGCGCGCCGCACCGGACCGACGCGGAGCGCGAGCGCCTCTTCGCCACATCCCTCAACGAGATCGTCAGCGGAATGCGCACCTTCGGCGCCACGGTCCAGGACATCAAGACGGCCGCCACTTCGCTGACCAAGTAGCTCCCACGGTGCCGCCGGCGGGGTGCGTGACGGGCAATCCGCCCCTCTCGTATTGACAATTACGCGCTCGTCGACTCAGGACTGTTCTCCGTACCGCTTGAGTGCCATCGGGAGGAACTTCCTGAGGATGACTCTCCATACCCGGTTGCGGTGCGTCACGGCATGTTCGAGTGGGACGAGGTGGCACCCCAACTTGCGTTTCGCCTCGTAGGCGTTCTGCATCAGGTCGATTCTGGCCATACCCAAGCCAATCATCTCCTCGATGCTGCGATAGTAACTGACCTGATAGACCCGCAGTTCACGCGAGCAGTCGTAGTCGAGGCCGATGCGGATCGCCACCGCACTCTTCTCCCCGAACAGGAAGATCAGGAATCCCACCAGACGGTCTCGCTGCCAGCAGGTGACCGCCCTGGCCGGAATCCTCGGGTCGGTGGAGAGCACGGTCATGAACTCCGGTGTCCAGACATCCAGCCGGGACTCCGCACGGTCGAGTACCGCCTGATAGAGCGGCATCATGGACGGTACGAGGTCCTCGAATCGTTCACGCACCTCGACGCACACGTCTTGATGATCGGCAAACCTCGCCAGATTACGTCGGATGTTACGCCGGCCGTTCCTGGACAGAGAGGCAACATATTCCTCGAAGCTCTTGGCGCGCAGGCGGAGCCATGCATGGGGAAGCCCTGGAACGCGGAAGTATCCGGCTCTTCTCAGAGCCGGATCCAGCCACTCCAGTTCCGACGGCGAGAAGTCCTTGAAGACGGTCCCCCGGGCGCCCAGCGAGGCAGCCAGCTGCTGCACCGCATCGACCAAGAGGTGTGGCGCGGTCTCGGGGAGCCCGCCCTCACGCAGGACCCTCCCTTCGCCCAGGAGATGTCCGCAGATCAGAGCCTTGATGCGCAGCGGTCTTCCCGTGATGAGGCGCAGAGGCCGCAGTGCTCGGCGTCCCTGGGATCCCACGACGTCTTCCAGAACCAGTTCGTCGAAGAGGCACGTCGGCAGTACGGCCTGTAGCTGCTGTCCTCGTCTGAGCAGGATGTAGTGATAGGAATCCGGGCCGATTCCGGTCCGCTCCATAGCCTGGAAGAACGCGTAGCCGTAGATCGGGTCGTCGGACGGTGCGAGCTTCTGCCAGACCTCCGGCGGGATCTCGGAGACGCTGTCGGCCACTACGACCCGCCAGCCGGATCGAGAATCCGAAGGCGTCTGTTCAGGGCTGACCACCGTCACACTCCGAAGGTGTCGAGGACAGATCCTTGCATTCCGCGACCTGCGCCCTGGGGCCCAAGGGAAACCCGAGAGCGCGTCGAATACCTTATTCGGCTCCACACCGGAAACGTGGAGAGCAACATGGGCCTGGCGAGCTGAACCCCCAAATTTTCCGAGCCACGGGTCAAGGATGGCACGAACTTCCTCAGCCTGGCGCGAACCAGGCAGGTCATCCGGCCCTTGCGGCCCCAGGTCCCGGCACGCGGCGGCGCTGTGGACGAGCGTCCTCCGTTCCAACTCGCACTCCAGAATGGCTATTTGCTCCGGGCCGAGTCTCGGGCGGCATATCTCACGCCCAACGGCTACCGGAGCCAGCCGGCGGCTCGTGGTGCGGCGAAGTGCGTGGAGAGGAGGCTTCGGGTAAAGCCCCCGAGCGCGGCGCCGCCTGCGAACGATGAATCCCCAGAAATCCCCAAGAAATCCCCAGACCGCTTCCGCTCGTAGTGAGTAACAGAGGACGTCTCGGATTGCCTGATCAACGCGACGGAAGCACCTGGAGTCCCCATGACCTCCACCAAGACCACCGGAGCCGCCCTACGAGGACTGGGCGTGTGCTGTGCCATCGGGAACACGGTGCTGCACGGCCTCCTCACCCCCAGCCACCTCGAAGAGAAGTTCTACATCGGCGTCCTCTTCGCCGTGGGCAGCGCCGTCATGCTGGCCGTGGCGGCCGGCCTTGCCACGATGAGGCGTCCCACGGCCGTGTGGCTGGCCGGAACTCTCGTCTGCCTGGGCATGATCACCGGCTTCCTGCTGTCGCGCACCACCGGCTTGCCTGGCGGCTACTACGAGACAGACTGGGAGCCGCCGTACGGGCTCCTCTCCTTGATCGTTGAAGGGTTGTTCCTCCTCACCTTCCTGACCTGGCTCGCAAGAAGGGAGGGACCGCAGCGCATCTTCCGGCCACCTCGCGCGGCGGGCCGCGAGTGGATCCTCGCCCGGCGGAGCACGTCCGGGCAGGGCTGACGCACCCGCTCAAGTCAGCGGATGTACGCGGGGGCGATCCTCCGCCGCCCATAGCGCCGATCGCCGCGTTCGATGCTTCGTCGCAGGTCAGACCGCGATCCGGCTAGATGCGCTCCAGAACTCGGGCTCAGATGCGCTCCAGAACCTTGCCCCGGGTCTCCGGCAGCAGGAACACGTCAGCCGAAGGGCCGCCTGCGGGCGCCTTACGGCCGTCACCAGGCGGCTCGCCTGCCCGGGCCTCCGGCGCCCGCGTCCACCACCCTGATCAGCGAGAACCCGGCACGCTAAGGTCTCCGGCAAGGCTCGGGGCAAGAAGGTGGAGCGGTTCGTGAAGTTGAGCAGAATACGGCGCACCATGCTCGTCGTCCTCGGGGCGGTGCTCACCGTGGGTGGCTGTGCGTCCGGTACCGCCGACCAGGCCGGCGGTACGGCCGGTGCTCCGGCGACGCCCGCGGCGGCGGGTCCGGCGGCGATCCTGATGATGGATGACATCACCGCGGTGTTCGAGAACGGCGCCACCGTTCCGCAGTACGCCTACATCACCGATCTGCACGACGGCTGTGGCTACACGGCGGGGTGGATCGGGTTCTGCAGCCAGAGCGGCGACATGCTCGGGTTGGTCAGGTCGTACAACGCCGCCGCTCCCCACAACGTGCTCGCGAAGTACACCAGCGCCCTTCAGCGACTGGCCGGCTCGGGAAGCGAGGACACCGGCGCGCTGGGCGAGGCGTTCGTGCGTGACTGGAAGAAGGCCGCCCTGGACCCGGCGTTCCGGAGGCTGCAGATCAAGGTGGGACACGACATGTACCTCACCCCGGCCATGAAGCTGGGCGCACAGGAGGGGGTGAAGAGCGAACTGGGTCTGGAAAACCTCTTCGACACCGCCCTGATGATGGGCCAGGCTTCCGATGACTGCGACGGCATGGTCAAGATCGCCCGTGAGACCGACCGGACGCTCGGCGGCAACCCGGCCTCCGGTGTGAACGAGGCGAAGTGGCTGGCCCGGTTCAACACCGTCCGGCAGAAGCACATGAAGCACCCCTGTACTCCCGACCGCGGGAACGACTGGCCGCAGGCGGTCGACCGGTCGCAGGCTCTGCAGGAGCTCGCGGACCGCGGCGAGTGGGAGCTGAAGGCTCCGCTGACCGTGCGCGCCGACTTCAAAAGGACCATCAGCAGGCCGCAGGACTGACACACTTCGCGCTACCCGTCGCGGCGACCCGGCGAGCCAGTCATCAGCTTTGCTGACTTTTTTCGCGGGCTTCACGACTCCTGTACTGCCCGTACATTTTCAGCCACTAGTGTCTGGATCTTGTGCAGACCATTCCGGAGGGCCAGGCGCCCGCCGGAGACGAAGTGACGCCTGACGCGTCCACGTCTCCCGATGTTCCCTCTCAGGGCCCTACCGTGGCCGGTTCCCCGGCCGAGCCCACCGGTGACACCCTGCGTCTGAGTGCCGGACCGATACGGCGCACCGCTCCCAAACCCATCTTCGTCGACGCATCGGGAGGCCGCCGCAGGCGGCTGCGCCTCCTGGTGGCCGCGTTGGTGGCTCCGGCAATGGCCTACGTCGCCCTGCTGGTCAGCACCCTGCTGGGCGGCCCGACCCTGCCGGCGCTGCTGCCGCACCCCATGCGGCCGAAGCCTGGCGCGGGCGCCGTCGCCGCGCACAAGACACGCCGGGCCCAGCCGTCCCCCACAGCCGCGGCCACCCCCCAACGGCATCGGAGCCCAGGCCGGACGACGACGGTGCCGAAGGCCATCGGCGGCGCGTCCGCCAAGGCGAAGTCGCCCTCGACGGCGAAACCGTCCCCGACCGCGAAAGCGTCGCCGAGGCCGAAGCCGTCCGAGAGCCACAAGCCTTCCCCTGGCCACAAGCCTTCCCCGCATCCGAAGCAGACCCCGTCCCCGACGCCCTCCTTCCTTCCGCCCACCCACGGCACGCTCTGATACGCGCCTGACGGTTCGCCAGGAAGCCCTGCTGGGCCCCTGGGCCGGTGGGTCGTTGGGTCGCGCCCGCGGTGCCCCGCCGACTCCTTGCAGCGCCGCGCAGTCCAACCGCCGCGCAGTCCAACCCCGGCACTTCCCTGGCAAGCCGATCAGTTCCAGACAGTTCCAGAACTCGTCACTCCTCCAGAAATCACGGTTGTGAGCACATCTCCACGGCGTGGCCGTACCGCCCGCGAAACGCCGGTTCGCACCCATTGGGTGTTGCTGGTGACCATGGTGCTGACCCTCACCCTCACGCTGCTCATCGAGGGCTACACACAGCACATGTTCGGCTTCCAGGACGACGGCGGGAACCCTCCGCAGGGACCTGTCGACCAGGTGCCGCCCTCGGTCCAGAACGGCGGCCCGGTGATCTCGGCGAGCGGGTCACCGGTCTCGCTCGCCCCACCGGCGCACACCGTGGTACTCACCTTCGACGACGGCCCCGACCCGACCTGGACCCCCAAGATCCTGGCGACGCTGGAACGGCACCACGTGCCTGCGACCTTTTTCCTCGTGGGCACCGGCGTGACCGCACACCCCGAGCTGGCCGCGCGGATGGCGAAGGATCACGACGAACTCGGCCTGCACAGCTTCACCCACCCCTATCTGCCCAGCCTGCCCAACTGGCAGCGCACGCTGGAGATGCGGGAGGATCAGCTCGCGGTGGCCGGCGCCGCGGGTGTCACCAGCACCCTCTTCCGCCCGCCGTACTCGTCCGGCGCCGACGCGGTGGGCAATGCCGACTGGGCCACCATGCGACAGCTCGGCAAGCAGGGCTACCTGACCGTGCTCGTCACCCAGGACAGCGAGGACTGGCAGAAGCCGGGCGTGCAGCGGATCGTCCGCAACGCCACCCCTCACGGATCCACCGGCCAGGTGCTCCTCTTCCACGACGCCGGCGGCGACCGCGCGCAGACCGTGGCCGCGCTGGACACACTGATCCCGCGCCTCAAGGCACGCGGCTACCGCTTCCAGACGGTCAGCCAGGCATTCCACCTCACCGACGCCACCCGCCCGGCCTCCACCACCCAACACCTGCTCGGCATCGGGCTGCTGTGGCTGCTCAAGGGGGCGGTCTGGGGCCTCGACGCGCTCGACCTGCTGCTGCTCGTCGCCGGATTCCTGGGCATCCTGCGCGCGGTGATCTCCATGATCGCCGCGGCCAGGCACCGGCGGCATGCCAGGAAGACGTGGGGAGCGCAGGTCACCGAACCGGTCTCGGTGATCGTGCCCGCCTACAACGAGTCGGCCGGTATCGAGGCGACTGTCCGGTCCCTGGTCGCATCCGACCACCCGGTCGAGATCATCGTCGTGGACGACGGCTCCACCGACGGCACCGCCGACATCGTCGAGGCACTCGGCCTGCCGGGGGTACGGGTGATCCGCCAGCGGAACGCGGGCAAGCCCGCCGCGCTCAACACGGGGATCGCCGCCGCTTCGTACGAGATCGTGGTGATGATGGACGGCGACACGGTCTTCGAGCCGGACGCGGTCCGCCATCTGGTGCAGCCGTTCTCCGACCCGGGGATCGGAGCGGTCTCCGGCAACGCCAAGGTCGTCAACCGAGGTGGCCTGCTGGGCCGTTGGCAGCACATCGAGTACGTCGTCGGCTTCAACCTGGACCGGCGGCTCTTCGACCTGGCCCGGTGCATGCCCACCGTGCCGGGCGCGATCGGCGCCTGGCGGCGGGCCGCGCTGGTGCGCGTCGGCGGTGTCTCCGAGGCGACCCTCGCCGAGGACACCGACCTCACCATGGCGATCTGGCGCGACGGCTGGCGCGTGGTCTACGAGGAGAAGGCCATCGCCTGGACCGAGGCCCCCGCTTCCCTCGGCGCCCTGTGGCGGCAGCGTTACCGCTGGTGCTACGGGACCCTCCAGGCGATGTGGAAGCACCGCGGCGCGGTCCGCCAGAGCGGCGCGGCCGGCACGTTCGGCCGTCGCGGGCTGCTCTTCCTGGCGCTCTTCCAGGTGCTGCTGCCGCTGTTCGCACCCTTGGTCGACGTGCTGAGCGTGTACGGGCTGATCTTCCTCGACCCCGTCCACGTACTGCTGCTGTGGTGCTCGTTCCTGCTCGTCCAGGTCGTCACCGGGGCCTATGCGTTCCGCCTCGACGGCGAACGGCTCGGACCGCTGTGGAGCCTGCCGTTCCAGCAGTTCGTCTACCGCCAGTTGATGTACCTCGTGGTGGTCCAGTCAGTGGCCACCGCCCTGTCCGGCAGCCGCCTGCGCTGGCAGCGCATGGAGCGCTACGGCTCCCACCAGGAACCACCGCTGTCACCGACGGCGGGGGCGCGGGGCTGACGGCGGGGCGGGGCCCGGCGCCTCCTAGGACACGCCCTGGGAGGCGCCGGGCTCGCGCATGTCGCGCAGGCGGTGGGCGTCGTCGAAGAGGGCGCGTTCGGCCAGGCGGGCCGAGGTGAGGGAGGCGAGGGCGGCTGCGGCGAGCAGCATGTACATCACGACGATCTGGTAGCGGATGGCGGTGAAGGGGTCGACGCCGGCGAGGATGAGGCCGGTCATGGCGCCGGGCAGGCTGATCAGGCCGACGGTCTTGGTGGAGTCGACGGCGGGGATGAGTGCGGTGCGCAGGGTGGTGCGCAGGTAGGGGGCGAAGGCTTCGGTGGCCGGCAGTCCGAGCGCGAGGCGGGCCTCGATGGCGGGCCGTGCGGTACGGGCTTCGTCGCGCATGCGGATCAGGACCAGGGCGGTGGCCTGCATGGCGCCGGAGACGACCATGCCTCCGACGGGGATGACCACTCGGGCTTGGGCGGCGATGACACCGAGGGCGAGCAGGGCGCCGAGCGTCGCCGCGGTTCCGGCGCTGATCGCGGCCGTGGCAATGGGCAGTGCGCGGGGCAGGCCGCGGGCACGGCGGGCGGCGACCTGGCCGGCGATGAGCACCATCAGCGCGAGCCAGCCACTCGCTCCGGCCAAGCCGGTGTGCTGGAAGACCAGCAGCAACACCGCACCCACGGCGGCCAGTTGGGCCCCGGCACGGGCCGCGGCGATGGCGATCTCGCGGGCCAGGTGCAACCGCCCGTGCCATGCCACGGCCACGGCCAGCAGGACCAGTGCGCCGGAAGCGGCGACCCCCGCCCAGGTGGGGACGGCGGGATTCATGACTCCTCCCTGAGGTGGTCGATGTCCGCTGCGGGGCCGCAGGCCACCAGCTTCCCGGCCCGCAGGACGAGGACCCGGTCGGCGATCCGGCGGGCCTGCGCGGTGTTGTGACTGGCCAGGATGACCGTCAGCCCGATGGAGATCAGGCGGCGCACCGTTGCTTCGACTGCTCTGGCGCTGGCGGCGTCCAGCGCTGAGGTGGGTTCGTCCAGCAGCAGCACCTCGGGGCCGACCGCGAGGGCGCGAGCCAGGCAGAGGCGTTGGGCCTCGCCGCCGGACAGTCCGGCCGTCCGCCGGGTGAGCATGGCGGTGGGCAGGCCGACCTGGTCCAGCAGCGTCTGTGCCTGGTCGTCGGTCAGGCCGGGTCGGCCGACGCGTAGTTCGTCCGGGACGTGGTCGGTGAGCAGGACCGGTTGCTGTCCGACCAGCCCGACCCGGCGGCGCAGGGCGAGGACGTCCCCGTCCGGCAGTGGGCGGCCGTGCAGGCGGATCTGGCCGGCGGTGGGTTCCTCCAGGCGGTTGAGCAGCCGCAACAGGGTGGATTTGCCCGCGCCGGACGGTCCCATCAGCGCGGTGCACGCCCCGGCGGGGATCTGGCAGGTCACCTCGTCCAGCAGCACTGCGGGGCCGCGCCGTACGGTCACCTGCTCCAGCGCGAACAGCTCGTTCGGGCCCATCGTCGCCTTCCACCTCCACCTCGTAGAGCCACCCGGTAGACCCGAGAGCGGATCAAGGCATCCTTCCTGACCCGCGCCGAGTTGCACGGGAGTGCGGAGACGGTCAGGAGGTATGTGCGTCATCTTCGCCGAGATCTGTTGGGGGATCTGTTGCGAGGTCTGTTGAGAGATCTGTAGGGAAGCTGATCCACACGTCCGCGCCGCCTTCGGGGTGGTTGGCCGCGCCGTGGGTACCGCCGGCGGCGCGGGCGATGGCGGCGACGATCGCCAGTCCGAGGCCGGAGCCGCCGCCGGTGCGGGCGTGGTCGGCGCGGGTGAAGCGGTCGAAAGCGGCCGGGAGGAAGCCGGGCGGGAAGCCGGGGCCGTGGTCGCGGACGTGGATCTGGGTCTGGGTCGGTGACTGGGTCTGGGATTGGCGCCCGCCGTGGTGTTCCCGGGCGGTGATCTCGATGGGGCCGTCCCCGTGCTGGAGGGCGTTGGTGATCAGGTTGGTCACCGCGCGCTCCAGTCGGGACGGCTCGGCCACCAGATGGAGCTGATCAGGACAGTCCACGGTGAGGATCGCTTCGGGGAAGGCAGCCCGGTGCCGGGCGGCGATCCGTTCCAGCAGCGGCGCCAGCTCAATGGTTCGCCGGCCCGGTTGCGTGGGTCCGTGGTGTGTCTGGTCGGTGCGGGCGAGGAGCAGCAGGTCTTCGGCGAGGGCGACCAGGCGCTGGGTCTCCTCGCTGGCGGAGGCCAGGGCGGCGGTCAGTTCGGCGTGGCTGCGCGGCCGTCGCAGGGCCAGGTCGAGTTCGGTGGTGAGCAGGCTGAGCGGGGTGCGTAGCTCGTGGCTGGCGTCGGCGGCGAAGCGCTTCTCCCTCTCCAGTCCGGCCTGCAGACGGTCCAGCATGGCGTTGAGGGTGGTGGCCAGGCGGGCGATCTCGTCCCGGCTGGGCGGGATCTGGAGGCGGCGCTGGGGGGTGGTGTCGGTGACGGCGGCTGCCTGGGCGCGCATCCGCTCCACCGGGCGCAGCGCGGCGGTGGCCAGCAGATAGGCGCCGACGGTGGCCGCTACGAACACCAGAGGAAGCGCGGTGAGCAGTTCCCGGCGCAGGTCGGCATAGGCTTCCTGGCCGGCGAGGGCCTGGGCGGGGGTGACCCGGTGGGTGTATTCGTTCTGGGATTCGGCGAACCGGCTCAGGGTGAGGTATCCGGCGCCGGCCAGTACCACGGCCATGGCCAGCGCGAAGATCGCCGTCAGGCGGATCCGCAGCGGCACCCTGTTCATCGCGGACGCGCCGGGGGTGAGGTGGGCCGGGGGCGGCCGCCGTCGCGGCGCAGCCGGTAGCCGGCGCCGCGGACGGTCTCGATCCCGGCCGCGCCGAAGGGCCGGTCGATCTTGTCGCGCAGGGAGCGGATGTGTACGTCGACCACGTTGGAGTACGGGCTGGTGGCGAAGTCCCAGCAGTGTTCGAGGAGCATCTCGCGGGTCAGGACGGTGCCCGGGCGGCGCAGCAGAGCCTCCAGCAGGGCGTATTCCTTGCCGGTCAGGGTGATCTCCGTTTCGCCGCGCCAGATCTGCCGGGTGGCCGGATCCAGGCGCAGGTCCCCGACACAGAGCACCGGCGGCAGCGGTGCCGGTCCGCGGCGGATCAGGGCGCGGAGCCGGGCCAGCAGTTCCGCCAGGCTGAAGGGTTTGGTGAGGTAGTCGTCCGCGCCACCGTCCAGGCCGGCGACCCGGTCGGCGACCGCGTCGCGGGCGGTCAGCATCAGGACCGGCACCCGCGCCCCGCGGCGGCGCAGCCTGGCGCACACCTCGAAGCCGTCCAGGCCGGGCAGCATCACGTCCAGCACCACCGCATCGAAAGCGGCGGCCTGCGCCAGGGCAAGGGCCTGCGGCCCGTCCGCGGCCGCATCGACGGCATAGCCCTCCTCGACCAGTGCCCGGCGCAGCAGCGCCCGCATCTTCGGCTCGTCCTCCACCACGAGGATCCGCATCGCGTCGTCCCTCCTCCCGCCTGTACGCGACCTTTCCCGCCGATCATGAAGTGCGGATGAAGTCGGGCCCCGCCGGACGCGTCTTCATCTCCACTTCATCATCGGCCGCTTCCGTTGTCTGCACAGTGGGTCGCACAGACCGTGTGCGACCGGCACTCTCCCGTTTCCGAGGAGGGCCGATGTTCCCTCGTTCACGCAGCAGGCGGCTACGCCTGGCCGGCGCCGGCACCGCGGTGCTGCTCGCGCTGACCGCCTGCGGGACAACCGCCACCGCCACCAACATAGACCGTGATCACAGCGGCCGACCGCAGCCGCCGGTGACCACGACCACCGCCGACTGGAAGGACGTGGCCCATACCCTGGGCCGGACCGGCACCCTGATGGGCGGCACCGTGTACCGCGTCCCGCTGCCCCGTAAGGACCTCACCGTCACCTCCCACGGCGTGACCATCAAGCCGGGCCTGTCCCTGGGCGGCTATGCGGCCTTCGCCACGTACGGGGACGGGACCATGCTCATGGGCGACCTGGTGGTCACCGAACCCGAACTGCCCAAGGTCACCGACGCGCTGCAGGCCGCCGGCATCGACCAGACCGCCCTGCACAAGCACCTGCTCGCCCAGCACCCGGACATCTGGTGGACGCACATCCACGCCATGGGCAACCCGGCCGGCCTGGCCAGGGGACTCAAGGCGGCACTGGCCGCCACCGCCACCCCGCCGGCCTCCCCACCCCCCGCCTCTCAGCCACCCCTCGCACTGGACACCCACGGCATCGACAAGGCACTCGGACGCGAGGGCACCGCCGACGGCGGCATCTACAAGTTCTCCCTCGCCCGCAAGAACACCGTCACCGACGGCCGGCACATCCTGCCGCCCGCCCTCGGCATCACCACCGCCGTCAACTTCCAGCCACTCGGCGGCGACAAGGCCGCCATCAACGGCGACTTCGTCATGACCCAGGCGGAGGTCCAAAAGGTCATCCAGAACCTGCGCAAGGGCGGCATTGACATCGTCGAACTGCACAACCATACCCAGGACGAGCAGCCCCGCCTGTTCTACCTGCACTACTGGGCCACCGGTGACGGCGTCACCCTGGCCAAGTCCCTGCGCCCGGCCCTGGACGCCACCGCACTGGCTCCCGCGTCGTGATCGGCTGGGCTCAGATCGGCTACGGCCCCGGGCTTCAGCGAGGTCACGTCGTCGCCTGACTCCAAGGTGCAACTCCCCCACATTTCAGGCGAGTTACGACTTGGTGAGGCGTACGGTGTCCGAGTGGTCGTCCGAGCTCAGCACGTCGATCCGTACCCCGGCGTCGGTGTCGGTGAAGGACGTGCCGGCCGTGTACGGCGCGTCGTCCAGGGGCCGGCAGCCGCTTGGCGGGGTGGCGTCGGGCTTGGCGTCCATGACCCGGATGGGGCCTTCGCCGGTCTGCACGGACGAGTCGACCTTGTAGACGAGCGCGCCGGTCGCGCACGCGCCCCGGTCCGCGAGGTCCGCGCGACGGGATTCGACCACGTACGCCGTCGTGGGGCCCGTGCGGAGCACGGCCAGCTTGGTTCCGCCGGGGCGCTCGACGGCGGAGAGTCGGACGGTGTCGCTGCCCGCCGAGGCCCGGCACACGACCTGGCTGTCATCGGTCCAGCCGAGCTTCCACGACTCCCAGCCGAAGTACTGCGGCCCAGCCCCGCTGATCAGGCCCATGACGTCCCACCCACCGACGAAGCGGTGCGCGTCGCTGCCGGCGTCGAAGGCGTAGAGGTCGGGCAGTCCGAAGGTGTGCGCGGTCTCGTGGCCGACGAGTTTGGGACCCCAGTGCCACATGTCCTGGCCGAAGGTGACGGCCCACTTGATGCGTTTGCCGTCGGCGACGACGCCGTCCGTGCCCGGCTCGTAGACATAGGTGGGCGTGAAGGAGATGGCCGCGGCGTTCTTGGTCGGCATGACGTACACCATGTCGTACTGGGAGAAGTCGACGTCCGCATCGGCGGCGGTGACGGCATCCTTGATGTACGCCTCGTGGGTCTCGTGGCTGAAGCCGCGCTGGAAGTGGTAGTCGGTGGAGTTGTGGGGCATACGCACCCAGTGCCGGTGCTGGGTGATGGCGAGCCATGCCTTGCCGTACGACGCCTGCCATACCCAGTCCGCGCCGGGCGTGACCTGGGCCGCGTCGTCGCCCGGCGACTCGGTGGCCGGGGCGTCCGGGAAGTCCACGAAGATCATGGCGGCCTTGATGGTCCCGGCGGGGCGCTGGAAGACGGAGAAGTCGGTGTTGTGGCCCTCGTCCGTCCATCCGGTACGGCCCGGCAGCGCGCAGTCACCGGCGTTGTCCGCGGTCTTGGAACTGTCCGCCGCCCTGGAACTGCCGGCTGCCTTGGAACTGTCGGCTGCCCTGGATATCAGCGAAGCCTGGGCGTACGGAATTCCGGCAACGGCCAGCAGCAGACCGGCGATTACCGCCGACAGCAGCACCGCACCTCGCTTGCGGGAAACACGCAGGGCTTTCACGGCCTGGCACCTCCATATGAATCCATATGAACAGCGTGTGAAGTGCGCACAAGACTGAGGGCTGAACGCCGTGTTGGGTACCCCTCGCCTGCCCATAACATCCGCTGCGAGCCACTCACAGTCATCGCGTCGACTCCGACCGTCGCAGCAGTGAGACCAGCAGCCCGGTGAACTCTGTGGCCGCCCAGGGGAGTTGTCGGCCGAGCATCGTCTGCACCTGGGCCTCGCGGCGGCGGAAGACCGGGTGGTCGAGCGGTACGTAGACGACGCCTTCGGCGGCCGGGTCCGGGTGCGGGTCCGGGACGCCCAGGTCGCCGACGAGTGCGATGCCGCCGCCGGAGCGGACGAACTCGTACTTCGAGGCCATGGCGTCGCAGACCAGGGCCGGCCGGACGGTCAGTCCCTCCAGTTGCACGCCGATGTCGAAGAGGTCGCGCTGGGTGGTTCCGGCCGGCGCCAGGGCCAATGGGTACGCGCACAGTTCGGCCAGGCCGACCCGCTCGCGGTCGGCGAGTTGGTGTCCTGACGGGACGATGGCGGCCATCTGCACCACCACGGCGCACTCCACCCGTACGTCGTGCCGCGGGCCCATCGCGTAGGTGACGGCGACGTCGGCGATCCCCTCGGCCACCCGGCGGGTGGCCTCCTGGTGGGGTACGCGGTCGAGCCGGAACGTCACGTCCGGATGGTCCTGGCGGAAGGCCGCCATCGCATGCGGGACGAGGCGGCGGGCGAAACCCTCGGAGCAGGCCACGGTCACGCTGCGGACGTCGGCGCCGCTGCCGGTGCGCAGTTCGGTGAGGAGCGCGGAGGACTCGGCCTCGCTGCGGCGGGCGTGGACCAGCAGGCGCGAGCCGGCGTCGGTCAGGGTCATCCCGCGTGGATGCCGGACGAACAGGGGGACGCCGACCCCGGCTTCCAGCTTGGCGATCTGGCGGCTGATCGCCGAGGGGGCGACCCGCAGATTCTGGGCGGCCTCGCTCACCGCTCCCGTCCGGGCGACTTCGAGAAAGTACGCCAGGCTCACCGGCATGAGCTGCATCGGACCTCCGTGGATACGTCGAGCGGCGCCGCCCGACGCGTACACCGGTGTGCCGAAATTAGAACGCTGGGCGGCACAAACGGCAATAGTCAGTGCGCAGCGGGCGCCCTTACGCTGCTGAGCCAACACGGCACGCGCCGTTCACCGTTACCTGCTGCATTCCCGGGAGTACCCCAAGTGATCCCCGAAAGTCTGATCCAGCGAGCCGAGGAGTACGTCGACTCGGGCGCCTTCTTCGCCGACTTGAGCACCATGGTCGGCTATCCGACGGTGAGCGCCCGACCTCAACACCGCGTTGCCGTCAAGGCATACCTCGACGACGTTCTCGTTCCTGCGCTGACCGGCCTCGGGTGCTCCGTGGCCGAATACGCCAACCCGGATCCGGCCGGCGGGCCGTTCCTCGTCGGCACCCGCGTCGAGTCCCCCGAACTCCCGACGCTGCTCTGCTACGGGCATGCCGACGTGGTGGACGGCCATGCCGGCCAGTGGAGCAACGGTCGCGACCCGTGGACGCTGACCGCCGACGGCGACCGGTGGTACGGCCGTGGGGCGGCCGACAACAAGGGGCAGCACCTGGTCAACCTCACCGCGCTGCGGCTGCTCCTGGCCGAGCGGGGGACGCTCGGCTTCAACCTGACCTTCCTGTTCGAGACCGGCGAGGAGACCGGCTCACCGGGCCTTGCCGCCTTCGCCGCGGCGCACCGCGACCAGTTGCGGGCCGACGTTCTCATCGCCTCGGACGGGCCGCGCCTGGACGCGGCGACGCCGACGCTGTTCCTGGGCGCGCGTGGGGGTGTCAGGCTTGTGCTCGATGTCGACCTGCGCCCGGATGCGTACCACTCGGGCAACTGGGGCGGGATCCTGCGCAACCCCGCCACCACCCTGGCCGGTGCCGTCGCGAGCCTGGTCGACGGGCACGGCCGCATCCAGGTCCCCGCGCTGCGGCCGCCCGGCCTCCCGGATGAGGTGCGGGCGGCGCTGGCCGGCGTCACGGTCGCAGGCAGTCCCGGCGACCCCGCCCCCGACGAGGGGTGGGGCGAGCCCGGTCTGACCCTGGCCGAGCGGCTCTACGGCTGGAACACCCTGGAGGTCCTGTCGCTGGGCTCCGCCGACATCGACCGCCCGGTCAACGCGATCCCCGGCCGGGCCCGGGCCGTCCTGCAGCTGCGGTACGTCGCCGGCACCGAGGTGAGCGGGATACGGGAGGCCGTCGCCGAGCACCTGGCCGAGTGCGGCTATCCGATGGTCGACGTGAGCGTCCGGGGCAGCTTCCCCGCGAGCCGCACACCGCTCGACGACCCGTGGGTGCGCTGGGCCGAGGCGACGCTGGAGCGGGCCACCGGCAAGACCGTCGCCGTCCTGCCCAACATCGGCGGCTCGCTGCCCAACCACGTCTTCACCGACATCCTCGGCCTGCCCACCCTGTGGCTGCCGCACTCCTACCCCGGCTGCCTCCAGCACGCCCCCGACGAGCACCTGCTCGGCACCCTCGCCCGCGAGGGCATCGTGCTGGCGGCCACGCTCTTCCACGCCCTCGGCCATCCCGCGGCCGACCTCCCGCTCCCCGCCCCCGCTCGGCTGACGACCGTCGGCCCGGCGCCTGCCGGAAGGACTCGCGATGACCGCAGTCTCCCCTCAACCCACCGAGCCGAGCGCGCCCCCGAGACGGGCCTCCGCCAAGCGCGCGATAGCGGCGGCGACCATCGGCAACGCCCTTGAGTTCTACGACCTCGCCCTGTACGCCCTGATGGCGACGTACATCGGCAAGACCTTCTTCCCCGCCGACACCCCGGGCATCCAACTCCTCCAGACCTACGCCGTGTTCGGCATCAGCTATCTGATCCGTCCGATCGGCGGCCTGCTGCTCGGCTCGTATGCCGACCGGCGGGGGCGCAAGCAGGCGCTGATGCTGTCGATCCGGCTGATGGTCCTCGGCACCGGGCTGATGGCGTTCATGCCCGGATATGCCACGCTCGGGTTCGCCGCACCTCTGGGTATCGTGCTCGCGCGGCTGATCCAGGGCTTTGCGGCCAGCGGGGAGTTCGGCGCCGCCACCGCGTTCCTGGTGGAGCAGGACGGCCGGCGCAAGGGTTTCCTCGGCAGCTTCCAGTTCGCCAGCCAGGGCATCGCCACCGTGCTGGCCTCGGGATGCGCCGCGGGGCTGACCGCGGTGCTGTCCGAGGCCCAGATGACGGCGTGGGGCTGGCGGTTGCCGTTCGTCTTGGGCCTCCTGGTCGGCCCGGCCGGCTACGTCATACGGCGCTGTGTCGAGGAGTCGCCCGCGATGACGCAGGTCCCGGCGGCGCGGGAGCGCGGCCGGGCGCCTTCGCCGATCCGCTCGGTGTTCCGCCGCCACTGGAGCGGCCTGTTGATCGCCGGCGGAGCACTGGTGGTCTCCACCGCTCTCAACTACACCCTGCAGTACCTTCCCACCTTCGCCATCAGGCAACTGGGCCTGGACGACTCGCTGTCGTTCACCGCGCTGCTCATCACCGGCACGGTCCTCACGTTCGGGACTCCGGTCGTGGGACTGCTCGCCGACCGCTTCGGCCGACTGCGGATCATGGTCCCCGCCGCGGCTCTTATCGGCCTGAGCGCCGTCCCCTTGTTCCTCTGGCTCGCCAAGGCACCGTCCTTCCCGGCCCTCGCGCTGTGCATGACGGTCCTCGGCCTGCTGAAGGCGGCGTACTTCGGCGCGCTGCCGTCGGTGATGGCCGACGCCTTCCCGGCGGAGGCGCGCGCGACCGGGCTCGCGTTCAGCTACAACACCACGGTCGCCCTCTTCGGCGGCTTCACCCCCGCGATCGCCACGGCGCTGATCACGGCGACCGGTTCCCCGATCTCGCCGAGCTACTACCTGCTGGCCCTGTCGGCCCTGAGCGTCGCCTCGTTGGCGGGCGCGTACCGGATCCGCGGCATCCGCTGACCGGGCGCTCGCAGGCGAGGGAGGGGCGCAATACCCGGTGGCCCGTCGGAAGTTCGGGACAGCACGACCCTTGCCCGGTCCGATCGACCCGAGTCGACCGAGTCACTTTCGTTACAAAACCCTCGGGTGAACGTAATAGTAACTTTCTAGGTTATTTGCCGCGGCCCCATCGATGCGGAATACCAACTCCGGTGCACGCCGCACCCCCCACGAACCAGCACGGCGGCCCACGTGCGGCCGATGCACTACTGATAAGGAGACCCGCGTGTCAACGCAGCTGCAGGCCGGCCTCGTTCAGGGCCGGCGCAAGCACAGTGTGATGGCCGGGGCACTCGCCACCGCTTTCCTCACCGGCATATCCCTGGTCGGCTCCCAGTCCCCCGCGTTCGCCGACGACGGTCAGCCGGCGAAGGTCGCCGACGGCACCTACCAGTCCGACCAGGACGTCATCGCCGCGATGACCAAGACGGATCCGGTCAACCCCTCGGAATCCTCCATGGGTTACCCGGCCGGGGTCGACAAGGACAAGAACGGCAACGTCAAGACCTTCACCCTGGCGGACGTACAGAGCAAGTACGCTCCCGAACAGGCCGTCAAGGACGCCCAGGCGGCAGCGACGCAGTACGCGGCCGACACCAACCACTCCGCGCCGCTGCGGGAAAGCGCCAAGCACCTGGTCGACGGATGGGCCGATACGACCAAGCCCAACGGCACCGACGTCCGCCAGAACACCAAGGACAACGCACTGACCGGCGGGCAGAGCGCCGAGCAGTACTGCAACATGACCAACAAGGACCCGAAGAGCCCGTTCTACGGCCAGGCGGCGCCCTGCATGTTCGTCGGGAAGGTCGACGAGAAGTACCCGCAGCGGGGGGCCAGCGACGGCCTCACAGGCGAGGGCAAACTCACCTACAAGGTCACGGCGTCCGTCGCCGACGAGAGCAGCACGACCGAAGGCTGGCAGGTGGGCGGCAAGATCACGCCCTCGATCAGCGGCGATGGCGCATCGGTCGGCGGCGAGGCCAGCTTCACCTACAGCTACAGCTCCACGTCCACCACCAAGGTGCAGAACACCCGGGAAACGGGCGTCGAGATCAACGTGCCGCAGGGCAAGAAGGGCTACCTGGAAGGCCGGGCCAACGGGGCCACCTACACCGGCTACATCGTCGTCCGCGACCTCGACACCGGCACCAACCAGGAACACCTCGTAGCCATTCCCGCACGGGTCTTCATCCAGGCGCCCGGCAGCAGCAGCTCGGTCACCTGGGTCAAGCGGCTCACCGCCGCGTAACGGGTCACGGGCCCCGCATTCCGGTAGCGAGAGCGAAGTTTGGGCCCATGCGGGCCACAAACGTAAACTCCGCACCATTTTTCTCGCGGGCCTCTACGCAGTGATGTCGCGGACACGCCAAGATCTCCTCCGGCGTCGGGCCACCCCGCATACCCGGCGCAGGGAGGAGTGGGCATGTTGCCCCAACGGCACCGATGGCACCCCCCGCACCGACGGCGGTTCATCACCTGCACCGTCGTGGCCGCCGCGTTCGGCCTGGCCGCCGGCCAGGCGTTCGCGGCGTCCGGTGACACCAGACCCCGGCCCTGGAACGCGCGTCACCAAGCCGACGTGGGCCGCCAGCACACGAAGGCGGTGCACCACCACGGCGAAAGATCCGCCGTCCTCGCCCCCGGAAGCGGGGACGGCGGCTCCGACGAGGCGGAGAACTCCGCAGAAGCCACTGCCCAGTTCACCGAGGCGCGGACGGCTCCAGGCGTGGTGGCGCCTGGAGCCTACGGGGCGGCGTGGCAGCAGCTCCAGTCGATGCGGCACGCGGGAGGTGCCTGGGGGCACGTCACCAAGAAGGCGTACGACGCCGACGACCCGCGCTACCGCGATGTGAACTCCAACTCCAGCGGCGGTTTCGGGAAGGTGACCGGCCGGATCACCGGGATCGCCGCCGACGACCAGGGGTATGTGTACGCGGGCGGCGCCAACGGCGGCGTCTTCCGGTCGAAGACCGGCGGCGGGCTCTGGGAGCCGATCGCCGACAAGCTGCCGTCCCTGTCGACGGGCACCCTCGCCCTGGACGGCAAGCAGCGCCTCTGGTACGCCACCGGCGAGTCCAATACCGGGGCAACGTCCTTCGTGGGTACGGGAGTCTACGTCCTGGGCGACCCGCGGCACGGGCAGTTCCGGCCCGGCGGCCGCGTGGGCGGCACCGAGCTGGAGAGCACCGTCATCCATGCGCTGCGGTTCGCTGGCACCAAGGTGTGGGCGGCGACCAGCCGTGGCGTGTGGTCGCACTCCACAACTACCCTGTCCGGGCCGTGGAAGCTGGAGTTCGCCCCCAACCCCGACTATCTGCCGGGCGGTTCGAAGGCGGACGACCCGAGTGCGCCGTACAAGAACATCGCCAATGACCTCGCCGTCGACCCCAGGGACCCGTCCAAGGTCCTGCTCGCGGTCGGCTGGCGCGGTGGCGACACGTACAACGGGCTGTATGCCAAGCAGGACGACGGCGGCTGGAAGCCGGTCAGCGGGCTCGGTGACCTGCCGACCGGCAGTGCCGACGTCGGCAACATGACGTTCGCCGCCGCTGCCGACGGCTCGCGGCTCTACGCCATCGACCAGTCCCCGGCACAGACCGCCGCCAACCCGGACAGCGGCCTCAAGGGCGTGTACGTGTCGAAGAACGGCTCGCCGTTCGGGCCGTGGACGCAGATCGCCGACTACGCCAAGCTCAAGGCATCGGGATCCGCGCTCCAGAGCGCCGGCTATCTGCCCGGCATCCAGTCCTGGTACAACCAGTTCCTCCAGGTCGACCCGGCCAACGCCGACCACGTCTACCTCGGTCTGGAAGAGGTCTTCGAGACCAGGAACGGCGGCGCCAGCTGGACCACGCCGGGCCCGTACTGGAACTTCCCCTTCCCCTGCTGGAGCATCGACCCGGCCAAGCAGACCGGCGACTGCTCACAGACCACCCACTCCGACCAGCACGCGGTCGCGATCGGCAGCCACCACGGCAGGACCTGGGCATACGTCGGCAACGACGGCGGCATCTACCGCCGCCCGCTCAACGGCGCAGTCGACTCCGGCGGCCACGCCAAGGACTGGCAGTCCCTCAACGACGGCACCCTCGACACCCTGCAGTACTACTCGGTGGGCGTCGGCAAAGACCTCACCTACGGCGGCGTCTCGGTGACCGGCGGCCTCCAGGACAACGGCCAGTCCATCCTGCGCGGACGGGACAGGGTCATGGGCTCCGACTTCGGCGGCGACGGCGCCGACACCATCGCCGACCCCGCCAACGGCTGCAACATCGCCGCGGAGTACGTCTACCTCGACATGTGGGTCACCCAGAACTGCGGTGTCAACAACGGCTCGTGGGCCACGGACCCGTCCAAGGCCACCGAGTACGAGGTCGCCCCGCCGGACAAGGACCTGGGCGGCGCCGGCGCCCGCTTCATCGCCCCGATCACCGCCGACGCCAAGGACACCCACACCTGGATCGCCGGCGGCCGGCATGTGTGGGTGCAGAACAAGGGCTTCGCGATCCGCTCCCGCACGGAGTGGAAGAACGCCTACGACCTCGGCGACGGCCATGTGGCCACCACCGTCGCGTCCTCGGGCGGCACCGTGTACGTCGGCTGGTGCGGGCCCTGCGACAGCAAGGGCTTCACCCGGGGCATCGCCGTCGGCAACGCCGACGGCACCGGCTGGCACCAGCTCGGCCTCCCGGCCGACGGCACCCTCCCCAACCGCTACATCTCCGGCTTCGAGGTCGACCCGGCCAACGCCCGGCATGTGTACGTGGCCGTCAACGGCTTCTCCCGCAAGTGGACCGAAGGCCCCGGCGCGGGCGTCGGCCACCTCTTCGAGTCCACCAACGGCGGCACCGACTGGACGGACATCTCCGCGAACCTGCCCGATGTCCCCGCCAACACCGTCAAACTGCTCCCGAACGGCGGCCTCGCCCTCGGCACCGACCTGGCCACCTTCTACCGGCCCGCCGGCGCCACCCAGTGGCAGGTACTGGGACACAACCTCCCCACCGCAGCCGTGCTGCAACTGCGCCTGGGCCCGGACGACAGGCTCTATGCCGCCACCCACGGGCGCGGCATATGGTCCTTCGACGTACGGCGCCTCAAGGCCACCCCTAACCCCGACTGACCGCGAAGCATCCTGGTCCTACGGCGGCCGGTGCGTACCCCACCCGCGGGGGCGCACCGGCCGTCCGCCTCCGCCGACACGAGGCCGCCCGATGCCCGGGCGCTTCGTGAGCTGACTTCGTGCGCTGAGCGAAGAGACCGACCGGCCAGGACCTAGGCGGCCTGTCCCTGCCGGGGGCGGAGTTCAGGCCGTCCGAACAGCAAGGCGTAGCCCTCGGGCAGCTGGTCGAGGATCTGGTCCAGCAGAGCGGGCTCGGTCAGCTGGGCGAGGACGGAGAAGACCGTCCCGGTGTTCCAGCGGGCGACCGCCGGCGTGGTGCCGGTCCGCAGCGCGAGGTCCTTGATGAAGCCCCACCCCGTCAGCCGCTCGGCGGCGGGGGCCTGGCCGGTGAACTCCAGCGCGGCCTCCAACGGCAACCGGGCGGCAAGCGCGACCCGTTCGTCGCCGGTGAGCTGGCGGCCGAGCGCGGCGAGAACCTGAAGGGTGACCTCCTGGGCCCGTTCCCGGGTGGGGTAGGCGCCTTCGTACCGGACCTTCGCCAGCAAGGCGTCGAAGGTCATCGCGACATCGGGACGGTCCGGGTACCGCTGGTCGCTGTACCGCTGGTCGATCATGACGGGTGGCATGCCTTTCGTGTCGATACGGGCCCGGCCGGCCCCGCTCACGCCGGGTGGCAGGGGCCGGCGGGCCGGATGGGCAGAAGCTCCGGCGGTGGTGTGCGGATCAGATCGGCGGGGTCAGATCGGCTGGGGGTGACCGAACAGCAGGTCGTAGCCGACCGGCAGCTGAAGCAGCAGCCGCCGGGTGAGGTCTTCGCCGGCGGCCTCGGCCACCGTGCTGAGGACCGCGCCGACGTCCCACTTGGCGGTCTCCTCGGTGGCCCCCTCGATCCAGGCCGCGGTGGCCCGGACGAAGCGCTCGGGGGTCAGCGGTTCGGCCGCGGGCAGCGGGTTGAGCAGGATCAGGGCGAAGGTCTCGGGCAGCCGGGCGGCAAGTGCGGACCGCTCCTCGCCGACCACGTGCGCGCCGAGCAGGGCGAGCACGACCCGGGCGGCGCGTTCGGCCTCGTGCCGGGTGTCGTACTCGCCGCGTTCCCGGACACGCTCCAAGAACTCCTCCCATCGGACGGCCACCATGGCCACCCCTCCTAACGGGAGACGGTGGACGGGAGGCGGGATGCCGGGAAGCGCTCCCGGTGCCGGAATGCGCTCCCGCCTCCCTCGCTGCTGCGGGCCGGAGCGGGTCAGCCGCTGATCTGCTTGGGCTGCGCCGATCCGCCGATGGTGATCTTGCGGGGCTTGGCGCGCTCCGCGATCGGGATGCGCAGGGTCAGCACCCCTGCTTCGTAGGTGGCCTCGATGCGCTCGGCGTCAAGGGTGTCGGCGAGCATCAGCTGGCGGGAGAAGACCCCCAGCGGCCGCTCGGACAGCTCCATCTGGACGTTCTCGCCCTTGGCCGTCGGCCGGCGCTCGGCCTTGACGGTCAGCATGTTCCGTTCAAGATCGATGTCGATGGCGTCGGCGTCCACGCCGGGAATGTCCAGCGTGATCACATAGACGTCGCCCTCGCGGTAGGCGTCCATCGGCATCGTCGACGGCCGTGACCAGGTACCGGACGTGCCCAGGAGCTGCTGGGAGAGCCGGTCGAGCTCGCGGAACGGGTCAGTGCGCATCAACATCGCGAAACACCTCCAGTGAGACGGGCAGAAACTGCTGCCAATGCGCTGCACCTGCTCCCGTTGTAGCATGTCATCGAAACGATGACAAACAATATGTCGTCCGAACGACGACGAAAGGAGGGAATCCCCACGTGACCGCAGCAGACGAGCAGCCCCAGGACCTCCCCCCGGTGCCCTTCCTCACCGCGGAGGCAGCCCTGCGCGCCATCGACGAGGCGGTACGCGCCGCCCGCAACGCCCCCGACGGCGAGCCCCGCGCCGGCGATCCGCCCAAGCCCGAGCAGGCACTGGCCGCGCTGCTCCTGCTGCGCGAGGTGCGCCACCAACTCGCCGACTGGGAACCCGGCCTGGTCGAAGCGGCCCGCGCGGCCGGCGCGAGCTGGGCCGACCTGGCCGCACCTCTGGGCGTGGCCAGCCGCCAGGCAGCCGAACGCCGCTACCTCCGGCTCCGCCCCGGCGCCGCCGACACCACCGGCGAGCAGCGCGTCAAGGCCACCCGCGACCGCCGCGCCGCCGACCGTGCGGTCATCGGCTGGGCCCGGGACAACGCCGGCGAACTCCGCCGGCTCGCCGGCCAGATCGCCGCCCTGTCCGACCTCCCGGCCACCGCCCGCCCGCCCGTCCGCCGCCTCACCCTCGCCCTCGCCGACGACGACGCCGCCCTGCTCCTCGCCCCGCTCACCGACACCGAACCACACCTACGTGGCAGCCACCCCACCCTGGCCGCCCACATCGACCGCCTCACCCACCACACCGACCAACTCCGCCACCGCAGCAACACCGCCCGCCGCGCGCAGACCTGACGAACCGATGAGCGCCTCTGGCGGCCGCCGCTCCGTCCGGGGCACTCGTCGACCTGGCGCTGATTCCCGAACACCGCTGTGATCACGGCTCGTTGTATCGCGGTCTCAACGCTGACTGCCCTGGGCAGGCGCTTGGCCGGCCCGGCGCGGGACGTCCTCGGTAAAGCGGAGCGCGTCCGCCCGCGGCCCCAGGAGTCGCTTTCCCGGTGGTACTGGACGATTCAGCGGCGAACCGCAAGTTTTGCTGCCCTGTTCGGGTGATGGGCCGTTACTACGCCCGACGCGGAGGAATGCCTCTTATCGAATCCGCTCCGCCTCGGGGGCGCCCTCCACGCGACTTCACGCATGTGAAAGGCGCGCACGTCGACGCTGCCCGCGAACGAGAAGAAAGAAGGGGCCTGCCATGCGGCGCCATTTCCGCATCCTGACCGTCTCCGCCGCGCTTACCTTGCTCGCCTTCGGCTTTGTCGCCCCAGCCCACGCCGGGGATTCAGGCGGTAGCGGTAAAGCGCCCAAGATCAAGGCTGTTCTCACCAACGTTCCCGTCGTTGGTCACCTTCTTGACGGGCTCAACGACTGAGCAGCCCAAAGAGGTTGAGGAGATCGCCTCCGGGTGCGACAGATTGCGACACCAAGCCGATCACTGCCTGATCGGCCTCTTCCAATCAATCGGAGAAGAAATGCGTAAGCTTCAGAAGGCTGCCGTCGTGGTGGCTGTCCTTGGCAGCGTCTCCCTTCTTGGGGCCGGCACGTCCTACGCCGGCGGCAAGGGTGGGAGCCAGTTCGACATCAGACAGGGCAGCCAGTGCCGGTCGCACGACTTGAACGTCAACGTGCTCGGCGAGGTCGGGATCATCGACGGAGCACTGG
Source organism: Streptomyces sp. S186 (assembly GCF_051603415.1). Taxonomy (NCBI): domain Bacteria; kingdom Bacillati; phylum Actinomycetota; class Actinomycetes; order Kitasatosporales; family Streptomycetaceae; genus Streptomyces; species Streptomyces sp. S186. Next base: position 7,861,023 of record NZ_CP193932.1, on the reverse strand, counting down.
GCAACCTGCTCGGCGGCGAAGGGTCCACGGGCGCCCAAAGCACCCCGATGGGCTCGAGAATGGGCTGCGACAACAGCTTCGGCGGTGGCGGCAAGGGCGGCGGCAAGGAGTAAAACGCCGGCTGCGGTATACACGGCTCGCGGAAGGCTCGACGGCCGGCGTGTGGACGCCGGCCGTCGAGCCGCTGAGTCTCTGCGAGCTCGCCGGCGGCGTACTGGACGGCTGCCCCTCGGGAATGCGGCTGCTCACGCGAGAGGAACGCCCGCATCCTGGGGCCCAGTTGCGTCGCGCGCATGGGTCCGCCCGGGACGTACCCCGGACCGGACCCATGCGGTCGTTGCTGTGGTCAGTACTGGATGGTGTGGTTGTAGAGGATGCTCCGGGCCTTGGGTCCGCTGTCCAGGCCGTAGTCGGGCCGGTCGTTGACGTACTCGCGGAGGCTGGACTGCCAGGTCCTGGTCATCATGGTGTTGCTCTTCGTCCAGTTGCCGTCGATCTGGGACCACAGGTCGAGCAGTGCGGTGGCGACGCGGGCCTCGCAGGCGTCGCCCTGGTCGATTCCGGTCGTGGTGCGGTCGTTGGCGAGGTTCATGGAGCTGCCGTTGCCCCAGTAGTACGTGGTGTCGTTGAAGGTGTGGAACGCCACCGCGTTGGCGAAGCCCTCGGTCCAGCCGCAGCTGGTGGAGGAGGTGCGGTTGACGTAGTGGGGCGAGCAGTTGGTCACGTGGGGCCACCAGCCCTTGTAGAGCTTGCCCATGAGGGCATGGCCCGACTCGTGGATGGTGGTGTGTTCGGAGTCGGGGTCGTTGTCCGCGAGGTGGATCTTGTCGTCGCCGGTGCTCCAGTAGGTGCCGTCGGTGGAGCCGGGGTACCACTGGACGGTGATCGGGGTGCAGTGACCGTCCTGCTGGCTGCCGGCCCAGCAGTTGGTGGTGGAACCGCGGTTCCACCAGAGCTTGTTGAGGGTGTCGAAGGCGTGCCAGGCGCGGCTCTGCCCGTCATTGGCGTAGACGTTGCCCAGGTTTTTGCTGCCGGAGACGTTGTCCTGTGAGTAGGTGGCGGTGGCGTAGAGGCTGCCGTTGCCGTCGACCACCGACCACATGGCGCCGGCCTGGGTCTTGAACTCCACCCAGACCTTGGACGTGACGGAGGTGGTGGGGGTGTAGCAGAGGTTGAACCTGCCGTCGTTGTTGCCGGTCATTCCCGTGGCGAGCTTCTGCGTACCGCTGTTGGCGGTGGGCCGGCCCCACAGGGTGACGTTGGCGTTGTGGACCGGCTCGTCACGGTTGGCCTTGCCGTTCCAGTTTCCGCCCTCGGCGGACTGGAAGCGGTTGCGGTAGGTGCCGCTGATGCAGACCTGGGAGGAGGCCCTGGCGGAAGCGGTGGCGCGCGGGGCGGCCGAGCCTGCGGCGGCCGAGGCCGAGGCCGAAGCGCGAGCAGGGGCAGGGGCGGCCTTGGGGGTGACCGGCCGTTCCTTGTGGGCGTCGGGCGCGGGACGGTGGACCGGGGCCGGGCGGGCCTTGGTGACCGAGACGCCTTTGGCCGTGGAACCCTCGGACGTGCCGACGGTGAGTTCCACCGAGTCGTGCGCGGCGCGACGCGGGTCGGGGCGGTCGGTGTCGCTGATGTCGGCCTGGATCTGGGCCGGTCCGGCGGCGACGGCCTTGACCTGGACCTTGACGGTGCGGTTGCCGGGGGTGAGGGCGAGCGTCCGGCTGGTGCGCTGGCCGAAGGTGTCTGTCGTGGGGGCGGTGAGGCCGGAGTCCGCACCGGATATCCGGAGCGCGGGCGGCAGTTGGAGGGACAGGCCGGCGTGCTTGACGTCGGTCTGCGCCGTGATGTCCACGGTGAGGGTGGCCTGTTCGCCGACGGCGGGCAGGTGGTCGAGGGAGGCGGTGATGCCGAGGCAGCCGAGCGGGGCCTCGGAGTCCTTTGCCGCGGGGCGGATCGTACAGGTGCCGGTCTGGTTCGGGGCGCCGGCCTGTGGGGAGGTGCCGGCGAACGCGGACGGTACGACGACGGCGGCCAGGCAGGCGCCTGCGCCGGCCATCGCGAACAGACCGACGGATTTCGGAACCCGTCTCCGGGACCGTATTCGGGACATGGGCATGCCTTCCTACGGCGTGCCCGACCGACTTCGGTGCACGCCGACAGAGCGTGAGGGGGGTAAGGCACCGGCCCTGGGCGCTATAGCCAGCAATCATTGGCCATAGCAGCACCGTGGGTGACGGTGGCCGGAACCATATACCTCAGGGCTTGCGCATGTCACTGCTTCGGAGAAGAGCGCGACCGGACAAGAGCACGAGCCGCACGACGCACGCGCCTGGCGAACGCCTCGCTGTGGGGCTCCCCTTGGCGTCAGCCGACGTGCGGAGAACTCCTGTGTGTCGATGTCAGTCGATGTCAGAGGTGCGGCGATCTGCCGTTGAGGCGTGGTCTATGGGCCTAATGGCCTTCGGCAGTGTCTGCGGGCCGTTGCGTCTCAGCTGCGTCTCAGCGTCGTTTCCGCGATGCGTTTTTGACGCTCTGTCTGTCGCAAGCTGCGGTGTCTCAGGGGGCATTGGCGTGCCCGGGTGCGGTGTCGGCTGGAGCATCCATGTCGCAGGCAGTCCCCACCCCGTCAGTCGCGTTCGTATCGCCGTGGGAAGCTTCCCGCCCGTCGGCGGTCGGCTTGCGTGGCCGGCTGGTCCGCGCTGATGGGTGTGCTTCGCGTCGGCGCCCCTCACCGGAGAACGTCCTGCGCGGTCCAGGCAGCACCGCTCGCGCACCAGGCGGGCTTGATGGGCCGAGCAGGATTTGTATCCGGTGAGTATCAGGGAGCGCTTGATCGTGCATCGAATCGGCGCGGGGGCACGCGACGAAGGGGGCCTACAGGGGGTTGGAGTGCCGTGGTCCTGCCGTGGTCCGGCCAGCTGCCCGGGCCGGCGTTACCGGTCTGACCTGGTGATTCGCGGTGGGAAGAGGCCGTGGAGGAAGGCGCTGCGTGCCGCCTGTGCGACACGGCCGCCGAGCCCGCTGTCTGCCGTATCGTTCCTACAGTAATCAGGTCGCCGCAGTAATCAGGTCGCCGGCTGTGCGTGCAGCCGGGATCGATACCGCGTCCAGTCCGTCCGAACAGGAGATTCCGCCCGTGTCCTCGTCTGCCCCGGCCGGGGCCTCCTCGCGCCCTGTTCGCGTGTTGCTGGTGGAAGACGACGAGCTGATGCGCCGGTCCTTCACCGTCGCCCTGGAGCGCTACGGCTACGCGATGAAGGCCGCGGCCGACGGCCTTACGGGGCTTGAGCTCTTTCGGGACGAGGACTTCGACCTGCTGATTCTGGACGTGATGCTGCCCGGTCTGGACGGGATCGGCCTCTGCCGCAGAGTCCGGGAGTCCAGCTTGGTGCCTGTTTTGATGATGTCCGCCCGAGGGGACGGACTCGATGTCGTCGCCGGACTGGAGGCCGGAGCGGACGACTACGTGGTCAAGCCCGTGGAGACCTCCGTGCTCGTGGCGCGCATCCGCTCGCTGCTGCGGCGGGCAGCCTACGCGCCCGCCCCGGGCCTGGGCGCCGAGCAGCCCGTGGGCGAGGAGCCGACGCGCTCCGAGGGGGCGACGCTGGTCTTCGGGGACCTGACCATCGACACCGGCGGCCTGGAGGTCTTTGTCTCCGGAAGCCCGGTGGCGTTGACCCCGACCGAGCTGAAGCTGCTCCTGGAGTTCGCCGCCCACCCGGGCGTCGTGCTGGAGCGCCACACGCTGCTGCGCGATGTCTGGGACTACGGCTGGGACGGCGACAGCCGGGTCGTGGACCTGTGTGTGCAGCGGCTGCGCAGGAAGCTGGGCCGGGACCGGATCGAGACGGTCCGCGGCTTCGGCTACAAGTTCAGGCGCTGAGGCCGGTGCGCCCGTTCCGCCGACCGATGCGTCCGTTCCGCCGGCTGTGGCTGGGCCTCGGGTCCCTGCGGTGGAAGATCGCGGCGCTGGCCGCGGTCACCGCCTGCCTGGTCATGGCCGTGGTGGGGGTGCTGGTGCATCTGTGGACCGCGCGCGACATCCGCTTCCGGGCCGAAATGCAGGTCTTCAACGCGGTCTACTCGGCCATGGACGTCTACCGGCGTACCGGAACGCTGACGGACGGTGCCGAGCTGGATCCGGCCGACCTGCCCGCCGCCCTGCGGGACCCGGCCGACAGCAAGCGGCACACGTCCTACGACGGGCGCGTCCACGCGGACGCCAACGTGGGGCCGACCATGTGGGCCGCCCAGCGGACCGGCGGCCCGGGCAGCCCGGTCCTCGCCGTCCGGGTCAACATGAGCACTGACTTCCACAACCTGCGCCAACTCGATGTGACCATGGCGGTGGCCTCACTGGTCACGCTCGCGGCGGCCACGCCCCTGGCCGTCTACGCGTCCGGGCTGCTCGCCCGCAGACTGCGACGGGTCTCCGAGACCGCGGGCCGGATCTCCGCCGGGGACCTCGACGCACGGACCGGGCCCACCAAGGGCCGCGACGAGGTGGCCGACATCGCCGCCACCGTCGACCTCATGGCCGACAGCCTCGGCCAACGGCTGCGCACCGAGCGCCAGTTCACCGCGGACGTGGCCCATGAACTGCGCACCCCCGTCGGCGGTCTGCTGGCCGCCGTCGACCTGCTGCCGCCCGGTGAGACGGAGGATCTGCTGCGGGCCCGCGTACGCGATCTGCGCAGCCTGGTCGAGGACCTGTTGGAGATCTCCCGGCTGGACGCGGGCGCCGAACAACCGATCCGCGCCCATGTGCCGCTCGGCGCGGTCGTCTCCGAGGCCGTGGCGCGCACCGGCTTCGACACCGAGGTCACCGTTGCCGAGGCGGAAGCCGCGCAGGCCGTGCAGGCCGGGCAGACCGTGGAGACCGACCCGCGACGCCTGGAGCGGATCGTCAGCAACCTCGTCGTCAACGCGCACCGGCACGGAGAGGCCCCGGTGCGGGTCACCGTCGAGGGCCGGACGGTCGTCGTACGCGACCATGGTCCCGGCTTCCCGGCGGACCTGCTGCTGCATGGCCCGCGCCGCTTCCACACGGGTGCGGCGGAGCGCGGCTCGGGCCACGGCCTGGGCCTGACCATCGCCCTGGGGCAGGCCCGGCTGCTCGGCGCCGAACTGCGCCTGGACAACGCCCCGGACGGCGGGGCCGTCGCCACCCTGCGCCTGCCGGCCTGACCGCCGCGGCACCCACTCCCCCGCCCCCTGCTTCCCCGCCGCCCTGCCACGAACCTGCAGAACCACTCCGGACCTACAGAACCACTCCGGGCTACAGAACCGCACGGGCCTACAGAACTGCTACGAAGCGGCGCAGACGCCGATACACAGCGGCTCAGGCCCCGATACGTTCCCCGGACACCCTTCGAAGTGCACCTTTCCGCACCCGAAGAGGAGTCCCTGTGACCGCCGACCCCCTTGCCTCACTCACGCAGCGCACAATGCCCGGGATCGCGGCCGCCGCCACCGGCCTGACGAAGGTCTACGGCAGCGGCGACACCCAGGTCGTAGCCCTCGACCAGGTCAGCATCGACTTCCGCGAGGGCGAGTTCACCGCGATCATGGGCCCCTCCGGCTGCGGCAAGTCCACCCTGATGCACTGCGCCGCCGGACTCGACACCCCCACCTCCGGCAGCGTCCGCATCGGCACCACCGAACTGAGCACGCTGGGCGACCGGCAGCTCACCCAGCTGCGCCGCGACCGGATCGGCTTCATCTTCCAGGCGTTCAACCTGTTGCCGACGCTGACCGCGCAGGAGAACATCACGCTGCCGCTGGCCCTCGCCGGACGCCGGCCCGACCAGCAGTGGCTGGACCGCGTGGTCTCCATGGTCGGCCTCTCCCAGCGCTTGGGCCACCGCCCCGCCCAGCTGTCCGGCGGACAGCAGCAGCGCGTCGCGGTCGCCCGTGCCCTGGCCGCACGTCCCGCGATCATCTTCGGCGACGAGCCCACCGGCAACCTCGACTCCCGCACCGGGGGCGAGATCCTCGGCTTCCTGCGCGACTCGGTACGCGAGCTGGGCCAGACCGTGGTGATGGTCACCCACGACCCCGTCGCCGCCGGCTTCGCCGACCGTGTGGTCTTCCTCTCCGACGGCCGCCTGGTCGACGAGATGGCGCACCCCACCCCGGACCGGGTCCTCGACGTCATGAAGACCTTCGACACGAAGAGCGTCGGCACGGAGAACGTCGACGCCCGCTCGCGCACCAGCTGACCCACACCCGCGCCACTTCTCCCCCGTCGCTCCCCGTCGTCCTACCCCTCCCTCCCACGTTCCCGAAAGCTGCCCATGCTGAGAACAGCCCTGCGCAACGTCCTGGCGCACAAGGCCCGTCTGGTCATGACCGTCCTCGCGGTCTGCCTGGGTGTCGCGTTCGTCTGCGGCACCCTTGTCTTCGCGGACTCCTCCGCCGCGGCCTACCGCGCCGCCGCATCGAAGAACTTCGCCGACATCGCGGTCAGTGTGACCGCGAAGGAGCCCCCGCCGGGGGCCGCCGCCAACCAGCACTCCAGCGTGCTCGACGACACGCTCGCGCGGAAACTCGCCGAGGTGCCAGGTGTCGCCGCCGTGCGGCCGTCGGTCGACGGCTCCGCCGTCCTGAACGCGGCGGACGGCGCTCCGCTCCGGGCCGACAAGGCATGGGCGAACCTCGCCGCCGCCTACGTACCGGGCAAGGACGGCAAGGACAGCCGCTATCCGCTGGTCGAGGGCCGCGCCCCGAAGAGCGCGGACGAACTCGCCGTGGACAGCGGCACCGCAGCCGCCGGCCGCTTCGGCATCGGCGACACGGTCACGCTCGCCACCGACGGCCCGGTCATGACCAAGCGGCTCGTCGGCATCGTCACCACCACCGAGACCCGGGTGACCACCGGCGGCACCCTCGCCCTGTTCGACAAGGCGACCGCCCAGAAGCTGTTCGCGTCCCCGGGCCGGTACACCGGCATCGATCTGTCGGCCGCACCCGGCACCGCCCCGTCCGAGCTCTCCCAACGGGTCACCGACGTGCTCCCGGCCGACCGCGCCGAGGCCACCACGGGCACCGCCCAGGCCGACCAGCAGGCCCTCCTCGTCGATTCCCTGACCCGGGGCTACGCGAAGATGCCGATGGTTTTCGCCGGAGTCTCGCTGTTCATCGGCTCGTTCCTGATCATCAACACCTTCACCATGCTCGTCACCCGGCGCACCCGCGAGATCGCGCTGCTGCGGGCGATCGGTGCCGCGCGCCGTCAGGTGGTCCGCTCCGTCCTCGCCGAAGCCTTCCTGGTCGGTCTCGCCGCATCAGCAGCCGGTTTCCTCCTTGGCCTCGGCATCGCCTCCGTACTGCCCGACGTCCTGAGCACCGGCGGGAACACGCTGCCCCGCGGCCCCCTGGTGATCGGCCCGCTCCCCGTCATGGCGGCGCTCGGCGTGGGCGTGGGCATCACCGTGCTCGCCGCCTGGCTGCCCTCCCGCAAGGCCGCCAGGATCGCGCCCGTCGAGGCACTGCGCACGGCCCAGCAGCCGCCCACCAGCCGGTCCCGAATCCGCGCCCTTGTGGGCCTGGCCCTGCTCGTCCTCAGCACCGGCCTGCTGATCTCCCTCACCGGCGCGAAGGACGCGTCCGAGGAGAACCTGCGCAGTGCGATGCTCGGCTGCGGTGCCCTCGTCGTCGCCCTGATCGTGCTGGCGCCGTTGCTCGCCGTCCCGGTGATCCGGCTGATCGGACGACTGACCGGCCGCTTCGGGATCACCGGCCGGCTGGCACAGCGGAACGCGCTGCGTGACCCGCGACGCACGGCGGCCACCGCCGCCACCCTGTTGATCAGCACCGCACTGGTCACCGGACTCGCCGTCATCGGCAACTCCACCGGCCAGGCCCTCGACCGTCAGGCCGCGGCCGGTCTCGGCGCCGACTACGTGATCAGCACCCGGACCCCCACCACCGGCATCGACCCGGCCGCCGTAGAGCGGGTGGCCGGCACCTCCGGGGTGCGGACCGCGACCGCCGTCACGGACTCCACGCTGTTCACCGGCGGCGGTGTCCGGCAGATCTCCGGCATCAACCCCCACGCCGTGAAGGACGTCATGAAGCTCGACTTCGTCAGTGGCTCGCTGGCGGATCTCGCGCCGGGCCGGATCGCCGTCTCCAGCACCCTCGCCCGGGAGCACGGCGTGCGCGCGGGGGGCAAGCTCCACGCGAGCATGGGCCGGAACCAGGGCTTCAAGCAGTACACCGTCGTGGGCGTCTACAAGGACAACCCCGTCGCCCACGACGCGCTGGGCGCCCGCGCCGAAGTGCAGCAGAACAGCCTCAAGCCCGGCTCCGTCCAGCGGATCCTCGTCCGCGCCGACAGCGGCGCGCTCTCGGAGACCACCGAGGGACGGCTGCGTACCGCGGTGGGCAACAACCCGCTACTGAAGGTGCAGGACCGCGCGGAACTCGTCCGCGAGGCCGCCGGCACCGTGGGCGAGCTGCTCACCCTGATGTACGGGCTGCTCGCCATCGGCGTCGTGATCTCCGCGCTCGGCATCGTGAACACCCTGGCCATGTCGGTCGCCGAACGCACCCGCGAGATCGGCGCCCTGCGCGCCATCGGTATGGACCGTGCCGGTATCCGCCGGATGATCCGCCTGGAAGCGGTGACCGTCGCCGCGTTCGGTACGCTCCTCGGCCTGGCGGGCGGGCTGTTGGGTGCCTGGGCGGTCGGCTCGCTGGCCAACGGCGCGGTGGAGCAGTACTCCCTGGCGCTGCCCTGGGGAACGCTGCTTCTGGTGTGCCTGGCCTCCCTCGCGATCGGCGCGGCCGCGGCCGCCGTCCCGGCCCGCCGGGCAGCCGGCCTGAGCCCGCTGGAGGCCGTCGCGGAGGCGTGACGCACCTCGGGGTCGAGCAAGTCGACCCCGAGGCACTGCAGGGTGGGGCCGGCCATCACCAGTCCTGGTCCTGCTCGCTCAGAGGCTGCGGGCGGTGATGTCACCGTTGGAGGTGGTGGCGCGGATGTCGAGTTCGGCGGCGCCATCGTTCTTGAGGGCGTTGCTGATGCGGCCGTGGCTGGTGCCGGCGTCCAAGGTGGCCGAGACGCCGGCGGCGGCGCCGATGATGATGTCGCCGGACTGGGTGGTGAGCACGACCGTGCCGCCCATGGCCTCGGCGATGCGGATGTCGCCCCGTGCGGTGCTGATCTCCGCGGGGCCGCCCAGCCGGCCGACCTCGACATCGCCGTCGATCGCGGCGAGGCGAAGGCTTGCGGTCTCGTCCAGCTTGATCTGACGGTACGCGCCTTCGAAGGTGACGTCGCCGAGGCGGCCGAGGGTCCTCAGTTCGGCGCTGGCGGTCTTTGCCTCAACGCGGGAACCGGCAGGCAGCTTGACCGTCACCTCGATCGACCCGGAGGGGCCGAAGTACTGGTCCCTGACCGCAGAGACGATCCGCAGGACGCCGTCGGCGTATTCCACCGCGGTCTGCTCAACTGCCTTCACATCGCGGCTCTTCGAGGCGTGCACAGGCAGGACCTCGACCACAGTGTCGGACCGGTCGGCGGCGATGAACTGGACACGTCCGGCGGGGACATCCAGGACGACGGAGATCGGGGCGGGGGTGTCGAACTTCTGCATCATGCTCTCCCTGGCACTCACTGTTCGGCGTTTCCGAACGATGGAAACGCTACGTTGCTTTCCATGGCAGCGCAACGATGGGTTTGCTTCAAAATGCTATCTGCGCAGGCGAGATGGGAAATATCATTGCAACGCCCTCTCGTTTAACGCAACGATAGGGCCACCGATCGTTGCAATGTAATGACGATGAACGCTATGGTGGAGGCGTCAAGGAACACCGAGCAGTGCCACGGAGCATCACGGAGCACCCGTGGGGCAAGGCACGAAGGAGGACGTGATGCCGGGAGGCAGGCTCACTCAGGCCGAACGCCAGCAGATCGCGGTGGGGTTGGCCGACGGTCTGGCCTACGCCGAGATCGCCCGCCGCCTGGACCGTCCGACCTCCACCATCACGCGTGAGGTGACACGGAACGGCGGCCCCACCGCCTACCGCGCCGACCTGGCCCACCGCGCCTCCCAACAGCGCACCCACCGACGCAGACAGACCGCACCGGCGGGGCCCCAGGCATCCCCGCAACCCTACGGACGCGACGCCGAAGCCGTGCGCGACTACCAAGAGGTCCTCACCACCGTCTACATGGCCTCGGGCCTGCCCAAGATGATGGCCCGGGTCCTGGGCTGCCTCTACACCACCGACAGCGGCAGCCTCACCGCCTCCGAACTCGCCCAACGCCTCCAGGTCAGCCCCGCATCCATCTCCAAAGCCATCACCTTCCTGGAGAGCCAGGACCTCGTCCGCCGGGAGCGCGACGAACACCACCGCCGCGAGCGTTACACCGTCGACGACGACCTCTGGTACCAGGCGATGATCCGCAGCGCCCGGGCCAACGACCAGTTCATCGAAACCGCACGACAGGGCGTCGACGTCCTCGGCCACGGCACCCCCGCCGCCACCCGCCTCGAAAACGCCGCCCGCTTCCTCGACTTCGTCAGCGAAGCGCTCATCCGCGCCGCAGACCAAGGACGCGAAGTCCTCTACACCAGAACAGACACGCCCCCGGACAGCACCACCACAACGGCCACAGACTGAGACGAAGCCGGACGCGCGCGACCGGGCCCGCGCCGCCGGTGCCTTCGCGCCCTCCGCCAGACAACAGGAAGTGCACGATGAACGACACTCACGGAATCGCCGGGGTCCCCATGAAGTGGGTGGGACCACTGAGAATTTCGGGAAATGTAGCAACGACGGAGACCGAAGTCCCGCTCGCCACCTACGAGTCACCGCTGTGGCCATCCGTGGGGCGCGGCGCAAAGATATCCCGGCAGACCGAGCGGGGTGTCGTCGCCACTCTCGTCGACGAACGGATGACCCGCTCGGTGCTCGTCGAAGCCGAAGACGCGCAGACCGCTTACGCAGCCGCGCGCCAACTCGACGCGCAGTTCGACGTCTTGGGCAAGGTCGTGCGCGCCTGCAGCAAATTCGCCGAACTTGTCGGCATGCGGCACGAGATCACGGCCAACTTGTTGTTCATCCGGTTCGAGTTCACCACCGGCGACGCGTCCGGGCACAACATGGCGACGCTGGCGGCCGACGCTCTCCTGGGGCACATCCTGCAGAACGTTCCAGGGGTTTCCTACGTGTCGATCTCCGGAAACTACTGCACCGACAAGAAGGCGAACGCCGTCAACGGAATCCTGGGCCGTGGAAAGAACGTGGTAACCGAACTGCTCGTGCCGCGCACCGTGGTGACCGGGATGCTGCACACCACGGCCGCCAAGGTAGCCGAACTGAACGTACGCAAGAACCTGATCGGAACGCTGCTCGCCGGCGGAATACGCTCGGCCAACGCGCACTACGCGAACATGCTGCTCGCCTTCTACCTGGCCACCGGCCAGGACGCGGCAAATATCGTCGAAGGCTCACAGGGTGTCACCGTGGCCGAAGACCGGGACGGCGACCTCTATTTCTCGTGCACGTTGCCGAACCTGATCGTGGGTACGGTCGGCAACGGCAAGGATCTGGACTTCGTCGAGGCCAATCTGACGCGGCTCGGCTGCCGGACGGAGCGCGAGCCGGGAGAGAACGCCCGCCGGCTCGCCGTCATCGCGGCCGCCACGGTGCTGTGCGGCGAACTCTCGACCCTCGCGGCGCTGACGAACCCCGGCGAACTCATGCGCGCGCACATCCAACTGGAACGCAGACAGGATTAGTTGGCTAGTTAGCGGCAGCCGACGGCCGCCGGAATCTTGCTGGTCGGGTGCAGCTACCCGGATCATCAAGGGAAGCCGGAAGAACGCCGACACGTGGGGTTTGCCGAACGCGTAGTTGACAGAAGTCCGGCGCCGTCGCGGAGAAGAACCTGGTGCGGCGGTCCGGAGGCAGTCAAACGGAGAGTTCCGGACGTTTTGTCGGACCGCACCTGTCATGCTGTATTGACCTTCGCGCGCTGTGACCACCGTCACCGTCAACTCCGCGGGAAGGGACCACCATGCGCACAGTCCGGGAATCGGCCCTTGATGTCCTGAGGGCGCGTGGCATGACCACGGTCTTCGGTAACCCCGGTTCGACCGAACTTCCGTTCCTCAAGCACTTCCCGGACGATTTCCGCTACGTCCTCGGTCTCCAGGAGGCCGTCGTCGTCGGCATGGCGGACGGGTATGCGCTCGCGTCCGGGACCACCGCCCTCGTCAATCTGCACACCGGTCCGGGCACCGGGAACGCGATGGGCGCCATGCTCAACGCCCGCGCCAATCGCACCCCCATGGTGGTCACCGCGGGTCAACAGGTGCGGGCGATGCTGACCATGGAAGCGCTCCTCTCCAACCCCCAGCCCACGCTGTTGCCGCAGCCGGCCGTCAAGTGGGCGTACGAGCCGCCACGTCCGGCCGACGTACCGGCCGCACTCGCCCGCGCCGTGCAGATCGCCGAAACCCCGCCGCACGGGCCGGTGTTCCTCTCCCTGCCGATGGACGATTTCGACGCGGCCGTCACGGAGGACGAGGACCGGAGCGCGCTGACGACGGCGGCCCGCAGAGTCGAGCACACCGCCGCCCCGCAGCCGGAGACCGTTCGTTCGCTCGCCGAGCGCATCGCGGCGGCCGGTTCCGCCGTCCTGGTCGTGGGGGACGATGTGGACGCCGCCGGTGCCTGGGACGCCGTCGTCCGCCTGGCCGAGCGTGGCGGCCTCCCGGTATGGGGAGCACCCGCCTCGGCCCGTGTCTCCTTCCCGCACGACCACCCGCTGTACCGAGGTGAACTGCCGCCCGCCATCGGTCCGCTCGCCCGTGCACTGGAGGGCCACGACCTGGTCGTGGTCATCGGGGCGCAGGTCTTCCGCTACTACCCCTACGTGCCGGGCCCGTACCTGCCCGGCGGTGCCGAGCTCGTCCTGCTCACCCGGGACGCGGACGAGGCCGCCAAGGCGCCCGTCGGTGACGCGGTCGTCGCCGACCTCGCGCTGACGGCCCAGGCACTGGCCGCACACTTCCCGGACCGCGAGCCCGCTCCGGCACCGCACCGGCCGGCACCCACCCCGCAGACGGAGGACGGCCTGCTGCCACCGGGCGCCGCGCTGGCGGCCGTTGTGGAGGGAGCGCCGGCAAACACGCTGTGGGTGAACGAGTCACCGTCCAACGTTCCGCAGTTCCACCAGGCGGCACGGATCAACACCCCCGGCTCCTACCTCTTCTCCGCCGGCGGCGGGCTCGGGTTCGGAGCCGCCGCGGCCGTCGGCGCGCAACTCGGCGCTCCCGACCGGCCGGTCGTCGCCGTCCTGGGCGACGGCTCGGTCCACTACGCCGTACAGGCCCTGTGGACCGCGGCGGCCTACCGCGTGCCGGTCACCTTCGTGGTGCTGAGCAACGCGCGCTACGCGATCCTGCAGTGGTTCGCGCAGCTCGAACACGCGCAAGGGGCTCCCGGCCTGGAGATTCCCGGACTCGACATCCTCGCGATCGCCGCCGGGTACGGGGTGCGGTCCCGGCGCGCCGAGAGTGCCGCGGACCTCACGAAACTCGTACGGGAAGCCACGGCCCAGCGCGAGGGCCCCGTACTGATCGACGTACCCGTCACGACGGAACTGCCCTCGCTGTGACCACCGGCGGGCTTCCCGCCATCCGCCCGTCCGCCCGTCCGCCCGCAGCAGCGCGAACCCCCTTGCCGCACGACCTCTGGAAGGCTGTATGTCCCCTGACTCCGTACGGCTGTTGAGTGAACTCCGGGACCGGCTCCCCGCCGACACCCTGCTGACCGACCCCGGAACGCTGGCCGCTCACGCCCGGGACGCCGCCCCGTTCTCGGTGGCCGGCTCTCCCGCCGCCGTCGTCCTGCCACGCACCGCCGCCGAGGTCGAGGAGGTGATGAGGACCGCGTACGAGTGCGGCGTGCCCGTCGTCCCGCAAGGCGCGCGCACCGGACTGGCCGGTGGTGCGAACGCGGTCGACGGCTGCGTGGTGCTCGCCACCACCCGCATGGACCGGATCGGCACCATCGACCCCGTCAACCGGCTCGTCAAGTGCGAGCCGGGTGTGATCACCAAACGCCTCAACGACGCCGTCGCCGAGCACGGGCTGACCTACCCGCCCGACCCCGCGTCCTGGGAGACCTGCACGATCGGCGGCAACATCGCCACCGGGGCCGGCGGTATCTGCTGTGTGAAGTACGGCGTGACGGCCGACTACGTTCTCGGCCTGGACGTGGTGCTCCCCGACGGGCGGCGCATGCGCACCGGGCGCGACACGGCGAAGGGCGTGGCCGGGTACGACCTGACCCGGCTCTTCGTCGGCTCGGAGGGCACCCTCGGCGTCATCGTCGGTGCCACTCTCGCCCTGCGGCCTGCCCGGTCCGCTGCGCTCGCGCTGCTCGCACAGTTCCCGAGCCTGGCCGCGGCCGGGCACGCGGTCGCCGCCATCACCGGCGGCGGGTACGCCCCCTCGGCCGTGGAACTGCTGGACCGTGCGACCTCCCAGGCCGTCGCCGAGTTCGGGCACGCCCTGCTGCGCCCCGACAGCGCCGCCACCCTCATCGTGGAGAGCGACGCCCCGGACCCGGCGCCGGACCTCGCGGCGATGAAGGCGCTGTGTGAGAAGGCCGGCGCCCACCAGGTGGTGGCCGCCGGCACCGCGGAGGAGTCGCAGAAGATCATCGAGGCGCGGCGGCTGGTGTCCCCCGCGCTGGGCGCGTTCGCCGCGTCCCTCGGCGGGCGGCCCACGGCGTTCATCGAGGACGTGGCCGTGCCACCGTCCGAACTGCCCGAGTTCGTCGGCACCATCGAGGACATCGCACGGCGCCACCGGCTGCGGATCTTCACCCTCGGCCACGCCGGGGACGGCAACCTGCACCCCACGGTGGTCTTCGACGAGTCCGATCCCGACGAGGTGCACCGGGCCAGGACCGCCTATGACGACATCATGGCGGCGGGACTGGCGCTCGGCGGCACCACCACAGGCGAACACGGCATCGGCACCCTGAAGCGTGCCTGGCTCGGCCGCGAACTCGACGCCGTGAGCCGGGCGTTGCACCGGGATATCAAGCGGCTCTTCGACCCGCGCAACCTCCTCAACCCGGGAAAGGTCGTGGAAGCATGACCCGGCCCCTGCCCGCCGCCGGCCCGGCCGGTCCGCACAGCCCCGTGGACGGTCCCACCGACCCCGGCGCCCTGCCCGCCTCGCCGGACGGGCCCACTGCCGTGCGGCCGCGCCGCGCGAGCCGGGGCGCGTCCCTCCGCTTCGCCCTCACCCACACCCTGCCCGCCTTCGTACGAGGGGTCCCGGCCCCGCGCCCCGCGATCATCAGGCTGCTGGGCGCGGCGGGGCAGCCACGCTGGTCGGCCGCGACCCTGCGCGCCCTGCGCGAGGGCCACGGCGGTGCCCCTGTGGTGGTCGGCGGGCCCTCCGGTGACCTGCTCGTCCTGCTCGACCCCGCCGACGTCCGGGAGTTCTTCGCCCGCCCGGTGCGCGAACTGGCCCTGGACGCGGTGGACAAGACCAGGATGCTCTCGGTCTTCGAACCCACCGGTGTCGTCTGCTCCCATGGCGAACTGCGCGACCGGCGGCGCGCCCTCAACGACCAGGTGCTGGCGCCCCACGAGCCGGTGCACCCCTCCTGGGACGCATTCCGCACCGTCATCGCCGAGGAATGCACCCGGCTCACCACCGGCCCCGCCCTCGCCTTCGCCCGGCTGCAGCGCACCGTTCAGCGCATCTCACGCCGCATCACGCTGGGCGACCAGGCCGCCGGTGACGAGGAACTGCACCGCTGGCTGGTCGCCCTGCGCAAGGAGGGCAACTGGGGAGCGGTGCGACGGGGGCCCACTCCGGCCAACCAGCGGATGTACGAAGCCGCTGCCACCCGGCTGCATGTCTACGCCCCGCACGCCCCGGCGACCACTCTGCTCGGGCGCGTCCGGGCCACTGCCTGGGACGCGGACGTCGACGCCGTGGGCCAGGCCCACCACTGGCTGCTGGCGCTGGACTCGGTCGCCGCCATCGTCGCCCGCACGCTGCTGCTGCTCGCCTTCCACCCCGCCGAACAGGCCGCACTGTACGAGGCGCCGCATGCGCTCGACACCACCCGGCTGGGTGTCTGCGCCCTGGAGAGCCTGCGGCTCTACCCCGTCGTGCCCGACCTGTTGCGGATCGTGCGCGCCGACACCACCTGGCGCGGGATGCCCTGCCCGGCCGGGACCCATGTCCTCGTCCCCATCGGGTTCCTGCAGCGGGACAGCGGCGTGGTCCCCGGCGGAAGTCTGTTCATCCCCGGCCGCTGGCTGGCCGAGGGGGCCGAACACGACCCGCGGATGGCGCCGTTCAGCCATGGCGAGGGCCGCTGCCCGGGCGATCGACTCGGGCTGATGGTCGCCACCGAGGTCTGCGCACAGCTGCTCCGCGAGCACCGTGTCACCGCGGGCCGTCCTCGGCTCGATCCCCACCGGCCGCTGCCGGACACCCTGGAATCCTCCCGCATTCACCTCACCCTGGCCCGCCGCCGGCCCGACGCGACCGCCGACCATTCGTAGGGACACCACCCATGCCCGAGACCGACAGCGAACCGGACGTGGCCGCGCTGCACGACCTGAGCCGCGAGCTGGGTGAGGCCGCGGACGCCGTACGCCGAGCCGCCCGGTACACCAGCGAACTCGCCCTGGACTCCCGCCTCCCGGCACAGGCCCTCGGCAGCGGCCGGGCCCGCGCCGTGCTGCGCTGCCTGGTGGGCACGCTCACCGACCCGGCGGGACTGGGCTGGGCCTTCGACGGCCGGGGGCCGGCCGCCCGCATCGCCTGGCTGGCCGGGGTGCTCACCAGCCGGGAAAGCCTGGCGGTGAGCCTGGCCGTGGCGGGGCTCAAGGCGCGTATCCGGGCGGCCGCCGTCACCCATCCCGACCTGCTCACCGACCCCGACACCGGCCGGGTGCTCCGGGCCATCGAAGACGACCGGCAAACCGAAGCACTGCGCGCCTTCCGGACCATCATCGGCAGCCGCGGCGCGGAACGCGCCTTCGCCCTGCTCGCACCGTCCTTCGGCGACATCCTCGCGTGGAACGCGCTCACCGACGAGAACCCGTTCAACGACTCCGCCGGCTGGGACATCGCCACCGGCCGCACCCTGACCACCGCAGAGCCGCTCTTCGGCATCAGCAGCCGCATCTGGGCCCTCCTCGACCGCGGCCCCGGCCGGGCCGAACCGGTCGCCCCCGACCCGTCCCTGCTGGAACGGCTCGACTGCTCCGGCACGCTCGTCGGCTACGTTCGCAACATCGGAACCCTCGGCACCGAGGGGAGGCTGCTCGTCCAACGGGTGACCGGCCCGGACTCGGTGACGCGGTATGTCGTCCAGCTCGCCGGCATGGCCACCGACGCGATCTCCAAGGAAAGCCCCCAGGACGTACTCGGCGCCATCCACGCGGTCGCCCGGACCTCCACTCCCTACTCCCGCGCCGTCACACGGGCCCTGCGCACTCTGGTGCCCTCCGGCACCGACATCGCCCTGATCGGGCACAGCCTCGGCGGCATCACCGCACTGAACCTCGCCGCCGACCCCGACTTCTGCGCGCTGTACCACGTCACACACGGCGTGGCGATCGGCTCGCCGGTCGACGGCAAGCACCCCGCCGACCCCCGCACCCAGGTGTTCTCGCTGGTCAACCAACACGACGTGGTCCCCAGTCTGGAGGGCCGCTCGACGGTTTCGCCCTACGCCCTGCCGGCGCAGTTCACCGAATACACCTGGACCGACGACACCCACGCCTTCCCGCTGTGTCATGCGGCCGAACGCTACGCGCACAACCTTGAGTTCGACGTCCTCAAGGCGAGCGCCGACATCGACGCGGCGCTCGCCCCGTACCGAGGCCGGGTGACCGCCAACCGGCTCTTCGCGCTCTATGACCGCTGAGTTGCGCTCTACGACCGCTGAGTTCGCGGTGTCGCTGCCGCTGCGGCCCGTTCCATCCGTCCGATCCGTCGCCGACCGTCCGTCCGGAGGTTCCCGATGACCGATACCCCACCCCGCACCGCCGGCACGTCCACCAGCCCGCAACCCGCCCTCCTCGAACGCCTCGGCTCCGCAACGTTCGCCCGCCTGAACCGCAGCCGCGAATGGCATCAACTTCCCGCGCCCCTGGCCCTGTTGAACCTCCGTGTGCTCCGCGACGACCTGCGCCGCGACAACCTGCACGACACCTACGGCGCCGGCGGCGAGCGCACCCGCCGCGCCCCGGCCGACCTTCCTCCGTACCGCTCCTACGACGGATCGGCCTACGACCCCCACGACGAGGACATGGGCCGGGTCGGCACCCGCCTGGACCGCAACGCCCCGCTCCACCTCGCCTTCCCGGACCCCGAAGCCGAGCTGATGTCGCCCAACCCGCGCGAGGTCAGCCGCCACCTCCTGGCCCGGCGCGGCTTCATCCCTGCGCCCACGCTCAACCTGCTGGCCGCCGCGTGGATCCAGTTCGAGAACCACGGCTGGGCCAACCACGGCGACAACCATCAGGCCGACCCCTTCACCGTTCCGCTGGCCGAGGACGACGACTGGGCGGGCGAGTGCCCCATGCGTATCAACCGCACCCGTCCCGACCCGGTCGCGCACACCACCCCGCACGCCCCGCCCACCTACGAGAACACCGTCACGCACTGGTGGGACGGCTCACAGATCTACGGCTCCACCGAGGAACGCTGCCGATCGCTGCGCACCGGCGAGTCGGGACAGCTCATCCTCCGCAACGGCCGGCTGCCGGCCGATCCCGCACCGGGCCTGTCCTGCCTGGACGCCACCGGAATGAACAGCGACTACTGGACCGGCCTGTCCCTGCTGCACACCCTGTTCGCCAAGGAACACAACGCCATCTGCGACCACCTGCGCTCGCACTACCCCACCTGGGACGACGAGCGGCTCTTCCACACCGCCCGGCTCGTCAACACCGCTCTGATGGCCAAGATCCACACGGTGGAGTGGACGCCGGGCATTCTCAACACTCCCGTGCTGCACCGGGCGATGAACGCCAACTGGTACGGCGTTCTGCCCCGCTGGGTCCGCCGCAAGTACGGCCGCGTCGGCAACGGCGAGATGCTCAGCGGCATCCTCGGCTCTCCGACCGACCACCACGCCGCGCCGTTCTCCATGACGGAGGAGTTCGTCTCCGCCTATCGTCTCCACCCCCTCATCCCGGACGAACTGACCCTCCGCGACCACCGCTCGGGCCGCCGGGGCAAGACGATCGGCTTCGACGACATGCAGGGCGCCACCACCCGCACCGCGATCGACGCACACGGCATGAGCGACCTGTTCTACAGCTTCGGCACCGCCCACCCCGGCGCCCTGGTCCTGCACAACCATCCCGACGCGCTGCGCAACCTGACCCGACTGACCGGCGAGCACATCGACCTGGGCACCGTCGACATCCTCCGGGACCGCGAACGCGGCATCCCCCGCTACAACGCCTACCGGAAGATGCTCCGCAAACGCCCCGTCGCCTCCTTCGAAGAACTCACCGGCGGCCATCCCACCGACACCCGACTGCTGGAAGAGCTGTACGAAGGCCGTCTCGACCGCGTCGACGTCCTCGTCGGCAACCTCGCCGAGCCGCGCCCCGCCGGCTTCGGCTTCAGCGACTCCCTCTTCCGCATCTTCATCCTCATGGCCAGCCGACGCCTCAAGAGCGACCGCTTCTTCACCACCGACTACCGGCCCGAGATCTACACCCCCGAAGGACTGGAGTGGATCGACCGGAACGGCATGATCCGCGTCCTGCTGCGCCACCACCCCGAACTCGCCCCCGCGTTGGACGGCGTCTCCAACGCCTTCGCTCCGTGGAGGCACCTGTGACACCCCCGTCCGCCACCACGGTCCCCGTCCCCCGCCCAGTCACCGACGACCGGCGTACCGCCGCCGCCCGGCTACGCGCCCATGCCGCGGCTCTCCAGGCACACGCCCGACAACTCCGCACAAGGGCCGCCGCCGTCCACTGGACCGGCCCGGAGGCAACCGCCTTCCACCACCACGTCGAGCAACTGGCCGACCGTTGCTCCATCGCCGCCCACGCCCTCACCCGATCCGCAGACCACCTCGACACGCTGCGCTCACGCGCAGGGAGGGAGGTGTAGCCGAACCGATCAACTCGGGAAGTGGTCGCTCGCTGGTCATGGCATGCCTAGGCAGCGTCCGGCACTGTCTGGTCCGGCGTGTGTCGCCGAAGGTTGAATCCGCCGGAACGGTTCCGGCTCTTTCGACTCGCAGGAGCGCATCACTCATGACTGTCATGCTTGGCCGTACCGGCATGGAGATCACGCGGTTGGGTTTTGGTTCGTGGGCCGTGTCGGGCTCTGGCTGGACCTTCGGCTGGGGTGCCACGGACGACGCCGAGTCGGTCGCCGCGATCCGCCACGCGCTGGACGCGGGCGTCAACTGGATCGACACGGCCGCGGTGTACGGCCTGGGCCACTCGGAAGAACTGGTCGGCAAGGCCATCGCCGGCCTGCCCGAAGCCGACCGCCCCTACCTCTTCACCAAGGTCGGCCTGGTCTGGGACCCGGACAATCCGTCGGCCGCGCCCCGGCGGATCATGAAGCCCGCCAGCGTGCGCCGCGAGGTCGAGGACTCCCTGCGACGGCTGGGCGTCGACCACATCGACCTGTACCAGGTGCACTACCCCGACACCGGCGAATCACTGGAGTACGCCGGTGGCGGCTTCGGCGCGGTCTCGCCCAACGCCACCCCGCTGGAGGAGTACTGGCAGGTCATGGCCGACCTCAAGGCCGAAGGCAAGGTCCGGGCCATCGGACTGTCCAACCACACACCCGACCTGCTCGAAGCCGCCGAGCAGATCGCTCATGTCGACGCCATCCAGCCGCCGTTCTCGGCGATCAACCGGTCCTCCGCCGCCGAGATCGCCTGGGCACACGCACACCAGACCGGCGTGATCGTCTACTCGCCCCTGCAGTCCGGCCTGCTCACCGGGGCCTTCTCCGCCGAGCGTACGGCCGGCCTACCCGCCGACGACTGGCGGAGAGCCCACCACGACTTCACCACCGGCCTGACCGCCAACCTCCAACTCGCCGAGGCGCTGCGGCCGATCGCCGAACGCCATGGACGCAGCGTGGCCGAGGTCGCCATCGCCTGGGTACTCGCCTGGCCAGGCATCACCGGGGCGATCGTGGGGGCACGCAAGGCCGCTCAGGTGGACGGCTGGATCGGCGCGGGATCGTGCGAGCTGACCCCGGCCGACATCGACGAGATCGCCACCGCGATCGCCCTCTCCGGCGCGGGCAGCGGCCCCGCCCGCCACGCATGACGGGCCGGGGCCAGCTCCCCTCAGTCGAGACAGAACTCGTTGCCCTCGACGTCCAGCATCGGGATGCACGACTCGTTCACGCCATCGGCGCGCAGGACTTGCACACATACCGCGCCGAGCGCTTCCAGCCGTGCCCGCTCGGCCTGAAGCGCCGCCAGGCGCTCTTCACCCACGAGCCCGGTGCCGACCCGCACATCAAGATGCACCCGATTCTTGACGACCTTGCCTTCGGGAACGCGCTGGAAGTACAGCCGCGGGCCCACACCCGAGGGATCAACGCAGGCGAACGCCGAACCCTGACGCTCGGGCGGCAGCGAACGGTCGAAATCGTCCCAGGTGGCAAACCCCTCCGGTGGCGGCGGCACGACGTACCCCAACACCTCGCACCAGAAGCGGGCGACGCGCTCAGGTTCCGCGCAGTCGAAGGTGACTTGGAACTGCTTGATCGATGCCAACGGTCCTCGGTCCTCCATATCCGGTGATCTCGGTCGCCGTGGGCGAGCTTGCCATCTGATCACCGGAGGCTCAACCAATTTTCCCTCTCGCCCCAGGTCTTCAGTCGGCTGTGCGCCTACTTCGTCGGTGCCTGGAACCCGCCGATCTTCTGCTCAAGCAGTTCGGCCAGCCGCAGCGGGGTCCGGTCCTCAAACATCGGACCGATGAGCTGCACTCCCACCGGCAGCCCCTCGGGGGACCGGCCCGCTGGTATGGCGGTGGCGGGCAGGCCAGGCATGGTGGCCAGACCAGCCCAGACAAGCTGGTCGAAGTACGGGTACGCGACGCCGTCGATGTCGATCCGGCGTTCTCTCGGATCGGGGTTGTGGTCGTGCGGGTACGCGGGAGTGGGCGTGATGGGACACACCACGGCGTCGAACTCGGCGAGGAACCGGCGCCAGCCGTGGCGGTGGAGCTCACGACGGTTGTTCGCCTCCATCCAGTCGCGGTGGCTGCAGACCATGCCGCGCAGCATCGCCGCGTCGAGGCTCTGGTCGTCGGCGCTCAGTCCGGCGGCGCGGGTCCGAAGCTCCTCGTACGCCTCGACGGGAAACCGTGCAACGGAGCCCGAAAACAGCAACTGCCTGTAGAGCATCGCGGCTTCGGTCAGATCGGGCAGCAGCGGACTGTGCCGCTCGACGCGGGCGCCCTCGTCGGCAAGCGCGTCGGCCACCCGGTTCACGCCCGCCCGCACAGCGGACCCGGTCGGAATGAGCGGATGCTGCTCAAGTACCAGGACCCGGAAGTCGCGGAGCCGGTCACGGCGCGCGGGCGGCAGCGTCAAGTCGTACGCCACACCGTGGGTCAGCGGGTCCGGTCCGGCCATGACATCGAGCAGGAGCGTGAGGTCACGGGCGGTGCGCGCCATCGGACCGACGACGGCGAGGTCGGAGTCGGTCGGCAAGGCCGGCGCGGGCGGCGGAACCATACCGCGGATCGCCGCCAGCCCGAGCGTCGGCTTGTGTGCGTAGATGCCGCAGAAATGGGCGGGGGTGCGCAACGAACCGGCGAGGTCGGAGCCGATGGACAGCGCGCCGAATCCCAACGCCAGGGCGGCCGCCGATCCGCCGGAGGATCCGCCCGACGTGCGATCGTGATCCCACGGATTGTTGGTGGTTCCGTAGATCTCGTTGAAGCTCTGGATATCTTGCAGCCCCAGGGGCACATTGGTCTTGCCCAGCACCACCGCGCCCGCGGCCTTGAGCCGCGACACCTGCACCGCGTCCTCGGCCGGCACATAGTCCCGGTGTTGCGGCATGCCCCAGGTCGTGGGCAGCCCGGCCATGTTGTAGGACTCTTTGACCGTCACCGGAATACCGAGCAGCGGCCGGTCCTCACCGCGGGCGCGCGCCTGGTCGGCGTCGCGCGCGGCGGCCCGTGCACGGTCGAAGTCCGGCACACAGATCGCGTTGATTTCCTTGTCGTCCCGCTCGATACGGGCGATTGCCTCGTCGGTCAGTTCCGCCGAGGTCACTTCACCGGCACGCAAGGCAGCCGCGAGTTCTTCGGCCGTCGGAAAATTCCGCTCCATGGATTGCATGGAGCGGACCGTAACGGCCTCTGGGAGAAGTCACGAAATGCCAATTTGTGCAAGGGGGGATATCTCCTCCTCGTGATGTTCCTCTCCGGCCACAGACAATGCGCCGGACCGCCGCGGACCTTGAGACCCCGCACTGGCGGTCAGGCGGCCCAGCCGACGGAGGAGACGTAGGTGTAGGCATCCCAGTCGGTGCCCAGGCCGCCTTGGATGATCTCGTCCCAGATGGCTTCGAGTTCGCGCGCGTCGTCCGCGATCCAGGCATCGACCGTGCGGTCCCAGATGATGCCGCGAACGTTGATGGAGCGGGTCTCCACGGTGCGGCGATGGCGGGGGTCGACCTCGGACTGGTCGGCCGGATCGATCTCGATGCGGGTACCGCGGCCGCGGTTGGCCAGCCGGCGCTTGAGGTCGGCGACGACGTTGTGGCGCCGCAGGTCCCAGTAGGCGACATCCAGGCGTACCAAGTTGGCGCTGCTCGGCGTGCGTTCCTCGGCGAGCCAGGCGATCAGGGTGCGGGGACGGACGTGGATGCCGGCGCGGTCCATGGCGTCGTAGCCGGCGTGGGAGGCGGTGAGGTAGCGCAGGCGGGCGGCCAGGCCGCGTTCGGAGGTGACGGGGGATTCGATGCCGGTGACCATCTTGTCGATGCCTTCGGCCAGCGCGACCCAGCCGGGCAGCCCTCGGGCTCCGTAGTGGCCGTAACGCCGCCAGCGGGAGTCCTGCGCCATCAGCCGGCCACCTTGCCGACGGTGTACTCACCAGACGCCTTGGCGTCGCCGTGCTTGATCTTCATCTGTGCCAGGCCCCGGCCTTCGGTGAAGACCTGGCGCCAGTCACCGGTGACGTGGAGTTCGTCGGTGCCCATCATGGCGATGACTTCCAGGCCGGCCTGGTGGGCCTTGTATGCCTTGCCCCAGAGGTTGGCGTATGCCTGGCTGTGGATGATGTGCATCCAGTCCGGGCGCTGGATCTCGCGGTTGTGGATGGACTCCCCCATCGTCGAGATGAACTTCGAGTACATCGCCTTGACGTAGGTCTCGGTGATGGTGTCGTCCTGGGCGAGGGCGGTCTCCCGGGCGGCGGCGAGGACCTTGCGCAGGGCGTCGAGGAAGTTCTCCGTCGCGCCGGAGGTCCAGGACTCATGGACGGTCGGCGGGGCGACGAGGCCGTGTTTCGGGCCGGACAGGCGCAGGAGGAGGCGCAGGGTGGCATCGGTGATCCACAGGGCGCCGGGCTCCTCGCGGTCGCCGAGCGGGTCGGGCAGGTGAGGATGCTGCCACTGCGTGGGGGTGACCAGGTGGACGCCGGAGCGCTTGGGGTCCACGCCGTCGCTGCCGGCGTGGTGCTCCAACTTTCCGATCGGCAGCCAGCACTTGAGGGCGCTGAGGTAGGCGGCGTTCGCGTCCAGGGCCGTGACCTGGACGTCGCCCGGGGCTTTGAGGGAGTAGTGCGGGTGGTGGAAGTTGGGACGGGCTTCCCAGATCTGGTCCGGCTCCCGCTTCGAGGGCTTGTGCAGGATCTCCGGCAGGGAGGGGTAGGCGGTGTACTGATAGCGGGCGGTCGCGCGAGTCTCCTCGAACAACCGCATCACATCCGGGATCGCACGCTTGATCAACGCCTGCTGCGCCGCATCCGCATCCCCTGCGGCGCGCTCCAACTCCTCATGCACGGCCTGGGTGATCAGACTGTTGGTCTCGGACTGGGCGCGGGCCGAAGAACGAGCTCGGCGCTCCGGGCGAGACGGTAGTGGCGCGGGAACGGGTGCCGGCCGAGGGGCCCCGGCCGGCGCCGAAGCCTGAACGATGGGCGGGGCGTTGGTATGGGGCACAGCGGAGACGGCCGGCGTCGCGACGGAAGGCTGGCACATCGCACCGGGGTGCAGAGAACGCCCGTCGGTTGCCTTGAACGGCGTCACCACCCCACACCGGATGCAGGGTGCGGGCTCGCCTTGCACCACCAGCCCGTCCGGACGGAACGCCGTCGGCGGCAACTCCTCGGCAGAAGGCAGCCGCGGCGCGGCAACGGGCGCATCGGGAACCGGGGACGGATCGGAGCCGGCCTGTGTCTGCTGAGCGGCTGCGGTCGCGTCCGGCGTCTCCACCACGTCAGGAGCAGTGGACTCCGGCACGTCAGGAGCAGCGGACTCCGGTGCCGGTGCGGTGGGGGCGGGGAAGCGGTGGGCGAGGCCGTCGAGGAGCTTGCGATAGGCCTCCAGACGCTGCCCCTTGGGCTCGGCTCGGCCGGCCTCCCAGGCATGGATGCTCTGGACGCGCACACCGAGAGCGTGGGCGACGGCCGCCTCGGTCAGGCCGGCCGCCTCGCGCAGCCGGACCCGCTCGGCCGGAGCAGGCAGCAGCGTATTGTCGTCAACGGCCTGAAGGAGCAGGTCGACAGCGTCGAACAATCCCTGCGGCTGATCGGTCATCTGCTGTTTCTCTCTTACCGGATGCCTTGGCGGATCTCTTCGAGGCGGGTGGTCAGCCGCTGATAACGCTGGGAAGCGGCCTGAGAGGATCTGAAGCCCTGGTGCCGGGAGATCTGCCGCCAGTCCATGCCGCAACGCCGGGCCTCCATGACCACCTGCGTCTCCAACTGGTCCAACGCCAGGCGCATCTGGTCGAACAGGCTCAACCCGGCAGCCACCTCGCCCGCCAAGTCCTCCTGCGGATCGCCGTTCTGCCGCCGGTCGACGGCGACCGCCAGAAGACGCGCCAGCAGAGCCGCGTCCCGCTCCAGAGCGCGGGCGGGGACACCGTCGGCCCCAGCGGGCCCGGCGGCCACCTCGTCCGGCAGCCCCGCCAAGCGCCGTCGAGCCGCATCCCGAAAGTCCTCTGCCATGCGACCAGCCTACCGCAACCGCCCAACGAACCAACAGAACGTTGTCTCGTTGGGCGGTTCGCTTCTCACTGGTACAGCACGATCGAGTTGACCGGGGTCAGGTCGGTCCACCAGCCGTGCTGCGGTTCCATGTCGTGGTAGCAGTTGCCGGTGCCGTTGTAGCCGGTGCACAGCTTGGCGTGGGCGCCGCCGTACTGGTTGTTGAGGACCCAGTGGTATCCGTACTGCCCGTCGAGGTTGTGCGCGCCGTAGCTCCAGAACGTCAGACTCGGCGTGGCGGCCGGGGTCTGCCCCTGCGGGTAGACGCAGACCGCGCCGTCGGGGCAGCCGGCCCAGTCACTGGCGGGTGCGGCGCCGGCGGTGCCGACCGTGAGTACAGCCGCTGCGGCGGTGCCGGCTGCGACGATGGCAGCGCGGCGAAACATGCTTCGCATGAAGGCCCCTCCCCTGGCGGTTCCGGCCGGGCATCGGTTGCCCCGCCGGCCCTCAGCATCGTGGAACGGCCCCGCCTCCCCCAGTGCGGAATCAGACATTACCGCCTCAAGTCAGCTCTTCTCCCATGACATCGGGCCTTCGATCCGTTGCGGGCGTGGCCTCAACGACATGCTCAACGACGCACTCAATGGCGTGCTCAATGATCAGGCAGACCCTGGATTCCGAGGACCGGCAGGCAGTCGGCGACACCGACGAGTTCGATGTCGTCGCGCCGCGTCCTGAGCCACTGTTCGCGGGTCAGCTTCCAGCGATTCACCTCGGCGGCAGCGCCTCGGCGCGTGTCCCAGTCCATGCCGTTGGGCAGGTAGCCCACGGCCCGGGAGACGCGGTTGGACGCGTGGTTGTCGACGAACGCCGCGCTGTCCGCCTGCCTGGCGCCGAGTCCGGCGAAGGCCAGATGCAGCACGGCCTGCCGCATCTCCTTGCCCAGGCCCAGTCCGCGGGTTTCCGGGCTGAGCCAGGAGAACGTCTCGACCGTGCCGAACCTCGAAAAGTTGGTGCCGATAAGGTCCTGCATGCCCACCGGCCGGCCGTCGACGACGACCACGAAGTACAGCCGCCAGAAGCTGTCGCTGACCTTCGCACGGCCGGCCCAGATCCCACGGAGCCAGGCCCATTCCCGGTCCGGGTTGTCCTGGTACAGCGACATCGGGTCGTCGAACGGCCACGGCGGCCCCACGGCCACCCCCTTGCGGACCGCAGGCACCAGTTGCTCCAGCAACTCGTCCGTCGCCCCGAGCAGCGACAGCCGGGGCGTATGCACCTGCACGTTCAACGGAGGATACGGGGACGCGGACTTGGCGATCGTCGGCACGGACGTAACCGTAGAAGCAGTCGCCAGGCTCCGCACCTGAATACTTCCGAATACTTCCGCGGGTCAGCCGAGATAGGTCACTTGCAGGACCGTGACGGTCCGCAAGGTCTCCCCGACCAGGATGACGGCGGCGATCTGCTCACCGAGAACCATCCGCACGTACTTGTCCTCCTCGCCGTAAGGGATCGTGGCGTCCAAGGGGTCGGTACAGGCATCGGCGAGAGCCAGGGTGAGTTCTTCGCCGGCGCCCGCAGGCAGCGCTTCGTGAACCGCTTCGGCAGCCGGGTCGTACTTGAGGCGGTACACGCATTCCTCCAGAACCAGCTCCGTCTCCCCCACGGCACGCGTGAGCGTAGCGGATCACCAACTGTGCGTGTCCACAGCGTGGGTGACGTGCACTCAGGCGGTCAGGTTGCGCCGCGCGCCCGGATCTGCGCCGCCTTCTGTGAAACAGCGTCGGTCCGCTCGACCCAGGCTCCGGGGAGGTGCTCGCCACGGGCGACGTGCTCGGCGAGGATGTGGCCGCGGTCGACGGCGGCTTGGAGGTCTTGGGCGATCCGCTCCCACTTCGCAAACACCGCTAGTAGCTGGTGAGCCGGCGCACGGCCGATCTCGCCGAGGAAGCGCTGGGCGAGGGCGGGGCTGCCGAGGGCGTCACCGATGCTCTCGATGGTCCACGGCTCAGCGCTCATGCCGCCTCCAGAAGCTGGAATCGCGAATCACCCATCACGAATCACGAGACAAGATAGCGCAGCGTTCGACCTTCAAAGCACAGCGTTCGACCTTCAACCTGAACGCCCATACCGCAGACATATGCGTAATTTGCGCGGCGGCGGGGCAAGGCTTCCACTCCCGCTCCGGCCCCGTCGGGAGTGACCCACGTCTCACCCCGGCGGGACCGCTTGTCTATGCAACTCGTTGCATAGCAGGATCGGGGCATGGCGCTCGAACACGCGATCCTTGTGTCCCTGCTGGAGCAGCCGGGGTCCGGCTACGAGCTGTCCCGGCGCTTCGAGCGGTCCATCGGCTACTTCTGGACCGCCACCCACCAGCAGATCTATCGCGTGCTCAAGCGGATGGAGCGGGACGGCTGGATCGACGTCCGGGACGTGCCGCAGCAGGGCCGGCCGGACAAGAAGGAGTACTCCGTCGCGGCCCCCGGCCGGGCCGCCCTGTCCCAGTGGCTCAACGAACCGGTCGAGCCCGAGAGCGTGCGGCACGATCTCGCCGTCAAGATCCGGGGCGCGGCCTTCGACGACCCGGGCGCTCTGATCCGCGAGGTCGAACGGCATCGCCAGGCACATGCCGACCGGCTCGCCCACTATCTCGCGGGTGAGCGGCGCGACTTCACCGGTCCCGGGGCCGGCGCCCCGCTCGACGCCGGACAGGAGCTCCAGCATGTCGTGCTGCGCGGCGGAATCGCCTACGAGCGGATGACGATCGCCTGGCTCGACGACGTCCTCGCCACCCTGCACCGGCTCCGCCCCGCGCCCTGAACCTCACGCGGGCGTCACGGCCCCGCAGCCCCACGGCCCTGCAGCCCCACAACCGAAAACCCTCAGCTCAGCCCGGAAAGGTGACCGTCATGGCGGATTCCCTGCTGTTCAACCCCCGCACCTACGACCCGGCGCACTTCGACGCCGAGACCCGCCGGCTGCTGCGCGCCACCGTCGACTGGTTCGAGGAGCGCGGCAAGCGCAAGCTCATCGAGGACTACCGCTCCCGTGCCTGGCTGGCGGAGTTTCTCGCGTTCGCCGCGAAGGAGAAGTTGTTCGCGACCTTCCTGACCCCGGCCTCGGCCGCCGACGGGCAGCCGGACAAGCGGTGGGACACCGCCCGGATCGCCGCGCTGAACGAGATCTTCGGCTTCTACGGGCTCGACTACTGGTATGCCTGGCAGGTGACCATCCTCGGGCTCGGCCCGGTCTGGCAGAGCGACAACGCCACCGCCCGGGCCCGCGCGGCCGAACTCCTCGACCAGGGCGAGGTGTTCGCCTTCGGCCTGTCGGAGAAGGCGCACGGTGCCGACATCTACTCCACCGACATGCTGCTGGAGCCCGACGGCGAAGGCGGTTTCCGCGCCAGCGGCTCCAAGTACTACATCGGCAACGGCAACGCCGCCGGGCTCGTCTCCGTCTTCGGCCGGCGCACCGACATCGAGGGCCCGGACGGCTATGTCTTCTTCGCCGCGGACAGCCGCCACCCGGCATACCACCTGGTGAAGAACGTCGTCGACTCTTCCAAGTACGTCAGCGAGTTCCGTCTGGAGGACTACCCGGTCGGCCCCGACGACGTCCTGCACACCGGCCGCGCCGCCTTCGACGCCGCCCTCAACACCGTCAACGTCGGCAAGTTCAACCTCTGCACCGGCGCCATCGGCATCTGTGAGCACGCGATGTACGAGGCCGTCACCCATGCGCAGAACCGCATCCTCTACGGTCGTCCGGTCACCGCCTTCCCGCACGTGCGCCGCGAGCTGACCGACGCCTACGTCCGTCTCGTCGGGATGAAGCTCTTCAGCGACCGCGCCGTCGACTACTTCCGCTCCGCCGGCCCCGACGACCGCCGCTACCTCCTCTTCAACCCGATGACGAAGATGAAGGTGACCACCGAGGGCGAGAAGGTCATCGACCTGATGTGGGACGTGATCGCCGCCAAGGGCTTCGAGAAGGACACCTACTTCGCGCAGGCGGCCACCGAGATCCGGGGTCTGCCGAAGCTGGAAGGCACGGTCCACGTCAACCTCGCCCTGATCCTGAAGTTCATGGGCAACCACCTGCTGAACCCGGCCGAGTACGCGCCTGTGCCCACCCGTCTCGACGCGACCGACGACGCCTTCCTCTTCCAGCAGGGGCCCGCGCGCGGACTGGGCGCCATCCGCTTCCATGACTGGCGCACCGCCTACGACCGCTACGCCGAGGTGCCCAACGTCGCCCGCTTCCGCGAACAGGCCGACGCGCTCTGCGAGTTCGTCACCACTGCCGCCCCCGACGAGGAGCAGAGCCGCGACCTCGACCTCCTGCTCGCCGTCGGCCAGCTCTTCGCGCTGGTCGTGCACGGCCAGCTGATCCTGGAGCAGGCGCAGCTGACCGGACTGGAAACCGACGTCCTGGACGAGCTGTTCGCCGTGCTCGTCCGCGACTTCTCCGCGCACGCCGTCGAACTGCACGGCAAGGACTCCGCCACCGAGGGCCAGCAGCGCTGGGCACTGGGCGCGGTCCGCCGCCCGGTCACCGACGAGGCCCGCTCCGCCCGTGTCTGGCAGCGCGTCGAGGCGCTGGCCGGGGCCTACGAGATGGCGCCGTAACGGCCTGATGGTGCCGTAACGGCCTGGTGTGCGACTCGTCCGCCCGGGACCGCAGCCGGTCCCGGGCGGCGGTCGGTCCCGGCTCGCCTCCTCGGCGCCCGCGCACCGCCCCCAGTACTGCTCCTCGCCGTCGTCGTCCTCACGGACCAGCAGGTACTTGACCGGCAAACCGCGTTCCCAGGCGGCGTGATCCACGATCCGCGATCCGCGATCCGCGATCCGCACACAAATTCCTGCCCCATGATCCCCACACGGCAGACGAATTGGGTTGCGGGAGGGTCGGTGGGCCCGATGAGGTACGTCCATGGACGGGGTCGCGGAACAGGCACAACGGGCGAGGGCAGGAAGAGTCCGCGTGCGCACGCGGCCACCGGCTGCCTGGCATGGGCCGGCAGTACTCGTCGCCCTGATGCTGGCCGCCTTCACGTTCAACACGGCGGAGAACCTGCCGGTCGGCCTCCTTCAGCTCATCTCCCGAAGCCTGCGGGTGTCCCAGTCAGCGGTCGGTCTCCTGGTCACCGGTTACGGCCTGACTGTGGCCCTCGCCTCTGTGCCGCTCGCCCACGTCGTGCGGGCCGTGCCCCGACGTCACGTGCTCACCGGACTCCTCGGCGCGCTCGTCGTGTCCAGTCTGGTGGCGGCGTTGGCGAACTCCTACTGGTTGTTCCTTGCCGCGCGGCTGCTGACCGCGCTCGCCCAGGCACTCTTCTGGGCCGTGCTGGGGCCGGTCGCGGTGGGCCTGTTCACACCACGGGTCCGCGGGCGTGTGGTCGGGGCCCTGTCCGTGGCCGGTTCGCTCGCCCTCGTGCTGGGTGTTCCTGCCGGGACATGGCTCGGCCAGCAGAACGTCTGGCGGGTGCCCATCGCCATGCTCGCGGCCGCGGGGTGCGTCTCCTGGGTGACGATTGCCGCACTGTTCCCCACCTCGCGCCCGGAAGAAGAACCCGCCGCCTACGGAACCCGTCCCCACACTCGCCGGTTCGCAACAGTGCTGACGAGTGGGGCCCTTTCGGCCACCGGGGCGTTCGCGGGATACACCTACCTCTCGACCTTCCTGAGCGACGTGAGCGGGTTCTCCCCAAGCATCGTCAGCGCCTTGTTCGTGGCGTTCGGTGTTGCCTGCCTGGCCGGGGTGAGCATCACCGGCGCGCTGCTGGACCGCTTCCCGCGCTCCGCACTGGTCGCGGCCGTGGCCACGCAGGCGGTGGGCATGTTCGGCCTGTACGCGGCAGGCAGCGAACCGGCGGCAGCGGTGGCGTTCCTGGCCCTGATGGGCGGCGCACTCGGGCCGGTGTTCATGACCACCCAGAACGCCATGCTGGAGTGCGCACCGGGCCGCACGGACCTGGCCCTGGCGGCCAACTCCGGTGCCTACAACGCCGGCATCGCAGCGGGCGCCGCGCTCGGGGCACTGGTCCTCACGCTGGCCGGCGTGCGGATCACCTTCCTCGCCGGCAGCCTGCTGACCGTCGTAGCCTGCGCGGTACTACTGTGCGAACGACTACTGCCTCATGGGCGAACGACTGCCAGGCGAAGGTGTCGTCTCGGGACCCAACTCCGGGAACGGTCATAGAGTTTGCTTCGCCTCCTCCCCTACCCTCGTCCCCAGGAAGGAACCGGTGCCCCCACCCCACCCCGACCGCGCAACCAACCTACCCAACGACGCCATGCGCGTGATCGGACTGATGTCAGGGACCTCCTACGACGCCATCGAGGCTGCCGCGGCGGACCTCGTCCTCGACGGCGATGCCCTGCACCTGCGCCCGCTGGGACATGTGTCTGTGAACTATCCCGACGATCTGCGGAACCTCATCGCCGGCGCCCTGCCCCCGGCCGCCACGACCGTGCAGACCATCTGCGCTCTGGATACCGGCATCGGACGGGCCTTCGCCACCGCTGCCGAACGAGCCCTGCACGAGTTGTGCGCCGACGCCGCCGACCTCGTCGTCTCGCACGGCCAGACCCTCTACCACTGGGTCGACAACGGCAGCGCCCGCGGCACGCTTCAATTCGGCCAGCCTGCCTGGATCGCCGAGCGAACCGGGCTCCCCGTCGTCTCCGACCTGCGCAGCAAGGACGTCGCCGCGGGTGGACAGGGCGCCCCGCTGGTCAGCATGGTCGACACCCTGCTGCTGGGTGCGCTGCCAGGCACACCGGCGGCTCTCAATCTCGGAGGCATCGCCAACATCACCGTCGTCGCCCGCGGGGACGAGCCGCTGGCGTTCGACACCGGCCCCGCCAATGCCCTCCTGGACGCCGCCGTCCGCCACTTCACCAACGGGGCAGCGCACTACGACCAGGACGGACGCAGAGCCGCCGCCGGCCGAACCCATCCCGACCTGCTCCGCCGCCTCCTGGCCGACCCTTACTACCGCAGGCCCGCGCCCAAAAGCGCCGGCAAGGAACACTTCCATCTGCCCTACCTGCAGCAGGCGCTGCAAACGACGCCAGGGCTCGCCGCCGTCGATGTGCTGGCCACCCTGACGCGCCTGACCGCGATCACCGTTGCCGACGCCTGTCGGAATCACCGCGTCACCGACCTCGTCGTCTCCGGCGGGGGAGCCCGCAATCCGACGCTCATGCGGATGATCGCTGAGGAACTTCCCAACGTGCGGACGCGTCCAAGCGACGACTTCGGACTGCCCTCCGACGCGAAGGAAGCGCTTGCCTTCGCCATCCTGGGCTTTCTCACCTTCCACGGACTGCCCGGCACGATCCCCTCAACCACGGGCGCCCGCCATACGACTCTCCTGGGGAGCATCACTCCGGGTCGCACCCCTCTTCAACTACCCGAACCGGCACTCCGTTCCCCTCGCGTACTGCGGATCACTGCTTGACCACCCTGCTCACCAACCGAGGAAACACCTTTGAGAGCATGCCAGAAACCGATTAACCGGTGGGGTGGCGGAACCTGGGGCCGCTAGCGTGTAGCCATGCAGATCCGTGAATTCCAAGATGCCGACTGGTCCCAAGTATGGGAAATCATCCGGGATATCGTGCGGGCACAGGAGACGTTCCCCTATGACCCGGAGATGAGCGAGGAAAAAGGCCGGATGTGGATCGAGGAACCGCCCGGCCTGACCGTTGTCGCAACTGAGGGCGAACGCGTTCTGGGCACCGCCAAGATGGGGACGAACCGGCCCGGCCCTGGTTCGCACGTTTCCACCGCGAGCTTCATGGTGGCCGCTGATGCCCGGGGCAAGGGTGTGGGTACGGCCCTGTGCCGATTCGCAGTGGACTGGGCAAGAGAACGCAGCTACGCAGGGATGCAGTTCAACGCTGTGGTCGAGTCGAATCACATCGCCGTCGAGCTCTACCAGCGCCTTGGTTTCGAGGTGCTCGGAACCGTTCCCGGTGCCTTTATGCACCCAGAACTCGGAGCCGTTGGCCTGCATGTCATGTATCGGCAGTTCTGACTGAGGCCCCTCACCCGCTGCGCCGCACAAGAGCCAGAGGAGTGCACAGAGCGCTCCGGTACGTGGGCAGGTGATTCTCCGACCTTTTCTCACAGCGCACGCCCGCGGTCATCGCGTCGACTACGGCCGGCGGCGTCATGCTGAGGGGTTGCTGCTTCCGTTGCCCCCGCGCCAGCCCGACCCCGTCCCCCACACCTCAAGTACAGCAGCGGACGAAACACGCGGACGCGATCCGTGGTGATCCGCGAACGCGCTGCGGCCGGCGGTTCTGACCGAAATGGCCCGCAGGACCGTCGTGTCAGCGTCGGCGAGCGCCCCACTGATCGGCGCGCCGCCGATCACTGCGCCGATGCCTCCGCACGCGTAGGTGATGCCAGCGGCCGCGGAGAGGATCGCAGACAGCACTTTGCGGCCACCGTGCTGCCGCCGTCCCACGAACTCCGGCCATGACGCACAACTTGCTGGACCACACGAAATGACCTCCTAGGCTTGCCACATGATCGATGTACCTCTTTCCGCACTCGAAGTCGCCATGGTGCAGTCCGGTGCCGCAGCCTTGGAGACCCTGCGCGACACCGCCGCTTTCGCACAAGGGGTGGAACGGCTTGGCTACCACCGGATCTGGTACGCCGAACATCACCACTCCCCCGCCATCGGCGCGTTCCCGCCCGTGGTGTTGATCGCGCACGCTGCCGCGTCCACCTCGGCGATCCGTCTCGGTTCGGGCGGAGTACTGGCGCCCAACCACGCACCCATCATGCTCGCGGAACAGTTCGGAACGCTGGCCGCCTTGCACCCGGACCGCATCGACATAGGTGTCGGCCGCGGCCCAGGCACGTTCGACGAGGCCATCGCGCGGGCGCTGCGCCGAGGAGCCGGACCGACGACCGATGCGGAGTACCACGCCGATGTGGCCGCGATCCTCTCCTTCCTGGTGGACGAGGTCGCACTCGGCCCGCTTCCGGAGCCCTGGCTGCTGGCCTCCAGCACCGCGGGTGCCGCCCTCGCCGCGGAACTCGGCCTCCCGATCGCCCTCGCCCACCACATCCGTCCGGAGAACACCCAGGCAGCGCTGGAACGCTACCGGGCCGACTTCACCCCGTCCCGGTGGTGCGAGCAGCCCCGCGCGCTGGTGTGCGTGGAGACGGTGTGCGCCGAGACCGAAGAGGAAGCCGCCTGGCGCGCCGGGCCGATGAACGTCGTCAAGGCCGGGCTGTTGAAGGGCATCAGCGATATCCCGTTCCCCACGCCTGAGGAAGCAGCCAACCACCCCTTCACGGCGCAGGAGCGAGAGGCACTGGCCGGCTTCCGTGCACAGCAGGCCCACGGGACGCCCAAGACCGTCATGGACCGACTGGCACAGCTGGCCGACGAGACCGGAGCAGACGAACTGATGCTCACCACTCCCGTCTACGACCTCCACGACCGCCTGCGTTCCTACGAGCTCATCAAGGAGTACTCCAACGGCACGACTGCGCGGTAGGCACGCATGGCTGAGGATGATGCCTGGTGCCCCGTCCTCGCAGCCGGTGAACCCGAACGTTGTGGCCTTCATGTGATGCTCCCCTGGTGACCGGTTAGCGTCTGTCACTGGACCGACGGATGCCCGACACGGGGGTGTGACAGGTGAGCGACGACATTTCTCTGGCCGAACGCTTCGAGGCGGAGCGGC
Organism: Streptomyces sp. S186; assembly: GCF_051603415.1. Taxonomy (NCBI): domain Bacteria; kingdom Bacillati; phylum Actinomycetota; class Actinomycetes; order Kitasatosporales; family Streptomycetaceae; genus Streptomyces; species Streptomyces sp. S186. Next base: position 7,825,127 of record NZ_CP193932.1, on the reverse strand, counting down.
CGGGACTGCGGGCGGTGGCGTACCGGATGCTGGGGTCGCTGGCCGAGGCGGAGGACGCCGTCCAGGAGACCTGGCTCAAGCTCGGCCGTACCGACGTGAGCCAGGTCAAGAACCTGGGTGCCTGGCTCACCACGGTCGCCGGACGGGTGTGCCTGGACATGTTGCGTTCGCGCACCTCCCGGCGGGAGGATCCGCTGCCCGAGCAGGAGGAGTCGGTCCGGCTGCCTGACCCGGTGGTCACCCAGCTCGGGCGCGTCGATCCCGAGCAGGAGGTCCTGGTCGCGGATGCGGTGGGCATCGCGCTGATGGTCGTGTTGGAGACCCTCTCCCCCGCCGAACGGCTGGCCTTTGTGCTGCACGACATGTTCGACGTGCCCTTCGACGACATCGCCCCCGTCCTCGGCCGTACCACGGTCTCCACCCGGCAGCTCGCCAGTCGCGCTCGCCGACGGGTCCAGGGCGCCGCCCCGGCGGCCGACACCGACAACGCCCGCAAACGCGATGTCGTGAACGCCTTTCTGACCGCCTCCCGTGGCGGTGACTTCGAGGCGCTCCTGGCCGTTCTCGACCCGGAGGTGGTCGCGCGCTCCGACGGCGGTACGCGCGTGCCGAGCGTTCTGCGGCGTGGTGCGGCCGATGTGGCGTCGCAGGCGATCACCTTCGCCCGCTTCGCGGCGGACGCGCGTCCGGTGCTGGTCAACGGGACTCCCGGCGTGGTCGCGTTCGCCGGGGGACGGCCGATGTCGATCATGTCGTTCACCATCCGGGACGGTCGCATCACCGGACTCGACATCCTCACCGATCCCGACCGCCTTTCCGCGCTGGACCTCAGCGCCTGAACTCAGGGGAGCCCACCGAGGGGATCTCGCCCTCGGTGGGCTCGGTTTCAGCCATCGTGTCGGTCGTCGTATCAGTCGTCGCGTCAGTCGTCGGTCGGCGTGTCAGTCATCGGTCGTCGTGTCGATCGTCGTGTCAGTCGTCGATCGCCTGGTAGAGCGTGGTCCAGAAGTCGTGGATGACCCGGGCCGAATCAGGGGTGGACATCCCGACCTGGGTGAGCAGGATTCCGGTGAGCTGGTTGTCCGGGTCGGCGTAGGTCGAGGTGCCGCTTCCGCCGTCCCAGCCGAACTGGCCGATGGGAGCGTAGTCGCCGCGGCAGGTGCGCACCGCCATGCCGAAGCCCCAACCGCCGTGCTGTCCTTGGCCGAAGGAGAGGTGGACGTTGTCGCGAGCCATGGCGTTGCGGGCGGCGTTCTGCTCGGGCGTGAGGCGGTTGGTGGTCATCAGCTCGACGGCGGCCCGGGACAGGATCCGTTCGGTCCCGTGCATCCCGTTGTTCAGCAGCATCCGGAAGTAGGCATGGTAGTCGTCGACGGTGGAGACCAGGCCACCGCCGCCGTCCTGGAACGCCGGAGGCTGGCTGTGGCGTCCCCCCTCGGCCTCGTCCCACACCATGAACTCGCCGGTCTGCGGGTCAGGAGTGTAGAGGGGCGGCAGCCGGTCCATCTTGTCGGCGGGGACGTAGAACCCGGTGTCGTTCATCCCCAGCGGGTCGAAGATCCGCTCACGCAGGAACGTCTCGAATGACTGGCCCGTGACCCTGGCGACGAGCACGCCGAGCAGATCGTTGCTGATGTGGTACTGCCAGCGCTCTCCGGGCTGGTTCATCAGCGGAAGCGTGCCGAGGCGGCGCATCCACTCGTCCGGCTCGGGCATCGGCTCCGGCAGGTTGGGCGTGAGCCCCTGCTCGAATATCGCGTTCATGATCGGAGTGCCCAGCACCGTCAAATCCATGCCGAGCCCGAACGTGGAGGTCAGCACGTCCCGTACGGTGATCGGCCGGCGCGCCGGCACGGTGTCGTCCAGCGGGCCGTCGATCCGCTTGAGCACCTGCCGGTCGGCGAGTTCCGGCAACCACGGCTCCACCAGGTCGTCCAGGCGCAGCCGACACTCGTCGAGCAGGACCATCGCCGCCGCCATCGTGACCGGCTTGGACGTCGAGGCCATCCGGAAGATCGTGTCCCGGCGCATCGGCGCGCCACCGTCGTGGAGCATCGTCCCGATCGCTTCGACATGTGTCCGATCGCCCCGGCTGACCAGGGCGACGAGCCCGGGAATCTTCCCGGAGTCGACATGCCGGGCCAGGACCTCGTGCAGGCGGGACAGTCCCGCGTCGGAGAAGCCGCTGTGTCGGTCGGTGCGGGTGAGGGACATGGTGGTGTGTTCCTTCGGTTGAACGGATGGATGGGATGGATGGGATGGATATGGATCTGTAGGGGTGGATATGGGTGGGTGGGGGTGGAGACGGATTGGGCAGGGGAACCCACTGGGGAGGAGGCCGGGTTGTCAGCAGCCGAGCCGGTCGGCGATCACGTCCAGCACTTGCCCCAGGTCGCGTAACATGCGCGACCGCAGGCCGATCTCGGCGATTCCGGCCGCGAATCCCGGATGGTCGGGGAGGACGCGGTGGACGCGATGGGTCACCAGGGTGCCTGCGGGGCAGGCGGTGGCGGTGTGCACCCCGGCGTACCAGCTCTGCACCGCCAGCCTGGACCGGGCCCGGTCCACCTGGATCTCCACCGGCTCCACCAGCCCGGCGAGTTCGGCGCGATAGGTGCCGGCATCGGCCCCAGTCCCGGTCCCGGTCCCGGCTATCCCAATTCCGGTCCCGGTCCCGGCTACGACAGTCATCGCCCCCTGCCGGGCCGCCGAAGCCCTGCCCAGCACCAGCAGGTTGTCATCGCCGACCCGCCCCTCGGCGACGGCGAGCAGCAGCGCGGCGACCGCTGCGACGGGTGCGGCGAGCGTCCCTTGCACTTCCCACCGGGCGGGCAGCGCATCCAGTTCGGTGAGGAGGGATGGCGTCGTGTTCATGGTGGAGAGTTTGGGCATGGGGCCCGTCCGGGGCCACCCATGCGGCACGGTCCGGGACGCGGGAAGGCCCGCCGCTGCCCGGCTGACCTGCGCTGTCACTCCGGCGGACGGCTGCTGCGCGGGTGTCCCGGGACGGGACGGGACACTCGCGCCACGCCTGGGACAGGCTCAGGACACCCGGGCCAGACCCGCACGCGCCGCCGGCACCAGGTAGTTGAGGCCGTGTGCGGTGGCGCTCTCCAGCGCCGCTTGGAAGTGCCGCGCCGCGGCGTCCCGGTCGCCCGTGGCCAGGCATGCCTCCGCGTACGGGAGGAGACTGCGCACCATCCGATGCGGCTCGCCGGCCCGTTCGAGGATCCGCAGGGCCTCGGTGTGCCTGGCCGTTGCCTCCTCGGTGCGTCCGAGGTGGCGCAGGGCGACGGCGGCGTCCGTGAGGCTGGCCGCCTCGAATACCGGATGGCGGGTCGCCCGATTGAGCGCGACAGCCTGCTCGGCGAAATCGAGGGCAGTGCGGACGTCGCCCAGGCCGAGTGCCGCCCGACCGAGTACGTCCAGGCACATGCGCTCCGCCTGTCGGTCCAGTCCGCGCGCGGTCTCGGTCACCTCCGAGACCGTCTCTCGGGCCTCGCCGTACTTCCCCAGCTGCACCAGAGCCTGGCCGAGACCGGTGACCACCCGCACGCGGGCGGCGGCTTCGCGCGGTGGCAGCAGCGCGGCTGCCTGGCGCAGGAAATCGACGGCGGCTTCGGCGTCGGTGTCGACTTCGGTGTCGGCTTCGGCTTCGGCGCAGTACATCCGGCTCTCCGCCAGCTGAAGGAGGGCCATGGCCTCGCCGAGGATGTCGCCCTCCGCGGCCATCAGCACGCGGGCCGCCGCAAGCTCCGGCGCCGCCTCCGCCAGCCGGCCGACGCGCATCAGCGCGGCACCCAGCAGGTACCGGTGCGAGGCCAACACCCTGCGCTCGCCGAGCCGTTCGGCGGCGGGCATGCTGAGTTCGAGCCCGCGAAGCAGCTGCGCCATGCCACCGCGCCGCGCGTGGGCGATCAAGGCGAGCTGTCCGAGCCCGACCGCCGGTGCGTCGATGCGCAGTTCCACGGCGAGCGAGAACGTCGCGACGAGGTTGGCCCACTCGGTGTCCAGCCAGTCGACGGCGGTGTCGTAGCCGGCGAGGCCGGGCAGGGCGGGAGGTGGCTGCGCCACGGTGACCGGCAGCGGGATGACGATCTCGACCAGCTCTTTCACGGCCAGCATGCCGCTCAGGTAGTAGTCGGCCAGCCGGGCGATCGCCGGTACGGGGTCGGCTGCGGCGGCGTCGGCGCGGGCGGCCTGGCGCAGCAGGTCGTGCATCCGGTAGCGGCCCGCCGCCGGCTCCTGGACGAGATGCACGTCGACCAGATCCTCCAGCAGGGAACGGGCGTTGGGCAGCGGAATCCCGGCCAGGGCGGCCGCACCGTACGCGTCGATGTCCTCGCCCGGCACCAGCCCCAGCAGCCCGAACATCCGCCGTTGGGCGGGGTCGAGCTGCCGCAGCGACATCTCGAACACGTCCGACACCGCCAACTCGCCCTCGCGCAGCCGTTCCACCAGGGTGTCGAGAGTCCACGCGGGCCGGTGCCGCAGCCGCGCGGCGGCCACCCGGATGGCCAGTGGCAGGTTCCCGCAGCGGCGCAGCACCTCGCCGACGTCACCGGGCCGGGTCCCGCCCGCGGACGCGACGAACAGCGCCGCCGCCTCTTCGGACGGCAGGACGTCCAGCGAGATCGGCCAGGCGCCGTCCAGCTCCACCATCCGCCGGCGGCTGGTGATCACGACGAAGCTCCGGCCTGCGCCAGGCAGCAGCTCGCGCACATGATCGGCGTCGGCGGCGTTGTCCAGCAGCACGATCGCGCGCCGCGTCGCCAGCTCCGACCGCCACAGCGCGGCCCGTTCGGCGACCCCGTCGGGAATCCTGCCGGGCGGCAACCCGAGCGCGGTCAGCAGCACCCGCAGCGCCTCCGCGGGCTCGACCGGTGCCCGGCCCGGAGTGAAGCCGTGCAGGTCCAAGTAGAGCCGGCCACCGGGGAAGTCGGCGGTCAGCAGATGCGCGGCGTGTACGGCCAACGCGGACTTGCCCACTCCGCCCATGCCGTCGATCGCCACCACCGACGTGTTCCGCGCGGCGCCGAGGAGAGCGTCCAGCTCCGCCCGGCGGCCGGTGAAGGCGGTGATGTCGTGGGGCAGGTCATTGCGGACGGTCGGCGCGGCAGCCGTGCTGCTGCTCGTCTGGGGTCCGTCCTTGGCCCGCTCCCACACCTCGCGCAGTGGCCTGGGGTCATGACCGGCTGCCTTGCAGAGCGCCACCACCGCCGGCCAGGGAGGTACGGCCTGGCCGGAGAAGTAGCGCGACAGCGAGGAGCTGCTGATGTGGATGTCACGGGCGAGCTCGCGCAGGCTCCGTCCGGTCAGGTCTCGCAGCTGCCGTAGCCGCCCCGCCAACTCCTCGCGCATGCTTGCCCCCGTTTCTCCGGTGTCAGGCGCTGATACTAGAGGGGTTGAGGTGGGGCTGCTCCGGGATGTGGGCTTGCCTGGGGGGCGGCTTGCCTGAGGGCATCGGCCTGCGTGCGGAAGAGGAGCTCGATACGTTCCCTCCCCTCCCTGCATGCGTATGGCGGCAGTCGCCGATCAGCTGGTGAGCCAGGGGCGGGTGAGGTTCTGGACGGCCGAGCCGTCGAGGTCGGCGAGCTTGGTACTGACCACCTCGCGGGCACGTTCGGAGGTCTGGATGCGGAAGGCCGGGCGGTCGCCGGTCAGGGCCTCGACGATCGGGGCGGCGGCATCTGCCTGGGACTGGGCCGTGACAAAGACGTTCTGGATGCGGTCGAAGTACGCCTCGAGGGCCGGCGCGTAGGGCCCGGCCTCGGCGACCATCGCGGGCCGGCCCAGACTCATACTGGCGACGAACTCGCTGGCCACGGCGGCGGGTTCGACCACGGCGACCTCGACGCCGACGGCGGCGGCGACGGGCGCGAGCGACTCCATGAAGCCCTCGACGGCGAACTTGGCCGCGCAGTAGGGCTCGTTGAAGGGCTGGCCGACAATGCCGCCGACGCTGGTGACGGTGATCACCCGGCCCTGGGAGGCGCGCAGGTGCGGCAGGGCGGCGCGGGTGAGGGCCACCACGCCGAAGAAGTTGACCTCCATGGCGGTGCGGAAGTCGTCGAGCTCGATGAGTTCCGCGGTGCCGACCTGGCCGGCGCCGGCGTTGTTCACCAGTGCGTCCAGGCGGCCGTGTTCGGCGATCACCTCGTCCAGGCAGGTGGCGATGGTCTCGGAGTCGACCACGTCCAGGCGCTTGACCTGGATGCGGTCGGCGACCCCGTGGTCGGCGGCGGCCTTGAGCAGGGCCTCGGCCTTGGCGGTGTCGCGCATGGTGGCGATGGTCGTCCAGCCGGCCCGAGCGGTGCCGAGGGCGGTGGCCAGGCCGATGCCGGAGGAGGTGCCGGTGATCAGGACGGTCTTCGGGGCGGTGGTCATGGGTGTGCTCCGCTTCTGATGCCGATGCCGATGTCGATGCTGAGTTCTGAGCTCCGACGCGATTGCGTGTGTGCACACACATCTTGCATATGCGTGTGCGTACACGCAACCCGGCTAGGATGGCCCCCATGCCGGACACCGACACCAACCCGCAGGAATCCACCCCCCGAGACCGCGCCTTCTACGGACTGATCTGGGCCTGCACCACCCTCACCGCCCAGGCCGACGCCGCCCTGACCCGCACGCACGACCTGCCGCTGACGTGGTTCGAGGTCATGCTCTGGCTCCACACCCAGAACGAACCGATGGCCGCCTCCGATCTCGGGGCCAAGGCACTTCTCAGCCGCAGCCAGGTCTCCCGTGTCATCGACTCGCTCCAGGCCCGTGGGCTGGTCGAGCGCACCCCCTCCCCCCACGACGCCCGCTCCGTGCAGATCACCCTCACGCCGGCCGGCCGCACCGCCTTCGCCGAAGCCAACGCCACCCGCCGCGCCGCGCTGGCGGAGGTCTTCGACGATCTCCTCGACGACGAGGACATCACCGCCCTCCAAACCGTCTGGAACAAGCTCAAGCGCGACGCACCCTGCTGACCCGGCGGCCACGCGCGCCGGCTTACGTTACGGAGGGCGCCGGCCCCGGCAGCGGGCGTCAGCCCAAGTTCTTGCCGTAGAGCTGGGTGCGGGAGGAGATGCCGAGCTTGGGGAAGAGTTTGTAGAGGTGGTAGCCGACGGTGCGGGGGCTGAGGAAGAGGCGGGCGGCGATGTCGCGGTTGCTCATGCCCTGGGCGGCCAGGCCGGCTATCTGGAGTTCCCGTGAGGTGAGGCGGGCGGTTTCCGCGGCGGCTGCGGGGTCCGGTTGGTCGGCGGCGCGGTCGCCGGCGGCGCGCAGTTCGTGGCGGGCCAGGTCGGTCCAGGGGCGGGCGCCGAGCGTGCGGAGATAGGTCTCGGCCTGGTGGAGGTGTTCCCGAGCCTGCTTGATACGGCGGTTGCGGCGCAGCCACTCGCCGTAGAGGAGGTGCGTGCGGCCGGTGTCGAAGGCCGAGGGGTGAGTGGCGTCCAGGGCCTGGGTGTACAGGTCGTCGGCTTCCTGGCTGGGCGCGAGAAGGGCGCGGCACCTGAGCCACATGGGGCGCAGGTGCGGGAGGTGGGCGGGATTGGCCTGTTGCTCGAAGCGTTGCAGAGCTGCCTGGGCCGTTGTCTGTTCACCGGCGCGTACCAACGCTTCGACGAGGTCCGGGAGTACGAGCCAGCCGACCATGAAGTGCTCGGCGGGTCCGCCGGCGGAGGTGACCTCGCCCAGTAGCCGGGCGGCGCGGTCCGGGTGGCCTTCGGCGAGGGCGTGCAGCCCCAGGGCCCACTGGGCCAGGCCGATGGCGGAGGTGATGCGGCGCGGTACCGACAGCGCCAGGGACTCCTCGGCCAGGGACCGGCAGCGCTCCCCCTCACCCTGGGCGGCGGCGGCCCAGGCAAGCATGGCCCGCAGGTGACTGGCGGCGCCGAGCTGACCGGTGTCGTCGGCGAGGGCGAGGGCCTCGATGGCGTGGGAGATCGCCGCGGGCCACTGGCCGGTGATGAGTTGCAGCGCCACCAGCGGGGCGAGGGACATCGGGAGCGCCCCCACTGCACCGACCTTGCGCAACTCGTCGACGGCGCGCTGGTGGGCGTGCAGCATCTCCTCGGTCGTCCCGGTCAGATAGGGCAGGAACACCGGCGGCCAGATCCAGGGGCGGGGATGTGTGGGGGACAGCCAGGCCATGCGGGCGACTGGGACTTTCGGGGGGCGCGGAGGGGCTGTTGGGCGGACTGTTGGGTGGGTGCCGGGGGCGAGGCTGCCCAGGTAGTGGAAGTGGCGGGAGAACTGGTCGGTGATGGCGGCAGCCCGGTCGTCGCTGGTGGGGGCGGGGTCGACCGCGGTGCCGGTGGTGGTGGCGGTGTCGCCCTGGGCGGCCGCTCGGGAGGGCAGGCGGGCGAGAAGGTCGGCGATCTCCGTCAGATGTGCGGGGGCGCCGGCCACCCAGGCCGAGCGGGCGGCCATCACCAGCAGTTCGCCTGCCAGTTCCGCGTCCGTCTCCCCCACCAGGCGGGCGCCGTCCACCAGCATCCGGCAGGCCAGGGCCGGGTCGCTGCTGGCGTGGGTGATGGCGCCGCGCACCCGGGCGGCGCGTGCCCGCAGCGCCGGGTCGTCGGTCAGCGACTCGGCGCGGTCCAGGAGGGCTTCGGCGTGGGAGGTCTTGGCCGCCGTCCATGCGCATTCGGCCGCATCCACCAGCCACCGGGCCCGTCGGCGGGAGTCCGAGGCCAGCGCGGCGGCGCGGCACAGTGCCTGGGCGGCGGTGGTCACGCCGCCGGTGCGGCGGCTGCGTTCGGCGAGCGCGGCCAGCAGTTCGGCCACGGTGTCGTCGGTGCCGACCGCGGCCGCCGCCGCATGCCAGACATACCGGTCGTTCTGGCGCCCGACGGCCTCGGCCAGGGCCAGGTGGGCGGCGCGCCGGTCGTTGAGGGGCGCGCCCTGGTAGAGCGCGGAGCGGACCAGGGGGTGCCGGAAGCGGACGTGCTGCTGGTCCAGGTGGAGCAGTCCCTGGGACGAGGCCGCGGACAGGACCTCCATGGCCGCCTCGGCGTCACCGGCGGCACCGAGCACGGTGGCCAGGTCGCCCTCACCCTCCGCCGCGGCGAGCAGCAGTACGCGGTGGTGGTCGGCCGGCAGGCGGAGCGCGCGGTGCCGGAAGATCTGGTGCAACCGTTCGCTGAGCGGCAGGTGTTCGGGCAGCGGAGCGGTGCCGTCCAGGTGGTCGGGGCGCAGCGTGGAGGGCAGTTCCATCAGGGCCAGGGGGTTGCCGCCGGCCTCACGCAACAACCGTTCGCGGACGGTCGGTGTGGACTGCGGCAGATGGCAGGCCAACAGGTCCGATGCGGCGGATGCCGACAGCGGCCCAACTCGCAGATGGCGCAGGCCCGGTGCGGGGAAGGGCCGTGCGTGGTCGCGGACCGCGAAGACCAGGGCCACGCTCTCCCGCTCCATCCGCCGGGCCACGAACATCAGCGCGTCCGCCGTCGCGGAGTCCAGCCAGTGGGCGTCGTCGACGACCAACAACAGCGGCACGTCCTCGGAGGCGTCGGAGAGCAGGGTCAGTACGGCCAGTGCCACCAGGAACGGGTCGGCGAAGGCGGTGGCCATCCCGAACGCCCCGCGCAGTGCGGCGGCTTGCGGCTCGGGGAGGCGTGCCACATACCGCATCAGGGGCCGCAGCAGTTGATGCAGTGCGGCGAACGGGAGCTCCACCTCGCCCTCCACGCCGACCGCGCGCAGCACCCACACGTCCGGTTCGGCCCGCTGCACCATGTCCGTCAGGAGCGCGCTCTTGCCGATCCCGGCGGGCCCGCGCAGCACCAACGTGTTGCTGCTCCCCTTACGTGCGTCGTCGAGGAGCCTGCCCAGCTCGTCCCGCTCCGGCTCTCTCCCGACCAGCATCCGACGGTGTCCCTTCTCCTTGAGTATCCCCTGCGTATGACGGGTGTGTATAGCGGCCGGTTGCATCCGCCGATCGCATTCAGCCGCTGGTCACGACGGGTTTCCGGGCAGATGTTGCGGATGGCGGCCCAGTCGGGGGCCGGTCGTGTGACGGATGCCTGCGGAACGACCGTTCACACAGACTGACGAACAGACCGACGAAACGTAAGGACCGGAACAGACGGGGCGGTCCGGGCCCCGCCCGGGACAAGCAAGGAGCAGCCAGCGAGGAGCAGCCATGCATTTCGAAGTGTCCGACCTCCCTGACGTCTGCCGCGAGAAGTGGAAGCCCTGCGACCCAGTGGCAGATTACTTCGCCGGCGCGCGTGCCCAGTGCCCCCGGACAGAATCGACCGCATCTGCGCCCGCTCGCGAAATCGGCCGGATTTGTATGGGTGAAGATGCGCGTCCGCCATCCCATCGACTACTGCGGCGACTGCCGCCCGGGCCGCTGTCCGAGCCGCTTTCCGAGCCCGTTGCCCTTTCCCGGCGCGGTCTCGGCGGCGACGCGCTCAGCGGGCCTCCGCTCGCCCCAATTACACGGTTGCGACTGCCGAGGGGCGGTAATCGGGCGACTACCGCGGCTACGGCGACTTTGGCCGGAATTCGGTGGGTGTCGCCCCCGCCCACGCCCGAACCCCCTTCCTGAAAAGACGTCGAGGCCATGGAAGTCGAGACCATGGAAGCAGAACGCCAAACACTGCGAGATGCGGTTGTCCCGACCACCGGCGCGGTGCGCCCACGGCTGCGCGGCGATGTGTCCGGCGCGGCGACGCCCGACGGCGCGGTCGTCCGCCTTGAGGTCGAGGAGGCCCAACGGTACGCCGCGCAGGTCCAGTTCATCGATTGCTTCACCGACTCGGCCGAGCGCCGCTTCCAGGACTTCCGCGCCGCCTGCCTGGTCTGTGTCTGCGGCCCCGATGCGGCCCGCGGTTTCCTCGGCGCGCTGACCGACTGCGGCACCACGCGGCTGACCCTCGTTCTTCCTGACTCCGACGCGATGTTGACGGTTCATCAGTTCGCGACCACGCTGCCCGAGGTGCCCGCCGAGCTGGCGTTCGTTCCGGCGCCCGTCACGGCGGACGGCACCGACGCGGCGGACTGGGAGACTCTGTTGGGCACGGCCGACGCCGTCCTCCATCTCGCCGACCACCCCGGGGTCGGCGACCGCGAGGCCGTGGCACGCTTCTGCACCCGCCTGGGCAAACCGCTGGTCCAGGGCCTGGCGGTGGCGGACGCGGTGTGGATCTGGCCGGTCCGCATGCCGGCGGGGGGCACGGCGGGCGGTGACCGGGGGCGGGGTGGTGACGGGAAGCGAGACGGTGACGGGGACGCGCCGTGGCAGCGGCTGCTGGCCACTCGTACCGAGGCCGAGCGTCGGGCGCTGCTCGCCGGTCCCTGTCCCGATGAGCTCTACCGCGGTCCGGTACCGGAGTTGGCCGCGATCCAGCTCGCGTTCCGGGCGTTCTGCCATCTGACCGGAGTGGCCATGCCCGAGCTGGCCGCCATGGCCCGACTGGACACCGGGACGCTGGAGATCGATCACCACCCCGTCCGGACGGTGCTCGGCAATGCCTGAACAAATCGCGTGGGCTGCCGGCAGGTCAGGGCCCGCGGCTGCCGCAACCGCAACAGGAAGGACAGGCGGCCCGGCCCCCGCGGAGGAGGACGAGGAGAGGCAACCATGCCAATTTCGGGAGGTACCAGGTGATGGGGGAGACAGCATCGTGGGTGGCGCACGACCTGATCGCGGCGCCCGGGCTCGGGGCCACCGTGCAGGACGTACTGGCCCCCGCCGTGGAGCGGCTGACGGCGGCCGGCGCCACGTACCGCTTCGTCTTCCAGGCGGTCAAGTCCGGTGGCCGGCTGCGCGCCTGGTTCCACCTCGCCGACCCCGGGGCGCAGGAAGCCGTACGGCACGAACTGGACCGCCGGCTGACCGCCTACGGCCAGGAGCGGCTCACTCCGCCACCCGACCGGCAGCGTCCGCCGGTGCTGCTCGACGGGACGCCCCGGGTCGTTCGATGGCAGGAGGAGCACCTGGCGACCAGCAGCGAACTGGCCCTGCGGATGCTGCTCCAAGGGCTGGACGAGACCGACCGTGACACCGAGGTGCTCTCCTTCCTCCTCGCCAACCGGACCCATGACCTGCGCCGCCCGCCCGAGCTGCGCGCCCGGTCCGAGGCCCTGGCCGCCGCCGACGATTTGGAGGAGGTGCTGAGTTCGGCGGCGCTGACCACGGAGTTCGCGGCCGGGCAGCGGGACTTCGTCGCCCTGCTGCGAGGCATATGGACGCTGCCGAAGGGCTGGGACGGGGCCACGCTGGGCCCGTACCAGGGCGGGCCGTGCGCACCGGGGCCGCACGAGGAGGACTTCTGGGCGCTGGGCGCCTGGATGACCGCCACCCACCCCCTGCTGGCCAGGCTGACCGGCGCGGTCGGAGCCTCCAGGACACCGGCCTCCGCAGTCCCGGAGGTCCATCTGCTGCGGCTGCTCGACGACTACACGGCGCTGATGGGCAACCGACTTGGCGTTTCCGGCGATCGCCACCGGACGCTGCTGGCCCTGGCGGCCGCCTCGGTCCGGGCGCTGGTCCCGGCTCCGAGGAAAGAAGGCCCCCACCAATGAAGACCAAGACGGTGGAAGCTGTTGCGGCTTCCCTCCCTCATCCCGACCCGGCCGCCGAGTACCTGGCGCCGCACGTCTTCCCCACCCCCGTCCACCTACCGGACGGCACCTCGAACGCCGACTCCGAGACCGAATCGGGTCCCGCCCCCGCCGCCATCCCGCTGCCCTGGCCACCACCCTCAGGCTCCGGTCTCGGAACGCTGCTGCATGCCGCGTACGGCCTCACCCGCGCCCAGTGGTTAACCGCACTCGACCGGCTGCCGCTGGTCGGCGACCTCGACGAGTTGGCCGTCGAACCCGGAGGCGGGCCGGTGCTCCGCCGCCCGGTGCCATCCGTCGGCGGCCTGTACAGCGTCGGCCTGCACTGCGTACTGCCCGACGGCTGCCACCGCTACGACCCGCTGCACCACCGCCTGCTGCCGGTGCGGTCCGGCGATCACCGGGCGGCGCTCGGGATTCCGCCGACAGCCGAATTCGGCTGGGTGTGCTCGGTGTCCTTGCGCACCATCGCCGCGCGCTACGGCGAGTTCGGCTACCGCTTCGGATGCCTGGAGACCGGCATCGTCACCGCACAGTGCGAGGTCGTGGCCCCGTCGGCCGGGCTGCGCGCGGTGCGCGCCGCACCGTTCGACCCCGCCGTGGCGGCCGGTCTGCTGCGGCTGGACCCGCTCGCCGAACCGGTCACCGAGGTCGTTGCGTTCCATTCCGCGCCGTCCGCCGCGGGCGCCGCACCGCCCGCGGAGTGCCCAGACAAGTCCGCCGCCACCCTCCGCGCCCCCGAGCCGCCGCCCGGCCCGGTGGACGCGCTGCTACCTCGGACGGCCGCACTGCTCCGCGCCGTGCACCGCGGCCCCGCCCCGGACCACACCACCGTCGAACTGCCCCGCGCCCACCCCTTCGACCTGGCCCGCGGTCTGACCCGCCGACGGTCCGCCCTCGGCGGCTTCGCCCAACTACCCATCAAGGGAGCTGACTTCGCCACGGTGCTGGCTGCCACCACCACCCCGGAGGACAGCGGCTTCCTGTTCTGCTACGTCAACGAGGTGACCGGACTGCCCCGGGGCCTGTTCCGCTATCTGCCCGGCCGCCACCGCCTCCTGCCGGTCTCCGTGGGCAGCCTCGGTCCGGCACTGGCCGACTGCGTCGTCCAGGACTTTGTGCGCGAAGGATTCCGCAACTCCGCCGCGGGGTTGATCTGGGCCACCGACCTTGCCGACGGGCTGCGCACCCACGGCGCCGACGCCATCCGGCTCCGATACACGCGGGTCGGCGCCGCCGCTCACCGCGCCTGCCTGGCCGCCGCCACCCACGGCTTGGCCTCGCGGCTCCACACGGATGTGCTGCCCGCAGAACTCGACCGACTGCTGGGGCTGCACACCGAGTTGCCGGCCAGCGCACTCCTCGTCCAACTCGGCCGTCCGGCCCCAGGCGCCGCCCGCCCCGAACACCGACTGGGCCCGAACACACCACGACCCACCAACGACGACCCCAACCCCAGCCCCAGCCACAACCGCCGCCACAAACCCTCCAACCACGACCACAGTCGCGGCCACAGCCGCAGCCCCAACCGCAATCGCCGCTGACACACCCCGCCACTCCCGCCCAGGCATGCCCGACTCTCCCCAGTCCCGCAGAACCTCCGAAGGACAGTCCCATGCCCGCGCCCGCACAACCCCGTCCCCGTCCCCGTCCCCGCAACAACCCCCGAGGCAAGGCACGTCCCGCGATTCACGTCCGCGGACTGACCAAGCGCTACTGAACAGGCTCTCCGGCGATGAGCGCCGCCTGGAAATCGCTCTGGGCATCGTCGGCCGCCCCCAACTCCTCTTCCTCGACGACCCCACCACCGGCTTCGACCCCGAAGGGCCGGATGGTCGCCGTCGACACTCCGGCACGACTGGGCGGCCGCCGGACGTTGGAGGACATCTACCTGGACCTGATCGGACAGCACGCCTGACCGCCGTCACCACACACCGCACCCGCCCTCGTCCGCAACCGCACAGCCCCCTGCGCACCCTCGCCGAACACCATCGAATCGTCGCCATGCCCGGCCGCCGCCCCGAACCGTGCGCCGGCGTCTACGCCCAGGTCGTCCGCCCCGGCCGCGTGGCATTGGGCGACACCGTCCACTTGTCGCCCGAGACCGTCGACACCAACCGTCTGGTGACCGCTGCACCGTCGGACCGCGACTTGGACCGCAACTTCGGACCGTCGGCGTGACTGCCGATCCGTCGGACCGCAACTTCCGACCGCCGGAGTAGCGTCGAACGACTGACAGCTCATCTCCCCCCCCCCCCCGTTTCCACTCGGTGCGAATTTACGTTTCTCATCGACCGGCAGCACGCACTTCTGCGACAGCTCAGGTACGCCGAGACACGGAAACCGAAGAAGTTCGCCTCCTCAAGTCCGATTGGCTTCAACTCCCTCATTTCTACTAGAATTTGTGTCGCACCAAACAGGAAAGGGGCGGCATAATGGCCGTGAAGGAAACCATCCAGGTTGACGAATCGCAGAAGGGCGAGCCGGGTGTTCAGGAGGTAATTACTCCTGTTCCGGTTGGCAACCAGATCGTCAAGAAGGCCACTTACTGGCGCTCGATTCTCCAGGACGACCTCGATCCCGCGGTCACGGACGGCGTCACCACGGTCAAGTTCGCTGTGCCTGCGATGGTCGACGAGGAGTACGAGACCGGGGAGACGAACGAAGACGGCACCAAGGAGATCAGCATTCGTCAGGTTCTCGATCTCAAGTGGTACGAGGCCGATCTTGGCGCCGAGAATCTGGCCAAGCTCCAGGATGCGGTCAAGTCCTTCGTTGGCGTTGCCCGCGAGTCCGAGGCTCCCGCGGCGAAGCCGGCACGCAAGAAGCGCGCTGCTAAGTAGCGCGAAAACGCCCCCTCCCGCGAGGGGGCGTTTCCCGTAGCGCAAATCTCGCTAACCGCAGTGCCACATCGCTTCGCGTCGGTTCACGTCGCCAGTTGGTCGCCCAGTGGGCTGCGCACCGGGGCGCGCACGGTCGTCAACGTCGGCGCGGGCGCCGGGTCCTACGAGCCGGCCGATGGTCGCCTGCTTCTTGCAGGGCGAGTTGTCCAGCGAGAGGTTCGGCGAGGCTGTCCGGTCCGGCCTGGCCGCACGTGGCTTGTCCCAGCGCCTGCTCACTCATCCGGACCTCCGCGACGCTGAAGCGAACGCCGCGCGCCGGGATCTCCTCGCCGCAACGCGCGGGTACGGCGAGAACCGCGAACTGTTCGAGGGTTTCCCTGCCGACGTCGTGTGGAGCAGGGCGGTGCTCAGCGCCAGGGAAGTGTCGACGGTGCGGTACCTGGACTACTCGTACTGGGTGGAGTTGTCGGGTGGCAGCCGCCGGCCCGCCGACGCGGCCGAGCGCATCAGGGCTGGTCTACGGGTGTTTGACGTACCCAACGAGCCGTTCGTGACGGCGGCTCGCGCGCTTGCGGCAGGCGAGCGGTTCCCACCGTTGATCCTGGTCGGTGGGAGACATGGCGAGATGGTGTGCCTGGAGGGCCACCTGCGTCTGACTGCCTACGCCCTGGCAGGCTTCCCGACCGGTGTCGAGTGCCTGGTGGGCACTGCGCCGGACATGGATAGCTGGACGCGCTGAGCAAGGCGACCTGCATACCGCACGCCGGTGTGTCCGATGGGTCAGGCCCTTCGCCCTAGCCGCGTTGACGTACCCGGCGGGCGGTGGGGCCGGCAGTGCCCGCCGCACTGGCCATCGGTGCCGTCTCGATCGGCCTGTCGGCCCGGCTGATCGCCCGCTACGGTGAGCGCGCCGTGGTCCGTGCCGCCCTCGTCCCGCTGCTCACCGCCCTCGCCCTGCTCACCCGGCTTCCCGTGCACGCCGCCTACGCCGTCGATCTGCTGCCGGTGATACTGCTCGTGGCCGGCTTCGGGCCGGCGCTGCCCGCGCTCACCGCACTCGGGATGTCCGGCGTCGACAGCCGGGACGCCGGCCTGGCCTCCGGCCTGTTCGACACCACCCAGCAACTGGGCTCGGCGCTCGGCGTCGCGGTACTGTCCACACTGGCCCCGCCCGGACCGAATCCCTCGCGCAGCAGGACAGTCCCCGTCCGGAAGCCCTCACCGCCGACTACCAGGTCGCCTTCGCCGTCGGCGCGGGACTGCTCGTCGTGGCGCTACCGGCCGCCATGGTCCTCCTGCGGCGGCCCGCGGCGCCGACAGCTGCTCCCGAGCCGGCAGGCATACCGGAGTCCGGTGAGCGGCCTGCGTCAGCCGCGACCGCGGTTCCCAACCGCCTGACCTGGCCTCCAGGCCCCGCGAACCGGCTGTGCGCCCCGGCCGGCTCAGCCCACCGGCAGTGCTTCGCGTGCCCAGTTCGACAGCAGTCGCAGGGCCGTCTCCGACGGTGTCCCCTCGTCCACGGTGTGGGCGATCAGTGCCTGGTCCGGGTCATCGGGCAGTCGCAGCGTCTCGAAGCCCAGGTCCAGTTCTCCCACGACGGGGTGATGGTAGACATACCGCCCGTGGGTCTTGTCCTTGAGCTGGTGTTCGGCCCATGCCTCGCGGAACTCCGGGCTGGCGGCGGCGAGTTCGTCCAGCAGCTCGGCAGTCCGCGGGTCGTCCGGGTGGCGGCCGGCGTCCAGGCGGAGGTATGCCGCCACATCGGATGCCTTGCCGCGCCAGTCGGCGTACAGGCTGCGCATGCCCTCGTCCAGGAACACCAGGCGGGCCAGGTTGCGCTGCCGGGGCGGCAGGGCACCGAAATCGGTGATCAGCGCCGCGGCGAGGCGGTTCCAGGCCAGCACGTCGGTATCCCGGCCGACGATGTACGCCGGGACGTCGGGCGTCGAGTCCAGCAGCCGGAGCAGGCCCGGCCGCACCCGCTGCGCCCGGGGCTGCTCCTGGTCGGCCCGGCCGTCCGCGCCGCCCGCCTCCGGCCACGGCCGTGCCAGGCGGTAGAGGTGCGCGCGCTCCACCGCGTCCAGGCGCAGCGCCCGGGCGACGGCATCCAGTACGGCTTCCGAGAAGTGCAGGGTGCGGCCCTGCTCCAGGCGTACGTAGTGATCGACGCTCACCCCGGCCAGTTGCGCCAGTTCCTCCCGCCGCAGCCCCGGAACCCTGCGGCGTCCGCCGTATGCCGGCAATCCCAGTTCCTCCGGCCGCAGGCGGGCCCGGCGGGAGCGGAGGAACTCACCCAGTTCTGCACGTCGATCCAATGCCATGCCGGAAGTATCGGCCCTGTCGGTGCTCGGTGTCGCCCTCTCAGCCTGGTCATGTCGTGCCCAGGCACCGCCTGCCACTCCCTTCCCCTCCATCGGTCGACCAATGTGGTGTCCATCGACGGAGCCGACCCGGAACACCGACAACGCCCTCGGCAGTAACCACACACGCACACCAACTCCCGGACAGGAAGCACCTGTTGTGACCAACCTTCCCACGCGCCCGTTGGGCACCACCGGCATGGACATCACCACCGTCGGCTTCGGCTCCTGGGCCGTCTCCGGCACCGGCTGGCGCTTCGGCTGGGGCACCACCGACGACGAGGAGTCCGTCGCCGCCATCCGCCACGCCCTCGCCTCCGGCGTCAACTGGATCGACACCGCGGCTGTCTACGGCCTGGGCCACTCCGAGACACTGGTCGGCAAGGCCATCGCCGACCTGCCCCGGTCCGAACGCCCCTACGTCTTCACCAAGGTCGGCATGGTCTGGGACCCCACCGACCCCCAGGCACCGCCCCGTCGCACCATGAAGCCCGCCAGTGTCCGCCGTGAAGTCGAGGACTCGTTGCGGCGGCTGAACGTCGAGCACATCGACCTCTACCAGGTGCACTGGCCGGACACCGGCGGGTCGCAGGAGCGGGTCGGCGACGGCTCCGGCGCCGTCTCTCCCGACGCCACCTCGCTGGAGGTGTACTGGCAGGTCATGGCCGACCTCAAGGCCGAGGGCAAGGTCCGCGCGATCGGTCTGTCCAACCACTCTCCCGAGCAGTTGGCGGCCGCCGAGGAGATCGCGCACGTGGACGTCATCCAGCCGCCGTTCTCCGCCATCAACCGCTCCGCCGCCCCCGAAATCGCCTGGGCCCACGCCCACAACACCGGCGTCATCGTCTACTCACCGCTCCAGTCCGGCCTGCTCACCGGCACCTTCTCCGCCGAGCGCGTGGCCAATCTGCCCGCCGACGACTGGCGCGCCGTTCACCCCGACTTCACCACCGATCTGGCCGCCAACCTCCAGCTGGCCGAGGCCCTGCGCCCCATCGCCGCCCGTCACGGCGCCACCGTCGCCGAGACCGCCATCGCCTGGGCGCTGGCCTGGCCCGGCCTCACCGGCACCATCGTCGGCGCCCGCCAACCGGCCCAGGTCGACGGATGGATCAACGCCGGCGCCATCCGGCTCACCTCGGCCGACCTCGACGAGGTGGCCGGCGCCATCACCGCCTCCGGCGCCGGCACCGGCCCGGCCCGCCCCTGAGGTCCCCACCCTCACCGCGTACCACTGGAGGAACGCTTGCCATGTCACTGACCGTCGTCGCCGAATGCCTGGCCGCCCCCGGACACGAGGACCGGCTCCGTACCGCCCTGGAAGCCATGATCGAACCGTCGTTGGACGAGCCGGGCTGCCTGGCCTACCACCCCTATACGGACCCCAACGAACCGGCCCGCATGGTGATCGTCGAGGAGTGGACCGATGCACGGGCCCTTGACGCCCACTTCGCCACCGCCCACTTCCACCACGTCCGCCAGGTCCTGGACCTCGTCCTCGCGGAACCGATGACCGTACGGAAACTGGTGGCCGCGCCCGGGGCCTGAGGGGGACCGAGACCGGCGATCCGGCGGTCCGACGCATCCGGCGGTCCAGCGATCCGGCCGTGCGGCCACTCCCCCGGTATCAGGGCAGTCCCTGCATTCCTTGCATGCCCCCGCACGCCCCGCATTCCCTGCAATCCCTTTCGCCTTTCCTTCCGTATACGCAATTGATGGATGGACTCATCGGGGATCCAGGAGGAAGGGGCAAGCATGGGAATCTTGGACAACCTGGCTCCGGCGCTGGGCCGTGACCGTCGTGACAGCACGACGCGAGGCCGGCGCAGGACCAGCGACGAACACGACCGCGATCGTCGTCGACGCCACGACCGGGACCACGACCGCGACGATCGCCACGGCCACGGCCGGGAGCATGGAGAGAGGTACTGAATCTTCGCCGTTTCTGTTCAGCGGCCGGGCCTTCCGCCCGGCCGCGTCGGTCGGTGAGGAGATCGGTCGGTCGGTGAGGCGAAATGAGCCGTCTGAGGTGGACCGTTCGGCGGTTGTTGTCCGTCGCGGAGGACCCCGATGGCGCGGCCGGAATCGTCGAGGCCGCCCCGCCGGTGCCACTGCACGAGATTTTCCGGCGCTTCTGGCCCTATACGCGCGGCGGTCGGCGCTGGCTGGCGGTGATCCTGGCCTTCGTCGTGCTGGGGCCGGCCGTTGACGCCGCCGAGGTCTGGCTCTTCAAAATCGTCATCGACGACATGCTGATCCCGCGCAATCTGCACCTGTTCCTGCCGATCGCGCTCGCCTATGTCGGTTTCACCTTCCTTGCCGGAATTCTCGCCTTCGCCGACGACGTGACCTCCACCTGGGTCAGCGAGCGCTTTCTGCTGGCTCTGCGGTCGGATCTGTTCCGCCACGTCGAAGGGCTGTCCCTCGGCTTCTTCGAGCGGCGACGGCTCGGTGATCTGCTCTCCCGCGTGACCGGGGACGTCGACGCGGTGGAGACGTTTCTGCTCTCCGGGATCGTGAACGCCCTCGCACAGGTCATACGCCTGGGCATTTTCCTCGGTGTGCTGTTCTTTCTCCGCTGGGACCTGACGGTCCTCGCCCTCGTCATCGCTCCGCCGTTCTGGTACATCGCCCGGCGCTTTTCGCGGCGGGTGAAGGCCGTATCGCGGGAGCGGCGGCGCCGCAGCGGCTCGATCAGCGCGATCACCGAAGAGGCCCTGGGCAATATCGCCCTTGTGCAGGCGTACAACCGTCAGCGATGGGAGCAGGACCGATTCGAGCGGGAGAATCTCGGCAGGTTCCGGGCCGCCATGGCGTCCGCGCGGATCGGTGCCGCATACGCCACGGTCGTCGACGTCATCGAACTGATCGGCGCGCTGCTGGTGATGGGCCTGGGCGTCTGGGAGCTGGCACAGGGCCGTCTCACCCTGGGCGGCCTGATGGTCTTCCTGACCCTGCTGCGCCGGCTCTACGGTCCCATCCGCGGCATCTCCGGCCTCAGCAACCGCTTCTACTCGGCGTCCGCGTCCGCGGAGCGGATCATCGAGCTGCTCGACCAACGGCCGCAAGTCGTCCAGGCGGCGGCGCCCCGGGCGCGCCTCCGGGCCCGCGGCGCGATTGACTTCGACGACGTCTCCTTCCGCTACCCGGGGAGCACGACGCCACCGGCCCTCTCCGGTGTCTCGTTCAGTGTGGCCCCCGGCGAGACCCTGGCGCTGGTAGGGGCGAGCGGCGCCGGCAAGTCGACCGTCGCCAAGCTGCTGCTGCGCTTCTACGACCCGGACCACGGCACCATCCGCCTGGACGGGCATGATCTTCGCGACCTGCGCCTGGACGACGTACGGAACACCATCGCGATCCTGCTCCAGGAGACCCTGGTCTTCCACGGCACGGTCCGCGACAACATCGGCTACGGCCGCCCGGGCGCGAGCGACGACGCCATCGTCGCGGCGGCCGTCGCCGCCGACGCACACGAGTTCATCAGCCGGCTTCCGCAGGGCTACGACACGGTGGTGGGCCAGCGCGGGCGGCTGCTCTCCGGCGGACAGCGGCAGCGCCTCGCCATCGCCCGCGCCATGATCCGCGACGCGCCCCTCCTCATCCTCGACGAGCCGACCACCGGCCTCGACGCGGAGTCCGGCCGGCACATCCTGCAACCACTGCGTCTGCTGATGCGCGGCCGCACCACGATCCTGATCTCCCACAACCTCCTCACCGTCCGCGACGCCACCCGGATCGTGCTTCTCGAACACGGCCGCGTCATCGACCACGGCACGCATGAGGAACTGCTCGGCCGCAGCACGGTCTATGCCCGGCTCTACCGGTTGCACGGGGCCGACGACGACACATGCGGGTCGCACGGGTCGGGCGACGGCACACGCCGGTGGCCTGGAACGGGCGACGCGCCGATGGCCGAGGTGCTGCCATGAGCCGGATCCAGGCAGCCTCCGAGCCGGCACCACTGGCGGCCGGCACGACGGTGGCTCCCCGCTACGAAGTTCTCGCGCACCTGTGCCGTACCGGCTGGCTGGACCTCTACGACGCCTGGAGCCAGGAGCGGGAGTGCCGGTGCGTGGTGAAGGTACTGCGCCCGGACCGACGAGGCGACCGGCACCTGCGCGAGCAACTGCTGCGAGAGGGCCGCTGGCTCCAGTCGTTCACCCACCCGCACCTGGTCCGCGGCTACGAGACGGGCGAGCACCCGCAACCGTTCGCGGTGTTGGAGACGCTCACCGGAGAGACCCTGGCGCACCTCATCGACCGCCGCCGGCGCCGCCTGGCCGCCCACGACCTGGCCCTCCTCGGCGTGCAGCTCTGCTCGGCGGTGCACTATCTGCACGGTAAGGGCCTGCTGCACCTGGATCTGAAGCCCTCCAACATCGTGATCGACTGCCGACGCGCCAAGCTGCTCGACCTGAGCATCGCCCGCTCACCCGGGCCCGCTCCGCCAGGCATCGGCACCGTCGGCTATCTCGCTCCCGAGCAGGCGGGCGGCGGGACGCTCAGCCCCGCGACGGATGTCTGGGGGATCGGCAGCACGCTCTACGAGGCGGCCACGGGACGCGCGCCCTTTGACAGCGACGAAGACGACGAAGACTGCGAGAGCAGCTACCCGCCGCTCGACATGCCGGCTCCGCCCGTCACCACCCACCGGCGCCTTCCGCGTCCCCTCGCCGCAGCCATCGACAGCTGCCTGGCCGCCGACCCTTCCCATCGACCGCGTCTGCCCCAACTCGTGGCGGTGCTCGATGAGTTGCTGCCTCAGAGCCGTCGCGGCACCGCGACGTCCGCCTGAAGTCCGACAGCCTGCCGATCACCCCTTGCATAAAGCCGGTACACAGTTGGTGGCCACAGTCGATAGCAACAGTCAGGACTCGGGTGGCAACCGTCAGGACTCGGTCAGAATGGTGGTGTGGTCTTCCGTAATCGCCAGGCAATCCCCTGGCCGGGGCGGACCGTACGTAGGAGTATGCAGAGTTTGCGGCTCCCGGTCGGACGCATCCCGGACGAGGCGCTGCTGGCCGGCCTGGCCACGGGCGACCCCGAGCTCGCCGTCACGTTCGTGCGTCGCTTCCAGCACACGGTCTTCGGCGTGGCCCTCGCGGTCACCCGCGATCAGCAGCTCGCCGAGGACATCGCGCAGCAGACGTTCGAACGTGCCTGGCAGCACGCACAGGTCTACGACTCGCGCCGCGGATCGGTGACGGCGTGGTTGACGACCATCGCGCACAACCTTGCCATCGACGCCGTCCGGTCGCGTCGGCCGGAGCCGGTGGCCCCCGAGGACCTCGACGCGCTGCTGGGCGCGGTGACGAGCACCCCCGAGGAGCAGGCGCTCGCGGACGAGGCGTCGTCCGCGCTGCGGGCCGCGGTGGCGCGGCTGCCGGGCGAACAGGGACGCGCCCTGGTGATGGCCGGGATCTACGGGATGACGGCCCAGCAGGTCGCCGACTGGGAGCACATCCCACTGGGCACCGCCAAGACACGGATCAGGACCGCGATGGGAAAACTACGGACCGCACTCACCTCACCCGATTCCGCACCCGCGCACCCCACGTCTCCGGAGCGAGGCGGCCATGAATAGGGACCTGACCTGCGAACAGCTGCACGAGATCGGTGCCGAGCTGGCATTGGGCGTGCTCTCGGGACGGGCCCGGGCCGAGGCGACCGCCCATGTGGACCGCTGTGCCGACTGCCGGGAGTACATCGGGCAGCTCGCCCTCGTCGGCGACGGGCTGCTGGGCCTGCTGCCCGGTCGCGAGCCGCCGGTGGGTTTCGAGGCCCGGCTGGCCCGGCGGCTGACCCAGGCCCGGGCTGCGCGCGACGGACGCGAGGCCGCCCGCGGTTTCGGGGCCCGGCGCGCCGGCATCCGCAGGGGCGTCCGGCTGCGGATCGCCTCCGCCGCCGCCGTGCTGGCGCTCGGGTTCGGGTTCGGCGGCTGGGCCCTCGGTTCGGCCATCGAAGAGGTGGTGGCCGGCCCCGCACGGCCCGTTCAGACGGTCACGGGGATGCTGCAAGCGCCGCTCACCGGGGCCGGGGCGGGACATGGCCGGCCGGCCGGTGAGATCTACGCCCACACCGGGACGGAGGGCTGGGTGTTCATGTCCGTCGATCTCGCCGATGCCGGGATTCCGTACAGCGGCAAGGTGACCTGCCTACTGGAGCGTACGGACGGCACAACCGTCCGCCTCGGCACCTTCACCGTGTACGACGGGGACGGCTACTGGGGCGGTCCGGCACCTGTGACCTCCTCTACGGTCTCCGGTGTCCGTCTCACCTCGGCCGACGGTCGCGTGCTCGCCACCGCGCACTTCACGGTGCGCTGAATGGTGTCTGAACGGTGCGCTGATCGGAATCTCGCCGCGCAGATCAGCCGCCGAGGAGCAGCCGCTCCAGCGCCACCCGGGCCCGGGCGTCGGACTCCGCGCGGGCGGCGATCGCCTCGGCCAGTTCCCGCACCCACTCGTCCAGGGGCACCGGGCGCCGGGAGAGGATCACGCCCCGTACCTCCTTGCAGATCTCGCCGCTCGGGCGGCCGCCGGAAACGTTGAGCAGCAGGCGCTGCTCGCCGAGGGAGACGTCCAACCGGGCCACCCTGCCGTCCCGGCCGGCCAGCCGGTCGGCCATGGTGCGCTTGCGCTCGACCACCACCGAACCCGGCGGCAGCGCGTCCGCCAGCGTCACGGTGAGCACCTGGGCGTAGACCTCCAGATCGGCGGCGTCCCGGCGCAGGGCGGCAGCGAGCTGGTCGACGGAGGCGGGGCCGTCGCCGGACGCGGGCAGTGCGGGATCGTGATCGTGGGAGGTCATGTGCGCGATGGCCTTTCGTCTGGGGCTCGGGGGCAGCAGGGCCGGCGGGGGTGGGGCGGCAGAATGGGACAGCAGGGTGGGGTGTTCAGCCGTCCAGGCTCAGCACCATCGTCGGACGCTCGATGACATGATCGTCGCGCAGCGGCCGCACCGCGGTGCCGACGGCGAAGAACTCGGTGGTGTGCCCGCCCCAGCGGTGGTTGTGCGAGTTGAGTTGGACGCCGACGATGCCCTCCGCGTGCAGTTCCTCCGCCTCCCGCTGCATCCGCTCCATCGCCAACTCCCGTGCGTCGTAGAGGGCCTGGGTGAACGGTTCGATCTCCACGTTCTTGCCGATGTTGGAGAACACCGAGCCGATCTTCTGGTGGGCGATGTGGTAGACGCAGGTGCCCATCACCATGCCCAGCGGGGCGTATCCGGCGCGCACCAGGGTCCAGAAGTCCTGTCCGCTCAGGTCGGAGGTGAAGGGCTGGCCCTTGATGTTGCGCCAGCTGCCGTTGCCGCCGGGCGCGGGTGCGTCGGCCTTGACGGCGGTGCCGATGGCGATGAACTCGGCGATGTCGTTGCCGAACTCCCGTGCCTCGACCGAGAGCCGCACTCCCACGATGCCGTCGGCGCCGAGCTGCGCCGCCTCGGCCTCCATCCGCGTCATGGCCAACTCCCGGGCGTGGTACATGGCCTGGCTCAACGTCGTGAGCTCTTGGTTCTTGCCCCAGCGGCCCAGCTGGATGCCCACGTGGTAGATGGAGCTGCCCAGGACCAGGCCGAGCGGGCGGAACCCCGCCTCGCGCACGAGCAGGAACTCGTTGACCGTCAGGTCACTGGTGAAGATCGACCCCGGCCTGCCCGGCTGGAGTTCGGCCAGCCGGCGCATCGCATCGGCCGGGACGCCCTGGGAGGTCGGATCGGTGGCGGTCATGAGCGGTTCCCCTCGTGAAAGTACCTGGGTGGGCGATGGCGTGGGCGGGTGGCGGCTGAAGGTTGGCGGTTGGCGGTTGGCCAATGCGGATGGTGAGGGGCGCGCGAGCGTGGGCCACGGCCGGTGGGTGGGGCACGGCCGGTAGTGGTACGCGGTCACACCGGCCGCGAGCGGCGTCGTTGCGGATCCAGTGACATCATCGTCAGCGTGCGCGGCCGTGCCTGGCGCACGGTGAACCCGGCCACGGCCGTGCCGATCAGCGTCGCCTCGGCGACATGGTCCTTCTGGTCGGAGTCGTTGTTGCGCCTGCGCGCCCTGACACAGGTCTCCTGCCATATCCGTAGTCGGCTATCGCCCAGTACCACGCCGTCCGCCCCCGTGGACCACGCCTGCTCACCGATCCGTGCCCGTGCGTCATGACGGGTCGCCGCGACCAGCTGGCTCCAGCCGGTGACCTCCTGATTGCCGGCCGCGAACCACTTCTGCCGACGCGTCGTCCAGTCGTCATGACGGGTGCCGATGGCGAGCCCGACCAGCAGCTCGACCGGTACCCAGCCCGCGGCGATCAGCTTGGCGAAGCCCTGGCCGTCCAGGTGCGTGGTGAAGGGGCGCTTCGGGCGCACCTCCCCCTGTGCACGGACGGCGGTGCCTATCACCTGGAATTCGAAACAGTGGGGAGAGGACGGGAACGGCGCCATGGTGAGGTCGGCGGCCACCACACCGTCGCCGCCGAGTGCTGTGCACTCCGCCGTCATCCGGGCGAGTGCCGCGTGCCGTGCCGCCAGCAGCACGTCGACCAGCGCCTTGGAGGCCGCGCCCTGACCGGAGACGGCGACCGACGCGGGCTCACGGCTGCTCCCGGACCACGTGGCGTACCGGTAGCCGCAGTCGTAGTAGCGCCAGCGGGTCCCCCCGCCCGCCACGTGGTACACGGCCGAGCCCAGCACCTGCCCGACCGGCTCGAAGCCCACGGATCTGATCGCGGCGAACTCGCCCGTCGACAGCGCCGAGGTCCAGGTGCCGCTGCGCCGCGCCTCGGCCGTGCGTGCCGCCGCCACCGGTGGCAGTCCGCCCCCAAGCCATTCCCCGCTCATGGACACCACTCCGTTTCCCCTGGCACGAGCCCTCGACAATTTCCCCCTGGCCCGAGCCCTCGAAAACCGAGTCTAGGACGCGGGTCCGACAGCGCAGGTCGAGGGGACCGGAAGACGCGGTCACCGGTCGGCAGTTGGGCTTCCCGCTGCCCAGCAGCCGCTCGGGCCGCTGCCCTTGCCACGCCTGGCAGTCGGGCTCCCGGCCCCCGCCACCCCCGAAACGGCAACGTGACGAGTGGCTGACGCTCAGGCGAAAACACCACCGAAACACCACCAAAACACCGGCGCCGCCGAATGTAAACGATCATTAACTTGCGGGGGATTTTGGTGATTTGATTCGCAGTCAAGTACCGCTGCATTTTGCACAACCCTTCCCTTCTGTTCACGCAACTTGACTTCAACGAGCATCGGAGCTGTGCCTTACTGGGGAAGCGCTACGCGCGTTGCGCGTGTCCCCCCCACTACGTCAGGAGAGTTCCGGTGAGCCCTACCCGCCGCCTCATACCCGCTCTGACCGCAAGCGCCTTGGTCGCGGTGGGCGCTCTGCTGCCCGCCACCGCCTCCGCCCACACCGCAAGCGCCTTCTCCCTGGTGATCCTGCCGGATCAGAAGGAGGGCGCGATCTATGACTTCGTCAACTCGGCGAAGAAATCGGTGGACGTGACCATCTACGAGTTGCGCGACACCACGCTCGTCAACGATCTGGTCAAGAAACAAAAAGCGGGCGTGAAGGTCCGGGTGGTCTTCGACGCCCAGCACCAGTCCGTCGACGGCGCCGCCTACAAGGCGCTCGCCGCGGCCGGCGCCGGGGTGACGTACTCGTCCTCGGCGTACACCTACACGCACCAGAAGACGATCACCGTCGACGGCGTCAAGTCGTACGTGAGCACCGGAAACTTCGACACGAAGTACTATGCGACCTCGCGTGACTACGGCGTCTTCGACTCCGACAAGGCCGATGTCGCGGCGATCGAGAAGGTCTTCGACGCGGACTACGCGAAGACCTCCGTCACCCCGTCCGACGGCACCGACCTGGTCTGGTCGCCCACCGACTCGCAAAGCCACCTGCTGAGCCTGATCAAGGGGGCAAAGCACTCCCTCGATATTCAGCAGGAGGAGTTCGGCGACACCACGCTGGTGAATGCCATCGCCGCGGCCGCGAAACGCGGTGTCGCCGTACGTGTCGTCGTGGAGAACCAGTCGTCCAAGTACAGCAAGCAGCTGGAGAAAGTCACCGCTGCGGGCGGCAAGGTAACCACCTACACGAGTTCCACGGGCTACTACATCCACGCCAAAGCGATCGTCGCCGACTACGGGACGGCCGCCGCGAAGGTGTTCGCCGGATCGGAGAACTTCTCCAGCAACTCCCTCAACCACAATCGTGAACTCGGCCTGATAGTGGCCGATTCCGCCGTCATCAACGGCATCGAGAAGGCATTCACCGCGGACTTCCGCAAGGGTTCCGGAACCGCCTGACGGTACCCGTTCCGCAGCGGGCGAGTGCGGTCATTTCGGCGGACATTCCGTAGGCGAGCCGCGTGCGATGACCTCCGGCATGCGTGCGTCGCGAGCGTCCGAGCGATCGGCCGCACCTGCCCGCGGGCACCACCCCCGGGCACCGCCCAGGGCGAGAGATCGGGAGAACGGCTACCGGCCGCCACCGCACCAGCGGGCCCGGCGGGCCCCAGGGCAAGCCTTTGCCATAGCCCGGTATCTCTTTGACGCATGGTTCACTACTTTGCAAGAGAGCCACCACTCACCGGGGTGGCGCCACTGAGTGCACGTGCGCAACTCATCACCGGTAATTCGCCGCACTCCTGACGGTACGTCAGATCTGCTCTGCCCTGCGCAGCCAGCAGCACCTCTTGACGCGATATGACATGAACTTGACATGTCGGAGGTATGCGCCGAGTACGAGTGGCGTGGGCGTTCCCAGACCGGGAGTGCCGGCGGCCGGACTCTTCCCCCACGGAGGTCATGGCCTTGCGTTCCCCACGAAAGGGCAGATCCGCTCGCACCCGGGGACTGGCGCGTCGCGCGGTCCCGACCCTGCTGTCGGCGGCAACCCTCGTCATCGGCGGCATGATCGCCGCCGCCCCGTCCAACGCCGCATCGACGGCGCTCGTTCGTCACACCTCCCCCAACACCTCCCCCACCGCGTCCGCAGCGACATCGGCGGCTCGCACCCACGCACACATGCACACCCGCCGGTTGTGCGCACATCCGTCGAAGCCCGGCGAGATGGCCTGCAACGCGGTGGCCCGGACGGACGTCAAACAGCAGCTGTCCCTGCGGCCGCACGCCGCCCCAGGGGGGTACGGCCCCGCTGACCTGCGGAGTGCCTACAACCTGCCCCAGTCGGGCGGCGACGGCCAGACGGTGGCGATCGTCGACGCCAACGACGACCCCAACGCCGAACAGGACCTGGCGACCTACCGCGCCCAGTACGGTCTGCCGGAGTGCACCACCGCCAACGGCTGCTTCAAGAAGGTCGACCAGAACGGCGGCACCAACTACCCCGCACCGGACTCCGGTTGGGCCGGCGAGATATCCCTCGACGTCGACATGGTCAGCGCCGCCTGCCCGCAGTGCCACATCCTGCTGGTGGAAGCGAACAGCGCCAGCATGGACGACCTGGGGGCGGCGGTGAACCGCGCCGTCGCCATGGGCGCCAAGTTCGTCTCCAACAGCTACGGCGGCTCCGAGGACTCCACCGACGCCACCTCCGACGAGCAGTACTTCAACCACCCGGGGGTCGCGATCACCGTCAGCTCCGGCGACAGCGGCTACGGCGTCGAGTACCCGGCGGCCTCGAAGTACGTCACCGCGGTCGGCGGCACCTCGCTCCAGCAGGACGACAGCTCCCGTGGCTGGTCGGAGACTGTCTGGGGCACCAGCGCGGGCGGCCAGGGCGCCGGCTCCGGCTGCTCCCAGTACGACGCCAAGCCGGCCTGGCAGCAGGACACCGGCTGCAGCAACCGCACCGTGGCCGACGTCGCCGCGGTCGCCGACCCCGCCACCGGCCTCGCGGTCTACGACACCTACCAGGCCAGCGGCTGGAACGTCTACGGCGGCACCAGCGCCTCGGCCCCG
Source organism: Streptomyces sp. S186 (assembly GCF_051603415.1). Lineage (NCBI taxonomy): Bacteria > Bacillati > Actinomycetota > Actinomycetes > Kitasatosporales > Streptomycetaceae > Streptomyces > Streptomyces sp. S186. Next base: position 7,795,444 of record NZ_CP193932.1, on the reverse strand, counting down.
TTCATCGCCGGCGTCTACGCCCTCGCGGGCACCCCGGGCTCGTCCGACACCCCGGCCTCGTTCCCCTACAGCCACGCCTCCGCGCTGAACGACATCACCAGCGGCGCCAACGGCTCCTGCTCGCCCTCGTACCTCTGCACCGCGGGCGACGGATACGACGGCCCGACCGGCCTGGGCACGCCCAACGGGACAGCCGCCTTCACCCAGTAAGGCAGCGTCAGTACAGACAGACACCGTCACAGTCCGGCGGCCGCCACGGCGCCGGACTGTGGCCTGCGTCAAGAGCAGCCGAGGCGGTGGCTGAGACGTGGTATGCCTCAGAGGACGCACGAAGTACGGAAGGGATGGGGGGACCAGGTGTTCTCGCGCAAGGCACGGAGTCCGGAGTCCGCTTTCAGGTTCGGACTGGTACGGCGGGGCTATGACCGCGGGCAGGTCGATGCGTACCTCGACCGGCTGTCCCAGTCCGGGCCGCCGCCGAGCGAGCCGCCGGCGTTCGACCTGGTCCGGCGTGGGTACGACCGGCTGCAGGTGGACGCCTGCATCGAGGAGCTGCGGGCGCGCAGGAGCCCAGGCCCGCAGCCAGGGCAGTAGCTCGTGTCAGGCCGGGCGCGGGATGTAGGCCATGCCGTGGGCGCCGGCCTCGCCGCGCTTGGGGATGTCCAGTCTGGTCAGGCGCTGGAGCGTTGCCAGGTCGATGATGTCGACGGTGGACGAGGCGACACAGGCCACGTAGGCGAGCCGGCCGTCGGGTGACGAGGTGATCGTCAGCGGCAGGTGTCCCACTTCGATCTCGCCCAGGTTCTTGTGGGTGTCGGCGGCGAACACCGTGAGGCGACCGGGGGCGCTTCGGCCGAGGGCGGAGTCGGGGTCGTGGGCCAGGCATCCCTCCCCCGCGAGCAGCTTCCCCGTCGATGTCAGGTGCACCGGTAGGGCGGTGTCGGCCGTGGGCAGTGTGTCGACGACGGTTGCCGTCCGGGCGTCGATGACCCGGATTCCCGTGACCGGTCCCTCGTCCTCCGCTGAGGTGGCGAAGGAACCCGCGTACGGTGCGGCCACGAAGACGTGCGTGCCGTCGGCGGAGACGGCAAGTCCTTCGCTGCCAGGCACCTCGACCTTTGCCGTGAGGGTTCCCCGTTCGAGGTCGACGACCGACACGAACGGGGCCTCCTTGTTGGTGGCGAAGCCCGTCCTGCCCGCCGGGTCGATGGCGAACCAGTGCGGGCCGGGCGCGTCCGTGTCGATCCGGCCCAGCGGCCGGCGGGTGAGGGTGTCGATCACCACGACACCGCCGGGGCGATCCGCCGAGCCCTCCACGCTGACGTAGAGGCGATGGCGCGCCGTGTCCAACGCCAGGCCGTGCGGGCCGTGTTCGGGGGCGAGGTCCACGACCTGAACGACACGGCGGGTGTCCGGGTCGATGACGGTCACCTCGGTGCGCCGGCCGCTGTTGGCGTGGTAGTAGCCCGAGTGATACGCGCTGGTGCACCACAGGAGGCGCTGCGTCGGGTCGAAGCACAGCTCGTGTGGTTGGGCGAGGACTTCGGTCGTACCGAGGTGCCGGTCGGAGGCGGCGTCGAAGAACGAGACGGTGGGCCCGCTCTGGCTGACGACGGCCAGAACGTCGCCTTCTCGACCGGCGCGAGGGGACTGAGGGGACTGCTGCATGCAGGGCTCCTTGAACGGAACTGAACGGAACGGAACGGAGGGAAGGTGGAGGGTGGAGAGGAGAAGGTGACATCACGCGGCTTCGCGGACAGTTCCACTCTCCACCCACAACTAACCGCGAGCAATGCAAAGATGGGCATGGAGGCATTGCTTCAGCCGTAAAGACGCAGTTCACATCCCACATCCCATATCCCACAAGTCGGCTCACCAGTGCAGCTCAGGAGCGACGATGGATCTCAACCTGCTGCGTGTCCTGGACGCCCTGCTCCAGGAGAACAGCGTCACCCGTGCCGCCGAGCGACTGGGCACTTCCCCCGCCGCGGTCAGCCGGACCCTGGCCCGGCTCCGCCGGGCCGTCGGCGACCCGCTGCTGGTCCGCGCGGGTCAGCAGATGGTCCCCACCCCGCGAGCCGTGGAACTCCGGGACGAAGTCGGCGCGTTGCTGCGCCACTGCGACAACGTCCTACGGCCCGGAGCGGGATTCGACCCGGTGCACCTCCAACGCACCTTCACCGTGCAGGCCACCGATCTGCTGCTGGCGGGGCTGGCCGGGCCGCTGACGGAGCGGATCCACGCCGAGGCCCCGCACGTCGATGTGGTCTTTCTGCCGGAGGCGATGGAGGGCGGCCCTGCTCTGCGGCAGGGCTGGGTGGACATCGAGTTGGGTGTCCTGGGACACCTGGATCCGGAGACCCGGGCCCGGCCACTCACCCGGATGAGACTGGTCGGCGTCGCCCGCGAGGGCCATCCTCTCTTCCGCAAGCGGATCGACGCCCGTCGCTTCGCCGCGGTCGACCACATCGGCATCTCCCGGCACGGCAAACGCCTCGGCCCCATCGACAACGCACTCGCGGAGCGCGGGCTGCGGCGCCGGGTCGCGGTCGTCGTCCCCAGTCACACCAGCGCGATGATTCTCGCCCGGGACACCGACCTGGTCGCGCTGACCCTGGCCGACTGGCTTCCCGACACCATCGCCGCACTGGGCCTGCGCACCTTCCCCATCCCACTCGCCCTGGAACCCCTCGATCTCGGTATGGCCTGGCACCCGCGCAACTCATCCGATCCAGGCCACCGTTGGTTCCGCGACCGCCTGGCAGCCGCGGTGCCGGCTCCACCGGTGCAGGACGACAGCGGCTCTCCCGGAAGCACGACACCGTAGGGGCGGGGCCGCGCACCCGCGCCGTCGGTGTGGGGCCGGGTCTTACGAAGCGCTGACGGTGGGGCGTGCGGGGTGGGCGAAGCGCCGGGGGTGGTGCTCTGCTGGGCGCATGGTCAGTGAACGGCAGGACAGGCCCGTCGGTCGGCGGTTGGTGCTGGGGATGCTCGGGCTCGGTGCCGCGGGTGTGGCGCTGGGGGCACCGCTGCAGGACGGCATCAACGGAGCGCTCGCGGGCGTGCGCGACAAGGATCCCACCGGTGTCACGGGGCTGTTGCCCGGCTCCGGTGGCTTTCGGTACTACTCGGTGGCGTCGTCGGTTCCGCGCCGGACCGCGGCCGACTACCGGCTCACCGTGGACGGGCTCGTGGCGCGTCCGAGGACGTACACACTGGCGGAGCTCCAGGGCCTGCCGCGTACCCGCCTGGTGAAGGACGTGCAGTGTGTCACGGGGTGGCGGGTGCCGAGGACGCCGTTCACCGGGGTGCTGCTGTCCCGTCTGCTCGCTGCGGCGGGGGTGAAACCGCAGGCCAGGGCGGTGCGCTTCACCTGTTTCGACGGGGTGTACAGCGAGAGCCTCACCCTGGAGCAGGCCCGGCGTCCGGACATGCTGGTCGCCTATGCGATGGACGACCGGCCGGTGACCGATGCGCACGGCGGCCCGGTCCGGCTGTACGCGGCGCCGATGTACTTCTACAAGTCGGCCAAGTGGCTGTCCGGCATCACGGTCACCGATCGGGTGCAGCCCGGCTATTGGGAGCAGCATGGGTACGAGGTGGATGCCTGGGTCGGCAGGTCGAACGGGCGGGACGATGCCGGTATCGACTGAGCGTGCGGCCGCGACGCGCGGCGAGGAGCCGGTGTTGCGGAGGTTCACCGCGGTGGAGCGGTGGGTGCACTGGGGAACGGCGGCGCTGATGGGCGTCATGCTGGTCACGGCTGCCTGTCTGTATGTGCCCTCGCTGGCGGAGCTCGTGGGCCGTCGCAGGCTGGTGGTCGGCCTGCACGAGTGGGCGGGGCTGGCGTTGCCGGTGCCGCTGCTGGTGGGGTTGGTGTCGCGGGCCTTGCGGGCGGATCTGGGCCGGCTGAACCGGTTCGGTCAGCATGATCGCGGCTGGGTGCGCGCGGCGCTGCGTGGCCGTCGGCGTCCGGCGGGCAAGTTCAACGCCGGGCAGAAGCTGTACGCGGCGTTGCTCGCCGGGGCGGCGCTCGTCATGATCGGCACCGGGCTGGTGCTGTGGTTCCCGGGCCTGGTGCCGGTGCTCTGGCGGACGGGGGCAACCTTCGTCCACGACTGGATCGCCCTGCTCATCGGCGTCCTCGTCGTCGGTCACATCGGGATGGCGGCCCGCGACGCGGAGGCTCGCCGCGGGCTGCGTACCGGCTACGTCTCGCGTGCCTGGGCCAGGCGGGAACATGCCTTGTGGGAGCGGGAGTCCTGACCTGGGCGGCGGGTGCGGTACCACGCACCGGCTTGCGAAGACAAAAACGATATAAGGGACTTGGTGGCCTTACGGAACACTTACGGAACGCTGGCGCCCCTGGACCGCCGCGGTCGGCGGCCGCAGCGGGGTGCCAGACTCGGTGGGGTGAAACGCGTACTCGTCGTGGACGACGACCCCACCGTCTCCGAGGTCGTGGCCGGCTATCTCCACCGGGCGGGCTTCGCGGTCGAGGTGAGCGCCGACGGCCCGGCCGCCGTGGCCCGCGCCGCGGCACGACCGCCCGACCTGGTGGTACTGGACCTGATGCTGCCGGGGATGGACGGACTGGAGGTCTGCCGCCGCCTGCGTGCGCGGGGCCCGCTCCCGGTCATCATGCTGACCGCGCGCGGCGACGAGGAGGACCGCATCCTGGGCCTGGAGTTCGGGGCGGACGACTATGTCACCAAGCCCTTCAGCCCGCGCGAGCTCGTGCTGCGGGTGGAGTCCGTACTGCGCCGGGCAGGCACGCCGACCGCGGCCGGGGGCGCGACGGCGGAGTCATGGCTGCGGGCCGGTCCGCTCGCCCTGAACCCGGCCGCCCGGCGCGCCACCCGCCACGGCACCGAACTCGCCCTGACCATCCGGGAGTTCGACCTGTTGGAGTTCTTCCTGCGGAATCCGGGGCGGGCGACGAGCCGGGAGGAGCTGATGCGCCGGGTGTGGGGCTGGGAGTTCGGCGATCTGTCCACGGTGACCGTCCATGTGCGGCGGCTGCGGGAGAAGGTCGAGGACGACCCGGCCCGGCCCCGGCTGATCAGCACGGTGTGGGGCGTGGGCTACCGCCTGGACGCTCCCGCGCCTGGCCCGAGCATCACGGAGAACGACGGAGAAGGAGAAAGAGACGGAGCCGGCGATGCTCGGTGACGCGCTGCTCATCGCGCTGTACGCGGCGGCCGGCGCGGCCGCCGCCGGGCTGGTCGGGACGGCCGCCCTGCGGTTGCTGCGGAACCGCTCGGTCACCCTGTCCCTGGCCGTGGTCGCGGCCGTCACGGTGGCGGCGATGCTGGCCGGGACGCTGTTGGTGTCCTGGGCGATGCTGCTGTCCGAGCACGACCTGTGGGTGGTGACGACGGTGTGCGCCATGGCGGCGCTGGTGTCCCTGGCGGTGGCCCTCGTCCTCGGGCGCGGTGTCGTCCGGGGCAGCCGCGCGCTGGCCGAGGCCGCCCGCGCACTGGGCGACGACGGCCGCTTCACGCCGCCCGCCACCGCACCGACGGCCGAACTCGCCGAACTGAGCCGGGAGTTGGCCGCCACCAGTGCCAGGCTCACCGCGTCCAGGGAACGCGAGCGGGCCCTGGAGTCCTCCCGCCGGGAACTGGTTGCCTGGATTTCCCATGACCTGCGCACTCCCCTGGCCGGGTTGCAGGCGATGGCCGAGGCGCTGGAGGACGGCGTGGTGGCGGACCCGCGCGTCTATCACACCCGGATCCGCACCGAGGTCGAGCGGATGGGCACCATGGTCGGCGACCTGTTCGAACTCTCCCGCATCCAGGCCGGGGTCCTGTGCCTGTCCCCGACCCGTATGTCGGTCTACGACCTCGTGGGCGACGCGATCGCCGGCGCCGACGCGCTGGCCAGGGAACACGGCGTACGGCTCGTCGGGGACGGCGTCGAACGGGTGCCGGTCGAGGTCGACGGCCGCGAGATGTCCCGGGTGCTGGCCAATCTGCTGGTCAACGCCATCCGCCGGACCCCTGCCGACGGCACCGTCGCGGTCTCCGCCCGTCGGCGGGACGCCGGTGTGGTGCTGTCCGTCACCGACGGCTGCGGCGGGATCCCCGCGGAGGACCTGCCCCGGGTCTTCGACACCGGCTGGCGCGGCACCGACGCCCGGACCCCGCCCGCCGGCGCGGGCCTGGGCCTGGCCATCGTCCGTGGCATCGTCGAGGCTCACCAGGGCCGCGCGGCGGTGCGCAACGTGCCTGGCGGGTGCCGCTTCGAGGTCCATCTGCCGGCGGCGGGCTGAGCCGCACGGGCCAGGCATCCGCCGGCCGCCCTGATCCGGCTCAGTCGGGGACGGACCCTCAGTCGGGGACGGACAGCTCCTCCCGCAATCCCTCCAGCGCCGTGTGGTCGTCGTCGTTGCCGACGTGGGGCCCGGCGAACCAGTGGGTGTACGCGGCGATCTCGGACAGCCGCCAGTCGAGGGCGAACAGCTCCAGCAGCGCCGGATCGTGCGGCACCTCGGCGCCGGCGGCGAGGAGATCGCCGTAGTCCCGCTCGCGCGGGGCGATGGCCAGCGATTCCCAGTCGACCAGCCGCAGCCCGCAGGGGCCGACGAGTTGGTTGGCGTAGTGCGGCTCGCCGTGGGTCGGCACCCAATGGTCGCGGTGGGCGAGCGCGCTCTCGGCCAGCAGGTGATAGCGCGCCGTCCAGTGCCGGATGGCGTCGACGCGCTCGGCAAGCGCGTGCCGTGCCTCCTCGCCGAGCGGGCCGGTCATCCATGGCCGGGCGGTGCGGGCCCGCACCTCGTCGGCGAACGCAGGGCCGACCTGCGGGGCCCAGACAGGCAGGCCCTTCGGCGGCTCGGTGCCGTGCAACGCGGCCAGGGCGTCGGTGACTTGGCCGAGGTGGGCGGGCTCGCGGGCCTCCGCTTCGGTCGGCGGGTGCCCGTCCAGCCACGGCGTCACGCTCAGGGCGCCGCCCGCGACGGCGACGGTGAACCGGCCGGATCGGTGCGGCAGCGGTGCGCACACCGCAGCCAGTCCGCCGGCGGCCAGCGCGGCGGCCCCCGCATAGGCCGCTTCCAGCGAGGCCGCGGTGTGCCGGGGCGCCAACTGGTCCAGGGTGACGAACAGCGTCGTGCCGCCGCCGGAGATCCGCCAGTGATGGGCGCCGAATCCCCAGGGGAGATAGCCGGCCTCGGTGATCCGCGCGTTCTCGGACAGCCAGTGTCCGGCGACCGTGGCTGCGATGACGTCGTCGCTGAGGGAAGGCGGGCGGGAGCGCATGGCATCGACCCCATCACAGTGCGGTGCCCCGGGCACCCGAATTTCCGCCGGAGGCTGCCGGGTCCTTCCGGATCGTGGACTCGACGCCCCATCGGGCCCCCGCACCCTCTAAGCTGGCCGGTGCAGCTGGTTCGCCCCGTCAAGCCAGGCGGGAGCGTCGTAAGAGGGAACCCGGTGGGAATCCGGGACTGCCCCGCAGCGGTGAGTGGGAACGACCGCCGTCATACGCACTGGACCCGAGGTACGGGTCCGGGAAGCGACGGCCAGTAGGTGTCCTGGTAGGTGAGGACGTGCCCGCGAGTCCGAAGACCTGCCATCTGCCCGTGTGCGAACGACTCGTGCGCGGACATCCCGGTGACCTCGAGGGCGGGTCGGCGTTCATACCAGGCGGACGGTCGTGCCTCGCCGTGCACGCTCACACCGCCCGGTTCGTCGCCCTTCGCGCTCTCGTCCGGTCCCCGGGATCTCAGGGATTCATCTCGCGAAGGAGATCTCCGTGACCACCAAGTCCGCAGTCGCGGCAGCACGGGCCACCGTGTACGGCTACCCCCGCCAGGGCCGCCGCCGGGAACTCAAGAAGGCCGTCGAGGGCTACTGGAAGGGCCGCGTCACCGCGGACGCCCTCCGCGCCGCGGCCGCCGAACTGCGCCGCACCCACTGGCGGCAGCTCGCCGAGGCCGGCATCCACGAGGTGCCGACCGGTGACTTCTCGTACTACGACCACGTCCTCGACACCACCGTCATGGTGGGGGCGATCCCCGCGCGGCACCGCGCCGCCGTGGCGACCGACGCCCTGGACGGCTACTTCGCCATGGCGCGCGGCACGCAGGACGTGGCGCCGCTGGAGATGACCAAGTGGTTCGACACGAACTACCACTACCTGGTGCCGGAACTGGGCCCGGACACCGTGTTCACGGCCGACTCGACCAAGCAGGTCGCGGAGCTGGCCGAGGCGCTCGCGCTCGGCCTCACCGCTCGGCCCGTGCTCGTCGGCCCGGTCACCTACCTCCTGCTCGCCAAGCCCGCGCCGGGCGTGCCCGCGGACTTCGACCCGCTGACCCTGCTGGACCGGCTGCTGCCGGTGTACGCCGAGGTCCTCGCCGATCTGCGGGCGGCCGGCGCCGAGTGGGTGCAGCTCGACGAGCCGGCGCTCGTCCAGGACCGCACGCCCGCCGAACTGAACGCCGCCGAGCGCGCCTACCGCGACCTCGGTGCCCTCACCAACCGCCCGAAGCTGCTGGTCGCCTCGTACTTCGACCGGCTCGGCGCGGCCCTGCCGGTGCTGGCCAAGGCACCCGTGGACGGGCTCGCGCTGGACTTCACCGAGGCCGCCGCCGCCAACCTGGACGACCTCGCCGCCGTCGGCGGACTGCCGGGCAAGCGCCTGGTCGCGGGGGTGGTCAACGGCCGCAACATCTGGGTCAACGACCTGGAGAAGTCGCTGTCCACGCTGGGCACCCTGCTCGGGCTGGCCGACCGGGTCGATGTGTCGGCCTCCTGCTCGCTGCTCCATGTGCCGCTGGACGCGGCGGCCGAGCGGGACATCGAGCCGCAGATCCTGCGCTGGCTGGCCTTCGCACAGCAGAAGACCGCGGAGGCCGTCACCCTCGCCAGGGGCCTCGCCCGGGGCACCGACACGATCGCCGCCGAGCTGGCCGCCAACCGGGCCGATCTGGCCTCCCGTACGGCCTCGCCGATCACCCACGACCCTGCCGTCCGGGCCCGGGCCGCCGCCGTCACGGAGGCCGACACCCGCCGCTCCCAGCCGTACGGCGAGCGGGCCGCCGCCCAGCGCGCGCACCTGGGTCTGCCGCTGCTGCCGACCACGACCATCGGCTCCTTCCCGCAGACCGACGAACTGCGGGCCGCGCGGGCCGATCTGCGCGCGGGCCGGATCGACACGGCCGGCTACGAGGAGCGCATCAGGGCCGAGATCCAGGCGGTGATCTCGTTCCAGGAGAAGGCCGGCCTGGACGTGCTGGTGCACGGCGAGCCCGAACGCAACGACATGGTCCAGTACTTCGCCGAGCAGCTGACCGGCTACCTCGCCACCCAGCACGGCTGGGTGCAGTCCTACGGCACCCGCTACGTCCGCCCGCCGATCCTGGCCGGTGACATCTCCCGCCCGTCGCCGATGACGGTCCGCTGGACGGCGTACGCCCGGTCCCTGACCGGCCGGCCCGTCAAGGGCATGCTCACCGGCCCGGTGACGATGCTCGCCTGGTCCTTCGTCCGCGACGACCAGCCGCTCGGCGACACCGCCCGGCAGGTGGCCCTCGCCCTGCGCGACGAGGTCAACGACCTGGAGGCGGCGGGCACTTCGGTGATCCAGGTGGACGAGCCGGCGCTGCGGGAGACCCTGCCGCTGCGCGCCGCCGACCGCCCGGCCTACCTGGCGTGGGCGACGGAGGCGTTCCGGCTGACCACCGGCGGGGTCCGGCCGGACACCCAGATCCACACCCATATGTGCTACGCCGAGTTCGGTGACATCGTCCGGGCCATCGACGACCTCGACGCCGATGTCATCAGCCTGGAGGCCGCCCGCTCCCATATGCAGGTAGCGCGCGAACTGGCCGCGCACGGCTATCCGCGCGAGGCGGGGCCGGGTGTCTACGACATCCACTCCCCGCGCGTGCCCAGCGCGCAGGAGGCCGCGGCCCTGCTCCGCAGGGGACTTGAGGCCATTCCCGCCGAGCGGCTGTGGGTCAACCCGGACTGCGGTCTGAAGACCCGTGACTGGCCGGAGACCCGCGCCTCCCTGGAGAGCCTGGTCGCCGCCGCCCGTACGGTCCGGGCGGAGCTCTCCGCCTCCTGAACCCCGCGGGTGCGGGCCGGGGAAGGGGCGACCGTGCCCCTTCCCCGGGCACCGTACGCGCGCCTACCCCGACAGCAGCATCGCCACCGCCACCAGTGCGAGCAGGCCGACGTACGCACGGGCGTAGAGGCGGTCCGGGATCCGCGGCGGGCGGCGGCGCAGTACGGCGATGACCGGCAGTGCGCCCAGGAGCAGCGCCGCGGCGGCGCCGACGTCGACGAGGCCGACCAGGTGCACGTGCGCGGCGCTCGCGGGCGGGAGCGCGGCCGCGCCCAGAGAGACCGCGGTGGCCGGGAGGGCGATGGCCACGGTGAGCGGGTTGGCCAGGGCCGTCGCCGTCTGCATGGTGTGCCCGGCTCGCCGCGCCGCGGGCACCGTCATGACGCTGCCGCCCACGCCGAGGAAGGCGGCGATCGCGCCGATGGGCACACCGAGCAGGGACGGTATCGGCCGAGGTACGGCGGGGGTCGTCCCGGCGGGTGCGCGCGGGCGCAGGAAGCCGGGCCGCAGCAGCAGATCGACGAGGGTGAGCGCCAGGTATCCGACGAACGCCCAGCGGACCAGGGCGGCGGGGGCAAGTCGGGTGGCGAGGGCGCCCGTTGCCGCGCCGGCCGCCAGCAGGAGCAGCAGCACACCGCTGCCCCGCAGGGCGCCCAGCACCCGGCGTGGTGTGACGGCCGTGGCGAAGCCCGCGTTCACCACCATCACCAGGGCCGAGGTGGCGGTGGCCACCCGCATCGCGTCCGCGCCGAGCGCGGCGTCCGCCCACACCACCACCGGGACCGCGACGAACCCGCCGCCGAACCCGAACAACACGGTCGTCACCCCGGTGACGAGCCCGATCCCGATCAATGCCATCACGTCCACGGGACCCACTCCACCAGCTCCCCCGATCCGCCCGCATGCGAAGATCGGCATCGTTTCTTCGCATCTCGGCCAGTACAGTGCCTGGGTGAGAAACATCGCCTTGGACGCCGTCGACCACGTCGACCGGGCGGTGCTGCCGATCGGCACCGACTACCCCTCCGGGCATGTGCTGGACTGGCACGAGCACCGGCGCGCACAGTTCCTCTACGGCGCCACCGGCGTGATGGTCGTCGACACCGCCGAGGGCACCTGGACGGTTCCGCCCGAGCGGGCCGTGCTGATTCCGGCCGCCACCCGGCATCGGGTCCGCATGCTGGGCGTGAGCACCCGGAGCCTGTACATCGAGCCGGCGGCGGTCCCCTGGTGGCCGGTCAGCTGCACCGTCGTGGACGTGCCCGCGCTGCTGCGCGAACTGCTGCTGAGCGCCGTGGAGTTCGAGGCCGACTACCGCCTGTCCGGCCGGGAAGGGTGCATCGCCTCGCTGCTCCTGTACGAGATCGCCGCGCGCACCCCGCTGCCGTTCCATGTCGCGATTCCCTCCTCCGGCGATCTGGCGGCGCTCTGCCGCACCTATCTGGCCGCCCCGGACGTGGGCGTCACCAACGCCGCGTGGGCCGGCCGGGCGGCCATGAGCGAGCGGGCCTTCACCCGCCGGTTCCGGGCGGAGACCGGCGAGAGCCCCGCTGTCTGGCGGTCGCGGGCCCGCCTGCTCGCGGCCGTGCCGCTGCTGCGTACGGCGTCCGTCAGCGAGGTCGCCGGCCGCCTCGGCTACGCCTCCCCCGCCGCGTTCACCGCCGCCTTCACCCGCGCCTTCGGCCTGCCGCCGTCCCGCTTCACCACGTCCTCCTAGTGCGGGGCAGGGCAGTGCCGCCCCCCGGTGACCGCGAGAGGTAATAAATACGGAAAATGCTTGGTAATCTTCCTGTTCAGCGACGCGCGTGAAGGATCCGCATGACTACGCCCACCCCACCCGACGGTTCCACGACCGCGGATCGCCAGACACCGGAGCACGACCCGTGGGCTCCGCCGTCGCCCGACGCGGTCGACGTGCCCCGCCCCGCGCCCCCGGCCATGCACGCGCCGACGTATCCGGCCGCGTACCCGCCGGTGCCGGCCGGCCGTCCCACCAACGGCATGGGTATCACCGCCCTGATCCTCGGCCTGGTCGGGGTCGTTCTGGGCCTCTTGATCTTCCTGTTCTGGCTCTCGTGGCTGCCCGCCGTGCTGGCCGTGATCTTCGGCGCGGTGGGGATGAGCCAGGCACGCAAGGGCCGCGCCACCAACAAGTCCATGGCACTCAGCGGTCTCGTCCTGGGCATCGTGGGTGTGCTGCTCGCCGCCGGCAGCGCGGTGTTCACCGTGGTGATGGTCAAGCACGTCGTCGACGACGCACGCACGAAGGTCAAGAAGGAGAAGGCCGCCGAGGCGTCGGCGGCGGCCGAGGAGGAGAAGCGGCATCTCTCCTTCGGTGAGGCGTACACCTTCGGCAACGGTCTGAAGGTCACGATCGCCAAGCCGGCCCCGTTCACCCCGGACGCGTACGCCAACGGGCATGCCAAGGGCAACAAGGCCGTCGAGATCACGGTGACCGTGGTGAACACCGGTTCCCGGCCGGTCGGCGTCGAGACCGGTATCCCCGACGTCAAGGACGCCGACGGGGACTCGGCGCAGCTGGTGATCGACGGCAGCGGCCGTCAGAAGGTCCTCACCGACGCCGTCCAGCCAGGGAAGACGGCCGTCGGCAAGTACGCCTTCTCGCTGCGGCCGGAGGCCGCCGAGCGGGTCGAGATCGAGTTCAGTCCGGACTCACTGCGCTGGGACGACGCCTACTGGAGCGGGCCCGCCTCCTGAGGCGCGCAAACGCCTGAATCCCGCACCGGCGGAGCGTGGGCCGGACGTCTCCCGGCGTCCGGCCCACCTACAATTTGGCTCCGAACGGTCGCGGACTGTCGGGTGCGCGGCCGGGCCGTACACCGGCGACCGTAGGAGGGCCCGTGCCAGGCCAGCGTTCCCTCACCGAGGCCGAGAAGTCCGTCGAGGCCAGGCTCGGTGGCGTCCCGATCGGACATGACCAGATGGCGGTGGTGGCCACCCTCTACCGGGCGGCCGCGACCGTTCGGCAGCATCTGGAGAACTCCGTGCTGCGCGGGGCGGATCTGACGTGGACGGCGTTCGTCGTGCTGTGGGTGATCTGGATCTGGGGCGAGTCGGAGACCCGTTACGTCGCCGAGGAGGCCGGTATCTCTAAGGGCACCCTGACCGGCGTCGCCCGCACCCTGGAATCCCGTGGGCTGGTCCGGCGGACCGGCCACCCCGAGGACGGCCGCCTGGTGCTGCTCAGCCTGACCGAGGGCGGCGAGACGCTGATGCACCGTCTGTTCCCGCAGTTCAACGCGGAGGAGGTGTTCGTCACCGAAGCGCTCGACGCGGACGAGTGCCGGCGGACGGCGGAGCTGCTGCGCCGGATCGTGGTGCAGGTCGAGACGCACGGCGAGGAGCGGCGGACGGAGCTGCTGGACGGCGCGGAGCCGGCGCCCCGCCGCAGCGGACGCCGGCCCAGGACCGGGCTCAGCCCGTCTTCGCCTTGAGGGGTGCGCCGACCGGGGGCGGGCAGTTCTCCTGGATCTTGTACTTGAGCGCCTCGGGGTAGTCGCTCCGTGCGAGGGCCACCCGTACCACGATCGGGCCGCGGTTGACGGGGTCGGTGGGTTCGCTGATCTTCTTGAAGAGGTCGGTGAGTTGCTGGTGGCTGGTGATGCTGACGCCGTGCATCGGGTGCTTGTCGTCGCCGAAGACCTCGGCGAGCTTCTCGTACCGCCAGGGGTGGAGGTCGTTGTAGAAGTCGGCGCCGTCGGAGGACGGTGTGCCGTCCGCCTTGTAGTAGCAGGGGTGGACCAGCATCTGCTCGATGCCGTAGAAGCCCTCGTTGTCGAGGACGAAGACCACGGGTTTCAGGCCCTGCCGGACGTGGGTGGACATCTCCTGGCAGGTCTCCTGGAACGAGCCGTCGCCGACGAAGACCATCGGCCGCTTGCCCGCCCGCAGGCGGCCCAGGCCGACGCCGGTGGCGAAGCCGACCGAGTAGCCGATGGACAGCCAGCTGTTCTGGGCGACGAAGGAGGCACGTTCGGGCATCCGCAGGTTCATCGAGGCGATGAGGGCGAACGCGGCGTCGCTGATCACGGTGAACGGGGTGGTGCGCCGTCCGTCCTCCTCGCTGACCTGCGACTTCAGGAACGCGTTGACGTGCCGGAAGAAGCTGTCGTAGGTGGGGCTCTCGGGGTACGAGCCGCCGGTGAGGGTCTCCAGGAAGGCGGCGACGCTGTCGGGGACGTCCAGGCCGGCCTCGTGTGCCTGGGCGTAGTAGTCGGCCGTGAAGTGGCCGGTGCCGAACGCCTCGACGAAGGCGTCCCGCAACGCCGGGATGAACTCGGCGAGTTGGACGTCGGGGAAGTATGAGGCGCCGACGTGCACGCCTTGGTGGGCGGCGACCGCCCAGTCGGCGCCGATCGAGCGGACGCCGCCGAGGTTCTTCGACGTCGCCCAGGTGCCCAGTCCGATGCGGCAGCCGGCGTTGTGGAACATCGACGCCACGTCCGGGTTGCTGGCCTTGCCGTTGTAGACGCCGGAGAAGCCGGGGGTGTCCTCGGAGATGACGGACTTGGCGCCGATGGTGGTGCAGTACGGGATGCCGGTGGCGCGCACCAGCTTCTCGAACTCGTCGGCCAGGTTGAAGCGGTCGATCTCCTCGCCGGCCCACAGGATCGGGTTGTAGTCGTGTTCCCGCACCAGTTGCAGGCATGCCTGGACCGCGGCGTCGAGCATCTTCGCGTTGCGCGGGGTGAGGGGGCGCTCGCGCCGTGCCAGGCGGCCCTGCGGTGCCGGGCAGCGGGCCTCCCAGACATCCTCCATGAACTCCAGGTAGACCGGTCTGCGGTGGGTCAGGCACGCGGTGATCGCGCTGTCGATCTGGCTGGGGGCCAGTCCGGGGTTGGAGATCACCTGGGCGTCGACCGTGACCTGCCGGTAGACGTCGAGGTTGCTCTCCGGGCGCTGCGACATGTGCGAGGTGAGCAGGCCGATCGCCTGTTGGTTGAGCCACTGTTCGTAGGTGGGGGCGCCGTTGATGGCGATCAGCGGGATGTATTCGGTGTAGCCGCCGCCGATGGCGTTGAGCAGGTTGAACGCGCCGACGCCGTAGGTGACGGCGACCGCGCCGATGCCCTGTTCGCCCTGTGCGGTGCGGGCGTCGGCGACCTTGACCCGGGTGTAGGCGTCCGCTGCCTGGCCGGCGCCGCCCTCGGTGGGTGTGCCGACCCAGCGGACCTTGGTCTTCTCGTGCAGGGTCGACAGGAACGGTCCCAGGTGGTTGCCGGGCACGCCGAACAGGTGGGTGATGCCGAGCTGTTCCAGGCGGACGGCCAGGTATTCGGCGACGGTGCAGGTGTCGTTGCTGGTCATCGGGTCAGCGCTTTCTCTCGGGTGGGCTCCGTTGACGCGGTGGCCGCGCGGTGGCCGTCGGCGGTGGTGATGCCGGCTTCCGGTGCGGGCGCCTCGTTGACGGCGATGGCGGCCCGGACGGCGGTCTCGATCGCGCCCTCGATCCAGGCGTGTTTGAGCGAGATGTGCTCGCCGGCGAAGTAGACCGGTCCCTCGGGCCGGACGACGTCCAGGTGGAAGCTGGTCATCTGGTGCGGGGTGTAGACCGCCGCCTCGCCGCAGGCGTACGGGTCGCGCAGCCAGCTCTGGGTCTGGCCGGCGCCGGTGAAGAACACCTCGATCCGGCGGCCGTGCACCGCCTGGAGGTTCTCCAGGGCGTAGCCGTAGCGCTCGGCGTCGTCGAAGGAGTCCCAGCGGGCGGCGTCGTCGGACCAGGAGTAGGCGGCCAGCACCACGCCGCCCTCGCTGTCCGGCACGGGGTGGGAGGGGAAGTACATGAAGCGGTTGGGGTTGTCCGTGGTGGAGCCGCCGCCGTGGGCGTGGGTGGCCGGCCGCACTCCGCCGCGCAGATGGGAGCGCTGGTGGTACTCCACCTGCTCCTCGCTGATCCGGGTCTCGTCCACGCTCGGGTGGGCGCCGAGCAGCCCGGTGCGCAGCTTCCGCAGGCTCTGCGGCAGGGACAGCGCGGCCTCCGCCTCGTCCTCGCCCCACTGCTGGTAGTACTCGTAGAGGCCGGGGGCGATGGCGTCCAGCTCGCGTTTCCAGTCCGCTTCGGTGAACTCCCACCAGCGCCGGGAGAACTCCAGCAGCACCTTGGTCGCCTGGTCGTAGTGGGTCTCGATGACGGCCCGGCGCTTCTTGTAGGAGAACGGCGGGGCGACCTTGACGAACCGCAGGCTGGAGAAGGGGATGGTGACGATGGCCAGGTCGCCGGTCCAGGTCTCGGTGGCCGCGTAGGGGTCGCCCTCGGGGATGGTCTCGATGGCGACGGCAGGACCGCCGGGTCCGGTGAGTCCGCCGTGGTGGCCGTCGCGGCCCGGGTCGTAGTACTCCAGGCGGACCATCCGCTGGCCCATCACGATCTGGTCCCGCAGCTCCTTGGCGAGCGCTTCGGGCAGCCGGCGACTGCCACCCTCGATCTCCCAGTACGTGGCGTTGGGATCGATGTCGCTGCGGCCCAGGAAGCTGTGGAAGAAGGCCAGATGCAGCCGGGACGTCATGTTCTCGATGGTGCCGATCGCCTCGACGGCCTCGTCGCTGAATCCCGCGTACTCGCGGAGGAAGCGCCCCATCGAATAGCCGTCGAAGTCGCGGATGACGTCGGCCCAGCCCGCCAGCCACTCCTCGAAGGGCTTGTTGACCCGTTTTCCGTCGTGCTGCTTGACGGAGTAGTAGTCCCGTACCGGTTCCAGTGCCTGGTTGACCATGTCGGCGACGGTCATCCGGGTTTCGCAGCCGGTGAGGTGGAAGCCCTCGTTGAGCCGGGAGGGGTCGGTGGCGTACTGGGCGCGCCGGACCTGTTCGCGGTTGGTGCGGATCCAGGTGTGGTAGCGCTTGTCCGGCTCCTTGAAGGCGGGGTTGGGTGTGCCGTTGGTCCAGGTCGTGTCATCCTTGAAGGACTTGTAGACGACCGGCGGTACGGGCGGCTGCTGGTTGCCGGTGTCCGGATCGACGTCGACGTTGAAGAACAGCCGCCGTTTGAGGCCCAGCTTGTCGACGAGCGCGAGGGTCAGCGGATGGAAGCTGGGCAGGCGCATCGCCCCGGCCTCCGCGTACTGCGCCGGGTCGGTGAAGGGCGACGGCCGGCCCTTCGCGGTGTGGAAGGTCTTGATCCGCCCGCCGACGCGGTTGGCGTTGGCCTCCAGGATCGTCACGTCGTGTCCGGCGCGGGTCAGCAGGTCCCCGGCGACCAGGCCGGCGATCCCGGCCCCGACGATCAGGATGCGTTTGGGCGGGCCGGGGGGATGGAGTCCGCTGTCGATCAGTACGTCGAGGTAGCGCAGCTTGAGGTCCTCGTTGGCGGGCGCGGGGCCCACCAGCAGCAGTTCGCGGGCCAACTGCTGGTAGGTCAGCTCGTTCGCGCGCTCGATCGCGGTGGTGCGGGGTCGTGCGGTGGCGTCGCGGGAGGGGGTGTGGGGGTCGTTCATGCCAGGGTTCAGCCGTTCTCGTGCAGGGGTGGAGGGGCCGCGCGGGGCGGCCTGGCATATACCGAAGTCAGCTTCGGCACGGCAGCGCCCCCAGCCCATCACCGAACGGGGCGGTGCGCATGTGCAGCGGGCCGAACGTGGACGCGGCGGGCGGGAACCACCGGGCGAGGCGATCGCGGCACCCCGGCCGGTGCCGGCGCAGTTCGCGCCGGATGCCGCGGCGGCCGGCCACCGAGTCGAGGACCCGGCGCGCTGGACGGCCGGCGTGCGCACGCTGCTCGCGGAACCCGCCCTGTGCGGCGAGATGTTGCGGGCCGGGGCCGTCGCCGAACGCACCGGCACCGGCACCGACCTGCGGCCGGGCCTGCATCCGCACCTCGTCGCGTCCTCGGTGATGGGACACACCCCGGCCGACGCCGCGGTTCCTGTTCGGTGCGTACCCGCTCGACCTGCACGACCTGCCGGACAACCCGCTCTACACGGTGCGGGTGCCACAACGCCGGATCGAGGAGTCGCCTGGCAGGCACCACAGGCGAGGGGCTTCACCAGGCACTGGGGACCTGGTTCACCGCCGCCTGAACCGCGGCCTGAACCGCGGCCGATGGCAGGTCATCCGTCGAGTCATCCGTCGAGCGCGATGGCGTTCTTGGCGCGCTCCACGGATGCCTCGTCGGCCGGTGCGCCGGGATTCTCGGTGGCCAGTGCCTGGTTGAGCGCGACGAACGGGCGCATGCGCTCCTCGTAGGAGGTAAACGCTGCTCGGTGGTCGCCCCTGGCCCGGCGCAGCGCGTCGGCGAGGACGTAGGCGCCCACGAGAGCCAGGCTGGTTCCCTGGCCGGAGAGCGGTGAGGCGCAGTATCCGGCGTCGCCGAGCAGTACCGTCCGGCCGTGCGACCAGCGGTCCAGGTGCACCTGCGTCATGGCGTCGAAGTAGAAGTCGGGCGCCTCCCACAGCGCCTTCAGCAGCCTGGGGGTCTCCCAGCGCAGCGCCGCCATCCGGTCGGCCACCACCTGCCTCTGCCGTTCGGGGTCGCGGTCGACGACGGTGGCCGGCTCGGCCGCGAAGCCGAACGAGATCCGCAACTCGGTGTTGTCACGCACGGGATAGATGCCGTAGCCGGCCTCGCCGTCCCTGAGCCAGACCTGCCAGTCCTCCAGGCCCAGGAAGTTGTCGGCGCTGAAGATCGCCAGCTGCATGCCCAACGGGCGGGTGAAGCGTTCCGCCGGCCCGAAGCTCAGGCGCCGTACGCACGAGTGCAGTCCGTCGGCCCCCACCACCAGGTCGAACGTACGCGGGCGGGCATGCTCGAAGGCGACCCGGACACCGTCCGTGTCCTGGTCGAGCGCGGCGATACCGTCCCCGAAGAGGAACTCGACGTCGGTGCCGGCGCGTTGGTGCAGCAGCCGTACCAGGTCCTCGCGCAGCAGCTCGATGTCGTCGCTGTCGAGCCGGCCGCTGCTGAAGGTCGCCTCGGTGGACCGGCTGATCTCCCGGCCGTCGCCGTCCAGGACGGACATGCCCCGCATCCGCGTGCGGTGGGCTCGGGCCGGGCCCAACAGCCCCATCCGGTCGATGACTTCGAGCGCGACGCCCCGGATGTCGATTGCCTGGCCGCCGCGGCGTACCCCCGGCGCGCTGTCCACCACCGTCACGGCAACGCCCGCCCGGCACAGGAGGGAGGCGAGCGCGGCCCCCGCCACACCGGCGCCGGACACGAGCACCGTCTTCGCGCGCGCGGTCTTGGCGGGAAGAGTCTTCGCGGGAACAGTCTTCAGGGGAGCAGTCTTCATGTGAACAAGCCCTTTCATACGCTGTACGCGACTGAATGTACGGCGTATGCGCAGCGCTGCCAACTGCCCTTTCTGGCTTGCTATTCTAGTTCAGATGGCAGCTTTCCCGCTCACCGCGCTGGTAGGCTCTGCTCTAGTACAGCTCTTGTACAGCTGCCGCGAGCCCGAAAAATTTCTCAGGGAGCCGACGACATGGCCGCGACCTCCGACCCGCCGTTCCGACGCATCGCCGATGAGATCGGGCAACGCATCCTCAACGGCACCATCGCCCCGGGCGAACGCGTGCCGTCGACGCGGCAGATCGCCCGTGAGTGGGGAGTCGCCCTGGCCACCGCCACCAAGGCGTTGACCACACTGCGCCTGGAGGGTCTGGTCGAGGCCCGCCCCCGGGTCGGCACCGTGGCGGTGGCCCGGGACCGTACGCCGTCGCCGGAGCGGCCTGCCGCGCCCAGGCGCCGCTCGCCGTCCCCGGCCGCCTCCGATCACGAACTGTCGCGTGCGCGGATCGTCCGCGCGGCGACGGAGATCGCGGACAGCGAGGGACTGGCGGCGGTGTCCATGCGCAGCGTCGCCGCCCGGCTCGGTGTCGCCGCCATGTCCCCGTACCGGTACGTCACCAGCAAGGACGACCTGGTGCGGCTGATGGCCGACGCGGCGTTCGGCGAGGAGAGCTATCCGGCCACCCCGCCGGAGGACTGGCGCGCCAGGCTGGAACTCGGTGCGCACACCCTGTGGCGGATCTACCGCAGACACCCCTGGCTCGCGCAGGTCGACACGCTCACCCGCCCGCTGATGCTGCCGGAGTTGATGGTCCACGCCGAGTGGGCGCTCGCCGCCCTGGACGGCCATGGCCTCGATCCGGCGACCATGTTCGACCTGCACGTCCTCCTCTACAGCTATGTGCAGGGGATCGCCGTGCACCTGGAGCGGGCGGCCCAGGCCGAGGCGGCCACCGGGCTGTCCGCGGACCAGTGGATGGACCGCCAGACCTCTGCCTACGAGGCGATCGTCGCGGCCGACCGCTACCCGGTGTTCACGCGCACCGCGCGCAGCCTGGACGGCGGCTACGACCTCGACCTGGACGCCCTGTTCACGTTCGGTCTCAAGCCACTGCTCGACGGCATCGCCCTGGCCGTGCGGGGCGGGCCCGCCCACCGCACGAGGAAGTGAGCCGGGCGGTCCGCCTGATCCGCCCCGATCAGGACGGACGGATGTTGTCCTCGGACGGTGAGGAGTCCGGCCATGAGCGTGCGGAGTCCGGCGGGTCGGCAGCCGGTGCTCCCTCGTGCGAGGAGTGACCGAATCCGCCGAGGTGCAGACCGCGCCCGGCGTGCCGCCCGCGGTGCACGGTGGGTGTGCGGTGCAGCGCGATGAGCGCCGCGTCGTCGGTGAGGCGCCCGCCGACATGGGTGAGGAGATCGCGCCGGATGTGGTGCAGCAGCGCCTCCGGGCTGGTCCCCGTCCACTGGGCGGCCCGTTCGCCGAACGGGTAGAAGCCGCCGGCGGCGTCGCGGGCCTCGACGACACCGTCGGTGTAGAGCAGCAGCGTGTCGCCCGGCTGGAAGGAGACCACGTCCAGGGAGTAGCCGTCCGGGCCGCCGGCCCCGATGCCCAACGGGGGCGCGGGATGCAGACTCGGGGCGGTGACGGCGCCGCCGGGGCTGAGCAGCAGGGGCGGAGGGTGACCGCAGCTGGTCATGCGGGTGATGTGGTCGCCGTCGGGGATCTCCAGCAGCAGCGTGGTGGCGAACCGCTCCCCCGCCTCCTCTGCCGGCTCGAAGTCCGTGAGGTAGCGGGCGACGCTCTCCTCCAGAGTGGCGGCGAGATCGGGCAGGGTGGTGTGCCGGTGGGCGGCCTCGCGGAAGGCACCCAACAGCAGTGCGGCCTCGCCGATGGCGGACAGGCCCTTGCCCCGTACGTCTCCGATCATCACCCGGACCGCGTTGTCGGTGCGGGTGGCGGCGTAGAGGTCGCCGCCGATCTGTGCCTCGTCCTCGGCGGCCAGGTACAGACAGGCGATCTGCAGCGGCCCGATCCGTTCCGGCAGCGGCCACAGCAGCACATGCTGGGCGGCCTCGGCCACCGACCGCACCTGCGCCAGCTCCGCGCGGTGCCGTTCCCGCGCCAGGCAGTAGCAGACCACCAGGCTCGACAGCACCGCGATCGCCAGGATCTGCACCAGCACATTGCGGGTGAACAGCGCATCGAAGTGCCAGCCGATGAAGGCTTGCGCCGCCACGGACAGCAGCCCGATCACCCCGGTCGTCCACGGTCCGGCGAACGACGCGGTGATCGCCGGCGCGATCACCAGCAGCGGCCCCAGATGCACATCGGCCGGCACCAGCAGATCCACCACCGTGATCGTCACGATGAGCACGACGGGAATCAGCAGCAGCGCATGGCTCAACTTCCACGGCTGCCGCATACCGGCAACGAGCTGCCGGGTGGCCACCCCTCCACCATGCACCGCCCCCTGTCGGCGCACCAACGCCACCGGCGAGGCGTCAGTGGGCGAGACGGGGGAAGAGGGCCTCGGCGTTGCCGCGGTCGATGGCCCGGGCCTGACCCGGGGCGTAGTGGGGGTAGGTCTCCAGGTGGTGGTTGTAGTAGGTGCCGGCTTCCTGGGGCGCGAAGGGCCAGTCACTGCCGTAGAGGACGTGGCCCGGTTCGGCGAAGGCGAGCAGGGCGGGCAGGGCACTGGGGCTGGCGGAGAGCGCGGTGTCGAAGTAGAAGCGCTTGAGGTCGCGCAGCACGTCGTCGGCGTCGTGGTCCGGGTCCACGGCGAGGGGAGCCAGGCCGGAGAAGCGGTACGCGGCGTAGGGCAGGAAACCGCCGCCGTGGGAGAGGATCACCCGGAGGCTCGGATGGCGGCGCAGCACGCCGTTGAGCACGAGGTTGAGGGCGCTGCGAGTGGTGTCGAAGACGAAGTCGGCCAGCGGCGCGGGGGCGCCGGGCAGCAGCGGCAGCGGGGGCTGGGCGGGGTGGACGAAGACGACGGCCGCCCGCCGGTCCAGTTCGTCCCACAGCGGCTCGAAGTCCGGGTCTCCGAGATAGCGGCCGTGCGCGTTGGACATCAGCACGACGCCGTCGGCGCCCAGGGTGTCCAGCGCGTGGACGGCCTCGGCGAGCGCCGCATCGATGTCCGGCAGGGGAACGCCGGCGAAGTGGCCGAAGCGGTCGGGGTGGTCCTTGACGACCTCGGCGGTGTAGTCGTTGACGGCGCGGGCCAGGGTGCGGGCCTCGGCGTCGTCGGCGAGGTGGACGCCGGGCGCGGTGACCGAGAGCACGCCGGTGGCGATGCCCTGCCGGTCCATCATGGCGATCGCGCTGTCCGGGCTCCAGGCCGGGACGGGCCAGCCGCCGGAGTCCAGGCCGCGCGCGGCGAGGGTGTCGGCCCAGACCGGCGGGACGATGTGCTGGTGGACGTCGATGCGTGCGGGGAATCCCATGATCCCTAGCTCCTGGCTCACCATTACTTAGCTCGCTAATGAATTTATTGAGTAAGCTAACAGTCATGCCGGACACCAGCAAGGGCGCCACCGCCGATCACCGGGATTCCGTCTCCGACCGGGGCAGCGTGGACGAACTGGCGCAGGCGGCCGACCAGTTGTTCTACGCCATGCGCCGCTCGCGGGCCGCCACCGTCGGCCGCTCCGCGGCCGGGCTGTCCATGGCCCAGCTGGCCCTGCTCGCCCCGCTCACGGAAGACGCTCGCGGCGACGGCCTGCCGGTCGGCAGGCTCGCCGCCAACGCGGACATCAGCGTCCCCACCGCCACCCGGATGCTCAAACAACTCGAAGCCAACGGCGTGGTCACCCGACGGCGCTCCGAGCACGACGAACGCCAAGTACTCGTCCGCCTCACCGACGACGGCACCCAGCGGCTGACCACCATGCGCACCGAACTGCGCGCACGCCAGTCCCAGGCACTGTCGCAGTTCACACCCGACGAACGGCACACCCTCGCCGCCCAACTGCACCGCCTCGCCGGCATCATCGCCGACACGATGACCGGACCGGAGCCCCGATAGGGCCCCGCCGGTACGCGGACGGTCCCCTCCGGCCGATCCGGCCGGCCTCAGGGACGGCGTGCCCAAAAGAGCGCATGGCCGCCGTCGCCCTCCGGCACGAACTCCTCCCGCTCGACCGTCAGTCCCGCCTGAGTGATCCACGCGCGGTTGGTGGCGGCATCCGCATGGCTCCACCACATCGGGGCACCGCCACCGAGCCAGTCCTCCTCCACGCCCGTCCAGGCACCGGATCCGGTGATGGCCACGAACCACCCTCCGGGGCGCAGCCATTCGGCGACCCTGTGCAGCAGGGGCGGTTGCTCGGCCAAGGGCAGATGGATCAGCGCGTAGAAGGAGACGACGGCGTCGAACGACGCGGCGGCGAACGATGCTGCCGAGGCATCACCGTGGAGGAACTCCGCCTCCGGCACCCGCTCCCGGGCCCGGCGGATCTGCACCTCGCTGATGTCGATACCGGTGACGCGGTGACCGGCGGCGGCCAAGGTCCGGGCGACCGGCACTCCACTGCCACAGCCGAGGTCCAGCACCGTGCCACCGGCCGGAATGCGCCGGCGCAGTTCGCGTAGCACGGGGCGGTACTTCCCCTCGCCGCCGTACACCTCTTCGTAGCGCAGGGCGGCGGCGTCGTACCCGCGCCGCACGATGTCCTTGGGATCGTCGTGCGGCCGGCCGCTGCCCGCGCTCACCGGACGGCGCCTTCCGCCTTGAGGGCCTCGACCTCCGCCGTGGAGAAGCCGACCTCCTCCAGGATCTCCAGCGTGTGTTCGCCGACGGCGGGCGCGGGACGGTCGCGCTCCGGGCCGTCGTGGGCGTAGGCGAACGCCGCGACCGGCACCGTCGGGTCACCGTTCGCGCCGTGGTGCAGAAGGGGGCGGTGACCGAGCTGGTCGTCGGCGGTGATCTCGGCCAGGGTGCGGAGCCGTTCACCGGGTAGGCCGTGTGCCTGGACCCAGCCCTCCCATGCGGCCGCGGTGCGGCTCAGGAAGATGCCGGCCAGCACCTGCCGCATGGCCTGACTGTGGCGGTACAGGCTCTCGAAGTCGGGCAGATCGCGGAAACGCGGATGGTCGTGCCCCTCACTCGCCAGGGCGGTCCACAGTCGGCGATTCTGGTCGGGCGTCGGGGCGCCCAGGACGAACACCCCGTCCGCGGTGGGGTACGCGCCCAACCCGGCCTCCGGTGGCGCCTGCCAGTCCGGTGCGTGCAGCTGAGCCGCCAGGTGCGGGCCCATCAGCATCAGGGCGGTGTCGAGCATCGAGCAGTCGATCCGCTGCCCGCGGCCGTCGCGGTCCCGGCCGTAGAGGGCGGCGGCGATCGCGAAGGCCGCGTTGTAGCCGCTGGCATAGTCGACGAAGGGGAGGTCGGGCTTGTGGCCGCCACAGCGGTCGATGATGCCCGAGGCCGCCTGGATCACGTTGTCGTAGGCGGTCACCCCGGCGCGCGGGCCCTGCTGCCCGTAGCCGGTCATCGAGCAGTGGATCAGGCGCGGATTGATCCGGGCCAACTGGCTGGCGCCCAGGCCGAGTTCCTCCAGCGCCCCGGCCCGGTAGTTCTCCACGACGACATCGGCCGTGCGAACCATGCGCCGGAAGACCCGCCGACCGCCGGGCGTCTTCAGGTCCAGCGCCATGGCCCGCTTACTGCCGCCCTGGACCTGGTAGTTCACCCCGCGCTGCTGCTGATTGAGCGCGGGGTCCGGGCCCTTGAACCGTACGAAGTCCGGCCGGTCCGGGGGCTCGATCTTGATCACATCGGCGCCGAGGACCGCCAGTTGGTAGGTGGCGAACGGTCCTGCGAGAACGTGCGTGAGATCGAGTATCCGCACTCCGTCGAACGGTCGGGGCATCCCGTCTTCCTCCGTTGCGTAGGCCGTCGGGCCGTCGGACGTGGTGCCTGGTGACGCTGTCCCAGCAGCGGCTCGTATCGATCGGCAGGCCACTGCGCCCCTTCGCCCATCCGCCGCCTGTCGCCGCCCAGTTGCCCGACGAGCGTCTCAGACACGGGCTCGGTCGACCAGGGCGCGTACCGGGAGCAATCGTCATCTGGCTCGGAAACACCCGTCCAGAGGCCCGGCCGGCGCGCTTCACCGGCCGGGCCGGGCTCTCCCCCACTTCCGTCAGGGCAATCGGGACGGACGTCGGGACAGACATCGGGACAGACCCTACGCAGGACTCCCGTCGGGGTTCCGCCACTGGACCCCGTCACGGCCGTCCTCGGCGATGGTCTGCGTCATGACGTTGCCGTCATACGGGTACTTGTCGTGCAGCTGGAAGTAGCCCGGGATGTTCACCGGTGACGCTTCGCACACCGGGTCGCCGTGGATGCAGTAGCGCGCGACCGGAATGCCGTTGAACTTCTCCGGCCCGGCGCCGGGCGAAGTGAACCCCGGCAGGCCCACCCCCTTCGGCACCTGGGCCGTGAAGCCGGTGCCCGGCTGCATCGGGTCGGCGTAGAGCATGCCGTTGACCTGCGAGCGTGGAATGTCGGTGCCACCGTTGGCGATGGTCTGGAGCACCTGGTCCGCGGCCTGCGCGCCCTGGGAGTAGCCGACGATCGTGAGGCGGGCGTCCGGGTGCTCGCGATGCGTCTTCTCGGCCTGGGCCAGCAGGTTGTCGTACCCCTGCTTCACGCTGTCGTCGTAGCTGGGCGCGTTCAGGTCCAGCACGCCGCCGTGACCGTTCAGCCACGGGCCGGCGCTCGCCGGGTAGCAGACCGGAACCCAACTGCCCGGCTGGAGGTGCTGGTTCGCGGCGCGGTAGTTGGTGGTGCACTCGTGCTCGTCCGAGGCACCGGTGGTGCCACCGATCTCGATGTAGTAGTGGTCGATGGAATCGGCCTGTGCGACGGTGGGCGCGACCGCGGCCGTACCGGCCACCATCGCCGCCGTCGCTACAGCCCGTGTCAGCCTGTTCGTTCGCGACATCGGCTGGGGTCCCCCTTGGGTTGTGACTTGCCTGCGTCGGACGGCATCGACGCTAGCCATGGCCGTTGAAATATCCATGACATGGCGAGGGCCCCACAGCACGCTACGCACGTGACAACGCATCGCGATGACACGTCGGGATAACCCGTCGCGACAACGCGTCGTGCGGGCCGGGATCGTTCCCAGCCCGCACGACGCTCGATGAACGATCTGCGCACGGCATCACCGAGGCAGAAGGCCGTTCGGTCAGTTGGTGCAGCTGTCGAGCATCGAGGACAGGGCCTTCTTCTCGTTGTCGGTCGTGGTCAGCTTCCAGACGGACTTGACGTGCGTGTAGTCCTTGGCGTACGTGCACCAGAAGCCGTGGTTGGTCGGCTTCCAGTCGGCGGGGCCGCTGTCGCTCTTGGAGCTGTTGGAGGATTCCGAGGCGATCAGCAGCTGGGGGTCCTTCAGGTCGTTGCCGAAACCCTTGCGCTGCTCGTCGGTCCAGGTGTCGGCGCCGGACCGCCAGGCTTCGGCCAGAGGAACCATGTGGTCGATGGTTGCCTGGCCGACGTCGGTGACGGTGGCGTCGTCGTAGGCGGAGTACCACGATCCGCTGGACGGCTGGCAGCTGCCCGGCTTGTCCTGGACGTCCTTGCCGTCGCGGGCGAGGACCTCCTGGCGGGTGGTGCAACCATCGGGCTGCTTGGCCCATATGGAGAACTTGTCACGGGAGTAGCCGTCCATGGAATGCGGGGCGGCCACCTTCAGGGCCGACAGTTCGGCGCGGGCCGTCGATGTCGACGGCGGAGCCGGCGGTTCGGCGAGTGCGGGGGCGGCGCAGAGGCCGACGACGACAACTGCGGCGGCCGACAGGCCGAGGGCAGCGCGAGGCATCAACGTCTCCTGAAATGTGGGGGGTTGGAGAGACTCCTTTCGAGGAAACCGCACCTGCCGCACCCTGCGCTACGCGCGTTGAATGGACATGACAATACCTTTCCCTTCCCATTACTCCCCGTTGAACCCGTTGAACCCGCTGAACGGAGCCGAGCGGAGCCGGGCCCAGGTGACGGTGGCATGTACGGCGAGTGCGATCGGGACGGCGAGAAGAATCGTCCAAGGCACGAGACCGAACGCGGCCAGAAGGGCGCAGAGCGGAAGGGTCAGGAGGGTGGGGAAGGTTGAGGCCAGGGCGATGCGCCGGCAGGTTCGACGGTTCATGGAGGAGTCGGGCCCTTCGAGGGAGGGGGAGGGGGAACGGAGACAGGCACAGGTACAGGGACGGGGACGGGGATGAGAACAGGTACGGAGACGGAGACGGAGACAGGGACAGTGACAGGGACGGCCGGTCAGGCGATGTGGCGGCGGGCGGCGTCCAGGTAGGCGGCCAGTTCCCGCCAGTCATCGGCAGCAGCGGCAGGGTCCCCGGACATGACGGCCGGGTCGTCGTGCCAGGCGTCCCGCACACCGGTGGCGATGTCGTCGTCGCCACCCGTGAACATCGTGCTCAACTCGTCCATGCGCGCCACCAGGCAGCGGACCTTCGGGTCGGTGGGCGGGGTGCCGATGGTGCGCAGCCGGTCGGCTCGGCGATACAGCTCCGGCCATTCGATCTCAAGCAGATAGTGCACTGCGGGCCCAAGTGCCGCGGCGCGTGTCCGCAGTGTCTGTATCTGGTCGGCGTCCAGATGACGGCGCAGTGTGTGCTCGCCCTCTGGGCCGGTGGCGCCGATCGCCTGGAGCGCGGCGAGCAGCACATCGGCCGTCGGGGGCTGGTCACCTGCCAGTCTGTCGCCGAGCCGGATCAGGCGCTGCCGCAGGCCGTCGAGCGCGGTGATGGAGGCTTCGACACTCGCCAAGTGGTCCCGGACCAGGCGTTCCGGGTCCACTCCGGTGTCCAGGCAGACGGCGATGGTGTCCAGGCCCAGCCCCAGGCCGCGGAGCGCGAGCACTTGGTAGAGGCGGACGAGATCGTCCTCGGTGTACTCACGGTGTCCGCCCGCGGTGCGCTGCGAGGGGCTGAGCAGGCCGATGGTGTCCCAGTGGTGCAGGGTGCGCACGGTGAGCCCGCTGGCCGCGGCGAGCGGACCCACTTTCCAGGTGGTGGAGGAAGCCATGGCTCAACCTTGCATCCTCACACCGCGTGAGGTTCAAGTCATACCGGACGGCCGGTGCCACCGAGGCGGGGCACCGTCATCGTTGCCTCGATCCGACTCTGGCTCCGCCCATGATCCGCCAGACAGAACCTGGCGGTGGGCGCCCGAAAACCAGTGGAGCAACGCCGCTGTGCGCCCTTAACGTGCTCCCGAGCCAAGTCGTCTAGTCAAGGACGTGCCGTTGTACACCCTGTGAGACCCCCGAGCGCTGATTCGTAGCGCGTCGCGCATGTGCGCCGCGCTCCCTTTTGCTGCGGACTTCTCACTGAAACCGGTGTACTTCTGTGCTCAAAAACTGGGTGGTCGTGCCCACCTGCCTGCCGCTCGTGCTCCGTCGTTGCCACGCCTGCGCGTCCGAGCGCTTCCGCGCAAGCGGTAAATTTCGCGTCAACGCAAACCACAAGCTCATCGACGCCTGGATCCTCGCGCTCTGTACCGCTTGCGGGGATACTGCAAAGCTCACGGTCTTCGAACGGATGAATGTGCGCTCCGTAGGACCTGAGCTGCTGGACCGGCTGCATGACAACGACCCTGGCCTGACAGCTGAGCTGCTCCAGGATCCGGTCGTGCGGCGCCGTAATCGCATCGCCCTTGACTGGGACGACAACGCCTGGCGCCTCGACACCGGTGGACCGAATAGCCTGGACCGCGGATGGGGTCTCGCCTGTTCGTGGGGGTCCCCCCGCTCGAACGAAGTTGAGAGCGGGGGAGAAGCCGAGAGCTTGGGGAAGATCGACGTCTCGGTCCGCTTCGCGGCGCGGATCCCTGTCCGGCCGGTGCGGCTGATCGCTGAAGGTTGCGGTCTTTCGCGTGCCGAAGTCGAGAGACTGATCACGGAGGGGAAACTCGTTTCGGTGGTCCGGCTGAGCGGCAAGCTCTCCAGCGACTTCACCTTCACGCTCAAGCGCTGAGCCCTCCTCGGGGCGAGAGCCTGTCCGGCAAGATCCGCCGGACAGGCCCTGGCTCCCTATGTGGCACACCACCCGGACCACCGTCCCACGTTCACCTCCACCACGGGCCCGCTGGGGCGGCGGTCGGCGTACTGCGACCGGTACTTCTCCGCCAGCAGCCGCACATGGCGCGCGGACGCCGCCGAGCCGTCCGCCGGCGGCAGCACGGTGGCGGTGCCGTCCGCCCGTGCCCACCACAGGCGGTCCCAGTCCTCGCCGTACTCGTCGACGAGGAGGCAGACCCCGGGATGCGTACGGATGTTGGCCAGGCGCTTCAGCTCGGTGGCCCGCTTGGGCTTGTGGTCCACGGCGAAGACGAGCGTGTCGCCCGTCACGGCGAACACCACCGGCACCAGATGCGGGCGGCCCTCGGCATCGACGGTGGCCAGCCGGGCGACCCGTGCCGCGACGAAGCACTGCCGGGCCCGCCCTCGGGTCATCGCCGGCACTGCTCCCCCGCCCCGTTCACCGGAAGCGCCCCGTTCACCGAAAGCGCCGGGCGACGTCGGCGAACCGGTCGAGGTGCGGTAGCGTCTCGGCCTCCGGCACCGTCGGCAGAGAGAACAGCACCCGTTCCACACCGAGCCGCGCGTACCGCTCGATGACCTCCGGATCCTGCGGCACCGCGTAGACGGTCACCGGCACGTCCCGGCCCGCGAGGCCGCGCAACCGCTCGATCTGCGGCCCCAGTTCCTCGGGCGAGGCGCTGTTGGCCAGCCAGGCATCACCGAGCGCGGCCACCCGGTTGAAGGCGCCCTCGCCGCCGCCCACATAGATCGGTGGATGCGGCTGCCGGACCGGCTTCGGCCAGGAGTAGACGGGGTCGAAGTCCACGAACTCCCCGTGGAACTCGGCCTTCTCCCGCGTCCACAGTTCCCGGATGGCTCGCAGCCGTTCGTCCACCAGACGGCCCCGGGTACGCGGGTCCGTGCCGTGGTTGGCCATCTCCTCCCTGTTCCAGCCGATGCCGACCCCGAAGACCGCCCGCCCGCCGGAGACCAGGTCCAGCGAGGCGACCTCCTTGGCCGTGATGATCGGGTCCCGCTGGGCCACCAGCGCGATACCGGTGCCCAGCAGGAGCCGTTCGGTGACCGCGGCGACCGCTGCCAGCGCGACGAACGGATCGAGGGTGCGGTAGTAGATCTCGGGCAGTTCGCCGCCGCGTGGATACGGCGTGCGGCGGTCCACCGGGATGTGGGTGTGCTCGGCGATGAACAGGGAGTCGAGTCCGCGCTCGTCCACGGCACGCCCCAGGGCGGCCGGCGCGATCCCCTGGTCGGTGAGGAAGGTCGATACCCCGAACTTCACAGCGACTCCTTCGCTTCCGGGTCTCGGGTGCCGCGGTCGGCAACCCCAGGCGAGGTACCCCGGCCGGCCCCGGCCCAACAGTGCGTCCCGCCAACCGGGCGATCACCGCAGAGGCACCGCGAGGCACCGCGAGGCGCCCCGCCCGTCCACGTCCACAGCCACAGCCACAGCCACAGCCACAGCCCCCAACGACGTCGCCCCTCCCCTCAGTGACCGACCGTGACGACGATCTTGCCGACCTGACCTCCCGCCTCCATGTAACGGTGCGCATCGGCGATCTCTTCCAGGCCGAAGACCCGGTCCACGACGGGCTTGAACGCCCCGGAACGCAGCCCGGACGCCACGAACGCCTCGGCCCGGCGCAGCCGTTGCGGATCGGTACTCGTCGCGAAGAGCGTGTAGGTGCGCATGTTCAGCGCGGGCATCCCGAGGTCGAACGCCGGGTAGGGGGTCGTTTCTCCGCTCAGGGCGCCGTATTCGATGAGGGTGCCGCCGGGCGCGACCACCTTGGCGAGGTCCAGCACGCCAGGGCCCGCGATCGCGTCGAAGACGAACTCGGCGCCCCGGCCCCCGGTCAGGCCGAGCACCCGCGCCACCACGTCCTCCTCGTCGGTGACGACGACGTCCGCCGCCCCCGCCGCGAGCAGGGCCTTCTTCTTGGCTTCGGTGCGGGTCGTGGCGATGGGCACGGCTCCGACGCGCAGCGCGGTCTGGATCGCCGCCAGGCCCACGCTGCTGGACGCCGCGGTGATGACGACGGTGTCCCCGGCCCTCATGCCGCTGACCTCGACCAGGGCCCCGTAGGCCGTCACATAGGGCATCCAGACCGCCGCACCCGCGACGGCGTCGATCTCCTCGGGCCTGTGCACGAGCGCCGCCGCGGGCACGATCGCGCGCTCCCCGTAGACGCCGTAGTCGTTCATCGAGAAGGCCGGCACCACGCTGACCGGGTCGCCGACCGCGAATCCCGTCACCTGCGCCCCGACGGCTTCGACGGCCCCCGCGGCTTCCGTGCCGAGCCGCGCGGGGAACCGCTGGACGGATTCGATGTAGTTGCCGCTGCGGAACAGCACCTCGGCGCGGTTGAGTCCGAACGCCTCGACCCGGATGGCCACCTCTTCGGGGCCGGGTTCGCCGATCTCCACGTCCTCCAGCCGCAGTACGTCCGGCCCGCCGAGTTCGTGGAACCGCACGATTCTGGCCATGGCTGATCTTCCTTTCGTTCGGTGCCGGCGACACCGAGCGGCGCCACCGCGGCTTCACCAAAGCGCAAAGTACGACCACTGTCAAACTTTGACGCCTATCAAACCTTGACATCCATCAAAGTTTGACGCGTGTCGTACAATGTGCGCGGGAGGTCACCAGACGATGACGGCAACGACAGCGGCAGAGCGAGCCGGCAGGGATCGCACCCCGCCGCACCCCGATATCAGCGCGATCACCCTCCAGCAGGTCCTGGAGGCGTTGGTCGATCCGGTGCGCCGCAGCATCGTCCGCCAGCTCCACGCGGCCGGGCGGGAACTCGCCTGCGGCACCTTCGACCTGCCGGTCAGCAAGTCCACCGCCACCCACCACTTCCACGTGCTCCGCGAAGCCGGCCTGATCCGGCAGTACTACGCAGGCACCTCGCGCATGAACACCCTGCGCCTGGAGGAGTTCGACCGCGCCTTCCCCGGCCTCCTCCCCGCATTCATGGCCCAGCGCGACGACATCGCGGACGGCAACGGCAACAGCAAAGACGGCTAGGAAGCCGCTGCCGCAACCGCGACCGCACCGACGACGGCGAGTCCGAGTGCGACCACGACTTCGACTACGACCACGACTCCAAACACCCCTGGAATCAACGGCGTTCACGAGACCACCGCCCCCACCCGGCACCCGACCACAGGACGACGCGGGCGCACATTCACCGGATCCCCTCAGGACGCGCCGGGCGACGCACCGAGTTCACAAGCGCACAACCTCGTAAGCTTGCAGGTAACGCAAGGGAGCCCAGGATCGGGAGTCCGGCGACCGACGCTGCCCGATCGGGGCTCCCCCTGTGGAACCGTCGCTGTTCTCCGCGTTCACGAGAGGGGCTCCCAATGCAGACGATGGAGGGCCGTCAGCCGACAACCACCCGCTTCCGTAACCCATGGCGCCGCTACGGTCGGCTCGTTGCCACCAACTTCCTGCGCGGTGCGTCCTATGCGCTGGGCACCGCGGTCATCGGCCTCGCTGCGTGGTGGGCACAGAACCGCTAGCCAGGCAGAACCAGCCAACCACCGGCACCCCGACAGCGGCCCCTTCGGCACCCACCGCCGGAGGGGCCGCCGCCCAGCAGTCCAGGCAGGTCGACGTCCTCGAACACCACACCGCGGCGCCTGAGTTCCGCCACGACCGCCTCGATGTCGTCGACCTCCCAGGCCGTCGGTGTCCGTGACTCCACTGTGCCGCAACGGGCGGCCGGCGAGCCGAGGTCGAGCGCCTGGTGTCCCTGGGCGCCCAACGTGTCGACTGGGACCTCTATCCGGACGACGCCGACTTCGTCGTCCTTGCCGATCCTGAGGGCAACCGCTTCTGCGTCATCGACGCCGCCCGCACCTGACCGTGCGCGCAACTGCGCCGCGACCCGCCTTGAGTCAGGGGCGGTCTCGTTATGCCGGCTCGTCGAGGACCGCGGTCACCAGGCCGTGGGCGTAGGCGGCGTCCAGGGGACCGTGGCGGAAGAGGATGCGGTACATCATGGGCGCCACGATGTGGTCGATGAGGGTCTCGGTGTCGGGGGCCTGTTCG
Source organism: Streptomyces sp. S186 (assembly GCF_051603415.1). Taxonomy (NCBI): domain Bacteria; kingdom Bacillati; phylum Actinomycetota; class Actinomycetes; order Kitasatosporales; family Streptomycetaceae; genus Streptomyces; species Streptomyces sp. S186. Next base: position 7,762,001 of record NZ_CP193932.1, on the reverse strand, counting down.
CCGCGGTCGGCGGCGCGGGCGAGGATGACGTCGATCTGGTCGGCCGCGTAGGCGGAGCACTGACCGGCGTTGTTGCCGTCCGGGTCGCCCAGCAGCGCGTCGCGGATGTACGCGCGGCCGGGCGGCGAGGCCATCTCGTCGAGGAACTGTTCGGCCCAGGACGCCAGGTCGGAGGCGAGATCGCCGTGGTCGTCCGGCGGCGCCTCCGGGCGCAGGCGCTCGACCGCGACATCCGAGAGCAGTTCCCGCAGATCGCCCCAGCGGCGGTAGATCGTCGACGGTGTGACCCCGGCCCGCGCGGCGACCAGTGGCACCGTCAGGCCCTCGCGGCCCACCTCCGCCTCCAGCTCGCGCACGGCAGCGTGCACCGCTTCCTGGACGCGGGCGCTGCGGCCTCCGGGACGCACCATCGGTCGGGGACTCATGTCACCACCCTAAGCGCTAACGCAAAGCCGTTGCTTCTGGTTCTCTGGTTCCGGGCCCGCGCGGCGGTTCCAGGCCCGCGCGGCCGCCGGCCGGCGGTGCGAGGGTCCGGGCCGGCGCGGACCGCTCGTAGGCGTGCCCCACGCGCAGAAGATCGGGCTCCCCAAAGGGCCGACCGATCAACTGCATCCCGATCGGCAGGCCCGTATGGTCCTGGCCCGCATGGTCCTCCCCCACCGGCAGGGACAGCGAGGGCACTCCGGTGATGTTGGCGGGTGCGGAGAGGCGCACATAGGCGTCGGAGACACTCTCGACCGTGCCGTCGGGCCAGGTGAGCGTGTCCTGACCGGTCGGCGTGGCGACAGTGGGCACGGTCGGCGCCGCGATCACATCGACCTCGTCGAACAGCCGGGCCCACGCCTGCCGCATCAGCGTCCGGGCGCGCTGGGCCCGCAGATAGTCCCCGGCGCCCAGCAGTTCGCCGGCTTCGAGGAGGACGCGGACGTCGTCCGTGTAGCGGTCGGGCGTCGTCCGCAAGGTCCGCTCGTGGTACGCGGTGGCCTCGGGAACCATCAGTCCCCACTGGGTCGCCTGGATGTAGCGCGTCATGGGGATCTCGACCTCGACGAGCCGTGCGCCGAGAGCCTCCAGCCGTTCGATGGCACGTCGGACCACGACTTCGACGTCCGTCGCGACCCGGTCGAAGTAGTAGTTGCGAGGAACGCCGATCCGCAGCCCGGTGAGGTCGGTGCCGCAGGGCGGCAGGGGGTCTGCGGGGCGGGTGGTGAGCGAGGCCGGGTCGCGCGGGTCGTGGCCGGCCAGTACGGGCAGGACGAGGGCCGCGTCCGCGACGGTGCGGGTGAGCGGGCCGACATGGTCCAGCGACCAGGACAGCGAGGTGACACCGTGCCGGGGAACGAGCCCGTAGGTCGGCTTCAGGCCGACGACGCCGTTGAGTGCGGCCGGCACCCGGATCGATCCACCGGTGTCGGTGCCCAGGGCGAAGCCGGCGGCGCCCGCGGCCACGGCGACGGCCGACCCGCCGCTGGAGCCGCCCGCGACCCGGCCCTCGTCCCAGGCATTGCGGGTCTGCGGGGTGATCAGCCCGTAGGCGAACTCATGGGTGTGGGTCTTACCTACGAGCACCGCACCGGCCGCCGCCAGACGCCCGGCGACCGTGCTGTCGGCGTCCGCGCGATGTCCGTCCCGGACCTGGGAACTGGCCGTGGTCGCCGTGCCGGCGGCGTCGATCAGGTCCTTCAGTCCCATGGGTATCCCGTGCAGCGGCCCGCGGAGGCGACCGGCGACGGCCTCCCGTTCGGCGGCGCGGGCGGCCCCGCGGGCCTGCTCGGCCGTCACCGCCACGTACGCACCCAGGTGCGGCTCCACCTGCTCGATGCGGTCGAGCACCGAGTCGACCAGTTCGACGGGCGACAGCCGCCGGGCCCGGATCGCGTCGGCTGCGGCGGACACGGACAGCTCATACGGCCGCATCGGACATCTCCCCTGCGCGGTAGGAGGCGGCGGGCGGGGTGTCCCCGAAGTCCAGTTCCCGCAGGACCGAGACGACGGAGTGGATGTGCTGGGCAGTGGCCGCGACGGCATCATGGCGATCGGCCGGCAGAGGCAGCCCGGAACGCTCGGCCCAGCGGGCCGCCTCCCGGGGTGTGAGGTCGGGGACGGGATAGAGGGGCATGGGTCGTCTCCTGGTCGAGTGGCGTCTGATCGCGTCAAGTTGAGGCAGGCCGGCCCAGGTCGGGGCGGTGCGAGCTGGGTCGGCCCGGATCGGGCGGACTGGGGTCGAACGCAACCCCAAACGCTAACGCTAATTGTTTGCGTTAATGGATGATAGGCCCTACGATCGACCTAACGCAAATGGATTGCTTTTAGCCTGACCCGGCGCCCCTGCCCCTGCCCAGCCCAAACCCCACCCACCCCCACCCAACCAAGAGGACGGACCATGACCACCCGACCACCCACCGAGTCAACCAACCAGCTCCCCACAACGCCCACTTGGACCGTGGGCGACGTCACCGTCCACCGCATCGACGAGGTCGCCCTGCCACCGGAGACCGGCCCCTGGCTGCTGCCCGGCGCCACCCCTGACGTGGTCGGCCAACATGACTGGCTGCGCCCCGACTTCGCGGACGAGAGCGGGACGCTGCGCCTGGCCAGTCACAGTTTCGCCCTCTCGGTGGGCGGCCTGCGGGTGCTGGTCGACACCGGGATCGGCAACGGCAAGACCCGGGCAAACGCTGCCTGGCACGACCTGCGAACCGACTACGTCTCTCGGCTCACCGCCGTGGGTTTCGCTCCGGACCTCGTCGACCTGGTCGTTCTGACGCACCTCCACGCCGACCACGTCGGCTGGAACACCCGGGAGCAGGAAGGCGGTTGGCTTCCCACCTTCCCGAACGCCCGTTACGTCGCCTCCCGGACCGAGCGGGAGTTCTGGGCCGGATACGACATGGACGAGCCACGTCGACAGATGTTCCGCGACTCGGTGTACCCGGTCGAGGACGCCGGACTGCTGGACCTCGTGGACATCCCGCGCCAGGGAGCGGAGATCGCCGCCGGTCTACGTCTCCTCCCGACGCCCGGACACACCCCCGGCCATCTCGCGGTGGAGATCAGCAGCGGTGGCGCCACGGCACTGATCACGGGTGACTGCCTGCACCACCCGGTCCAGTTTGCCGACCCGGCCCTCGGCAGCTGCGTCGACATCGACCCCGAACAGGCCCGGGCCACCCGCCGTTCACTGCTCTCCGAGCTGGCCGACAGCGAAACGCTCCTTCTGGGAACGCACTTCCCGCCGCCCACCGCCGGGCGAGTGCGCACCGAAGGGAACGCGTACCGACTCGCGCCCGTTCCTGCAGACACCCGGCTCCCGCGGCATACGAGCTGCGGAACGCGGTCGACAAGGTGACCAAAGTGGCCGAAGTGACCGAAGTGACCGAAGTGACCAAGGGTGCCCGGATGCATCCGTGAGCCGGCTCGCACCGGCCGAGGCCAGGGCCACCGCCGCGACGCCCGCTCACTGCGGCAGGGCGAGGTGCCGGCCGAGGAACAGCAGGCCGGCCGAGGAGGGCGCCGACGGCCGGTTCCAGGCCGGTGAGGACGGCCGAAGACGCCGGGCGGCAGGCATCGCAGGGCCTCCATCTGGACGATATGAGGTGGTGGACGGCAGTCAGCGCGCCTGCGGCCAGGGCGAGCGTCCAGGTCGCGCGGCCCCCTCGCCGACCCGGCCGCCATACGAGCAGCAACACGATCGCCGCAATCAGCAGTCGGCCCAGGCCCGTCCAGAGAGGTCAACGCCCCGCGTGCGCCGTGGTTTCCGCACGGCAACCTGCCGGTGACGGGCGCATGTTTGCCCTGCCTTTACGGGGATGGCGGCTCCTCGCCACCACCCGGGCCGCCGCGCAGGCACGGTCCGGCCGTTGTGTGGCCGGTTGTCGCTGATTGGCGTGTGGGTCGTACCGGGTCGTGGTTCCAGGCGTTACCCTCGCGGCATGGTCACGGCCCGGTCGCCCTTCGGTATGCGACGGGCTCGCTTCTCGGCGGGCCCGATAGGGCTGCTGTGCCTGTTCGCGGCGCTGCTCGCACTGCTGCTCAGCCATGGGTTGAGCGCGGAGAACGGCGACGGTCACCTGCCTGCCACGGTCGCCGCCGTCGGTTCCGGTGCCGGTGCCGGTGGCCATCCCTCCGCCGTCGAGCCCGCCGTCGCCGTGGCGCCGACCGCATCCGTGGCGGAGCCAACTGCTTCCGTAGCGGCCCCTGGGCAGCAGCGGCACCATGAGCGGCCGGACGGCCATCCGACGGGGGCGTGCCTGTCCGGCAAGCCCCCGCAGGGAGCGGCGCTGCAGGCTCCGGACCAGTCCCCACTGGACCGTTGTACTGCCGCCTCAATTCCCCTGGTACGCACCGCCGTTGATGCATCGGGTTCACACGCCATGCCGTCGGCACAGACAGCTGTGACACGCTCCGCGGTGCTGTTGATTTAGAACAGGCCCCAGGACGCCACACCCGGGAACCGGTAGGTCCCTCCCCCGCCCTCAACGGCGCATCCAGCTGCGCGGCATGACGTGGCATGACCCGGCGTCGCGCCGCGTGGCGCGGCCAGGCATGTCCGGCCCGCCCCTTTCCCTCACCTACCGGTGGCGCATCGAGCGACCTGCGGGACACCAGACGGCCTTCACCCAACTCGCCATTCGGCCTGCGAGATGGGCACCTGTCGCAAGCCCGCGAACGTGTCGCGCCCGGGCGAACGTGTCGCAACGCCGAGCACCATGACGCACTCCGACGAACGAGAAGACGCCATGACCTCTATTCTCAGCACCACCGCACCCCTCGCCCGCCCGTCCCTGCCCGGGCTGGTCGGCAACACCCCGCTGCTGTACGTCTCCGAGCCGCTCTGCCCGTCCGGCACCGGATTCTGGGCCAAGTTGGAAGGTTTCAACCCCGGCGGTATCAAGGACCGGCCGGCCCTGTACATGGTGGAACGGGCCAAGGCACGCGGCGATCTGCGCCCCGGTGGCCGGATCATCGAGTCGACCAGCGGCACGCTGGGCCTGGGGCTCGCCCTGGCGGGCCTGGTGCACGGCCATCCCGTCACCGTGGTCACCGATCCGGGCCTGGAGCCGTCGATGGCACGGCTGTTGGCGGCGCACGGGGCGCGGGTGGACCTCGTCGCCGAGCCGCATCCGACGGGCGGCTGGCAGCAGGCCCGCCGCGACCGGGTCCGCGCCCTGCTTGCCGAACACCCCGGTGCCTGGTGCCCCGACCAGTACCACAACCCCGACAACGTCGCCGCCTACACCCCGCTCGCCCTGGAACTCGCCACAGGGCTCGGCCACATCGACGTGCTGGTGTGCAGCGTCGGCACGGGCGGGCACTCCGCCGGACTGTCCGGGGTGCTCCGCAGCCTCTACCCGGCGCTGAAGGTGGTCGGTGTCGACACCGTGGGTTCGACCATCTTCGGGCAGCCGGCCCGCCCACGGCTGATGCGCGGCCTGGGGTCGAGCATCTTCCCCCGCAACGTCGCCTACGACCGCTTCGACGAGGTCCACTGGGTGGCGCCGGCTGAGGCCGTGTGGACCTGCCGTCGGCTGGCCGCCTCGCACTACGCCACCGGCGGGTGGAGCGTGGGAGCGGTCGCGCTGGCGGCGGGTTGGCTGGCCCGCACCAGCGGACCGGGCACCCGTATCGTCGCGGTCTTCCCCGACGGGCCCCAGCGGTATCTCCAGACCGTCTACGACGACGAGTACTGCGCGGCACACGGCCTGTCGGACGCTCCGCCGGCAGCCGGGCCGGAGGTGATCGGGCGGCCGGACGAGAAGGAGGTCACCCGCTGGACGCGCTGCACGAACGTCGTGGATCCGTTGTCGCTCCGAGGCGACACGGTGGGCACAGCCCGCACGGCGGGAACGGCGGGAACGGCGGGAACGGCGGGCGCGGCCACCACCATGGGCATGACCGGCACGGCTGCCGCCTCGGAAGCCCCGGAAGGCGGTGCGGGCCGGTGAGGACGGTACTGCGCCAGGCACGCTCGTACGAGCGCAGCGTGCAGTTGCTCCTGCTCAACCAGTTCACCATCAACCTCGGCTTCTACATGCTGATGCCCTATCTGGCACAGCATCTGTCGGGGGCGCTGGGACTGGCCGGCTGGACGGTCGGACTGGTGCTGGGCGTCCGTAACTTCAGTCAGCAGGGGATGTTCCTGCTCGGTGGCACCCTCGCCGACCGGCTGGGGTACAAGCCGCTGATCGTCGCCGGCTGCCTGCTGCGCACCGTGGGGTTCGCCGCGCTCGGGCTGGTGGATTCCGTGCCGGCGCTGCTTGCGGCGTCCGCGGCGACCGGTCTGGCCGGTGCGCTGTTCAACCCGGCCGTGCGAGCCTATCTGGCCGCCGACGCGGGTGAGCGCAGGGTCGAGGCGTTCGCCCTGTTCAACGTCTTCTACCAGGCCGGCATCCTGCTCGGGCCGCTGGTCGGCATGGTGCTCACCGGAGTGGACTTCACGGTGACCTGCCTGGTTTCGGCGGGCGTCTTCGCGGTGTTGAGCGTGGTGCAGATCCGGGCGCTGCCGGCCCGCCGGGGCGAGGCGGCCGGGCACTCGTCCGGGGAGCGTGAGGGCGTGCTGCGCCAGTGGCGCGGCGTACTGGCCAACCGTCCGTTCCTGCTGTTCTCCGGCGCCATGATCGGGTCTTATGTGCTGTCGTTCCAGGTGTATCTGGCCTTGCCGCTGGAGGTCCGACGGCTGGGCGGGGACGGGGAGTTCGGGACGGTGGCAGTCGCGTTGCTGTTCGCGGCGTCCGGACTGGGCACTCTCTTCGGCCAGACACGGGTCACCGCCTGGTGCGCGGCCCGTCTGGCCCCGGGCCAGGCACTGGCCTGGGGGCTGACGGTGCTCGGTGCCGCGTTCGTACCGCTGGTGGTGGCGAGCGCGGTGCCGGTGCCGGGCGGGGGGCCGGGGCGGTGGGCGCTGGCGGTCGGGCCGCCGGTGCTGGCCGCGCTGCTGCTGGCGCTGGGCACGATGGTGACCTATCCGTTCGAGATGGACACCATCGTCCGGCTCTCCGGTGACCGGCTCGTCGCCACGCACTACGGGCTCTACAACACCCTGTGCGGGATCGGCATCACGGTGGGGAATCTACTGACCGGGGCGGCGCTCGACGCCGCTCGGGCGGCCGGGCTGTCGGCCCTCCCCTGGCTCGTCCTCACGGCGCTGGGGCTGACCTGCGGCGCGGCGCTGTACGGCCTGCACCGCACCGGCCGGATGGCGACACCCGGCACGGCGGCGCGGCCCGTGACGGCCTGACAGGCGGCTACGGGCCCATGGTCGCGAGGGGGCGAGGGGGCGGGTGGTGCTGGCGAGTGTTGCCTACCGCCCGCCCCCGTTCGACCGTACGGGCGTGCGACATCCGGCGTGCTCCGGTGCCCGGCCGTCATCGGCGCGGCACGCGGCCGTCACGTCAGATCTGATATAGCGTCGGAAAATCATAGAAACTCACAGAAGCACTCAGAAACCTGCAGGAACATTTAGAAACCCACGGGAACATCTAGAAGCCCGCAGGACCTGCAGAAAGTCGCAGGTATTGCAGAAACGCGCAGAAACTCGCATATGCCCAGAGGACCGGGCGGGACGGGGCTCCCGCCCCTGATGATCTGCGAGGTGCCACACGCATGTCGGACATTGCCCATGTCGGCCTGACGGCCGTGGTGTTCGCCCTGATCGGCCTGGCGGCCAAGGGGGTGGGACACCGGTGAGCGCGGAAAACATCATCGGCCTGATCGTCGCCGCCGGCCTGGTGATCTACCTCGTCCTCTGCCTGATCTTCCCGGAGAAGTTCTAGGGGAGCACCCCTGGGTCGGGCGGCTCCTGAGTCGGTCGGCTCCTGGCTCAGGCGCGCATCGGGATGACGGACTCGAAGGCCGCCCCGACCTGGTTGGCCAGGGTCACCGCGACCAGCCGGGCGGCGAGCGGCGGCGCGGCACCCGGCGCGGCACGCAGCAGGAAGCGGCCGTGGAAACGCCCACCGCGGTTGACCCGCAACTCGATCTCCTCGTCCGGCAGTCCGTCGCGGTCGGCGTCCCAGCGGCGGCGCCCCCAGGACAGCGAGCCGTCCTCCAGCAGCCGGGGTGGGTGCCCGATGAGTGTGCCGTACTCGAAGCGGCACGAGGTCAGTCCCAGCAGCCCCACCAACTGCCGCCGCACATGGTCGACCACGGCGTCCGGACGCCCTGCGGCGCTCTCGACGAGGCGGGCGGTGTGGTGGATCTGCGCCAGGTAGTCGTCGTCGGTGATGGCGATGACCTTCAGTTCCCGGGTGCGGGCGGCGAGCTGGGAGACCGCGACGCCGACGACGAGGAGCAGCACGGCGGTGGCGAGGTCGGCGGACTTGGTGATGGCGAACTGCTCGTAGGGCCGGGTGAGGAAGAAGTCGAACCACACCGCGGCGGAGAGCGCCGCCAGCGCCCCGGCCAGGCGGTGCCCCAGCACAGCGACGGCCACCACCACGACGACGAGCACCAGCGCCGCGTTCGTGTTGGACATCCAGCTCCGAAAGGGCAGCAGTACCGCGCAGACGGCCGGCGGCAGCACGAGCGCGGCGGCGAGCGCGACCTGGTCGCGGGTGAAGTAGCGCAGCATGGAAGCCCACCTCCAACTCCGGTGTAATCGGCAGTACCCGTCTATCGGCAGTACCCTTCTCCGGGCCGGTTGCGCTCCTGCTTTGACGCGACCTTGACGACGGCGGGGCCCAAGGGTTCTGTCCGTGGAGGCCGGGGACGCCACACCTGGGTGGTCGGACACTGGGACGCGTGGCCGGTGTCGGGCATCCTGGGCCGGCAGCGTCCCGTGGGAGGAGGCGCCTGGATGGGCGCGACATACGGACTGGTGGCGGCGGTCTTCCTCGCCTCGGTGGTGGAGGCGGTGGAGGCGCTGACCATCGTCATGGCGATGGGCATGACGCGGGGCTGGCGGTCCGCCTGGGCCGGCACCGTGGCGGCCGTCGCGGCCCTGGCGGCCTTCACCGCCGCGGCGGGCTACGCGCTGGCCACCTGGCTGCCCAGGACCGCGCTCCAGCTGACCGTCGGTACCCTGCTGCTGGTCTTCGGCCTGCAGTGGCTGCGCAAGGCGGTGCTGCGCGGCGCCGGTCTGCGGTCGCGGCGCGACGAGGACGCGGCCTTCGCCGCGCAGACCTCCGCGGCCCTCGGCGTGGACGGGACCACCCGCCTCGGCCTGGACTGGTTCGCGTTCACCGTCACGCTCAAGGGCGTCTTCCTGGAGGGCGTGGAGATCGTCTTCATCGTGATCACCTTCGGGGCCAGCGCCCACGACGTCCCGGTGGCCGCCGCCACCGCGGCCGCCGCGGCGGTCTGTGTGGCGATCGCCGGGCTCCTCGCCCACCGGCCGCTCTCCCGCGTCCCCGAGCACCTCCTCAAGTACGGCGTCGGACTGCTGCTGACCGGGTTCGGCACGTACTGGGCGGTGGCCGGCCTCGGCGTCTTCGCACCCGGCGGGCAGAGCATCGCGTGGTATGGCGGCGACTGGGCGATCCCGGTGCTGATCGCGGCCTGGTTCGCCGTCAGCCGCCTACTGGTCCGGGCCGCGCCCGCGGTCGCCGCCCGCGCCCGTCCGCATCCCTCCGCACGCGTCCGGAGAATCCCATGAACATCGCCGCCCTCGCCAGGACCTTCGCCCGTTTCTGGTACGCCTTCCTCGTCGGCGACGACTGGAAGATCGCCGCCTCGGTGGTGGCGGTGCTGCTGATCGGGCTGGCCTTGCTGCTGGCCGGCGCCGCGTCCGGCGGGGCGCTGGCCGCGCTGCTGGGAGTGCTGCTGATGGCCGGATTCGCCGGCGCGCTACTGCTCGACGTACGCCGCCGCGGCCCGCACTGAACGCCACACCCTCACCGCCGACGGCAACGAGATCGCCCTCCAGGGAGGGCCCGCCGCGAGAAGAACGCCAACCACGGGAAGGAGTCCGGCCAGAGCTGAACCCGCCCGCCATGCCGGCCCCGGGCAGGACGGGGCGGGCCGGGGCGTAGAAAATGTGGCAGCAACGCGCTAAGACCCGGTAAGTTTCCCGGCGGAGTGCCGGGAAGTCTGGTCGGCGACGGTTCAACACCAGCCGGAGCCATCGAGAGACGAGCGCGTGACCGACCTTACTGCCATTCTCCTCCTCGTCGTGTTCGCCACGTTGGTGGCCACCGGCGCCCGCCACTGGCGCATCCCCGCCCCTTCGCTACTGGTCGTCGGCGGGCTGCTCGTCGGGCTGCTGCCCTGGCTCCGAGACGTCCAGGTGGCGCCCGAAGTGATCAGCGTGGTGGTGCTGCCGCCGCTGCTGTACGCCTCCGCCGAGGAGATCCCCTGGCGCGAACTGCGCCTGGTATGGCGGCCGGTGACCGTGCTCGCCTTCGGGCTGGTGCTGGCCACCGCGGCCGCCGTCGGGGTCGTGGCGTCCGCGGCCACCCCGCTCTCCCCCACCATGGCGTTCGTACTGGGCGCCGTGCTGGCCAGCACTGACCCGGTCGCCGTGACAGCGCTCGGCCGCAAGATCGCGCTGCCGCCGCGGATACAGGTCCTGGTCCAGTCCGAGAGCCTGTTCAACGACGCCACCAGCCTGGTGCTCTTCAAGGTGGCGGTGGGCACCGCGGCAGTGGCCCATGCGGTCACCCTGCCGTCGGCCGGCGGCCAGTTCCTGGTCCTGGGCGGCGGCGGGGCGCTGGTCGGCGGGGCCGTCGCGGCCCTGGTGGCGCTGATCCGTCGGCGGACCGAGGACCCGATCCTGGAGACGGTGATCGCCCTCTTCACCCCGTACGCCTCGTACGTCCTGGCCGAGGATCTGCATGCCTCCGGTGTCACCGCGGTGGTGGTCGCGGGGGTGGTGCTGGGCAGCACCGGACACCGGCTCACCAACGCCACCATCCGCCTCCAGGTGCACGCCGTCTACGGCACCGTGGTGTTCCTGCTGGAGAGTGTCGTCTTCGCGCTGATAGGGCTGGAACTCCCAGCCCTGGTGCGGCAGTTGAACGCCGTCGACCATGCCTGGCCGCTGGGCGTGCTCGTGGTGGCCGGCACCGTGATCGCGGTGCGGATGCTGGGGGTGCTGCCGCTCTCCGCCGTCATGCAGCGCCGGCGCGGCAACGGCGCGGTCACCTGGCGGATTCCGGCGGTGGTCTCCTGGGCCGGCACCCGCGGGGTGATGCCGCTGGCCGCCGCGCTGTCCATCCCGCTGGCCGCCGGCGACGGCAGCCCGCTGCCGCACCGCCCGCTGGTCCTGGTGCTGACCACCGGCGTGGTCGTCTTCACCCTCGTCCTGCAGGGCTTCACCCTCGCGCCGGTCGTCCGCTGGTCGGGGATCGCGCTGGAGCCGGAGCACACCGCCCGCGAAGAGGCCCGCGCCCGCGCCGGACTCGCCAAGGCCGGGCTGGCCTGCCTCGACGAGTTGGAGGCGGCCGAGGCAGCGCCCACCGCGCTGATCGACCAGCTGCGCCGCGGTCTGCTGGCCCGTCTGGACCAGGCCGACGCCGACCAGGACGACGACGCCACGCCGTCCACCTGGGCCTCGGCAGCCACCTACCGGGAGCTGCGCCGCACCGTGATAGCCGCCGAGTCCACCCAGCTCCAACGGCTGTACGCGGAGCACCACATCAGCGACACCACCCGGCGCCGGCTGCAGCGCGGCCTGGACCTCGAAGACGCCGGACTGGGCGAGGACTGACCGCCCGCGCGGTGGTCATCGCGGCTCGCGGCCCGCGTCCTCGACCGCGATCCGGCTGCCACGCCCGCACAGCCTGCCGCGAACTCAGAACCGGTCCGGGAACTTGACGCCGGCCACCAACAGCCCGACCAGTGCCACCGCCACCAGCACCCCCACGATGTGCTCCGCGCTCACCACGGACCTCCTCTTCTTCTGCGCCCCGCCGGATCGGCGTCCGCTCCACGTTGGCGTCCGTCCCGGCCACGCGTGCACACCGGGCCCGGTTCCCTAACGGAATCCGAACGGGCCGGCCCCCGGGCACGCAGCAACCCGCCGTGCGGCGGCCGCCATTCCTGACACGGACGGTCCAGCCCCGGACGGTCCAGCCGGAGCCCACCGAGGGTGTCGTTCGCGGCGCGCGAGGTCGTGCCGTGCGGGGCGGTGCGCCCGCCGGCCCGACGGCCAGGACCCGTACAACGTCGGCCCCGGAAAGCGGTGTTGGGGCGGGACGACCGGCCCGCGTGCGGATCACGTCTCGGATCAGGGATGTTGCACCCGCTCGGCGGCGCTGCGTTCGACGCAGAACTCGTTGCCCTCGGGGTCGGCCAGGGTCACCCAGCCCGTGCCGTCGGGCCTGCGGTGATCGGCCACCAGCGTGGCTCCCAGGGCGAGGACGCGGGCCACCTCCTCGTCCCGCGTCCGGTCCTGGGGTTGCAGATCCACATGCAGCCGGTTCTTCACGGCCTTGCCCTCCGGCACCGCGAGGAACAGCAGCGCCGAGCCCGGGGCGGTGACCAGGGCCTCGGGGTCTCCCGGGGCGTCGTCGTCGGCCAGCGAGCCGTCCAGGACGGCGGCCCAGAACTGTCCCAGGCCGTAGGCGTCGGAGCAGTCGAAGGTGAGGTGCCGCACGCGAGAAGCCATGCGGCGCACTATCCGGCAGTCCCGCGGCGACTGTCCAGTGGACTTTTCCGTCACAACATCCATCACAAGGGGAGGCGGCCAGGAAGTTGAACAGGAAGTTGAACGGGACACGGGCATCGGACACGGACAAGCGGTGATCCGGCGGTAATCCGGCGGGGATTCGTCCCCGAGCCCGCCATCGGTATCGCTTCTATAGTGAGAAAAGGGAGCCACTGTACGTGCGCAACTTTGGAGCTTGTCGTGGCTCGCATCACTATCAACGGCGTGACCATCGACCCCTTGGTCCAGTCCGCCGAGCTGGCCAGTGAAGAGCTGGTCTCCGAGGATGCTTCGGCATCAAACTATCTGCTTGTGCAGACCACGCACGCGCCGTCCGCGGACGAGAAGAGCCAGCTGACGGCTCTGGGCGTGGTGATCCACGAGTACGTACCGGACAGTACCTATCTGTGCGGATACCGGCCGTCCGATCTGGCGGCCGTGCGCGCCCTGCCGTTCGTGGCCTGGGCGGATGTCTACCTCAAGGGCTTCAAGCTCGCCCCGTCGCTGCGCTCGGGCCGACTGCGGCCGGGCGTCGCGGTGCTCGCCGAGCCGCTGGAGATGGCGGAGCCCCGCACCCACACCGTCGATGTCGTCCTCCACCAGGACGTCGATGCCGGCTCCGCCGAGGTGCGGGAGCGGATCGCGCAGGCCGGCGGGGTCGGCATCGGCGACGTCCGATCCGGTCGCCGGAAGGTGCGGATGACGGTGCCGGAGGAGAACCTCGCCGCGCTGACCTCCCTGGACGACATCCGGCATGTCGAGGAAGTCCCGGCCATGGTGCTCTACAACCCCGTCGCGGGGGCACTGCTGCACGCCCGGGTCTCCCTCAACGGCACGCCGTTCCGGGGCGCGGGCCAGGTGGTGGCCATCGCCGACACCGGCCTCGACAAGGGCTCCGCCCAGGACGTGCACCCGGCGTTCAACGGCCGGGTCAAGCGCCTGGTCGCCCTCGGCCGCACCGACCCGGACCAGACCGACGATCCGGACGGTCATGGCACGCATGTGGCCGGTTCGGTCCTCGGCAGCGGCCAGTCCGCGTCGATGGGCGGCGCCATCGACGGCACCGCGCCCGAGGCGACGCTCGTGCTGCAGTCCCTTCTGGACGAGAACGGCGGACTGGGCGGCATCCCGACCGATCTGCAGGACCTGTTCGGGCCGCCGTACACCGAGGACGAGGCACGGGTCCACACCAACTCATGGGGCCCGACCCAGCCGGGGCTGCCCTACAACGAGCAGTCGGCCGAGATCGACCAGATGGTCTGGGACCACAAGAACCTCGTCATCTGCTTCGCCGCGGGCAACGCCGGGCGCGATCTGGGCCGGACCGGCCGGATCAGCCCCGCCTCCGTCAGCGGGCCGGCCGCCGCCAAGAACTGCGTCACCGTCGGCGCCAGTGAAAGCCGGCGCCCGGACATCCCGCTGACCTATGGCCAGTTGAGTGGGTTCTCCTTCCCGGTCAACCCGATCCACGACGACCGGCAGGCGGACAACCCGGCCGGAATGGCGGCGTTCAGCAGCCGGGGCCCCACGCAGGAGGGCCGCTTCGCACCCGACGTCGTCGCGCCCGGCACGTCGATCCTGTCGACCCACTCGCGGGCGGCGAAGTTCAGCACGGTGTTCGGAGTCTCCAACGATCCGGCGTTCTTCTTCGACAGCGGTACGAGCATGGCCACGCCGCTGGTCGCGGGCTGTGTGGCGGTACTGCGGGAAGCCCTGGTGAAGAACGGCACCCCCGATCCGAGCGCGGCGCTGCTGAAAGCCCTGTTGATCAATGGGACGGACGACCTTCCGGGCCAGTACAACCCGTCCGAGGCCGGCCCTTCCCCGAACAACAACTCCGGCTTCGGGCTGGTCAATCTGGAACAAGCCATCGTGCTGCCCGACGCCGACGCCGGTGACCATGCGGGCTTCGCCGAGGGGGACGCGCTGGACCAGGACGAGGAGCGCGCCTTCACCCTCACTGTCCCGCAAGACGGCGCCCACGAGCTGAAGATCACGCTGGTCTGGACGGATCCGCCCGGACCCGCCCTGCAGAACGACCTCAACCTGATCGTCCGCGCGGGCGGGCAGGAACGCCACGGAAACATGGGCACGGACTCCGGATTCGACCGGGTCAACAACATCGAGCAGGTCCGCTGGCCCGGCATCCCGAGCGGGGACACCGAGGTCGTCGTCCGCGCGCATCGCATCACACAGTTCGCCCAGCCGTACGCCGTGGCCTGGCGCCTCGTGTGAGGCAGCCGCCCACGGCGCCGGACCGCCACAGAGCCACAGGGCCGGACCGCCCGGTACGCCGCCCGCGTTGCTACAGGGCGCGCACCGGGCGGTCATATCCCCTGCCGCGTAGAGGCGCGCGTCGGGGCCTTGGCCGCCGCCAGGAGTTCGGGGAGCGTCCCCGCGAAGGTCGGCAGCAGCTGGAGGCAGCGGGCCCAGGCATCGACGTCCGTCCCCAGATGCTCCCGGGTGAGCAACTCTGCCTGGACGCACACGGGGTGCGGGGGCGGGTCGGCGCCGTAGGGCTCAGAGGGCTCAGCGCGGTGGGGCTTCTCGCCGGTCGGCTCGCCACCGTGGGGCTCGTCGCCGGGCCGCTCGTCGGGGTACTGCTGGAGGGTGTGCAGGGCCGCGCGGGCGGGGGCTGCGTACATGAGGACATCGGTGTGGGTGAGCCGGCCGCTGCCGAGCGCGGCACGTAGCCAGTCCGCTCCCCACACCGGTGTCTTCTCCAACGCAGCCAGCAACAGCGCCCGGGGGCAGTCGGGAAGCTCCACCAGGGCGTCGAGCAGCTCGTCGGAGAGCGTCCCGGCGTCGCGCGCCGCGCTGAGGGCCTGCCAGGGCGGTGTGGCGCCCTCGTCGCAGAGCTGCTGCAGACGCTCCCGCTCCCGGGGATGGTCGGCCGGCTCGGTGAGATACGCCAGCAGCGCCTCCGGCGACTCCGCCTCGGCGAGCTGGGAGCGCAGCTCCGCCAGGCCGTCAGGCGACGCCAACTGCCGCTCCGTACAGTGGCGGAGGGCGACCGGCAGGTGATCCGTCGCCAGTATTTCGCGGACCGCGTCGGGACCGCTGCGCTCCCAGACGGCGACCAGCAGCCGCAGCCGCGAGGCCGGCAGCTGGAGCGGCCGCAGCCGCGCCAGCACCCTGTGTGCCACCCCGAGATCCCCTGACCCCAGGCCGGCTGCCAACTGGGTCCGGTCGTAGGCGGCGTCGGGATCGTCCAGGGCCGCGAGCAGCTCCTCGGGGACCGCTTCCCGACGGCCGCCGGCCCGTAGGAAGCCGGCCAGCAGCCGCTCGTGTTCGGTCCGGTCGAGGGGGCCGTACCGGAACAACATGGCGTCCACGGCCGGCTCGTCGAGATCCAGGAGAGCGCGCACCTTCCCCTCGGAGAGGGCCTGGCTGCCGGCCATCGCCACCTGGGCGGAGGGACCGTGGGCGGCGAACACCGCCTCGCGAACGGCCGGGGAGGGGTTGCCGAAGACGAGGAAGTGCTGCACGGCCCGCTCGTCGAAGTAGGGCATGACGGCTAGTTGAGCCTCCGCTGAGGCGCACGCCAGCACCTTGAGGAAGGCGGACCGGGCGTCATCGGGTGGCTCGGCCGGGAACTGCGCAGGGGCCGGCCGTGACCAGCTCTCGTGCCGCTTCGCGCGGGCGTCCTTCGCGATGGCATCCGTCGCAGTGGCATCCACCGCGGTGGCATCCGTCGCGGTGGCGTCCGCGACGAGTTCGGTGACGCTCCCGGTGGCCGTACTCAGGCGGGCGTAGAACGTCAGCCAGTTGACGGGGTCCTTACCGAGCGCCGCCAGCAGATCCGTGAGTGACTTCCTGGTCGGGCCGTGGTCGAGCGGCAGATGCGCCAGGACCGCCTCGGCCGGGCCCACCTCGGCCAGCACCCGCTCCACGGGCAGCCGGCCGGCGAGGATGCCGCGCTCCAGGGCGTGGCACAACACTCCGTTGCGCTCCTCGCGGTCGGTCCACAACACGGTGAACGCCTCGAACGGGAGCTCCGCGGCGTACTTGGCGGTCTCGACCGGATCGGCCCGGAAGCTCTCCCACAACAGATGGGTGGGACATCCCTCCCACTGGGTGAGCAGGAGCAGCGGGGCGACCGCCCGGCCGGTGTCGTCCGCGGGGAGGTTGTCCCGGTGGAAGGACAGGCGCTCGTGCTCCCGCCGGATCAGCGCCCAGTCCAGGCCGTCGGGCCTGGCCGTGAGGCCGGGGTATCCGCAGCGCACCCTCGCCAACGCGTGAAGGTGCTCCGGGTCGGTCCACTCATCCGTGGCCCGGTGCTCCAGGAGGTACGCCTCCGGATCGGGGGCCGTGAGGGCGGCGCGCAGCATGTCCGGCAGCCACGAATGCCAGTGGGTGAGCAGCGGCACGTCCTCGTGCATGCGGAGGAATTCCTCGAAGGGCTCGGTGGTGCCCCAAAGAGCGAGCAGGCTCAGACAGGCGTCGACGACGACCGGCGGCGGGAGGTAGGGATTGAACGCGGCGAGGAGGTCCATGGAGAGCCCGGCGGCCCCGCTGGTCAGGGCGGGGAGCATCAGGGGCCCCGCGGCTTTGTAAACCATGTTGAGCAGGCCGTCTTCGGCGTACCAGCGATCATCCGTGAAGTCGGCGGCCGCCAGCAGGATCGCCGGCAGCCCCGGCGCCTCCTCGACCGCACGGATCTTGCTCCCGTCGTTGTCGCGGTACTCCGCGCGCCACAGCGCCGGACCGAGGAGTGGATCTCCCGCCTCCGCCGCCGCGGCGAGCCATTCGACCGGGTCCTCCTCCAGGACCGCCCGCAGCCGTCCGGCGTCGTCCTCGCCGAGGAGTTCGCCCACCAACTCCCCAGGGAGGCCCAACCGGTCGGAGAGCAGGGCCAACAGCTGCGGCCGCATACGCCCGGCCAGCGCGTCGGCGGTGGCCGGATCGGCGAGGCGCAACGCGAGACGAAGCGCGGAGCGGGAGCTGTCGCTCACGGTCGAGTCCCTTCACTGCGGTGTGGACGGGCGGGAATGCGGTGTCTGCGCGCGGGCCTGCTGCGCAGCGGCCGTACGCACCGACCCGACGTCTTCGATCGTGACACAGCCCACTGACAACGCCGCCCGTCCGCACCCAACCCCCGCTCCGGCAGCAAGAGTTCCCACCTGTCAGGCACTGCGGCGGCGCCTTGCCTGTTCGACGCGGGGTGACCGGGCTCGGCTCGATGCTGAGCGCGGGGACCTTCACCGCGCTGGGGCCGGCCGCAGCCGCCGCCGGTTCCGGCCCGCTGCCGGGGCTGCTGGTCGCGGCGGCGGCGGTCGCCGCGGTGGTGCCGCCTACGGGCTCCGCCAGGCAGCCGCGCACCACTGAGGAGGGCCCCGAGCAGGCCCGCCAACTCGGCGACCGGGCGCGGCCGGACGCCGTACCGGACGCCCCGCGGCGCCGTCAGGAATTTTCGGGTGCCGGTCCGCGGTCGGCGGAGCGGAGCCGCCGGCGCCGCACGACCGCGGCGACGAGCGCGCGCAACCTGCGCAGCAGCCCGAGGCACGGACGTCCGCCGTCCGGAGCCGGAGCCGCGGGCGGGGGCTCGGGGGCAGCGGCCGGGTCGTCCGGTCTGGCAGGCGGCGTTGCGGGCTGCGCGGGCACGGAGACGGACGGGTCCTGTGGTGTGGACAGGTCCTGTGATGTGGAGGGGGCCAGTGACGGGGAAGGGTCGGTCGGTGCGGTGGCGGCCGGTGGGCGTGGCTCGGATCGGGGTGCGTTGCGGCGCGCCTCGGCGCGTACGAGGGCGGCGAGGGCGGCGAAGACGTCGGCGGGCATGCCGGAACTCCTGCGGTGCGGGATGTCGTGGACGCTGCAGCGGCAGGCCGCGACCTCCCCCTCGGCCCCGTGGTGCGGGGGCGCGCGGGGCATGGTGGTACGCGGCCGGGCTCGCTCAGCAGCGCAGAACGGTCACCCGCGCGGGCAGGCCGGTGGCGGTGGACGGGAGGACGCCCCAGGAGGCGGCGGGTCCCGGTGCGGCCAGGGGCTCTTCGGCACGGGATTCCCGCAGGGCCTTGCCGTTCGGCCCGGACGGGACGTGGTGACGCAGATGGCAGGCGGTGGCGTGGCACAACCGCCGGAAGCCGTTGCCCGGATGGTGGTGAGCGGTGCCCCCGGCCGAGGCCAGCACATGACTCGTGGTGTCGCAGATCCGGTCCGCGGCACTGGTGGAGGCCGGAGCCTCGACGCGGGTGGGGCACCGGCCGCCTTGGGCGTCCGCCGCGTCGGCGTAGCCGGTGGTGAGCGCCGCGAACAGCAGGGCGAGCAGCCCCAGGAAAAACAGCATGCGGCCGCCGCCGGACGCCGCGGAGCGGCCGGTGCCGACGGTGTCACGCATGCGGGTCTCCCAACGCTCTTCCGAGAAGAAATTCCCCTGGGAGAGATCGGGAAATTCGGGAGACACGGGAAAGAGTCGGTTATTCCACTCGTTCCGGCTATGCGTCGTATGCCTGACCCCACCGCGGCGACGTGCGCCACAGTGGCGAGAGACGGCATACAGCGCCATCGAGGCGGACGCCGCTCACCTGCGAGACCCGACCCGCTCGCGCCGCCCGCGCCACCTCACCGCCGCCGGGCGACCGCCACGTTGAGGAACCCCACCGCCCTCGTCACTCGCTTTCGCGGGCGCGGGCGTAGTAGTGGGAGAACCGCTCCAGCGGCTCGCCCTCCGCGTTCCACGGCCAGGGCGTCCCCACGCCGCCGGTGCTGCGCAGCACGTTCGCGGCCTCGCCGGGGCGCGCCGCCTTCATCAGCGCATAGGCCAGCAGGTTCAGGTCGGCGAGTGCCTGGGCATGGCGGAGGAAGCCCTGGCTCGGCCAGTAGTGCGCAGCGTGGTCGAGCACCGTGACCGCGTCGTGCCGGCGCCAGAACTCGCCCGCGCCAAGGGCCGTGACCCCTCCGGGAGCCATGGCTCGCTGGTGGTTGCGGACCAGGGCGGTGAGTTCCAGGCCGGCCGCGGGAGCGTTGGTGGGCATCGCGGAGCGGACGCTGTCGAGCAGGTCGAGCACCTGGCTGCTGGAGCCGCATTCGTCCGGTGAGAGGTAGCCCAGTGCCTGGAGGTGAGCCTCCCGGTTCCACGGGTCGCGGGCCTTGATCTCGCGCCAGATCGCAGCCAGTTCGGTGGACGGGCGACGCTCCAGGCGGAGAATAGCCAGATGCAGGGTCCAGGGCGTGGGGTCGGCGGGCAGCAGTTCGGCCGCGCGGTGGCAGGTCTGCCGGGCGGCCTCCAGGTCGACGTCGGAGCCTGCCTGGCGGGCCTGCAGCAGGTCCGACCAGGCATGCAGCAGCAGGGCGTCCTGGTTGTGCGGGTTGTGCTCGCGCCAGATGCCGGGCAGGGCCCGTCCCGCGGCTGCGGCCAGGACGCGCAGACGGTGCGCCTTGCGGTCCCAGTCGTCGCCGGCGTCGCGGAGCACGTCTGCCATCAGGGCCATGACAGGCGTGTCGAGCGAACCGCGGTCCCAACAGGTCTCGACGCGTCGCCTGACCTGCCCCAGGGCGGCGTCGTCGAGTTCGGGGAGCATACGGGGACGACTGCCTTTGCGGCGTCTGAAGACGGGCATTCCGCGGTGGCCTTCCGGATGAGGTGGGGACGAACGGAGTTCCGGCATCGTACGGGCGACGGCCGGCCACGCAATCCGCCGCCCGCACTCCGAGACGCAGCCGATACCCAGGCGCGTCCATTTCGATCCCAGAACATACTTGTCCAGAGCCTTCACCCGCGTGGCACATACTTTCAACCAGTTTGTAAAAGCCTGGCCATGAATTGATTACCTTTGTGCATGCGGTGACAGCGCTGGCAGCTGACAGTGGCCTCAGTCGCGAACGATCACCGGTTCCTCGTCCGGGGAAACCCGGGCGTACCGCACCGGCCCGGTCAGCGGCACCCCGCCCACCACCGGCGACCGTGCCTGCTCCGCCCCGAGGGCCACCACCACCCAAGTACGGCCGGGCAAGCCGGCGATGACGGTCGTCCCCTCGACGGTGCATCGTACGACCGGAGGCTCGGGGTCCGCGCCACGGCCGGTGAGACCGATCAGGGCGACATGCAGCGTCCGGGCCGTCGTGCGCCGCCCGGTGGCATACGGGACGGCGGTGTACCGGCCGAAGGCGCTGGTGCCCTCCGCGGTCGCCACGTCGAGCTGCGTGTGGCCGGAGAGGGAGACGAATGTGCTGGTCAGGCCGTTGTCGGTGGCGGCTTCGGCCCGGTGGTCGGTGACCTGGACGCGTGGCGGCCGCTCCCCCGCGAGCTGCCATCCGCTGTCGTGCAGCGGCAGGTACGGGGGCGCATCGACGAGATGGGCGCGCAGTTCGAACGCGCCCCAAACCACGCTCGCGGTCTCGATCCGGGCCGCGGCCTCGGTGTCTGTCCCGTCGTGCCAGTCGGCTTGCTGGCGAGTGGGACGGAGAGCGGAATGGTGCCCGGCCGATTGATGCCAGGCAGGTTGGTTCCAGGCAGGCTGGTGCCAGGACGCGGCGTAGTGGTCGTGTAGATGCAGGCGGTGGATGCGGGTGCGGCGGGATAGGCCGAGCTCGGGGTGGCGGAAACGGCCTGCCGCGCGGCCGCCCCGCGCCTGGTCGTCGCCTCCGTGGTCGGCCGTCGCGTAGTTGTCGCTGCCGTGGTTGAGGAGCCGTACCACGCCGTCCGCGCGGGTCGCCGAGATCACGAAGCCGGGGACGGGCAGGGCCTGGATCCGGTCGCCCCGTTCGACGGGCAGCGGCTCCTCCGGCTCCGTCCAGCACGGGTGGTCGGCCGGCAGCAGCAGGCCGAGGAATGCCTTGGCGAGCCAGTACGGGGACGCCGGGCCGGAGTAGCCCTGCACCAGTGGTGGGTACGGCCCGTACCAGCCGAGGGTGGGAATGCCGTTCCGGTCGCGGAATCCGCGGTCGGTGAAGTGGCGCAGCGCACCACTGGCCAGTCGCCGGGTCTGGCCCGGTCCGAGCGGGGTCGCGTCGACCAGTGCGCCCAGCCACGGGGCGGTGACCGCCGCGAACCGGTAGATCAGCGAGCGGCCCTGATGCACGGGTGCGCCGTCCGCGCCGAAGAAGAGTGCGTAGTCGGCCAGGAAGCGCCGCAGTCGCGCTTTGAGGACCGTTCGGTCCGTGGCGCGCTCGCCGGCCATCAGGGACCACAGGAGGGGGTAGGTGTGCAGGGCCCAGCCGTTGTAGTGGTCGAAGTTGTCGGCGGTGCGGGTGTCGCCGCCGTCGCGGTACCAGCCGTCGCCGACGTAGAACTCCTCGATACGTGCCAGGTCGTGGTCCATCGCGGCGCGGTCGTGGGCGGCCCCGACACTCGCCAGGAACTCGCCGACGATCACCCGGAACATGTGCCAGTTGTTGTCGGGTATCCGCAGCCCCCAGGCACCCTGCAACCACGCGACGACCCGTTCCCGCACCCCGTCCGGCAGGTGGTCCCACAACCACGGCCGCGTCAGGTGCAGCCCCAGGGCCAGGGAGCACGCCTCGACGAGGGTCTGCCGACACTCCTGGCCGAGTGCCGGCCACGCCTCGGGATGTCCGGGGTCGGTGCCGGCGCCGATACCCGCCGCGTAGGACTGGAGCAGGCCGGCGGGCGCCTGTCCTTCGCAGCCCGCGATGCGGAAGGCCAGCAGGAGGAACGTACGGGCGAAGCCTTCGAGTTGGTCGGAATCGGTGCCCGACGACGACGGTCTGCCGGGCAGCACGAGGCGTGCGCCGGAAGGCGAGGCGAACCGGTGCGCGTCCGTCAGCAGCCGGTCGGCGAGGGCCAGCCAGTGCGCGCGAGCGTAGCCCGTGAAGGGCGAGAGCGTACGGTCCTCGGGTGGCAGTGACGGTCCGGTCCCGCGCGTGCGTGACATGGGGCTCCTTGAGTCCGGTGCTCGGCGGTGGTGTGGTGGTCATCGGGTTGCCGTGCGGCAGATTTCGGGGTGTGCCCCGCGCCAGCATGGCCGCCTGCCGACGAAGGCCACAAGCACCTGAAACGGACGGGACGCGGGAGCCTCCGGCCGGCCGCCTCGCGCGCGCCGGCCGACCCGTCAACGTCCCTGAAGGAAAGAAGGAAAGGCTGATGCGGTTGTCCAGCAGCCCCCAGCAGGAACCAAATGGCCATCAAAGGCCAGTAAAACATGATGGGTTGGGCGCCCTTGAGCCACCCGAAGCTCAGCAAACGTCACAGACCGCGGAGGAACTGCGGCTCGCCGTGGTGGGGCTCGGGATGCGCGGAACGCTCGGCAGGCATGTGGCCGAGCAGCGTCTGCGGGCGCGGGTGGTGGCGGCGTGCGACCCGGTCGCGGCCCGCCGGGAAGGCGGCCGGGAACTGTACCCGGGGGCCGAGCGGTACGCCGACCACCGCCGGTTGCTCGATGCGGGGCTGGACGGGGTGATCCTGACGACGCCGGACGACACCCACGAGCAGTTGGCCGTCGACTTCCTGACGGCCGGCGTCGCGGTGTTCGTCGACAAGCCCCTGGCGATCACCACCGCCGGGTGCGACCGCGTACTGGAGACGGCGCGACACACCGGCACCCGGCTCTACGTCGGCCACAACATGCGGCACATGCCCGTCATCCGGACGCTGCGCGACCTGGTCCGCGAGGGCGTCATCGGCGAGGTCAAGGCCGTCTGGTGCCGTCATTTCGTCGGCCACGGCGGGGACTTCTACTTCAAGGACTGGCATGCGGACCGGCGCCGGACCACCGGTCTGCTGCTGCAGAAGGGGGCGCACGACCTGGATGTGATCCACTGGCTGGCCGGCGGCTACACCGTGCGGGCCCAGGCGATGGGCGGGCTGACCGTCTACGGCGACATCACGGCGCGCGGCGGGCAGGGCGAACGGACGCTTACCGAGTGGTTCGATCCCGAGAACAACTGGCCGCCCACCTCGCTGACCGGCCTGAACGACGTGGTCGATGTCGAGGACCTGTCGATGATGACCATGCGCCTGGACAACGGGGTGTTCGCCACGTACGAGCAGTGCCACTACACGCCCGACTACTGGCGCAACTACACCGTCATCGGCACCCACGGGCGGCTGGAGAACTTCGGCGACACCGACGGGGCGGTGGTCAAGGTGTGGAACGGCCGGCGCAGCGGCTATCGCGCGGACGCCGATCTGGTCGTCGCGGTTCCCCCGGACGACGGCGGGCACGGCGGGGCCGACCCCCGACTGATGGCCGAGTTCGTCAACTTCGTACGCGAGGGCGGGCGCACGCTCACCTCGCCGGTGGCGGCCCGGCAGGCGGTGGCGGCCGCCTGTGCCGCCACCTCATCGCTGCGCGCCGACGGCGTTCCCGTCAATGTGCCCGCATTGCCCCAGGGGTTGGCCGACCATTTCTCCACCAATGGCCAGGGAACGTGAGGGAAATGTGAGTTGAAATCCCTATTTCAAGGAGGTAAATCCTTCGTAGTGTGCAGATCGGTGGATTCCTTCGACGGGTGCGGCTCGATGTGAATCACGTCCCATTGTGACGATTGGCGAGGCATGGACACCGTTTAGGGCCGCTAATTCGGGTAGCAATGACCTGGACGACCCGCACACAAAGGAGTGAGGGAATCAGGCATGGGAATAGGAATGGGCAAAAGAGCCGCACTTGTACTGGGGCCGGTGCTGGGTGCGTTGGTGGCACTGCCGCTCTCCGCGCAGGCGGCCGTCCGCCCGGACTCGTTGCCGAGCAAGCCGGACTCGCTGCCGAGCAAGAGCGAGTGGCTCAAGGATGTCGCTCCGGTCGCCGCGTCCCTCCAGGACTACCTGAAACACCGTCTGGCCGAGGGAAAGAGCGGCGAGAAGCCGGCGGTCGTCCTGGACATCGACAACACCTCGCTGGCCACACACTACGACCGGGGGAAGCCGATCGAGGCGATCCTCAAGGCCACGGAGTACGCGCACGCGCATGGCGCGGCGGTGCTGTTCGCGTCCTATCGCGACCCCGACGAGCAGGACTCCACGACCCGCGAACTCGCCGCGGCCGGCTACACGGTCGACGGCCTCTGCCTCAAGCCGCACGGCAACAGCCCAGGAAAAGCGCAGGTCAAGCTCGGCTGCCGGAAGAAGTACGAGTCACAGGGCTACACTCTCGTCGCCAATGTCGGGAATCGCAGCACCGACCTTGAGGGCGGACACTACGAGAAGGGCTTCAAACTGCCCGACTATGACGGGCAGTTGAGCTGATGCAGTTGAGCTGATTGCCGGACTCCCGGGCCCCTCACGCCCCGATCGCTACGCATCCGCCTCGTCGATGCGGACCGCGCGGGACGGGCAGAGCAGGCCGGCCTCGCGTGCCGCCGTACCGTCGTCGCCGGCGGGGGCGGATTCCAGCACCGTGACGATCCCGTCGTCGTCCTGGTCGAACACGCCGGGGGCGGTCAGCGCGCACAGTCCGGCGCCCACGCAGACCGTCCGGTCGGCACTCACCCGCATGGTCATCGCACTCCCCTTCCCTCTCCGCGCGTCACCAGGTGACCAGGAGCTCGTTGACGCCCTGGATGGTGGTGCCCGGTCGCAGCTTCAACTGGTCGACGGGGGTGGCGAGTTGAAGCGTCGGGACGCGGTCCATCAGCGCGTTGAGGATGACCTCCAGCTCCAGTCGGGCGAGGTTCTGCCCCAGGCACTGGTGCACGCCGAAGCCGAAGGACAGGTGGTGGCGGGCGGAGCGGCGGACGTCGAAGGCGTCCGGGTCCTCGTACACCGTGCCGTCCCGGTTGGCGATGGAGTTGACGACGAGCACGCCCTCGCCGACCCGGATGAGACAGCCCTCGATCTCGATGTCGGCGGTGGCGACGCGGCCACCCGCGACGTCCGCGATGGCCAGGTAGCGGAGCAGTTCCTCCACCGCCCCGGGAACGAGGCTGCGATCGTCGCGCAGGGCCGCGTACTGCTCGGGGTGTGCCAGCAGGGTGATCGTGCTGAGCGAGGTCATCGAGGCGGTGGTCTCGTGGCCGGCGATGAGCAACAGCAGCGCCGTGGAGACCAGTTCCTCGCGGTCGATCTCGCCGTTGGCGAGCTGCTCGGCGACCAGGCTGCCCACGAGGCCCGAGCCGGGCTCGGCTTGGAAGGCGGTGATGAGTCCGTCCATGTAGCGCCCGAGCTCGTCGCGTGCCGCGGAGGCACTCGCCGCGTCCGTGGCCTGCACCAGGCGCCTGCTCGCGTCCTGGAAGAAGTCGTGGTCGGCGTAGGGCACGCCGAGCAGCCGGCAGATCACCATGGACGGCACCGGCAGTGCGAACTGGCTGACCAGATCGGCGGGCGAGCCGGAGGCGAGCATCTCGTCGAGGAAGCCGTGCACGATCTCCTCGATCTCGGGGCGCATGCCCTTGATCCGCTTGACGGTGAACTCGCTGATCGTCATCCGCCGCTTGGCGCCGTGCTCGGGCGGGTCCAGGCCGATGAAGGCCGGGCGGCTCTCCCGGACGGCCTCGAAGCGCGGTGACGTGGCGGGGAAGTTGGCATCGGTGCGGTCGGACGACAGGCGCGGGTCGGCGAGCAGCTTGCGCGCAGCCTCGTGCTTGGTGACCACCCATGCCTGGCGGCCGTCGTAGAGGGTCACGCGGTGCAGGGGGCCGGGGGCGTCCCGCAGCTCGGCGTAGCCCTGCGGTAACTGGTATGGACAGGTCCGATCGCTCGGGAAGGCGGGCGCTTCGGTTGCCTGGGGCGTGGTGGCGGTATCGGACATCGGTCCACTCCGAATCGAAAACCTCATGGTTAAGGAACGCGTTGTTCTCTAATTCGGAGAATAGACTGGGCTTCATAGAGAACGCAATGGCCTCTACGAGACCTCTTCGGGAGTCACGCTGTCACCCAACGCCGATCCCACCGCCGATCTCAACGCCGCACCCGCCGCCGACCACCGCAAAGGGCCCCGCCGTCGCGGCGCGGAGCTGGAGAAAGCCATCCTGACGGCGACTCTGGAGGAGCTGACCGAGACCGGCTATGCCGAACTGACGATGGAACGGGTGGCCAGTCGGGCCCGCACCGGCAAGGCGGCCCTCTACCGACGCTGGTCCAGCCGCGCCGAACTGGTCATGGACGCCTGCCGGTCGACCGCCCTGACCGCCATCGAGACACCCGACACCGGCGCCCTGCGCTCGGACGTGATCGACCTGATGCGGCAGCTCGCCGCGAAGGTGGCCAGCCCGCTCGGCGGTATCCTGCGCGGCCTGCTGGCCGAAATGACCCGCGACCCCGACTTCGCCAAACTGGTCCGGGAAAGCGTCCACACCGTCGGCCCGGCGGCCCTCCGGACCATCCTGGAACGCGCGGTCGAACGCGGCGAGATCCAGCCCTGGATCCTGAACTCCCGGCGCGCCACGGTCGCCACCGACCTCCTGCGCAACCAGTTCCTGCTCTTCGGCACGCCCGTCGCGGACGACGTCATCACCGACATCGTCGACGACATCTACCTTCCCCTGATCCTGCATCCGGCCCCGAAGCGCGCGGGCGACGGAGGCTAGAGCCTGTCCGGTGGGTCCCGGACGCCGAACCTGTTTCTGGCAGAGCGACGTCCGGGTCTGCGGCTACAGCTTCTGGAACGACGCCGTGTAAACGCCGGTCTCCTGGGTCACTCCGCCGGGCCGGAGGCACTGCTGCATGCTCGGCTGGGCGACGTCGAGGACGGTCTCGACGGTGTCTCCCTGGAACTCGCCGGCCGTCGCTGTACCTCTGAAGATGCTGAGCACGTCGCCGCCGGTCGAGCTCGCGGTGAACTTGCCGCTGGCCGTGCTGGTCTTGCCGTTGTTCCAGTGGAACGTCAGGGTGGTTGGGCCAGTGAAGACCGGCGTCAGACAGGACAGGGTGAAGGTGCCGTCGAATGACTCCGTCCTGCTGGTCAGAGTGGGGTCTGTCGAGACGCAGCTCATGCTCTGGTCCGTGTGGACCTGCACAAGCTGAGGCTTCAGCGTCAGGCCGGGAGTGTAGGTGTCCTGTTCTCGGCCCCTGCAACTAACGTCGAGGCTGACAGCGTGGGCGGAGGTTGCCGGGTCCCGCCAGAGGGATGGCCGCGGCGAGCAGCAGCGTCGCTGCTGCTGAGGCAGGTGCGGTTCTCCTGGTCTTCAGAGCACGCATGGCAGACCCTTTCTGTCCGGTGCGGGGCGCGGTAGAGCCCCGTCGAATACCGGTCATGGTCGGCCCGCCCGGCCCGTCGGCGATATGCCCACACAGGGGCGCACAGGCGTCACCCAGGGCGCGCACGACACCCGTACGCCTCCCTCCAGGTTCAGCGTGTCGTGAGGTGGAGGGCCGGCCCAACCCCCTAGGCCCGCCGTTCGAGGGACTACGGGCGCGGCGACGGGTCGGGGGCCGGGTGTCGGCCGTTACGAAGGGACCGACCCTGCGCCGCCGGGACGGCCCGCCCGCACGGCCGGCGTACGACTCGGAACGAAAGGACCCCGCGTGTCCGCACCGACCGCGCTCGACCACCATGCAAAGACCGGGTACAGCCTGCCGTTGGCCTACTGGCTGGCCCAGGCATCGGATCTCGCCTACAAGGACGAGGCCACCATCGAGTCCCAGGCACGCGACTGGGACTTCGACGAGGTGCGCCACCATCAGACACAGTTCACCCCGCCGTTCCCCCTGGAAGACACCCAGGCATACACCGCGGCCAGCGACCACATGATCGTCACCGCCTTCCGCGGCACGGAGCCGGCGCAGATCCGTGACTGGCTGTCGGACGCCAGCACGCCGCCGTGGCCGGGTCCGGCCCAGACGGGCTACGTCCACTACGGCTTTGCCGAAGCCCTCCAGTCGATCTTCCCGAGCGTCAAGGACGCCCTGGCGGAGCTGCGCACCAACAACCAGACCGTGTGGTTCACCGGGCACAGTCTCGGCGGTGCGCTGGCCATGCTCGCCGGCGCACGGATGTACCTGGAGGAGCCACGGCTCCAGGCGGACGGCGTCTACACCTACGGGCAGCCCCGCACCTGCGACCGCATCCTGGCGAACGCGTACAACAAGGGCTTCAAGAACCGCATGTACCGCTTCGTCAACAACAACGACATCGTCCCGCAGCTTCCGCCCGAGCCGGTCTTCACGCACGTCGAGGCGCTGAGGTACATCGACTCGGGCGGAAAGCTGCACGAGTCCATGGGTCTGCTCGGCGGCCTGGCGGACCGGGCCAAGGGGCTGACCGCGGACGCGTTCGCGCCGGCCGCGGACGGTGTCCGGGACCACTCGATCAAGCGCTACATCGCCGCCATCGAGAAGAACATCTCCTGACGGACGGTCAATTCACCGCCGGCTCGGGCCGCGAGAGGTTCGCGGCCCGAGCCGGGGCGACCGGGGCGAGCGGTCGCGGCGTCCGTCAGGCGGTGTTGAGGCTGGTGTGGTTCCACCAGCCCTGGCGGCCGACGATGAAGTCCACCGTCTGGTTGCCGGTGCTGATCTTGCCCTGGTACTGCTGGCCCTTCTTCAGCAGGCTCTCCTTGATCACGCCCTTGGGGTCGTTGATCGAGTCGATGACGACCGGCGGGACCTTCTTCAGCGTCGCGTCATCGATGGACTGCTTCGTCGTCACGGTGATGACCTCGTCCCAGTTCGGGCGCTCGGCGAGCTGGTGGGCGAAGTGGACCTCCTTGCCCGCGCCGAACGCGAGGTAGGTGAGGCGCTCGGGGTAGGGCAGGGGCCGGTCTGCCAGGTCCCGGAAGGACAGGACGTCCTCCGGCCGGCACTTCACCAGCACCGGCGCCTCGGTCGGGGTCATCTGCTCGAACTTGCGGCTGCCGTCGTCCTGGACCACCACCCGCTCCAGGAAAACCCGGAAGTCCTTGCCGTCCTGGAGCTCCGGCAGCTCGAAGTGGTGCGGACAGCGCAGGGAGTAGTAGACCCGTTTGTCCTCGTTCTCCTTCAGGTCTTTCAGGTACATCTCCTTCAGGTCGTCGCCCTGAATCTGGAAGGAGAAGACCGCCTGGTAGTGGTGGCCGAGGTCCGGGTTGTAGAGGGACAGGTGGTAGAAGAACAGCTTCTCCTTGCCCAGGATCAGGAAGCGGTGGATGTGCTCGTGGCCGCCGTGCTCGGGCGATGCGTCAGGGGTGCTCATGGGGCGTGACTGCCTTTCGTTTTCGTGCGGGTGGGGGTGGGTGTGGGATGCCGCCTGGCCCAGAAGGGGCGGTCGGCCCATCGGGTTTCCTGGGTATGGACGACGCGATGGCCGTCCTCGTAGGCGGCACGTGCGGTGGCGACCTTCGCCGCGTAGTCGGCCAGTGCCGTGCGATCGCCGCGCAGCCGGCCGTCCACCGCCTCGCCCGCGCTCAGCCCGGTGTAGAGGGCGGTCAGGATGCCCTGGGAGCTGAGCGGGTCGAAGGCGGCGGCCGCGTCTCCGGCGGCCGTCCAGCCGTCCCCGTGTACCCGGTCCAGATGGGCGGTGTGCGCGGGGGCGCGGCGGGGCGGCCGGAGAGTGCCGAGACCGTGCGGACGGGCCCGGCGGGAGACGTGCCGGGTGGCCAGCAGCCGGTCGCGGAACCCCTCGGCGCCGCGGACGGCGGCGAGGGTCAGGTCGGGGTCGGTGAAGTAGGCGACCAGGCGTTGCCGGGAGGGCAGCAGGGCGGTGTACCACCAGCCGTCCTGGTCGGACTCGACCAGCGAACGGCCGTCGTTGGCACCGTCTGGCACCGGGTCGAGGAGGAGGTGTAGGGCGGTGAGCCGGTCGCCGGTCCGGCGGCGGGCGCCGGCGCGGACGGCCAGCGCGGCGCCCCGGCCGGTGGCGTCGACCAGCCAGCGGCAGCGGACCGTGCGCTCGCCGCCCCGGGTGCCGCGGTCGCGCAGGGGGACCTGCCAGCTGCCGTCCGGCTGCCGGACGGGGCGCCGTACGGCGGTGCGTTCGGCGACGTCCGCGCCCGCGGCCCGGGTGGCCGCCCGCAGCCGCCGGTCGAAGAGCGCGCGATCGAGGTGCCATCCGTGGCCGTAGGGGTCGCGGAGGAAGTCCACCTCGTGCAGTGCGGACGAGCCCCAGGCGGACTGGTTGCCGTGGCAGGGCAGATGGCCACTGCCCAGCACCGGGCGCTCGACGCCGAGGTCGGCCAGGATCAGCCGCCCCACGGAGACCAGCGCCTCGCCGACCTTGGGCGGTCCGGTGCCGGCGTCGGCGAGCAGCACCCGGCGCCCCGCCCGGACGAGGGTGAGCGCGGCGGCGCAGCCGGCCGGACCGCCGCCCGCGACCACCACGTCATAGGCGGGCGCGGGGCTCCGCGGTTCTCGGCTCACTGGTTCTCGTGGAACGGGTCGAGCTTCTCCAGGTAGCCGGCGGCGATCGCCGTCTCGTCGTATCCGGTCAACTCCTTGGCCTCCTCGACCGCTTGTTGGACCAGGGCGGACTCGACGTCCTCGGCGGAGAGGGCGCCGCGCCAGGTACCGGCGGCCGCGGCCAGCTGGGGTACACCGGCCTCGGGCACATGGATGTTGATGAGGTTGGCGTGGTCGGGGGCCGGGTCGTAGCCGGGCTCGGACTCGACCTGCATGTACTTCGGGAACTTGCCGTCGCCGACGGTGTATTCGTGCGGCTCGACGATGCCGAACTTGAACCAGTCGTCGATCATCTGGCGGCGCTGCTCGTTGTATTTCACGTTCTTCAGGCCGCGCAGCCAGACCACCCGGTTCTCGAACGCCTTCTCCCGGGCGGTGTCATCGCCGCCGCTCGGCTTGGTGTTGACGGTGTCGAAGTCGGCCTTCTTCAGAACGTGGTTGGGCATCTGGGCGGGCCAGAAGGTGGGCAGATAGGGGCTGTAGCGCGGGCCGAGCTGGCTCACCACCTGGTAGCCGAAGCGGCAGCTGGCGGTGTCGCACTGCCAGGGTGCGGCCATCCAGCGGGTGAGGTCGCCGGGGCCCTGTGCGTAGAGCGGGCCGTTCTTTCCCAGCATCTCGTCGACCGTGAACTCGTCGCCGTAGTCCGGTTCCTGGGTTCCCTCGGCGCGGTGCAGGATGCGGAACGGCTCGGAGAACATGGTCTTGTGGCGGATCGGCCAGGTGACCTCGCTGCCGGGGTGGAAGGCGTCGGCGGCGCAGTTGTCGAGTGCGGCGCGGTCCAGCAGGGCGGGCTGTTGGGTGACGGGAGCCTTGTCCACGTCGGGGAAGCCGGTGCGGCGCGGGCCCGGGACGAACTCACCGTCCGCCCACCGGGCCAGGATCCGGTCCTGGGTGGGTGAGAGGGTGAGGTGCTGCCGCACGGAGTCGGGCTTCTTGGCCGTCATGGCGTCGCCGTACAGCCATGGCCAGGGCACCGGCGACATGCCGTCCCGGTCGTAGTCGCGCATCTGGTGGTAGATCTGGCGGCGCAGGTCCCGGTTGGTCTCGCTGGTGTCGTTCAGGCGCTTGCGCATGGCCGGGTCGAGGAAGTGGTAAGGACCCTTCCAGCCGAACTGGGTGGCGAAGCCGTGGTTGACCCACTGCAGTTCGCAGAAGCGGGCCAGCAGCGGTTCGACGTCCTCCGGATAGGAGGGCGGGTCCTTCAGTTCCAGGGTCTGCTCGGTGACGAACAGGTCGTAGAGCAGGTCGTAGAGGGTGCGGATGGTCTTCACGCCGGGGGCGTAGTGGGGCGGGCCGACGACCACCCAGGCCGGACTGGCGGTCCTGGTCACGCCTGCGATGGTCACCTCGGCGGTGATCGGGCCGTCGGAGATGTTGTCGTACCAGGTGTCGTTGTTGGCGACGCCGGAGATGGGGTTGTTCTTCTCGTCCCAGGAGGCCGACGCGCCGTCTCCGCCGGACACCAGCAACCGGCCACAGGACTCGGCGAACGCCTGCCCGAGCGTGATCGGCTGCCCCATGATCTCCCCGGCGAAGGTGAAGGGCTTCTCCTGAGGCACCGCGATGGTCTGCCGGCCGGAATCGATGACAAGCTTCTTGCGCGCCTCACCCTTCACGGTGGGCGAGCCCGGCCGCAGTGGCGGCTGGTCCGGCGACTCCGGCCCGATGTACGGCATCTGATCACTGTTGCCGACCCTGGCTATGCCGATGGCGGGGTGGATCTTTACCTGAACGATCTGCTGATCCTGATCCATTACGGGACCTCATAGTGGAGTGATGTCGATAACCCCCTCAGTTACGTAATAGTCGTTATCGCCACAGGCCCCGGCGATCCGGCCGCGTCCCAACGGGTTCAACGTTCACTCCGTTGCTCACCGCACCGGAGAAGACGGTCTCTCCGGCACGGCGGCGCGGGGCCGGACGGGTGGCGTTGCCCCTCCGGTCGGGTGCTGCGGACGGGGCGGACGATTGCGGCCCGGCCGGGCTGTGGCCGTCACCGGGGCGAGCCACCGGCCGGTGATCACGTCGACGAGGCCCGGTCATCCGACGAGGCCCGGTCATCGCGTCGACGAGGCCGCGTCCGCGTAGACGTTCCCGGTCAGAGGGGAGGGGTGGGGGCACCGTCGGCGATGGCGTTCCCATCAACTGCCCTGCTACAGCTGCGAGTTCAAGCCGTACAGGCAGCGGCAGAGCGGGCAGACCGCCCAGTCCCGCACGTCGCGCGAGCCGGCGGTCGGCCGACGCCGGGTCCGATCATCAGTCAAGCAACTGACGTGAAACCGGGCGTGCTTGTGCCGTCGCGGAGCGGCGCCCACCCCGCGGCGCGGACAGCTCAACTGATCGAGTGCACTCCGGGGCAGGTCGTCGTCTCGGAGGCGCGGGCCGGATACCCTCCGCGCCATGGGGACCTTCGCCGACGAAGCACGGTCACGGCTGGCGAATCTGCTGCGCATGGCAGGGAACAGCGAGCGGGACCGGGCGCTGATCATCGCGTATGTGGAGTCCACGCCCGAGCCGCCGCCGCTCGGGCCGCGCGGCATCCACACCAGCGGCTGCCCGCAGTGCCGGAACACCATGTGGGGCCAGCGCGACCGGGACGGGCATCCGATTTCCGTCTGCGCGTGGTGCGGATTCGTCAAGGAGGCCGACAGTGGACTGTCCTGACTGCCGCTTGCCGATGGTTGAGCCTGGCCCGCAGAGTAATCGACACTGGTGTCATCGATGCGGTCGCGTCGCGGCGACCGGTGAGACCCCGGACGACATCACCCTTCGCGAGCGCTGTCGCCAGGAGGCGTTCGTCCTGCTCGACTACGCGATGGCGCTGCGCGGCAGGTGCCGCACACGCTCCCCGAGGGAGGATCTGCCCATGGGCCAGCTCATTCAGACCCGAGGCTGCGGCAAGTGCGGCGGCACCATGTACCGGACGGTCGAGACGGACCAGGACGGGAATCCGACACAGGAGAGCCAGTTCGTCTGCTCCGCCTGTGGCAACGTTGAATGATGGTGCGTCAGTTCAATGATGGTGTGTCAGTTCTCCTCTGCCGCATGGCCGTTCGCGATGTGGATCAGGCTGTAGAGGCGGGGTCCGAGATGCGCAGCAGCAGTGCGTGGAGGCTGGTGCGTTCGTCCTCCGCCAGGGGTTGGAGCAGTTGGTCGGTGACGTGGCGGCTCATCCGGTCGGTGTCGCGCAGGAACGCCCGGCCGTCGTCGGCGAGGACCACCACGCGACTGCGGCGGTCGCCGGGCGCGGGGCGGCGTTCGACGAAGCCGAGACCTTCCAGGTCGTCGACGAGGCCCACGATGGCGCTGGGGTCGTAGCCGAGACGGGCACTCAACTCGCGTTGCGGGGCGCCCTCGACGGTGGCGAGGTAACGCAGCAGCGCGTAGTGGCGGAGCCGCACTCCGGACTCCTGGAGTGCGGCGTTGAACAGCTGCCCGGAGCGCAGGCCGAGCCGGTAGAGGAGATAGCCGGTGTCGGAGTGCAGGCCGCGCATCCAGGGCTGGTCGGCGTCGACGGGCTCGGGCTTACGGGGCTGCGGTCGCTGGCTGGTGATGGCGTGCTCCCTGATCCGGGGCCCTCGTCGGGCCGGTGCACGGTGCGGGGGTCCAGCATGGCGAAAATCGGTGCCACGAACAACCATTGACGTCAACAATTATTGGTCTTAGCTTCGACATGGCGGCTCGACCCGGATCGAGCCCGGCTCTCCCGCGCCGCCGCAGCCTGGTCAACTCCCCGCTCGTCGAAGGGACTTACCCATGCCACACGCCTCATCCGTCGATCTCACCGGCAAGGTCGCCGTGGTCACCGGCTCCGGCCGGGGCCTCGGTCTGGCTTGCGCCCGCGCCCTCGCCGAGGCGGGCGCCGCCGTGGTCGTCAACGACCTCGGCCCGGCCGCCGCCGAACGGGCCGCCGCGATCCGTATGCGGGAGCAGGGCGAGGGCGGCAGCCTGGTGCTGGTCGGCTCGCCCGCCGGGCAGCGCGGCGACTTCGGGCAGACCAACTACGCGGCGGCCAAGGCCGGTATCGCCACCCTGGCGCGCACCTGATGACCGGCATCGACGTGGCCGCGCTCACCGCGATCGACGTCCACACCCACTGCGAGGTCTCCGCGCAGGGGCATGCCTCGCTGCCGGCCGAGCTGCACGACGCCTCCAGCGCGTACTTCAAGGTTCAGGGCGGCCGGAAGCCGACGCTGCAGGAGACGGCCGCCTACTACCGGGAGCGGCGGATGGCCGCGGTGGTCTTCACCGTGGACGCCGAGCACGCCACCGGGACCGCGCCGGTGCCCAACGAGGAGGTCGCCGAGGCCGCCGCCGCCCACTCCGACGTGCTGATCCCGTTCGCGTCCATCGATCCCTTCCGGGGCCGGGCCGGGGTCCGGCAGGCCCGCCGGCTGGTCGAGGAGTACGGCGTGCGGGGCTTCAAGTTCCACCCCGGCATCCAGGGATTCTTCCCCGACGACCGGCTCGCGTACGGCCTGTACGAGGTGATCGAGGAGACCGGCACCATCGCGCTGTTCCACACCGGCCAGACCGGCATCGGGGCGGGCCTCCCGGGCGGGGGTGGCATCCGGCTGAAGTACTCCAACCCGCTGCACATCGACGACGTGGCCGCCGACTTCCCGCACCTGAAGATCATCCTGGCTCATCCGTCGTTCCCGTGGCAGGACGAGGCGCTGGCCGTGGCCACCCACAAGCCGGGCGTGCACATCGACCTCTCCGGCTGGTCACCGAAGTACTTCCCGCACCAACTCGTCCGGTACGCCGACTCGTTGCTGCAGGACAAGGTGCTCTTCGGCTCCGACTACCCCGTCCTGACCCCGGACCGCTGGCTGGCCGACTTCGCCGACCTCCCGCTCAAGGACACGGTCCGCCCGAAGATCCTCAAGACCAACGCCGCCCGGCTGCTGGGGCTCACCGGCTCCTGAAAGGGGACGTGATGCGCAACGACGGACTGGGGTCCTGGCCGGCCCGCCGGGCCCGCAAGACCCCGCACCGCACCGCCCTGATCCACCGGTCCACCACCCGCACCTACGGCGCGCTCCACGAACGCACCACCCGGCTCGCCCACGCCCTGCGGGCCGCCGGCCTCCGCCGCGGCGACCGCATCGCCCACCTCGGCCCCAACCACCCCTCCTTCCTGGAAGCCCTCTTCGCCGCCGGACTGCTCGGCGCCGTCTTCGTCCCGCTCAACACCCGCCTGACGGCGCCCGAACTCGCCTACCAGACCACGGACTCCGGCGCCGCGGCCCTGCTCCACTCCCCCGACTGCGCCCCGCTCGCCGACGCGCTCCGCACCCGGACCGGTCTGCGGACCCTCCTCCCGACCGGCGGCCCCGCCTACGAGGAGCTGCTCGCCACCGCCCCCACCACACCCCTCGACGAGCCCGTCACCCACGACGACCTCGCCCTGATCATGTACACCTCCGGGACCACCGGCCGTCCCAAGGGCGCGATGCTCACCCACGGCAACCTCATCTGGAACGCCGTCAACGTCCTGGTCGACCTCGACCTGCTGGCCGACGAGACCGCCCTGGTGTGCGCGCCGCTGTTCCACACCGCGGCCCTGAACATGCTCACCCTGCCGGTCCTCCTCAAAGGCGGCCGCTGTGTGCTGGTGGAGTCCTTCGAACCGGGCCGCACCCTCGACCTGATCGAACGGCACCAGGTGACCTGCATGTTCGGAGTGCCGACCATGTTCGACCGGATCGCCCGGCATCCGCGCTGGACCGCGGCCGACCTCTCCACCCTCCGCACCCTCAACTGCGGCGGCGCGCCCGTCCCCACCCCGCTCATCGCCGCCTACCAGGCCCGCGGTCTGGCCTTCCGCCAGGGCTACGGCATGACCGAGGCGGCACCCGGAACGCTCTTCCTGGACGCCGAACACGCCGTCTCCAAGGCCGGATCGGCCGGGGTGCCGCACTTCTTCAGCGACGTCCGCGTGGTCCGGCCCGACATGAGCCCGGTGGACGTCGGCGAGACCGGTGAGGTGGTGGTCCGCGGCCCGCACGTCATGCCCGGCTACTGGGGGCTGCCGGAGCAGACCGCCGCCGCCTTCACCGACGGCTGGTTCCGCAGCGGCGACGCCGCCCGGCTCGACGCCGACGGCCATCTCACCATCGTCGACCGCATCAAGGACGTCATCATCTCCGGCGGCGAGAACATCTACCCCGCCGAGGTCGAGAACGCCCTGCTCGCCCACCCCGACATCGCCGAGTGCGCCGTCATCGGCGTCCCCGACGAGACCTGGGGCGAGGTGCCCCGAGCCCTCGTCGTCCCCCGCGCGGGCAGCACGCCCGAGCCCGAAGACCTCCTCGCGTCGCTCCGCGATCGCCTCGCCCGCTACAAGATCCCCAAGTCCGTCGTTCTGCTGCCCGAACTGCCCCGCACCGGCACCGGAAAGCTCCTCAAACACCGGCTCCGCACCGAACACGGCACCGCCTGAACACAGCCATCACCCACTCCCCGGGAGACCCGCATGACCGTCACCGTCAACGGCCTCGACGCCCTCAAGCGGCTCGCCGGCAGCAGCCTGGGCACCAGCGACTGGATCACCGTCACCCAGGACCGCATCAACGGCTTCGCCGACGCCACCGACGACCACCAGTGGATCCACGTGGACCCCGCGCGGGCCAAGGACGGCCCGTTCGGTGCCCCCCTCGCCCACGGCCATCTCACCCTCGCCCTCTTCATCCCGCTGTTCACCGGCCTCCTCGACGTCCACGGAGTCACCACCAAGGTCAACTACGGGCTGAACAAAGTCCGTTTCCCCGCCCCCGTCCCCGTGGGCTCGCGGCTGCGGCTCGCCGCGCGACTGACCGCCGTCGACGACGTCCCCGGCGGAGTCCAGGTCACCATCGACGGCACCCTCGACATCGAGGGCGGCAGCAAGCCCGCCTGCGTCCTGCAGAGCCTGTCCCGCTTCTACGCCTGAGGCGCGCCCGGGCCGGCGTCCGGCCGGTCCGTCTTCGCAGACTCACCGCCGGGCAAGGGCGCGGTCGGTGAGCGCCGCCGCCGCGCCGGTGTAGTGCGCCGGGTCGGTGAGGGAGACCAGGTCAACGCCCCTCAGGGCGGGCTCCGAAGACAGCGCCTCGGCGAGACCGACGCCGCTCCCCCGCACGGTGTGGGCGGCCTCGGTCAGCAGATCGCGGGCGCGGGCCCGTCCCAGCCGGGCGGCGAGGACGGCCATCAGCCGCTCCGAGACCACCATTCCCCCGGTCAGATCGAGGTTCGTCCGCATCCGCTCCGGATGCACCCGCAGGCCCGTGGCGAGATCCCCGGCGTCCCGGGCCGCTCCGCCGACCAGGCGGAGGAGGTCCCGCAGGGTCTCCCACTCCGCATGCCAGGCTCCGGCAGGTCGTTCGTCCTCCGCGGCGACGCAGCCGTACAGCACGGCGGCCAACGCGGGCGCCCGGCGCGCGGCGGCGGCCAGCAGCGTGGCCCGGACCGGGTTCGCCTTGTGCGGCATGGCCGACGAACCGCCGCCGGCGCCCTCGCTCACCTCACCGATCTCGGTGCGGGAGAGCATCAGGACATCGGCGGCGAGCCTGCCGAGCGCCCCGGCGGTGAACGCCAGGGCTCCGGCCAGATCGGCAACCGGGGTGCGCAGGGCATGCCAGGGCATCGCGGGCTCGGCAAGCCCGAGTTCGCGGGCGTAGGCACCGACCAGGACGAGCATCGACTCGGCCGGCACCGGGCCCCCGCCCGCCGCCTCCGACTCCGCATACGTGGACGCACAGGCATACGCATGGAACGCCGCCAACGTACCTGCGGCGCCGCCCAGTTGGGCGGGCAGGCTGCGGCGTACGGCACTCAGACGGTCCCGGGCGTCCAGCACCAGACTGCGCCAGCCCGCAGCCTTGAGTCCGAAGGTTGTGGGGACGGCGTGCTGGGTGAGGGTGCGGCCCGGCATGGGGGTGTCGCGGTGCGCGGCGGCCAGACGGGCCAGGGCGTCGGCCGTGCGCTCCAGATCTGCCAGGAGCGGCCGCGTCGCCCGGTGGGCGACCAGCATCGACGCCGTGTCGAGGATGTCCTGGCTGGTGGCGCCGCAATGCACATACGGCGCATGGGCGTCGGGCACCGCGGCGGTCAGTGCCGCGACCAGCGGAATGACCGGATTGCCGCCGGCCCGGGCCCGCAGTGCGAGATCGCGCACGTCGAAGCGGTCGGCGCGAGCGGCCTCGGTGAGCGCGCGGGCCGCCTCGCCCGGCACCAGGCCGACGGCGGCCTGTGCCCTGGTGAGGGCGGCCTCCGCGTCCAGCATCGCCTGGAGGAACGCGGTGTCGCCGGTGGCCGCCTCGGCCGCCGCGCCCACGCGCACCGGGTCGAGCAGGCCGACGTCTCGGTCATCGCTCATACCAACTCCACGCACACCGTCTCCGCCGCACTCTGCGGCCGGATGTCGAAGCGATGGGTGCCCCGCGGTACCCCCGTGACCACCAGCGTTGCGCGCCGTTCGGGTGGCTACGCGGCCGGCAGCGCTTCACCGGCCGCGTAGCCACTGGACGGGGCTCCGGACGGGACTCCCTCGCGCTCTCCTCTCAGCGCCCCTCCTCGACCCACGTGGCGGTGGGGCCGTCGAGGACGATGTCCCAGTGGTAGCCCAGGGACCACTCCGGCACCGACCGGCCGTGGTCGTAGCGGGCGACCAGCCGTTGCCGCGCGGCGTCGTCGGTGACGGACTGCAGGATGGGGTCGTGGCGGAAGAGGGGGTCGCCGGGGAAGTACATCTGCGTGATCAGCCGCTGGGTGAACGCGGTACCGAAGAGCGAGAAGTGGATGTGGGCGGGCCGCCAGGCTCCGGTGTGGTTCCGCCAGGGGTAGGCGCCGGGCTTGATGGTGGTGAAGGTGTAGCCGCCGTCGTCGCCGGTCAACGTCCGGCCGACGCCGGTGAAGTTCGGGTCGAGCGGCGCGGGATGCCGGTCTTGCCGGTGGGCGTAGCGCCCGGCGGCGTTGGCCTGCCAGATCTCGACCAGTTGGCCCCGCACGGGTCGGCCGGAGCGGTCGACCAGCCGGCCGCTGACGGTGATGCGCTCACCGAGCGGTTCGCCCTGGTGCCGGCGGGTCAGGTCGTGGTCGAGCTCGGTGACATCGGTGCGGCCGAAGGCGGGCGAGGCCAGTTCGACGGCCTCGGGGTCCTGCCGCAGGGCCACCTGCACCAGGGGTTGCCGGGGATGGCGCAGCGTGCTGGAGCGGTACGGCGGATAGTTCCGGGCCGGATGCGCGGTGCGCGGGGCGCCCTCGGCGACGGCCCGCTCGTACGCCTCCCGCTCCCGCGCGATCTCGCGGTCGATCTGGCCTTGGGTAGCTGCCATGCGTGCCGAACTCCCTCACTTCCGTGGCAAGTTGAACCAATAACGCGGTGGCTGCCGGGTCACACCGAGGACGAAGGGGAAGCCGGGCTCCCCTCCCCTGCCCGGCCCGGGATGTGGACCGGTGCGCCCGTCTTCGCGACGATCTCCTCGACCGTGACGCCGGGCGCCCGTTCGGCGAGGACGAAGCCGTCCTCCGCGAGGTCGAACACGCCGAGATCGGTGATGACGCGGTCGACACAGGCCCGTCCGGTCAGCGGGAGCGTGCACTCCGCGACGAGTTTGGCCGAGCCGTCCTTGGCGGTGTGGGTCATGACGACGAGGACGGTGCGGGCGCCGTGCACCAGGTCCATGGCGCCCCCGATCCCGGTGATCAACTTGCCGGGGACGGCCCAGTTGGCGAGATCGCCGCGCCGGGACACCTGCATGGCGCCGAGTACCGCGACATCGATGTGGCCGCCGCGGATCATCCCGAAGGACAGGGCGGAGTCGAAGTAGGCGGCGCCGGGCAGGACGGTGACGGTTTCCTTGCCGGCGTTGATGAGATCCGGGTCGATCCTGTCCTCGGTGGGGTACGGCCCGGTCCCCAGGATCCCGTTCTCCGACTCCAGGATCACCTCCACGCCCTCGGGAAGGTGGTTGGGGATGAGGGTCGGCAGCCCGATGCCGAGGTTGACGTACTGGCCGTCCGTCAGCTCGCCGGCCACCCGCGCGGCCATCTCCTCACGGGGCCACGGCATCAGCGCGCCTCCGTTCCCCGGGTCTCCGGTGCGGCGACGGTGCGCCGTTCGATGTGTTTGTCGGCGGCCTGTTCCGGCGTGAGCGCCACGACGCGCTGGACGTAGATGCCCGGCAGATGGACCTGGTCCGGATCGATCTCGCCGGGCTCGACCAGTTGCTCCACCTCGGCGAGGGTGACGCGTCCGGCCATCGCCGCAAGGGGGTTGAAGTTCCGGGCGGACTTGGCGAAGACCAGATTGCCGTGCCGGTCGCCCTGGGCGGCCCGGACGAGGCCGAAGTCGGTGCGGATCCCCCGCTCCAGCACGTAGCGGCGCCCGTCGAACTCCCGCACCTCCTTGGCCGGCGAGGCCACCGCGACTCCGCCCGCGCCGTCGTACCGCCAGGGCAGCCCACCGTCGGCGACCTGGGTGCCGACGCCCGCCGGGGTGTAGAAGGCGGGGATGCCCGCGCCCCCGGCACGCAGCCGCTCGGCGAGCGTCCCCTGCGGGATCAGCTCCACCTCCAGCTCACCGGCCAGGTACCGGCGCGCGAACTCCTTGTTGGCGCCGATGTACGAACCGGTGACACGGGCGATCCGGCCCGCGGCGAGCAGCACGGCCAGCCCCCGCTCCATGGCACCGCAGTTGTTGGACACGACGCCGAGGCCGCCGACCCCCGTCTCGTACAGGGCACGAAGGAGCACCTCCGGCACGCCGCTGAGCCCGAAACCGCCGACGGCCAGCGACGCCCCCTCCCCCACATCTGCCACCGCCTCGGCGGCCGAGGCCACCACCTTGTCCATCCCCACTCCTAAGGACGACAGTCACGGGCACCGACCCCGCAGAATAATCAGTGCACTGACTAACTGCTGGCGTTCCAAAGCGTGGCATGATGAGAAATCGAGAGCAAGACCCTCAGTGCAATGAGCATCGGCGAGAGGAGCAGGACCCCACCGTGCCCGCGCTCGACCTCAGCACCCACCCCGGCCACCTGGCCCGCCGGTTGCAGCAGGCACACACGCTGCTGTGGACCACGGTCGTGTCGGAGGACGTCACCTCCCCGCAGTTCGCCGTGCTCAACACCCTGGTCGGCGAGGACGGCCTCGACCAGCGGACGGTCGGCGAACGGGTCGGCCTCGACCGCTCCACCATCGCCGAGGTGGTCCGCCGCCTGGCCGCGCGCGGTCTGGTCGACAAGGTCCGCGACTCCCGGGACGGCCGGCGCTCCGTGCTCCGCCTCACCGACGAAGGCACCAGGCTGCACCGCCGGCTCGCCGGGCGGACCGCCCGGATGAACCAGATCTTCCTGGCTCCGCTGGATGTCCAGGAGCGGTCCACGTTCCTGGAGTTGCTGCAACGGGTCGCCGACGCGGCCGAGGGGCTGCGCAACCCCGCCGCGGAGCCGGCGGAGAGCCCGGCGCCCTGAGCCACGCCCGGGAACCGGAAGGCGCACAACCGGACCCGCCCTGTCCCGACCGGGTGACCGGTGGGGACAGGGCGGGTCCGTGGTCCGACAGCCGGGGCTCACGCGGCCGGCAGCGGTGGGGTCAGCGGCGGCCCTCGTAGCCGTGGTGCTTCTCCTTGTGCTTCCCGCCGTTGACGCAGACGTTGCCGAAGGCCGGGTCCAACAGACCAATGACGTCGA
This sequence comes from Streptomyces sp. S186, assembly GCF_051603415.1. NCBI lineage: Bacteria > Bacillati > Actinomycetota > Actinomycetes > Kitasatosporales > Streptomycetaceae > Streptomyces > Streptomyces sp. S186. Next base: position 7,719,538 of record NZ_CP193932.1, on the reverse strand, counting down.
CCGTGTTGCCGCACAGGTTGATGGGAACGTCCACCGGGATCTGGATGAGGTTGCCCGAGAACACGCCGGGTGATCGGACGGCGGCGCCTCCCGCGTTACTGTCGGCGAAGGCTGCCGAACTCCCGCCCAGCGCGGTCCCGGCCGCGAGCACGGCCATGGCGGTGATCCGAGTGATCCGTGACATTCCGAACCTTTCGCTCAGTCCAAGCGACCCACTGCCGCTCACTTCTCCTCCCTTCGGCACACAGAACTTCACCATTGAGCCGGCAGCTGGCAATTCCCTCTTTCGCGTCGTTTCAATGACGCCGACCCTCGCATCACTCCGTGCCCGCCGGCCCCGCGCGTCAACACGCCATCGACGCGTGGCAGTACGTGCAGGCGCCGGAGGCCGGCGGCGCGCGCCGGCTCGGCCGGCTCGCGCTCGTAGCGGCGGGCGAACGCCGGTACCTGGCCTCCTGGACTCCGTACCAGCGCCACAGCGCGGCCGACGGCGCGACGGCCGCCAGCCAGATGTCCGGCCGTGGCGTTCCGGTCGTTCCTCACCGCTCGCCGGTCGAACTCCTTGTCATCAGGCGGCACTCCGAGGTTCTCATGCGCCATTCGACCGGGGGCGGACCGCGTGCCGCCCGAGGGGGCAGACGCCGGTACGGCGCCCGGGCGGGCTCAGCGCAGGTACGACGCCCCGTTGACGTCGAGCACGGCACCCGAGGACCAGGCCGCCTCGGGCGAGGCGAGGTACCGCACGGCGGCGGCGATCTCCTCGGGTGCGGCAACCCGCCCGAACGGGCTCTGCTGCTCGACGGCGTCGGTGATCCGGTCGGCGACCCGTTCGGTGGCGACGAAACCGGGTGCGACCGAGGCGACCGCGATGCCATGGGGAGCCAGGGAGACCGCGAGGGACTGGCCCAGGGCGTGCAGGGCCGCCTTCGTCGCGCCGTAGGCGGGGTGGTCCGGCTCGCCCCGGAAGGCGCCGCGGGAACCGATGTTGACGATCCGGCCCTCGACCTTGTGGTCGATCATGTTCCGGGCCACGCAGTAGGTGACATGGGCCGTGCCCAGCAGATTCACGTCCACGGTGCGCCGCCAGGCATCCTGCCAGTCCTCGTAGGAGGTGGTGGCCAGGGGATGCGCGATGTTGGCCGCGGCGTTGTTGACCAGTACGTCGATCGGGCCGAGCGCTTCGATGGCCGCGGCGACCACGGCGGCCGCGCCGTCCGGGGTGCCGATGTCCCCCTGGACGAGGACGTGGCCGCTGCCCTCCAGGGCGCGCAGGGCGTCTTCGGCGGCCTCCCGGCTGGACGCGTAGTGCAGGGCGACCCGGTCGCCGTCGGCGGCGAAGGCCGCGGCAACAGCACGGCCGATGCCGCGCGACGCTCCCGTCACCAGTACGGTCCGGCTGCGGTTCATCGGGCATCCTCCAACGGTGGGCGGCACGGCGGCCGCACGGTGCAACGATCTTGCTGGACACCCTCGCACGCGGCCGCGCGGGAGAGAAGAGAAGACCGGAGCCATTCCGTCAGGGCGCTTCTGACGGGGCTCGGCGGGGACGGTGCCGGCGACCGCCAGGACGCACCTCGTCCGTCGATCCAACGGCCGACCTTTTCCATACACCTCCTTTCCAATACACTTGACATAATACAGGTGACCGATAAACCTGGAAGCTCACCGGCCAGGCAAACGGAAGCGGGGAGGCAACATGCCTGAGCAGCAGCCGAGAGTGCGGATCGCGCAGGGTGTGGTGGAGGGCCGTCGGCAGCGGGGGAACGCGGTGTTCCGCGGCATCCCCTATGCCCCACCGCCGGTCGGGGCGCTCCGTTTCGCGGCGCCCGGTGCGCCGCCGCGTTGGGAAGGGACGCGCCGGGCAACGGAGTTCGGCCCCGCGGTACCGCAGTCCGGGCCGGTCCGGGCGGAGGCGACGGAGGACGCGGACTGGCTGACGCTCAATGTGTGCACACCGGATCCAGGCGCAGCGGGCCTGCCGGTACTGGTGTGGATCCATGGCGGCGCCTTTGTCGCGGGGACGGCCGGCGACCCGATGTACGACCCCGCGGCACTGGCCGCAGCGGGTCTCGTCGTGGTGAGCATCAACTACCGGGTCGGCGCGGAGGGTTTCGCGCTGTTCGACGGCGTGCCGCCCAACCGCGGGTTCCTCGACCAGATCGCCGCGTTGCACTGGGTGCGGCGGAACATCGCGGCCTTCGGTGGCGACCCGGACCGGGTCACCCTCGCCGGGCAGTCCGCCGGAGCGGGGTCGATCGCCGCGCTGCTGACGATGAAACCGGTACGCGGCCTGTTCCGGCGCGCCATCGCGCATTCGGTGCCGGGCAACCACTGCACCCCCGCGCTCGCGGAGCAGGTGGCCGCCGCGCTCGCGGAACGGCTCGGCACCGCGCCCACCGCCGCCGCGCTCGCCGAGGTCGCCCCCGGCACCCTGGCCGAGGCGGTCACCTCACTCGGCGCCGGCCTCGCCGACCAGCGCGACCGATGGGGAGGCTTCTCCCAACTCGGCGTCGCCATCTGCCCCGTCGTCGACGGCGAAGTCCTCGCCGAGACGCCCTGGGCCGCGCTGGCCGGCGGCCGCGCGAACGGGATCGAGCTGCTGGTCGGCCACACACGGGAGGAGTTCCGGCTGTTCAGCGTCATGAGCGGACGGCGGGGCCGGTTCACGGAGCAGGACGCCCGCACCGCCCTGGAGCTGTTCGCCCCGGGCCCCGACGGCGCGCACGCCTACCGCGCCGCCCACCCGCGCGCCACGCCGGAGGAGCTGCTGGAAACGGTCTACTCCGACGCCCTCTTCCGCATGCCGTCACTCCATCTGGCCGAGGCGAACGCCGCGGCCGGCGGCACCTCGTTCCTGTTCGAGCTGGCGCTCGCCGCCTCCGGTCCCGGGGGCGCACTGGGAGCCTGCCACAGCCTTGATGTCCCCCTGGCGTTCGGCACGTTGGACTGCCCCGCCGGCAGCCGGCTCCTCGGCGATCCGCCCGCCCCCGAGGCCGTGGCGGTGTCACGTGAACTCCAGCGGGCCTGGGTCCGCTTCGCCACCGACGGCGCGCCCGGCTGGCCTGCCTACCACCCCGATCACCGGCTCACCCGCGTCCTGGACACCACCTCGACGACCGTGCCCTATCCGGAAGAGTCCTCCCGCCACATCTGGCAGGACCACCCTCCTGTGCCCTTCGATATCGATACCTCCTCCTGTAACTACTAGTATGTACACTCGCATGCGACCGGAGATTTCCGTGGAACGCTGCCCCTCATAGATCCCCCGTAGAGGAGAACCGGCATGCCCTTCGTACGCATCGACGCGCTGCGGGCCGACGGCGAGCGGCTCGACGCGCTCGGCCGCGCCGTGCAGGACGCCCTGGTCGAGACGATCGGCATCCCGCCCGACGACCGGTTCCAGGTCCTGACCAGCCACGACGGCGTCAACAGCACGCTGCGCTACGGCACTTACTACGGCGTACGGCGCGACGACGACATCGTCTACGTGGCGATCACCCTGCGCTCGGGACGCACCGACGAGCAAAAGCAGGCGCTCTACCGGCGGATCGCCGAACTGGCCCAGGAGTACGCGGGCACCGAGCCGCGCAATGTGTTCGTCCTGCTGACCGAGAACACCTCGAGCGACTGGTCGCTCGGCAACGGGGTGGCGCAGTACCTCGCGCCCGCGTAGGGCCTGTCCGGGGGGTCGGACAGGCCCTGGAGCCGGTCATCGTGCCGCGGGGCGTCACCGCCCGTGGGCGTTGCCGCCCTACTTGCCGGGTGCCGCGTTCCGGTGGCGTTCGCCGCCGTTGCGCTCCTGCCAGAGGCGGTAGACGTCCACCGCCGCGTCGCTCGGTGCGTAGCGCATCGGCAGGCGGCGCTGGTCCCAGTCCTTGGCGAACTCGTCGTAGAAGGTGGCGAGTTCGAAGTACCTGCGGTCGTCCACGTAGTGCGGCTCGTAGGCGTCCCGCGTGGTGAGGAAGACGACCTCGTCCGGGGAGCAGTAGTAGAGGGCGCCCAGGCACATGGGACAGGGGTGGGCGAGGACGTAGATGGTGGCGCCGGTCAGGTGCTCGGTGCCGAGCTTGGTGCACGCCTCGCGGATGGCGAGGACTTCGGCGTGTGCGGTGGGGTCGTTGGTCTGGGCGACCTTGTTGGGGCTCTCGGCCAGGATCTCGCCGTCCTTGACGATGACGGTGGCGAAGGGCCGGCCGCCCTCGATGACGTTCTGACGGGCGAGGTCGATGGTGCGTTGGACGAAGTCCATGGAGACGGCTTTCTGTGAGTGGGAGCCGGGTGGACGTGGACTATGGACTACTACTTCCGCTGGCTGATACTTTCGCTGACCGCTCATCAGAACGGCTTGGTCGGCAGGTACTTGCCGTCCAGAGTGATGAGGGCGCGTTCGCCGCCCTCGGGGTCGGCGACCTTCTTCACGTCCAGCTTGAAGTTGATGGCGCTGATGATGCCGTCGCCGAACTGCTCGTGGACCAGGGCCTTGAGGGTGGTGCCGTAGACCTGGAGCATCTCGTAGAAGCGGTAGATGGTCGGGTCGGTGGGGATGCCGCCGGGGATCGAGCCGCGGGTGGGGATGGTCTGGAGCAGCATCGCCGCGTCGTCGTCGAGGCCCAGCAGGTCGGCCACTGCCTGGGCGGACCGGGCGGGCAGGGCGTGCTGGCCGAGGACGGCGGCGGCGACGAACGCGACCGACAGGTCGGCGGCGTCGGCGATCTGCTGCCAGGTGAGGTTCTTGCGGGTCTTGGCCTCGACGGCGGCGTCGGCGAGTGCCTGGCGAGCGGCCGGGTGCAACTGGGCGTGGGGCGTGGTGCCGGTACGGGAGTCGGTCATGGGAGTGCTTCCTTTCGGGGTCAGGCGGTGGAGGTCGGGTCGTGCGGGGGTTCGGTGGGCTCGACGGTGCCGGTGGCGATGTCGTAGACCCAGCCGTGCAGCCGGACCGCGTTCTCGGCGAGGGCGCGGGCGACCGAGGGGTGGGTGGCCAGGTTGGCCAGTTGCGCCCGTACGTTCTGCCGGACCAGGGTCGCCACGTCCGTGGGTGTTCCGGCGGCCGTCGCGCGGGTCCGGGAGGCGTCGGCGTGGTCGAGCCAGTGGGCGAGCGCGGGGGCACCGGCGAGGTCCTGGCCTTCGGCGAGAGCGGTCATCGCTCCGCAGGCGGCGTGCCCGCACACCACGATGTCGGTGACGCCGAGGACGGCGACGGCGTATTCGATGGTCGCCGTCACCCCGTCGCCGTACCGGGGATGGTAGGCGGGGACGAGGTTGCCGGCGGTGCGGATGACGAAGAGTTCGCCTGGTTCGCAGGCGGTGATGAGCTCCGGGACGACGCGGGCGTCGGAGCAGCCGATGAAGAGGGTGTGGGGTTGGTGGTGGGTGGCCAGGTGGCTGAACAGGTCCGCCTTGGCCGGGAAGACGTCGCGTCGGAATCGGGCGACGCGCTCGGCGAGGTCAGGCATGGTCGTTCCCTTCGGTGTGTGCCGGCCTTCCGGATCGACCGGATCCGCCGGGCGATTTCCACCTTGCACGACCTGCCCTTATTGAGTCCAAGAGCTGCTTGGCATGCCTGCCATAGACCGCATCTATAGGCGGTCCTATAGTGGTGGGCATGGCCCTGGAACTGCGTCATCTGCGCTATCTGCTCGCCGTGGCGGAACGCGGCAGCTTCACCCGCGCCGCCGAGGACCTGCACATCTCCCAGCCGACGCTCTCCCAGCAGATCAGGCAGCTGGAGCGGACCGTCGGGGTGCAGCTGCTGGACCGCACCGGCCGCACCGTGCGGCTCACCGACGCCGGTGAGGCGTACGCCCAGCACGCCAGGCACGCGCTGCGCGATCTGGCCGCCGCCGAGCGGGCCGTCCACGACGTGCAGGACCTCTCCCGCGGCCATCTGCGCCTGGGACTGACGCCGACGTTCACCACCTACCTCGTCGGCCCGCTCACCGCGGAACTCCACGCCAGGCATCCCGGGGTCACGCTGGCCGTTCGGGAGATGCCCCAGGATCGCATCGAGGCAGGGCTGCTGGACGACGACCTCGATCTCGGTATCGCCTTCGCAGGGCCCCATCTGGCCGGGATCGAGGCGGCGGCCCTGTTCACGGAGACGCTCAGCCTGGTCACCGCCGCCTCGGGCGAAGGCGCCGACCCGCTGAAGCCACTACCCGTGGCCGACCTAGCCGACCGCCAACTCGCCCTTCTGAGCGGCGACTTCGCCACCAGGACACACATCGACACCTACTTCGCCGAGCACCGCGTCAGCCCGCGGATCGCGGTGGAGGCCAACTCCATCCAGGCACTCACCGAGATCGTCCGGCGCACCTCACTGGCGACCGTGCTCCCGGACGCCGTCACGCACGACCATCCCCATCTGGCCCCGCTCCCTCTCTCCCCTGCACTCCCCACCCGGACCGTCACCCTGCTGCGTCGCACCGACGCCTATCGGAGCGCCGCGGTCCGCGCGTTCATCCGCCTGGCCCGGGAACTGGTCCGCAGTCGCGGCTACGCCCCGGCCTGAATCGCCGGGCGGCGGTGTCGGTGGTTCAGGCGGTGTCGGGTGGTTCAGACGCCGTCCGTGTCGGGGGCCAGCCAGGCGGCGATGTCGGCGATGACCGCGGGGTCCACATGCTGGGGGCGTTGGTAGTCGGCGGGGGTGGAGGGTCCGGTACCCGGGAAGAAGAGGTGGTCGGCGGCGTCGTGGACGTGGACGGTGACGTCCGGGCGGTGCGCCAGGCCGGTCCGCCAGCCGGCGAGGTCGTCCTCGACGGTGACTTGGTAGTCGCGTCCGCCTTGGAGGATGAGCAGGGGGATGTCGAGTGTGGCGGCGGTCGCGACGGGGTCGTAGGCGCGCAGGTCCAGCCAGTAGGAGCCGGAGAGCCCCAGGGGCAGGTCGGCGGCGGGCGTGGCGGGTGACAGGTCGGGGCTGTCGACGAGCGCGGCCTGCCGGGTGAGGGTGTCGACGAGTGCCTGGGCCGCAGGGGCCGGGGCGAGGTCGGCGAGGTGGCGGGCGACACGGACGGCGGCCCGGTGCATCGGCTGGGTGTCGCCGGCGAGGATCACCAGGCCGGCGACGGACGGTTCGGCGGCGGCGACGCGCGGGGCGACCTTGCCGCCCATGCTGTGGCCGAGAACGAAGACGCGGGCGGGGTCCACGGCCGGGTGATCCCGGAGCAGTTGGACGGCGGCGACGGCGTGCGGGACGTATTCGTCCGTCATGGTGAGGTCGTGCCGGTCGGCCAGGGCGGCGGCGTGGGTGTGGGTCACCTTGTCGAAGCGCAGGACCGCCACCCCGTGGGTGGCCAGTCCCCACGCGAGGTCCTTGAGGGGCTTGTTGGGTCCGCTGGTCTCGTCGCGGTCGAAGGGGCCGCCGCCGCTGAGCAACACCACGGCCGGGCGCGGGCCGGGGGCGTGCGGCAGGGCGAGGGTGCCCGGTACGGCCAGCGGCCCGGAGCCGACGGTGATCTCGTGTTCGGTGAACGTCCGCGGGTCGGCATAGGGCGGGGGCGTCCAGGACGCGGTAGCCGGTGCGGCCAGGCGCAGGCCGTGCAGCAGGCCCGCCTCGTCCACCGACATGACCAGGGTGAAACCGCCCCGCGCACAGGTGAGAGGGACACCGACCCGGACCAGTCCGGCCGCCGCCGGTTCGCTGACGGGCACCTGGACGGCGGTGACGGGCCCGACCTCGCCGAGACGCTCGTCCCAGGCGGTCCGCACGACCTCCGCGGAGACCAGGGTCCGCAGCGACGGTGCGAACAGCGCCACGATCCCCTCAAACTCCCCCCGACAGGCCCTCTCCGCAACGGACTTGGCGACGGCCGCCGGCCCGGTTTCGGTTTCCCGCATGTCCTCCCCCAACCCTTTCTCAAGTTTTGAGAAAGGTAACACAGCGTGCGAACGTAGGGACATGGATCCATTGGAGCTTCTGGCCCACCCGGTACGCCTGCGCATCGTGCACCTGATGCGGGGCGGGCAGCTGCTGACCGCCTCCGAGCTGTGCGCACGGATCCACGAGGTCTCCAAGGCCACCGTCTACCGGCACCTCGAACTGCTCGCCGCCGGCGGCGTCCTGGAGGTGGCCGACGAACGGCGGGTGCGCGGCGCGGTGGAACGCCGGTACCGGCTGTGCCAGGAGCGGGCGACGCTCACTCCGGAGACCGTCGCCTCGCTGACACCCGACGACCACCGCCGCGCGTTCGCCGTCGCCATGACCGTCCTGCTCACCGAGTTCAACGCCTACCTCGACCAGGAGCACGCCGCGCCGGCGGACGATCTGGTGGGGTACCGGCAGCACGCCGTGTGGCTGAGCGATGCCGAACTCCACGCGCTGATCGGCGATTTGCGCAGCGTCATCGCGCCGCGCCTGGCCAACGGGCCGGCGTCCGACCGGTCCCGGTACCTCCTCAGCCCCATCCTGTTCCCGGTCGCGGAGCCACCGGCCGGGAGAGAATGAGCGCGGCCACCACCGTTCCCCTCCGACCCGAAGGAGAAAAGCCCCCGTGCAGATCGCGACAGACGACCTCTCCGGACCCGACATCGCCGCGTTCCTTGAGGAGCACGTCCAGCAGATGAGGGCGGTATCCCCTCCCGAGAGCAAGCACGCCCTCGATCTCGACGCGCTGCGCAGGCCCGAGGTCACCTTCTGGACGGTGCGGGACGGCGACCGGCTGGTGGGCTGCGGTGCGCTCAAGCGACTGGACGCGGAGCACGCCGAGCTGAAGTCGATGCGCACGACGCCCGCACGGAAGCGGAGCGGGATCGCCTCACTGCTCCTCACGCACCTCATCGGCGAGGCCCGCTCCCGGGGCTTTCGGCGGTTGAGCCTGGAGACGGGGGCGGCCGACTTCTTTCTGCCTGCCCGGCGGCTCTACGAGAAGTTCGGGTTTGTGCACTGTGCGCCGTTCGCGGGCTACCGGCCCGACCCGAACAGTGCGTTCATGACGCGGGAGTTGTAGTCCGGGCGGCCTCCCGGTGGGTGTCGGCAGGCCCCGTCGCCGGGACCGGCGAGGCCGCCGCTTACAGCGCGGTCAGGAACTCCCTTACCGCGGCGGCGAATCCGGCCGGATCGTCGTCGTACAGCCAGTGCCCGCAACCGGGGAACTCCCGCAGGATGGTGGCCGGCCGGCGCTCGGCCATCTCCCGTGCCATCGGCGTCGGCAGGACGAAGCTGTCCAGGCCGTGCAGCAGCAGCGCCGGGCAGGTGCCGGCCAGCCAGTCGGGCCACCAGTCACCGATCAGGGCCTCCTGCGACCGCATCATGTCCGCATGGTCGAAGAGGAAACCCCAGCCGTCGGGGTGTTCGACTGCGCTCTCCAGGAAGTATCCGGCGTCCGGGATGCCGCGCGCCTCGACCTCGTGGCGCAGGGCGTCCAGCGTCGGCGCGCGGTGCGGCCAGTCCCGGACGTCCAGGACCGGATGGGCCACCTCGGGGCGGCGGTTGAGCGCGCCGCCCTCCGCCACGACCAGGGCCCGGACGAGTTCGGGATGGCGCGCCGCCAGGCGGAACGCCACCACGCCGCCCATCGAGTGGCCGAGCACCGGCAGCGGGCCCAGCCCGAGGGCTCGCACGAACGCGGCGGCATCGGCCACATAGGCGTCCGGGGAGAGGTCGTCGGAGTGTTCGCTCTGGCCGTGGCCGCGCTGTTCCAGGGCGATCACCCGGAACTCCGGTGCCAGCGCGGCCGCCAGTCCGGCGAAGGTCCGGGCCCGCCCGAAGTGGCCGTGCAGGGCCAGCACCGGCTCGCCGGGCCCGCCGGCGTCCGCATAGGCCAGCCGCAGGCCCCGCACCGTCGCGGTCTCGACGGTCATGGTGATGGACATGGGCTTCGTCAGGGGCTCGATCGGAGGATTGGTCAGGGGGTTGGTCATGGCTTGGTCTCTGTCGTCGTGGGTAACTTCATCTTCGTTCCTCCTGAGGGGCGTTGAGGGCTTTGGGCGGCTCGGGAAGCTCGGGGCTCGGGAGGGGGTTTGAGGGGTATGGGGTGACGATACTCGCGACGGCCGGCGAGGGCGGCGCCCGGTCCAACCGAGCCGACGCCCGGAAAACCAGTTGCCATGGCTCGTACCGTCTCTCCTGTGACGGACATCGACGGCTTGCTCGCGGCCTACGACGAGCAGATGCGGGGCGTACCGCCCACCCCACCCGAGGGGGTCGGCTACGAGCAGGACGGTCCGCTGCTGCGCATCGTCGGCCAGTTCCGTGGTTTTGTGAGCGCGCCGCGGGATGTCGGGGTGCGCGGCGCCGAGTTGGACCGGCTGATCGCCCGGCAGCGCGACTACTTCGCGGCCCGCGGTGAGGCGGTGGAGTGGAAGACCCGGGGGCACGACCGGCCGGCCGACCTCACCGACCGGCTGCGCGCCGCGGGCTTCGTCCCCGAGGAGCCGGAGACGGTCCTGATCGGCCTGGCGAAGGAGATGGGTGTGGCACCGGTCCTGCCGGAAGGGGTTGTTGTGCGGCGGGTGACCGCGGACGCCGACATGCACCGCATCGCCGCTATGGAGTCGGCCGTCTGGGGGCAGGACTGGAGCTGGCTGGCCGAGGATCTGATCAGCCGGGTCGCGGCGGACCCGGACGAGATCGCCGTCATGGTGGCCGAAGCCGGCGGCGAGGTGGTCTGCGCGGCGTGGTTGGTCTTCCGCGGCGGAACGGACTTCGCCGGCCTGTGGGGCGGCTCGACGCTACCGGGCTGGCGCGGCCGGGGAATCTACCGCGCGCTGGTAGCCGCCCGCGCCGAACTCGCGGCCGCCCGCGGGGTGAAGTACCTCCAGGTCGACGCCTCCGCCGACAGCGCGCCCATCCTGCGCCGGCTGGGCTTCCACGCGGTGACCACCACCACGCCCTACGTATGGGCGCCGACCGCGTCCTGACGCACCGGGCTCTCTCACCGTCGTGTGAAGCGGGCGCTCCGGGCCCCGCCCCCGAAGCAGGGAGCGGAAGCTGCCACACTGTGCGTGCCACAGCCGTGACCCGCTCCACGCGAGGGCGGCTGAGGACGGCCCGGCAGCACGCCCGGCGCCGTCGGCGAGCACAGTGAAATGCCTGGTGAAAGGGTGCGCATGGTGGCCTCCGCAGGGAAAACGGACAACGGTGGCGACGCGACGCGAAAGAGCTCCCGCGCCAAGTGGCGCAACTACGCGGTGACGGCCGTCGGCCTGGCCGTGGTCTGCGGAGCGGCGGTCGTGGTCGGCCAGTTCTCCCGCGCCAACGAGGCGACGGCGATCGAGCCGCCCTCCGGCGCCGTGGGGAAGACGGGCGACACAAAGCTGGATCTTCCGGTCAAGCCGACCATCCCGGTCACGCTGACCGTGTACGAGGACCCGCGCAGCCCCGACTCGCGCGCCTTCGCCCAGCAGTACGCCGACACGTTCTCGCGCCTCTTGGCGTCCGGCCAGGTCCAGATCAACTACCGGCTGGTCACCCAGAGCGACCGGCAGTACGGGGGCACCGGCGCGCGGGAGGCCGCCGCCGCGGCCGCCTGCGCCCAGGACCAGGGCCGCTTCGGCCCGTTCATGGACCAGCTGTGGCAGCACCAGCCGGCCCCGACGACCGACGGCCTGAAGGACCGCAAGCTCCTCAAGGAGATCGCCAAGAAGGCCAAGAAGATCGAGCACGACACCTTCGACCTGTGCCTCGACCGCGGCTCGCGCCAGGGCTGGGTGAAGAAGGCACAGGAGGAGTACGCCGCCTCGGGCCTGGGTCCGGTCCCCGTCGTCCAGGTCAACGGGCGCACCCTCCCGGACCCCAGGACCCAGCTGACGCCGAAGAAGCTCACCGCCCTGGTCACCAAGGAGGCGCGCCAGGTGGCGGCCGCGGCGCCGGCCACTCCCTCGCCCACGCCTACTCCGTGAGGTGAGACCAGGACACCGATGAGGCCAGAACACTGATGAGACCAGGGCACCGATCGGCCGGGAAGGACACGGCCGATCGGTGCCAGTCGGTTCCGGTCGCCGTCGGTCAGGCCAGGGTCACCAGATCCCGGTAGTCCTCGCTCCACAGGTCCTCGTCCGCGTCCGGCAGCAGGAGCACCCGGTCGGGGCGCAGGGCGTCGATGGCGCCCTCGTCGTGGGTGACCATCACGATCGCGCCGGGGTAGGAGCCGACCGCGGCCAGGACCTCGTCGCGGGAGGCGGGGTCGAGGTTGTTGGTCGGCTCGTCCAGGAGCAGCACATTGGCCCCGGAGTGGACGAGTCCGGCCAGGGCGAGGCGGGTCTTCTCGCCACCGGAGAGGACCCCGGCGGGCTTGTCGGCGTCGTCCCCGGTGAACAGGAACGCCCCCAGCACCCGGCGGATCTCCTGGTCCGTGAGATGCGGGGCGGCGGTCGCGAGGTTGTCCCGGACGGTGCGGATGCCGTCGAGTGTGTCGTGTTCCTGGGCGAAGTAGCCCAGCCGCAGTCCCGGTCCGTGCACGACCCGGCCGGCGTCCGGGGTCTCGGCGCCGGCGAGAATCCGCAGCAGGGTGGTCTTCCCGGCGCCGTTGAAGCCGAGGATCACCAGGCGGCTGCCCCGGTCCACGGCCAGGTCCACACCGGTGAGGACCTGGTGATCGCCGTAGGACTTGGCGAGGCTGATCGCGCCGAGCGGCGTCCGGCCGCAGGGCTGCGGCTCGGGCAGCCGGATCCGGGCGACCTTCTCGCTGCGCCGGGCCGGTTCGAGATCGGCGAGCATGCGGTCGGCGCGGCGGGCCATGCTCTTGGCCATCACGGCGGTGGCCGAGCGGGCCTTCATCTTCTCGGCCTGGGCGTGCAGGGCCGCGGCCTTGCGTTCGGCGTTGGACCGTTCGCGGGTGCGGCGCCGCTCGTCCGCGTCCCGCTGGGCGAGGTACGCGGTCCAGCCGGTGTTGTGGAGGTCGATCGTCGCGCGGGTGGCGTCGAGGTGGAAGACCCGGTTGACGACGTCCGCGAGCAGGCCGGTGTCATGACTGATCACCACCAGGCCGCCCTGGTGGGCCTGGAGGAAGGTGCGGAGCCAGGCGACCGAGTCGGCGTCGAGGTGGTTGGTGGGCTCGTCCAGCAACAGGGTGCCGTGGTGCCCGGCGAAGAGGATGCGGGCCAGTTCGACGCGGCGCCGCTGGCCGCCGGAGAGGGCGCCGACGGGCTCGTTCAGCACCCGCTGCGGCAGGCCGAGCCCCGCGGCGACCCGGGCCGCCTCGGCCTCCGCACCGTACCCGCCGCCGGCCTGGAAGGCGCTCTCCGCGCGGGCGTAGGCGGCCATCGCGCGCTCCAGCCCACGCGGGTCGTCGGCGTCGGCCATCGCGGACTCGGCCGCACGCAGCCGGCGCAGGGCCACGTCCAGGCCGCGGGCGGAGAGGATCCGGTCGGCGACCGTGCCGGCCGGGTCCGCGGCCCGGGAGTCCTGGGCGAGATAGCCGACCGGGCCGGTGTGGGTGACGGTCCCGGCGGCGGGCCTGGTCTGGCCCGCGAGGGCGGTCATCAGGGTGGTCTTGCCCGCTCCGTTGCGGCCGACCAGGCCGATCCGGTCGCCGGGAGAGACGGTGAAGGAGACATCGGAGAGAAGCAGGCGGGCGCCGGCGCGCAGCTCGACATCGCGGACGGTGATCATGGGATAACGCTCCGAAAAAGCACGAGGACACACTTCTGGCGTGGAAGCGGGTCCTCAGCTAGGAAATTCGGGGCGTAGACATGCGGACACCGTAACGGAGGCCCGGGGAGCGGTGCATCCGCTTTTCTTCCGGAAGCGCGCCCGGCCAGCCGGCCCGCCCGGGCGACCGGCCGGCTCACCAGAGGGCTCAGTCAGGCCGCCAACGAGCCCGGTCAGCCCGCCAGAGAGCCCAGGAGGTCCCAGGTGCGGCGCCGGTTGGTGGCGCCGGCGATCTCCGTTCCGGAGAACACCACTTCCGTCGCCCCGGCGTCGCGGTAGCGCTCTACCTCGGCGGCGACCGTCTTCTCGTCACCGATCACCGCGACATCGACGGCCCGCCGGGCGCCGGAGAGTTCGATGGCTCGGGCGTAGGAGGGTATCTGCTCGTAGAAGGCCAGCTGCTCGGCGGCCGTGGCGCGGACCGCGTCGGCGTCGTCGGTGACCACGCCGTGGACGAGTGCCACGATCCGGGGCGCGGGGCGCCCGGCGGCCTCGGCGGCGGCGGTGACGGCCGGCACGATGTGGTCGGCGAGGGCCCGGGGCCCGGCGAGGTAGGGCAGGATGCCGTCCGCCAGCTCGCCGCTGACCCGCAGGGCCCGCGGGCCCATCGCGGCGACGAGCAGCGGGACTCCGGACTCCGCGCCCGGCACCCGGGCGGGTATGGGAGTCGCCGCGGTGAGCAGCTCGCCGTGGAAGTCGGCGCTGCCGGTCTCGGTCAACTGCCGCAGCGCGGTGAGGAATTCCCGCAGGCGGGCTACGGGCCGCTCGAAGGGGAGGCCGAAGCCGCCCTCGGTCAGGAGCTTGGTGCCGAGCGCGAGCCCGAGGTGATAGCGGCCGTGCGTGGCCGCCTGCGCGGTCTGCGCCTGACTGGAGACGACCAGCGGGTGGCGTCCGAAGACGGGGACGGCGGACGTGCCCACATGCAGTCCCGGCACCTCGCGGCCGACGATCGCGGCGAGCTGGGGCGAGTCCGCGCCGAAGGTCTGGCCGAACCAGGCGGATCGCAGTCCGGCGGCCGCGGCCTCCTTGGCGAGCGCCACGCTCGCGTCGATCTGGTTGACGGGATCGGTCGGGTTGAGGGCAACTCCTACGGTCATGTCCGTTGTCAACAGCGTGCGTTGACGCATGATTCCCGACCAACCACCGCTTCCCCACCACCGACTTTCAGCTTCTCGGCGGACTTGCTCATCTAGGACAGCACCTGTCCTCCTAGCTCCCTACTGTGGTCCTCACCACCGCACGAGAACACCGAAAGGCGGAGACCATGACCGACACCCAGGCGACCACCCGCACCCAGGCGACCACCCAGGACCAGTCCGAGTCCCCGGCCGGCCAGGCCCCGGCCGTCACCGGTGAGCGTGCCGAATGGCTGGAGGCGCTGGCCAAGCACCGGCACTTCCTGCGGTTCGCGGCCCGTGACCTCACCGACGAGCAGGCCGGGCGGCGCACCACCGCCAGCGAGTTGTGTCTGGGCGGTCTGATCAAGCACGTCAGCGCGGCCGAGGAGCACTGGGTGAACTTCATCCTGCACGGCGCCTCGGCGCTGCCGGACTTCACGGCGCTGACCGAGGACGACCTGGCCCGTCGCGCGGACAGCTTCCGGATGCTGCCCGGTGAGACGCTGGCCGGCGTACTGGCCGAGTACGAGGAAACGGCCCGCCGGACCGACGAGGTGGTGGCCGCCCTGCCCGACCTGGACCGTGCCTGGCCGCTGCCCAAGGCACCCTGGTTCGAGCCCGGCACGCAGTGGTCGGCCCGCCGGGTGCTGATGCACATCGTCGCCGAGACCGCGCAGCACGCCGGGCACGCCGACATCATCCGCGAGTGCCTGGACGGCGCCAAGAGCATGGGCTAGGGCGCTTCTGACGTGCACCGGGCGTGAGCGGAGCGTCCGCCGGAGGCCGGGGTCGGCCGCCGGCGGACGCTCTCGTGCCGCGCTCAGGTCCGCGTCACGGGGCGGCGCCTGATCACAGGGTGCGGCCCAGGCGGTCCGCCACCACCTTCACGAAGTGCGCGGGGTCGGTCGGCCGGCCGCCCTCGGCCAGGACGGCCAGGGAGTAGAGCAGTTCGGCGGTCTCGGTGAGGTCGGACCGGTCCTCGCGCTCCCCGTATGCCTGGTTCAGGCCCTGCACCAGCTGGTGGGCGGGGTTGAGTTCGAGGATGCGCTTGGTGTGCGGCACCTCCTGCCCCATGGCCCGGTACATGTTCTCCAGCGCCGGGGTCAGATCCTCGGCGCCCGCGACGATGCAGGCCGGCGAGACCGTCAGGCGCGACGACAGACGCACCTCCTTGACGTCGTCGGCCAGCTGCTCGGTCATCCAGCCCAGCAGGTCCGCGTACTGCTCGGCCTGCTTCTCCCGCTCGTCCTCGGACTTCTCGTCCCCCTGCGCACCGAGGTCGATCTCTCCCTTGGTGATCGACTGCAGCCGCTTGCCCTGGAACTCGCCGACCACGTCGACCCACACCTCGTCGACCGGGTCGGTGAGCAGCAGCACCTCGATGCCCCGCTCCCGGAACGCCTCCACGTGCGGGGAGTTGTCGATGCTCTGCCGGGACTCGCCGGTGATGTAGTAGATGTCCTCCTGGCCGTCCCGCATCCGCGCCACGTACTGCTCCAGCGTGACCGGCTCGTCCTCGTCGTGCGTGCTCGCGAACGACGACACCGCGAGCAGCGCGTCGCGGTTGTCGGAGTCGGTGATCAGCCCTTCCTTGAGCACCGCGCCGAACTCCCGCCAGAAGGTGCCGTAGCGCTCGGCGTCGTCGGCCTTCATGGTCTTGACCGACGCCAGCACCTTCTTCGTCAGCCGCCGCTGCATCATGAGGATGTGCCGGTCCTGCTGGAGGATCTCGCGGGACACGTTGAGCGAGAGGTCCTGGGCGTCGACCACGCCCTTGACGAAGCGGAGGTACGGCGGCAGCAGCGCCTCGCAGTCGTCCATGATGAACACGCGCTTGACGTACAGCTGCAGGCCGCGCTGGTAGTTCTGGGTGAACAGGTCGTGCGGGGCGTGCGACGGGACGAACAGCAGTGCCTGGTACTCGAAGGTCCCCTCGGCCTGCAGCTGGACGGTCTCCAGCGGGTCGCGCCAGTCATGGCTGATGTGCTTGTACAGCTCGTGGTACTCGTCCTCGGACACCTCGTCGCGCGAGCGCGCCCACAGCGCCTTCATCGAGTTCAGCGTCTCGGGCTCGGCGGGCTCGTCGCCGTCGTTCGCGGTCTCCCCGACCAGCTTGACGGGCCAGGTGATGAAGTCCGAGTAGCGCTTGACGATCTCCTTGAGCTTCCACGGCGAGGTGTAGTCGTGCAGCTGGTTGTCGGAGTCGGCCGGCTTGAGGTGCAGCGTCACCGAGGTGCCCTGCGGCGCTTCGTCGACCTCCTGGAGGGTGTAGGTGCCCTCGCCCCGGGACGCCCAGCGGGTGCCCTTCTTCTCGCCCGCGCGCCGCGTCAGCAGGGTCACCTCGTCGGCCACCATGAAGCCGGAGTAGAAGCCGACGCCGAACTGGCCGATCAGCCCCTCCGCACCGGCCGCGTCCTTGGCCTCCTTCAGCTCCTGGAGGAAGGCGGCCGTACCCGAGTTGGCGATGGTGCCGATGAGCTGACCGACCTCGTCGTACGACATCCCGATGCCGTTGTCGCGCACCGTGAGCGTACGGGCGTCCTTGTCGATCTCCAGCTCGATGTGCAGGTCGGAGACGTCGGCGTCGAGGGTGTCGTCGCGCAGCGCGGCCAGACGCAGCTTGTCCAGCGCGTCGGAGGCGTTGGAGACTAGCTCCCGGAGGAAGACGTCCTTGTTCGAGTAGATCGAGTGGATCATCAGCTGGAGCAGCTGACGAGCCTCCACCTGGAACTCAAACGTTTCGGTCGGCATGGTTCGCGATTACCTCACTTGATCATGGATCGCCGGGCTTACTGCCGTCACTTTAATCAGCGCGTCCGCCCGTGGAGCGCCCTGGTCGGCGAAACGACGATCATCGACCTGCGATCGCTGTCTACGATGCGGGCATGTTGGCCTTCTCCCCCGCGCTGTTGTTCCTTCTCCTCTTCTGCTTCGGTGTGCTGCGCGACCGCCGCCGGTTCGGCAACGCCGTCCATCTGGGACTGGCCGTGGCCTTCGGGCTGTTGGCGACGGTCGGCACCCTGGGGCGGTCGCATCCCGTATGGGGAGCGGTCGCCGGACTGGCACTGGTGGTGCTGCCCGCGCTCGGCACGGTGGTCCTCGCCGGCTTCCTGATCGCCAATGGTGTGACGATGGTGCGCAAGGAGGGCCGCCGCCCGGCCAACCTGCTGTCGCTGCTCGCCGGGCTCGGCATCATCGGCGTGATCGTGTTGCTGGTCACGGCGGTTGTCCTGCACACGGTCGGCCTGCTGGTGATCGCCGGGGTCACCGTCGGAATGGTCGGCTATGTCTCGTTTCTCTTCCTCTGCTTCGTGGGATATGCCTTCCTCTACGGGCGATGGCCGGTGCGGCGGCAGGCCGACTATGTCGTGGTGCTCGGTTCCGGGTTGATCGGCGGGTCCAAGGTGCCGCCGTTGCTGGCCAGTCGGCTGGAGCGGGGGCGCGCGGTGTACGAGCGGCTGGTGGCGCGGGGTTCCACACCGCTGCTGATCACCTCCGGCGGCCAGGGTCCGGACGAGAAGCTCCCGGAGTCCCATGCGATGGCCGACTACCTCGTCGAGCGCGGGTTTCCGGCGGACCGGATCGTGCGCGAGGACCGTTCGCGGACCACGGAGGAGAACCTGCGGTTCAGCCGGACGCTGATGACGGAGGCGAAGCCGGACTACCGCTGTGTGGTCGTCACCAACAACTACCACGTGTTCCGGGCCGCGTTGATGGCCCGGAAGACCGGCCTCAACGGCCAGGTCGTGGGTTCTCCCACCGCCGCGTACTTCTGGCCGAGCGCGACGATCCGCGAGTTCGCCGCGGTGTTCCTGGCCCACAAGGTGATCAACCTCGGGGTCTGTCTGCTGCTCGTCCTCGGCGGGGCACTGGTCTGGTGGGCCCGCTGAGCGGGGCCGGCCCACGGACTCCGCGGCCCACGGCCGCGGAGGCACCTTCTTCGGATCAGTCGAGCCGGTCGATCAGCCGGGTCAGGAAGGCGCTGGTCTCCGCCGGTGTGTTGGCCTCCGTGCACAGCCGGTCCATGACCGCCGTGTACTGGTCCACCGACTCCTGCTTGTCCAGATACAGGGCGCTGGTCAGCTGTTCCAGATAGACCTTGTCGGGGAGTTCCGGTTCGGCGAACCGGAGAATGCTGAACGGGGCGCCGGCCGCCGCGTTCGCCCCCACGCTGAAGGGGGCGATCTGCAACGTGACGTTCGGCATCTGCACCGCCTTGAGGAGGTGGCGCAGCTGGGCGGCCATCACCTCGGTGCCGCCGAACGGGCGGTGCAGCACCGCCTCGTCCACCACCGCCCACAGCCGCGGGGCCTCCGGCCGGGTGAGCAGCCGCTGGCGCTCCATCCGCAGCGCGACCAGGCGGTCCACCTTCTCCTGCGGCGCGTTGGGGTAGCCGATGCGGGTGACCGCCTGGGCGTACTCCTCGGTCTGGAGCAGGCCGGGCAGGAACTGCACCTGGTAGGTGCGGATCAGCGCGGCGGCCTCCTCCAGGCCGAGGTGGAGTTCGAACCAGTCCTCCAGGACGTCGCTGTACTCGTGCCACCAGCCGCTGGAGTTGGCCTGGTCCGCCAGCTCGAAGTAGTCGGCCCGGCGCTCCGGATCGAGAATGCGATAGAGCGTCAGCAGATCGGCCAGGTCCTGTCTCTTGAAGCCTACTTGCCCTCTTTCAAGACGGGTGATCTTGGCGTGAGAACCACGGATCGTCTTGCCCGCGTCCTCACGCGAAATGCCCGCGCCGGTGCGCAGCCTCCGGAGCTGGGCGCCCAGCACGATGCGCGCGGCGGTGGGCCCTACCTGCGTCTCTTTCAGGTAGCGCGTTATCGACAGCTCGGCTTCCGGCCGCATCATCGCGGTCATCCCAACTCCCGTGAGCGACAGTGTTGATACCACCAGTGTCGCACTTGCGGGTCACCAGGTACAGAAACGCGCCATCGTTGCGATGCGCGGCGGACCCGCCGGCGTGGGTCCGCCGCGCGCCCGCCGCTCAGCTCAGCAGCGCGTCGAAGTCGCCGTCCTTGGCGCCGCCGACGAACGCGGCCATCTCCGCGTGGGTGTAGATCAGCGCCGGCCCGTGCGGATCACGGGAGTTGCGGACGGCGAAGCCGCCGTCGGCCAGCCGGGCGACCTCGACGCAGTCGCCACCGGGCGCGCTGCGCCGGCTCTTCCTCCAGACCGCGCCCTCGATCAGGTCCGCGGCCACGCCGTTGTCGAACTGCTGCATCCTGCCACTCCCTTGTTATGCGCAGGTGTCTGACCAGGCATCACATGCCACCGCACGTACGGCTGCACTTACCGATGCAATTACGTCCGCCTCGAATGTAATTGCAGATGCACTTGCAGCGCCAGCCGTCGCCAAGGAATAGTGGAACCCCCTCACTCGATCGTGATGAAGTTCCGCAGGCAGCCACGGAGTTCGTGATGACCACCCACCCGGCAGGACCGGCTGCCGAGTTCCCCGTTGAACCCCTCGGCCGCTGGCTCGCGCAGGCGCCACAGGGCGTTCCGCACGACGACCGGGCCGTCCGCCCCGCCGATCTGGCCGCCCGCGCCCTGACGGCGGACGGCCGGGCCGGCTCGGAGGCCCGCCGCTTCACCGGGGCCACGCTCAGCGGATGGAATCTCGGGCCCCTCGTCGACAACGCCGTACTGGTCGTCACGGAGTTGCTCTCCAACGCCCTGCGCCACGGGCTCGCCAAGCCCGCCGGGCACCTCCTGGGCGCCGCCCCGCGCCCGCTGTGGCTGGGGCTGCTGCGCTGCCGGGACCTCGTCCTGTGCACGGTCTGCGACCACAGCACGGACGTTCCGGTGGTGCGGGAGCCCGACCAGCTCGCCCAGAGCGGGCGCGGGCTGCACATCATCGACTGCCTCAGCCAGTCATGGGGTTGGACCACCCCGACGGCGGCCGGCAAGGCCGTATGGGCCGCGCTGCCGACCGCGGAGTGAGGCCCGCGGCACCGTCCGTCGTGCCGGTGCCGCGGGGACGCCGGTCAGCCCTTGCGGGCGAGCCCGGCGTAGAGCGGCAGCTCCGCGTCGGAGAGGGAGTCGGCGCCGACCTCGACGGGGTCGGGACGCCAGCGGTGGACCACGGTCAGGCCGGGGTCGACCAGTTCCAGGCCGTCGAAGAAGCGCAGCACCTCGGCCCGGGTGCGGGTGCGCACATGGGAGCCCTTGGACTCGAAGTTGTCCGCGATCTCCCGCAGTGCCTCCGGCTCGAAGTCGGCGGTGGCGTACGTCAGGGCCACGTAGCTGCCCGGGGCGAACGCGTCCATCAGCTCGCGGACGACGGCGTAGGCGTCGCGCTCCGGCGGGAGCCAGTGCAGAACGGCGATCAGGGTCAGGGCCACCGGCTGGCCGAGGTCGAGGGTGTCCCGCAGGGTCGCGTCCCGCAGGATGTCCTGGGGGCGGCCGAGGTCGGCCTGGATGTAGGCGGTCCGGCCGTCGGGGTGGCTGGTGTGCAGTGCCCGTGAATGCGCCAGCACGATCGGGTCGTTGTCGGCGTAGACGATACGGGCCTCCGGCGCGGCCGCCTGGACGAGCTCGTGGAGGTTGGGCGAGGTCGGGATGCCGGTGCCGATGTCCAGGAACTGCCGGATGCCGGCCTCGCCCGCGAGGTAGCGGGCCGCACGGTGCATGAAGGCGCGGTTCTGCCGGGCGATCATGGCGGCGTTGGGCAGCGACGCGAGGGCCTGCTCGGCCGCCTCCCGGTCCGCCGGGTAGTTGGTCTTGCCGCCGAGCAGTACGTCGTAGACGCGGGCGGCGTGCGGCCGATCGGTGTGCAGATCGATCGGCTCCTGGGGCCGCGCCCCCATCCAGTCCTCCGGCACCGCCATGTCCTGGTCTTCCTTCCGTCGTGCTGACGCGCAGCCCCCGCAACTTCCCGGCCACCCTAGTGCGTTGGCTGGTGCTAGCGCTCGGCGGTGAGGAAGCGACTGTGTGCCACGGTGCGGCCCATCGGGCCGTGGAGCTCCCGCCGGTACGCCGCGGCGACCTCGTACGCCGGGACGGTCCGTACGTCCCAGCCGGCGGAGGTGAGTGGCCGGCAGGGGTCCTCCTTGTCGTCGAAGTGCCACAGGTCGACGAGGTCGACGCCGAGTTGCCTGGTGGCCGCGCGGTACTCCGGCTCCCCGACGATCGCCCGGACGCTCGGCGCCAGGTGTTCGGCGGCCAGCCGGCTGCCGGGTGCGGAGAGCCGGCTGACGCGGTCGAAGAGCAGCCGCTCGGCGGCGGCGGTCAGGAAGGGCAGCAGCCCCTCGGCCAGCCATACGGCCGCCCGGCCGCGGTCGAACCCGGCGTCCTCCAGAGCGGCGGGCCAGTCGTCCCGCAGATCGATCGGGACGACGTGCCGGCCGCACCGGGGCCGGGCACCGAGGCGGTCCAGTACGTCGTCCTTGAACTCCAGCACCCGCGGCTGGTCGATCTCGAACAGCTCGGTGCCCGGCGGCCACTCCAGCCGGAACGCCCGGGCGTCGAGGCCGGCGGCGGCCACCACGACCTGGGTGATCCCGCCGGCCGTCGCGGTCATCAGGAAGCGGTCGAAGAACAGCGAGCGGACGCCGAGGTACGCCGCCATCGAGGTCCACATGGCGCGGGCGGCGGCGGACAGCGGCTCCGTGTCCGCGAGCCGTCGCGGCACGGACACCGGCGCGTCCGCCGCCGCCAGGAAGGCGTCGGCGTAGGGGTCGCTGACCAGGCGGTCGGGGCGTTCGGTCTCCAGCGCCCGCCCGGCCGCGACGCCGAGTGCGGTCAGCCCGATCCCGGTGACGATGTCCCACTGCTCGAACTCCGTCATGCGGACTCCTCCACCGGCACAGGCGCGAACGGACCGGAAAAATCGGACATGGATGCCATGTCGTCACTCTGGTCGGGACGGCCTGGCCACGCAAGGAGCTACGCCGGGGCCAGAGGGGCCCGGGAGCTGACCGAGTGCGTGCGGGGCGCTCGGACCCGTCAGCCCGCCTCTCCGCCCAGGCGGAGCCACAGTTGCCCCGGCCCCCTCGTGAAGACACCCACTTCCTTCGGTGGGGAACCGCTCGCGAGCCGCAGGGCGGGGAACGCATCGAGGAGTTGGTTGACGCCGGTCTCGACCTCGGCCCTGGCCAGCAGGGCGCCCACACAGAAGTGCCGGCCGAGTCCGAAGGCGACGTGCTGCGCGGCGGCGCTGAAGGCGGTGCCCGGGTCGAGGTCGGTGCGGAAGAGGTCGAAGGCGTCGGGCCTGGCGTAGCGGCGCGGGTCCCGGTTGGCGGCGCCGATCAGGCAGACGACGGTGGCTCCGGCAGGCACGGTGCCGCCGCTGAGGGTGACGTCCTCGGCGGGCTGACGCATGATCATCTGGACCGGTGGGGTGTGCCGCAGCGTCTCGGCGAAGGCGGCGGGGATCAGCGAGCGCTCGGTGCGGACCGCGGCGAGTTGGTCGGGGTGGGCGAGCAGGCTGCGGACAATCAGGGCGAGGGCCTTGTCCGAGGTCTCACCGCCCGCGGACAGCAGCAGGCTCACGAACGCGGTGATGTCCCGGTCGTTCATCCGGACGCCTTCGACCTCGGCGGTGCACAGCCGGGAGAGCAGGTCGTCGCCGGGCGCGGCCCGCCGTTCCTGGATGACCGGGTGCAGGTACGCCGCGAGTTCCCGGCTCGCGCGGCGGCCGGCCGCCGCGATCCCGGGGTCCTGGCCGAGGTTGGAGATGAAGGCGACGACCGCGGTGTACCAGCCGTGGAAGCGGTCGTGGTCGGCCCGGTCCAGGCCGAGCATGTCGACGATCACGTTGATCGGGAGGCGGGTGGCGAACCGCGCCACCAGGTCCACCTCGTCCGCGCCGCGGAAGCCGTCGATCAGCTCGCGGGCGTTCCGCTCGATGAGCGGCAGGAACGTCTCCCGCAGTTCCCGGCCGCGGAAGGCGGGCGCCACCAGGGCCCGGCGGACCGCGTGTTCGCGGCCGCTCATCTGTGGCAGGGTGCGGCCTCCGTGTACCGGTTCCAGCTGCCAGCTGTAGCTGTCGGTGCTGAACACCGGCTCACGGAAGGCGCGTTCGACGTCTTCGTAACGGGATAACAGATAGCTGCCGGTGCCCTTGTGGTACAGCAGTGGGTAGTGCTCGCGCAGTACGCGGTACGCCGGATACGGGTCGGTCGCGAACTCGGGTGACAGGATGTCGGGAGGCTCCGGAATGCTCGTCACGACGCGTGACGCTAGGGGCAGTGCGACAGGCTCGTCCAGAGAGCCGCCGGGGTGCGCCGATGCGCAGGGGGCGCGCATGGCGGACCACCGGGCGTGAGCGGCGGCCCTCGCCCGGTGGCGGCCTAGCGTGCGGGCTCCGGGGCGCGCAGGAAGTCGAGGACGGTGTCGGTCTGCCCGAAGAGGGCGTGTCCGGCCTCGGGCAGGAGGTGGACCGTCGCCCGCGGTACGCACGCCCGCACCCGCCGCGCGGTGCCGGCCGAGTCGAACAGCGCGTCCCGCCCGCCGGCGATCACCAGCACCGGCATGGCGAGTCGGCGCAGCGCCTCGTCCGCGACGATCGGCAGCCGCTCGGTACGCGGCCTGAAGTGCGTGAAGGTGAGGACCACCGTGTCGAGGACGGACTGGAGCCCCGGGTCCTCCAGACCGGCCCCCTTACGCACCGACCGGACGACTCCCCTGCGCCCCAGGGCGCGCAGCAGCAGTGCCCTGAACAGCCAGCCCACCTTCTGCCGTCCGATCCCGCCGGGGCACAGCAGTGCCAGCCGCGTCACCCGCTCCGGCCGCCGCCGGGCGTAGTCCAGTGCCCACCAGCCGCCAAGTGAGGTCCCCACCAAGGCCGTTGCGGAGATCCCCAGCCCGTCCAGCACCTCGTCCAGCCATCGCGCGGGGTCCTCCGAAGCCAGCGACGGCCGGGCCGGCGCGCTGAGGCCGGGCTCGCCGATGACGTCCACGGCGTAGGTGCGGAAGTGCCGGGACCAGTCGGCGACGTCGCCCAGCCACATCGTCGTGTTCGCGCCGGAACCGTGCAGCAGCACCAGGGGCGGTGCGTCCGCCGGCCCGGACACGACGACGAACGTCTCCCCCTGCCTCGTCGGCACCCTTACGTGCTCGGCCGGCACCGGCCAGGACTCCAGCGCCGCCCGATAGCGCCGCAGAATCTCCGCCGCGCCGGCCTGCGACTTGTAGAGCGCCCGCACGTCGGAACGCACCTCCGCACCCGCGTCCGTGCGCACGGCTCCCCCGCCTTCTCTCGTGCTCATGACTGGAGCACCCCCTCCATGTAGTCCAACAGCCGGGCCGTGTCGGCCAGTCCGCCCAGGACGACGACCTTCAGCCGGGCCCGGTCCTTGTCGTGGACCGTCTCGATCCGCAGCGGACGCTCCCCCGGGCCACGGCCGGCGGCCGCGGTCATCATGAGCGTGGTCAGGCGGTCGGCCGTCACCCGGTCGACGCCCTCGATCTCGACGATGCTCGACACCTCGGTGTGCCGCTCCCGCCCGGCCGGTCCGGTGTCGGGCGCGGGCACCGGACGGCCGGTGAAGACCTCCAGGTCCTCGTGCGCGATGCGGTACTGCTTGCCGATCCGGACCGCGGGCAGCCGCCCGTCGCGCACGTAGTTGCGGACGGTGCGTACATGCAGCCCGAGTCGCTCGGCCACCTGCTCCACGGAGTACAAACGGTCACTCATGAAACTACCTTAACCTTCCCTATCTGCATACCCAATAGGGAAGGTTAAGGAGTTGTCGGGTATCCGTAGAGCCGTGGATCAAGACTCCCGTTGAGCGGTCGTCAACAGAACGTTGATCGCCGCTCCCTAGCGTTTCCGGTGCATCGATCACCGATCAACGGTTGGGTGAACCAGGCATGTTGTTCCGCACTCCAGGCAAGGGCAAGATCTCTTCCTTATGCGCCCGGGCGAACACGCCCCAGCGGCGCGCCGCGGTCATGGCCGGGGTGCTCGCGGGTGTGTCCGTGATGGCGCTGGGAACGGCTTCCGCTGCGCCGCAGGGTCCGGAGAAACCGACGACGGCCGCTGTGCAGGCGGCTCCGGCGACCGACTCGGCGCGGCGTGAGCACTGGCAGCCGCCGGCGCACCAGAGCCCCGGATACCCCGTGCTCAACGCCGACTACCTGATCAGCGACGTGTCGCCGGCGCAGTACCGCGGCTGGTGGTACCAGTCCCACCTCACCGGCATCAACGTGACATGGATGACGTCCTCGGGGCGGGATCCGTACGACGGCTGGGACTGGATCGAGATCGTGGACAGCAAAGGCAAGCGCATCACGTGGGACTGGGTCTGCGGCAACGCCCACTGCGGCGCGTACGGCTCGACCATGATCGGCTTGCACCTGAACAAGGGCGAGGAGTACAAGGCCCTCTACTGGAGCGACGGAGGACGGGTCACCAAGGGCCACCTGCGGGCCGAGTTCGACTTCTGGGCCTGACGGTCGCCCAGAGCCGCCCGGAGGCCCGACCGGCGGCCCGGGTTTCTCAGTGCAGCACGACGTAGCGAACCCGGTCACCGGGGGCGGCCATGGGCCCGTGCCCCGTTCGGGCGGGCCGGCCC
Organism: Streptomyces sp. S186; assembly: GCF_051603415.1. Lineage (NCBI taxonomy): Bacteria > Bacillati > Actinomycetota > Actinomycetes > Kitasatosporales > Streptomycetaceae > Streptomyces > Streptomyces sp. S186. The sequence goes on along the minus strand of NZ_CP193932.1, from coordinate 7,693,316 downwards.
GGTGGTGGCCGGGCTCGGGCCGCACGGAGCACCGGTCAGGGGCTGACCTGGTCCATTCGCTCGCGCAGGCTGCGGGGGCGCATGTCGGTCCAGACCTCGTCGACGTAGGCGGCGCACTCGTCCTGGGTGCCCTCCTTGCCCACCGGGTGCCAGCCGGCGGGTATTTCGAGGTCGGCGAGCCACAGCGAGTACTGGTCCTCGTCGTTGCGCAGGACCTGGTAGCGGGCGTTCTCGTCCATGTCCGGTTTCTCCTGTCGGGCGTGGGTGTGTGGTGCGGTGCGGTGGTCGGTCGGGGCCAGGGGGCCGGCGCGGGGCGGGGCGCGGGAACTTTTTCCGTACGCCGTTCCCACGCCGGTCGTGCCCGTCGCGCAGGTCACGTCGCTCACAGGCTGTCCCGGGCATGTCGGGCGATCCGTCCGAGGGCCAGGGCGAAGTCCTCGGCGACCGCCCGTACGGTGGCCTCCTCGTGGACATCGGGACGGTAGTGCCAGGTGAAGGCGAGCCGGCCGTCCTGCACGGCGCCGACGGTCTCCAGCAGGTGGGAGCCGCCGTCCCGGGGGTCGTGGTCCCGGCCGAAGGAGCCGTGCTCGGCGCGGACCAGCGCGCCGCCGGTGCCGTCGGGCCGGGCGTCCCACTGGCCCAGGTAGTTGAAGACCAACTGGCCGCGGCCGGTGCGCGCCAGGCGCTCGCGGATCTCCGCGGAGCCGTGGGTGCGCAGCGCGCCGAAGCCCAGGCCGTTGCCGGGTACGGCGCGAAGCTGCCGCCGGACCGCCTTGACCAGCGCCCGCCAGTCCCGGTCGGGTCCGAGGTCCTCCGGGTCGAAGACCCGCAGGCCCACCGGGTGGACGGTGGTGAACCAGCCGACCGTGCGGGAGAGGTCCACCCCCTCCAGGAGGTCCTCGCGGCCGTGGCCTTCGAGGTCCACGCAGACCCGTTCGTTCCCGGTCCAGCGGGCCAGAGCGAGCGCCAGGGCTGCCAGCAGGACGTCGTTGATGCGGGTGCGGTAGGCGAGCGGGGCGGAGCGGAGCAGCGCCGTGGTGTCCCGCTCGTCCAGCGTCACGGTGATCGTGCGGGATGCCTCGCCGGGGGTGCCGGGCGTGCCGGGGTCGTGGTCCACCGGCAGTGGGGCGGCGGACACCGCCTGCTCCCAGTACGGCAGTTCGTGGTCCAGGCCGCCGGCGGCGACGTGCGCGGCCAGGCCACGGGACCAGTCCCGGAAGGCGGTGGTGCGGTCGCCGAGGTCGGCCGGGGTGCCCGCGACGGCCTGCTGGTAGGCGGTCTCCAGATCGTCCTGGAGGATGCGCCAGGACACCGCGTCGACGACGAGGTGATGGGCCACCAGCAGCAGGAAGGCGGGCCGGTCCGGGCCACCGGTGAACAGCGCCGCCCGGAACAGCGGCCCGCGGCCGAGGTCGAAGCCGGTGTGCAGCGCGTCGGCCGCCCGGTCCATGGCGGCGTCGGCCTCGTCGGGCGACAGGCCGCTCAGATCGTGCCGGACGAGGAGGCCGTCGGGCACGGACGGCGGCGGGTTGTGCTGGTGCCAGCGGCCGTCCTCCTCGGTGAACCGCATCCGCAGCGCGTCGTGATGCTCCAGCAGCGCGGCCAGCGCCGTGTGCAGAGCCAACGGGTCGGGGGTGCCGGTCAGTTCGAGCAGCGCCGACTGGTTGAAGTGGTGGCGGGCCGCGCGGGGGGTGGCGAAGAACCACTCCTGAATGGGGGTGAGCGGCAGCTCCCCGGTCACCGGGCCGCTGTCGGAGCCGGTGGGGCCGGTGGTCACGACGGTGGCCAGCGCGGCCACCGTCTGATGGGTGAACAGGTCCTTGGTGGCCAGGTGGAGCCCGTCCCGGCGCAGCCGCGAGACGACCTGCATGGTCAGGATGGAATCGCCGCCGAGGTCGAAGAAGTTGTCGTCGGCCCCGACGGTGTCGAGCCCGAGGACGTCGGCCCAGATCCGCGCGATCCGGCGTTCGGTCGCGGTGCGCGGTGCGACGTGCGGGGCGGCGGAGGCGGCTTCCGGGCCGGGGTCCGGCAGGGCGCGCCGGTCGGTCTTGCCGTTCGGGGTGAGCGGCAGCACGGCCAGCGGGACGAACAGCGCGGGCACCATGTGCGGCGGCAGCAACCGGGCCAGGTGGTCGCGGAGTTCGGGGACGGGAAGCGGCTCCGGGGTGCCGGGGGCCGGGACGACGTAGGCGACCAGCCGGCCGGGGCCGGCCGGGCGCTGTCCGTCGCGGCCGGTGGTGCGGACCGCGACCACCGCGTCGCGCACCAGCGGGCTGCGGCGCAGCGCGCTCTCGATCTCGCCGGGCTCGATGCGGAAGCCGCGCACCTTGACCTGGTCGTCGGCGCGGCCGGCGAACCGCAGTTGGCCGTCGGTGTCCCACCGGGCCAGGTCCCCGGTGCGGTACATGCGCGAGCCCGGTGGGCCGTACGGGTCGGCGGGGAAGCGGCTCGCGGTCAGCCCCGGGCGGCCGAGGTAGCCGCGGGCGAGTCCGGGCCCGGCCACGTACAGTTCACCGGTCACGCCGACCGGTACGGGCTGCAGCGCGGCGTCCAGCACCTGGACCCGGGTGCCGGCGGCGGGGCGGCCGATGGGCGGCGGGCCGGCGGCCGGGGCGAGCGGTTCGGTCCAGGTGGCCACCACGGTGGCCTCGGTCGGGCCGTAGGAGTTGATCACGCGACGGCCGGGGGCCCAGTGCGCGACGAGGTCCGCGGGGCACGCCTCGGCGCCGACGATCAGGGTGCGCAGGCGGGGCAGGGCGGCGGCCGCCTCGGGCGGCACGGTGGCCAGCGCCGCGGGCGGGATCAGGGTGTGGGTGATCCGCCGCTCGGCGAGGACCCGGGCGAGCCGTTCGCCGAGCAGCGGGCCCTCCTCGCCGGCGACGAGGGTGGCCCCGGAGAGCAGTGCGACGCACAGTTCCAGGACGGCGGCGTCGAAGCTGGGCGAGGCGAACTGCAGGACCCGGTCGCCCGGGCGCACCTGGTAGCGGGCGGTGGCGGCCGCGGCGAAACCGGCGAGGCCGGTGTGCGGGACCACCACCGCCTTGGGGGTGCCGGTCGAGCCCGACGTGTAGATGACGTAGGCGGGGTGCTCGGTGCCGAGCGGGGCGTGGCGGTCCGCGTCGGTGGGCGCGGTGGCGGGGCCGTCCGGGCGCCAGACGGCGGCGGGATCGTCGAGGACGAGGTGGGCCCCGGAGTCGCGCAGCATGAAGGCGCGGCGTTCGGCCGGGTAGGCCGGGTCGACGGGCAGGAAGGCGCCGCCGGCCTTGACCACCGCCAGCTGCGCCACGACGGTCTCCGCCGAGCGGGGCAGGGCCACCGCCACCACCCGCTCCGGGCCGGCGCCGCGGCCGATGAGGTGGTGGGCCAGCCGGTTGGCGGCGCGCTCCAGCTCCGCGTAGGTCAGCGTCCGGGGGCCGGCGGTGAGCGCCACCGCATCCGGTGTGCGGGCCGCCTGGCGCCGGAACAGCTCGCCGAGGGTGGCCGGGGGCACCGGACGGTCCGTGCCACGGCCGTCGGCCAGCAACCGCCGCAGTTCCTCGCGGGGGGCCAGCGGCAGCGCCCCGAGGGGGCGTTGGGGGTCGTCGGCGAGCGCGGTCAGCAGTGTGGTGAGCTGGTCCGCGATCCGTTCGGCGGTGGTGGCCTCGAACAGGTCGGTGTTGTAGGTGAGCAGTCCGTGCAGGGCGCCGGAGTCGTGCTCGGCGAACTCCAGGGTGAGGTCGAAGCCGGCGTGGTGGGTGTCCGGTTCGATGTCGTCGACCTGGAGGCCCGGCAGGTCCAGCGCGGCCGCGGGGGCGTTCTGCAGGACGACCATGGCCTGGAAGAGCGGGGTGCGGCTGGTGTCCCGGGCGGGCTGGACCTCGTCCACCACGCGCTCGAACGGCACCTCCTGGTGGGCGAAGGCGGCCAGCACCGTCTCCCGCACCCGCGCGAGGAACTCGGGGAACGGCAGGTCCGGGTCGACGGCCGAGCGGAGCACGAGGGTGTTGACGAAGAATCCGATCAGGTGCTGGGTCTCGGCGCGGTCGCGGCCGGAGGTGACGGTTCCGACGGCGATGTCGCGCTGGCCGGAGAGCCGGGCGAAGAGAGTCTGGACCGCGGCGACGAGGGTGGTGAACAGGGTGGTCTGCCGGGCCCGGCCGAACTCCGCCAGGCGGCGCGCGGTCCGTGGTGGGAGGACGAGCCGGGCCGTGGCACCGTTCCTGGTCCGCACGGCGGGGCGCGGCCGGTCGGTGGGCAGGTGCAGGGGTTCCAGGCCGGCCAGGTGGTCGCGCCAGTACCGCAGTTGTTCCTCGGCGGCGGCGTCCTGCGCGGTCCGCTGCCAGTGTGCGATGTCGGCGTACTGGACGGGCAGCGGCGGGAGTTCGGCGGTGGGGGCGCCGAGCGCGGCCCGGTAGTAGTGGGCCAGGTCGCCGGTGAGCACCGCGGTCGACCAGCCGTCGGTGATGATGTGATGCAGGGTCAGGGTCAGGACGTGGTCGTCGTCGGCCAGCCGGATCAGCCCGGCCCGCAGCAGGGGGCCGCGGCACAGGTCGAAGGGGCGGGTGCGCTCCTCGCTGAGCAGCCGCGCCAGCCGGTCCCGGCGGGCCTCGGCGGGCAGCGCCGACAGGTCGCGCAGCGGCAGCGGCACGTCCTGGGGCGGATGGATGATCTGGACGCCCTGGCCGTCCACGGTGTCGAAGGTGGTGCGCAGCGACTCGTGGCGGGCGGCGAGCCGGGTCAGGGCGGTGCCGAGCGCGGCGGTGTCGAGGTGGCCGCGCAGGCGCAGGGCGAGGGGGGTGAGGTACTCGGTGCCGCCGGGCTCGAACGCGTCGAGGAACCACAGGCGTTGCTGGGCGTAGGAGAGCGGCGGCGGGGTGTCCCGGGGGACGGGGGTGGGCGCGGACAGGCCGGCGGTGTCCGGGCGGCTGAGCAGTTCGGTGAGCGCTTCGGGGGTGGGGTGGGTGAAGACCGCGCGCGGGGTCAGTTCGGTGGCGAAGACCTCCGCGAGGCGGGCGGCGAGCCGGATGCTGAGGATCGAGTCGCCGCCCAGGGCGAAGAAGTCGTCCCGCATGCCGACGCGTTGGGTGCCGAGCACCTCGGCCCAGACCTCGGCCGTGCGGCGTTCGGCCTCGGTGCGCGGGGCGACCGGCGCCGGCCGGTCCCGGCGGTCCTCGGGCGCGGGCAGGGCGGCCCGGTCCACCTTGCCGTTGGGGCTGAGCGGCAGGGCCGGCAGCGGTACGAAGGCGGTGGGCACCAGGTAGTCGGGGAGGGTGGCGCGGGCGTGGGCGCGCAGCGCCGCCATGTCGAGTTCGTCGCGGGCCACCACGTAGGCGGCCAGGTGCCGGGCGCCGGAGGGGGCCGTATGTGCCACCACCGCGACGTCCGCGACGCCGGGGTGGGCCGCGAGCGCGCCCGCCACCTCGCCGGGCTCGACCCGGAAGCCCCGGATCTTGACCTGGTCGTCGGTGCGGCCGAGGAACTCCACCGTGCCGTCGGGCCGCCGGCGGGCCAGGTCGCCGGTGCGGTACATCCGGCCGCCGGGCGGGCCGAAGGGGTCGGCGACGAACCGGTCCGCGGTGGCGGCGGGGCGGCCGAGGTAGCCGCGGGCCACGCCCTCGCCGGCCAGGAAGAGTTCGCCCGCGGTGCCCGGCGGCACCGGCCGCATCCGGGCGTCGAGGACGTGGACGCGCATGTCGTCCAGCGGCCGGCCGATCGGGACGGTGGCGGGGACGGCCGCGGGGTCGGTCAGGGCGAAGGAGGTCGCGAAGGTGGTGGTCTCGGTGGGGCCGTAACCGTCCACGACGGTCAGGCCGGGGCAGGCGGCCAGCACCCGGCGGACGGCGGCGGCCGGGACCACGTCGCCGCCGGTCCACACCTGGTGCAGTCCGGCGAAGCACTCCGGCGCGTCCTGGGCCAGCAGCCGGAACACACCGGCCGTCAGCCACAGCGCGGTGACCGCGCCTCCGGCCGCCAGCCGCCGCAGCGACGCCGCGTCCACCGCGCCCGTCGGGGCCACCACGATGCGGCCGCCGTTGAGCAGCGGCACCCACACCTCGAAGGTGGCGGCGTCGAAGGCGGCCGGTGAATGCAGCAGGACCCGGTCGAAGGCGGGGCCGGTGAAGCGGCTGTCGGTGGCGAGGGCCGCCACATCGCGGTGGCGCACCCCCACCGGCTTCGGTGTGCCGGTCGAGCCGGAGGTGAACATCACGTAGGCGAGCTGGTCGGGGTCCGCGGGCGGCAGCGGCGGCGTGGCGGCCGGACCGGCGGTCCGGGCGGCCAGGACGTCGCCGGCGGTCAGGTGGGCGGTCACCCGGGCCTGGCCGAGCAGCAGTTGGCGGCGTGCTTCGGGGGCGCGGCCGTCCACCGGTACGTAGGCGCCGCCCGCCTTCAGCACGGCGAGCTGGGCCACCACGAGGGCGGCCGAGCGGTCCAGGTGGAGTGCCACGCGGGCCTCGGGGCACAGTCCACCGGCCCGTAGAACGCCGGCCAGCCGGTCGGACCAGTCGTCGAGTTGACGGTAGGTCAGTTCCTGGTCCGCTTCGGTGAGCGCGACCGCGTCCGGGGCGCGCCGGGCCTGCGCGGCGAAGAGGTCGACCGGCGAACCGCCCGGAGCGGGGCGGGCGGTGGTGTTCCAGCCGCGCAGCACCTCCCGGTCGGCGGCGGTGAGCAGGGTGAGGTCGTCGAGGGTGCGGGCGGTGCCGTCGGCGAGCGCGGTCAGCAGGGTTTCGAGCCGCCGCGCGGCCCGCTCGACCGTGGTGCGGTCGAAGAGCGCCGGGTCGTAGGCGAGATCGAAGCCGAGGCGGTCGGCGAGGTAGGCGCGCAGGCACAGCGGGAAGGTGGTGGCGTCCTCGGCGCGGACGTCCTGGATACGGATGCCGGCGCCGGCGGTGGCGGCCTCGTCGAAGGGGTAGTTCTCGAACACCACCATGCTGTCGAAGAGCGGTTCGCCGGGCTGGAGCTGTGCGAGTGCCTGGATGCGGGCGAGCGAGACGAAGTCGAAGCGGCGGGCGTCGCTCTGCTGTTCCTGGAGTTCGCGCAGCCAGGGCAGTACGCCGCCGGCGCCGTCGGTCCGGGCGCGGGTGGGCACGGTGTTGATGAACATGCCGATCATCGACTCCACGCCCGGCAGTTCCGCCGGGCGGCCGGAGACCGTGGTGCCGAAGACCACGTCAGGGCGGCCGCTGTAGCGGGCCAGCAGCAGCGCCCAGGCGCCCTGCACCACGGTGTTGACCGTCAGTCCGCCATCGCGGGCCGTCGCGCGCAGCCGGGCGGAGACCTCGTCGTCCAGTTCCAGGTGGACCAGGGCGGAGGAGCGGGCGCGGTGCGCCTCGACGGGTGGCCGGTCGTACGGGAGGGGGGTGCGGGCGGTGAACCCGGCGAGGGTGGCGGCCCAGTGCTGCTCGGCGGCCGCCCGGTCCTGTCCGTCCAGCCACTCCAGGAAGTCCCGGAACGGCCTGCGCGCCGGCGGGCGGCCGGTCAGGCCCCGCACGTCCGCCGCGTACTGCGCGCAGACGTCGGCGAAGAGGGCGCCGGTGCTCCAGCCGTCGAGCATCACATGGTGCGAGGTCCACACCAGGACGATCTCGTCGCCGGGGAGCGCGGCCACCGCGAGGCGGCTGAGCGGTGCGGTCGTCACGTCCAGGCCGGCCGCCCGGTCCTCGGCGAGCAGCCGGTCCAGCGCGCCGTCGCGCTCCGCGGGGGCCAGGGTGCGCCAGTCGTGGTGGACGACGGGCAGGACGGCACGGCGGCGGACGACCTGCACGGGGTGCGGCAGGCCGCGCCAGTGGACGCTGCTGCGCAGGGCCGGGGTGCGGTCGGCGACGGCCTGCCAGGCCGCGGCGAACGCCCGCGGGTCGGCGACCCCGGCGATCCGGAGCACGATCCGGTCGAGGTAGGTACCGTCCTCGCCGACCAGCCCGTGGAAGAGCATGCCGGCCTGGAGCGGGGTGAGCGGAAGGACGTCCTCGACGTCCCGTCCGTCGCCGGCGACCAGGTCCACCTGGTGCTGGTCGAGCCGGGCGAGAGGGAAGTCGGAGGGGGTGCGGCCGCCGGTGCCCGGGCGGGCGCAGTGCGCGACGATCTCGGTCAGGGCGGCGCGGGTGTCCTCGGCGAGGCGGCGCACGGTGGCCTCGTCGTAGAGCTCGGGCGGGTAGGTCCAGCCGAGTTCGAGCCGGCCGTCCTGGACGGCGCCGGTGACCTCCAGCGGATAGCCGCGGGGCTCGTCGGGGTCGGTGTCCTGCCCGGCCGGGGGCAGGGTGGCGCCGTAGGGGCCGGGGGCGTCCGGTCCGTCGCCCGCGGCGGGGCTCCACTGTCCGTGGTAGTTGAAGCCGATGCCCGGCGCGGGCGCGCCGGCCAGCGGGCTGTCGGGCACCAGGTGGCGCAGCGCGCCGTAGCTGAGTCCGCGCAGCGGGACGGCGCGCAGCTGCTCCTTGACGGAGCGCAGGGTGGTGTGCCAGTCGGCGTCCGGGGCGACGGTCAGGGCGAGCGGGAACTCTGCGGTGAACCAGCCGACGGTGCGGGAGAGGTCCAGGTCGTCGAAGAGGTCCTCGCGGCCGTGGCCCTCCACGCCGATGAGCACGGTGTCCCGGCCGGCCCAGCGGGTCAGGGTGCGGCCCAGGGCGCTGAGCAGGACGTCGTTGACCTGGGTGCGGTAGGCGTCGGGGACCTGCCGGAGCAGGGCGTCGGTGGTGTCCCGGTCCAGGCGGACGGTCACCGTGGCGGCGGTGGCCGCGGTGGCGGGGGGTGTGGTGGCGGGGCGGTCCGTGGGGAGGTCGGCGGGGATGCCGGCGGTCCGGGTCCAGTACGCCAGGTCGCCGTCGAAGCCGCCGGCGCGGGTGTGCTGTTCCAGGCGGGCCGCCCAGCGGTCGGGGCCGGTGCTCGCCGGGGGCAGGGCGGCCGGGTGGCCGGCGGTGGCCTGTCGGCAGGCGGTCGCCAGGTCCTCCAGCAGGATCCGCCAGGACACCCCGTCGACGACCAAGTGGTGGGCGGTGAGCAGGAGTTGTGCGGGACGGCGGTCGCCGCGGTCGAAGTACAGGGCGCGCACGACCCGGCCCTCGGTGGGGTCCAGGGAGGTCTGGGCCGCGGTGGCGGCGCGCCGGACGGCCTCCTCGGCCCGCGTGTCGTCGAGGCCGGTCAGGTCGTGGCAGGCGAAGACCTCGCCGGGTGCGGTGGGCAGCGCCTCCTGGTGCCAGGTGCCGCCGGTGCGGCGGAACCGGGTACGCAGCGCGGGGTGGTGGGCGACGAGCGCGTCCACCACGTGCCGCAGCGTCTCCTCGTCGGTGCCGGCGGCGAGGGCGAACCGGTGGGTCATGGTGAAGCGCAGGGCGTCCCCCGGGCGCCGCCGGCCGAGGTACCAGTGCTGGATGGGGGTGAGCGGCGCCGGTCCGGCCGGGGCCGGTGCGTCGGTGGCGGGCGGAGGGTCCATCGGGGCGGTGCGCAGGGCGAGTTCGGCGACGGTCTGGTGGCGGAAGACGTCCTTGGAGGTGAGGGCGTATCCGGCGCGGCGGGCCCGGGAGACGATCTGGATGCTGAGGATCGAGTCGCCGCCCAGGGCGAAGAAGTTGTCGTCGACGCCGACCCTGGACACGCCCAGCACCTCCGCCCAGATGGCGGCGAGGCTCCGCTCGGTGGCGTTGCGCGGGGCCACATGGGGGGCGCCGCCGTCGGGCCGGCCGGGGGGCGCGGGCAGGGCACGCCGGTCGGTCTTGCCGCTGGTGGTGCGGGGTATCCGCGCCAGGGGGACGAAGACCGTGGGGACGAGGTGGTCGGGCAGGGTGCGGCGCAGGTGGACGCGGAGTTCCTCGGCGGGCGGCGCCTCGGGCGCGGTGGGCACCAGGTAGGCCACCAGCCGGGCCCGGCCGTCGTCGTCGCGGGCCACCACCACGGCGTCCCCGACGGCGGGGTGGCCGAGCAGGGCGGCCTCGACCTCGCCGGGCTCGATACGGAAGCCGCGGACCTTGACCTGATCGTCGGTGCGGCCCAGGAATTCCAGCAGTCCGGCCGCGGTCCAGCGGGCGCGGTCGCCAGTGCGGTACATCCGGGTGCCGGGCGGGCCGAACGGGTCGGCGAGGTAGCGCCCGGCCGTCAGTCCGGGCCGGCCGAGATAGCCGCGGGCGACCTGGGCGCCGGCGAGGTAGAGCTCGCCCGGCACCCCCGCCGGGACCGGCCGCAGCGCGCCGTCCAGTACGTAGGCGCGCACATTACGGCCCGGACGGCCGAGGACCGGCCGCTCCGGGTGGTCGGTGAAGCGGCCGTAGACCGCGTCGACGGTGCACTCGGTGGGGCCGTAGATGTTGTAGGCGGTGACGCCCTCGGCCTCGGCCGCCCGCAGCTCGTGCCACAGGGGGATGCTGACGGCCTCGCCGCCCACCAGGACGATCCGGGGGCGGTGGTGGTCACCGTCGAGCAGCCCTGCGGCCAGCAGTTCGTGCAGGAAGGACGGTGTCACGTTGACGGCGTCCAGGCGCTGGTCGGCGATCCGGCGGACGAAGGCGGCCGGGTCGAGGCGTTCGTCCTCGTCGATGAGGTGGACCTGCTGGCCCAGGGCCAGCAGCAGCGGGCCCTCCCACGAGGTGTCGAAGGAGAAGGCGGCGCTCAGCGCGAAGCGCAGCGGTTCCTCGCCGGTCGTGTGCGGGGCGACCAGGCCGGCCCGGTGGTCGTGGCAGAGGTTGACCAGCTGACGGTGTTCGACGGCGACGCCCTTGGGGCGGCCGGTGGAGCCGGAGGTGTAGGTGAGGTAGGCGGTGTGGGCGGGGTGCAGGGGCGTGGTGCGGTCGGCGTCGGTGGGGTTGTGGGCGGGCCGGCGGCCGAGCGGGGCGGCGCGCAGGGTGTCGGCCGTCAGGACGGTGTGCGGTGCGGCGTCGGCGCGCAGGAACGCGACGCGTTCGGCGGGCAGTTCCGGGTCGAGGGCCAGCAGGGTGCCGCCCGCCTTGAGGACGGCGAGGAGCGCCACCGGCATGTCGGAGGTGCGCGGCAGTTGGACGGCGACCACCCGCTCGGGGCCGACGCCCAGGGCGATGAGGTGGTGGGCCAGCCGGTTGGCGCGCTCGTTCAGCGCGGCGAAGTCGAGGGTGGCGTCCCGGGCGACCAGGGCCGTGGCGTGCGGGGTGCGATCCGCCTGCTCCTCGAAGAGGTCCACGAAGGTGGTGTCCGGTACGGGCAGGGGGGCGCCCTGCCACTCCTGGAGCAGCCGGCGCCGCTCCGTGTCGGAGAGCAGCGGCAGCGCGCCCACCGGGCGTCCGGGGTCGTCCGCGACCGCGGTCAGCAGCCGGCGCAGGCGCTCGGCGGCGGCTTCGACGGTGGCCGTGTCGAACAGGTCGGTGTTGTATTCGACGAAGCAGGTCAGGTCGCCGTCGCGGGCCACGAAGTCGAAGGCGAGGTCGAACGCGGCGTGCCGGCCGGGCGGTTGGAGGGTCCGAACGTCGAGGCCGGGCAGGCGCGGGGCCTCGGCGCCCAGGTTGTGGAGGGCGACCATGACCTGGAACAGCGGGGTGCGGCTGGTGTCGCGCTCCGGCTGGAGCACGTCGACGAGCCGCTCGAAGGGCACGTCCTGGTGGGCGAAGGCGTCCAGCACGGTGGTGCGCACCTCGGACAGCAGCGCGCTGAACGGCAGGGCGCCGGGTACCCGGCTGCGCAGCACCAGGGTGTGCACGAACATCCCCACCAGATGCTCCAGTTGGGGGTGGTCGCGGCCGGCGGCGACGGTGCCGACCGCGATGTCCTCCTGGCCGGCCCAGCGCGCGAGGAGCACCTTGCAGGCCGCCAGCAGCGTCATGTAGAGGGTGGCGTCGGCGCGGTGGCCGACCTCGCGCAGCCGGTCGGTGAGCGGGGCGGGCAGGGTGAACTCCAGCAGCGCGCCGTTGGTGGTGCGCACGGCGGGGCGCGGCCGGTCGGTGGGCAGCTCCAGCGGGGCCACGTCGGCCAGTTTGGCGGTCCAGTAGCCGAGGTGTCGGCGCTCGGTCTCGTCGGCCCGGGCGCGCTGCCAGGCCGCGTAGTCGGCGTACTGCACGGGCAGCGGGGGCAGTTCGGGGCGGCGGCCTTCCAGGGCCGCGGCGTACAGCTCACCGAGGTCGCGGCCGAGCACGGCGGTGGACCAGCCGTCGGTGACGAGGTGGTGCATGGCCAGGGTGAGGACGTGCTCGTCGTCGGCGAGCCGGATCAGGCCGGTCCGCAGCAGGGGTCCCTCGGCCAGGTCGAAGGGGGTGGCGCCCTCGCGGGTCAGCAGGGCGTCGAGCGCGGCCTCGCGGGCCGGCTGCGGGGTGTTTGACAGGTCATGCCGTGGCAGGGCGACCGGGTGGGGGGCGTGGACGGTCTGGTGGGCCCGGCCGTCCCGTTCGGTGAAGGTGGTGCGCAGCGGTTCGTGCCGGGCCACCAGGGCGTCCAGGGCGGTGTGCAGGGCGGGTTCGTCGAGCGGTCCGCGCAGGCGCAGCACGAAGAAGGTCAGGTAGGCGGTGCCGCCCGGCTCGAAGGTGTCCAGGAACCACAGGCGTTGCTGGGCGAAGGAGAGCGGCAGGGCGGCGGTGCGGTCGGCCGCCGGGATCGGCTCGTGGCCGGCCGGGCGGCCGGCGGCCGGGCCGGGCAGGGCGGCGGCCAGCGCTTCGAGGGTGGGGTGGGTGAAGAGCAGCCGGGGGGACACGTCCGTGCCGAGCGCGGCGCGGAGCCGGGAGGCGACGCGCAGGGCGAGGATCGAGTCGCCGCCCAGGGCGAAGAAGCTGTCCCCGGTGCCGATGGCCGCCTCGGCGTCGCCGGTGCCGAGGGCGTCGGCCCAGGCGCGGGCGACGAGCCGTTCGGCGGCGGTGCGCGGCGCGGTGCGGTCCGCGCCCGCGGCGGCCAGCCCGTCGGGCCCGGGGGCGGGCAGCGCCCGGTGGTCGAGTTTGCCGTTGGGGGTCAGCGGCAGCGCGTCCAGGGTGACGTAGGCGGCGGGCACCATGTGGGCGGGCAGGGTCCGGGCCAGGTGGGCGCGGAGGGCGGCCGGGGCGGGCGCGGGGCGGTGGGCGGCGGGTACGGCATGAGCGACCAGGCGCCGCTCCCCGGGGGTGTCCTCGCGGACCGTGACCACGGCCTGGGCGAGGTCCGGGTGGGCGGTCAGTGCGGCCTCGATCTCGCCGGGTTCGATCCGGAATCCGCGGATCTTGACCTGCTGGTCGGCGCGGCCCAGGTATTCCAGGGTGCCGTCGGCCCGCCACCGGGCCCGGTCCCCGGTGCGGTACATCCGGGTGCCGGGCGGGCCGAACGGGTCCGCGACGAATCGGGCGGCGGTCAGGCCGGGCCGGTTCAGATAGCCGCGGGCCAGCCCCTCCCCCGCCACGTACAGCTCGCCGGCGGCGCCGGGCGGCACCGGGGCGAGGCCGTCGTCGAGCACCCGTACGCGCAGGTCGGACAGGCCGCGGCCGATGGCGCTGCCGGTGGCCTCGGCCGCGGTGGCGCGGTCCAGCGGGGCGTGCGTGACGTGCACGGTGGTCTCGGTGATCCCGTACATGTTGACCAGGACGGGCGCGGTGTCCGGGTGCCGGGTGTACCAGTCGGCGAGCCGGGCCGGATCCAGTGCCTCGCCGCCGAAGACGATCCAGCGCAGCGCCAACCGCGCGCCCACATCCGGGAGTTCGGCGTCGGCCCGCATCAACGGGTGGAAGGCGGAGGGGGTCTGGTTGAGCACGGTGACCCGTTCGTCCGCCAGCAGGCGCAGGAAGTCCTCGGGGGAACGGGCGATGTCGTGCGGGACGACGACGAGCCGGCCGCCGTGCAGCAGCGCGCCCCAGATCTCCCAGACGGAGAAGTCGAAGGCGTAGGAGTGGAACAGGGTCCATACGTCGTCGGCGCCGAAGGCGAAGTGGCCGCGGGTGCGGGTGAACAGCCGCACCACGTTGGCGTGCGGGACGACGACGCCCTTGGGGCGGCCGGTGGAGCCCGAGGTGTAGATGACGTAGGCGGGGTGCTCCGGCAGCGGGCGGCGGGCCGGGGCCGGGCCGGTGGCGGGGCGCCGGTCCAGGTCGGCGCGGGCCGCGGGGTCGTCGAGGAGCAGCCGGGGGCAGGCGCCGCCGGGGAGGCGCCCGGCGACGGCGGTGGTGGTCACCAGCAGGGCCGGAGCGGCGTCGGCGAGGACTGCGGCGATCCGGTCGGCGGGCAGCTCGGGGTCGAGGGGCAGGTAGGCGGCCCCGGTCTTGAGCACCGCGACGAGCGCCACGATCAGCTCCGCGGAGCGGGGCAGGGCGAGCGCCACGAAGCGTTCGGGGCCGGCGCCGCTCGCGGCCAGCCGGTGGGCCAGCCGGCCTGCCCGGGCGTCGAGTTCGGCGTAGGTCAGGGCGCTGCCCTCGAAGGTCACGGCGGTGGCGTCGGGAGTCCGGGCCGCCTGGTCCTCGAAGAGGTCCACCAGGGTCGCCGTGGGCCGGCCGCGGTCCGTGCCGTTCCAGTCCTCCAGGATGCGCCGGCGTTCCTCGGTGGTGGTCCAGGCCAGGTCGCGCAGCGGCCGGTCCAGGCCGTCGGCGAGGCCCGTGAGGAGCAGGCAGAGCCGGTCGGCGAGGGCGCCGGCGGTGGCGGGGTCGAAGCGGTCCGGGTCGTAGGCGAGGTCGAAGCCGAGGCGGTCGGTGTGGTGGGCGCGCAGCACCAGGGGGTAGTTGGTGGCGTCCCGCGAGGCGACGTCGAGGATGCGGACGCCGGCGGTGCGGGCGTCGTCGAACGGGTAGTTCTCGAAGGCCACCATGGACTCGAACAGCGCGGTGCCGGCCGGGACGTCGCTGAGCCCGGTGAGCCGCGCCAGCGAGACGGACTCGAAGCGCCGGGACTCCGACTGGGTGTCCTGGAGCTCCCGCAGCCAGGCGGCGGCCGGGCGGCGCTCGTCCACCCGGACGCGGGTGGGCAGGGTGTTGATGAACATCCCCACCATGGACTCGGCGCCGGGCAGGTCGTCGGGGCGGCCGGAGACGGTGGTGCCGAACACCACGTCCCGCTCCCCGCTGTAGCGGGACACCAGCAGTGCCCAGGCGCCCTGGACGACGGTGTTGAGGGTCAGGCCGTGGCGCCGGGCGGCGTGTGCCAGGCGCCGGGACGGCTCGGGGTTCAGGCCGCCGGTGCGCACCGCGGCGGAACGGGCCCGGTGGGCCTCGCGGGCCGGGCGGTCGCAGGGCAGCGGGGTGGGCGTGGCGAAGCCGGCGAGGACGGCGCGCCAGTGCTCCTCGGCGGCGCGGCCGTCCTGCGCGGCGAGCCGGCGTACGTGGTCGCCGAACGGGCGGCGCACGGGCGGGGCCGTGGTGCGGCCGGCGGTGAGGGCGGCGTACTCCTCGCACACGTCGGTCAGGACCTGTGCCAGGCTCCAGCCGTCCAGGATCAGGTGGTGTGACGTCCACAGCAGGCGCAGCCGTCCGGCGGGCAGCCGGATCAGGGTGAGCCGCATCAGCGGGGCGGCGGTGAGGTCCAGGCCCCGCGCCAGGTCCTCGGCCCGCACCCGGGCGAGTTCGGCCGTCCGCCGCTGCTCGTCCAGGTCGCGCCAGTCGAGGTGGGCGGTGGGCACCGTCACCCGCCGGTGGACGAGCTGCAGCGGTACGGGCACCCCCTCCCAGACGACCGAGGTGCGCAGCGCCGGCGTCCGGTCGGTGACATGCTGCCAGGCGCGGGCGAACGCGTCGGGGTCGGCGATGCCGTCCAGCAGCAGGGTGGCCTGGTCGAGGTAGACGTCGTCGGCGCCGCCCATCAGGCGGTGGAAGAGCATGCCTTCCTGGAGCGGGGTGAGCGGGAGGATGTCCTCGACCGTGCGCCCGTCGCCGGCCAGTCGGTCCACTCCGGCCTGGTCGAGCCGGGTCAGCGGGAAGTCGGAGGGGGTGCGGCCGCCGGCGTCCGGGCGAGCGCAGTGGGCGGCGAGGGCGGCCAGTGCGCGGACGGTGCCGTCCGCCAGCGCGCGGACCGTGTGCGCGTGGTGGATCCGGTCGCTGTAATGCCAGGTGAACTCCAGCACGCCGTCGGCCACCGCGGCCGAGATGTCCAGCAGGTGGTCGAGGGGTTCACCGGGGGCGATGTCGCGGCCCGGGGCCTCGCCGGCGGGCGCGAAGTCCCGGCCGGGTGCGCTCTCCCACTGGCCGTGGTAGGTGAAGCAGACCTGGGGCAGCGGGAGTTCGGCGAGGGTGCGGGCGGCCGGGTCGGGTGAGCCGAGGCGGGCCACTGCCTCGTAGCCGAGGCCGCGGTGCGGGACGGCCCGCAGGCGCTCCTTCACCGCCTTGAGGGTGGCGCCCCAGTCGGGTTCCTCCGGTGTCCCGGCCGGGGTGAGGGTGACGGGGTACTGGGTGGTGAACCAGCCGACGGTACGGGACAGATCGACTCCCTCGCCGCCGACGGGGCTGTCACCGGCACCGTCGGCTCCGGGGAGGTCCTCGCGGCCGTGTCCTTCCAGCGCTACCGTGACGCGGTCGCTGCCCGCCCAGTCGGCGAGCACCCGGCCCACCGCGCTGAGCAGGACGTCGTTCATCCGGGTGCGGTAGACCCCGGGCACCCGGCGCAGCAGCGCCTCGGTGGTGTCGCGGTCGAGGCGGGCGCGGACGGTGCGGACCGAGCCGGCGAGCGGGGTGCCCGGGGTGTCCACCGGCAGCGGGGTGCGGGGCGCGGCGCACTCGGCCGTCCAGTAGGCCAGGTCGCCGTCGAGTCCGCCGTCCCGGACGTGCCGGGCCAGGTGTGCGGCCCAGGTGGTGAACGGCGTGGTGGCGGGCTCCAGTTGGAGGGGTTCGCCGGCGGCGGCCTGACGGTAGGCGGTCTCCAGGTCGGCGAGGAGAATGCGCCAGGAGACGCTGTCGACGGCCAAGTGGTGGGCGGTGAGGAAGAGTTGCGGGCGGCCGCCGGGTGCCGCGGGGAACAGGGCGGCGCGCAGCAGGGTGCCGGTGGCGGGGTCGAGGGCGGCGCGGGCCGCGTCGGCGGCGGCGGTGCGGGCGGCGTCACGGGCGGGGCCGGCGCGGTCCGGCAGGCCGGGGCGGGCCAGCAGGCCGGGCGGGACGGCGGCGCCGGGTTCCTGGCGCCAGGTGTCGCCGGTGCGGACGAACCGGGTGCGCAGCGCCGGGTGGTGGGCGGCCACCGCGTGCAGGGCGCGGTCCAGTGCGTCGGGGTCGAGGGCGTGCGGCAGGTCGAGCAGCACGGACATGCTGAAGTGCCGCAGCGGCCCGTGGGTGGCGAAGAACCACTCCTGGATGGGGGTGAGCGGGGCCGGTCCGGCTTCGTCGGCCGGGCGGGGCGTGGCGGCCGGGGCGGTGCGCACGTCGGCAGCGGCGGCGAGTTCGGCGACGGTCTGGTGCCGGAAGACGTCCCGGGAGGTGAGCCGGAGTCCGGCGGCGCGGGCCCGGGAGACCGCCTGGATGCTGAGGATCGAGTCGCCGCCGAGTTCGAAGAAGTTGTCGGTGACGCCCACCCGGGCGAGGCCCAGCACCTCGGACCAGATGCCGGCCAGGGTCCGCTCGGCCTCGGTGCGCGGGGCCACGAACTCCCGCTCGTCGCGGTCGGCTTCGGGGTCGGGGGCGGGCAGGGCGCGGCGGTCCAGTTTGCCGCTGGTGGTGAGCGGCAGCGCGGCCAGCACGACGAAGGCGGCGGGGATCAGGTGGCCGGGCAGGGTGCGCCGCAGGGCCGCGCGCAGCGCCGCGGCGGCGGGCCGGGCGGCGCCGGCGGCGGGCACCAGGTAGGCGGCGAGCCGGGCGTGGCCATGGGTGTCGGGGACGGCGGCGACGGCCGCCTCGGCGACGTCCGGCAGGGCGGTGAGCGCCGCCTCGACCTCGCCGGGTTCGATGCGGTGGCCGCGGATCTTGACCTGGTCGTCGGCACGGCCGAGGTAGTCGAGGCGGCCGTCGGCCGTCCGGCGGGCCAGGTCGCCGGTGCGGTACATCCGGCTGCCGGGCGGCCCGAACGGGTCGGCGACGAACCGGGCGGCGGTCAGGCCGGGGCGCTGGTGGTAGCCGCGGGCGACCTGGTCGCCGGCGAGGTACAGCTCGCCGGCGACGCCGGGCGGCACCGGCTGGAGCCGGCCGTCGAGGACGTGGGCGCGCACGTTCGGCAGCGGCCGGCCCACCAGGGGCCGCCCGGTGCCGTCGATGCGGCAGGACAGCGCGTCGACGGTGCATTCGGTGGGGCCGTAGAAGTTGTGGGCGGCGACGTCGGGCAGCGCGGCGAGTTCCCGCCACAGGTCCGGGCCGACGGCCTCGCCGCCGAGCATCAGCACCCGGGGGTGGTGGCGGGGGTCGGTGAGCAGTCCGGCGGGCAGCAGCTGACGCAGGTGGGACGGGGTGAGGTCGAGGAAGTCGACGCGGTGCTCGACGACGTACTCGACCAGGGCCGCCGGATCGAGCCGGGTCGCCTCGTCGACGAGATGCAGCCGGTGGCCGTCGGCCATCAGCAGCACGCCCTCCAGCGAGGTGTCGAAGGAGAACGACGCGGTCAGCGCCACCCGCAGCGGTCCGCCGCCGGCGTCGGCGACGAATCCGTGCCGGTGGCCGGCGAGCAGGTTCATCAGGGAGCGGTGTGCGACGGCCACGCCCTTGGGGCGGCCGGTGGAGCCGGAGGTGTACAGGACGTAGGCGGTGGTGTCGGGGAGCAGTGGTGCGCGGCGGTCGGCGTCGGTGGGATCGTCGGCGCGGTCCGGGCCGGGCAGGTCGCGCACGGCGGCCTCGTCGAGGACCAGCAGCGGGCGGGCGTCGTCGAGCAGGAACCGCAGCCGTTCGTCGGGGAGTTCGGGGTCGAGGGGCAGATACGCGGCGCCGGTCTTGAGGACGGCGAGGAGCGCCACGATCAGCTCGGCGGTGCGCGGCAGCCGTACGGCCACGAGCCGTTCGGGCCCGGCGCCGCGCGCGATGAGGCGGTGGGCGAGCCGGTTGGCGCGGGCGTTGAGCGTGGCGTAGTCGAGCACGGTGTCCCCGGCCACCAGCGCGGTGGCATGCGGGCTGCGGGCGGTCTGTGCCTCGAAGACGGCGGGGTAGGTGGTGGGCGCGACGGGCAGCGCGGTGGCGTTCCACTCGGTGGTCAGCCGCCGCCGCTCCCGTTCGGACAGCAGCGGCAGTTGGCCCAGTGGCCGGTCGGGTTCGGCGGCCACTCCGCCGAGCAGGACGAGGAGTTGGTCGGCCATCCGCGCGGCGGTGGCGGCGTCGAAGAGGTCGGTGCGGTACTCCAGCAGTCCGCTCAGTCCGTCGCCGTCGGGGACGAACTCGATGCTCAGGTCGAAGGCGGCGGCGCGGCGGGGCACGGGGACGGTCCCGGCGGTCAGCCCGCGCGGGGCGGGAGCCGCGGGCGGGGCGGGGTGGAGCAGGACCATCACGTCGAAGAGCGGGTTGCGGCCCGCTTCCCGGGCGGCTCCGGCGGCCTCCACGACCCGTTCGAAGGGGAGGTCGTCGTGGGCGAAGGCGTCGAGGACGGCGGTGGCGGAGGTGTCGAGCAGTTCGCGGTAGGAGCGGGTGGCGTCGACCGGGGCGCGCAGCACCACGGTGTTGACGAAGAGGCCGACGGCGCGCTCCAGTTCGGTGCGGCCGCGGCCGGGGGTCAGCGAGCCGACGGCGATGTCGTCCTGTCCCGACCAGCGGGCGAACAGTGCCTGGCAGGCGGCGATCAGCGCGGTGAACAGGGTGGTGTGCTGCTCGGTCGCCACCTCCCGCAGCCGGGCGGCGGTGGCGGCCGGGACGCGGAAGGTGTGGACCGCGCCGGCGCCGGACTCCTCGCCGCCGCGCGGACGGTCGAGCGGAAGCTCCCACGGCACCAGCCCGTCCAGCTGCTTGGCCCAGTAGGAGAGTTGGTCCTCCAGCAGGGCTCCGGAGAGCCGTTCGCGCTGCCAGACGGCGAAGTCCGGGTAGGGGGTGGCGGGCGGGGCGGGGGCGGGCGCCTCCCCGTGGGCGAGGGCGTCGTAGTGGGCGCAGATCTCGTCCAGCAGTACGCCCATGGACCAGCCGTCGGTGACGATGTGGTGGGCGGTGAGCAGCAGGACGTGCTCCTCCGCTGCGCGGCGGATCAGCAGGGCGCGCAGCAGCGGGCCGGTGTGCAGGTCGAACGGGCGGGAGTACTCGGCGAGCAGCAGCCCGTCCAGCGCGCCGCCCCGGTCGTCCGCGCCGGACGCATCTTGCTGACGACCCGTCATGTCGTGTAAGGGGAGCGGGACGGGGACGGCCGGGTGGACCACCTGGTGCGGCCGGCCGCCGTCCTCGTCGAAGGTGGTGCGCAGCGCCTCGTGGCGCGCCACCACGGCGTCGAGGGCCCCGGACAGCGCGGTGCGGTCCAGGGGGCCGGCCAGCCGCAGGGCGACGGCGCTGTTGTAGCGGGCGTCGCCGGGCCGGAGCCGGTCGAGGAACCAGAGCCGCTGCTGGGCGAAGGAGAGCGGCAGGGGGCGGGACCGGTCCGCGCGCGGGATGCCGGGGCGGGCCGTGGCGGCCGGCGGTGCCTGTCCGGCCAGCCGGCGGCGCAGCGCCTCCCGCAGCTCCGGCGGCAGGGCCGCGGCACGGTCCTTCTTCGCGTCCGGGGACGTCATGTCGTCGTTCCTCACCGTTGGTCGGGGTCGCTGTCGCGGGCGGCGTCTTCCAGTTCGCGCAGAACGTGCTCCTCCACCAGGTCCGCGAGGGCGGCGACGGTCCGGGCGGTCAGTACGTCCCGGGGTGTGAGGTGCACGCCGAAGGTCTCGTTGGTCCGGGAGGCGAGCTGCAGGCTGCGCAGCGAGTCGCCGCCCAGGGCGAAGAAGTCGTCCTCGACGCCCACCGGCCGGCCCAGGACCTCCGCCCAGAGGCCGGCGAGGAACTCCTCGGTGGGCGTGCGGGGCGCCAGGCCCGCCGCGGGTTCGGGCAGTTCGGGGCCGGGGGCCGGGAGGGCGGCGCGGTCGGTCTTGCCGTTCTCGGTGAGCGGGAAGCGCTCCAGGACGACGAAGGCCGAGGGGACCATGGAGCCGGGCAGCGTCCGGGCGGCGAACGCGCGCAGCTCGGCGCCGGACGGGAGGTCGGTGCCGGGGGCGGCGAGCAGGTGGGCCACCAGGCGCGGTGCGCCGGGCTCGTCCTCCCGCAGGGTCACCACGGCGTCCCGTACGGCGGGGTGGCCGGCCAGGGTCGCCTCGACCTCGCCGGCCTCGATCCGGTGGCCGCGCAGCTTGAGCTGGTGGTCGGTGCGGCCGAGGTAGTGCAGCTCGCCGTGGGCGTCGCGGCGCACCAGGTCGCCGGTGCGGTACATCCGGGTGCCCGGCGGGCCGTAGGGGTCGGCGAGGAAGCGGGCGGCGGTCAGGCCGGGGCGGCGGAGATAGCCGCGGGCCAGGGAGGGCCCGCTGAGCCACAGTTCGCCGGGGACGCCGTCGGGGACGGGGCGCAGCCGCGCGTCGAGGACGTAGCCGCAACTGCCGGGCCGCGGGCGGCCGATGGGGGGCGCGGCGCCGTCCGGCCGCAGCGGCCCGGACCAGGTGGCGACGACCGTGGCCTCGGTGGGGCCGTAGGAGTTGATCATCCGGTGGTGCGGGGCCCAGCGGGCGACGAGGTCGGCGCCGCAGGCGTCCGCGCCGACGATCAGGGTGCGCAGGTCCGGCAGCGTCCCGGCGGTGCCGGGCGGCACGGTGCCGAGCGCGGCGGGCGGCAGCAGGGTGTGGGTGACGCGTTCGGCGCGCAGCACCTCGGCCAGCTGCGTGCCGAGCAGCGGGCCGGGCGGCGGCACCACCAGGCGGGCGCCGGCCGGCAGCGCCAGGCACAGCTCCAGCACCGAGGCGTCGAAGCTGGAGGTGGCGAAGGCCAGTACCCGGTCGCCGGGCCGCACTTGGTAGTGGGCGGCCTCGGCGGCGGCGAAGGCGGCCAGGCCGCGGTGGGTGACGACCACACCCTTGGGGGTGCCGGTGGAGCCGGAGGTGTAGAGCACGTAGGCCGGATCGTCGAGGTCGAGTGGACGGGTGCGATCCCGGTCGGTGGGGCGGTGGCTCGGTGCGTCGTCGTCGGCCAGGAGGGCGTGGACCTCGGCGGCCTCCAGGGTGACGGCGGGGGCCGCGTCGCGCAGCATCAGGGCGATCCGTTCGGCCGGGTATCCGGGGTCCACCGGCAGGTAGGCGGCGCCCGCCTTGGCGGTGGCGAGCTGGGCGACGATCATCTCGGCGGAGCGCGGCAGGACCAGGGCGACGAGGTCGCCGGGGCCCGTGCCGCGCGCGACGAGCCGGTGGGCGAGGCGGTTGGCCCGCGCCTCCAACTCGGCGAAGGTGAGGCACAGTTCGGGTGCGCTGACCGCCGTGGCGTCGGGCCACCGGTCCACCGCCGCCTCGACGAGCGCGGCCAGGGTGGCCGGCGGGACGGGGTCCGGGGCGGGCGGCGCGGTCAGCCGGGCGTGCTCCGCCGGCGGCAGGGTGGCGATCGCGTCGAGGGTCGCCGGGCCGCCGGGCGAGCCGGCGGCGGCGGTCGCGGCCAGGGTGTGCGTCAGCTGGGCGGCGAGGGAGCGGGCGGTGGACTCCTCGAAGCAGCGGGGGTCGTAGCCGAGTTCGATACTCAGTCGGGTGCCGGGCGAGATCACCACGGTGAGCGGGTAGTTGGTGGCCTCCAGGGCGTGCAGGTCGCGGACCCGCAGGCCGTGGGCGGTGGCCGCGGTGTCGTTGATCGGGTAGTTCTCGAAGACCAGCAGGCTCTCGAACAACGGGGTCCCGGCGGGCACGTCGCTGCACT
The DNA here is from genome assembly GCF_051603415.1 of Streptomyces sp. S186. Taxonomy (NCBI): domain Bacteria; kingdom Bacillati; phylum Actinomycetota; class Actinomycetes; order Kitasatosporales; family Streptomycetaceae; genus Streptomyces; species Streptomyces sp. S186. Next base: position 7,670,727 of record NZ_CP193932.1, on the reverse strand, counting down.
CGCGCAGCTCGGCGAGCGGGAGATGGTCGAAGCCGCGGGCGGTGGCCTGGGCGGTCTGCAGCCCGCCCAGCCAGTCGGCCGGGGCCGCGCCGCCGTCCACGTGGCAGCGCACCGGGAGGGTGGCGATGAACAGGCCGGGGATGGCGTCGGCGCCGGGCAGGCCGGCCGGGCGGCCGGAGACGGTGCTGCCGAAGCACACCTCCCCCTCCCCGCTCCAGCGCGACAGCAGCAGCGCCCAGACGCCCTGGACGACGGTGTTGAGGGTGAGGTGGTGACGCCGGGCGAAGTCCTGCAGCGCGGCGGTCTCCCGCTCCCCGAGCCGGTACGGGAGCCAGGTGCCGGCGCGGGTGGGCGCGCCGGGGGCCGGGCGGCGGTCGTAGGGCAGCGGGGTGGGGGCTGCGAGACCGGCCAGGGCGCGGCGCCAGAACGCCTCCGCCGGAGCCGGGTCCTGTGCGGCCAGCCAGGCGACGTACTCCGCGAAGGGGCGGCGGTCCGGCAGCCGCGGCTCGGTGCCGTGCGCCAGCGCCGTGTGGCAGGCGAAGACGTCGGAGAGGACCTGGAAGACGCTCCATCCGTCGAGCAGCACATGGTGAAAGGTCCACACCACCCGCACCTCGGAGGGGCCGAGCCGGACGAGGGTGAGCCGGAGCAGCGGCGGCCGGTCCAGCGCCATGCCCCGGTCCCGGTCCTCGGCGAGCAGCCGGGCCAGCGCGGCGTCCCGCTCGTCGGGGGTGCGGGCGCTCCAGTCGAGGGTGGTGACGGGCAGGGTGACGGCGCGGTGGACGACCTGGAGGGGGGCCGGCACGTCGCCCAGGATCACGGCGGTGCGCAGGACGGGGGTGCGGTCCACGACCTGCTGCCAGGCGGCGGCCAGCAGCCCCGGATCGGTGACGCCGTCCAGGACGAAGGTGGCCTGTTCCACGTAGAGGCCCTGGCCGGGTTCGTCGAGGGCGTGGAAGACCAGGCCGGTCTGGGTGGGGGTCAGCGGGTAGATGTCGGTGACGTCCCGGCCGTCGCCGGCGAGCCGGTCGACGGTGCGCTGGTCGAGGGCGACCAGCGGGAAGTCGGAGGGGGTGCGGCCGCCGGCACCCGGTGCGGCGCAGTGCCGCAGGATGTTCCGCAGTTCGGCGGCGGTCTCCTCGGCGAGCCGGGCCACGGTGGCGCGCCGGTGCAGGTTGGTCGAGTACGACCAGGTGAACTCCAGTCGCTTGTCGGCCACTTGGCCGATGACGTCGATCAGGTGGGGCCGGTCGGCGGCCGGGTTCAGGTCGCCGTCGAGCGCGCCGTACGGGGCGTGCAGCAGGCCGCCGTCCTCGGTGGCGCTCCAGTCCTGCCGGCCGAGGTAGTTGAAGACGATCTGCGGGGCGGCCGGGAGGCCGGCCGGTGCCGGGGTGCGCAGATGGCGCAGCGCACCGTGGCCCAGGCCGTGCCGCGGCAGCGCCCGCAGCCCCTCCTTGGCGGACTTCAGCGCCGTCGCGAGGTCCGCGTGCGGCGGGAGGTCCAGCGCGACGGGGAACAGGGTGGTGAACCAGCCGACGGTGCGGGAGAGGTCCACGTCGTCGAAGAGTTCCGCGCGGCCGTGGCCCTCCAGCCCGATGAGCACCCGGTCGTGCCCGGTCCAGCGGGCCAGCACCCGGCCCAGGGCGCACAGCAGGACGTCGTCGATCCGGGTCCGGTAGACGTCGGGCACGTCTTGCAGCAGCCGGCGGGTCTCCTCGGCTTCCAGGCGGACGGTGACGGTCTCCTCGGAGTCCGCGGTGTTGCGGCCGGTGTGGTCGGTGGGCAGTTCGTGGTGGGCGCCGGGCCGCTGCCAGTAGGCGAGTTCGTCGTCGAAGCCGCCGGCCGCGGTGTGCTCGCACAGCCGCTCGGCCCAGGCGCGGAACGAGGTGGTCTTGGGGCCGAGCACGGCCCGGCCGCCGGTGCGCACCTGGCGGTAGGCGGTGTCGAGGTCCTCCAGGAGGATGCGCCAGGACACCGCGTCGACGACCAGGTGGTGGGCGACGAGCAGCAGGACCGGGCGGTCCTGGTCGCCCGGGCGGCACAGGGCGGCCTTCAGCAGCGGGCCCTCGGCCAGGTCGAACCCGGCGCTCAGTTCGCGGGTGAGTGCGCGCAGCGCGGCGGGGTGTTCCTCCGGGCGCCGGCCGGACAGGTCGCGGACCTCCAGGGCGGCGCCCGTGCCGGGCAGCGTGCCGTACTGGCGCCAGTGGCCGTCCCCGTTGGTGCGGTACCGCATGCGCAGCGCGTCGTGGTGGTCGAGCACCGCGCCCAGTGCCGCCCGCAGCGCGTCCTCGTCGGTGTCGGCGGCGAGGTGGAAGGAGAGCGCCTGGGTGAAGTGCGCCGGATGGTCGGGCAGGGTGGCGAAGAGCCAGTGCTGGACGGGGGTGAGCGGTATCTCGCCCACCACGGGGCCCTGTTCGGCGGTGGCGGCCGCGGCCCGCGGTTCGCCGGCGGCCGCGGCGAGGGCGGCGACGGTCTGGTGGACGAACAGTTGGCGGGGGGTGAGCGTGAGGCCCGCGCGGCGGGCCGCGGAGACGATGCGGATGCTGAGGATGGAATCGCCGCCGAGCGCGAAGTAGTTGTCCTCGACGCCCACTTGGGCCACGCCCAGCACCTCGGCCCAGATGGCGGCGAGCACCCGCTCGGTGTCGGTGCGCGGCGGGACGTGTCCGGCGGCCGGGGCGGCGGCCGGGCCGGGCGCGGGCAGGGCACGCCGGTCGAGTTTGCCGGTGGGGCCGAGCGGCAGCCGTTCCAGGGGGACGACGAGTGCGGGGACCAGGTGGTCGGGGAGGCTGCGGGCGAGGAAGGCGCGCAGCTCGACGGGGTCGGGGGCGGCCTCGCCGCGGGCGACGACGTAGCCCACCAGGCGCTTGTGGCCGTCGGTCGCCACGACCCGGGCGGCGGCCGCGGCCACGTCCGGGTGGCGGGCCAACGCGGCCTCGACCTCGCCCGGTTCGATCCGGAAGCCGCGCACCTTGACCTGGTCGTCGGTGCGGCCGAGGTACTCCAGCCGGCCCTCGGCGTCCCAGCGTACGAGGTCGCCGGTGCGGTACATCCGCTCGCCCGGGGGGCCGAACGGGTCGGGCAGGAAGCGCCGCGCGGTCAGGCCGGGCCGCGCGAAGTAGCCGCGGGCCACGCCGGTGCCGGCGAGGTGAAGCTCGCCGGGTGCCCCGACCGGGACCGGGCGCAGCCACGGGTCCAGGACGTAGGCCCGGGCGCCGGCGACCGGGCGGCCGATGGGTGGGGTGCGGTCCGGGTCGGCGGGGTCGCAGTGCCAGGCGGTGGCGTAGACGGTGGCCTCGGTGGGGCCGTAGAGGTTGGCGACCCGGCAGCCGGGGACGGCGGCGCGGACCTCGCGGACGGTGCGCGCGGCGAGCGCCTCGCCGGCCAGTACCACGGTGTCCGCGCTGACGTGGACGGTGTCCTCGGCGAGCAGTCGGCCGAGGGCGGAGGGGACGGCGCTGAGCAGGCCGGCGGTCCAGGGCCCGGGGCGTTCGGCGAGGGCCAGCAGGTCCCGGACGATCTCCACCCGGCCGCCGGCCAGCAGCGGGCAGAGCAGTTCGAACACCGACACGTCGAAGTTGAGCGAGGTGGACGCGACGACGTGGGCGAGGCCCCGGGGGCCGAATTCGGCGGCCGCCCAGTCGGCCAGCGCCACGACGGAGGCGTGGGTCACCACCACGCCCTTGGGCACTCCGGTGGAGCCGGAGGTGTGCAGGACGTAGGCGGGGTGGTCGGCCAGCAGCGCCCCGGTGCGCTCGGTGTCGTCCAGGTCGGCGGCCGGTCCGGCGGCGAGGTGGTCCGCCGGCCCGGGGTCGTCCAGGAAGAGCCGGGTGGCGGGCCCGTCGGGCAGCCGGCCGGCCGTCGCGCGGGTGGTGAGGACGACGTCCGGTGCGATGTCGTCGAGGAGGAACGCGACCCGCTCGGCGGGGTGGCCGGGATCGATCGGCAGGTAGCCGGCGCCGCTCTTGAGGACGGCCAGCAGGGCCACGGCCAGGTCGCAGGTGCGGGGCAGTGCGAGCGCGACGAACCGTTCGGGGCCCGCGCCCGCGGCGACCAGCAGCCGCGCCAGCCGGTTGGCGCGCTCGTTCAGCTCCCGGTAGGTGAGCCGGTCCGCGCCGGCCAGGACGGCCGGGGCGTGCGGGGTGCGGGCGGCCTGCGCCTCGAACACCTCGGGCAGGGTGCGGCGCGGCCGCGGCACGACGGCGCCGCCGAACTCCGCGACGACGCGGTGGTGTTCGTCCTCGGTGAGCAGCGGCAGCTCGGCCAGCCGGCGGTCCGGGTCCGCCGCCATCCCGGTGAGCAGCGTGCGCAGGCAGGCGCCGAGCCGCTCGACCGTCGCGGTGTCGAAGACCGCCGGGTCGTGGTCGAGGGCGACGGTCAGCCGCTCGCCGGGGGCGACGATCACGCTGAGCGGGTAGTTGGTGGGCTCCAGGTCGCGTTCGGAGGTGAGGCCGAGGCCGTGCCGGGTCAGGGCGCCGCTGTCGAAGGGGTAGTTCTCGAAGACGACGATGGTCTCGAACAGGTCGGTTCCGGGCGGCAGTTCGCTCCAGGACCGGATGTCCGCCAGGGAGACGAAGTCGAACCGCCGCGCCTCGGACTGGGCGGTCTGCAGCTCGCGCAGCCAGTCCGGCAGGGCGCGCCGTCCGTCGACGCGGACCCGGGTGGGTAGGGTGTTGATGAAGAGGCCGACCATGGTCTCCACGCCGGGCAGCGTGGCGGGCCGTCCGGAGACGGTGGTGCCGAAGACCACGTCGTCACTGGTGCCGTAGCGGGACAGCAGCAGGGCCCAGGCGCCTTGCAGGACGGTGTTCATGGTGAGGCCGGCGCGCTGCGCCATCCGGCGCAGGCGGGCCGACTCGGCCGCGTCCAGGGTGAGGTGGACCGAAGCGGAGGACGAGGCGCGGTGGGCCTGTGCGGGGGTGCGGTCCTTGGGGAGCCGGGTCGGCTCGGTGAAGCCGGCCAGCGCGGCCCGCCAGTGGTGTTCGGCCTGCCCGGTGTCCTGCTCCGCCAGCCAGCGCAGGTAGTCGGCGAAGGGCGGGCGGGCCGGTACGTCGGGCGCCCGGCCGGCGGTGAGCGCCGCGTACCGTTCGCAGACCTCGTCGAAGGTCTGGGCGGCGCTCCAGCCGTCGAGGAGGAGGTGGTGGAAGGTCCACACCAGGCGGACCCGGTCGGCGGGCAGCCTGATCAGGGTCAGCCGCATCAGCGGGGCCCGGGTGAGGTCGAGGCCGGCCGCGCGGTCCTCGGCGAGCAGCGTCTCCAGGGCGCGTGCGCACTCCTCGGTGCTCCGGCCGGTCCAGTCGTGGTGGGTGACGGGCACGGTGGCCCGGGCCTGGACGACCTGGAGCGGCTCGGGGGTCTGCGCCCACACCAGGCGGGTGCGGAGCACCGGGTTGGCGTCGGCCGTCCGCTGCCAGGCGGTGGCGAGCGCGGCGGGGTCGCGGACGCCGGAGAGCACCAGCTGGACCTGGTTGACATAGGTGTGGGCGGCGGGGTCCATCAGGGTGTGGAAGAGCATGCCCGCCTGCATGGGCGTCAGCGGGTAGAGGTCCGTGACCTCCCGGCCGTCTCCGGCGACCCGGTCCACGGTGGCCTGGTCGAGGCGGGCGAGCGGGAAGTCGGAGGGGGTGCGGCCGCCGGCGTCCGGACCGGCGCAGTGCGCGACGATCTCCTCAAGTGCCGTGCGCATGCCGGTCGCCAGGGCGGTGACGGTCTCGGCGCGGTGTACCGCGCGGCTGTGGTACCAGGTGAGTTCCAGACAGCCGTCCTCGACCTTGCCGACCACGTCGAGCAGGTGGGGGCGGACGTTTTCGGGGGCGGCGGCGCCGTCCAGGCCGCCGCGGACACCGCGGATCAGCCCGCCCTCGCCGGACCAGTCGAACCGGCCCAGGTAGTTGAAGCTGATCCGGGGCTGCGGCGTACCGGCGAGGGCGCCGTCCGCGGCGAGCCGGCGCAGTGCGCCGTGGCCCAGGCCGCGGCCGGGCACGGCGCGCAGCTGTTCCTTGACGGACTTCAGCGCCGTTCCCCAGTCACCGTCGGGGAGGTCGAGGGCCACCGGGAAGAGGGTGGTGAACCAGCCGACCGTGCGCGACAGGTCGACACCGTCGAAGAGCGCGTCCTCCCGGCCGTGGCCCTCCAGGCCGACGGCGACGGTGCGCCGGCCGGTCCAGTCGGCCAGGACCCGGCCGAGCGCGGTGAGCAGTACGTCGTTGATCTGCGTCCGGTAGGCACCGGGGACGTCGCGCAGCAGGGCGGCGGTGCGCGGCCGGTCCAGTCGGACGGTGACCGTGCCGAGGTCGGCGAGGGTGTTGGTCCCGTCGGCGTCGGCCGGCAGCGGCGCCGCGCAGTGTGCGGCCGCCGCGCTCCAGTACGCCTGCTCGGCGGCGAACCCGCCGGCCTCGGTGCGCTCGTGCAGCAGCCTGGACCACTCCTGCACGGAGGTGGTACGGGCGGGCGGGGCCGCGGGTTCTCCGGTACGGGCCCGGCGGTAGCCGCTCTCCAGGTCCTCCAGCAGGATGCGCCAGGAGACGCCGTCGACGACGAGGTGGTGGGCGGTCAGGAACAGCCGCGGCGGCGCGTCCGGTGCGCCGGTGAAGAGCCGGGCGGCGACCAGCGGCCCGCACGCGAGGTCGAAGCCGGCGTGGGCCTCGGCCATCGCGGCCTCGACGGCGGTGGCGCACTCCCGCGCGTCCCGCCCGGTCAGATCGTGGACCCGCAGGGCCGGCGGCTCGGCGGCGTCCGGCGCCGGGCAGTGCTGCTGCCAGCCGCCGCCGTCCGCCCGCTGCGTGAAGCGGGCCCGCAGGGCGTCGTGGTGAGCCCACAGCGCGGCCAGGGCGTCCCCCAGTGCCCGGGTGTCGGGCTCCTCGGCCAGTTCGACGACGACGCACTGGTTGAAGTGGCCCGGACGCGACGGCCGGGCGTCGAGGAACCAGCGCTGGATCGGCAGCAGGGGGACCTCGCCGGTGACCGGGCCGGTGCCGGTGACGGGTGCGGCGGCGCCGGTGGCGGCGGCCAGGGCGGCGACGGTGGGGTGGCGGAACACGTCCCGGGGGGTCAGGGCCAGGCCCGCCCGGCGGGCGCGCGAGACGACCTGGATGCTGAGGATCGAATCGCCGCCCAGCATGAAGAAGTTGTCGTCGGCGCCGACCCGTTCGACACCCAGCAGAGCGCTCCAGATGTCCGCGAGGGTCCGTTCCGCCCCCTCGCGCGGTGCGCGGTATGTACCGCCGGTGGCGGGCGACCACCGTGGGGCGGGCAGCCGGCGCCGGTCCACCTTCCCGTTGCCGGTCAGCGGCAGCGCGTCCAGGGTGACGAAGGCGGCGGGGAGCATGTAGTCCGGCAGCCGCGCGGCGAGGAAGCCGCGCAGCTCCTCGGGCGGGGGCACGGTCGCGTCCGGGGTGGGGACGAGGTAGGCGGCGAGGCGTTTGGGGCCGTCCGTCTCGACGGCGGTCAGCAGTGCCTCGGCGACCGCGGGGTGCCGGGTGAGCGCGGCCTCGATCTCGGCCGGTTCGACGCGGAAGCCCCGGATCTTGATCTGGTCGTCGGTGCGCCCCACGAAGTGGAGTTCGCCGTCGGCGCTCCAGCGCACGAGGTCGCCGGTGCGGTACATCCGGCCGCCGGGCGGCCCGAACGGGTCGGCGAGGTAGCGTGCGGCGGTCGCGCCGGGGCGGCCGTGGTAGCCGCGGGCGACGCCGGCGCCGGCCACGTACAACTCGCCGGGGATTCCCGGCGGTTGCGGCCGCAGCGCGCCGTCCAGGACGTAGCAGCGGGTGTTGTCCAGGGGGCGGCCGATGGGCAGGGTGGCGGGCAGCGGGTCGCCGGCGCGGAAGACCCGCCGGGTCGCGAAGGTGGTCGTCTCGGTCGGGCCGTAGCCGTCGACGACGGCGAGGTCCGGGCAGGCGTCGAGGACCCGGCGCACCGCGGCGCCCGGCACGGCCTCGCCGCCGGTCCACACCTCGCGGGCGCCGCGCAGGCAGGCGGGGTCCTCCTGGGCCAGCAGGCGGAAGAGCCCGGCGGTCAGCCACAGGCAGGTCACGCCCTGTTCGGTGACCGCCCGGCGCACGGTGGCGGCCTCCAGGTCGCCGGGCGGAGCCAGGACGGCCCGGCCGCCGCGCAGCAGTGGCACCCACAGTTCGTAGGTGGCCGCGTCGAACGCCGCCGGCGAGTGCACCAGGACCCGTTCGTGCCCGTCGAAGGCGTGGTCGAAGGCGAGCGCCACGACGTCACGGTGGCGCACCGCGACACCCTTGGGGCGGCCGGTGGAGCCTGAAGTGAACATCAACTGGAGCGCATTGTCCGGGTGGAGGGCCGGGAGGGCGGCGTCCTCGTGCCCGGCCGGGTCCGGGGCGGCGGCCGTCACCCGTAACGTCCGCCCGCCGGGGGCCACCGCGCGTGCGGTGTCCTGCCAGGCGGCGTCGGTGAGCACCAGCTCCGCGGCGGCCTCCCCCAGCGTCAGCCGCAGCCGCTCCCGGGGGGCGCGGCCGTCCAGCGGGACGTACACCCCGCCCGCCTTGGCGAGGGCGACCTGGGCGACGACGAGGGCGGCCGAGCGGTCCATCAGGACCCCGACCGGCTGCTCGGGGCGGACACCGAGCGCGGCCAGCCGACGGGCCAACGCCTCGGCGCGGGCGTCGAGTTCGCGGTAGGTCAGGCGGAGGGCGCCGGCGTCCACGGCGAGCGCGTCGGGGACGCTCCGGACCCGGTCGGCGAAGAGCCCGGCGACCGTCCCGTCGGGCAGTGCGGTGGCGGTGTCGTTCCACTCCTCGACCACCTGGCGGCGGCGCGCCGCGCCGAGCACCGGCAGCCGCGCGGGCGGGCGGTGGGCGTCGGCGGCCATCCCCTCCAGCAGCACGGTGAGGTACTCGGCCATCAGCTCGACGGTGGCGGTGTCGAACAGCTCGGGGTCGTAACCGAGGCGCAGGCCCAGTTCCGGGCCGGGGTAGACGACCAGGCTCAGCGGGTAGTTGGTGGTCTCGATGCCGTCGAGGGCGCTCAGCCGCAGCCCGTGGGCCGCGGCGAGGCCGTCACCGGCCGGGTAGTTCTCGAAGACCACGATGCTGTCGAACAGGGCGGTGCGCTCGGGCAGTTCGCTGAGCGCCGTCAGCCGGGCGAGCGGGACGAAGTCGAAGCGCCGGTCCTCGGTCTGGATCTCCTGCACCCGGCGCAGCCAGTCCGGCAGGGTGCCCTCGGCGGGCACGGTCAGCCGGGTCGGCACGGTCGCGATGAACAGGCCGGTCATCGCCTCGGCGCCGGGCAGTTCCGGCGGGCGGCCGGAGACGGTGGTGCCGAAGACCACCTCCGGGCGTCCGCTCTGCCGGGCCAGCAGCACCGCCCAGGCGGCCTGCACCAGCGTGTTCATGGTCACGCCGGTGTCCTTGGCCAGGTCCGCCAGCCGGCCGGTGAGGGCCGTGGGCAGGGTGACCCGCACCGCCTCGGTGGACTCCGCGCGGTGGCTCTCCCGGGGGTCGCGGTCGTAGGGCAGGGCGGTGGGTTCGGTCAGCCCGTCGAGCCGGGCCCGCCAGTGGTCCTCGGCCTCCGCCGGGTCGCGCTCGCGCAGCCAGGCGACGTAGTCGCGGAACGGCCGGCGGGCGGGCAGCGCGGTCTTGGGCGCCGGGCCGCTCCCGTCCGCCGGGCCGCTCAGCCGGGCATGGTCGCCGAAGACGTCGGAGAGCACCTGGAACAGGCTCCAGCCGTCCAGCACCAGGTGGTGGAAGGACCACACCACCCGCACCTCGGTGGCGGACAGCCGGGCCAGGACGAGGCGCTGGAGCGGGGCGGTGGCCAGGTCCATCCCGACTCGCCGGTCCCGGGCGAGCAGTTCGCGCAGCCGGGCGTCGCGTGCGCCGGGCGGCAGGGCGCGCCAGTCCAGGTGGGTGACCGGGAGGGTGACGCCGTTCTCGACCACCATCAGCGGCTCGGGCACGTCCTGCCAGACGACCCGGCCGCGCAGCACGGGGGTGTGGTCCGTGACCCGCTGCCAGGCGGCGGCGAGCGCCGTGGGGTCGGGCACCCCGTCCAGGACGAAGGTGAGCTGCTGGAAGTAGACGCCGCCGTCGTCCTGGGCGAGCCGGTGGAAGAGCATGCCGGCCTGGGTGGGGGTGAGCGGGTGGATGTCCTCGACGGCCCGGGCGTCGTCGCCCACCAGCCGGTCGACGGTCGGCTGGTCGAGGGCGGCCAGCGGGAAGTCGGACGGGGTGCGGCCGCCGGCCCCGGGGCGGGCGGCGTGCCGGGCGATCTCGCCCAGGGCCGCGGCGAACTCCCCGGCCAGCCGGGCCACGGTCGCCTCGTGGTGCAGGTTGACCGAGTAGAACCAGGTGAACTCCAGCGCTTCGCCGTCGAGTCGGCCGACCACCTCCAGGGCGTGCGGCCGCTGGGCGGCCGGGTCGGCGTCGAGGGCGAGCGGGCGGTGCGAGCCGCGGTAGAGGCCGCCGGCGGTGCCGGGCAGGCCGAAGCGGCCGAGGTAGTTGAAGCTGATGCCGGCGGACGGGCCGACGGGCAGGCCGTCCGGCCGGGTCAGGTAGCGCTGGACGCCGTAGCCGAGGCCGCGGCCGGGCATCGCGCGCAGCTGCTCCTTGACGGACTTCAGCACGGTGTCCCAGTCGGCGTCCGGCGCCACGGTGAGGGCGACCGGGTAGCGGGTGGTGAACCAGCCGACGGTGCGGGAGAGGTCGATGTCGGCGAAGAGTTCCTCACGGCCGTGCCCCTCCACGTCCACGGGCACCGTGTCGCGTCCTGTCCAGGTGCCCAGCACCCGGCTCAGCGCGCTCAGCAGCACGTCGTTGGCCTCGGTGCGGTAGGCGCCGGGCAGGGTGTGCAGCAGGGCGGAGGTCTGCTGCGGGGTCAGGCGGACGGTCACCGAGCGGGCCGACGCGTAGGTGTTGGCGCCGGTGCGGTCGACGGGCAGTGCCGGGTCGCCGGCGCGGGCCGACGCGGTCCAGTACGCGGCCTCGTCGCGGAAGCCGCCCGCTTCGGCGTGGGCGGTCAGCCGGCGGGCCCAGTGGCGCAGCGGCGAGGAGGCGGGGAGCGGCGCGGCGTCGCCGCCGCCGCGCCGGGCGCGGTAGGACCGGTCGAGGTCCTCCAGCAGGATGCGCCAGGAGACGCCGTCCACGACCAGATGGTGGACGGCCAGGTGCAGGACGCGGGGCCGGCCGGCGCCCCGGTCGTGCAGCACCGCGCGCAGCAGCGGCCCGCGGTCCAGGTCGAACGGGCCGAGGTGCGGGGCGTCGTCGTCGGGGCCGGTATGGCGGTGCAGGACGATCGGGGGCGCGGTGCGGTCGATGTGCTGGCGGCGGCGGCCGTCGCCGTCCGCCGGGAAGCGGGAACGCAGCGCCGCGTGATGGTGCGTCAGGTCCCGCAGGGCGGCTTCCAGCGCGGCGGCGTCCAGGTCCTCGGCCAGTTCGACGGAGAGGGTCTGTGCGAAGTGGGCGGCCCGTTGCGGGTCGGCCTCGAAGAGCCACCGCTGGATGGGGGTCAGCGGCGACGTCCCGGTGGGCTCGGCCGCCGGGGCCGGGGCGGCGGGCCGCCCGGCGGCGTCCGCGCACCGCGCGAGGGCGGCGACGGTCTGGTGCCGGTAGACGTCGCGCGAGGTGATCGCCAGGCCCGCCTGCCGGGCCCGGGCCACCACCTGGATGCTGAGGATGGAGTCGCCGCCCAGCGAGAAGAAGTTGTCCTCGGCCCCGACCCGCTCCACCCGCAGCACCTCGGCCCAGACGGCGGCGAGGGCGCGTTCGGTGGCGGTGCGCGGGGCGACGAACTCCGCGGTCGCCTCCGTCGTCCAGTCGGGGGCGGGCAGTTGGGCGCGGTCCAGTTTGCCGTTGGGGTTGAGCGGCAGCGCGTCCAGGACGAGGACGGTGGCGGGCACCATGTAGTCGGGCAGGGTGCGGCCGAGCCGGCGGCGCAGCGTGCCGGGCGCGGGGTCCGCCCCGGGCTCGGGGACGACATAGCCGATCAGACGCGGGTGGCCGTCGGTCTCCCGGGTGGCGGCGGCCGCCTGCGCGACCCCCGGGCAGCGCAGCAGCGCCTCCTCGACCTCGCCCAGCTCGATGCGGAAGCCCCGCACCTTGACCTGCTGGTCCGCCCGGCCCAGGTATTCCAGCTCGCCGTCGCCGGTCCAGCGCACCAGGTCGCCGGTGCGGTACATCCGGCTGCCGGGGCCGGCGAACGGGTCGGCGAGGAAGCGGGTGGCGGTCAGGCCCGGGCGTCGGAGGTAGCCACGGGCCAGCCCCCCGCCGCCGAGGTACAACTCACCGGCCACCCCGGGCGGTTGGGGGCGCAGCCTGCCGTCCAGGACGTAGCAGCGGGTGCGGGCGACGGGCCGGCCGATCGGCGGGGCCTGTGCGGGCGGGGCGTCGCCGGCGAACCAGGCGGTGGCGTAGACGGTGGCCTCGGTCGGCCCGTAGACGTTGGCGACCTCGGAGGACGGCATGGTCTCCCGGATCTCCTGTACGGTCCGGGCGGGCAGCGCCTCGCCGGCCAGCAGCACCGTGTCGGCCGTGACGCCGCCGGCGCCCCGGGTGAGCATCCGGGAGATCACCGAGGGCACGCCGCTGAGCAGGCCGGCCCGGCGCGGCGCGGCGCCGGCCCGGTCGGCGAGGGCCGGCAGGTCCGCCACCACCTCGACGCTGCCGCCGGCCAGCAGCGGGCAGAGCAGTTCGAAGACGGAGACGTCGAAGTTGAGCGAGGTGGCGGCGACCACATGGCTCAGCCGGGGGCCGAACCGGGCGGCCGCCCAGGCCGCGAGGTCGGCGACGCTGCGGTGGGTGACCACCACGCCCTTGGGGCGGCCGGTCGAACCGGAGGTGTAGATGACGTAGGCGGGGTGGGCCGTCTCCAAGGGGCCGGCCCGGTCGGCGTCGGTGAGGTCGTCCGCCGCGTGGCCGGCCAGCCGGGCCACGGTCTCCGGGGCGTCGAGGAGCAGCGGTTCGGTGTCCGGGGGCAGGCAGTGGGCGGTGTCGCGGGTGGTCAGGACGAGGGCGGGGGCGGCGTCGGCGAGCATGAACCGGATGCGTTCGGCCGGATAGCCGGGGTCCACCGGCAGATACCCGGCGCCCGCCTTGAGCACCGCCCAGAGCACCGGCACGAGGTCGGCGGAGCGCGGCAGGGCCAGCGCCACCAGGGTCTCGGGGCCGGCGCCCTGGCCGGCCAGCAGCCGGGCGAGGCGGTTGGCGCGCCGGTTCACCTCGGCATAGGTGAGCCGGGTGGCGCCGCAGACCACGGCGGTCCGGTCGGGGGTGCGGGCGGCCTGCGCCTCCAGGAGGGCGGGCAGGGCGGTGTCCGGGCCGCCCTGTTGAGGGGTGTTCCAGGCGTTGAGCATGGTGCGCCGCTCGTCGTCGGTGAGCAGCGGCAGGTCGGCCACGGTCCGGTGCGGGCCGTCCGCCATGCCGTCCAGCAGGAGGTGCAGTTGGCGGCTCATACGGGCCACGGTGCGGGCGTCGAAGAGGTCGGTGTTGTATTCGACGGTCAGCCCGAGGGATCCGTCGGGGTGCGGCAGGAATTCCAGGACGAGATCGAAGCGGGCGGCCGGCCGCGGCAGCGGATGCTCCTCGATCCGCACCCCGCCGGCTTCCCGCGGGTGCACCATGGGGGTCTGCTGGACGACGAGGACCTGGACCAGCGGGGTGCGGCCGGGGTCGCGCGGCGGGGCCAGTTCCTCGACCAGGCGGTCGAAGGGGACGCCGGCATGGCTGAAGGCGTCCAGCAGCGTGCCGCGCAGGGTGTCCAGGAAGTCGTCGACGGTGGCGGTGTCGTCGACGTCGGTGCGCAGCACGAGGGTGTTGACGAAGAAGCCGGTCACGTCCTCCAGTTCGCGCCGGTCGCGGCCGTTGGTGACGGTGCCGAAGACGATGTCGCGCCGGCCGGTGTAGCGGGAGAAGAGCACCGCGGCCGCCCCGGCGAACAGGGTGAACAGGGTGGTGCCCCGGGCCCGGGCGCGGGCCCGGAGGCGCTCGGTGAGGCCGGCCGGCAACCGGTGGCGGTGGGCCGCGCCGGAGGTGGTGCGCACCGGCGGCCGGGGCCGGTCCACGGGCAGGTCGAGCTGGGGCATTCCGGCGAGGTGCCGTTTCCAGTACGCGAGGTCGTCGGCGTGCCGGCCGGGGGTGTGGTGGGCGCGCTCCCAGACGGCGAAGTCGGGATATTGGAGAATCGATTCTTCGAGGTCGTCGGGGCCGCCGTCCGCCTCCGCGCCGTACAGCGCGGCCAGTTCCCGTACCAGCACCCCGACCGACCAGCCGTCGGTGACGATGTGGTGCTGCGCCAGCAGCAGCACATGCTCGTCCCCGGTGAGCCGGATCAGCAGGGCCCGGGTGAGCGGTCCCTCGCGCAGGTCGAAGGGGCGCCGCAGTTCCTCGGTGAGCAGCCGGTCGGCCTCCTGGGCACGGTGCGCGGCCGGCCGGTCGCGGAGGTCGGCGGTGGCGAGCGGCAGGACGGCGGCGTCCGCCACGCGTTGCACCCCTTGGCCGTCCACGGTGGTGAAGGTGGTGCGCAGGGAGTCGTGACGGGCGGTGAGCCGGTCCAGGGCACGGCGCAGCGCGCCGGTGTCCAGCGGGCCGCGCAGCCGCACCCCCACCCCGGTGTTGTACTCGATGCCTCCCGCGGTCAAGTCGTCGAGGAACCACAGCCGTTGCTGCGCGGCGGAGAGCGGCAGCGGCCGGTCCCGGCGGGCGGGCGTGACCGGCGCGGGAGCGGCCGCGGTGGCCGGCTCGTCGAGGAGGGACGCCAGGCCGGCGAGGGTCCGGGCGCCGAACACGTCGCGGACGGTGAGCCGGACGCCGAGCGCCGCGCGGATGCGGGAGAGCACCCGGGTGGCAAGGACGGAGTCGCCGCCGAGGTCGAAGAAGTCGTCGGTGGTGCCGGGCTCGGGCACCGCCAGGACCTCCGACCAGATGGCCGCGAGGGCCCGTTCTGCCGGGGTCCGCGGGGCGTGCCGGCCCGGCTCCGGGGCGCGGACGGCAGCGGGTGCGGGCAGCGCGCGCCGGTCGATCTTGTGGTGGGCGGTGAGCGGGAACGTGTCGAGGACGACGACGGCCGACGGCACCATGTGGGCGGGCAGGCCGCGGGCGAGGGCGGCGCGCAGTGGCGCGGGCAGCGGGGGCCGGGCCGGGTCGCCCGGTGTCACATAGCCGACGAGCCGCCGGTGGCCGGGCTCGTCCTCGCGTACGAGGACCACCGCGTCGGCCACCTCGGGGAGCCGGGCCAGCGCCGCCTCGATCTCGCCGGGTTCGACGCGGAAGCCGCGGATCTTGACCTGCCGGTCGGCCCGGCCGAGGAATTCCAGTTCGCCGGCGGGGTCGCGGCGCACCAGGTCGCCGGTGCGGTAGAGCCGGGCCCCGGGCGGCCCGGACGGGTCGGCGACGAAGCGGGCCGCGGTCAGGCCCGGGCGCCCGAGGTAGCCGCGGGCGACCCCCGGGCCGCCCACGTACAACTCGCCCGCGGTGCCGTCCGGGACCGGCCGCATGGCCTCGTCCAGAATCCGGGCCCGGGTGTGCGGCAGCGGCCGGCCGATCGAGGGGGTGCCGCCGCCGGCGGACAGCGGACCGGTCCAGGAGGCGACGATGGTGGCTTCGGTGGGACCGTAGGAGTTGATCAGCCGGCGTCCCGGGGCCCAGCGGTCGGCCAGTTCGGCGGGGCACGCCTCGGCCCCGACGATCAGGGTGCGCAGGCCGGGCAGGCGAGCGCCGTCCGCGGGGACGGTGGCGAGCGCGGCCGGCGGGATGAGCGCGTGGCTGATGCGGTGCCCGGCCAGCACCGCGACGAGTTCGTCCCCCAGCCACGGCCCGTCCGGCGGGACGACGAGAGTGGCGCCGGCCAACAGGGAGACGCACAGCTCCAGTACGGCGGCGTCGAAGCCCGGCGAGGAGAACTGCAGAACCCGGTCCCCCGGCCCGACCGCGTACCGGTCGGCGGCCGCCGCGGCGAAGGCGCCCAGCCCGGTGTGGGGCACGACCACGCCCTTGGGGGTGCCGGTGGAGCCCGAAGTGTAGATGACGTAGGCGGGGTGGTCGGGGTGCAGCGGGGAGAGCCGGTCCCCGTCGTCCGGGGCGCGGTCGGGGCCGGCGGCGGCCCGGATCGCGGCCGGGTCGTCGAGGACCACGGCCGGGCGGGCGTCGGCGAGCATCAGGGCGCGGCGCTCGGCCGGGTACGCCGGGTCCACCGGCAGGAAGGCGCCACCCGCCTTGGCCACGGCCAGCTCCGCGACGACCAGTTCGACGGAACGGGGCAGGACCAGCGCCACCGTCCGCTCCGGCCCCACGCCCCGGCCGATGAGGAAGTGCGCGAGGCGGTTGGCCCAGGCGTCGGTCTCCCGGTACGACCAGGTCCGCCGGCCGTCCGTCAGCGCCGTCGCGTCCGGCCCGCGGGCCACCCACCGTGCGAACAGGTCCGCGAGCGCCGGGGCGGGGACCGGACCGGCCGGGCCCGGCTCCGCATCGGGGGTCCGGACCCGCGGTGCGGTGGGCTCGGGGGCTGAACTCTGGTGCTGGTCCGTCATGTTCGTCAGTCCTTCTGGGCGGGGACGGGGCGGCCGGCGGGACGTACGGCGGTGCGGCGGGCCGCCCGGAGAAGCGGGGCCGGGCGGAGCGGAGCCGGAGGGGCGAGCGGGTGGGGAGGCACACCTGGGCGTCCGCCGGGCCCGGTTCAGGCGGTGGCGGTGCGGCGGGCCGTGCGGCCGGAGATCTGGAGGCGGTCGATGGCCCCGCTGTCGGGGTCCCGCAGAAAGCGTCCGCCGGGCACCGTACGACCGGTGGCGGGGTCCACCAGGTCGCAGGAGAGATCCGGGTAGCAGACCAGCGGCGCCGGGGTGTCGCCGTTCACGGTGAGGGACAGGGTGCCCGCGGCGTCCGCGGTGACGAGGTACTCGACGGTGCCGTTGCGGTAGCTCCCGGCGCCCTGGGGCAGCGCGCGGGCCGGGCCCCGCTCGGGCGGCCGGGCGGCCGGCGGGACCGGCTCCCCGGTGATCCCGCCGAGTTCCGCGGCGAGTTCGTGCCACAGGGCGGTGCCGTTGTTGGCGTTGGCGGTGAAGGCGACCACGGTTCCGGTGTCCGGTTCCGCCCGCAGATGGCAGGAGGTGCCCTGGGCGTTGCCGTCGTGGCCGCACCACAGCCGGGCGCCCTGCTGGAAGAGCGCGAGGCCCGGGCCCCAGGCGTCGGCGAGCGCGCCCGGGACGGCGCCGGGCGCCGGGCGGCGCAGCTCCTCGGCGGCCTCCGGCGCCAGCACCGCGCGGGGACCCGCACCGGTCAGCGCCCGCCCGAGAGCGACCAGGTCGAGGGCGCTCGCCGCCAGTCCGCCCGCCGGAGCCTCGACCGGCGCGAGGGTCTGGTGTACCGGCCGTACCCGGCCGGAGACCGGGTGGACGGAGTGGCCGCGGGCGACCGGCCGCCCGGGAGCCGGTTCGCCCAGGAAGGCGGGCGCGGTGCCCAGCGGTTCGAGGAGCAGCGTCCGCACGGCGTCCCGCCAGGCCATGCCGGTGACCTCTTCGATCAGCCGCCCGGCGGCGACGTATCCGGCGTTGGAGTACGAGAAGCCGGTGCCGGGCGCGCACACCATGTCCGGGCCGGCGCAGTAGGTGGCGAGGTAGCGGGCGGCCGTCAGCCCCGTCGCGTCGTCCGAGTCGGGCCCGGTGGGCAGTCCCCCGGTGTGGCTGAGCAGCTGCCGCACGGTGAGGTGCGGGGCACGGCGCAACTCCGGTATGTGCGTCCCGGCGAGGTCGTCGAGGTCGAGGTCACCGTCGTCGGCCAGGAGCAGCACGGCGGCGGCCGTGTAGGGCTTGGTCAGCGAGCCCAGCGGCACCGCCGTCTCGGCGGTGAGCGGCCGGCCCGTCCCGGCGTCCGCCACGCCGGTGTGCAGCGTGTAGGTCACCGCGTCGACGTGTACGGCGAGTTGGGCGCCCGGCACGTGATGGGCGCGGGCGAGGGTGTCCAGACGCTCTTGTAAGAGACGTCGTATCCGGGTCGGCTGCCGGTTCGCGACCGGCGCGCTCGGAGCGTGCGGCATGAGGAAGGAACTCCCGGGACTCGGAACTCATGGGGAATGACGCGACTGCCTGCCGCGGGACCGGCAGCACCCGGTGGGGGCGGGCCGGCCGGTCGTCTCACGCGGACGCGGCCGGTGGGGCCGGGTCCGTGCGGCGCACGGCGCTATGACCTGCGGACCTCCAACGGCACATGGCGCGGGCTGACGATCACGGCCGGGTTCTGAAGCACCACGTCACGGTGGTCCGGGACCGTGAGGTCGGAGAATCGATCCAGCAGCAGGCGCAGGGCAATCCGGGCCTCCAGCCTGGCCAGTGGCGCCCCGAAGCAGAAGTGGATGCCGTGGCCGAAGGTCAGGTGGGGGTTGGGGTGGCGCGTCACATCGAAGCGGTCGGGCTCGGTGAACCGGGCCGGGTCACGGTTGGCGGTGGCGAGGTGGGCCGTGATCAGCGTGTCGGCCGACAGGGTGTGGCCGCCGATCTCCACCTCCCGCGTGGTGCGGCGGCCCAGTTCGGGGAAGGGCGGCAGCCACCGCAGCACCTCCTCCAGGGCCGCCGGCAGCCGCCCCGGCTCGGCCCGCAGCAGGGCGGCGGCGTCAGGGTGGGCGTCCAGGCAGAGCACCGCGTTGCCCAGCAGGGCGGTGGTGGTGATGTGCCCGGCGACGAGCAGCAGCGCGACGAAGCCGACGATCTCCTGGTCGGTCAGGCGGACGCCGTCCGCCTCGGCCGCCAGCAGTCTGCCGGTCAGGTCGTCGCCCGGGTCCCCGCGGTGGCGGCGGATGTGGTCGAGAAGGTAGCCGTTCATCTCCCGCACGGTGGGCGCGAGGGCGTTCAGGGCGCGTTCGAGGTCGGCCATGTCCGGAGCGTCGCCGAGGTCGTCGCCGGCGAAGAGAACCGCCGCCCATTCCTGGAACAGTCCACGGTCCGCGGCCGGTACGCCCAGCAGTTCGGCGATCACGATGACCGGCAGGGGGTAGGCCAGCGCGTCCACCACGTCGAACCGGCCGCGGTCCGCGACGGCGTCCAGCAGTTCGGTGGTCAGCGTGTGGATCCGTGGCTCCAGTCCGGCCACCACACGAGGGGTGAACGCCTGGCTGACCAGGGCACGCAGGGTGCGGTGGCGCGGCGGGTCCATGCCGACGAAGTTGCCCTCGCGGAAGGTCTCGAAGTCCGGCTGGGTGGGCGTCAGTCCGGAGAGGTCGGAGGAATAGGTGGCCGGGTCGGCCAGTACCGCGGCCACGCTCCGGTGGTCGAGAACCTGCCAGACGCCCTGCCGTTCGTCGTGACGCACCGGGCCGGCCGCCCGCAGGGTCAGCCACCGGTCGATCAGCTCGTCGAAGACGGTGGGCGACGCGCTCAGTTCTTTGCTGGTCACCGGTTCTCCTGAAGTACGGGTTCTGGAGGGGGTTTTCCTCCACGGCAGTTGTGCACGGGACTGTTCGGCGGCCCGACGCCCGGAAAAGATGGCTCGCCAGGTGATGCAAGAGGCTTACTATCACAGCCCTTTCACGGCCTTGACTGCTTTCCGATTAATTCTGTGTTGCCGCCGAGCGAATGGGGAAGCCATCGGAACAATGGCGCGCAGGCAGGCGTCAGCACATGGCCGCCATAAGGCCGGCCCGCACGCCCGAAGGCACCCCCACACCGCCTCCGAAGGCACCCCGCACCGCTTCCGGCAGTTCCGGGACTTCCCGTTCTCCCGAACTCCCCGGCACACGCGACCGGTTATCGACTCCGCTTATCGACACTGCGCACGCGCACACCGAGCGAGGGAAATCGGGCGCACGACGGAATAATCCCGCAGGCGCTCGGCGGAACACGTCAGCACAGCACGTTCCGGCGCCCGGACATCCTTTCCGGCAGCCCGGATGTGGGGGCACGTGACGGAAGTTGAGCCCCGCGCCCGCCACGCCGCCCGTACCGGAGTGGCACCTGCCCTCCTCGGCGGCGCAAGGTCAACGGCGACAGCAGCCGAAAGGCAGCCGCGTCGGCCGAGCGGCACGCCGGTCCGCACGGGCCACCGTCCGGCCCCGTCCCCTTCGCAAGGACCCACGACGGTGACACCACCGTCGACCGACTCGTCACCACACATCCCCCACAGGAAATCTCTCGCCCGGGGCACGCATGAGGCGTCTCCGCACCAGCAAACGTGAGCGGACCCCACCCGGGCCACCCGGTGCCCACAAGAGGCAACGAGAGACCATCACCATTACCGGCAGGCTTACTTGGAGTTGTCAGCGATCTGTGCCCCTGGCACATTCTCGCCAGTCGAACATGACCGACAGTCTTCACTCGCCGTCACGCAATATCAACCCCCCATGTTCTGACGATGTGCGATTTTCCGGTTCATTTGCCTTGACTTGCCAGTAGGTCACCTGGGACTCCCGGTACCCAAGAGACACGTGTTATTCGACTTTCCGTTCGAGCGAGGTGCCGAGAATCGCACAAACGTTTCCCGTAGGGCGGCCGGGCACTCCAGGAGCGCCCCCTCTCTCTCCTGCCGGACGAAGACGATGCGGCTCACCCCCGCACGACGTCAAGGCGGCGCAGGCAGCATTCCACCTGCAAAGCGAGCGCCCCGCACCGAAGCCCGGGCCTGCGCCCGCGTCACCGTTCGCCGTCCTGCCGGGCGTTGGCCATCGCACCGTCCGCCCGGAGCGGCAGGCCAGACGGGCCCACCGGCCGACTCTCGCCCACCCGCCCCCGCGTTCCCCGTACCCGACCGGCCAACGCCCCCGTCGCGGAATGGCTCGCTTTCACCGGTCGGCGAATTGGCCGGATCCCAGACCTTCCCTCCGGCACACAC
Organism: Streptomyces sp. S186; assembly: GCF_051603415.1. NCBI lineage: Bacteria > Bacillati > Actinomycetota > Actinomycetes > Kitasatosporales > Streptomycetaceae > Streptomyces > Streptomyces sp. S186. The sequence continues at coordinate 7,649,962 of NZ_CP193932.1, read as the reverse complement.
GCCGAGTTACTCGCGGTAAACTCCGGGCCGATGCCACCACGTCCCCTGATATACGCCCCCAATGCGCCCCTATCACGCCCCAGTTGCGCTCCCATGCGCCCCCATGTGCCCCCACAAAATCGCGAACGCCCCGGCTTGACGCGCGTACGAAACAAACCCAACAGGCCCTGGTGCACGTGGACTTCACCACGGCGGCCGGGAACCGGCGGTGAAACCCGCCGGGGCGCGCCGGAGCGGTGGTCGCGCACCGGTCCGACCGCTTGATCTAGAGTCCTGGGCATGGTGCGGAAGCACGTCATCGTGACGGGACAGGTGCAGGGCGTCTTCTTCAGGGACGCCTGCCGGCACAACGCGCTGGGGTACGGCGTCTCGGGGTGGGTGCGCAACCTGCCCGACGGGGAGGTCGAAGCGGTCTTCGAAGGGACCGAGGACGGTGTCCGGCGGATGGTCGACTGGGCGCACGAGGGGCCGCCGGCCGCGGACGTGACGACGGTCGAGGTACGGGACGAGGAGCCGGAGCGGCTCAGCGGCTTCGAGATCCTGCCCACGCCTCATCGTTGAGCGCGGGCCGCGGGGCGCCGGCGGTGGCGCGGGGACACGACGGCTGCCGCGGGTGCAACGGTCCGTCCTCGGCCACCACCCGTGGCAGCCAGTACGCCGTCGCGTCCACCGTCCACACCGCGGTCGCCCGACGCATCCCCGCCTCCCACACCACCTCATCACCCAACTCCGGGGAGACGGCGGCCCGGCAAGGCCCAGCGACAGTCCCGCCGCCTCCGAGGTGAAGGACCTGCGTCCCTCCGGATCGTCGCTGAACGCCTTGATGATCGCTCTGCCCGCTCCGGCCTCCACCGAGCAGCGCAGCACCACGCTGTGCGGGCTGTCGCCCCACACCACGGGCTCCGCCACGACCGCCCCCAGCACACCGCTCGCAGCCCGTAGAGCCGCGCGTATGACTGCATCCAGGGCAGATGGCCGGCCTGCGGTCATCGGTCGGCGTCGGCCGGTTCCCGGCCGTCGGGGCTCCGTAGCCGCGCCCGACAGGCGACCAGGCGGGCCAGACAGGTCAGCGCCAGTCCCCAGACCGATGCGCAGGCCGCGATCATCGCCGTCGTGGCGGTCGAGGCCGCCGACCCCAGTACGCCCCGGAGCAGGGCGCCCAGTGCCCGGACGGCGGGACCGAGGCCGTGCCCGGCCGACGGTGGTGGCTGCGGCGGTGGGACGTCCCACCGCATGGTGGTCAGACGACGGTCGAGGTCCGCGTCGTCCGTACGCAAGTCCTGTTCGATCTGTGCCAGGAGGAAAAGCTCCCGGCGGGAGAGTGCCTCAGTCATTGCGGTACGCCTCCGTGAGACCGCCCCCACGACTTCCGCTCTCCCTCCCACTGTGGTCCCACCCCGCCGGCCAGGCAATCGCAACGACGGCCGCGGCGGCCCGGACCCGGGATGTTCCGGCCTGGGACCGGCGCCGTCCAACCGCCCGTGACCTGTGCGGATGCACGCGGATGCACGTCGCTCGGGGCCTGACCGGCGGGGTGGCGACGACCGCAGACGGCGCAACGGAGTGGAGCGGAAGGCGCCTTCGCCCAGTCATCGGTGGCGGTGCCAGGCATTGCCAGCGGTGCCAGGCATCGGTGCAAGGGGCAGGGCACAGTCCCGGTGGATCCGCAAGTCGGTGGCCGGGCGGGGTCAGAGGGTGCCCAACCGCCCGGCGCGGGCGAGTGCTTCGAGCGTGTCCAGGGCCCGTCGTGCCTGGGCCGCCGCGGCCGGATCGCGGCGCTCGATGCCGCTCCGCACGAACTCGTCCTCGTCCAGGCGGAGCACGGTCGCACCGTCCGCCGACTGCCACAGGTCCAGCTCCAGGTCCTCGACCGCGATGCCGTCCGGACCGATCCGCGCCGGGCGCGTCACATCGCAGTACCAGCCCTTGAGCGCGCCGTCGGCGGCCCGGACCGCCTTGACCGCGTACCAGCGGTCACGCCAGTAGTGCTCGGTGAGGACGTCGCCCGGCTCGAAGCGTACGAATCCGAAGTCCCGGGCGGTGGGCCGGGCCCAGCGTGCCCGCACCACGGCGCGCACGCCGTCGTCGCTCACCACGGTGGCGGGGTACCGCACCTTGGTCCGCCCCGCTTTCGTCAGCGTGACGTGCGCCTCGCGCCCCACCGTCAGCGCCACCGTCCCAGTCACCACAGTCCCTCTGCTTCCGTTGATTCCGTTGCTTCCGTCCGTGTACGCGCTCCGCCACGGAGCACCGAGCACCGGCGCCTCGCAGCTTCTCCCGGCTCAGGGCCGTGGCGACAGCGATTTTCGTGGTGACGTGCCTGGGCCTGCTGAGGGAAACCGTGAGCGAGGGGGCGGGGCGATGGGGCGTCGCCTAGACTTGCAGGGTTTCGCAAGCCTGTGGGCGGCTGCCGGGCCCGTAGAGCCCGCGGCCGCGTCGGGACATGCGGCGATACCCAGGAGGACGGACAGCACACCATGAGCGACGGCCAGAGCACCGGACAGCCCAGCGACGCGGCGCCGTCCGCGCCCGATCCCGGCTTCGGTGGTGGGATGTCGGAGGCCCGCAAGGAACGCGGGGCGTCCTGGCGGGTGTTCCTCTACATCGCCGGGAGCCATCTCCTCCTCGGCTTCATGGCCCTGTTGTTCTACCTGGGGTCGCACGCCCAGAAGTAGCGCGGAGGCTTCCGTGAGTGCTGCCGAGAGTGCTTCGACGAGCGCTTCCGAGGGCGGGTGCACCCGTCTGATCGTGCTGCGGCATGCTAAGTCCGCCTGGCGGGAGGGCGTACCGGATCACGAGCGTCCGCTGGCGGGCCGGGGACGCCGTGACGCGCCGGCGGTCGGCCGGTGGTTGCGGCAGCGGCACTGCACGCCCGACCTGGTGGTCTGCTCGACGTCCCGGCGGACCCGCGAGACGTGGGAGCGGGTCTCGGCGGAGCTCCTTACGACGGCGGAACTCCCCACGTCACAGGCAGCTCCGGCGGGCCCGGACGTGATCTTCGAGCCACGGGTCTACGCGGCGAGCGCGGACACCCTCCTCCAGGTGGTGCGGGCGCTCCCGGACCGTTGCCGGACCGCGCTGGTGATCGGCCACCAGCCGGCCGTGCAGGACCTGGTGGTGGCGCTGGCCGGGTCGGGCGACGCCGATTCGCTCGCGCGGGTCCGTGGCAAGTTCGCCACGTCCGCGGTGGCGGTGCTGACGGTGCCCGACGGGTGGGCGCGGCTGGAGGCGGGCGGCGCGGTGCTCACCGCCTTCGCCGTTCCGCGCGGCGCGGCCCACGACGCTCACTGAGGCACTCCCGGCCGGGTCGGCCTGACCTGTCACCCCCATGGTCCGCACATCGCGCGGGCGCGCGGGGTCCGCGGCGATCCTGTGGGGCATGGCGGATGGTACGGGCGCCGACGATCGTGCGGACGACGACGGCCGGCGCGTCCCCGGGCGGCCGGAAGAGCCGCGAGGGGCGCACACCGACTACGGAGGCGCGGTCTACGGTTCCCTCCAGGCCGCGTCCGTCGTGGCCGGCACCGCCGCCTTCGGGCCGTTCCCACGGGTCGGGCTGGTGCTTCTGCTGCTGGTCACGGGCCTGGTCTTCTGGGTCGCGCACGTCTACTCCCGGCTTGTCGGCGCGCTGGCGTCGTACCGGCATCTGACGTGGAACCGGGTGCGCCGGGTGGCCGGGCACGAGTGGCCGATCGCGCAGGCCGCGGTGGCGCCGGCCGTGGCCGTGGCGATCAGTCCGCTGCTGGGGTTGAGCCTGCCGGCCACCGCGTGGTTCGCGCTCGCCGTCGCCGTGGCGGAGCAGATCGGCTGGGCCGGCGCGGCCGCGATCCGCGCCGGGGCCTCGACCCGGCTGGTGGTGGTCTCGGCCGTGGTGAACCTGGTGCTCGGCCTCGTCATCGTGCTGCTCAAGGCGGAGCTGCATTAGCGGAGCCGCAGTCGCAGCCGCGGCTCACGGCGCCGGTGCGTCCGGGGGTCTCGTCGGTCCGCCCTTGCCGGAGCGCAGCACGGCCAGCCGTCGCTGGTATTCCTCGTCCTCGATCTCGCCGCGGGCGTACCGCTCGGCGAGGATCTGTTCCGCGGTGGGCGGCCCGCCGGGCGGAACTTCCGGGCCCCAACCGGGCGCTCGGCGGCCCGGCCCGGCCGCTCCGAACGCGCCGGGACGGGTCAGGGCGCGGAAGATCAGGACGCCGATCACGATCACCAGTGCCCAGAACAGGACCATGCCGACCGTGGCCCCGAGCCAGCCCCAGCCCGGGCCGTGGTGGTGGCCGTACCAGAACAACATCGGACCTCTCCTTCCCAGCTGGGAGGGCGGCTGCGGGTCCTTGGCGAGGGCCCGCACGCGCACGGGTGCCCTCAGCTCGATTCTCGCTCGTGTGGCCGCCGGCGGCGCATGCTGGACGTGAGGGGCGGCGGTCCGCCCGGCCCGGCGCGGTTCCGGGGCGGTGCGGGCGCGTTGCCCGTCGGGGCGTCGTGGTGGTGGCGATGCGACTCACCTTCCTGGAACCGCTCTACGGACAGCCGGGCCCGTTCGCCTCCGTCTACGTGGACACCTCGCAGAACGACGCGCAGACCGATCCGGACGCCGTCCTCGCACTGCGGTGGCGGCGACTGCGCGACACCTTGGTGGCCGAGGGCGCCGACGAGGACTCGATCAGCGCCGTGGCGGCCTCACTGGGACACGACGCCGATGTGCCCGGGACGCACGGCCAGGCGCTGTTCACCGCGCACGGCGCGCTGGCGCTCCAGGGCGAGCTGCCGGACCCGCCGGCCCGGGACACCGCGCACTTCGGCGCACTGCCCGACACCATGCCCCTCATCGCCCAGCACGCCCCGGAGATCCCGTACCTGGCCGGGTACGTCCACTACGCGGGGCGCCACTCCCTGGACGCGGGCGGCACCGTCCATGTGGAGGCGGAGGCCGGTCGGTGGCCGCTCACCAAGGTCACGCCCGGCGAACGGCTCGACGAGCGGGTACCGGTCGCCGAGTGGCCGCACGCCGCGGAGCGGCTGGGCCGGTGGCTGGCCGGCCGGGCGGACCGGATGGGCGCCGAGGTGCTGGTGCTCGCCGGCGACACCTGGGCGCGCGGCATCCTGGCCCGCCGGCTTCCCGCGCGGCTGCGCGGCCGCGTCACGGCGGTCGACGCGGGCGGCGCGCCACGGCCGGGGCGGGCCCTGCTGGAGGCCGCCGTGGAGCGGCTGTTCCGCGGGCGGCCGGCGGCGCACGACGAGGCCCTGGTGGGTGCCTTCCTGGCGCAGCGGGCGCGCCGCGGGGCGGCGGCCGAGGGGCTGGCGGAGACCGTGGCGGCGCTGCAGCGCGGCCAGGTCGGCGCACTCCTGCTCACCGACCGGCGCCGTTCGGCACCGCCGCCGCTGTGGGTGGGGCCGGAGCCGGCGCACCTGGCGCTGACGGAGGGCGAGCTGCGGTCGTACGGCGTGGGCGGCGTCCGGCCGGAGCGTGCGGACGCCGCGCTGGCCCGTGCCCTGGTGGGGACGGGTGCGGAGCTGGTGCTGGTCTCCGGGCGGCGGCTGCGGTTGCGGGACGGGGTCGGGGCGCTGCTGCGGTATGCGGACTTCCCGCGGGCCGTGGCGGCGTGAGGGCGGGCCGATGCGCCCGGTGGTCGTCGGGTCGGGGTCCCGGTGGTCGCCGGGTCAGGGCGGGGGTGGCCCGGGCTCATGGGGGTGGTCCGGGGGCGGCCCCGGCTGCCGGCGGAGGACGTCGAGGACGACGGAACCGTCGATCGTCTCGCGGGTGGTGAGCAGGTCGGCGAGGTGTTCCAGGGCCGCCCGGTGGTCGCGGAGCAGGGCGGTGGCGCGTTGTTCGGCCTCCCGGACCAGGCGGGCGATCTCCTCGTCGATGAGGCGCTGGGTCTGCTCGGAGTAGGGGCGGTGGAAGGTCTCGCCCGGGGTGTCGTCGCCGGGCCGGTGCAGGGCGCCGGTGGTGGCGTAGCCGACCGGGCCGAGGGAGGGCGAGAGGCCGAAGTCGCGGACCATGCGGCCGGCGATCTGGGTGGCGCCGGCCAGGTCGTCGGCGGCACCGGTCGAGCCCTCGCCGAAGATCACGAGTTCGGCGGCCCGGCCGCCGAGCCGGACGGCCAGCAGGTCGCTGAGATAGCCCTCGGTGTAGAGATGCCGTTCGGCTTCCGGGAGTTGTTCGGTGGCGCCCAGGGCGGGGCCGGACGGCAGGATGGTCACCTTGGCGACCGGGTCGGCGTGTTCGCACAGCGCGGCCACCAGGGCGTGGCCCGACTCGTGGACGGCGACGGCATGGCGTTCCTCGGGGAGCAGGGCGTTGGAGGATTCCCGGCGTCCGAGCAGGACCCGGTCGCGGGCGTTGTCGAGGTCCTGGGCGGAGATGACGGTGTTGCCCGCGCGGACGGCGTGGATGGCGGCCTCGTTGAGGAGGTTGGCGAGGTCGGCGCCGGAGAAGCCGGGGGTGGCCCGGGCGGCCACGTTCCAGTCGACGTCGGGTGCCAGTCGTTTGCCGCGGGAGTGGACGGCGAGGATGGCGGCGCGTTCGGCCTGGTTGGGCAGCGGGACGGTGACATGCCGGTCGAAGCGGCCGGGGCGCAGCAGGGCCGGGTCGAGGGCCTCGGGGCGGTTGGTGGCGGCGAGCACCACGATGCCGCTGCTCTGGTCGAAGCCGTCCATCTCGGCGAGGAGTTGGTTGAGGGTCTGCTCGCGTTCGTCGTTGCCGCCGAGCCGGACGCCGCCGCGGCGGCTGCCGACGGCGTCGATCTCGTCGATGAAGATGATCGACGGTGCGCGTTTGCGCGCCTCGTCGAAGAGGTCGCGGACGCGGGAGGCGCCGACGCCCACGAACATCTCGACGAACGCCGATCCGGTCACCGACAGGAACGGCACCGCCGCCTCACCGGCGACGGCCCGGGCGATCAGCGTCTTGCCGGTGCCGGGCGGCCCGACCATCAGCACCCCGCGCGGCCCGGTGGCGCCGACCACGGCGTACCGCTCGGGGTGGCGCAGAAAGTCCACGATCTCGCTGATCTCCTGCTTGACGCCCTCGTATCCGGCGATGTCGTCGAAGCGGGTGGTGGGCCGCTCGGCCTCGATGATCCTGGCCCGGGAGCGGCCGATGCCGCTGAGCCCTCCGGTGAGGCTGCGCGCGGCCTGCCGCCCGGTCCACAGGAACAGCGCGCCGAGCAGGACCAGCGGCAGCAGCACGGCCGCCAGCGGTCCGATCCAGCTGCCGCCGTCGCTGCTGCTGGAGGCGGTGATGCCGACGTCCTTCGCGCGCAGTTCCTGGGCGAGCCCGGTGGTGCCCAGTGCGGTGGGGATCCGGGTGGTGAACTTCCGGCCGTCCTTGAGCTTGCCGTTGACGCCGCCCTTGTCGTCGATGTCGACGGTCTTGACCTGCCCGGCTTCCACCTTGCCGAGGAACGTGCTGTAGGTCAGGGAGGTGCCGGAGGGGTTGTGGGCCCGGCTGAGCAGGAGAACGAAGACCGCCAGGAGGATGATGGGCAGCAGCCATGGCCGCCAGGCGGGCGGCCGCGGGCCGGCCGGTGGCTTGGGCGGCTCCCGCGGCGGGCCCGGCTTCGCCGAGCGCGTGGCGTGGCGCCCCGGCAGGCGCACTGCGGTGATCACGACGGCTCCCTACGGCTCCGCACTCCTGGGACGCGTCCGCTCCGTGCTCCCGGGACGCGTTCCGCTCCACTTCAACGATCGGCTTTTCCGGCCTGTTCCGCAGGGCGGTGGCCGTCGTGCGGTGGGGCCGCGCGGCCAGGTGTGGCACGCTCGAAGAGCAGGCAAAGGGGGTGCGTGATGCCTCTTGGGAAGCTCCGGCCGCCCTGGCGGCACGGCCCGCTGCGGCGGGGCACGGATGTGGCGCAGTCCTGGATCGCGCTGACCGCAGGCGTGCTGATCGCCGTGGCCGCCCCGACCGCGGGGGTGCTGGCCGGCAACGCGGTGGATGCGGCGGCCCACCGGCAGAGCGCCGAGTGGCGCCCCGTCTCCGCGGTGGTGGTGAAGGATCCGGCCGCCCGGATCACGGTCGACAGCGGGACCGGCACGGGCAGCCGGGTGCACACGATCGTGCGCTGGACGGCCGCGGACCACACCGCGCGGACGGGCGAGACGACCGTGCCGCCCGGTGTCCACGTCGGGGACCACACGACCGTCTGGCTGGACCGGAACGGCAAGCTGGTGCGCGACCCGAGCACGCCGACGGACTCGCTGGCCGAGAGCGTGGTGGCGGGCACGGTGGTCGCGTCCGGCACCGGTCTGCTGCTCTACGGCGCGGAGAAGGCCGGCGTCCGGCTGCTGAACCGCCGGCGCTACGCCCAGTGGGAGAAGGAGTGGGCGGACCTGGACACCCGCTGGCGGCACCCGCAGCAGTGAGGCGCCGTGGCGCGCCGCCCTCGGTCACGGGATCGCGCGCGCCAGTGAACCGCCGCCGCCCTCCTGGAAGATGCGGTCCAGGTGCCGGTCCAGGACGTCCGCGGCGGACCGCGCGCTGCTCCGGCCCACCAGGACGCTGGTGCCGAGCCCCGCGGACAGGGCGAGCAGGGTGACGGCCTCGGCGCGCGCGTCCACCCCGGGCCGGGTGAGGCCCGCTGCCTGTGCCTGTTCCAGGAGCGCGGTCAGGCGGTCCTCGGCGGCCTCGGGGTTCTTGATGAAGGGCTGTGCGGCGAGCGCCTCGTCGGTCACGGAGAGCACGGCGTACGAGGTGTAGACGAGGTGGAAGGTGCGGCTCTCCTCGTCGGTCGGCAGCGACGCCATCAGGAGGGCTTCGATCACCGCCCGCGGTCCGGGGCGGTTCCCGGTGGCCCCGACGCGGGTGGCGACCCGTTCCCCGAACCGCTCGGCCAGGTGCTGCAGTCCGTGCAGCAGCAGCTTCTCCTTGGTCTCGAAGTAGTACTGCACCAGCCGCACCGACACTCCGGCCTCCGCCGCCACGTCCCGCATCCCCACGGCGTGCAGGCCGCGTCGTCCCGCGACGCGGAGCAGCGCCTCGGCGATCTCGGTACGTCGTTCCGTGTGGTCCACGCGCTTGGGCATCGGCCGCGTCTTTCCTCGTCAGTCGTATCGGCAGTCGTCACGTCGGTCGTCACGGCAGGGGGCCGTGGTCCGTATCGTGCCAGGCGATTTTGTTGATACAACCGTACCAAGATCGTGGTACGTTCGTATCACGAAGACCGCGAACAACGGATTCCCCGGAGGTGGCCGTGTCCGTGACCACTGCCCGTCCCCCCGCCGATGTCGGCCGCTATGTGAGCGAGGCCCTGCGCGACGAGTACTTCGCCGCGTGCGACGCGCTCTACGCCCTGGGCGCGCCCGCGGCCGAGGAACAGGACGTAGAGACGTCCTTCGGCACCACCCACGTCTACCGCTACGAACCGGCCGACCCCGCTGCCCGGAACCGCACCCCCGTCGTCCTCGTCCACGGCTCGGGCTCCTGCTCCGCCATGTGGTACCCGAACACCCCCGCCCTCAGTGCCGAGCGACCGGTGTACGCGGTGGACACCCCGGGGGACCCCGGACGCAGCGTGCAGCGCGCCCCCATCCACCAACCCGAGCGCGCCGCACAGTGGTTGGACGAGACGCTGGACGCGCTCGGACTCGACCACGTGCACCTGGTCGGCTCCTCCTACGGCGGCTGGCTCACCCTGAACCAGGCACACCGCAGGCCCGGTCGGCTCGCCTCGGTCACGCTGCTCGATCCCGGCGGACTGGAGAAGGTGGGACTGCGCTTCTTCGCCTGGATCTTCCTCAGCCTCTTCGCGACCTCCGCCCCGAAGGCGCTGCGTCCGCGCCTGGCGGCCTGGTTGGAGCAGCCGGTGATCATCGTGACGGAGCTGCGCACGATGATCCGGAAGGGTGTGCGGGCCTTCCGCGTCCGTCGCCCGTCGCCGCTGCCGCTCTCCGACGACGAGCTGGCGACCATCCGCACCCCGCTCTATCTGGTCCTCGGCAGGCGCAGCCTTCTGGTGCACCCGAAGCGGCAGTTGGAGCGGGTGCCGCGCCTGATACCGGGAGCGCGCGCCGAGATCGTCTCCGCGACCGGCCACGGACCGCAGATCGACCACCCTGAGGCGGTCAACCGCCGGATGCTGCGCTTCATGGACTCCGTCGACGGACCGGCCGAGTGACCGGCTAACCAACTGGCGGGCGGCACCGGCCTTCTGTACAGGGCTCAGCCCAAAGGCCAGGCTGCCGCCCTTCCGGCGGCCGGTGCGACGGCGCCCTCCGGTACGGTCCGGGGGCGGCGCCGTCCCCGCGCCGACGTCTCGCTCCGCGGAGGGTAACTGCCGGTGTCCGCAAGGTATAAGCAACCTCATGCCCCCTCACGAAGCCGCTGCGCCGAAACCTCCCGACGTGGCCGCCGCGATCCGTGGGCATGTACTTCACGCCGGAAGAGGGCCAGGCATGCGCGCCGCGTCGTGGAACGGAACCGCGAACGACGCCCCGCGGCAGTCCCCCTCAGCGCGTGGTGTATCCACCGTTGACGAAGAGGGTCTGCCCGTTGAGCCACCAGCCCTCGGTGAGCAGGAAGAGCACATAGGGCGCGATGTCCTCGATCTTGGTCAGTTCGCCGTTCATGGACGAGGACTTGTGGAACGCGATGGAGTCGTCGGTCTCGGCCGGATAGAAGAACGAGGTGTCCATCGGGCCCGGGGCGATGTTGTTGACGCTGATGTTGCGGCCGAACAGCTCCTTCGACAGGGCGCGGGTGAAGTGCTCGACCGGTGCCTTGCTGCCGGCGTAGACCGAGTACAGGCCGGTGTAGGCGGCCAGCAGCGAGGTGACGACGGTGATGATCGAGCCGTCGCGCTCGATGCGCTTGGCGGCCTCCCGCATCATGAAGTAGGCGGCCTTGGAGTTCACCGCGAACATCCGGTCGTACTCGTCCTCCGAGGTCTCGGTCATCGGCTTCTTGATCACCATGCCCGCGGTGTTCACACTGGCGTCGACCCGCCCGAACGCGTCCACCGCGGCGTCGAAGAGCCCCTCGACGCCGGCCACCCGCGTCAGGTCCGCCTGGTAGGTCACCGCGTCGCCGCCCGCCTGCTTGACCGCCGCGGCCGTCTCCTCCGCGTCGGCACGGGAGGAGTCGCTGTTGTAGTGCACCACGACCTTGGCGCCGTGCTCGCCGAGCTGCCGGCTGACCAGGCCGCCGAGGTTCCTGGAGGCCCCGCCGACCACGACGACCTTGTCCTTGAGCGTACGAGCGGGCATGACGCGTCTCCTCACACAGTGGTATCCGTCCCCGCGCGTGCGCGCCGGCACAGCTCAGCGCCCGCACGCCCGGGCCATGTCCCCGCCCGTGCGACGCGCGGCCACCCCGACGCTAAGCAGGCGCCCCGGTGATCGCATCCGCAGGCCGGGCGGGCGTCACCCGCCCGGCCGACCGGCCTGCGGGACATCCGGCACACCGTTCGCGTGTGTGCGGCGGCGGGCGAGGCGGGTGGCGCGACCCCACCCCCGTAGGGGCCGCGCCACCCGTCGCCTCGTCGGATTCATCCGGGCGTCCGCTGCGTCACAGGGAGTGTGCCGACGCACCCGACCGGTGCGGTGCGCCGCTCACCACTTCACCACCGACGGCCCCAGCGCCGCCCCGTCGAGTCCGTCGCGGTACCAGGCATCCGGCGACAGGTCGGGGGGCTCAAGGGGAGCCGGAGCGGCGGCCGGCAGCGCGGCGGCCGCCGCCACCGTGTCGTACAGAGCCTCCCAGTCACATGCTCTCCGCGTGACCGGGGGCAGGAGCTGGTCCCCCTCTCGGAGGTAGGCCAGCATCCTCTCGTGCGGAGAGGAATTGCTGTTCGTCATGGTCACCCTTCCGTCAAGAACTCTTGGCGTGGGATCGGTCCCACCCCGGAGCCACGGGTCCGGCTGGCAGCCACGCCGTGGCTCCGGGGCGCAGCCCGTTCCGGCACTGCGGACGTCGGGCGCGCGGCCGCCGCACGCGGCCGCCGCGCGCCCAGGACATGCCCTACGCGAGGGCCGGCTCATCGTCGCCCCCACGGAGTCCGGCCCTGGCCTTCGCCTCGGCCGCGGCGAGTTCACGGCTGACCGTCGCGGACGAGATCTCCAACAGCTCGGCGATCTCGATGCCCTTCAGGCCCCACACATGGGTGAGTTCCCAGACCGCTGCCTGGCGTTCGTCGGCGATCGCCGTCTTCACCGACTCCAGGAGCTCCAGGTATTCGAGCGCGACGGTCGGTCCGGTGCCGAACTGCCGGGCGTGTTCGGGGGGTTCATCGTAGAGCCGCTCTCCCGAGGATGCCTTGCGCCAGTGGTCCCGGAGCTTGTTCCGGGCGACCACGGTGGCGAAGACGATGACCGGCTTCTCGAACCTGGTACCGCGACGGAACTCCTGGAGGATCGCGATGCAGGTCTCCTGGGTGATGTCCTGGGCCAGGTGGTAGTCGCGCGTGACCCGGGTGACCGAGGAGATCAGCCGCGGTACGACGGTCCGCAGCGCCTCCTCCATCAGCGCGTCCTCGCGCTCCTTCGACAGCCTGCGGTGCGCCTCCCCGGAGTCGTCGCCGCCCCCTGAGAGCTGCCTCATGTGTCGTCCTCTCCACTGACCGGGTACCGCGCCGCGGCCCCGGGCTCGATAGGAGGACGTGCCGGCGCGCGGATTCTTTTCACGGCCGCCGGATGAAAATTCCGGCGGCCCCGACGGGACCTGACGGCATGGACACTCGCCTCGCCCTCGTGCTCGTACTCGGCGGCCTCGCCGTCTATCTCGCCTACTCCGACCCGGTACTCGGCGCGGCCCTCGGCATCGGCGTCGCCGTGGTCACCCTGCTGCTGTCGCTGCTGGAGAAATAGCGCGGAGCCGTGCGGTGATCTCCTATCACTTCGGCACCAAAGGGGAGTTGATGAGCGCCGTTCTGGAAGAGGTCAGGTTACGCGCGCACCGGGCGATGGTGACCGTCGCGGCAGGCACGTCCACCGCCGCCGGGCGCACCGGCAACCGCCGACACCTTCTGGTGCAGCCGACGGCAACTCCTAGCGCAGAAGGGCCAGGACGAGCGAGGCGACGGCCAGACCCAGGTAGCCGGCGGGCCCCGCCAACGTCGCATAGGCGCGCACCCGCACATGGGCGACGACGGCGCCGACGAAGAACAACACCAGGCCCACGGCGGCGGCGACACCGAGGACATGAGCCCCCAGGATCCCGGCCAAGAGCCCTGCCGCTCCTGCACCCTTGAGCCCGCCGAGCCACGGAAGCCAGGACCGCGGCACCCCCACCGCGGCGGAGTTGGCGAGGACGAACCGGGCCCTCGCCAGGTCCGCGACCGCCATCCCCCCGTTCGCCACGATCGCGATGCCGGTGACGAGCACGTAGGCCAGATCCATGTCCGACACCTCCCTTCCATCCATCCATGCGTTCTGTCTGTCTGCCTGTCATCTGTCTGCGAGCAGGCCCCTGTCTGTGACCAGGCTCGTCGTGCCGACGTCCGGCGTCCAATACCTGCGGCTATAACCTGGCGGCATGGATGTCGACACCCGGCTGCTGCGCTACTTCGCCGCCGTGGCGGAGGAAGGGCGCCTGACCCACGCCGCGCAACGCCTGTTCGTCTCCCAGCCGGCGCTGACGAAGCAGATCAAGCAGTTGGAGGCACAGCTCGGAGTGGTGCTGTTCACCCGCTCCCGGACCGGGATGGCGCTGACGGAAGCGGGACGCGCCCTGGCCGAGCGGGTGCCTGGGCTGCTGGCCGACTGGGACCGGATGCTGCGGGAGACGAAGGCCGCGGCGAGCCGGGCGGAGCGGGTGCTGCGGGTCGGCTTCGTGGCCAGCGGCGCCAACGAGGCGACCCCGGGCATCGTCGCGGAGTTCGCCCGGCGCCGACCTGGCTGGCGGGCCGAGATGCGGCAAGCCGCGTGGTCCAACCCGTCCGCCGGACTGGCCGATGCCGAGGTGGACGTCGCCTTGGTGCGGCTGCCGTTCCCCGGCCAGGACGCAGTGCGCGTCGTGCCCCTGTTCACCGAACCGCGCTGGGTGGCGCTCGCCGACGGGCACCCCTTGGCCGCACGCGAGGTGATCCCGTTCCGGGAGCTGTACGACGAGCCGTTCGTGGCCGCTCCGCCGGAGACGGGCCGGTGGCGGGACTACTGGCTGGCCGCCGACGAGCGCGAGGGGCACCCGGTCCGCATCGGCGCCGTCACCGACCAGCCGGACGACTGGCTCAGCGCGATCGCCAACGGCTACGGCATCGCGCTGGCCCCCGAATCCGCGTCCCGCTTCTACGCCCGCCCCGGCGTCACCTATCGCCCGGTCACCGGCGTCAGCCCCAGTCAGGTGGCCGTCGCCTGGGCCCCGGCCGACGACACCAACCCGGTCGTGCGGGACTTCGTGCGGTGCTGCCTGAAAGGGATGCAGGGCGGATGCGGATGACGGGCCGGGGTGGGACGGGAATGCCGTGGTCAGGGGTGGTATGAAAGGGCATGGCTGTCATTCACCACACCACTCTGAAGCCCACCAAACTGCAGCTTCTCACCACCTGGCTCCCGGGCCGGCCCTGGTACCGGGGCGCCGGCCAGGCACCGCAGTTGACCAAGGCGGGCGGCTTCCGGCTCGACGATCCGCAGGGCGAGGTGGGGATCGAGTGCCTGGTGGTCACCGACCGGTCCGGTGACCTTCCGGTCACCTACTTCGTCCCGCTGACCTACCGCGGCGAGCCGCTCGACGGTGCCGAACAGGGCCTGATCGGGACGCTGGAGCACGGCCTGCTGGGCCGTCGCTGGATATACGACGGTGCCCATGACCCCGTACTCGTGGGCGAGTTGATCGCCGTCTTCCAGGGTCGCGCCGTGCCGCAGGCACAGGACGTCAGCGATGTGCGTGACGGCTCCGTCCACGGCCGCCTCGCCGAGACCGCCCAGGCCGCCGCTGTGGGCTCGTCGAGGGTGGTGGGGACGGCGACCGTGGTCGACACGGCGCACGGCACCGAGCTCGTGCTGGAAACCACCACGGAAGCCGATGGGGAAGCAGGAACGGCAGGGAAGGCGGGTGGGGAAGCGCGAGGTGAGGGGAAGGCAGCCGGGGAAGCCGTCGCGGTCGGCGCTCTTTCGAACCGCGGGCGGGCCACGTTCGGCCTGCGTATGGAGCGCGTTCTGGAAGCGCTGCCGCAGGAGGGGCGCGTTGGTTCCACGGACAGTGCCGGCCCGGAGTGCCTGGGCTCCCTGACCGGCGTCTGGCAGTCGGCCGACGGTGTGGAGCACCGCGGTCTGTTCGCGGCGCTCCACACCACGGAGCGCTGACGGGCCCCGATAGGTCCGATGGGTCCGACGAGTCCGACGGGCCTGACGAGTCCGATGGCTCCGCTCTACACCGTGCCGCGGGCGACGGTCCCGGCGGAGGGAACAATTTCCCTCCGCCGGGGCGGAGTTCCAGAGGCCCGGGAGAGGGTGTGCCTGGCGTGGCCCGGTGGGGCAGGCGGAGTGCGTGCTTCTGGGTGAAGAGTCCGGGCGGATGGGCGTGCCGGGAGTCGAAACGGCGCCGCCCCTCCCCCTTATAGCTGTGTGACCGATCCTGTGGACATGGCGATGGTGTTGCTGCGCGGAGTGTCCGCGGTGCCTGTGAAGGGCGAGGGGGAAGAGCGCCGGTCGGTGGACGTACGGCGGCGGATGCCTGGCAGTGAGGAGGGGGCCCGGGCGGGCCTTACCGGGCCGTCACGCGCAGACGTTCCCGGAAGGCTTTGACGCGGGGGTTGCGCTGATGGGGCGCGAGTCGGTGAGCCAGGCGGGGCAGTGTGCCGTGCACGGAGCCGGCGGCGAGCTGCCGGTGGTGGCGCAGGGCGTGGAAGGAGTGCTCCACGGCCGCGTCGACCTCGTCCAGGGCGAGCAGGGTGTGCGCGAGCTGGACGTGCAGCAGGGTGCGGGCCTTGTGGTGGTCGGCCGGCCGGCAGGCGAGGGAGTGCTCCAGTTCGGACAGGGCCGCCTTGTGGTCGCCGAGGCGTGAGAGCACCTCGGCGCGCTGGTAGCGCAGGGCGGTCTCCGGATAGCTGGTGAAGGGCCCTTCGGGGCCGGTGGCACGGGCCAGGTGCTGTTCCGCGGTCAGTAGGTCCGTGGTCGCGGCGCGGCTCTGGCCGGCGCCGGCCCGGACGACGGCGCGCCCGGCGTGGAGATAGGCGCGGACGGCGTCGGGCACCGCCGATCCCGCGGTGTCGACGGCGGCCTCGGCGAGGGCGAGTGCCTGGTGGTGGTCGCCGAGTTGATGGGCCTGCACGCTCAGGCAGCGCAGCACGATCGCGTACGAGCCGCGGTCGCCGGCCGCGTGGGCGAGTTCGAGGGCGATGTCGTAGTAGTGCTGGGCGAGGGCCGGGTGGCCGGTTTCGCAGGTGCGGCCGGCCAGCAGCAGGGTCAGTTGGGCGGCGCCGGTGAGGAGGGCGCGCCGCGGGCCCGGGGCGGCCGGGGCGGTGAGCAGCGGCGCCACCTCCACGGCGAGGTATCCGGCCAGCGCGGACCGGCCGTGGGCGCCGCCGTACCGCTCCCCCAGCAGGGAGCTGCGGGCCGCCATGGCCTCCAGTCGGGCGGGGGCGTCGGCGGATGCCTGGGGGGCGCGCGGGTCGGCCGGGGGCAGGGCCGGCAGGCGGCTCCCCCAGTCGCTGAAGACCGGTGGCGGGGCGGAGAGCACGGTGCGGGCGAGGTCGGCCCGGCGGGCGGGGTCGGTCTCCGCGCGGCACAGGGCGGTCAGCCGGTGGACGGGGGCGCCGCCGCGCAGGGCGGAGGTCAGCACGCCGACGATGGGGTCGGGGTCGGGGAGCCCGGTGTCCTGGGGTGTGAGCCGGCGGCCGAGGCGTGGGCTCAGCGCCTGGCCGATCAGCTGGCCCACCGGGGGGCGGGGGCGGGCCCCGTTGAGCCAGCGGGCGACCGAGGTGCGGTCGTAACGCAGGCGGAGGCCCTGGGCCGCGCCGAGTGCGTTGACGGCGCGGGAGAGGTCGGTGGCGGTCCAGTCGGCTTCGGCCAACAGTGCCGCCAGCATGCGGTTGGGGCGGCGCGGGGGCGTCATGGTGTGGCTGCCTCGCTCACTCGTCAGGCTTTCCGGCTCGGCGCTGCCCCCGTCGCACGCAGGACTTTCAACACGTTCACGCTTCCCGCCACGATCGGGCGTTCCGCCCCGGCTCGATTCATGGTTCCGTTGATGAACGGCTGTTGGCTACGGCGCAGTGGTTCGCAAGGCGCGAATCCGGCCACCGTAAGGCTGCCCCGGACGAATTCCGCGGACGCGCGAGAGCCCGGCCGTTGATGGGTATGCATGCGATCAGGCACAAGAGCAGGATCAGGTACGGACCTTACTTCTCATGAACTCCTTTCGTCTCTTCCGTTTCTCCGGCTTCCCTCGTCCGTTCGTCCGCGGTGGGACCGTGGAATTGACGCGGAATGATGCGGCCGCGGCGGCCGGCGTGGATCCCGAACTCCCCTGCCGGGAGCCATAGGTGCCGCCGCCGTCACGCCGCCGTAACGCGAATCTGCGGGCCCTGCTGGCGGAGGCCCGTTGGACGCAGGCGGCGCTGGCGCGCACGGTCAACGCCCTCGCCGCGGAAATAGACCTCGACCTGAATTACGACCGCACTGCCGTGGCGCACTGGCTGAGTGGGACGCGTCCCGCTCCGCCGGTGCCGGAGTTGATCGCGGAGGCCCTGTCCCGTCGCCTGGGCCGCGCGGTCTCGCCCGCCGCCGCGGGCCTCGCCGGCGAGCCGTCCGCCTCGACGGGCGGGCGGCTCCCGGCCTCCGGCACGCCGGTCGGCACCGCGCTCACCGAGCTGTGCAGCATGGAGAACGACCCGGCGCGCCGGGCTTCCGCCCGGATGCTGCCGTACCGGGAGGCGGAGTTGGCGAAGGCGGCGGCCGGTACCGCCAACCGGGAACCGGCGCCTCCGGTGCCGCGCGGTGAGCCCGACACCGAGGACGACCTCGGTGTCGTCCGGCTCGCGGTGCGGTTCTACTCGGCCTCCTTCGACGCGCACGGCGGGCGCCGGGCGCGCTCGGCGCTGGCCGCGTACCTCGCGGACGACATCGCTCCGCTGCTGCGCGAGCAGGAGGGCCGGCAGCCGCGCCGCGGGCTGCTGGTGGAGGCGTCCCGGCTCTCGTTCCTGCTGGCCCGGATGTACCAGGACGCCTCCGTCCACGGTCTCGCCCAGCGCCATTTCTCCACCGCCCTGCGGCTCGCCGACGAGTCCGGGGACGCCACGGCGCGTGCCGTCGTCCTGCGCGGGCTGAGCGCCCAGGGGCTCGGTCTGGGCCACCGGCGGATCGCCCTGGACGCCGCCGAGGCGGCCGCCGCCGTCCGTGTGCCGGACGCGCCGGCCCGGGCGTTCCTGCTGTCCCAACTCGCCGTGGCCCAGGCGGCGTGTGGGCGGCACCGTGCGGCGCGGGAGTCCCTCGGCCGGGCCGAGCGCGCGCTCGCGAAGGGCGGGCGGGGCGGTGGGGCGGAGCCCTTCACCGCGTATTCACCGGGTTCCCTGGAATTCCAGAGTGCCGAGGTTCTCAGATATACCGGCGACCTCCCGGCGGCGCGTGTCGCCCTGGCCAACTCCCTTGCGCACCGCTCGGATCGGGACCACCGGGGCATGGCGCTGAGTTACGCGCAGTACGCGGAAATCCTCATGGGCCTCGGTCATGTGGAAGAAGCCTGTGTCTCCTGGAATTCCTTCCTCGATCACTATGTTCATCTGCGGTCCGGGGCGGCGGATCTCGCCGCGGGCCGGCTGCGGCAACTGCTGACCCCGTTCCGGAATCTCCCGGTGGCGACCGCCGTGTTGCACCGGGCGTTCGCCGTGGCGTCTCCGTCCCCACACTCCTGAGACACCGCGTCGCCTGCGCATTCACCTCTTTCAACAGCCTCGGAGCGGAATCCCGGACCATGAGCCCGGTGACGGAGGTTGAATGACACCACACCGACCGGAAACCACCGGAAATGGGATGTGGAAATGCGTGACGCCCCCGCGACCCCGCACGGAAAAAACGACTCGGCACCGCCCCGGATCCTCCATGTCTTCCCCGGGCAGGGCGACTTCGCGGTAAGCCCGCTGGTCCGGGCAGTACGCTCGCACCCAAGAGTACGAAAAGCCGTCCGCGAGGTATTCGAAGAAGCCGAGGAAGTGGGCGAGGAATTCGGCATCGCGCCTTTGACCAAGGCATTGCTGAGCGATACGCCGCCCAGCGGCCGTGAGCTCGCCGACGGCAGTGTGGGCACTCCACAACTCGCCTTGTTCTGCTCCTCGGTCGCGGTGCACCGTGCGCTCTGCTCGGCCGGACTGGCGCCCGACGCGGTGCTCGGGGTGAGTTTCGGGGAGATCGCCGCCCTCACCGCGGCCGGTGTGTTCGAGGTCGCCGAGGGTGCCCGCATCGCCTGCCTGTTGGCCCGTCAACTCGCTTGCTGCGAAGGTGGAATGACGCTGGTCGGCGTCGGCGAGGCGGACACCGAGGCCCTGCTGCGCCGCACCGGCTCCCCCGCCCTCGCCCTGGCCTGCGTCAACGCCCCCGACGAGTGCCTCGTCAGCGGCCCGCTGCCGGAGCTGCGGATCCTGGAGGAACTGGCCGCACGCCAGGGCGTCACGGCCGCCCGCCTGCGGTTGCCGTTCTCCTCCCACCACCCGGCCCTCACCGGTCCCGCGGACGCCTTCGCCGCCGGGATCGGCCACCTCGCCCCGCGCCCGGCCCGGGTGCCCGTCCACTCCGCCGTCCACGGCGGCCCCTACGGCCCCCGGGACGACGTCCACCGCGGACTGGCCAACTGCCTGATCCACCCCTTCCGCCTGCCCCCGGTGCTCCGTCGGATCAGCGCCGGCGGCCGCGCGCTGATCCTGGAAGCAGGCACCGGCCAGGCACTGACCCACAGCATCCGGCAGACCCTGCCGCCCGAAGTGGCCGGCGCCCACGCGCCGCTCGCCGACCCCGCCTTCCCCTGGTCGCGGCCCGGCACCCCGGCCACCGGCCAGCCGGACACCGACCTCGCCGCCCTCTGGAGCCACCACAATGACCACCCGCACGCAACCACTCGGTGAACTGGCCGAGATCGTCAGCGGATCCCGCACCAGCACCCTGCGCAGCCGCCTGCTGACCGCCCTGGCCGCCGACCGCGCGCAGCCGGCCGACCCCCGCGAGGACCGCGCCCACCGCACCCACCGGCGGCTGCGGCTGATCGCGGACAACCTGCCACCGGTACGCCGGCTGTTCCGTGACCCCGAACAACTCACCGCGCTCGGCGAGTGCGTGGCGCTGACGGACCCGCCGCTGTACATGACCGTCATCAACCACTACCTGCTCTGCCTGGGTTCGCTCGTGACCCTGACCGACGACCCGGCGAGCGTCGGCCGGCCCTGGCGGGAACTGACCACCGGCCGCAGCAAGGGCGCCTTCCTGGTCACCGAGATCGGGGACGCCGGCAGTCACCTCGCGACCCGTACGCTCGCCCGATTCGACCCGGAGACACGGGAGTTCGTGCTCGTCACGCCGGTGGCCGGGGCGGCCAAGTTCTCCGGTGTCGGGGGTTCGGGAGTGCCGCACACCGCCGTGGTGTGTGCCCGCACCGTCGTCGACGGGGCCGATCGCGGGGTGTTCTCGTTCGTGGTGGAGCTCACCACCGCCCACGGTCCGCTGCCGGGTGTGACGGTCTCCCGCGGCCTGGAAGCGCCGTCCCTGCCGCTGGACTACGCGCTGGTGCGGTTCGACGGCGCCCGGGTGCCGTACGCCCAGTGGCTGCGCGACGGGGCACGCATCGACGCCGACGGGGCCTTCCACGATCCGCTGGGCGGCCCGGACGCCCGGCTGCAACGGACCCTGTCCGTGGGCCAGATCCTGTGGGCCACGCTGCCCTCGGCGGTGGCGACCATGGCCCGGCAGTGCTCCGTCTCGGCGCTGCGCTTCTCCGCGCACCGCCGGGCCCACGGCCGACTGGCCCCCGGCGCGCGCGTGCTGGACCTGCGCAATCAGCAGCACGCGCTGCTCGGGGCGCTGGCCGAGGCGTTCGCCCTGACCTGCGCCGGACGGACCGCACGGGAGATCTGGGCCCGGTCGCGCACCGCCCGCCGCACACCGGCGCACCGCACGGACGGGATGACCTTCGCGCCGTGGACCGCGGTCGACCGGCCGCTGGCCGTGCTCAAGGCCGTCACGGTCCGCGGCGCCGCACGGGTGGCCGCCGCTTGCCAGCACCGCTGCGGGCTCGCCGGATTCCTGCACCCCAACCTCCTCGACGGCTACCACGGCTTCGCGCACGCCTTCGACACCGCGGGCGGCGACAGCCAGCTGATCCTGCTGGACGCCGGCCGCTCCCTCGCCCGGGAGAAGGGCACCGGGCCGCTCGGCGCCCTGCCGCCCGCCGACGTTCCCGCAGATCAGCCCGCTTGGTGGCCGGCAGTCGCCCGCGCCCACGAGAACTGGCTGCGCGACGAACTCCACCGCGTGCTCCAGCGCCGCACCGGCGCCGGACGGACCGGACTGGAACTGTGGAACCCGCTGCTGGACGCCGCACACGGACTCGGCGAGGTATATGGCGCGCGCCTGGTCGCGAACGCCGTGACCGCCGCCGTCGAGGCCGTCCACGACCCCGAACTCCGGGCCGTGCTACGGCCGTTGGCGGCGCTCTACGGAGCCGTGGAGGCACGCCGCCTGGCCGGCGGGCTGCTGGCCGCGGGCACCCTCGCCCCCGCCACCGTCCGCACCCTCCCCACGGTGATCGACGGCCTGTGCGACCGCCTGCTGCCCCACCTCCCGCTGCTGTGGGAGGCGATGGGCGCACCGCCCGGCGCCGCCCCGGCCCCCCTGGGCGCCGACGACTACGCCGCCGCGCTGTACGACTTCCTCGACCGGTGACCGGAAAGGCCGTCATGAGTCCGCACTCCTCCCCCGCGCCGCCCATCGGCATCCTGGGCATGGGCACCTACCTTCCGCGCGACACCCGCAGCAACGACGACGTCGCGGCCACGGCCGGCGTCACGCCGGAGTGGATCGCGCAGCGCACCGGCGTGCACACCCGGCATGTGGCCGACGCCGACGAGGCCGCCTCCGATCTGGCGGCGGCCGCCGTCCGGGCCGCGGTGGCCGCCGCGGGCATCGACATCGACCAGCTCGACGTGCTGATCGCCGCCACCTCCACCCCCGACGAACTGGGCCCCTCCACCGCCTGCCGCATCCAGGCACTGACCGGTGCCAGGCACGCGGTCGCCCTCGACGTCAGCGCGGCCTGCGCCGGCTGGCTGTTCGCCGCCCGGGTGGCGCACGACTGGCTGCGCGGGAACGGCGGCGCGCGCTACGCGGCGGTGGTCGGCGTCGAGGCGTACTCCAAGTTCCTCGACCCCACCGACCGGGGCACCGCGGTGCTCTTCGCCGACGGTGCGGCCGCCGCGGTGCTGGGCCCCGTACCGGACGGCGCCGGCTTCGCCGACTTCCGCCTCGGCTCCGACGGCACCGGCGCCCACCACGTCCTGATCCCGGGCGGCGGCAGCCGTCTGCCGGCCAGTCCCGCCACGCTCGGCGAGCACCGGCACCACATCCATATGGACGGCCGGGCGGTACGGGACTTCATCGTCGAGATCCTCCCCCGGCTCGTCCACGAGTGCCTGGCCGGCAACGGTCTGCGCATCGACGACATCGACGCGTTCATCACCCACCAGCCCAACCCGGTCCTGCTGCGCAGCCTCGGCGAGTCGATCGGCATCCCGCGCGAGCGCCTGGTCATCGTCGGCGACGAGGTCGGCAACATCGGCGCCGCCAGCGCCCCGTACGCCCTGGCCGGCGCCGCCGCCCGCGGGCTGCTGCCGCGCGGCGGCCGGATCATGCTGGCCGTCTTCGGCGCCGGCGTGACCTGGGGCAGCGCCCTGCTGACCTGGACCGGAGCCCCCACCATCCGCATCGCCCCCACCCGCGCACCGCGCGCCTCGGCCTCCTCCCCCACCTCCGTTCCCACCTTGCAGAGGAGTTCCTCATGACCACAACGATCCACGACCCGTTCCGACTGGACGGCGCCCGCGCGCTGGTCACCGGCGCCTCACGCGGCATCGGCAAGGCCACCGCCGAAGCGTTCGCCCTCGCCGGCGCCGATCTGGCGCTGTCCGCGCGGAGTTCGGAAGCGCTCAAGGAGACCGCCGCGCTGGTGGAAGCCGAGGGCCGCACCGCGGTACCGGTCCCCGGCGACCTGGCCGAACCGGGCGCCGCGGAGGCGGTGGTGGACGACGCGGCGGCCGCGCTGGGCGGACTCGACATCATCGTCCACAACGCGGGCGTCCTGCCCGCCCAGGACGACGGCACGCCCACCCTGGTGCCCCTCCAGGACTCCGCACAGGCCGACTGGGACCACGTCCTGTCGGTCAACCTCAACGCCACCGCGGCACTGTGCCGGCGGGCCCACCACCACCTGACCGGCTCGTCCCGGGCCAGTGTGGTGCTGATGTCCTCGCTGGCCGGAGTCGCCGGCACCCCGCGGATGGAGGCGTACGGCGCGTCCAAGGCGGCGCAGATCGCGCTGGCCCGCAGCCTGGCGGTGGGCTGGGCACGCGAGGGCATCCGGGTCAACGCCCTGTGCCCGGGCTGGACCCGTACCGACATGACGTCCTTCGCCCACTCCCTGGAGCCGCTGTCGGACTGGCTGACGGCGCACGTCCCGCTGGGCCGCTGGGCGGAACCGGAGGAAATCGCCCGCGCCGCGCTGTTCCTCGCCTCGCCCGCCGCGTCCTACCTGACCGGCCAGGCACTGGTCCTCGACGGCGGGGTCTCCGTACCCGACGGCGGACTGGCGGGCGTCCCCAAACCGCCGTCGCCGTTCGCCGCCTGACCGCCCGCGAGACGAGGGATACGCCATGACAAGGGTGAGCCCCACCGCCGTGATCGACGGCATCGGCAGCTGCCTGCCACCGCGGGTGCTGACCAACGAGGACGTCCGGCGCCGCGGCGTCCTGGACACCACCGACGAGTGGATCCGCACCCGCACCGGCATCGCCCGCCGCCGGGCGGCCGACGACGACATCAGCACCGGCGACCTCGCGGTGGCCGCGGCCCGGGCCGCCCAGGAATCCGCGGCGGCCCGGGCGGACCTGGTGCTGGTCGCCACCACCACCCCCGACCGGCGCTGCCCCGCCACCGCGCCGGAGGTCGCCCAGCGGCTCGGCCTGGGCACCGTGCCCGCCTTCGACCTGGCGGCGGTGTGCTCCGGTTTCCTCTACGGCCTCACCGTCGCCACGGCCCTGATCCGCACCGGGGTCTGCGCCCGGCCCCTGGTGATCGGCGCCGAGACCTACTCGCGCATCATCGACCCGCTGGACCGGGACACCGCGGTGATCTTCGGCGACGGTGCCGGCGCGGTGCTGCTGCGCGCCGGCGACCGCGCCGAGCCCGGTGCGATCGCCGGCACCGACTGGGGCTCCGACGGCTCCGGCAGCGACCTGATCGCGATCTCCGCCGGTGGCTCCCGACTGCCCGATCCGGCGCGGCGGTTGTGCCGCGAGGACCACTACTTCCGGATGCGCGGCCGGGAGGTGTACGGGCAGGCGGTGCGCCGGATGACGGCGTCCTCGCTCGCCGTCCTGGCGAAGACCGGCTGGCCGCCCGCCGCGGTCGGGGCGTTCATCGGCCACCAGGCCAACCAGCGGATCCTCGACTCGGTCGCCGACCGGGTCGGCATCCCCCCGCGGTACCGCTTCGGCAACCTCCGCGACGTCGGCAACACCGCCGCCGCGTCCATCCCGCTGGCCCTCGCCGACACCGCCGCCCGCCGCCGGGTCCACCCCGGCACCCCCACCCTCCTCACCGCCTTCGGCGGCGGCCTCACCTGGGCCTCCGCCGCCCTGACCTGGCCCTCGGCCGGCCCCCGCGCCCGCCCGCCGGAGCCCCGCACGACCAGCTCGGCCAAACCCCGCCACACTCACCGGAGGACCCCCTCATGGACGCTGTCTACGACCACCTCGTGACCGTTCTCACCGAGAAGTTCGAGGTCGACGCCGAAGAGCTCCGCCCCGACAGCACCCTCACCGCCCTGGAACTGGACTCCCTCGCCGTCGTCGAGCTCTACGTCACCCTCCAGGAACACTGGGGCGTGCCGCTGGAGGAGGACGAAGCCGCGGCCGAACTGACCCTGGAACAGGTGGCGCGGGCGGTGACGACGCAGCTGTCCGGCGCCGGCCGGGGAGGAGCCCCGCGGTGAGCGCCCCAGGCACTGACGCGGGTCTCGCGGTCACCGGAATCGGCCTGGTCACCCCGGCCGGTTCCGGCACCGCGGCCACCTGGGAGGGGGTCTGCGCCGGCCGGGGCACCGCGGCGCCCGACCCGGAACTGGCCGGCCTGCCGGTCGCGTTCTCCTGCCGCGTCCCCGGCTTCGACCCGCGCACCCAGGTCCCGGGCACCCGGCCCTGGCAGCACGACCGCTGCACCCAGTTGGCACTGGCCGCCGCCCACGAGGCGGTCACCGACGCCGGACTGGACCCGGCCGCCTGGAACGCGCCCCGCGTCGCAGTGGTCCTGGGTTCCGCGGCCGGCGGCGTGGGCACCTACGAGGACCAGCACCGCAAACTCACCGACGCCGGCCCCCGGGCCGTCTCCCCCCTCACCCTGCCCGCCTTCCTCCCCAACATGGCCGCCGGCCAGCTCGCCCTCGCCCTCGGCGCCCGGGGGCCGGTCCTGCACACCGCGACGGCCTGCGCCTCGGGCGCCTCGGCGGTGGCCCTGGCGGCGCTGCTGCTGTCCGCCGGCGCCTGCGACATCGCGGTGGCCGGTGGCGCCGACGCCATGGTCACCCCGCTCTGCGCCACCGCCTTCGCGCGGATGGGCGCCCTCTCCCGCCGCCACGACACCCCCGCCCACGCCTCCCGGCCCTTCGACGCCGACCGGGACGGCTTCGTCCTCGCCGAGGGCGCCGGCGTCCTCGTCCTGGAACGCACCACGGACGCCGAGGCCCGCCACGCCCCGGCCCAGGCACGCCTCGCCGGCTACGGCATCGCCGCCGACGCCCACCACCCGGTGGCCCCCGACCCGGAGGGCCGCGGTCTGCGCCTGGCCATCCAGGAGGCCCTGCGCTCGGCCGGCGCCACCGCACACGAGATCGACCACATCAACGCCCACGGCACCAGCACCCCCCTCAACGACCGCGCCGAGGCGGCCACCCTGGCCCACCTCTTCGACGCCGCACCCCCCTCCGTCACCTCCACCAAGGGCGTACTGGGCCACACCATGGGCGCCGCCGGCGCCATCGAGGCCGCCCTGACCGCCCTGACCGTCAAGCACCAACTCGTCCCGCCCACCGCCAACTTCCACCACCCCGACCCCGGCTCCCCCACCCTCGACCTCGTCACCGCCCACCCCCGCCCCCAACCCGTCCGCCTCGCCCTCAGCAACTCCCTCGGCTTCGGCGGCCACGCCACAGTCCTCGCCTTCCGCCCAGCCACCTGAAGCCCCAACTCCCTGCAATTTCCCAGAAGTTCAGTCGGACCGACCGGGGCCGTTCCCGGCCAGACACTCCATCAGTTTGGCAAGCTGCCCGGCATAGTGCTCGACCACTTCGGACGAGCTTCCGTCGGCGCCGAACAGGCCGCGGGCCAGCTGAGGGTAGACCGCCAGCGCGTTGGACGCGCTCATCTGGATGAGCAGCAGCGCGGCCGGATCGAAGCGGTCGTCGAGCTCGCCGGCCAGCTGACGCTCGCGGATCGCCGCCACCTCCTGTTGCAGCCGGGCGTCGCGTTCGGCCGCGCCCTCGTCGTCCTCGCCCGTGTCGGCCAGCCCCTCCCAGGCGAGCAAGCGCCCACCGAGCCGGGGGTCAACGCTGGCCCGCACATAACGCTTGATCATCTCGGCGTGATCCATGTCATCGGGCATCGCCTCGGCCTCGTAGGCCCGCCACCGCCGGCCGATCTCCCGGTACAGCCCCTCCTTGCCGTCGAAGTAATACGAGATCAACTGCTGGTTCACACCGGCCCGCGCGGCGATCTCGGACACCCGGGCGCCGGCGAAGCCCTTGGCGGAGAACACCTCGGTCGCCGCGTCGACGATCAGCGCCTTGGTGCGCTCGGGGTCCCGCTGCCGCTCGTGCGCGGCCGGCGCCCGGCGCGCCGTCCGCCGGGTGCTGCCATCGCTCTTCTTGCTGCTCATGGCCAGAATTCTGCCATCCGACCGCCTAACCTAATCAACTATCCGTTTGACAATTTCATACATACAGTTGATTCTGTCGACATGAATCGCCAGAAGACTCAGGTACTCGTCGTCGGAGGCGCCCTCACGGGGCTGAGCGCCGCCGTCTTCCTCGCCCACAGGGGCATCCGCGTCACCGTGGTGGAGCGCCACCCCGACCTGCTCTCGCACCCCAGACTGCGCGGCATCACCCCGCGGACCGTCGAGGTGCTCAGCCAGGTCGGGCTCGGTCCGTCGATCCGACGGGAGAGCTTCAGCAGCTTCAGCGGCGAGGACCACGCCTTCGTGCCGCTACGGGCTCACACGCTCGCCGACGCCTACGAAACCGTGGAAGAGGCCGGCCAGGCGGAGTTCGTCGACCCCCGCACCTACAGCCCGTCCGCCTTCGCCGGCATCGACCAGGATCGCCTCGAACGCCTCCTGCGCGACCGCGCCCGCCAACTCGGCGCCGAAATACGCCACTTCACCGAGACGGTCGCCCTCGACCAGGACGAGGAGGGCGTCACGGTGGCCGTCCGGGACCGCACGAGCGGCAACGAGGAAGCGCTCCGCGCGGACTATCTCCTCGCCGCCGACGGGTCGAAGAGCCGGATCCGCAACTGGCTGGGAATCGACACCGACGGGCCGGGGGTGCTCTTCCACACCGTCAGCGCACTCGTCCACGCGGACCTCTCGGCCGCCGTACGCGGCCGCCCGATCGGCATCGCCTACCTGCAGAAGCCGCGCCCGTTCAGCTCGATGATGCCGCACGACGGCTCGGGCACGCGCTGGCTGTTCGGCACCGGATACGACCCACGGCACGAGTCGGTGGCGGACTTCACGACCGAGCGGGTGGCGGAGATGGTGCGGGAGGCATCCGGACTGGAGGACGTCGAGGTGTCCCTGGCGCCGCAGATCCCCGGCACCGACATCACCGTGCTCGGCTTTCCCATCGGCGCCCAGGTCGCACGGTCGTACCGCTCGGGCCGGGTCTTCCTGGCCGGCGACGCGGCGCGCATCCAGCCGCCCACCGGCGGCTTCGGCGGAAGCACCGGCATCCAGGACGCCCACAACCTCGCCTGGAAACTCGCCGCCGTCCTCACCGGGCGGGCCGGCCCGGGACTGCTCGACACCTACGACGCCGAGCGGCGCCCCTACGGCCGGCTCGCCATGCAGCAGGCGTTCGCCCGCTTCGGCGACCGGATGGCCGACGGTGCGCAGGCGGAGCTGCTCGACTACTCGGCGGTGACCATGGGCTTCCGGTACGCCTCGGCGGCAGTGCCGGGCAACCACGAGACCGACCCGATCCCCGCCGTCGAGCTGCGCGCGCAACCAGGCACCCGGGCGCCGCACCGCCCGACCGCGGACGGCGGTTCCATCCTCGACCTGTACGGCGAGACCTTCGTCCTGCTGACCGGCCGAGACGGCCAGGCATGGGTCAAGGCCGCGCAGGACCTGGGCACCACGATGGGCATCGAGGTCCAGTCATACGTCCTGGGCACGGATCTCGATGTCGAGGACGGCGAGCAGGCGCACGGCATCGGCCCGGACGGCGCGGTCCTCGTCCGCCCGGACGGCTTCGTCGCCTGGCGCAGCCACTCCGCCGCGACGGACGCGACCACAGCCCTCGCCGGGATCTTCCGCTCCCTCCTCGCCAGGCAGAGCTGACCCCGGCGAGGGCGGCTCCATAACGGCGGATCCCAGGTTGGGGCGTCGGCGCCGACGCCCCGGGGATCGAGTCAGCGCGGTGGGAACAACGCGTTGAGCTCCGGGAAGGCGATGCCCTCGGCGAGGGACTCATAGCCGCCGGTGCCGTACAGCTCCTGTGCGGCGCGGCGGGCGGCGGCGTACGCGGCCTGGGCCACGCCCGAGCCGAGGCTCACGCGTGCCACGCCGAGGCCGCCCAGCGTGGCGACATCCGGCGCCCCGGGACCGGCCATGAGGTTCAGCGGTACGGGGATGCCCGCCACAAGGGCCTCGATGGTGGCCGCGTCGGCGACGCCCGGGACGAAGATGCCGTCGGCGCCGGCCTCCACGTAGGTGTGCGCCCGCCCCAGGGTGTCCTCCAGTCGCGTGGCGGGGTCACCCAGGCCGAACAGGTAGGTGTCGATACGGGCGTTGAGGAAGAGTTCCCCGCCCGCCTTCTCCAGCGCGGCGCGCGCCGCCGTCAGCCGGTCCCGGAGCTCGGTCGGGGGCCGGGTGCCGTCCTCGATGTTGACGCCGGCCGCGCCGGCCTCCAGCACCCCGACGACGGTCGCGGCGACCTCGGCCGCGTCCTGCCCGTAACCGCCTTCGATGTCTGCGGTGACCGGCACGGCCACGGCCTCGGCGATCCGGGCGATCAGGTCCAGCGCCCGGTCGCGGGCCAGCACGTCGCCGTCCGGGGAGCCGAGCGCCCAGGCAACACCGGCGCTGGTGGTGGCGATCGCGGGCGCGCCCGCGGCCTCGATGACGCGGGCGCTGGCGACATCCCAGGCATTGGCGAGGGCCAGGGGCCGGGCAGGGGTGTGGAGGGAACGGAAGAGTTGGACCCGCTCCGCCTGTGTCGTGGTCATGCGGCCATCCAACCAACGCCCCCTGACAGCCGTCTGGCGGAAATCCGACATGACCACCACCCGCCCCTTGGCCATCGCCCACCCCTCGGCCACTGGCCGACACCGCTCCGCCGCCTCCCCTCGCCCCTCTTCCTTCCGACGCCTCACGCCTACGAGTTGAGTAGTGTCAGGACACGCCGCATACCGCACAGCGAACTCTGCAACCACACACCCACCCAGGAAGGGATCCGCATGGACGTCGAGCAGGCCCGGGAACGCATCGCCGAGATCCGCGCAGCCGGTGGGCAGGTGTCCACCGATGAACTGGACGCGCTGTGGGGAGCGTTGTCGCCGGTGCGGCCCGAGGAGATTCTCGGTGCCTGGCGCGGCCGCGCGTTCGTCACCGGCCACCGGGTCGAAAGCCTGCTGACCGCGGCGAACTGGCACGGAAAGCGCTTCCACTCCCTCACCGATGTGCAGCCGCTGATCTGCCGCGATGCCGACGGGGCACTGTTCTCCAACATCGAGGCGGGCAAGGGCGAAGCCAGCCTGTGGATGGTCGAGTTCCGCGGTGAATCCACCGCCTCGATGGTCTACGACGGACAGCCCGTCATCGACCATTTCAAGCGGATCGACGACACCACCCTCCTGGGCATCATGAACGGCAAGGACGTGCTCGACAACGGCCGGCACTTCTACTTCCTCCTCGAACGCGAGTAACCGGGCCACTCCAGACAGCCCCCAGGCACCCTCGGCCGGCCCACCACCACGCCACCTCCCCAACCCCACAGAAAGCCGGAGCAACTGATGCGCATCCAGGCAGCCGTCGTGGAAGCCCCCGGAGAACCCTTCACCCTCCGCGACGACCTCGTCATCGAGGCGCCCCGGTCCGACGAGATCCTGGTCAGGATCACGGCAGCCGGAATCTGCCACACCGACCTCAGCACCCGGCAGAAGTGGCCACAGCAACTCAGTCCGATGGTCTTCGGCCACGAGGGCGCCGGCGTCGTGGAGGCAGTGGGCAACGAGGTCACCTCCGTACGGCCGGGTGACAGCGTGTGCCTGAGCTACCGCAGTTGCACCCACTGTGGCCAGTGCGCCACAGGCCACCCCGCCTACTGCGACACCGGCATCTTCGCCCTCAACGCCAGTGGGACCCGGCCGGACGGCACCACCCCGCTGTCCCGGGCCGGCGACGGGAGCCCGGTCTACGGCAGCTTCTTCGGCCAGTCATCCTTCGCCAGTCACGCCCTCGCGCACACCAGCAACGTCGTCAAGGTGCCCGCGGACCTCCCGCCGACGGTCGCCGCACCGCTCGGCTGCGGGGTGCAGACCGGAGCCGGCACGATCCTCAACGTGCTCCGCCCGCCACGCGGTTCGTCGGTCGCGGTCTTCGGCGCGGGCAGCGTAGGGCTCACCTCCGTCATGACCGCGGTCGCCGAGGGCTGCCGCGTCATCGCCGTCGACCCGCTCGCGGCCCGGCGCGCCAAGGCCCTCAAGTTCGGCGCCGTGGCAGCCGTCGATCCCACGGCCGTCGCCGACGTCGCCAGTGCGGTCCGCGACCACACCGACTGCGGACCTGCCTTCGCCATCGACACCACCGGTCAGCCGACCGTGATCTCCCAGGCCATCGCCGCACTGGCGCAACGCGGCACCCTGGCCCTGGTCGGCGTCGGCGGCCGCGCCGAATTCGACATCATGACCGTGCTGACCAAGGGAATCCGGATCCGCGGCGTCATCGAGGGCGATGCGGCGCCCGCCGACTTCATCCCCCAACTCATCGCCCGCTACCGCCAGGGCGTCCTTCCCCTCGACGAGATCATCACCGAGTTCCCGTTCCACGAGATCGAGCACGCCGCCCAGGCAGCATCCACCGGCGAGGTCATCAAGCCCGTCCTCCGCTTCCCCTGACGCAGGGGAACACACCCTCTGACCGACGGCCGACAGCCAACACCCGGCACCCGGGCACCCGGCCGCTCCGGCCCGCTCATCCGGGAATTGAACCCAGCGCATGTGCCGGCCGCGGGTGCGTAACCAATTGCCGCAGCCGTAGTCCCTGCCGATTGTGGCGAAATAACGACCGCCCCCGACTTCATCCCCGCCAGAGGGATTTCCGCCCGAGGAAATCATCTCCCGGGCCCCTGGCCGCTCAGGGTTCGGACAAAGTCGCCGCGTCATCCACACCACCACCGCACGCTGCACGTCATCCGGCACCCCGCACCCCCGGCAGCCCGCCCCAGCGCAGGACCGCCCAGCCCAGTCCACACGGCCCGCCACCCCACCCACCCCAACCACCCCCCACCCCGACCAAACGATTCTCCTGAATTTCGCACACGAGTGCAGTTATGTGTTATACGCACTCACGCCACAGAAGCATCCCGACCCCGCTATGCTCGCTGACGCACAGCGAGTTGTGGCGATTACCACACGTCGCCGCTGGCTGTCGTGGTGCCGTCAATCGCACAAAGGCTCGGGCATCCTGGGGCCCGGCCTCATGCGTGCGGAACGCCGCCGTGGAATGCGCTTCGACCAAGCAATTGGCGAGCGTGATCCCGCGGTTGTCGATCTCTTTCAGGCGGCCTTCCCATGGTGCCCATATACGCCATGTATGTCGCCCTGTCCATTCATGAGAGCTCTGAGGATGCCGATGGTTCGTGCTGGTTCGCCCCATGGTGGATCGGGGCCCGCCCCCGCCCCCATATGGCTGTTGCCGTCCGTACTGCTGGCCGTCTGTACGGCCGTGGCCGTGTCGTTGACGCCGTCGATGGCGCGTGCCCAGGTCGTTTCGATCGGCGTGATCGCGACAGTGGCTGTGGCCATCGCCGGCGGGGAGGCGGCGCGTCGCGGACGCGCGCTTGAGGAACTGCGCAGGCGGTCCGCCGAGCAGGAGGCCATTCTGCGCGGCCACTTGGCCGAGCAGGAGGCCGAAACCGTACGGATGGCCAAGGAGACCCTGCCCAAGGCGATGGCCCAGCTCCAGCAGGGTATCCGGGCGGATGAGGTACTCCGCAAGGTCGTCCATGTCTCCCGGGTCAGCCCGGAGTTCGAAGCCGCGTACCGGGGAGTGCTGCGCTACGTCCTGGAGGCCGTCGAGGCCGAGGAGGACCTGCGCGATTCCGCCCAGCGAGCGTTCGTCAACATCGCCCGACGCGTCCAGGCCATCACCCACCAACAGGCCCAGGAACTAAGGGAGATGGAGGACAAGCACGGGAACGACCCGGAAGTCTTCGGCGACTTGCTCCAACTCGACCACCGCACCGCGCTGGTCGGCCGGCTCGCGGACAGCATCGCCGTACTCGGCGGGGCCCGGCCCGGCCGTCAGTGGCAGCAGACCATCCCGCTGTTCAACGTGCTCCGGGGTGCGATGTCCCGGATCATCGACTACCAACGCGTCGATCTGCACTCCGTGGCCGAGGTCGGCATTCTCGGACGCGGCGTCGAGCCGTTGATCCACGCCCTGTCCGAACTGCTGGACAATGCCACCCGCTACTCACCTCCCCAGACCCGCGTCCATCTGACCGCGACCGAGATCCAGACCGGTGTGGCCATCGAGATGGAGGACGCCGGGATCGGCCTGACCGACGAAGCCCGGGTGCGCGCCGAGCGGGCCCTGGCACAGGACTCCCCGAAAGAGATCGACCTCGACGATCTGGGCGAGTCGCCACGGCTCGGCCTGGCCGTGGTCGGCCGCCTGGCCCGCGCGTACGACTTCAAGGTCTCCTTCCGCAGCTCCGCCTACGGCGGGGTCCGGGTGGTCCTGATCGTCCCGCCGGACATGATCACCGCGACTCCGGTGCCGGGTGGGGCCCTGGCCAAGGCAGCCGTCCTGCCGCCGCCCCGGCGCCGCGGCCCGATGCGCCGGACGGAAGAGGCTACCGAGGAGACTCTGCCCACCAGCGCACCGCGCGCTGCCAACGGGCTC
The DNA here is from genome assembly GCF_051603415.1 of Streptomyces sp. S186. Taxonomy (NCBI): domain Bacteria; kingdom Bacillati; phylum Actinomycetota; class Actinomycetes; order Kitasatosporales; family Streptomycetaceae; genus Streptomyces; species Streptomyces sp. S186. Next base: position 7,616,443 of record NZ_CP193932.1, on the reverse strand, counting down.
CCGCAGCGCAGGCGCCGTACCCGCGCGGTGATTCCGCCCCTGCGGCAGAAGCCCGCGGCCGCCGCCTCCTCCGCCACTGGATCCGACGCCTCGGTGTCGGCCGCGCCGGCCCCCCAGGCCGGGATGTGGCTGGCCGCCTTCCAGGAGGGCATCTCCGGCGAGCCCCGGGCCGAGTCCCCGGCCGACCGCCCCGACGGACCGAGGGACAAAGAGTCCGAGCGTAACTGAGTCATTAGGTAAGGATGAGTAAGTAAGTGGTGACACCGCAGCGACTCAATATGAACTGGATGCTTGAGGATCTGGCGTCCAGTGTTCCGCACACCCGTGACATCGTGGTGCTGTCCTCGGACGGTCTGTGTATGGCTCAGTACGGGACGGACGAGGAGACCGCGGATCGCCTGGCTGCGGCCTGTGCCGGTCTGCAGAGCCTGTCGGCGGCCATTGCCACCGAATTCCCGCACGGAGACGGGCGGATGAAGCTGGTCGTCATCGAGGTCAACGGCGGCTTCTTCTATCTGATGGCAGCCGGCGCCGGGGCGTATCTGGCGGTGCTGGCCGATGACGACGTGGACGCCGGCCTCATGGGGCAGGGAATGCGGGACCTGGTCGCCCGGATCGGTCAGCACCTCACCAGCCCACCGCGGGCCGACCGGCAGGCCACATGAGCGACGCGAAACCGGAAAAGCGCCGGAACTGGGAGGAAGGCGGTCCCGAGCGCCTCTATGTCCTTACGTCCGGCCGGAGCTCACCGTCCGAAGCGCCACTGGACATGGTCACGCTGATCGTGACCCGGAACCGGCCGGGTTCGAGCCTGCAGCCGGAACAGGCTGCCATCCTCCGGATATGCGACTATCCGCTGTCGGTCGCCGAGATCTCCGCCTACGTCCATTTACCGGTCAGCGTGGTCACGGTGCTGCTCGCGGAACTGCTGGAGAGCGGCCATGTCGAAGCACGGGCACCGATCCCGGCCGCGTCGTTGCCCGATGTCGAACTGTTGGAGGCGGTGATGAATGGACTGCAAAATCTCTGAGCCCATCGTTGGTCCCCGGAGCGAGGACATCCTGCCGGCCTCGGTCTCCACCGCGGTCAAGGTGGTGATCGTCGGCGGCTTCGGGGTGGGGAAGACCACCCTGGTCGGATCGGTCAGCGAAATTCGCCCGCTGACCACCGAGGAAACCATGACGCAGGCCGGGGTCGGGGTGGACGACCTCGCCGGAGTCGAGCGCAAGACGCAGACGACAGTCGCGATGGACTTCGGCCGGATCAGCCTCAGCAAAGAACTGGTGCTGTATCTCTTCGGCACCCCGGGCCAGCAGCGTTTCTGGTTTCTGTGGAACGGCCTCTTCGAAGGCGCGCTGGGGGCGGTGGTCCTGATCGACACCCGGCGCCTGGACGACAGTTTCGACGTGATCGGCCGGCTTGAGGAGCGCGGTCTGCCCTTCGTCGTCGCCATCAACGCCTTCCCGGACGCCCCTTCCTATCCCATGTCCGAACTCCGCGCGGCCATGGACCTTCCCGACGAGGTACCCATGGTCGATTGCGACGCCCGCGACCGTGCCTCCAGCCGCGACGCCCTGATGACCCTGATGCGCTATCTGTACACCCTCACGACCACAGCCCCGGAGCCCCGTTGACTTCCTTTGACACAGACCAGCCCAGCACGACCTCAGCATCCGCACCGCCCCCGGAGTGCCCCGCCCATGGCCGCACCGGAGACACCGACGGACTGGCGAGGCTTTTCGGGCCCGAGGTGGTTGAGGATGCGCCCGGTTTCTTCGAGCGACTGCGCGCCGAACACGGCCCCGTGGCGCCTGTCCTGGTGGACGGTGATCTGCCGGCTTGGCTGGTCCTCGGCTACCGGGAGAATCTCGAAGTTCTGCGTACGCCCTCCCGCTTCTCCCACGACTCACGTATCTGGCATTGCTTCAAGGAAAACAGGGTCGCTCCGGACTCGCCGCTCATGCCGGCTCTGGCCTGGCAGCCGGTCTGCCTCTTCATGGACGGTGAGGAGCATGAGAGGTTCCGCGTCGCTCTCACCGAGAGCATGGGCCGACTGGACCGCCGTGGAATCCGCCGCTGTGTGACCCGGTCCGCCCATCAGCTGATCGATGACTTCGCCGCCGACGGACAGGCCGATCTCGTCAGCCAGTTCGCGGAGCAGCTGCCCCTGCGCGTGATGGCACAGCTCATCGGAATGCCCGAAGAGGAGGGTCCGCGGCTGGTCGAAGCCACCCGGGACCTGCTCAGGGGGTCCGAGACTGCTTTTCAGAGCAACGAGTACCTCGTGGCGGCCCTCAACAAGCTGGTTGCCGGCAAACGTGCAGCCCCTGGCACCGATTTCACCTCGTGGCTGATGACGCACTCGGCCAAGCTCAGCGAAGAGGAAGTCGCGCAGCATCTGCGACTCGTGGTCATTGCCGGAAACGAGAACACCACCAATCTGACCGCGAACACCCTGCGCATGATGCTGACCGATCCCCGCTTCCGGGCGTCGCTCGCGGGTGGCAGCATGACCCTGCCCGACGCGCTGGAACAAATGCTGTGGGACGAGCCACCGACTTCGGTGGCGCCCGCTCGGTGGGCTACCGGGGACACCGAACTCGGAGGTCAGTCCGTCAAGGCCGGGGACATGCTGCTGCTCGGGCTGTCCGCCGGCAACGCCGACCCTGCCATCCGTCCCGATCTCTCCACATCCATGCACGGCAACCGCTCCCACCTCGCCTTCAGCGGCGGTCCGCACGAATGCCCCGGTCAGGACATCGGCCGGGCCATTGTCGATACCGGTATCGACGTTCTGCTGATGCGGTTGCCCGACCTGGAACTGGCCGTTCCCGAGAACGAACTGAAGTGGGTGTCCCATTGGATCGCCCGCCATCTGACGGCACTCCCGGTGAAGTTCGCCCCGCGTCCCCGAGAGACGTCACTCGCAGCAGGCAGTGCGAGTGCTGCGGAGGACGAGGTGCAGAGCGCGCACGGCCTGCAGAGTTCCACCGCCGGCGACCGGGAGACCGTAGCGGGAACTCTCGCTTCTCCCATCGGTGTTGGCGCTACCAAGGCTCCTTGGTCCTGGTGGAACCAGGTGAAGAGGTGGCTGACGAGGAAGTAACTCGGTTACCGAAGCACGCAAGGCGTACGCCTCTCGGAACCGCAATCGGAACGTAAGAGGCGCATGGCGGGACGCTGGAGCAGATATCAGCAGCCCGGTATGCGCCTCTTGATGCTTTATGCGCCTCTTGATGCTTTTAGTGACCGCGTTTGTCTCTACAATAATTCGCGGTAGCGAGACGATTCGAGCGACCAGTCGTAGTTCGCTCGAATCCAGCCCTGTAGGTGCGCCACCTGGCGAGATGCCGCCGAGCGTTCACGTTCTGGCATCCTTTGGACAGCCAGCCAGTCTGCGAACCTTTCCCTTCGGCGCCTGAATCGGCGAATACAGTCATCCAGCAGATCGGCGACCTTGAACTGCGCCGTTCGACGATCGCAGTGCGCTTCGTTTTGAATGACCGAGACGGCGTTGAACGGCTCACCTGCCGATTCTTCCTTGTTCGCGGACCACAGGTCGTTGACGAAGATGATGGCGTCCGCGGTGTCGGCCTCCATGCCCCGGAAGTACGGATTCATCCCCACTTTTTCGGATATCTCGAAGCCGCAAGCACGCTCGTTCAAATCGGCCGAGGGGGCCGCGGCAATCGTGTAACGGCGCAGCTTGATCAGCTCAGCCAGCGAGATGGGGGCGCGGGTAGCCCTGATCACGGTTTCCTTGAGATTCCCCTCGAAGTATCCGCGCCAGTGAGCCGCCGATCGCTTGACCCATTGGCGAGACATGCCTCGCACGCTTCTTCGGCGGATATCGCGGAACGCGCCGATGACAGGCACCTCGTCGAGTTCCGACGCGAAGCCGGGGTTGCCTGCGATTCTGGTTGCGGCCGCGATGACTTTTGACGCCCGGGCGAGGTCACAGGCCAGCGGACCACCGTCGAACAGGTCGTCGAAGCGGAAGAACCATCCCATGGCATCGGCGGCGATACGTAGGCCACGGGCAGTGGCCTCCGGGTAGGCCCGTGCGGCCAGCTCGACCATTTTCCATTCCTTGAAACTCTCGGCGTCGGCATCGTCCGAGATGAGGTGATGTTTCCGTAGCCAGCGTTCATGGCCATCCCGGATGGCCTCCAGATGTGGATTGACTTTCGAAGGGAAGGGGATGGCGGTCCCGAAGTCTTCGAGCCGCATGATCTCTGACACATGCACCATGATTGATGACTCCTTCCTTCACGTAGATGCAGTCGCCATGATTGCTGTGCAGTCACCATGATTGCTGTGGATCAGAGACGGCCGGTTGGGCTCCGCGCGCGATCCTCGGAGTCATTGTCCGCGCGAAGACGCGGATGCCGAGGAAAACCACGAAAACCAAGGGATCTTGTGCCGGAAACCGGTAAAGGCGATACGGCTACGACTCGGCAACAGCGAGCGCGGGCCCCGGCGTGCCCTTGAACGCGTGGGAGATCACGGCCCGCCGCCCGACGCGCGCGCTGCGCCGGGCTCACCTATGAACGAGGGCCGGAGGGACTGACCACGAGACACTATGTCCAGTATTCGAGGTAAGGGCGCGGTTTGTGGCACGACAATGCTCCTCAGGAGCCTGGTAGAGCATCCGGCGAACTTGCCTGCGTGAATCAGCTGTGGGTTCCAGCCACTGGGTGCGTCGGACAAGAATCGCGCAACGTCGCGTGGGTGTACAGAGGTTCGTGTGCATCACTGCCCGCCAGCGGTACGCGCCCCTGCCTTGCTCGTGTGCACGGACGGTGTCCAGTGCGGCTGGCGTGACACTGCCCGACTCAGGCGAACCACGCTGCCCATGCGGACGATGCGCTCGGGTGAGTGCCGCGAACGTAGCGGCGACTGCCCGCATTCCCCCTTGATGTGACCCAGATCATCACCATCTGCCCGGCTATTCGGTCTGGGGCGGTGCCAGCTCATGGCACGATCATGCCAATCATTTACCCACGGGTAATTGTTCGGCCGGAGACGTGCTTCAGCGCTTCGGCCACCCCCACATCACACTCTTGAGGAATCAACTGTGCGCCGTCCCTTGAGATATGCCGTTTTACCGGCACTGACCGCCGCCTCCCTGCTTGTCGTCACCGGATGTGCGGCAGGGTCGTCGTCCGACCGCGCCACGGCCGGGAAAAATGGCGCCGAGGAGTCGATATCCGCGGTTGAGGACGCGGCGGGGGACGCGCAGTCGCCCCTCGCCGTGGCCTCGGCGCCCAACGGGTCCGGCACGCCCAGCGCCGTCGCGACGCCGGGGCCGGGCCACCGTCCCGCGGCCAAGTCGTCGCTGAGGATCGTCAAGTTCGACGGGCACAGCGGCCGGGCCGTCCTGAACGGGCCGACCACCGGTACCCCGCCGAAGGACAAGGGCGAGCGGGCCACGCCCAAACACCAGGCACCGGTCGCCGTCGGAGACGTCATCGCCAGTGCGCCCGCTCCGGGTGCGCCGCGCGGTGCCTTGGCGAAGGTCACCGAAGTGGTGGGGACGACCTCGCAGGGCACCGAGGTCAAGACTGCGCCGGCCACGTTGGGCGCGCTGCTGGGCGGTTCCACGGCGAAGGGGCGGGTGCCCGTCGACCCCTCCGCGGTGAAGGTCGAGCCGCTCGCCCCCAAGGTGGCGGTCTCCTGGGCGAAGACCGGCGGTGTGCACATCGGGCCGGAGGGAGGCCGATTGCCGCTGGGCAGCCTGCGGGTTGACGTCAACGCCGCGCTGCCCACGGTCAGGACACGGGCGGGTTCCGTCGACGCGTCCGCTTCGGGCTTTGTGCAGTTGGCGCCCCAGGTCGAGTTCTCCTACGACGGCAAGGGCACGTCCACCGGTACACCGGGGACGGCTTCGGTGAGCCTGGCGGGTGACTGGACCTCGCAGTGGGAGCTCAAGGGCCAGGCGGCCGCGTCCACTCAGGATGGCGCGCCGCTGCGGGTGCCGTTCGCCAAACTGCACGCCGACCCGGTCATCCAGGTCGGTGTGGTGCCTGTCGTGGTCAACCTCGACCTCACCTGCTATCTCCAGGTGGACGCGGACGGAAAGGTGAGCGTCGACGTCAAGCAGGATGTGAAGGGAAACTTCCGGGTCGGCGGTTCGTACAGCCGGGCCAAGGGGTGGACGCCCATCGCCCGCGCCGATCTGACCGGCACCCCGGTGACGGCGACCGCGACGGCCGCCGGAAGTGTGAAGGCCAGTCTCGGCGCGGAGGCCAGTGTCGGGCTCTACGGCACCGTCGGCGTCACCGGCACGCTGGCCCCGTACCTGCGTGCCGAGGTGGAAGGCACGGCGAGCGGTGCCTCGAACGGCACCGGCTCGCTTGTCGGCAAGTGGGCGGCGTACGGCGGAGTGGACCTGTCCGGTGCGCTCCGGGCGCATCTGGACATCTTCGGTACGCCGGTGTTCGAGCGGAGCATTCCGCTCGGGCCGCTCAACCGTGAGTGGCGGCTCGCCGGCGGAGAGGGTGCGGTGCGCACTCCGGCGAAGCGGTCCTGACCGCCTGGGCTCGGGGCCCGGAGCCGGAACCGTCGGGCGGACGACGGTCGGCGCGCCATCCGGGCCGCGGCGCATCCAGCCGCGGCCCGGATGGCGCAGCACGGCATGACGGTGCGCCAAGGTGTACACGATCATGACGACATGACGCAGCGCCAGGAAGCCGATCGGACGGCGCCGGACGCCGACGGCGGCGCCTCGGGCCCCGCTTCGGTGTACCGGGCCGCGGTCTCCTTGTGGACTCCGGCCCGGCTCCGCCTCGGTGGCGGCCTGCGATCCGGCCGTTGGGAGTACGGCCCGGCGGCCGCCCGCCCTCCCCGGCGGCCGCGCCGGCGGTGGTCCATACGTCCGCCACCGCGCCACAGACTCCTCGTCCGACTGTCGGTACTGCGCCTGTAGGAGCGCACCCCGCCGCCGACACCCCGGAGTCCGCGGCAGCGAAGCGCCCGCACGTCGTCCACCCACACCCCCGACACGATCGCCACGAGGTGTATCCCCATGCGTACGCACTCCAGACGTTCCCTGCTCGGCGCAGGTATGGCTGCCGCCGGCAGCGGATTGCTGACCTCCACCGGGGCCTACGCCCTGGACACGAGGAACGGCCGGCACCGGCACCACTCCCACCACACACCTCCCCCACCCGACGGCCATGGCTCGCACGGCTCCGCCACGGCCGGTTATGTCTCCCCCGACGGTCCGGAGGTCCTCAAGGCGGAGCGCGCCCGCGGGTCGGGGCCCGTACGCCGCTTCTCGGTGACCGCGTCCGAAGCCCAGTTCGACATGGGTGGGCAGGTCGTCGACACCTGGGCGTACGGAGACCTGCTGCCTGGCAAGGAGGTCCGGGTCAAGGCGGGCGAGCGGGTCGCCATGACCCTCCACAACCGTCTCCCGCACTCCACCACCATCCACTGGCACGGGGTGCAGATCCGCAACGACATGGACGGCTCGCCCGACGTCACCCAGCGTTCCGTGAAGGCCGGCGCCTCCTTCGACTACGGCTTCGCGGTCGACATCCCCGGTACCTACTGGCTCCATCCGCACGTCGGTGTGCAGCTGGATCGCGGGCTGTACGCACCCTTCATCGTCGAGGATCCCCGCGAGCCCCTCTCGTACGACCACGAGTGGATCGTCATGATCGACGACTGGCTGGACGGGGTCGACGGGATGACTCCGGACGCGATGCTGGACGAGCTGAACAAGGACAAGCCCGGTGGCGGGATGAGTGGCCACAGCGAGATGCAGCGAGGCGGCAATCGGGCGGCGGCCGCCGCCGTGGCCCGGATGCGCAGACGTGCCAGGCACCGCATGTCGGACGACCCGTCGGACAACATCGAGTATCCCTTCCACGTGATGAACGGCCGGGTGGCCAGGGACCGGGAGACGTTCCGTGCCAAGCCCGGCGACCGCATCCGGATCCGGCTCATCAACGCGGCCGCGGGCACGGCGTACCGGGTCGCGCTGGGCGGTCACAACATGACGGTGACGCACATCGACGGCTACCCGGTACAGCACAAGGAGACCGACAGCCTGCTGATCGCCATGGGCGAGCGCTTCGATGTGCTGGTCACCGCGAAGGAAGGCGTCTTCCCGCTCACCGCGCTCTCCGCGGGCGGCAACAACCAGACCGCGCAGGCCCTGCTGCGCACCGGCAGCGGCGACGCACCCGACGACAAGATCCGCCCGACGGAGCTGAGGAGCGGCGGGCTGAGCGCGGACAAGTTCAAGGCCGCGTCCTCGGTACGGCTGTCGGACAGCGAGCCCGACCGCACCATCAAGCTGGATCTCACCGGCAACATGGATGACTGGGACTGGGCGATCAACGGGAAGCCGTACTCGGCGTCGGCGCGTTATCCCGTGGAGCAAGGGGAGCGGGTGCGGATCACCTTCCACAACACGACCACGATGTGGCACCCGATGCACCTGCACGGACACACCTTCGCGCTGGCCAACGGCGGCCCCCGCAAGGACACCACCATCGTCCTGCCGGACCAGGAGGTCTCCGTCGATTTCGACGCCGAGAACCCCGGGTTGTGGATGTTGCACTGTCACAACGTCTACCACTCGGAGTCGGGGATGATGACGGTGTTGGGCTACAAGTCGCAGAAGTGACGGTGGCCGGCGGGGGTGCGCGGGCGGTGGCAAGGCACAGGGGCGGCTCCCGCCCCCTGCCCTCCCCGGCTCACACCGTCCCGGCGTCCCATCGGTCGAGGCAGGCACGCAGTCGGGCCTGGGTGGTGAAGAGGTGGCCGTGCATACCGACCTCCTCGGCAGCCCGGACGTTCTCCTGGCGGTCGTCGACGAAGAGTATGCGGTGCGGCGGATCGGACAGCGCCCGCCGGCACCAGTGGTAGGCGGCCGGTTCGGGTTTGGCGTGGCCGATGCGGCAGGAGAAGGCACGCACGGCGAAGTGGCCGAGCCAGGCATGCTGGGTTTCGTAGTGGTGGGCCAACTCCTCGGGGATGTTGGAGAGCAGTCCGAGCCGCCGTCCCTGAGCCGCCAACTCCTCCACCAGAGCGATCATTTCGAGGTCGACGGCGCTCCAGCTCGCGACGTCGGCGGCGATGAGTGCGGCGGTCCGCCGGGCGTCGAAGCGCACGGCCAGGCGGGCGGCCACCTCCTGCCAGTAGCCCGGTCCGTCGGTCTCGCCGCGGTCGTAGGGCGGGCGCAACGCCCAGTACGCGTCCCAGAAGTCCTGCGCCGGCACGCCAGCGGTCCGAACCAGGCACTGCCGGCCCGCGGCGGAGTGCTGCCGGGCCAGGACACCGAAGAGGTCGAAGAGCACGGTCCCAGGCCTCATCGCTCACACCGTCCGTACGGTCACGCCCGCCGCGGCCAACCGCTCCGTCCGATCGTCCGCATCGGCGTCGGTGACGACGGCGTGCAGTGCGTCGGCCGGCGCGACATGGGCGAGCGCGGTGCGGGAGAGCTTGCCTGCCTCGGCGACGGCGATGACGCGCCTGGCACAGGCGATCGCGGTGCGTTTGATCGCGGCGTCGTCCAGGTCGAAGGCGGTCAGGCCGTGCTCCGCGCTGAGCCCGCAACAGCCGATGACGGCGGTGTCGAAGCGCAGCGCGGCCAGTGAAGCCTCGGTCAGCGGCCCGGTCAGCGCGAGCTCACCGGGCCGGGGCCGGCCGCCGGGCACCAGCAGCGTGAGGTGCGGGCCGTCGGCCAGGGCATTGACGGCATGCAGGGACAACGGCATGACCGTCAGCCGGCGCTGGGCCAACGCCCGGGCCACTTCCAGACACGTGGTCCCGCTGTCGAGGACGACCGATTCGCCGTCGGCGATCAGTCGGGCGACCTCGGCGGCGATCCGGCGCTTGGCCTCCAGTCCCTCCTGGGCGCGCATCGCGAACGGGGGCTCCGCGCCACGCAGCAGCAGGCTTCGTGCTCCCCCGCGGTAGCGCTCGATGACCCCCTGGGCGGCCAGCGCCTCCAGGTCACGGCGGATGGTCATCTCCGAGGCACCGGTCAGCTCGGCCAGTTCGGCAACGCCGAGGCGCCCTGCCTCGCGTACCGCCTCGGTGATCTGTCTGAGTCGTTCTACACCAGCCATGACATCATTGAACATGATGTGCGTGCGATAGGCAATATTCCGAACAGATTCCTTGTTCGCTATGTTCGTTCCATGGAGATACGGCCACAGAGGCAGAAACAACTTCAGGCACAGGCACAGATACAGGCACAGGCACAGAGAAAGGCACAGTCACGATCTGGTGCACGACGGGGGAGGTGGCGGCCGGGTACGCCCTCGGGGAGGCAGCTGCGGGCAGGGCGGCTGGCCACCTTCGCCTACTTCGCCCTCAACGGCTTCCTGATGGGAATGTGGATCGTTCACATCCCGAGCATCGAGCATCGGGTGGGGATCAGCCATGCCGTGCTCGGCTGGCTCCTGCTGCTGCTCGGCGCGGGAGCCTTCGTCGGCATGCAGATCGTCGGTCCGCTCACCGACCGTTTCGGTGCTCGTACCGTCGTCCCGCTCAGCGCGGCAGTCTGCAGCCTCACCCTCGTCCTGCCCGGACTGGCCACGCATGCCTGGACGTTGGGGGCGGCACTGCTGTTGCTCGGGCTCGGCAACGGCTGCCTGGACGTCAGCATGAACGCCCACGCCGTCCAGGTCGAACGCGGCTATCGGCGACCGGTCATGTCCGCCTTCCACGCGACCTTCTCCATCGGCGGCGTACTGGCCGCCCTGGCAGGCGCACGCACACTCGCCTGGGACTGGAGTGCGCCCGGGGCCCTCGGCACGGCGGCCCTCCTGGGACTGGCCGTCACCGCGCTGGCCGCCCCGGCACTACTGCCGTCCGCCGGATCACACGCCACCGAGGCGGCCGACGCGGGAACTGACGCCGCCGTCCCCAGTCGGGTTCGGCGCAGCACCCCGCGCCACGTCTGGTTCCTGGCGACCCTCGCCTTGATGATCATGCTCTGCGAGGGCGTGGCCAACGACTGGAGCGTGCTGCACCTCCGCACCATCCTGGACGCGCCCGCCGCCACCGCAGCCCTCGCCTACGGGGCTTTCGCCACCACCATGACTCTCGGCCGCTTCCTGGCCGACCGGGCGGCCGCCCGCTTCGGCCCGGTGGCCCTCCTCCGCTACGGCGCCGCAGCGGCCGCCGTCGGCCTGACCGCGGCGGCCCTCTCCCCATGGATCCCCCTGGCCCTGGCCGGCTGGGCGGTGTTCGGCGCCGGACTGTCCGGCTGCGTTCCCCAACTCTTCAGCGCCGCCGGCCATCTCGACCCCGACAACGCCGGGGCCAACGTCTCCCGGGTCGCCGGGCTCGGCTACGTCGGCATGCTCGCCGGCCCCGCCGTCATCGGCCCGCTGACCCACGTCGTACCGCTCAACTTCACGCTGTTCCTGCCCGTGGCGTGCTGCGTCGCGGCCGCCGCCACGGCCGGAATCCTGCGGCCCCGAGGCCCTGTGCCCACCCCGCACGAAGGGGGAGCCCCGGGGTAGGCGGTCACCCGTTCCGCGAACTTCAAGCACATTCGCCGGACAGGCCGACGACCGGGCGGAGTTGACAACCTGGTGGGGTTCCCAACCTGGTGAGGGTGCCGGCCCGTTGAGGTTCCCATCCTGGTGGGGTTGCCACAGTCGCGTCGCGGACTGGCCGTTACGCTCTTCCTCCGTCCATCGCAATTCCAGGGGGCCAGGCTGTGCGCAACGCCGTCGTGACAACCGCAGGTGACCGAATCCGCTGGGTCGAGCTTCCGGGACGCGAGCCTGCCCGCGTCTACGTGCACGGCCTGGGCGCGACGTCGCCCGCCTACTTCGCGGAAATCGCGGTCCACCCGCTGCTGGCCGGTCACCGCTCCCTCCTGATCGACATGCTCGGCCACGGCATCAGCGACCGCCCGACGGACTTCGACTACACGCTGGAATCCCACGCCGACGCCCTCGCCGACGCCCTGACCGCGGCGGGGGTCACCGGCGCGCAGCTGATCGCCCACAGCATGGGCGGCGCGGTGGCCATCGTCCTGGCTGTCCGGCACCCGCACCTGGTCTCCCGCCTGGTCCTGATCGACGCCAACCTCGACCCGATCCAGCCCCGTTCCGGTGCAGGCGGCAGCAGCGGCATCGCCGGGTACTCCGAACCGGAATTCCTCGCCGGTGGCTGGCAGGAGGTCCGCGACCGGGTCGGCGCGCACTGGTGGTCCACGATGCGCCTGGCCGGCCGCGAGGCCCTGCACCGCAGCGCGGTCCATCTCACCCGCGGCACCGTGCCCACCATGCGGGAGCTCCTGCTGGACCTGAAGATCCCGCGCACCTACCTCCGGCCGGAGGCCGACGGCCCGCTCGCCGGCGCCGCCGCACTCGCCGACGCCGGGGTGGCCGTGGTCCCCCTCCCCGACTGCGGCCACAACATCATGCTCGACAACCCGGACGCCTTCGCCCGCGCCACCGCGGCGGCACTCGCCGCACCCGAGCACGGATAGCGGCCAGGGGGCGGCGACAGGGGCCCGCTACCCCCTCTCTGCCACCCCCTTCACTCGCGGCCATCCCTGGAACGTCGTCCTGCCCTCCGCCAGAGCAGCCTCATGCCCAGCGCCAGGAGGCCCAGGGCCGCGACCACGATGACGATCTTGATGACACGGTCGAGCAACAGGTGCTCGATGAGCTCGGACGATCCCGCTGCGAGGCCGGTCATCGCCAGCCGTCCCGCCGCTGCGTCCCGGACGCCCCGCGCCGCCGGCGCTCGTCGAGCCGCCGGGCAGCGGCGCGCATTCCGGCCCGCACCGCGGGGTCCGCATACCGGCGCACGTCATCGAGCCTCCCCCGGCGCTTGAGGATCAAGGCGACGGCGAAGATCAGCAGCGCCAGCACCACCAGACCGCCCGCGATCACGCCGAACCTGATCAGCATCAGATTGAGAATTCTCTCCACGAGGAAGCCTCCACCCGTTTTTCTGTCACACCTGTGACACATCCCTACCTCTCCGTTGTATCACAGCCGTGATAGAAAGGCTTCATGCCCAAGTACGTGGATCCGGAGGCCCGCCGTCGCCTCGTCGTCGACGCACTGTTCCGTGTCGTCGTCCGCGACGGCTTGCAACGCACCTCACTGCGCGCCGTCGCCGCCGAAGCGGAGCTCAACATCGGCTCGCTGCGGCACTACTTCGCCAGTCAGCACGATCTGATGCACTTCGCGATGCAGTCGATGCTCGACCGGGTGGGCAGCCGACTGCTCGATCACATCGAGCAGATCGGGGACCTGAGCCGCTATCCCCGCACGGAACAACTCCGGCTCACCGCCGACCTCCTGGCGGAACTACTGCCCCTCGACGACAACCGCCGCGCCGAGGTCACCGTCTTCCTGGACTTCAACACGGCCACCCGCACCAACCCGGCCTTCCGCGAACTCTCCCACCAGGCAGCCGACGGCACCCGACGCTTGGTGCGCCGCGTGCTCACACGCCTCGATGCCACGGGCACCCTGCGTCCCGGCCTCGACCTCGCCGTCGAAACCGAGCGACTGACGGCCCTCCTGGACGGACTGGGGCTGAGCGCCGTCCTGCATCCTGAGCTGCTCGCACCGCAGACCTGCGTCGACGTACTGGCCACACACCTCGGCGGGCTCTCGCTGTGCACGGAAACTCCGTCAGGGCACGGTAGAGCCGCCGCTACTGGACGCAGCCGTCAGGCGCCCGCGTAACGGTGCGTCAGGGTGCGGCCGGCAGGCGGGCGAGGACACCGTCCAGTCCACTGCGGACCGTATCCCGGTCGTCGAGATCCAACCCGTGCGTCACCTCGTGCCAGGGTCCCAACTGATGCCAGAGCAGGGCACGTTGACAGAGTTGCGGCGTGATGGGGTAGTTGGAGGCAAGGGCGTCGGCGAACGCGGGCGGGGTGGCGTGCAGGGCCCAGGCCAGGTCGATGGCCGGGTCGCCGATATGCGCGTCGCCGAAGTCGATGACGCCGGTGAGACGCCCGTCACGGGCCAGGACGTGTTCGGGGCCGAGATCGCCGTGGACGAGGGTGTGGGCCGGCAGTGCGGCCACCTTCGCCAGCAGGGCGGAGGCCGGGCGGTGCCGCTCGGCCGGGAGGAGCGGCACGACCCGCGAGGTGAACTCCCTTACCATGTCGGCGCGTTCGCGGCGCGTCCACTCCACCGACGGGGCCCCACGGCGTACCGCTTCCGCCGCATCGGCGGCGTGCAGGGCGCGGAGAAACGCACCCAGTCGGCGCCCGTGCGCGACGAGTGGCGCGGTGAGCGGTTCGCCGGGTACCACGACATGCCGGACCACCAGCGGATCGTCGGCCACGACGGCAGGTACCGGGACGGGCAGCGGAAGCTGCGGGGCGAGCCACGGCATCAGACACGTCTCCATACGGAGCCGCTCGGCGACCTCCGGACGACGCGGTCGCCGTTCCACCCAACGACCGCCGACCAGGCGCGCCTCGCTGTCCCAGCCGTCGGGAAACGTCGTGCTCGCGGGGTCCGTTGGCATCTCTCCATCGTAGATGACAGGCAGCCGCGCTATCCGTACCCCTCGCCACGCCCGGGGGGTGCCGCCAGGCAAGGACTGGGGGTAGCCGGATTCTGCCGGGTGCAGCGCATCCGTAGCGTCGCCGCCATGACGAACGACTCTGCGGTGCGGGAGCGAGCGCGGCGACGACGCGGGCCGGCGGCGTACCTGGCGATTGCGTATCTGGGCATGTGGGTGGCGATGTCACCACTGCTGTTCAGCGGTTTCCGGCGTGGTGACGCCCGGGAAGAGACCGGCGCGCTGGAGGAAACGTGCATCACTGTGGCGATGTTCGCGCCCGCCGTCGCCGCCATCCTCGTGATCCGCCTGGTCGAACGGCGCGGTCGGGTGCGGGACGCCCTCGCCCTGCGGTGGCCGCGCCCCTGGGGACGCGGCGTGCGTGCCTGCCTGATGGGACTGGCCGTGCCTGCCGGTCTGACCGTCGCCGCGCTCGCCATCGACAGCGCCGCCGGGGTCTACCCGGTGGGTGACCTGCACTGGAGCACGTTGGGTGCGTGGGCGGGTGGGATGCTGGTGCAGATGGTGGTGGCGCTGCCGTCGTTCTTCGGCGAGGAACTGGGCTGGCAGGGCTACCTGTTCCCGCGCCTGGCCCGGGCCGGCCGCGGTACGCATCTGCTGCGGGCCTACCTCCTCACCGGCTGCGCCTTCGCGCTCTGGCACCTGCCCACACTGCTGCTGGGCGGGCAGTACCCCGGCCGGCCCTGGTACGTCTCGGTGCCCGCGATGGTGGTGAGCTGCACGCTCATCCTGCCGGTCTTCACCTGGTTGCGACTGCGCTCCGACTCGGTGCTGCCGGCCGTGCTCGCGCACACCTTCGTCAGCACGGCAAGCGTCGGCATGGTCAAGGAACTGGCCGCCCCCACCGCCCAGTTGGACCCGCTGACCATGGGTCTCACCGGTTGGCCGGGCTGGCTGGCGTCGGGCACCCTGGTCGCCTTCCTGGCCCTGACCGGCAGACTCCGCATCCCACCCCGGACTCCGGCCTCCTCCCGGCCCCTCCCCACCGCCGGCGGAGCGCTCACCGAGGGCGCTTGACGCCGGGTGGACGACTCGTTCGACCTCGCCCCGGCGATGCCCGCGACCAGGTCGGCCAGCCAGTCAGTCAGTCAGTCAGTCTCCAACGCGGCCGGCCGAAGAACCTCCCTGGCGAAGTCGTCGGCCGAGCGTGGGGGCCGGCCGAGGACGCGCTGGACGCCATCGCCCAGACCCGCAACTCCCTCGCGGCGGTAGTTCGCGTACAGGTCGTGCAACCCGTCGATGATCTGCGGGGAGAGCCCACGCTCCGCCAAGTCTGTCCGCCAGGCATCGTCCAGTGGCACGTCCAGGTGTCGCACCGGCGTCTCCAGGGCGGCGCCGAAGGACTGGGCGAGTTCGGCCAGGCTCAGCGCATCGGGCCCGCTGATCTCGATCGCGCCGCCCACCGGCCGGTCCGCGAGGAGTTCGGCGATCGCGACCTCGGCGATGTCCCGTACATCCACATAGCCCCGGGCACCGGAACCGGCCGGGTCGGCCAGTGTGCCCTGGGCAATGGCGGATGCCGCAGGGAGGAAGTTCTGCAGGAAGCGGTCGGGTTGGAGGACCGTCAGCTCCTCGATGCCGGTGTCGCGCAGGCGGTCGGTGATGATGTCGTGGTTGCCGGTGACCGCGTCGGGGACGAGGCCGCCGTAGAAGCGCCGGGCGCCGAGCTTGACGATCCGTCGCACGCCCGCTTCAACGGCGGCCACACCGAGGGTCGTTTCGGCGTGGATCTGATCCTCCGCGAACGGGTGGGCAAGGAAGAGCCGGTCCACGCCCGCGACCGCGCGCCGCACGTCCTCGGCGTTGGTCGCGTCGCCCCGCAAGACCTCTCCGCGGACCACTCCCTCCAGCACCGCGGCGCTCGCCTCCGAGCGCACCAGGAACCGCACATCGCGCCGGTCGCGCAGCGCCTCGGCCACATGGCGACCCACGACCCCTCTCGGCGTGGTGACCAGCACTTTCCCCTGCGCAGCCGCAGTCACAGCCGTTGTTGCAGTCGCAGTCTCAGTCGCAATCGCGTTCACAGTCTGACCTACAGTCCTACAGTGTCCGGCCGAGGGTTGCGACGAACTCGGCGATGCGCTGCTCGTCGCGCTTGTAGTGGGTCCACTTGCCTACGCGCGTCGCCCGCACCAGGCCCGCTCGCTGGAGTTCGGCCATGTACGCGGACACCGTTGACTGGGCGAGTCCCGCCTTGGCCTGGATGTGGCTCACGCAGACACCCACCTCGATCGGGTCGGCGATCGGCTCCATCCCCGCGAAGTGGTGTGTGGGGTCGCGCAACCACAGCAGCATCTGCAACCGCACGGGATTCGACAGCGCCCGCAATGCGTCGACCAGGTCGGGATCCGGTGAGGTCGCGTTTGCAGTAGCGGTGTCGGTGTCCGTCATGACCCCCAGGATACAGCCGGCGAGCGACATTTCGAAGAATCTCGAAGTGATCTGGAGCATGCGGGCCCGTGGCGGACCTCCGTCACTCAATGGCGGTTTATCGGAAGCGCGACACCACGGCCGGCAGTGAGCATGGCGCCGTGCCAAGAAACCAATCGCCAATAAAAACAAACCTGAACGGGAACACGTCGATCCTTCTGTTGTCGGTCGGGCATGCCTGTGTGGACGTCTATCAGGGCGCGGTGGCATCGCTCATCCCGTTCTTCGTCGCCGAGCGTGCCTACACCTACGCCGCCGCCTCCGGCATCGTCCTCGCCGCATCGCTCTTGTCGTCAGTGGCGCAACCGCTGTTCGGCGCGCTCACCGATCGCCGGGCGCTGCCGTGGCTGCTGCCTGTCAGTACGGTGCTGGGCGGACTGGGCATCGCGCTCAGCGGTCTCACCGGTTCCTACCCGCTGACGTTGGTGTTCGTCGCGGTTTCCGGGATCGGGGTGGCCGCGTACCATCCCGAGTCCGCTCGCATCGCCCGGATCGCCGGCCGTGGCAGTCACACCGCGATGAGCTGGTTCTCGCTGGGCGGCAACCTCGGCTTCGCCGCGGCGCCGATCCTGGTCACCGCGGTCGTCGCGACCGGTGGACTGCACCACTCACCGCTGCTGGTGATACCGGCCCTCGCCGGCAGCGTGCTGTGCCTGCCGGTCCTCCGAGCCCTGGGCCGGACGGGCCCGGACCAGGCAGACCCATCGGCCCGAAGCCATCCCCAGGCAACCGACAACTCCTCGCCCAGCATGGGAACTCATGAGGGAACCGACGACAAGAACTCCTTCGTCAAACTGTCCCTGGCCGTGGCCTGCCGGTCCATCGCCTTCATCGGCCTGAGCACCTTCCTGGCGTTCTACGTCCGACAGCGCACCGGAGGCGGACCGGCGGCCGGCACGGCAGCCCTGGCTGTGCTCTACCTCGGCGGGGCGGTCGGCACGGTGCTCGGCGGCAGTCTGGCCAATCGTTGGGACCGGGTCACCACCGTCCGCCGGTCCTACCTGCTCTCCGTCGTCGCCGTCGCCGGTCTCGTCTTCGTGCCCGGTCCGGCGATCTACGTGTTCGTGGCGCTGACCTCCGCCGGTCTGTACGTCCCGTTCTCGCTCCACGTCACGCTCGGTCAGGACTATCTGCCCTCGCGGGTCGGCACGGCCAGCGGGATCACCCTCGGACTGGCCGTCAGCATCGGCGGTCTCGTCAGTCCGCTGCTGGGCGGCCTGGCGGATGCGACCTCCCTCCGGACGGCGCTGGCCCCGCTGATTCTGATGCCCGCGCTCAGCTGGCTGCTGTTCCGGAAACTGCCCGAACCGACTCCGCCAACATCGCTCTCCGCCGCACCTCGACCGCCCGTGGCGACGCAGGCGGCTCGCTCTCCCGGCTCTCTTGGCTAGCCGTTCGCCGGGCCCTCGTCGTACGTGACGCCGTACTCGCGCGTATAGCGGTTGAGTGCGGCCGGATCGAAACGGCCCGCTCTGCTCACCTCGGTCCGGTGCTCGATCAGGGTCTCGACCACGCACTCCCAGCCACCGGGTGAGGAGATCTGGAGCACGCGGGGCGGAGGGTTGGAACCGGGGCGGATCGCGTGCGGGACCCCGTGCGGCAGCAGGACGAACTGCCCCTGGCGTGCGGTGTGCAGGCGATCGTCGAAGTCGATGTGCAGTTCGCCTTCGAGCACGTAGATGCCCTCGTCGGCCACGTGGTGGGTGTGTCGCGGGATCGGCTGGGCGACCGTGACTTCCAGGAACGAGAAGAGGCCGGCGGTGTCGGCGGTACGGGCCTTGATGCTGAAGGCGGGCGGAACCGCGATCCGGCCGGGTCGAGCCGCGCCACGGGGGAGGACGAAGAAGCGCCCCGTGCCATCGGCCCCGTCGGCTTCGGGATGGTTCGCCCCCTCCCCCGCCGTCACCGCCGACAACCTGAGCGCGTGTACGGCCGAGTCGGCGCCGCCAAGGTTGTGCATGGCGTGGGTGACGCCGCGAGGTATCAGGGCGCACATACCGCGGGTGAGGTGGTGAGTCCGGCCGGCGACGGCTATGCCGAGGTCACCGTCCCGTACGTAGACGAACGCATCGAAGGCGGGGGCTTGAGCGGGGACGCCGCGCTCGTCTCGTATCTCTACGAGCACGAAGCGGCCCTCGGTGTCGCGGGCGCCGGCCTTGAGGGTCGTCCCGGGCGGCAGGTGGTCGGAGGTGGGGCGCGAGGCGCCCGCGTCGAGCAGGAAGAAGCGGTCCTTGGACATGCGGAGTTCCCTTCTGGAACCGTGCCGAGTCGAGCCGTCGTCACTACGATACGGAATCGGAATCCGATTCCGTTTTAGAGATAGCAGGAGGCGCGGAGCGGTGTCAAAGCTCTTCGGGCGGTGGCTGCGGCCGGCGCGGCGGCGTCTGCGATCATCGCCCTGACGACCCTGCCGCCACACCCCTCCCCTTTACCCCTGCCCCTGCCCCTGCTCCCGCCCCGGATCCTGCCTGACCCCCCAACCACCCCCACCGGAGACCCGTATGACGCCACCTATGACGCCGCCCACAACCCTCCTCCGTCCCTTCGACGCGGAGTTCTTCCGGGATCCCTATCCCGTGTACGCCCGGCTCCGGGAGTTGGGTGCCGTCCTGGAGGTCGCGCTGCCCGACGGGGCGCGGGCCTGGCTCGTCACCCGTGAGGAAGAGGTGCGGGTGGCGTTCACCGACCGGCGGCTGTCGGTGAACAAGGCGCGTTCCCGCAACGGCTATCAGGGCTTTTCGCTGCCGCCCGCGCTGGACGCCAATCTGGCAAACGTCGACCCGGACGACCACCTGCGGCTGCGCCGGCTGGTCTCCAAGGGGTTCACGCCACGGCATGTCGAGCAGCTCCGCGAGCGCGTCGTCACGGCGGCCGGGCACTACGCC
Organism: Streptomyces sp. S186; assembly: GCF_051603415.1. NCBI lineage: Bacteria > Bacillati > Actinomycetota > Actinomycetes > Kitasatosporales > Streptomycetaceae > Streptomyces > Streptomyces sp. S186. Next base: position 7,596,590 of record NZ_CP193932.1, on the reverse strand, counting down.
GACCGGCTGGCCGCACAACTCGCGGAGTGCGGCCAGGCCGATCTCCTCCCGGAGTTCGCCACTCCACTACCGCTGGTCGTCATCGGTCATCTGCTGGGCGTCCCCGAGGCGGACGGGAGGGCGTTCTCGCGGTGGGTCGCCGCGATGTTCGCACCGGATCACCCCGGGCACACAGCCGAGGCCATCGATCACATCCACCGCTATCTGCTGGGGCTGATCGGGGCGCGGCGCGCCAAGCCGGGGGATGATCTGCTGTCCTCGCTGATCGCCGCGCGGGACGAGGGGGACCGGCTGAGCGAGGACGAACTGGTCTCGCTGGCCTTTCTGTTGCTGATGGCGGGGACCGAGAACGTTCAGCATCTGATCGCCGGCGGGGTGCTCATCCTGCTGAGCCACCCGGAGCAGCTCGCGGACCTCCGCCGGCGGCCGGAGCTCATGCCGGAGGCCGTCGAGGAGCTGCTGCGCTACGGCCACCCCAACCAGATGGCGGTCCGTCGGTTTCCCCTCGAAGACATCGAGATCGCCGGTACGCGGATTCCGGCCGGGGACACCGTGCTGCTGGGGCTCGCCTCGGCGCACCGCGATCCGGCCCGCTATCCGGAGCCGGACCGCTTTGACATCCACCGGGCGGACAAGGCCCATCTCGCCCTCGGCCATGGGGTGCACTACTGCCTGGGCGCGGCGCTGGCCCGGATGGAGATCGGTATCGCGTTGGGTACGCTGCTCGATCGGTTTCCCTGTCTCGAACTGGCCGTTCCTGTCGAGCAGTTGGAGTGGCGGGCTTCGTTCCGGTCGCATGCGCTGCGACGGTTGCCGGTGAAGGTGGGGTGAGGCGCCGGGCTCCGGTGCGGAGCGTGTGGAGCGTCGTATGGGTGTCTGTGGTCAGAGGCCGTGGTCGCGTACCCGCTCGACCAGGGCCGCCGCCTCCGCCCGGCTGCCGACCTGGAGCTTGCCGAAGAGGTTGTTGACGTGTGTCTTGACGGTGGCGACGGAGACGTAGAGGGCCTCGGCGATGGCGCGGTTGGTGCGGCGCTCGCTGAGGAGTTGGAGGACCCGGGTCTCCTGCACCGTCAGCGCGTGGGCGGCCGCGAGGTGTTCCAGGGCGGTGCGGTGGGTCAGTCCGCGCACCATGGCCGAGGCGATCTCCGGCGCGAAGGTGCGGTGCCCGTCGGCGGTCGCGGTGATCGCGGAGACGATCTGGGCGCGGCCGGCGCTCTTGGTGAGATAACCGGCGGCGCCTGCCTGGAGCGCGCCGACGACGGAGGCGTCGTCGGCGTAGGTGGTCAGGACCAGTACCGCGGGCGCGGGGTCGAGCGCGGTGAGGGTGCGGGTGGCGGCGATGCCGTCGACCCCGGGCATCCGCAGGTCCATCAGCACCACGGCCGGGTTCAGGCGCCGGGCCAGGTCGACGGCGGTGGCGCCGTCGGCCGCGGCGCCGACGACGTCGATGTCGGGTTCGTGGTCGATGATGGTCACCAGGCCGTCGCGCACCGCGGCCTGGTCGTCGGCGACGATCACCCGGATCGGTCGCTCACTCATAGGGCACCCGGCATTCCACAATCCACTCCCCCTCCACCGGTCCGGCGGTCAGTCTGCCACCGACGATCTCCGCGCGCTCCCGCATGCCTGGGACGCCGTGGCCGCCCGAGGGGTGCGGGGCCGCCCGTTCGCCGGGCGGAGCGAGCCGGTTGGTGACGCTCAGCAGGGCGGCGTCCCGGCCCGCCTCCACGACGACCGCGACGGGGGCGCCGGGGGCGTGCTTGCGGGCGTTGGTGAGAGCCTCGACGGTGACGGAGGCGATGACCTCCGCGACCGGGTCGGGCACCCGCGCCGACTCGCCCCGTACGTCGACGTCGACGGTCGTGCCCAGGGCGCGGACGCCGGTGACGATCTCGCCGAGCGCCGCGTCGATGCCGGCGGGGAGCCGGCGCAGGGCGTCCACGGCTCGCTTGGCGGCCACCAGACCGTCCGCCGCCATGGCGCGTGCGCCGCGGACCCGGGCCACCACGTCGTCGTCGGCTCCGCGGCCCACCGAGACCGCTTCCAGCGCGTCGAGCTGGATCACCAGGCCGCCGAGCGAGTGGGCGAGGACGTCGTGGATGTCCCGGGCGATCCTGGCGCGTTCCTCCTGGACCGCGTGTGCGGCCCGCCGTTCGGCCGATCCGCGTTCGGTGCGGCGGTCAAGGGCGTTGAGGCGGGCAAGGAAACCGAAGCCGCCGCCGGTCACGGCGGAGATCAGCACCGAGACACCCACTGCGGCATCGCCGCCGGCGGCCTTGTGGGCAAGGGTGAAACCGGCGATGCCGGCCGCGAGGACAGCGCTGATCCACAGTGCGGGAGTCTCGGCGGCCGAGATCAGCAGGAACAGACCGGTCGCGCCGACGAAACCCGAGGCGGACGGGTTGGTGGGGCTGAGGCCGGCGCAGACCGCGCCGCCGACGAGCAGCACGCTCCAGGCCGCCTGCGGCCAGCGGGGCGCGAGGGTGTGCCGGATGGTCGCGGTCACCGCCCACAGGGCGAGCAGGGTGCAGAAGACCACGGCGTGCCAGGCCGGGTGGGCGTCGAACGTGTAGAAGGTCACGGCGAGGGCGATGGCCAGGCAGTGCAGGGCGAGCCGGCGCAGGCGGGGCGCGTCGAGGCCGTCCCGGAACCCGCGGGCCGGCCGCCCGGGTATGTCGTGGTCGTTCAGCACGGCCCCATTGTCGCGGTGTGCGGCGGGTGCTCCGGTCCGGGCCGGCGCGATCTCCACCCTTTTCTCCACCCCGGTGGCCGATCCGCGGACGGTTGCCCGGCCGCAGGGTGAGGGGTGGCGGCATACCGTCGCCCGCGCTCGTTCTCACAGTCACACTCACACTCACACGGAAGGTTCCGGGGGTCATGAACAATCCCACCACCACCAATCTCGCCATCACCGCCGTGGTGCTGCTGTGGCTGCTGTCCAGGCAGCTCGTGGAGCGGCCGCTGCGGGAGAAGTCCCCGGTCGGGCTGGTGCTGATCGTCATCGGCGCGGTCGAGACCGGTTGGTACGTCACCTCGCATCCGCTGTCCTGGCGGGACGGTGCGCTGGTCGTGGCGAGCCTGGCCGTCGGGGTGCTGCTGGCGGCGATGCGCGCGTTCACCGTGCGGCTGTCCGTGCGCGGCGGGCGGGTGGTGCGGCAGGGCACGGTGCTCACCGCGGTGCTGTGGGTCCTCGGTCTGGGGCAGCATTTCCTGATCGACACCGAGGTCGCGGCCGAACTGGGCGCGGTCACCGTGCTGTTCTACTTCGGGGTGGTGCTGCTGGCGCAGCAGCTGGTGCTGGTGCGGCGGGCCGCCGTGGCGGGCCTCGCCGGCCGCTGACCCCACGGTCGCCGGCCGGGACGCGCGCCGACGGCGGCCCCTGCGCCGCGGTCAGCTCCGGGCGCTCCCGTTCCCGGCGTTCCCGGCCGCTTCGGGCACGAAGTGGCGGATGCGGGCGGGGGTGTCCGGGGCGTAGGCGGGGATGCCGTGCGCGGAGCCGGTGGTGACGAAGGTGGCGACGGCGCCGGCGAAGGCGTCGCCGAGCGCGCGGGCGGCGGCGTCCGGGCGGCCCAGCATGGGACTGTCGGGGTAGTTGTCGAACGTGCCGAAGAGGAAGGGCAGTTCGCTGCAGTGGCAGGCGCCGAGCGGGTTGTCGTCGCCGGGTGCGGCGTAGTCGAACTGGTAGACGTAGGTGGGGTTGCCGGCGGCGGCGTGGTGGTCGGCGATCTCCAGTGCGCCGGCGCGGAACTCGGCGTCGGTCGTGGCGGCGATGGCGATCCGGCCCGGTGTGGCCTGCGGGAGCTGCCTGGCGTAGCGCTCGTAGCGCCGCTCGGCTTCGCCTTCGCCGGGTGTCTGTCCGGCGAGCAGGGCCAGGGCGCCGGCGCGGCTGAGGGACTGGATGGCGGGGTCGAGTCCCATGAACGCGGTCATCTCGTCGCGGGTGGTGCCGATCAGCAGGTCCTTGCCGTCCAGGGCGCCCGCGGTGAGTGCGTCGCGCCAGGCACGGGGGAGGCCGGCGCCGCCGAGCACCGGGTACATCGCCGGGGCTACGCTGCCTGCCTGGGCGAGCTGCCTCGCCAACGTTCCGTAGGCGGCGAGGAGTTGGGAGGCGGGGAGGGCGCGGAGGGCCTTGCCGAGGTCTGCCTGGCCGGCCACGTCCAGCAGGCGGAGATATGCCTGGGCGTGCTCGCCGGCGAGGGCGGGGTCCTGCGGCGGCAGGCCCCAGGGGCCGCTCTGCAGCAGGACGCGGTGGACGAGTCCGGTGGTGAGGGGGTCGGTGGCGAGCGCCAGGGCCGCGTAGGCGCCGGCGGACTGGCCGCCGACGGTCACCGCGTCCGGGTCGCCGCCGAACGCGGCGATGTTGTCCCGCACCCAGCGGAGCGCCGCCGCCTGGTCCTGGACACCGAGGTTGTCCGCGCCGATCTCCGGGAGGCAGAGGTAACCGAACGGTCCCAGGCGGTAGTTGGCGGTGACGACGATCAGGTCGCCGCGGGCGGCGAGCCGGGCGCCGTCGTACCAGTCCCAGCCGGCCGAGCCGCTGCTGAAGCCGCCGCCGTGGAACCACAGCAGGACCGGGCGGGCCGCCCCGTCCTCGCGGGCGCGCGGCGGGGCCCAGACATTCAGGGTGAGGCAGCCGTCCTCGTTCCAGTCCGGGGTGCGGCGGCCCATGACCGCCTCCAGGCGGGACGGACCCTGAGGCGCGGAAGGTCCGGCATGTAGCGCGTCGTGTATTCCCTCCCACCGCGGGTGGGGCTGCGGCGGGGCGAACCGCAATGCGCCCACGGGCGACGCGGCGTAGGGGATCCCCCGGTAGGCCGCCACGCCTCCTTCGGCCCGGCCCCGGACCCGGCCCTGGTGTGTGGCCACGACCTGGTCGCTGTCCTGCGTCATCGTGCTCCCCTTTCGTGCGTCGCGCATCCGCTCGCCTGCTCCGGCCGTTCTGTCCCGAATGCGGCGATCCGGGCCGGCGGAGTCCGTGGCCGCCGCTTTTCGGCCGTGATGCGATCATGCCGGAGCCGTGGACGGGGTGACGAGGGTGGGGTGCATGGCGTACCGATCGGCGCCGACGGCACCCGCGAGCGACCACGAGCACCCGCGAGCACCCGCGAGCACCCGCCCAGGCGTTCGACCTGGTGTGGCAAAGTGATCCTGGATGCACGAAGCGCAGGTCGGCGGGTAGGCGCACTCCCGACGCCGGATCCCGCACCGTCAGGGAGGTGAACGGTGGCTCGCACAGCGGAACTCCCCGCTACCTCGGCCGAGGCACGCGACCGCGTGCTCGCCCTGCTGCATGGCTGCCACCGGCAGCTCGACGAGGTGGTGGTGACCGATGCATTGCTGATCACCTCGGAGCTGGTCACCAACGCTCTCCGGCACGCCGGCGGGGTGACCGGCTTCGTGGCCCGGATCACCGGGGACCGCCTCGAACTGACCGTGGAGGACGCCAGCCCCGTCCAGCCGTTCGCCCCGTCCGACGTCCGGGAAGGCCGGATCGGTGGCTACGGCTGGTCACTCGTCCACCGCCTCGCCACCTCCGTCACCGTCGTCCCGTCCGCGGCCGGCAAGGGCATCAGCGTCGCGCTGCGTCTCATGTGAACGGCTCCGCCAGGCGGGCACCGCACCCCGAATCACCACCCTTCGGGCATGTCCTCGGCCTGTCCTGGGTAGGCGGCCGCACAGGTGCCCGCGGGGACGGGCACGGAGGGAGGCGTGATGACCACCGTCGTGAACGGCACCGCGACAGCCGCGCTCACCACGGAACGTGACGACGGTCTCCCGGAGATCAGGCGCCCGGGGGCGATGGCACCGCAGGACGCGCGCGAGCTCTCCAAGCTGTTCTTCGACCGGCTGCGCCACCTCGAAGAGGGCACCCGCGCCTACCAGTACGCGCGGAACACCCTCATCGAGATGAATATGTCGATGGTGCGCTATGTCGCCCGCCGGTACCGTCACCGCGGCGACGACATGGACGACATCGTCCAGGTGGGCACGATCGGGCTGATCAAGGCGATCGACCGCTTCGACGTCTCGCGCGCGGTGGAGTTCTCCACCTTCGCCGTGCCGTACATCCTCGGCGAGATGAGGCGCTTGTTCCGGGACACCGGTTGGGCGGTGCACGTCCCCCGGCGGCTCCAGGAGCTGCGTACCGAACTCGCCAAGGCGAAGGAGGAGTTGCATGCCCGGCTGGACCGCGATCCCACCGTCGCGGAACTCGCGGCGCATCTGCGGCTGCCGGAGGAGGAGGTGATCGAAGGTCTCGTCGCGGCCAACGGCTATGCCGCGGACTCCCTGGACACCCCGCTCGATCCCGATCCGCTCGGCCGGCGGCGCGCGCTCGCCGATGTCCTCGGCGAGGAGGACCGCGCCCTGGCGACGGTCGAGGACCTGCACGCCCTCGCCCCGTTGCTGCGGCAGCTCGCACCCCGCGAACGCCGCATCATCGAGCTGCGCTTCGGCCAGGAGATGACCCAGTCCCAGATCGGTGCCGAGATCGGCGTGTCGCAGATGCATGTCTCGCGTCTGCTCAACCACACGCTGACGAGGCTCCGCAGCGGCATGCTCGCCGACCGGCCGCCCGGGGCCGCGCCCTCCCCCGGCCCATGACGCCGGAGACCGGCCCGTCCGCACCACCACCGGACGGGCCGGGTCCCTTGCGCCTTGCTCAGGCCAGGTACTCCTCGATCACGTCGACACCGCGCGCGGCGCCGCCGCTCCCCCGGACGACCTTGCGCATCCGGTCGAGGTTGCTGCGGATCTGCGGGTCGCCGGCGACCCGGGCGACGGCGGCGCGCAGCGACTCTGCGGTCACCGCGTTCGTGTCGAGCTGTTCGCCGAGCCCGAGCTCCTGCATCCGTCCGGCGTTGGCGGCCTGTTCGGGCATCTGCGGGACGGCTATCAGGCCGACGCCGTAGTACAGGGCCTCCATCGTGGAGTTCATGCCGGTGTGCGAGACGAAGGCGGTCGCCCGCTGGAGCACGGCCGGCTGCGGGAACCGCGCCCGGACGTCGAACGACGGCGGCAGCGGCCCCAGATCCGCGGGGTCCACCCCGCCCACGGACATCGCGATGTGATACGGCTCGTCGGCGAATGCCTCTATGCAGGTGCGGTAGAACTCGGGCCGGTTGTTGAAGACCGTGCCCAGCGCGATGAACACCACCGGTCTCTCGGGGTCCGGCGGCGACCAGGCTTCGTTCTCCCGGCTGCCCACGGAGGGCCCGATGAAGTGGAACCGCTCGTCGAACGTGTCACCGGCCGGCTGGAACTCCCTCGGTATGAAAACGAGGTTGAGCTCCTCCGTGACGTCCAGCAGATTCGCCGGGTCGAGCTCGACGCCGTGTTCCGCGGCGAATTCCTGACAGCCGGCGGCTATCGCCCCGGCCACCGGACTCTCCGGGCCCGTCGCGTCCATGAAGCCGCTGAACAGCGAGTAGTGCTCGTTGGACGCGAAGTGGGGTATCAGGCGGACAGCCGGCAGGCCCAGTTGCTCGGCGACGACCCGGCCGCACCAGTTCATCGCGTCGTAGCAGAGCGCGTCCACCGGCTCGTTGGCGCAGTGGTCCCGCAGCACCGGATAGGACGCGCGCATTCCGGCGAAGAGGTGGCCCATGAAGAGGCCGAAGGCTTCCGGTCCGAACTCGGTGGGCGGGTCCATGTGCGGGAGCCCCGGCAGCTCCACCCAGCGTGCGCCGGCCCGGGTGACCGCCTCGCCGTGTTCCGCACCGGTGGCGTAGTCCACGCGATGGCCCCGCCGCACCAGCTCTTCGACCAACGGCAGGGTGGGATTGACGTGTCCGTGGCCGCCAAGGGTCACGAATAACAAGTGTTTCGCCATATCGAAAATCCTACCGATCCCGGATTTTCGCTCCCGCCCCCACCCACCTCACTCAGCCCGTCAACTGCCTGTCACCGGCCCGTCTCTGTACCGTCGCGCTCCTGTCGCCGTCCCGTCGCCGGCGGCACCGCGGCCTCGCTGACCGGACGGCAGTCGCCGCACCAGATTCCGGGCCAAATGCCGTGCGGCGTGGGACCCTTCACCATTCCCCGCCGCCAACAGCCGCAACAACTCGATCGCGGCCCGCGCCTCCCGCAGGGTCAGCAGCGGCAGCCGTTCCTCGTCCGCATCCACCACACCGTCGACGAGGCTGAGCAGACGGTCGTTCATTGCACTCATGGACGGGTTAACGGCCACTCACTTACCCGGTTACGGCGCGGTCTCCGGCCCCGCAGGCGACCCCGCCCTCGTTCCGACGCGCGGAGTATTCGATGGCAGACCGGGGCTCCCGGCTGACAGGCTTTGAGTATGAGTCCCGAGTCCAACGGCATGTCCGGCGCTTCCTGGCTGGGCGACCCGATCGACGCCCGCCCGTTGTTCGGTTCGGAGCTGGGAGCACTCCTCGGCACCTTGCGCGGCCTGCGGTCCGCTGACTGGCGCAAGAGGGCAGTCCCGCGCTGGACCGTGCATGACCTCGCCTCCCACATCCTCGGCGACTACTACGCACGCCTCGATCGCACCCCAGGCGGATTCCGGCGCGCCTTCATGCCTGGAGAGACGCTGGAGGCGTTCATCCACCGCACCAATCAGGAATGGGTCGACCGCCACGCCGATGACAGCCCCGCCTCGCTCATCGAGGCCCTGGAAGTGGCCGGGACCCGGCTCGCCCGGCGATTCGCCACCGCCGACCTCAAGGCACCCGCCCTGGGCGTCTCGTGGGCAGGAGCCGACCCGGCGCCAGGATGGCTGGACATCGCCCGCGAGTTCACCGAGTACTGGACGCACCGGCAGCAGATCCGCCATGCCATCGGCAGCGACACCGACCCGGAACCGCACGCCTTGTCCACGGTCCTGGACACCTTCATGCGCGCCCTGCCCCACACCCTGCGGCATACGACAGCACCTGCCGGGACCCAGATCGACGTGATCGTCGAGGGGCCGGCCGGCGGCAGGTGGACCGCCACCGCCGCCCCGGACCGCTGGTCACTGGCCGAACCGCCCAGCGGCAGGCCGACCGCATCGGTACTCCTGGATACGGAAACCGCCTGGCGTCTGTGCACACGTGGCATCGATCCCGCCACGGCCCTGGGCCGGGCCCGCGTCCGGGGAGAGCGCCGACTTGCCGAAGCCGCGTGCATGGTCGTGTCCATCGTCTACTGATGCCCCCGAAGGCGGCCGCCGCAAGTGCCCGATCAAGGGATCAATTCCCCGTGATCACAGGGGAGTTATCGATCCACGGGAATCCCTCGGAATCCCTGGGAATCCCTTCCGGGGCCCGCGACCGAGGGTCATACTGCCTCCAAAGCAACTCCCTCAACTCCTCGCAACAGAGGCCGAGTTCGATCAAGGGGGTGCACGTACGTGTCTGTGCCCGAACAACCCGCCTCGTCACCGACATCCACTTCACCGCCCTCACCCACCGCATCACCTTCCGACGCCCCGCCTCCGGAGCACGGCCTGAGTGAGGCCACCCGGCTGCTCTGCGCCGGGGTCTACTTCGACGGCCAGTTCCGCCGCCGTGTCATCCAGGAGCTGGTCGAGCACGAGGAGCGGCCGATCGCCCCCTCGCTCGGCTATGACGCGCTGCCGGTCCTCGCCCATGCCCTGCGGGCCCGCCACCGGGAGGCGATGACCGGACTGGTGCTGCTGGCCGTCTGGGTGGTGTTCATCGTGCTCGACCTCTCCGGGGTCGGCTCGCAGACACTGCTGCCCGTCCCGTGGTGCCTGGCGTACGGAGCGGTCTGCTTCATGTCCTGGTTCGCGCGCGGAACCCGGAGTTCCCTCTTCACCCTCGGACGTTCGGTGATCAAGGAGGCGACCCGGGGCCGGCTCAAGGCGGTGCTGCCGGTCCTACCGTTCCTGGTCGCGGTGGTGTACTGGGCGGCCGTGCTGCTGTCGCTGTTCCGCGGCGCGGATGCCTGGCTCGCCGTGGTGTTCCCGATCCTGCTGGTGCCGCCGGTCTGGGCGTACCGCAACCACGTCGCCTCCGTCATGCGCCGTCAGCTGAGCCGCGACGCCTTCGCCGAGAAGGGCCGCGTGGGGCTGCCGGCCACCGCTCAGTTCCGGCGCATCGGCACGGCCATCGCCCGCGAACAGCACGCCCGGCTGGTCATCTACGACCCGTTCCGGCCCTTCGTCGGCGCCGGCGAGCCGTACAAACCGTGGTCGGTCGCCATGGAGCTCAAGCACCCGTCGTGGTCGGCGCCGACGGAGGCGGCGGAGGCCGACGCCCCGCCGCGGCCCGCGCCCGTCTCGTTCACCAAGTCGGCGCCGGCGAGCGGCGGCGGCGCCTCGCTCACCGGCCGTGAGGTCGTCGACCTGATCAAGCCCCGCCTGGCGGCGCTGCGCACCTCGGCGGCCGCCACCAGCCGGGACCGCCTGCGCTTCCTCCAGGTCGAGGAACTGGTCTATCTGCCGGTCGGGCTGCCGCGGGACCAGGTGGACTACGCCCCCGAGGTCATCCAGGAACACCTGGACCGGGCGGTCGGCGAGGGCGCGGAGGCCCGTCGGCACTTCCTGCGGGTGCGGGTCGGTGCCTGGGACGAGCAGGTCGCGATCTGCCTGTTGGTCCGCATCCACACACAGGGCGGGATGCTGGTGCTGGAGGTCGCGCCCCATGTCCTGACGCCGGTGCGCCCGGAGTTCAAGTCGGTCGACGTGCTCGCGGCGCACGACGGGGACGGGCCGCTGCGCGATGCCGTGCGCGGTGTGCTGACCAGTCCCTCGGCGGGGTTCGCCGCCGGGATCTCGCTGGGCCACACGGCGCTGTCGCTGTTCCGCACCTGGCTGACGATGCCTCAGCACGCCCTGCCGGACGCGCCGGCCGCGTCCGTGCGGGAGCTGGGGAGCGTGAAGGAGATCTCGCTGTTCCAGGAGATGGACATCAGCCGCTATGTGAAGACGCTCCAGGACCGGATCGCCAACGGCGTGCAGGAGGCCCTGCGGAGCAAGGGCTACGAGACGAACGTTTTCGATCAGTACATCATCAACGTGGGTGAGGGCGGGGTGTTCATCGGCGATATGAGCGGCGGCGCGGTCGCCTCCGGCGAGCGGGCCTCGGCGAAGCACCTGGACACATCGACGGAGACGGGGGGCGGTCGGACATGACGACCGGGGAACGGGAACCGGAGGCGGGCCCGCGGGCTGCCGCCGGCGAGGCGACCGAAGCGGACGACTCTCCCCCGCCACGCGGCGGGAAACGGGACGGTGGCGCGGACAGCGGCGGCGGGATCAGTATCGGCGTGCTGACCGGCGGCGCGGTGGCGGCCGGGGAGCGGGCGAGTGCCGAGGACCGTTCGCACCGGGACGGCCGGGCGGCACCGCCGCTGCCGGCCCCGTCCGGCGCGGACGGGATCGCCGTACCGCGCAGCGCCCCCGGCGGTATCAGCGTCGGCGTGATGGCCGGCGGCGCCGCGGCGGCCGGCTCCGACGCCCGGGCACTCGACGCCTCGACGCAGGCGACGGTCGACGCGCCGCCGGAACTCCGCGCGGCGCTGGGCACCCTGCGCCGGCAGCTGCCGCTGCTCAACGCCAGCGACGAGACCTCGGAGATCGATGGCCGACTGGCCGATGCCGAGGAGGAGATCGAGGCGACCGGACAGGTGCGCAGGGATCGGCTGCAATGGCTGCGCGACCGTCTGGACCTCGGTGCGACGGCCGTGGCGGGGCTCGCCTCGGCGACGGCCGTCGTACAGCAGATCACCCAACTCCTCGGCGGCCAGGGCTAGGGGGGATCGCCATGCCCCAATGGGACGAGGACATGCAGGACTGGGTGGCGCCCTCCCGACCGGCCCGCCCGTCGGCGGACGGCCGGCTCCGGCGCATGCTGATGGTGACGGTCACGGTGCTCGTGCTGGTCGCGGCGGCGGTCGTCGGTCTGTGGCAACTGGCGGGCGACGACGGCCCGGGCCCGCCGGAGTGGAACATTCCGACCGCGCTGCCCAGCGGCGGCTGGACGAACACTCCCGCTTGGACGAGCACCCCCACTTGGACGGGCACCCCCACTCCCGGCTTCTCCTCGGAACCGGGCGGTGGCCTCACCACGACCGCCGATCCGTGCACGGTGATCGACGCGAGCACGGCGTCGTCCTGGGGCCTGTCCTCGGGAAGCGCCTCGAATCCCGGCAGCTCCCAGACCGGGCTCAGGGCGTGCAGTTGGAGCGGAACGGCGTCCAGCACCGGCGCGTACATCACCTACACGCTCATCTACTCCAAGGACCTTCCGATGTCGCCGGCGCCCACGCCGACCAGCATCTCCGGTGTGCCGTCCGCTTCGGTCGCCGGGAACGACCTGGGGTGCGTGGTCCTGTGGTCCACCTCGTTCGGGAAGGTATTCGTGCACGCCAGGCCCAACAGCGGAGCGCAGGCGAACCTGTGCACCGCCGCGGCCAACTTCGCCTCACTGGTGGCCCCGAGAGTGCCGTCCTGACCTCCCCTGACGGCGTGCGACGGACCCGTCAGGCCAGGGCGCTTCTGATGGATCTCCGTGGAGGAAGGAGCGGCGCCTGGTGCGTGCTCTCGCAAGGCGCCGGGATGGCTTCATAGCGGAGCTATGGAGACATTTCGGCAACGCCGCGAGAGTGCGTGCCAGGCGCCGCGACGCCGCGGAGATCCGTCAGAAGCGCCCCAGCCCCCGCGGAGGTTTCGCGCAGTCATTCGACAGTCTCCCATGACGGTGAATTCGGCGGCCGTCGCGGATCCCGGCCGCCAGCCGGGGAAGTCTCGGTCCGCACCGAAACATCCGGACCGCCGGATGGATCGCAACCGGGAGGTTGGCCATGACGCATCTTTCCTCGTTCCGCCGAGGCGCCGCCGTGCTGGCGAGCGCCGGGCTGCTCTGTGGTGTCCTCGGCGGCGGCGTGGCCGCCGCCGCGGCCCCCTCGCCGTCCGCTCCGGGCGTCGCTCAGGGCCCCTACAAAGGCCGGCTGCTCGCCCAGCCCCGCCTCACACTGCGGGCCGGCCCCGGGACCTCCTACCGAGTGGTGGGTTCGCTGCCGCACGGCGCGGTCGTCGGTATCCGCTGCAAGGTCAACGGCCGGCGCGTCCACGGCAATCCGCGCTGGTACCGGATCAACGAGGGCCGGCTCGGCCGGGCCTGGGCGTCGGCGCGCTACATCAGGACGGTCGGGGCGACGCCGCGCTGGTGCCATGAAGGACACCGCCGCACCTGACCACGTCGAGCCCGATCCGCACCGGCACCTCCGCCCCGGCCGCGCGCAGTGGCCGGGGCGGCCCGTCGTTCAGGCCGTGCCGTTCCGGTGCGCGGCGACCACCACCGTCGTGTAGCGCATGGTGAAGCTGCCGCCCAGGGCGTCGAGGGCGGATCCGACACCGCTCAGCACCTCGGTCAGCCTGTCCGGCGGGACCCTGGTGAAGGCGCCGAAGGTGGGCATCTGGTCCAGCCAGGCATCCCGGGTGTAGGTCCACTCCCACTCGTACTGCCACTGTTCGGGTTCGCCGAAGCCGTCCCGTTCGCGGATTCCGTCGGCGGCCCTGGCGAGAACCGGCCGGTAGACGTCCGGGGTTCCCTTCGTCATCGCCGCGAAGTCGAAGGGCGCGTCGGGCAGCACCCGGCGGCAGACCTCGGCGACGGCCTCCGCCAGCTCGGGCGGGAGCCGGAAGACGTTCCAGAACGCCGCCAGCAGACCTCCCGGCCGCAGCGCCCGGGCGGCCTTGGCGGTGCCCGCGACGGGGTCGATCCAGTGCCATGCGGTGGCGGCGACGACCGCGTCGAAGGTGCGGCCGGCCGGGTCCCAGTCCTCGAAGGTCGCGACGTCGACCTCGATGCCGGACCGCCGCGCGACCTCGGCCATCCGCACGTCCGGCTCGACCCCGTGCACCCGGCAGCCGGCCGCCTGGAACTGGCGGGCGGCGATGCCCGTACCGCAGCCGACATCGAGGACGTCGAGGCCCGGCCGGTCGGCGACGATGCGCCACAGCAGGGCTTCGGGGTAACGGGGCCGGGCGCGGTCGTAGCGGGCGGCGTCAATGCCGAACGACTCTGCCACGCGGCGGTGTTGACCGGGATCGGTGCTGCCGGAGGAAGGTATAGTGGGCATGCGCCCACTATGGTGGGCGCATGCCCACTCGTCAAGCGGGGGTGAGCGATAATCAGTTCCGACGAGGAAGCAAGACGGGGAAGCAAGACGAGGAAGCAGGGAGCGCAACGTGCCGACAGGGGTGGCCATCCGTGATGTGCGCCGGCAGTTGTTCGAGGCCGCCGAGCGCATCCTGCTCCGGGACGGACCGAACGCGCTGACCAGCCGGGCGGTCACCACGGAGGCGGGCTGCGCCAAGGGCGTCCTGCACCGGCACTTCGCCGACTTCGACGCCTTCCTCGCCGAGCTGGTGCAGGACCGCATCGGCCGGATCGAGGCCCAGGCCGCCGCCCTTCGCGCCTCCGCCGGCACCGGCGGCGTGGCCGAGAACCTCACCGGCGCGCTGACCGAGGTGTTCGGATCGATCGCCGTGGCGATCGTCGGTCTCGTCATCTCCCGGGACGGTCTGCGCGCCCGGCTGCGGCAGGCCGGCTCGGTCGGCGTACCCGTGCTCGCCGAGGCCACCGCGATGATCGCCGGGTATCTGACCGCCGAGCGCGACCTGGGCCGGGTCGCGGCGGACGCCGACGTCGACACCCTGGCTCCCACGCTGATCGGGGCCGGGCACCTGCTGTTCGCCGGCCGGGAGGGCACCCCGCCGGAGGCGGACGCCGTCCACAGGATCGTGACGACGGTCCTCGCCGGGGCGCTGCCGGCGGCGTGCGGTGACGGCTGAACAGCTGAACGTCAGCCGGCCGGCAGGCGGTTGAAGAAGGCGCTGTAGTGGCGCAGGTCGATCCGCGTCGGGATGCCGCCGGGTGACCCGGTGTGCTGCTCGGGTGGGCCCTCGGCCGGGCTGGGGGCCGGGCCGCCCAGGTCGGACGTGGGCCGGTCGGCGAACTCCTGCTGCACGCCTGTCCAGTCCCGGGTGGAGCGCTCCCGGCTGCCGCTCGGCAGGGGCTTGATGTCCAGGTCGTCATGGCGCTTCTCGCGGGCGCGGAGTTCGAGTGAGACCGCCGTTGCGATCAGTGCAATCACCACCACGGCGGGGATGGGCGTCACCGCCGCGGCCGCGAGCGTCACACATGGTGCTTGAGGTGTCCGATGAGGAGCTGCTGCCAGCCGTTCCGGGCCTGCGCCCACTCCTCGGGGCAGCTCTCGGCGCGGTCCTCGGTGACCCGTCCGCCGTCACCGACGAGGCCCCGGTGCCGGGCCGGGTGCGCGCCGTAGACGTAGCAGGCGTAGTTCGCCGCGCGCTGGCCGTCCAGGCTGTGCTCGTCGAGCAGATCGGTCTCGTCGATCGGGCTCTCCTTGGCGGAGAGGGCGTAATCCGCGGCGGCGGCAAGGGCCTTGGTGTCGCCGGCGGCGCCCTGGTCGATCAGCATCACCGCGGCGAACTGGTCGGCGACGTCCTCCTCCCGGCCGGTGAAGTGCAGCTTGAGGCGGTCGATCAGGGCGTGCGCGCTCTCGTGGTAGGCGGTCTCCTCCAGTACGGCGGCGACATGGGCGTCCCCGGCGCCCCGCGGCACGGCGTTCCGGCCGGCGTGCGCGACCCGGTCGCGTATCTCGTCGACGTGCTCCACGCAGAAGTCGACGGCACCGGTATCCGGGTCGTAGGCCGGCTCGGCCGAGCCGCACGAGCGGACGACGAAGGGGATGCGGTGCGGGACCTTGACGGTGTCGTTGAGCCGGTCGGCCGCGCTCTCCAGGATGCGCCGCGAGCGCAGATAGGCGGTGGCCCGCGCCGCCTTGTCACCGGTGCGGTACTGGACGGTGAAGCCGCCCGCGCTGTCCTTGCCGTGCGTGCGGCGGGCCGCGGTGTCCCTGGCGTCGGCCGTGTCCTCGCCGGCCGTGCAGCCGGTCACCGCGGCCGCCAGGGCCAGCGTCAGCAGTGCTCGTGTGCCGTTTCCCGTCCGGCGGCCCATGTCCACTCCTTCCCCGCCGCGCGCCGCGGCTGTCCGTCCGAGCAGGGAAGAGGAAGATCCGGAAGTCGAGGTTCCCGTTCGTGGGGGCACGTGCCGGGGATCACCACAGCTTGTCGATGTCGCCTGGGTGGAGGGCGATGCGGCTGCCGAGGAACGACGCACGGGCCCGGCGGGCGCGGTCGGAGAAGAAGGCGGCCATGGTGACCTTGTCGAATCCGGGACAGTCGCTGGGGAAGGGGGCCTCGGGCGTCCCCCCGACGAGGACGGTGCCGGGCAGATGGTGCCAGCCCGCGCTCTCGTAGAACGTCCGCAGCGGGCGGTCGCAGGTGAACAGGCCCAGGTCGTGGCCCTGGGCGGCGAGGGTCTCCCGGGCCTCGGCCACCAGGCGCCGGCCGTGCCCGCGGCCGCGGGCCTCCGCGCGGGTCACCACCGTGCTCAGCCCGGCGGCGGCGTAGCGCTGCCCGGCGTGACTGATCTCCTTGGCGAGCAGGTCCAGTGCGGCGAGCACCGTCCCGCCGTCCACCAGCAGCATCGACAGCGGTCGCAGCGCGGGGTCGTGGACGGGCGCGTCGTCGGGGGTCGGCGCGGGGCTCCCCGACGGCCAGGCCGCGTCCTGGAGCTCCCGCACCTGGATGCGGAGTTCGGCGGGGGTGGCGGCTTCGGGGAAGGTGAGGATCTGCACCCGCCGATTCTGTGCCGATGGCGGGCGGGCGGCGCAACGTGGTTTCCGGCGCCGGATCCGGCCCGGTGGCGCTCGGCGGTGCGGCGCGGGCCTCCGGCCACCGGGCCCCGTGCGCCGCGTGTCCGTCGCGGGCCGGGCGAGTCGGCCGGGGAAGGATGGGGGCATGCATGCCGTCCTGCACGCGCTGTCGATCACCGGCTCGATGACGTGGGAGATCGCCTGGGCGCTGATCCTGGGCTTCGGGCTGTCCGCCGTCGTCCAGGCGGTGGTGCGCCGATCCACCGTCGTCGCGCTCCTCGGTGACGACCGTCCGCGCACCCTGGCGCGCGCCGCCGGGCTGGGGGCGGCCTCGTCGTCCTGCTCGTACGCCGCGGTGGCGCTGGCCCGTTCACTGTTCGTCAAGGGGGCGGACTTCACCGCCGCGATGGCGTTCGAGATCGCCTCCACCAATCTCGTCATCGAACTGGGCGTCATTCTGGCCCTGTTGATGGGGTGGCAGTTCACGGTCGCCGAGTTCGTGGGCGGCCCGGTCATGATCGTGGTGCTGGCGGTGCTGCTGCGGCTGTTCCTGCGCGAGGAGCTGCTGCGTGCGGCGCGGGCCCAGGCCGAGCGCGGGCTGGCCGGCTCGATGGAGGGGCATGCCGCGATGGACATGTCCGTGCGGCGCCCGGGCTCGTTCCTGCGTCGTCTGCTGTCCCCCGAGGGCGTCACGGCGACCGCGCACGTCTTCGTCATGGAGTGGGCGGCCATCCTGCGGGATCTGGTGATCGGTCTGCTGATCGCCGGGGCCATCGCCGCCTGGGTGCCCGACGACTTCTGGCGGTCGTTCTTCTTCGACGGCCATCCGCTCGCGGCGAAACTGTGGGGGCCGGTCGTCGGGCCGCTGGTCGCGATGGCGTCGTTCGTGTGCTCCATCGGCAATGTGCCGCTCGCCGTGGTGCTGTGGAAGGGCGGGATCAGCTTCGGCGGGGTGGTGGCGTTCGTCTTCGCCGATCTGCTGATCCTGCCGATTCTGGCCATCTACCGGAAGTACTACGGCACTCGGACCGCGCTGTTCCTGCTCGGCACCTTCTATGTCGCGATGGTGGTCGCCGGGTACGTCGTGGAGTTCGCCTTCGGCGGCCTCGGCCTCGTCCCGGACCAGGCCCGGGCGCGGCTCCCGCAGGAGGGCATCCGCTGGAACTACACCACGTGGCTCAATCTCGCCTTCCTGGTGGCGGCCGCGGCCCTGTTGGTGCGGTTCTTCCGCACCGGCGGCCGGGACATGCTGCGCATGATGGGCGGCGCCCCCGCCACCAGCCACGATCACGGCGGAGCGGACGCGGGCCCGAAAGGCACCTGAAACTCCCTGAAGAGGGCTTCAGGAACGGTCTGGCAGGCTGGCGGCATGCGCCTGCTGATCGTGGAGGACGAAAAGCGCCTCGCCACCGCCCTGGCCAAGGGGCTGGCGGCCGAGGGCTTCGCCGTGGACGTGGCACACGACGGCCGGGAGGGGCTGCACCTGGCCACCGACCAGGACTACGACCTGCTCATCCTGGACATCATGCTGCCCGGGATGAACGGCTACCGCCTCTGCGCGACGCTGCGCGCGGCCGGGGACGAGACCCCGATCCTGATGCTGACCGCCAAGGACGGCGAGTACGACGAGGCGGAGGGCCTGGACACCGGCGCCGACGACTACCTCACCAAGCCCTTCTCCTATGTGGTGTTGCTGGCCCGGGTCCGGGCGCTGCTGCGCCGCCGGACCCGCGGCGGTAGCCCCGTCATCCGGCTCGGTGACCTGACCGTGGACCCGAACGGCCACCGCTGCACCCGCGGCGCGGCGGAGATCGCCCTGACCGCCAAGGAGTTCGCGGTCCTGGAATACCTGGCGTCGCGGCCGGGCGAGGTGGTCTCCAAGGCGGAAATCCTGGAGCACGTCTGGGACTTCGCCTACGACGGCGACCCGAACATCATCGAGGTCTACATCAGCGCCCTGCGCCGGAAGATCGACGCGCCGTTCGGCCGCCGCTCGATCACCACCGTGCGCGGCGCCGGCTACCGCCTGGCGGCCGACCGTGGCTGACCGCGGCACCGCGGCGGAGCCGCCGGTGCGTCCGCCGCGGTGGTGGGGTTCCGTCCGGGCCCGCACCACGCTGGCGTCCACGCTGGTGGTGGCCCTGGCCCTGGTCGCCGCCGGGGCCGCGGTCCTCGCCGTACTGCAGCGCAACCTCGTCGAGAGCGCGGGCCTCCAGGCGGAGGTGGCCGCCCGCGAGGTCGCCACCCAGATCGCGGTCGGCACCTCCTTCGACCGGCTCGACCTGCCCGACGATGACGACCGGCCCGTCCAGGTGGTCGCCGCCGACCGTAGGGTCCTGGCCGCCGGCGACGACCTCCACCACGCCCCGCCGCTGGCCGACTTCGCCCACCCGCCGCACCGCGCCGGCAAGCCGGACGACGACCACGACGACGATGACGACGACACCCCGGCGCGCGGATCGGCCGCCGCCCATGCGGCGTTCCGCACGGTGCCCCTGCGGCTGCACGACGACCAGCGGGCCGCCGAGCCGTTCCGGATCGCCGGCCTGCTCGCGACCACGCCGGACGGACGGACCGTCACCGTCTACGCGGGCTCCTCCCTCGACACCGAACGGCAGGCGACGAGCGGGGTGCGGGACGCCATGCTCATCGGCTTGCCCGCGCTGCTGCTCGTCGTGGCGGCGGTGACCTGGCTGGTGACGCGGCGGGCGCTGCGTCCGGTGGAGGGCATCCGGGCCGAACTCGCCGAGATCATGGACGGCGATCTGTCCCGCCGGGTCCCGCAGCCCGCCTCGCGCGACGAGGTCGCCCGGCTCGCACGGACCACCAACGCCACACTGGCCGCCCTGGAGACGTCGGTGGAGCGGCAGCGGCAGTTCGTCGCCGACGCCTCCCACGAGCTGCGCAGCCCGATCGCCTCCCTCCGCACCCAGTTGGAGGTCGCCCGGGCCCATCCGGAACTGCTGGAGCTGGACGGCCTGATCGAGGACACCGTCCGCCTGGAACGCGTCGCGTCCGATCTGCTGCTGCTGGCGCGCCTGGACGCCGGTGAACGGCCCCGGGCGGAGCGCCTGGACCTGGCCGAACTCGTCCGGGACGAACTCGCCCGCCGCTCCGGCGACCGCCTCCCGATCACCGCCGACCTCCCCGACGGCCCCTGCCCGGTCAGTGCCAGCCGCACCCAGCTCGCCCGCGTCCTGGGCAACCTCGTCGACAACGCCCAGCGCCACGCCGGGTCGGCCGTCCGCGTCGCGGTACGCCGCGGCGCCGCCGGCACCCTCGCCCTGGACGTCACCGACGACGGCCCCGGAGTCCCACCGGCCGAGCGGGAGCGCGTCTTCACCCGCTTCATCCGCCTCGACGACGCCCGCACCCGGGACGAGGGCGGGGCCGGTCTGGGCCTGGCGATCGTCCGGGACGTCGTTCACCGGCACGGCGGCCGCGTCGAGGTCGGCGACGCCGGCGGTGGCGGCGCACGCTTCACGGTCACCCTGCCCGGGCGCTGTCCAGGGTCGCCCGAGGGCGTCAGGAGCCCGGACGGCCCTTGATCCGCAGGCCGGGTCGGCGTAGGTGGACCGTGAGGTATGCCAGGCCGTCCCGGCCCGCGGTCACACTGCGGCGGGAACCGCGGGGCAGCCACAGCAGACCGCCCTCGGCGAGCGGCTGCCGGCCGTCTTCCGCGTCCACGGCGCCCTCGCCGGAGACGACATAGAGAAGAACGTCCAGGTCCGGCTCGACGTGGGTGTCGATACGACCCTCGGGCGGGAGCCGGACGACATTGGCATCGAGCTGGCGGCCGGACTCGGCCAGGCGCCACAGCACACCGGACGGTACGGGCGGATCGGCGGCGACCTTCCGTGCGTCGCAGAGCAGCACCGGCACCGGGCCGCTTGCGGGGGCGGCGCCACCGGAAGTGTCGGAGCTGCCGGGAGTATCGGAGCTGTCGGGAGTGTCGGCGCCGCCGGTGTGCGGGGCGTCAGCCTTCAAGGGTCACCATCCGTCGCATCCATCGCGTGTCCTGGGGGGCGCATGAGCCATGCGGTCCGTGCAGGTCCCTTCCTACTCCGGTCCTACTCGGGCGCGGCCCGCGGCACCACCGGCGCCGCGTCGTTCCGCCGAAACCCACCCTCCTGAATACGAACCCTACATGCGCATTTGCTACCGTCGTCGCGTGCGGCTGACAAAGTTCACTGATCTGGCACTCCGCGCCGTGATGCGCCTGGCCGTCGCGGAGCCGGGCGCTCCGCTGACCACCCGTGAGGTAGCCGAGGCGATGGACGTGCCGTACACCCACATGGCGAAGGCGATCAGCCGGCTCCAGCATCTCGGCGTGGTCGAGGCCCGCCGGGGCCGCGGCGGCGGACTGGAGCTCACCGGCCTGGGACACCGGGCCTCGGTGGGCTGGCTGGTGCGCGAACTGGAGGGCGAGGACGAGGTCGTCGCCTGCGAGGGCGACCCGCCGTGCCCGCTGCGCGCGGCCTGCCGGCTCCGCCGGGCGCTGGCCGATGCGCAGGAGGCGTTCTATGCCACGCTCGACCCGCTGACGGTGGCCGAGGTCGTGTCGTCGCCCACCGGCCCGGTGCTGATCAGCCTCACCGGCCGGCGCCCCGACTGACCGACCGCCGCACCGCCGCGCCCCACTCCGGCGCACCCCGGGTCCGCCCCGCACCCAAGGCGACCCACCCCACCACCTCACCCAAAAATTGGTAGATCATCTGCGACTTATGGAGGTGGCTCGTGCTCAGCGAGCAGTCCGCACCCGTCATCAAGGAAACCCTGCCGGTCGTCGGCGCGGCCATCGAGGAGATCACCGCGCTCTTCTACCGGAGGCTGTTCGAGGCCCGTCCGGAGCTGCTGCGCGACCTGTTCAACCGCGGCAACCAGGCCAACGGCGAGCAGCGGCAGGCCCTGGCTGGCTCCATCGCCGCCTTCGCGGGCATGCTGCTGGAGCACCCCGGGACCCGGCCCGACGCGATGCTCGCCCGGATCGCGCACAAGCACGCCTCGCTCGGTGTCACCTCGGACCAGTACAAGCTCGTCAACGAGCATCTGCTCGCAGCCGTCGCCGACGTCCTCGGGGAAGCCGTCACTCCGGAGGTCGCGGCCGCCTGGGACGAGGTCTACTGGCTGATGGCCCATGCCCTGACAGCCGTCGAGGCCCGTCTCTACGCGCAGCACGGCACCCCCGAGGGCGGGACCTGGCAGTCCATGAGAGTCGTCGCACGGCACCAGGAGACCCCCGACACCCTCGCGCTCACCCTGCGCCCGGCCGACGACACCCCGGCCCTCTCCTTCCGCCCCGGCCAGTACGTCAGCGTGCGGGTCGAACTCCCCGACGGTGCACGGCAGATCCGCCAGTACAGCCTGTCGTCCGCCCCCGGCGCCCCGGAGTGGCGGATCACCGTCAAGCGCGTCCGCGCGGCGTCCGGACCGGCCGGCGAGGTGTCCTCCTGGCTGCACGAGCGGGCCCACGTCGGCGAGTTGGTCACCGTCTCCGCGCCGTTCGGCGATCTGACGCTGCCGGCCGGCGACGGCCCGCTGCTGCTGGCCTCCGCCGGCATCGGCGGCACCCCCATGCTCGCCATGCTGCACCACCTGGCCGCCACCGGCTCCTCCCGGCAGGTCATCGTCGTCCACGCCGACCGCTCCCCGGCCGACCACGCGCACCGCGCCGAACTGCGCCGGCTGGTCGGCACGTTGCGCCATGGCTCGCTGCACCTGTGGTACGAGGAAGCGGACCACCAGGAGGCCGCGGCCGGCTCCGGCCCCGCTCCGGTGACGGTGTCCGCGGGCCGTGCCGACCTCGCCGAACTGCCGCTGCCCGAGGGCGTCACCGCCTGCCTCTGCGGCCCCCTGCCGTTCATGCGTACCCTGCGGGGCGACCTGCTCCGCCGCGGGGTCGCACCGCAGGCGGTCCACTACGAGGTGTTCGGCCCCGACCTCTGGCTGGCTCAGCAGTAGGCCGTGCCCCGGCTCCATGAACGGCACGACGTCACGGTCCTGGGGGCGGCGGTCTGAGGCGACGGCCGGGCCCCGGGCAAAGGTGTTGACGATCCGGAGCAACCGGGATTTCCTGCTCCGATGTCCGCTCTTCGATTCCGCCGGCCGGTCACCGACTCCGAGCTCGCCGACTGGCAGCACGTCCACAACACGATCATTCCCGCCCACCTCCTGTCCCTGGATGACATACGGGAACGGTCCCGGCGCCACCATCTGGAGGTCGCCTACCTCGGCGAGGAGTTGGTGGGCTGCAGCACCGTGCGCCCGCCGGAGGACGGCACCCGCACGGCGACGGTCATCGCCCGTGTGCTCGCCGCCCACCGCGGGCGCGGCTTCGGGTCGGAGCTCTACGCCCGCGGACTGGACCGCGCTCGGGAGCTGGGAGCACAGGTCGTCGAGACCGTCGTCCTGTCCTCGAACGCGGACGGCCTGCGGTTCGCCGAGCGGCGCGGCTTCGTCGAGCTGGAACGCTATGTGCTGCCGGGCGAGACGGTCCCCTGGATCGACCTGCGGCGGAGGTGACCCGATCGGGCGACGCGTCGCCGCGCACGCCGCTGCTTGAATGCCCGCATGAGCTTCTTCGTACGTGCGCGGTTCGACGTCCGGGACGAACAGCGGGAGGAATTCGAGGGGTTGGCGTGCGCCCTGCGGGAGCTGGCGGACGCGGAACCGGGCACGCTCGTGTACCGGTGGTTCTCGGCGGGTGCCGGCAGGTACCTGGTGCTGGAGGAGTACGCCGACACGGCCGCGGCCATGGCGCACCAGGAACGCGCGGCGCAACTCCTGGCCCGGGTCGGGGCGTGTGCGGAGATGGCCTT
Organism: Streptomyces sp. S186; assembly: GCF_051603415.1. Lineage (NCBI taxonomy): Bacteria > Bacillati > Actinomycetota > Actinomycetes > Kitasatosporales > Streptomycetaceae > Streptomyces > Streptomyces sp. S186. The sequence goes on along the minus strand of NZ_CP193932.1, from coordinate 7,573,119 downwards.
CGCCGAACTCCACGGCGAGATCGGCCCCGGTATCCGGGAGTGGGTGCGCGACCATCCGCAGGCGACGGTGTACCCGGAGTGGACGGGCGAGCGCACGCCGTCCGGCAGCCGGTGACACGGGCGTAGGACCGGTCTCCGCGCTGGCCGATCGGCACCGGTGCCCGCCGGGCCGGCCTTGATGATCACGTACGCTGCCGTACAGACGTACGGGATCTTTGGGAGCGGCACGGTCATGTCCGAATCGCAGCAGTACGCACCGGCCGCGGGCGGCCCGCGGGGGCCGCAGCTCCGTGAGCCGGACCGGATGCGCAGCCTGCTCGACGCGGTGATGGGCCTGGGCCGGGGGCTGGAACTCCCGCAGGTGCTCCGGGGCATCGTGGAGGCCGCGGTCACCCTCACCGACGCGGAGTACGGGGCGCTGGGCGTGGTCGGCGACGGGCAGCTGTCGCAGTTCCTGCCCGTTGGCATGTCGGACGAGCTGATGGAGATGATCGGCCGGACGCCGTGCGGCCACGGCATCCTCGGGGAGCTGATCCGCAATCCCGCACCGCTGCGGCTCACCGACCTCTCCAGACATCCGCGCAGCTACGGCTTTCCGGCCAACCATCCGCCGATGCGGACCTTCCTCGGGGTGCCGGTCCGGGTCCGCGACGAGGTGTTCGGCAACCTCTACCTCACCGAGAAGCGCGGCGGCGGCTCGTTCGACGCGGACGACGAGGCGGTGGTGACGACCCTGTCCATCGCCGCGGGGGTGGCGATCGACAACGCCCGGATGTACCACGAGAGTCGCCGCCGGGAGCGGTGGCTGGAGGCGCTGGGCGAGATCACCCGCAGCCTGCTGTCCGGTACGGACGCCGATGACGTGCTGCGGCTGATCGCCGAGCGGGCGCGGGAGGTCGCCGGCGCGGACTGCGCGGCGATCCTGCTGCCGTCGGCCGCGTCCGCGGACCAGCTGACGGTGTCGGTGGCGTGCGGGACGGGCGCGAGCCGGATCGTCGGACTGCGGGTGCCGGCCGATGGCTCGCTGCCCGGTATGGCGGTGCGCAGCGGCCGGCCGGTGGTCACCGCCGATCTGCGGGCCGACCCGCGGGCGTATCCGCTCGGCTCGGACGCCGGCAGCGGGAGCGGGAGCGAGGACGCGCCCGACGGGAAGGCGCTGAACGGGAAGGCGGTGGACGGGGACGCCGCGGGCCATGGCGTGGCATACGGGCCGGCCGTCGCCGTCCCGCTCCAGGTGGACACCGGCCATGGTGCCCTGCGGCTGAGCCGCCTGGCCGGCCGGCCCGCGTTCGACGACGCCGAGGTCACGCTGATATCGGGCTTCGCCGACCAGGCCGTGATCGCCCTCGAACTCGCCCGAAGGCGGGCCGAGTCGGAGGAGCTGACGGTCCTCCACGACCGCGACCGGATCGCCCGCGATCTGCACGACCTCGCCATCCAGCGGCTGTTCGCCACCGGTATCACGCTGCAGAGTGCGACCCGGCTGATCGAGCGGCCGGAGGCCGTCGAACGGGTCGGCCGCGCGGTGAACGACCTGGACACCACCATCAAGATCATCCGGTCCACGATCTTCGGGCTGCGGTCGACCGGCGACGGCAGGGACGGCCGCGGGCTGCGCCGGGACCTCACCGACACCGTGCAGCGGGCGGCCGGCCCGCTCGGCTTCACCCCGGCCCTGCGGATCGAGGGCCCGGTGGACGCCGCGGTCCCCGACGAACTGGCCGAGCACCTGCTGGCGGTGACCGCCGAGGCCCTCAGCAACGCCGCCCGGCACGCCCGCGCCCGCCGCCTGGACGTGGCCGTGGCGGTGACCGCGGACGAGCTGGCGCTGACGGTGACGGACGACGGGGTGGGGGTCGGCTCAGCCCCGCACACCGGGGGCCTGGCCAACATGCGGGCTCGGGCCGCGATGCACGGCGGCCGGCTGACCGTCGAGGCACCGGAGGACGGCGGCACCCGCCTCGTGTGGTCCGTACCACTGCCCGGCTGACCTCGCGGCGGGGGACGGACGCGGTGACGGCCCGTCAGCCAGGTCTCACGGCCTCCCCCGTGCTCACGCCCGTGGCTCCTTCAGCCGTTCGGCGACCATCGCGGCCTGCACCCGGCGGCCGACTCCCAGCTTGGACAGGATCGCGGAGACCCGGTTCTTGATCGTCTTCTCGGCGAGAAACAGCCGGTCCGCGATCTGACGGTTCGTCAATCCTTCGCCGATCAGCTCCAGTACCTCCCGCTCGCGCGGCGAGAGCCGGTCGAGCACCGACGGCTGTGCCTCCGGTTCCTGGTCGCGCTCCGGGCCGCGCAGCCGCTCCATGACCCGCGACGCGGTGCGCGGGTCCAGCATCGACTCCCCCGCCGCGACCGTGCGGACCGCGTGCACCAGCGCCGGGCCGTCGATCTGCTTGAGCACATAGCCGGCGGCCCCCGCCATGATGGCGTCGAAGAGCGCCTCGTCGTCGTCGAACGACGTCAGCATCAGGCAGGCCAGCTCCGGCACCCGTGCCCGCAGCTCCCGGCAGACCTCGATCCCCTCGTGGTCGCCGCCGGCCCCGTCCGTACCGCCCAGCCGCACGTCGAGGACGGCCACCTGCGGCCGGACCGCCGGCACCCGGGCGAGGGCCTGGCGGGCGTGCCCCGCCTCCCCCACCACCTCGATGTCGTCCTCCGCCTCCAGGAGGTCCCGGACACCACGGCGCACCACCTCGTGGTCGTCGAGGATGAAGACCCGCAGCGGCGCGTCCGGTCCGGCGGCGGACGGGGCGGGGGCGGGCGGGACGGGGTGCTGGTTCATGCGCTCTCGCTCTGTGGTTCTTCGCGGTTCGGCCGGGCACAACGGGCCCGACCACGAGGTTCGTCCGGCCCGTCGGCCCGCGCAAGGGTCGAACGACCCTGGGGAATCGGGGCCCTTCGGGCACGGTACGGCGTTGCGATACTGACGCCCCCCGTCAGGAGGTCGTTCCATGCAGCAGTCCCGCCGGTCCGCGCGCCCCGCCCCGTCCGTGCCGTCCGTACGGTCCGCCCCAGGCACCGTCGGCGGCGAGTACCACGCCCTGCTCGCCCGGCACGACGCCATGCGACTGCGCCGGCAGATCCTCGGCCAACGGACGGCGCCCGCACCCGACTTACCGGCCGCTGCCTACGACGGCGCCGCGGACCAGCGGTTGATCACCCAGTACCTGGACCTGGTCACGCCGTTCGGCGACCTGATCGCGCACCTCTACGACGAGATGTTCGCCCGGTGGCCGTACCTGCGGTCGCTCTTCCCGGCGTCGATGGAGTTCCAACGCGCCCATCTGGCCCGCGCCTTCTGGTATCTGATCGAGAATCTGCACCGCCCGGGCGAGGTGGCCGCCTACTTCCGGCAGCTCGGCCACGACCACCGCAAGCTCGGGGTGCGGCCGGTGCACTACGAGGCGTTCGAGATCTCGCTGTGTGCGGCGCTGCGGCGCACCGCCGGGCCGCGCTGGGCCGAGGCGGTGGAGGAGGCGTGGGTGCGGATGCTGCGCTTCGCGGTCGCGTCGATGGTCGAGGGCGCCGACGCCGCGCTCGCCGAACCGCCGTGCTGGCAGGGCACGGTGACGGCACATGAGCGGCGGCGTCCGGACCTGGCCGTGCTGCGGGTCCGGGTGCACGAGCCGTACCCGTACCGGGCGGGCCAGTACGCGGCGGTGGAGTCCCCGCTGATGCCGCAGGCGTGGCGGCACTACTCCCTGGCGTCCGCACCGCGGCCGGACGGCGAGGTGGAGTTCCACGTCCGGCGGACCGGCCCCGGCGGGGTGAGCGCGGCGCTGGTCGACGGCACGGACGTGGGCGACACCCTGCGCCTGGGGCCCGCGCACGGCACGATGACGTTCCAGGAGGAGGACCATCCCCGCGATCTGCTGTTGGTGGCGGGCGGCACCGGCTGGGCGCCGGTCAAGGCGCTGCTGGAGGAGTGGGTGGCCCGGCGCCGCGGGGCCGGCGGCGGTTCGCTGCGCCCGGCCGGCCGGGTCCGTCTCTTCGTCGGTGCCCGCAGCCGGGCCGAACTGTACGACGCGGAGGCGCTGTCCCAGTTCGCGACGCGGCAGGACCGGCTGCGGGTGGTGCGCGTCCTGGACGACGAGGCCGTCGCGGCCGGCGGCGGCTCGCCGGGCGGGTACGGTCCGCTGGCCGAGGTGGTGGCCCGGGGCGGCGCGTGGCCCGGCCACCTGGCCTTCGTCAGCGGTCCGGCGACCATGGTCGGCGCCGTGGTCGCGCGGCTGAGCGCGGCCGGGATGCCGGCCGGCCGCATCCGCCACGACCCGGTGCCGGACCTGATGCCGGGGTCGGCCCGCTGTCCCGCGGCGTACCCGACCGACGGGGCCGTTACGGGGGCGGCGTGGTGACGGGTGCGCCCGTGGCAGAGTGCCGGCCCGTGACGGGTGCCGCGTCGCCCGTGGGCCGGGCCGAACGGCCCCTGGCGGGCGCACGCCAGGGGTCGTCTACTGGGCGGCAGAGCAGTGCGTCGACAGCGCGACAGCGTCAACAGGACGGGGAGCAGGCCGTGAACGACATCCCGGCCCGGCAGACCGCCGGGACCGCCACCGACACCGCGCTGGTGGACTGGGCCGACCGCGAGGCGTCCCGCCGCAGCACCGAACTGGACCGTACCGAGGCCCTGCGGCTGCTGGGCAGCGTCTCGCTGGGCCGGATCGTCTTCACCCAGGACGCACTGCCGGCGATCCGCCCGGTGAACCACCTCCTCCACCACGGCGAGGTGATCATCCGCACCCACGAGGGCGCAGCACTGGCCACCCTGACCGAGCAGGCGGACGACACCGGGGTGGTCGTCGCCTACGAGGCCGACACCATCGATCCCGCCACGCACTGCGGCTGGAGCGTGGTGGTCACCGGCTACTGCCACTTGGTGACGGATCCCGACGATCTGGCGCACTATCAGGCACTGCTGCACCCGTGGACCGACCACCGGATGACCCATGCGCTGCGGATCCGCCCGGATCTCGTCACGGGGGTGCGGCTGTCCCGGTAGCGGCGGCGCCGCGCGCGGGTTCGGGAGAAGCGCCGAGCCCCGGGCCCGACTCAGCCCCGCTCCGGCGCCCCCGCGCGGAGCCCGTCCATCACCAGGTCGAGGAGACGGCCGGCGCGGGAGTGCCCGTCGGCGTGCGGATCGAGCTGCCAGAGGCCGGCGATGGCGAGGAGGAAGTCCTCGGGGGTGACACCGGGGCGGATGGCGCCGGCCTCCTCGTTGGCGGTCAGGAGGAGGGTGACGGCGGCGGTGAGGGGGCCGCGGCCGACGGCGGCAAGTGTGCCGTGGGTCGTGGTGGCCTTGCGCAGTGCGGCTGCCAGACCGGCCTTGGTCATGGCGTAGCGCGCGAGACGGTCCATCCAGGCGCGCAGGGCGTCGTCGGGCGGGCGGGTGGCCAGCAGGTCCGTCGCGGCGTCGCAGACCTGTTGGACCTCGTGGCGGTAGACCTCCAGGACGAGGGACTCGCGGTTGGGGAAGTTGCGGTAGAAGGTGCCCTGTCCGACGCCGGCCTTCCTGGCGATCGCGCTCAGCGGGGCGTCGGCGGAGCGGGTCAGCTCGGCCAGCGCCACCTCCAGGATGCGGTCGCGGTTCCGCTGGGCGTCGGAGCGCAGCGGGGCGTCCTTGGGACGGTGCACGCGTCCTCCTCCCGGAATACGACGGTGAGTTGGCCTTGTTGGATTCACCAAGCCTGGCGCGCAATCGGCCTTGCTAACCGGACAGCTGTCCATTAGGTTTTCAACCGTAGCGGACAGCTGTCCGCTTGAGTACCAACTCTAGCGCCTGTCCGAGGAGTCGGGGTCGGGCCCGGACGAGGCTCCAGCGGCAGACGAGCGCCACACCGCACCGCACCACCTGGCTCCCACCCTGATTTTCCGGTTGCCTCCGGTCGTTGCCGGCCGCTCCCGGCCGCCGGGAGCGACCCGATTCCGCCGCCCGACCGCGGCGGACCGGCGGGCCCCGACCAGCCGGCCGCCCCCTCGACGTGTGAGACGTGAAAGAAGGCAGAACATGGCCCCATCGACGGCCGGTGCCATCACCTTGACCATCAACGGCGAGAAGCACACGCTGCCCGTCGACAACCGCACCACCCTGCTCGACGCGCTGCGCGAGCGGCTCGGCCTGACCGGCACCAAGAAGGGCTGCGACCAGGGGCAGTGCGGTGCCTGCACGGTACTGCTCGACGGGCGGCGGGTGGTCTCCTGCCTCCAGCTCGCGGTGGCCGCCGAGGGACGGGAGGTCACCACCATCGAGGGCGTGGCCGACGGCGAGCGGCTGCACCCGGTGCAGCAGGCGTTCCTCGACCTCGACGGCTTCCAGTGCGGCTACTGCACGCCCGGACAGATATGTTCGGCCCTCGCGGTCATCGAGGAGCACGCCGCGGGCTGGCCCAGTGCCGCCACCACCGACGTCCGGCCGGAGGCGGGCGTGCCGCGGCTGACCGCCGACGAGATCCGGGAGCGGATGAGCGGCAACCTCTGCCGCTGCGGCGCGTATGTGTCGATCGTCCAGGCGGTCGCACGGGCGGCGGAGGAGTCGGCGCGCACGGCGGGCCGGGCGGATGTGGCGGACGTGACGGACACGGAGGGCGCGGCATGAGGGAGTTCGACTACCGGCGGGCGTCCGACGTCCCGGGCGCCCTGGCGCTGCTGGGCACCGAGCCCGAGGCCCGCTACCTCGGCGGCGGCACCAACCTCGTCGACCTGATGAAGAGCGGCGTGGAGCGGCCCGCGCTCCTCGTCGACGTGCGGGAGCTGCCGCTCGACCGCATCGAGACCACCGCGGACGGCGGGCTGCGGATCGGCGCCACGGTCACCAACAGCGACCTGGCCGCCCACCCCGAAGTGCGGCGCCGCTACCCGGCGTTGACGCAGGCGGTGCTGGCCGGTGCCTCCGGTCAGCTGCGCAACATGGCCACGGTGGGCGGCAATCTGCTCCAGCGCACGCGCTGCGCCTACTTCACCGACCTCACCAGGCCGTGCAACAAGCGCGTCCCCGGGAGCGGTTGCGCGGCCGTCGCGGGCGAGCACCGCAACCACGCGATCCTGGGCGCCTCCGCACACTGTGTGGCCGTCCACCCCTCGGACATGGGCGTGGCCCTGGCCGCCTTCGACGCCGTGGTGCACTACGCCACGGCCGACGGGCCGGGCGAGGTGCCGCTCGCGGAGTTCTACCTCCCGGTGGGCGACACGCCCCACCGCGAGACCGCACTGCCGCCCGGCGCGCTGATCACCGGCCTCACCCTGCCGCCCGCGCCGGTCGCCGCCGTGTCCCGCTACCGCAAGGTGCGCGAGCGGGCGTCGTACGCGTTCGCCATCGGTTCGGTCGCGGCCGCCCTGGATGTCCGGGACGGCACGGTCCACGACGTCCGGCTGGCCTTCGGCGCGGTCGCGTCCCGGCCGTGGCGCGCACGGACGGCCGAGCGGGCGCTGCACGGCGGTCCGGCCACCGCCGAGGCGTTCGCCGCCGCCGCGGACGCCGAACTGGCCGCTGCCGCGCCGCTGCCCGGCAACGGATACAAGGTGACGCTGATCCGGAATCTCGTCGTCGCCGTGCTCACCGAGCTGGCCGAGGAGAGCCGGCAGACCGAGGAGGCCGCCCGATGACCACCACCACGACCGGGCTCGCCCCGGTGACCGGAGCCGTCGGCACCGCGCACACCCGCCGGGAGGGCCGGGACAAGGTCACCGGCGCGGCCCGCTACGCCGCCGAGATACCCTTCGCCGGCCTCGCCCACGGCTGGCTGGTGGTGTCCACCGTCGCCCGCGGCCGGATCCGCTCGATCGACACCGCACCGGTCCTGGCGATGCCGGGGGTGCTCGCCGTCCTCCACCACGGGAACGCCCAGTCGTTGGCCTCGGGTTACACCGGCCCGATGGGGCCGGCCGACCCGACGCTCCAGCTCTTCCAGCACGACCGGGTGCCGTATGCCGGCTGGCCGGTGGCCCTGGTCGTCGCCGAGACCTCCGAAGAGGCCAGGGAGGCCGCCGAGTCGCTGGTGGTCGCCTATGAGGAGGAGCCGCACGACGTGGCGTTCGCCGCCGGGCACCCGGAGGCGTACGTCCCCGAGGGCGGGCGGGCCGAGGCGGAGCGGGGGAAGGGGGACCTGGCGGCCGAACTCGCCGCGTCCGCCGTCGTGGTGGACGCGGAGTACGCCACTCCGGAAGAGCACCACCACCCGATGGAGCCGCACGCCGCGACCGCGTACTGGGACAGCGGCCGGCTGGAAGTCGTCGACTCCAACCAGGGCAGCGGCTTCGTCGCCCAGGAACTCGCGCTGCTGTTCTCCCTCGAACCGTCCGCGGTCCGGGTGCGCTCCGAGCACGTCGGCGGCGGCTTCGGCGCCAAGGGCACCCGCCCGCACCAGGTGGCGGCGGCGATGGCGGCGACGGTCCTGCACCGCCCCGTACGGGTCGTGTTGACGCGGCGTCAGATGTTCTCGCTGATCGGCTACCGCAGCCCCACCGCACAACGGGTCCGGCTCGGCGCCGACCCCGACGGGCGGCTGCGGGCCCTGGACCACGAGGGACTCAACCAGACCTCGACCGTGTACGAGTTCGTCGAGCGCAGCGCCGATGTGGCGCGGGCGATGTACGACGCGGACGCGCACCACACCCTCAGCCGGGTGGTCCGCCTCGACGTGCCGACACCGACGTGGATGCGGGCCCCGGGCGAGGCCCCGGGCTCGTTCGCGCTGGAGTGCGCGATGGACGAACTCGCCGAGAAGTGCGGTATCGACCCGATCGCCCTGCGCGCCCGCAACGAACCGACCGTGGGCCCCCTCTCGGGCCTGCCCTACAGCAGCCGCCGGCTCCTCACCTGCTTCGAGGAGGGCGCCCGCCGCTTCGGGTGGGACGCACGGGACCCGCGTCCCGGGGTGCGGCGCGACGGCCGCTGGCTCCTGGGTACGGGCACCGCGGCCGCCTCGTTCCCCACCCTGGCCGGCCCGAGCACGGCGGCGGTGACGGCCGAGGCGGACGGCACCTTCACCGTGCGGATCACCGCGGCGGACATCGGAACCGGGGCGCGTACCGCGCTGTCCCTGGTCGCCGCGGACGCGCTGGCGGTGCCGCCGGACCGCGTGGTGATCCGGATCGGCGACAGCGACTTCGGCCCGGCCATGATCGCCGGCGGCTCGGCGGGCACCCGCTCCTGGTCCTGGGCGATCACCCTCGCCGCCCGTGAACTGCGCGAACAGCTGGCCCTGGGCGGCGACATCCCGCCGGAGGGCATCACCGTACGCGCGAACACCGCGGACGCCATCGGTGCGCTGCCGCCCCGTGAACGGCACGCCTTCGGCGCGCAGTTCGCCGAGGTGGCGGTGGACGTCACCACCGGCGAGGTGCGGGTCCGGCGGATGCTGGGCATCTTCGCCGCCGGCCGGATCGTCAACCCGCTCACCGCACGCAGCCAGTTCGTCGGCGGCATGATCTGGGGGCTCTCCATGGCCCTGCACGAGGAGGCGGTCCGGGACCACAGCACGGGCACCCATGTCGGCACCGACCTCGCCGGCTACCACGTCGCCGCCAACGCCGACGTACCGCTCGTCGAGGCGGACTGGGTGGACGACCCGGACGAGGACGACCCGGTCGGCATCAAGGGCATCGGCGAGGTCGGCATCGTCGGCGCCGCCGCGGCCGTCGCCAACGCGGTCTGGCACGCGACCGGCGTCCGCCATCGCCATCTGCCCATCCGCCCGGACCGGGTCCTGACAGCCGGCGGGGCCGCACTCCCCCGGCCGCCGGGCAGCCGCGCCTGACGACGCGCCCGGTCGCCGCCCCAGTCCCGGGCGGGACGGCGACCGGGCGCCCTTCCCCCTTCAGGCAACCTTCGTACAGAGAATGCTGCGCCCCTCGTACACCTGCCACGAATACGTGTAATGGCCGGGGTCGGGCGGGCAGGCGCGCGTCCCCGCCGAGGCCGGCAGTACCGCCGTGACCTGCATGATGAAGCTGAACTCCCGTGGCACCCGGCCGGCCCCGCAGTTCCACAGGGTGAGCAGGTTCGCGCCGCCCGGACGGCCGCCGTTGGACCGGGCGAGGAAGCACTGGCCGACGCGGAACTGCCGCTCCACACACAGATTGACCGACGAGCGGTCCGCGGCCGCATGCCACCAGCCGCCCAGCCCCGGCCCGGACGGGCAGCTGCCGGACCCGAGCACGGAACCGACCCGCAGATAGGCGTTGGCCGCCTGGCAGTCCACCCGGTCCGGGGCCGTCGGGCTCCAATCGCCGTAACCGTTCGCATAGCCGTCCAGGCAGTCCCCGGCCCGCACGGACGAAAAGGCCAGGTCCGCCGCGCTCGGGGTACGGGACGCGACGGGCGTGGGCGACGGGGAGGGCGAGTACGGCGTCGGGCTCGCGCTCGGCGAGGGGCTGAAGCTGTAGCCACTGCCACCGCTCCCGCCGGAAAGCCCCCCGACTCCCCCTCCCCGATACGTACTGCCGCCGCTGCTGCTCACGCCACTGCTACTGCTCGGCAGACCGCTCGCCGAGTCGGCAGAGCCCATATGCTCCCAGGGCTTCCAGAACATCACCACGAGCGCGATGACCCCCAACACGGCCCAGACCGCGCTCCCCGAGGAACCCGACGAGGAGGAGGAGCGCGAAGGCGCGGAACCGAAGGCGGACGGCGACTTCGCGGCGGGTGTGGGAGTGGGCTTCCGGGCCGGCGGCGTCGGTGACTTGGGACGCGACGGGCGGGCCTCCCTGCCACGCTTCTCCGTATAGACCCGCGTGGGCTTCGGCGGCGGCACCGGCCGCGTCCGCATGTCCACCGTGAGCGCCTCCGCACCTACCCCGCCCGCCCCCAGCGCCCGCCCCTGCGCCTCGTACTCCCCGATCAGGGCCGTCCACCGCGGCGGCAGCCGGTCGGCACCGCTTTTCGACGCCGGCGCCCGGTCGAGTTCGGCCAGTGCCCGCCGCAACACCTCGGCGGGTTCCGGCCGGTCGCGCGGATCGGCGGCCAGGCACGGCCGGATCAGAGCGGCGAGCCCGTGCGGCAGACCCCCGAGGTCGAGTTCGCCGCGCTGGACAAGGGTGAGCAGCCGGATGGTGTCGGACGTCTCGGGGTAGGGCGGACGGCCGACGGCGGTGTGGAAGAGCGTGGCGCCCAGCGAGTACACGTCGGACGCCCTGGTGGAAGGCTCGGCGCGGGCCTGTTCCGGCGAGGTGAACGCGATGGTGCCGAGGGTCAGTTGGGTCCGGGTCATGTCGTTGGCGTGCGAGATGCCGAAGTCGATGAGACGGGGCCCGGACCGCGGCAGCAGGACGTTCTGGGGCTTGATGTCCCGGTGGACGATCTGCGCCTCGTGCAACACCCCGAGGGCCTGTGCGACGCCCGCCGCGACCCGGTGCACCGCCTGGGTCGGCAACTTCCCGGCGCTCCGGACGAGTTCGGCGAGTGAGGGCGCCGGTATGTACTCGATGGCCATCCAGGGACGTTCGGCCTGCGCGTCGGCGTCGAGCACGCGGGCGGTGTGGGCACTGTCGATCCGCCGGGCCAGTTTCACCTCACGGGCGAACCGGCGCCGGTCGGTGTCGCTGAGGGCACCCTCGGCCAGCAGCGTCTTGACCGCGACCAGTGACCCGTCCTTCGTGGACCGCGCCACATAGACGCGCCCCATACCGCCCGGGGCGAGCCGCCCCAGCAGCTCATAGGCGCCGAGCCGCCGCGGATCGTCACCCCCGAGCGCCCTGATGCCCGTACTGGCCATGCCCGTCCCCCTCCCCCGTGTTCCGACCGCCGCCCGGCCCGTTTGGCGATGGGCCTGCGACAGCCGTCATTCCCGTCAAACACTGTCACGGCGGGGCGAGTTGAGGAAGGCAGGGGACATCAGGCGCCGGCCGGCCGCGAGCTGCGGCCGGCCGGCGCCCGGGTCACTTCACGTGAACGGTCTTGATGTCGGTGGTGCGGTCCACGGTCGGGTGACCCCCGTGCGGGCCGTCGACGGAGTAGAGCGCTCCGCGGAACTGCAGGACGCCGCGGTGGGCGGCCTTGACCTTCACGTCCACCTTGGCGTCAGCCATGGCGACCTCCACGATGTGGCCGCACTTGACGGTGTGCCAGGCGCCCTTCGTGCCGACCCGCTGCTGGGCGCAGAACTGCCCGTACTGGACGCCGTCGCTGTCCCCGTAGCCCTTGACGTGCACGGTCTGGCCGACCTTGACGGTGCCGGGCGACACGCTCAGGTCGGCGCTTCCCTTGGCGAACGCCGGGGTGACGGCGAGTACGGCCGCGGCCGCGCCCACCGCGGTCACGGTGGCGAGCCGGCCGCCCCGGCGCCCCAGGATCCCCCGCGCGGCGCGCCCGTTGTCGGCTTTCTTCGCTTGGTCGGTCATCCTTCTTTTCCTCCCCTTTTATCGGCCCGATCGGGCCTCGCACCATAAGAGGGGGAATACACGTGATGCGTTCCAGTCAAGTGCGCCCGCTGTCGTACGGCGGGGCGCCTGCGGAAGCCAGGCGCGGTGTCACGGGCGTGGCGAACGGAGGGACGTGGGGCTGGCGTCCGCCGCGATACCGGGTATCTGTGCCGGTGGCCGCGCCGGGACCGGTCCGGGCGGTGGCGGAAGGGAGCGGTTGTGGTGGAGCGGACGACATGCTGTGTGGTGGGCGGCGGCCCGGCCGGGATGGTGCTGGGGCTGCTGCTGGCGCGGGCCGGGGTGGCGGTGACGGTCCTGGAGAAGCACGGGGACTTCCTGCGGGACTTCCGCGGGGACACCGTGCATCCCTCCACGCTGGCGCTGCTGGACGAGTTGGGGCTCGGAGAGCGCTTCGCCCGGTTGCCGCAGCGGCGGGTGACGACCGTGCAGCTGCCGCTCGGGCCGGGGGGCTCCCTGATGACGGTGGGGAACATCGCCGCATTGGGCGGCCCGTTCAACTACGTCGCGATGGTGCCGCAGTGGGACCTGCTCGATCTGCTGGCGGACGAGGCCCGGCGCGAACCGTCGTTCTCGGTGCGGATGAGCACCGAGGTGACGTCGTTCCTGAAGGAGCGCGGCCGGGTGACGGGCGTCCGGTACCGCACGGCCGACGGCGGGACGGGGGTGCTGCGGGCGACGCTGACGGTGGCCTGCGACGGCCGGGGTTCGCTCGCCCGGGCCCTGCCGGAGCTCGGGCTGCGGACGTTCAGCTGCCCCATGGATGCCTGGTGGTTCCGCCTGCCGCGGCACGACGGCGATCCGCACGGGCTGGTGGGCGGGGTCGGCGACCGGCTGCTGGGCGCCATGATCGACCGCGGGGACTACTGGCAGTGCGCGGCGCTGATCCCCAAGGGGACGGACGCCGAGGTGCGCGCCGCCGGCCTTGAGGCGTTCATGGTGAACTACGCCTCCGCCGCGCCCTGGCTCGGCGACCGGGTGCGTGCGCTGCGCTCCTGGGACGAGGTGAAGCTGCTGGACGTGCGGCTCGACCGGTTGCGGCGCTGGCACCGGCCGGGGCTGCTGTGCATCGGCGACGCGGCGCACGCGATGTCGCCGGTCTTCGGCATCGGCATCAATCTCGCGGTGGAGGACGCGGTGGCGGCCGCCCGGCATCTGGTCGGGCCGCTGCGGGCGGGCACGGTGGGCCTGCGGGACGTCCGGGCGGTGCAGCGCCGGCGGTGGCCGACGGCGGCGTTGACGCAGGCGCTGCAGCGGTTCGCCCACTCCCGGGTGATCGAGCCGGTGCTGGCGGGCCGGCCACCGTTCGGCCATCCCAGGCGGGCGCAGTGGGTGGCCGAACGACTCACCACCTCGCGGTGGCTGAACCGGGTCCCGGCGTACTTCCTGGCGTACGGGGCGGTGCGCGAGCGGCCGCCGGCCGAGTCGGTGCGGTGAGGCGGCGGAACGGGCCCCGGCGCGCGGTGCCGGGGCCCGTTCCGCCGCCTCCCGGTCAGTCCGTCACTTCCGCCAGCCGGAAGGGGCCGGCCGCGCCGGGTGCGTACATCACCGGCAGGGTGCGGCCCAGTGGGACGACCACGATCGGCTCCTCGCGGTATTCCCGCAGGAAGTGTTCCAGCGGCTCCCAGATCATGCTCCGGTATCCGGCCTCGGTCCGCTGCTGCTCGAAGGACAGGGTCAGCGCGGAGTCCTCCACGGTGACGCTCACCGCGCCCACCTCGAGCCATTCCCCGCCGATCCAGGCTTCGAGTCGTACGTAAGACATGACGCAAGGGTGCCCGGTGCCGCACCGACCTGGCAATCAGGGGGTGCGGCAGGACCTCGTCTGAGCCTCACTGGGACGGTCGCTGGCCGGCCACGCGGTATTGCTCGGTGACGGCCGGTGGCGCGGACGGGGCCGAGGCGGGAGGCGGGGTCGCGGCAGGGGCCGGAGCCGGCGCCGGCCGGGGGGTAGCGGATTCCGAGGCCGCCTGGCTCTTGGAATTGCGGCGCATTTCCTGGAGGCCCTTTTGGATTCCGTCCCGCAGCCATTTGCCCAGGGGCCGCTCCACCAGCCGGTGCACCGCGTAGGAAAGCACCAGCATAAAGGCGACGATGGCGGACAGCAGTACGGGGGCCGGAAGCTTGTTGCGCAGCAGGTCGATGAGGGTGAATCCGATGTACATGTGCAGCAGGTACAGCGGGTACGTCAACGAGCCGGCGGTCAGCAGCCAGCGCCACCGCACCTTGTCGAATACCCCCAGGGCGATCGCCGCCATGACGGCGAAGGCCAGGACGACGCCGACGCGGGCGGGCCAGCCGTGCACCAGGCTCGCCTTGGCGCCGACGTTCATCAACAGGCGGCCGCGGACGTAGTGCTGGGCCAGCAGGAATTCGACCGCGACAATGGCCCAGAGCAGCAGGGTCGGCTTGAAGCGGTGCATCAGGTAAAAGGCGATGCCGGCGATGAAGTAGGGCGAGTACGGGGCGATGGCCCACACCGACAGGAAGTCGCTGTCGGCCTTGAGCGCGACGACTCCGGCCACCGTCCACAGGGCGCAGAAGAGCACGCATCGGCGGTAGGTGACGCCGCGGTACACGACGAGGGCGAAGAGCAGGTAGAACTTCAGCTCGACGAAGAGCGACCAGTAGACGTCGTCGAGGTCGGAAACTCCCACGCCCTGCTGGAGCATGGTGAGATTTGTCAGCACCGTTTCCAGATTGTCCGCGCTGCGGACGTGCGGCCAGAGCGTGAGGACGGCTGTGGTCAGCAGAACTCCGACCCAGTACGCGGGATAGAGGCGGGAGACCCGGGATTTCACGAAGTCGCCGAGCGAGCGCCCCCAGGCGCTCATGCAGATGACGAATCCGCTGATGAGGAAGAAGACCTCGACGCCCAGCCAGCCGAATTGGGAGAGGTGGTAGAGAGTGGGCGAGATCGCGTGCGGATCTTTGCCCCAGCCATCACGGAGGGTGATGTAGTGGTAGGCCAGCACCATGAGCGCCGCCACGAGGCGTAGACCATCGAGGACATAGAGTCTGGAATGCCCTTGCCCCTTCCCTGGTGCGGCCGGAGTTCCAGGCACAGCGAAGGGCATCCCGCGGTTCCTCACAGTTGGAAGGGCAACGTTCCCCCTATCCCATCTCATACTCGGGACAGGGAAGGCAAGTTCGGTTGAAATGATCGCAAAAAATTTCCGCAGCGCCAGGCGGGGCGTTGCGTAAAACACGTTCCCGCCGATGCTGGGTGCCCCGCCCCAATACGGGGCAATACGGATATCGGCCATGCGGTGGCACACGCTTCCCGACCAGCCGGAACTCCCGGAGAACACAACCGGAACATCCACTTCCGGAACCGATCCCCCGGTCCGGCACGACCGTTCCCCGGATACTTCGGTCGTCCGCAACCTTCCCGATGTCCGGTATTCCTATGCTGCGCCATAAGGGTTCGGAGCGTATTTCCCGGTACCGGGTGAAAATTCTCCGCGGTGGCCCCCCGCTGATTTCCGGCCGGGGCGCCGGGAGCGACGTGTGGAGCCGACCACCCGTTCCGCGCCGCCGCTGTGATGCTCGCCTCGTGCCGCTCGTCACAGCCGCCCGCGCTCACTCCCTGTGCACACCCCTCCGGCCCACCACCGCCCGCGCCGCGCACCGAGGACGAGTAGGACGGAGTCGACAGCTCGCGCGGAGAAATGGTGCGGAATGCAGATCGTGGTCGACCTCAACCGGTGCCAGGGCTATGCGCAGTGCGTCTTCCTCGCGCCCCGGGTGTTCGAGCTGCACGGCGAGGAGGCGCTGCTCTACTCCCCGGCGCCCCCGGAGGAACAGGCGGAGCGGGTACGGCGGGCGGCGGCGGCCTGCCCGGTGCAGGCGATCCTCGTCGGCGAGCAGGCCGGAGCGGGAGGGGGCACCGATGTCCGCTGAGCTGAAGAAGGGGCGGATCGTCATCGTCGGCGCGTCGCTGGCCGGGCTGCGCGCGGCCGAGACCCTGCGGGACGAGGGCTTCACCGGGGAGCTCACCCTCGTGGGCGACGAGCCGTGCCCGCCGTACGACCGCCCGCCGCTGTCGAAGCAGGTACTGCTGGGCCGGGTGCCGGCGACGGACGTCGGGCTGCCGGGCCGCCGCCCGGTGGACGCGCGCTGGAAACTGGGGGTGCGCGCCAGCGGCCTCGACCCGTCCACGAAGGAAGTGCTGCTGGCGAACGGCGAACGGCTGCCGTTCGACCGGCTGTTGATCACGACGGGAACCCGCGCCCGGCCCTGGCCGCACCCCGAAGAGGCCCGCCTGGACGGGGTGCTGACGGTGCGCACGGTCGAGGACGCGGGCCGGCTCGCCGAGCGCCTGGACGCCGGGCCGAGCCGGGTGCTGGTCATCGGGGCGGGTTTCACCGGGTCGGAGATCGCCTCCGCCTGCCGGGAGCGCGGCCTGGCGGTGACGGTCGCCGAGCGCGGCCCGGCGCCGCTGGTCGGGGCGCTCGGCGGGACGCTGGGATCGTTCGCGGCGCGGCTGCAGCGCGCGCACGGTGTGGATCTGCGCTGCGGGGTGACGGTCACCTCGCTCACCGGCACCAACGGGCGGCTGACCGGCGCCGAACTCTCCGACGGCAGCCGGATCGAGGCCGAGGTCGCGGTGGTCGCCCTGGGCGCGGTCCGCAACACCGAGTGGCTGGACGGCTCGGGGCTCGCCGCGGGCCCGCGGGGCGTGGCCTGCGACGCGGGCTGCCAGGCGTTCAACATGTACGGGATCGTCACCGGCGAGGTGTTCGTGGCCGGGGACGTGGCCCGTTTTCCGCATCCGCTCTTCGAGTACCAGATGTTGGCGCTGGAGCACTGGGGGAACGCCGTGGAGCAGGCGGAGGTGGCGGCGCACAACATGGTCAACCCGGGGCCGCTGCGGCGCCCGCACCTGACCGTGCCGGCCTTCTGGTCCAGCCAGTTCGGCCTGAACATCAAGTCCGTCGGCGTCCCGACCTTCTCGGACCAGGTGACCATCGCCCAGGGCTCGGTCGAGGAGCGCCGGCTGGTCGTGGTCTACGGCTACCGCGGCCGGATCACCGCCGCGGTCAGCGTCAACCGCGCCAAGTGGCTGGACCACTACCGGCATCTGATCGAGACCGCCGCCCCGTTCCCGCCCGAGCCGGGCGCCGCCGACCGGCCGGCGGCACCGAAGGTCGTGCCCTCCGACGTCCCGGACCCCAAGGTGCTCTCGCACGGCCCGACGGTCGCGCTCACCGGGCATCTGCCGGACCGGCGGCTGGCCGTGGTGCATCCGATGGCCTGACCCCGGTCCGGACACCACCGGCCGCCCCGCCCCTGCCCCTTGACGAGGAGAGCCCCGCGCATGTCCACGGAGACCCTGCTGGAGCGGATCAACGACCACGCCAGCCGCCCCGACCCCTATCCGCTCTACGCCGAACTCCGGGAACACGGCGTGGCGCGGCAGAACGACGGCAGCTATCTGGTCGGCACGTACCACCAGATCGCCGCGCTGCTGCACGACCCGCGGATCAGCTCGGACGTGCGCCACCGCACCGCCCCGGACGCGTCGGCCCACGCGGCCGGTCTCCCGCCGTCCTTCATCGGCGTCGACGACCCCGAACACGACCGGCTGCGCCGGCTCACCATGCGCCCCTTCGGTCCGCCGCACTCCCCCGGCCGGGTCGACGCGCTCCACGACGACATCGAGGAGATCGCCCGGGAGCTGATCGACGGCTTCGCGGACCGGGACCGGATCGACCTGGTGGACGACTTCGCCTACCCGCTGCCGGTCACCGTGATCTGCCGGCTGCTGGGCGTCCCCCAGGAGGACATGCCGTCTGTCCGCACCTGGACGGACACCATCATCGCCTCCCTGGACCACTCCCCCGGCGACGATCCGGAGGAGAAGCGGCGCGCGGGCCTGGAGGCGCGCATGGCGATGGGCGGGTACCTGGGCGAACTCGCCGACCGGCGGCGGGAGCACCCGGCCGACGACATGATCTCCGCCCTCGTCCACGGCGACGACCCCGAAGGGCGGCTCAGCAAGCCGGAGTTGATGACGACGCTGACGCTGCTGACGATCGCGGGGCACGAGACCACGGTCAATCTCATCACCAACGGCATGCTCACGCTGCTGCGCCACCCGGAGGAACTGGCGCGGCTGCGCCGGGAACCGGAACTGATGCCCTCGGCGGTGGAGGAACTGCTGCGGTACGAGCCACCGGTCCAGATGCTGCCGCAGCGCACACCGCTGACCGACGTCGAGGTGGGCGGGGTGACCGTCCCCAAGGGCGCGCCGCTGTTCCTGATCCTGGCGTCCGGGAACCGGGACCCGCTGCGGTTCGAGGACCCCGACCGCTTCGATCCGGCCCGTCGGGACAACCAGCACTTCGGCTTCGGCAGCGGCGTCCACAACTGCTTCGGCGCCCCGCTGGCCCGTGTGGAGACGCAGGTCGCGCTGGCCACGCTGCTGCGCCGCCTGGACGACCCGCGCCTGGTCGAGGATCCCCCGCCGTACCGGCACAGCCCGATCCTGCGCGGACCGCGCCACCTGCTGATCGCCAAGGGCGAGCACTGAACGGTGAGTTGTCCGTCACGGTAAATGGGGGTGCCCCGCACCGCCCCGAGAACGTAATGTGCACTGACATTGAGTGGCACTTACTCGGGGAGGGTTCGATGGTTCCGGATCTCGTCAGGATGTGGGTGGCCGGCTGGGTGGTCTCGCGCCGGCGTCCCCGCGCGGTGCAGCACCCTTGGGGGCTCTACGTCGACGTGGGCCTCCCGGACCAGGTGGGCCGGCATGTGCTGCCGGACCCCGACGAGTCCGCCGTGCGCGCGGCCGCCGCGTCGGTGACCGTCCCGTACACCTGGCTCAAGGCGCCCGTGGAGACGGAGACCGTCGAGCCGTGGCTCCCGGCGGGCTGGGTGGCGGACAAGGAAGAGGCGGGCCACCTGATGGCCACCGATCTGCGGACGACCCGCCCGGTACCGCCCGAGGGCTACCGCGCCACCGTGGAGACCACCGACGGCGTCACCCATGTCAGGGTCCAGGACGCGCACGGCGGGCTGGCGGCCAAGGGGCAGATGGCCGTCATAGGTCCGGCGACCGTCGTCGACCGGGTGCAGACGGAGGAGGCCCACCGGCGACGCGGTCTCGGCGGCTTCGTGATGCGCACGCTCGCCGACCGTGCGGTGGCCGAGGGCGCGACCCTCGGCATCCTGGGCGCCACCGACGAGGGCCGCGCGCTGTACGAGTCGCTCGGCTGGCACCGGCACACGGGGCTCGCCGCCTGCGTGTACCGCCCCTGATAGTCCCTGTCGTCCCCCGTGTCCGCAGCCGACCGCCGGCCACGCTTCCGGGCGCCGCTTGACCTTCACACCAATGTGAGGGTTCGACGATGCGGAGCAAGCAAGCGCCCGACCCCTGCGGACACGAGGGACACCCCATGGACAACCAGCTCTACCCCTACCGCCCGATCACCGAGCGGGCCCCGATCACCTGGCCCGGCGGCGCCCGGATCGCGTTCTACGTCGGCCTGAACGTCGAGCACTACGAGATCGACCGCCCGTCGACGAGCATCTTCCCCGGCACCGTCGGACTCACCCCGGACCCGCTCAACTACGGCTGGCGCGACTACGGCCCGCGGGTGGGCATCTGGCGGCTGATCGAGAGCCTGGACCGGCACCGGATCCGCGCCAGCGTGATGCTCAACTCCGATGTCGGAGAGCGCTATCCGCAGATCATCGAGGCCGGCCGGGCCCGCGACTGGGCCTGGATCGCCCACGGGAAGAACAACTCCCGCTTCCAGGCGGACATGACCCCGGACGAGGAGCGCGCCTATCTGGCCGACGTCGTCGGCGCCATCGAGAAGGCCATCGGCCGGCGCCCCCGCGGCTGGCTGGGCCCGGCCCTCACCGAGACCTTCCACACCCCCGAACTCCTCGCCGAACTGGGCCTGGACTACGTACTGGACTGGAGCAACGACGACCAGCCCTACCGTCTGAACGTGCCGGGCATGCTCAGCGTCCCGTATTCCATCGAGGTCAACGACATCAGCCTGTTCGTCGGCAAGAGCCTGAGCGGCCCGGACTTCCTGCAGATCGTCAAGGACCAGCTGGACCAGCTCCACGCCGACGCGGCGGGCAGCGGCCGCGTGATGTCGCTGGTGCTGCACCCGTTCGTCATCAACCAGCCGTTCCGCCACAAGTACCTGGACCAGGCGCTGGAGCACATCGCCCAGCACCCGGGGGTGTGGCTGACGACCAGCGACGAGATCGCCGAGCACTACGCCCGGACCACCGCCGGACAGCCGGCCTGACCGCAGGGCACCGCCCGGTACGGTGCAACACCACCGCCGTACCGGGCGCCGGCCCACGCCACGCGCCGGCACCTCCACCACCCCGCCCGCGCGTCCGATTGATTACATTTGCTCCATGTATCAACCGGAGGACAGCGCACAGGCCCCAGCCGCCCCGACCGCGGTACTGACCGGGCTCGGATCCTGGTTGCCGCCCCACGAGATCACCAACGACGAACTCTGCGCCCACCTGGACACCTCGGACGCCTGGATCCGCGAGCGGATCGGCATCTCCGTACGGCGCCGCGCGGACCCGAAGACCGCCACCGGGGATCTGGCCGCCGAGGCCGGCGCCCGCGCCCTGCGGTCCGCCGGGGTCACCCGGGCGGACGCGGTCATCCTGGCCACCACCACACCCGACCACCCGTGCCCGGCCACCGCGCCGGACGTCGCGGCCCGGCTCGGACTGGGCAACGTCGCCGCGTTCGACATCGCCGCGGGCTGCTCGGGATTCCTCTACGCCACGACGGTCGCGGCCGGACTGATCCACTCCGGTACGGCCGGGCGGGTACTGGTGATCGGTGCCGAGACGATGTCCGCCGTCATCGACCCCGAGGACCGGTCCACGGCGCCGATCTTCGGGGACGGCGCCGGCGCCGCCGTCCTGGAGGCCGGGCGCCCCGGCCAGGCGGGCTCCATCGGCAAGGTGGTGTGGGGCAGTGACGGCACCCGGACCGACGCCATCGTCATCCCGGTCGGCGGCTCACGGAACCGCGACGGCCGGGACGCTGCGCCGCCGGGCGAACGGCATGTCAGGATGCGCGGCAACGAAGTGCTCCGGCACGCCGTGCGCCGGATGACGGCCGCCGCCACACAGGCCGCCGAGGCCGCGGGCTGGGCCCTGGAGGACGTCGACCGGCTGATCGTCCATCAGGCCAACGCCCGGATCAGCGCCGGCGTCTCCTCGGCACTGGGCATCCCGTCGGAACGGGTGCCGTCGAACATCGCGACGGTGGGGAACACCGCCGCCGCGTCCGTCCCCCTGCTCCTTGCGGACGCCGCCGCCCGAGGCGCCCTCCGCGACGGTCACCGCGTCCTGGTGGTCGCCTTCGGCAGCGGCCTCGCCTGGGCCGCCACCACGCTGGTGTGGCCCGCCGGCCTCCGCGCCGAAAACTGACCCCGGCGCCGCCCCTCCACGGCCGCGTCATCGCCAGGACCCGCCTCCCTAAGGACGTCACATGTACGCGCAGTTGAAGGAAATGCTCATCGCCCGCGCCGGACTGCCCGGCGAACCGATCGTCCCGGAGGCGTCCCTGGCTCGGGCCGGCATCGACTCCATGGCCATCACCGTGCTGTCCATGGCCCTTGAGGACGAACTGGGCGTGGTGATCGACGAGGACGAACTGTCCGCGGCCCCGTCCGTCGCCGCACTCGCCGACCTCGTCGCCGAACGCGCCGCCCCCGACTCCCTCCCCTCCACCCCATAGCCGAGGAGGAGCCCGCCGTGGAATCCATGGAAGTGGAAGTCGACGAACGCCTGGTCCCCCTGTCCTTCCAGGACATGACCTACGCGTGCCGGGTCCTCACGCCCCCGCACAGGTACGGCACCGAGCCGCTCATCCTGATCGGCGGCGCCCTCCAGGACATGCGCTCCTGGCCACGGCTGGAACGCCGGCTCACCGCGCACACCCCCCTGGTGCTGCTGGACCTGCCCGGCACCGGGAGCGCCGGCGACCTGGCGTCCAGTGCCGGCTTCGAGGTCCTGGCCGAGGCGGTACTGCACGCCCTCGACCAGCTCGCCCTGGACCGCGTCAACGTCCTCGGCGCCTCCTACGGCGCCCCCATCGCCTACCGCCTGGCCCAGTCGTACCCGGACCGGGTCTCCCGGCTGCTGCTCGCCGGCGCCACACCCCGGGTCGGGCCCCGGCTGACCGCGGTGGTCCGCCAGGGCCTGGCTCTGGTGGGCAGCGCCGAATCCAGCCCGGCCGACGAAGCGGCCCGCCGCGACTACGCCCGCAACGTCGTCGACATGCTGGTCAACCGCGCCACCCGGCACCGGGTCGTCCAGGGACCGGCGGTCGCCCGGCTCCTGGAACGCCAGCTGATGCGCACCTCGCAGAGCGCCGCGCTGCGCTATGCCGCCTGCCACGAACGACTCCTGGACACCGACCTCTACCCGTCGGGCGGCATCGACGGGGTGCCCGCCCTCGTCTTCACCGGCGAACACGACTGCGCCAGTTCACCGGAGGAGAACCGGGCCGTCGCCACCACCATCGCCGGCTGCACCTTCCTCCTCATCCGCGACGCCGACCACATGGCCCATCTGGAGCGCGACGCCGAGTACGCGGACCTGGTCACGCGATTCCTGCGCGACCAACCCGTGCGAGACCTTCCGTACTGCGTCACGGGGGCGGGCGAGGGGCCGGACAGGGAGCCGGGCCGGGGCCCGCGGCTCGGGGGTCAGTAGGGTCCGGCTCGGGCGTCAGTAGGGCCCGAGGAGGCCGGCCAGTACCCGACGGACCACCCGCTCGAAGCGGTCGCCCGAGCCCGCGGCACCGCCGACGTCCAGCGGGCCGCCGCCCGCCAACGCCCGCGCCAGCAGCGGATGCCCGCCCTGCCGGGCCACCGCGCCCAGGTACGCGGCCTGCGCCGCCTGACGGCCCGTCGACGCCCGGCGGGCGCGCAGTTCGGCCCCGGACAACATCGTGACCAGGGCGTTCAGTACGGCCACCGCTTCCAGTCTGGCCGGACCGGTCAGTCCGGCCACGGGTTCCAGCGCCCGCAGGGCGAACTCCAGGTAGTCCAGCCCCCGCGGCCCCACCCGTAGGGCCTCCGGCGGGACCTCCAGCAACCATGGGTGCCGCAGCTGGACCCCGTGTGTCCGGGCGGCCAGCGCGACCAGATCCGCCACCGGATCCCCCGTCAGCTCCACATCGAGGTCGATCTCCCCGGTCGCGGCGTCCACCATCAGATCCACCAGATCATCCCTGCCGGACACATAGCGATAGAGCGACGCGGGGCCCGTGGCCAGCTCGCGCGCCACCTGCCGGACGGACAGCGCGGCCAGCCCGCCCGCATCGGCCAGCCCGATCGCGGCCGCGGTGAGCTGCTCCCGGCTCCGCTCCGGCGCGGGCCCCCGGGCCCCCCGCTCGGGCCGCTCCCACACCAACACGGCGTCCGCCGCGTCCTCCCGCACCGCCTTGCCGGCCAACGAACCTCACCCGCCCCTTCCGCAACCCAACTCCTTGCTGATAACTATAACTCCACAACCGAGAACAGCGTTCGCAGTAACTTGGCGTGGCACTGGCACTGGCACTGAAAGGAACCTGGTGATGAAGAACGAAACCCCTCCCCCTACATGGAGCCCCACCCGCTGGGCATCCAACGGGGAAGTCCGGCTCGCCTACGATGAGTTGGCGACCGGGCACGCCGGCCAGGAGCCGCTTCTCCTGGTGACCGGGCTGGGCGTCTCCCGGCAGTGGTGGCCCACGGGCCTGGCCGCGGCGCTGGCCGCCGCCGGCTTCGCGGTCGTCCGCTACGACCAGCGCGACGCGGGCGAGTCGACCCACCTGCCGCCCGCCTCCGGCACCGGCCCCATCGCCGCACTCGTCCGCAAACGGGGCGGCGCCTACACCGCCGAGGACATGGCCGACGACGCCATGGCCGTACTGGACGCGCTGGGCTGGGAGTCCGCGCACCTCTTCGGCCAGTCGCTCGGCGGCGCGGTCGCCCAGCGCATCGCACTGCGCCACCCCCGGCGCGTCCGCACCCTCACCTCCGTGTCGGCCGTCCCCGGCGACACCGCCGGCCTGGCCACGTTGCGCCACATCCGGCTGCGCACCCTCACCCGGCTCGCCCGTATGAGGCACCCCCGCACCCCCGAAGGAAACATCGAGGCCGGCGTGGCGCTGGCCCGTCTCCTCCACTCCCCCGCCCATCCCTTCGACGAGCGGGCCGTCCGCGCCATGCTGGCCGAAACCCCCGACACCGGCGTCCGGGACACCCACAGCCAGAGCCGCCAGATCGGTGCCCAGTGGCACGGCCCCGGCATCGACCGCATCACCGCACCGACCCTGGTGCTGCACGGCCTGGACGATCCCCTCGTCAAGCCGTCGGGCGGCCGCGCGGTGGCCGCCCGTATACCGGGCGCACGCTTCGTGGCCCTGCCCGGGGTGGGCCACGACCTGCCGGAACCGGTGTGGCAGGAGGTGGCAGGCCACGTGCGCCGGCTCGCCGACCGCTGACGGGATCCGCCGCCGGCCGCCTCCTCCAACGATTCGACCGCCCCATGCGCCGAACGCAGCAGCACCGATTGACGGTGCCCACGGGGCAACAGAGGTTGGGGCAGGGGCGGGTGACCGGGCCCCGTATCGCCGGGGCGAAGCGCGTCGGGTATCGAGGAGAGGTGGACCACGATCACGCAGAGCATGCGCACCGGCGGTGCGCCACGGGAGTTCACCCGCAAGAAGAAGATCTACTTCCACCACTGCGATCCGGCGGGAGTGGTCTTCTTCGCGCAGTACCTCGTCCTCATGAACGAGATCGTCCAGGAGTGGGTCGAGGCCGGTCTGATGGTCGACTACCCGCGGCTCCTGCGGGAACGGCGCATCGGCATGCCGACCGCCCACCTCGAATGCGACTTCCTGGCGCCGAGCAGCATGGGCGACACCCTTCGCTTCACACTGTGGGTGGACCGGACCGGCAAGAGCTCGTGCCACCTCCAACTCGTCGGCACGGGCCCGGACCCGTCGGATGTGCGGGTACGCATCAAGGCCCTGGTGGTGTGCACCTCTCTCGACTCCCGCCGGCCGGTCCCGCTCCCCGACGACGTGCGCACCGCGTTGCTGGACTGGTCGGCTCCCGGCCTGAGCATCTGAAGCCCGTGCACCTTGGCGCCACCGCTCGGCGGGCATTCTCAGGGATACGTGCTCTACTGCCGCAGCACCGCCCGCCCTTCCCCCGCGCGAAGGAGACTGCGCACATGCCACGCTCCACGAAGCCCGAGGACGCGTCACCCGCCCCCTCGCCCGCCGTAGCGCCGCACGCCGCCGACCGCTCCGTGGTCGGGCGTCGTTGGGTGTTGGCGGGTCTGGCCATGACGGCCCCGGCGGTACTCGCGGCCTGCGGCGGCGGCAAACGGGCCGCCGCGTCCGTCAGCCCGCAAGGCGCCGGGAAGGCGACGCCGCGGGACTCCACCGTCATCATGATCATCCGGCACGGCGAAAAGCCGGACAAGCACCATCCCGGCATCGACGAGCACGGCCACGAGGACCACAAGTCGCTCACCCGGCGCGGCTGGGACCGGGCCCATGCGCTGCCCAAGCTCTTCGATCCGCCCGCGGGCCGGCCCCTGCCGACCGGCATCCAGCGGCCGCGGACGATTTACGCCGCCACCGACCAGGGCCCGCACGCCGGCGCGCACCGGATGCGACAGACCGTCACCCCGCTCGCCGAGCACATGGGCCTGAAGGTCGACCTCCAGTACGCCGAGTCCGAGGAGAAGGACCTCGCGAAGGCCGCGCTGGCCGCCACGGGGCCGGTACTGATCTGCTGGGAGCACAGCCGGATCCCCGACATCGTCTCCGCGCTCGGCGCCTCGGACACCGGTGTCCCCGACGAGTGGCCCGACCGCTTCGACCTGGTGTGGGTCTTCACCCATGCCCATGGCACCTGGGCCTTCCGTCAGGTCGATCAGCACCTGCTGCCCGGCGACGCCTGAGCGGGGTCCGAGTACCACGGGTTGACATCAACGGCGCCTCAACCCACCTTCCGAGAGCATCATTCCACCCGTGCTCCGACGTGCGGTGCCTCCGCCGAGTGGTGAACTGTCTTCGGAACGAAGCCCGGTCGCAACGACGCCCGGTCGGAACGAAGAGAGGAGCCCATCATGTCGACAAGGTGTCCCCGCGCCGGGGATGCACGGTCAGCCCAAGGCGCGGTCCAGGTTGAAGGCGGCGCTGA
Source organism: Streptomyces sp. S186 (assembly GCF_051603415.1). Lineage (NCBI taxonomy): Bacteria > Bacillati > Actinomycetota > Actinomycetes > Kitasatosporales > Streptomycetaceae > Streptomyces > Streptomyces sp. S186. The sequence goes on along the minus strand of NZ_CP193932.1, from coordinate 7,546,525 downwards.
TGAGGGCCAGGTGTGTGAACGCCTGGGGGAAGTTGCCGATCTGTTCGCCGGTGCGGCCGATCTCCTCGGCGTAGAGGCCGAGGTGGTTGGCGTAGGTGAGCATCTTCTCGAAGGCGAGCCGGGCCTCGTCCAGCCGGCCGGCGCGGGAGAGTGCCTCCACGTACCAGAAGGAGCAGATGGAGAAGGTGCCCTCCTCGCCGCGGAGGCCGTCGGGGCTGTGCTGGGGGTCGTAGCGGTAGACGAGGGAGTCGGAGACCAGTTCCTCGCCGAGGGCGTCCAGAGTGGAGAGCCACTTGGGGTCGGTCGGCGAGATGAACTTGGCCAGCGGCATCATCAGAACCGCGGCGTCCAGGACGTCGGCGCCCTCGTGCTGGACGAACGCCCGGCGCTCGGTAGACCAGCCGCGCTGCATGATCCGCCGGTAGATCGCGTCGCGCGCCCGCCCCCAGCTGATCAGGTCCGCGGGCAGGCCGCGGTGGCGGGCGATCCGCATGGCGCGTTCGATGGCGACCCAGCACATCAGCTGTGAGTAGAGGAAGTTCTGGATCTTGCCGCGGGTTTCCCAGATGCCCTCGTCCGGCTGGTCCCAGTTGGCGCACACCCAGTTCACCACGTTGCAGACGGTGTCCCAGTGGTCGCTGGAGAGCGGCTGTCCCCATTTGTCGTAGAGGTAGAGGGAGTCGATGAGCGCACCGTAGATGTCGAGCTGGAGCTGGTTGACGGCGTTGTTTCCGATGCGGACCGGTGCGGAGCCCAAGTGCCCTTCGAGGTGCGGGAGTTCCACTTCCGGGAGTTCGCTGCGGCCGTCGATGCCGTACATGATCTGGAGGGGGCCGTGGGCACAGTCCTTCAGGCAGATCTTCGAGGAGAGGAAGTGGACGAAGGACTCCGCTTCTTCGGTGAAGCCGAGGCGGAGCAGGGCGTAGATGCAGAAGGCGGCGTCCCGCACCCAGGCGTAGCGGTAGTCCCAGTTGCGCTCGCCGCCGATCTGCTCGGGCAGGCTGGTGGTGGGGGCGGCGACGATGGCGCCGGTGGGCGCGTAGGTGAGGAGTTTGAGGGTGAGGGCCGAGCGGTGCACCATCTCCCGCCAGCGGCCCCGGTAGCGGGAGCGGGAGAGCCAGCCGCGCCAGTAGCGGACGGTGGCACCGAAGAGCTGCTCGGCCTCATGGACGGCGCAGAATCGCGGCGCCACGCCGTCGCCGATCCGGTCGAGGGCGAAGACGGCGGCGTCGCCCTCGGCGAGGGTGAAGGAGGCGCGGGCGTCCGGGCCGTCGATCTCGACGGGCACGCTGGAGGTCAGGGCGAGGGAGAAGTCCGGGGAGTCGAAGACGGTCAGGCCGCGGTGCGGGACGCCGACGGTGTGCGCCTGCCGGCCGTAGTCGAAGCGGGGTGCCACCCGGATGGAGAACGGGAGGGAGCCGCGGACGCAGAGCACGCGCCGGATCAGCCGGTGCCGGTCCGCCTCGCGGGAGTCGTCGACGATCGGCATGAAGTCCTGGACCTCGCCGACGCCGTTGTCCGCGAAGAAGCGGGTGATCAGGATGTTGGTGTCGGGGAAGTAGAACTGTTTGGTGCGGGCCGGCACGTCCGGGGCGAGGTCGAAGGCGCCGCCGCGGTCGGCGTCCAGGATCGCGGCGAAGATGCTGGGCGCGTCGAAGCGGCCGCAGCAGTACCAGTCGATGGTGCCGTGGGTGCCGACGAGGGCGGCGGTGCGCATATCGCCGATCAGGCCGTGTTCGGCGATGGGGACGTAGCGGGGTGCGTCGGCTCGGCTGGGGCGGAGGCTCGGGGTGGGTGTCGCCAGGCGCCCCGTGGGCGTGGTCATCGGACCTCCCCTGCGCTGGGGGACGAGCAGAAGCAGTCGATTCAGGCTAACTCCGCGCGACCCCCGGCCGCCCGTCCACCCGGCTGCGGCGACCGGCCTGTGTGCCGCAGGTGGCAAGACCGTGGCCCGCGCCGTAAGAGAGCCGCCAAATTCCGTACGGGCCGGGCTGCGGCGGTGCGGCGAGGCCCTAGATTCGGTCCCGGTCGGGAGACCGCCGTGGACGGCAGACGCGCAGGTCGGAGGCCGTCCGGTGCCCCCTGCCTCAGGCCCGGGACCAGGGTTCCGAGGCAGGCGTCTCCCGGTTTCCGCCCCGTGCCCCTCCGCCCAGAAAGCATGCGCATGCCTCCTGCTCCGTCCCGTGTTCCCACTCTCTCGCCGGAGGCTCCGGCGCACGGCGCGGGCGGCGTGCCCGCCCGGGGCGGGTCGGAGGCGGGTGGCCACCGGGGGCGGCGACGGCGGGCGCCGGCCGGGCTGTTCGATCCGCGGGTGCTGCTGACGGCCCTGCCGGAGGCGTTGCGCAAGCTGCATCCGCGGGTGCTGGCGACCAATCCGGTGCTCTTCGTCGTGGCCTGCGGGTCGCTGCTGACCACGCTGTCCGCGGTGCTGCATCCGTCGGTGTTCAGCTGGGTGATCAGTGGGTGGCTGTGGCTGACGGTGCTGTTCGCGCAGCTCGCGGAGGCCGTCGCGGAGGGCCGTGGCCGGGCGCAGGCGGCGTCGCTGCGGCGGGCCCGGACGGATCTCACCGCCCGGCGGCTGCGGGACAACTGGCGGGTCGGGGTCCATCTCGACACCGCCGTGACCGAGGTCGTTCCGGCATCCGATCTCCGGCCGTTCGACTTCGTGGTGGTGGCGGCCGGTGAGACCGTCCCGGCGGACGGCGAGGTGGTCGAGGGCGTGGCCAGTGTCGACGAGTCGGCGGTCACCGGGGAGTCGGCGCCGGTGCTGCGGGAGGCCGGGGGTGACCGTTCCGGTGTGACGGGCGGGACGACGGTGCTGTCGGACCGGATCGTGGTGCGGGTGACCTCGCGGGCCGGGCATTCGTTCCTGGACCGGATGATCGCGCTGGTCGAGGGGGCGACGCGGCAGCGGACGCCGAACGAGATCGCGCTGCACATCCTGTTGGCGGCGCTGACCATCGTCTTCATCCTGGTGGTCGTCGCGCTGCAGCCGATGGCGACGTATGCGGGGGCGGCCCAGGAGACGGCGGTGCTGGTGGCGCTGCTGGTGACGCTGATACCGACGACGATCGGGGCGCTGCTGTCGGCGATCGGTATCGCCGGGATGGACCGCCTGGTGCAGCGCAACGTGGTGGCCCTGTCGGGTCGTGCGGTGGAGGCCGCGGGGGACATCAACACGCTGCTGCTGGACAAGACCGGGACCATCACGCTCGGTCACCGGGAGGCGGTGGCGTTCGTTCCGCTGCCGGGGCGTGACGAGCTGGAGCTGGCGGACGCGGCCGCGCTGTCGTCGTTGGCGGACGAGACGCCGGAGGGGCGTTCGGTGGTGGCGCTGGCCCGGGCGAAGTACGGGTTGCGGCCGCCGGCCGAGGGTGAGCTGGCGTTCATCCGGTATGTGGCGTTCAGTGCGCGGACGCGGATGAGCGGGGTGGATCTGCGGTGGGCGGACAGGGCCGGGTCGGCGGACGCGCCCGGCGGCGGTGCGGTCCGGCCGTCGGAGTATCCGGGCGAGGTGGTGCTCCGCAAGGGAGCGGCCGCGCAGGTCATCGAGTGGGTGGCGCAGTGCGGCGGTGAAGTGCCGCAGGAGGCACGGCTGTTCAGCGATGCGATCAGTGCGTCCGGGGGGACACCGCTGCTGGTGGCGGTGAACGACCGGCACGGCCCCCGGGTGTTGGGGGTGGTGCATCTGAAGGACGTGGTGAAGGAGGGGATCCGGGAGCGGTTCGCCGAGCTGCGCCGGATGGGCATCCGGACGGTGATGGTCACCGGCGACAATCCGCTGACGGCGGCGGCGATCGCGCGGGAGGCGGGGGTGGACGACTGTCTGGCGGAGGCCACTCCGGAGGACAAACTGGCGTTGATCTCCCGGGAGCAGGCGGGCGGCCGGCTGGTGGCGATGACCGGCGACGGGACGAACGACGCGCCGGCGCTGGCGCAGGCGGATGTCGGGGTGGCGATGAACACCGGTACCTCCGCCGCGAAGGAGGCCGGGAACATGGTGGACCTGGACTCCAATCCGACCAAGTTGATCGAGATCGTGGAGGTCGGCAAACAACTCCTCATCACCCGGGGCGCGTTGACCACCTTCTCGATCACCAATGACGTGGCCAAGTACTTCGCGATCATTCCGGCGATGTTCGCGGGGGCGTATCCGGGGCTGGCGGGCCTGAATGTGATGGGGCTGCACAGTCCGACGTCGGCGATCACCTCGGCCATCATCTTCAATGCGCTGGTGATCGTGGCGCTGATTCCGCTGGCGCTGCGCGGGGTTCGCTATCGGCCGGCCTCGGCGCACGACCTGTTGCGCCGCAATCTGGCGTTTTTCGGGCTGGGTGGTCTGGTGGCACCGTTCGTCGGTATCAAGCTGATCGATCTGGTGATCTCGGGGATTCCCGGGCTGGGGTGAGGGTGGCGGGTCCGGGAGTTCAGCCGACGTGGACCCGCGGGCGTCGGCTGCGGTCCGGTTCCGCCTCGCGCAGGACTTCCCGGGTGACGGGGGCGACCTCGCCCTGGCCGAAGAGGAAGAAGCGGAGGAACTGCGCGAAGGGATTTCCTTCGGTCCATTCGAAGTAGATGTGCGGACGCTGCCCGGTGGTGTCGCGGACGTGGAGGAGCAGCGCGGCCAGGGCGTTGGAGACGGTGGAACTCTCCAGGCAGAGCACGCGATAGCGGTCGTGCATGACATATCCGTGGACGTGCAGGGCGCTTTCGAATTCGGAGGGGTCGCGGATGGTGACCTCGACGAACACCAGGTCGTCCTCGGGCGGGATGTCGTTGTCGGCGCGGATCTGCTGGGCCTTGTCACGGTATTCGGCGAGGTCGCGCTGGTCGGGCTCGTTGGCGATGAAGCGGATACGGCGTTGTGCGATGTCGCGGACGAAGCGGGCGGCGGTGTCGTCGAGGACGACGTCGGTGACGCGGAGTTCGAAGGCGCGGGCGAGCCGTGAGGTGAAGGAGAGCAGGATGATGCCGGCGATGAAGCAGGCGCCGATCTTCACGCCGTCGGGCCGTTCGATGATGTTGGTGATGGTGGTGTAGAGGAACACCACGGCGATCACCGCGAATCCGATGGTCCAGCCGCGTTGCCCGGCGCGGCGGGCGGCGATGGTCACGGCGATGGCGGCGGAGCTGATCAGGACGAGAACGCCGGTGGCGTAGGCGCCGCCCTGGGCGTCGACATCGGCGTCGAAGATCCAGGTGACCAGGAAGGCGACGCCGGTGAAGACGAGGACCATCGGGCGGACGGCGCGGGCCCAGGTCGGCGCCATGCCGTAGCGCGGCAGGTATTGCGGCATCAGGTTGAGCAGCCCGGCCATGGCGGAGGCGCCGGCGAACCAGAGGATGGCGATGGTGGAGACGTCGTAGACGGTGCCGAAGCCGGAGCCGAGGTAGATGTGGGCGAGGTAGGCCAGGGCGCGGCCGTTGGCCGCACCGCCGGGTCTGAAGGCGGGGGCGGGGATGAGGAGGGTGGTGACGAAGCTGGTGATGATGAGGAAGACGCTCATGATGACGGCGGCGGTGGTGAGCAGCTTCTTGGCGCCGCGGATCCGGCCGGTGGGGCGTTCTTCGGTGTCGTCGGGGTCGCCTTCGATGTGCGGCATGACCGCGACGCCGGTTTCGAATCCGGAGAGGCCGAGGGCGAGTTTGGGGAAGACCACGAGAGCCACCGCGATCATGGCCGGAATGCTGCCGTGCTGGAGGGTCAGTGCCCGGGTCCAGTCGGTGACGACGTGTTCGGCGGTGACCACGTGCCAGACGCCGACGACCGCGACGACGGCGTTGAGCACGAGATAGATGCCCACGAGCACCACCGCCACCCCGATCGCTTCCAGGAAGCCCTTGAGGAAGACCGCGCCGAGCAGCGCGACCAGGACCAGCGTGACGATCAACTGGCGGCCCTGGAGAACGCTGTGGACGTGCGGGTTCTCGACGAGGTGGGTGGCGGCGTCGGCGGCCGACAGGGTGATGGTGATGAGGAAGTCGGTGGCTGCGAAGCCGAGCAGGGTGAGGACGAACAGCTTGCCCTTCCAGAAGGACAGCAGCCGTTCCAGCATGGCGATGGAGCCCTGGCCGTGCGGGCTCTCGGTGGCGACGCGGCGGTACACGGGGAGGGCGCCGGCGAGGGTGACGGCCACGAGGACGAGGGTGGCGACGGGTGAGAGCAGACCGGCGGCCAGGGCGGCGATGCCGGGCTGGTAGCCGAGGGTGGAGAAGTAGTCGACGCCGGTCAGGCACATCACGCGCCACCAGCGCTGACCGTGGTGGGCGGAGGGGGCCGCGGGGCGCTGCTGCTTGCCCATGTCGGCCAGCCCTTGCAGCATCCAGGCGCGCAGGCGGTGCCGCGCCGTGGCCCGGGAGGCGGCACCGGCAGGGACGGAGGCGGCCATGGTGTGCTCCTGTCGTAAACCGAAAGGATCCGGCCATCGTGCGGCGGCGGGCTCAGCGTACGCACTTCCGGCGCCCTCGCCGTGGTGTTCGAGGGCTCGGCGGAAGCGTGTCTCGGGTCCGGCGGCGGGAGCGGTGGCGCCCGGCGCCGGGTCGGAGGTTCCGCCACGACCGAGGACGGGTGCTCAAACACCGCCGGGCCGAATACCACCAATTCGATGGAACGATCCGGCTCTTCGCTCCGGTGCGCCGCGCCGTCCTTGAGGATCGCTTGACAAGGAGGGCTCCTGGCCCATGCGGATGCGGGAGGCGGAATGGCACGGTCATGGCTGCGGCGAAGGGCGGCGACGGCCGCGGTGTGCGGTGCGGTGCTGGCCGCGGTCCCGCCGGCGACGGCGGTGACGGGTCGGGCGGCACCACAGACCCGGATCGTGGGCGGCCGGGACGCGGATGTGCGGGAGGTGCCGTGGCAGGTGTCGTTGCGCACCGACGGGGAGCACATCTGCGGGGGTGCGATCATCCGTGCCGATGCGGTGGTGACCGCGGCGCACTGCACCGCGGGGATGCCACCGGCCTCGCTGAGCGTCCGGGCGGGCAGCAGCGTCCGCGGGGCGGGCGGGCAGGTCGTGCGGGTGACGCGGGTGCTGCGGCACCCGAAGTTCGACGCGGCCACCATCGACTACGACGTGGCGGTGCTGGTCCTGGAGTCCCCGTTGACCTTCAAGGACGGGGTGCGGGCGGTCCCGTTGGCGGCGGCCGGGCGGGAGCCGACGGCGGGCACGCCGGCGACGGTCACCGGCTGGGGTGCGACGCGGGACGGCGGTGCGCTGTCGCAGCGGCTGCGGCAGGTCGACGTGCCCAAGCTCAGCGACGCCTACTGCAAGGGCGCGTACGGACCGTCCTCGATCACCCCGCGCATGACGTGCTACGGCTACGAGCAGGGCCGTAAGGACGCCTGCCAGGGCGACAGCGGCGGGCCGCTGGTGGTGGACGGGTATCTGACAGGCATCGCGTCGTGGGGGACGGGGTGTGCCTCGCCGGGCTATCCGGGGGTCTACACCAAGGTGAGCGATCCGGCGATCCACGCGTACATCGCGGGCTCGTAGGGCGGGCCGGGACCCTATGCTGACGCGATGTTCGCGCCCGAGGGTCCTACGTTCCGTGAGCTCGCCGTCCAGGCACTGTCGTCCGTCGAGCGGGGCTACGACCTGCTCGCCCCCAAGTTCGACCGCACGCCGTTCCGGACGCCGGCGGAGGTGCTGGGGCCGGTGGCCCGGCAGTTGCGGGGGCTCGGCCCGTTCGGCGGCGGCCTGGATCTGTGCTGCGGTACGGGCGCGGGGACGGATGTGTTGCGGCAGGTGTGCCGGGAGCGGGTGACGGGCGTCGACATCAGCGCCGGGATGCTCGGGGTGGCGCGGACCCGCGCACAGGGGGCCGAGCACGGCGGGGCCGGGCCGCGGCCGGAGTGGGTGCGGGCGGATGTGCGGGCGCTGCCGTTCGGGCCGGTCTTCGATGTGGTGGTGAGCTTCGGGGCGTTCGGGCATTTTCTGCCGCGGGAGCGGCCGGGACTGTTCGGGCAGGTGCGGTCGGTGTTGCGGCCCGGTGGACGGTTCGTGTTCCCGGTGGTGGCGCCCGCGCGGCCGGGGTCGCCGCCGTACTGGGCGCTGCTGGGTTTCGATGCGGCGATGCGGGTCCGCAATGCGCTGTGGTGGCCGCCGTTCGTGATGTATTACCGCGGCTTCCGGTTGTCCGAGGTGTCGGCGGAGCTGGTGCGGGCCGGGTTCGCGGTGGAGTTGCGGGCGCTGCCCGAGCTGGGGCGGCGGGCGGACGGCAGTCCCCGGGTCCGACTGGTGGTGGCGACGCGAGCGGGCACGTAGGCCGGCCGGGCGACGGCGGGCCGTGGGTGCCTGGCGGGCAGTGGGGGCGCCTGGGGCCGGTGGACACACCGCGCCCAGGCCCGAAAACGACCATCGCATGGAGAGTGGTTGCCCAACTCGCGTCCGGAGTGCGGTAGTTGTCATGCCGCAACACGATCGAGCACCGTTGCCGCAGTGCGCCTTCCAGTCGCCACGCCACCCGCTCACGCTTGCGTCGTTGAGTCCTTCGTGAGTTCCTATCCCGACCCTTCGACCGACGGCGCGACCATCTGTGACCTGTGCCGTTACCGACGTCCCGCGGCCGATGCGCCGGCCCTGACCGTGCGGCCCCCGATCGGCCCGCAGCGCCAGGTGCGGCTGTGCCGGCCCTGCCGGGAGGACCGCCCCGGCCGCCGGCGCCGCGAGCTGATCGAGGAGGACTTCAGCTGGCAGGCGATGTCCCATCAGGCCCATGACCTCGCGGACGCCTACGCCGCCGGCCGGTGGCTGCCCTACGAGGACGAGCACCGTTGGGCACTGGGACTGGCCCGGACGTACTGGACCCGGAACGCCCTGGAGGCCGCGCTGCGCGACCCCAACCCGTACCTCCGGGCCGGCCGGCTGGTCCGCGTGGTGGAGCCGCTCCCCCGCATCCTCTCCGTGGTCGGCCCCGGCGACCGTGCGCTGCGGCCGGTGCAGGCCCTGCTCGACACCCTCGCCGCACGCTCCGCACGGTCCTGACGCCCCGCCCCGCCGCGCCAGGCTGGCGCCGGCGGCGGTGCCCGTCCTCCGCCATGCGGCGGAGCGGCCACCCGCCGCGGTGCGCCGGGCGGCGGGCCGCGAACCGGCTTGGGACGATGGGCCGAGCGCAGTCACCGGCCGTCCCACCGTTACGGAGTCGCCATGTCCGCCAGCACCGCCCTGCTCGTCGATGCCTTCGGCCGGATCCGCGAGGTCGTCGAGGAGGTGGTGGACGGGCTCGGTCCCGAGGAGCTGGCCACCCGCCCCGACGGGCGCGCCAACTCCATCGCCTGGCTGGTCTGGCACCTCACCCGGGTCCAGGACGACCATGTGGCCGGGGCGGCCGGCACCGAGCAGATCTGGACCGCGGACGAGTGGTACGAGGCGTTCGGGCTGCCGTTCGCCGAGGAGGACACCGGCTACGGGCACTCCCGCAAGGACGTGGCGAAGGTGCGGGGGGTGAGCGCCGAGCTGCTGACGGGCTATCACGCGGCGGTGCACGAGAGCACAGTGCGCCATGTCTCCGCGCTGGCCGTGAAGGACCTCGACCGCGTCGTCGACCGGAACTGGTCGCCGCCGGTCACCCTGGGCGTCCGCCTGGTCAGCGTGCTCACGGACGATCTCCAGCACGCGGGCCAGGCGGCGTACGTACGGGGCCTGTTGGGCAGGTGAGCGCCGGGGCGCTTCAGCGTCGGCGGGGCAGGTGGTGCAGGACGACGTCGGTGAGCCGGCCGTCGGTGATCTCCGCGGTGAGGTAGGTGCAGGCGGGCTGGCGTCGGCGGTCCGTCGGGGAGCCGGGGTTCACAAGGCGCAGGCCGGTCCCGGTCGTGGTGTCCCAGGGGATGTGACTGTGGCCGAAGACCAGCACGTCGAGGTCGGGGAAGCGGTCGGCGCAGCGGCGTTCCCGGCCCTGTGCGGGGCCGGTCTCGTGGACGACGCCGAGCCGTAGTCCGTCCAGCTCCGCTCGGGCCACCTCCGGCAGCCTGGCGCGGAGTTCCGGGCCGTCGTTGTTGCCGTACACCGCGATCAGCCGGCGGGCGCGGGCCCGCAGCAGGTCGAGGGTGGCGGTGTCGGTCCAGTCACCGGCGTGCACGACGACGTCGGCATGCGGTACGGCGTCGAGGAGTTGCGGCGGCAGGGCCCTGGCGCGCTGCGGGACGTGGGTGTCGGAGGTGAGCAGGAGGCGAAGGGGCACGGGTCAGCGCTCCTGGGCGGTGGGGCGGACCATGATCTCGTTGACGGCCACCCGGGCGGGCTGGGTGACCATGAAGGTGATGGCGCGGGCGATGTCCTCGGCGTGCAGCCAGGAGTCCCGGGGCAGTCCGTGGGCCGACGCGGCCTGGCTGCCGAGGGTCATCTCCGTGGTGGTCATGCCCGGTTCGACCAGTCCGACGCGGACGCCGCGGCCGGTCACCTCCTGGCGCAGTGCCTCGCTGAAGGAGCACACCGCGTGCTTGGTGGCGGAGTAGACGCTGTTGTCCTTGCGGGGCACCCGGCCGGCGACCGAGCTGACGGTCACCAGGTCGGCGACGCCGCGCGGTCCGGAGTCCGCGGCACGCAGCAGGTGCGGGAGCGCGGCGTGCGACAGGCGCAGGACGCCCTTGAGGTTGAGGTCGACCATCCGGTCCCAGTCCTCCGGGTCGCTGTCCTCGACCGCGCCGCGGGCGCCGCACCCGGCGTTGTTGACCAGCACGTCCAGGCGGCCGAAGTGCGCGACGGCACGCTCGACGGCCTGCTGTGCCTGTGTCCCGTCGCCGAGGTCGGCGGGCAGGGCGACGGCCGGGGTGCCGCTCTGTTCGCCGATGGTGCGCGTGAGTTCGTCCAGGCGGTCGGCGCGTCGGGCGACCAGGGCGAGGGAGCAGCCCTCCGCGGCCAGGGCCAGTGCGGTGGCGGCGCCGATGCCGCTGGAGGCGCCGGTTACCAGCGCGACGCTGCCGGCCAGCGGACGCTCGTCGGTCGCGGGGGGTTCCGTGCGCGGGGTGCGGTCGTCGGTCGCGGGGGTGTGGTTGCTGCCCGTGGCCATGATGGTGCGGTGCTCCTCGTGGTCGGTGGTCCCCTCGGGGTCGTCTCGGAAGGGCTACCCCGTTCGTCAACTGATGCACCATCAGCCACCGGTGTCACTGGCGACGGGGGCCGCGTGGTGGGCGGGACCAAGGGGCCCTCGGTGGCGCGGTGCGGGCGCACGAACAGCGGGTATCACCCGGGGGAATCCGCTTCTCACGCTCCCAGGAGCCGCTCATGAAGCACACCCATCCCCTGCCCGGCGACATCGGGCTCACCCAGATCTCCGGTGTCACCGGCCGGTTGATCCGCTTCGGCGAGTGGATCAACGGAGACGGCTTCGCCGACTACGAACACGCCTTCCTGGTCCTGCCCGGCGGCCGGCTGCTGGAGGCCGAGCCGGGCGGTGCCCGCATCCGGCCGCTCAGCGAGTACGACGGTTCCGGCCCGCTCTACGTCTGCCCGGAGGGGCTCACCGAGCAGCAGCGCGAACGGATATGCGGGGCCGCCGACCGCTATGTGGGCGTGCCCTACAGCTTCCTCGACTACGCGGCGATCGCCACCCACCGCTTCCATCTGCCCGTTCCGGGGCTGCGTCGCTATGTGGCCAGCAGCCGGCACATGATCTGCTCCCAGCTCGTCGACCAGTGCTACCAGGACGGGGGCGTCCATCTCTTCTCGGACGGCCGCTGGCCCGGTTATGTGACGCCGATGGCGCTCTACACCCTGCTGGCCCGCTGAGGCATCGGCCGGACGGTCCTGAGGGGGGCGCGGGCGTGCCGGTGGTGTTCCCGGCACGCCCGCGAGGTGCTAGGTCCCGGGCTTGCGGCCGTAGACGTACACGTCGTCGCCGTAGTGCAGCAGCGACCAGTACTTCTTCGCGTCGTTGGGGCGCATGTTGACGCAGCCGTGCGAGCCGGGGGCGGACCAGACGCTGCCGCTGATGGCGTGGAACGCCTCGCCGCCATCGAAGAACTGGCTGTAGGGCATGGGCGTGTGGTAGAGGGTCGACACGTGGTGCAGGTGCCGCCAGTAGATCCGTTTGAGGCCGGTGCGGGTCGCGCCGCCCTTGCGGCCGGTGCGGACGGGGACCGGCCCGTACTCCAGGCGCCCGCCGTCCTGGATCCAGCTGAGCTGGCGGGTCAGGTCGACGCAGGCGATCCGTCCTTTGTCCGTGGGGCACTTGTGGGCGCTGTTGGGGTGGTGCCCGGCGGTGCGCTGCCTGGCGACCTGCCGCATCACGTTCCAGGTGGCCGGGCCGGCGTAGCCGTAGGTGGGCGTGATGCCGTGGCCGGCCTGGAAGGCGCGGATGGCCCGGCAGTCGGAGGGCGACTGGCGGCCGTCGACCCTGAGGCCGAGGAACCGTTCGGCCTGCCGCTGGTAGGGGCCGCGGAGCCCGTAGCAACCCGACGAGGCGGCCTGGGCGGGAGAACCGAGGGCGACCGTCAGCGGCAGGGTGAGGGACGTGAGGGCGAGCGCCGCGCCCGCCCGCCGGCCGAGAGCGTCCGACGCGGGTCTGCGGAGTCGGAAGGATATACGTCGCTTCATGTCCGTTAGGACTGCCGGCCCCGGAGGGCGGTTGCGGACGGGCGCGGGCAGGCGGGGCTTATGCGCCACGTTCGCGGCGGCGGGGTCGGTCGCTCCGTGTCACCGCGGTGGCGGTCCGGTCTCCGTGAGGTCGGGCCGGGGCCTCGCAGATCATCCGCGACCGGGTCACGGCCTGGTCGGTGGCGGCGTCCGTTTCGGCCTGCTGCCGGCGGGCGTTGAGGTCGCGGACGGTGACCGGGAGCGGGTGGGCGGGCGTCGACGGGTCGTTGTGGAAGCGTCCGAGATCGTCTCCGGCCCGGAAGTACGGCGCGCCCCTCTTCCACGACCCGCTCGGCTACGCCGGCCTCTCCGCGGCCGCCCCAACCCGTACGAATTCGCGCGGTACTTCGATGTACTTCGACGCCTGACTCGACGCCTGACTCGACGTCGGCCCGGCGGCCCGGCGCGGCGCCCGGGTCCGTTGGCGGCCGGGTCCCTCGCCGGCGTCGCCGGGGCGGATTGTTACGGTGGACGCACGCATCCGCGCCAGCAGGTCGTGTGGAGGACCCGATGAGCAGCTCCGGCCGGTCATGGACCGTCGACAGCATCGCCCACGCCCTGCCGCACTCCGAACTGCGGGCGACGTTCATGCGGGAGTTCGCCTTCAGCGATGTCCGTGAAGTGCCGGCCGTCCTTGAGCGTTGGGTAAAGTTCATCGAGTCCTTCGAAGCCGACCGCGAACGGGTCGAGCACCTGCGCACCGCCTTCCACGGGTCCGGACACCTCCCGTCCACCTACCGTGCCGGACTGATCGACCTGAGCGCCGAGGAGTTGCGCTCCGCCGCCGGTGACGACGGCTCCCGCGGGCGAGGCGCCGCGTGACCTACCGGCTCCATCTCGACCCGGCCCTCCACGCCACCTACAAGTCCCTCCCCGACGAGGCGCGTCAGGACTTGTCGGTGCTGCTGCTGGACGCGTTGATCGACCCTCCGGCGCACTCCGAGCCGTACGGGACCGACGACGGCGTCATGCGGACCATCGCCCGCAGCCACGTCGCCGGCGTCATCCTCATCGGCGACACCGAGATCACCCTCGTACAACTCACCTACGCGGGCTGAGTCGACGACCTGTGCGCCGGCCTCACGCGCCGGGCGTCCAGTCGTCGGGGCCGCCGCCCCGCCACCGGACCACGTCCGGGTCGTGGAGATCGACCTGGTCGGGGTCGAGCCCGGCGCGGCGGGCGAACTCCAGGACGTCGATCCTGCCGTAGGCCAGGCCCACCGAGTCGTGACCGATCCAGACCCGGCGTCCGCCGTCCGCCCTCGGCGCATCGACCAGGATCTTGGGAGCGTGGTCGGTCTTGGGAGCGTGGTCCCTGTCGGGCGCATTGTCCATGCCTCCACGGTGCGGGCTGACCGCGCACGGCGCTCCCGGACCGGCCGTCCGGACGAGTCCCGTAGGGGTGCCGTTTCTCGTCACCGCGACGGCAGCTCCGTGCGGTGACAGAGTGTCCGTGCGGTGACAGAGTGGAGGTGTGGATGTCACAGAAAGGTGGCCACCATGCTCCTCCTGGGACTACTGCTCCTTGCTGCCACCGGGGCGTTCATCGGTGTGCTGATCGCCGACAACCTCGCCGGCGGGCCTGACTACGGCGTGGGGGTGTTCGGCAACCACATCGCCACCATGAACAGCCTGGCGATCTTCCTCTCCGGCATCGCGCTCACGCTGATCCTGGGCCTTGCCCTCGCCATGATCATGGCGGGCATGACACGGGCGCGGCACCGGAGACCGGCCGTCCGCAGCGCCCGGATGCCCGCCGGGCAGCCCGGGACGGCAGACGAGGTGCCCGAGGCCACGGGCGGCACCGCGACCAAGCGCCCCAAGCGCCATCACTTCCGGTTCGGCCATTGAGTGATCACGTGAGGTAGGCGACGCACGGCGGCAGGGGGGCCACCGTCGGCGCCGCCGGCCGATGCCCGTAGGGCGCACGCGCGCCCCTGGAGGGCCAGGTGGATCTGGACACCGTCGCCGACGAGCTCTACGCGTTGCCACCGGACGAGTTCACCGCGGTGCGCGACGGGCGGGCCCTGGCGGCACGGGCGGCCGGCGACCGGGAGCTGGCGGAACGGATCCGGCAGCTGCGCCGGCCCACCCTCGCCGCCTGGGCCGCCAACCTCCTGGCCCGCGACCCGGGCAAGGACCGGGCACGACTGCTCCAGCTCGGCGAGGAGCTGGAGCAGGCCCATCAGGAGCTGGACGGCCGACGACTGCGTGAGCTGTCCGGGCGGCAACACGAGGTGGTGGCCACGCTGACCGGCCAGGCACGCAGGCTGACCGCACGTGCGGGCCACCCCCTCGGCCCGAACGCCCAGCGGGAGCTGGAGGGCACCCTGCGGGCCGTCCTGGCCGACCGACAGGCAGCCCGGGACTGGGCCGGCGGGCGGCTGACACAGCCACTCACGGCCATCGGTTTCGGCACCCTCCCGGACGTGGACGTCCCCCCGGGCGTTCCGCCGGACGTTCCCCAGGCAGCACGGGCCGCGGCCCCCACCCCACACGCCGGTACGGGGAAGGTCGTCGACCTCGATGCCGCCCGCACGCGTCGTCGGGCGCGGGCGACGCGCCTCGCGCCCGAGTCGGACGGCGGGCGCGAGCGGGACCCGGAGCGGGCCCGACAGCAGGCCGCGGTCGCCGAGCGGGACGTGCGTGCGGCCGCGGAGGAGGTGGCCGCGGCCAGGACCGCGGAACGGCAGGCACTCGACCGGCATGAGGCCGCACAGCGGCAGATCACCACGCTCAGCGGACAGTTGGCGGAGGCCGAGGACGAGCTGCGGCGGGCACGCCGGGCGGCCGAGACGGCCGGTGAACGCGTGCGACAGGCGGAACAGGCCGAACGGGAGATCCGGCGCCACGCCACGCAAGCGATCGCGTCCGCCCGGCGGCGGACCGGCCCCGAGCACCGCGATCGCTGAGCCGCCACGAGGAGAAGGGCAGGGTCGGGTCATGGCGCGGGCGATCTGGAGTGGCGTGGTGAGCTTCGGGCTGGTGTCGGTGCCGGTGCAGTTGTTCACCGCCACCGAGGACCACACCGTCCACTTCCACCAGCTGCAACGCGGCACCTCCGACCGGATCCGCCACCAGCGGGTCAACGAGCGGACCGGGAAGGAGGTCGACTACGACGACATCGTCAAGGGCTACGAGGTCGACGGCACCTACGTGATCGTCGAGCCGGACGAGCTCGACGCGATCGCACCGGGCAGGTCACAGGTGATCGACATCCGCGGCTTCGTCGATCTCGGCCAGGTCGAGCCGGTCTACTTCGCCCGCACCTACTACCTGGCGCCCAAGGCACAGGAGTACACCAAGGTCTACGAACTGCTCCGCGCCGCCCTGGGCCAGGCGGACAAGGCCGGTATCGCCACCCTCGTCATGCGCGGCAAGCAGTACCTGGTGGCGCTGCGCGCCCAGGAGGACATCCTGGCCATGCACACCCTGCACTGGGCCGACGAGGTCCGCGACCCGCACCAGGAACTGCCGTTCCTGCCCGAGCGGCGCCAGGCACGGGGGCGGGACCTGGACACCGCACGCCAGTTGATCGACGCCCTGTCGATCGACTGGCGCCCGAAGGACTACCACGACACCTACGAGGAGAAGGTGGGCGAACTCGTCGCGGCGAAGGCCAAGGGCCAGGAGGTCGCCGGCACCGAGGAGCCGCCGGCGGCCACCAACGTCGTGGACCTGATGGAAACGCTGCGGAACAGCGTCGAGGAGGCCCGCAAGGGGCGCGGCACCGGTCACACCAAAGGAACCCGGCCCAAAGGAACCCGGCGCCGGGATCTGCGGGACCTCAGCAAGAGCGACCTGTACCAGCTGGCCGGCGACCGGGACGTGCCCGGCCGGTCCAAGATGAACCGCGACCAGCTGATCAAGGCCCTCGGCACGAAGACCACGCGCCAGGAGACCACGGGCAGGGAGACTGGCAAGAAGGCCGGCAAGCGCGCGGCCTGACGCGCCTCCCCGCGACGAGGACCGTCAAGGCGATGAGGGCCGTCAAGCCCCTGGACGCCGCTCAGGCGATGTGGTGTCTGCGGCCGGTGAGCATGTCCCGCACCCGGTCGACCAGTCCGGTTCCCGGGGCGAGGATCTTGTTCGCCGGCGGGGTGTGCGGAGCGGACGGGTGGGGCCGGGTCGGCGCCGTCTTCTTGGCCTTGCGGACCTTCTCGCCCAACTCGTCGAGCATCTGCGCGGAGCAGGCGTCGGCCAGCAGCGGGAAGAGCCGTTTCTCCTCGTCCTGGACGTGGGCCTGGACGGTGGTCTGCAGCTTGGCGATCTGCTGGTCGAAGCGGGAGTCGGTGGGCTCCAGCGACTCGAGGGACTTGAGCAGCTTCTCGACCTCGGTGTGGTCATCGAGCTCCCGGTCCGCGAGGGTGCGTCCGCCCGCTACGTGCTCGCGCACCGTGGGATAGAGGTACTGCTCCTCGGCAACGGAGTGTCGAACGAGTTCCACCGTGAGTCGGTCCGCCAGTTCCCGGCGCCACGGGGTGCCGGTCGGCAGCGACGCGAGTTCCTCGAAGAGCGCGTCCACCTCGCGGTGGTCCGCCGTCAGCTCGTTGATGACGTTTCCGCCGTGTCCCATGGCAAGGGCTCCTTCACGTGGGGTGACGTCGCGGTTTGGGCCGGCGTGCGGTTCCCTCCTCGACCAGTATCCCGCGCGCCCCCGCGCATTGCCTGACGAGACCTCCCGGCCACCGGCGCCACCCGGCCGGCGTTCCGGGTGCCCCGAAGTCGCCCTGTGCCTCCCCTACGTCCGCGGTGTGAGACGGATCAGCGCCGCCGACACCAGGGCCAGAGCCCCGCACGCGCCCCACAGCAACAGATAGGCGGCCAGGGCCGGTTGGTGTGTGGAGCGGGTCAGCAGACCGCTGAAGAGCGCGGCCGCGGCGGCTCCGGCGATGCTGCCACCGGCCGTCTTGAGGTTGTAGTAGACGGCCGTCGCGGACGCCGCCCGATCGCGCGGGCTGCCCTCGGTGATGACGGTGGGCAGCCCGCTGACCGCCAGGCCGATGCCCACACCTGCCAGCAGATGACCGGCGTACCACGTGGCCATGACGGCGTGCCCCGCGATCTCCACCCCGAATCCGGCGGCCATCAGCAGAAAGCCGACGGTGAGCATGGCGCGGTAACCCAGGCGCCGGCCCACGGCAGCCGAGGCACCGGCGGTCAGGAAGCTGATCAGGGCCGGTACGGCGATCCACAGACCGATCTGCCACTGCGGCAGCCCGAAGCCGTATCCGGCCTTCTCCGGGACCGCGTCGAGGAACGCGACGGTGACCCCCTGCCCGCCCAGGACCACCACACCCGCGGCGAATCCGCAGGCGAAGGCCGGTGCGATGGCGCGGCCCGCCATCGCCCGCACATCGACCAGGGGTTCACTGCTGCGCAGCGACGAACGCACCCACAGGCCCAGGGCCACCGGCGCGAGCAGCAGTCCGACGAGGACCGGCGGCGCGCGCCAGCCATGCGCCGCGCCCTGGGCCGCGGAGCCGAGCAGCAACGTCAGGCCGAGGCCGAGCAGCACGGCGCCCGTCCAGTCCATCCGTCCGCTCGCCAGCCGTCCGGTCTCGGAGATGCGCGGGGTGAGGGCGAGCACCAGGCCCACCGCGGCCAGCACCGCCAGGCTCCACAGCACCGTGCGCCCGCCGCCGGCGACGGACGCCAGGGGCCCAGCCGTGGCCGTACCGGCCGTCGCTCCGAGGATGAGCGCCGCGACCAGGAGACTGACGCCCCGTCGGCTGGCCGCGGTGTCCAGGCGGTCCCGCACCAGTCCGACGGAGAGCGGAAGTGTCGCGCTGATCGGACCGATCAGGACCCGGCCGGCGAGGAAGACCCCGAGCGTCGGTGCCAGGGCACACAGCAGGCATCCGACGGTGACCGTCCCGAGCGCCACCCGCAGTATGCGGCGGTGGCCGTGCAGATCGCCCAGGCGCCCGAAGACCGGCACACACACCGCGGCGGACAGGAACTGTGTCGCCGTGATCCACATGGCCGGTCCGGTGCCGGTGTGCAACGTGTCGCGGATGGCGGGCAGCAGGGACACCACACTGCCCTGGATGAACCCGTCGAGCAGGACGAAGACGAGCAGGGGGCCGATAAGGGCTGAGGGGACGGACACCGACATGCTGCGGGCAACAACCGTGCTCATGGCGCTCCAGAAGCAGTTCACAACCAGCGGTCGCTGCGGACCGGTCCGCGGCCTCCAAGGCATTGCCTGTGCCGGGCCGGCGAAACCTGACGACCCGCCGACACCGCGCTCCCGGGCGACACAATTGCGCTGTGTGAGGGACCGTCAGCGGTCCGCGTCCCAGGCCCCGCCCGTGTCTCAGGCTGTCGGGTCCCAGAGCCCGCCGGCCTCGCCGCGGGCCAGGTGCTCGGCGTAGACACCGACTTTCCAGGCAATGACCGAACGGCACTCCTCCAGTGCCTGGATCTTCGCCTCGACGCGCCGCCGGTGGGCGTCGAGCAGTTCCAGGCGTTCGGCCTCGTTGCCCGGCCCCTGCCGCACCAGCGCGGCGAACTGTCGGAGATCGGCGAGCGGCATCCCCGATTCCCGCAGCCTGACGCAGATCAGCAGCCACTCGACCTCGAACGTGGTGTAGCGCCGCCGTCCGCCTGTGGTGCGCCGGACCGGTCCGACCAGCAGGCCCTCCCGCTCGTAGAAACGCAGTGCGTGCACGCTGAGGCCGGTCCGCTCGGCAACCTCGCCGATGCTCAGGAGCTCCGCGGGGGTCTGGGCGGTCGTCGTCATACCGGCAGCGTAGACGAGCGAGTCCGCAGTCCCGCCTGACCATCGGACAGCCCGTGGGACTTGATCTAGACCTCGCTCCAGCTCGTAGCGTTGCGGGCATGACCAGCACTGATCAGCAGCCGCTCGGCTCGCCCTTCTCCGCCGCCAGCACCGCCGAGGACGTCATGGCCGGCCTCGATCTCTCCGGCACCACCGCTGTGGTGACCGGGGGCTACTCCGGACTCGGGCTGGAAACCACCCGGTGTCTGGCGGCCGCCGGGGCCCGGGTCGTCGTTCCGGCCCGCCGGCCCGCGGCCGCCCGCGCCGCTCTCGACGGGGTGGCGGGCTGCGAAGTCCTCCCCATGGACCTGGCGGACCTCGCCGGCGTGCGCAGCGCCGCCGCACACCTCGCAGACACCCTCGGCCGGCTCGACCTCCTCATGGCCGTCGCCGGTGTGATGGCCACGCCCGAACGGCGCGTCGGTCCTGGCTGGGAGGGCCAGTTCACCGCCAACCACTTCGGGCACTTCGTCCTCGCCTGTGAGCTGTACCCGCTCCTGGCCGCCGCCGACGGCGCGCGCGTCGTCGTCAACAGCTCCGCCGGACACACCCTCACCGACATCCGCTGGCACGATCCGCACTTCCGCACCGGCTACGACAGGTGGCTGGCCTATGGCCAGTCCAAGACCGCCAACTCCCTGTTCGCCGTGCAGCTGGACGCCCTCGGCCGCGACGACGGTGTCCGGGCGTTCGCGCTCCATCCAGGCAAGATCATCACTGGTCTGCAGCGTGAGATGACGCGTCAGGAGCAGATCGACCGCGGATGGGTGGACGAGCACGGCAACGTGATCGGCGCCGACTTCAAGTCACCCTCCCAGGGCGCCGCCACCGGCCTGTGGGCGGCCACCTCCCCACTCCTCGACGAGCGCGGCGGGCTCTACCTGGAGGACTGCGACATCGCGCGCCGCTCCGCCCCCACCGAACCCATGGACGACGGCGGCGTGCGCGGGTACGCCGTCGACCGCGGCGCGGCCGCCCGGCTCTGGGACCTGTCCGTCGCGGCGACCGGCGCCGCACCCGTCCTCAGATCAGCGGCGTGACCTGTTCCTCGATGCCGAGCAGCGCCCGGCCGTACATCTCGGTCGCGATGGCGGGATTGACCATGGCGTGGCGCGAGCCGGTCTCCAGATCCCGCCAGATGCGCTGCAACGGACTGGCGTCGGCGAAGCTCCGGGCCCCGTGAACGTTCAGCAGGATGTCCAGCGCCTCCCGTGAACAGCGGGCGACGGTGCCGATGTCCATGCGCACCCGGATCCGGTCGAACGGGGGCATGCACCGGCCGCCGGCCGCCCAGTCATCGACCTCGTCCGCGGCGCGCCACAGGTGCAGGGCGGCGGTGTCGATCAGCTGGGCGGCCTCGGCGAGTTGCGTCTGGGTGGCCGGAGCCTCCCGGGCCTGCTCGTAGAAGGTGTGCGAGATGCCGCGCCCCTCCGCGAGCGAGGCCAGTACCAGCTCCAGCCCGCCGCGGGCCAGGCCCAGCAACGGGCCCGCCAGCGACAGGGCGAGCGTCGGGACGAACGCCGCGCGGTACAGGACCTCGTCGGCGAACTCGGTCGGGTACTCGCCCCGCATCGCTCCGGGCACCGACAGGACGCGGTGCGAGGGGACGAAGACACCGTCGGCGACGAGGGTGTTGCTTCCGGTGCCGCACATCCCGGCGACGTGCCAGGTGTCCTCGATCCTCAACCGGTCCATCGGGACCAGCGCCAGTCCCTGGTCCAGGCGTGTGCCCGCGTCGTCGGTGACCGAGACGCCCAGCAACGCCCACTGGGCGTGCAGACAGCCTGACGCGAATCCCCACCTGCCGCTGACCACCTGGCCCCCGTCGGTTGCCTGGCTCGTCCCGTGCGGAGGGAGTACGGCACAGGCACGCGCGCGCGGATTCTCCTCGTAGACCTCGCGTTGCGCGCGTTCCGGGTAGAGGCCGACGAGCCAGCCGGAGATGTTGATCAGGCTGGTCGTCCAGGCGGTGGAGCCACAACCGCGGCCGAGTTCCGAACCCACCTCGACGAGGGTACGGACGGATGCCTGGCGTCCGCCGAACCGCTCGGGAACCGTGACACCGAACAGACCGGCCTCGTCGAGTGCCGCGAGATTCTCGTCGGCAATGCGGCGATCCCGCTCGGTACGGGCGGCGTTGTACCGCAGCAACTCGACCAGTGCGGCGGCCCGTTGGGGTAAACCCGCCCGCCCGTCCCGCGCGCCGGGCCCGGCCTCCCCGTTCCCCGCGACCCTCACCATGCGCTGACCTCCTTCGCGTTCGACCACCGACCGGCCGAGGAGTGAGTGACATCGCCCGCGACCGATGTCCGGGAACTCTACGCCGCCGAAGGTGGGTCACCGTCACAGATTGATCATGTGGCCCGCGAGGCCGTGGACCGCTTCCTGGATCGCCTCGCCGAGGGTGGGGTGGCCGTGGACGTTGCGGGCCACCTCGTGGACGGTCAGATCCCACTTCTGAGCGAGCGTCAGTTCTGGTAGGAGTTCGGTTACTTCAGGGCCGATGAGGTGGGCGCCGATGATCTCCCCGTGTCCGGCATCGCTGACGATCTTGGCGAAGCCCGCGGTGTCCCCGACGCCGTGCGCCTTGGCGTTGGCGGTGAACGGGAACTTGGCCACCCGGACGTCGAAGCCCCGGTCGCGGGCCTGTGCCTCGGTCCAGCCGAAGCTGGCGATCTGCGGCTGGCAGAACGTCACCCTCGGGATCATCACATAGTCCAGCTCCATGGTCTCCGCGCCGGCGATGCTCTCCGCCGCCACGATGCCCATCGCCTCGGCGGCATGCGCCAGCATCAGCTTGGCGGTGACATCACCGATGGCGAACAGGTGCGGGACGTTGGTGCGGCACCGGCCGTCGATGTCGATGGCGCCGCGTTCGGTCAGCCGGATGCCGGTGTTCTCCAGTCCGAAGCCGGTGATCCGCGGCTGGAAGCCGACGGCCTGGAGGACCTGGTCGGTCTCCAGTGTCTGGCGCTGGCCGCCCGTGGTGACGGTGACCTGCACCCGCTCCCCGGAGTCGTCGATTCCCTCGACACGGGTGGAGGGCAGGACGCTGATGCCCAACTTGCGGTAGCGGCGGGCGAGTTCGGCGGAGACCTCCTCGTCCTCCAGCGGTACCACGCGGTCGAGGAACTCCACGAGGGTGACCTCGACGCCGTAGTTGTGGAGGACGTAGGCGAACTCGACGCCGATGGCGCCGGCCCCGGCGATGACGATGCTGCGCGGCAGTTCGTCGGAGAGGATCTGCTCCTCGTACGTCACCACGCGGCGGCTGAGGGAGGTGCCGGGCAGCAGCCGGGTGACCGAGCCGGTGGCGATGATGGCGTGTGCGAAGGAGAGGGTCTCGGTCCGGCCGTCACCCAGGGTGACATGGAGGGTGTGCGGATCGATGAACGCGCCGACGCCCTCGAACTGCTCGATCTTGTTCTTCTTCATCAGGTAGTGCACGCCCTTGGCGCGGCCCTCGGCCACCTTGCGGCTGCGCAGGAACGCCTCGTGGTAGTCGAAGGTGACCTGCCCGTCGATCCGCATGCCGAAGGTCTTCGCCTCGCGGTTCACGAGGTGGGCGATCTCGGCGTTGCGGAGCAGTGCCTTCGACGGCACGCACCCGACGTTCAGGCAGACACCACCCCAGTACCTGGCCTCGACGATCGCCGTGCGCAGGCCGAGCTGGGTGGCGCGGATGGCGGCGACGTACCCGCCGGGGCCGGCGCCCAGCACCACCACGTCGAAGTCGGTGTTCATGCCGCGCACCCGCCGCGTCGGTCGGCTGCGGCGCCGGGCAGGCACCGGGCCGTGTTCGGCTCGCTCATGCTCGGCAGCCTAGGCGGGGGCGGTCGGGGCCGCAGCGCGTCGCGGTCCAGGCGGGGGGGCAGGTGGACGCGGACGTGCCTGGGAGCCGTCGGGCGGCCGTACGCGAAGGCCCGGCGACCGAAGTCGCCGGGCCCTGGCCGGTGCCGTTGCGGCGGAAGGTCAGTGCACGGTGTCGTGACTGAGCTCGATGTCGCACTCGGCCTGTCCGGAGGCGGTCAGCCGCAGCGGGGCGGCGGCCGGCGGATAGCCGCTGGCGATCAGCGTGTACTCACCGCTGTCCAGATCGGTGAAGACATACGCGCCGTCCTGGCCGCTGGTGGCGGTGCCCACGACGTTGCCCGCGGGGTCGAGCAGGGTGACCCGGGCGTCGTTGACCGCGCCGCCCTGCACGGTGCGGACGGTGCCGCGCACCTGGGCGCCCGGCGTCAGCCGGATCTCGTACCAGTTGCGGGTGCCGGCGGCCACCTCCACCTGGAGGGCGGACGGGCGGTGGCGCTCGGCGCTGACCGCCAGGGTGTAGCTCCCCGGGGTCAGTTCGCCGAACGTGAAGCCGCCGTCCTGGCCGACGACGCCGGAGGCCACGACCTCCCCGCGGACGTCGGTGGCGACGACCAGCGCACCGGGCACCGGGTCGTCGTTCTTCTCCTCGCGGACCTCGCCGGACAGCCCGGCCGCACCGCTGAGGGTCAGGTCGAGGACGACCGGTTCGGCGCCCACCACGACGGTCAGTGCCTGCGGCTTGCGGGCGCCGGCCGAACCGATCAGGACGTAGGTGCCGGGGCCGGTGGTGGGCAGCGCATAGCCGCCGTCGGCGTCGGTGACGGTGCGGCCGAGCTGCCGCCCGCCGACGCTGATCAGGGTGACCGCGGCCTGCGGGACCGGGTGGCCGCCGCTGTCGCGCACGGTGCCGCGGATCGGCGGACCGGACGCGTCGACGCCGGGGTCCGGGACGTGCTCGGCAGCGGGTGCGACCGCCTCCGGGGCCGGCGCGGCCGCCGGTGCGCTCTCCTCCGCGGGCAGCACCTCACCGTTGGCCTCGGCCTCTGCCTGGGCCCGTGCCTGAAGGCCGGAGATCTGCCGCAGCGGCACCTCCTTGATGAACCACATCAGCACGAAGGCCAGCGCGACGACGACCGCGCCCATCAGGAAGACGGTGTGCATGGAGTCCGCGAAGCCTCGCTTGAAGGGCTCGGCCAGCCGCGGGTCCAGGTGCTGGATGAACGAGGAGTCGCTCAGCACACCCGAAGAGCCGCCGTTCCCGGGGTGCTTGAGCATGTCGAGCACCGGCTTGTTGGCCGGGTCGTGCAGGACGGCGGGGTCCTTGAGCGCTTCCTGGAAGCGCGTGGTGGACGCGGCGGCCCGGAACGCGTCGCCGATCTTGTCACCGACCGTGCTGAACAGCACCGAGAGGAAGATCGCGGTACCGGCGGTGGCACCCATCTGCCGGAAGAACGTGGACGAGGCGGTGGCCACACCCATGTCCTGCGGCGGGACCGCGTTCTGCACGGCCAGCACCAGGGTCTGCATGCAGCCACCCAGGCCGAGGCCGAAGACCAGCATGTAGACCATGGTTTCCCACAGCGCGGTGTCCCACTGGACGCGGTAGTGGAAGAGCAGCATGGCGGCGACCATCAGAGCGGTGCCGATGATCGGGAAGATCTTGTAGCGGCCGGTCTTGGCGGTGATCTGGCCGGACACGATCGAGGCGATCATCATGCCCGCCATCAACGGCAGCATCTCCAGGCCCGACTTGGTGGGGCTGGCGCCCTTCACGATCTGGAGGTACTGCGGAATCATCAGCATCCCGCCGAACATGCCCATACCGATCAGCACGGACAGCAGGCTGGTCTTGCTGAAGGTGCCGTTGCGGAACAGCCGCATCGGGATCAGCGCGTCGTCCCCGATCCACCGCTCGACCAGAACCCAGGCGATGATGCCCACGACGCCGACGGCATAGCAGGTGATCGAGCGGGCCGAGGTCCAGCCCCACTCCCGGCCCTGCTCGGCGACGAGCAGCAGCGGGACGACGCCGATGGTGATGGTGAGCGCGCCCCACCAGTCGATGCGCCGGTTCCGTCGGGTGTGCGGGATGTTGAGGACCTTGGCGACGACGAACAGCGCGATGATGCCGATCGGTACGTTGACCAGGAAGACCCAGCGCCAGCCGGTGATGCCGAGCAGGGTGGCCTGGCCGGCCAGCGCGCCGCCGATGAGCGGGCCGGCGACGCTGGAGGTGGCGAACGTACCGAGCATGTAGCCCTGGTACCGGGCGCGCTCCCGGGGCGGGACGATGTCACCGATGATCGCCAGCGCCAGCGACATCAGACCGCCGGCACCCAGGCCCTGGACGGCGCGGAACGCGGCCAGTTCGGTCATCGAGGTGGAGAAGGTGCAGAGCACCGAGCCCGTCACGAAGATGCTGATCGCGGCGAGGTAGTAGGGCTTGCGGCCGTGGAGGTCGGACAGCTTGCCGTACAGCGGGGTGGCGATCGTGGAGGTGATCAGGTAGGCCGTGGTCGCCCACGCCTGCTGGCTGAGTCCGTGCAGATCGTCCGCGATGGTGCGGATGGAGGTGCTGACGATCGTCTGGTCGAGGGCGGCGAGAAACATCCCCAGCATCAGACCGCTGAGGATGGTGAGTATCTGGCGGTGGGTGAGCGCCCCCGGCCCTGGTGCCGCCTTGGCTTGCGCCCCCGGCGGAGAGGTGGCTGTGCTCATCTGCGTATCTCTCCCTGCTCCACGGTGGTGCCCTGGTCTCCCCCGGGGCCCGGCCGTACGTGTTGACGTTCTGCCAGATCCGCGTTGAGCCGGCTCATCAGCCGGATCAGATCGGCCCGGTCCTGTGGCGACCAGGACTGCAGGATCCCGGCCAGCTCGGCGTCGCGCTGACGCCGGTAGTCCTCGAAGCGGGCCCGCCCCGCCTCGGTGGCGGTCAGCAGCGAACCGCGCCGGTCCTCGGGGTCCGGGCGCCGGGCGACCAGACCGCGTTCGACCAGCGAGCGGACCTGTCGGCTGACCGTGGACAGGTCCAGGAAGGCGTCGGCGGCCAGATCGGTCGCCCGCTGGTCCCCTCCGCACACCAGTCTGGCCAGCAGCACCCGGTCCGCGGCGCCGGCGTCATGCTTGACCCGCTGCTTCCAGGCCGCGATCAGCCGGGTGAAACGGACCATCTCCGTCCCCAGCCCCGCGGCCGCCTCGTCCAGGCTCGACGTGGCGGTGATCTCCGTGGTCCCCGCCCCGTCACAGGCACGGACCGCGCCGTTGTTCATCGTCGTGATCCTTCGCACTGGATGCGTGCATGCGTGATTGCGTGATTGCCGTGATCCAGTCGATCCACTGGATACATTGCTTGTATCCAGCAAGCATAGCGCCGCACGCCGGCACCGCCGACCGTGGGTCGATTCCTCGCGACTTCCCAGCGACGCGAAATGACGCCGGGCCGTCGGCGCCCCCTCCCAGCACCCCTACTCCCCCGGTGAAAAATCGCGACGAGGTGGTAGATATGCCGAAATGCCCCAGCCCTCTCGACCGGAAGGGAGAAATCCATGTCGTCGAAGCGTCGCCGCAAGAAGAAGTCACGCCGCAAGCACGCGGCCAACCACGGCAAGCGCCCACAGTCCTGAACGGGCACTAACGGGCGCTAACGGCCACTAGCCGGCCCTGACGGACGCGGGGCACTCCGGGTAGCCACTGGGTGATGCGGTACACCCCGCCGCCGAAGGCAAGCGTCGGGGTGCCGCTCGTCATGCGAGCCGGTCGTCGAGGTCAGTGTGCGATGCCATCGATGAGCTCGCGGGCGCCCTGGCGCAGCAGCGCTACGGCGACGGACGTGCCCAGCGTCTCGGGGGTCAGCGGGCCGGCCCACTCGTGTGCGTTGAGGACGGTCTTGCCGTCGGGCGTGAAAACGCTGGCCCGCAGGGAGAGTTCACCGCGCCGGTCGATGCTGGCGAATCCGGCGATCGGGCTGTTGCAGTGGCCCTGGAGGACGTGCAGCAGCATCCGCTCGGCCATGGTCTCCCGGTACGTCGCGGGGTCGCCGAGGCCACTGACCGCGCCGATGGTGTCGCTGTCGTCCTCGCGGCACTGGAGCGCCAGGACACCCGCGCCGATGGGCGGGCACATCACGTCCACCGGGAGGATCTCGGTGATCGCGTCGGTGCGGCCGATCCGCTCCAGTCCGGAGACGGCCAGCAGCAGGGCGTCGGCGTCGCCGGCGGCCAGCTTCTCCATGCGGCGGTTGGCGTTGCCGCGCATCGGCACGCACTCCAGGTGCGGGTGCGAGGCGGCGAGCTGGGCGATCCGGCGCACCGAGGAGGTGCCGATCCGGGTGCCGGCGGGCAGCTCGTCGAGGGGCAGGCCGCCCGGGTGGATCAGCGCGTCACGGACGTCGTCGCGCTTGAGGAAGGCGGCAAACGCCGTGCCGGCGGGCAGCGGGCGGTCGCCGGGGATGTCCTTGACGCAGTGCACCGCGAGGTCCGCCTGGCCCGCCAGCAGGGCGGCATCGACCTCCTTGGTGAACGCCCCCTTGCCCTCCACCTGGGAGAGCGCCCCCATCCACCGGTCCCCGGTCGTCTTGACGGGGACGACCTCCGTGGTGATGCCGGGGTGCAGCACGGCCAACTCGGCGCGGACGCGCTCCACTTGGGCCAGGGCCATCGGCGAGTCGCGGGAGACGATGCGGATCAGTTCTGGGGCGGACATGGCGCCGATGATAGACCGTCACATACGGACAGTTACCGACAGCACGTCGGAGTTTGCGTGCGTCCCGCCACCCCGCTCCGGTACGCGGACGACGGACCCGCGCCCGGCCGCCCGGTCCCCCCCCCGCTCCGGCCATGGCGATACCGTTCCCGCATGTCCCGATCGAGCAACAACCCCGCCGGAACGGATCACTCCGCGCCTCCCGCCGCCCCGGATCCCGTCACCGCCGACGATCTCGCCCGTGCCGTACGGCTCGCGGTGCGGCTGCTGCGTACCGCGCCGGCCTCGGCGTGGGAGGACGGCGGGCGGGCCGGTTCGCTGGAGTGGGACTGCTGGGAGACGGTCGAGCACCTCAGTGACGATCTCTTCGCCTACGCCGTCCAACTCGGCTCCGGCACACCGCCGTTGGACCGCGAGGTGCCGTTCGTATGGCACGCCCGCCGCCCCGGCGGCCCGGCCAACGCGGTGCACGCCGACCGGGCCGCCGGGCCCGCCGGGCTGCTCCGGACCCTGGAGGCGTGCGGTGCGCTGCTGGTGGCCATGGTGCGCACCACCCCGCCCGAGGTACGCGCCCACCATGTCTTCGGGGTGTCCGACCCGGAGGGCTTCGCGGCGATGGGGATCGTCGAGACCCTGGTGTGCACACCCACGATCTGGCCGCCGGGCTGGGGCTCGGCTGGGAGCCGCCGGCCGAGGTGTGCGCGCGGGTGCTGGACCGGCTGTTCCCGGACGTCCCGGCCGGGGCGGCCCCCTGGCCGACGCTGCTCTGGGCGACCGGCCGCATCGCGCTGCCCGGGCGCCCGCGCCGCTCGAAATGGCGCTGGGACGGCACCGTGCGGGCGTAGGGCCCCGGACGGCGAGCCGCCGGGGCCGCGGCGTCAGTGCCGCCGGGCCCAGGGGTGCCGCAGCCGGATCCAGATGTCCCGGGCCCGGCGCCCGGCCTCGGTGCGGCTGTGCGCCACCAGCTTGTGGGCCTGCTCCTTGGTCTCCACCATCGGGCCGGAGCCGCGCAACGGCTTGCCCGCGGTCTCGTGCAGGAACAGCGTCGAGAAGAACCCGACGACGCCGGCGGCCATCAGGTAGTACGCGGGGACCATGTGGCTCCCGGTCAGCTGCACCAGGCCGGAGGCGAACAGCGGCGTGGTGCCACCGAACAGCGACACCGAGATGTTGAAGGCGATGGAGAGCGCGCCGTACCGCATCCGGGTCGGGAAGAGCGCCGGCAGGGTGGCGGCGGAGGTGCCGGCGAAGATCACCAGCAGCAGGCCCAGGATCAGGCAGCCGAGGGCGGGCAGCAGGATGCCGCCGGCCCGGATGAGGAGCACCGCGGGGACGGAGAGCGCGATCAGGGCGAGGCTGCCGGCCATGAAGAGGGGGCGGCGGCCCCAGCGGTCGGAACTGCGGCCGACGGTGGTGATGGTGAGTACCACGACGATCATGGTGCCGAGGACCAGCAGCTGGGCGGTGAGCGGGTCCTGGCCGAGCGTCTCGGTCATGAAGGTCGGCAGGTAGGAGGTCACCATGTAGTTGGTGACGTTGTAGAGCAGCACCAGGCCCATGCAGATCAGCACCGCCTCCCAGTGCCGGGTGAAGATCTCCTTGAGCCTGCCGTGGCCGGACTGGCGGGCGACCTCGACCGGGTCCTCGCCGCCCGCGGCCCGCACCTCCTCCGCCTCCTTGTGGGCCTGCTCCGCCTCGCGCTGGAAGGCCGGGGTCTCCTCCAACCGCATCCGCATGTAGAGGCCGATCAGCCCGAGTGGGCCGGCGACCAGGAACGGCAGCCGCCAGCCCCAGGAGACCAGCCCGTCCTCGCCGAGCACCGCGGTGAGCACGGTGACCAGTCCCGACCCCAGCGCGTATCCGACGAAGGTGCCGAAGTCGAGCCAGCTGCCGAGGAATCCACGGCGTTTGTCGGGGGCGTATTCGGCGATATATGTGGTGGCTCCGGCATATTCACCGCCGGTGGAGAATCCCTGTACCAGCCGGCAGACCAGCAGCAGAATCGGCGCGGCGAAACCAACGGCGTGATATCCGGGCAGGAATCCGACGGCGAAGGTGCTGACCGCCATCATGATCATGGTGGCGGCCAGCACCCGCTGGCGTCCGATGCGGTCCCCCAGGGGACCGAACACCATCCCGCCGAGGGGCCGCACGACGAAGGCCGCGGCGAAGGTGGCGAACGACGAGACCACCTGTGCGCCGGGCGAGCTGGCGGGAAAGAAGACCTTTCCCAAGGTGCCCGCCAGATAGGCGTAGACGCCGAAGTCGAACCACTCCATGGTGTTGCCGAGCGCGGCCGCCGATACCGCCCGGCGCACCGCCGGCCGGTCGGTGATCGTCACATCCGCGTGACTCAGCGGCTGCTTTCGGCGGCGCAGCGCAATGCGCAGCAGGCGGTCGGTGGCGGCGCTTCCGCCGGCGGATGGTTTCCGGGCCGGGCGGCGGCCCTGCGGATTGCGGCGGGCGGCGCTCATTTCATCCCGTCAGCGCGCGGAATTCGGTGCCTCATATTCGTCATATCCGTCATTATTTCTCCGTGTTTTCCGCGGCGAGAGCAGACCCGCCGGAACCGCGTGTCGGGACGGCCGGAGCCCGGGCCGGCGTTTCGGGCCGCCCCGGACTCCGCCCACCCCGCCCCACGCGTCCTCGCCACACTGCCCGCGTCCTGCGCCGGGCCGTGGCCGTGCGTGCCAGGACGCGCCCTACGCCCGCCTCGACGAGACGAGGTGGGCGAACGCCACCACGTTGGCCATGTAGTCCTTGACCTTGTGGTCGTACGAGCCCCCGCAGGTGATCAGGCGGAGCTGGGGGTCCGGGGTGTCGGCGTAGACCCGGTCGTTGGGGAAGTTCGCCTTGCTGAACGTCTCCACGGAGTCGACCTTGAAGGTGGCGACGATGCCGTCCTCGCGGGTGATCTCGACCAAGGCCCCGGGCTTGAGGGTCTCCAACTGGAGGAACACCGCGGGGCCGGTCTTGGTGTCCACATGTCCGGCGACGATGGCGGCGCCCCGCTCGCCCGGCGTGGCACCGTCCTGGTACCAGCCGACGAGGTTCTTGTCACCGGCCGGGGGCGCGTTGAGCTGCCCGTTGGGGCCGAGGGTCAGCGGGGTGAAGGGCGCGTCCACGGCGATCTCCGGGATGGACAGCCGCTTCGGTACGGACCGGGCCAGGGCCAGATCGGGGGCGGACGAAGCCGGAGTCTCCGGCGTCGGGGTCGGGGTCGGGGCCGCGGCGGTCGGGGTGGCCGCGTACGAGGACTGCGGTTTGGCGTCCGCCGAGGTGTCCACGGAGTTGTAGACGAGGATGGCACCCAGCAGAAACGCGCTCACGGCCCAGATCAGGCCGCGTCCCACGGGGCGAGGCACGGCGGCTTCCTTGGTCGGATCGGGACTCGGATTCGGCTGGGGCGACTGCGGGGCGGTCATGGGGGGCCTTTCGTGAGCGGGCGGGGCGAGTCGCGGCGGGCGGCGCGGCGTCATCGGACGGCACGCGGGCCGTCAGGGGATGCGCGGCACCATGGCGGCGGACATGGAATCGCCGCGGCCACCGTCCGGCGAGGACGGTGGCCGCGACTGCACATCGACCTCCGGAGGGGGCAGCCTTGTCAGGCCGCGGTGCCCGACGTGTTGCGGCGACGCAGCATGTAGGCACCAGCGCCCAGACCACCGAGCATCAGGACGGAACCGGCGGCCAGACCGCTGCCGGACATCGCCATCCCACCGCCACCGGTGTGGACGCCGCCGTGCGGACGGCGGCCCCAGTGGTCGTGGCCCCAGCCACCGTTGTCGCGGTCGCCGTAACCGCCGTTGTCGCGGTCCCGGTCGCCCCAGCGGCCGTGGTCCCGGTCGCGACCGTGGTCCCGGCCCCGGCCGTGATCGTTGTCGCCGTAGTCGTTGTCCCAGTCACCGACCACGACATCGGCCAGCGCGCCACCACCGGTGTGCACGCCACCGTGCGGATGGCGGTGGTGGCCGCCCCAGTAGCCGTGGTCCCGGCCGTTATCGCGGTCGCCGTAACCGCCGTGGTCGCGGTCCCGGTCGCCCCAGCCACCGTGGTCACGGTCCCGGTCGCCGTAGCGGCCGTGGTCCCGGTCCCGGTCGCCGTAACGGCCACGACCGTGATCATTGTCGCCCCGGCCGTGGTCGTCGCCGCTGACTGAGGTACCGCTGCCCGTCGCGAAGTCCTGGACCAGGCCCATGGCATTCGCGGCTGGTGCGGTCATGGAGAGCACCGCCGTAATGGCGGCGGAAGCGAACAGAGTGCGGGCAGTGCGCATGGAGTCATGTTCCTTTCGGCGCGACTGCGAAGGCTGACACTTCGTCGGCGCATCGGATCGCAGTAGCGACGTGATCACCGTCAGTCGGAATCGGGCTCGGCACCACCGGAGAACGCCGCATTCGAGCGACAACATCGGCTCTTCGGGTGGCAGAGGACGGCGAATTCACCCGTTGGACGGCGCGTGTCTCCGCCGTGTCGTCATCAAGGTGGGCTAGAGGGGGGCTAACGGGGCCCGGAGGGCGCGGACGGTGCTGGGGGGCGGCGAGAGCGGGCGACTGGAGGTTGTGGCGATGTCACGACCATCGTCGTGCAGGACGGTGGGACGGTGACGGCGGGACGGGAGAGGGGCCGGCCTGGCACCCCTGTCACTCCAATGCCAGGCAGGGGTGCCGGTGCCTGGACGCTCACGCCGCCGGTTGCTGACTGCCTATTGGCTGACGTGACGTCAATCCGAGGGAGATGGGTCGGCCGGCCGTACGGCGGCGCCAGTCGCGACAGAGGTCGGCTCGGAATTCCCCAACATATCTCTATGGCCGTGCTGTTCGAGGGGAACGACGACCGGTTGGCGGGTCTCCGGGCATGCTCGGCCGGATTGAGGAGAGCGAGGAGATCGCGGAGTTCGTACAGATGGTGGGCGGGGGCGGGTGGGCGCGGCGGCGCGGTTCAGCCGGTGCCGGCCCGCAGCGCCTCCTCGACGATCGCCTCCAGACGGGCGTGATGGGCGCCGCGCCAGTAGACCCGTCCGCACGCGGTGCACTGCGCGAAGACGTCGTAGGTGCGCTGGGTGCCGTGCTGGAGCTGTTCCTGGACGGCGTCCTTGTCGGCGGCGGCCAGGCGGCCGTTGCAGGCGGTGCAGCGGGTCCAGGGGTCGAGAGCGGGGGCGAATCGGCCGAGTACGTCGCGGAGTTGGTCGTCCGGCCGGTCGCTGTAGACGTACGCGCCGGCCCAGATCTCCCGGCGTTGCAGCAGCCCCCGGTCGCGGGAGAGCAGCACCCGCCGCTCCTGCGCGGAGAGCGCGGCCAGGGCGGCGTCTCCGGGGTCCTGGTTGCTGTAGGCCGCGTCGACGCCGAGCAGCCGCAGCCGGCGGGCCAGGGTGCCGAGGTGGACGTCGAGCAGGAACCGCAGCGGTGCGCCCGGGACGCGCTGGGGGCGCTCTACGGCCTGGACCTCGATGTGTTCGCCCCGGCCCGGAACGTGCGAGACGGCTACCTGGGCCCCGTTCACGACCAGCCGTCCGACCTCGGTGAGCGGGACGCCGAGCGACTCGATGACATGGCCGAGCGTCGAGGAACCGTCGGTCACCAGCGTCGTACGGCCGGCGGCGCGCTCGGCCCCGACGAAAACATGCAGCTCAGGGGCGAAGGTCAGGGTGATCTCGGGTCCGTTCACGTCGCACAGCATGGCACCGGGCGGGCCGTGTCAGCCAGCGCATTCCACGGCGGCCGCGCCCGCGCTGGTCTCGGCCAGCGAGCTGTTCACCCCCGCGGATATCGAGCACATCGCCCCGGTGGCTGCCCAGGCGTCGTTCGAGCCGTATCTGTGGCGATCGGCGGCGGTACGGGGCCCCGGTCCGCCTCGGCACGAGCACCGAGGACTACCTCGCCGCGCCGTCTGCCGGCCTGCCCGACTGCCCGTCCGCCCGCCACCGGACCCGGCGCTCCCGTGCCCCAGGCAAGCCCCAGGCGGCCTCTCTTCCCCCACCCCGATGACTCCGCCCCACTACGGACGGAGGACGTCGTCCGCCGCGGCTCCTCCCCTGGTACGACGATGCGCCCAACCGAACTGCGTAGCGTGAGCAGAGCAGCCGGACCGCACGGTACGGAGCTGCGCCAGTGTGGTGACGCGATATGTGTTGCGAGTCGAGAAAGGCGGGACGGCAGATGCCGGAGTATCCGCAGACCGATCAGGCCCCGCGGGGTGGGCAGAGCCCTCGGACGCCCGAGGCCCCAGAGGGCCAACGGGACGCACGGGGCCCCGAGATGTCCGCGCAGCGGCAGTCCCCGCTCACCGACCCGCCGGACTCAGGCGCGCTTCCGGTGGTCGATCTGCCCGCCTACGGCGAGGACTTCATCTCCGACCCGTATCCGTACTACGCCGAACTGCGGGCCCGCGGCCCCGTCCACCGGGTTCGCACCCCGTACGACCAGGACGCCTGGCTCGTCGTCGGCCATGAGGCGGTCCGTTCGGCCCTCGCCGATCCCCGGCTGGGCAAGGACTGGACCAAGGCCAACCTGCAACGCCTGGCCGGCGAAACGCCCCTGTTCACCAACATGCTGGACGCGGACCCACCGCACCACACCCGGTTGCGGAAGCTGGTCGCGAAGGAGTTCACCAGCCGCCGCGTCGAGGCGCTCCGCCCCCGCGTGCAGCAGCTCACCGACGAACTCCTCGACGCGATGCTGACCGCGCCGGACGGCCGGGCCGACCTCATCGAGGCACTCGCGTTCCCGCTGCCGATGACCGTCATATGCGAACTCCTCGGCGTGCCCTCGATAGACCGCGAAGCCTTCCGCGTCTGGTCCAACGAGCTCGTCTCCCCGACCCATCCCGAAGCGGTCGCCAAGGCCACCCAGGACATGGCGGACTACCTCACCGCGCTCATCGAGACCCAGCGCCGCGAGCCGGGCGACGGGCTGCTCAGCGCCCTGATCCGGACCAGCGACGAGGACGGCGACCGGCTCTCCCACGAGGAACTCATCGGCACAGCCTTCCTGTTGCTGGTCGCCGGCCACGAGACCACGGTCAATCTCGTCGCCAACGGTGTCCGGGCCCTCCTGGAACACCCCGACCAACTGGCCGCCCTGCGCGCCGACGACGGCCTGCTGGACAACGCCGTGGAGGAGATGCTCCGCTACGACGGCCCGGTGGAGACCGCCACCTGGCGCTGCGCCTCCGAGCCGGTGGAACTCGGCGGCACCGTGATCCCCGAGGGCTCCCCGGTGCTGATCTCGCTGGCCTCTGCGTCCCGCGACACCGAACGGTTCGCCGTCGCCGACGACTTCGACATCACCCGCGACCCGCGCGGCCATGTCGCCTTCGGTCACGGCATCCACTTCTGCCTGGGCGCGCCGCTGGCCCGTCTGGAGGGCCGGATCGCCGTCCGCTCCCTCCTGGACCGCTGCCCGAATCTCGCCCTGGACACCGCAGCCGACGCTCCGCACTGGCGCAGCGGCCTCCTCATGCGCGGTATGGACCGGCTTCCGGTCCGCTGGGACGGATAGGCACCCCCAACCGGGCCGCGAGCGGAGCGAGTTGATTCGCCGCACCCGGTAGTCCAGTCGTGGGGCCGGGCTGTACGCCTGTTGGACGTGCGGCTCGCGGCCGCCGGCCGCCCGGCTGTACGGCCCGGCGGCCTCTCCCGTTCACCGGCCGGTGCGGGATCGTCCAACCGCCTGTGGCACAGTGTCCCGATGAAGACCATCGGGTTGATCGGCGGCATGAGCTGGGAGTCCACAGCGGAGTACTACCGCCTGTTGAACGAGCTGACACGGGAGCGACTGGGCGGGCTGCACTCGGCCAAGTGCGTGCTCTACTCCGTGGACTTCGCGGAGATCGAGCGCCTCCAGGTAGAGGGGCGCTGGGACGAGGCAGGCGAGGCCCTGGCCGAGGCCGCCAAGGCGCTGGAGGCGGCGGGCGCGGACCTGCTGCTGATCTGCACCAACACCATGCACAAGGTCGCCGACCAGGTGTCGTCCGCGGTCGGCGTCCCGCTCCTGCACCTCGCCGACACCACGGCGGAGGCCGTACGCGGCAAGGACCTTCGCCGCATCGGCCTGCTGGGCACCGCGTTCACCATGGAGCAGGACTTCTACCGCGGGCGCCTGGCACACCACGGCCTGGACGTCCTGGTTCCGGATGCCGCCGGACGCGAGACCGTGCATCGCGTGATCTACGAGGAGCTGTGCCTGGGCATCGTCAAGGAGGAGTCCCGCGACGCCTACATCGCCGTCATCGACGAGCTGATCGCCGCCGGAGCCGAGGGCATCGTGCTCGGCTGCACCGAGATCGAACTCCTCATCCGTCCGCAGGACAGCCCCGTCCCGGTCTTCCCGACGACCCGACTCCACGCCGAGGCGGCAGTCACCTGCGCGCTGAGCATGACTTGAGCATCGTCACCTACCGCCACGCCCGCGCCTGCGCGGTCCCTGACAGCCCCGGCAGGACGCGGCACCCTCCAGCCCCGGCCGAAGCACACTGAGGCGGCCCACCCCACGCCCGGCCTGGGCCCTGCCCGGAGTGGCAGAGACTGCGGCCGATCAACGCCTCACGGGCTCAGGGGCCTCGCCAGGAGCGGGGTATGGGGTGCCTGGTGCCCGCCACTGGCCACCATGCGGACCTCGCCCCGATCACTGATCTCCGCGCGCACGATCCCCGACTCGTCTTCGTAGATCGGATACCCGCCCGCTCCCGCCTGGTCCGTACGGCGGACGATCACCACGTCGTCCTCTACGGCGGGGGCCTGAAATACCAGCTCATAGCGTTCCGGGTAATCCATCGGGGCCTCCCGTTACTGCTCTGCGGGTCCTGCCGCCCAAGGCGCCGCGCCGCCGCCACTGCGCACTGTGCAGCGCCCCGTCCCTTCCATCCTCACCCACCCCCGGGCGCCCCGCCTCACCACAATTCGTTGAACGGTGAATATCTCCTGTGCGCGGCTGTGCGCGGCGACGAGGTTTCGGATCAAGCCGGACCAAGCCGGATCAAGGTAGACCCGTGGGTTGATGTCTCGCGCCTGGGCCTACGCGAGAATCGGATCAATGAAGCACCGAGAAACGACCAGTAAACGAGATCCGTACGCCTCCAAGACCCCGAATTGCCGGAGTAGCCATGCCTGTTGACCTCCGCTCGCCACACCACCGCCGCAGAGTGACCCTCATCGCCACGGCCGCCTCCTTATCCCTCCTCACCCTCCCCACCGCAGCCTCCGCGACCGCCATCACACCGTCCGCCTCGCCACAGACCCCATACGCCGGCACAGCAGCCACAACCCCGACCTCTGCCTCTACCTCTGCCTCCGTTTCTACTTCCGCTTCCACTCCCGACTCCGCCTCCGCCTTTGCCTCTAGCTTTGCCTTTGCCCCAGTCTCGACGCCCTCCACGCACCACCCAGCGCTCGACCGCCGGGCCCTGGAAAGTTCCCTCCAGGCGTTCCACAAGGCAGGGATGTACGGCGCGTACTCCGCCGTGCGCGACGGTTCCGAAGAGTGGCAGGGCGCAGCAGGGGTCGCCGATATCGACACCGGCCGCCCCACCACCCCGCAGATGGAACATCGCATCGGCAGTGTCACCAAGACCTTCACCGCCACCGCCGTGCTCCAGGAAGTCGGCAAGGGCCATATCGACCTCGACGCACCGGTCGGCCACTACCTTCCCGATCTCGTAACGGGCGAGCGTGGCCGGGCCATCACCGTCCGGATGCTGCTCAATCACACCAGCGGCATCGGCGACTACGGCCGAGCGATCTTCGCGACTGCGGACAGCATCGAAGGCAATCGCTTCCACGAGTTCGCCCCGGAGGAGCTGGCCCGACTGGGTGCCGCCGCTCCCCCGCTGGGCAGGCCGGGCGAGGCCCACCACTACTCCAACACCAACTACATCCTCGCGGGTCTCCTGCTGCGGAAGGTCACCGGCCAGCCCCCCGAGACCTACATCACCGAACACGTCATCCGAAAGGCCGGCCTGCGCCACACCTACTTCCCGCGCTCGCCCTACCTCGCCGGACCACACGCCAAGATGTACGAGGCCGCATACGGAGGCTTCACTCCACCCCGCGACTTCAGCGTCTACAACATGTCCTGGGGCGGCACGGCCGGTGCCCTCGTCTCGACCATGCCCGACCTCAACCGCTTCCACCGCGCCCTGCTCAGCGGCAAGTTGCTCGCCCCGGCAGAGCTGCGCCAGATGAAGACGACGGTGCCGGTCCCGGGCACCCACGCACGCTACGGCCTCGGTCTGCTCCAAACGACCTCGGCCTGCGGGGAGTTCTGGGGTCACGACGGCCTGGTCCTCGGCGCCATGACCTGGTCCCTCTCCAGCCCGGACGGCCGGCGTCAGCTCTCACTCGGTTTCAACCTCGCCCGCTATCAGAAGCTCGACGCCAACAACCAGCCCATACCGAACGGGATCGACGCGGCCATGGAGGCCCATCTGGCACAGGCCATATGCGGCACCAAGGCCAGCACGGGCCGCAACACAGAGCGGTCTCTTGCCCGGCCCCGGCCCCAGCCCCAGCCCCAGCCCCACAACTGGCCCATATCTCCTAGGACTACGGATGTCTACTGAAGCAATCGACCCCATGGACCGGCTGCTCGCCGAGCGCGCCTGCGAACGTCTGATCCTCGACTTCGTCCACCGCCTCGACCTCGGAGACCCGAGCTCCGTGGCCGAACTGTTCACGGAAGACGGCGTCTGGCAGTGGCCCCATGACGACCGCCGCATCGTGGGCCGCGAGGCACTGCGCGCGTACTTCGGCTCCCGCCCGGCGGACCGCCTCTCACGGCGTCTGATGACGAACATCCTGGTTTCCGTCACCTCCACCACGACGGCAACCGCCATCTCCTATCTCACCACCTACCGCGTCGACGGCTTCACCGGCGGCATGGTCCCACCGCAACTCCCCGCCAACGTGGGCCACTACGAGGACACCTTCCGCAGGATCGACGGCAGGTGGCTGCTCGCCACCCGAACCACCCACCTGGCCTTCGGAGCCGCCACACAACGCCTCGCGCCCCCGAGCAACAGCTGAAAAGCAGAGGCAAAGAGGCAGCGAGCAAGAGATGCAGAAGAAGAAGTAGGAGACGGGAGCGAGGAGAAGTAAGGGAGGGAAACAGGGAGGGCCCCGCTCCCGTGCGTGACGACGGGAGCGGGGCGGGTCCGAGTAGCGCCAGCAGCTCGGATAGATACGGGACTACGGTACGGGCGACCACTGACAACGGCCTCCCGCACCGGTCCGCCCAGACCACGAACGGCGGCAGTTCGCCGCCCCAATCCGGGCGCCCCAGTCAGAGCCGGCGGCGATCCCGCGCCACGCCCTCGTCCTCGAACACGCCTCACCGCACGCCGAAGCCCGTCGAAAAACACCACCCGATCCGGGGAACGTACAACGACAGACCGCCTGCCCTGCCGCCGGTTCGACTCGAAAGCCCAGTGGCGCCGGCATGGCGCCTCGCGGCCGGATCGCATGACGCCCTGTTGACGGTTCGAGTGCGGGCATACAGGGTGGGCGAACGCGGAGCGTGTGGGAATGGACACATGCTGACAGCGAGGGGAGGGCGAGGTGCTGACAGTCTTTGCTGGTCAGCGAGTTGAGTCGGAGTCAGGACGGGCGGCGGAGTCCACTCGGGGGCGCTATGGCTGAAGAACGCGGGGGCGCGTTGTCAGTGGCTGCCCCTAGCATGTCTCACATGTCCCCGACTCCTGCTGCCCATACGGGTGCGCCCGTTCCTGCTTCCGAGGCCAACGATTCGATCCGGCGTTTTGTGCGCGCCCGGCACGGTCTGGCCTGGACGGCGCAGGACATGGCGGAGTATGCGGCACTGCTGGAGGTCTGGATGCTGGCGGTGCGTGCCGAGGTGGCGGAGGTCGTCGAGGCCGCCTAGGAAGAGCTAGCGCCCACCCATCGACAAGGGCACGTGTACGACGGCCCTGGCGCCCCGCCGCGCACCCAGCGGTCCGCCAGGGTCACCGCCCGACCAGCCAGGGCACCTGCGTTTCCGTACCTCCCGCGGTCGTCTCCGGCCCTCGGGGAAGGTGGGCCGCTGCGAGCAGGGCGTGCGATGCGTCCGCTCCCGGCTCCCCCGGTCCGCCAGAACCTCGACGTCGGATTTCCGCCAGTAGCTGCGTCCCAAAACCGGCAGACTCGAAGAAAGCCCAGGTAAAAACCGACCGAGGACGCACCCGAGGACGCATCATGAACACCCGCAGCACGCCGGCCGCCACGACCAGCGCCACCACCTCCACCCCCGGCTCCGCCAACACCGCCTTCTACACAACCCACGACAGTCCCCTTGGCGAGCTGCTGCTGGTCGGTGTGGATTCCCCCACCGCACCCGGTGGCATCGCTCTGACCTCGCTCTCCCTCCCCGGACAGCGCGGCGCCGCCACCGTAGGGGCCCACTGGCACCGCGATGCCCCTCCGTTCGCCGAGGCCATCCGTCAGTTGCGGGCCTACTTCGCCGGTGAGCTGACCCGTTTCGCGCTGGCGTTCCGCACCACCGGCACGGAGTTCCAGGAGCGCGTCTGGCGAGCCCTCGACGAGATCCCTTACGGCACCACAACCACGTACGGGCGGCTCGCCGACGAGGTTGGCGTTGCGCGGGGCGAAGTGCGTGCGGTGGGAGCCGCGATCGGCGCCAACCCGCTGCTGCTCGTGCGGCCCTGCCACCGGGTGATCGGCGCGGACGGCTCCATGCGGGGCTACGCCGCCGGCGTGGAACGCAAAGTCGCCCTGCTGACACACGAAGGCGCCCTCCAGCCCACCCTCATCTGACCGTCGTGATCGCGCACGAGGTGCGCGATCACGGTCGGCTGCCACTGTGCACCCAGCGTTACCCGGCGGCTCGCCACCCGCTACCCGGCCACCTGGTCACACCGCTCCACCCCAGCCCACCCCACCAGGTGGCACCCCATGGCACCCTGAACGAAGGGGGAGCCCGCGCAGGCGCCCCGTCAATCCATTCCCTTCCCCGCACATCAAGGCAGGTCAGAAAGGTATGAGTACCCCGCTTCCCGGCTTTGAGGATGTTGGGCGGCTCCGGGATCGCGATGGGGCGGGCGGACGCCGGGGAGCGGCCCGCCGGCCCGGGGCAGCGGCCGGTACCGAAGGCCGGATCCGTCGGGAGCCGGCGCCCGGGGCGGTCCACGTGCCCGGTTGGCTGTCTCTGGATGAGCAGCGTGAACTGGTCACCGCCTGCCGGGCGTGGGCGCGCGGCCCGGTGCCCATCCGGCACACCAAACTGCCGCGTGGTGGCGTGATGTCCGTCCAGACCGTGTGCATCGGCTGGCACTGGCAGCCGTACGCGTACACCCGTACCGCCGACGATGTGAACGGTGCACGGGTCGCCGAATTCCCGGACTGGATGGTCGCGTTGGGCCGTCGCGCACTGACGGACGCGTATCAGGACACCGCAGCGGCCGCCGACTACACCCCGGATACCGCGCTGATCAACTTCTATGACAGCGTGGCGAAACTGGGCATGCACCAGGACAAGGAGGAGCACTCCAGCGCGCCGGTCGTCTCCCTCAGCATCGGTGACACCTGTGTCTTCCGCTTCGGCAACACGGAGACCCGCACCAAGCCGTACACGGACATCGAGCTGGCGTCGGGGGATCTCTTCGTCTTCGGTGGTCCTTCACGGTTCGTGTACCACGGTGTGCCGAAGGTCTATCCCGGCACCGGCGACCCCGCCACCGGCCTCTCCGCCGGCCGCCTCAACATCACCATGCGCGTCACCGGACTCACCGGCCCGGGTGGACTGGCTGGACCGGGCGGACACAACCGACTCAGCTGATCGGCCCCGCAGGTTTCCAGGAGGGGGCAGACTGGACGCATGTGCCGCAGTATCAAGACGCATGGATCTCCATATGGCGTCTGGCCTGCGGAAACTCCGCAACCTTTTGATCAACTGGGAGCGGAGTGGGAACTGGGGGCATCCAAAACGGCCCCGACTGCCAGAACTTCTCCCACCGGTCCTGCAACGTCTCCACGATACGAAGCTCCATCCCCGGAGTCACGTTGCTGTAGAGACCCTTCACGCCGGCGACCTCGTGGCCCATGCGTGACTCGGACGCGATCTCACTGTGCCCGTCTTCGTCCAACCATTCCTTATGTCCATGTCTGAGAAGGTAGATCCGCTTCCCTGTCATCTCCCCCACCGCCGGGATCGCGGGTCGCAGCTTGTGCCTTCGGCTTGTCCGCTCTTTCGCCCCGTCACGGATCGGATGCCAGTAGTGCTTCTCGAACTGCGTCCCGAGCAGGTCTCCCCCGTTCAGGGCCGGGAACACCCACGGCGACGCGTGCGAGGCGAGCAGCGCCTCGTGCATCTCGTGCAGGAACGGCGGCACGACCAGCGTGCGGTGCGAGTCGTACTTGGGGTCCGTCAGAACCTTCTCACCGTCGACCCACTGATGCTGGTACTGCACCCGCAGGGCCGGCATCTCCCCGTAGCGCTTCAGCGACTCCGCCCGCCGGTCCGTGTCCGGCTCCGTGGCAGGCCAGGTCGGCGAAGCGTAGTGCCGCTGCAGCCCATACATTTCGCCAGGCCGCATGGCGGTGAAGGCCGCCGTCCAGATGTACACCCAGCCCGTGTATGCCCACACCGTGTAGGCGTTCCTCGCCAACTGGTGCAGAACCGCCATCTCCATGGGGCGCTTGATCTCGCGCGGCTTCTTCGTGTACTTGCCGCGGCGCTTCTGCCGGATGACCGGTGACTCCCTGCGCATCTTGTACTTCACAACCGCGTCATCCATGAGCATGCCGAAGACCATGAGGATTTCGCCGACGTAGCCCTTGGAAATCTCGCCCCTGGCGGCGGCTGTGTTGAGGACCTTCTTCCATGCCTCGTACTCCCACGTCGTGATCTCGCCGACGGGGCGGCCGTTCCAGTACGGAAGGATCTGCACCTTGATGATGGACTTGTAGGAAGTCAGCGACGCCGGGCGCAACTCCTGTGCCTCGTACCAGTCCCAGCAGTAATCCTTCATCAGCACCTTGCTGTCACGCTGCTTGATCCCGGTGCCATGACGCACTTCGTACTCACGATCGAGGCCATAGTCGCGCGCCACATCTTCGTCGTCGAAGCCGGACTTCCACTCGTACTTCTTGCGGCCGTTCGGCAGGTACTCGCCTGCCCACCACTTGACTCGACACTTGTTGCCGCGCCACTCGATGTAGGGCATAGGCACTCCTTGGGGTCTCCCGCGATGGCCCGGCAGGCTGATGCCCTCTCCTGCCACGCCTGCATGGCCTGCTAATCACGCCCGCCCATGGGGCGGTTGCGCCGCAACGGGCAGCCTCCCCCTGGCACTTGATCCTCCCATCCTTCCCTCGACTGGGAGCCCATTACGACAGAAGCCGCCCCCGGGCCACCCACTTGGGAGGTGGGACGGCGGCCCGGGGTCGGCGTTCGTGAGGCGCGGCCCGCCTTGATGCGTGCACGCGCCAGCCATCCATCTTGATATATCAAGCGGACTCCATCGTTCCTACCCTTGCGGTCACATCAGAAACAAGATCGTTAGGGACGGGTTGCGATGGAGGCTGCGCACCGACGCGTCGCCGCCGACCTTGCCGACCAAATCTCAGCCGGCCTCTGGACCCCCGGCGACCAGCTCCCCTCCCGGGCTGCGTTAGCCCGCCACTACGGAGTCCATGAGCAGACCGTGCGCCTCGCGATGGTCCTCCTCCGATCGCGTGGACTCATCGAAGGCGAGCAGCGCAATCGCCTCCGTGTGGCACATCCTCGCGTTATGCGCACCCTCATCCGCCCGGACACCGATTGGCCGCACCAGACGGAGATCACCGACAGCAGCCCCTGTCGCGCCACAGACGAACTTGCCGACCGGCTCGGCGTCCGGCCGGGCGTCACGCTGCAGCACGAGACCGTCGAATGCATGGACCCGGGCGGCCGGTCGGCGATGCTCGTCAGCAGTTGGTGGCACGGTCGGCGCCGGTCGCACAGCAGCCACGTCGTAGAGCTCGGCGTCATCGCAGTCGACGCTGACCAAGCGCACGCGCTCGGGCTCACCGTGGACACGTCCGCCTACCGGCTCGTGCGCACCCGCCTCAATGCAGAACGCCAGGCGGTCGAGACCGCGGACCTCATCCTGCCGATGGACCGCTGGACGATCCGGCTCTGACGTGCCAGCGCCCCGCTCCGGGCGCCGTTCCGGGGCGGCGCGGGGTAGCAGCGTCGCCGCAGCCGATCGTCTGACCTGGCACGATGGGCTCCATGGAAGCTGAGCTGCCGACCGTGACTGTGCGCCTGTGGCGCGCCGATGCCCTCGTGCTGTTCGACTGGCTGATGGGCACGGATCTCGACTCGGTGCCGGTCACCCATCCCGCACAGAAGCAGGCGCTGGCCGACTTGCTCTCCCGGCTGGAGTGGGACACCGACACGGACCTGACCGGCACGACGAGCGAGGAGATTGCCGCTGCGCAGCAGGAGGTCGCTCAAGACATGGGCTGGTAGGAGCTCTGACCTAGGCGGTCAAGGTTCGATGTCACGAACCGGGCAATGGTCAGTCTTCGATGGCAATCGGTCCAGGTTCATTGTCACTGGACACGGGCGGCCACTGACAATCCTGGGCCCCTTGAGCCTAGTATCGAAC
The DNA here is from genome assembly GCF_051603415.1 of Streptomyces sp. S186. Lineage (NCBI taxonomy): Bacteria > Bacillati > Actinomycetota > Actinomycetes > Kitasatosporales > Streptomycetaceae > Streptomyces > Streptomyces sp. S186. Next base: position 7,502,056 of record NZ_CP193932.1, on the reverse strand, counting down.
ACATGCACGACTTGCCGCCGGATCTGCCCCGCCTCCGCACCCTGGAGACGTGGCTGCAGCTCACCCTCGACCACGTCCGGCAGGCCATCGTCATCGCCGAGCAGCGCGAAGCCCAGCGGCAGCGCGCCACCCCTCCCCCGTCGCCGGACTGGCTGCTGCAGCTCAGCATCGGCGCCGGGAGCCAGCCGATCGCCGTGCACGTCGGCGGCTGCTCCTCCGCCGGCCGGCGCGCCCGCCCTATCGGCCGCGACCAAGCGATGCGCGCCCTCGCCGAGGGCTTGGAGGCGTGCGTGCTGTGTCGGCCGGACACGGAGCTCGGCATCCTCGGCTGACCTGCGGCCCGAGGCCGCTCGGCGCACGCTGGAGGGATGCGGCACGACGCGCCCATCGTCATCCACCGGCTGTCAGCAACCGGCGGCCGGCGCGTCGTCGCACGTGGGCAGATTCTCGGGCTGGCGTACCGAGATGCTGACGTGATCGAGTTCCTACGCCGAGCCGGCGTCGCTGCGCCCGAGGAGATCCTCGACGATCCCGCCTGGGTTGAATGGCGCGGAACGAAGCCGCACGAGTGGGGCGACGGGCGATAGGGAGCCCCACCGCGTCGGGGGAGCACGGTGGGGCCTGGGTGCAGTGTGGCAGACGGCTCACCTCCGCAGCGCCCGATTGACCTCACGCCCGCGCCTGCGCCCGGATGGGCGCAGAGCAGGAGCATGCCCCCACCCGTCGACCTACGGTCGGAGTATGCGGCCGATCTGGAAGGGCAGTATCTCGTTTTCGCTGGTCAGCGTGCCGGTTCAGCTCCTGGCCGCCACCGAGGAACATGGCCCCGGGCTCCACGAGGTCCACGCTCTGGACGGCGGCCGCATCCGTCACCGCAAGGTGTGTGAGCTTGACGGCCGCGAGGTAGCCCAGCACGAAATCGCACGCGGCTGGGAAGCCCCTGACGGCCGCACAGTCGTACTCGACGAGGCCGACATCGCTGCGCTGCCACTGCCCACCAAGCGCGTTATCGACGTCGTCGGGTTCCTGGACATTGAGCAGGTCGACCCGCTCATGTACTCGCGCCCTTACTGGGTCTCGCCCGAAGGAGCCTCATCGGAGCGGCCCTACGCTTTGATGACCGAAGCTCTTGCCCGCTCGGGCCGGCTGGCCGTTTGCAAGGTGGCGATCAGATCGAGGGAACGCCTCGCTGTGCTCAGGCCGAGGCAGGGCATCCTCGTCCTCCAAACCCTCTTGTGGCCGGAGGAGATCCGAGACCCCGGGGACCTGTCCAGCCCGTCGCCGGTGACGGATCGGGAGCTGATGCTCGCCGAGATGCTGATGGACGAGCTCGCGGGCGTCGACATCGACCAGCTTCACGACGAGTACGCCGCGGCGCTGGAGCAGTTGGTCGACGCCAAGGCTCTCGGCGCGGGGCTGGCGCCGGCACTTGAGCCGGGGCCGGTCGTCGACCTTATGGCGGCGCTGGAGGAGTCGGTGCGCGCAGCCCGGCACGCCCGCGGCGACGAAGAGCGCGAGCAGCACCAGGATGACTAGCGCATAACGTTCCCTTAAGCGCTACGAATTGATCTCCTCCGCAGCACCGGACGGCGGCTTCGCCGGGCTGGCGACGTACCGGTGAAGAGCCATCACGATGACGTCAGTGATCGTCCGCCCCTCCCCCTTCGCCTTCTCTGTGGCCGCCCTCCAAAGCGGGTCGGGCACGCGGACGTTGCGCTTGGGCGTCTCGCCGGTCTTCGGCCTGGCCACTGCGGCCACCTCCTCAAATCTGTAGGGACAGAAACTAGCATTCACCTGCTTACCCGTCTTGACTAGGGCCTCACCTTTGGAGCATTCTGTATGTACAGAAACTAAGCTTGATTAGGGGAGAAGGTCGTGTCGGTTCAGCTTGAGTTCCGGGCAATCGAAGAGACCGAGTCGGCTGTGGACGAGATCCTGACGGCAGCCCGTGCCGCTATCGACCTCAACCGCTTCCCGGGCTTCGCCGAGTTCACGAGCGGCATCGTCACCATCGAGCAGGCGGACAGCGACCGCATCGTGCTCGCCACCGACAACCGCTGGTCGGCTACCGCAATCCGCACCGCCCTACGCCGCGCGGGCCACGCAGTCGAAGGCGACCGCCGCAACGAGACCACCACGGTCGCCGTGTGGGCGACCAGTGAGTCATACGACGCGACACAGCCCGAGCTGCAGTTGACGGAGGGGCACGACGAATACGGGCGCAGCGTGTTCCGGCTTGAGGGGCCGGACGGCATGGTGGAACAGCAGTGTGGCTCCGGCGCCCACAACGAGCTCATCGTGCATGCCCGCCATCCGTTCCCGGGCGCGGCCCACGTCGAGTGCGACAGGCACGGCAATGACTGCTGGCGCCGCGCCGACTGGCCGCTGGACGACCGCATCCGCCGCTTCATCCGTGCCGTTCTCACGGATAGCGGCTCCGCTTGGCAGACGAGCCCGGAAGCAGAGCAGCGCATGCACTCCTTCTACGTGCGCCACGTACACCAGACCCGGCCCGGAGCTTCCCTGCCTGAGTTCCGCGTCGCCATTCCGCCTGTCGCTCAGGTGCCAGTTCCGGCTGCCACAAGCCGAACGGTTCCCCGTCAGCCCACCGTCCCTGCTCCCCGGCAGGTGGACGTCATCCGAGACCTTGCCGACTTCGAGGACGTCGCGTGACCCAGAACCTCCCCACCCAGTCCGCCGGGCAGTCGATCACGCTGCCCGGCTCGGACCTGTTCGACCGGGTCTGGAAAAAGCTCACCGACGACCTCGGCGTCGTCCAGGTCGCACGTCACGGGCAGGAACGCATCTACAAGCCGCGCGCCGAACTCCTCGCAGAAGCCGTCACACCCGAGACGTTCGTGATGATCCTCGACTGGCTCACCTCCACCCGCCGCGGAGCCATCACCACCAAGCGAACCTACGTCGACGACATCCGCCGCGTCTGGGCCACCTACGCCCAAGAGATCGGCCACGAACGGTTCTTTCTCGGCTGCTTCACCGCCGACCAGATCCGAACCTGGCGGCTCGACAAGGAAGGCGAGGGCGTCGCCCGCACCACCATCGCCCGCTACCTCAACGCCCTCTCGTCGCTCCACACCTATGCCGCCGAGAAGATCGATCTGCCGAAGAACCCCGTCACCCAGGACGACCGGCCGAAGGTAGACAAGGGCAACAGCTCCACGAGCACGCCCGTCCTCGAAGTCGAGGAAGTCCAGGCCGTCGCCGCGCAGGCGCAGAGCGAGCTCGACCTACTCGTCGTCTCGCTGCTGTACGCGCTCGCCGGCCGGGTCACCGAGATGTGCGCCGCTGATGTCACCGATCGAATCGAGCGCGGGCGACGCAGCTACCTCGACGTGACCCGCAAGGAGCACAAGGAGCGCATCCTACCGCTCCCCCTCTCCGTCGCCGAGATGCTCGACGCCCACACCGCGGGCCGCACCGAGGGCCCGCTCCTGCTCGACTCCGAAGGCCAGCGACTCGACCGGCACGACGTCGCGCGCATCCTCGCCCGCATGGGTCGCCACGCCGGAGTCCTACCCGGCCGCAAGCTCACCCCGCACGTCATGAGGGCCAGTCGCATCACACACATGCTCGACGAAGGCGTACCGCTCGCCGAAGTGCAGGCGTTCGCCGACCACGACAACTCAAACACGACGGTCGCCTACTGGAACCGGCGGAACAAGGGGAAGCGCAACGCTGCCCACGTGGACGCGGCCGAGGCCGTATTCGCCAGCGTCACGCCGAAGTTCCGGACCTGACGGCGCCTGCGCAGGTCAGCGCCCGCCATATGGCATGTTATCGCGGACGGTGCAAGGTCAAGTTGCGGGCCACCCAGCGAGGTTGACGTCTGAGGGCAGCCGTCCCTCGCCGCATCGGGGGGTCGGACCGCGGGTTAGGGGACGACGCAGGCGGCGTGCCGGCTGAGTGGCCAGCCTGGGCGAGAAGCTGGATCCGCGCCCACGTCCCGCTCTCCCAGCAGCTGCCTCTCCAGGTGTCAGTCCCCTGGGCTAGCGTGACCGACAGCCCAAGATGATCCAGGAGGACGAGATGAGCAGCGGCGACGAGTCTGAGGGCGCCTTCTGGACGATCAGGGTGACCCAGCCGATTCTGGTCCAAATCCAGGGGATCGATCCGACCGCCGTAGCGATCAACGATGCTGTGATGGAGGACGCGACCATCCCTGTCAGCTCGTATGCTCCCGTTCGGCGAGTCGAGGCCCTGCGGTGCCCGCAGTGTGGCGCGGATCGGGACTGGACGGCATTCGGCGCGTGGACGGACCCGGTGCGGCTGGTCTGCCCTTCGGGGCACAGCTGGACGCCATGGGAGGCCGAGCCGGCGAGGGGGCGCGCCCTCATGCAGGAACTCATACTCGCCTGCGGCATCGAGGAATCCCGCGACTGACGGCGCATCGTTCTAGGCCCTGCCCGGTGGGTCGTGTGCCTACAATCCGCCCGATGGGGCGCCTGACGCCTGGCTGGCCCGGGAGGATACGGCAAGGCGCCCCAAACCCAAACGGTTCGGGGCGCCGAGGCATTCTCGGTCAGGCCGGGGTGACGTTCTCCGCCTGCGGGCCCTTCGGGCCCTGGGTGACATCGAAGGTCACCGCCTGCAGGGACCGGTATCCTCCGGCGTTGAGGACGAAGACGTCGGGACCGCCGCCGTCCTGGCTGCGGCAAGCGTGGCAGCGGCGAGGGCGCTACGGATTCGGTGGGCCGGGCGCGTGATGGTGCTGGTCAAAGATCCCCCCACTTCGGTTCGGTTGGTGCGCTGAGTGTGGCAGCGTCGGCACCCAGCGAGCCGGGGCAATCTGGACGCTGTGACGAAGGCGTGATGAGCTGTTCGAGGCCGATCGACTCGCGCGCCTGTTGCCCTGCGTGCCTGACCACAGGCCGCAGGCCGCATGAGTCCGGAGCTGGCAGGCGCCTGCACTTGGGGCGCGGAAGGGCGACCGGCCGAGCTGCTTTCCGTCGAAAACGTCGTCTGCCAGTGCCCGTTCTCACGGCAAACGGCACCCGACTCCGCGCACTACGAGGAACCGACGGGCTGACAGTGCAGAGAATGGGGCACGTCTGGCAGCAGTGTCAGACCCAGCTCATACCCTCCAACCGTGACGGACATCCAGCTCACCCCTCAACCGCCCACTCTCATCGCGGGCGCCAACACCTGCGCGGCGTTCCCACCGGGCATCTCACCGTACCCGCCGTGTGAACGTCCGGTGCGGTCCAACAGGCTGTGCGACGCCCACAACCAGCAGCGCTCGCGCGGCACAGAGCTGCGCCCGATTCGACAACGGCGACGGACCACACCGGAGTTCTGCACCGGGCCCGGAGCCGAGGAGTCCAACATGCCGTGCGGCTTGCCCGCCATCGCCAAGGGGTTGTGCAATGGCCACTATCAGCAGGACACGCGGCGCGGCGAGCTGACTCCCTTATACACGCAGCGGATCAGACAGGATGAGGTGTATTCGCTGCTAGACAGTGGCTTGAAGCGGTGTCCCGCCTGCAGGAACGTCAAGCCCCTTACTGAGTACAGCCGTTCATCCGCGCAACACAGCGGACGGTCGACCTACTGCGTCGTCTGTCAGCCGGACTACGTGCTCATGAAGCGGTTCAGATTCCCGTCGATGGAGGCAGTCCGGGAGTTCCGAGAGTCTCGCGACCACCGATGCGACATCTGCAAGCGGCGGTGGCAGGAGGGGGACATTGCCTTCCACATCGACCATGACAGCGCCTGCTGCCCATCCGGCGGCTCCTCATGTGGGGAGTGTGTCCGCGGTTACCTGTGCCACCTGTGCAACGTACAAGGGCTGTCCTGGTACGAGCTTGTCGGCCGCAGTGTCACGATCGTGCCGGTATTCGAAGACTACCTCCGGCGATACGAGCGCCGCCGCAGGGAAACCCTTCTGCCGGAGGCATAGCTGCCGGGGCGGATGGAGGTTCTGGAAGGCGAGGAACGGGTAGCCGATCGGTCATCGGGCGGCCTCCGCGGGGAGTCGTCTGCCGGGGCCGAATGCGGCACCCAGTTTGATCGGGTCGGTGAGTGTGCCGGTGCCGTCGGGTTTCTCCAGCCAGCCGCGGCCGTTGAAGTACAGGTGCGCGGGCGGGCAGCGCAGCGCCCAGCCTCGCGGGTGGACGGTCAGCAGCGGCAGGTCGGCGAGGTGGTGCTCGGCGCCGTCGGCGACGAGCCACCAGGCGATGTCGGCTGCTGGGTCGACGAGGACCGGCCCGAGGTGTCCGCACCGTGCCAGCGGGCGCATCGCGTCCAGGGAGCGCAGGCAAGACGCCTCGACGACGGTCCAGCCGGTCGATGGGATCGGGGCGAACTCCTCGTCGTTCCAGGCGCATTGCACGTCGGTGGGGTTCCGGGCGAAGGACAGCAGCCAAGCGGTTCCGGGGTGAGTCACGAGGTTGCTCGTGCTTCCGTGAGGGCGGTGCGCAGCATCCGCGGCTGTACGAGAGGTTCGGGCGGCTGGCATCGGGGTGGGCTGAGCCAGTGGATGCCGAGGGCATCGGCGCCTGTGTCGCCGTTGAGGACGACGTAGCAGCATTGGCCGAGGCCGAAGCTGTCTTCTTCGTGCCACCGGTCGGCGGTGCCGAGGGGGACGAGGAAGTACACGCGCGGGGCAGGACCTTGGGGGTCGCAGATGATCGGGCCTGTACGTCCGGTTGCCCGGTAGTGCGCGACGGTCCGTATTCCGAGTTCCCCGTCGATGGCGACGGCGTCCCACCACCGGCCGGCGGCGACGGCATCGACGACGTTCTCCAGCGGCAGCCACGGCGGCCTCACCCGGCGGGCTCTGGTTGCGCTCCCAGCGGTCATGAGCAGGAAGTTAGGGCCCGCCGTTGCAGGGGCGCGCGCCGATTGCGCGAGATTGCGCGGGCCGGTGCTGATGTTGCTGCCGATTGCCTACGGGAGAGCCAGCCCGGCCCGAGCACGCGCGATATGCCGGTGAGCCTGGTGCCCATACACCGCGGATTCGTTGAGCCAGTCCCACGCCCGCGAGTACAGGTCGATGTTCTCCCGATCGTCGAGCCACAGCTCCGCGTTGATCGTCTCGACTGTCACAAGCCGATCGTCGTAGATCCAGAACCCGTGAGCCGGCGTGCGCTGCAGTGAGGCAGTGAACGGGATGATGCCGAGTTCGACCGTGCCAACGCCGATGAGGCCACAGAGCCGATCCAGTTGTGCGGCCATCACTTCCCGAGGGCACACCTGGGCGTACAGCGCGGCTTCCCACAGCAGGAAGCGGAAGGACCGCCCTGCCACGTAGAGAGCTTCCTGCCGCTGTATGCGCGCCCGGACAGCCTCATCGGTATCACGCGGCGTCCGACGGAACTCAGCGTTCGCGATGAACAGGCACCGTGCGTAGTCCGCCGTCTGGAACAGACCCGGAATACGGGCCACCTCCACCCCGCGGATCAGCCGCGTCCGCGCCGTCTCCACCACGGCCAGCTCCTGGCGGGACCGGTGTCCATTGGCCAACTGCCGGCGCCACGTCCGGTACTGCGTCTCCAGCCCCTGCAGCCGTCCCTGCAGCTCCTCCGCCGCGTTGGGCTCGCCTACGGCCTTGGACCAGGCCGCCAAGTCCTCACGGGACGGCGTCTGCTTGCCGTTCTCCAGCCGGGAGACCTTCGACCGCTGCCAGCCGAGACGCTCGGCCAGGTCCTTGCCGTTGAGCCCTGCCTCGGCGCGCAACTCGCGCAGCCGCGCACCAAGGGCTACCCGGGCAGTCTGAAAGTCGGTACTCATACGTCGGAAAGTACCCGGGCCTGAAAGTCCCTGGTAGGTACCGCGTGGTGCCAGGCGGCGTCGCGTACCTGGCAGGCGCGCACTACGGTCTCGGCGTCCTCGTGCACCCGCACCCCCAGCGTCACGTCGTGGTCGTCGAACTCGAACTCGGCCACCACGCGCGAGTCGAACAGCCAGAAGTCGCTGTCGACGATGCCGAGACACTGGGCCTCTGACCGGTACAAGTTCCGGATATCTTCGCCAGCTGCCACATTGCCAAGACCGCTGGCCAGGAGGAACCGTTGCCCCTCGGTAGGCGGCTGGTCGACCAGCCGCACCCGCTCGAAGCGCTTGCCGGCCGCGGTCTGGGCGCGCACGTTCGCCCGCCATTCGTTGTCGGGCTCGTTGGCGATGTCGTCGCCGCGCAGGAACCGCTGCCACTTGGGCCCATTGCGGTCCGAGGCATAGCCACGGCGGGTCTCAAGCCGCCAAGCCGTGTGCTCGAAGTCCTGGAAAAGGTGGGCCACTTCCGAGAACGGGATCAGGTCTGGCACGTCACTCCTTCGGGGCGAAACGGATGAGGAGTTCGCGAGGGATCACGACGAACGTTTCGGAGTCCTTGACGTCACGGAGTTGGGCGAGGTGCTCGGGATCGGTGAGGCGGTCGCCCTGGACGACGATGTCGCCGGTCTCCTCGACCTCGTAAAGGGTGGGGCAGTCCCCGTCGTCGGAGGTGGTACCGAGAAACCTCAGTGTCATGACAGTGGCCTTTCGCGAGATCAGCTTGAGATTCAGCATGGTGGCCTGCTCGGGTGGGCGCACGAGGATTGCGACGGATTGCCAGCGTCAACCCTGCCCCGTCGGATTGCGCGCAATCGTAGGCCGGGCGCACCGCTGACAGCCAAGCGTCTCCATCAGCGGCGGGCGGTGAGCATCAGCCCTACCTGGACGCCAAAGAGCGCCCCGCCTCCGAAGAGGCGGGGCGCTCCGTTGCAGTGGGGAGGGTCAGCGCTGAGGTTCCCGGCCTGTGAGCCCCTCAGGTCCTGGCCCTTGAAGGGCGTCGACGTGGGCCGCGACCTCGTCGAGGCGGTTGGCGATGTAGGTAAGGGCCTGATGATCTGCGTCCGCCTTGAGGGTGCGTTTCGCATCGGCGCGGTTCTGTGTGTTGCCGAGAACGGGCAGCGCCCACAACTGGATCAGGTTGGAGAGGAAGAGCAGGAAGGCGAACGGGTAGCGGTCGCTGCCGAACCACCACACGCCGGCCTCGGCGAGGATCATCCAGCCGAGCTGCCAGCCCACCAGCACCCAGAACGTCGTCATGCTGCCGAACACGCTGCTGATGCGGTCGCCGAGTCGGTCGTTCACGGACTCCAGCGGATGCGGAACCTGTGGGTGGGGGTGGCTCACGACTTCTCCTTTCATCTGATGATGAGTGGCTTACTGGGTGTCGGTGTCGGCGAGGACGCCTTGCTGACGGTGCAGGTGTAGTGCGTCGACCCGGAGCTGTCCGGCGTGCACGTGTACGTGGTGCCGCTGCTGTCCGTCCAGGTCCAGCCCGCCGGAGGCGGGCCGGCAGGTCCGGTGTCGCCCTTGCCGCCCTGAGGGCCGGCAGGTCCAGCGGGACCAGTAGGCCCGACCGGTCCAGGTGAGCCCGGCGAACCCGCGCCGCCCTTGGCTCCTACGGCTCCCGACGGGCCGACAGGACCGGGCGAACCCGCCGAGCCCGCTGGACCGTCCTTGCCGTCCCTGCCCGGAGCCCCCGACGGCCCCGGACTACCTGCTGGTCCCGGCGGACCCTGCGGGCCTCGCGGGCCGACGATGCTTTGCCCCGGCTGACCGCGGCTGCCAGGCGGACCCGCCACGGGCCTATGTCCAAGGCCCTGCACCTGCCGCGCGAGGGCGTCGCGGGCCGAGTTTGCCGTCTCCAGCTCGCCGTGCAGGGCGACGACTCGTACAGCGAGCCAGCTGAGAAAAGTCAGGACGAGCACGATGGTCACGGCGCCGAGCAGCTCGGCTCGGGGGAACACCCGTTGTCGAGCTCTGCGTGGCGTGCTCATTTCGCCACCACCGCCCATATCGCAATCGCTGCCGCCAGGAGACCCATCAGCACGGGGACGATCATTTGGTAGAGGCGATGCTGCCGCTCCCGTTCACGCCGATCCCGCTCGTCCATCTGATACTGCTCAAACTGCCGCTCCAACGCCTCGCGGGCATCGATCGCCTTCTGAAGATCGTTACTAAGGCCCGTCAAACGCTGATCGGTGTACGCCTGCTGGAGGGTATACACCTCTGTCGAGACGACCTTGTCGAGGCGGGAGTTGATGCCCTGCCCCATCGCCTGGATCTCCTGGCGCAGCGCCGAGACCGCGCGCCCGAGTTCGCCCACGGACAGCTCATCGGGCACGGGGGCCTCCTGTCGTGCAGGTGCTATTCGGCGGCAGGCGGCGCCGCCGGGGGCTCGCCGGCCCGAGCGGTGTGCGGGGCCTGCCACCCCGCTGCGAACGTCAGAGCGGTGGGGGCCAGGGCAATGACGATGTCCTGGAGCCAGGACGGCAGCGGAGCCAACAGCCTGTTGTCCGCGGCGACCGTGTTGAGGACGGCGATCAGCAGGGAGGCAACGAACGAGGCGGCGGTAGCCGACCGAACCTTCGCCTCGATCGGGGCGCGCCCGGTCACGGCTTCGTCCCGTCCAGAGCGTGGCCCATCGCCGTCAGAAGCTGCGGCACGACCGCCTTCACGATCGCGGCGACCTGCGCGTCCGTCATGCCGCCGGCCTGCTGGAGCTTGGTCACGGCCGCGGACAGCGCCGTCACCTTGTCGCTCAGTGACTTCACGCCGGCTGCTGCGGCAGCGGACTGGGCTGCGGCGTCCGCGAGGGTCTGGTGCACATCCGGTGTGTCGCCGTGGGTGTAACCCCAAATGGTCGCGGCGTCCGCGGGAGTGAGGGGCATATCAGCCTCCTGGATTAGCGCCCACGCCTTGAGGTCCGCGAGCGAAGAGAAATGGCAGTAGTCCTTGTCGACCGGGCTGTCCGAGTACTGGTGAAACAGCCACTTGGCTTGGATGCCGGGATCCCCGGCGGCGCGCCCGGCGGTGGCGATCCACAGGAAGTCGCCGTAGAAGGAGGTCGTGTCGACGTTCCGCCAGTAGTCGGTGTTGCAGTACATGCCGACCCGGTTGTTCGGCAGCTTGCTCTTCACGTACTTCAGCCACGCGTCCTTGTACGCGGCCTGCGTGCCTCGGGACACACCGGCGTTGGCCGCGTCGTATCCCTCCCAGTCGAGAACCACGAGGTCGCCGGGCGCCCAGTTGACCCGGCTGAGAAAGAAATCGGCCTCGGCTTTCACTGAGTTGCCCATGTGGGGGTACGCGTATCCGCCCCAGACAAGCCCTGCCGCCTTGGCGTGGTCGCGCTGCGCCACCCACTTCGGGTTCACGTAGCTGAGCCCCTCGGTCACCTTGACGAAGACGAAGGAGAGCCCGCTCGTGTCGGGGGTCGAGGGCTGGTAGCTGGACCAGTCCTGGCCGTAGATGCCCATGAGATCCCCTTCCTAGGAAATCAGGCCCGGGACATACAGCTGCGCCGTCCAATCCGCATGCGATGCTGTATGGGCTCCGCCGTGACCTCGATGGTGGAAGGAGCACAGCCACCGGAACTCCCCGGGGCTGGACTCCAGCCAGGTGGCTACCTCCTCGACCGTCGCCGTTTCGGAGATCTCCGGGAAGTCGCGATGGAGCGCCCGGGGATCCGCCGCATTGGCCGTGGCGAACTCAAGCACCGCGTGGTGTAGTTCGAGGCTTCCAGCGCAGTGCCTGGTGCCGACACGCTCGCCAACGAAGCAGACAGCGCCCTCGCGGTGATGCCGGCGGTACGCCTCGAAAGCCGCGTAGTGCGGGTCGTGGGCGCGTGGAGCATGGTCGGGGAAATGCATCGTGTACCGGTGCGATTCGGTCTGTGCGTGGGCAGCAACGACCGGCGACTCAGGGTCCGCCATCGTCTGGGCTCCGTTCGGGTCATGAAGAAGCCCCGGCCGTTGACCGAGGGCGATCGTGTCTGTAACCCCAGCGAGTGAGGTAAGGATGAATCCGCCGTCACTCTCGCCTTGCGGGCCGTTGACGGAAAAATTGAATTGGTACTCGGTGACGGTATTAAGGCTGGACATGAACCCTCCGGATTGGGTTAGCGGCTGATCCAAATGACGCGCATGCTGGGGCTGAACGCGCCGCCTGTGCTGGTGGACAGGGATGTACCGCTGGCCTGTGCGACCATGACCTCGACGTAGTCCGTCGTACCGTTCATGGTCACCAGCGCCTGCGTCTGGTGTGCGCAAATCACCGGGTTCATGGGGTCGAATGATGCGGCGGATCCGATGACACCGGATCCGTTGAGGGCGATCTGGATGCGGCGGTCGCCGGTCGTATTGCTGACCCAGGCCACGGCGCCGATGACGAGGTATGTGCCGGGCACGGTGGCCGTGTATCGGCTCGGGTTGGTTACGTTGGAGTGGCCGCCATCGCTGTCGAGGACCGTGGTGTCGAAATTTAGGGGCGTCATAGCATTGCTCCCGGGCATCGACTGCACTGACGTCGCATAGACGCTGCACACGGGTGGGCCGGTCAGGTAGTCAGTGGTGCCCTTGACTTGGGCATTCCACAAGGCGCCGGTGATGAATTGACCAGGGACGACGGTTGCCGAGGTCGGCACAGTGCGTGCCACGGCTCACCTCCGCTCAGTATGCGAATGCACAGTTGTCGAATTTGGTCACGGCGTCCCACGTCGTGGGGTCGGTGATCCCCGTGGGGAGCGGTTCGTTGATGCCGTCGCCTGCCGCATGGGATTTGGTGGTTGCCGCGGTGAGGTTGATAACGGCGCTTGTCCAGCCCGGGGAGGTGGCGCCAACGGAGGCCACGGTGACCGATTCCTGATTCGCGGTGTTCTGGCCGAGAACGATTTGCTGGCCCGCAGCGAGTTGCGTGGCAAGCGGATTGGTGGTGTCCGCTGACGCGTTGACGGTGATCGCGGTGACACCGGACGCGACCGTGGACGCCAGCGTGGTGTGCCAACTGGCGAACCCTGCATATGGCGTCAAGTCCACGGGGCTGCATTGCAAGTTCCACACGGCTTCCCCGTGGTCGTCCATCTCCACCTGGATCTGCTCGATGAAGCAGTCGACCTGGATAGGCGCAGCCGGGGCGGGCGGCCGGCGCATCACCCGTACCCGCATGCCAAGTTCCAGGGACAAACACACAGGCCAGAGAGCCGGGTTTGCGCTTGGGTGGAGCTTAAGAGACGAGACGCGTACTGCCGGATTCTTGTACCTGCTCAGCAGGTAGTTCGCGGCATCCTGGCATTCGAGCGCGGAGGATGCGTTGATCGAGCGCGACAAGGTCCGCGGGAAGTAGTTGGTGATGCTGGTCTGGTCTTGGGCGCGGAAGAGCTGGTTTGGCCCCGACTGCGTGACCGTCACCTGGTTGGACAGGTGCGTCGAGTCATAGTCCAGTTGGCAGTCCTCATACGGCCACTCGCCGGCCGCGGTGTTCTCCCCGAAGGTATACACCGGAGTCAGAGAGTTGTATCGGGCGCTGCGGGAGCGAAAGGTCACCGTTCCCATACGGTCGATGAAGTGCTCGCCGTTCTCGGTGTCCACGACCGCCTGCAACGCGCTCAGAGCATCCTGACCACCGGTAGCCATCGGCCCCATGCTCGTGGTGAGCCCGGCCTGTATCGAATAGACGCCGAGGTATCCGGCGTAGCGGAGGATGCGGCTGTATCGGGCGTCACTGGACTCGCCGGAGCAGGCGGACTTCCACGCGTTGTACAGGTTGGTGCAGTCGGTCGTCGACAGCGCGGAGGGGAACTCGGCGACGAAGCTCAGGTCGCCCTTGTACTGGAAGGCGGATCCATTGCCCGTGGTGGGGTCGATCCACCCGCCGACGGAGTCGGAGACCAGGCCCGAGGCTTCGATGGCTGGGTTGACGGAAGTGTAGGTGACGTTCACGCCGTCCACGGACAGGGTCAGGCGGGCTGTGCTGTGGCTGTAGCTGAGGATCGCGAGATGCCAGTTCCCGTCGACGTAGTTGGTGTTCGTCGGCTGGAAATTCGTGAGGGATCCCGCGGTGGGACCGCTCAACAGGACCTGAAAGAAGCCGCTGGAGTTGATCTGCCAGTAGATACTCGACCCGTTTCCCGCGTTCTTGTCGAATGAGCTCCAGAACACCGTCTTTGAGCTGGGGGTGGGCCCGGTGTATCGGAAGGCGATCATGCGCGTCCACTCGCCCGATGGGTTCGCCGGGCCCCTGATTCCTGCGGCGGTGAGAGCGATGAACGACGCTGGGTCGATGAACAGGGTTCCCGGATCGGGATTGTTGACGGTAACGACCGTGCCGGTGCTTCCCGTATAGGTGCCACCGCTGGTTGCGGATGTGATCTGGTTGCCGGACGTCAGGGAGCCCGGCCCTGCCTTCGAGACACCGATCGGCGCAGCCGGGAAGTTCCCCGAAGCGTCCGCGAACGAGTTGCTGCCCTGCGGGTCGTCGAGCTTGTACAGGAACCGCGGATTGTGGGAGTTGATCTCCTGGGTGAGCGGGTCGGACAGCTGCACCTGCGAGAGCAGAGATATCGCGTCGACAGCGACAGGTTCGACAGTGCCGTAGGTGCCGTTGAAGTTCCAGCGGGAGGGCCAGCGCTCCACGAAGCCGGCGTACAGCGGGTACCAGACCCCGGGCGCCGTCCATGCAGTGGCAGTGGAACCCTTCTCCACCTGCCACCCGTCCGCCTGCGCATTGCACGTGGCAGCTGCCGTCGCTGCGAGGGAGAAACCGACGTTCATGCCGGCTGCGGTGGTGGGCGCGGTCGCGGTGACGGTGAGCTGCGTCCACGCTGCTGTCGGCGAACCGGTAAGGGTGACGGTCGTGCCGTAGGCGAAGGAGGTCGGGCTGCCGCCGGATGCCGAGTACCAGCCGACGTGCGGCTTCACCTGCAGCGAGGTGGACGATGTGACGTTGCGGACGCGGATCTGCATCGTGTACGTCTGGCCCGGCAGCGCCCCGTACTGCGGCGTGTGGCAGATGCGGGTGGGCGCAGTGGATCCGGAGGGGACGGCGAACTGCATGACTCGCGCACCCTGCCACGCGGTGCTGTCAGCGGCGATCTGGCCGCCGCTGGCGTCGGTGCTGCTGAAGATGTCCGGCCCGGCGCCGGATTGGTCCAGCGTGCCGGTGCCGTATCCGCCGAGGTCTCCCCCGGTCGCTTGCACCTGGGTCAGCAGGTTCTGCGTGGGCGGCCACTGGGCGCGTTTGCGGTACGGCTGGTAGGCCATGATGTGCCCGTACCAGGGCCCGGAGGTGTTGAGCGGGTCGAGGGCGCCATCGGTGTCCGCGAGCGTCGCCTGATACTCGCCCGAACGGACCTGGTCGAGTTCGTACTGCCGACCGCGCTGGATGCTCGTGCGGCCCCGGGTACGGGGGGTGACCTCTACATACCGGTCGAGCGGGCTGTCGCCGCCGGCGCAGTTCCAGTACGGGGCCCAATCTTCTGAGATCAGAGGCCAGTTCGGGTTAAACGCCACCGGGCTACCTCCTCACCTCTTGTACGGGGTGTAGCTGGTGGAGGAGCGCATACCGAGGCGCAGCATCTGGGTCTGGACGACGTCCCGGAGGTCCCGCTCCGAGAGCACGGAGCCTTGGATGGTGATGTTGACGGTGACCGTCTGGCCGCCGGGCGCTGCGCCGCCGCCGGCAACCAGTGCGCCGCTGGCCGTCGATGGCGCCAGGGCTGTCTTCGCGGTACCGAGGGTGCGCTGAGCCAGTGCGTCGGCGGCGTCGGTCGCGACGTGAGCATGCCGAGTGATGCCGACCGCGATGCCGTGTGGAATCCACTGGCCTATCTGGTCGGCGAATTCCTTCGAGGGGCTGGAGATCCCGAGGAAGTTCTTCGCGGCGTTCAGGGCGTTGCTGGCAAGGTTTTTGAGCGAGTTGTAGAGATACCCGGCGGCGTTTTCGACGCCGTTGATGATTCCGTTGACGATGTCGGAGCCGATGCCGAGGAACCACGAGCCGACGTGCTTGACGGAGTTCCAGGCCGAGACTAGGCCGTTCCAGATCGAGCTGGCGATGTTGCCGATGAGGCTGGTCACCGAGTGCCAAGCCGACCTGATCGGGTTGATGATGGACATCTGGATGCCGAGCCAGATGAGCGCCGCGGTGCGCTTGATCGAGAGCCATTGGCTGTACAGCCAGTCGGACACCATGTTCCAGATGTTGACGAGAGTCGTCCACACCTGCTTGATCGGATTGATGATCGTGATCCGAATGCCCAGCCACAGGAACGCCGCGGCGTCCTTGATGCCGTTCCAGATGGACGACAGGAAAGACGTGATGGCGTTCCAGACGGTCTTGGCGACGTTGATGATGGTGTTGTGGCAGTGGTTCCAGATGGAGATGACCAGAGCGATCGGCGGCGCGAAGATCGCCAGCAGCAGCGGCCACCACTTCTTGAAAAACCCGACGATGGCATTCCACACCGTGGAGGTCACCGACGAGATCGCATCCCAAGCACCCTTGATCGCATTCCACAGCCACTTCACCCCGGCCACCAGGCCGTTCCACGCGGCCTGCAGAGCGTGCCAAACGGCGACCGCGGCGACCTTCACGCCCTCGAAGGCGGCCTGCACGATCGCGCGGAACCGCGCGGAGTGGTTGTAGGCGTAGATGAGCCCGGCAACCAAAGCCGCTATCGCGACGATGATCAGTCCGATCGGATTGGCGTCCATTGCGGCATTCAGCAGCCACTGAGCAGCGGCCATGACCTTGGACGCTGCGGCAGCCACCCTCTCTGACGTGGCGAAGGCTCGGATCGCCGTGCCCGCAGCGCGCATCCCGCTCGCGATGTCGCTCACGCCCTTCACGGCGCCGGTCACAGCCGACGTCGCGAACCGGATGACGGCCGCGGTCAGGACCCCGCCGATCACCACGGCCAGGGCCATGGTGACGCCCTGGTATTTAGTGAAGAAGCCGATCACCGCGCTCACGACCGGGATGAGCTTCGTGCCGATCGTGATGGCCGCGACCTGCACGCGTTCCTTAAGCTGGCTGATCTGGAAGTTGAACGTGGCCTGGGTCTCCGCCCAGCCGTGGATGTCCTTGCCTGCGTGCTGGCCGGCGGCCCCGACTGCGGCGACGTTGCTCCGGAACTGCGACATACTTTCGCCGCCGAGCATGAGGGCGGTGTTCAGGCCGGTGGCGCCACCCATCATGCGCTTCATCGCGTCATTGAACGTCTGCGCTGCAGGTCCACCGGATTTGAGCTGAGAGTTGAAGCCCTTGGATCTATTCGTGAGCGTCGCGAATTGCGTCAACAGGTTGGCCTGGTCTACCGGCAACGCCTTGATCTTCTGCCTCCAGTCGGCAACGCTGATGCCGCCCTGGGCGTAGGACTGCGCCAACTTCTGAAGGGAAGCCGGCATCTTCGAGATCATGGTGTTGGCGTCCTGCGCAGCCTGTCGGCTCGTGTTGAAGGCGTTCAACAAAACCGTCCCGGCCGACCCCATGTGCTGGAGAACGGCCTGCTGCAGCAGGTCAATCGTGCCGGTGAGTCCGCGCTGCCCCAGGTGCGTGGACACGTCGACGCTGGACAGGCCGAGGCGCTGCATCTCCTGGACAGCGACGTTGTTCGGAGCCTGCAACGCGCGGATCGAGAAGGCCAGTTCTTGGGTGGCTTCCCGAGCCGAGGTGCCGTGGTTCGTAAGGGTCGCGATGGCGCCGCCGACTTGAGCGAAAGATAGGTGCGCGGATGAGGCGATCGGCAGCACGGTAGACAGTGAGCCCGCGAACTCGCCGAACGTCATCTTTCCGTGTCCGACGGCCGCCACCATCTGGTTGGTGATCTGCACGGCAGCCGAGGCCGGCAGGTGGTAGCTGTTAAGCGCCGAGGTGACGGCGTTGGTGACCTCGGGCAGGGGCGCCTGCTCGGCCCGAGCACCCTCCGCCGCCGCCTTCAGGACCGTCAGGCCCTGGGCGCCGTGGAATCCAGCGCTCTCCACCATGTACATGCCGTCGGCAAGGGATTTCGTGCTCGTGCCGGTCTGTACAGCAATGTCCAGGATCCCGTTCGAGACCCGCTTGAGGTTCGATTGCGATTCGCCCGCCGTCGTGACGAGCTTCTGCATACTCGCTTGGAAGTCCCCGGCCATCCGCACGCTGACGGCGGCGATGCCGATCCCGGCGACCGTAGTCGCGGCGCCGAGCTTCGTCATTGCCCCGCCGACACCGCCCATCTTGGCCGTGAACGACTCGCCCTCCGCCGCAGCTGTCCGCATGCCGGCAGTGAACGGCGCCGTCTCCGCCCGCAAGATCACGAAAAGATCGGCGACATCCGGCACCAGGTCACCACCTCTCGGTCAGCACTCGGGTAGGCGTCAGACGCGGGGCCAGCCAGGGCGGAACACGGCCTGGTACAGCTGCGGCGCCACCACAGTGACCCCGAATCGAAACGCTGGCAGCAGGAACGGGTAGGCCGCTCCGTTGCGGAGCATCCCGCGCTCCAGGTACATGCCGTACTTGTTGGCCGGCGTGCGCGACTTGCCGTAAGGCGGGGCGAGGCCCGGCGCGGTGCCGACCTTGGACTCCCAGCCACCACCGGTGTACGCCACGGCGGTATGCGTGAGCGCTCGGCGTAGCGTCCCGGAGATGACGGCCGGCCCCGTGCCAGGGCGTGCCGGGGTTCGCGTGCCGTAGGCGTGAGCCCCGTTGCTGGCGTTGATCTTCGCCTGCCGCTCCACCGCATCAGCAAGACGGGACACCACAGTGCGCGCCTTCACCTGCGCGTCGCGGTCGATCTCCGTGAGGAGGCGGGCGAACATGCCCGGCCGAAGCTCCGTCATCCAGCATCACCCCATCCGCTGGGCACGGTTGGCCTCACGCTGAGCCCTGTCGTTCTGCTCCTGCTCCTGCTCGGCAATCAGCCCAAGGAAGTCCAGCACGTACCGCCGCACGTAGACGGGGGTTGCCTGCAGCTCGTCCCAGGTCCAGCGCATTCGGTGCATCAGGATGAAGTCGGCCCACTCGGCGGGCGGGTTCCCGCTCCCCCATGTGCCGTCGAGGATGCTCTCCACCGGCAGCAGGACGTCCTCGTAATACTCGCTGCCGGGGCCTAGGTAGGGTCCGCGACGCGGCCGATCTCCTCGCCGATTCGGTTGATGATCGCCATGGGCAGCCGAGCGACGTTCTCTGCGGTGATGTCGACCAGTCGGACCTGGTCGGCGCCTTCCAGGGCCTGGAGTTGGGCGTCGAGGTCGTCGGCGTCGAGGTCGATGTGTACGGTGTCTGCGGTTGCGGTGGCGTCGTACACGTGCCATGCCGCGATGAGGTTCGCCATCACCTTGTACATGGCGACGTTGGCAGCCTGCGGATCGAGCGGCTGGCCATTGGCGTCGACCGGGACGTCCTCCGGCGTGAGCTCGGCCGGGGGAAGCAGCCGGGGATTGCGCAACAGGACACTGACCTTGTCGCCGAGTTCGGGGAACTGGAGCAAGATGACGCGGTTGGTGTAGCCCGACACGGTGGATCTCCTTGCATTGAGGGCGTTGGAGGGTGTGGACCCCGGTCGTGCCGCACGCCCTCCAAGGCGGACACGACCGGGGAGTTTGTCAGTACGCGGCCGAAGTGAAGTTCTTCAGGACCGCGCTGACGGCGCCGCCGTCGGAGGTGTTGTAGATGCCGCTGATCGAGAAGTCGGCCTGTACGTAGGCCGATCCGAGGTCGCGCTTGCCCTTGTAGTAGCCGCTCTTGGACATGGTCAGAGCAAGAGACTGGCCGCCGCGGGGAACCGGCTGCGCGAGCGTCGCCGTCGTGGCGGTCTGCGTGTAGTTCAGGTACAGGTTCATGTCGAGCTGGTTCTCGAAAATGCACTTGTACGTGCCGTCGACCTCGATGGGGCCGGCGAATACCTCGCGGGGCGACTGGGTGCCGTCGCTGCTCGCGATGGCTTCGGTGGCTCGCTTGACCGTCATGTCGTAGGTGAGACCGCGCGTGCTCGACCCACCGGCGTTGTTCATCGTCCATGACCAGCCGAGCAGTGGGTCGTAGGTCGAGAACGTCTCCGTCTGCAAGGTCTGCACCGCCGACGGGAATGACACGTACTTGAGCGTCAGGGACACCGCGCCCTTGGGGTCGATCTTGACGCCGAGGTCCGACAGGCGGCAGTACGAGCACGACACGGTCTGTGTCGTGTCGTACAGCGTGAGCGAGTACGTCGGCAGCGGGCTGGCGGACTGCTTGAACGTGTGCGTCGTCTGGCTGACGACGGTCACAGCCGAGTTGTGCGCCTGGGTCAAGCCCGTCGCCGGCACCGTGATCGGTATCGTGTACGGGCCCGAGCCGGTCGGCGCACCCGTCGTCGCGTACTCCAGCTTGGTGCCAGTGTCGATCGCGATGATCGACCCGACGGGGATCGTGGCTGCCGTCGAGATGGACGTGGCACCGATGACCGTGGATGAGGACAGAGTCGTGGACACGCCCGCCGTCACCACGTCCGGGCCGATCACACCAGCCAGGAAATGCCCGGCCAAGTCCGGGTACGCCATGACGTCGAGGTTCCACTCGGCGTGCACCACGCCCTGGTACATGCCCTGCAGAACGGTGTCGTTGCCCCGGATCGACTCGTCCTTGAGTTCGGTGAACATGTCCTCAAAATCCCCTTTGAGGAAAGGGATACCGACCGTCGGTGCCAGCCAGGTGCCCGGCGTGACCTCCTTGGAGAGGCCGAGCGTCGCAAGCCTTGAAATCGCAGTCACAGCTTCGGCTCCTCACCGGTGGGCGCCTCAGCCGGCGCGGACTTCTTGCTGCGGGTGGTCTTGGCGGGGGCTTCCGTCTTGGTGTCCGGAGGCTCGTCGGTGACGGGCTCGAAGCCGCTGATGGGGTCGGGCCAGTCGACGACCCCGCCAGGCTCGACAGTCGCAGGGATCGCCGGTACGTCGACGGGTGCTTCGTGCAGGCTGCGCTGTCGCACAGGGGCCTCCGGGGCATACGGAAGGCCCCCGCGGAGGCAGGGGCCAGAAGGTGGGTTGGTCAGCCGGTGATTTCGGCGTCGTCCGCGAAGTAAGTGATCTCGGCGTGGAACTCCGCCTCCGGCGGCATCGTCTGCTCGGGATCGGTGAACCGCACAGTGACGTAGGCAGGGTCCTCGGCGACCGACAAGAACCTGCCTCCGTGGCTCTTGTCGCCAGGGAAGCCGCCGATCCGGGTCAGCAGCTTGTCTACGGCCGAGTCGAATGCCCGCTGATCGTCCTCTGCGCGTCCTTGGCCACTGGTCAACGGCCAGATCAGTTTGAGGACGAACTCGTAGGTCGGCATCCTGCGGACGTTCGCGAACCGCTTCTCGTGGATCTGTCGGCGCAGCACGATCACGTATGTGTTGCGGCGCCCCGGGGTGCGCGGCTGGTACGCCTGGATACTGCCCCACGGACCGCCGGCGCCGGTCAGCAGCGACGGAAGGCCATCACCGGCAGTCGTCAGCCAGGCGACCTCCCGGTCGACTGCATCAGCGGTGCTCACCGTCGCCTCCTCCTGCTCCCCGGGTTCCAGCGCGCTCGCGGGTGGCGCATGCGGGAATGCCGGACCCGGCCGGTCCTAGGACGGTGCCGCACGTAGTGCACTGCACGCAGCCGGCGCTTATGGTGGCGCAGTCCGATGCGAGTGCCCGTGCGCCCACGAGCCCTGGCGCCGTGCCGGGGATGGCGGAGCCGAACCTTGCTTGCCGCAATCCGAGCCATGGCTCACCGCCTCGTGTACGGGGCGAGCATCTCCAGCGCATCCGCCCGCAGCGCATCCGGGTCATGCCCTGATCTGCCGTCGACCGGGTCCAGCTGCTTCACCGCCATGCTCGCGGCCATGTACTGGCACGCCTGCACGAGGTCGGCAGGCACCGTGGCGTAGCCGCCCGAGTACGTCACCTGGATCGTGGTGCCGGGCGGCACGAAAGTCCCCAGCTGGAACCTGACATGCCCGGTGTCGGTCTCGTACTGGACCGTGTTCACCGCGACCGTCTGCTGGCCGGAGTACGACCGGTACAGGCTGATCGAGGCGATGTTCCCAGTCCACAGTTCTGGGTAGCGGGGCGGATGCTCCCGCACCCAAAAATGCCGGGTGAGCAGCGTCGAGCCGAGGGACTGCGCCCGGGAGAACCCCAGCTGGCTGGTGGGGTCGAGGGGCACGTAGGCGTCCATGGCGTCCTCGATGTCCATCGCGTCGGCACGCTGCGTCTCGACGACACCAGCAAACGGGGCCAACCGGCGATCACACGCAGACTCGCACGCCCGCGTTGCCTGCAACATCAAGTTGGTCTGCGCCTGCGCCGAGTAGCCCGAGGTGAGGTTCGCGAACGGCCCCTCAACGAAATTCGAGACCGACGCCAACGGGGTTGGGGAATCGGAAGGCACCACCGCTCACCCCTTCTCGCACAGCCGGACGGGCGAAACGGGGCGCTACTCGGATACCTCGGTAGAAGCCGGCTTCCGGGCCGCGCGCTTCTTCGGCGCCGCCGTGGGGGCCTCCACCACCTCAGACGACGAATCTGCCGGATCCCCGGCAGCAGGCTTGTCCCGCTTGGCGCTGCCGGCCGCCGGCCGAGCGACCTCCACGAACCCGGCGTCGGGAACCGCCACCAGCTCGGCTCCGAGATCGTCGGGGACCTCGACCACGTCCTGGTCCGAGTTCCACTCGTAGCCGCCGGGTGCTCCACCCGGCAGGAGCTTCGTCTTACGGAGCCACATCGGATTTCCCTCCGGTCTTCTGCACGGACTTCAGCAGCTTCCGCTCCTGCTTCTTCAACTGCTTGGGGTCCTGGATGGCCTCCCAGCGGCGGAAGAACTCCTCCTGGAAGGAAAGGTGCTTTGCGCACACCATGTAGCCCTTGACGATCGTCTCGGCCGGGACCCGGTCGCCGTGGAAGAGGTCCACGACGCACAGGCCGGGCGGGGGCGGCATGTCCGCCATGGGATGCCTCCAGGGTGGTGAAGGGCCCGAGCACGCGGGCACGGGCCCCTCGAATCATTCAGGCGAGGAGGGACTACAGGGTCGCCGAGAGCCGGGAGAGCCTGCCCACATAACGGCTGCCGCGGCAGGCAAGCGTCGTGTCACACAAGACGGCAAAGGGGAGGGAATCAGGCGCGGTGACCGTCGGTGCGAGCGGCAGGATCTGCATGTCGCGCGTGTACGGGCGGACGAGGAAGTTCTCGTCGCGTGGGATGAGGTACACGTCCTCCTGGGCGGTGGCTCCGCCGCGGGGCAGGGCACCGGAGTTGGTGCCCTGGTATGCGGCCGGGCCGGTGTTGCCGGAGGAGTTGGTGAGGAGGTTCACGCCGGTGTCGGTGATCGAGGTGGTTGCGGCGCCGGTGGTGTCGAAGGCGTCCACGGTGCCGATCAGGGACTCGGTACCGGTGGCCGTGCTGCGGTAGACCTTGTACAGGACGGGGGTGGCGCTGTCCGGCAGGTTGGTCGGCGTGCTGAAGCTCAGCGTGACCGTAGAGGTCGAGCCGGTGGTGGTCTGCGAGACCTCGGTCGAAGCGGAGATCTCACCGAAGCGGGCGACCACCGCGGACACCCGGTAGTAGTAGGTGGCCGCGGCCAGCGATCCACCGGAGGTGGACGTCGCCGTGGTCACGGTGCCCATGGTGTTCGACCGGGGGCTGAGGAACGACGACTTGATGATCGGGATGTCGCGGTACGTCGGCACGTTGAGGCCGGCGCCGATCTGGGTGGTGGGAGCGGCGAAACGCTGCTGTGCGACCAGGGACTGGCTGACCGCCGAGGCCATGCGCGGGCTCATGACGAACATCCAGTTGCTGCCGACCGGCATGGCGGCGTTGGTCTCGACGAGGTCGATGAGCTGGTCGAGGTAGTGCAGCCCGAAGGTGTTGTTGATGTCGAGGGCGTTGACGTAGTTGTTGCTGCCGGTGCCGGCGGTCCAGTTGGACACGAGGTAGTCGAGGCCGGAGCAGATCGGGTACTGGCCGTTGGCGGTGGCGCCGTCGTGCCCCCAGACGAAGCTGTTTTCCAGTGTCCACAGCATGGAGGTGACGGTGCCGTCGAGTTCCAGCTGGCGGAGGTCGCCGACGATGTCGCGGGTGACGGTCTGCGCGAACCCGGTGACGCTGCCGACGGCCTGGAACAGGCGGATGTTGAACACGGCCTGCTCGTAGGTGCTGTTGCCGATCGGGCGGGCGCCACCGTCGACGACACCGCCGGAGTCAGGGCGGGCGACGCGCCGGTTGAAGAAGTACTGCGTGCTGTTCCACTGCCGGCTCGGGATCGCGGCGAGCAGTGGAGCGTACCGGCGCTGGTACTCCAGCAGAAGCGGCGAAATCGCCTTCGGGATCAATCCTGAGACTGCACCTGCGGTGGTGATGGCTTCTTCCAGCTCGCTGGCCATGGAAGCGCCTCCGTTTCATGCGAAAGCCCTACGCGGTCGGTGCCGGGCAGGGCTGGGGTGGTGGGTGGAGATGCGAAGGTCCCGATCGGCGGGTCCTTCAGGAGGTGCTGCCTGCCTACTGGGCGGGCTGGGGTGTGCGGCCGAAGTCTCCGAGGAGGAGCTCGGCACGCTGTGCGTACAGGTCTTCGGGGCTGGTCTCGTCCGGACCGGACTGGTCGTTCTCGTGGACTCGGTAGCCCTTACGAGCCGGCAGGCCGTTCTCACGGAGGAGTTCCTCACGGAGTTCGTCGCGAACCTTGGGCAGGAGCTCTTCGCGGAGGGACTCCTTGAGCTCGGCCATCTCGGCGCGGACGGTTTCCTGGAGCTTGGCGACCTTGAGCTTCTTGGACTCCTTCGCCTCCTTGCCGGGCTTGGCGTCGGTGGTCTCAGTGGCTTCGCTCTCGCTCTTGCTGGCCTTGGGGGCGTTCTCGGCGAGGGCGGCGGTGACCGGTGCGAGGTTCTCCTTGAGAGCGGCACCGAACAGTGCGCCGAGGGCGCTGATGTCGGCGTCGGTGAGGGACCGGGCTGCCGGGGCCGCCGTGGTCTGGTCAGTTTCGGTGGGCTCGCCCATGGCGGCCTCCTCCTCTGTCGTGGTGGTGGCCGCGCCCTGGTCGGGCGGGGCGGTGAGGGCTTCGGTAGTCGGCTCCGTGGAGGCAGTCTCGTCGGTCGGCGCCTGCGCGGGAGCAGATTCTCCGCTGGCGCCTTCCGCATCGCTGCCGGTGTCCGTGGCCGGGGCGCCATCGACATCCACATCCGCGTCCATATCCGGGTCGATCTGCTGGAGCGCGTTGGCGACGGCGTCCATCGCGGCAGCGGCAATGACTCGAAGCTCCGCCGGGTCGACCTGGCAGTTCCGGATGGTGATCGACGTCGGTCCGTTGAACGCGTCGATCGCGAAGCCGGCTGCGCCACCCGGGCCGTCGTAGTACTCGCGGACATCCGAGTAGCGGGTGTCGGATTCCTTCATGGAGCCGTCCTTGTTCCAGTTGTCGGGGATCATCGAGGACAGGCCGAGGTCTGTGGCGCGCTTGGTGATGTGGGCACGGATCTTGTCGTGGTCGGCGCCACCGCGGCCGACCGCCCGGATCGCTCTCCGTAGGTCTGCCTTGGACTTGATGGGGTACGACGGGTCTCCCGAGGCGTTCTTCATCGCCTGGCCCGACTTGACCATCGCCCGCTTCTGCTTCGCCGAGTACTCGTCGACCGGGGCTTCCTCGGTGAACACTTCGACGGTGGCATCCACGGACTCACGGATCGGGGTCCGGCCAGCCGTCGACTCGGCGGGCTCGCCTTCGGGCAGATACGACGCTGTGGCGACCGACGCACCCAACACTCCCGGGGTGGCGGTGAAGTCCAGCGAGTCGATCTCCAAGTCCGTCCCGCTGCTGACGGACTCACCTTCATGCTGGATCCGCTTGACCGGGCCGAGCCAGTAGCCGTGGATCGATACGGAGCGGAGAGCGGGCTGCTTGCCGGTGATCAGGGCGGCGATGTCCCGGCCGTGGGTGGTGTCGTACAGGTCTGCGGTGTAGTGGGCGGCGCCGTCCTCACCGACCTTCACGTCGCGGAGGGCACCGACGATCCGGGTACTGTCGTCGCCGGCTTCATGGTGCGAGCGCATCGTGATCGGCAGCCCATTAGGGTCGGCCAGACGCTCCTGCATCCGTCCGACAGCCTTTGCGATCAGTTCCTTGGTGTAGAGGCGCCGGTTGCGGGAGACACCAGGCGTGAGCATCGTCCCCGAGATCGTGGCGATCCGCTTGTCCATCAACGACCTCCCCTCCCCCGTCGCACCGGCTGGGTAGTCGTCGGACGCTTCTGCCGTGGCTTCGGCGTGCTAGCCACGGCGCGGAGGATCGCGGCGCGTACCTCGGGGTTGTTGTCGATGGCGTCGATCAGCCAGTCCGTCATCCGCTCGGCCTCGACGTCCTCGCGGGTGACTGCCCGGCGCCCGGCCCGCTTCTTGGGGATCTCGTACATCAGCCCACCACCATCCTGGTCACGAGTAGGCGACGGTGAGTGCGACCGATGAGGCGGCAGCCGCTACGACGATGCCGTTCGCGGCGGGCATCTGTACCTCGTACAACGCGCCGACCGCAGCGCTGCCAGGGACCACCGCGAGGACTGTGCCAGTGGCGCTGCTCGCGTTGTCGTAGAAAGTCACTGCTCCAGTGGTCCCCGCCGCAGTCACCACCACTCGGCACAGTCGCCCTGGCGCAGCCTTGACGACGACGGTCCCCGCCCCGGCTGTCACGGGGACGGTCGTTGTTCCCCCGATGCTGCTGCTGTTGTCGTCAACGAGCGTCACAACTGGGTTGCGGGGCACGGAGACCTCCAGATCAGGCGGGGGCGAGGCAGCAGCGGCAGTTCGGATGCTGCGGCAGTGTCGGGGCGGCGAGGAGGCTGTACGGACTGCCGGCCTCGGCGTCCGAGCAGCGCGGACATACGCGGCCGTCGCCCGCTGTCAGCCAGAGGACGGACCTGGTGCCGGCGCCGAGGTAGGCGGCGAGCATGCCCGCGCCGTATGCGGCGGAGACGGCGGCGTCGGCAAGGAGTGCGAGTTCGAGGGCCGTTTCGATGGTGTCCTCGCCGTCGCCTGCCGGGTCGTCGCCAGTGCTGTCGGCGATGGCTCTGCCGGCACGGTCGGCCGCGGCTGATAGTGCTGCGGTGAGCACGGCCGTGGCGGTGCCGTCCGCGTTGTCGTCGCTCATGTCGGGTGAGCCGATGACGTGGGGGCTGCTGGGCTCGGTGTCGTAGGGGGTGTCGTCGTCGTGGTCCTGGGTGACAAGGGCATGCCCGGCGGCCCAGCCGGCACGGTGGGCACGTTTCGCTGCGAGGGCGAGGGCGGCGCGGGTGCGCCGCCAGGACCAGGCGGTGAGGATCCCGAGGACCGCGGCGGCTGCGGCTCGACGGCGGTGCTGCTGTGCCGGGTCAGCCTCTTCGCCGAGGAGTTGCTGCCACGCGGCGACGGCCGGCGCGAGGTTGAGGCTGTGTACGTCACGCCTCCACGCGGCGAGGACGATGGCATCCGCAGTGGAGTGAAGGGCGATCCGGTGGGCGTAGAGCGGCCGCCATATGCCCTTGAGGGACCGAAGTTGGATGGTGGCATCGGGCACAGCCACCTCCCCGCGGGCCGAGACCTGAGGTCAGCCGATCTGCTTGGCGATCAGCGGGCCGACGTCCTGCGCCCGCGTTGGATGTCCAGCACCCATGGTCGTCACCTCCCGGGATCAACCGGTGCGAGTAGCTCGTCGGGGGCGCCTAGGTCGTGCTCGGCCATGTAGAGGGCTACCTCGTCCATGCGGTCGAACGGGCCTACCCGCCGACCGCCGTTGTGGTCGTACCAGCGGACCTCGAACCCGCCGAGTTGGTCGGCCGTCAGCTCGGCGGTGTGCCCGCGCAGGGGCTCAGACTCCAGCGAGGGTTTCGTTGAGGATGCGACGGTAGAGGTCATCCCACATCTCCTCGGGCGGCTCGCCCTGCGCGGCGTCTCTTGCCAGCCCCGGCCCGTCTTCCGGGTCGCTTGGCCCGTCACCGGATGCGGGCGGAGCGAGGTCGTTCGGGTCCTGCGGTGCACTACCGGGCTGCTGGGCTGCCGCACCCAGGTTCTTGACGATGAACGACTTCGCCAAGTCCTGCATGTTCCCCCAGTCGGCGATGAACGTGCGCTCCATGAAGATCGGGTCATCGCCGCCATCAACCGGCGGCTCACCGATCTCAGCCCGCCAGCGATTCAGGGTGTAGGCGCCGGCGCGGAGCCGCATCTCGCGGATCTCCTCGACAACCTTCGAGTCTCGGAAGTCGATCTCGGCGAACTCCAGGTGGAAGTCCTCGATGCCGAAGCCCTGCTGCAACAAGTGGAAGTTCAACTTCTCCAGGATCAGGTTCGCCACCGGGATGATCGTGTTGACTCGGAAGGACTTGTCTTGTGCCTCCCCTGTGCCGCCGCCGAGGTTTCCGGTCTCGATGATGCCCAACTTTGCCGGCGGAACCCCGAATGCGGAGATGATCTGGTCCCGCATCTGACGGTCCGCATCCAGGTAGTCGGTCACCTTGCGCTGGTCGAGGACCCCGACGGCGGCGCCGCCGGTGGTCAACACCGGCGTGCCGACCGCCTTCGGTCCCAGGTTGTAGACCGTGTACTGCTCCCGCCACCTCTGTACGTCCGCGTCCTGGAGATGTCCCAAGTCGACGTGCAACCGCGGCGGGTCCCCCCTCCTGAAGCACTCCTTCAGCGTCGCCATAGTGAACAACCACGCCGTCACGGGCAACAAGCATTTCTGAGCCGGGGACACGCCGTACAGGCCGCCGCGGGGCGCGTCGAGGCTGATGTGGATGACCTGGTCCGCATCGAATTTCGCGGTGCGGACGCCGTCGACGTCCTGGATGTAGCCGGACACCTCGCCGTGCTGGTCCGCGATCACGGTCATCGTGGTCGCGTCCAGCGTGTACAGGGCCACCGGCTCGCCCAGTAGGTACACGACCTCCAGGTACGCGTCCCCGAAGAGCATCAGGTCCGTCGCGACGTTCCTCAACAACTGGACCATGTCCTCACGCGGATTGCAGAACCGCATGAGGCGGCGCAGCCGGGCAACCTCCGGAGTGTCCTCGGCAGTGCCCCCTCCTTGGGTGGCCTCGGCGACGATCTGGATGCCGCCAGCCGTCACAGTCCGAGCGATCAAGTCCACGCTCGCGGAGACCCAGTTGCACGACATGTACGCCTGGTGGAGCTGAGAGAGAACCTGCTGGCGTTCGCTGGTGGCGGAGGTCAGCGACGAGGAGTTCTGTACGTTCAGCGGCAGGCCGTACTCGTAGCCGACGCGGCGGACCTGAGTGGGAGTCGGCGCCTCCAGGGTCTCCTTGAGAGGTGCCGTCTCCTGGGTGGGGGTGCGGCGGAACGTGTCGCGCAGCCAGGTCAGAGCGCCCATGGGTCACCCCCTTGCAGGATCGGGAACCCGCCGATGGTCTGCCTCGGGGGCGCTGGCCGGCTGCCGTTCGCGTTCGGGTTGAGCAGACCGTCGGAGACCGGTTGGGGCTCGGGGAAGTGGAACCGTGCCCCGCCCCCGATGTTGATCAAGGCGTAGCGTCCGGCGTCATACGCGTGATCTTCGGCGTTGGTGTCGACGTCTTCTGGGTTCCCCGTGGTCGCGTGTGGGAGGACGGGGAGTGTGCGCACCAGGTTGGTGCAGGTGGTGAAAATGTGAACCTTCGGGCAGGTGTCCCAGCCTTGGGCGCGGTGGTGGGGGCAGGCGGGCGCCTCGGCGAGGTAGGTGTGCCAGCGTTGCAGCCCAGCCAAACGCGACCCGGGCCCCTTGCCTGCTGGGCTTAGGGGCACCCCGTTCTCGGCGTACACATCGGCTACGGCCTTCGCGTCACCGCGGGTGGCCCACATCGAGTCGTCTGCCCACCTGGCAGCCACCTGTTCGTCGTCGGCTTCGGCCGCGAGGATCTGGCGTGCCTGTTCGGCCTCGCCGACCTGAGTGGCGTACAGCTCTCGGTAGAACCAGACGCGGCCGTCTTCGTCCACGGCGGCCCACAGCACGCACCATGGGGCGGTGTAGCCCCAGTCGATGCCGCAGTAGCGTCGCCACGACGTGGGCAGGGCGATCGGGGCGATGGTGTGTCGGTCGTGGCGCCATTCGCTCAGCGCCTGCCCCATGAACGACTCCCAGTCTCCTTCGAGGAATGCCCGGCGGAGTTTCTCGGGTAGGGCCTTGAGGTCGTCGGCGTACTCCCGGTTGACGTGGGGGTTGTCAGCGAGTTTGGACGGGATGAACCGCACGGTCCGGCCGCGTTCGTCGACCACCACGCGCTCGCCGTAGCCGGTGGCATCAACGTAGCGCTGCTTGACGGTGCCGTGGCCGGGGCCGCCAGGGTTCGTTCCGGCCCTCACGCCGATCACGGGAATGTCGCCGCGCCCGGTCCGCAGCCGGGATTCAAGGAAGGCGACCACATCCGGCGGCGTGAGTGTCAGCTCATCGAACAGCAGCAGCTGGTACTGGCCGCCCTGCCGCCGGGTCGAGTCCTTCAGGGATTCGGCATACCGGAACATCAGCAGGCTGCCGTTAGGGAACCGGAGCTCGTACTCGGTGCCGTTCCATGACGCCCCGAGTGCCCCCGCGTACCCAACCTGTGCCAGTTCGGCGAGCAGCGACTCCTTGAGTTCCCCGTAGGTGCGGCGGAACGCGCCGACACGAATCCCGGGGTAGAGCACGCACGCGCGGATGGCCTCCATTGTGAGGGCCTTACTCTTGCCCCCGCCCGCCGCTCCTCCGATCAAGACGGCGAACTCGTCGGCGTCGTGAAACTCCTGCTGGCGCGCCGTCGGCGTGTATCCGAGCATCCCGAATACGTCGATCTTCCGGAGTCGTTCGGACTCGCGGCGCTGCGCCTCGGCCTGTAGGTCACGGAGGCGGCGGAGTTTCTCCAACTTCGCTGTCAGCAGGGGCGATTCCGGCGGCGTTGAGTTCGGCCTCAAGTCGCTGGATTTGGGCGTCGAGGGCATCGACCGTCAGCACCTCCAACTTGATGGCACTGTCGAGGCCGAGGAGTTTGGCGCGCCGATCGAGGATCTTCAGCGCGGCTTCGATGGCCCGGGTGTCGCCGGACATCGCCTTGCCCCAGATCGCCTGCTGGAGAGTGTCGAGCCGAGCGAGTTCAAGCTCGCGCCATGCCTCGATGGCGAGGCCCTCCTCGACGACATGCTTCTCCAGGGACCGTTTGACGTCCATGTGGGCCGCACTGCGGGAGGAGTAGCCGAGGGCAGTGGCGATCTCGCTGTACGAAGCGCCGTCGATCTTCATGCGGATGGCCTTCGCCCGGCGTTCCGCCGTCGCGGCTTGCTGGGCTTTGGAGGCGACCATGGCGCGCCCCCCTTCCTAGCTCCAGCCGGGTGGGAGTGGCGTCGGCTCGGGGTCGGGGGTGGGCTTCGGTGCGGGCTCTGGTGTGCAGTTGCAGCCGGGCAGTTTGGCCGGGTCGGGGGCCGTACACGTCTTCTGGTGGACGAGGGCTGCGGCGTCCGCGGTGATGGCGTGCGTGGCGCAGCCGAAGACGGGGGTGACGCAGTCGGCGGGGGTGGGCAGTGGTCCGAAGTCGGGGGCCGGCTGCTGCGGGTCAGCAAGGCGAAGACGTTCGTCACGCCGCTGCTGCTCCAGCGCCAGGTGCGCCGCGAATTCAGCGTCGGTCAGTCGCCGTTGCCACTGCACTGCGGCTCGGCTGCCGCAGGCGTTGCAAGTAGGTCCGGTCGGTTGAGCCGTGCCGGGGGCAGCGTCCGGAGCGGGTGCTTCGCTCACGCCGTATCTCCGGTGGTGGGCGGCTGCTGGGTGTGGTCGAGGAGCTTGACGACCTCGGCGGCGACCGCGGTGGCGAGCTTGGTCTCGTCGGCCTTGAGCTGGTCGAGTAGGCTTCGGCCGTCGGCTTCGACGGTGGTGAGCGCGTCGTGGACGGCGCCACGGATTACGGGGACGAGGTGCTGCTCGATGGCGGTAACGATCTCCTCTACGTCGCGCTTTCCGACAGTGGTGAAGCGGGTGACGAGGGAGTGGAGCTTGTCTCCGAGGGCGGACATTCCGTTCTCCTTGGCGAGGGGCGGTCTGGGATGAATTCGGCGGCGCGTCCGCGTGAGGGGCATGCGGGTCCTTGGTGCCACCAGCGCCGTTCGCCGAGCCGCGCGGGCTGGCCGCAGCGGGAACATGTGCCAGGAATCGGCTGCCACTCGGAAAGAGGCGTGAACGGCGCGTCGACGTGATGCCAGCGGTCGACGGGGTCTGAGACGGTCATGGTCACCTTGCTGTGTATGGCCCGCTGCCCGGCCGCGGTCCCTCGGGCAGCGGGTGAGTGTGGGTCCGCCCGGCCGTGAGTCAGCCGGGCGGACCGGGGTGCCGAACGCCGGGGGATGGCGCTCAAGGCCCCGTGCCTGCCATGCGGCAGGCGTCGTTCCTCGCGGGTAGGAGCCGCCGCCACAAAGCTCAACCACCCGCGAGGAGTCAGGCGACGCGCAGACCGCGCCGGGGCGTGGCTCGGTAGGAGCGGGCCCGCTCCTGCACTTCAGGGAGTGCGTACATGGTCTTGTACTCGTGGCCGTTGCCGGTGAGGCGGTGTTCACCGGAGAAGCGTCGGATCTTCCCGCGCGCCGCCCACTGGCGGATCACCTGCTGCGGGACTCCGGTTGCCGCGGCGGCCTCGTGAGCAAAAACCAGGTCCCCCGGCAGGATCTCGGCGAGACGCACGGGCACCTCCAGTTCGAGCACGCAAAAAGCCCCCGACGAATCGGAGGCTTCAGGAATTACGGGCACACGAGTGCTTCGTTGGAGGCAGTGTGACATTCAACTACCGACTACGCAAGTGCCGCTCTAAGCAGCCATGTCGCGGCTGGCGAGCGGCAGCTCAAGGACTTCGGCCCGGGTGTACTGAGTGCCGCAGGTGATGCATCGGGTGCCGGGCGTCGAGATGGTGATGCGCATGGTTCCGCCGCAGGGGCATACGATGGTAATGCGCCGCTCGGGACGCTCCCCCGACACCTGCTGACGGCAGGAGTTGGTGAGCGCCGCGACCTCAGCGGCGAATTCCTGGAACGCGGGGTGTTCGGTGGCTGCCCATTCGAGGTTGTTCCGGAGAGCACGCACCACCTCGTCGAGCTGCTGCTGAAGGCCGCCCTGCCAACGTGGATGGGTCCAGCCAAGGCGCTCATGCCAGTCCACGAGCCAGGTCTGCAATATGGTGACGACGCCACCGCGGGCGGACAAACTGAGCGGTCCGAGGCGGAGGGGCAACGGCGCGGTCCGACCGCCCCCGGAGACACGAACGTCACCGCCACCATGACCGGGGGCGAGGGCCAGGGCGAGGGAGGCGTACAGACCGTGGGATCCGGCGAGCACTTCGAGGTATGCGTCGGAGCGTCGTTGGCACGGCCGGCATGCCTGACGGCCGACTTCGTTCTCCCATAGGTCCCGGCGGCAGACAGTGCACGCGGGCCACTGGTAACTGTCCTCGGCGGCGGGATGGTTCATGGCGGGCTCCTCGCGGCGGTGCCAGGGCTATGAGGTGAGCTGTCGCCATTGTGCAGCGAGTGCCCGACAATCCCGGGCCCCTACCGACGGGGTGAATCCGACGTGTTTCTCCGCCAACTGCGCTGCAGTGGAGGCAGAATGCCGATATGGCGACGGTGTACACGGTGCTTGCGGACGACGAGTCCGTGGCTGCGGCTGAGCTGCAGCGCCTGTGCCGTGCTCTGGATCTGACGCCTCTCGGCCGCCCCTCGATTGTTCTGGGGCGGGGGCGGTGGATGGCCCGCGCGACGGCACGCCCTGAGGTTCGCCGAGAGCGGCGGACAACCTGATCGCCCCTGGGGAATGCGCGTCTAGGTGAGCACGCGCTCCGAACGCGATGACACTCACCCAGCGGCCCCTTGAGCTTCGATCACCCCGCCGATGACCACCACGGCGATGGGGAGACCGATCAGCCCGCTGGCAAAGGCCCAGCCCATCTTCACCGTGGTCTTCTCGGCCACTTTCCTGCATAACAAGATCGCAGGCCCAAGGTAGAGGAGCCATGCGAAGACAACGATGTACAAGTACCCCATGATGAGCCCCTTCCTCGGGCATTAAACACCGCGCGCACGTCTGCCCCACCGCGGGCGCGTAGCGGTGGGGCAGACTAATCAGTGCTTGGTGGTGGCGACGATCTCTAAAGCTGCGGCGACCGTATCGTCAAGCGACTCGCGCACGGGGGCTCCGTGCCGCCGCGCGACGTAGATCAGGTACCGATTCCTCTCGGGATTCGCGCAGTTGGGCGGAGCGCCGAGGACCGCCCGACCAGTGGATACGTCTAATCCGAACTCGACATTCGTCGTCATGCCGGGCAGGGCTCGCATGTCACGGGGGATCCAGAAGAGGATCGCGTCAGCAGCGGCTCGGGCTGCGGTCTCCCAGTCGACCTGGTCCTCGTAGCGGTCGGCGCGCTGCCCGTTGCGGGACTCCGGGCTGAGGACGGTCAGCGGCGTCTCGCCGGTCCACTGGGCGGCCAGAGCGGCGGTGGCGGTGGGACGCCAGGACGGGACGGGGGCGCTCTTGTCCGGGGTGGGGCCGGCAAGGAACACGGACGGGCCAGCCGGGATGGGTTCGCGGGCCATGACGAGGCGAACACTCATGCGGCGGCTCGCTTCTGGCCGGCGCGGGCGGTCTGCTGCGGGGTCCACGGGAGCGGCAGGCCGTCTGCCTTGGCGCGCGGAACGATGTGCCAATGCAGGTGGAAGACCGTCTGCGTGGCGTCCGGCCCAACGCTGGTGATGAGGTTCAAGTCGGCGCCGACCTCGGCCGCGTACTGCGCGGCGCGACGCACGGCGTCGGCGGTGACGTCCGGGTCCTCGATGGCGTCCGCGACGTGAGTGCGCGGGATGACAAGGATGTGGCCGTCGTTCACCCCGCCGCTGCGGGGACGGAATGCGAGGGCGTCGGGCCATTCGCGGATGATGGTGGCGGGTGCCTTGCCAGCCGCGATGGCGCAGAACACACAGGACGTCATGGGACACCTCGGGTCAGGACGGGTCGGATGGGTTTGTCGCGGCCGACGACTCGGTCATCGTTGCGTCGATGCCTGGACAGGGGAAGGGGTTTCCTGTTTCCAGATGGTGGTCTCTTGATCTGTGAGTGGGTTAGCGGCCGGTCGCCTGGCAGCGAGCCGGCCGTCCCTACCATTTAGCGACTCGCCTCAGCCTGAGGAGCGTCTTCGGCGTATGTGCTGCCTGTGCGTGTCAGCTCCACTTCCAGGGCTGTCCTGCGCTGGCAGCGCGCTCTGCGGATTCCGCGAATTCGCGGGCAAGGCCAGCCCAGTCAGCCGGCATTTTGCGGTGCTTGGCGGCTGCGCGCAGGGTGGCGGCGATACGTCCAGCCTCGACGGGAGGCACCTTAAAGGGGTCTCCGGAGCGCCTGCCGAAGACATGCTCGATCGCCCGCCATTCGGCAGCTGGAAGGACGTGGGCGAGGTGCCGGGCGAGGTTGTGGATGGTGGTGGCGGAGCGGGTGTTGTTAACGCCGTGCGAGACGGTCCAGCCCATGGTGGGCTCCCTTCGGTCTTGGGCGGGTTGGCGGTGGGCCCGGCCTGTCGGCTCGGCCGGGCCCCGGCGGGGGTCTAGTCGCCGTAGTTCTCGGGCAGTCCGTGGCGGCGGAGCCACTCGCCCTCGTAGTCGGTCCGGCCGACGGCCTCGAACGTGGCCCTGGCGTCGTTCACCTCGTCGTCAGTCATCTCCGTCGAGGTCTTGTTCGCCCAGGTCTTGCCGGTGAGGTCTGGCCAGCGGTCTGCGGATCCCATGTCGTTCCTTCCTGTCGGGTGCTGGGTGGGGCTCGCCGTGTCGGCTCCGGCGGGCCTCGGGGGGTTAGTAGGCGGGACCGTCGTACTGCACGAGGTGGAGTCGGGCAGCTGGGTGCTCGGTTTGGGTTCGGAGAACGTCAGCGGCGAGCGAGTCCAGCAAGTTCGTCGAGTTGAAGCTCAGAAGCGTGCCGGTTAGTGCGTCGTAGATCCGGTAGTGGATCTCGTCGTGTCGGACTCGGCGAGAGGGCAACGGCTTGCCGTTCCATACATCGCGGTCGTCTCGGGCAGCTCCGTGACGTGAGTTCATCCAGGCAGGCAACGGCATGGGGATTCCTTTCAGTGGTTGGGGAGTTGGCGGGCGAGGGCTTCGAGGTTCGTGGCTTGTTGTTCGCGGACGTCGATGAGTCGCTCGTATTCGCGCTGATCGACTTTGTTGTGGGTGGTGATGCCGTATTGCTGGCGGAGGTAGGCGATGTGCTGATTGCGGGCTCCGGGCGCCGACAGCTGGACGGTGTGGCCGAGTTCGTGGATGAGGGTGCGGTCGAGTTCGCGGAGGTCGCTGTTGTGGGAGACGTTGATGGCGACCAGGGCGCCGCTAGCTGTGAGGGCTGTGGCGGCGAAGGCGTGCCGTGCGTGCCAGCGGTCAATCACGCGGCCGACCGCTCGACGCTGCCAGGACGTGTGGCCGGCGAGGGCGAGGTCGGCGTCCTGGATGAGGCGGGCAACGCCGTTCCCGTCGGTCAGGATTATCTCCACCGGGGGTAGACGGCCGCCAAGGTGGCGTGCGGCGAGTCGGCCGGCGTGGACGCCGATTTCGCGGATGCGCTGCTCAAGGCGGCGGGCGTTCCGGCAGCGGCGGTCGGTGGTTATGTTCACGGGTTTCCTTCGGTCAGTGCCCTGCGGCGAGGGCTCGGTGGTGGGAGGCGGTGACGAGTTCGATGGCTTGCTCGGCGGAGCGACAGACGCGCTGGTTCCAATCACCGACGAGTGCCTGCCAGCCCCTCCCCCGCAGCTCGGCGAGGACGTAGCCAGCGGCCATGTGAGCGGAGTCGACAGAGCCGATGCCGAGGCCGTCGACGGTGGTGCAGATCGCGCCGCAGATGCAGCGCCGGCCGCGCCAGTCGCGGAGCTTGTGCGGCTTCTGCTGCCATCCCCAGCGCCGCAACACTTCGGCGGTGACGGCGAGTTGAGTGCTGGGCTTGTGGGACAGGTCGGCGCGGGTGCGGTGCGCCCAGTCGGGCATGGCGCGGGAGATGCGGCCGGGGAGCCGCACGTCGACCGCGGGCCGGGTACCGTGCTGGGGCAGCGCGCGGAGCACCTCGTCGACGAGCTGCTGCGTGGTCTTTGTGGCGAGTTCGCGGGAGTAGCCGGCGGCGATGCTCGCCCACGCCGCTCGCTCGTCGGTCAGGGTCGGTGCGATGCACGCGGCAGCCTGGTCGAGAGCGGCGGCGGTCAGCGTGGGCGCGGACATCAGGCGCTCACCCGCGCCTTGCCATCGCCCGTGCGGTCGGGGCAGGTGACCTCGACGTGTTCGCCGCCGAATGCGGTGTAGAGGGCGCCGACGCCGGAGCAGTGCCAGCAGAGGCCGCGGGCGTGGGCGGTGTCGGGATGGAGAGCACCGTTCTGGGCCTCCCACTGCTGATCGGTCATCTGGGTGCGCGGGTTGATCTTGGACATGGGGAACCAAGCCTCCTTGCTCGGTGGGTGAAATGTGGCTTATGCGGGCCGTCCAGAGGACAGACAATGGGCGCTATGCCCTGGTATGCACCCCGGACAGGGGGTGGACAGAGTCGGTCTCAGGTGTCCACGCGTCCGGCCGAAAGGGCCACTATCCGGGGCCTGTCCGGGGTGCATAACGGCTTATATAGGGACGAAAAGGCGGCGTGGACGGCTAGTGGACGGGGCTAACAGG
Organism: Streptomyces sp. S186; assembly: GCF_051603415.1. Lineage (NCBI taxonomy): Bacteria > Bacillati > Actinomycetota > Actinomycetes > Kitasatosporales > Streptomycetaceae > Streptomyces > Streptomyces sp. S186. The sequence goes on along the minus strand of NZ_CP193932.1, from coordinate 7,464,644 downwards.
GGCAAAGGATCAGGACATCGCGGAAGTAGCGACTCGGAGCTGGTCGCGCGTAAAGCCCCTCAACCGCTTGTCTCCAGGCGTCAAGACTCTCTCCGTCGTGATGCCGATCGCCTTCAAGCGATCACGCAGTTCGTCGGCCTCGATCTGCGCGTAGCGATCCGGATAGGAAGCACGCAAGGCATCAACCATCGCCTCGGCGGTCAGACCCCGCCCCTCCGGCACCGCGAGCTGATCGAAGACCGCCACCGCATCCACCCGAAGCTCCGCGGCGCGGGCAGCAGCCACAGCCGCTCGTACCTGGCGCGCCCCGAAGCCGCTGAGCGTCCCAGCCTCAATGCGCAGCCGTTGTCCGCGCTCGCAGATCTTCCCGAACTCCGGCAGGTCGATGGCGTCAGCCTTGAGGGTGACGTGGCCCGACTCGGCGCCCTCGTCGAGGACGAAGACGCCTCGGTGGACCTCGCGGAGCATGTGCGGTGCGGCGCCGGCAGCGACCACCTCGTCCCCCAGCACCATGCGTGCACTGTTGGCGCCCTTGACCCGCGCGGAAGCACGCTTGTCGCAGACATCCCGCAGTTCTGTGGGAACGCTGGACGCGTCCGGGCGCTGAGTGACGAACAGCCCCATGCCGCCAACGGCCCGGGTGACGTTGACGAACCGAGCGAACTTCTCGACCAGCACCTGCTTACCACTGCGTCCCCGGCCGCCGCCCTCCTCCTCGTCCTCTCCCCCGACCTTCACCTTCGTCATCGCGGCGGCCAGCAGCAGCTCTTGGAGTTCGTCGACCAGCAACAACGTGAGCCCGCGCCCCGGCTGACGGGCAAGCTCCCGGGTCAGCTTGCCCTCAGGGCAGGCGGCCGGGTCGGTCTCAAACAGCTGCTCCAGGTCTTCACCGCGCTGCTGCATGTCGGCGATGGTCTCGTCCAGTACGTCGTGGATCTGCCGGAGCTTGTCCGGGGTCGCGCCGGAGACGTAGGCGTGGGCAACCTTCTTCAGCGGGGCCCAGTCGGGGCCGCTCTTCCCCACGATCACGATGATCCGCACGTAGGGGTCGAGTGCCGCCGCTGCCGCGATCAGGCGAGCGAGGTAGGACTTGCCGTACCCCTTGAGGCCGCCGACCAGCAGCGACGACCACAGCAGGTCCAGGCAGCGGCGCGTCTGCCGGGCGTCGAGCCCCAGTGGTACCCCTTCAGCCCAGAAGTCCCACACGTCGGCGGCGGCCAGCTCGGAGCGGGTCTTGCCCTCCCCGAAGGGATTGTCGCTGTTGGCGACCCAGATCGAGAACTGCCCTTCGTGGCCGTCCTCGCTGGTGTCTGCGGACAGCTCCAACTGACCCGCCTTGACCTTCAAGGCAGAAGCCAGGGGCCCGATCTTCGCAATCGCTTCGACGGCGGTCCCTCCACCCGGGAGCTCGACCGTGGCGGTCCAGCCTGGCCCTTCAGAGCGGATCACACCGATGATGCTGGTCTCATCACGCTCGGACTTCTCGATGATGCCGGCCTTGACCAGCGCAGTGATCAAGTCCTCCGCCCCCTGGACCGCCGAAGGAAGTGCCGCCGGGGACGGGGCCCCCTCGATCGCCTCCCTCGGCGGCGCCTCCGGCAGGACGCTCGCCAGCGCCTCCGCCTCGCCTTCATTGCCCGGACGCCCGTGGTAGACCCCCACAGCCATCGCGCAGCACGTCATCAGCAGGTCGATTCCGAAACCGCCCGTGACAGCGGCGGCGGTAGTGGCCGCGATGGTCGCCGTCGACCAGCCGCCCGTCCTGATCCAGTGCCGACGCTTGTGCAGCCGGTACTCGGCCCGACGCTCCTCGATCACTTCCTTCGCCACAGCCTCCGCGTTCATGTCGCCCGCCGCGGCCTTCAGCGCTCCTTTCGCCGACCGGATCAGCTGCGGGTGGTCATCCCGCCGTGCCTCCAGCCATCGCCGGCCCAGCTCCCGGTACCCGCGGAACGACCAGCCGATGTACAGACGGTTATCGAGCGCGTGGCGCAGAGCCTTCTGCGAGTGGATCCACACCGGGCGCTTCTCACCCTGGTGCTCGACGACCGCACCCTCGATGGGGGTGTTCTTGACGAGGCTCAGCGTCGGCCGCGCAGGGTGTTCCGTGGCGGTCGTCATGGCGGATTCCTCTCCGTGGTCGGGGGTGGCGATGTGGGTGCTCATGACAGTCACCGGGACTCTTCCTGAACGGCGCGGCGGAGGCGCACGAGGTAGTCGGCTGTACCTCCACCGACTGCGGCCTTAACCATCGAGTGGGTGAGTTTCGAGGCGTCTCCGAGAGACTCCGCAAGGTTCCGAACCGTCTTCAGGTCGGCATCCGTCAGCGGCTTCTTAGGGGTCTTCGAAGTGACACGCCGACCCGTGCGCTCCCCTTTTCGCCCTAGGGAAATTTCACCTCCTGGCGGCCGCCCGGGAAGGGCGACCTTCGAACCGCCACCACCCCCACGCGGGCCGCCCTGCGGGCCCTTCCCGCACGCTCCACCGGACGTTCCGCCATCCCCCCGGGAGGGGTTGAAGACGTCCGCGAGGAACAGGTCGACTGCGACGCTCTCCGGTGTCCGATCGGCCTCCGACATCACCGAGTCGATCGCCTGCCGGGCGACCTCGCGAGCCGCCAGAGTCCCCGCGGTGATGCCAACCGGGAGCATGTGCAGGTTGTCCCACGCGGTCTTCCACGCCTCATCACGAGTGATCGCCCCGATGGCGTGCGCAGCAACGACCCGCTCATACTCCTCGAACACAAGCGGCCACTTCGCCTTCCGCCGCACATCCTCCAAAGCGTGACGCTGCGTAACCTCGCGCTCCGCGGCCGCCTTCTGCTTGGCAGCCGCCTTGTCCTTCGCCCGCTGCTCCCGACTCCGGCCATCCGCCACCGCCCGGCTCTCCAGCACCTGCCGAACCTCAGCGAGGATCGGGCCGATCACCGAAGTGGCTGCCAGAGCAATCCCGGCGACCGAGCCGTACTCCCCGGTGCCGTGCGTGAGGTTGATGTAGCCGGCGATCGAAGCGAGGCTGGCGGTGAGGATCCAGAACGGCCACCGCGGCAGCCCCTTACGGTGCGCCCACTGAGTGCCCAGCACCCCGACCCACGCAAGCAGTTCGAGGAAGAACGGCACCGGGGACAGCAACCACGCCGGCTCGCCGCTGGTGTCGCCCGTGCGGTGCAGCCCCAGGAAGTAGCTGAGTTGAGCGGGCAGCGCGGCAAGCAGCCCGAGGGTGAGGACGATGTTGGTGACAATCTTGAAGCTGGTGCCGCTGTCGGCCGCCGCCTCGCGCCTCTTCGCCTTGGCCTGCTCCTCGTCCGCCTTCGCACCACGCCGCACGCCAGCCAGCTGACGGTTCAGCCTGGCCTGCTCCACCTGCTCCGCCAGCCTGCTGGTCTCCGTCTTGGCGGCGCCGACCTCGGCAGCCTGGTCGAGCGCCTTCGTCTCTGCCTTCAGCCGGTCGGCCTCGGCGCGTGTCTTCGCCGCCCCGGCCTCACGCTCCTCCCAGGAGCGGTATTCGCTGGTCATGGTCGTTCAGTCCCTTCGGGGGTGAGGGGTGCCGGTCTACGCGGCAGTGCCGTATTCGTCGTGGGGGGCGGCGGTGGGAGTCTTCTTGCTGCGCTGGTCTTCGACGGCCCCGTCGCCAGCGATGCCGGCCAGGACCAGGCCCGCGATGAGGATGCGTATGCCGACCGGGGCGGACAGGCCCATGAACCAGGCCAGCCCGGCGATCATCAGGGCGACCCGGGCTCGGGTCAGACCGATCAAAATGCCGAGACGCATGACGGAGTCCTTCAAGGGAGAGGTGAGGTGGGTGGGGTGCTGCGTCGGATCTCCAGGGCCCGCGTGCGAGACGCGGACCGAGGGCTACCGATCAGCGGCGAGCGGCATCGCGATGCAGGCGGGCCTTGGTCTCCATCTCCTGGCGGGATCGGACGGGGCGCCCCTGCACACCGCAGGAGCAGGTGAAGTTCCAGTTACCGAATCCGGCGTCGTAGACCTCGGTCTCGTGCTTCTTCCGGAACAAGGGCATGAAGGGTTCCTCTCGTGTTGGATGCGGGGCCTGTCTGGCGCCCCTCGCCGCCGGTCCTGTACCGGCGGTGAGGGCTACCGGCGAGCGGTCAGTTGCTGTGTCCTCGGCAGCACTCATCGGTCACGATCTCCATGACCAACTGCTGCTCGCAGGACACCCAGTCGCCCAGGACCACCAGGTAGCAGCCGCACAACGGGCACTCCCAGCGGCCGTCGACGAATTCCAGGAGGCACCTGCAACACGTCGCCGCCTCCACGTCGATCAACTCACCGAGCTTCGCGCTCACCGACGCGCCGCCTTCTTACGGTGGGACTCACGGACCTTCAGCACGTCCTCGGGGGTCGCGTACAGCTGATCGTCGTCGCACGCGAACATCGGACGGATGTGAGGGCCCGGCTTGGTGTCGTACATCGGCCCGTAGCGCAGGCACGCCCCCTCGGCGGACACGGCGCCGTCCATCTTGGCGCCGGTGAACCACTGCTTGTCGTTGAACTCCCAGGGCATCCAGACCTGCTCATCACCCCACGGGTAAGCCGCGGTGTGGATGCTGTAGTAGGTCTTTCCGGGCACAACATCGCGGGCGAACTTCTTCGCGCCGCGCTTGTTCGACTCCCATTCAGTCATGACGGTCTCCTCGAACGTGGTGTGGATGATGACTTCCGTGTGCCGGGTACCGCCCGCCCCATCGCTGGGGCGGGCGAACGGCGGCTTCAGATGCGGCGCTTGAGCTTGGCGATCCGGTCCAAGTTCTCGTCGATGGCCTGCTGCAGGTCCTCCATCTGCCGCCGCGGCAGACGCCCGAGCTTCAGCTCCCGCCGGTACGCGACGATCTCCTCCTGCAGCGTCGCGATCAGCGCCTGATTCGTGACGACGCCACTCGACCCGACGTGGTCTCCAAGACCCATGACTTTCCCCTCAGTTCTGGATGGATGGTGGTGTGGTGCGTCCAGCGCGCCGATGGCGGAGCGCCGGGCAGGTGCTCAGCGGCGAAGGCCGAAGCGCACGATCGCGAGCACGGCGTCAGTGCGGTCGACCACGCGACCGGACTCCATCTCGTTGGCACGGGCCTCCTGGCGCGCCACCTGCTCGTCACGGCCGACAGCCCGGTTCCGGGCAGCGTCCTTGCGCTCGCCGGTCAGGTCGTTCCACATGTCAGTTCTCCTCAGCTGTTGGTGGTGGAGTCACGAGTGGTCGTCGTCACGCCGGTTCTTGGGCTGGACGTCCGAGGCGAAGCGGCCGCCGCGGCGGGCCTCGGCGGGATATGTGCTGATCCACTGCTCAGCGCACGTCTTGTGCACCGGCTCGCCAGCGTGGGAGCGCATCGGCGTGGGCCGTTCACACAGCACACAGGGCAGGTCTTGCCAGTTGTCGAAGTGTCGGCTGTCTCGCCAGTCCAAAAGGTCGCCGGGGGCGGGAATGAAGCCGGGCTCCCACAGCGGCACCTTGCCGCGCTTGCGGTTCACGGCCGCGGGCGCGGCATCTGCTGCAGGACCTCGCCGACCGTGCGGGCATCAACCTTGGCCACGCCGGCGGCCATCAGGCGGCGTCGCCAAGTCGAGCGCCGTGCAACTCATCTACCAGGGACGGAGCGCCCGGGTTGGCCTGGTCGTAGCGGGTGGCCTCGGCGAGCAGGTGCAGCTCCTCGGCCCAGTCGGTGGCGCGCACGTAGCGGGCGATCAGGTCGGAGCGGTACGCCGAGTCGGAGGACGAACGGCGGGTGGTCAGGGCGATGACGGACATAGCAGTGGTCCTCTCGGGGTTAGGCGGTTCGGTCGGTGATGGCACGGAGGACGTCCTGGACGACGTCGGCGGGCAGCAGGCCCTTGTCGATCGCGGCGAGCGTCGCGAACTCCCGGGCAACCCGCTCACGGCCCTTCATCAGGCCGTTGTTGTAGTCAGCGTTCTCCTTCTCGTTGGTGGCGGCTGACTTCCGCAGCAGGTCGGCGGCCTCTTCCAGGTAGCGGGACATAGCAGTGGTCCTCTCGGAAATGTCAGGTGACGGGAAGGCCGGTCAGGCGTTGCGGCGCGCGGGGAGCCACAAACGACGCTTGGGCTCAGGGGCCGGGGGCTCATCGACGGGCTTGTTCAGCGCGGCAGCGATGCGGTCGAGGCTGTCGGCGATGCTGGCGAGGTGAGCGTTCGTCGCCTGCTGCTCCGTAACCAGAGCGAGCAAGGCGTGCGGCACAGCCTTCGCCGGGCCGTCCTGGTCGGACCAGCCATACATGGGGCTCTTACCGTTGACGCCCTTCTCGGCGCGGCGAACGTGGGTCTCGGTCGGGGTTCCGCGCATGACGGTCACTCCCCCGCCGGGCGCGGCTTGGCCCGGCACTTCTCGGCGTGGGACTGCGCCCACTCCCTGGCCCTCTGGACAACCGGCAGGGACGCCTCCGCCGTCTTGCGGTCCACCAAATCGTCGGAGTCCCACTCCGTGTCATCGGTGAACGGCACCTGATACTCGGGCTCCACGCAGCCATGCCCATGGCACCGCGCAGCGGCCCCGAACCGGACCATGCGCTCCTCGGGCTGTACGTAGTCGAGCCGCTTCTTGCTGAAGTTCACGACGACTCGCACCTCGACGGTGGCACCCGCGACAGCGGCGAACTCGCCGACGACCTCACAGCGGGAGTCGTACTCCGTCGCGAATCGCCCACCGAGGCTCCTCCGATGAGAACGAATCACCTCGGCAACAACGTCGAGAACGGCCGGCGCAGACTCGATGTACGGCATGACGGCATAACCTTTCGGCGAGTGGTGCACGAACGGGATGGGTGGTGCGGGAAGGGGCCGTGCCCGGGGACGTGCGGTCAATCCCGGGGCACGGGGACTAGGAACGGCCGGAACGGCGAGCGGCCTCAATCGCCTTACGCAGGGCCTCAGCCTTACGCGCGGCGGCCTCGGACTTACGGATCGACTCGATACGACGACGCGTCTCGTCGTCCGCGCTCACAACGAACCACCAGGAATGCGCTGCGGAAGCGGCGGCAAAGCGGGAGGACTGTCGGCGCGGTCGTGCTGCGGCTCAGGCTCAGCAGCAACCATCACAACCCCCGCAGTGTGGGCTGGACAGCGTGCCGGGCAGCAGACTCATACGCCTCACGAGCCGCGTACTTGTAGAGGAACAGCTGGCTATGCGACGGGTGCCGCGGGTCAGCGGAGATCGCGACGATCCGGGCCGTCAGCCCATCCGCACGCACCTGCTCCGCACGCGCAAGCTCCGGAGCCAGCACCGTCACCACCCCCACACCGGCTGCACGGTCGCTGCAGCGGCCTCGGCGAAGGCGTGGCGCGCCCGACGACGCAACGGCTCGACATAGTCCGCAGAAGCACCACGCTCCAGCAGAGACACCGCCGCGACCACACAACGATCAGCACGAGACTCATCCACCTCGGCCAGACGCGCAGTCGGATCCGTGATCCGGCGCAGAGCCTCACCCACCGACGGGTCAGAGTCACCCGGGAACGGGGAAGGAGCAGTCGACATCTCAGACCACCGCCTCAAGGGAGAGGCATTCCAGCACGGCGTCCTTGGGGATTCGAATTGCTCCTCCGCGCCGCGCGTCGCCTTCGGGGCGCGGCTGGCCATACCGGATGGCGGGCAGTTCGCCGTTGGCGATCCACCGATAGATGGTGGGCTTGGAGACGCGCAGCGTAGCCGCGGCCTCTCCCACAGTGAGCAGCTTTTGAGCCGCAGGCAGCATCGAGCGCTCCAATCCAGGAGGAAGGGGTTGAACCGACTCCTCAACTGTAGGACGTCTCTTGAGAGGCTGCAATCCTCTCGTCCGCTCAAAGCGCTCCCGACTGCCCCGCCGATCCCCCTGACGTGGGCTTATGGTGGAGAGAAATTGATGGATGCCTCAAGAGAAGTCGCGCACTAGAGGAGTCTCGAATGCCAGGAGACGGCTGGACCGGGTCGTCAACGCCGTACATCAAGAGCGGCAAGGGTGACGCCTGGGGCAGAGAAGCAGCTCAGCAGGGGCGATCTGGTACACAGCGGATCCTCGCAGCCGGCGAAGTGAGGGCCCCTGGATCCGTGACGGCCGCACTCGACCTGCCGCAGGGGGAAGCCGTCATCGCGCGAGAGCGACTGATCCTTCTCGACGGGCAGCCTGTCGAGGTAGCGCATTCCTACTGGCCCAAGCGCGTTGCCGCTGGCACTGCACTGGCCGAGACGGGGCGAATCCGCGGCGGTGCGGTAACCCTGCTCGCCGACCTCGGCTACCGACCGGGAACGGTTACGGAGGTCGTGCAGACGCGCCCGGCGATGGAAGCGGAGGCGGATGTGCTGCAACTTGCTGACGCCGGCGAATGGGTGCTCACCCTCACTCGAACCATCACTACGCCGGGCGGAGAGCCCTACGAGGTGTCCGTCATGGTCAACCCCGGCCGCGTTGGGCGGCTTCACTACTCCATGAAGGTCGACTGACATGGCAGATCAGTACGAGGATGCAAGCGTGTGGCCCGTCCAGGACCAGATTGCGGCGTACCTGCGCGACGGCATCCTCAACGGAGACTTCCCGTCCGACGAAAAACTCCCGTCAAGCCGCCAGTTGCACGACAAGTTCGGAGCCGCCGCACAGACGATCAAGAACGCTATGTCGATCCTGGAAAAGGAGGGGCTGGTATACACCCGCCGCGGCGCCGGCGTGTACGCGCGGCAGCATCGGCAACGCACGATGGTGCCCGCGAGCTACAAGAACCCTCCAACTGGCGGCGGTAAGTACCAATGGCTCACCGTCAACGAAGAGAAGGGCGAAGCCCCGAGGTCGGAGCTGCTGACCGTTGAAGAGATCATTCCGCCCGCCGCGGTACGCGAGGCGTTCGGGCTCCCAAGCGATGAGAAGGCGCTGCTCCGGCGGCAAATCATGCACCTGGGCGACCAACCCTGCGAGCTCGTCGAGGTCTACGTCCCCCTCGACCTCGCCCAGGGCACCCCAATCATGGAACGCCGCAAGATCAAGGGAGGGGTGGGACGTGTCCTGCTTGAGGCCGGCTTCCCTCCCCTGCGCTGCGTCGATAGGGTCGCTGCCCGCTGGCCAACTCCGGGGCAGGCGAAGGCTCTTCGCATGCCGACCAAGCTGCCGGTGCTGCGGCAGTTCCGTGTGACGTACAGCGTGGACGACAGGCCCATTGAGGCTTCGATCATGGCGAAGGCGGGTCACCTCTACGAGTTGGAGTACGACTTCTGATCTGGCCCCGACCAGCCCCGGCGCGACGGCGCCGGGGCTTTGTCGTTCGTGAAGCAATCGAGAAGGTTGCCAACTTCTCAACAAACCTCTTACAGTTGCTCGCGAGAGTGGTCGACGCCACACGCATCGCGAGGAGTGGCATGCCCAAATCCGACGAGCGCACCGCGCTCTACCGCCTCTACGACGAAGCCAGCGCACTGCTGTACGTCGGCATCGCACAAGACCCAGCGGCACGCCTTCGGCAGCACCGACTCGATCAGGCTTGGGGATCCGAGATCGCAAGCAACGAGGTGAAGTGGTTCGATACCCGACCGCTCGCCGCAGCAGCGGAGTCCTTCGCCATCCGAACCGAGCAGCCGCGCCACAACGGCCACAGCAGGCCGGAGAGGTCGCGACGGTACAGGCAGATTGCCGACGAACTGCGAGCCGAGATCATGGCGGGCAAGTTGTCGGCGGGGGCACTGCTTCCATCCGAGCACAGCCTTGCAGCGCTATACGCGACGACCCGCGCGACGGTCCGAAAGGGCATCGCCTTGCTTCGAGCTGAGGGGCTCGTCGTCTCGCACCAGGGCCAGGGAGCATTCGTCGCCGATCCGGTAACTCGCAGCGTGCCCGTGTCAGTTACGGATCCGCTGCTCGCTGCCGCAACGCTCACCGAGCACATGACTCGTGAAGCGCTGGCCGCCTTGACGCGGGCGCTCGTCGCGCAGCTCGCCGAGTAGCAAAACGGCCGGACGGTTGCACCCGTCCGGCCAGTTCAACCAGCGAGTCATCACCTCGCTGATCAGTAGTCCGCCTCGTCAAAGATTGGACTCTCCATGACTGTACTGCACGATGTCCCGGTCGTCTCGGCTCCGTCCGCGGTCTCCGAGCCTCCTGTCCAGCATCCGACTCCGTGTCCGTCGTGGTGCAAGGATCGTCGGTGTGTGGTGAACCATCTTTTCGGGCCGTCGGTCACGGCGCATTGGTCGCCGCAGTATCAGTTGGCGAACCCGCGGCCGTTGGCTGACGCCTTCCCGGTGGTGCTGCGGGCGGAGCTGTACCGGTCGGATGAGAACGCGGAGACCGGTGAGACGGTCCTGTACGTGCAGGGTGAGACGGACATCGACTTGTCTGCTGCGGAGGCGGACGTCTTCATTGCGCAGGCGCAGGCGTTCGTGGACACGCTGCGGGTGCTGCGGGCGCAGATGGGCTGATCTGCCCGAGGTCTCACTTGGCCGGGCAGCGCGTGCTGCCCGTGCCGTTCTTCACTCCCGAGGTCGGACCTCGGCTCTTGTTCTCCGGTGGGTTTCTGCCTGCCGGTGATCCTGCGTGGCCATCGGGGAGGGGGTGATTTCCGTGATTCTCCGCAACGACGAGTGCGAGCACGAGTGGGTGTTGTGGTCGGGTGATATGCGCTGCCGTAAGTGCGGGGCAACGGCGTAGCGATACCTGAATGATGGTGGTGGGGTCGAACAGTCGGCCCCACCACCATCGAGGAGGCCGTTTGATGACACCGCGGATCGACTGGGCTGACCTACCTGCCGCTGCCCGTAACGCGGTTGAGGAGTGCAGCGGGACTGTACTGGTGGTGGAACCGATCGCTGATGGTCTCACCTGCGCTATGGCGGCGCGGCTGGTTACGGGCGCTGGGGCGTTCTTCGTGAAGGGTGTGCCGGTCGAGGATGGGCGGGGCTGCGCGGCGCAGCGGTGGGAGCTGGCCGTCAACTCGCAGGTACGTTCGGCGAGTCCGGCGCTGCGCTGGCAGGTTGTGGCCGACGGCTGGGATCTTCTCGTCTTCGATCATGTCGAGGGGGAACATGCAGACTTGTCGCGGCCGTCAGACCGTGAGCTCGTTGCCGGGGTGCTGCGGTCGGTGCAGGGAGTGACCGCCCCCGCAGGGGTTCCGTCGTTCGCGGATCGGTTCGCGGATGTCCTGGACGCCGACCAGCTGTCGCTGTTGTCCGGGGGTTCTCTGCTTCACACCGACACCAACCCTCACAATCTCCTGGTCGGCGAGGAGCGGTGCTGGATTGTCGATTGGGCGATGCCGGCGGCTGGCCCGGCGTGGGTGGATGTGGCGTACACGACTGTGCGGCTGATGGAGGCTGACGTGTCGGCCGGTGAGGCGCTCGATTGGTCGGGGCAGTTCTCGTCGTGGCGTGAGGCGGATCCGGCTGCAGTGGAGGCGTTCGTGACGGGCGTGTGCCGCCAGTGGGAGGCCCGTGTGGGCGTCGCCGGGGCACGCCCGTCGAACGTCCGGTTCGCGGCGCTCCTGGGGGCGACGGTCGCTGCGCGGTGAGTTGAGCGTGCTCAGCCTTGCCCGCTTTCGGGGCATCGTGCACGCCCCTAGTTCACTCCTCGCGCCCCTGCTCAACGCCTCGTTCTTCTGGCAGTCTGTCGCTCTTCTGATCGAGGGGCAGTTCGTAGCGTTGGCGTGTTCGCAGTGTCGGGATCACTCGTAGGTTCTGACGATGCCGTGGCCAGGGTGAGGGGTTTCGTATGACTATGCCCAGTTGGGGCCAGCAGTTTCAGCCAGCAGCACCCGTGTCAGGCTTGTCGGCCCGGAAGAAGGGGTGTCTTGGCTGCGGTGGCGCTCTTGTTCTTGGTGTTGCCACGCTGGCCGTCATCGGCGCCATCGTCGGACCGCCAAAGAAGGCACCGGGCGATGCCAAGGCTCTTACAAGCCCAAGCGCACGGGTCACCGCGTCGCCGCGGCCTACGCCAGCTCCCCACTCGGCGTCGCCCTCGCAACAAAAGCCTAGGGGCAGCGTCAAACCTAAGACGTTGGCTCACGGTGCCCAGCAAGGACTCACCAACTGCATCATCCGGTATGCGGACGCCCCGGACGATCCGGGCGCATCAAAGTACATGGCTCTGGTGCTGGAGGACTCCGGCCGGCCGTATCCACCGGCAGACAGTAACCCCTACAGCGTTCTCTTCCAGCTGACGGTGACTGGCGCCGACGGCAACAGCTACGCCGTTTCAGAAGCGCTCGGCAGCGGGGCGAGGACCGCTGCCGACAACTGGGGAAGCGACTGGTTCGCGACGAAACAGGGCGACGTGGAAGTCAACGCGAACTCCGCTCAAGGGGTAGTGAATTCAACGGTGCCTGTCCCACTTGCCCAGGTGAAGAATGTCCAGGGAGACATCGTGATCACGAACCAGAATGATGACAATTACCTGAAGGAGAAAGACTGCGCGGTACGGCCCTTTTAAAGCGAGCGGCCATGCGTGGGCCTGCCTTGGCGGCGCGTCCGGCCGATCCGGTCGCATGTCCGTCGGAAGTTCAGTGGTCTGCAAACGCCGAGGCTGCCACCTCTGAAGTCGTGGATCGGCAGAACGGCGAGCTTGGGGGTTGCCGCTCTGTGTTCGCTCCGTCGTGCGCGCGGTGTCGTGTTGGGGCCGTGGGAGCACGCCCTCCCTCGCGCGCCCACACCGATGTTCACCTCTCGCGCCTCTGCGCGCGCCGCTGTTCGTGCTCGCGTCGCGCTGACATCGTGGGTGGTGGTGGCTGACGCGTTACGCGGCGTTCGTCTCTTCTGCGGAAGGAAGCCTGCCATGAGCGGTAAACGCCTTCGGATCCTGTCTCTCGCGGTCGCGGCTGTTGCGACCGCCACCGCCTTCGCCATCTCAACGGGGCCTGCCCAGGCTTTGGTGGGGGTCGACTTCGTTGACCTCAACAGCTCCGGCCTGCCGCTGCAAAATGAAGTGGACGGTGATCAGAGTGGCTGCAAGGTGGACAGAGACGCACCCGGCACCGCCTCGCTGGACGTTGATGACGCCACCACCAGGGCCGTTAAGGTGTGGCTGAACAAGAGCAACTGCTCCGGCACGCCGGATGCGGTGATCCCAGCCGGCCAGCTTAGGAATGGACTTAATACCGGCACCCCGATCGGGATGCACTCCTGGTCGCACCGCGCCGCCTGATCTGTGAAGGTATCGGTGCAGTGCTGCTGGCCGGGAGCATCGGCGTCGGCTTCTGGTTGTCGCGGCGGGCGCGGGCTGCGGAGGGTGAACGGGCCCGGTGGGAGCGGTCGTTGGTGTGCAGGGGGTGCACGGCGGTGTTTCCGCGGGAGGATGCGGTGACCGTCTGACCGCTGCGCGTACAGAAAGCCCCGCCCAATCGGGCGGGGCTTTGTCGCATCGGCTTCAGCTGAGGTCGATGATGTCGAGTACGGCGAGGGTCTTCTGGCCGTAGCTGACGAAGATCATGGCGAGGGCGCCGTCAACTCGGATCTGCCGGTTCCACTCGTCGGCGTGACCGCGGGGTGCGGTGTGCCCGATGGGGTCATGGCAGGCGGCTTCGAGGGCCGTGGTGAGGGCGCGGCTGACGGCTGGCGGGAGCTGGTCGTGGAGGGGTTCGCAGCCGGGGTCGTAGATGAGCCGGAACAACGCGCTGACCTCCTACAGGTCTGCCTGAACACGGGCCGGGTGAGGTCGGCGTTTGGCAGAGTATCGGATCAGCGACGGTGCGTTACCGGGCTTTGGAGTTCAGGCGGCACCGCGGGCGCGGATACGCGCCGCTTCCTGCGTGAGCCATTCAGTGCGGTCGACCCAGTTCCCTGGGAGTTCTTCGCCGCGGCTGTCGGCTGCGGCGAGTTCCCGGCCGCGTTGTTCGGCGGCGAGGATGCGGGTGGCGCGGCCGGCCCACTTCTCGACGACGGTCACGAGGTCGTCGACGGGAGCCTTGTTGATCTCCGCGAGGCACTGCTTGGTGAGGGTGGGGTCGCCGAGCGTCTCGCAGATGCTCTCAATGGTCCACGGCGCGGCGCCCATGTTGCCCTCCCGGTGTGGATTCACCATTCGTGACGCACGATAGCGCAGTCGCGCACCGGCGAGCCGAACGCATATGCCATAGGCATGTGCCAGCTCAGAGCGTCGTAACCGTGCAGGTCGGAGCCCCGTTTCTAAGATCATGAACGAAGTGGACGAGCAACGCCTGCCGCTCCTCACCCTCGGCGAGGCACGAGCGGCGGTCGAGCTCCTGCAGCTGCTGGCCACCGGCGACGGTGAGGGTGCGTTCGCGGCGCGGCACCTGGCCGGAAACCTGGCGCGCCGGCTACCGGCCGCGGACTGAGCACGCGCAACGCCCCGCCCGGGGATGCTGGGCGGGGCTGGTCGGCGGGGACAGGCATCACGCACCCTGCACGAGCCCGAGGAGCACGTCCGCGTGGCAGGGCAGTGGGCCGCACCAGCACATCAGGTCACGTCCGGCCAGATCACGGCGGGCACGCTCCATCAACTCGGGCTGCGCGTACAACCAGTTCTCGTACAGCTCGACGGCCAAGGCGTGTGCGTCACGTCGGTCGTTGGCGGGGATCTCGGTTCGCAGACCATGCGGTACCTGGTCGCGGGCGCCGGACCAGTTCACGGCCCATCCGGTGCCAGTGCGAGTCTCGGCGACGGCCCACGGGTTGCCCCACCGGGTACCACGGCCGACATACACGGGCGGGCGTCCCTGAGAGTCGAACGGCGCCTTCCACCCGCGGCTGCGCTTCCGCTGGATACGGGCCGGCATCACGCCTCCTTGGGGTGACAGGAGCAGGCGCAGGGCGCGCCGGTGTACTTGTTATTGAGCCTGCATCGCTTGTGCAGGCGGTCGGCCCACTCGCCCGAGTCCGCGACGTCCGCGCTCTCGACGCGTGCCGCAGTGTCGCAGGCGGTGGACAGGTACGGCGGCACGTCGATCACGGCCAGGATGTGGGGCGGGAGTTGTTCGCTGGTGGAGCCGGGCGGGTTGACGTAGCCGGGCGTCGGGTTCGGGCCAGTCGCGTTTCGGTCGGTCAACGCTGCTCCTCAGGCGGTAGTGAGGTCGGTGAGGCGGTATGCCTTGACGAGCTGGTCGCGAGTCGCCCACCGTTCACTTCCGTAGGGGCGGACGGTATCGCCCTTGATGGTGACGGTGGCGAGGCGGATGCGGGTGCCATCGATCTGGGTGATAGCGACGTGGGCGCCGCCGTAGATGGATTCCCAAACCTGGCCGGCCTGGATGTTGGGTTCCATGCTGCTGCTCCTTGTGGTGTGGGCCCGCCGCGAGTCACAGGCGCTGACGTCGACTTCGGGGTGGGTGAACCGGACGGGCTTGCCGAGCTCGCGGGCGTAGGCGATCTCGGCGCGGGTGCTGTCGCCGATGTAATCGCCGACGACGAGCACCTCATCGGCGAGGCGGATCTTCGCGCGGTGCAGGTCGTCGAGGCGCGTCTTCAGCGCCTCGGCCTCGACCGGGCCGGCCCACAGCAGGTGCGGCTCCTTCATGTTGAAGCCCGGCGCGACGACGATGTTGCCGTCGACGGTCTCCTGGAGGTTGGCCTCCGTCATCTCCGCCATGAAGCGGGTGCTCCCGCAGATGGCGACGATGCGCGGCAGGTTAAGGCGCTGCTTGGCGTCAGCGAGCTTCTCCTCGGGGGTCAGCAGTTGGGGGTAGGACACGGGCGGTTCTCCTTCGGGTTAGGTGTTGTGGGATGCCTGGCGGGTTCGCACCCACCGCTGCAGGCGAGGACTTGGGTCCCTGACGGGTACCGCTCCCCCGTCGGCCGCCAGGGGCCGCGCTCGTCGCTGCAGACGGCGCAGCGCGGTAGGGCTGGCTCGGAACCCCGCGCGGTCACCGCGTCGGCTTCTCGTCGGCGCGGTCGGCGGTCTTCTGCTGCTCCTGCCAGTCGATGCGCAGGTTCCGCATCTGGTCGCAGATGCTGTCGTAGACGGCTTTGGCTTGGATGTACGCCTTCCGGGCGTCCTCGGCATCGGCTTGCAGACGGCGCTGCTTCGTCTCGTACTCCTCGCGGGTCATGGTCATGGTGTCCTAATTACCTCTCGGCAGTGCGGTTGATGGGTGCTGCGAGCCGCTCCAATGCGGCCTTCACGACGCTCATGCTGCTTCTCGGGTACGTGCGGTGAAGGTGGCGCCGGCGGCTTCCTGGAGTTCGCCGGCGAGGGCGATGGCGGTGTCGTGCCGCAGGGTGACTTCGGCGGCGTCGAGGCCGGCTACCGTCTCCAGGTCGTCGCGGGCCGCATCCACGGCGGCGGGGTGCCAGCCGGTGTCGTCGTCCGGGTCGGTGGTGCGCTGCACCATCGCGGCGAGCCGGTCCAGGGCATCGGTGACCGCGGCCTGGTCGTCGGCCCACGCACGGGCCAGCTGGTCGAGCGTCTCGGCGCGAATCTGGTCGAAGCGGAGGATGACACCGGTGCCGTAGCCGTCGAGGCGGGCGGAGAGGTCAGCGGCGCTCACCAGGCGCCGCCGTCAGCCATGCCATCGAGCTTCTTCGCGATCTCCTCGGCGCTGTAGCCCTTCCGGCTCAATTCGCGGCCAATCGCGGCGGCCTCACGCAGCACCTGACGGCGAACGTGATTCGCGATCGCCGGCCAGTAGTGGGCCAGCAACTCAGCCACCTCGTTCTGCGAGCGCGCCTCGGTGCGCGGCGCGGAGTAGACCAGCTTCGTGACCTCGGTCGGGACATCCATCGGATCCATGACGTGCTCCTTCGGGCTGATGCGGGCGGGATGGCCGCCCCGCTCCGGGGCTGGGCGGCCGGGGTAGCGGAGTTACTCGTCGACCTGGCCGACGTACCGGTAGCCGGTGCGGGTCGGGCGGAAGCGGTCCAGGCGGATGCGGGTGAGCCGAACGCCGGGCAGGTCGGCCGCGATCCGGTCTTCGGGGTTCCAGGCCACCTGCTGAACGGTGGCGTGGCTGGTGTCGATGTCGACGATGCGCAGGTACCGGTCGGGCATGCGGGGGTCGTTGTCCTGCCAGATCTGGTCGACCTGCACGGTTGGGGTGGTGGACTCGTTCATGGTGATCTCCTTCATCGGGGTCGAGGCAAAGACGGTCATCAGGTATCAGGCGGGCAGTCCGTCGCGATGGAGGATCCGCTGCGCCCGCTTGTACGCGCCGAACTGGCGGACGCTGCCGTCCTCTTGCTGCGAGTGGCGCAAGGACTGGAGAACCCCCTCGGGGTCCTCGACGGTGGCCTCTCCACTCTTCAGATGCTCGATGGCCGCGGCGATGATGCGCCGACGATCAGCCAGAACCTCGTCGCGGTCGATCACGGTGAGCTCCTTCAAGGTGGTGCAGACGGGCTGGGCACTGGAGTTGGTCTAGCCGACCTCCACGAGGCGGTGGCCGACGATCCGGTCGATGCGGAAGGTGCGGTCTTCGCCGCGCAGCCGGTCGTGGCCGCGGACGGTGATGTGGCCGGTGGAGGTGGCGGTCAGTTCGGCCGGCTCGATGACCCGGGTCGACTCGGTCCCGTCGACCTTCACGTAGGCGATCTCCACCGGGGCGGAGGCGTCGATGGCGCGGTACAGGTCGGCCAGCAGACAGAACGTGCGGGAGACGGCGGCGCGGACGAGGTGCCGGCCAGCGGCCAGAGCGGCGGCGATCGTGCGGCGGATGGTGGTGGCAGTGCGGCGCATTGGGTCCCCCTCGGACTGCGCAGGCTGAGTGCCTCGTAGGGCGCACGGTCGGGCCGTGCACCCGGGTGGCGATCAGGTCGGGTCAGGCGCTGGCGCGGAGGGCCCCCGGCGGTGGGCATTCACCGGTTCACCGCGTCCCAGATGGCGCGGCCGACGGTGCCCGGCTTCATGCTGGCCGTGGCGGTGCGCGTGGGACCGGAGGGCAGACCAAGCGGACCCCCGGACCAGTAGGTGATGAACGCCCCCGGCGTGATCTCGCCGACGACGTAGCGCTTGCCCTTAAAGGTGACGATCCGGCGGCCGTCGCTGCCCGCCTCAACCGTGGCCGGCTCGTCAACCAGGGTCATGTGCACCACGCGGTTATCCGCGTATTCGATGTGGTGCTCCGTGCGACTGGAAGACATCTTCCGCACGCTGCGCTCGCGGGACAGCCGGCCGATCGTCGCGTCGTGCACCTCGGCCATAGCCTCGGAGATGCTGACGTGAGCGGTGGTTCCGTTCTCGGTGCGCTCGTAGACCTTCATTTCCGTCTCCCCTGCGGTTGTTCGCTTGGCGATGACTCCAATGTAATCCAAGCAACTTGGCCAAGCAAGTGGCCCAAGCGAGTTGGACAAGATTCTTTGGGTTGCTCTACAGTGAGTGGGAGTCGCGCACCCCATAGCTATGGCCAAGCGGCTTGTGCAACCATGTGGGCATGACCGACTACAGCCCTAGCCCGCAGCTCACCGAAGCACTCGACGCCTTCATCAAGGCACAGGAGGCTGAAGAGGCGGCCCGCCTGCAACTCCGGGCGGCAGTCGCCGAAGACCTCAAGACCTACGACGTAACAAACGACGTCATCGCCGGCCACCTGCCGTGGTCCAGCGAGACCGTTCGCGGCATCGCCCGCGAGTACGAGGTGCCTCGCAAGCGAAAGCCCACCGTCAAGTCCATCAAGCCCAAGAAGCGCACCGCCGGAGGAGCCTCCTCTGGCTGAATCGGAGGACTCGCCGTGACCGTCAGCCAAGGCCGCACCGCCCTGTACCGCGTCTTCGACGCCGCCGGGAAGCTGCTCTACATCGGCATCAGCCAGAACCCCGACGTCCGGTTCGGGCAGCACTCCCAGAACAAGCCGTGGTGGCCCGAAGTCGTAGATCGCAAGGTCGAGTGGCATGAGAGCCGAGCCGAAGCCGCTGACGCCGAGCGGGCTGCGATCGAATCCGAGCAGCCGCACTGGAACCTCAACCATGCGGTGCGCCCAATCGGCAACCCCGAGTCGGACGACCTGTACGCCGAGCACCGGTGGAACCTTGAGGAGATGCGCGCCCTGCTTCCCACCCTGAAGGAGCAAGCCGCACAAGACCTCAAGGCCGGCGCCACCCCCGCCCAGCTCGCCAAACTCACCGGCCTTTCCGACGAGTACTTCCGCCGCATCGCCAGAGCTGTCGGCGCCGACCGCAAGCGCGCACCCACCGTCGGCCGCGAAGCCCAGAAGAAGCCCGACGCCTGACCTGTCCCGCCTGAGCCGCACGCCTTCCGGTGTGCGGCTTTTGCGTGCCGTCAGCGCGTTGCCCGTCAGCACGTTCACCGGCCACCGCACGCGGTCGTCTGCGGCTGCCGGACTTCGAGCCGCACCGGGGCGACGAGCGGGCCGAGCGCGAGGTAGGCGAACCATGCGGCGAGTAGCGCGCACAGGAGCCTCATCTCGTGCCGTCGGCGGGCTGGCCGTCCGGAGGCTCCAGGGCGGCGAGGAGTCGGTCGGCGTAGTCGGCGGCGAGGCCGCGTGGTGAGCACCAGGTGCGCATGTCGGCGGCGAGCGCCCGGACGCGGCCGAGGGCTGCCTGTTGCTGGATGACGGTTTCGCGTAGGGCGAGGATCTGCTCAAGCTGCCGGCGGATGGTGGCGTTGGGTGTCGTGGGGTCGCGGGGCGCCACGTGCCCGTCTGCGGTCCTCTCGGGTGTTCCGGCGCCCTTGGCGTCGTTCTCGCTGCGCGGGGCGCTCACGCGGCCACTGGTGGCCGTCTCGG
The DNA here is from genome assembly GCF_051603415.1 of Streptomyces sp. S186. NCBI lineage: Bacteria > Bacillati > Actinomycetota > Actinomycetes > Kitasatosporales > Streptomycetaceae > Streptomyces > Streptomyces sp. S186. The sequence goes on along the minus strand of NZ_CP193932.1, from coordinate 7,445,042 downwards.
GGGCTGTTCGTTCCTGTCGGTGGGTCACTTCGGGGTCTCCTACGGGTCTGTAGGGCCGCGTGGCGGCCGTTGGCGGTCGATGTGGGGCCTGGGAGCCCCGCGATGCTCTGCGGGGCTCTGGCGGGCACTCAGCGCTTCGCGGGGCGGATTTCGTCGGCGCTGATGAGGCCGGAGGCGAGGGCGAGGGCTACGGCGTGGGTGCGGCTGGACGCGCCGAGGCTGTACGCGGCGTACCGGATGCGGAGGTTCACAGCGGCCGCGGTACAGCCGATGCGGTGGGCGATCTGGCTGGACGTCAGGCCGTTCGCCGCGTACACCAGCGCTTCGAGCTGCGGGCCGGTCAGGGTGGCCCGTGGCGCCGTCGGGGCGGTCACAGCGGGTCTCCTTCGCGGGGGTGGCCTGCGGGTGTGCCGGCGGGGATCGGGAGCGGCGTCCACAGGCGGGTGACCACGAGCTCGTCGACGGCGCCGTCGATGCCGACTCGGGTGCGCCACACGCCGTGGACGTGGAGGCGCCGACCGGGGCGAAGCACTCCGGCGTAGGCCGAGGCGTCGCCGGTGCCGGGGTTGCGGAGCACGACCCGGTGGTAGTCCCGGCCGTCGAGCCGACCGTTCCGCCAGCGCGGGATGCTGAGGGTGAACCGAAGCTCCAGCTCCCCGTCGACGGCCCGCACGAGCTCCGGGAGGCCACCCCTGCCGGATACCTCGCCGACGAGTTGGAGCGGTCGGTGATCGATGGGCATCACGCAGCCTCCTCGGGTGGGTTGGGGTTCCAGGTGTCGGGTCCGGGCACGGTCACGGTGCGGCGAGCGAGTCGGCGGGGTGCCGGCCACTCGGAGCACGGGACGGTGGGCGGCGGGTCGTCGAACGCGAGCTGCCCGGAGCCGGCGGGGACGGGGTGCGGCAGATCCAACCGCGGTGCCATCACGGCGGGTTGGGTGCGGCGGCGACACACCGGGCCGAGACCATCCGGAGCCCGGCGGCGCATACGACGGCCGCACGCACGGCAACGGGCGGTCACGCGGCGGCCTCCAGGGCCAGGCGGGGCGCCGGAAGCCCGGCCCGTTCGTGCAGCAGCTGGATGCCGGCGACGGCCTGATGCCGCACCACACCGTTCCCGAGGGCCTTCAGCATCGCGCTGCGCGTCAGCCCCGGCGTCTCCGTGACCCAACCCTCGGGCAGGCCCATCATCCACTCGGTGAAGACCGGGCTCAGACGTCCCCGAACATCAGTTGGCCATGGGGCCCGTCGCCCAAGGATCCGCTCCCAGCGCCAGATGGCGGGGCTGTAGGGACCCCAGTCGATGTCGCAGTCTCCGGCGCGGAGTTCGAGATCTGGGACACGGCGCTCGGCAGCATCAGGTCGCCCTTCGAGCCCCGCTGATTCGGCCCGCCCTTCTCCTCGTCCGACGCTCGCGGCGTCGGCAGGAGCCGGGTCGCGTCGGTCAGCGTCATCCCGTATCCGTCGCCGTAGGGCGTCCCGTCCGGCCGAAAGTTCGCCGTGTCCCTGGAGTCCGCCACCGTCGGCGTCGGCAGCAGGTTCACGATCACCTCGTTCAGCGGCCTGGCGTTCCGGTCCATCAGGTTCGACTCGCCGGACTTCCAGTCCCGTGCTGTCGGCGTGGACAGCAGCGAGATCGCCGTTCGCAGATCCGGCCCGCCCGTCCCGTGCACTCCGGCCCCGTTCGTGTCCGAAGTGCGGGGCGTCGGCAGCAGCTTCACCGCGATGCCCAGCGGCGTGCCCTGCCCGTTCCCGTTGATCCCCTTCGCGAGATTCCGTCGCCGCCTGGCTTCCCAGGACTCCAGCGACTCCCCGTCGTTCGGGTTGCCCGCCGTCGGCGTCGGCAGCAGCCGGCCAGGCGATGACGAAGACACGCTTGCGGGGGTGGGGAGCGCCGACCTCCGACGCTGCGACGACACACCATTCCGCATCGAACCCGAGGCGGGCCAGGTCCCCAAGAACGGCTCCGCATGCCCGCAGTGGAGGTTCAACAGATCCGTCTCCCACACACTGCGGGCAGGGTTCCATGTCGCCGGCAGCTTTCGCTGAGAGGAGGCCCTGGACATTCTCGATCACCACCAGTTGGGGTCGGAGGACGTGGATAGCGCGAGCCATGTGGGTCCACAGGCCCGATCGGGTGTCGGGGGTGAGGCCGGCACGGCGACCGGCGGTGGAGACGTCAGTGCAGGGGAAGCCACCGGTGAGGATGTCGACGGGCTCCACCTCGGCCCAGTCGATGGCGGTGACGTCACCCAGGTTCGGCACTGTCGGCCAGTGCCTGGCGAGGATCTTGGCGGCGTACTGGTTGGTGTCCTCGCGGCCGTCCTTGTCCGGCGGCTCGTACTGCGAGTGCCACACCACCTCGCCGCCGAACACGTCCATCACGGCCAGGTCGAGGGCGCCTGTTCCGGTGAACAGGGAGCCGATACGGGGGCCGCTCATGCCGTGCTCCGCTCGTCGCTCGTGATCGGCACAGCGATCACGGTGGGGTCGTCGGCGATAACGGTCACGGGCCGACGGTGGACCGTGGCCACGAAACCGGCCGGGGTGTCGCACGCTGCGGCCACCGCGACGTAGGCCGCCCGGGACATACGCCGGATCGAGCCGGTGTACCGCTGCCAGCAGGCGCTGCACGGCACGTGACTGGTCACCACCCCGTCGCCGGCCAGCGCGCGGCGGCCCGTCGACGGGTCAGCGGCCCGGGCGACCCACACCGGGGTGCCGATGGGCAGGATCTGGGTCATGCGGCGCTCCTGGTCGGTACGGCGTAGAGGTGGCGGCGAGGCTGCGGCTTGCGCTTCCCGCCGACGGCTTCTTCCAGGGCGCGCCGGTTGGCGGCGGCCTGGATCGCGGAGACGCCGCTGACACGTCGCTGCTCCCCTGTGGTCCGGCGCTGCTGGGGCGCGTCGCCGAAGGTGCCGGTCGGCAGTTCCTCGGCGAGCAGCCGCTCCATCGGGGTCATGCCGCGGTCTCCTGGGCCTCGATGTGTCGGCGGGGGTGGGTGTCGCCGTTCCGCAGCGGCCAGCCGTTTTCGTGGCACGGGACGCCAGGCTCGACCTGGCAGGCGGGGCAGCAGGCCACGATCTGCACCCAGTTGGAGACGCGCTGCGGGTGGGGCTGGGGCATGAGGCGGCGCTTGCTCGGTGTGGTGCAGGGCTGGTGCTCGTGGGCGCCGCAGTGGGGGCAGGGCACGGCGCGGGCGGGGTGCTGGGCGGCGCGGAGGGTGTGGCGGATGCTGTCGGGCATGCGGGTCATGTCTGGCTCCTGGTGTCGGGGTTGCGGCGGCAGGCGGGGCATTCGCAGGGCGGGCCGACGGTGCGGGGGTTGGCGCCGGCTTCGGACCACTCGCGGTACTCGGTGAGGGCACGGGCGCACTCGGCAGCATCGGGCGGGTTGGACGGTGGGGCGGGTGGCCTGGTGCCAGGAGGCCACGCTCCCGGCCGGCGGCCGGGCACAGCCGGTGCGGACCGCGGTGTGGTAGCGGCCTGGCGGCGGCTCTTGCCCTCTGCGATCTGGCCTCGCAGGAACGACCGCAGGTCGCCTTGTTTGCGCATTTCGGTGATGTCTTCGGGGTCGAAGTCGGTCACGACGCCTCGCTCTCGGGCTCGACGATCCCGGCGTCGGGGATGTCCTCTTCGGCTTGCATGCGGGCCAGTGCCCGTCGGGATGCCTCGCGGCGGCGCTCTTCCTCGGCGGCCCGCTGTTCGGGGGTGACATCGGGCTGGCCGGAGGCTGCGCGGATCCGGGCGGTGTGCGGCTGGGAGCGGGGCTTACCGAGGGGTTGCTTGCTGCTGCCGCCAGGTGTCTTGCACGGTCGGCCTATTTCGGCGCTGCACGCCGGGCACTGGACGCCGAGCGGGCCCGCGCGGCGCACCGTGTCGAGGAGCGACTCCTCGTCGGAGTCCGGAACCGCCCGGCCGACACCGGCCAGCTCCTTCGCTACGTCCCGGTGCGGGCCGCCGGTGAGCGCGAGCCGTCCAGACGGCGGGGTAACGCGGCCGGAGGCGATGGCTTGCACCTGACCGCGGTAGCGGGCTAGGTACTCGGCAGTGGTCTCGTTGGCGATCGGCTCGTACTGGAAGTTCTCCAGCCGCTGCGAGCGGATCTTGCTGCGGAGGGTGCGGACGTTGTGCGGGAGGATCCACAGCTTCTGGTCGGGGTCCTTGGGTGGGGTGCTGTAGTACGCCGCGACAGCGGCTTTGGCGTCGTTGTCGAGAGGCACGTCGTGGAGGGCGGAGGCCCAAGCGATGGCGGCGGCCTTGGAGGGCTTGCGGTTGTCGAAGGCGGCGCAGTGGCCGAGTAGTTCGGCGGCTTCGTACTCGTTCATGCGGAGTCCTCGGATCGGGGATCGGCGGCGAGGGCGGCCCAGCCGGCGACCGTCGCATCGGTGCCGGTGAGGGTTTGGCCGGTCGGGAGTTGCAGGACGTTTGAGGGCTGGCGCTGTGCGCGCTCGACAGCCCACTTGTGTGCGCGGCGGATCCACTTCTGCCACTCGTCGTTCCAGTTGCTGCGGCGCTGGGCGTTGGCGCGGAAGTGGCTAATGAACTGGGCGGTCTCGTAGTCGAGGTCTACGAGGGGGGCGTAGCCGTCACGGTTGGCCCAGCGGCGTAGTCCGTCGTTGAGTGCGAATCCGCCGTCCATGTCGATGGGGGCGTCGCCGTGAGGCGGCGTGGCGGTCGCAGGCGCGTGTGCGAGGTTGTAGGTACTACCGCAACCACCCCCCTCTTCTACGGGGCTGGGGATAGGGGCAGGGGCAGGGGCAGGGGCAGGGGCCGCGCGCATGTGCGTGCCCGCGCGCCCGCGCGTAGAGCCTTTCGGACCCCCTTCGTCAGGGGGGTCGGAGGGGGTTCCCGAGGGGGTATCGGAGGGGGTTCGGGAACCCCCTCGGGTGGGGTCGGGTTCGGGGGTGCCGAACGCCTTCCGGAGGGTCTCGATGTGGTCAGCGATCTGCTGGCGGATCGAGGGCCCTTCGGTGCTGTTACGGAGCTTCGCTGGCTCGTCGTTGAGCTCGCCCAGCGGGATGCGGTCCATTTCCGCCAGGAGCGCCCTCTGGAGCCGCTTGGAGGAGATCTCCAGCGCCCCGGAGACCATGGCGCCCATGACTTTCGGCATGCGCCACACGCCGTCGTTGCGGACGAACGAGCGGATGAGGAGCTCCTCGGTATCGTCGTCCACGACCACGAAGCGCGCCTCGTCCAGCGCAGTGATGCGCTTCTCCAGCTCGGCGACGGTCAGGCCGCGGGCCTTGCGGGACCAGCGGCGCAGGGTGAGGTCGAGCAGGCCGGCGTGGTTGAGGTTGGGCTGCGAGATCAGGAACAGGTACATGCGCTGATCGCGCTCGTCGAGGTTGAGGAAGTCCTCGTCCTCCCAGATGGAAGTGAGGATGCGACCGTGTCCGCGTGCCATGGGTCTTCCTTCGGGCGGGGGTAGTCGGGGCTGGGCGGCTACTGCTGTTGGCGTCGGTCCGGCGCGTGGAGCGTTGGTGTGTCTAGGCGGCGGCGGCCTGCTGGCGTCGCTTGGCGATGGCGTGGCGCTCGCGCGGGGTGGTGCCTCCGCGGATACCGCCTCGCATCTGCGGCGGGAGTCCCTGCTCCTCGGCGAGGGCTTCCTCCAGGCAGGTGGCCTTGACGGGGCACACCTCGCAGGTGGACTTCGGTTCCCTGACGGTGGCGGCGTTGCAGACGTCGGGGGCGAAGATTTCGGGGTCGATCTGGGCGCAGAGTGCCTCGGTCCGCCAGTCGGTGTTCACGCGGCGGCCTCCAGTTGCTTCTTATAGCGGCGGATGGCCTGAGCGAGGGTGACCTCTCGGACGCCGAGGCGTTGGGCGGCGAACTCGGCGGTGTAGCCCTGAATTTCGACGAGTTCGATGCCGTCGTGGCCAAGGATCTCTGTGCGGCTGTCGCGGGCGTTCGGGTCGAAGGTGGGGTCGTCGATGCGGTCGACGTCATCCCAGTAGTCGACGTCTTGCCAGCCGCGAGCAGAGGCGACGTTGCGAGCGCGGGTGGAGGTGCCGTCCATGTGGTGGAGCTGCCGGTAGGCGTCTTCGATCTTGTCTGCGAGCATTTGACGCATGCGCTGTTGGCCGGCTGCGAGGAGGGCGATCCGCGTCTGGGTGGTGCCGGCGGCGCCGGCGATGGTGTGCTGGGCGTGCCCGCGGGCCATGAGGGCACGGACACGTCGGACGGATCCGGTTGCGTCGATGTAGAAGCCGCCGTCGCGGTTGGTGGCCGCCACCACTGACATGATCTTGTTGTGGGTAACGCGGTTGATTCGCGTCACGCGCCCCGCGGCGATGTCTCGGAGGTAGCAGGCAGAACAGCCGCTCGCCTTGGAGATCCGGTCCCAGCTCATGGTCTGGCGAAGAAGGGCGATGTGGGCACGGGCTCCGTCAGGGGCCAGTCGGTTAGGGATGCCGTGGTGGCGGTTGAGTTCTCGGCGCTTCTTGTTGCGGTAGCGATCGAGGTCGGTGACGGTCAAGATCGTGACTCCTTTCGGGCGTTGCGGCGGCTGGCGGCGGGTGCGCGGTAGAGGGCTTCGTAGGCGGCGAGTTGCGGGTCGAGGGGTTCTCGGCAGCGGAGGAGTGCGGCGAGCCGGCGGAGGCGGTTCACGCGGCGGCCTGCCGGGGCCGGCGAGCTTGGGCTATGAGCAAGCCCTTGAGGGACAGTCGCCAAACGGAGATGCGGTGGCCGTGGGTGGGGCCGCTGGTGGAGGGCACCATCAGGCCGGTGTGCTCGATCAGCCCGGCGGTGCGCAGCGAGTTGATGGCGGCGCCGAGGTAGCCGTGGGACAGCTCGGGCAGGACGTCGCGGAGGTCGTTGGCGGACCACTCGTCGCAGGCCAGCCCGAAGTGCCAGATGGCCTGCTCGACGAGGAACCTGTCCCAGTCGTCGGTGCGGGCGACGATGGTGTCGAGGGTGGTGTTCTTGTCGGCGGCGGCGAGGCGTTCGGCCGGGGTGAGGCGGCGGGTCATCGCGCACCGCCCTCGGCCTGCTCAGTCGCTCGGGCGATGCCTTCACAGGTGGCCTTGTCGGCTTCCTGGCGGGCGAGGATGCGGGCGTTGTTGCGCGAGGCGCGGATGAAGAAGGCGGTGGCGGCTTCCTCGTCGGCGCCCATCGGAGCGTTCTCCTCCCGCAGGCGCTCCTTTCCCCAGCAGCCCGAGCAGAGCAGGGGCTGCTGCTGGCGGTCGCACCATTCGCACGTGACGGGCAGTACGTGAACGTTGTGGTCAGGCTCGTAGAGGAACAGGGGCCGGGTCTGCTTGCAGTGGTCGCATCGGGCTTCGACGGGATGGTTCATCGCGGTCTCCTGGCGGGTGTGTTCTGCTGGAGGGGTGGGCCGCCGCCGTTTCGGTCGGCGGCGGCTCGGGGTGCCCTACGGGGCGGTTTCGAGGCAGTCGCAGTCGCCGACGGCCTGCGCCGTGCAGACGTGCTCGCCGAGCGGGGTGCGGGTGTCGGCGTGCAGGCGGTAGGCGTCGAGCAGGTCGTCGAGGTTGTGCCAGGCAGGGGTTCGGCCGAACCGGTCGCGTTGCACGTCACGCTGGGCCTTCAGCCACTGCTCGACAGCGTCACCGCGGCGAGGTTGGTGCGGCTGATACGGGACGAGCGGCCAGGAGCCGTCGATGACGACGGTCGGATCGATACGACGCTTGTACTCCTGGAAGGAAGCGGCCTGTTCGGCGGCCCACTGGATCTGCCAGGCGTGCAGTTGGTCTGCCCGGACCTGTAGCTGCGGGTACTTCTCAGCGATGGCGACAGCGACCTCGACGGCGGCGCGGGCATCGGCATCAGCGGTGTGCGCGTCCGTCAGCTCGACGCCGTAGTGGGCAGCGAGAGCCTCCAACTTGCGGGAACCCCTGCGGTACTTGTCGGCCTGCTTGTCGAGGACGAACGGGTCAATGACCGGGCCGACCGGTTGGCAGAGGCGCTGCTCCAGCGACGGCAGCCCGTGGCGCCGGCATTCGCGGTCGAGGATCGTGAAATCGAAACGCGCATTCATCGCGACGACGGGCACGCCCATCTCCAGCGCCGCGGTGAGCGCGCGGGCGATCTCCTCGACGACCTCGGCGGCCGGGCGCCCGAGGGTGCGGGCGTGCTCGCTGGTCACTCCGTGAACGGCGGTGGCTTCGGCGGGGATATCGACGCCGGGGTCGGCGAGCCACAGGTGGGAGTGGTCGGGCAGTCCGTCCAGGTCGGCGGCGCGCGGCGTGAAGTCGATGACGGCGGCGGTGACGATGCGGGCGGTCTCTACTTCGACGCCGGTGGTTTCCAGGTCGAATGCTCGGAGTGACTGGGTGTGCCAGCTGGTCATGACGCCTCCTTCGCGGGGCCCGCGATCTGGGGAAGATTGAGGTGGCCGAGTTCGCCGTTGCGCCAGGCGGCGGCGATGCGGTCGCGGCCGTCTTTGGTGGGGCGGACGGAGTGAGTGAGGGAGCGGGTCGCGCGGATCTCGACGCCGTCGACGTCCTCGACGACGCCGGTCTCCTTGTCGGCGACGGTGGCGGCGCCGGCGGCGGTCATCTCGGCTAGGAGCGCGGTGGTGTACGCCGGGCGTACCTCGGTGACGAGCCGGGTGGTGACGTTGTGGGGGCTGTTCTTGCGCACCCAGGCGAGGAAGGCGTCCGGGTCGGTGACGACGGCGGCCGGCTTGGCGTCGGAGCGCGAGATGGTGGCGACCTTGGTGCCGTCGGGCAGGGCAGCGTCGATGCGGGAGGCGCCCGTTTCGACGAGGGCTTCCTGCATGGCGGCCTTCACCTCCTTGAGGCGGTCGGTGACGGCGTCGGCGAGGCTCTTTAGGGCGGCCTCTTCGAGTGCGAGGGCTTGCAGGTCCATGCGGTGTGGTCTCCTGGTTGGGTCGGTCGCCCCCGATTGCCGCGGGGGCGACCGTCGGTCGTGCGGGGTTATGCGGCGTGGCCGCGGAGCTGGCCGAGCAATGCGCGGATGGCATCGGCTTTGGCTTCGGAGAGCGGCATGCCGAGGGCGCCTTCGGCATCGCGGTCGATGTCATCGAGACCGACCTGGGCAGCGAACTGGCGGAGGTCGGCTTCGGCGGCGGCGTGCTCGTCGGCCGGCTGGTCAGGGACGATCTCGGCGTCAACGGTTTCGACGTCCGCCGAGGTGTCGGTCTGCTCGGCGGCAGCCTTCTCCCTGCCGACCTCGGCGATCTGCGCCAGGTACTCGGGCACAGCGCCGTCGGCCTTAGCCTCCTGCCAGATCCGCCGCACCGTGGCGGCATCGGCCGCCTGGCTGGCCTCGTGGAGGTAGTCCCGGCTCGGCGCGGCGGGCTGTGGTGCGGGCGTTGACCCCTGATTGGCCTGGCGGGGCTCCACGCGGTGAAGCTGGTGCACCTCTGCGTCCATCGGCAGTCCCGCGTCATCTACTCGGGCCCCGAGTTCCTCGGCTGTATAGATCGCTCCGTGCAGCACCTCGGGACATGCGGCGCGGACGCACTCGGCGATAGCGCGGGACCGCAGCATGGCGCGCGGGTACTTCTCCCAGTTCTGCTTCTCTCCCTTCTGGCTACGGGAGTAGGGGCGGTTGTTGCGGAGCTCGCACAGTCCGGCGGTTACCGCGTCGTCATACGTCCAGGTGATGGCGTTCTCGAACTCGGGGTCGTCGGACCGCCAGATGCTGACGGTGCACTGGCCTGGCTCTTGCCGGATGCGGACCTTGTGGCCAGCCTCGCGGGCCCGGGACAGCATCAGGTCGGCGGACTGGGTGGGCTTGCCCTTGATGACGTGGATGGTGGTGATGGTGGTGACCACGTCGATGCCGAGAGCGCGCCCGTACTCCATGGCCCACAGAACGGAGCCGGGATTGTTGCGGTACTCCTGCGGGAGGAGGCTGGCTCCTGAGATGGACTGGCAGAACAGCCAGGCTTCGTGAGGGCTCATTGCGCCAAGGGAGAGGGCACCGCCGGGGGCGGAGTGTCGGACAAGTTCGGTACTCATGTGCTGCCCTTTCGGGTGTGCTGGGGTTGGCCGCCCGCGGTGTGCGTGGCGGCCGGGCGGGGCTGTCAGGCCGTCAGGTCGTCGTCGCACTTGGCGCAGCGGGAGTGGGCGCCGGTGATCGCGCCCATCTCGTCGTGCAGGTGGACGAGGAGAACGTCGCCTCCGCAGCCGGCGTGATCGACGTCCTGGGCGCGGTAGGTGCGTTCGAGGCCGCCGCCCCAGTCCTCGGTGTTGATGAGCGTCCAGACGATCTCGTCGGGCAGTTTGGTCACGGGTGTCTCCTGTCGGTTCTGGACGGGGATCGAGCCGGTTTTAGGCATGGCTGTCCCGTCGGAGGTGGTGCGGTGGGGTGTGTCAGGCGGCGTCGGGGCCGCGCTGCTGGAGCGGGATGACGCGGGCGACCGGACGTGTCAGCGCGGCGAGTTCGCGGCGGAGGCGCTCGTTGTCGGCGGTCAGATGCCGGTTCTGCTGATCGATGTAGGCATTGACGCGGTTTACTTCGGTGGCCCAGTCGATGGCCTTCTCAAGCTCGGCCAGTAGGCGCTCGCGTTCGGCGGTGAGCTGGTCGATGGTCACCATCGCGGCGACCTGCCGTGCGAGGGCGACGGCGGCCTCTTGGTGGAGTTGAGTGTTGGCGTCCCGCACGTCGGCGATCTCGCCGTCGAGGCTGTGGAGGTCACGCTTCAGGCGGGCGTTCTCCCTGCGGGCTTCGGCGAGTTGGCGGCGGAGGCGGAGGATGAGTCGGATCGTCATTGGCTCGCCGCCTGGTTCAGTCGGTACACCCGGCAGTTCTCCGGCCCTGCCTCGACGAGCCGGCCGCGCACTGCCAGGTGCTGCAGGTCGCGTCGAGCGGTCGACCTCTGCGGGCCGAGGCCCATCTCGGTGTACAGCTCCCGCACTTGGCCCGTCGTCCAGGTCCGCAGCGGATCCCGCCGCATCTCCGCGAGCAGACGCTGAGCCCGGATCGAGAGGTGCCCGCCAGCGGTCATGACGCCACCGCCAGAGCCAGCACCGGAGCCTCTTGCCGGTGATGCAGGGTGAGGATGACGGTGATCCCGTCGCGGGTGACGTGCCCGGAGGACACCCAGCCGCCGAACTCGATCCGCCGGGTCTCCACTTCGGTGATGCCGAGGGCCCGCTGCCACTGCGCGAACCCTTCCTCGTCGCCGTGCAGGGACACGTCGATGGTCAGCTCAGCCACCAGCGAGATCTGTCGGTGCACGTGCACCTCCGCGGCCGGAAGGTGCGGGTAGGACTCCCCCAGCTCGGCGAGGAGCCGGTGGCCGCGGGCCTGGTCGAATGCGGTCAGAGACACGGCGCCTCCAAGGCGGATCGGGGTGAACGCGGCGGTCATGAGGCGGTCCTCCTCCGCGCATCGTTCACTGAAGCTGTGAGCCACGGGTGTGGCAGCAGGTAGTTCGGGGATCCGGCGCCCACGGCACGGCGCATGCGCTCCCGATTGATAGGCAGCCCCATCCGGGTGCGGACTCGCCAGACGGTGATGCGTTCCACGCGGAGACGCGCCGCGACCTGGTTGTCGGTCAAGCCGACCCTGTGCAGCTGCCGCACCGCCTCGGCGCGTTCCGGGCGCGTGTACGAGGCGGGCGGATCACCAACCATCAAGCGCCGCACAGCCGCCTCGTCGACGTCGCTCTTCTGCAACTCGTAGGGCCGATAGGCGGCAGCAGGGTTGTCGTGCTTGCGCTGACGCAGGTAGTCCCGCTGGCAGAGACCCAGAGCGTAGTGCCGCCGGTCACAACCGGGCTGTGTGCAGGTGTTCACGGCTCGTTCCATCCGTTCACGCGGCGAGCGAGGGCTCGGGGTGGAAGGCGACGGCCGTCCGGCCACACGACGTGGGCGGCTGCCTGCATGGCCAGCTGCTCGACTTCCCGGTCCATGCGGCACAGTTCAGCGGCGAGGGTCTGGCACGACTCGCAGGCGTCAAGGTGCTCTTCGTGGGCCCTTTCATCTGTTCGCTGGAATCGCTCGCGGGCCTGGGTGCCTGCCGTGTCGGGATCGGTAAGGAGCCGCCGCAGGTAGGCGACTCTCGTCCGGTCGCGGCGGCACTGGTAGCAGCCAGCTACATGGACGTGGCAGGTTTGTGCGCTCATGTCCCCTCCAGAAGTTCGGATCGGGGTGGTTTCGGCGGTCACGAGACGCCGCCCTCGCTGGCCGGGATGCCGGCGTCGACGGCGAGACGGCGCAACACGGCGCACACTTCGTCCGCCCGCAGCCATACAGCGTGCAGCTGGGCCGCGCGCCGCTCGATCCGGTCTGCGGCGTCGCTCAACACCTCTTCGCGGAGGCGCGCCTTCTCCTGCTCCAACGCGACGGCGATGGCTCGGGCCTGCTCCAGCTGTGCGAGCAGCCACGGCACGGTTTCATGGGCGTCGCGGATGAATGCGGCGTCGGCGTACACCTGGGCTTCGTCGCCGTCCGCCAGGTGAGCGATCACCCGATCCCGGAAGAAGCCGGTAGGTCCGGTGCGCACATTCGCAGAGATCGTGTAGTGGCCGTGGAGGTCTCGCTCAGTGCACCACGTGCCGGGGGAGGCGGCGGCCACGCGAGCCGCGATCTCGGTCAGGCGGTCGTCAGCCACGGCGGTCACCGCCTGCCTCGGTGGCCGTGAAGCGGGCCGCGAACTCGGGGTAGTCGGCGAGGGTGGAGACCCGAACCTCCGGGTGCTGCACGAGGAAGAGAGACATCGAGGTCGCGGACACCGCAGCGTCCGAGTGGGCCGGGTCCGCGAGGAGACGCTTCCGAACCTCGACAAGGACCGTCGGGTCGGCCGCGGAACGAGTTGATGTTTGAATGGCGTTCATGACGCCTGCCCTTCTGTGGTTGGGGTGGTGCGTCAGGGCCCGGTTGCCGGTGTGTGAGAGCCCGGCGGCTGGGCCCGCTTGCCGCTTTAAGCGGCGACGGGGACCGCAGCCGGCTTGGGGGCCGGGCCGCTGCGTGTCGACTTGCGGGTGGCCGCCTTGCGGCGCCGCACCTTGGCCAGCTCGGACGGCTTGGCCTTCTCACGGTTCATCGCCCGGATCTCGCGGCAGTCCTGGAGGCTGAACTTCAGGAACTTGCCGAGGCGGTGGTGGGGAAAGCCGCTGTGGTTGGCGCCGTCGCGGAGCCATCGTTCGCCGCAGCCGATCACCCTGGCGGCGTCCTTCGGGTCGAGCATCACCTCGTCACGCTCAAGGGCCTCGATGGCGGCTTCGACGACTGCGTCGCGATCAGCGCCAGTGGGCTTGTCCTTGGGACTGGGCATGTCACCTCTTCTCGTTGGGCTCCTCGTGGGGGATGAGGAGTTCGTCCTCTTCTGCGTGGAGCGTTTTGCGGAGTGCGGCGTATGTGGGCGGTCGCATCTGCTCTCTGGTGCCGGTTTCCAGCCGTTGCAGGTAGCTGCGGCTGATCCCGGCTGCCTCTGCAGTCTCACGGACGCCGAGGCCCTGGCGTTTACGCGTCGCTCGTATCGCCGCCCCGTTCACCTGGTAGGTGGCTGGGGGTCTGCACATGAAGAGAATGTACGTGCTTAAGCTCGCAGAAACTAGCAATACCATGCAGTAACTTGTAGAAAATCTCAGATAGCGAGTGTTAACCTCAGGCCAGAGTTAAGGAGACGTGAAGGAATCAGCCATAATCTGAGTGTTCCTAGCTGTTCCTGCGAGTACCTGAGACGATGCACGCCATGCCTCCCCCTACAGACGACACAGCGCTCGACCGACTCGCTGACCTAGTCAGGCGTCGGCGCGTCGAGCTGGGCATGAACAAGAGCGACGTGGCCAAGGCCGCCGACATCACGATAAACACGTACATGAAGATCGAGGACGGCAAGCCCGTCCGAGACCTCACCTACAGCAAGATCGAGACGGTGCTCCAGTGGGCACTCGGCTCCTGCCAGGAGGCTCTGCGCGGCGGCGACCCCACCGTCGCAGAGAAGCTGACGGATGGAGTCGTCGTCAGCCCCATGACCGACGACGACCTCGAAGGGGACGTTGGACAGGCCGTCACCAATGCGGCGATCGCCGTGGCCGACAGCATGTCAGCGGCAGACATTCGCGAGTTGAAACAGCGCGTGATCGATGAGCTGCGCCGCCTCCGACAGAACCGGAACGTCGGAACCTGACCCCTCCACAGGCACAACCGGCGCACCGCCCCTGGTCGTTACCGTCACATGACAGATCAACTCGCGCAAACCCGGTTACTAGAGTCGTTCAATGTGCGACTATCGGTAGTCACTTGGGAGGTCCCTCGTCCCGGAAGGGGGGACCATGCACGAAATGGTCACCGCGGACCTCGGCCCAGGCTTCCACGCCTTCCGAGGACTAGTAGATGGCAAGCTCGTGTGCGTGGCGACACCCCAGGTCCTACACGATGTGGGAGAACGACGCATCGTGCGGGACCTGGTGCGACGCCAAGGAGGAAACTGCGAGGCGTGCCGCAACTGCATCATCGGACGGCACGAAGACTGAGCAGTCCACGCGGGAGGTCACGGCAGGGCGGGGAAGGTACCTGCCGGGCCACCGCGCGAAGGGCCCAAGGGGACACAGCCACGCCGGCGTTTCCCACCCCCCGACCGGATCAGGCGGGAAACTGGGAAACCAATGGGAAAACGATCATGCAATTCTCTGCGACGTACTGCACGAAAATGCAACGAGCTACCCGAACATGCATGCTGCGTCGCAGGTCAGGCGATGGCCACCCCTCTGGCCTGCCGCATCCCCGCTCGGTGGTTTCTCCCGCAGTATCAAGACGCTCCGTCCGCCTGTCACGCCCGAGGTCCACGATGAGGACATCCGGGCCGCGGCCTTGCAGTACGTCCGCAAGCTCTCCGGATTCTGCGCTCCGGCCGCCCACAATCGCGAGGTGTTCGACCAAGCCGTGGAGAGCATCGCGGCGGCCACCCAGGACCTCCTCGACGGCCTCCAGGTCCGCGGGTCCGCTGCCGGCCCCGCCGCCCCTCGTCAGTAACCGGTACGCACCGTCACACCGCCCGCCGCGCCCGCGCCTCCGGCGACGCCAGAATCCAGTCATCCCTGACGCCGTCCGGTATCAGCCGCTGATATCCACGGAAGCTCCCGTACTGTGGCTGCGCTCATCGACCGATTCCCAGCTGCAGGAGTCTGCTCGGCTCGGGTTCGATCGCCGCCGCCCCGAACTCGCTCACGCCATGCGGAAAGTCGGTGGCCGTGTCGTTGATCTGCTCGAAGAGGTACTCCGGCGTGAAATTGACGACGAATTCGCCGGTGGCCTCGATGTTCCGCAGGGTGTCCTGCGGCCGACGGCGCTGAACTGCACCACGGGCGGCGTCATGCTGGCGATGCCTCGAAACCGCACGCGTTGCCGGCATGAAAACGGTGGCCGTCACCACCCCGCACCACGTGTCGGGGCCGCCTACTTGACGGTTAGCGGTTCTCCAATGGGCGTCCGCCTCTGCCGGCGTGGTTATGCGAGGTCGGCGAGGAGGTTGTCGAGGGCTTTCGTCAGGGCTTCGGAGTTGGCCGGGTCGAACCAGGTGGTGCGGATGCGTTCGTTGTTCCCGTTCGGCGTCTCGTGGTCGGCCGCGAGTCGGTCCAGGGAGCGGGTCTCGTCGCTCAGGGAGCGGCCGACGCCCTGGAAGAGGCCACGGACGTAGCGGTCGGCGTCGTCGGGGGCGATGCCGTGGTCGGCGGCCCACGAGGCGAGTGTGGCGAGATACGCGTAGTGGGTGGTCAGCGTCCCGGTCAGCGCGGAGAGGACGTTGAAGGCGGCCTCGTCCGCGACGGGGAGCGCTCCGCCCATCCGTGCGAAGAAGGAGTCGACCTCCGGGTGCGACGGGTGCACGACCGTGACGGAGCGGCGTTCGCGGATGGTCGGCAGGGGGATGGCACGGACCAGTGGGGCGGTGGTGCCGAGCATCCGGCGCAGGTCGTCGTTGCCGACGCCGGCCATCACGTTGACCACGATCCTGTCGCCGCCCACGTGCACTCCGGCCAGGGCACCGTGCCAGTCCTGGCGGCGCACCGCGATGATCACCAACTCGGAGCGGTCCACCACTTCCTGGTTGTCTGCGCACACCTCGACGCCCTCGTACTGCTCGGACAGTTCTGCGGCCGTGCGGGCTCCCCGCGGGGAGAGGAACACCTCCGGCGAAGCGCCGCCCCCATGCCGCAGGCCCGTCACGATGGCCCGGCCGATCTCGCCTACCCCGATGATGCCGATGCGCTTCATTGTGCCGTTCTCCGTCCTGTCTTCCGGGCCGTCCCCCATGTTGCCCTCCATGGTGCGTGGTGATCATGAACTTGTTGGTGGAGTCTGTGCGTTGAGGCTGTGTCAGTCGGGTCTTATTCGTCGATCAGGCGGATGCCGTGGTCGCCGTAGCGGGCTCCCTGGGCTCCGGTGGTGGGGACGGCGGCGTCGATGGCGCTGAGGTCGGCCGCGGTCAGGTGCAGGTCGAGGGCGGCCAGGTTGTCGCGCAGGTGGAGGCGGCGCGAGCTGCCGGGGATGGGGATGACGTCGCTGCCGCGGGTGAGGAGCCAGGCGAGGGCGACTTGGGCGGGGGTGGCGCCCTTGGCGGCGGCGAGTCGGGTGAGGGCGTCGACGATGGCCAGGTTGGCTTTGAGGTCGTCGCCGTTGTAGCGGGGGGCGGTGGCGCGGAAGTCGCCGCGCTCGTAGCGCGTGGTGGCGTGGACGGCCCCGGTGAGCAGGCCGCGGCCGAGCGGGCTGTAGGCGACCAGGACGGCGCCGAGGTCCCGGAGCGTGGGCAGGATGTCGTTTTCGACATGGCGTTCCCACAGTGAGTACTCGGTCTGGGCGGCACTGATCGGATGGATGGAGTGGGCGCGTCGGAGGGTGGCGGCGGAGACCTCGGACAGGCCGATGCGGCCCACCTTGCCCTGGGCGACCAGTTCGGCCAGCGTGCCGACCGACTCCTCTACGGGGACGGCGGGGTCGATGCGGGCGAGGTAGTACACGTCGATGTGGTCGGTGCGCAGCCGGCGCAGGGACGCTTCGCAGGCGCGGCGCAGATCGTCGGGTGAGCCGGCGGGGACCAGACCTTCGGCGGTGCGCCGGACGCCCGTCTTGGTGGCCAGCACGATGCGGTCGCGGTACGGGGCGAGGGTCCGGCCGAGGAGTTCCTCGTTCGCTCCGTCGCCGTAGAAGTCGCCCGTGTCGTAGAGGGTGACGCCGGAGTCGAGGGCTTCCAGCAGGGTGGCCGCGGCCTCGTGCGGGTCGGTGGAGCCGTAGGTACCGGTCATACTCATGCAGCCGAGGCCGAGCCGGGAGATCGCCGGGCCGGCGGGCCCGGGGGTGGTGGTGTGCATCATTCCTCCGTCACCATTCCTCCGTCACGCCGACAGGGCCGCGCGGAGGAACTCGTGGACCTCTGCCCGGGCCGTCGCGGCCTGTGGTTCCACGCCTGGCAAGGTGAGGAACGCGTGCCGCGCTCCCGGGTACTCGGTGGCCCGCACGGACGTCCCGGCCGCCCGCAGTCGCTCGGCGTAGCGGCGGCCGTGATCGGCGAGGGCATCTTGGGTCGGTATCACGAGCAGGGCGGGGGTGAGTCCGCTCAAGTCGTCCGCGTACAGCGGCGAGACGGCGCGGGCGTCGGTTCCGGGCGGGACGGCGAGCCGCTGGATGAGCTGCAGTTGCGGCAGGGCACGGGTCGGGCGGTATGCGTACTCGGCGATGGAAGCGTAGTCGTACATCGTCTCGGTCACGTCGACTACGGGGTTGACCAGTACCTGAGCCGTGAGCCGCAGGCCGGCCCGCCGGGCCCGGATGGCCGTCAGAGCGCTGACCAGCGCGCCGAAACTCTCGCCGAAGACGGCCGTGCGCGTCGGGTCGATGCCCCACTGCGAGGCGTGCCGCACGATGTGCTGGAGCACGTCCCAGCCGTCGTCGGCGGCGTTCGCGAGCGGGCTGTCCGCGGCGACGAGGCGGTGCTCGACCGAGACGACTACCGCGGGAAGGTGGGCGGCGAGGTGGCTGTTGGTCCAGTCACACTGCACCGCGGAGCCCACGAAACCGCCTCCGTGGATATGGAGCACGAGTGGCAGGTCGGGCCGGGCGGCGGCCTCGCCGTCGCCCGTTGACAGTGGCCGGTACACCCGGGCCGGGATGTCGCGGCCCGGCAGCGCGACATCCTGCCACTCGATCGCCGCCCCGGGGTCCGGCTCCCCGATGAGCGCCCGCGCCGCGCGGGACGCCCGGAAGCGGTTCTCCGCATCGCGGTAGGCGATCAGTTCCTCGGTCGTTATCGCTGCGAAGTCCGGCTCCGGCGGCCGCTTCACAGGAGTGGTCTCGACAGCAGTGGTCTCGCTCATTTCTCCCTCTCCCCTTCCCCGCTTCCTTCTCTCAGCCGGCCTCTCGGTCAGCACATGTCCTTAGTATGCACGCACCGCGTGCAACAGCAAGTGCATAGACTAGACTGAGCTCGAACGAGAGGGGCGAGCGAGAGGGGCGAGATGGCAGGCCGAAGGCGTTGGTCGACCGAGGAGATCCTGGATACGGCGGCGGAGCTGCTGCGCACGAGCGACGCCGAGTCGTTCAGCGTACGCAAGCTCGCCGCGGCGCTCGGGACCGACTCCTCCAGCCTCTACCGGCACTTCCGCAACAAGACCGAGCTGTTGCGCGCGGTCGCCGACCGAATCCTCGCGGCCGCGATGGACGGCTACCGCCCGGAGGGCGACTGGCAGCAGCGCATCACCGCCACCGCCCTGCGCCTGCGAGAGGCGTTCGGCCAGCATCCCCAACTCGCCGCGATCTGGGGGCGCTACGCGTCCGGCGGCACCGGTTCCCGGCTGGTCATGGAGGAGCTGCTACAGGCGTTGCGGGCCTCGGGCCTGCCCGATGAGGAGATTCCGCGCCGCTACCACCGGATCGTGATCCTCCTCGCCGCGCTGATCGCCTCCGAGGCCGGCATCGGCACCCTCACCCCCGGCGAGTACGAACAGGGCTTGGAGCACTTCCGTGTCGCGGTCCTCGGCGCCGACCCCGAACGCTTCCCCGCCCTGGCTCACTTCGCCCGCGAGATCCGCCCTCTCGGGGCCGACCGCCCTGCCGCATTCGACGAGATCCTCGCCGCCCACCTCGCCCGGATCGAGGCCGCAATTCCCTGACGTGCCCTGCCTCTCGGCCTCCTGCGAGCCGCAACTCCCTGTGGATGCCGGTATGCGACGGCTGGACGACCCACCGGTAGGTGGGAAGCACGTCCTGGAGGGAGAGGTTGTTCCACCCGCCGGTGCGGACCTCCTTCCCGCGCCGGAAGTACCTGGTGCCGTGCCCCGTGTTGAAGTGGGTCACGAAGGGGAGCCGGCGCACGGGAGTGGACTCCGGCACATAGCGGGCGATGCCCCGCCAGAGCAGAGTGGGCGTTGACGAGGGATCGCCGTTGGAACCGACCCAGATGTCCGCCTCCTTCTTGTAGAAGTCGGCCAGGTCCATTGGCTGGTACTTTCCCTTTTCGTCCTTCGCCGGCATGGATTTGTCCTCGGGAACGAAAAGCGCGACCGAGGTCAGATGCTGCTTTCCCTCCGGACAGACATACTCCGGGTTGGCAGGTGCCTCCCACGACATCTCGATACCCGCGTAGACGTCGTAACGGCTGCGCTTCAGTTCGTCGGTGGCCTTCGTCGCCGAACTGGTGAGCTTGCTCTGGCTCCATGCGTAGTTGAGAAAAATGGAATCCGAGACGCGAAAGGTGCCGTCCTGGAAGAACATCTTGTTCTTGTCGTTCAGCTCGTTCTGCCAAATGACCTGGCCCGATGCGAGCATGCTGTCGTACCACATGAAATCGACGGTGTTGGTGGCGCGCGCGTAGGCGAGTACGTCCCGGAAGCCTTTCGCGATCTTCTCGTCGGCGGATTCTTTGCCGTCTGTCTCCTGATTGATGTACCAGGCCTCGAACCCGTAGTACCGGGCCACCTGGATCAGCTTGTCCGCCACCGGATACGTCGAGCCGGACTTCTTGGCGAAGTTCTCCAGCCATTTCCGCTTCCCTCCCGCAGTAGCCGCCTGGGGAAAGAAGACTGTTCCGTAGACCTTCACGCCGTTGCGGTGCGTGGCGTCGATCACGGGTGCGCTCGGCGCGAGGATCAGCCCTTCGCCCGCGGAGCCTCCCCAGAAGACCAGGGTGTCCAGGCACTGCCAGTGACTGAAGGCGTAGAACGTGTGGTCGTAGAAGCCTTGCGAGGGGTTCTTGGAGGTGTCGGCGAAAACGGAGCAGGTGGCGATACGCGCTTCGCCGACCCGGGCGGCCCTCTCTGCTTCCGGCAGAAGCCGGCAGCACGCTGTCGCGGCCGACACCGGGAGCCCTCCCCAACTCCCCACCTTCGACATGGAGTTCGACTTACGCGCCACCCGCAGGCTTGATCCCAAAGCACGCACACCGATCTGACGCCCCATCAAGTCCCGGTGCCGGCAGCCCCCAGAAGTTCCGTCATCGCAGGTCACAAGGTGCGTCTGCATCGTCAAGGCGCCCGCGGGCGGTCATCGTTCGGTAAATCCAGCTTCAAGGATTGAGCACAAGTTCCACACATCCCCTCTCCAGGCGGGCCCCGATGCTCTAGATTGACCGTGCTTCACCGGACACGAGGCGACAAATGATGATCTATGGGTCCGGAGCTGCGGACGGCCAGCAGTGGCGTCCCCGGCGCCGGACGCGGGGATGATCAATTCCTGAACCCCGAAAGGGGGCCTTGGGTGTGGGGAGCACCCGAGGTTTCGATGAATTCCCACACACCCCAAGACCCTGGCAGGGCCTGCGCGTCCGCTGCTGCCTGGGTGGGGTGTTCAAGTAACGCTGCAATAACGCTGCAATGCCGGGATGTCATGCGCGGGGGGGGGCGGAGGTCTCCCGGACGAAGAACAGCGCGGCGCGGGGGGCGGGGCCTCCCGAGGGGCGGAACAGTGCGGGGGGCGGGGGCCTCCCGAGGGGGAGGAACCGTGTGGAGCGAACACGTCGAGCCCAGTGGCGAGCTGGGGGGGTCTGTGCAGCAGGGGGAGGTGGCCGGCCCGATTCTCTCGTCGCGCGAGCGTCCGGTAATCGGGGAAATCAGCCAGCCCGCGACCGACTGGGAGCAGCGGTACCGCCGTACCGTGATCGCCAGCGATTCCGTGGCCACCGCCTTCGTTGTGGCGGCGATCGGCAAGTTCTTCGGGGTCCGGGACGCGGCCAACTGGCATGAGAAATGGGGAATTCTCGCGTTCTTCACCGAACTGCTGGTGCTGGGGACGCTTGCGGTGAGCCGGTCGTGGGCCCCGGCCGTGCTCGGCCAGGGCGCCGAGGAATTCCGCCGGCTCGGACGCGCACTGTTCACGGCAACCGTCGTACTGGCGCTCGGCGGAATCGCCCTCGCCTCGCGCAACATCAAGCTCTGGATCTTCGTCGCGATCCCCGCGATCGCGCTCATCACCATGACCGCGCGGTATCTGCTGCGCCTCTGGCTGCACAAACAGCGTAAGGAAGGACGGTGTCTGCGACCGGTGCTCGCTGCCGGGAGCCCGGCCACCGTGCGCGACCTGATCACCCGGACCCGCAAGTTCCCGCACCTCGGCTGGCGGGTGGAGGCGGTGTGCACGCCGGACGGTCTCGGGCTCGACGGTGACCAGTTGGACGGAGTGCCGGTCGTCGGCCGGCTGACGGACGTCGCGGGCCACGTCCGCCGCGACGGCTACCGTGTCGTCGCGGTCACCCCGGACCCGCACTGGTCACCGGACCGGCTGCAGCGGCTGGCCTGGAACCTCGAAGGCAGCGATGCCGAGATGGTCGTGGCCCCCGTGCTGATGGAGGTGGCCGGCCCGCGGCTGCACGTCGACGCGGTGCTCGGGATACCGCTGCTGCGGGTCAGCATGCCGACCTTCACCGGGGGGCGCCGGGCGGTCAAAGAGGTCGTCGACCGGTTGGGTGCGGCGGTCCTGCTGATGCTGTTCGCGCCGCTGATGGTGTGCGTCGGGCTGCTCGTGCTGGTGGACAGCCGGGGTGGGGCGTTCTACCGCCAGCGCAGGGTCGGCAAGGACGGCCGCGAGTTCACCATTCTCAAGTTCCGCACCATGGTCACCGGCGCCCACGGGGCACGTGCCGAGCTGGCCGACCGCAACGAGGGCGCCGGCCTGCTGTTCAAGCTGCGCCGGGATCCGCGGGTGACCCGGGTGGGAACGGTGCTGCGCCGGTACTCGATCGACGAGCTGCCGCAGCTGTTCAACGTGCTCACCGGATCGATGTCGCTCGTCGGGCCGCGGCCTCCGCTGCCGGAGGAGTCCGCCGCGTACGGCCCGGACATCCGGCGGCGGCTGCTGGTCAAGCCCGGACTCACCGGTCTGTGGCAGATAAGCGGACGCAGCGACCTGCCGTGGGAGGAGGCGGTCCGGCTGGACCTGCGGTACGTGGAGGACTGGTCGCTCGCCCTGGACACAGTGATCTTGTGGAAGAC
Source organism: Streptomyces sp. S186 (assembly GCF_051603415.1). Classification (NCBI taxonomy): domain Bacteria; kingdom Bacillati; phylum Actinomycetota; class Actinomycetes; order Kitasatosporales; family Streptomycetaceae; genus Streptomyces; species Streptomyces sp. S186. Next base: position 7,422,690 of record NZ_CP193932.1, on the reverse strand, counting down.
GCTGCGTGCGGTGCTCCAGGGGCAGGGGGCCTACTGATGTGCGGGGGTCGTCGTCCGGTCGGCACACGGAAGCCGGGGCGGACACGGAAGGCAGGCCGGAAGGGCCTGCCTGGGGGGAGGAACGAGTCATGAAGGTAAGCGTCCTGGGGCTCGGCTACGTGGGCTGCGTGTCGGCAGCGTGCCTGGCCAGCCTGGGTCACGAGGTCATCGGGGTGGACGTGAACCAGGTGAAGGTCGACCTGGTCAACGACGGCAAGGCCCCGGTGGTCGAGGAGCGGATCGGCGAGCTCATCGCCGAGGTCGTGCGGGCCGGATCGTTGCGCGCCACCGGCGACGTCCGCGAGGCGATCATGGAAAGCGAGGTGTCGCTGGTCTGTGTGGGCACGCCGTCGGAGCCCAACGGCAGCCTGTGCACTACCTACTTGGAGCGGGTCACCGAGCAGATCGGCGCCGCGGTGGCGGATCGCAAGGGGCGCGGCGGGCGGCAGACCGTCGTGTTCCGCAGCACCATGCTGCCGGGCACCTGCCTGAACCTGCTGGTACCGATCCTGGAGAAGTTCGCCGGCGGCACGGCCGGGGTGGACTTCGGGGTCGCGGTCAACCCGGAGTTCCTGCGCGAGGGCACGAGCGTGCGGGACTTCTTCGACCCGCCCAAGACCGTCATCGGCGAGCTCGACCCGGCCAGTGGCGACGTGGTGGCGGCGCTGTACGACGGCTTGCCGGGCGAGGTGTTCCGGGTGCCGGTCCCGGTGGCCGAGGCGATCAAGTACGCGGACAACGCGTTCCACGGCCTCAAGATCGGCTTCGCGAACGAGCTGGGCGCGGTGTGCCAGGCACTCGGGGTGGACTCACACCAGGTGATCGACGTGTTCCTGGCCGACCGCAAGCTGAACATCAGCCCCGCCTATCTGCGGCCCGGCTTCGCCTTCGGTGGCTCCTGCCTGCCCAAGGACCTACGCAGCCTGGTCCACGCGGCCCGGCGGGCCGACGTCTCGGTGCCCATCCTCGCCCATGTGCTGCCCTCCAACTCCGACCATCTGCAGCGCGCGGTGGAGCTGGTCGAGCGCACCGGCAAGCGCCGGGCGGGCCTGTTCGGACTGTCCTTCAAACCCGGCACCGACGACCTCCGCGAGAGCCCGCTCGTCGAGCTGGCGGAGAGACTCTTCGGCAAGGGTTACGACCTCAAGATCTACGACGCCAACGTGAGCCTGTCCCGGCTGCTCGGCGCGAACCGCGAGTACATCGAGACCCGGCTGCCGCACCTCGCGCAGCTGCTCGCGGACTCCGTCGACGAGGTGCTCGAACACGCCGAGGTGTGCCTGGTCGGGACCAGGGACCCGGCCGTGCTGTCGGCGCTGCCGCATGGCGAGGGCCCCGTGCTGATCGATCTCGTCCGCCTTCCCGACGCCGAGGCGCGCCGGGCCGAACCGGGGTACGTGGGCCTTGCTTGGTAACGCAACAAGCGGTGTCGGGTCGGGCCGGCGCGCGCTGATCCTGGTGGAGAACCTGTCGGTGCCGTTCGACCGGCGGGTGTGGCAGGAGTGCACGACGCTGCGCGACGCGGGCTGGACGGTGCATGTCATCTGTCCGCAGGGCAGCAAGCGGGACACGGAGCCGGAGGCGGAGATCGACGGGGTGCGGATCCACCGCTACCCGTTGCGCGCGGCCACCGGAGGGCCGGCCGGCTACCTGCGGGAGTACGGAACGGCGTTGTGGCACACGGCCCGGCTGGCCCGCAAGGTCGGCCCGGTCGACGTGGTCCACGCCTGCAACCCGCCCGACCTGCTGTTCCTGCCGGCCCTGTGGCTGAAGCGGCGCGGCGCACGGTTCGTCTTCGACCAGCACGACCTGATACCCGAGCTGTACCTCTCCCGGTTCGACCGCGGCAAGGACCTGCTCTACCGCGCCGTGTGCGCGCTGGAACGGCTGACCTACCGGACCGCGGATGTCGTGCTCGCCACGAACGAGAGCTACCGGGAGGTCGCGGTGCGCCGTGGCGGCCGGCGGCCGGCGGACGTTTTCGTGGTGCGCAGCGCGCCCGACATCGAACGCTTCCAACCGGTGCCGCCCGAACCGGAGTTGAAGCGCGGCAAGCCTCATCTGCTGTGCTACCTCGGCGTCATGGGGCCGCAGGACGGCGTCGACTACGCCTTGCGGGCTCTGGCGAAGCTGCGCGACGAGCTGGGGCGGACGGACTGGCATGCGGTCTTCGTCGGCGGCGGTGACACCTTCGACGCGATGGTGGAGCTGTCCCGGCGGCTCGGGCTCGCGGAGCAGGTGCAGTTCACCGGGCGCGTTCCGGACGCCGACCTGGTGCGGTACCTGTCCACCGCGGACGTGTGCCTCTCCCCCGACCCGCGCAATCCGCTCAACGACGTGTCGACCATGAACAAGGTCCTGGAGTACATGGTGATGGGCCGGCCGATCGTCTCGTTCGACCTGCGGGAGGCGAGGGTCTCCGCCGGTGACGCCGCCGTCTACGCGCCCGCCAACGACGAGGCCGAGTTCGCCAGGCTCGTCGCGCTGTTGCTGGACGATCCGGAGCGGCGGGCCCGGATGGGCAAGGTCGGCCAGGAGCGGATCAGCGGGCGGCTTTCCTGGCGGAACTCGCAGGCGTCGCTGCTCGCCGCCTACGCCGCCGCCTGCCGTGACCACACTCCGGTGTCGGCGGGCCACCCGGTCCGGACAGGGAAGAGGCCGGGCCGTTGAGCGAGGACATACGCCTGGTCACGATCGGGCGGATCTTCCGTCGGCGCTGGCGGCTTCTCATCATCGTCGCGGTACTGGGCGCGCTCGTCGGCTACGGCGCCTCCCTGCTGTTCCCGCCGAGTTACACGACGTCGACCTCGGTACTGCTGGCGGGGCAGTGGGAGGAGCGCGAGCTGCTGACCCAGGCGGAGATCGCGGCCAGTTCGGCGGTGGTCGACCGGGCGGCCGCCACGCTCGGCTGGACCGGCGTCAGCGGCAGCGAGCTGCGGGATCGGGTGAGCGCCACGGCCACCGACGGGAACATCATCCAGATCTCGGGGACGGCCGACACCCCGGAGCGCGCACAGCGGCTCTCCGACCAGGTGGCCCGGCAGTTCGTCACCTTCGCCGCGCGGATCGCGGGCGACGGCAGCGCACCCGACGCGGCGGCGGGACCCGAGGCACTGCGGCAGAAGGTGCTGCAGACCGACCGCCGCATCACCGACCTGGCCAACGCGGCCGATCCGGGGAAGACCGTGGAGGGCGTGCAGGCCCGCACCGACCTGGAGAAGCTGCGCGCCGCGCTGCAGGACGCCGTGAAGAAGCTGGAGGCCAACCCGGCGACCAACAAGGCCGGCCTGGTCGTCATGGGGCCGGCGGCCCGGCCGACCGGCGAGGCACCGCCGACGAGGGCGCAGCTCATCGCCGCCGGGGCGCTACTGTTCCTCCTGCTCGCGGTCATCGGCCATCTCGCCGCCGCACGGGTGAACCGCCGGCCGCGCACCGAAGCGGAGATCGCCGCGGCGCTGGGCTCGGTGCTGCTGGGCACCGTCGACGTGCCCGGTGAACATCCCGCGCACCGGCCCGAAGGCCGTGGCCCGCGGGCCCGGATCCGCCGGCTGCTGGGCGTCGACACCCGGTGGGACGTACCGGCCCCGCGGATGTCCGGCGACGAGGCCGGCAGGCGGCTCCGCTACCGGCGGGTGTGCGCGCGCCTCCGGGACCAACTTCCGCTCCCCCGGCGGCTGTTGCTGGTCGTACCCGACGGCGACGAGATCGCCCGGCGGGCCGCCGAGCAGCTCGTCGCCGAGGCCGGGAGCGACCCCGTGCTGCGGGTGGTGGGGGTTTCGGTGGACCGGCCGATGGTGCCGGACCGCGGCGCCGAGTCCGGTGCCCTGGTCGTGCTCAGCGCGGGCAGCTGGAGCGCGGGGGAGCTCACCGGCATCGCCGAGGCGTGTGCGGACGGCAGGCAGGAGGTCGTCGGCATCGTCGTCGCCGGCCCGGTCCGGGCCCGTCCGGCGCGTCCTGTCGGCGAACCTCCGCAGCACGCCAGGCAGGCGATCGCGGTCGGCGGCGACGCGGGGGGAGGTGCGGTGTGACGACGAGCACGACTTCGGAGTCGTCGGCCGCCGCTCCGCTGCTGGACCTGCCGGCGCTGGTGGTGGCGGTGCGCAGGCGCCGACGCCTGTGGTGCTCCCTGGCGCTGCTGGGACTGCTGGTCGGCGCGGCGGTGGCGGTCCTGTTGCAGCCGCGGCCGAGCGCGGTGACCAAGGTGCTGGTCGCACATCAGGAGGACCAGCCGAACGACACCGGAACACTGATCCGCACCGACGTCGAGCTGCTGGGGACCACGCGGATCGCCGGCCAGGCCCTGCACTCCCTCAAGTCACCGGAAAAACCCGAGGACTTCATGCCGGACTACCGGGGTACCGGCGTGACCAACAACCTGCTGCAGATCGATGTGACCGGTGACAGCGACGCACAGGCGGCGGCCCGGGCCAAGGCGCTGGCCGACGCGTTCATCGCGGACCATGTGAAGCGGATGCGGGAAGCCGCGCAGGCCGAGTCCAAGGCCCTGCTCGACCAGCGCGACCGCATGCGGGACGAACTCGCCCAGGTCAACAAGGAGATCGGGGACCGCCCGCCGGCGAGCGGCCCGAAGGCGTCGGCGAGCATCGAGGCGCTCTTCGCCCGCCGGGCCGAACTCACCTCGCGGATCGCCGACTTCGACCAGCGCGCAGCGGACGCGCGCACCGGCACGCCCAGGGTCGTCTCCGGCACCCAGATCGTCGACGCCCCGCGCGCGGTGCGGCATTCCCTGCCCAAGGCCGTCGGCACCAACGCCGCGATCGGCCTCGTCGTCGGGCTCGTCCTCGGGCTCGCGGTGGCCGCGGTCGGCGTGGTGGTGGCGGACCGCCCCGTGCTGCGCCGGGACATCGCGGCGGACCTGGGCGCCTCGGTCATCGCGGAGCTGCCGCGCCGGTCGGGCAGGCGGTGGCAGCGCCGACGGACCCGGGCGGCACGCGAACGGCTCACCGCGTCCCTGGCCCGCACCGTGCGCTGCTCGGCGGAACCGGTGTCGCTGCTGGAACTGGGCTGTGCGCGCAGCACGAGCCTGCTCGCCCTGGACCTCGCCGGGGCACTGGCGGCGGACGGGCCGGTGGTCATCGTCGACGGTCTGCCCGGCCCGCAGCTCGCGGGCCGCCGCGAGCGGCCAGGAGACCCGGCCGTGGTCAGCGGCGAGCGTGCCGCGGCCGTGTCACCCGAGGTGCGCCGGCTCGGCGTGGGCTCTGTCGCGCCCGGCACGGCGTGGACCGACCTCCAGTACCTCGGCACCCGGACCGTGCTCGTCGTGCGTGCCGGGCACGGCAGCGCCGCATGGCTGCACACCGTGGCGCGGCAGCTCGCGGACCAGCACATTCCGGTGGTCGGTGTGGTGCTGATCGACCCCGATCCGCGGGACCGGACCGACGGCACGCTGTGGGACGGGCTACACATCGCACTGCGGGGCCACAGCGAGCGGCCGGCCCGGCAGAGCGGAGGGGGTACCTCCCACGCCGTTCAGGCAGTGGGGGAGGGCCGGCTGCGGACGGAGCGGCGGCCGATGTGGGCCGCGCAAGTCCCGGACAGCGACCAGGAGGCACGGTAGGAATGTGTGGCATCGCAGGCACGTACCGATGGCCGGACGGGAAGGTCGTGACCGACCGGCTCACCGATACCCTCGCCCACCGCGGTCCGGACGGGGCGGGCCGGTACAGCCATCCCGCCGGTGACGGCGAAGTGCACCTCGGGCACCGCCGGTTGGCCATCATCGACCTGTCCGGGACCGGCGCCCAGCCGATGGTCTCGGACGGCCTCGCCCTGACCTACAACGGCGAGCTGTACAACGCGCCGGATCTGCGGGCCGAGTTGGCGGCCGCCGGGGTGCGCTTCCGCGGTACCTCCGACACCGAGGTGGTGCTGGAGTCCTGGCGGCGCTGGGGCACCGACTGCCTGCCCCGGCTGCGCGGCATGTTCGCGTTCGGGATCTTCGACGAGCGGACCGGTGAACTGGTGCTCGCACGGGACCAGTTGGGCATCAAGCCGCTGTTCCTGCTGCGGCGCGGCACGGGGCTGGTGTTCGCGTCCGAGCTCAAGGCGCTCGCCACCGCGACCGGCGGCAAGCTGGAGGTGGACGACGCGGCGCTGGTGGCCTCGCTGCTCTACTACTGGGTGCCGGACTCCCGGTGCGCCTACCGCGAGGCCGAGAAGCTGCCGCCGGGAAGCTGGTTGCGGATCAGGCCCGACGGCGAGGTGCGGCGCGGCCGCTACTGGAACCTCAAGGACGTCGCCCACGAGGCCCGGGGCAGCGCACCGCCGGACCTGGCCGCCGTCGTCGAGGAGTCGACCCGACGCCATCTGCTCTCCGACGTACCCGTGGCGACCTTCCTCTCCGGCGGCCTCGACTCCAGTTACCTGACCGCGCTGGCGGCCCGCGACCGGCCCGGGATCTCCGCTTACACGATCGGGTTCCGCGCCGAGGACGCCAGGTTCGAGGCGATGCCGGACGACCTGCGCTATGCCCGGCAGGTGGCCGAGCGGTTCGGCGTCGACCTGCACGAGATCGAGATCGCTCCGAACGTGCTCGATCTGCTGCCGCGGATGACGTACCACCTGGACGAGCCGATCGGCGACCCCGCCGCGATCAACACGTTCCTGATCTGTACGGCCGCCCGGGAGGCCGGGATCAAGGTGATGCTTTCGGGGATGGGTGCCGACGAGCTGTTCGCCGGTTACCGCAAGCACCTGGCCAACCTGCTCGCGCTGCGCTATCAGCGGGTCCCGCGGCCCCTGCGGCGCGGGGTGTCCGCGGCCGTGGACCGGCTGCCGGTCGCCACGGCCCGCCGGGGGTACCGGTCGGTGCGCTTCGCGAAGCGGTTCCTCTCCTTCGCCGAGCTGCCGGAGGAGACCGCGTTCCGGCGCAGCTACACCATGTACGACCGGGACGAGCTGCTCGCCCTGGTCGATCCGGACCTGGCCGGGACGGTCGAGGACGTGCTGACCGAGCACGCGGACGTCTACCAGGACAACGACCTCGACGACTTCGTCAACCGCATGTGCCTGGGCGACGCCCGGATGTTCCTGCCGGGCCTGAACCTCACGTACACGGACCGGTCGAGCATGGCCGCGTCGACCGAGGTGCGGGTGCCGTATGTGGACGTCGAGGTGGTGCGGGCGGCGTTCGCCGTGCCCGGTGATCGCAAGATCGTCGGACGGCAGGGCAAGGCCGTCCTCAAGGAGGCGGCCGCCTCGGTGCTGCCCCGGGAGATCGTGTACCGGCCCAAGGGCCTGTTCAGCGCCCCGCTGCGGGCCTGGATGAGCCGGGATCTGGCTCCGCTGGTGCGCGAGGTGGTCAACGACGGCGAGCTCGTACGTTCCGGTTTCCTGCGCCGCGACGCACTGGCGCGGCTGGTGGCCGAGGACGCAGCCGGGCAGCGGGACTACTCCAAGCATCTGTGGCACGTACTGACCCTTGAGTACTGGTATCGCGACGCGACCTCTGGGTCCGGTCAGAGCGCTCGGTGAACGGCTGAGGAATTCAGAGGAGTTCGGGTGAAACAGGTTGTGCAGAACTACAAGAGCGGCGAGCTGGCGGTGCTCGACGTGCCGGTGCCGGGGTGCAAGCCGGGGGGTGTGCTGGTCCGCAGCGCCTACTCGCTGATCTCCACCGGCACCGAGCTGATGAAGGTGTCCGAGGCCGGTATGTCGATGCTGGGCAAGGCCCGCTCGCGTCCTGACCAGGTCGCCAAGGTCATGCAGAGCGTGGCCACCAACGGGCTGCCCGCCACCTACCGCAAGGTGATGGGAAAGCTGGACTCCTACACGCCGCTGGGCTACTCGCTGTGCGGGGTGGTCGAGCAGGTCGGCGCCGGGATCGATGACGTGAAGGTCGGCGACCTGGTGGCCTGCGCCGGCAACGAGCACGCGTTGCACGCCGAGCTGAACTGGGTGCCGAAGAACCTCTACGCCCCGGTGCCGGACGGCCTCGCGCCGCGGCACGCGGCCTTCGGCACCGTCGGGTCGATCGCGCTGCAGGGCGTCCGCCGCGGCGAGCCGCACCTCGGCGACGTGGCGCTGGTCATCGGCCTCGGGCTGATCGGGCAGCTGGTGGTGCAGCTGCTGGCCGCCTCGGGAGTCCGCGTCGTCGGGGTCGATCCCGACCCGGTGCGCTGCGAGCTGGCCGAGCGGCTGGGCGCCGCGGCCTGCGGCGACCCCGCGTCCGCGGCCGTGGAGGCCGCCGTCGCCGAGATCACCGGCGGTCACGGCGTGGACCAGGTGTATCTGGCCGCCGGCGGCGGCAGCAACCAGCCCGTCGAACTGGCCGCCCGGCTGAGCCGGGACCGCGGCCGGGTCGTCGACATCGGCAAGTGCCGCCTGGACCTGCCCTGGAACGCGTACTACGAGAAGGAGCTCGACGTCCGGTTCTCGCGCTCGTACGGCCCCGGGCGCTACGACCCGGAGTACGAGATCGAGGGGCGCGACTACCCGATCGGCTATGTGCGCTGGACCGAGCGCCGCAACCTGGCCTGCTTCCTCGATCTCCTCACCCGCGGCAGCGTCGACGTGGAGCCCCTGGTCTCCCACATCGCCGACTTCGAGGACGCCGTCGAGACGTACCGGCGCCTGAAGGACGGCGAGTTGAAGGCCGTGGCCGTGCTGTTCCGGTATCCCGAACAAGGGGTGGAGGCAGCAGCTCCGGCGGTGGCCGTGCCCACGGTGGCTGTGTCCACCAAAAGCAGGAAGCCGAGTCCGGCCCGGGCCGCCAGCACGCCGGTGCGCCTGGCGTTCGTCGGCGCGGGGAACTACGCGACGTCGATGTTGCTGCCGCACCTGGCACAACGCGACGGCGTCGAGTTGTCGACGGTCGTCACCACGACGGCGCTGTCCGCGGCCAACGCACAGCGGAAGTTCGGCTTCGCCGAGGCGACCACCGATCTCGACGCCGTGCTCGGCGACACGTCCATCGACGCGGTGTTCGTGGTCACCCGGCACAGCTCGCACGCCGAACTGACCCGACGGGCGCTCATCGCCGGCAAGACGGTCTTCGTGGAGAAGCCGCTGGCCCTCACCGAGGACGAGCTGGCGGGTGTGCTCGCGGCGGTGGAGGAGTCCGGCAACGACCGGCTGCAGGTGGGCTTCAACCGCCGGTTCGCGCCGCTGCTGAACGAGGCCAGGAAGCGGTTCGGCGCCCGGACCGGCCCGGCGAGCCTCCGCTACCTGGTCAACGCGGGACGGCTGCAGCACGGCAGCTGGTATCTCCAACAGGGCACCGAGGGCTCGCGGTTCGCCGGCGAGGGCGGGCACTTCATCGACACGGCGAGCTGGCTGCTGGACGCCGACCCCGTGTCGGTGTACGCCACCGGCTCGTCCGGCAACGAGGACCTGCAGGTCGTACTGCGCTACCCGGACGGGTCCACCGCCACCATCAGTTACGTCACCACGGGCCCCGCCGGCCTCCCCAAGGAGACCCTCGACCTCGTCGCGGACGGGAAGGCACTGCGGCTCGACGACTTCGTCCGGGCTTCGGTGTATTTCGAAAAGAGCACAGCCGGCCGTAAGAAGTGGGTCAGTTCGCGGTTGCCCAAGGCCCGGGACAAGGGCCAGAACGCCGAACTGGCCGCGTTCATCAAGGCCGTGCGGACCGGCGGGCCGATGCCTGTGCCGCTGGAGTCGCTGGTCGCCACGACTGCGGCGACCCTCGCCGTGCAGGCGGGCCTGGCCGGCGGTGCCCCGGTGACGTTGGCGAGCGCGCGATGACCATGAGCGCGGGCTGGTACCTGCGACGCCTCTCCCGGATGGGACCGCAGGAGATCGCCGGCCGGGTGGGCGACACCGTACGCAGGCGGCGATGGCGGTCGGCGCGGCCGCACTGCCCGAGTGTGGCCGGCGCCCGGTTCACAGCGGTCCTGCCCGCCGGGACGATCGCCGCGCTGCCTCCGGACGCCGCGAAACGTCTCCTCGCCGAGGCGGACCGGCTGATGGACGGGCACGCCGAGTATTTCGGGGTGGTCCGCGACGACCTGGCCGACCCGGACTGGTGGCGCGACCCGAAGACCGGACGCCGGGCTCCGGGGGGCTACGCCTTCGACGTGCCGTACCGGAACGAGGACGCGGTCGGGGACATCAAGCAGATCTGGGAGCCGTCCCGGCATCAGTACCTCACCCAGCTCGCCGCCGCCTACGCGCTCACCGGGAACGAGCGGTACGCCGAGCGCGTGGCCGAGCACCTGCGGTCGTGGTGGGCGGCCAACCCACCGCTGCGCGGCGTGCACTGGATCAGCGGTATCGAGCTGGGCATCCGGCTGCTGTCCTGGGTGTGGATCCGCCGGCTGCTCGACGGCTGGCCGGGCGCGGCCGGGCTGTTCGAGGGCAACCCGGTGGCGCGGAACCAGATCTGGCACCACCAGCGCTGGCTGGCGGCCTTCCCCAGCCGGGGGTCGTCGGCGAATAACCACGTCATCGCCGAGGCCGCCGGGCAGTTCGCCGCGGCCTGTGCGTTCGGGTGGTTCCCCTCCTCGGCGCGCTGGCGAGCCGGCGCGCTGCGGTCGCTGGAGCGGCAGCTGCGCGGCAACACCTTCGGCTCCGGCCTCAACCGCGAGCTGGCCACCGAGTACCACGGACTCGTCCTGGAGTTGGGCCTGGCCGCGGTGGCCGAGGCGGATGCCGCGGGGGTGCCGGTCCCGGCGACGATCCGGCTGGTGCTGCTGCGGATGACCGACGCGCTCGCGGCCGTCGTGGACGACCGGCTACGGCCACCGCGCCAGGGGGACGCGGACGACGGACACGGTCTGGTCGTGGACGGTGCGGGCACCGACCGCTGGGCCTCGCTGCTGGCCACCGGGGACGCCGTGTTCGGGCGGCTCGCCTGGTGGCCCACGGTGACCGGCACCGATGTGCGCACCCCGCTGCTGGCCGCGCTCATCCGGCCGTACGCGAAGGCCGTGCCCCGCCCCGCGAGTCGACCGGCGCACTTCGCCGACGCGGGGCTCACCATCCTGCGCGGTCCGGGGAAGATCTGGTGCCGCTGCGACGGTGGTCCGCACGGCTTCCTGGCCATCGCCGCGCATGCCCACGCGGACGCGCTGTCCGTGGAGGTCCGGCACGACGGGGTCGACGTGCTCGCCGACCCGGGGACGTTCTGCTACCACGGGCAGCCCGAGTGGCGGCAGTACTTCCGGTCGACCCTCGGCCACAACACCCTGCGGCTGAACGGCGGTGACCAGTCCGCCTCCGGCGGCCCGTTCCTGTGGACCCGGCATGCCCGCAGCCGCGTCCTGGTCGCGGAGACGTCCGGTGCCTCCGACGGGGGGACGGCCCGCTGGTGTGCCGAGCACGACGGCTATCAGCCTTCCGTGCACCGCCGCCGGGTGGAACTGGCGGCCGCGAGCTCGGAGTTGCGGGTCGTCGACGAGGTGCGCGGCCCGCGCCGGGCCGTACAGCTGGCGTTCCACCTCGGTCCGGCGATCGCCGCGGACCTGACGGGCAACCGGGCGGTGCTCACCTGGACCCGGGACGGCGAGGACCGCTCCGCGGTGCTCGACCTGCCCGGGCAGCTGTCCTGGCGGGCGCATCGCGGCGAGACCGACCCGCCACTGGGCTGGTACTCCCCCGGCTTCGGGCGCAAGGAACCCTCGACAACGCTGGTCGGCACCGCCCTCCTCGGACAGCACAGCGCCGATGGCACGGAGGGGTTCACCACCGTGCTCAGGTTCCGGGGCTAGGGGGGCGCGTGGGGATCAGGAGGCGGCTCTGGGCGTCGGCGGCGGCACCGCTGGCGCTGGCCCTGCTGGCGGCGACCGGCTGTGACAGCACGTCGGACGCCGCGGCACGGCCGACTGCCGCGCAGTCCACGTCCGGGGCGCCGGCCACGCCCGTGGCCCGGGTGTGCGCCAGGCCCGCGGCGGGGCCGGCGACGGCGCCGGCGGGCGCGGTGACGGTCGACCCCGCGGTCGTCGGTGACCTGGCGGCGAAGACCAAGAGCAGCCCGCCGAACACCACGTTCTGGCTTCGGCCGGGTCGGCACCGGCTCGATCCGGACCGCTATGCCCAGGTCATCCCCAAGGAGGGCGACCGCTACCTCGGTGCGCCGGGCGCGGTGCTCGACGGCGGGAAGACCAACCAGTACGCGTTCGGCGGCACCGCTGCCCATGTCACCCTCCGCTACCTGACCGTGCAGGGTTTCGTCGCGCCGCAGAACGAGGGCGTGGTCAACCACGATTCGGCCGACGGGTGGGTGATCGAACACGCGACGATCCAGGACAACGCGGCCGCCGGGCTGATGGCCGGTTCCCGCCAGCAGGTCCGCGCCAGCTGCCTGCGCGACAACGGTCAGTACGGCATGAACGCGTACAAGCCCGAAGGCCGGATCAGCGGTCTGGTGGTCGAGGGCAACGAGATCACGGGCAACAACACCGGCGACTGGGAGCGGCGGAAGCCGGGCTGCGGCTGCACCGGAGGCGTCAAGTTCTGGGCCGTCAACGGCGCCGACGTACGCGGCAACTGGGTGCACGACAACCGCGGCACCGGGTTGTGGGCAGACACCAACGACAACGACTTCCGCATCGAGGACAACGTGCTGGAGGCCAACGACGGTGCCGCGCTGATCTACGAGGCCAGCTACAACGCGGTCATCCGGAAGAACACGATCCGGCGGAACAACTGGGTCGAGGGCCGCAGATACGCCGACCGTGAGGACAGCTTCCCGCTCGCGACCCTCTACCTGTCGGAGTCCGGCGGCGAACCACGGATCCCCGCCCGCACGGACGAGATCGAGATCTACCGGAACGTCCTGGAGAACAACTGGAACGGGATCACCCTGTGGGAGAACGCCGACCGGTTCTGCAACAGCCCGGCCAACACCTCGTCCGGTGACTGCACATTGCTGGTGCGGCACCCCGACCGCTGCGTGCGGCCGGCGATCGCCTCCGCACCGCTCTACGCCGACTGCCGGTGGAAGACCCAGCGGGTGGACATCCACGACAACCGCTTCGTGCTGGACAAGTCCGTCGTCGACTGCACGGTGAAGTGCGACCGCATGGCGGTGCTGGCCAACTACGGAACCTATCCGGACTGGTCGCCGTACCAGGGCGAGCGGGTGGCCGAGGCGATCACCGGCAGGCAGCGCAACCGCTGGCACGACAACGTCTACGTCGGCCCGTGGAAGTTCGTCGCCCACGACCCGAGCCAGGTGCTCGACTTCGGGCAGTGGCAGGGCACGCCGTACCAGCAGGACGCGGGCAGCACCTTCCGCGCACGGGACGGTGGTTGAGATGGGCGCGCACCACACGTCGAAGATCGTCGGAACGGTCTGGGGGCTGCTGGTCCTCAACACCCTCGGCTCCGCCGGGGCGAAGACCATCATTCCGCTGCCCCGCTCCCTCATCCAGATGGTCACCATGGGCGCGCTGGTCGCCGCGTTCGCGCTGGCGCTCGCGGTCAATCTGCGGCTGCGTATCCGGGCCAGCGCCTATCTGTTCCTGCTGACCCTGCTGCTGACGGCGAGCGTGATCTCCAGCGCGAACCTGGAGTCCGGGTTCGGCGCGCTGTTCCGCTGCGTCCGGCTGGCTCTTTTCGTCGGCACGCTGTGGCTGCTCAGCCGCTGGTGGGACGGCGGCCCTACGTTCGTGCGGCACCACATCCGGATGTACTTCGCGGTGCTCGGGTCGGTGGCCGCCGGTCTGGCCGTCTCACCGGGCGCGGCCCTGCCCGATCTCTACGGCGGGCGGCTGGTCGGCGCGTTGTGGCCGCTCACGCCCCCGCAGATCGGACAGTACGCCGCGGTGATCACCGGGCTCACCGTGCTGCTCGTACTGGGCCGCCGGACCGACCGGGCCGGCGCGGCGGTGATCATCGTGCCGTCACTCGTCCTGCTCGCGCTGACCCACACCCGCACCGCCACGCTCGGCCTGCTCATCGGGCTGGCGCTGGCGATCGGCTCGCTCCTCCTGACCAGCGCCGCCGCCCGCCGGTTCTTCACCTGGGCGGTGCTGTGCGCCGCGGTGGCCGCGGTGGGGTTCAGCTCCGCGCTGCAGACGTGGTTCCTGCGCGGACAGGACCAGGAGAACCTCACCAGCCTCACCGGCCGGGCCAAGGTCTGGGACGCCCTGCTGGCAGCGCCCCGGACGATCTCGGAGCAGCTGTTCGGCGTGGGCCTGGGCGACAAGTCGTTCGGCGGGCTGCCGATCGACAACAGCTGGCTGGCCGTTTATCACGAGCAGGGTCTGATCGGCGTCGCCCTGGTGGCGGCGGTCCTCATCGTGCTGGGCGGCGTGGCGTTGCTGCGGCCACCGTCGCTGCCGAGGGCCTGCGCGATCTTCCTGATCAGCTACTGCGCGATCGCGTCGTACACCGAGGCCGGGCTGGGCGACGCCTCGCCGTATCTGCTGCATCTCGCCCTGGCCGCCTCGCTGTTGGCGGCACCCGCCGCGACCACGCCCCGGCCGGCGCCCGAAGTCCCCCGACGACGTATCCCGCGCTGGGCCCGGGATCGGGAGGTGATCTGAGCATGCACGTCCTCGTGGTGCACAACCGCTACTCCTCGGCGCAGCCGAGCGGGGAGAACAACGTCGTCGACCAGGAGGTGGAGCTGCTGCGCGCGGCCGGCCACCGGGTCGAGGTGTTCGAGCGGCGCAGCGACGACATCGCCGCCCGGTCCCTGCCGGGCAAGGCCGCGGTACCGCTGCTGGTGCCGTGGAACCCGGCGGTCCGCGCGGAACTCGCCGCCCGGCTCCGCACCGAACGGCCGGACATCGTCCACGTCCACAACGTCTTCCCGCTCCTGTCGCCCGCCGTACTGGCCGCCTGCGCCGACGCCGGCGTACCCGCCGTCGCCACGCTGCACAACTACACCCAGGTCTGCCCGCCGGGCACCTTGCAGCGCGACGGGCGGCCCTGCACCGAGTGCGTCGGAACTAAGGCACCGCTGCCCGCCGTCCGACACGGCTGCTACCGCAGCTCCCGGCTGGCGACGGTGCCGCTCGCGGTCAGTCTGTCGGTCAACCGGCGGCGGTGGTGGTCCGGCGTGGCCCGGTTCTTCTGCATCTCCGCGGCACAGCGCGACGTCCTGGTGCGGGCCGGCATGCCCCCCGAGCGGCTGGCGGTGAAGCACAACTTCGTGCCGGATCCGGACGCCGTCCGAGTGGGCGCCGGCGAGCATCTGCTCTATCTCGGCCGCCTCGCGGAGGCCAAGGGCGTGCGGCTGCTCATGGCCGCGTGGGACGAGATCGCCGCGAGCGGCGGGGTGGGCGTGCCGCTCGTGGTCGCCGGCGCGGGGCCGCTGGAGCGCGAGGTGACCGCCTGGGCGGCGGGCCGGGACGACGTGCGCTACGTCGGCCTGTACGACCCGGCGGAGTGCCGGCAGGCCGTCGCGCGGTCGGTCGCCGTGGTGGCGCCCTCGACGTGGCTGGAGGCGTTCGGCCTGGTGGTCGTGGAGGCGATGGCGGCCGGGGTCCCGGCCGTCGCCGCCGGTCATGGCGCCTTCGTCGAACTCGTCGAGGACGGGGTGACCGGACTGCTGCACCGGCCGGGCGAGTCCGCTTCGCTCGCGTCCTGCATACGCCGGATCGCGGCCGAGCCGGCCCGCAACCGGGAGATGGGCCAGGCGGCCCGGCGCCGTTACGAGCAGGGTTTCAGCCCGGCCGTCGGGCTGGAGCGCCTGGTGGAGGGGTACCGCACCGCGATCGCGGGGCGGTTGGAATCAATGGGGACGGAATCCATGGGGACGGAATCAATGGGGGGCACCACATGACACGATGCCGACTCTGCGGCTCGGCGGCGCTGGCGAGCGTCGTCGATCTGGGGGCGACCCCGCCGTGTGAGAGCTTTCTCGCCGCGGACCAACTGGACCGGCCGGAGCCGGCGTACCCGCTGCACCTGCGGGTCTGCACCGACTGCTGGCTGGCGCAGATCCCGCCGCTGATCACGCCGGAGGAGACGTTCCAGGAGTACGCGTACTTCTCCTCGTACTCGACCTCCTGGGTGGAGCATGCGCGCACGTTCGTCGCCGACGCCGTACAGCGGGTGGGGCTCGGCGCCAAAGGCTCCGACGCCTTCGTGGTCGAGGTGGCGAGCAACGACGGATACCTGCTGAAGCACGTGGTGGACCGGGGGATCCGCTGCCTCGGCATCGAGCCGTCGGTGAACGTCGGCGCCGCGGCGCGGGACGCGGGGGTGCCCACGCTCACGGAGTTCCTGAGCCCGGACACCGGCTCGGCCGTCCGTGCCGAGCACGGCCCGGCGGACCTGGTCGTGGCCAACAACGTGTACGCGCACATCCCCGACGTGGTCGGGTTCACCCGGGGGCTGCGCGCCCTGGTCGCCGACGACGGCTGGGTCTCCATCGAGGTCCAGCACCTGCTGACCCTGATCGAGGAGAACCAGTACGACACGATCTACCACGAGCACTTCCAGTACTACACGGTCGCGTCCGCGACCCGGGCGCTGGCCGGCGGCGGACTCGTGCTCGTGGACGTCGAGTTGCTGCCCACGCACGGCGGCTCGATCCGGCTGTGGGCCCGGCCGGCCGAGGTGGCCGGGGAGCCGACGCAGCAGGTGGCCGACATCCTGGCCCGCGAGAAGGCCGCAGGGCTCCAAGAGCTGTCCGGATACGCCGAGTTCGCGGCCCGGGTGGCCAAGGTGCGCCGGGACCTGCTGAAGTTCCTCATCGAGGCGGCCGAGCAGGGGAAGACGGTCGTCGGCTACGGCGCCCCGGGCAAGGGCAACACCCTGCTCAACCACTGCGGCATCCGGTCCGACCTGCTCGCGTACACGGTCGACCGCAACCCGTACAAGCACGGCAGGTTCACCCCGGGCACCCGCATCCCGATCCTGCCGCCCGAGCGGATCGCCGCCGACAAGCCGGACTACGTCCTCGTCCTCCCGTGGAACCTGCGGGCGGAGCTGACCGAGCAGCTGTCCTACGTGCACGACTGGGGCGGCCGCCTGGTCTTCCCCATCCCGGAACTGAGCATTGTCGAGGTCACGTCGTGAATGAGGTAGCAGCATGAAGGTCGTACTGTTCTGCGGCGGCTACGGGATGCGGATGCGCAGCGGCGCCACCGACGACGTGCCCAAGCCGATGGCGATGGTCGGCCCGCGCCCGCTGATCTGGCATGTCATGCGCTACTACGCGCACTTCGGGCACCGGGAGTTCATCCTGTGCCTGGGCTACGGGGCGCACCACATCAAGAACTTCTTTCTCAACTACGAGGAGACGACGTCCAACGACTTCGTGCTGAGGGGCGGGCGGACCGAGCTGCTGTCCACCGACATCTCGGACTGGACGATCACGTTCGCGCAGACCGGCATCGAGTCGCCGATCGGGGAGCGGCTGCGTCGGGTGCGTCACCATCTGGACGGCGACGAGATGTTCCTCGCCAACTACGCCGATGTGCTCACCGATGCGCCGCTGCCCGAGATGATCGACCGGTTCGCGCAGCGCGACGCGGGTGCGTCGATGATGGTCGTGCCGCCCCAATCCTCCTTCCACTGCGTCGAGTTGGGTGAGGAGGGGCTGGTCGGCGGCATCACCGCGGTGAGCGAACTGCCGCTGTGGGAGAACGGCGGCTACTTCGTGCTCCGCCAGGAGGTCTTCGACCACATCCCGGAGAACGGGGACCTGGTCGCCGACGGATGCGCCCAACTCGCCAAGCAGGGACGGCTGGTGGCCCACCAGCACCGCGGCTTCTGGAAGCCGACCGACACCGTGAAGGAGCGGGCCGCGCTCGACGCCGCCTACGCCCGGGGTGACCGCCCGTGGGCCGTGTGGGAACGGGACCGCGTAGGGGCGAACGTCGGGGTGAGCGCGTGATCCGGCTCGGCTACCGGCCCCTGAAGAGCATTGTCGCGGTGGGCGCGCACTGCGACGACATCGCCATCGGCGCGGGCGGCACCCTGCTGTCGATGTGCCGCGCGCGGCCGGGGCTACGCGTCGACGCCCTGGTGCTCTCCGGCGGCGGCACCGAACGGGAGCAGGAGGAGGAAGCCGCGCTCGCCGCCTTCTGCCCCGGAGCCGAACTCCGCCTCACCGTACTGAAGTTGCCCGATGGCCGGATGCCCGTGCACTGGGACGAGGCCAAGGCCGCCGTCGAGGAGCTGCGGGAGCGGACCGACCCCGACTTGATCCTCGCCCCGCGCACCGACGACGCGCACCAGGACCACCGCGGCCTGGCGCAGCTCATACCCACCGCGTTCCGCGACCACCTCGTCCTCGGCTACGAGATCGTCAAGTGGGACGGCGACCTCGGCCGGATGGCCGCCTACCAGCCGCTGTCGCCGGAGGCCGCCGAGGAGAAGGTGCGGCTGCTGCAGGAGCACTACGCCTCGCAGCGGCACCGGCCCTGGTACGACCGGGAAGCCTTCCTCGGCCTCGCCCGGATCCGCGGCATCGAATGCCAGACGCGCTACGCCGAGGCGTTCGCCGTCACCAAACTCACGCTCGATCTGGGCACTTTCCACCTGGGGGGTTGAACCTTGCGCGTACTGCTGACCGGACACCAGGGCTACCTGGGCACCGTGATGGCCCCGGTACTCACGGCCGCCGGACACGAGGTCGTCGGCCTGGACGCCGGCCTGTTCACCGACTGCGTCCTCGGCCCGGCGCCCGCCGACCCTCCGGGACACCGGGTGGACCTGCGCGACGTCACGGCCGAACACGTGGCCGGGGTGGACGCCGTGATCCACCTGGCCGCCCTGTCCAACGACCCGCTGGGATCGCTGGCGCCGCAGCTCACCTACGACATCAACCACCACGCGTCCGTGCGGCTGGCCCGGCTGGCCCGCGAAGCCGGAGTACGACGCTTCCTCTACGCGTCGACCTGCTCCGTTTACGGCGCCGCCGGGGGCGACGAGTTGGTGACCGAGGACGCCCCGCTGCGCCCGGTGACCCCGTACGCGGAGTCCAAAGTGCGGGTGGAGGACGACCTGCACGCCCTGGCCGACGACGACTTCACCCCGGTGTACATGCGCAACGCCACCGCCTTCGGCTACTCGCCCCGGCTGCGCGCCGACATCGTGCTGAACAACCTGGTGGGCCATGCGCTGCTGTCCGGCGAGGTGCTGGTGCTCTCCGACGGCACCCCCTGGCGCCCGCTGGTGCATGCCGCCGACATCGCCCGGGCCTTCGCGGCCGCGCTGACCGCGCCGCGGGAGGCGGTGCACGACCGGGCGTTCAACATCGGCAGCGAGACCAACAACGTAACGGTCGCCGAGATCGCCGGGCAGGTCGCCGAGGCGGTGTCCGGTGCGAAGGTGCGGATCACCGGCGAGAGCGGTGCCGATCCGCGCTCGTACCGGGTGGACTTCTCCGCTTTCCGCGCCGCGATCCCCGACTTCGACTGCGAGTGGACGGTGAAGCGGGGCGCGCTCGAACTCGCCGACGCCTACCGGAAGTTCGGGCTCACCCGGGAGGACTTCGAGCAGCGCTTCACCCGGCTGGCCGTGCTGCGCGCGGCGTCCGAGGCCGGTGCCGTCGACGACACCCTGCGGTGGCGCCCGTGACCGCGCTCGGCGAGGAGATGTACGCACTGGTGGAGCGGATGTACCCGCTCTGCCGGAGCATCACCGGCGACGGTGTGCGCGCCACCCTGGACATCGTCGGCGAGTACGTCCCGCTGCAGGTGCACGAGGTGCCGACCGGGACCCGGGTACTCGACTGGACGGTCCCGCAGGAGTGGAACATCCGGGACGCGTACATCGCCGACACCGCGGGCAACCGGGTCGTCGACTTCGCCGCGTCCAGCCTGCACGTGCTCGGCTACAGCGTGCCGGTGTCGGCGACCATGCCGCTGGCCGCGCTGCGCGCACACCTGCACACCCTGCCGGACCACCCGAAGTGGGTTCCGTACCACACCAGTTACTACCAGCCGGAGTGGGGGTTCTGCCTGGCCCAGGAGACCCTGGACGCGCTGCCGGACGGCGAGTACGAGGTGTGCGTCGACTCCACACTCGCCGACGGCCACCTCACCTACGCCGAACACGTGGTTCCCGGGCAGGTCGCCGACGAGGTGATCGTCTCGTGCCACGTCTGCCACCCGTCGCTGGCCAACGACAACCTGGCCGGCATCGCGGTGGCGACGTTCCTGGCCCGGACGCTGGCGGAGCAAACCCCGTACTACACCTACCGGTTCCTCTTCGCGCCCGGCACCATCGGCGCGATCACCTGGCTGGCCCGCAACGCGGAGCGGATCGAGCAGGTGAAGCACGGCCTGGTGCTGGCCTGCGCCGGCGACCCGGGACAACTGACGTACAAAGAGAGCAGGCGCGGCGACGCGGAGATCGACCGGGTGCTGCGGCATGTGCTGGCCGCCTCCGGACGACCGCACCGCGTCGCCGAGTTCACTCCGTACGGCTACGACGAGCGGCAGTTCTGCTCGCCCGGGTTCGATCTGGGAGTGGGCTCGCTCAGCCGGACGCCGTACGCCGGCTACCCCGAGTACCACACCTCGGCGGACAACCTGGACTTCGTCTCCCCGGAGGCGATGGCGGACACGCTCGCCGTCTGCCGCGAGGCGTTCACCGTGCTGGACCGCAACCGGCGGTACGTCAACCTCAGCCCCTACGGCGAACCGCAGCTGGGCCGGCGGGGGTTGTACGACGCGCTCGGCGGCCGCAGCGACACCAAGCAGGCCCAGATGGCCATGCTCTGGGTGCTCAGCCTCTCCGACGGGGAGCACAGTCTGCTGGATGTCGCCGAGCGGTCCGGGCTGCCGTTCGACACCGTCGCCGCCGCGGCCGGCGCCCTGCACGGCGCCGGACTGATCAAGGCATGACGCGGATGACCACCGAGGGGGAGAAGACGAAGACGACAGCATCGGCGGCCGGGGCCGGGCACGCCCGGTCGTCCGCCAGGCGGGCCGTAGCCGGCCGGCTGTCCTGGGGACTGGCCGACCAGGCGGCCTCCAGCATGACCAACTTCGCGGTGGGGATCTATGTGGCCCGCTCGCTGGGGGTGGCCGCGTTCGGCGTGTTCAGCCTGGCCTGGGTGACCTACGGCGTGGTGCTCAACGTCTCCCGCGGGCTGGCCACCGACCCGCTCGTGGTGCGCTTCAGCGGCGTGCCGGATGCGTCCTGGCGGGCGGCGGTGGCCCGGTCATCGGGTACCGCGCTCGGCCTCGGTGCCGCCCTCGGCGCGGCGTGCCTGGTGGTCGGGCTGGGTCTCGGCGGCCCCGTGGGGCCCGCGTTCGCCTGCCTCGGCGTCGTGCTGCCGGCACTGCTGCTGCAGGATGCCTGGCGCTTCGCGTTCTTCGCCGCCGGCACCGGGCGAAAGGCGTTCGTCAACGACCTCGTGTGGGGCGTCGCGCTCGTCCCGGCCATGGTGGTCGCGGCCCGCGTGGGCAGCGTGGCCGCTTTCGTCCTCGCCTGGGGCGCGTCCGCCGCGGTGGCCGCGGGGTACGGCTGCCTGCAGTCCGGCATCCGGCCCCGGATGGCCCGGGCGCGCGGGTGGCTTCGCGAGCAGCGTGACCTCGGCTACCGGTACCTGGTCGAGAACGTCAGTCTCAGCGGCGCGAGCCAGCTGCGGGCGTACGGGCTCGGCGCGATCGTCGGGGTCGGTGCGGTGGGTGCGGTGCGGGGCGCGGAGCTTCTGCTCGGCCCGTTCCTCGCGCTGCTGATGGGGCTGTCGCTGGTCACCGTCGCGGAGGCGGCACGGGTGCTGCGGCAGGCCCCGCACCGGCTGGGTGCCTTCTGCCTCCTGCTGGGCGGCGGGCAGGCCATCGCGGCGCTGCTCTGGGGCGGGGCGCTGCTGCTGGTGCCGGACGGGCTCGGCGAGCTGGTGCTCGGCGGCGTCTGGCCCGCCGCCTCGGCCCTCGTCGTACCGGTCACGCTCGGCGTCGCGGGCGCCGGCCTCGGTACCGGTGCGGCGGCCGGGCTGCGCGCGCTCGCCGCGGCCCGGCGCAGCCTGCGCTGCCAGCTGTTCGCCTCCGCCTGCTATGTCGGCGGCGGGCTCGGCGGGGCGGCCGTGGCCGGCACGGCCGGCTCGGCCTGGGGCGTCGCCACCGCGACCATCTGCGGCTCGGCGGTGTGGTGGCTGCAGCTGCGGTCCGCCCTGCGCGAGCGCCAACACCACCCGATCCCCGAAGAAGCGAGGACGCCATGACCGCCCACCCCCGACTGAGCATCGGCCTGCCCGTCTACAACGGCGAGGAGTACCTCGCCGAGGCGCTCGACGCCCTGCTCGGCCAGACCTACGAGGACTTCGAGCTGGTCATCTCCGACAACGCCTCGGCCGACGGGACCCAGGACATCTGCCGCACGTACGCCGCACAGGACTCCCGTATCCGCTACCTCCGCCTGCCCCGCAACATCGGCGCCACACCGAACCACAACCGCGTCCTCGCCGAGGCCCGGGGCGAGTTGTTCAAGTGGGCCTCGCACGACGACCTCTACGGCCGCGACCTGCTGCGCCGCTGCGTCGAGGCGCTGGACGAGCGGCCGGACGTGATCCTCGCCCACACCGACCAGGCCGTCATCGACGGCGACGGCCAGGTCACCGTCCCGTACACGTACACGCTCGCCACCGACTCACCGCACGCACCGGAGCGTTTCCGCAGCCTGCTGTTCGAGCCGGGCGGCGACGACTTCTACGGGGTGCTGCGCACCGAGGTGCTGCGCCGCGTGAAGCCGATGGACAGCTACCACCACGCGGACCGCACCTACGTCGCCGAGATCACCCTGCACGGCCGCTTCCACCAGGTCCCCGAGCTGCTGTACTTCCGCCGCGACCACCCCACCCGGGCCGAACGCGCCAACCCGTCCAAGCGCTCCCGGTGCGTCAACCTGGATCCGCGCCGGGCCGGGCCGCTGCACCCGACGCCCCGGCTGCTCGCCGAGTACGTCTGGGGCTTCGCCTCGGCAATCCGGCGGGCGCCGTTGTACCCGGCCGAACGGCGCGCGTGCTACGGCCACTTGGCCGCCTGGATGACCAGCCGGGTCCGTCCTGGCGCCGGTGAGCGGGTCGAGGACCGTGCCCCGGTCGACCCGGCCCTGCTCACCGTCTCCGTCGACGCCCTCGTCGCCGGCCGTGAAGGGCGTACGGCATGAACAGGGCGCCACGGGTAGGGGTGTTCGGGCTGCTCGGCTCCGGCAACCTCGGCAACGACGGGTCGCTCCAGGCCCTCCTCGGGTATCTGCGCGCCGAGCACCCGGACGCGGTCGTGGACGCGCTGTGCGGGGGACCCGAGGCGGTGACGGCGCGATTCGGGATCCCCGCGACACGACTGCACTGGAACCGCGGCGAGTACCGGACGGCGTCACGGGCGGGCGCGATGACGACCAAGGGCCTCGGCAAACTCGTCGACGCGTTCCGCACCGCCGCCTGGGTGCGCCGGCACGACGTGGTGATCGTGCCGGGCATGGGCGTCCTGGAGGCCACCCTGCCGCTGCGGCCGTGGGGCTTCCCGTACGCGCTGTTCCTGCTCTGCGCGAGCGGCCGCCTGCTCGGCACCCGGGTCGCGCTGGTCAGCGTGGGAGCGGCCGGGATCCGCAACCGGCCGACCCGGGCCCTGGTGCGCTGGTCGGCGCGGCTCGCCGCGTACCGCTCGTACCGCGACGCGCAATCCCGGGACGCGATGCGGCAGATGGGCGTGGACACGACGCGCGACAAGGTCTACCCGGACCTCGCGTTCGCCCTGCCGACACCGGAAGCGCAGAAGAAGCCCGACTCCCCAGGCCCTGTCTGCGTCGGCGTCATGGACTTCCACGGCAGCAACGACGACCGCGCCCGCGCCGACGAGATCCACCGCCGTTACCTGGATGGGACCATCCGGTTCGTGCGCACCCTCGTCGAGGAGGGCAGGCCGGTCCGGCTGCTCACCGGCGACGACTGTGATGCGGCGGTGGTCGACGCGATCCGCGACGCGGTGGACTCGCCGCTGGTCACCGCCGCCGAACCGACGTCCCTGGCCGACCTGATGACGGAGATGGCGGCCGCCGACTCCGTCGTGGCGGTCCGCTACCACAACCTGATCTGCGCCGTGCGGACCGGCACCCCGGTGCTCGCCCTCTGCTATGCGGCCAAGAGCGACGCGCTCATGGACCGGATGGGCCTCGGCGCGTACTGCCACCCGGCCCGCGAGGTCGACGCCGACCGGCTCCTGGAACAGTTCCGGACGCTGGAGAAGCGCGCGCCCGAACTGCGGCAGACCCTCGCCGGGCGGAACGCGCTCGCCGACCGTCAACTCCAGGCCCAGTTCGCCGAGTTGACCGCCGTCCTGTTCCCTGAGGAGACCCGATGAAAGCGACCGAAGTCCCGGCCATCTCCGGCGCGTTCCTCTTCGAGCCGACGCCGTACGCCGACGAACGCGGCTTCTTCTGCCGCACCTTCGACGCCGACGTGGTCCGCTCGGTGGGCCTCGACCCGCACGCCTTCGTCCAGGACAGCGTGTCCCGCTCGGTCCGGGGCGTGCTGCGCGGCCTGCACCTGCGCTCCGGCGCCGGCGAGGCCAAGCTGGTGCGCTGCTCGTACGGGAGGATCTTCGACGTCGTCGTGGACCTGCGCCCGGACTCGCCGACCTACCTGGGCCGGGCCTTCTTCGAGCTGTCCGGCGAGACGCAGACGACCCTGTACGTCCCGGCGGGGTGCGCACACGGCTTCCAGGCGCTGACCGACACCGCCGACACCTCGTACCGGATCGACCGCCCGCACGATCCGGCCGAGGACGTGACGATCGCCTTCGACGACCCGGAGCTCGCCATTCCCTGGCCGCTGCCGGTCACCTCGATGTCCCAGCGGGACCGGGAGGCGCCGAGCCTCGCCAAGGTCCTTCAGCACACAGAGAGTTGAGGTCAGCGTGGACACCGAAGAGTTCCGACTGCCCCGGTCGCGGACGACGAACGAGCGGCTGCACGCCCTGATTCCCGGGGGCGCGCACACCTACGCCAAAGGCGACGACCAGTACCCCGAGAACCTCGCCCCGGTCATCAGCCACGGCCACGGTGCCCACGTATGGGACATCGACGGCAACCGCTACATCGAGTACGGCTCCGGCCTGCGGTCGGTCAGCCTCGGCCACGCCCACCCACGCGTGATCGAGGCGGTGCGGCGGCAACTCGACCGCGGCAGCAACTTCGTCAGGCCGTCCATCGTGGAGGTGGCGGCCGCGGAACGCTTCCTGGCCACGGTGCCCACCGCCGAGATGGTGAAGTTCGCGAAGAACGGCTCCGACGCCACCACCGCCGCGGTGCGCCTCGCCCGCGCCGCCACCGGGCGCCCGCGGGTGGCCCTCTGCGCCGACCATCCGTTCTTCTCGACCGACGACTGGTTCATCGCCACCACGCCGATGTCCGCCGGCATTCCGGCGGCGACCACCGACCTCACCGTGGCGTTCCCCTACGGAGACCTCGCCGCCACCGAGGAGTTGCTCACCCGCTACCAGGACGAGGTCGCCTGCCTGATCCTCGAACCCGCCACCCACACCGAGCCCCCGCCCGGGTACCTCGCGGGCCTGCGCGAGCTCGCCGACCGGCACGGCTGCGTACTGATCTTCGACGAGATGATCACCGGCTTCCGCTGGTCCGAGGCCGGCGCCCAGGGCCTTTACGGCGTCGTCCCCGACCTCTCCACGTTCGGCAAGGCGCTGGGCAACGGGTTCGCCGTCTCCGCGCTGGCCGGGCGCCGCGACCTGATGGAGCGGGGCGGGCTGCGTCACTCCCGCGACCGGGTGTTCCTGCTGTCCACCACGCACGGTGCGGAAACGCACTCGCTGGCCGCCGCGATGGCCGTACAGACCACCTACGCCGAGGAGGGCGTCACCGCGCAACTGCACGCCCTGGGCGAGCGGTTGGCCGACGGTGTCCGCGCCGCGGCGGGCGGCATGGGCGTCGGCGAGCACCTCGTTGTCCGGGGCCGGGCCAGCAACCTGGTCTTCGCCACCCTCGACGAGAACCGGCAGCCGTCGCAGGAGTACCGCACCCTGTTCCTGCGCCGGCTCCTCGCGGGCGGGGTGCTGGCCCCGTCGTTCGTGGTGAGCAGCGCGCTTGACGACGCCGACATCGACCACACCGTCGAAGTAGTGGCCCAGGCATGTGCGGTGTACCGGAAGGCACTGGACGCCGGTGACCCCACCCCCTGGCTGGCCGGGCGACCGGTGAAGCCGGTGTTCCGCCGCCTGGCATGACGTGACGTGACGTCACACGTAACGTCACACCTGACTTGACGTGACGTCCGCGGTGGTCCCGTCGACCAGCCACGCGGTCGCCGGTACCACCGCCAGCGCGGTGCACCAGCCGCCGAGGACGTCGGTCGGGTAGTGCGCGCCCAGGGCGACCTGCGCCCAGCCCATGGCGGCGCCGGCAACCAGCGCCGCACCGAGCACGAGTAGCGTGCCGGCCGTCCTGCCGAGGCCGAGCCGGCCGGTCGCGAGCAGCGCCACCACGAGGGCGACCGCGGTGAGGAAGGCGGTGTGGCCGCTCGGATAGGACAGGTTGCCGTCGCCGTGGATGGTGCGCCCCACCAGGTGCTTGAGCAGCGTCGCCGCGCCCGCCGACATGCCGACGCCGGCCACGGCGAACACCGCCGCGCGAGGACACCGAAGCAGCAGGCAGCCCGTCACGATGGCCACGACGAGCACCACCGCTCCTCCGGGCTCCCCCAAGAAGTCCATGGCCAGGGCGCCGTACCGCCACGGCGGCCGCACACCGTCCACCGCCGGCTGGATCCACCCGTCCACCATCCCGGGCTTGCCGTCACCGGCATACAGGACCCCGACCACGACGACCACCAGCGCGGCGAGCACCGCAATCAGCCCGAGCCGCGCGCGCAGGTCCCTTCCGGCCAGGCGATCCACCGCGAGCCCCCTGTCGTGTCCGACCGTGTTCGATCATGTCCGCCCCACCCTCAGGACAGTTGGGGGTGAGTATCCCAGGACGCGGCGGCGTCGGGGACGGCTCGGGCTCAGTAGCCGCCCAGGAGCACCCGTACCCTGCGCAGGGCTTCGGGGCCGGCGGTGCTGTGCCAGCGGGACGGGTCCGCGGGCGGGACGGCCTTCGACGCGCTCGTCGGCCCCAGGTCCAGACCGGCGCTCCCTCGGACCAGCAGCGGCCGGCCGACCGACACCACGGGCACCTGCACGGTTCGGCCGGTCCAGGTCACCTCGGTGTGAACGCCTGGAGCACCCGGGTCAGTTCCTCTGCGTTGCCCGGTCTGGTGGGCCAGGACGTCACGTACCTACCGTCCACGCCTCGCACCAGGTGCCGTCGTCGGGCCTGCGTACCTGGACCGCATGAACGAAGGGCGCCAGCTCGGGCAGCGTGTCGTCGACCTGAGAGGGAATCATGCGCCATGGTGCTTGAAGGCGTCCTTGCCCTTCTCCATTGCCTGGCGTGCCCGGGCCCTGGCCTTTTCGGCCTTGCCCTTGAGTTCCAGGCTCTTGTCGCCGGTGGCCTTTCCGGTGGCTTCCTTGGTCTTTCCCGTGACCGTCCTGCTGACGCTCTTGGCCTTCTTGCCGATGCCCATGGCTGCGCTCCTTGCGGGCTCGGCCGATCCCTTGCGGTTCGGCCGCCCTCCCTGGAATCCTCCGGGAGAGATATAGCCGAATTGTCTCATTTGCCCTGGCGTCATGCCCAGCCTTGCCTGGCGTCATGCCCAGCGCATGGAACGGGACGGCCGGCTCCGCACAACGTCGATAACTGTCTGCCACGAGCCGAGGACGGCCCGGAGCCGGCGCCCGCGTGCAGTGCACCGCGCGGACCCCGTACGGTCGAAGGGTGACCGAAGGAGGTCGAAGAGCGCCAGCCCGGCCGCGCTCGTGGACCAGGTACGCGTGGCCGAGCCTTCCGGCGCACCGGTTCCCCAAGTCCTGGCCACACCAGGTCACTTCGAGCAGGCCAACGAGCCGGTCACCACCGAGAGGTTGGCGCAGGCGGTGCCACCGCGCCCGCCGGGCGTTCGTCCGGTCGTGGCTATCTGCGTGCCGAGGTGTTACGGCCGCATGTGTTCGGGAACGCGTGGGGCGGGCGCGCCGGGTCGGCCGGGCGCCCACCGGCACACGGAGGCGGAGGCGTATGGGACACGACGGAGATGTCATCGCCGAGCTGACTTCCGACCACAGGGAGGTCGAAGCGCTCTTCTCGCGGTTCGAGGACACGCCACCCGGCAGCGACGACCGCAAACGCCTCGCGGACGAGATCACGATCGAGCTGGTGCGGCACGCGGTGGCGGAGGAAGAACACCTGTATCCGGCGGTGCGCCAGCACCTTGAGGGCGGTGCCGCCCTGGCCGACCGGGAGATCGCCGGCCATGAGCGGATCGAACGGCTCCTGAAGGAGCTGGAGGGCCGCGAACCCGATGACCTGGACTTCGGCCGGCTCATGGTGAAGCTGCGGACCGAGGTGACCGCGCATGTGCGCGACGAGGAGCAGAGCCTGTTCCCGCAGCTCCGGGAGGGTGTCCACTCCTTCATCCTGGAAAGCCTGGGCAGAAAGGTCCGGGAGGCGAAGAAGAGCGCGCCCACCCGGCCGCACCCGTCGGCGCCGAGCATCCCGCCGGCCAACAAGCTGCTCGCCCCGGGACTGGGCCTGGTGGACCGGGTCCGGGACTTCCTCACCGGACGCGGCCAGGGGCAGCCATGAGCGGCCCGGAGAACGCCTCGGCGGAGCCCGGGGAGGGGCTGCGGTACGACGCCACGCCGTATCTGCCCCGGCGCGGAGGGCTACCGGCCCATCGGCGTGCCGCGGCGGACTGCCAGGGCTGTCCGCTGTTCCGGAACGCCTCGCAGACCGTCTTCGGCGAGGGCAGCACCTCGGCACGCATCATGCTCGTCGGTGAGCAGCCGGGCGACCAGGAGGACCGGCAGGGGAAGCCGTTCGTCGGGCCGGCCGGCGGCCTGCTGCGGAAGGCGTTGCGGGAGGCGGGCCTGGACGAGGACCAGGCGTACTTCACCAACGCCGTCAAGCACTTCAAGTTCTCCGCGGCGACGCGGGGCAAGCGCCGCATCCACAAGCCGCCCAGCCTGCGGGAGATGACCGCCTGCCGGCCCTGGCTGACCGCCGAACTGCGGCTGGTCGCCCCCGAGGTGGTGGTGGCCCTCGGGGCGACCGCGGGCAGGGCGCTGCTCGGCCCGTCGTTCCGGGTGACGAAGGATCGGGGCATCCTGATCCCCCTCGCTCAGGAGAGCGCCCCCGGGGGCAAGGCCGCACCGGGCGCGGCTGCCGACGGCCAGGCACATGTGGTCGCCACGCTCCACCCGGCGGCGATCCTGCGTGCCGAGGACCGCGAGGCGCCGTATGCGGGGCTGGTGTCGGATCTGCGGGTGGCGGTCGGGGCGCTGGAACGGGACTCCTGACGGACGGACGCGGGATACCTGTACAGACGTCGTCGCCGGACGTTCTTCGGTGGCCGGATGCCGTCGCGGAGGCCATGGTGGAAGGTGGCGGCCGGCGGCTGCCCGCCGTGGTGACGAGCCGGCGACGGGCGAGGTGTACGGCGCGCGACGCCGCACGGGTTCTACGGAGCCGGGTCCCGGACCCGGCTCCGGGTTTCCTCACCGCGTACGGGAAGGACACCACATGGCACGGAACGGCGCTCCCCACTCCTCCCCCTCCCCCGCAGGGTTCGACAGCGCCCGCACGGCCGCGCTGGTCCGGGCGCTGCGTGAACGGGTGGGCGGCGAGGTGCGCTTCGACGCCGGCAGCCGTGGGGCGTACAGCACCGACGCGTCGAACTACCGCCAGGTGCCGATCGGTGTGGTGGTGCCCCGCAGCGTCGAGGCCGGTGCCGCGGCCGTCGGTGTCTGCGCCGAGTTCGGTGCGCCGGTGCTCTCCCGTGGTGGTGGGACGAGCCTGGCGGGGCAGTGCACCGACACTGCTGTCGTCATCGACTGGACGAAGTACTGCGACCGCCTGGTGTCGCTCGATGCGGAGCGGCGGCGCTGTGTGGTCGAGCCCGGCATCGTCCTGGACGATCTCAACCGCCAACTCGGCGGCGAGCGGCTGAAGTTCGGGCCGAAGCCGGCCATCCCCGGGGACGAACGGGCGGTGCTGCTCTGGCCCGACACCTTCACCAACCACTTCCACCCGGGCATCGCACGGGCGGCGGTGCGGCTGCTGGAGGACGCCGGGTTCCGGGTGGCGGTCCCCGTCCGCCCGGTGTGCTGCGGACTGACCTGGATCTCGACGGGCCAACTCGCCACCGCCGCCCACGTGTTGCAGCGGACGGTGGAGGTGCTGCGGCCCTGGATCGCGGCCGGTACGCCGGTCATCGGGCTGGAGCCGTCCTGTACGGCGGTGTTCCGGTCCGACGCGCCGGATCTGTTCCCCGAGGACCTGGACGTCGAGCGACTGGCCGGGCTGTTCCGGACGCCGGCCGAGCAGCTCGTCGGGCACGCCCCGGAGGGCTGGCGGCCGCCCGCGCCGAACCGGCGGGCGACAGTGCAGACACACTGCCATCAGCACGCGGTGCTCAAGGACGACGCCGACCGGGAGCTGATGCGGCGGGCCGGCCTGGACGCGGAGGTGCTCGACGCCGGATGCTGCGGCCTGGCCGGCAACTTCGGCTTCGAACGGGGTCATCAGGAACTGTCCATGGATATCGGCGAGTTGGGTGTCCTGCCCGCCGTCCGCAGGACTCCGCCACCGGACCTGGTGCTGGCCGAGGCACTGGCCCTGAGGCTGGACGGGCCGCTGCCGGCGGACCACCCGGAGCGTGCCGTCGACCGGCCGGCGGTGCCGGCCCGCGATGCCCGGCTGGCCGGCTGTGCGGTGGCCGCGCTGGGCGTCCTGGGCGGTGCCGCCGCCGGCGCCGTACTGCGTCATCGAGGTTCCGCCGCCCGCGCCCCGGCAGGCAAAGGCCGCAGCGTCCGCTGCCCCTGACCCATAGGAAAGAGGAAGCACCGTGTCGATGAAGGTCTCCGACTACATCCTCCGGCGCCTGCGCGACTGGGGCGTCGAGCACGTCTTCGCCTACCCCGGCGACGGCATCAACGGGCTGCTCGCCGCCTGGGAACGGGCCAACGACAACCCACGGTTCATCCAGGCCAGGCACGAGGAGATGGCCGCGTTCCAGGCGGTCGGGTACGCCAAGTTCTCCGGCCGGATCGGGGTCTGCGCGGCGACGTCCGGGCCGGGTGCGATCCATCTGCTCAACGGCCTCTACGACGCCAAGCTGGACCATGTGCCCGTGGTGGCGATCGTCGGCCAGACCAACCGCAGCGCCATGGGCGGCTCCTACCAGCAGGAGGTCGATCTGCAGAGCCTGTACAAGGACGTCGCCTCGGACTTCTGCGACACGGTGATGGTGCCCGAGCAGCTGCCGAACGCCATCGACCGCGCCATGCGCACCGCGTACGGGCGGCGTTCGGTCACCGCGGTCATCGTCCCCGCGGACGTCCAGGAGCTGGACTACTCGCCGCCGACGCACGCGTTCAAGATGGTCCCCTCCAGCCTGGGCCTGTCCTCCTACGCGCCGGTGCCGGCGGACCGCGAGCTGTCCCGCGCGGCGGACGTCCTCAACGCGGGCCACAGGGTGGCCATGCTGATCGGCCAGGGCGCGCGCGGCGCCCGCGACCAGGTCGAGGAGGCCGCGTACCTGCTCGGGGCCGGTGTCGCCAAGGCACTGCTGGGCAAGGACGTGCTGCCCGACGACCTGCCGTATGTCACCGGGGCGATCGGGCTGCTGGGGACCCGGCCCTCGTACGAGATGATGCGGGACTGCGACACCCTGCTCGTGGTGGGTTCCAGCTTCCCCTACACGCAGTTCATGCCGGATCTGGACCAGGCAAGGGCGGTGCAGATCGACATCGATCCGCACATGGTGGGGATGCGCTACCCGTTCGAGGTCAATCTCGTCGGTGACGCCGCGCAGACCCTCAAGCACCTGCTGCCGCTGATCAGGCACAAGCAGCACGGCAGTTGGCGCCGGAAGATCGAGAAGGACACCGCGCGGTGGTGGGAGGTGATGGAGCGCCGGGCCGCCGTCGCGGCGGATCCGATCAACCCCGAGTATGTGGTCCATGCGCTGGACGCGCTGCTGCCGGACGACGTCATCCTGACCGCGGACTCCGGGTCGGCCGCGAACTGGTACGCCCGCCATCTGCGGATGCGCGGCCGGATGCGCGGTTCGCTGTCCGGGACGCTGGCGACGATGGGCCCGGGGGTGCCGTACGCGATCGGGGCGAAGTTCGCCCACCCGGGCCGGCCGGCGCTGGCTCTGGTCGGGGACGGCGCGATGCAGATGAACGGCCTGGCCGAACTCGTCACGGTGGCGAAGTACTGGCAGGAATGGGCGGACCCCAGGCTGATCGTCGCGGTCCTGAACAACCTCGACCTCAACCAGGTGACGTGGGAGATGCGGGCCATGTCCGGCGCTCCCCAGTTCCTGGCCTCCCAGTCACTGCCCGACGTGCCCTACGCCGACTTCGCGCGGTCCATCGGCCTGGAAGGCGTCCGGGTGGAGGAGCCCGGCGGGGTGGAGTCCGCCTGGCGCCGGGCACTGCACGCCGACCGGCCGTTCGTCATCGACTTCCGCACCGACCCCGCCGTCCCGCCCATCCCGCCGCACGCCAGTCTCGACCAGATCGAGGCCGCGGCGGCCGCCGTCCTCAAGGGGGACAGCGACCGCGTCGCGATGGTCAGGCAGGGGTTCAAGGCAAAGGTGCAGGAGATGCTGCCCGGGCACCACCACCGCGGCTCCTGACCGGGGATCCGGCATGCCCGCTCCCCGGACCGGGGCCTCGGAGCCGCTGGTGGACAAGGTGACCACCGCCGTCTACACCGTCCCCACCGACGCCCCGGAGGCCGACGGCACCCTTGCCTGGGACTCCCCACCCTGGTGGTGGTGCACGTCCGCGCCGGCACCACCACCGGGCTGGGCTACACCTACGGCGCACCGGCCACGGCACACGGCGGGCGGAGCCGCCCGGACCGTGAACAAGGAGCGGGCCCGCTCCGGCGAATCCCGCACGGCGAGCCGGGTCTCCACCCAGGGCCCCAAGTCCGCCCCGCAGCGCGGCGGCGAACGCTCGCACCGCGGCGCCCAGGGGCCGACCAGGGACCAGCTCTACGAGGAGGCGAAGAAGCGCCACATCGAGGGCCGCTCGTCGATGAACAAGGACGAACTGCGCAGGGCCCTCGGCCGCTGGTCCGGGGGGCGCCTGCCGTCCGGCCGTGCCTTGCCCCCGTTCTGCGTAATGCCCGGCGTCCGGCGAACGGCCAGGCAGGGTGCGGTGGAGCGAGCACCGCCGGTGTGCCATGGACCGCAGCGCCGAGGAGGGCCGGACATGCTGTTCCGGAGGACGACGGAAAGGGTGGAGCACAAGGCCCGCCAGGTCACCCTTTCCGCCTACACCGCGGTGGACGGCCGCGCCCCGCTCTCGGAGGCCGCGCGGGCCCTGTTGCGGAAGGCGTTCCCCGACCACTGGTCGTTCCTCCTGGGCGAGATCGCCCTGTACAGCCTGGTGGTGCTGGTGCTGACCGGCAGCTACCTGACGATGTACTTCGAGCCGAGCATGTCCCGCAGCGTCTACCACGGATCGTACGAGCCGCTGCGGGGACTGAGGGTGTCGGACGCCTACGCGTCGACGCTGCACATCAGCTTCGACGGCCGGGGCGGCCTGCTGATCCGCCAGATCCACCACTGGGGGGCGCTGGTCTTCGTCGCCGCGCTCGGGGTACACATGCTGCGGGTCTTCTTCACCGGAGCGTTCCGCAGGCCGCGCGAGGGCAACTGGATGATCGGCGTGACGCTGTTCATGCTGGCCCTGCTGGAAGGGTTCGGCGGCTACTCCCTCCCCGACGACCTGCTGTCCGGCACCGGGCTGCGGACGGCGAACACCATCGTGCTGTCGCTGCCGATCGTCGGCACCTATCTGAGCTACTTCCTCTGGGGCGGCTCCTATCCCGGGCACATCCTGCTGGCCCGGCTCTACACCGTGCATGTGCTGTTCGTCCCGGGGCTGCTGATCGCGCTGATCGGGCTGCATCTGCTGCTGGTGGTGTATCTCAAGCACACCCACTGGCCGGCGCCCGGCCACACCAACCGCAACGCCGTCGGGCAGCCGATGTTCCCGCACTTCGTCGCCAAGTCCACCGGACTGTTCCTGATGGTCTCCGCGGTGCTCACCCTGCTCGGCGGACTGGCTCAGATCAACCCCGTCTGGGACTTCGGGCCGTACCACAGCGACCAGGACTCCACGGACGCCCAGCCCGACTGGTACGTGGGATTCCTCGAAGGGGCGCTGCGCCTGATGCCGGCGTGGGAGACCAATGTGGCGGGCCACACCTTCATGTGGAACGTCCTGATCCCGGCCGTCATCCTGCCCGGCCTGCTGTTCATGGCGCTCTACGCCTATCCGTTCTTCGAGCGGTGGGTCACCGGCGATCCGGCCGAACACCATCTCTGCGACCGGCCCCGGGACTTCCCCACCCGTACGGCGCTGGGCGTGGCCGCCATCGTCGGCTACGGCGTGCTGCTGGCGGCCGGCGGCAACGATGTGTTCGCCAGTCTCTTCCTGGTCTCGGTGGAGGCCCTGACCTGGATCTTCCGGGTGTTGTTCGTCCTCGGGCCGGTCGTCGCGTTCCTGGCGACCAAGAGGATCTGCCTGGCTTTGCAGGATCGCGACCGGCAACTGCTGACGGAGGGCCGCGAGACGGGTCATGTGGTGCAGAGCGTGTACGGCGGGCTGCGCGAGACCCATGAGCCGGTGGCGGCCGGCCGGCGCTACCGCATGCTGGCCAGGGACGTGCCCGTGCCGCTGCCGGCCCCCGGCGACCGGGCGCCCCGGCGGGACCGGCTGCGCGCCGCGCTCAGTGCGTGGTACTTCCGCGACCGGGTCGAGATGCCGGTGGCTCTTGAGGAGCAGCGCCGGATCGGGGAAACGGTGGCGGGCCCGGCTCTCGGCACCGACGAGAAAGGCAAGGGATAAGAGATAAGGGATTGCGTGCCGGGAACGGCCGGTCCGCCTCTCAGTGGTCGCGCTGGGCGAACTCGAAGACCATGCCGAACACCGAAGCGCCCGTGACACCCGCCCCGATCAGGAAAACCCACACGCCGTACACGAGTCCCAGGGCGAGCAGGGTCACGCCGAAGGCCACCGCGATCGGATAGCCGCTGCGCGGCGGGAAGAAGTCGACCTCTCCCGTGCGTTCGTGGATCGCCGAGTCCTCGGTGTCCTCCGGGCGTTCTCCTTTGCGGCGGTAGTTCATGGCGCAGAAGAACGAGATGACCGACGCCATGCCGAAGGAGACGGCGAGCGCGGCGGCGCCGGCCGGCTCCCGCGCCAGCCAGATGTAGAAGGTGTCGGTGACGAGGAAGAAGGCGGCCACGCCCGCGAAGAGATACGACTCCGGTTTCATGTGCTCTGTTCTCCGGGGGTGTCGGGGTTGGGTTCGACATTGCCGCGCTCGCCTTCCGGCAGCGTCCGCACCTGGGGGTGGTGCAGATCGAACGCGGGCGAATCGGAACGGATGCTGGGCAGCGCCTCGAAGTTGTGCCGGGGCGGCGGACAACTGGTGGCCCACTCCAGCGAACGACCGAAGCCCCAGGGGTCGTCGACGTCGACCTTGGGCGCGTGCCGGGCGGTTTTCCAGACGTTGTAGAGGAACGGCAGGGTGGAAAGACCCAGCAGCAGCGCGCCGGTCGACGAGACGGTGTTGAGAAGCGTGAAGCCGTCGGCGGCGAGGTAGTCGGCATAGCGGCGCGGCATTCCGCTCTCGCCCAGCCAGTGCTGGACGAGGAAGGTGGTCTGGAAGCCGACGAAAAGGGTCCAGAAGTGCAGTTTCCCCAACCGCTCGTCCAGCATTTTCCCGGTCCATTTCGGCCACCAGAAGTAGAAGCCGCCGAACGTGGCGAAGACGATGGTGCCGAACAGCACATAGTGCAGGTGGGCGACGATGAAGTAGCTGTCGGTGAGGTGGAAGTCCAGGGGCGGTGAGGCGATCAGGACGCCGCTGAGCCCGCCCAGGAGGAAGGTCACCAGGAAGCCGATCGCCCAGATCATCGGCGTTTCGAAGGAGACACTGCCGCGCCACATCGTGCCGATCCAGTTGAAGAACTTCACCCCGGTCGGCGCGGCGATGAGGAAGGACATCAGGGAGAAGAAGGGCAGCAGCACCCCGCCGGTGGCGAACATGTGATGCGCCCACACCGACGCCGACAGCATCGTGATGGCAATCGTCGCGCCGACCATCCCCACGTAACCGAAGACCGGTTTCCGGCTGAACACCGGAATGATCTCGCTCACCACCCCGAAGAACGGCAGGGCGACGATATAGACCTCCGGATGACCGAAGAACCAGAACAGGTGCTGCCACAGCAACGCGCCGCCGTTGGCCGGGTCGTAGACATGGGCGCCCAGTTTGCGGTCGGCGAGCAGGGCCAGCAGTGCGGCGGTCAGGACCGGAAAGGCCAGCAGGGCCAGGATGGAGGTGAAGAGAATGTTCCAGGTGAAGATCGGCATGCGGAACATCGTCATGCCCGGGGCCCGCAGCGTGATGATGGTGGCGATGAAATTGACCGCGCCCAGCGTGGTGCTCAGACCGGCCACGACCAGTCCGGCCGCCCACAGGCTCCCACCGGCGCCCGGTGTGTGGTCCGCGCGGTTCAGCGGCGCATAGGCGAACCAGCCGAAGGAGGCCGCGCCGCCCGGCACGACGAGCCCGGAGACCACGGTCAGGCCGCCGAAGAGAAAGAACCAGTACGTCAGGGCGTTGAGGCGGGGAAAGGCGACATCGGGCGCCCCGATCTGCAGCGGCATGACGGCGTTGGCGAAACCGGCGAAGGTGGGCGTCGCGAAGAGCAGCATCATCACCGTGCCGTGGATGGTGAACAGCTGGTTGTACTGCTCGTGGCTGAAGATCTGCATACCGGGCCGGGCCAGTTCCGCGCGCATCAGCATCGCCAGCACACCCGCGAAGAGGAAGAATCCGAAAGCCGTCGCGAGATACATGTTCCCGATCACCTTGTGATCGGTGGTCGTCAGGTATTTCATGATCCGGCGGCCTGCCCGGACCCGCGGATTACCGGACCCGTCGAGCAGTTCACGGTGAATGGTCTGGCCTACGTGTGACATGGCTCCTCCGGAGCACGGTGACCGGGTACGGATTCCGGCGCGACGGCCCGATTCGTGTGTAGCCGGTCGCCGCCCCCGCCCCCTGCCGCGCCACACCGGCAGCACCGGTTGTTGCTCCGTACAGCCCGTTTGGGCGCAGCGGGCAACGGTGCAGCAAATCGTCGTCATCACCGGTGCCAGTGGCGGCATCGGCCGCGCCACCGCCCGCGCTACGTCGGCGGCTCGACCGTGGCCACCCTCCTCGCCAACCGCGCCGCGGGCGCCCTGCTCGACCGCTACCTGGCCCGCACCGGTTACGACGCGCAGCAGACGGACCAGCAGGTGCCCCCCGGCCGGCCCGACAACCTGTGGCTACCGCTCGACGGCGAGGACGGCCACGACTTCGGCGCCCACGTCGTCTTCGGCGACCGCGCCCACGAACGCGCCCCGCAGCAGTGGGTGATCCGCCATGCCCGGCTGCTGCTCGGCGGCCTCACCACCGCCGGCGCGCTGGCGGCCACCCTGCCGCGGTGCGGGAGAACCAGCCTGCGCCGGAATGACCTGTGACCTCACCGGGACCGGCGGCGGCAGGCGGTGAGGCGGCCCGGCGCGGGACGGGACGTCACTCGCCGGGGGCCAGGGTGCGGGCGACGATGCGTGCCGCGTCCGCGATCAGGGCGTTGTCCACGGGCGCGTCCTTGGTGGTCTTCGACGTCAGCACGGCCAGCACGATCGGGGTCTGCCTGCTGGTCCAGGCAACGCCGACGTCGTTGGCGGATGCGTAGTCCCCGGTGCCTGTCTTGTCGCCGACGGCCCACTGGTGCGGCAGGCCGGCGCGCAGGCGTTCCGCGCCGGTGGTGTTGCCCTTGAGCCAGGCGACCAGTCGCTCGCGGTCGCCGGCGGCCAGGGCCCGGCCCACCGTCAGCTTCCCGTAGCTGCGGCCGATCGCCTCCGGGGTGGTGGTGTCGCGCGGATCGCCGGGCAGGGCGGAGTTCAGGTCGGGCTCCCAGCGGTCGAGCCGGCTGACCGGGTCGCCGATCGAGCGGAAGAACCGGGTGAGGCCGGCGGGGCCGCCGATCTGGCGCAGCAGGAGGTTCCCCGCCGCGTTGTCGCTGTACTGGATCGCGGCGGCGCACAGGTCGCCCACCGTCATGCCGGTGTCCACGTGCTCCTTGGTCTTCGGGGAGTACGGCAGGATGTCCGCGGCCGGATAGTGGATCACCTTGTCCAGCGGTGCGCAGTGTGCCTGGTCGCGCAGGACCGCGGCGGCCACGACCGCCTTGAACGTCGAGCACATCGCGAACCGCTCCTGCGCGCGGTGGCCGACGGTCTGCCCGGTGCGTACGTTGCGCGCGTACACGCCCAGGCGTGCTCCGTACCGGCGCTCAAGGGCACGGAATTCACGCAACTCGCCTGCTACGCCCCGGACTTGCCGTGGATCGGCGGCGGCCGCCGGCGACGCGGCGGAGGCGAGCAGGGCGGTGGTGGACGCGGCGAGGCCGGCCCTGAGCAGGCGGCGACGCGGCAGAGGGGTGGCGCTGGTCATATCCGAAGGTCTCCCGGTTCGTCCGTCGTTCGATGCGTCGTTCGTGCCGTCGTTGCGGTCCGCGAAGCCACGGAAAGCCACGGCCGTGCGCGGCTTCGACGAGGCACAGCGAAGCAGCCGCGCCGCACTCATGTCCAAGAGTGAACTTTGAAGGACTCATAACTTCCTGATATGAATCCAGGGTGGACCTACTAGCGCACCTTGAGGCATACGTCGCGGCTGTCGACGAGGCGAGCTTCTCGCGCGCCGCCGAGCGGCTCGGAATCGCCCAGCCGCTCCTGAGCCGTCGCATCAAGACGCTGGAGGCACACTTCGACGGCCGGCTCTTCGACCGCTCCCGGCGTCAGGTCGCGACCACCGAGCTGGGCGTGCTCCTGCTGCCGTACGCCCGGGACGTGCTGGACCGGGCGCAGCGGCTGCGGCGCGTCGCCGGGGCGGCCCGCCGGTCGGCGGTGCAGGCCGTCGGGGTGCCGGCGGACTGCGGTCCGGACGCGCTGGCCCGGGTCATCCGTGTCGGCGCCGAGCGCGGCACCACGTTCGGTGTGCGGGAGCTGCCGCCGGAGGAGCGCCTGGCGGGCCTGGCCGACGCCTCGCTGGCGTATGCGCTGGTACGCGTCGCGCCGGAGAACGCCGCGCTGCGGGTGCCGCTCGGTATGGCCTCCGCGCCCTCGGAAGCGGCGGACGACGCCCGCCCTACACCGCACACCGATAGATTGCGGACGCGTCGGCGCCCGATCCACCTGGAGGATCTGCGCCCGCGGCGCGGCAGCGGCGCGCGCTCCGGGCGGGCGGCTGCCGGCGGGCGGGCGGCTGCCGTGCCGATCCTGACCATGACGGAGGATCAACTCCCCGACGCGGGTGCCCGGTTGCTTCGTGCCCTGGCGCGCGCCGGGCTGCCGGAGGGCACGGTGCGCCCGGCCGGGCCCATGGCGACGGCCCTCGCGGAGACCCTCGCCGGACAGGCCCTGCTGCTGTGCACCGAGCCGTTCGCCCGCCGGCACGGGGCGCGGTGGGCGCCGCTGGGCGACACCACACTGCACCGCGGGTACGACCCGCGCGCGGCACACCGGGACCGGGGCCCGGCGCAGGTGCCGCACTGGCTGGCGGCGCTGTTGGCCGCCGCGGTCGGTGCCGTGGCGGCCGAGTCGGCCACGGCGGCGGCCCGGAGTGCGGGCGGCGACGCCCCGTCCCGACTGGCGGCGCACGGATGAGCGCCCGACAGACAGCCCAGGCAGCCCGTCCGGTCTGCGTCGCCGATGACGCGGACCTCTTCGACGTCGCCGAGGCGGTGGTCGCGGAGTGGGCGGCCGTCGGTATCCGCGGCGCGTTCCTGGCCAGGAACCTCGACACCGGTGAACAACTCGGCTTCGACGTCGGGGAGTTGGTGCCCCTGGCCTCGGTCGCCAAGGTGCCGCTCGCGCTCGTCGCGCTGGACCGGATCGCGACCGGGGAACTCGACGCGGCGCGTCCCGTGGTCGTCGACCCGGCCACCAGCAGCGTCGGACCCACCGGACTGGCGGCGTTCCGGCACCCGGCGACCGTCGCCGTCGGCGACCTGCTCCTGCTGATGCTCTCGGTGAGCGACAACGCCGCCGCCGACGCGCTGTTCGGCCTCGTACCGGCGGAGGAGGTCGACGCGCGCCTGCGCGCATGGGGATGCGAGGGCCTTCGCCTGCGCCACCGGCTGAACCGCATGTACGAGTGCGCCGCCGGGGCCGCCGGCAACGACTTCTCGCTCGCTCTGGAGCTGGCCCTCCGCGATGACCACGCGGGGCGGCACGCCATCGAGATGCTGGACCCTGCCCACGCCAACGTCGGCACCGCCACCGGCCTGGTCGACCTGCTGGCACGGGTCTGGCGGGACGACATCGCCCATCCCGACGCCTGTGCGGAACTGCGCCGGCTGATGGGACTGCAGGTGTTCACCCACCGCCTGGCGGGCGAACTCCGGGCGGACACCCTCAAGGTGAGCGGCAAGACAGGCACATTCCTGCACCTGCGGCACGAGATCGGCGTGGTGGAATCCGAGGCCGGCGACCGGATCGCGATGGCCGCCCTCACCCGCTCCGGCCGCCGCGCCAACCTCGCCCCGGACATCGATCTCACCATCGCCACCAGCGCCCGCCTGGCCTTCGAAGCGCTGCGCCGCTGAGCGGGCGAGGTCTGCCGCCCGGCTTTGCCTCATCGCGCCGCTGCCGGCGCCGGCGCAGGGGCGCCGTCCACCTCCTCGAACGTCCGCGCCGCGCGGACGGCGGTGGCCGAGGCGCGGCGCCCGGTGCTGAGGACTGCCAGGACGACGACGGCCAGGCCGAGTCCGAGCACCATCCACCACACGCCGTGCGCCGCGCCGGTGAACTCCGTCGCACTGCGGGTGGCGGTCGCCCCCACGATCGTTCCGGAGACGGCAACGCCCAGGGTGGTGCCGGTCTGCCGGCCCGCGGAGGCCAGCGACGTGGCGACCCCGGCCATCGAACGGGGCATGCCGGAGACCGCCGTGTTGGTGATCGGCGGGTTGACCGTGCCCAGGAAGACGCCGAAGAGGAGGTAGACCGCGAGCACGGCCGGAAGGGGGGTGGCCGGGCCGAGTCGGAGCGAGGCGCCGCCGGCCAACGCCAGCGCACTCCCCGCCACCACCAACGGCAGCCTGGGACCGCGCTTTCCGACGAGCCGGCCGGTGAACGGGGACAGCACGATGACCAACGCGCCCACCGGCAGCAGGCACAACCCGGCCGCCAGCGCGGACATGCCCCGTACGTCCTGCAGATACTGCGTCGTCACGAACAGGAACGCGCCGAATCCGGACAGCGCACACACCGCCATCGCCAGCGCCCCGGTGAACGGCACACTGCGGAACAGCCGCAGCTCCAACAGCGGGTCGACGCGGCGTGGTTCGTAACGGAGCAGGCCGAGCACACCGAGGGCGGCCGCGGCGAGCAGGCCGAGGATGACCGGCGAGGTCCAGCCCAGGCTCCTGGATTCGATGAGGGCGAAGACGACGCCGCCCAGCACCAGGATCATCAGGGCCTGGCCCACCGGATCGAAGCGACGCGCCCGCGGAGCGCGGGATTCGGGGACGAACAGCGCGGTGCACACGAGCGCGGCGACCACGATCGGCACATTGATCCAGAAGATGGCGTACCAGCCGATCCCGTCGACCAGGGCCCCGCCGAGGATCGGGCCGAGCGCCAGCGCCAGGCCGCTCATCGAGGCGAACACGCCGATGGCCCTGGCCCGCTCGGCCGGCTGGGGGAAGGTGGTCGCGACGATCGCCATGGCCACCGGATTGAGCATCGTGCCGCCGACGGCCTGCAGCGCACGGGCCGCGATCAGCCACCCGACGCTCGGCGCCAGGCCGCACAGCAGCGACCCCAACCCGAAGGTGGCCAGGCCGATTTGGAAGATCCGCCGACGGCCCATCCGGTCGGCGGTGGACCCGGCCAGGACCAGGAAGCCGGCGAGCACCAGGGTGTACGCGTCGACCGTCCACTGCAGACCGGACTCCGAGGCGTGCAGGTCGTGGCGGATGGCGGGGAGCGCGACATTGACGATGGAGATGTCCATCACCACGACGATCACGCTGGCGCAGCAGATCGCGAGCACCAGCAGTCGGCGGCGAGGAGTGAGCAAAGGAATGTGTTCGGGCATGTCCGGGACGCTAGTTTTTAGAGCGTGGTCGAAGTCAACGGACATCCGCACGAGCCCGTACCCGAGGCGGGGCTGAGCATTGCCGAGGCCGCTCGCCGTACGGGAGTGAGCGTGCACACCCTGCGTTACTACGAACGCGCCGGCCTGGTCGTCACGCCCGTCGACCGCACGTACAGCGGCCGGCGCCGCTATCGGGCGCTCGATCTGAAGTGGATCGTCGTCTGCACCAAGTTGCGGGCGACCGGCATGCCCATCAAGGGCATCCGTCGCTATGCCGAGCTGGTCGCGGCGGGCCAGGGCAACGAAGCGGAGCGGCTGGAGGTGCTGGAGTCACATCGTGACCAGCTGCTCGCCGACTTCGCCGAACTCCAGGAGCATCTGCAACTCATCAACCGCAAGATCGACGTCTACCGGAGCCGTCTCGCCGCCGGCGACGCCGGTGAGCTGTGGGCGCCGACTCGGGCCGCCCGCACACCGGATGACCGCTGAGGCCGTTCACCGTTCGGGCCGGCCGGGCACACCGCACGCCCGGGCGACCCGACGGCCGTGGCAGCGGTCACAGGTTGGGGTAGTCGGGCACGGGCGAGGCCGCGACGGCATCGTCCAGGATCTTCTCCCGCGCCATGGTGATCAGGTGGTTGAGGCTGGTGGCGACGGAGAGGATCTCACCGGAACTCTCCCAGCCCGTGATCGGGTCGGTCGACTCCTCCAGGAAGGCCATCGCCTTCCGCATCAGGCTGCGGGCCTCCGGGGTGGTGGGCAGCGCATCGGCCTTGATCAGGTTGAGCATGGTCTCCAGTGCGTCGGCCAACGCCCGGACCGCTTCCCGCATCTCGGTTTCTTCGGAACTCATACCCCATACGATCGCGGACCCCGGCCGAGCCCGCCACGTCGCCGCCGGCCGGACACCCGACCGTGCGACTCCTGGGCGGACGTCCCTCGGCCGCCAGGCAGCATGTCGGCGTTGGGGCGAACTTGTATCGAACTCGCCGCAATGGAACGGGCGTTCACCGGACCTTGCCGCCCTTGACGTCCACCGGGCGGTCGTCGTGAAGTTCGCGGAACAGGCGTCCGGCCCGTGCCTGGTCCCACCGTACGGTGCTGCCCTCGGCAGTGGGGATGCCGATACCGGACACCGGGACGTTGAGCTGGGTGCCGTGTCCGCCGGTGACTCCCCGGAGCGCCTGGAACATCGCGGTGAGGTCCAGCAGACCGGTGTTGCGGTCGACGAGCAGGGTGTCCAGGCCGGCGTCGAGGGCGGAGTACACAGCGAGCGGGTTGAGCACCGTGCCCGGCTCCGCCGCCCGGTGGGCGAGGGCGGAAAGGAACTTCTGCTGGTTGCGGGTGCGGCCCAGGTCGCCCTGGGCCTCCTGGTGGCGCTGGCGGACGAAGGCGAGCGCCGCGGTGCCGTTGAGGGTGTGGCAGCCCTTGGTGAAGTCGGCGCCGGACTTGTCGTCCTTGAGGTCCCGGTCCAGGCAGATCGGGACGCCGCGGACGGCGTCGACCAGATTGACGAAGCCCGCGAAGCCCACCTCCACGTAGTGGTCGATCGTCAGGCCGGTGTTGTGTTCGATGGTGTTGACCAGCATTTTCGGGCCGCCGATCGCGAAGGAGGCG
This sequence comes from Streptomyces sp. S186, assembly GCF_051603415.1. Classification (NCBI taxonomy): domain Bacteria; kingdom Bacillati; phylum Actinomycetota; class Actinomycetes; order Kitasatosporales; family Streptomycetaceae; genus Streptomyces; species Streptomyces sp. S186. Next base: position 7,378,902 of record NZ_CP193932.1, on the reverse strand, counting down.
TTCAGCTTGTGCGGGGCCGGGGCGTGCCGCTTGCCCGTCATCGGGCTGGTGTAGGCCGGGACGGTCAGCCATGAGTCGCGCGGCAGGCTCACCATCGTGGTGCCGGCCGTACCGGTGTGCAGCAGGATCATCGAGTCCGTGCGCCGGCCGCCGGCCGAGCCGGTGTGCAGTTGCTGCTTCTCCCGGTCGGTGAGGCCCTCGCGGCTGTCGGACCCGACGAGGAGGTAGTTGGTGCCCTTGCCGGTCCTGTCGTCCCGGTCGTCCTGGCCGGAGGTTCCGAGGTCGACGGTGTTGTGGAGCTTGCCGTCGGCCCAGGCGAAGGCGCCGGCGGGCACGGCGAGGAGGACGACCAGCAGCGCGACGACCAGGCGGCGCACCGGCCGCCTGCGGCGGGAGCGGTGCGCGCGGCGCCGCGGCGCGGGTCCGCTCACCGTGGACGCCTCGTCGTCCGTGGGCGCCTCGCCGTCCCAATGGCCCCTCGTGCTGCTCATCTACTCACTCTCCTCGGTCACTTCGGGGGTCACTTCGGCAGTCGCTTCGGCAGTCACTTCGTCGACAGGGGGCTCGGTTGGGGGGCCGGTTGGGGAGCCGGTTCGCCGCCGAGCAGATGCTGGTTGGCGGTGCCGGAGCGGTGCATGCGGTGCCAGGTGAGGCGGGTGCCGAGCAGCGCGGTGACCACGGACTGGATCACGACGAGGTACAGCAGTTGCCGGTAGAAGAACAGCTGGAGCGGCAGGGCCCACAGCACGCCGAGCCGTTCGTGGTCCAGGCGCAGCGCGTACGCCGCGGTGCCCATCTGGACGGCGAGGAATCCGAGCCAGACACCGAGGGCCTGCGCGGTGTTGCCGAAGCACAGCCCGTAGAGGGCGAAGACGTCGACGACCGGGGCGAACAGCGGCAGCAGGATCTGGAACAGGGCCAGGTACGTCAGCCCGCGGCGGCCGAAGCGGCCGGCCGGCCCGAACTCGATCAGGGCGTGGCGGTGCTTCCACATCGACTGCAGCGTGCCGTAGCACCAGCGGTAACGCTGGCTCCACAACTGGCGGAAACTGCTGGGGACTTCGGTCCAGGCGACGGCCCGCTCCTCGTAGACCACGCGGCGGCCCGCGCGCCACAGGGCCATGGTGAGGTCGGTGTCCTCGGCCAGGGTGTCCTCGCTGACGCCGCCGATCGCGGTGAGCGCGTCGCGGCGGAACGCCCCGATGGCACCGGGGACCGTCGGCATGCACTCCAGCACCTCGAACATCCGCCGGTCCAGGTTGAAGCCGAGGACGTACTCCAGGTGCTGCCATTTGCCCAACAGCCCGTCGCGGTTGCCGACCTTGGTGTTGCCGCTGACCGCGCCGATCGTCGGGTCGGCCAGTGGCTGGATCAGCTGGTGGAGGGCGTCCGGTTCGAAGACCGTGTCGGCGTCGATCACGACGATGATCTCGTGACGCGCGTAGCGCAAGCCGGTGCTGAGCGCCCTGGGCTTACCGGAGTTGGGCTGCCGCACCACGGTCACCCGCGGGTCGCCGATGGACTGGGCGAGCGCCGCGGTCCGGTCCGTCGACCCGTCGTCGATGACGAGGATCTGCAGGTCCCGGTGGGTGGAGGCGAGCAGCGAGCGCACGGTGGCCTCGATGCCCGCCTCCTCGTTGTACGCCGGGACCAGCACCGTCACCGGGTCGGTCACCTTGCGCAACCAGGGTGCACCGGACCGGTGCCGGTGCCGACGCCGCACATGGACGCGGGCGAGGAAGGCGACCACCACCAGCCGGAGCACGCCGAGCGCGCCGGCGATACCCAGCGCCCAGGTCATCCCGGCCGCGAAGGTGTGCCCGAGGGACTGGATCCGGATCAGCGCACGGCCCTGGATGCGCTCCAGGAGGGGAGCCTGCGTGGTCGGTGCGGGCCGCCCGAGCCCGTCGGTGATCGTGGTGAAGCGGCCCACTTCCGGGTCGGCCAGCAGCTTCGTCGCCTCCTGGTACCCGAGCGCGGTGTGGCTGAACTGCCGCACCACGCCGAAGGGCGGTTTGCGGGCGGACGAGGTGGCGGCGACGAGCAGATACCCCTGGTCGGTGGCGCGTTGGGCGGCCGTCCACTCCGCGCCGCACATCGTGTCGGCGGTGGTGGTGTGCGGCAGCCGCAGCAGTCGGGGGGTGACGCCAGCGGCGCCGGCCAGCGCGGTCCGGGTGAGGGAGAGTTCCCACCGGGCGCGGAGCGGCGAGGCGCTGCCCAGGTCGCCGCCGGTGTAGGTGTACGAGCCGATCTCGTGGCCGGCCTCGCGGATCCGCCGGACCAGGTCGGGGTGGCGCGCCGCCTGGATCCCGTAGAGGAAGAAGGTGGCGTGTGCGTGGTGCACGCGCAGCAGGTCGAGCAGGCGCGGGGTCCATACCGGGTCCGGGCCTCCGTCGAAGGTGAGCGCGGCGGTGCGGAACGGCATCTGTGCGGTCTGGGCGGTTTCCGCGCCGGTGACCCGCAGTACCGGCGCCCCGTTGTCGGCGGATCTGGGTATGGGACTGGTGCAGGCGCGCCGTGTGCGGGCGCCGTCGACCTCGTGGGTGGTCCAGCCTTCGAAGAGCAGCGAGGCCGCGACTATGGGGAGGATCAGCAGCAGTAACAGCCAGTGCCGGTGTGGGGGGTGACGCAGCGCGTGCCGCCCCTGCCCTGACATAGCCACGAGGGGCCCTTTCTGTCGTTACGGGGCAGGGACGGTGGCGTCCGCGGGGACGGCGGAGGGGGTGTTGCGCTGCCTTACGGGCACGGCGGGCCCGGGCGTGCGGGACGGTGCGGTGCGGTGGGGGCCGTCGGAACCGTGTGGCGGCTGGTGCCCGGCGCGTTCCGGGAGTTGGACGGCGGTGTCCGGTGCGGGTTTCCCGGCCGATTGCAGAAAGCCGCTGAACACGACGACGAGAAGCACGATATATCCGGTGCACAGGCACCCCAGGGTCACCGCCATGCGCCCCAGTAAGCGTCGGCGCCTGCCTGAGGTGTCGACAAATACGGGACGATTGCGCTGTTTACCGGGGCGAATGCTGTGGGGGGTAGCGGTTCGCATGGGGGGTGAGTGTATCCAGCTGCGCGGAAAGCGGAACAGAAAGATCGGCCGGCGCCTCCCCGCCGGTGAAGTCGGCCTGGAGGCCGCGTCGACGAGGGTCGCCACTTCTACCCAGCCCTGCCGTACTCATTCATCGCCACCCGGAATTCCAACGGCCGGTGTCCCTTTCGTCCGGCCGCTTCCGATGGGCCTTCACACCCCGTTCGCAATGGGGATCATGATGTGAAGTCACTCACGTCGTCCGGTGATAGCGCCGGACAATTGCGCTGTTCAATACGGGTGGTGGCGGCGTTTTGTGCGGTATTTGCCTCCGGGGCAGGTCCGTTGGCGGCTTCGCGGGTGCGGCGCAGCAGCGGGTGGAGTACGGCCAGCAGGGCCGCGGTGGCCAGTGCGCTGTGCCAGAGGAGGGCGTCCAGACGGCCGGCCGAGAGGTAGCCGCCCGCGGCGACGGCCACCAGGGCGCACACCGCCCGGTCGACGATGCTCTCCAGGGAGAGCAGGGTGGCGCGGGGCGCCCCTGCGGGGATGGCGTCGTTCACCAGCTTCCGCTGCAGCGGATAGCCGAGGCCGGTGACGGCCGCGAACAGGCACAGCAGGGCGACGACGGTCCAGGGCCCGCCGAGCGTGCTGCCCGCCAGGGCCGCCGCCATCACCAGACTGAGCAGCGACACCCAGGTCACCGGGGACAGCCGGGTGGTGAGCCAGTGCGGGCGGGCCGAGGCCACCGCTTCGGCGACGGTCATGGCGGCCAGCGCCGCACCGTGCGCGCTGGTGGGAACGGCGTGGGCGAGCAGGACCGGCTGGAAGAGGTTGACCTGGCAGATCCGGGCCAGGGTGAAGAGCGCGACGCCCTGCACCATCACTAGGGCGAGCCAGGGCGTGGCGCGGACGGTCCGCAGCGCGGCCACCGCCTCGTGGCGGACGGTGCCGGCGCCGCGGGAGCCGGAACCGCCGCCCCGCTCCCGGCCGTCGGGGGTGTACTGGCGCGGCAGCAGGACGGCGCACACCAGCGAGCCGCCCGCGCTCGCCGCGCTCAGGACGTACGGCGCGGGGTGCGCGAGGTCCATCAGCGGGCCGACCAGCGGCCAGCACAGCACCTTCGCGGCCAGGCCCCACGCCCGTGCCTGGCCCTCGGCCTTCAGGTAGTGGCCGGAGGCACCCTCGGCCCGCAGGCCGTCGTAGAGGTAGGCGCTGGCGGCGCCCGAGGTCAGCGAGCGTCCGGCGGCGATGAGCAGGAAGTGGACCAGGAAACCGGAGTAGTGCGGGGTCAGCACCGGGACGAGGTTGGCCGCGGTCATCACGACCGCGCCGGCCCGCAGGCAGTTGCGGGTGCCGATGCGGTCGGCGATCAGTCCGGTGGGGATCTCGAAGAGGCAGAAGGCGAGGTAGTAGATGCTCTGGATGCCGAAGATCTGGCCGTCGGTCAGGCCGGCCTGCCGCTGGTACTCGTAGAACACCGGCATCCACCACAGCAGGTTGAACAGCAGCTGGAAGCCGTTGTTGAGGCGGATGATGCGGCGGGCTCCCGGCGTGAGGGGCACGCCGTCGGGGGTACGGGGCGTGCGGGTACGGCCGGCGCCGGGGCGGCCGGTCACCGGGCGTACGGGCGGATCTGGACCAGGTGGAAGGCGCCCTGATCGGTCATCAGCCATTCGATGTCCAGCGGCCGGTCCACGTCCTCGTCGCTGAAGTGTGACTGGAGGAGCCGGCCGGCCAGCGCCAGTCGGGCCAGTCGCTGTCTGGTCGCGGCGGGCAGGTCGTCGGCGCGGGAGCCCAGGGAGACGGTGCGGCCACCGCCCTCGACCGTGTTGTAGAGGTACTGCAGCGGCAGCGCGGTGCCGTCGACGACGGACTCGGGCGAGCCGGGAGAGCAGTTGAGGCAGACGTTGCGGAAGTCCGTGCGCCGGGTCGGGTTGCAGGTCACCAGCACGCCGCCGAGGTCCGCCGGGCGATAGCGCTGGATGATCACCCCCATGCAGGCGTCGTCGAGCGGGATGCCCGCCTGGTGGCGCAGCCGGACGCTGCGGGGCGAGAACAGGGACGCCCACACCTGCCTTACCGCGTCCAGGAGTTGGGCCGTGCCGTGCACATCGGTGACCGAGTCGTAGACGCCGGCGGCGGAGAAGCCGGGCAGGTCCTCGGCGTTGGAGGAGGAGCGCACCACCAGGCGGCCGGCGCCGTCCGGGCCGGCGGGCAGCGCCGCGGTGATACGGCGGGCCAGTCCGTCGGGTATGGGGGTGTGCCGGATCAGGTGTTGCAGTGTGCGGCAGAGCGGGTCGAGCGCGGCTGTCTCGTCGCGTTCCAACGCGGTCCTCAGCTCGCCGATGCCGCGTTGGAGGGCGGGGCCGGCGGCGAGGAAGCGGTGGTGCAGGGCGAACGGGAGGGCGACGCCGTCGGGGGCCGCGACCGTGGCACGGGTGAACGCAGCGGCAGCGGACCGCAGTTCCGCGCCGCGGGTGGTGGGCGCGAGGCCCAGGCGGGCCGCGAGGTGGCTGAGGAGATCCGTTCGCGGCGGCCGGGGGCGGCCGTGGTACGCGGTCAGGTCGACGTCGTGTGCGCCGAGGACGTGGTGCAGTTCTCCGAGGTTGGCCGCCTTGGTGCCGTAGCGGTCCTGGTCGGTGCGGCGCAGTCGGTGCAGCGGCAGTGCGGGCAGATCCGCCAGCCGCGGGGGCCTGACCCGGATCGGCTGCCGCTGCCACGCGGGCGCCGTGAGCGTCGGTGCCCGGTCCAGGCGCAGCAGGGTGATGTCGTCGTCGCACACCTCGTAGCGGACCCATGCGCCGTCCAGTCCGTCCGCCGTGATCAGCTGATCCAGGTCGCGGACGATGGCGTTGGGGATGCCCCAGCCGGAGGCCAGGACGTTGGTGTGCGAGAGCGGGGTGGTGGGGGCGGTGTTGATGAAGCCGGCGACCCGCGGCACGTCGTCGGGCAGGCGGGGCATGGCGACGATGTCGGCCCAGCCGAGGGAGTCCGCGGCGGCCGCGTAGGCGTCGGCGGTCCGGAAGTGGCGCAGCCGGCCGACGGCCGTGCCGGGGTTCAGCGGGGTCCGGGTGCGGCTGCCGAACAGCTGATGACTGTGGATGCGCGGCACCCGGACGTCGCTGATCGTGGCGAGTTCGTGTTCCTGCCCGTGGTTGGCGGGCTTCAGCAGCAGCGGGAGCCGGGCGTCCAGCCGGTGGCGGACGGAGGTGTAGAACTCCTCCAGCAGCGGGCCGGACATGGTGTCGGCCTCGGTGGTCTCCAGGACGAGGAAGGGCCGCTCCCGGCCGTCGGTGCCGGGGCCGGTGTCGGGGTCGGTGTGCAGGGAGAGCACGCCGAGCAGGAACCGGCGCTCGGGGTCCGTGTAGACCGAGGCGTTGACGGCGTCCAGCCGGGCGTCGAGCTCCGCCGGCCGCATACCGAGGATGCGGGTGGCGAGGTAGTCCACGTGGAAGGGGTGGACCGCGGTGTCCAGGAGGTGCCAGGTGTTCTCGGCGCGGTCCACCACGACCTTGAGGTACGGGTGTCCGGCGAGGGTTCCGGCCAGGGTGTGGAAGAGGGGGAGGGCGAGCTGTTCCCCGACGGCCGTGCGGTCGGCGGCGGGGCGCGGCGCGCCGGAGGGCCCGTCGGGACGGGCCGCGGGGGTGGTGGGGGTGGTCACGACACTGCTCATGAGCGGGCCTCCATGGGCTCGTTCGCGTCCCCGGCCGCGGGAAGGAGGTGCGGCAGGGCGTCGACCAGGGTGCGGAAGTCGTGCAGCACGGTCTCGGGGTCGATGGCGGACAGCAGGCACAGCGCGGCCATGGTGTTGGCGCCGGCGGCGGGGTCGTAGACCGGTACCGGCGTGCCGTCCGGCAGCGAGTTCTCGGCCACCACGGACAGCGTGCTGCCGGGGCTCAAGGGGGCCGCGTCCCGTACGGCCGCGAAGTCCCAGCGTCGGCGGTCCGGCCAGGCGGCGCCGGCGCCGTCCACGGCCAGTACGACGAGGGAACCGGCCGCGCCGCGCGCCTCCTGTGCCAGGCGGGCCTCGGCAGGCCAGTTCACCGGGCGTCCCAGCAACTGGTCGACGAGCATGCCGATGAGGTCCAGGCCGAAGACCTCCTCGATCTGCGGGACGGTCATCGCCCCGCCGAACCGGGCGGCGGTTTCGATCACCCACATCCGGCCGCCGGTACCGAGCTTGATCTCGGTGTGGGTACCGCAGTTCTCCAGGCCGAGTGCGTCCACGGCCTGCCGCGCCAGGGCCACCACGCGCCGCTGGGCGTCGGGCGGCAGCGCGGCCGGGGTGATGCCGGCGCGCTCGGTGAACGGCTCCACGGTCGGCATCCGGCCACTGAGGCAGACGGGATGGAAGACCCCGTCGACGACGGCGCCCTCGACGCTGACGTAGTCGCCCCAGCCGGGCTGGGCGAACCATCCCCCGGCGGTGCCCGGCACGATCTCCTCGACGAGGAAGTCGGCGTCGGCACCCGCCACATGCAGTTCGGCGTAGCCCAGTCCGGCGGATTCGGCCATCACCTCGCGTGCCCGGCGCCAGGCCGCCGGCACCTCGTCGGTGGCGCGGATGATCCGGTGCGCGGTGGAGCCGGCGCTCCAGGCGGCCTTCAGCAGCAGCGGGGCGCGGAGCGCGGCGGCCGCCTCGTGGAGCTCCCGCTCATCGGCCACCGGCCGGAACCGGGGCTGGGGAATGCCCTGTTGGGCCCAGGCGCGGCGCATCAGCCGCTTGTCGCGGGCGAGCGCACCGGACCGGCCGGCGCCGGCCAGGCCGAGCTTGGCGCACGCCTCCGCGACCGCGACAACCGCGTACTCGGAGAAGGTGACGACCGCGTCCGCGGCCACCTCCTGGGCCCGGTCGACGATCAGGGACACCAGGTCGCCCCGTTCGGGCCCGGTGGCGGTCGTCACGGAGGCGCACCGGTGCCCGGCGGTCGCGGCGATCGCGGGCGGCAGCGGGCTGAGCGCCAGCAGGTGCACCGCCGCGCGGGCGGCGACCCGTGACAGGGCATACCCCAAGGGCGGTCCGCCCTTGGCATACACGAACAGCACCGAGCTCACTGGAATCCGACTCCTTCACAAAGGGGTTGGGGGCCGTCTCTCTGGCGGCGGTCGGCGTCCGCGGTCCGATACCCGGACGCCCTGACTCCAGCGAACCAGTCGGACGGCCGCTGCCGGGCCGTCACAGGCCCCGACCCCTCAGGCAAATGCCAGAGTCGAGGGGTTCGTAGGGCGACTGTGAAGGTTCCGTGATGCCGTAGGAGAATGCCGGCCCGCGAGAAGGCGCGTCAGATCGGCCGAGAACCGGGCATACGCCATGCGGGCCGGGGATACGGATGCCACGGATGCCCGTGCGGGCGGCCGCAGACCGCCGCCGCGGGCACACCCCGCCAACTCCTCCGCACAGAGAGGCAGTCGTGGACGAGACCGGTCTGAAGTCACTGCTTGAACACCTCCCGGTGTCCTGGTGGGAGGCCGACCGCGACCTCCGGGTGATCGACAGCGGCGGAGGGGCCTTCGACGACGCCGGCACCGCCCAGCGCTTCCTGGACGCCCTGCGCCGGGAGCCGCCCGCGCCCTCCGCCGCGCCGGGGAACCCGCACCGCCAGGCACGGTTCGACGGCCGGCTCTTCGACGTGAACTGGCCCCTGGACGCCCCCCGTCCGGACCGCACCCGCGGAGTGGCCGTCGAGGTCGCCCCGGCCGAGACCACCGGCCGCCGCTTCGACGCCTTCGCCGACCTCGCCCCCGCCGCCGCCTTCATCCGGGACGCCGCCGGCCGCTACCGCTGGGCCAACCACGCCTACGCCCACCTCTACGGCACCACGCCCGAGCACGTCATCGGCAAGTACGTCCGCGACGTCGACGCCCCGGTCGACGCCGACCGGGTACTGGCACTGGACCAGGACGTGCTCGCCCGCGGCACACCGGTCCGGCACACCCTCACCTACCACCGCGCCGACGGCACCAGCGGCCACGCGGCCGGGCACCGCTTCCCGGTCCGCGAGGGCACCGAGACCTGTGTGGCCGGAATCTATATCGACATCAGCGACTACACCCGCGCCCTGCACCAGCGCCGGGAGGCGGAGGACAGCCTCTGCGCGCTGCGCGACCACAGCGGACTGCCGTGCGCCCTGCTCTCCGCCGGCGGACGGATCCTCCAGGCCAGCGCGGCCGCCGCCGAACTGCTCGGCACCCGCCTCTCGGAACTCGTCGGCAGCCGGGCCGACACCCTGCTCGCCCCCGACTCGCAACTACCGGCGCTGGAACGGGACTGGCGCGCCCTGATCACCCGCCGCCACCGCCGCCTCCAGACCTCCGCCGTCCTCCTCGACGGCCGCGGCCGGCAGCGCCGCGCCCGTCTGCACCTGACGACGGTGGGCCGCGGCAGGTCCCGCGCCGTCGGTGTCTGGGCCGTGGTCACCCACCAGGCACTCGCCCACGAGCCGCACCCGCCGCTCACCGCCAGCCAGGTCCGCATCCTCTCCCTGCTCGCGACCGGCCGCAGCAACGCCGAGATCGCCACCCGGCTCCACCTGTCCCGGCAGACCGTCGACTACCACCTCAGCCGCCTCCGGGACCTGCTGGACGCCCCGACCCGCTGCGCCCTGGTCGCCCGCGCCTACGTCCTGGGCATCCTCGCTCCTCAGGCATGGCCGCCCCGCGCGGCGACACCGTAGATTCGGAGGCGCGACGGCCCGGCGGCGCTCCCCGCTCACCGCGCCGGCGCACCATGTGCCGTATCCCGTGGCGGGACACCACCCCACGCCCGCAGCAGCAGGAGGAACGACCGCGTGACCAGCCGCCTCACCCTCATCTCGCCGGCGATCAGCGCATCGCTGCGGCAGGCCCGCTTCGACGACGGCTCGTCGCTCGACGACGGCGGGGCGGCCCGGGCCCGCGCGGCGGCCGGTTCCCTGCCGACCGCCGCGCGGGTCCGCGTCTCCCCCAGCGTGCGCTGCCGGGAGACGGCCTCGGCACTCGGCCTCGACGCCTCGGCGGCCCAGGAACGGTCCGAACCATCCGAACTGTCCGGCCTGAACGTGGGCCGCTGGACGGGCCGCACCCTCGACGAGGTGGGCGCCGCCGAGCCGGACGCGGTCGCCCGGTGGCTGGCCGATCCCGGCGCGGCACCGCACGGCGGCGAGTCGGTACGGGACCTGTGCGAGCGGGTCACGCGGTGGCTGGACGACTGTGGTGGGACCGACGGACGGACGCTCGCCGTGGTCGAACCGGAGGTCGTACGGGCCGCGGTGCTGCACGTGCTGGGCGCGCCGGAGACGGCGTTCTGGCGGCTCGACGTGCCTCCGCTCGCGGCCACCGAGCTCACCGGACGGTCCGGGCGCTGGAACCTGCGGCTGGGACGTGCCCTCGCAGCCGAGGCGGAGCCGGCGACCGAGGCATAGGGATGCCCGGCCGCACGGTCCGCATGCCCTCGCGGTGCCTAGGGACTCAGTGCGCGGCGGATACGCCCGGCGCCGTCGCCTCCGACACCGGCTCAGGGTTCAGCTGCCGTTCGGCCAACTCCCCGAAGAGCAGGCCGAATCCGCTCCACAGGACGGTCTGGATGGCCAGTGCCGAGAGCCGGAACCGCCACAGCAGCGTGGCCGGGAAGTCCTTCGGCACCTCGTTGACGACCGGCAGCACCGCATACGCCAACCCGACCACGACGACGAACGCGGCCACCGCCACCACCGTCGCCCACCAGGTGCCCAACCCGGGCGCGAGGCGCTTGCCCAGCATCGTGGCGCCGATCGCCAGCAGGACGCCGAGCAGCATCATCAGGAAGTACAGCGTGGTGCGCTTGCCGATGGTGTCCGGTTCCCCGACCGAGGGCGGGTTGGCCGGGTACTTCAGGAACGGGACCACGTAGCCGGCCAGCAGCGCGCAGCCCGACAGCAGCAGCGCGGTCGCCCGCGGACCGAACCGCCCCACCCGGCCCAGGGCGAAGCAGTAGGCGAGGGCGGCGATGCCGCCGAAGGCGATTCCGTAGACCAGGACGCCGGTGGCCAGGCCGGCGGTGGACTGCAGCGAGCGGGAGACGACCTCCATCTCGTGTTCGTGGGAGTGGGCCGCCTCGAAACCGATGGCGCCGTTGACGTTCGGTTCGCCGAGGAAGTAGGCGACGACGAGGGCGAGCCCGCCGGCGGCCAGGCCGGCGAGCATGCCTCGTACGAGCAGGTTTCGGACCGTTGCGGAGTTCATGATGTGCGGCGTCCCCGTGTGTGTCAGTGGCAGGGGAAACCGAGCAGGTGGCGGGCGTCGTGCACCCACTCGTGCACGTCGGTGCCCTGGAACACGGAGGTGGCGCCCTGCTCGGCGCCGACGAAGTACAGCAGGACCAGCATCAGGATGCCGAAGAACACCGCCCACGGGGCGATCGCCTTCAGCGGCAGCGTGACGGGGGCGGCGGAGGTGGTGACGGACGGCCGGGCGATGGTCTGCGCCATGGCAGAGCCTCCTTCTGGGAGTTCGCGTCCCATTTCGGTGGTGCACAAGACGACGGCCGCGGGTCTGACTCACGCGACGCCCGAGGCGTCCCGCACACAGTGGCGCGACCGTGCCGGAGTCCCACCGGCTTCCGCTTCTCCGTCGTCGATATCGAAGAGAAACTACCGCGCGGCGGATGGCCCGCCAAGGCCGGACGGGCCACTTGTCCACGAAGGCGCTTGTCGACGAAGGCGCACGCCTCCGGCTGCCGTTCCGGGCGCCCGCCGCCACAACCCACATCCGTGACATCCGTCATACCGGCGCACGCCGGAAACTATCGTGCCTAGTAGTGACCACCGCGGCGACAAATGAGAATTTGTCCGGCTTGATCTGGCGATGAGGTGCGCCCGGGGCCTCGGCGGTCGGCCCGCCGCTCCGCTTCGGTCGTTCACCAGCGGAGTCCACGCCCCTGACGTCGTGCCAGACGCATACGAAGCCGCGCGGAGCGAGGCAGCACGATCACCCGCACACCGCAAGAGGCAAAGGATCAACTGTCCCGTTTAGTAGTAGTGCCCATTGCTCGCCCTGCCGGCACTTCCCAGAATGTCGGCCATCGGCGCAACGAGCGAGTGAGGTCAGGCATGAAGAAGCACCGTAGGAAGAGCAACCACCGGCGGCTGACGCTTGCCGCCCTCGCCGTAGCCGCCCTGGGTGTCCCCTCCGTCGCCATGGCGGCTTCCGCCGCCCCCGCCTCCGTCGACACGGCCCGTGTGGTGGAGCTGGTCAACAAGGAGCGCAGCAAGGCCGGCTGCGCCCCGCTGACCGTCAATGCAAAACTGGCAAAAGCCGCCCAAGACCACAGCAAGGACATGGCAGACCACCGCAATATGTCACATACCGGATCCGACGGCTCCGACCCGGGCGCCCGGATCAAGGGCGCCGGCTACAACTGGAACAGCTACGGCGAGAACGTCGCCTACGGATACGCCACCCCGGAGAGCGTGCTGGCCGGCTGGATGTCGAGCCCCGGACACAAGCGCAACATCCTCGACTGCTCGTTCAAGGAGACCGGCATCGGCCTCGCCCAGCCCGGCGACTACTGGACGCAGGATTTCGCCACCGCTCAATAACCCCACGGGAGAACCGCCCAATAACCCCATGGGAGAGGAGAGCCCCATGGGAGAGGGGGGAGGGACGCCCTACCGTCCGCCGTTGACGACGGCTCGCTCCACCGCGCCGTCCTGAAGGTGCCACCGCTGGAGGATCTTCGCGTAGGCGCCGGTCCGGATGAGTCGGTCGAGTGCCTCGCGCACGGCGTCGCGCAGTGCCGTACCGGTCTTGGCGACGGCGATGCCGTAGGGGACGGAATCGATCTGTCCGCCGACGAGTTGGAAGGCGCCGCCGCCCGTGTGGGTCGCCGCGGTGTAGGCCGCGACCGGGAAGTCGTCGAGGCAGGCGAGGGAACGGCGCTGGGCGACATCGTCGTAGACCTCGGCCGTCGAGTCGAATTTCCGGAGCGTCGGCTGCGCGGGGAGCCGCCGGCTCAGTTCGTCGAGGTAGTTCTCGGCCGCGGAGCCGCGCTGAACCGCAACCGGCTTGCCCGACACGTCCTCCAGTTTGCCGAGGTGGTCCGGATTGCCCTTGCGCACGACGAGCGACAGCCCCGCCTGGAAGTAGTCGATCAGGTCGACCCCTCCCCCGGTCTTCGCCCCGCTCGCCTGCCCGCCCTGGCGGTCCTTGGTGTCGACCATCGCCGAGATGACCAGGTCGAACCGGCCCTGGCCGAGGCCGGCGAGCAGGGAGTCGAAGGTCGCGTTCCGGAACGTGCAGCGGACGCCCAGCTCACGGCCGAGGGCGTCGGCCAGATCGACGTCGAGGCCGGCGGGCTTGCCGTCGCTGAGGAACTCCATCGGCGCATAGGCGATATCGGAGCCGACGGTGATGATGCCCTTGTCCGCGATCGCCTGCGGCAACCGGCCGGACGGTTTCGCGCCCCCGCCGGGCTTGCCCGCCGCACCCCCGCCACCCGTGCCCGCCTTCCCGCCCTCCGGCCACAGCGTCCAGGCCAGCGCCCCGCCACCGGCCGCGACACCGGCGAGGGACAGCGCCGCAAGCACACGGCGACGGCTCGGGCCCGAGGGCGCGGGCGGGCCGTACGTCCCAGGCAGCGGACCGGGGCGCGTGGGGACCTGCGGTGGGGCGGTGGGCGACGGGGACTTCGGGGGATCGGCCATCGTGCGGGTCGGCAGCGCGCCGAGGTCGAAGGCGGCGCCGGCGGGCTCTGCGGCCGACGGGCCCGCGGGGGAGGTGTCGTGGGATCTGTCGTGGGATCTGGGGTCGCCGAGCTGTGCGGACAGGCGGTGCAGCTGCCCGGCGAGGGGGTCCGGCAGCCAGTCGTCGTACGGGCCCGGTGCGCCGACCCGCGCGACGAGCTCGGGGAGGGCCGGTCGCCGCGCCGGGTCCTTCGCCAGGCACGATGCCGCCAACCCACCAAGTTTCACCGGGAGTTGACCGAACTGCGGCTGTTCGTGCACGGTGCGGTACATCAGCACCTGCGGCTCGGCGTTGCCGTACGGGCCGTCGCCGGTCGCCGCGTAGACGATCACGCCACCGAGCGCGAAGACATCCGCGGCGCCCGTGATGTCGGGTCCGCTCATCACGAGCTGTTCGGGGGCCATGAACCCCGGGGTGCCGAGGGCGGTGCCGGTCGCCGTCAGCGCGGTGTCCGCCGCGGAGTGCGCGATGCCGAAGTCGATGACGCGGGGGCCGGTGGCGGTGAGCAGGATGTTGGACGGCTTGAGATCGCGGTGCACCAGGCCGTGCGCATGCACCGCCGACAGCGCCTGGAGCAGGCCGGCCGTCAGCAGCCACACGGTGCGCTCGGCCAACGGTCCCACGTCGTGCACCGCGGAACTCAAGGGGACGCCCGGCACGTACTCGGTCGCCATCCACGGCACGTCGTCCTGCGGCGCGGCATCGACCACCGGCGCCACGAACGGTCCCCCGACCCGCCCGGCCGCGGCCACCTCACGGGCGAAGCGCTTGCGGAAGCCGGGGTCGTCGGCGAGTTCGGAGCGTGCGGTCTTCACCGCCACGGTCCGCCCGTCCCCCGCGCGGCCGAGATAGACCCGGCCCATTCCGCCGCCGCCGAGCAGCCCAATGATCCGGAACGGCCCGATCTGTCGCGGATCGCCCTTCGCCAGCGGTCGCACCCGTACCCCCACCCGTGCCGGCAATTACGGGGGAACAGTATCCCGCACCCGTCCGCCCGGCTGAGCGTCGGACGGGGCCACCGCGGCAGCACCGGGCGCCCTGCAAGCCGCCACGGCGTGAAAGTCGCGTGAAAGTCCCTTGTGCCGGCCCGCCGGCCCGTAGTGCGCTGCCCCTCATGAGGAGCATGCGGAGCATGAGAAAGCGGAGTATTCGGGCGGCGGCCGCACTGGTTGCCGTCCTGGTCACGGGCTCGCTGTGCGCGGCCGCGCCGGATTCATCCGCAGACGCGACCGGGGCCGGCGCCGGCACTGGAGGTCCACCACCGGCGGGCCGTACACCCACAAGTCCGTTGTCGACGCGTGCGGAGTCGACTCGCCTGGGCGTCGATCTCGACACCGTGACGATTCCGCAACTCCAGGCACGTATGGCGGACGGAGCGCTGACCTCCCAGGCACTGACCGCCGCCTATCTGCGGCGGATCCAGGCCGTCGATCCGAAGGTCCATGCGGTGCTGCGCACCGACCCGGCGGCGCTGCGCCAGGCAGCCGCCAGCGACGCCAGACACCGGCACGGTGCGACCCGCGGCCCACTCGACGGCATCCCCGTCCTGCTCAAGGACAACGTGGACACCCGCGATATGCCCACCAGTGCCGGGTCGCTGGCACTGGCCGGCCGCCCGCCACACCGCGACGCGGCGCTGGTGGTCCGACTGCGGGAGGCGGGCGCGGTGATCCTCGGCAAGACCAATCTGTCCGAATGGGCGAACTTCCGCTCCACAAAGCCGACTTCGGGATGGTCGGCGGTGGGCGGGCAAACCCACAACCCGTACGTGCTGGACCGCAATCCCTGCGGCTCGTCCGCCGGTTCGGCCGCCGCGCTGGCCGCGTCGTTGGCGCAGGTGGCGATCGGCACCGAGACGGACGGTTCCATCGTGTGTGCGGCCGGGATGAACGGGGTGGTGGGCCACAAACCCAGTCTGGGACTGGTCAGTCAGGCCGGGGTGGTCCCGATCTCGGCGCAACAGGACACCGCGGGCCCCATGGCCCGCAATGTGACCGATGCCGCGCTCACCCTGGCGACGCTCCGTGATGACGACGCCACGCGCCCGGGCACGCCCGCCAGCCATCCGGACACACCGACCCGCTCCAGCGGACTACGTGACACAAGCGAACCGCGTGACACAAGCGGACTGCGTGGCAAACGGATCGGCCTGTGGCGGCTGCCCGAACTGGGGCCGGAGGTGGACGCGTTGGTTGCCCGCACCGCGGAGCGGCTACGGAGCGCGGGAGCCACCGTCGTCGAGGTGACGCCCCCGTACCAGAAGCGCATCGCGGAACTGGAAATCCCCACGCTGCTCAGCGAGTTCCACCGGGACATCGATGGCTATCTCACCACCCGCGGCGGACCGCGGAACCTCGCCGGGCTGATCGCGTTCAACCGCACCCACCCGGCAGAACGGAGCTGCTTCGCCGGACAGGAGCTCTTCGAGCAGGCCCTCGCCGCGCCGCCCACCACCGATCCGAAGTACCGTGCGGCACGTGCGGAGTTGACGAACCTGGCCCGCCGTTCACTCGACGAGACCATGGCCACCCATCGACTGGACGCCATCGCCGCACCCACCAACCCCCCTGCCTGGACGACCGACTGCGCACGGGGCGACAACGACATCATCCCGTCCTCGACCCCCGCGGCCGTAGCCGGCTACCCGTCACTGTCGGTACCCGCCGGGTTCGTACACGAGCTGCCCGTGGGCCTGCTCCTGATGGCCGGCAACCGCCAGGACGCCGCACTCCTGTCCCTGGGCGCCGCGGTGGAGCACCGCCTGCACGCCTGGCAGGCACCGCGCTACCTCCCAACGGCGGGCCGCGACGCCTTCCGACGCGACGCCTTGCACTGAACCGGCCGCCACGGACACCGCCGGCGCGCCGCACGGCAGGCGCGCCTCAGTCCGCCCATTCCTCGGCGAGGACGGACCAGACCTCGGTGTCATGCCGGACTCCCCGGTACGGGAACTGCCTGCGCAACACTCCGTCGCGCCGCATGCCGAGCCGGCGGGCCGCCTCGATACTGCGCTTGTTGGCCGGGGTGGTCCGCCATTCCACGCGACTCATCCCGCGCTCGCGGAAGGCCCAGTCGATCAGTGCCCGGCTCGCCCGGTGCACCAGTCCGCGCCCCTCCCCCGCCGATTCCAGCCAGCATCCGATCTCACAGACACCCAGGGCCGCATCGAACTGCGTGAACATCACGCCGCCGACCAGCACGCCCTCCAGCCAGATGCCGTAGATCCGCGGCCCGTCCTTTGCCTGGCCGTCCGCATAACCCTGGAGGACCTGGATCGCGGACTCCAGGTCAGTGGTACGGGTCGCCCACGGAATCCAGGGGTCCACCGTGGGCCGGGCGCGGTCCATGTGGTCGAGGAACTCCTGTGCCTGCCAGGGCTCCAAGGGCCGCAGCTCGGCACGGTCATCAAGCGGCAAGGCGAACACGGGGCCTCCGTCGGTCACTGGGAAAGCGGTCCGCCGACCGTGAGTCCCACCTCGGCGAATGTACTATGCCAACCGTATGGGAAAGAGTTCCCGAGAGGCCCGCAGGAAAGCCGACCATGCCGAAACAGGTGGACCACCGCGAACGTCGCGAGACCATCGCCCGTGCGCTGTGGCGCGTAGTGGAGCAGCGCGGCGTCGGGCACCTCTCGCTGCGCGAGGTCGCACGCGAAGCAGGCATGTCCCACGGGCAGCTTCAGCACTACTTCACCACCCGCGAGGCGATGCTGACGTTCGCGATGGACTTCGCCGCCGAACAGGCCACCCGACGCGTCGAGCACGGCCTGGCGGAACTCGGCGACCCACCGCACCCGCGTGACGTACTCCGCATCATGCTCACGGAGATGCTTCCGCTGCACGCCGACGCCCGCGCGACCAGCCGGATGAGCGCCGCCTTCGTCCTGGAGGCACTGCACGACGAGCACATCCACGCACGGGCGCGCGACGGTCTCGCCCAAGGGCGCGCCGCCGTCGAGCAGTTGATCCGCCAGGCCATCGCCGACGGATACCTCCACCCCGACCGCGATCCGGTGATCGAGACCAATCTGCTGCTCGCCCTCACCGGTTTCACCCCCCTCCTCGAACTCCGGGTGATCGAGCCACAGGACACGCTCACCGCCATCGATCACTACCTGGACAGACTGTTCCCCGACAAGAAAGCCACTCCGGGCACGGCCTGAGGAATCTCCTGCTTGACTGGCCGTCATGACCTCATCCCCCTTCGAGACGACCAGGCCCGACCAGATCGCCTACCTCGACCGCCTCGCCGCGAGCGAGGTCGCCCGCGCCTACAAGCAGCGCATGCTCGACCTGCTCGATGTCCGCGCCGGCCAGACCGTGCTCGACCTCGGCTGCGGACCCGGGACCGACCTCGACACGCTGGCCGAAGCGGCCACCACCACGGGTTCGGTGATCGGTGTCGACCGCGATCCGGCCATGGTCGACGCGGCTCGGGCGCGCACCGCCGACAACCCCGTGGTGGACGTCCGCCTGGGCGACCTCCACGACCTGGCGCTGCCCGACCGGGCCGCCGACCGGGCGCGCACCGACCGGGTGTTGCAGCATGTCGACGATCCCCTTCAGGCGCTCGGCGAGGTCCGACGGGTTCTGCGGCCGGGCGGGCGACTGGTCATGGGCGAGCCGGACTGGGAGACGCTGACCATCGACCACCCGGACCGCGAGCTGACACGCGCCTACACCCGCCACCTCGCCGACGAGGTGGTACGCAATGCGGCCATCGGCAGGCAACTCGCCCGCCTGGCGACCCAGTGCGGTTTCGCGGTGCCAACAGTCGTTCCCGTCACCTCGGTCTTCCGGGACGCTCGCGCCGCCGACCGGATCCTCGGACTGGAACGCACCACCCGGCGCGCCGTCGCCGCCGGATACTTCGACGAGGAGCAGGCCGACCGCTGGTTGGCGCACCTCGCCCACGGCCCCTTCCTCGCCACGGTGACGTGCTACCTCGTCGTGGCCGAGGCATAGCATCCCGAGCCCGCATCCCGTCCGGATACGCGAGCGCTACGCACGCATGCTCTCCGGGCGCCAGGCAACAGTCTCGCCGACGGGGCTGCCGCGTCGCGGACTCACTCGTCTAGAAGTGCCTGGCGCCCTCCATGATGGCCTGGCGGATGCGGTGATAGGTGCCGCAGCGGCAGACGTTGCGGATCTCGTCGAGGTCGGCCTCGGTGATCTCCCTTCCGGCGGCGCGGGCCTGCTTCACCTTGGCGACCGCGGCCATGATCTGGCCGGGCTGGCAGTAGCCGCACTGGGCGACGTCGTACGCCAGCCACGCCTCCTGCATGGGGTGCAGGTCCTTGCCGACGGTGGCCGGCAGCCCCTCGATGGTGGTGACCTCGTCGTCCGGCCGGACGTCCTTGACCGGAACCGAACAGGGGTTGAACGCCCTGCCGTTGAGGTGACTGGTGCATGCCTGGCAGACACCGAGGCCGCAGCCGTACTTCGGCCCGGTGACGCCCAGGACGTCGCGCAGCACCCACAGCAGCCGTACGTCGTCCTCGATGTCCACCGTGACGGACTTGCCGTTGAGGATGAAGGTGTGTTCGGGCACGGTCGCTCCTTGCGCTGCTGATGGCCCTGGCGTTCCTGGTGTGCGCTGCCGGCGGACCGGCTTCAGTGGGCACGGTCCAGGCCGTCGGTCGGCGATTGCGGGATCGGGGGGACGGTCGGCAGTGGCTCGAAGCCGAGCGGGCCGGAGTGGTTGACGGGGAAGGTGGTGGGCATGGTGCCGGTGGCCGCGCCGTAGGCGCAGGCGACCGCTGCGGCGGCGGCGCCGACCGCCAACTCACCCGCGCCGCCCGGCTTCCCGGTGGTCGGCGGCATGACCACGATCGTCAGCTCGGGCGGGGTGTTCCACTGCCGGGTGTAGAAGTAGTTGTCCCAGCTGCCCTCCAGGAACGCGCCGTCCTTGAGGTGCAGGCCCGAGGTGAGCGTGAGGGCGATGCCGTCCATGATGCCGCCCATCATCTGCGCCTCCAGGCCCTTCGGGTTGACGGCCAGGCCGACGTCGACGGCACAGACGACCTTGGTGACGCGGGGTCCCGTACAGGCGTCGGGGATGTGCCGCCCGGTGGTCTCCGGGCGGCAGTCGATTTCGGCGAGGACCGCGACGACGCCGTGGTATTCGGGGTGGACGGCGATGCCCTGGGCCGTGCCGGCCGGCATCTTCCGTCCCCAGTCACCGAGTTCGGCGACCTTGTCCAGGACGGCCCTGGCCCGGTCGTCCTTGATCAGCTGCCGGCGGAAGGCCAGGCGGTCCTTGCCCATCTCGTCCGCCAGCCGGTCGATGACGAGTTCCTGGGCGCACCGGACGTTGGGCGAGTAGATATTGCGCATGCTGCCGGTGTTGAAGCCCTTGTCCACCTCGTTGAGGAGCTGGGTGGTGAGGCCGAGGTCGTAGGGCGTCCGCTGGGTGAGCGTGAAGATCGTCTCGGAGAAGGTGAGGTCTCCCACGGGCAGCTTGGCGGCCGTGGCGGTGATGATCTCCCCCAGGCCGTGCCCGAAGTCGGTGGAGACGGAGGTGTGCCGCTGTTCGTAGGTGAGCACCTTGCCCAGCGCGTACGTCGCCCGTATGCGCGAGGTGGCCATCGGGTGCGTGCGCCCCTGCCGGAACTCGTCGGTGCGGTGCCACATCAGCTTGACCGGCTTGCCCATCGCCTTGGAGACCTCGGCGGCTTCGAGTGCGGCGTCAAAGAACAGCTTGCGGCCGAACGACCCACCGCCCTCGGCGACATGCACCGTGACCGCGCTCTGCGGCAGTCCCAGCCTGGCCGCGATCGCCTGTTGGGCGACGATCGGTGACTTCAGGGCCGCCCAGATCTCGGCCCGGTCGGACCGTACGTCGGCGGCCGCGCAGTTGGGCTCCAGCGCGCTGTTGCTGGCGAAGTGAAAGGTGAAGGAGCCCTCGACGGTCTTGGCCAGGTGACTCAACTTCGGTACGGCGAGCGGGAGTTCGGCCGCCTTCAGCTCGCGCAGGACGGTGTCGTCGGACGCCCGTTCCGCGGTTCCCGGGCCCCAGGTCACTCGAAGGGCGCGCACCGCGTCGATGCACTGTCCGAAGGTCCGGGCGCGTACCGCGACGCCGGTGGAGATGGTCGCGACGTCGGTGACGCCGGGCATCGCCCGCACCGTCGCGATATTCCGCACGGAGCGCACCGTGCCGTTGATCGTGGGCGGCCGGCACACCATGGCCGGCGCGGCACCGGGCACCTGCAGGTCCATGGCGAACTGTTTGCGACCCGTCACGCTCTCCCGCGCGTCGACGCGGTTGCGTGCGGTGCCGATGACCGAGAACGCGGACCGCGGTTTGAGGTCGGTGGCCACGCGTACGGTCTCCAGGCTCGCGGCCTTCCCGGCGAGCGAACCGTAGGTCGCGCTCCGGCCGTTCGGAGCGCTGATCACCCCGGCCTTGGTGCTCAGTGCGGAGACCTCGGCGCCGAGCAGATCGGCGGCGGCCGCCAGGAGCCGCTGCCTGGCTATCGCCGCGGCGACCCGGATCGGCGTGTAGGTGGAGATGGTGGTGTTGGAACCGCCGGTGAGCTGGTTGAACAGCAGCTCCGGGCGCGCGTCCGCGAGGGTGACGTGGACCTTCTCCAGCGGCAGGTCGAGTTCCTCGGCGATCAGCATCGCCGAGGAGGTGGTGATGCCCTGGCCCACCTCGGCACGCGGCAGCGCGAACGAGGCGGTGCCGTCGGCGTGGACGTGGATCGTGATGAGGCCGGCCGTCGGCAGCGCGGCGTCGGTGAGCATGTCGTTGAGGTCGAACAGGTTCGTCAACTCGGGCAGCGAGCCGGCCGCGGCGTGTGCCGGCGTGGATCCTGCTGCCGCTTCGCCGAGTTGGGCCGCCACGGCCAGTGTCGGCGCCGCCAGGACATAGCCGAGGAACCTGCGGCGGTCGATCCCCGCTGCGCCGTTCCCGGTGTCCGAGGCGCCCTGACCCGGCTGGACCGGGTCGGCGGCCTCGCTGTGCTCCCGCGCCAGAGGATCCTGACCACCCATCATCTGTCCTCTCACGGAGCGCAGTTGACCGATCTATCGGATGGTAGCGAACGCCTGCGCACGACAGAACAACGGGGACGCCGGTCCGGCGGCGGCGAGCGGGTCAGGACTCGCCGGTGAGCGTGCGCAGCTCGTGGACCACGTCACGGCCGGACGGTGCGTGCTCCGGGTCGATCAGCCACTGCAGCATCAGTCCGCTCAACAATGCGAGCGGTACCGAGCCGCCCAGTCCCTCGCGGCCCTGGCGCTGCCCCTCGGCGAGATGGGCGCGGACCTCGGGTGACCGCTCGGCCTGCACCGCGGCCTCCAGTTGGGCCACCCACAGCGCCCGGTGGGTGGTGAAGCTGTCGATCAGCGCCTGCCAGCGGTCCGCCGGCTCGTCCCCCGGTGCCTGTGCGCGGAGTTCGTCGTCGAGTTCGTCGACCGCCTGCACCAGTGCCTGGGTGAGCAGCGCGTCCTTGGAGCCGAAGTGGTAGCCGATGGCGGCATGACTGACCCCGGCGGCCTGGGCGATGTCCCGGACGGTGGTGCGGGCCCAGCCGCGTTCGATCAGGCACTGTTTGGCCCCGGCCAGCAGATCCTCTCGGTTTCCCATGCCGCACAGCATAGCGAAGACTTGCCCAATCGGTTCATCCATATGGTTTGACCAAATGGTCAAGAGCGGTCTACGGTCGTTCCCATGACGACGACGAAGGTTCTGATTTCGGGTGCCGGCGTGGCCGGTCCGGCCCTGGCCTACTTCCTGCGGTGCGACGGCTACGAGGTGACCGTGGTCGAGCGCGCACCGGGCCTGCGCGACACCGGGTATGCGGTCGACTTCCGCGGCGCGGCGTTCGACGTGCTGGAGGAGATGGGCATCCTCGGCGAGGTCCGCGGGCACGACACACAGATGCGCGGCACGACCCTGGTCGACGCGACGGGCGCCGAGACCGGGCGGCTCCCGGCCGAGGTGTTCGCCGGCGAACTCGAAGTCCCGAAACGGGAACTGACCCGGATCCTGCACCGGGTGACCGCGGCCGACGTGGAGTATGTCTTCGACGACTCGATCAGTGCGCTCAGCCAGGACGACTCCGGCGTCGCGGTCGAGTTCGAGCGGTCCGAGGCCCGGCGCTTCGACCTCGTCATCGGCGCGGACGGGGTCTATTCGAAGGTCCGCCGGCTCGCCTTCGGCCCGCACGCGGACGCCCTGCGGCACCTGGGCATGTCCGGCGCCGGGTTCACCACGGCCAACCACCTCGGCCTCAACCGCAGCGGAGTGCTGTGCCAGACGGGGAGCACGGCGATCTACGCGTTCAGCGCCGCCGATCCGGACACCCTGACGGTCAGCCTGTCCTTCGCCGGCGCCTCGCCCGAACTGGACCGGCGGGGCCGCGCGGAGCAGGAGCGGGCCGTACGGGAGGCGTTCGCCGGGCGCGGCTGGGAAGCGCCGCGCCTGCTGGCGGCGATGACCGCGGCGGACGACTTCTCCTTCTCCTCCACCTGCCAGATCGAACTCGACGGGTGGTCGCGGGGCCGGGTCGCGCTGCTCGGCGACGCGGGGTACTGCGCCGCGCCCACCAGCGGCATGGGCACCTCCCAGGCACTGATCGGCGCCCGCACCCTGGCCCGGCAGCTGGCCCGGGCAGGCGGCGACCACTCGACCGCGTTCGCCGCCTATGAGGCGGAGCTGCGGCCCTATGTCGCCGAGAACCAGGCAAAGGGCCGGGAGGTCGCGGTGATGTTCGGTGGTGGAGGCATACCGGCGGGTTCGTAGGCGGTGAGTTGTGGCGGCAAGCCTGTACGGACCAGTGCAAGGAGCGCCGCGACCTCGCTGTGGTCATGATCGGAGTGTGATCACCCCGAGCCCGGCGTCCGCGCGCCGTCCCCGCCGTCTGCGCCGTGCCCTCGCCGCGGCATCGGTCGCAGCCCTGGTCGCCACCGTCCCGGGCTGCGCGGGCGGCGCCGCCCCCGGGACGGCCGGTCCGGTGTCCTCGGCAGCGGCGGATGCCGCCTCACCGGCGCCCCCGTCGGCGTCCGGCTCGCCGCGGGCCAGGCTCCGGCCGTTCCGGCATGTCCCGTCGCAGGCCACCTGCCGTCGCACGCTCGGTTTCGCCTGCTACACCCCCGACTTGGTACGCCGGGCGTACGGCGTCGACCGGCTCAACTCCGCCGGACTCACCGGCCGCGGGCGCACCGTGGTGGTCTACGAGGAGGTCGTGCCCGACACGCTCAAGAAGGACCTCGAAACCTTCAGCGCGACCATGCATCTGCCCCCACCGGATCTGACCGTCGACCGGTACGCCCCGGCCGGGGACATCGCGCCGTTCGACGCGCACAACCCGCAGATGGTGGGCGCCGCCATGGAGACCACCCTCGACACCCAGATGGTGCACATGCTGGCGCCGGGCGCGAAGGTGATCGTCACCCAGATCGGCCTGCCCAGGCGGGCCTTCGCCTCCCCGTCCCCCTCCCCCACGTCCAGCACGTCCCGGCCCGTCCCCAGGGCCGAGGCCGACCGGGAGGCCAGGCAGGCGGCGAAGGTCGGTGCGGCGCTGATCCTCGACGGCATCGCGCAGAGCGTCCGCAGACACCGCCCCGACGCGATCTCGATCAGCTTCGGCGTCGAGGAGTACACCGCCGCCGGGAACAGCCAGGCGCCCGTGCGCGACCTGGCCTCATTCAGCGATGCGCTCGCCGGAGTCGTGGCACGTGGCACCACCCTGACGGCCAGTACCGGCGACTCCGGTGCCGCTCCGCCCATCGGGCCGCACGGCGAGCGGGTCAGGTCCGTTTCCTGGCCGGCCTCCGACCCCAGCGTGCTCGCCGTGGGCGGCTCCCGTCTGCATCTGGACGAAAGCGGCCGGCGGACCGGTCCGGACACCGTCTGGCACGACCGGGCCGGTGCCACCGGCGGCGGCCCCTCCCAGACCTTCGCCCGCCCCGGCTACCAGGACGGGGTGGCGGCCGTGGTCGGTGGGCGGCGCGGTACTCCGGACCTCTCCATGGACGGCTCCGCATCCGGCGGGACCCTTGTCTACGAGGGGTTTCTCCCCGCGGGCGCGGGCTGGCTGCCGGTCGGCGGGACCAGCGAGGCGGCCCCCATGTTCGCGGCGCTGGTGGCGCTCGCCAACCAGCAGGCCGGGCGTCGGCTCGGCGGCATCCACCAGCAGTTGTACGGGCTCGCCGCCGATCCCCGTAACGGAATCATCGACATCACCAAGGGGGACAACGGCCCCGACGGGTTCGCGGCGGCGCCGGGCTACGACCTGGCATCCGGACTCGGCACGGTCGACGCCGCCACCTTCGTGCCGAAGCTGGCGGCGAGCGCCGGACGTTGAGGCCGGGGCCTGGCCTCGGGATTTCATCGGGATTTCAGCGCCTTGCGCCAGGGTCGGGGTGTTCGTCGGGCTTGTCGGGGGCATGGGGAGTCGCCGGTTCCCGGTCCGCGGGGCCGGGCCGCTGTGGGCGGTAGGCCGCGGCAAGGTGGTGTTGGAGGCGGGCGTGGCGGAACTGGTAGACGGCGCCGGCCTGGCGGAGGACGCCTCGCTGGTAGGCGTCCTCAAGGAACGCGACGACGGACCAGGGCAGGCGGCCGGTCAGTGGCAGCCAGATGCGGGAGAAGACCGCCCACTGGCCCCAGGACGTCAGGCTGAAGAGGTAGCCGAGGGCGCCGCCGAGCCCGCTGATGACGCCGAGTTTGAGTGCGGCGGTGAGGTTCCAGACAACCGGGCCCAGCAGCACCGACAGGGGGCGCACCAGGAGCATGGATCCGAAGCCGACGAGCAGGCCGAAGGTCGGGGCCCAGATGAGGAACTGGGTGGCGACGGTGCGGCCGTTGGTCCGCAGCAGGCTGACGGGATTGACGGCGGACCGGATGTCGAGGGGGGTTTCGAAGAGCGTCAGCAAACCGAAGGTGGGGCCGGCCGCCAGCGCGAACATCACGCCGTAGATGAGGCCGTCGCCGAGGCTGCCGACCACGACGACCGGGAGGCTGATATGGCGCAGGGCGCCGTTGATCGCCCCGCGGACGATGCCGTAACCGGCGCCGAACACCAGGCCGCAGAGCACCCCGATCATCAGGCGGCGGAGGGGGCGCCGGCCGGTTCTGGCCTCCCGGCCGAATATCTTCATGCGGACGCCGGACGGCTGCACGGCCGCGTCCCTGGCCGCGACCATGAACCAGTACGCGATCCCGAACAGCACCCCGGAGAGGAGCCCCGCCACCAGGCCGTCCACGAGTTGGAAGGCGAAGGAGTCGAAGAGCGTGCCGACGACGCCGTCGACGAGCGCGATGGCCAGGCTGATCACCAACGCCGTCACCAGGGTGCGGGTGGTGCGGCGCATGCCGTAGCCGAGGCGCCACCATTCCAGGTTGGGGGTGTCGAGCCGGTTCAGGTGGTGGGCGAGGTAGCCGAGCCAGTACCGGGCGCGTTCCGGTTCCCAGGTGCGGAGCGGCCCGCTGCGGTGGTCGGGCCGTGGGCGGTAGACGGTGGTGGTGAAGTTGTCGAGGAGGTGGTCCTCCAGTTCCTCGGGGGTGCCGAAGCGCCGGGTGTCCAGCAGCGCGGACGGGTCGTGGTCGGGGGTGTTGCTGTAGACGGCGCGGGCGAGGGTGACCATCAGCGGGGTGGTCAGCACCGCGGCGAGGTTGGCGCCGGCCCGGCTGTCCGGGCGCTCGCGCAGTTCGTTCAGCACGGGGTCCCAGGCGGACGCCGAGCGGTTGCGGCCGCGGGCCTTGCGGGTGGTGCGCGGCAGGTAGTCCGCCAGGTCGTCCAGGGTGAGGTCGGTCAGTTCCACCGCGGCGGCGGAGGTGAGCACATCGGTCTCGGCCACCGCGGCGGCGTACTCGGACGGACGGCTGGTCAGCAGCAGCGGCAGCGTGGTGGCGTTGAGGGCTTCCAGTGCGGGGCGGCGCAGGCCGGCGGCGATCTCGTCGAAGCCGTCCAGCACGGGGAGGATGCGGCCGGTCTCGACGAGTGCGGCGGCCAGGCTCGGCCCGCCGGGGCCCGGGGCGGCAAGACCCGGGTGGTCCCGTGTCAGCTGCGCGGCCAGCCAGTCCCGGAGGGTGATGGCGGTCGGGTCCCATGAGCCGATGCTGAAGATCACCGGTACGGCGTCGGCCCGGCCCCTGGACTTCAGGTGGTCCAGGACGAACCGCACGGTGAGGATCGTCTTCCCTGAGCCCGAGCGGCCCAGCACGACCAGCCGCCCGGACGGGATCTTCCGGTAGACGTCCACGATCGCGTCCAGTTGCCCGCTGAGGTCCAGCGGGTCGTGGGTGCTCCCGGGCGGCATCCGGCGGATGTTGGCCCAGTGGTCGGTCAGTTCCTCGGCGACCGGCCGCCAGCGCACCGGCAGTGGATAGGGGTCGTGGACCTGCCGCTGCTCCTCCTCGCGGCGCCAGCGGGCGGCCACCGTCTGGGCGACCTGTTCGGCGACATCGGCCAGGGTCTCGTGCAGCGGCGAACCCTGTGGGCCCGTGGCGGCCGGTTCGGCGGGGGCGGCCGGCTCGGCGAAGGCGCCCGGTTCTTCCGGAGGGTCGGCGTCCGCGGTCCGGCGGACGGCGGACGCCAGCAGCCGCTCGCGCTCCTCGGGGCGCAGCCCGAGCGCGTCGGCGAGCAGCCGCACCGTGGTCACGCGAGGGTCGGCGCGCTCGCCGGTCTCCAGCCCGCGGATGGTGCGCACGCCCACCCCGGCGCGCTCCGCCAGCGCCTCCTGCGTCATGTTCGCCTCACGCCGCAGTCTTTTCAACAGCGTGCTGAACTCACTGGTCACGGGTCACGGCCTTCCCCCGGCGATGTGTGTTTCCCCAGGTGAGGGACTCTAGCGCGGCTACCGGCCGGATACGGCCGGTCTGCTGGCCTGTCCGTTTCATCGCCCCGGGAGCAGCGTCGACGGCAACCGCCCGATCGACTCATGTCAGGAGAGCCCGCAATGCCGACGACCGCGACCCTCGGTCGACCGACCGTCACCACGCTCACCCTCAAGGAGCGCGAGGTACTCCAGGCGGTGGGCTACGGCCTGACGGACGGCGAGATCGCCTCCGCGCTCGCCCTCCCCGAGAACGCGGTCGACGCACACCTCGCCCGGATCCTCGCCAAACTCGAACTGCGCGACCGGGCCGCCGCCATCGTCCACGCGTTCGACTGCGGGCTGGTCGAGCCCGGCCGGGGCCCCCGCGTGGCGGCCATCCCGAGGCAGCGGACCGCCGCCCGCCGAGCCTGCGAACCGCGAGTGCGGATCTCCGTCCTCGGGCCGCTGCGGGCCTGGCGCGACGGACAGCCGGTGGATCTGGGGCATCTCCGCCAGCAGGCCGTGCTGGCGGCGCTGGCACTGTGCCCGGACCGGACGGTCAGCCAGGAGGAACTCCTCGACGGTGTGTGGGGGATGGAGCCACCGCTCACAAAAGTGGTGCCGGTGTACATCTACCGACTGCGGAAGGTCCTTCAGGTCGAGCCCGGCACGGAGTCGGTGATCCAGCGCGACCGGTGTGGCTACCGGCTGGCCCCCGGCGCGGTCGAGGTGGACGCGGCGCGCATGGAGGAACTGGTCACCGCCGCCGGTGCGGCCGAGCGGGCCGGTGAACTGACCGAGGCGGTCCGCGTCTGCACCCAGGCGCTGGAACTGTTCCGCGGGGAGCTGCTGGCCGGGCTGCCGGGACCGTTCGCGGAACTGGAGCGGCTACGGCTCGCCGAGCGCCGGATCGCCCTCGTACAGCGGAAGCTGGACTGGCAGTTGCGGCTGGGCCGGCATGCCGAGGCGGTCGGCGAGCTGTGGGCGCTGGCCGCGGCGCAGCCGTTGAACGAACCGATCGCCGCGATGCTGATGCGGGCGCTGTACCTCAGCGGACGGCAGGCGGACGCGCTGACCGTGTTCGGCCGCACCCGCCGCCGTCTGGCCGACGAGCTGGGGGTGCTGCCGAGCCGGCTGCTGAGGCGGACGCACGAGATGATCGTGCGCGGATCCGACGCCGGCCTCGCCGGGACCACGCCGTGACCCCACCGGCGCCGCGTACCCGCGGTGAGGAACTGCTGTTGGCCCGGATCTCCGCGGCGGCCGGCCGTGCGCACCTCGGCAGGCGGCTGGCCACTTATCCGGCAGGCGCGTACCGGTCTCGGTCCCTGTCCCGGCCCCGCTCCCAGTCCCGCAGACAGAACGGTCTGTTCCGGGCGACATCGACCGGAAGCGGATCGTGCTGGAGGGCAGACCGGGGCACGGGGACGCGGAGCCCTGGGAGCGCGAGATCCGACGGGCCGTCACACATGCCCAACTCCCGCCGGCCCTGGCCGCGCTCGACAGGGGCGAACGCCCGTCACACATGCCCAACTCCCGCCGGCCCTGGCCGCGCTCGACAGGGGCGAACGCCTCACCTTCGGGGACGTCTGGCTGACCTCGGAGCGGATCGGATCGGGAGAGATGTCCACGCCCTGGTCGCAAGTGCAGCGGATCGAGCGAGTCGAGCGGATGGAGCGGATCGAGCGGGGGGATCCGGAGGAGACTTTCGTGATCACCTTGGATGGAAAGCGGCACAGACTGGGGCCAACCACGTCCAATATGCCGAATCCGTTTGTTTTCCGGGCAATTGTCGAGCGCTTGCGTGCCGAAGGCGGGGGCTGATCGTCCGTGATTTCGCCCGGGGGCGCCCGGGGCTGCCCAGGGCGCCCGGGGGCATCCAGGCATGCGTTTCATCGTCATTCCAACGACCGTCGCTAACCTCATTTCCTCACCCAGCAGTTGTTCCGGAACCAGCTCAAGGAGAAACCGAGCGATGACCCTGCGCACCAGATGGAAGAAGGCGATCGGCGCGGCCGGGGCGGCAATGGCCACCGTGGCCCTCACCGCCGCCACACCCGCCGTCGCCCACGCCGCTCCGGTGCACCACTACTACCTGGAGGTCGGCGGCACGGGCTCGGCAGCGCCCGCGCCCGACTGCACCTCCACCTACGCCTTCGCCAACAAGCACCTCAACGGCGGCATTCCGGTACCGGTCTGCTATCCGGCGAGCGCCGGGCCCTGGCTCAACGGCCACAACGCTCCGGACGTCACCGCGCCGAGCTTCGACGCCAGCGTCCGCGAGGGATACCGCAACCTGCTGGCCGCCGCCGAGGACACCTACCACCGCGACCCCAACGGCCGGTTCACCCTCGTCGGCTACTCGCAGGGCGCGCAGGTGGCCGACCAGGTGCTCCAGACGATCGCCGCCGGCCGTACGGACATACCCCGCTCGAAGGTGAACGGCATGCTCTACGCCGACCCCATGCAGCCGGGCACGGGCGTCTGGGCGCGGGTTCCGAAGGGCTGGAGCGCCCTGGGGTTCACTTCCACGGGCGCCGGCCCGGCGAAGTTCGACGGCGTCCCGGTGCAGCGCTTCTGCATCCGCACCGACCTGGCGTGCGACGCGACCTCGATCCAGTCCGTCCCCGGCTTCCTGCAGCAGCACCCCAAGTACTGGCAGGAAGGCAACGTCATGACGCAGACCATCGGCCACGACGGCGGTGACGGCGTCACCTGGTACGACGCCCGATAAGGCGGCAAACCAACCATGCTGCGGGGCAGTCGGGCAAGGGGCCTCCCTTGGGCCGGCTGCCCCGCAGCCATGCGCTCCGTATCCCCTCTCGAAACCTCCGGACCGGCACGTCATCGGCCTCCGCCCCCGCGCGTCATCGAGGTTTCATCGTCATTTCAGTCCCTCCCACCACAGTGAGCCGTACAGGCGCCGAACCGCGGTCGTGCGCCTGCCAGTCCCCTACGCGTATCCGTGTCCGTGGGTACGCGTCCTCAGTGAGTGAACGGTGTCGCTGTGAACGATCTCTTGCACAAACTGGTCTCCGCCGTCATCACCGGAGCGCTGATCGCCCTGGTGGGATACGTCAGCGTGGCCGTACGCAGGCGGCGGGTCGCCCGTGAGGAGGCCGCGGCGCCGGCCCCGGTCGAGGATCGCACGCAGGCTCTGCTGCGCCAGGCCCAACAGGCGGACGCCGCCCGCGATGTGCTGGCCACCCAGGGCCGGCACGCGGACGCACTGGTACCGGCCAGGGAGGCCGCCGATGCCTGGCGCGCGCTCACCCGGGCCCGGCCGGGGCGGTTCCACGCGGAACGCAGGGCGGCGCTGGACTGCCTGAGCGAACTCCTGGACGCCGCGGGCGAGCAGCAGCAGGCGGCCCAGGTCCGCCAGGAAGCCGCCGGCCTGGCCTGACGAGCCGGCTTGTCCCGACGAAGCGAGGAGACCGCACAACATGCCCGCCGCGACCTGGACCGGCCGCAAAGCCACTCCCGAGGATGCCGCCGCCGACATCTCCGCAGCCCTGGGAGACGAACTCCGGCTGCCCGAACGGCCGTTGGCCGCGACCTTGCCGGCCGAGAGCACCGGCGTTCCGGCCGGCAGCCTGCTCCCACCGCGCGAACGGTTCAGCGGAATGCCGGCGCCGACGCACTGCTTCGTCTACGTCGACGCCCAGGCACCCAGGCCCTTCGAACTCCGTGCCGCGGTGCTGAGCGGACGCTCGGGAATCCGTCGCAGCCTCGGACTGGGGCACCTTCTCTACGCGGTGCCCCTGGCGATCCGACTGGTCCCCTCCCCCGTCGAACTGAGCACGACCAGCGGCTCCACCCCCGCCCTCTTCGAAGGCGACCCCGCGGCTGCGAACCGCCTGAACAGCGACACCCACCTGCTCGAAACGGCCCGTGCGCTGACGCCCGCCACGGCCGGGCCCGACCGGAACCACACCTGGCAGGTGGCCCGACGGCTGACCATCGAACCGCTCCCCCACGGTGCGGTCCTGCTGGTCCAGACCCTGCACCGCCCCACCACCCGTGCCTGGACCCTCGGCGCCACCGGGGTGCTGGACTTCGCCGCCGGGGTGGAGGCGGCGCTCGGGTAGCAGCGCCGGGGCGGCGCAGGCACGTCCTACACCCTGGTCTCGCCGGCCGCGTGGGCGGGGGTTGTGGCGCCGGCCCGCTCCCGCCAGACATCCAGGCTCGCGCGGGCCGCCGCCAGGCCCGGGTCGTCGGACGGGACCGTCGGCTCCCAGTCGGCGACCGTCTCGCGCAGCAGGGCGTATGCCCGCCGCGGCTCGCCGGCCGCGCCGGTCGCCGAGGCGTGGGCGTGGCGGTAGCGCAGGGTGTCGAGGTCCGTCGGACCGAGGTGGGCGACGGCATCGGAGGCGATCGCCGCGAAGAGAGCCGCCGCATGCCGCAGTCTGCGCAGACCGCCGGTGGCTGCCGTTGCCTTGAGCCGTTCGGCGAAGCGGGCACGGGCGAGCAGGCCCTGGCGGGTGACCGCCGTGCCATGGGCACGGTTCCGGAAGAGGGCGACGTCTCCGCTGTCGCCGAAGGCACGCTGCAGGGGCCTGGGAAGGCCGGCCGCGGGGAGGGCGACCTCAAGGTGACGGTAGAGGGTGGTCAGGTCGAGGTGTTCGGGACCGTCCGGCACTCCCTCGGCCAGCAGCCCCAACAGGGTGGCGGTGAAGCCGGTCTGGGGGTAGCCCTCCGGGGTTCGTGCACGCTTCGTACGGCCGGCGGCCGCCAGAATGTGGACATCGGCCGCCTTGGGCGCGTCCAGCGCACGGCCGGCGAAGCAGCAGTCCAGGACCACGACCTTGTGCCGGGCCTGGACGGAATCCAGTGCCTGGAAGACGGTCGCGACCGGCAGCGAGGTGTGTTCCGCGCTGCTCCCGTCGTCCACGGTGCCTGGCAGGGCCAGACACAGCCGGTCGCCCGGGCCCACCACGCCATGGCCGGAGAAGGAGAACAGGAGCAGGTCGAGCCGGTCCCCGCCGGGCGCGGGCAGCAGCCGCAGCACCTCGGCGGGGGTGGGCGGATCGACCCTGGAGTGCACGGTGCTGGGGTCGAAGAGGCCGTACGGACCGGTGAGTTCGGCGGTGAGCGCCATGACACCGGCCGCCGCCTGCGGGAGCTGGGGCAGGGTGCTGGGCACGACCTGGGTGGCGGTGCCGATCAGTACGGCGGCCGATCGCCCCGGGGCGGGGACGATCGGCGGCCAGGGCGGGGGCTGCGCCCGGGAGTGCTGCTCAGGCTGCTCAGTTGCCATCGCCGGGGCCCGGCTCCAGGAAGCGGCGCAGCTGTTCCTCGACCGCGGCGGCGTCCCGCGGGTCGGTCGCCGACAGCTCGATGTGGGTTCCGTCCGGCCGGGTCACCTTCAGGCTGACGCTGCGGTTGCGGAACCGCTGGCCCACCCATACGCCGACCGCGGCGACCAGTGCGTCCAGCACCGGCCCCGCGGCGTTCAGCACCTCGGCCGCGTCCGCGAGGCCGCCCTGCTCACCCGGGGCGGGCGGGACCATCCGCAACCGGGCCGCACCGCTGAGATCCTCGTCGTCGTTGAGCCATCGGGCGAGGGAGCGGGCCAGGTCGTCGGTCTCGTCGGCCGGAGCGTCGAAGGTGAACGTGAGGGGCTGCACAGCGTTTCTCCAAGGGGTGGGAATGCAAGTGGTGGGAATGTGGCGGGAATTCAGGGCGCGTTCAGAAGTTGGGGGCGTAGGGGTCGGGGCCCGGGGCGGCGGGGGCACTGCCCGCGTCCGGGGGTGCGGTGCTCCGCCGGGCGGTGGCGAACAGCGGCGGGCGGCCGGGGATCTCGTAAGGGAAGCGGAAGGCCGCCGCGGCCTGCGGGACGTCGACGAGATCGGCGAGGATCTTCTCCCATTCACCCAGCGGCTGGGGCACCTCCTGACGGTAGGTGGTGTCCAGCCAGGTGCGCTGCATGCCGGTGAGGTTGGTCCAGGCATCCGCCGACTCATGGGGCGCCACCGTCCGGGCCACCGCGGCGCCCGGACTCGCAGTGGGCGGCGCGAGGATGGCGGCGATCTGCTCCGCGAGCGGGAGAACCGCGTCACCGACACCGGCACTGCCACCGACGCCGGCACAGACACCAGCACCAGCACCAGCACCAGCACCAGCCAGTGAGACCCGCAGGCGGTACGCGGGGCCCGAGAGGGCGGCCAGCGCATCGTGGTACAGCGGCGCCGCGCGCAAGGCGAACGGGTCGGGCGGAATGTACTGCGTGAACACCGGGTTGGGCCGGCCGGGCCGGCAGAGCCGACCGTACTCACGGGCCAAGTACCCGAGATAGGCGAGGAGTTCCGGCGGTGGCGCGTAGGGTTCCAGGCAGATCGCGGCCACGGTGGGGGCACCGGCGCGGGCCAGTGCTTCCCACACCGGTTCCCAGCTCACGGCCTCCCCGATCAGCGGGGCGACGGCCACACCCAGCCGGAAATCGATGTCCGGCCGCTGCAGCCACGCCCAGGAGAGCCGTTTGCGGACCTCGGCAAGACGGGACGGTGCCTGGCCGAACGGGACCAGCGCGGTGTGCAGTTCCCCGACGTCCTCGATCGGCTCGGCCCGTACGTGCCGGGGGCAGTCGGCCAGCGCGTCCCGCAGGGCGAGCGCCGCGGCCGACGCCGTCCGGCCGTCGGGGCCGGGCATGCGGCACAGCAGGGTGCAGGCCACGGCGGATCCGGGTGCGGTGGTGTAGCGCAGTTCGAAGGCGCGGCCGTCGGGCTGCCAGTGCCGCGACAGCCAGACCTGTTCGAGGTCGGCCGCCTCGCGGCGGCGCTGGGCCTCGGGCAGCCCGACGTGCGCGCCGTTCTCGTAGATCGCCGGTTCCGGTGCGAGCCGGAGCCCGGCCCAGGCCCAGGCTCCGGCGGGCCCGGCATGGGCCAGGACACTCATACCGTGGGACCGGCCTCGCCACCGGGCCGGGGGTGCTGTCCCAGGGGCTGGGCCTGTTCCTGGTGCTGCTGCGGTGGCACGGCGGGAACGGGCGGGACGGCGGGCGGGGCCGCGGGCGGCGGCGGAGCGACGCCCGGGGACGGGGCGGCCGGGGCGGGCCCGCCGGCCGTCGGCGCCGTGTGTGCCTCGACCGCGACCATCAGCCCCTCACGGCAGGCGAGGTGGACGGCCTCACGCATGGCGCGGGCGCCCTCGCTGCGCAGCATCTGCCGTTCGATGCCGTTGTCGCCCTTGAGGGCCCGGAAGAAGTCGCCGAGGAACTGCGCCATCAGTTCCGTACCGCGGCGCGAACGCCACATCATCCAGCCGAGGTAGAGGCTGCTGCCGTAGTTGAACACCGAGACATAGGCGGTGTACGGGTGGCTCTTGAGCGTGATGCGGGGGCCGAACGGCTGGGGAGCGAGGGGGTAGCCGCGGCTGCCGAGTGTCCGGAGGATCGTCGCGTACACCGTCTCCGCGCGGTCGGGGCGATCGGGCAGCAACACCCGCCACTCGCCGACCGGTTCGGGCAGCCGGGACATGAGCAGGACGAGCAGGAACACCACGAACGAGGCAAGGAACGCGAAGCCGAACCAGCCGGCCCCGCTCGCGTCGCCGCTGCTGCTGGGCTCGTCGCCGTACAGCGAGTACGAGTGACTGGACGACCCCAGGCCGGACATCAGCGAGATGAACCCGATCCAGGTGGGGACCACACCCGCCAGGAACCCGGCGATGGCCGCCCGCAACCACAGGAAGAAGATGGTCTTGCCGGGAACGCTCTCGTTGAGGGCCAGTTCGACGGGCTGGTAGCGCAGGGTCTTGTCCAGATAGGCGGCATTGCCGTCGCCGCCGCGCCACCCCGGCAGCGGCGTCGCGTTTCCAGTGATCATGTCTCCCCTGATGAACAACGCGAATCGAAGCGGACCCGCGACATGCGCCGGGGCCCGCGCCCCTACTCTGGCACAACCTCCCGCGACGTTCCGTCACTTCGCCGACTACCAGGGTCGGTTGAGGCATGGCGGCTTCCCGTCGACGTGGCTTCAGCTCGGCTTCAGGTGCGTTCGGCCACTGTGGTGGCACGGCGTTCGACAGCACCGGCCCGAACGACCGGGTCCGAACAGCCAACAGGTCCGAACAACCAACGCAGGAGAGCACATGAAGCGCCACCTCGTCCTCGCCACCGCCGCCGCGGCCGCTCTGCTGGTGGGCGGTGCGGTCACCGCCGTCGCGGTCAACGGCAGCGGCTCCGGCACCAGCGCACCGGCTACGGCGCAGGGTCCGGGGTCGGGCAACGGCCGTCAGGACATCGAGGACCTCCGGGAGGCCCACGCCGCCCAGGTGACCGCGCCCCAGGCAGCGGCCGCCGCCCTCACGGCCGTCCCCGGCAAGGTGTCCGGCCTGGACCTGGACCAGGACCGCCCCGGCCTGGTCTGGGACGCGGACGTGCTGGGCAACGACGGCAAGTGGCACAAGATCACCCTCGACGCGCACACGGCACGGGTCCTGAACCAGCGCATCGACCGCGGCGGCGACGACGATCACGCCCGGAAGCACGCCGCCCTGGCCGGCGCCCAGACGGACGCCGCCGGTGCCGCCCGTAAGGCCGCCGCCGGGTACGGCACGGTGACCTCCGTCGACCTGGACGGCGACCACCGCATCAAGGCCGTCTGGGAGGTCGAGACCATCACCGAGGACGGCACGGAGCACAAGCTGCTCCTTGACCCGCACACCGGCGCCCTGAGCGTGGCCCCGGCGCGTGACGCACACGACGACCGCGACGGCGGGGACGACTGAGCGGCTGGGCGGCGGCCCGGCTGTTCAACTGCCGTCGCGCCGCCGGCCGCAGGCCGGTTCAGACCATCGTGCGGCGGGCGTGGAAGAGGCCCCAGCGCAGCAGGCCGCGGCGGGTGACGTCGGCCCACAGGGGGAGGTTGGCCAGCAGCTCCTCTACATAGGCCGGGCTGATGACGGTGCGCAGCTCGGCCGCGCGGCGGTGCACCTCCTCGTCGAGGCGCGCGTAGTGGGTGGCGAGGGCACCGGTGCGGTCCTCGAAGCGGGCCTTGAGGCCGAGTTGCGACAGGCTCTCCAGGTAGCCGGACGGTGTCGCCAGGTGCTGGGTGATGAGCCGGGACAGTGCGGGCCGCAGGGCTTCCGGGGGTGCCTGTTCGTCCGCCATGATGTCCGAGAAGACCAGTCCGCCGCCCGGTTTCAGTACCCGCACTGCCTCGGACAGCGCTCCCTTCTTGTCCTCGACGTGACTGAGTACCTCCAGGGACCAGACGACGTCGAAGCGCCCCGCCTCGTAGGGGAGGTCGGCAAGCGAACCGGTGACGACCTCGATCAGGCCGTCCAGGCCCCGCCGGACGTTCGCCGCGCGGTGCCGGTGGTTGTGCTGCTCGCTGAGGTCGAGGGCGACGACCCGGCAGCCGAACCGCTCGGCGAGCGCACGGGCCGAACCGCCGTATCCCGAGCCGAGGTCGAGCACGGTGGCGTCCGGGCCGAGCAGGTCCGCGACCTGGTCCGCGGCGTACCGCACGGTGCGTTGCGAGGCGTCCGCGACCGGCTCCTGCGCGTGGGCGTAGATGCCGATGTGGATGTCCTCGCCGCCCCAGATGGCGTCGTAGAAGCCGTCGACGTCGCCGGTCTCGTAGTAGCGACGGGTGCTCTCCTCGCGCTCCCGCGCGCCGGTGTCGGCCGTGGCGTCGTCGGCTCCGGTGTCATCGGCCCGGGTGTCGTCAGCCCTGGTGTTGTCTGCCATGGCGGGTGGATTCCCCGCGGATCGAAGGTCGATTCGCCCGGGCCCGTTGACATCGGTGACTATCCGCCAGATGGCCGCCACAGGGGGCGGCCATCGTTCCTTGACGCCGGCCTGCTGCCTACTGCCTACTCAGTCACGCTGACCTGTCCGGCGCTCGTAGTCCTCGAAACCGTTCTCGACCGTCGGCAGGACCAACTCCACCTGGAAGTACGGCACGCTCCACAGCGGGCTGTCGCGAAGGCCCTCGAACAGGTCGGACCACGCGGTCAGGTCGTTCGTCGTGGCGACCAGGACATCGGACGGGGACGCGGCCCACGCTTCGGCATCGAACCAGCGGACCCGGACGGCGTCGTGCTTGTCCAACAACGGCTGCACGTGTTCGGCGATGATCTGCCGGCGCTCGGCGCGGCCCAGCGCCAACCACGAGGGCAGCGCCGTGAGGTGGACGAATATCGTGAACTGCGGCTGCGAAGGTGCGTTGCTCATACGCGTCATTATCGACGCACAGCCCCAGTGCCAGTCACGCCACTACGCGTACGGGCACCAGCCGTCCTGGCTCATCGTCGCAGCGGCGGGCGAGGTAGGCGCAGAGCACCAGTTGGAGGGTGTGGTAGAGCATCAGCGGCAGGACCATGATGCCGATCCGGTCCGGGGGGAACAGGACGGTGGCCATGGGCAGCCCGCTGGCCAGGCTCTTGTTGGAACCGCAGAAGACGGCGGTGACCCGGTCGGCGCGGGGCAGGCGGATCAGGCGCGCGGTGCCGTTGGCCACGAACAGGGCCAGGCAGAGCAGTGCCAGGCAGACCGTGGTCAGCAGAAGCAGTCGCGGCGGTGGGACGCGGTGCCAGATGCCTGCGGTCATGCCGTGGCTGAAGGCCGAGTAGACCACGAGCAGGATCGAGCCGCGGTCGCAGAGGGTGGTCAGTGCCCGATGGCGGCTCAGCCAGTCGGCGATCCAGCGGCGCAGTGCCTGTCCGGCGAGGAAGGGCACGAGGAGTTGGACGGCGATGTCGGTGAGTTGAGCCGGGGTGATGGGAAGGCCGCCCGGGCCGGCGGCGGGACCGGTTCCGGTGTGCTGGATGAGGCTGACGGCGAGCAGCGGGGTGAGCACCACGCCGAGGACCGTGGAGAACGACGCCGAACAGATGGCGGCGGCCACGTTGCCGCGGGCCATCGAGGTGAAGGCGATGGCGGACTGGACGGTGGAGGGCAGCACCGTCAAGTAGAGGACACCTGCGGCGAGTTCGGCGCTGAGGACCGACTCGGGCAGCAGCCCGGCCGCCAGTCCGGCTGCCGGGAAGACCAGGAAGGTGAGGGCGAGAACGGGGAGGTGCAGCCGCCAGTGCCGCACGCCGTCCAGGGCCGCTTGGGGGGAGAGCCGGGCCCCGTAGAGGAAGAAGAGCAGGCCGACCGCCAGGCGGGCGGTGAGCGAGACGCCCTCGGCGGCGGCTCCGTCGGTCGGCGCGAGCGCGGCCAGGCCGATGACGCAGAAGAGCGCGACGATGTACCAGTCGACGCGGCGCAGCAGGCCGGGCAGGGCAGGGCGGGTGGTTCCGGGGGAAGGGCGCGGCACGGTTTCCTCCGGGAGGGCGGCGATGCGGGGAGGGGCATGGGGCGGGGGTGGTGTGCGGGGTGGAGCAAGGAACCGCGCCGGACGGCCGGTTGAGATGCCGGATGTGATGGCAGATGTGATGCCGGATGTGCCGGCGCGGTCCCTGTCGCCTGGGCCTCAGACCGTACGCGTAGCGGCTGCCGGAGTACGGTCGTGGTGGCGGCTGAGGTTCTGCTCCAGCAGCGCCAGGCACTCGCTGACGCCGACCGCGCCCGGAACGTGCTCGGGCAGGCGTCCGTCGGCCTGCTTCAGTTGGGCCAGTGCCTGGTCGATGGCGGTCTGGGCGGCGAAGAGGCACGGCGTGCTGTAGATCGCGACGTCGACGCCGAGCTGCTGCAGCTCGGTCAGCGACAGCCGGGGCGACTTGCCGCCCGCGATCTGGTTGAACAGCAGCGGTTTGTCACCGATGACGCGGCGCACCTTGTGGATCCAGTCGACGCTGCGGACGCCGTCGACGAGGACGACATCGGCGTCGGTGGCGGCGAGGGCCTTGGCACGGCGCAGGATCTCCTCTTCCTCGGTGGCGTCGGTGCGGGCGACGACGACCAGGTCACGCCGGGAGCTCAGGACCAGGTCGAGCTTGGCGAGGTACTCCTCCAACGGCAGCACCCGCTTGCCGTCGACGTGGCCGCAGCGCCGCGGCCGCTGCTGGTCCTCCAGGATCACCCCGGAGGCGCCGCCGGCCTCCAGTTGCTGGACGACGTGGCAGGCGGTCTCCGGATCGACGTAGCCGTCGTCGATGTCGACCAGCAGATGCTGCCGGGGGAAGGCCAGTCGGAGGCGCTGGACGAAGGCGACGATGTCGGGCCAGGCGATGAAGCCGATGTCGGGCAGACCGTAGTGGGACGCCGCGAAGCCGAAGCCCGAGATGAACATCCCGTCGTAGTGACGCGCCGCCAGGGACGCGGAGAACATGTCGAAGACGCCGATCAGCGGGGTGGTGCCGGCCGCCTGGATCGCGGCTCTTAATCGGTTGGGGTGGTTCACGGTACCCTCCGATGCGTGGTCGCGTGGACTGTGCGTCGCGGCCGGCCCGTTGCCTGCCAAAGCCGGGGGTCGGTGCGATGCGTCACGGGCCGGATCAGCCGGGGGCACGCCGGAGCAGCGTGCCCCCGGCTTTCTCGTTTCTCGTGCCTGAGCTGGTTTCTCGTGCCTGAACTGGCCCGTGCGGCGGGCGGCTTGTGCGCCCTCCGCGCCAGCAGGTTAGGAAAAGGATTGGTCAATGCACAACCATGAGTTGGCAATGAGCGCTGGTGAGCGTCGCTTTTGAGCCGTCGGCCCGAGCACGGCGGTGGGCATCCTGGTCACGGGCCTGCGGGCGGTTCGCGGCCCGGCGACGGAGGTGGTGGACGGTGGACGTGACGGAACGGAGCGACGGTGGGCCGGCCGGCGAATGGCTTTTCGCCGTCGTCGGACTGCCGCTCGCACTGCTCGGCGGCACCTACGCCCTCGCCGTCCTGTACGCGGGCACGCTGCTCTCGCTCACCGTGTTCGGCCTGCCGTTCGTGGTCGTCGCGCTGCTGGGCGCGCGTGGTGCCGGCGCGCTGCACCGGCGGCTGGTCGGCCGGCTGCTCGGCGAACGCATCGAGGCGCCGGCCAGGCTGCCCCGCCCGGCGGGCCTGGTCGCCCGTGGCCGTGTCGTGCTGGGAGACCCTGTCGCCTGGCGGACGCTGCTCTATCTGGTGCTGCGGTTGCCGCTCGGCGTACTCGGCTTCGTCGCCGCCGTGCTGCTTCCCCTGGGCGGCGGCTGGCTGCTCGGCTTTCCGCTCTGGATCCGCCTGCTGGAACCGGGCCCGCGGCCGGCCGGTTGGCTGGATGCCGCCTCCGTTGTGACGGGCCTGGTTGTCCTGTTCGCAGTGCCTGGCTCGATCCGCGTGCTGACCGCGGCGAACCGAGGGCTCGCCCGGCTGCTGCTCGGCCCGGCCCGTGCCCAACAGCGCGTCCGGCAGCTGGAGACCGCCCGCGCCACCCTGCTCGCGGAGAACACCGACCAGCTCCGCCGCCTGGAACGCGATCTGCACGACGGCACCCAGGCCCGGCTGGTCGCCCTGGCCATCACCCTCTCACTGGCCGACGACGCGCTCGCCCCCGACACCGAGCCGGACACCGGGCGGCTGCGCACCCTGGTGGAGCGCGCCCGCAGCCAGACCGACGACACCATCGCCGAACTGCGGCGACTCACCCGGGGCATTCACCCGGTGGCGCTGGACGGCGGCCTGGGCGAGGCGCTGCCGGGACTCACCGCCACCTCGCCGGTACCGGTCACCGTCCGCCTGGACGTGCCGGAGCGCCCGGACCCCGTGGTCGAACGGGCCCTCTACTTCTGCGCCGCCGAGCTGCTCACCAACGTCGCCAAGCACAGCGGCGCCCGCTCGGCCGAACTCATGGCGAGCGCGACCGAAGACCGCATCCGCCTGACCGTACGGGACGACGGCCACGGCGGCGCGGCCCTCGGCGCCGGCACCGGCCTGACCGGTCTGGCCGAGCGGCTGGCGGCGGTCGACGGCGTCCTGCGGGTGGACAGTCCCCCGGGAGGCCCCACCGTGATCACCGCCGAGCTGCCGACGCGTCTGTGATCGCCCGCGACTGTGATCGCCCGCGCCCGTCTGTGACAGAGCGTCAGCACCCCTGCTCTTCCCCGGCTCTCCCCCGGCCCTACCCGCCGCTCTCCGCCAGATATGCCAGGACGGCCTTCACCCGCCGGTTGTCGGTCTCCGTCGCTCGCAGGTCGAACTTGGTGAAGATGGCGGCGATGTGCTTCTCCACCGCCCGCTCCGACACCACCAGCAGCCCGGCGATGGAGCGGTTGGAGTGGCCCTGGGCCATCAGCTCCAGCACCTCGCGCTCGCGCGGGGTCAGGGTGTCCACCCGGCTGCGCCGTCCCCCACGCATCAGCCGGGTGACCACCTCCGGGTCGAGCGCCGTGCCCCCGTCGGCGACGCGGTGCAGCGCGTCCACGAACTCGGAGGTGCGGGCGACGCGTTCCTTCAGCAGGTACCCGACGCCCCCCGCGCCGTCCGCCAGCAGCCGGGACGCCCAGGCGGTCTCGACGTGCTGGGAGAAGACCAGGATGCCGACCTCGGGTGTCCTCGCCCGGATCTCGACGGCGGCGCGGATGCCTTCGTCGGTGTGGGTGGGCGGCATCCGGATGTCCACCACGGCGACGTCCGGCAGGTGCTCGGCCACCGCCGCGAGCAGCTCGGGCGCCGTACCGGCGGTGGCCACCACCGCACATCCGCGGGCGCCGAGCAGCTCGACCATCCCGTCACGCAGCACGACGGAG
Source organism: Streptomyces sp. S186 (assembly GCF_051603415.1). Lineage (NCBI taxonomy): Bacteria > Bacillati > Actinomycetota > Actinomycetes > Kitasatosporales > Streptomycetaceae > Streptomyces > Streptomyces sp. S186. Next base: position 7,336,833 of record NZ_CP193932.1, on the reverse strand, counting down.
TCCTCGGCGAGTACGACGCGCAGGTTCCTGTTGGTCACGACGCCATTATCGGACCGAGGTCCGGGGCCAGGGGCCCGGGGCCAGAGGGGCGGCCCCGGTGGTGTCACCCGCTGACGGCGTCGTCCCTCGACTGGCAGGCTGGCCGTATGGCAGAACGCGAGGGAGAAGTCGGTGGAAGGTTCGACGGGGAAATCAATGGAGAGCCGGTCGGGGTGGCTGAGCTCCGGGCGCTGGCGCTGACCAACTACGGCCACTTCACGACCATGCGGGTCGACGACGGGCGGGTACGCGGTCTGTCCGGGCACCTGAACCGGCTGCGGCGGGACTGCCGGACGCTGTTCGACGCCGACCTCGACGTGGCGCGCGTGCGGGAGCTGGCCCGTCGCGCCGCTCCCGCCACCGGATCGACCGTGGTGCGCGTCACGGTCTTCGACCCGCACCTCGATCTCGGCCACCCGAGCACGGCCAACGACCCACAGGTACTGGTCACCTCACGGCCGGCCGGGGCGCTCCCGGTCCCGCCGCTCAGGGTGCGGTCCGTCCGATACGTCCGCGATGTTCCGAGCGTCAAGAGCGTCGGTCTCTTCGCCGGACTCCATCATCGGCGCCAGGCACAGTTGGGCGGGTTCGACGACGCCCTCTTCGTGGATCACGACGGAGTCGTCTCGGAGGGCGGCACCTGGAATGTCGGCTTCTTCGACGGAGCCCGGGTTGTCTGGCCCGACGCCGACTGTCTGGCCGGGGTGACGAGGGAGCTCCTCAAGGCGGCCGTCGATCACGACACCCGGCCGGTCCGGCTGACCGGCCTGTCACACATGCGGGCCGCCTTCGCCACCAACGCGGCGATCGGCGTCCGCGCCATCACGGCCGTTGACGACTTCGAGCTACCCGCCTCCCACCCGGCCATCGACGCGCTGGAGGAGGCGTACCGGGAGATCGAGGGTGAGGTGTTGTAGCCGGCTGCCAGTGCCGGTGGCGGCCTGACCCGTGTCTTCAGGCCGCCGCTGTCCCGGAGTTCAGGTCCGTCCGCGCAGGCGGGGGCGTATGCGATCGAGGAGGACGAGGGCGAGGGCCAGGCCGTAGAAGGCCAGGGCGAAGACGACGGCGTTGGTGGCGATGCCCGCGTAGCCGTGGAGGTCGACGTCGAGGAAGGGGTACGGGTAGCGGCCCTCGGTGCCGGGGGCGAGCAGGGCGCCGCGGATGAGGGCGAAGGGGAGGTAGAGGAGGGGGTAGCCGAGCCACTGCCAGGCATATCTGAGCGGGTAGGCGCCGGGGGCCGTGAGGACGAGCCAGTCGAGGACGGCGGCGAGGGGGGTCGCGGTGTGGAGGAGCTGACTGGCCGCCGTTTCGAGGGGGGTGCGGTGACTGGTCATGGCGAAGCCACTGGAGTCGTTCGACAGGACGAAGTGGAAGACGAGTCCGGTGATGCAGATGTAGAGCAGTGCCGCGCCGGTGATGCGCGGGGAGAGGGCGGGACGTCCCGTCCAGGCGCGGCCGGCGGACCAGGCGAAGACGACGACCAGCAGGATGTTGGACTGGATCGTGAAGTAGCTGAAGAGCCGGCCCAGGTCGTGGGAGGCGGTGATGTCCAGGGCGATGCCGGTGATCCCGGTCAGGGCCGCGAGTGCGCGGAAGGCCGCCGCGACGGGGCGGCGAGCCTCCGCGACGGAGAGTACGGGGACGGCCGCCGCCTCGGGCAGTCCGGCCCGGGCCGTGGACTCGGTGGCGGCAGCAGGGGCCGCGGAGGTGATGGGGGGTGTTGGATCTGGCATTGGCCCACCTTACGGCCCGGCCCCGCGAGAGCTCCCGGGGACTCCGGGACCGCTACGGCCGCGGGACCAGGAGTTTGGTGAACGTGCCCGGAACGTGGAACGCTGATCCGCCCTCGGGTGCCCCGCGCGGGTCAGGAGGGGCGGGAGTGATGGTCCAGCAGGCGGCCGAGCAGCCGCGCGAGCTGGTCGCGTTCGGCCGGGCTCAGCGGTTCGAGCAGCTCGTCGTGGAGGTCGTCCAGGATCTTGTCGAGGCGGCGCAGGTGACGGCGGCCCCGGGCGGAGATGGTGATGAGGTTGCGGCGCCGGTCGTCGGGGTCCGGCGCCCGCTCCACGAGGTCCCGCTCGGCCAGTTCGTTGAGCACGCCGACCATGTCGCTGCGGTAGATGCCGGTGCGCCGGCTCAGCACGGCCTGGCTGCCCGGTCCGAAGTCCTGCAGTGAGGCGAGTACGGCGTAGTGCCACTTCCGGGCGTCGACCCGGGCCAGTCCCTCGTTGATCAGCCGGTCCGAGCGGGCGGTCAGCTGCGACAGCAGCCGGCTCGTCCGCCGGCGAAGCCGGTCGGGCGTCCTCGGCGCGTCGTCGTCGGGCGCGCCGTCGGGCCGGTCCGCTGCTTCGGCTCTGGTCATGGCGCCCATCCTACCCATTGCGTTAGTCCCACTAACGATGTACGTTCGCTCGCGCCGACACCGTTAGTGCCACTAACGGAAGTCGGGCGAACTCCAGGAAGGAAGATCCGCCATTCCCACCAGGACACTGCAGATTCCCACCCCCGACGGTCAGGCCGACGCGTTCGCCGCCTTCCCCGACCACGGCGCGCGGCACCCCGGGGTGCTGATGTACGCGGACGGCTTCGGCCTCCGGCCCGTGCTGCGGGAGTTGGCCCGCGAACTGGCCGGGCACGGGTACTACGTGCTCGTCCCGCACCTCTTCTACCGGCACGGTCCGGCACCGCTGATCGACCTTCCCGCGCACATCGGGGAAGACGTCCGTCCCGCGGTCATGGCCCGGTTGATGCCCTTGATCGAGGCGCACTCCACCGACCGGGTCCTGCGCGATGCCGACGCCTACCTCAGGTTCCTCACCACCCGGCCCGAGGTCAGCCCCGGACCCGTGGCGGTGACCGGCTACTGCATAGGCGGCCTGTGGGCGGTGCGCACCGCCGCGGCCCACCCCGGCCAGGTGGCCGCCGTCGCCGCGTTCCACGGACCCGTGGCCGCCGACGGGCCCGGCCTCCTCGCCCAGCTCACCGCCCGGGTCCACCTCGCCCACGCCGAGACCGACGTGTCGCCCGAGGCCCTCGGCGAGCTCAACCAGGCCCTGGACGCCGCGGGTGTCGACCACACCTCCGAGATCTACCCCGGCACCGTCCACGGCTTCACCATGTCCGACACCGACGCCTTCAACTCCGCCGGGCTGCGGCGCCACTGGGACCGGCTGCTCGCCCTGCTCGACGGCGCCCTGGCGGCCGGCGGCTGAGGCTTCGGCGGTCTCACAACTCCGCGTCGAGTGGCAGGCGGTGGACGCCGGGGAGGTACTCGTCCAGTTCGCCGGGGGTGAAGCGGGCCATGCCGACGACGTGCCAGAACTCGCCGGCCACCTCGCCGTCGTACTTGTAGCCGCCCTCGGGGGTCAGCGCCGCCCAGCCGCCGGGGACGCCGATGAGGGTGGCGTGCGGGGTGGGCGGACCGTCCGGCGCGGGGACGTTCCACAGGCGGACCGTGCCGTCCTCGCCGCCGCTGGCCAGGAGGGTGCCGTCGGGGCTGAAGGCGAGGGAGAAGATCCGCCCGGTGTGGCCGGCGAGGCGGGCGGTGCGGGTGCCGGTGCGGGTGTCCCAGAGGCAGATGACGCGGTCGTCGCCGGCGGTGGCGAGCAGCGGCAGCCGGGGGTGGGCGACGGCCGCCCAGAGCCGCCCCTGGTGTCCGGCCAGGATGTGCTGGGGGGCGCCGTCGCGCCAGACGATGGCGGTGCCGTCCCAGGAGGCGCTGGCCAGCCAGTCGCCGTTGGCGTCGTCGGAGCCGAAGGCGACGGCGTAGACGCGGTCGCTGTGGCCGTCGAGTTCGGCCGTCAGCCGGCCGCTCTCCTGGTGCCAGAGGCGGACCCGGCCGTCGTCGCAGCCGGTGGCGAGGGCGGTGCCGTCGCAACGGAACGCGATGGACCGCACCCGGCCCCGGTGCTCGGAGAGGGTGGCGACATGGGCGCCGGTGGCGCGCCACCACAGGCGGACCGAGTCGTCGTCGTTGGCGGTGGCGAGCAGCGTGCCGTCGGTGCTGAACGCCTCGGCCCAGGTGTGGTCGGTCTCCACGTCCATCTCGCGGAGGTACTCGCCGGTCACGGCGTTCCAGAGGTAGACGTCGCCGTCGTTGCTGGCGGTGCCGAGGATCGGTCCTGCGGGGCTGAAGACCGCGGAGATCAACCGGTCGCCGCGGCCGGTGAGTTCGGCGGTGCGGCGGCCGGTGCGGGCGTCCCAGAGGCGGACGATTCCGTCGTTGCCGCTGGTGGCCAGGCGGGCGCCGTCGGCGCTGAAGGCGACGGTGTTGACCCGGCGGCCGTGGCCGCGCAGGATGCGCTGGCCCTGGCCGGTGTCGGCGTTCCAGATCTGGGCGCCGCCGTCGTTGCCGACCGTGACGAGCTGGCTGTCGTACGGGCGGAAGCGGCAGGCCCAGGCGGAGCCGCGGTGCTCGACGGGCTGCTGGCGCAGCAGGCTGATGGTGCGGTGGCCGCCGGAGAGGGCGACCCGCCACAGGCGGACGGTGCCGTCGCTGTCGCAGGCGGCGAGGAGCCGTCCGCCGTTGCCGAACATGACTTGGTAGACGGCGCCGGTGCAGCGCTCCAGCGCTCCGGCGGGGGCGCCGACGACCGGGTCCCACAGCCGGACCTGGCCGTCGGTGTCGCCGCTGACGAGGAGGTTGCCCTCGGGGTGGAAGTCGAGGGTGTAGACGCGGCCGGTGTGGCCGGTGAAGGTGTGCAGCAGGCGGCGCTCGGCGAGCTGCCAGACCCGGACCGTGCCGTGGTCGTCGGCGCCCTGGTCGCCGGTGGCCAGCAGGGTGCCGTCCGGGCTGAACCGGGCGCGGTACACGGCGCCTTCGTGGCCGTCGAGGCTGCCGGTGCACTTTCCCGTGCGGGTGTCCCAGATCCGGAGGTTGGCGGCGGCGTCGCCGGTGACGAGGGTGCGTCCGTCGGCGCTGAAGACCGCGGTGTAGACGGGGGCGGTGTGGCCGGGGAGCCGGTGCAGCGGTTCGCCGGTGGCGGCGTCCCAGAGGGTCACCAGGCCGTCGGCGTCACCGGTGGCGACGAGGGTCCCGGCGTCGTCGAGGGAGACCGGCCAGACACCGCCGGGGTGGATGTCCAGGCAGTGCAGCTGGCGTCCGGAGACCGGATCCCACAGGCGGACGGTGCCGTCGGAGCTGCCGGTGGCGAGGATCCGGGAGCGGAACTTCACGGCGTAGACGCGGCCTTCGTGGCCGTGCAGGGTGCGCAGCGCGCGGCCGGTGTCGGCGGCGCAGACCAGCACGCCGCCGTCCTCACTGCCCACGGCGAGGAGTTCGCCCTCGGGGCTGTACGAGAGGGGTTCGGGCAGCCGGCTGGTGCGCATGTCGAAGCCGTACGGGACGCCGACGGCGGCGGGGCGGAAGCCGACCTCGACCGGCATGCCGGGGGCGAGGGCGGCGGTGCGCAGCTCGGGGGCGGCACGGACCTGCGGGTCGGTGAGCGGGTCGATGAGCGCGGCGCGCTGCCAGCGGCTGCGGGTCAGGCGGGCGCCGCGCAGGTCGGTGCGGGTGAGGCGGGTGCCGCGCAGGTCGGCGCCGGTGACGTCGGCGCCGGAGAGGTCGGCGTGGTCGAGGCGGGCGCCGTTGAGGCGGGCGTCGCGCAGCACGGCGCCGGAGAGGTTGGCACCGATGAGGCGGGTGTCGGTGAGGTCGGCGCCGGTGAGGTCGACGCCGGAGAAGTCCCGCCCCGAGAGGTCCTCGCCGGAGAGCCGGGCGCCGCGCAGGTCGGCGCCGGCGGGGACCCGGAGCCGGTCGATGACGCGGACGGCGTTGGCGCGGGCGGCGTCGCTGACGCCGGGACCGGGGGCGTTGAGGACGGTGCGGACCCAGGCGGTGCTCAGGTCGTGGTCGGCGAGGTCGCAGAAGAACTCGACGGCGAGGGCGCTCAGCGGGCGGGCGGCGAGCAGGGTGCTGTCGCCGTCGGCGAGGCGCTCTGCGGCCTCACGGGCGACGAGCCATTCGACGACGGAGCCGTGGATGAACTGGAACAGGCCGTCGTCGGTGCGGACCAGCAGGCTTCCGGCGCCGACGGCCTGGGCGCTCTCCTGGGTGGTGAGGGTGGTGCCGGCGAGCCCCGCGAGGGCGGCGGCGACGGTGTCGGTCAGTTCGTCGAGGTGCAGCGCGGCGCGGCCGGTCTGCCACAGGCGGCGGGCGAGGGCGGTGACGGCGGCCCAGAGGTGGTCGAGGGTGAGGCCGGGGGCGGCTCCGGGGCCGCCCTGGCCGCGGCGTTCCTCGTGGACGAGCCAGGAGGTGAAGACGTCCTCGTAGAGCCGGGCGGGGCTCAGGGCGCGGCCGGCGCCGGCGACGGCGCGCAGCTGGTCGGGGTCGAGGTCGGCGACGAAGCTGAGCAGCCGGGGGTTGGCGCACAGGGCGAGCAGATCGGGGATGTTGCCGAGGAGTTCGAAGCGGCGGTCGGCGGTCTCCTCGTCGCCGTAGCGGTTGACGAGGTAGGCGCGGATCTGCTCGGGGACGAAGCCCTCGACGGCGAGGATGCGGCGCTGCGGGAGCAGGCCGACGCGTTCGCCGAGGGCGGTGAGGATCTGGTCCTGCGACTTGAAGTGCTGGGTGCGGCTGCTGACCACGATCTTGGCGTTGTCGACGGCGGCGTTGAGCAGGACCTGGAGGTGGTCGGCGGCGCGGTCGTAGCTGACGCGGTTGACCAGTTCGTCGAAGCCGTCGAAGAGGAGGACGACGCGGCCCTGGCCGAGCATGTAGCGCAGGGCGCGCAGGTCGATGGTGTCGACGTCGTGGCCGGCGAGGTGGGCGGCGACCAGCCCTTCGAGGCTGTGGGCGCGGTCGAGGGTGTGCAGCGGGATCAGCAGCGGCGTGAGGTGCGGGAGGCGCTCGGGGAGGCGGCGGGCCAGCTCGCGCAGGGCGAAGGTCTTGCCGTGCCCGAAGTCGCCGAGGAGCAGCATGAAGCGGCCGTGGTCGGACTCCAGGAGCTGGAGCATGGCCTCGACGAGGTGGCCGCGCTCGTCGGCGTCGGGGCGTTCGGCGTCGCGGTAGCGCTGCGGGAGGTAGAGGTCGGGGGCGTAGCGGTCGTCGTTGCTCAGCCGGGCGGTCTGGGCGGTGACGTAGCCGCGCAGGTCGAGGAGGCCCTGGAATTCCAGGAAGCTGCGCACGCGGATGCCGCGGCGCCCGGCGCGTTCGCGCAGGGACTGCTCGGGGGGCGGGCCGTCGTGGACCAGTTCGGCCTCGGATCCGGTGTCGGTGGCGTGGGCCTGGGCGAGGAAGCGGTCGAGTTCGGCGTCGGTGGGGGTGCCGGGGTGGACGGCGATGCGCTGCTGGCGGACGACGCCCTCGTCGCTCCAGGTGACCATGATCTGGGCGAGGTCGGCGGGGGCCGCGCGGGGGACGTCGCGCAGGCGGACGCCTTCCTGGCGGGCGCGGCAGACCTCCTTGACGCGTTCGACGAGGGAGTCGGCGGGCTCGTCGACGGCGCGGTTGTCGGCGGGCTGGACGGCGGCAGGCGGGGCTGCGGGCTCGCCGGGCCGTGCGAAGAGCCGTCCGGCGCCCTGCCAGGCGACGGGGATGACGGCGGGTTCGGTGCCGCCGGCGCCGGTCCAGCGGGTGACGCCGTCGGCGGTGACGCGGAGCAGCTCGAACCCGGCGGGGGCGGCCGAACCGTACAGCGGCAGGGTGCCGTTCTGGAGCGGGAGGTGGTCGTGGGACGGCTCGCCGCCGGTGGTGCGGGGGCCGCCGCTGGGGCCGTGCAGGACGAAGTGGAGGCGGGGCGCGGCGAGTCGGGCGAAGGTGTCGACGTCGCGGAGCGTGCCGGGGCCGCCGGCGGCGTCCTGGGGGCGGCGGCGGCCGGTGAGCGGGTGGCGCAGCGCGCCGATGCGCAGCCAGCCCTCCTCCTCGTAGCCGCGCAGTGCCTCGGCGAACCAGGCGGCCTGGTCGCGGCCGAGGAAGCCGTACTGGTCGTCGGGGCGGTGGCTGGCGGCGATGGAGGAGTTGAACCCGGCGACGACGGTGTGGAGTTCGGGAACCGGGAAGAGGGTCCAGGGCTGGTCGCTGTCGAAGACGGTGTCCAGGCCCTCGTAGAGACCGCGGAACAGGCGGGTGTAGTGGCGCCACTTGGGCCAGTACGGCGGCTGGGGCGGGATCTCGTCGGCCTCGCAGGTGTGGAAGTATCCGCGGCAGGCGGCCTGGCTGACGTCTTGGTTTCCGGGGACGACGATGACGCGCTGCGGCGGCAGGTCGAGCTGGGAGCGCAGTCCGGTGAGGAAGCTGAGCGCCTGGTCGCACTCGCGGGGGCTGCCGGAGGCGGTGAGGTCGCCGGTGACGACGAGGAGGTCGGGTGCGGGGGCGCCGGCGTCCTTCAGCTCGACGAGGTCGCCGCGGATCTCCCGGCGCAGCGCTTCCGGCTCGCGGCCGCGACCGAAGTCCGGTCCGGCGAGGTGCAGTACGGTCAGGGCGCCCTGGTCGCGGGCCGCGTCGGGGACCTGCGGGTAGCGGGGCGCGCGGGCGGGGCGGCGGCGGCCGGACCAGCCGGTGCGGCCGAGCGGACGCTGCCGGCCGTCGGCGGTGGCGGGCCCGGGCAGCTCGAAGGAGCCACTGGACGTCAGGGAGCCGGGGTAGCCGGGGCGGCGGCCGGGGCGGGCGTGGCCCTCGACGGCCTGGCCGACGCGGGTGAGCAGCAGGCTGCGGGCGACCTCGGCATCGGCGACGCCGACGAGGTCGACGTAGGTGATGGTGGCGAGGAGGCCCTCGATGGGGATGTCCTCGACGCGGACGGTGAGCAGCTTGCGCTCGGGCTCCTCCGGTTCGGCGCGGAGCGCGGCCTGCCACTCCATCCGGCCGTAGGTGGAGCGGCCGTAGTGGCCGGAGAGGACGGCGATGACGGCGACGGACTCGCTGACGCCGCGGTCCATGAAGTCGATGAAGTTGGTGCCGGCGACGAAGTCCCACGCCTGGATGACGGTACGGTATCCGGCCTCCTCCAGGGTCCAGGCTATCCAGGACGCCCATTGCTCGTCGGCGGGCGAGTAGCTGATGAAGAAGTCCAAGTCACGCGTCCGGCCGAGCAGTTCCCCGTCAGTCACCATGGTCCCATCGTAGGAGTCCGGGGGCCGCGGGTCAGGCGGTTTCCCGCCCTTGGTCCGCCCGCTCTCCCCCGCTCCGTCCGGCCCCGTGTGCGACCCTGTCGGGCGTGCGATTTCTCAAGCGTCTGCATCTCCTGGACTGGCTCGCCGCCGGGCTGTTCGCCTGCGGCCTGGTGTGTGTGGCCACGGGACTGTTGCCGGCCGCGCCCGCCGGGGACGCGATGGCGCGGATCGGCCCGCTGCTGGTCTTCCTGGCGACGGTCATCGTGATGGCCGAACTGACCGGCCGGGCCGAGGTGTTCGACGCGGTGGCGTCCTGGGTGGCGCGGACCGGGCGGGGCAGCTATCCGCGGCTGTTCGGGCTGTGTGTGCTCTTCGCGTCGGTCACCACCATCGCGCTGAACCTGGACACCACGGCGGTGCTGCTGACGCCGGTGATGCTGGCGCTGGCCGGGCGGGTGGGCATCGCGCCGGTGCCGCTGGCGATGACGACGGTCTGGCTCGCCAACACCGCGAGCCTGCTGCTGCCGGTGTCGAACCTGACGAACCTGCTGGCGGCCAACCGCGTGGGGCTCTCCCCCGTCGCGATGGCCGCCACGATGGGCCTGTCCCAACTGGCCGCGATCATCGCGACGATGGCGTGCCTGTGGGGCTTCTACTGGCGGCGCGGACGGCGGGGTTCCGACCGGTACGTCCCGCCGGAGCGGCGGGCGCCGGCCGATCCGGTGCTGTTCCGGGTGTGCGCGCTGGCCTGTGCCGGTTTCCTGCTGGCGATCCTGCTGGCGGACCTGCCGCTGTGGTCGGCGTCGCTGACCACGATGCTGATCGTGGTGGTCGCGTTCGCGGTGCGGCGCCCCGCCGAGCTGCGGCTGTCGCTGGTGCCGTGGCGGCTGCTGGTGCTGGTGCCGGGGATGTTCCTGGTGGTCGAGACGGTGGACGCGCACGGGCTGCACACGCTGCTGACGGCGGCGATCGGGCCGGACGGCGGCCTCGGCGGCATGCTCCGCTCGGCGGGCGTGGGCGCGGGCCTGTCCAACGTCCTCAACAACCTCCCGGTCTACATGGCGGGCGAGGCGGCCGTGCCGGTCGGCAACCACCACCAGTTGCTGGCGCTGCTCATCGGCACCAACGTCGGCCCGCTGGTCACTCCGTGGGCCTCGCTGGCGACGCTTTTGTGGTTCGAGCGCTGCCGGGGCCAGGGCACGGTCATCCCGCTGCGGCGCTTCATGGGGACGGGGTTCGTCCTGGCGGTGACGGCGACGCTGGCGGCGACGGTGGCACTGGCCGTGGGGTGAGCGGCCGGTGCCGCTCAGGCCGCCCGCGTGCGGGCGACCACGTCGAGCAGGTACGTCAGGGTGTCGCCGCGGGCGGCGACGAAGCTGCGGTCGGTGTCCGGGCCGACGGAGCCCACCGTGAAAGGGCCGCCGGCCAGGGTGCGGAACTCCACGCCCGTCTCGGTGGCCAGCAGGGCGCCGGCGGGGAAGTCGATGCCCTCCGCGCGGTAGCCCACGAACCCGTCGATCGCGCCGCGCGCCAGCATGCTCCAGCCCAGCAGCGGCGCCCACAGCTGGAGCACCCGCCGGGTGCAGCGCTCCAGTTGGCCCCGCAGTCCCGCGGCCACCCGGTCGGCCCGGCCCACCGCGTGGCCCTGGGTCCAGGCCACCACCGGACCGCTGCGCGGGACCGCGCCGGACGGGCCCGGCAGGCGGTCGGGCCCGCAGGCGGCGCCCTGGCCGCTGACGGCCCGCCAGGTGGAGCCGGTGACCGGTTCGTGCACCACGCCGACGACCGGCGCGCCGTCCACGCACAGTCCGATGCCGACGGCGTACGCGGTCAGGCCGATCGCGACGTTGTTGCTGCCGTCGAGCGGATCCACCAGCCAGGTGCGCCGGCCGACGGCGTCCAGGAGCCCGGCCTCCTCGGACAGGATCCGGTCGTGCGGGAAGTGCGTCTGGAGGCGGGCCAGGATGAGCTTCTCCGCGGCCAGGTCGAGGTCCGTGACGAGATCGCCCTCGGCGTCCTTGACGCCCACCGTCCGCGCCGCGCCGAAGCGGCCGCGCAGCAGGACCCCCGCTTCCTCCGCCGCGGCGACGGCCACCCGCGTCTCGCTCGCGTACGGTGCGGTGTCCCGGTCACTCGCGCTGCTCGGCATGGATCCTCCTGAGTGCTGTGCGGACGGTCCGCTCGGTGTGTTCCGCGCTGCACAGCCGGCGCACCGTACGATGGCCGCGGCCGTGCAGGGGGCCCAGGGAGAGGTCGGTGTGGCCGGGCAGCGACCGGCCGAGCACCAGGGTGGCGGCGGGCCGGCCGCGGGGGACGACGGTGGCGTGGAACTCCCCGGCCGGCAGGCTGTAGGTCTCGCCGCTGCCGCTGGAGGCGGCGGGGCCCGGTGCGCAGTGCACCAGGCGGGAGGTGGGCCTCAGTTCGTCGACGCCCGACGGGGAGCTGAAGACCTCGAAGATCCGGTGGGTGGGGTTGCGCGCCTCGTCCGTCACCGTCACCGGGAGGTTGCCCACCCGGCCGAAGAGGACATAGCTGCGCAGCTCCCAACTGTGGGCGTGCATGGGGTCGGCGGTGGGGTCGGCGGGGACGCCGGTGCCGAAGAGGTGGACGCAGACGCCGCGGGCGCCGTCGCGGACGAGCGGCAGGCACAGGAAGCCGAGCGGATGGTGGACCGCGCGTAACTCCCTTTTGCCGCAGGCGATGTCCTCCAGGGCGCCGGTGACGCCGGCGCGGGGTGCTCCCCGCGGGGTGCCGGGCCGGAGCAGTCGGTCGAGCGTGTCGTAGTCCATGAGCCGCGCCCGAGGCGTCTCACCTCCGGTAGGGGTCCTCAGCGTGCAGGGCTTTCTCGACGATCTCCGCGACGTCGGCGTCGCTGAACACCGAGGGCAGCGGGAGGGCGACGTCGTCGAAGACCGCGCGGACCTCGTCGACGGTCGGCGCGTCGCCCAGCGGGCCGATACCGCGCAGATCGAGGGGGGTGGCCTGTTCGCGGCTCTGGTGCAGCTCGGTGACGTAGTAGTCGTAGAGCGGCTGGTCGCGGGCGACCAGGAGGTTGACGCGGTTCGGGTCGTCCTGGGTGATGATCAGGCAGGACTCGGAGAGGTCGAAGCGGAGGGTGGGGACGCCCGAGGAGAGGTGGACGCTGATCTCCAGGGTGTCGAGCCGCTGGTGGAACCAGCAGGCGGCCAGGACCGTGGCGTAAGCCTCCTTGCGGGTGCGGTCGGTGGTCCAGGCGTCCGCCGCGTCGTCGTTGCGGCGGCGGGCGAAGGTCTGACGGAAGCGGGCGTAGGCGGCGCAGGTCTGCTCGTCCGCCGGGTTGATGATGTCGATCTTGACGCTGAGCTGGGCGCGTTGGCGGGTGGCGGCCTCGACGCACCGGGGCAGCGTGACGGCGCGCAGGTAGGTGCCGGTGCCGCCCTTGAAGTACCAGAGGTTGGTCTGGGCGCGGGCCCGTTCCAGTGCGTCGCCGACCTGGTCGCCCGTGAGGGAGCGGACCATGGCGAGGTCTTCCAGGGCACGGCGGGTGTCCGCGGACGCCTCCTCGATGTCGGCCTTGCGACGCAGCCGTTCCGTCATCGTGCCGACCGCGAGCGCGCCCAGCACCAGCAGCGTCGCGCCGGACGACACCTTGTCGCTGATGACGTCGCCGAGGACGTCCATCAGGCCGATGGTCAGGCCGAGCCCCACGGCGACGAGCCCGTCCAGGTTTCTGATCGCCCAGGCGACGACGAACTCCACCCGCCCCACGCGCTGTGCCACGTCGAGTCCCCCTCCTCGCTCCCTGGCATCGTAGGAGCAACGGGCGGGCTCTGGCCAGGGTTTCCTGAGGTCACCACACCCCCGGTTCGACGGCCACCGCACCCGCTTCAGCGGACGTGTCCGGCCCTCCCCAGCACACGACCTGAGCAACCGTCAAGGCAGACCACCACCACGTCCGGGTACGTCCGGGGCGGCCCGTCGGGCGGGAAGGCGTGCGGGGGCTGGTCCAGGGTGTCGCGGTGGGGCTGGTCAGGGCGGGGGCCGACACCGGCACGGATTGGTCCAGTCCAAACTTGGTTCAGTCCATTGACGCGTTCCCGCCCCCGGGGCTATCCCATATCCCACACCGCTGCGCACAACGGGCTGCGCACACAAGGGATTTGGCGGTCTACCTCCTCACAATCGGGACAGACATGAGACGCAGGCGCTCCCTCCGTGCAGCACTCACCGCTGCCGTCACCGCCGTGGCCACGGCCGGTCTGACCGCGTTGGGCGGGAGTGCCGCCCACGCGGCGACCCCGCTCCCGGCCCATGTGTTCGCTCCCTACTTCGAGTCGTGGACGGGCCAGAGCCCCGCCGCACTCTCGGCCCAGTCCGGTGTCAAACACCTGACGATGGCGTTCGTCCAGACCGCGTCCAAGGGCTCCTGCACCCCCCTGTGGAACGGCAGCACCGACACCCCCGTCTCCCCGGCCTCGTTCGGCGACGACATCAAGACCATCCAGGCGAAGGGGGGTGACGTCATCCCGTCGTTCGGCGGCTACACCGCGGACACCACCGGCACCGAGATCGCCGACAGCTGTACCGACGTCAACCAGATCGCCGCCGCCTACGAGAAGGTGATCACGACCTACGACGTCTCGCGCCTCGACATGGACATCGAGGCCGACTCGCTGAACGACTCCGCCGCCGTCGACCGCCGGAACAAGGCCGTCAAGCGCGTCCAGGACTGGGCGGCCGCGAACGGCCGTACGGTCGAGATCTCGTACACCCTGCCCACCACCACCCACGGTCTCGCCGACAGCGGCGTGGCCCTGCTGCGCAACGCGGTGGACAACGGCGCCCGGGTGGACGTCGCCAACATCATGACGTTCGACTACTACGACAACGCCACGCACGACATGGCCCAGGACACCCAAACCGCCGCCCAGGGACTGTACGACCAGCTCAAGCCGCTCTACCCGGGCAGGTCCGCAGCGCAGCTGTGGGGCATGATCGGCATCATCGAGATGCCCGGCGTCGACGACTTCGGCCCGGCCGAGACCTTCACCCTGGCCAACGCCCACCAGGTCTATGACTGGGCGGTGGCCAAGGGCATCGACACGCTGTCGTTCTGGGCACTTCAGCGGGACAACGGCAGCTGCCCCGGCGCCCCGTCCGGCGACAGCTGCTCCAGCATCCCGCAGAACACCTGGGACTTCAGCCATGTCTTCGCACCGTTCACCGGCGGCGGGACGGCACCGGTGAACGACTTCTCGGTGACGGCCAGTCCGGCCGCCGCCTCGGTGACGGCGGGCGGCCGGACCAGCGCCACGGTGCGCACGGCGGTCACGGCGGGCGCGGCGCAGCGGGTGGACCTCACCGTCGGCGGGGCGCCCGCCGGGGTGACCGCGGCGCTGAGCCCCACGTCCGTGACGGCCGGCGGCTCGGCCACGCTCACCGTGTCCACGACCCCGGCGGTGGCCAACGGCACCTACCACCTCGATGTGACCGGCACCGGCCCGTCCGGCACGCACACCGCGTCCTACGCCCTGACCGTCACCGGCGGCAGCGGCAACCAGTGCACGGCCGGCCCATGGAACAGCGGCGCCGTCTACACCGGCGGCCAGCAGGTCTCCTACAAGGGGCACACCTGGAAGGCCAAGTGGTGGACGACCGGCGAGGAGCCCGGAACCACCGGCGAGTGGGGTGTCTGGCAGGATCTCGGCGCCTGCTGACCGGCACGGCGGCCGGGAATTCCCGGGCGAAGGGGGCCCGACCGGGTCCCGGCGACACCGACCCGGGCGGACACGGCCGACGGCAGGGCAGCGCTCCCGGCCGGGGAGTGTTAGAAATAGCGCATGGCCGCAGGGTCCGGCCGATATCGGCGCGCAACGGTAAGGGCACTGACCGAACGACGCCCGCGGAGCCTCGCGGGGCAGGTCTTCCTGCTGCAACTCACGGTCGGGCTGCTGCTCGTCCTGGGTGCGCTGGCGGCGCTCCTGGTGACCTCGCGCAACGACACCGAGCAGGCGGCACGCAGCCGCTCGGTCGCCGTCGCGCAGACCTTCGCCTACTCCCCCGGCGTCCGGGCCGCGCTGCGGGCCCCGGACCCGTCGAAGATCCTGCAGCCGCTCACCGAGGAGGCCCGCAAGCACGCCGGCGTCGACTTCATCGTGGTGATGAACACCCACGGCATCCGGTACACCCACCCGAAGCCGGAGGACATCGGCAAGCACTTCGTCGGCAACATCGGCCCCTCGCTGGCCGGCAAGGTCCGCGTCGAGAGCGTGAACGGGCCGCTCGGCCACGAGGTGCAGGCCATCGTCCCGATCACCGACCGGGGCTCGGTGGTGGGCCTGGTGTCCGCGGGGATGAAGGTGGCGAGCGTGAGCCGCGCCATCGCCGGGCACCTCCCGGTGATCTTCGGCATCAGCGGCGTGGCACTGGCCCTGGCCACGGCCGCCACCGCGGTGATCACCACCCGGCTGCGGCGGCAGACCCGCGGGCTGGGGTCCGCCGAGATGAGCCGCATGTACGAGCACCACGAGGCGGTGCTGCACGCGGTGCGCGAGGGCGTGGTCATCGTCAGCGACGACGGCCGGCTGCTGCTGGCCAACGACGAGGCCCGGCGGCTGCTGGCCCTGCCCGAGGACGCCGAGGGGCAGGCGGTCGCCCAGCTGCCCGGCCTCGCCCCGGAACTCGCCGGCCTGCTGGCCTCGGGCCGGCCCGCCGCCGACGAGATCCACCAGACGGGCGGCCGGCTGCTGGCGGTGAACCAGCGGCGCACCGACCGGCACGCCGCCGGCATGGGGACGGTCGCCACCATCCGCGACTCCACGGAGCTGCGGCTGCTCTCCGGCCGCGCCGAGGTCGCCCACGAGCGCCTGCGGCTGCTCTACGAGGCCGGGGTGAGCGTCGGCACCACCCTCGACGTCGCCCGGACGGCGGAGGAGCTGGCCGAGGTCGCGGTCCCGCGGCTCGCCGACTACGTCACCGTCGACCTGGCGGCGCCCGTCCTGCGCGGCGACGAGCCGGCCGGCAGCGGCGCCCAGCAGATGCTGCGCACCGCGGCGCACGGCATCCGCGGCGACCTGCCGTTCCACCCGCCCGGCACGCTGATCACGTTCGTGGACGGCACGCCCCAGGCACGCGGCATGGACACCGGCCGCTCCCAGGTGGTGTCCGACCTCTCCACCACCCACACCTGGCAGCTGCCGGACCCGGAGCGAGCCCGCCGCGTCCTGGCGTGCGGCATCCACTCACTGATCGCCACGCCGCTCAACGCCCGCGGCAACATCCTCGGCGTCGCCAACTTCTGGCGGTCGCAGAAGCCCGAGCCCTTCGACGAGGAGGACCGGTCACTGGCCGAGGAGCTGGTGGCCCGCGCCGCGCTGAGCATCGACAACGCGCGGCGGTACACCCGCGAGCACGCGCTTGCCGTGACCCTGCAGCGCAGTCTGCTGCCGCGCACGCTGCCCGAGCAGAGCGCCATGGAGGTGGCCCACCGCTATCTGCCCGCCCAGTCGGGGGTGAGCGGTGACTGGTTCGACGTCATCCCGCTGTCCGGCAGCCGGGTCGCGCTGGTCGTCGGCGATGTCGTCGGCCACGGACTGCACGCCGCGGCCACGATGGGGCGGCTGCGCACGGCGGTGCACACCTTCTCCACCCTCGACCTGACGCCGGACGAGCTGCTGGGCCATCTCAACGACCTCGTCGACCAGATCGACCAGGAGGAGGCGGACACCGCCGACGGCACCGGCATCACCGGCGCCACCTGCCTGTACGCGATCTACGACCCGGTCTCGCGGCGCTGCGACGTGGCCCGGGCCGGGCATCCGCCGCCGGCGCTGGTTCACCCCGACGGCACCGTGGAGTTCCCCGAGCTGCCGGCCTGCCCGCCCCTGGGGCTGGGCGGCGTGCCCTTCGAGACCACGGAGCTGACCCTGCCCGAGGGCACCCAGATCGTCCTCTACACCGACGGGCTGGTCGAGGAGCGCACCCGGGACCTCGACGTGGGCATGGAGCTGCTGCGCGGCGCGCTGTCCCGTCCGGGCCGCTCCCCGGAGGAGAACTGCCGGGCGGTCCTGGACCAGCTGCTGCCGGACCGCCCGCGGGACGACGTGGCGCTGCTGATCGCCCGCACCCGGGTGCTCGGGCCGGACCGGGTCGCGGCCTGGGACGTGCCGTTCGACCCGGCCGCGGTCGCGCGGATGCGCTCCAGCATCTCCGACAAGCTCGGCGAGTGGGGCCTCGACGAGCTCGCGTTCGCGACGGAGGTGGTGGTCAGCGAGCTGGTCACCAACGCGATTCGCTACGGCTCGCCGCCGGTGAAGGCCCGGCTGCTGCGGGACCGCAGCCTGGTGTGCGAGGTGGCCGACGGCAGCAACACCTCGCCCCATCTGCGGTACGCCGCGACGATGGACGAGGGCGGCCGTGGCCTGTTCCTGGTGGCCCAGCTCACCGAACGCTGGGGCACCCGCTACACCCCACAGGGCAAGGTCATCTGGGCCGAACAGCAGCTGCCCACGGGAACCAACCTCCCTCCCACGTAGGCGAGTTGGCCCTGCGGGCCGGTCAGCGGCGGAGCAGACGGGCGAAGAACGGGGTGCGCTCCGGGCCGGCGTACCGCAGCAGGGCGCCCAGTCCGTCGTCCAACGGCAGCCGGTCCCGCTCCACCACGACCAGTGCGGCGCCCGTGCGCACCGCGGCCCGGATCACCGCGGCGGGTGCGGGGTTGCCGCGGAAGACCAGCGCGCCGTACGGCCCCAGGGCCGCGTCGGGCAGGTCGTTCGGCGCCGCCCCCGCGGCCGCGTAGAGCTGCCTGACGAAAGCCAGCGGGACGTTGAGCAGCAACGTGCCGACCTGGGACCGGCGCAACGCGGCCATGACGTGCGGCACTCCCTCGACGGCGCCGTGCCGGCTGGTCCGCCGTGCCTGGAACAGGTCCAGGCGGACCCGGTCGGTCCCGCACAGCTGCCCCCGGAACACCGAGGTGAGTTCGCCCTCCATCAACGCCCGGCCGGGCGGCGCCGGCCGTCCGCTGCCGCTGCCGCTGCTGGTGACGAGGCGTTTGCGCCAGCGGGCGGCGAGTTGGTCGGCCAGCATGTCACGGGCCCAGGCGGTCCCGCCCAGCACGATGGTCTCGGCGTCGGTGTCATGGGCCAGTCCGGCGATGCTGTCGGCGACCACGCAGGCGCCGCCGAGCCAGTCGTCTGCGGGGCCGCCCATCCGGTGGCAGGCGCTCGGCGCGACGGCGCTGCTGGGCCACGTCCCTGCCTGGAACACGACCTCCAGTTCGTCCGAGGGGGCCGTCGACGGGCGGGGCGGGCCGTGCACGGTCGCGGCGACGTAGGGGATGTCCGGCGCGCGCTGGACCGCCAGCGGCATCAGGTCCGGCAGCGCGGCGAACATGGCCTCGTCGTGCGCCGGCGGCTCGGGGAGCTCCTCGGTCAGGACCACCTGCCCGTGACTGGCGACGATCGCCTGACCGTGGCGGCCGGCGATCTCCCGGTCACCGCCCGCGACGGCCGCCAACGCGTCCACCGTCGCGGCGTCGGCACCCTGTGCCACGAGCTCCTCGCAGACCTGCCGCCGGCGGAGCGCCAGCGTCCGGTCCGGCTCCTCGGTGTCCCGTGAGGTGTCGAGATACGCCCAGGCATACGGGCCCCCGCTCGCGTACACCGCGTTCAGGAAGGCCAGTTCCACGATGCCTCCACGCACTGCGATGGTCGGCCGGTCACCGTTCTTCTTCCAGTCCTGTCACCGTTCTACGTTCTTCTTCCAGTACAGCCCCAAGGCACCGGGCCCGCGCGCCGAGGCCGGACGGAGCCCGGTGGACAGGAACGTCCACGGTCCACGGCCGCCCGGCGTCAGGCCCGCCCGCCCCGCCGGCCAGCCGGCCGGGACAGCCTGGACAGTCGGGCCGCGGCGGCCTCCCCGTACTTCCTGCCACTGCCACCGACCGGCGAGGATCTTCCCGTACACCCGAGCGACCGAGCGCTCACCCGACCCGCTCCGCCGACCGCACCCGCACGCCACACCCACCCCGCCAACCCGACCGGAGAACCCCATGACCAAGGCCGACCTGGTCTTCACCCACGGTCCCGTGCACACCGGAGACCCCGCCCGCACCCGGGCGAGCAGCCTGGCCGTCACCGGCGAGCGGATCACCGCCGTGGGCCACGACGAGGTCCGGGAACTGATCGGTCCCGGAACCGAAGTCGTCGACCTCAGGGGCAAGTTGCTGCTGCCCGGCTTTCAGGACGCCCATATCCACGCGGTCTTCGGCGGACTGGAGCTCGCCGAGTGCGACCTCAGCGGAACGACCGGCGTCGAGGCGTACCTGCGGCGGATCCGCGAGTTCGCCGACGCCCACCCCGAACGGAGCTGGATCACCGGCGGCGGCTGGTCCCTGGAGAGCTTCGCCGGCGGCCTGCCGACCCGCCGGCTCCTCGACTCCGTGGTGCCCGACCGCCCCGTCTACCTCCCCAACCGCGACCACCACGGCGCCTGGGTCAACACCCGCGCGCTCGAACTGGCCGGCCTCACCAGGGACACCCCCGACCCGTCGGACGGCCGGATCGAGCGCGAGAGCGACGGCACACCCAGCGGCGTTCTCCAGGAAGGCGCCACCGCCCTGATCACCGGGCTGATTCCGCAGCGCACCGCCGCCGACCGCCTGGCCGGCCTGCTGCGCGCCCAGGAACTGCTGCACTCCCTGGGCATCACCGGCTGGCAGGACGCCCTGCTCGGCGCCTTCCACGGGCAGTCCGACCCGTCGGACGCCTATCTGACCGCCGCCCGCGCGGGCACGCTGACCGCCCGCGTCACCGGCGCGCTCTGGTGGGACCGCGCCCGCGGCGCCGAGCAGATCCCCGAACTCACCGCTCGGCGTGCGGAGTTGACCCACGGCCGGTTCCGCGCGAGCTCGGTCAAGATCATGCAGGACGGCATCGCCGAGAACTTCACCGCCGCCATGACCAGCCCCTATCTCGACGCCTGCGGCTGCCCGACCACCAACACCGGCCTGAGCTTCGTCGACCCGACGGCACTGCGCGAGCACGTCACCGCACTCGACGCACTGGACTTCCAGGTCCACTTCCACGCCCTCGGCGACCGCGCGGTCCGCGAGGCCCTGGACGCGATCGAGGCGGCCCGCACGGCCAACGGCCGCCGCACCACCCGGCACCACCTCGCCCACCTCCAGGTCGTCCACCCCGACGACCTGCCCCGCTTCGCCCGGCTCGGCGCCCTCGCCAACTTCCAGCCGCTCTGGGCCGCCCACGAACCGCAGATGGACGAGCTGACCATCCCCTTCCTCGGCCCCGAACGAGCCGCCTGGCAGTACCCCTTCGGCTCCCTGCTGCGGGCCGGCGCCACCCTCGCGGCCGGCAGCGACTGGCCCGTCAGCAGCCCCGATCCGCTCGCCGGCCTGCACGTCGCCGTCAACCGGAGGGAGCCCGACGCGACCGACGACCGGATCTTCCTCCCCGAGCAGCGCCTCGACCTGACCACCGCCGTCGCCGCCTACACGGCCGGCTCCGCCCACGTCAACGGCCACGACGACGCCGGCACGCTCCGGGCCGGCCACCTCGCCGACCTGGTGGTCCTCGACCGCGACATCTTCACCGCCCCACCCGGGGAAGTCGCCCGCGCCAGGGTCCTCCAGACGTACGTCGGCGGAACCCGCGTGTTCGCGGCAACCGGCTGACTCCGAACGGCACCGGCTGCCGGAACCGCCCCTGCCGCCCGGCAGCCACGCCCCTCCCCCTCAACGTCATCCCCCACCCCCATCCCCCACCATCCCCTCTTCGCCGCGCACGATCGGCCCGGAACTGGTCTGCTGGATTGCGGGAACCGTTCTGCCGGATTGCGGGGGCCGTCGCGCCCCCGCGGGAGTGACCGACATGCCGACACACCGGAATTCGCAGGTCAGCGCCACTGTTCGGGTCACCGGCGAGAAACCCGTCACCGTCGCAGGCAGACCGCCGGAACCACTTGCCGTGACCGCCCCCGCCCCGCCACCCGCCCCCTTCGCCCCTCTCGATCGCCCCGGACCTGACCCATGACCACAGCACGCGACCTGATGCTCACCGCCTTGGACGCGGCGCCCGGACGCCCTCCGGAACAGGGCAACCTGTCCCTCGCGCTCGCCGGCGCCGAGGTCATCGACCTCCTCGAAGCCCAGGCCCTCACCCTGGACGACGAGCGCATCCTGCCGGGCTACCGCCCCACCACGGACGACCCCCTGCTGGACCAGGCCGCGGCGGCACTGCTCCGCGAGCCGCCGTACGAGTCGGTCGACGACTGGCTGTGGCGCCGGGGCCGCGGCCTGTTCGGGGCCTATCTGGCGACGCTGGAGGCCGAGGGCCTGCTCAGCCGGGAGCGCAGGCTCGGGATCCCCCTCCGGCGCGGCCACATCGTGCTGACGGACTCCGAGGCCCGGCGCACCGCGGCACGGCGCCGGGCCTCGGAGGAGCCCGTCCTGACCGCCCTCACCACCGCCCTCAGGCTCGGCGGAGCGGACACGGGCGCCACCGGCGACTCGCCCAGCGTGGACGACGACGGCGTGGACACCGTACTCGCCGCCGTGAACAACGCCCTGCTGCAACTGGCGGGCCTCCGCCAGCGACGCGCCATCGAGCAGGCCGCCTTCGACAACATCTGGCGGGGCCACTGAACTGAGGCTGCGGTCCGGGTCCGTCCGCCCGCAGGGGAGGGACCCGGACCGCAATTGCCGCGGCGAAGCGTGCGCTGCGTCTGCTCCCCGGTCCTTCCCATCAGCCCTCCCCCTCCCTCCTCAGCTCCCTCTCCCACCACGCATCGAACCCCTCCACCGTGCCGACCCCGTGGTCGAGCACGGCCCGGTACACGTCGTATCCGGCCACCCCACGGCCGTCCGGCCGCCCGGCGAGCGCCTCCTTGATCCGCAGAATGGCGCCCCGGAACTCGTCGTTCAACCGAGGCGTCAACGTGCGGACATGAGCCAGATCCGGCTGCCGCTCCGGCTCGTCCACGAACCAGATGTCCAGCGTCCACACGGCTCCGTCCACACGGCGGTATTCGACACCCAGGTAAAGCCCGTCCGAATACCTGGGATCGGTGTTCCAGTGCCCGGTGTCATCCCGGAAACAGACCTGCCGAACCCTCTCGTGCACCGCCAGACCGCCGCCGACACCCGCGACGGCTTCCTTCATGGCCTCGTCCAACGCACCGCAGACCACGGTGATATCGATATCCCGGCGCACCATCAGCCCCAGCGCGGAACTCCCCACCCGCACCTCCGTGCCGAGCCCCGCCAACCGTCTCTCAAGCCCCAGATCGTCGACGACCTCGTCCGCCTCCGCCTGAAGTAACGCCTGCCGCTGAAAAAGCCTCTCGCTGGTCACCAACCCATCATGTACGAGAGCCCACCCTCCAACCACAGCCGAGAGGTCGGTCGCCCGCCTCGGCGAACGCCGTTCGGACCGCGGCTGCGTAAAGCGAACACGGTTGCCGAAGGGGGCATTGCGGCAGATACCGCCGCCCCCGCGAGGTGCCCGCCGACCGCCCCCCGTGATCCCATGCGCCCTGTCATCCCGGGCTGGATGGGGTGTACGTTCTTTGCCCGACCCAGCAGGGGAGATCACCTATGGTTGACCGACCCCGACCCTATCCCTACCGATCCGCGCTGATCACCGGCGCTTCCAGTGGCATCGGCACGGCCATGGCGCGGCAGTTGGCCGCCCGCGGCGTCACCCTGACGCTCGTCGCCCGCCGAGAAGCCCCCCTACGGAGCCTCGCCGAGGAACTACGGCAGGCCCACGGCGTCAAGGTGGACCTACTGCCGGCCGACCTCACCGACGCCGCATGCGCGGCGAAGGACGCGGCGGCATCCTCAACGTCTCACCCCTGACCGGTGAGTTGCCCTCGCCGTCGCTCGCCACCTACGCCGCGTCCAAGGCGTTCCTGACCCACTTCTCGGAGACCCTCGCCATCGAGAACCGTGGCTCGGACATCCACATCACCGCGCTCCTGCCGGGCCTGACCAGGACCGACTACTTCGCGTCGAACGGCTTCGCCGCCGCCCCGGTGCCCGGCTGCTTCTGGTTGGCGCCGGACAAGGCAGCCGCCGCCGGCCTCAAGGCCGTCGCGGCAGGCACCAGGCGCTGCGTGCCCGGCGTCCCGTACAAGACCGCGACCGCCCTCCTCCACCTCACTCCCCCACCCCTCAAACGCGCCCTCGGCCGCTACCTGTGGCACCGGTGAGACCAACACCAGCCTGTTCCCTGCCTGTTCCCTGTTCGACCGAATGACTGGGACTCAGGCGGCCAGGACCCTCTCGATGGCCGCGACGATCGCAGGGGCAACCGTGGTCATCCGGGGACGCCAACCAGGCACCGCATTGACTTCGCAGACAGTATGGCCACCGTCGGCGGTGAAGAGCAGGTCGACCCCGGCAAGGGTCAGCCCGAGCGTCCTGGCGGCCCGGACTGCCACGGCCTCCCCCTCCGGATAGCGGCCCAGGCACAGTTCGGCAGCGGCGCCCCGTGCGAGGTTGGACGTCAGGGACCCGTCGCGGGAGGAGCGGACCTGCGCCGCAACCGGCTCCCCGTCCACGACGATCACCCGCAGGTCCCGGCCGTGGGACGCGGCTACGTACTCCTGCAGGATGAGCGGCACGTCCTGGGCGAGACTGCCCGACAGCGACTTCAACATCCCTGCGTCGGGGACAAGGAACACATGCGCACCGTTCCGCCCGTTGACGGTCTTCAGTACGCACGGCGTCTCCACCTGAGGGCTGCGCACCACACCCCCGAACGGCGCGGTGGCGTACGACAGGGAATCGGGCACCGGCAGTCCCGCCGCGGCCAGCTCCTGGAACTGCCAGATCTTGTTGCCGCACAGCTGGTGGGCGGCCGCCGAGTTGATCAGGACGGCGCCCATGTGCTCCAGGTGCCGAAGCAGGGTCAGCTCACGGTGCTGCTCCATGGAGCCAGGCGTCTGCCGCACCACCACCACCTTGGGCGGCGGAACGTCCTGCCCTCCCAATGTCTGGAGCACCAACCGACCGCCCCGCACCCCGAAGACGAACTCATCGGAATGCCACACGGCGAACCGCGGCCCGTACGCCCGCTCCAGAGCTTCGCTCAGGGCCCGCGTCGCCCGCATCAACGGCGCAGGGTGTTCCCGTGCCAGCACCCAGACCTCTGCTGGTGCGTCGATCACCGACGGCATCCCTGCTCCTCTTCCTCCGAACGGTGAAGACCCGCACCGGCGCCCGCGCCACAGGCACCCGACCCCGACGACCCCTACGGTCTCCGGCGACTCCGAGAGTATCGGTGGACACCGCCCAGCGTGACGTAACGTGCCCTACCTGCCCAAGAACCCACACCCCCACACCCCCAGACACCCAGACTCACACGCGGCACGGCCGACGCCGTCAGGCATCCCGCGAGGCGGCACCCCGTTCAGTGACGGCAACCTGTTCAGTCGCGGCACCCTGTTCAGCGGCGGCAATGGCCCGTCTCAAAGTCACCCGACTCAGCATCAATTCCTCAGCACGATGGTCGAGTTGCGCGAGTAGGGTGCGGAGCGTGTCCAGCACCCCCAGGCACGGCCGCAGCGATCCGTCCGCACACCCGGACCTGCGACCATATTCCCCAACCACGCACCTAGCCGTCGTACCCTTCGGGTGCACCCCAGCACACAGCGCGGGCCCGGCGAACGGCCAGTCGACCGGTCAACCTGGCCGACCAAGACCGCGAACGGTATGTCGAGAGCGACGGTGCCGCTGCCCGGAGCACGAGGACCTGATCAGAAGTCGACGCGCTCGCTGTCGTCGATGCGGGCCACGGACTCCTGCTGGAACCGCTTGTCGTATGCGGCGCGGACTTCCTGGATCTTGCTGTTGTTGCGGCGCGCCTCACCCGTCGGGTAGAGGAGTGTGACCTTGTACGAGCGCTCACGCTCGATTTTCCCATGAGAGTCGCGGTACTGACCGTAGCCGTTCTCGACGGTGAGCCCGGCGGGAAAGCGCGGGGTGATGAAGGAGTCCACGAAGGCACGGAACTCCTTGTCGGTCACCGGCGCGCCGCCGTTCGGCTTGGCGGTGCCGAAGAGGAGCTCGGTCTTGATATACGGCTTGCCCACGGCGGCCACCGATGCCGATGCCTGGGACGGGCTTGTGCTCTGCTCATCCAGGGCGGCATACGCAACGGAGCCGCTCGCGCCGAGGAGGGTGGCAACGAGGGCGACAACCACAATGCGGGTGCGGGAGGCGAACTTGAGAGACACGGACACGATTCCTTCCGATCCTACTGGCAAGGCTTCAGGACCGTAGCGAACGGACATGCCCAACGCACCTCATTCGACGGCCATTTCACCCTGCGGTGTGGCGCCATGGGCGGACCGTGCTTAACCACGCATGGGGAGGGCGACAAGCGGGCTGAGTTCCGTGTCGGTAGCCGGCCGGAGCGTGTGTGCGCGCCGGCTCCGCTGATGCGCAGGGTGTAACCGTGGGGCGGTTCGCCGACGCGCAGGAGTGCCCGGAACGGGGCCGCGGCGACGGCGAAGCCCGCCAGGAGGCTGATCGCGAGCGCCGCCACGACGGCGCAGACGGTGGCGGCGATGAGCATCCTGTTGTTGTTCAGCGCGAGCAGGACGATTTCATTCTGCGCGGCGGTCAAGGCACAGCCCACAAGTCCCACTACGGCGAGGTGGACAGCAATACGCCACGATTCGGGGTTTCTGGCCAAGTTTCATGATCACGCAGTGGGAACGGCCGCGGTTCCAGTTCGGGGGCGCCATTGCCCCCTCACCGTCACCCACGCATCCTGCTGAAATGCGCTTCTCCCTCAACATCCCGAACTTCGGTGACTTCGCCGACCCCCGTAACGTGGCGACCGTGGCCACCGCCGCCGAAGAGGCCGGCTGGGACGGACTCTTCGTCTGGGACCACGTCCTGCACCGACAGCACCAGGGACGTCCCTTCGGAGACCCCTGGATGCTGCTGACCGCGGCCGCACTGGCAACCTCCCGGATCCGAATCGGCCCTCTCCTGACACCGGTCCCCCGCTACCGTCCGCAACAGCTCGCCCGCCAAGTCGCCACCCTGGACAACCTCAGCGGCGGCCGGGTGATCTTCGCCGCCGGCCTGGGCGGCCCGATCGAGGACGAATACCGCAGCTTCGGCGACACCGCCGAACCCCGCCTCCTCGCCGAACGATTGGACGAGGGACTGGAACTGCTGCGGCGCTTCTGGTCCGGCGAGCCGGTGAACCACCACGGTCCCCACTACGACGTCCGGGACGTGACGCTGCTCCCTGCGACCGTGCAGCGGCCCGGCCCGCCGGTGTGGATCGGAGGGTTCTGGCCGCGTCGTTCGCCCATGCGGCGGGCAGCGCGGTGGGACGGCGCAGTGCCGCTGTTCGAGACGGCCAGGCATGGACATGTGCCTGACGTGGCAGAGGTACGGGAACTGGTCGACTACGTACGCAAGCACCGTACGGCCGAGCCCAACCACCCCTTCGAATTCGTTCTCGGCGGCCGCACGTCCCCGAACCCGGCCAAGGCCAGAGACGTGATCGGCCCGCTGCACGACGCCGGCGCCACCTGGTGGGACGAACGCCAGCTCCAGACCGGCCCCGACCTGGACCGCCTGGCCCCGGTACTGCGCCGCATCGAAGCAGGCCCGCCGGTGCTCTGACCGTTGGAAGACGCCCCGAGCGCGGCCGGCCCGAACGCGCAGTTCCCATGGGAACCGATGGGAACCCGTCGGACCCCATGAGCTCCCACCGGTGGGCCGGCCGCCGCTGCGGGAAGCCTGGGAAGCTCAGGCATCCTGCGGGTACCAACGCAGTTCCACGGTGTTGCCGTCCGGGTCCTGTACGTAGAGGGAGATGGCGGTGCCGCGGGCGCCGAAGCGTTCACCGGGGCCGTCCACCACGGTGAAGACGCCGGAATCGACGACCTGCTGCCAGTCGAGGGGTTCGACGACCAGGCAGATGTGGTCGACGTTGGAGCCCGGCGACCGCTCGTCGGATGCCTTGATGAGATCGATGATGGTGGTGGGACTCACCCGCACGGACGGGAACGGCGCCTTGCCGGCCCGCCACTCCTTCACCCGCACCGGTTCCAGACCCAGCGGGCCGGTATAGAACGCCAGCGAGCGCTCGATGTCGGCGACGTTCAGAACGAGGTGGTCGAACGCGATCACACGCATAGGTCTCTCCACAAGGTCGCGGCGCCGGAGCGCCGGTGATGGTCGTACGACGGGTCGCGGACGCCAACCTCCCGAGCCAGCGCCCGAGCCGGCCGCCGATGGCTGGCCACTGGCTACGAGCTGGTGGCCGCAAACCACTGGCCGCTGGCTGCTGGCCTACTGATCGCCGACCGCTGACCGCTGACCGCTGACCGCTGACCGCTGACCGCCACGATCCGCCGTTGACTTCAGCATCGCCCGGCAGGCATCCATCGGTCCAACACATGCTCGTCATCGATATCCATCGTGTTTCATCATGGATTCATGGACCTGCAGCAGATGCGCTACGTCATCGCGGTGGCGGAAACCGCGAGCTTCACCCGCGCCGCCCAGCGGTGCCACGTCGTCCAGTCCGCGCTCAGCCACCAAGTGGCCCGGCTGGAGAAGGAACTGGGCGCCAGACTGTTCGAGCGGACCAGCCGCCGGGTGCGGCTGACCACCGCCGGAGAGGCGTTCCTGCCCGCCGCCCGCCAGTCCCTGGAAGCCGCCGAACGGGCCCGCGCGGAAGTAGCGGCATCCACCGGCGAGATACGAGGGACACTGACCGTCGGCTCGATCCCCACCGTGGCGGCCGTCGACCTCCCCGCAGTACTGCGGGACTACCGCCTGCGCTATCCCCAGGTCCGAATAAGCCTGCGGGCCGGTTCCAGCGAACAGCTCATCGAACGGGTTCGCGACGGCCACCTGGACGCGGCCTTCCTCGGCGTACAGCCCGGATTCCAGCCCCAGGGCGTCCACGACCGGGAACTCGCCCACGGACCACACGTCGCCGTGGTCGCCCCCGACCACCCCCTGGCCACCCGACACAAGATCGACCTGCACCACCTCGCCGACGAGACCTTCGTGGACTTCGCCGACGGCAGCGCCGCCCGCGCCCAGTCGGACCAGGCATTCACCGCCGCCGGCCTGCAACGCGAAGTCGCCTTCGAGGTCTCCGGCGTCGAACTCATGGCCCGCATGGTCCGCAACGGACTGGGCATCGCCCTCCTGCCCGCAGCCTTCGCCGCCGAACTCCACGGCCTACGAACCGTGCCAGTCACCAACGGACCGCAACGCGTCGAACGCCTCATCTGGAGCCGCTTCCCCACCCCACCCGCCGCCTCCGCCTTCCTCACACTCCTCGGCGTCGACGCACACCCCTCGACCGCATGACCGCACGTCGTAAACGCCACACCAACCGTCGCACGGCCTCCGCGGTAGGTGGTCAACGCAACGCGATGAGCCCTGCATCGGTGGGCCGAAATCCGCAGGCGTCGAAGTAGAAGGGACGCAGGCGCTCCTCGAAGTCGACGTGAAGCCATTCGCATTCCGCTGCACGGGCGTTTCGCACCGCGGTCGCCACGAGTTCGGTACCGATACCCGCATCACGCACGTCCTGAGCAACCATCGCATCGAGAACGAAGGCATGGACGCCTCCGTCCCAGGCAACGTTCACAAACCCCACGAGCCTGTCACCTTCTCGCGCGCAAACCCAGCCGAGGCTATGACGGTGCAATCGTGTCCGCCAATCGACCGGCGTCTGGACATGACCGAACGCCTCAGCGTGGAGCGCGTTGACAGCCGCGTTGTCGAAATCACCGCGCCACTCGTACGTTATCGCCATGCATGGCATCGTAGGTCGCGCGATGCCGGTCCGGCCTCGTCGGGCCGTGGCATGGGTCAAATACGGAGACCGACGAGGGCGCCAAGGTTTGTCTCGTAGCCCCCTCCTTGGTCGGTGTTGCTGCCGGTGTCCGCAGCCATGGCGGAAGCCGCTCCCAACGAGAACAGGACAGCCATCAGCGGAACTGCGACGAGTCGAAGGAAGCGGCGACCAGGCATGAAGCCTCCTGAAGTGCACGAATAAGCAGAAAAGGAATGCCCATGCTTACACCACACATTTGATGCGCCGTGGCTCTTCAGTAGATCGAGTGAAGCAATCGTGTCCCTGCGTAGGTCATTTCCCTCGACTGCCCCTCTTCCTTCACGTCACCGCACCGATGCTTCCGCAGTTCAGAGGCCGTTGGGGGACGTGAAGGCGGCCTTCGCCCCATCCTTTGCTTCGTCACAAGGCACACCGGAAGAGGACGAAGGCCGTAGCCCCGAGTATCGAGGCTCAGTCCGTCCTACGGGATATGTTCGCGGAAGCGCCACGCTTCCGAGTGGAGTTGCATGGCTGCCTGACCACCCGAGGCGACGCGTTGTTCGAATTGTGCGAGGTCTTGCCGTGTACCCACGGGCCAGCGAGGCTGCCGCTGCCGAACAAGCATCGACCTTCTCGACGAACCCGGCCAGCCCGCCCACCCTGACCTGACCGCCAAGAACGACGGCCGCTCAGCCATCGCCCATAACACCACCACCAGCCTGTGCCCGGCTTCCTGGCAGCAGCGTGATCGTCTGTTCCGCGACCCATCGTTTGGTTCCCAGCCCGGAGCCGTGGTCGGCGCCTCGTCGGGCGATGGCCGACGTGATGCCTGGAGCCCGGCCGTCCCCAGTCGACCGGGCTCCGTCCGGTTTTGGGCAGCCCTTGAGCGCCGTACGTGAAAGCTGTCGATCACTGCCCGCGACAGGTCCGACGATCGGCCGCCACCCGTGTAGAGGACGAACAGCTGCCGCACAGCACCTTGCGGTCCCCGAACGCCCTCTTCCGCCTCGGCCGCCGCTGAACATCGTGGGACGAGGGCAACAACGGCTCGATCCTCGACCACAACACATCACCAACCACCCAGGGTTGAGCGTTCCACTTGCCCACACCACACCCAAGCAACCGACACATCCATCCTCAGGACACAGCTACCAGCGTTGCGTTAATGGCCTGAGTCAGAGATTCGGTGGCAGTAGGCGGCGACTTTGTCGAGGATCTCGGCCAGCTCGTAGGCGTGAAGTGCAGGTGGAAGCGCGGGTGCGCCAGCAGCCACTTCCCCAGAGCTGCGGAGGTGCTTGAGGCGCCGCCGCGATCTGTTCCGTCGACGGCGGCCGCGTGACGATTGGCAAGGACGGCTACGGCACCTCCAAGTGCACCGTGGAGCAGTTGGAGAAGGCCGCCAAGACCAGCAGCATGACTGTCTGGGGCACCACGAGCCCGAAGTCCGGCGCTGTCGAAACCGTCGAGGAGAAGTACCAGCCGTAGGCCCGGCACACGGCTGGGCCTCCGCGCCACACCCACCCAGGCCCCCACCAGCCGTGTGCGCCACGTCAGTTCAATGCCCTCATGCCTCCGCTCAGCATGCCTCCGCTCAGCTTGGCCCCTCAGTAGATACAGGTGACTGTACGGGGGTGAGGTGTGGGCGTTTGGCGGTGCGGGCGTCGCCGGTTGAGCGGCCGCGTAGGCGTCTGACCAGCCAGGGGCCGAGGAAGGCCGCGGCCCAGCGCAGTTCGTGCGTGGCCGCGCGCCGTCCGGCAGGCAAGACTGTCTGCGGCGGAGGCAGGGGGTGGGTCCAGGTGTCGTCGCTGTCGGGCAGGGCGAGGGCATGGGCGACGGCGGCGGCGATCCGCTGGTGGCCGAGAGGGCTGGCGTGCAGCCGGTCCGGGCTCCACAGACGGGGATCGGTGACCACGGGGTGGTGACTGGTCTCGGCGACGGTGACTCCGTGGCGACGAGCTGCCTGGCGGATGCGGGCGTTGAGGGCCGTGACGCGGGAGCTGAGCGGCCGGGCGAGTGGGGTGATGCGGGCGACGTCGGGGAAAGTGAGGGTGGCGACGCGGGCGCCCTGGGCGGTGAGCGCGCCGAACATCGCCTCCAGGTGGCCGGCGACCTCGTCGGCGTCGAACCGCGGCCGCAGGAGGTCGTTGACACCGGCGACCACGGTGGCCAGGTCGGGGCGCAGGGCGAGGGCCGGGGCGAGCTGTTCGGCGCGTACCTGTCCGGCGAGCCGGCCGCGTACGGCCAGGTTGGCGTACCGCAGACCGGAGTTGTGCTGTGCGAGGTGTTCGGCGAGCCGGTCGGCCCAGCCACGCAGGCCGACCGAGTCGTCACCGTCGCCGAGGCCCTCGGTCTGACTGTCGCCCAAGGCGACGTAGCGCGTATAGCCCGTATAGCCCGGGTCAGTGCCTGGCACGGGCCACCTGCCTGTCCCGCAGGATCGCGATGGTGCGTTCGCACCAGTCGCGGTTGCCCTGCTCGAAAGCCAGGCCGCGCAGGCACGTCAGATACGGGCCGATGCGCTCGCCGTGGCGCAGGAACTCCTCCTCGGTCCGCTCTCCGCGCATCGTGTGCAGCAGCCGGCCGAACAGGTCGGTCTTGGCCTGGGCGAAGGCGGCGCGCTCGGTGAGCTGCGCGATCAGCGCCTCGGTGTCGACGTGGTCGGCCGCCTGCACCTTGACGGCCAGGTCGTCGCGGATGAACGAGGGTTTGGTGGCGGTGGCCGTGAAGTGCTCCAGTTCCGCCAGGCCGGCGTCGGTGACCTGGAACAGGCGTTTGTTGGGCCGGGTGTCCTGCACCACTTCGCGGCCCCTGATCAGCCCGTCCTTCTCCAGCCTGGCCAACTCGGTGTACAGCTGCTGTGGTTGGGCGTACCAGAAGTTCGCCACGCCCAGGTCGAAAGCCTTGGCCAGCTGATAGCCACTCAGCTCCTCATCGAGCAGTGCCGCCAGCACGGCATGACGCAAGGCCATCGAATCGCCTCCCGATCGTCGCCCTCATTGCCCCTTGTTACCTCTTGCTGCCTGTCGTCGCCCCTCGGTCGGCGCTTTCCACTCTTCCCGCGGAGCGCCGTTTCATGGTACTCAAGAAAATGACTAATCGCATCCATGACTATGAGGGAGAAGCCAGAAGCCATGACCACAGCAGACCGCTTCCGCGCTGCCGTCGACGACCGTGACCTCGCCGCCCTCGGCGAGCTGTTCACGGAGGACATCCGCCTCTACAGCCCCGTGAAGTTCACGCCCTTCGAGGGCAAACCCATGGTGATGGGCCTCTTCGGTGTCCTCCTACGCACCTTCGAGGACTTCCGCTACATCGGGCAGTACGACGGCGCCTCACAGACGACCGCCGACGGCACCGAGTCCCCCTCGGTGGTCCTGCCGTTCCGGGCGACCGTGAACGGCCGGCAGATCCACGGCATCGACCTGTTGCACTTCGACGACGACGGTCGAGTCAAGGAGTTCACGGTGATGGTCCGGCCACAGTCCGCCGTCCAGGCCCTGGGCGAGGCCGTCCTTGCGGGGCTGGTCGCGGACGGCCTGCTCCCTGCCCGTTCCGATCACTGAGGGAGGGAAAGGGAAAAGCGGAAAGGGGAAGAGGGGAAGGCGAAAGGGGTGGGCCGGGGCCAGCGATCGACGGGAGGCAGGAGAGCGTACGGCGGGAGACAGGAGACGGGAGACGAGCACTCGCCCGCTCACCTCACCTCCCCATCTCCACCTCCACCCGGGAGTGAGCCGGGGCGCCGGCGGTGCCTACTTCCACTTCCAGCCTGTCTCCCGCAGGGCGGTGACGCGTTGCACCAGCGCGTCGATCCGGGTGGCCGCTTCGGTCGGTTCCCAGTAGTGGTGGGATGCGGTCGTCTGGTGGGGATGTTTGCGATAGAGGACGCTCGGCTCGGCTATGAACTCTCCGGGTGCCACCGCCTCCGCGGCAAGAAGCAGCGCAACGGTCTCGGCTCCGGAGAGTGCCTGCCAGCCGCCGAGCGCCAGCACCAGGCGACGGTGTGCGGCGAATGTGGTGGCCTGGACGGACAGACGCTGCTCCAGGACCTCGCGATAGAAGCGGGCGGGCTCCAAGGGGCCACCGGAAGGGTCGCACGGGC
The DNA here is from genome assembly GCF_051603415.1 of Streptomyces sp. S186. Taxonomy (NCBI): domain Bacteria; kingdom Bacillati; phylum Actinomycetota; class Actinomycetes; order Kitasatosporales; family Streptomycetaceae; genus Streptomyces; species Streptomyces sp. S186. The sequence goes on along the minus strand of NZ_CP193932.1, from coordinate 7,303,821 downwards.
CTGGTGCCGTACTCCCGTCCTCGTGAAGGTCGACGCAGGCGGATACGCACCAAGGAACGCGTTCCAGGGTCTCGATGTCCCGCTCCAGCGCGCCCGGCAGCAGTACGTCATCCGCGTCCAACGTCCGAACCAGGTCTCCCGTCGCACGTGCGAGGGCGTGGGTGCGGGTGACCGCTATGCGCGCTCGCAGCCCTGTCCCCAGGGTGATCCTGGGGTCATTGGGAAGGCTTTGGGCTGGAATGCCCGAAGTGCCGTCTTCTTGCACGCACCACTCCCATTGCCAGTCATCCGGGAGCTTTTGTTCGCGCAGGGATTCGTAGGTGTCACCGATGAAGTGGTGACCGCCTTCGTGTACGGCGGTGATGACGCTGATGGTTCGCATGCCTGGGTCCTGTCGGAGAGGGATTGGCCCATCCGGGATGATGACATGAACCCATGGCCAAGGTTCACTCTCGGTACCCTGCGCTCACGTCCGGCTGCGAGCCTGGACGGAGCCCGGTCGCGTTTGCCGACGGCACTGTGAACGGTCTCGGGAGCCCAGCATCCAGCAGGGCCGCGCGCAGGCGAAGGGCAGAGCAGGCAGCACAGGGAAACGGCGCAGGCACCAGTCAGGGCGCATCAGGCAGGACCCTCGCGCAACGCCCCGTGCGCCAACACGCCTCGGCGATCAGCACGACCAAAAGTCGCCGCATCACCCCGGCAATCAGCGGGGAGCCTCCCCCTGCAACACCGGCCACCAACACCAGGGGGGCACGTGGCATTCGGCATCGGACGAAGCGGTCGAAATGGGCGAAGCATCGGAGAGCTCGTCGCGACCATCACCCAGGCACAGCAAGCGATCATCGCAGCGCTGGACCGAAGCCTCGACGGTATGCGGAGCACCATCGAAGCGACGATGACCGCAGCCCAGAGCGCACGCGACGCGGCCGTCCTCGCGCACGCAAGAGCGGACGTCATCCACAGCGAACTTCAAGGCATCCGCAACGACACCCAACGCCTACAGCCCGCCGTACCCCCACACCACGACCAACAGATCCTCAGCCAGCTCGCCGCACTCCGCACCACCGTCGAGGGGCTACGCGCGGACCTCACAGCCGCCAAGGCCCCCGAACCGCTGACCAATCCGGCCGTCGAGGAGCAACGACAACTACCAGCGCAACAACAACCACCAGGCGAGCCAGAGGACTTCGAGGCTCTTCTCACCCTTGCCGCCGGTATCGCGTACGCCCAGATCATCTGTCATCGAGACCACTGGGACTTCCTCGTCGGCCAGTCCAGTCGCGGCCAACACTTCCGGCTGCCCGCCGGTGTCAAGGAATCCAACGGTCTCATCCAAGCGGAGATCTCCGGCCGCGCCCTCATCGCCGCACTCGATGCCCTACGCACCACCCTGCAAGACCCCGCCGCCGCCCCCGGAACCCGAAAACTCGCCGGCGGGATCTACGCACGCATCGGCACCGCCCTGCGCAGAGTCGACACCGACGAAGCCTCCGCCCACTACCTACCCGGAAGCGACTGCCCGCCCGTCACCCGCATCATCATCGACGACCGGCCAGCGGCGGCAGATGCGGCACGGCGCACGGCGTCAGCGTAGGCAGCAGTCTTGGATGGTTCGGTAGCCGGTGGTCAGGGGCGGTCACCGGGGCGGTGGTCCGGTCGTGCCACGAGGGGGGCGGTGGGGTCCGGGGCGGAGCCGCGGCCGTGTTGCACGGTCCAGGTGGTGGAGCGGGTCAGGGTGGCGCGGACGGCGGGGTCGCGTACCGCGGAGGTGGCGTCGGTGACGGTTGCCATCAGGCGGTGGGTGCCGCGGCCCAGGGTGAGTTGACGCAGCGTCACGTGGTCGCGGTCCCGGTAGTGGCGCAGCTCGTGCCCGTCGAGGTACCAGCGGGTCGCCACCTTGCCGTGCGCGGCGTCGTTCGGGCGGGGCAGGGCGAGGCGCGCCGTGGTGCTCCAGGTCCGGGCGCGGTCGACCGGGGCGGCGGGGGTGGCGTGTCGGTAGAACCCGGCGATCATGGCCTCGGTGCCGGGGAGGTTGAACGGCTTGCCGAGGGTGCGCATCAGGGAGTCCTCGGTGGGGCGGTACAGCCCCTTGACGTAGTAGTTGCCGCCCTCGTAGGCGCCGACCGGCCCGCCGTCCGGTGAGGCCTCGCCCAGCCAGCGGTACCACTTGGTGCGGGCGCCGGCCATGGCGTCGGCGGTCAGAACGGACGAGTTGGGTTCCGGCTTCTCGGGCCCGGTGTACTGCTCGTATTCCGGGACGCCGGGGTAGGAGTACTCGTCGGCGAGCTTGCCGAGGGAGTGGCCGGTCTCGTGGACGGCGACCTGACTGGCGTCCTCGTTGTGGGCGGAGACGGTGGCGATGCCTTCGTAACCGAGGGTCTGGCTGGGCTCGTTGTAGCCGGCGCCGCCGTACTTGGCACTGTTGGCGAGCACGATCACCAGGTCGGCCTGCGGGGCCTTGGCTACGTAGGCGTCGACCTTCTGCTGGTCGATGCAGAGCAGCCGTTCGGTGCCGTCGCACCAGAAGTGTGCGCCGAGGGCGGTGTTGCGGACGACGTCCTTGCCGGGGTCGCCGCTGACTCCGCTCTCCGTGGAGACGGCGTCGACGCTCCAGACATTGAAGAGTTTCTGGTACGTGCGGTAGGGCTCGACGCCGAGGAAGTCGTTCCACTTGTTCTTGACGTCCTGGTGGAACTGGTCGAGCTGGTCCGCGGTGTAGCCGTCGCCGATGACGACGACGTCGAGGCGGTCCTTGGTGTCGCCGTTGTCGATCACCTTGGTGACCTGGCCGTCGGCGGCCCGGCCGGCGGCCGTCAGGGCGGGCTTCGGTGCGTGGGGGAATGTGCGGGGGACGGATCGGTAGCCGGATCCAGCCGCACCGCCGGCGGGGCCTGGGACTTCCACGCGGGCTTGAGGGGTGGGAGTGGAGGCGGCAGCGGGGGTGGGGCCGGGGGCGGCCGCGGCTGAACCGAAGGGGCTGGCGAGCGCGAGAGGGAGGGTCAGGGCACAGGCACCGATGAGGGTGCGTATGGCTCTCCGGCGGCGGCGCGTGGTGGTGGCGGGTGGGGGGAGGTCGGGCAGACGCACGTAACTTCTCCTGGATGTGGGGTAGTTGGGGGAAGTGGGTTGACTTGCCGGCAGGGCGCGGCATGGCATGGTCATGGCCGGTTGTGATGCCAGGCAACGATGGCATGGATCGCCCGGTGCAGCGACGGGTGTACGCCTGAGACGTCGTGGATGTGAATCCGGTGGCCGGGTGTGAATGGGGGCGGCGGGAAAAGGAGCAGCCTGTTGCCGTCAGTGGAATGTATGGCCGGTCTGGACGGGAAATTTCACAGGCCGCGCGCCCGAGTGCCCTGCCGGGCTCGCCGGGCCCGCCCGACGGTCGGCCCGTGCTCCCCCACACTGCTTGACCTTGTCACGGTGTCAACCTTTGAGATTGGGGCCGGCGGCCGCGTTCCACGCGGTTGCCTTCACTCACCGCCCCGACCAGGAGAATCCGTTGATCAGTGGGCGGTCCGACGCTGCGGAGGAATACCGGGCCGCCTGGCGGGAACTCGACGCTGCCTGTGCGGCCCACCCCGATCGCTTCGTCGGCTTCGGCAAGGTTCGCCTGGATGTGACGGCGCAGCGGATTGCGGAGGATGTCGAGCGGGAGGTGGTGGGTCGGGGCTTCCGGGGCATTGGGGAGTTGACGCCGCCGCCCGACGAGGCCGGTCGGGTCGGGCCGGTGCTGCGGGCTGCGGCCGACCACGGCGGCCTGCCGGTGGTCGTGCATGGATTCGCCCCGACCACGGCCGGTGACCTGGCCACACTGGCCGCCCTCGCCCGCAGGCATCCGACCGTTCCCCTGGTGGTCAGCCAACTCGGCGGGCTGAACTGGTTGACGGCCATCGAGCTGGCCCGGGAAACCCCCAACATGTACCTGGAACTGTCCACGGCCCACCTCGTCTTCGCGGTGCGACTCGCCATCAACGAGGTGCCCGAGCGTACGCTGTTCGGATCGGACGCCCCGTATGGCGACCCGGTTCTCGCCCGCGCCACGGTCGAACGCGTCACCCCGTCAGGAGAGTTGCGCGACCGCGTTCTGGGTGGCAACCTCGCGGAGCTGCTCGGTTTGTGACGGGACCCCTGCGGCCACCGCATGGCCACGCCCGTCGCAGGCGGTCGGTGGACTACCCGAGGGTCCTGCGGCTCACGTTCATGCGGATGTCGTCGGCCGCCCAGAGCACGAACCGTTCGATGGGGGTCACCTGGTGACCCGGGGCGGGCCGGAAGCGGAAGCGCTTGAGCAGGACGGCCAGGACCAACTCGGCCTCGACCATGGCCAGTCCGGCGCCCTCGCAGCCGCGCGGCCCGAAGCCGAAGGGGATATGGGCCAGTCGCGGCCGCTTGGCCACCTCGTCCGGGGTGAACCGCTCGGGCAGGAACTTCTCGGGCTGGGGCCAGTAGTCGGGGTTCATGTGGACGGCCCAGATCGGATAGAAGACCGTGGCGCCGGCCGGGATCAGGTGGTCGCCCAGCAGGAGGGGTTCGACGGTCTCCCGCGCGCCGTACGGGCCGGGCGGGTAGAGCCGCATCGCTTCCTTCAGGGTCATCTCCAGGTAGGTGAGGCGTCGCAGGTCGGTGAATTCGGGCGCCGCACGGTCACCCAGTACGCGGTCCAGCTCGTCGGCGACGCGTGCCGCCACCTCGGGGTGGCGCCCGAGCAGATACAGGGTCCAGGAGACGGCCACGCCGGTCGTGTGGTGGGCGGCCAGCATCGCCATCATGACGGTGTCGCGGATCCGCGCGGGCCGTTCACCGGCCGCCACCAGCGCCCCGATGAGATCGCTCTTGTCGGTGCGGTAGGTGCGATCGGCGCCAGGGCAATGCGCCGTCACGACCCGGTCGACCGTCCCACGCAGGTGGGTAAGGGCTTTCGCAGCTGTAGCAGATTTGGCGGCCTTCGCTGCCTGCTCGGCGTGGCCCTCCTGGGCGTCGCTGCCCGGTGTCTCGTAGAGGCGGCCCAGGTGTTCGGTGAGCACCTCCTCGAACGCGGCGATCACGCCGTCCGGGTCCGCGGCCTCGCTTCCCAGTGCGTAGGCGCAGATCATCCGCAGGGACAGCGCGGTCAGGTCCTTCTGAAGCTCGACGGGCTCGCGGTCGGCCCGCTCCGCCCAGCGGTCCGCGAGCTCCGTCGTCAGCGCGACGAACCGTGCGAAGTGCCGTTCGTGGGACGGCCGTCCGGCCAGCACCGACAGCAGCAGGCGCCGCCAGGGAGCGTGTTCGGCGGCCGGCATCACCTGGACGTTGCCGGCCTCGAACAACGGATCCAGGAACGCGAACAGCGGATCCGGACGCTCGTCGAGATGCGCCGTGGCCTCCAGCAGCACGGGGTCGGCGACCGACACGGCCCACTCCACACCGGGCAGTTGGAACCGTACGACGGGCCCGTATGCGGCATGCAGTCGTAACTGGTAGGTGTGCAGCCCGCCGGCCGCCGCGATGGCTCCGGCCCCACCGTCCGGCCGGGGCTCGGGGCCGGGAATGCTCGCGGCCGCTTCTTCCGACTGCTGACCCGCTTCACGGGATTCCACCGGCACCTCCGGACGTCGATACCCGACGGCGACCGCACGGTTCGTTCGCCGGCCGCGTCATCCGTTGCGTTCTCCAGTGCAACACCCATGGGCGGGACTTGCCCAGCCCCACCCAGGCATCGCGGCAGGGCCACCATTCGCCGGGCATCGACCGGCTCCTCGCGCCTGAGCTGACGTACGTTGGCCTGATGAGAGATGAGCTGCGGGGTGGGCCGCGGGAGCGGTGGCGGGGGTTGGCGCGGTGGGCGCGCTGGGTGCTCGTGGTGTATGTGGTCGGCTTCGTGGAGGGGACGTGCGCGCATGTGCTGGATCTCGCGCGCGGCGGAATCCATGTGTACGCGGCCTTCGCCCCGGTGCTGCTGCAGGTGCTCTTCGTGAGCCTGGTCGTGCTCGATCCGCTGGTGGTCGTGCTGGTGGGGCTGGTGCGGCCGACGGGGATTCGGCTGGGCGCCGGCGTGATGGCGCTGGACGTGTTCGCCAACTGGTTCGTCAACTGGCCGCGATTGCAGGCGGATCCGGCCTGGCTGCTGCGCCCGGTCGGGTTGCTTCCCATCACCCTCTTCGGGTTGTTCGTCCTCGGAACCGCGATTCCCGTGCTACGGGCCGTGCGCGGGGCGGCGGCGGGGCGTGGGGTGGCGCCACGCGCCCTGGCGTGACCTGGCCAACTCCACCCAACTCGGCAAGAGCGCCTTGGTTTTGGGGAGACCGCCCGCTGAGGCTCTCAGTGATCGCCGACCGCCCGTAGGCCGCCCGCGATCCGCTGCCACTTGGCGAAGATCTCCGGACGTTCGTCGGGCTGTGCCCGGTCCATCTCGTCGTCGAAGCGCCGGGCGAGGGACGGGCTGGCGAGCGCCTCACGAATACGCTCGACGGTCCATGGCAGGGTGCTCATACCTTCCTCCCTTTCCAGCGTTGTGAAACCGCCAAAGATAGCGGGCCGACCGGGCCGTGGAGTGCGTTTTCACCCGCTGCAACCCGAAGGGGCGAATTGCGGAGAGAAGGCGGAGAGAAGGTGGTGGTGCCGGGGAGGCGGCGCGTACGGCTTGTCTGTGCGTGCCGGTCGGGCAGGGTCGGCGGAGCCGTGCCACGAAGGATGGGGGTAGCCGATGGGCCGGCGCCGCTGTGCCGCGGTGGCGGGCCTCGCGCGCGCCCCTGCGACGCGCGGCCGTGCCACGCGCGGTCGGCGCTGCCAGCGAGCCAAGTCGTTCGGGGGCAGGATCGCCATTCGGGCGAGTCCTTCGGGAGTCCCTCGGGAGCCATCCGGGAGTCCGTCGGGCCTCGCCCGTGCGGCACGGCAGCCGTGGGTCGCCGGGGTCGCGGGCGGTGGCGGGTGACCTGGTGGGGCGGCCAGGCCCCGGGTGGGAGGCGCCGGAGGTGCGAACGGTCCCGGTGGCGCCGATGCTGAACAGAGGAGTCGCACGTCGCGGCGACGACGCACCGGGCGACAGCACCGGGAGAGCGCAGTACGTACGAATGGCAGTGCGTACTGATGCAGTACATACCTGATAGGCAGCGTGTCGCGGCACCGTCGTGACAGCGGAACGGACGCACATGACCGATGGATTCATGGGTCCGGAGGGTTATGGCCCGGACTCGTTTGGTGATTTTCTCGCGCGCTTCTTCGGGCGTTCCGCGCAGTCGCCGGGTGAGGAGGGGGGCACCGCCATGCCGCGGCAGGCCGACATCGCCCGGCTGATGAGCGGGCCGGCCCGGGATCTGGTGACCTCCGCCGCCGCGTACGCCGCCGAACACGGCAGTCCCGAGCTGGGCACCGAGCACCTGCTGCGGGCGGCGCTGAGCACCGAGCCGACCCGGAGCCTGATGCGGCAGTCGGGGGCGGATCCGGATGTGCTGGCGGCCGAGATCGACCGGAACGCCGGGTCCGGGCCGTTGCAGAAGAGCGTCGCGGTGACCCCGGCGGTCAAGCGGGCCCTGTTGGGCGCGCACGAGCTGGCGCGGGGCACGGGGGCGTCGTACATCGGGCCGGAGCACGTACTGGAGGCGCTGGCCTCGAACCCGGACTCGGCGGCGGGGCGCATCCTGCACCTGGCGCACTTCGATCCGCAGGCGACGACGGGCGGGCACGGCGGTGCCGGGGCGCACCAGCCGTCGGGGTCGGGCGCCGAGCACGGCCCCGTACCGCATCACGACACGCCGACGCTGGACAAGTACAGCCGGGATCTGACGGACCTGGCCCGGGCCGGCAGGATCGATCCGGTCATCGGGCGGGAGGAGCAGATCGAGCAGACCATCGAGGTGCTGTCGCGGCGCGGGAAGAACAATCCGGTGCTGGTCGGCGACGCGGGCGTGGGGAAGACCGCGATCGTGGAGGGGCTGGCGCAGCGGTTGGCCGACGGGGAGGTGCCGGAGACGCTGTCGGGGCGGCGGATCGTGGCGCTGGACCTGACCGCGGTGGTGGCCGGCACCCGCTACCGCGGCGACTTCGAGGAACGGATGAACAACATCATCGAGGAGGTCCGGGCGCACTCCGACGCGTTGATCGTCTTCATCGACGAGCTGCACACCGTGGTGGGGGCGGGCGGCGGCACCGGGGAGGGCGGGGCGCTGGAGGCCAGCAACATGATCAAGCCGGCGCTGGCGCGCGGGGAGCTGCATGTGATCGGGGCGAGCACGCTGGAGGAGTACCGGCGGTACATCGAGAAGGACGCCGCGCTGGCCCGCCGCTTCCAGCCGATCCTGGTGCCCGAGCCGACGGTGCCCGACACGGTGCAGATCCTGCGCGGGCTCCAGGACCGCTACGAGGCCCACCACCAGGTGCGGTACACCAAGGAGGCGGTGCTGGCGGCGGTGGAGCTGTCGGACCGGTACATCACCGACCGGTTCCTGCCGGACAAGGCGATCGATCTGCTGGACCAGGCGGGGGCCCGGGTCCGGCTGCGGTCGGCCACCAAGACGCCCAACGTGCGTGATCTGGAGCGCGAGGTGGAGCAGTTGGGGCGGGACAAGGACCAGGCGGTCGCCTCGGAGCAGTACGAGCGGGCGACCGAGCTGCGGGACCGGATCACGGCGCTCACCGAGCAGATCAGGGCCGTCCAGGAGACGCCGGGCGAGCGGCCGATGGGGGGCGACGGGCGGATCGTGGAGGTGACCGCCGAGGACGTCGCGGAGATCGTGTCGCGGCAGACCGGGGTGCCGGTGAGCAGTCTGACGGAGGAGGAGAAGGATCGGCTGCTGGGGCTGGAGGGGCGGCTGCAGAACCGCGTGATCGGGCAGAACGACGCGGTGGCGGCGGTGTCGGAGGCGGTGCTGCGGTCCCGGGCCGGGCTGGCCGATCCGAACCGGCCGATCGGCAGCTTCCTCTTCCTCGGCCCGACGGGCGTGGGCAAGACCGAGCTGGCGCGGGCGCTGGCCGAGGCGCTGTTCGGCAGCGAGGACCGCATGGTGCGGCTGGACATGAGCGAGTACCAGGAGCGGCACACGGTCAGCCGGCTGATCGGCGCCCCGCCCGGGTACGTCGGCCATGAGGACGCCGGCCAGCTCACCGAGGCGATCCGCCACCACCCGTATTCGCTGCTGCTGCTCGACGAGGTGGAGAAGGCGCACCCGGACGTCTTCAACATGCTGTTGCAGGTGCTCGACGACGGGCATCTGACGGACTCTCAGGGGCGCAGGATCGACTTCAAGAACACCGTGATCGTGATGACCAGCAACCTCGGTTCGGAGGCGCTCAGCGGCGGCCGCGGGGTGCTCGGCTTCGGGCCGGCCGAGGGGGGTGCGGACGACGGCGCGCGGGAGCGGGCGCTCAGTGCCCTGCGGGGGCACTTCCGGCCGGAGTTCCTCAACCGGCTCGACGAGATCATCGTCTTCCGCCAGCTGACCGACGCGCAGTTGCACCAGATCACCGGGCTGCTGCTGGACGGCACCCGCCGCCGGCTGCACGCCCAGGACATCGCCGTCGACTTCTCCGCCGCCGCCGTGGACTGGCTCACCCGCCGCGGCCACCAGCCCGAGTACGGGGCCCGGCCGCTGCGCCGGACCATCCAGCGCGAGGTCGACAACCGGCTGTCGCGGATGCTGCTCGACGGGGCGCTGTCGGCCGGGGACCGGGTGCGGGTGGACGTCGCCGACGACGCGCTGGCCTTCCAGGTCGACCAGGCTGAGCACACCACGTGAGCGGCACGGCCGCGGGGACCGGAAGGAGCCGAACTGAACGGTCAGCCGGATGACGGGAACGAGTCGGAGCCGATCCGGCCGCGGGGCCGCCAGGAGACCGAGGAGGAGCGCGCCGACCGGCGCTGGACCGAACTCCTGCAGGAAGTGCGGGTCATCCAGACCGGGGTGCAGATCCTGTTCGGCTTTCTGCTCACCGTCGTCTTCACCCCGCGGTTCGCCTCGCTCGGCACGGCGGACCGGAACATCTACGTGATCACCCTGCTGCTGGGGGCGTCCACCACCGGTGCGCTGGTGGGGACGGTGACCTTCCACCGGCTGGTGGCCGGGCACCGGCTCAAACCGCAGACCGTGCTGTGGGCGGCGCGGCTGGCGCTGGTCGGGGTGGTGCTGCTGCTGGGCACGGTCGCCTCCGCGCTGCTGCTCATCCTGCGGCTGGCGCTGAACGCCACGGCGGCGCCGTGGGTGGTGGCGATCCTGGTGGTGTGGTTCGTGGGGTGCTGGTTCCTCCTGCCGGCGTGGGTGCTGCGCCGCTACTCGTCGTCGGACTGAGCGGACCGAGCGACCCGGGCGGACTGCGGGGCGGCCGGGCCGGTGCGACGATGGAGGAAAGGTGCGGGGCGCGCCGGGCAGCCGGCGGGGCGGCTCCGCACGCCCGGTGCCGTCGACGGATCCGCGGGGATGGAGGGATCACCATGACGGTCTGCGAGGTCTGCGGGAACGACTACGCGCGGGGTTTCGAGGTGCACATCGACGGCGCGGTGCACTCCTTCGACTGTGTGGAGTGCGCGGCCCATCTGCTCGCCCCGACCTGCGAGAACTGCCAGTGCCGGATCCTCGGGCACGGGCTGGAGGCGGGGGGCGACCGCTTCTTCTGCTGCGCGCACTGCGCGCGGATCCGCGGCGTCAAGGAGCTGGCCGACAGCGTGGCGTGACGCCGGGACACATGCTGCGGCGGCCGCCCCGCGGGGACGGCCGCCGCATCCGCGCACCGCTCACGCGCCGGCCGCGGCCGGCGCGGGGCTCACCCGGCGCGGACGCAGCAGCAGCGCGGCACCGGCGAGTCCGGCGCTGAGGATCGCCAGTGCGACGGCCAGCAGCTCCGGCCACATCGAGGCATCGCCCAGGCTGCTGCGCAGCGGGACCAGGACCCCGGCCCGGGACAGCGCGTGCAGCACGATCACGGTGACCGCGGCCGCGGCACTGGCCGTCCAGATGGTGGCCGTGTCGCGCATCGCCAGGCAGCCGGCCAGCAGCAGGTACACCACGGCGATGATCAGCGAGATGGCGTCCGAGGAGGGGTTCTGGGTAGCCGCCGTTCCCACCGGAAGGTGGCCCAGCCCGCACAGGGCCAGGGCGACCGCGGCGGGCCAGCGCAGGACCGACCGCAGGACGCCGCCGACCGCCTGGCCGGGCGTGGGCGCTCCGGGCCCCTGCCAGTCATGGCCGCCGTGCGCGCCGGCCGCCGGCCACGGGGCGCGCGGCGGCCGCGGCGGGGCGTCCCGCATCGCCGGGTCGCCGTGGCCGGGGGCGCCGCCCGGCCCCTGCCCCGGGTAGGCGAGGTCGGGCCCCTGTTGACCGTAGGGGTCGGGATAGGGCTCGGCGAACGGGTCGCTGAGGGCGGGCAGGGCCGTGGTGGCCAGGCCCGCGGTGTCGGGACGGCCGTCGACGTAGCCGTCGGAGTAGCCGTCCGGATAGCCGTCGCCGGCGGGCGGCGCCCCGGTGGGGATGGGGATCTGCCCCGCCTTGGCGCGGTCGAACAGCTTGATCAGCTGGACGACCTCGTCGACGGATCTCTCCACTGCCGCCGCACGCAGCGCCTCATAACTCGCCTCCGCGGTGTGCGGGGCCTCGCCGAGCAGGGCGAGCAGCGGCCCGACCTCGCTCACCGGGCGGGTCGTCGCCGCCACCCGCAGCGCTTCGTCGCCCGGGTTGGGGTCTTCGCCGGTGCGCTTGAGCAGATCCACGAGGGCGGCGACTTCCTCCACCGGTCTCGTGGTGGCCGCCGTCCACACAAGGGTGCGGAACGAGACATTCTCTTGGCTGCTGGGCGGAACGTGTTCGCCATGGTCTGTCGGGGACGGATCGGCTTGGCCCCCACGAGGAGCTGGTTCAGATGACATGTAGGGACTCCACTGAACGAGGTGAGAGCGTCCGCACCGGGGGTGCCGGCGCCCATCGGGCGTTGTGCGTACTGGTTTGTGCCTGTTTCCGTTCAGCCAACGTCCCTTTTGGCCGCGGGCGCCAGTGCTGGCGGGCCATCCGGGGAAGACACGCCGCGGGGCGGGAGAACGACCGGGCGTGTCGGCCGGTCCGCGTCAGCTCTGCGCGGTGGCGACGGTGAAGAGCCCGCCCTGCGGATCCCCGATCACGGCCTCGCAGCCGTCGCCGTCCACCATCGACGTCACCGGCAGCGCGAAGCCGCCGGCGGCCACGGCGGCGGCGGTGACCTGTTCGATGTCGTGCACGGGGAAGTAGACGTGCCAGCGGGGGCGGACATGCGGGTCCGGGGCGGACTCGACGGCGCCGCCGCGCAGCGCCGCCACGGTGTGCCCGCCTTCGTCCCGCACCACGACCTCGTCGTGCTCGTAGGTGATGTCGCAGCCGCCGGGGCGGTCGGGGGACCAGCCGAAGACCTCGCCGTAGAAGATCGCCGCCTCGAAGGCGTCGCGGGTGCGCAGTTCCAGGCACATCGGCGCCTCGCCCTGCCCGACCGCCCAGGAGAGCGTCTGGCCCTCCCAGAGGCCGAACACCGCGCCGTCCCGGTCGGCGGCGAGCGCCGCGCGTCCCTTGCCCACTTCGAGGGGCCCGACGGCGACCGTGGCGCCGCGTTCGCGGATCCGGGCGGCGACCTCGTTGGCGCTCTCCACGGCGAAGTAGGGGGTCCAGGCGACGGCGACGTGCCACTCGGGCGCCAGGCTGCCGATGCCTGCGACGGGCTGTCCCCCGGACAGGGCGACGGCGAACGCGCTCCCCACGCCGCCGGGCCGGAACTGCCAGCCGAGGACCTTCCCGTAGAAGTCCTGCGCGCCCCGCAGGTCATGGGTCATCAGGCTCACCCAGCACGGCGCGCCGCCGAGGGCCGCGGTGGCGCTGCGGATCTTGGTGGCGGGCATCGGGATCCACCTCCGGAGGTTCCCTACTGGCCCCCATTATGCGCTTCCCAAGGCGGGTGCTCTCGGGGGCCGCCGGCCGTCCGTCTTCGCTTCCGTGCCTGGTCGGCGCCGGGGCGTGATGCTTCGAGGTGCCGTCGGCCGCGGGCCCTGATTCGCTGGTAGCAACGGCTCCCCGGGCGGACACCGGCCATGGCGCGCGCCCGGCGGCGCCGGGTACCGACACCGGACGAGAAGGAACGGTCATGGGAGCGGACGAGACACGCGAACGCCTTCAGCAGATGCGGGAGAAGGCCAGGGAGCTGGCCGACGCCGCGGAGCACACCAGCGATCCCCAGGAACGGCAGCGGCTCCAGGAGAAGGCGCGCCGGCTGCAGAGCCGGAGCGAGCAGGAGAGCGCCATGCGGGCCGGGGACATCTACCCCTCGGAGTGAACCCCCGGCACGGCCCGGCGCCCGGCCGTTGGAGTGGCTTACGGCCGGGCGCCGGTGGGCCGTGCGCGCCGCCGGGAAGGAGCTGCGGCGGAGGAACGGCGGCAGGAGGCGGAATGCACCGCATGCGGCCCACCGTGGTCTATGTGCACGGCAACGGGAACAAGGTCCGTCCGGACCTGCTCAAGTCGCAGTGGGACCAGGCGCTTTTCGGCCGGGACATGGCGGAGGTGTCCCGCATGGCCTACTGGGCGCCGCTCCAGTACGCGCGTCCGCTGCCGGACTTCCAGGTGGACGCGCTGGACGGCGGCCCGGCGGCCGAGGCGGAGCCGGCCGCGGCGGCGGAGTCCGGGGTGTTCGACGCGCCGGAGGAGTTCGTGGCGCGGACCGTCGCGGACGCCTGGCGGGAGTCGGGGGTGGCGGGGCTGGAGGACCGGACGTCCGGGGGCCCGGACGCGGTGGCGGTGGAGGGTGCGCTGGTCGGCTGGCTGCGCGAGATGACGTATCTGGCGGAGACCCTGGGAGCGGCGGAGGCCGGCGGCGACGAGGAGCCCGGCAACGGTGCGGCGCTGCCGCTGGAGGTACTGCCGCTGCCCCGGCCGCTGCGGACGGCGCACTTCCGGGAGCTGGTGCGGCGCACGTTCAGGGATGTCCACGCGTACTTCTTCGGGGGCCGGGGGCCGGCGATCCGGCAGGTGGTCGCGGAGGCGCTGCCGCCGGCGGACGGGCCGGTGGTGGTCATCGGCCACAGCCTGGGGTCGGTGGCCGCCTACGAGGTGCTGCGGGAGCGCGACCGGGAGGTGGAGCTGCTGGTGACGCTGGGGTCGCCACTGGCGATCGCCGAGGTGCGGGAGCAGTTGGCGCGGCCGCCCGCGGTGCCGTCGGGCGTACGGGCCTGGCGCAACGTCTCCGACCTGCGGGACCTCGTCGCGCTGGGGCACACCCTGCGCCCGGAGTACGCCCCGTCGGAGCTGATCACCGATGCGCTGGTCACCAACGACAGCGGGAACCATCACGGAATCGGCCAGTACCTGGCCCAGGCCGCGGTCCGGGAGCCGGTGCAGCGGCTCTTCGGTCAGCTGGCCTGACCAGGGATTTCCGGTGCCCGGTCGGCGTCTTGCAGAGGCCCGGACCGGGTGCAAGCATGACAAACAGGAGGACGGACAGGGGTCGGCCGGGCGGTCCCCCGCGGGCCGGCCGGGTAGGTGCGGCAGGTGCGGGATGCCGTTGCGCGAACAGGACTGGGAACTCGTCACGACGTGGCTGGAGAAATACCTCCTCAACGTCGCCGACCCGTACTCCCGGCTCGCCCAGTACTTCCCCCACGAGTTCCTCGCGGCGCTCCCGCTCACCAACGTCATCGCGCAGAACGCCCGCACGCTGGTGCACGCCTCGCGCCGGAGCATCGAGTTGGAGGTGCAGCTCGTCGACGCGGTCACCCGGCTCGACGACATCCGCGTCCGCCCGGACATCGAGGACGCGCGGGCGTTTCTGGCCCGCCTGCGCGAGGACCTGCGGATCCACAACGAACAGGACGTCTTCCGCACCTGCGTCCTCCAGCAGGACACCGGGGCCTTCATCGGCCGCGAGGACCTGCGGGAGACGCTGCGCGGCCTCGTCGCGGCCGGGGGGAAGTCGGTGCTGCTGGTGGACGGCGTACCGGGCAGCGGGCGGTCGTACACCTACCAGTTCCTGCGTCACCTCGGGTCGCACAAGGGATTCCGCCCGGCCCGGGTCACCCTGTCGGACACGTACACCGGGGCGCAGGTGCTCCGGCGGCTGGCCGAGTACGTCGTCGATCCGCGGGCCGGAACGCAGTGGCTCGGTCCGACCCTGCCGGGCGACGGTCCGCCGACCCTGGCCGAGGTCGCCCGCCGGGTGATCAGCCTGGCCGCCACCGCCGAGACCCGCTACTGGCTGGTCCTCGACGACTGCGACCGGCTCGATCCGCTCTCCGACGTCTGGGAGGTCATCAACGAGCTGGCCAAGGCGATCTACGAGTACGCCGACCCCGACCGGGTGCCCCGGCTGGTGCTGCTCGGCTACGGCCGCACGATGCACCAACTCCCCGATGAGCTGCAGGGAATCCTGTGCTGGGACACCGCCCGGATCATCGACCCGCCCGAGCTGCGCCGCTTCTTCGACCAGTGCTTCCGCGAGTCGCCGCCGGCCCGTCTCGACGACGCCGACCCCGCGGAGATCGACGGCCTCGTCGACGAGGCGGTGGCCCAGGTGCTGTACGCCGCCCGGTCCCCGGACGACGACGGCGAGAACTACATGCGCAGGGTTCGCAGGGCGACGGAGAAGGCGATCCATGTCTATCGCTCCCTCTGACCCCGCCCGTCCCGTCCGCTCCCGGCTGCGCGAGGAGTTCGCCGCCCGGCTGCGGGAGGAACTGCGGGCCGGGGAGCCGGAGCCGGATCCCGGCGCCGTCCCCGATGTCCGGCGCGCCTACCGCGAAGCGGCCTGCCTGCTCTCCGGCTTCGACCCGCGGACCCTGAAGCTGCCCGGCGAGGACCGGCCGACCGGCGGCGCGGTCCTCGCGCTGCTCGACGACTGCACCACCCTGGGGCACGACGGTGCGGCCCGCTGGGTGCTCAGGCCCGAGGCCCGGGAGGCCGCGCTGCGCGGTCTGGCCGGGCCCGAGGCCGCCCGGGTGGCCCTGGAGGCCAACCGGGCGCAGTTCCCCGCCGAACCCGGCGGACCGGAGGCCCTCTGCCTGGCCCTTCTCCAGGGCAGTCTGCCCGGGGCGGCGGACCGCCGGGCCCGCTGGTCGGCCGAGGAACTGGGCGACACGCTCCAGGCGGTGCTGTGGCTCTCCGAGATCCCCGGCGTCGGCGGTCTGCCGGACCCGGCCGAACTCCGGACCGCGCTGGCCCGCGCCAGATTGCTGGAGCCGCTCCGGCACCTGGCCGCGACGCAGTTCCAGGGCCGCGCCGAGGAGTTGGACCGGCTGCGCGCCTATGTCTGCGGTTCCGGTGCCGGCCGGGACTCCGCGCCGGCCGGCTCCGGCGCCCCTCCGGCCTTCGTGGCGCCGCTGGTCATCCACGGGCCGGGCGGCATGGGCAAGAGCACGCTGATGGCCAAGTTCCTGCTGGACGGCCTGGCCGAGTCGGCCGACCGCAGCGTGGCCGCGTTCCCGTTCGCGTACATCGACTTCGGGCGGCCCACCCTCTCCATCCGGGAGCCGGTCACTCTGATCGCCGAGATGGCACGCCAACTGAGCGTGCAGTACCCGGAGTTCGGCACCGAGCTGGCGGCGCTGGCGGACGAGTGCCAGCGGGCCGCCGCCACCCAACGCGAGGAGCAGGAACGGGTCACCCAGCTGCACCAGCTGGCCACCACCCGGGTGCTGGGCAGCGAATCGTCGGAGGAGTTCCAACGGGTGGCCACCGCGCGGGAGACCGGGCTCGTCCGGCAGGTCGCGGAGGTCCTGGGGCGCGCGGTGGCCGCGGCCGGCCGGCCGGGTGCGCCGTTCGTGCTGGCCGTCGACACCTTCGAGGAGGCGCAGTACCACGGCTCCCCCGTGCTGGGCCGCATGTGGGCGATCGTCACCGCGTTGCAGAGCGTCTACCCGCACTTCCGGATGCTGGTCGCCGGACGGGCGCCGGTCGGCCATCCGTCCTACACGGCGACGCTGAACGAGATCGAGCTGCGGGAGCTGGACCGGCCGGCCGCCGTGGCGATGCTGCGCTCACTGGGTGTCGACGACCCCGAGGTGGCCGGGGCGCTGGCCGAGCGGGTCGGCGGGCATCCGCTCAGCCTGCGGCTGGCCGCCCGGGCCGCGGCGCTCGCCGGCGGCGAGGCCGAGCGGACCGGCGAGCTGATCCGCGAGCTGCCCGAGCGCCGCCGGGAGGTCTTCCGCCGGGTCGACGAGATGCTGGTGCAGGGCATCCTCTACGACCGGATCCTCAGCCACATCGCCGACGAGGACGTGCGGCGGCTGGCCCATCCCGGGCTGGCGCTGCGGGTGATCACACCCGGGATCGTCCGGGAGGTGCTGGCCGGGCCGTGCGGTGTGGAGGTGGCCGACGAGCGGGCGGCACACCGGCTGTTCGACGAGCTGAGCCGGCTGGACATGATGGAGCCGATCGGGCCGGAGACGGTGCGCTACCGGCCCGACGTCCGCACGATCATGCTGCGGCTGCCCGGCGGGGACCATACCGAGGTGATGCGCCGGATCGAGCGGCGGGCGGTGGCCTACTACGCGGCGCGCGAGGGGGTCGCGGCACGTGCCGAGGAGATCTACCACCGGCTGCGGCTGGACGAGGACCCGCGGGCGGTGGAGGAGCGCTGGCTGCCCGGCGTCGAGCGCTTCCTGACCGACGCCCAGCAGGACGTGCCGCCGCGGGCCGCCGGACTGCTGACGGCGCGGCTCGGCGGCAACGCGCCGCACCGGGTGACGGCCGGCGCCGACCAGGAGGACTGGGAGCGGATCGCGGCCCGCGAGGCGGAGGGCCTGCTGGCCCAGGGGTTCGCCGAGGCGGCCCTGTCCCGGCTGGGGAAGCGGCGGCCGTGGACGCCGTGCAGCCCGCTGCACGCCCTGTGCGCGCAGGCCCTGAACCGGCTCGGGCGGCGCGACGAGGCCCGGAAGGCCGCGGCGGAGGCCATCGGGCAGACGGAGCGGGCCGGTTGCCCGGAGCGGCGGCTGGAGCTGCTGCTGCTGGGCGCCCGGCTGGCCGAGGAGGCCGGCGATCTGCCGGACGCCGACCGGCAGTTGCGGGTGGCGGAGGACGTCGCGGTCGGCCTCGGGCAGGACCTGGAGGCGATGGGCGCACGACTGGCCCGGGCGCGGCTGCCCGCCACCGGCGGCACCGCGTTCTCCGGCGCCCAGGCGAGCCGCCAACTCTCCACCCAGCTGCGGGAGTTGCCGGACGAGGTGCTGGCCGACCAGCCGGTGCTGGTGCGCGCGGTCGCCGCGCAGATCTACGGTCAGGACCCCGGGGCACTGGCGCACGCCCTCGACGTGGTCGGGCTGCCGACGGACGACGCGACGCTGGACACCCTGGGGGCGGCGATGCGCCGGGCGACCCGCCGGCAACCGGCGCTGCTCAGTGCGGTGCTGGGGATCCTGGACGAGGCCGCGCGGCCGACCGGGCGGCCGGCGTGGGCCGCGGCGGTGATGCCGGGCCCGCCGGAGCCGGAGCCCGCCCCGGCCCCGCCGCCGGCCCGCGCCGCCATGCCTCCGGGCCCGCCGTCGGCGCCGTTGACCGCCGTGCCCTCGGGCCCGCCGGCACCGGCACGCCTCGAAGAAACCGGGGGCGGGGCCGGCGACGGGACCGGAGCCGGTGCCGTGAGCCGTGCCCGCCGGGTCCCGGCGCCCGCCGCGAGCCCCGCCGCCCACCCCACCGGCATCGCCGGCATCCTGCGCCAGGCGCGCGACCGCGGCACCCTCGACACGCTCGCCCACCGCCTGCTGGCCGTCCCCGACCACAGCGGTGAGATCACGGCAGGAGTGGCCGCGGCGATGGGCGTCGGGACCCATGCCCGTACGACACCGCGGGGCGGGCACCGGGGGCCGGACGAAGGGAGCGGCCCGCCCGGGCCGGAGCGCCGATGACCGCCTACCTCTCCCAGGACGAGATCGGCCGGCTGCTGGACGCCGCGCTGGAGTGCGGGCTGGCCGACCCCACCGTCCGCCCGCTGCTGTTCGACGGCATCATGCCCAAGTACCACGGCACCCTGCCGATGCTGGCCGCCCCGATCCACCAACTCCGCTCCGACCTGACCCGGATGAACACCGTGGAACGGCTGGTGGACGGCTCGGTCCCGCTGGAGATCTGGCTGCGCAACGCGGTGGCGCAGACCACCGAGGCCGGGCCGCTGAAGGTCCTCCAGCACGCCCTGGACGAGGTGGCCCGGCGCGCCGGCGGCGAACCCGACGTCCTGGCCGACCGCCCGGCGCCCGAGCTCAAGGAGCAGATCGTCCACCGCGACGACACCGTCCCGATCGGCTTTCTGCGCGGCGGCGACCTGGCCGGCACCGCGGTCGCCCGGCTGAAGGTGCCGCCGTACCAGGACGGCGCGCCGCTGCAGCCCAACGGCTTCCCGCACGCCGGCACCGGCTGGCTGATCGGCCCCGCCCTGCTGATGACCAACCACCATGTGGTCAACGCCCGTACCGGAACCGGCGCCGAACGCCCCCTGGCCGCCCCCGAGGACCTGCAGCTCCAGGCCCGGCACACCCGCGCCCGCTTCGGCTACGACAGCGACGCCGGCGACCTCGACGACTCCGCCGCCGAGGAGGCCGAGGTGGCCGAACTCGCCGCCGCCGACCCGGAACTGGACTACGCGGTGCTGCGGCTGTCCGCCCCGCCCGGCCGCCCGGTGCTGAAGCTGGCCCGGCATCCGCTGGTGGTCGCCGGCGGCGACTACGTGGCGGTCAACATCATCCAGCACCCCGGCGGCCGGTCGAAGCGGGTGGCGCTGCGCAACAACCTCGTCTACGAGGCGGACGAGCAGGACGTCCGCTACTTCACCGACACCCGCGGCGGCTCCTCCGGCTCCCCCGTCCTGACCGACGACTGGCGGGTGGTGGCGCTGCACCGGGGGGCCCGGCGGGTGGAGAACGTGCTGTTCCAGGGGCGGACGACCGCGTTCGTCAACGTCGGCACCCAGATGACCAGCGTGCTGCGCCACCTGGAGACCCATGCCCCGGACGTCCACGCCGAGATCGTCGCGGCGCAGGGCGACGGACGGGGCTGAGCCCGGCCGACCGGCGCCGCGGCCCGGCCGACCCGACCGAGGAGGACGAGATGGAAAAGCGGAGCCGATCCCCGGTGGCGACCGGGCCCGAGCGGGTCTTCTCCGATCTGCGCGCGGTGGCGGCGCGGGTGCGGGGCCAACTGTCCTGGGAGGAGCCCGAATCCGCCGTCGAGCTGCCCGCCGAGGAACAGCCGGCCGGGCAGATCTCGCAGTACGCCCGGCAGGAGCGCACCCGGGTGCTGTCGGCCGGCGCCAGCGGTCTGGAGAAGCTCGCCGAGGGCCGGGCGGACGAGATCAGCGACGACGAGTCCTTCGGGATGGAGGCGATCGTCCTGCTGGAGGGGCGCCCGGCCATCCTCGTCCGGCATCACGACTTCCCCGCGCAGCAGGGCGACTGGGCGGTGCTGGACGCCCACCGGGCGGCGATCCGGGAGTCGCTGGCCCGGGTCGGCCGGGTGGAGGTCTCCGGCCACCTCAGCCTGGACTGGCTGGGGACGGGCTTCCTGGTCGGTCCGGAGACGGTGATGACCAACCGGCATGTGGCGGTGGAGTTCGCCCGCAGCGCCGGCGAGGGCTGGGTGTTCCAGCAGGGGCTGGGCGCCGCGCTGGACATGGGCGAGGAGTACGACACCGGCCCGGAGCCCGCCGACGGCGGCCCTTCCTACGAGGTCACCGGGGTCCTGGGCATCCACGAGGACGCCGATCTGGCCCTGCTGCGGATCGCCCCGTACCTCGGCGGCAGCACGCTGCCCACTCCCCTGGCGGTCGCCGCGGACGCGCCCGCGGACCTGCCGGGCCGCCCCGTCTACTGCGTCGGCTATCCGACCTGGGACGGCCGCCGCAACGAACCCGAGTCCATGCGCCGGATCTTCATGGACGTCTACAACGTCAAGCGCCTCCAGCCGGGCACGACCACGGGCCTGGAGGCGGAAGGGAATGTGATGCGCCACGACTGCTCGACCCTGGGGGGCAACAGCGGCTCCCCGGTCATCGACCTCATCGACCACCGCGTGCTCGGCCTGCACTTCGGCGGCCGGTACGGCCTGGGCAACTACGCCGTGCCGCTGTGGCAGCTGGTGGAGGATCCGCTGCTGGTGCGGGGGGAGGTCAACTTCGTATGAGTCTGCTTCGTGAGGGCGCGGATGGGACACAGCGGGTGCGGACCGACGGACGGCCCCGGCGGCGGGCGCTCCTCAAGGCGGCGCCCGCGGCCCTGTTGGGCGTCGCCGGGTGTGCCGGCGGGGAGCCGGCGAAGGCACCGTCGTCGGCCCGGCCGAGCGCGTCGGAGACGGCCCGGCAACTGCCCACGGTCGGGCCCTGGCGGCCGAGTCCGGGCGAGGTGCGGCCCGAGGTGAAGACGCGGGCCGTGGAGCTGGTCCGGGCGATCGGGGCGTGGCCCACCGGCGAGCGGGACGCGGCGATGGCGCGGGTCGGGGCGCTGGGGCTGCCGCCGACGCTCGTCGACCAGGCGGGCGCGCTCCGGCCCGGCGGCACCGAGGCGGTGCTGGAGGTGGTGGACGCGCAGTACGGGGGCATCCTGGCGGATGCGGCGAGCGTGCTGGTGGTGTGCCGGCAGTGGGTGCGGCGGGCCGACGGCACGGTGCTGGCGGGCGGGACGACGGTGGACGTCCGGCTGCGCCGGGCGAGCCCGCGGTGGACGGTGACGGCGCTGCACCCGGCGGCGCCCGGGGCCCCGGCGGCGGCGCCGGGCGAGGCGGCGCGGCGGGTGCTGGCCGCGGGCCCGGCGATCGAGCTGCCGCCGGCGGCGGCCGCGGACGTACGCAGCGGTGCGGTGCACACCAGTGTGCTGGAGGCGCTGTTGGAACTGGCGCGGAAGCACCGGCTGGCGGTGAGCGTGGTGCGGTCCGGGCATCCGCTGAAGGTGTTCGGGACCGACCGGCCCAGTGATCATCCGCTCGGGCGGGCGGTCGACGTCTGGCGGATCGACGGGCATCCGGTGGTCGATCCGGCGACGCCGCGGCAGCTGGTGGAGTCGGTGATGCGCGCGGCGGCCGCCGCCGGTTCCTACAACGTCGGCGGGCCGTTCCTGCTCTCGGGCGGAACGGCCGACCAGTTCTTCTCGGACGCCACCCACCACGACCATGTGCACATGGGCTTCCGCACCTGATCCCGGCGGGCCGGCCTCACACCTTCAACACTCCCTGACGCCCCGTCACTTCTTCACGAACTCCGTGGTGTAGGTCTTCTTCAGATCGATCGTGGCGTTCTTGAGGTTGGGATTGAACGCCTTGAGGACCCGCTCCACGGTGGCGGGGCCGTCGGCCGGCATCACCCCGTCCTTGGTGAACATCGGCAGGGTGTCCTTGATGGCCTTGACGTACAGCTCCTTGCCGCCCTGCGCGTAGTCCGAGGGCATCTTCGCGGCGATCTCCTCGGCGGTGTGGGTGGACATCCACTTGAGGGTCCGGACGAAGGCGTGGGCGAGCTTGTGGACGGTGTCCTTGTGGCTGTTGACCCAGTCGGTGCTCATGTAGAGGCTGGACGACGGGTAGGGGCCGCCGAGCGCCTGCTTGGAGCCCTCGGGGGTGCGCATGTCGACGAGCACCTTGCCGATGTTCTTGTCGACGACCTGGGCGACGGTCGGGTCGGTCGTCATTCCGGCCTGGATCGAGCCCTGCTGCATGGCGGAGAGGAAGGTCTGGCCGGCGCCGACCGCGACCGGGGTGATCTCCTCGGGCTGCACGCCGTTCTTGACCGCCAGGTACTTGGTGAGGAAGTCGGTGGACGAGCCCAGGCCCGTGACGCCCAGCTTCTTGCCCTTGAAGTCCTTGGCGGAGGTGATCTCCGAGGCGGCCTTGTTGGCGACCACCTCCACCTCGCCGGGCGCGTGGGCGAGTTGCACCACCGACTCGACCTGCTTGTTCTTGGCCTGGAGGTCGAGGGTGTGGTCGTAGAAGCCGACGACGCCCTGGACGTCGCCGGAGAGCAGGGAGGTGGTGGCCTGGACGCCGGCGGGCTCGGTGAGCAGGGTGACGTGGAGGCCCTCGGCCTTGAAGTAGCCGAGCTGCTCGGTGAGTCGGGCCGGCAGGTAGATGAGCTTGTCCAGGCCGCCCACCATGATCTGGAGCCGGCCGTCGTCGGCGTCCGCGGACGGGCCGGCGGAGGGGCCGCCGCAGGCGGTGAGGCCGGTGAGGGCGAGCGCGGTGGCGGCGACCGCGGCCGAGATCTTGAGCGGGGTGCGCATGGTCACGTCCTTGTGAGGTGGGCGGTGTGGAAGCGGGTGGGGCGAGCCGGGCAGCGGGTCAGCGGCCGTCGCCGGCGTCGGCCGGCTTCCAGCGGAAGAGCCGCTTCTCCAGGAAGGCCAACAGCCCCTCGGCGAGCAGGGCGATGGCGGCGAGGATGACCATGGCCGCGTAGACGCCGGGAGCGTTGAAGGTGCCCTGGGAGGCCGAGACCAGCAGGCCCAGGCCCTTGGTCGCGCCGATGTACTCGCCGACGATGGCGCCGATCAGCGCGAAGCCGAAGCTGACGTGCAGGCTGGTGAAGATCCACGAGGTGGCGGCGGGGATGACGACCTGGAAGGTGACCTGGCGGTTACTGGCGCCCAGGATGCGGGAGTTGGCCACCAGGTTGCGGTCGACCTCGCGGGCGCCCTGGAAGGCGTTGAAGAAGACCGGGAAGAAGACCAGGACGACGGCGGAGGCCACCTTGGAGGCCGGTCCGAGGCCGAACCAGATGAGGAAGATGGGGGCCAGCACGATCCGCGGCAGCGCGTTGAGGACCTTGATGAACGGGCCCAGCACATCGGCCAGGAAGCGGATCCGGCCGAGCGCGATGCCCAGCACGACACCCCCGATGACGCCCAGGACCCAGCCGAGCAGCGCCTCGTAGAGCGTGTACCAGACCTGCTGCCACAGGGGGCCCTGCGGGGTGCCGTTGACCGCCCACTGGGTGATCTGGTCCCAGACCTTCGAGGGCATGGAGAAGTAGAACGGGTCGATGACAGCGGCGCGGGCCAGCCACTCCCACAGGCCGAGCAGTCCGACCAGGAGGGCGACCCGGGTGCCGTGGACCAGGAGCCGGTGGTTGCGGGCGGCGCGGGCGCGGGCCTGGCTGCGCCCGCCTGCGAGGCCAGCCCTGGCGGCGGCCGGTGCGGTGACGGTCTCAGGCGACATGGGCGGCACCCCTTTCGCGGGTGATGCGGACCTCTTCGCCGAGCGAGGACCAGATCTCCCGGTAGATCTCGACGAAGCGCGGCTCCAGCCGCACCGCCTCGACCCGGCGGGGCCGCGGCAGGTCGATGGTGAAGACTTCCTTGACGGTGGCGGGGCCGGCGGTCATCACCACGACCTTGTCGGCCAGGGCGATCGACTCCTCCAGGTCGTGGGTGACGAAGACGACGGAGGCGCCGGTGCCGGACCACAGGTCGAGCAGCTCGTCCGACATCAGGGCCCGGGTCTGCACGTCGAGCGCGGAGAACGGCTCGTCCATCAGCAGGATCTCGGGGTCGTTGACGAAGGTCGCGGCGAGCGCGACGCGCTTGCGCTGGCCACCGGAGAGCTGGTGCGGGTAGCGGTCCTCGAAGGCGCCGAGGCCGACCCGGGCGAGCCACTCGCGGGCCCGTTCTCTGGCCTCGGTCTTGGCGACGCCGCGGAAGCGGGGGCCGGCCATGACGTTGGAGAGCACGGTGCGCCACGGGAAGACGGCGTCCTGCTGGAAGACGAAGCCGACCTTGTCGCCGATGCCGCGGACCGGCTCGCCGGCCACCAGCACCTCGCCCTCGGTGGGCTCCTCCAGGCCGCTGACCAGCGTCAGGGTCGTGGACTTACCGCATCCGGTGGGCCCGACCACGGCGACGAACTCGCCGCGGCCGACGGTCAGGTCCAGGTCCCGGACGGCGGTGTGCAGACCTCCCGAGGGGGTGCGGAAGGTCTTGCTCGCTCCCCGTAGCTCGATGGCGGGGCTCGTGTGGCTGTTCATGGACCGGGAGGCTAGGAGTGGGCCGGGCCACGACGGCAGCCTTGTGGGCGCAAGCCGTCTTTCTGCGCGCAAACCCTGTTGTGCCCGTTTTGCTCACGCTAGAACAAGCCACTGTCAGGCGGGGGCTGGGCAACAGGCCCACGGCGGCATACGTTGCGTTGACACCTGATCAACAGAGAGATTCGATTCCGCGGCGTGCCGAGGGCGGCCGAGACAAGGGGGGACCGCATGCGGATCCACTGGCCCCGTCGCGTCTTCGCGCAGGTCCTGACCGCTCAACTGGCCATCACCACCGGCGTGATGGTGCTGGCCACCGGCCTGTTCCTGGCCCCGCTCGGCCACGCCCTGGACGACCAGGCGATGCGCCGGGCGCTGGCCATCGCCCAGACCGCGGCCGCCGACCCGGAACTGGCCCGCGACGTGCGGGCAACCACCCCGGGTCCGCACGGCCCGGTCCAGTCCGCCGCGGAACGGATCCGGCGGGCCACCGGCGCGCTGTACGTCGTCGTGATGGACACCCGCGGGGTCCGCTGGTCGCACACCCGCACCGCCGAGATCGGCCACCACGTCTCCACCGACCCCAGCCGGACGCTGGCCGGCCAGGAGGTCCGCCAGATCGCCACCGGCACGCTGGGCCGCTCGGCCCGCGCGAAGGTGCCGCTGCGCGACGCCGGCGGCACGATCGTCGGCGCGGTTTCGGTCGGTATCGCCTACGACAGCGTGCACGGGCTGCTGCTCGGCACCATCCCGGGACTGCTGCGGTACGCGGGCGCGGCGCTGGCGGCCGGGGTGCTGGCCGCGGTGGTGGTCGCCCGGAGCCTGCGCCGCCGTACGCACGGCGTGGCCACCGCCGACATCTCGGCGCTGCTGGCCGAGCGGGAGGCGATGCTGCACGGCATCCGGGAGGGCGTGGTGGCCTTCGACCGGCGGGGCCGGATCCGGCTGGTGAACGACGAGGCGCAGCGGCTGCTGGGCCTCGGCGCGGACGCCGCCGGCCGGGACCTGGACGAGGTCCTGCCGCCGGGCCGCACCACCGACGTACTGGCCGGCCGGGTCGCCGGCGGCGACCTGCTGGCGGTCAGCGGCGGCCGGGTGCTGGTGGCCAACCGCGTCCCGACCCGGGACGGGGGCGCGGTGGTGACCCTGCGGGACCGCACCGAACTGGAGCTGCTGGGCCGGGAACTGGACAGCACCCAGGGCCTGTTGGACGCGCTGCGCGCCCAGGACCACGAGCACGCCAACCAGCTGCACACCGTGCGCGGACTGCTCGAACTGGGCCGCTACGACACGGCGGTGGAGTTCGTCGCCGAGGTCGCCAGCGCCCACCGCGCCTCCGCGGAGCAGATCGCCGAGCGGGTGCACGACCCGCTGCTCTCCGCGCTGCTGGTCGGCAAGGCGGCGATCGCCGCTGAGCGCGGCGTCTCCCTGCGCGTCTCGGACGCCACGCTGCTGCCGGACGCGGTGGTGGACCCGCGCGACCTGGTCACCGTCCTGGGCAACCTCCTCGACAACGCGCTGGACGCCACCGCCGAACGCCGCGCCGCCGAACCGTTCGTCGAGGTGGAGCTGCGCGCCGAGGGCACCACCGCGGTCGTCCGGGTCGGCGACACCGGGCCCGGCGTGCCGCCCGGGCTGCGCGACCGGATCTTCGCCGAGGGCTGGTCCACCAAGAGCGCCACCGTCGCCTCCCGCGGCCGGGGCATCGGCCTGGCGCTGGTGCGCCGGCTGGCCGAGCGCTACGGCGGAATGGCCCGGGTCACCGCCCGCGCGGGCGGCGGCGCGCTCTTCACCGTCGTCCTGCCCGAAGCCCTGGCGTCCGGCCTCCACCCCCAGAAGACGGCGCCGGGCGCCGGACCGCCCTCCCGTCACCCGACCTCCACCCCCGGATGACGGCGCTGCGCGCCGGCCCCACGTAATGCCACCTCACGGCCACTGGAGACTCCCCGTGATCGATGTCCTCGTCGTGGACGACGACTTCCACGTCGCCGAGATCAACTCCGCGTATGTGTCCCAGGTGCCCGGCTTCCGGGTCGCCGGCCGCGCCCACACCGCGGCCCAGGCACTGGCCACGCTGGAGCGCCTGCACATCGACCTGGTGCTGCTCGACCACTACTTGCCGGACGAGACGGGCCTGACCCTGGTACGGCGGATGCGCCAGACGGGCCACCACTCCGACGTGATCATGGTGACCGCGGCCCGCGACGTCACCACCGTGCAGGCGGCGATGCGCTACGGAGCACTCCAATACCTGGTCAAACCCTTCGGCTTCGCCGGGCTCCGGGCCAAACTGGACGCCTACGCGACCCTCCGCCGCACCGTCGAGGGCGTCGGCGGCCGCGGCGAGGCCGGTCAGGAACAGGTCGACCGGATCTTCGCCGCCCTCCGCACCCCGGACTCCCCCCACACCGAACTCCCCAAGGGCCACTCGGCGGCGACCGTCGACCTGATCCGCCGCATCCTCGACGAGGCCGGACGCCCCCTCTCCGCCCACCAGGTGGCCGAACGCGCCGGTGTCAGCCGCTCCACCGCCCAGCGTTACCTCAAACACCTGGAACGCACCGGCCACATCAACCTCACCCTCAAATACGGCGACACCGGCCGCCCGGAACACCGCTATGCCTGGACCCGGGTGAGCTAGGACGGCGGAGAGGGCCGCGATGCACCGCAAGGTACCGATCAGGTACCTTGCCGTTATGCCTTCGGTGAATGTGGCGTTGACGGACGACGGCATGAACGAGGTCCGCGCAGCCCGATGATTCTGCACATCGATGTCGCCTGGCTTCTCGACGTCCAGGAGCGGGCCGTGCCCGAGGATGTGTCGGTGGCCGACTACTCCGCGCTGACGGCGGCCGTCGCCCGGCACCGGACCCGTATCCCGCGCGCCGGTGTCGCCGAGCCCGACGCCGCCTGGCGCGCCGCGGCGCTGCTGGACACGCTGGCGCGACTGCAACCCCTGCCGCACCGCAATGCGCTCTACGCCTGTCAGGTTGCCGTCGCCTACATGCACGCCTCCGGCGAGGGCATCGATCCACCGCACGGCGCCCTGGTCGACCTCGTCCGCGAGGTCCGGGCGGGGAGAACCACCGTGTTCCAGGCGGCCGAGCGCCTTCGCGACTGGCGGTTGTGACCTCGGCTCAGTCGGCGCCCGCCGCATGGCACGCCTCGATGAGGGCGCGGAGGGCCGGGCGTGGCGGGCCGGGGCGTACCGCGAGGTAGGTGCGCATGAGGGGCGTGGGGTGGGTCAGCGGGCGGAACACCACGCCCGGGACGGGGAGTTGGTCGGCATGCGGGGCATAGAAGACCGTCCACGACGGCTTGCCGTAGCCGATGGCGGCGAGGGTGTCCTGGGCGTTGGTGAACTCCGGCCCCCACACGGGCTCGTAGCCGGCCTCCCGGCACGAGTGCATGACCAGATCGTGGAGGGCGGGGTTGCGGGAGTGCGGGGAGAGGCGCAGCGGGAGCCCGGCGAGCCCGGACAGTTCGACGGTCTCCCGCGCGGCGAGTTCGTGGCGCGCGGGCAGCGCCGCCATCAGCGCGTCCTGCCACAGCGGCAGGAACTCCAGCCCGGGGTCGGTGCGTTCGCCGCGCAGCAGGGTGGCGTCCAGGTCGCCGGCGCGCACCTTCGCCAGGCGCTCCTCGGTGGTGCCGGTGACGAGTTCCAGCTGGGCCTGGTCGGTGAGCCGGGCGAACGCGGCGAGCAGGGTGTCCAGCCGCTCGCCCAGTCCGGAGCTGGTGCCCAGTCGCACCGCCGCCGCCTGCTCGGCGCGCAGTTCGTCGATGGCCTCCCGGGCGCGCGCCTGGAGGGCGAGCATCTCCCTGGCGTACGGCAGGAGCCGGTCGCCGGCCTCGGTGAGGCGGACGACGCGGGTGGAGCGGGCGAAGAGCTCCGCGCCCAGCTCGCGTTCGAGCCGGCGGAGCTGCTGGCTGACCGCCGACTGCACGATGTGCAGCCGCTCGGCGGCGCGGCCGAAGTGCAGCTCCTCGGCCACCGTGAGGAAGTAGCGCAGCTGTCGGATCTCCATGGCCCCCCGTTCGTCGTGATCACACCGTGATCACACACTGCTCACCGTTCACTGATCACCGTTCGCGATCAGTGTAGGCGCGGATCGCCCCTTGGTCGGCGGGCGTGCTCGCGGTTGGCTGAGGTCATCACGCACCGCGGCCCGCAGGGGGCCCCGAGGCCGGAGGAGACCGCCATGCCCTACCTGGACGTCAACGACACCACCCTCTACTACGAGGACGAGGGGACCGGCCCCGCGCTGCTGTTCCTGCACGGCTGGGGCACCAGCGGCCGCACCTGGGGCGCGCAACTGTCCGACTTCACCCGGGACCACCGGGTGGTCACGCCGGACTGGCGGGGCTGCGGGCGGTCGGCGCGTCCCGTCCGGGGCAACACCACCGCCGGAGTCGTCAACGACCTGGTGGCACTGATCGGGGCGCTGCGGCTGGACCGGCCGGTGGTCGTCGGCTTGTCGGTGGGCGCGACCTTCGCCACCGAACTGGGCGTACGGCGGCCCGAGTTGATCGGCGGGGTGGTCTCGGTGGACGGGCCGGCGTACTGGCCTTCGGTCAAGCGGGCGGAGCAGGCGGACCTCGCGGACGCGCTGCGCCGCGACCGGGCCGGTACGGTCGCGGGCTGGGTGCCGGAATGGTACGCGCCGGGCACCGCGCCCGCGCTGATCGACTGGACGGTCCGTCAGATCCTGGACTCCGGCGTCTACATCGACGGACACCAGACGGACGCCTGTGCCTACGACCCGCGCCCGACACTGCCCGGACTGCGGGTGCCGATCCACTACCTCCACGGCGAGCTGGACACCCCGATCCCCCTGGACGTCGCACGAACCTGCGCCGCCCTCACCCCCGGTGCCGAACTCACCGTCATCCCCGGCGCCGGCCATATGCCGCACCAGGAACGCCCCGACGCGTTCAACGCCGCACTGCGCGCTGCGCTCACCCGCATCACGGCGGCCACCGCCCACGTCCACACCCACGCCTGAACAGCCCTGCCCTCCCCCCTCGAAGGAGTCCCCATGCCCGTCACCCAGGTATCGCTCAGCGCTGGTACGGCCGACGTCGAGTACGACCGCACCGGGACCGGCCCGGGACTGGTGCTGGTGCACGGCACCGGCGCCACCCGCGAACAGTGGCTGCCGCTGACCGAAGCGGTCGCCGACCGCTTCACGGTCGTCGCACCCGACTACTCCGGCTCCGGCGGCACCACCGACCACGGCGGCCCGCTCACCCTCGCGGACCTCGCCGACGAGGTGCTGGCCGCCGCCGACCACGCCGGGCTGGACCGCTTCCACCTCGTCGGCCACTCCCTCGGCGCCGCGATCGCCACCCACCTCGCCGCCCACCGCCCCGAACGGGTCCGCTCGCTGGTCCTGCACGCCGGATGGGCCCACACCGACACCCGGCTGCGGGCCGAATTCACCTACTGGCTCGACCTGCTGCGCGCCGACGCCGAGCACGGCACCGCGAACTTCGCCCGGATGCTGCCGCTGATGGCGTTCGGCCCCCGGTACTGGGAACGCACCGACACCGCGGCCAACGAGGAACTGGTGCGGGCGCTGGCCACGACGCCGGCGCCCGGCATCGCCCGCCAGACCGAGGTGGACCTCTCGGTGGACCTGCGGCCGCTGCTCGGCCGGGTCGCGGCGCCGACGCTGGTACTGGCCAGCGCCCACGACCGGATCATGAGCGCCGAACAGCAGCAGGCGCTGCTGGCCGGCATCCCGCACACCCGTTACGCCGAAATCGACGCCGGACACGGGGCCCCCGCCGAGGACCCGGCCGGATTCGCGGCCCTGGTCAGCCGGTTCCTGGACGAGCGGCGAGCCGCGGAGGCCGAGACGGAGGCAGCGGCAGCGGCGCGGGCGTAGCCCCCGGCTCCCGATCCCCGATTCCGGTCCACTTTCCCCGAATTGGACCAGGAAGCGGGGGCCGGCCCCCCGTTAGCGTCGTCTCGATCAAGGTCCCGAACCACGGTCCCGAACCGAGGCCCCACCGAACCGACGAACGGAGCGCACCGTGCACCCCCAGCTCGCCGCCGATCTCGCCGCACTGCCCGACCTGTTGGAGGCGACCCGGCAGCGGGCCACGGCCTTCCTCGACGGCCTCGCGGAGGCGCCCGTCGTCCCGGCCCGGCCGGCCCCGGAGCCGCAGCCGCTGCCCGAGCACGGCACCGGCCTCCAGGGCGCGCTACGGGACTTCGCCACGCGCTGGCAGCCCGGCCTCTCGGCCAGCGCGGGCCCGCGCTACCTCGGCTTCGTCACCGGCGGCGTCACCCCGGCGGCCCTCGCGGGTGACTGGCTGACCGCCGCCGCGGACCAGAACTCCATGTCGTCCCTGGACGCCACCGGACAGCACCTGGAGCGGGAGACGGTCGGCTGGCTGCGCACGCTCTTCGGACTGTCCGACGCCCACGAAGGCGCGCTGGTCAGCGGTGCCACCCTGTCCAACACGGTCGGACTGGCGATCGCCCGCGAATGGCTGGGCGAACGGCGCGGCGTCTCACCGGCCGAGGACGGAGTGGCCGCCCTCGGCCCGGTGCGGGTGCTGTCCGGCACCCCGCACTCCAGCGTGGCCAAGGGCCTGTCGATGCTCGGCCTCGGCCGGTCCGCGCTGGTCACCGTCCCCACCCTCCCCGGCCGTGAGGCGGTGGACCCGGCGGCGCTGGAACACGCCCTCCAGGAGGCCGACGGTCCCTGTGTCATCGTGGCCAACGCCGGCACCGTCAACACCGTCGACTTCGACGACCTCCGCGCGCTCGCCGCGCTCCGCGACCGCTACGACTGCTGGCTGCACATCGACGCCGCGTTCGGCGCCTTCGCCGCGCTCTCCCCGCACCACGCGCACCTGACCGACGGCCTCGACCTCGCCGACTCGCTCTGCGTCGATCTGCACAAGTGGCTGAACGTCCCCTACGACAGCGCCGTCCAGTTCACCCGCCGCCGCGATCTCCAGGCCCGGGTGTTCCAGAACGCCGCCGCCTACCTGGGCCCGCTGGGCGACAGCCCCGACCTGGTCCATCTCACCCCGGAGAACTCCCGCCGACTGCGCGCCCTGCCCGCGTGGTTCACCCTGCGCGCCTACGGGCGCGAGGGCCACCGCGACATCGTGGACCGCTGCGTCGAGTGCGCCCGCACCCTGGGCGAGGCGGTCGCCGCCCTCGACGGCCTGGAACTGCTCGCCCCCGTCCGTCTGAACGTCGTCTGCTTCACCCTCGCCCACTCCCCCACCACCGAACGCCTCGCCGCCCTCGCCGACGCCGTCGCCGCCGAGGTCTTCCTGACGCCCACCTTCCACGCCGGCCGCCCGGCCCTCCGCGCCGCCTTCAGCAACTGGCGCACCACCCCCGACGACGTCCGACGCATCGTCAGCTCCCTGAAAACCGCCGTCCGAACGCTACCTGCGCGATGACCGTCCGGCACCGCCACCCGCCGGCCCTGTTCGCCGCGCCGGTCACGATCTAGGCTGCCGCCCATGCGACACCTCATGATCAATGAGCCCGACGGCGTCCAGGAGACCGTCCTCCTGGACGCCCACGGGGTGCTGGCCGACCCCGGACTGGCCGCGGAGTTCGCCGAGTCGGTGCACCGGATACTCGCCGACCTGGTCGGCCGGGGCGCGCCGCTCGGCTGGGTCGATCCGCCGGGGCGGGACGAGGTGGCCGGGCTGGTCGAGCGGGTGCTGACCGCCGCCGCGGCCGGCGACGGCGCGCTGCGGGCCGCGTACACCGGGCGCACCCTGATCGGCCTGGGCTACTGGCTGCGCTACGCCCGGCCGACCAGCCGCCCGCACGCCGACCTGGAGAAGCTCGCGGTGGCCGGCACCGCCCACCGCCGGGGCACCGGCCGGGCGCTGGCCGCCGCGCTGATCGCCGACGCCCGCGCGGCCGGCATCGAGGTCCTCACCCTCGACGCCCGCGCCGACAACGCGCACGCCCTGCGGCTGTACCGGTCGCTGGGCTTCCGGGAGTACGGCCGCCTCCCCGGCTTCGTCGCCATCGGTGAACGCCGTTGGGACAAGGTCTTCTACATGCTGGACTTCCGCGTGGAGGCGTCGGGCGCGCGGGCGTCGGGTGCGGGCGCTTCCGGTGAGGGTTCGGGGGCCGGTGCGGAGTGAACGCGAGAGGTCCCTCTCGCCGGTGGGAGAGGGACCTTTCGGAGTTCCGGCGCGCCGGGCCGGTCGGCGGTCAGCGGCCGTGGCCGGAGTCCCGCTCGAAGGAGGCGAAGGCGGCCTCCTGCTTCCACTCGACGGCCGCCTTGGGGCTGGACGCGAGCAGGCGCCGGCAGGCGGCGCCAGGCGATCCGCTGCCGGGGAGCCGGCCGCGGCAGTCGGCGACCGGGTGGTAGCCGTACCGGGTCGGGTTGCCCTGCCACAGGCTGCGGCCCGGGAGGAAGGAGTACTGCAGGGAGGCGCGGGCCAGGTCCTTCAGGTCGCCGTAGCCGAGGTGGTACGTGGTGGACGCGTACTGGTACTCGTGGGCGATGTCGACGCGGGAGATGCCGGGGTCGTCGGTGGCCAGCACGATCGGCACCCCGTAGGCCCGG
This sequence comes from Streptomyces sp. S186, assembly GCF_051603415.1. Classification (NCBI taxonomy): domain Bacteria; kingdom Bacillati; phylum Actinomycetota; class Actinomycetes; order Kitasatosporales; family Streptomycetaceae; genus Streptomyces; species Streptomyces sp. S186. Next base: position 7,270,363 of record NZ_CP193932.1, on the reverse strand, counting down.
TACGTCGTGAAGGGATGGTCGGCGCCCTTCACGCCGAGGATCTGGGCGTTGCTGCTGAACGGCACCTCGACGGCCACCTGGCGGGCGGCCATGGTCCGGGCCAGTCGCCGCCAGTCGTCCTCGTGGACGAGGTCCACGCCATGGCCGATGCGCTCGGCCCCGGCGACGTCGACCGCCTCCTTGATGTGGAACTTCAGATCCTCCGGCTTCACCAGGCCCGGCCACAACTCACCCGCGTGCAGGGTGATGTGGGCCCGCGGATACACGCGGTGCAGATAGCCGAGCATCCGCATCTGGAGGGAGTAGTCGCGCAGGGCGCGCTCGCCGTCCTCGGGCTGGACGAGGTTGACCGCGGTGAACCGCGGGTCGCGCTCGGCCAGGCGCAGGGCGAGTTCCATCTGTGTGAAGACCCGCTCGGGGGTGCTGCCCCGGGACACCTGGGAGTTCATCCGCACCGTCAGCCGGCATCCGGGGGCGGGGTGGGAGGTGCCGCAGTGGGAGACCTGGCGGAACTCGGCGTCCGTGTCGTCGGCTTCCTTGCGGGCGGCGGCGACCAGGCGGTCGAGCTTGCCGTCGGCGACCAGTGCCTGGTGCATACGGCCGAAGTCACCGTTCCAACCGATCTCGTCGGCGACCTTCTTGGCCTGCTCCGAGGCAGGGGTGACCAGCGTCTCCAGGTAGAACTGGTTCTGTTCGACGATGCCGTCGGCGACCTTGGCAAGCAGCTTGCCGCGGTGCCGCCAGGTCACCGCGCCGAACTTGCCGAACGCGTCGAAGAAGTGGTCGTGGCCGGACTGGCCGGCCGGGAAGTCCGCCATGGACCAGGCCCGCACCAGCGCGTCGTGGAACGCCCGGTCGGTGCGGGCGTCCGCGGCGGGCCGCTTGCCCGGCCCGCACGGCGGCGCGACCGCCGTCATCGTCTTCTCGTCGATGCACAGTCCGTCCTCGGCGGCGAGGGTGACCAGATACTCGGTCGGGACCGCGCCGGAGAGGTGGTTGTGCAGATCGCCGCCCTTGGGCAGCTGTCGGAAGAAGTCGCGCAGTCTGGCCGGATCCTGGCGGATGGTCTCCAGGTACGCGGCGGTGCGCGCCTCGGCCGCGGTCAGCGGCGGACGGGCCGAACGGGACTGTGGGGCAGGCGAGTTGGGCGTCTGGGCGGCTGCCGGAAGTGCGGGAAGTATGGACAACAGGCTGAGGGTGGCCACACCGGTCCGGAGAGCCCGGCGACGGTTGGTGGCACGACGGCGATCATGATTCACCGTGGCATCCTCACACGTTCGGACACCTGTCCGGCCAGGCACTTTTCGGCACATTCCACGAGCATGCGCAAGGACAGCCCGTCACGGCACAGGCGGCCCGCCCGGAACGCAGTCCGCGCAGGCCGCCTGGATCGGCCCGGAATCGGGCCGATATCAGCCCGGTATCAGGCCACGGGAGCCGGGTACGTCGGGTACTCCACGCCGGAGACGTACTGGACGACGCGGATGACCTGGCACGAGTAGCCGAACTCGTTGTCGTACCAGAGGTAGAGGATCGCGTTGTCGCCGTCGACCTTGGTGGCGCCGGCGTCGACGATCGAGGCGTGACGCGAGCCGATGAAGTCGTTGGAGACCGCGTCGGGGGCGCTGGTGAAGTCGATCTGGCGCTTGAGCGGCGAGGTCAGCGAGACCTCCCGGAGGTGGTCGAGAACCTCCTCGCGGGTGGTCTCGCGCGCCAGCTGGAGGTTGAGGATCGCGATCGAGACGTCCGGGACCGGGACGCGGATCGAGCTGCCGGTGATCTTCGCCTTAAGGTCGGGCAGCGCCTTGGCGACGGCGGAAGCGGCGCCGGTCTCGGTGATAACCATGTTGAGCGGCGCGGAGCGGCCGCGGCGGTCGGACTTGTGGTAATTGTCCAGCAGGTTCTGGTCGTTGGTGAACGAGTGGACGGTCTCCACGTGACCGCGCAGCACGCCGTACTCGTCGTCCATCGCCTTCAGCGGCGGGACGATGGCGTTGGTGGTGCAGGAGGCACAGGACAGGATCCGCTCGTCCGGCTTGATCATGTCGTGGTTGACGCCGTGGACGATGTTGGGGACGTCGCCCTTGCCCGGGGCGGTCAGCACCACCTTGTCGACACCGGGGCGGAGGTGCTGCGAGAGGCCCTCGCGGTCGCGCCACTTGCCGGTGTTGTCGATGAGGATGGCGTCCTTGATGCCGTACGCCGTGTAGTCGACCTCCGACGGGTCGTTGGCGTAGATCACCTTGATGGCGTTGCCGTTGGCGATGATCGTGCTGTTCGCCTCGTCCACGGTGATGGTGCCCTGGAACTGGCCGTGGATGGAGTCCCGGCGCAGCAGCGAGGCGCGCTTGACGAGGTCCTCGCCGGCCCGGCCGCCACCGCCGCGGACGACGATGGCGCGCAGCCGCAGGCCGTTGCCGGAGCCGGCCTTCTCTATGAGGAGGCGGGCGACGAGGCGGCCGATGCGGCCGAAGCCGTAGAGGACTACATCGCGGCCCTCGCGGCACTCGATCTTGTTGGCGCCGGTGGCGCCGGCGACGGCCTCGGCGGTGAAGTCGGCCACCGACAGTCCGCGGTCGTCGGCGCGGTACGTCGCGGCGAGCATGCCGAGGTCGATCTGGGAGGGGCCGAGGTCGAGGGCGGTGAGCGCCTGGAGGAACGGCAGCGTCTCGGTGACCGACAGTTCCGCGCCGGCGATCTGCCGGGCGAAGCGGTGGGTCTTGAGGATGCTGACCACCGACTTGTTCACCAGGGAGCGGCTGTGGACCAGGACGGTGACATCCCGCTCCCGGTGCAGCTTCCCGATGAGCGGGATCATCGACTCCGCGATCTCCTCGCGGTTCTTCCAGTTGGTGAACGAGTCGTCGTTGACAGTCACAGGCTTATCTCTCGATCGAGCTAGGCGGTGCTCATATGCTAACCCCCACGCCCGTTCGAGCTTTCGGGGGGTGCCGGCGGCGGGCGCGGAAGTCCGCGGCTTCCGGTCAACTCCCTTATGAGGTTGGCTGGTTGCCTGTCCGTCGGCCTCCTGGTCGGCGACCCGGGCGGACGCTTCGTGCGCTCACCCCGGGCCTGACGCACGTCCTCCCTTGACAGCTCCCCCGTCTCCGTCCGACCATCCCCGGGTGAACCTGTCAGACAGCCAGACACCTGGCGGCATATCCGCCGCCCCCGTTCCCCGTCGGGTGAGTGCGATGGAGGCCGTGCTGAGTCATCTGCGCGGGGCCATCGAGCGGGGCGACTTCGCCGTCGGGGACAAGCTCCCCTCCGAGGCCGAGCTCTGCCGCCGGCTGGAGGTCAGCCGGCCCGTGCTCCGCGAGGCGCTGCGCGCGCTCCAGACCATGGGGCTCACGGTCTCCCGTACCGGCAAGGGCACCTTCGTCGTCTCGGCCGGCGCGGTGGCGGACCCCACCTTCGGCGACTACGCGGCCAGTGACCTGCTGGAGGTCCGCCGCCATGTCGAGATCCCGGTCGCCGGATACGCGGCGGCGCGCCGTACGCCGGAGGACCTCGACCGCCTGACACACCTCCTGGAGCGGATGGAGCGGGAGACGGACACCACCGCCTGGGTCGCCATGGACACGCTCTTTCATCTGGCGGTCGCGGAGGCCGCCCGTAACCCGGTCTTCCGGCGGGTGATCGAGGAGATCCGGGACGCCCTGGCCCGCCAGTCGGCGTTCCTGACCGACGTCGGCGGCCGGCGGGAACAGGCGAACCGGGAGCACCGGGCGATCGTGGAGGCTCTGGTGGAGCGGTCGGAGCACGACGCCGCCGAGGCGATGCGGCACCATCTCGCCCGGGTCGAGACGACGCTGTCGACGATCGTGCGGTCGCCGGAGCAGCCCGTCCCCGCCGCGGACAAGGCCGGCGAAGAGACCGGCGACGGGAGCGGCGACGAGACCAGCGGCGAGACCGGCCACGAGACCGGCGAGGGGGAACGCGGATGAGCGCGCCGTTCGAGGAGCGGGTGGCTGTCGCGCGCCGGGGCGCCGCGGGCGATCCGCCGGTCGTCCGTACTCCGGGCCATGTGCCGGTCGCCGAGCTCGTCCGCGGCGGCATGGTCGAGGGCGTGCACCACGGCTCGGTCGTGGTGCTGGCGGCGGACGGCTCCGTGGCGTGCCGGCTCGGCGATCCCGAGGCGGCGTTCTACCCCCGTTCGGCGCTCAAGCCGCTCCAGGCCGTCGGCCTGCTGCGGGCCGGGCTGCCGCCGCTGGACGACGCGGCGCTGGCGCTGGTCGCGGCCAGCCACTCCGGCGACGAGCGGCATCTGGCGACCGCCCGGCGCATCCTGCACGGCGGCGGGCTGACCGAGGACGACCTGGGCAACGTCCCGGACCTGCCCTACGGGATCACCGAGCGGCATGCCTGGCTGGGCCGCGGTCTGGGACCCAGCCGGCTCGCCCAGAACTGCTCGGGCAAGCACGCCGCCATGCTGGTGACGGCGCGCGCCCGGGGCTGGCGGCTGGACACCTACCTCGACCCCGGCCACCCCCTCCAGCGGGAGCTGGCCGCCACCGTGGCGGAACTGACCGGCCAGGGCATCGCCCGGGCCACCGTCGACGGCTGCGGCGCCCCGCTGTTCGCGGTCTCGCTGCTCGGTCTGACCCGGGCCGCGGCCCGGCTGGCGACCGCCGCCCCGGACACCGACGAGGGCCGGGTCGCGCACGCCATGCGCAACCACCCGGAGATGGTCTCCGGCCGCGATCGCGATGTCGCCCGGCTGGTGCGCGCGCTGCCCGGACTGCTGGCCAAGGACGGCTTCGAGGGCGTGCAGATCGCGGCCCTGCCGGACGGCCGGGCGGTCGGCGTGAAGATCGCCGACGGCGCGGACCGGGCCCGGATGCCGGTGACGGCCGCGGCGCTGGCCCGCTGCGGCGTCGACCCCGAGGTGCTCGCCCCGTTCGCCACCGCGCCCGTCCTGGGCGGCGGCGCGGAAGTCGGCCGGCTGCGGGCGATCGCCCCGCCGGCCACCTGACGCCCCGCTCCCCCACCCCCGATTCGCCTCATCGCTCCACACGAAGGAACCCCCGTCATGACGTCCGGCCACCGCCGCGAACACGACCTGCTCGGCGACCGTGAGATACCCGCCGACGCCTACTGGGGCGTGCACACCCTGCGCGCCGCGGAGAACTTCCCCATCACCGGCACCGCGATCTCCGGCTACCCGCACCTGATCGACGCGCTCGCCGCCGTCAAGGAGGCCGCCGCCCGCGCCAACGCCGACCTCGGGCTGCTCGCCCCGGACCAGGCCGACGCGATCGCCGCCGCCTGCCGGGAGATCCGGGACGGGCACCTGCACGACCAGTTCATCGTCGACGTCATCCAGGGCGGCGCCGGGACGTCGACCAACATGAACGCCAACGAGGTGATCGCCAACCGGGCGCTGGAACTGCTGGGCCACACCAAGGGCGACTACGCCCGGCTGCACCCCAACGAGCACGTCAACCTCAGCCAGTCCACCAACGACGTCTACCCCACCGCCGTCAAGGTCGCCACCGTGATCGCGGTGCGGGAGCTGCTGGCCTCGATGACGGTGCTGCGCGAGGCGTTCGCCGCCAAGGCCGAGGAGTTCCGGGACGTCCTGAAGATGGGCCGCACCCAGCTCCAGGACGCGGTGCCGATGACGCTGGGCCAGGAGTTCTCGGCGTATGCGGTGATGCTGGAGGAGGACCAGAGCCGGCTGGCCGAGGCGGTGACCCTGGTCCACGAGATCAACCTCGGCGCCACCGCAATCGGGACCGGCCTCAACGCTCCCCGGGGCTACGCCGAGGCGGCCCGCCGCCATCTCGCGGAGATCACCGGGCTGCCGCTGGTGACCGCGGCCAACCTCGTGGAGGCCACCCAGGACTGCGGGGCGTTCGTCCACCTCTCCGGTGTCCTCAAGCGGATCGCGGTCAAGCTCTCCAAGAGCTGCAACGACCTGCGGCTGCTGTCGTCCGGGCCGCGGGCCGGACTCGCGGAGATCAACCTGCCGCCGGTACAGGCCGGTTCGAGCATCATGCCGGGGAAGGTCAACCCGGTGATCCCGGAGGTGGTCAACCAGGTCGCCTTCGAGGTGATCGGCAACGACGTCACCATCACCATGGCCGCGGAGGCCGGGCAGCTCCAGCTGAACGCCTTCGAGCCGATCATCCTGCACGCGCTGTCGGAGAGCATCACCCACCTGGGAGCGGCCTGCCGCACCCTCGCCGAGCGCTGTGTCTCCGGCATCACCGCCAACACCGAGGCGCTGCGGGCGAGCGTGCAGAACTCCATCGGCCTGGTCACCGCCCTCAATCCGCACATCGGCTACGCCGCGGCGACCGCGATCGCCAAGGAGGCCCTGGCCAGCGGGCGCGGGGTGGCCGAACTCGTCCTGGAACGGGGGCTGTTGCCCGCCGACCGGCTCGCCGCGCTGCTCCGCCCGGAGGAGATCGCCGGCGCGGACCGGGAGGCGGCCGGGGCCGCCGGGGCCTGAGGCACCGCCTGTGTCCGCAGGGGGAGCTGTGGGACGGGGCCGGTACGGCGTACCGTCCAGGCAGGGCGGGCCGCGCGATCTCCCGTGCGGCCCGCGGGACCGGACACGACAGGAGAGCTCCGATGCGGATCGCGCTGTGCCAGATGACCTCGTCGACCGAGCCGAAGGAGAATCTCGCGCTGGTCGCGGACCTGGTGCGCCGGGCCGCCGCCGACGGCGCGCGGCTCGCGGTGCTGCCGGAGGCGGCGATGGTGCGGTTCGGGGCGCCGCTCGGGCCGGTGGCCGAGCCGCTGGACGGACCGTGGGCCGAGGGGGTGCGGGCGGTGGCCCGGGAGACCGGAGTGACCGTGGTGGCGGGGATGTTCACCCCGGCGCCGGACGGCCGGGTGGCCAACACGCTGCTGGCCACCGGGCCCGGGGTGGAGGAGTCCTACGACAAGATCCACCTCTATGACGCCTTCGGGTTCCGCGAGTCGGACACCGTCGCGCCGGGCGAGCGGGTGGTGACGATCGACGTCGACGGCGTCCGGGTGGGCCTGGCGACCTGCTACGACCTGCGGTTCCCGGAGCTGTTCCGGGCGCATGCTGACGCCGGTGCGGCGGTGTCGGTGCTGCCCGCGTCGTGGGGCGCGGGGCCGGGCAAGCGGGACCAGTGGGACCTGCTGGTGCGGGCCCGGGCGCTGGACGCCACGGTGTGGGTGGCGGCGGTGGGCCAGGCGGCCCCGGACCAGGACGCCGATCCGGAGGCGCCCACCAAGGCGCCGACCGGGGTGGGGCACAGCGCGCTGATCGGCCCGGACGGCACAGTGCGCGGGCAGTTGGGCGGTGCCCCGGGTCTGCTGGTCGGTGACGTGGACCCGGCGGAGAGCGAGCGGGTGCGGCGGGCGGTGGCGGTGCTGGACAACCGACGGTTGTAGGCGCGGACGCACGGGCCCGGCGGGGCGATCCGGCCCGCCGGGCACCGGGCGGATCAACCGTCCGCCGGGACGCTGACCTCGGTGCCGGTGCCCTCACCGATGCCGGGGTACGGAGCCGGTGCCGGCCGTGCCGCGTGGTCGGCGAGGATGCCGGTGCGGTGGCGCTGGACGCACCAGTAGTAGGCGAAGCCGCCGGCCCCGACGGCGCCGACGAAGAGCACCGCGCCCCAGCGCAGATACCAGTGCTGCGGGCCGGTGGCGTTGTAGACGGCGGCGCGCGGCCAGGCGAGATTGACGATCATGGCGGCGCCCCAGAGGACGGCGGCGATGTTGACCGGCAGGCCCCAGCGGCCCAGGCTGAACCGGCCGCCGCCGGCCGGCCGCCATCTGCCGCGCAGTCTGGCGACCAGCATGGGCGCGGTGACCAGCAGATACGCCGCGTAGATCAGGATGATGCCGAGGCTGGTGACGACCGAGAAGATCTGCGGCTGGCGGATGTTGAGGAGCAGCACGGCCAGCGACAGCACGCCGATGAGCACCGCGGGCAGGACCGGGGTGCGAAAGCGCGGGCTGACCCGGGCGAGCCGGGCGGCGAAGGGGAGGTTGGTGTCGCGGGCCATCGCGAAGGTGAGCCGGATCGCGGCGGTGTGCACGGCCAGCGCGCAGACCGTGACGGCGATCAGGACGCACCAGAGCATCGCCTTGCCGCCGGTGTCGCCGAGCACGTCCAGGACGACGTACTGGAGCCCGTCGGTGGTCAGCCCCTTGCCGTCGAGGCTGCCGACGCTCATCAGGGCGAGCAGCAGGACCAGTCCGCCGAGCACGAACGAGGCGATCAGGGCGCGGAGGATGGCGCGCGGGGCGTTGCGCGAGGGGTCCAGGGACTCCTCGCCGAGCGAGGCCGCGGTGTCGAAGCCGTACATGACGTAGGCGGAGGCGAGCGAGGCGGTGAGGAACGCGCCGAGGTAGCCGAGGGGTTGGCCGGCTCCGGTGTGGTGGGTCTGGAGGAGCACGCCGGGGCCGCGGACGATGTGCAGCGCGAACAGCACGATGAGGACGGCGGTGGCGATCAGTTCGACGAAGACGCCGGCGGTGTTGATCCGGGCCATCAGCTTTACACCGAAGGCGTTGACCAGGGTCGTGAAGAGGATCAGGGCGGTGGCCAGCAGGACGGCGTTGGTCGCGGTGTCGTAAGTCCCGGTGCCGTCGCCGACGAACTGGAAGACCCGGGAGATCTGAGGGAGCGTCAGCTGGTAGGCGAGGGCCACCGCGGCCAGCGAGACGACGGAGGCGACCAGCATCATCCAGCCGGCCAGCCAGCCGAGGTGCGGATTGCCGAGCTTCTTCGCCCAGTTGTAGACGGAGCCGGCGACCGGGTGGCGGGCGGCGAGTTCGGCGAAGGAGAGGGCGACCATCAGCTGGCCGGCGAAGACCATCGGCCAGGACCACCAGTAGGCCGGGCCGCCCTGCCCATAGCCGAAGTAGAAGAGCTGGAAGGTGCCGGTGAGGATGGAGATGTAGCTGATGCCGGCGGCGAAGGTGTGGAAGGTGCCGAGGGTGCGCTTGAGTTCGGGGCGGTAGCCGAACTCGGCCAAGCCGGTGTCGTCCTCCGGTGGGATGTCGGCGGGTGCGGTCAAGGGCCGTCCTCCTCAGTCGAACCGGTCGTGGCCGTGCGTACGGCGCGGGCGCCCGCCGGGAAACGGGTCAGCCGCGCGGGTCCGTCAGCTGTGCGGTGACCCAGGCGTGGAAGGCGCCGATGTGGTGCTCGCTGGGCACCAGGACGCCGCCGTCGCGGTAGGCGCGGGAGTCCATGGCCGGCTGGGTGCGCTCGCAGGCGTCGAAGTCCTGGACGTTGACCCGGTGGAACAGTTCGACGGACTTGCCGACGTCTGCGCCGGAGTCGATGACCTCGGGCAGATACAGCCAGTCGCATTCGACCAGGGTGCGGTCGGCGGCGAGCGGGAACATCCGGTGCAGGATGACGTGGTCGGGGACGAGGTTGACGAACACCTGGGGGCGGACGGTCACGGCATAGTAGCGCCGGTCCTGGCTGTCGTCGATGCCCGGGAGCCGGCCGAATCCCGCGCTGCCGTCCACCGTGAAGCCCTGCGCCTCCGGGGCGAACACGGCGCCGTGGCCGACGTAGTACTGGGCGGCGAGCCCGTCCGCGAACTCCGGTAGGACGTCGGTGAGTTCGGGGTGGATGGTGGCGCAGTGGTAGCACTCCATGAAGTTCTCGACGATCAGCTTCCAGTTGGCCCGGACGTCGTAGCCGATGCGCCGGCCCAGAGCCAGGGTCTCGGTGCGGTAGCGGTCCAGGGCCGCGGCGTCGCCCAGCCGCTCCGTCGCCGCGCCGATCACGGTGTCCTCGAAGGACGGCGGGTCATCGGCCAGGCACACCCAGGCGTAGCCGAGCCATTCCCGCAACGGGACGGGGACCAGGCCGCGTTCGGTGCGGTCGACGTCCGGCATCTTCTGGAGGTTGGGGGCGGCCACCAGCCGGCCGTCGAGGTCGTAGGTCCAGGCGTGGTACGGGCATTGGAGGTTGCGGCGGACCTCGCCGGACTCCTCGGTGCACAGCTGCGCGCCGCGGTGCCGGCAGATGTTGAGGAAGGCACGGAGTCCGCCGGCGCGGTTGCGGGTGATCAGGACGCTCTCCCGGCCGACGCGGACGGTGCGGAAGGCGCCCGGCCGGGCGAGGTCGGCGCCGCGGACGGCGCAGAACCACAACCGTTCGAAGATCAGCTCCTGTTCGCGCCGGAAGCCGTCCGGGTCGGTGTAGGCGCGGCCGGGGAGGGTGGCGATCAGGCTGGGCCCGGCCGGAGCCGCGGCGGTCGGTTGCCCGGCGGTGGGTGTGGTCGTCATGGCTGCTCTCCTCAGGCGACCGGTGCGGCGGGCCGGCCGGGGCTGCCCCCGGTGCGGCGGCGGGACGGGGCGAACAGGTCGATGGGGTGCGCGGTGCCGCCGGTGAGCGCGAGGTCGGCGACGATCTCACCGACGACGGGGACGAACTTGAAGCCGTGGCCGGAGAAGCCGCAGGCGACGGTGACGGTCTCCGGGTGCGCCGGATGGCGGGTGATCACGAAGTGTTCGTCGGGGGTGTTGGAGTACATGCAGGTGGCGGCCTTCAGGAAGCGGCCGGGCAGGGTCGGGATGCGCGGGCCGAGCTGGTCGGCCATGGCGCGGACCTCGTGGTCGTGGACGGTGCGGTCGATGGTTTCCGGGGTGCAGGGGGTGCCCTTGCGGAAGAAGGCGACCTTGGCGCCGCCGTCGGGGCCGTCGATGGCGGGGAAGCCGTAGATCTGGACGCCCCGGGCGTCCTCCCAGATGTAGATGGGGTGGCGTTCGGGGACGAAGGGGGCGGTGCCGCCGTCGGGGGCGAACCAGTACATGATGTGCCGCTCGATGGTGACCGGGACGCCGAGGTCGGTGAGCAGCCGGGGCGCCCAGGCGCCGGGGCAGATCACCAACTGGCCGGCGGTGTAGGCGTTCTCGTGGGTGTGGACGCGGACCCCGGCGCCGCCGGGCAGCTCCTCCCAGCGGGTGACCGGCTCCTCGAAGTGCAGGTCGGCGCCGTCCCGGGTGGCGAGCTGGACGTGGGCGGCGACGGTGCTCTCGGGGCGGACGAGTCCGGCGCGCGCCTCGTAGAGGGCGACCTCGTCGGGCGCGGGGGTGAGGGTCGGGAAGCGGCGGCGGATCTCCGCGGCGTCCAGCATCTCGTGCGGGAGGTCCCACTGCCGGGCGGAGGCCAGGCTGCCGCGGACGGTGCGGCTGTCGGGGCGGCCGACCATCACACCGCCGCAGAGGGTGGCGATCTGCCGGCCGGTGTCGCGCTCCAGCTTCGCGTAGAGCTCGTAGGAGCGCAGCAGCAGCGGGACGTAGGCGGGGTCCTCGAAGTAGGACTGGCGGGTGATCCGGGAACCGCCGTGGCTGGAGCCGCGGTGGTGGACCGGGCCGTACTTCTCCAGGCCCAGGACCCGGGCGCCGCGGGCGGCGAGGTGGTGGGCGGCCGCGCTGCCCATCCCGCCCAGGCCGAGGACGATGACGTCGTAAGTGGGGGCCATGCGGTCGCTCCTTCGGGGGCGGACTGGGGTTCGCCACCAGGTCTAGCAGCGGATGCGGGTCATCTGCGGGTCGTAGAGCGGTTCCCGGGCGACGGTCGCGGCGATCTTCCGCCCGAAGTACTCGATGTGGACGGCGGTGCCGGGGACCGCGGCGGCGGCCGGCAGCCAGGCGTAGGCGATGCCCCGGCCGAGGGTGTAGCCGTAGGCGGCGGAGGTGACATGGCCGGCCGGGGCGCCGTCGAGAAGGACGGGTTCCCTGCCGAGGACGTTGGCGGCGGGGTCGTCGAGGGTGAGGCAGGTGAGCCTGCGGGCGGCGGTCTCCTCGCCGAGGCCCTCCAGGGCGGTCCGGCCGAGGAAGTCGCCCTTGGCGGGGCGGACGGCGAAGCCGAGGCCGGCCTCGTAGGGGTTGTGCTCGGTGGTCATGTCCTGGCCCCAGGCGCGGTAGCCCTTCTCCAGGCGGAGGCTGTTGAAGGCGCTGCGGCCGGCGGCGATCGCGCCGTGCTCCCGGCCTGCTTCCCAGAGCGTGTCCCACAGGCGCAGTCCGAGGTCGGCGGTGGTGTAGAGCTCCCAGCCGAGTTCGCCGACGTAGCTCAGCCGCAGGGCGGTGACGGGGACGTGGCCGAGGTAGGTCTGCCTGGCCCTGAAGTAGCCGAACGCCTGGTGGGAGAAGTCGTCGCGGGTCAGCGGCTGGACGAGGTCCCGGGCGCGCGGTCCCCAGACGCCGATGCAGCAGGTGCCGGCGGTGATGTCCCGGACGGCGACGTCCTGCGGGGCGTGCCGCAGCAGCCAGTCGAGGTCGGCCGGGCTGTTGGCGCCGATCTGGAAGCGGTCGGGGGCGAGCCGGGCGACGGTGAGGTCGGAGCGGATGCCGCCGGCCTCGTCGAGGAGGAGGGTGTAGGTCACCGCGCCGGGCTTCTTGTCGAGCTGATTGGTCGTCATGCGCTGGAGGAAGTCCAGGGCGCCGGGTCCGGTGACCTCCAGGCGGCGCAGCGGGGTCATGTCGTAGAGGGCGACCCGCTCACGGGTGGCGGCGGCCTCGGCGGCGGCGATCGGCGACCAGTAGCGGGCGGACCAGGCGTCACGTTCCGGGAGTTGGAGCCCTTCGGCGAGCGGGGCGTTGGCCTCGTACCAGTGGGGGCGCTCCCAGCCGCCGGCCTCCAGGAAGTACGCGCCGAGTTCCTGCTGGCGCGGGTAGAAGGGGCTGGTGCGCAGCGGTCGGGGCCGCTCCATGGGCTGGAGGGGGTGGATGACGTCGTAGACCTCGATGAAGTTCTGGGCGCCGCGCTCCTCGGTGTAGGCGGGTGAGCGCTGGGCGTCCTCGAAGCGGGTGAGGTCGCATTCATGGACGTCGGTGGCGGGCCGGCCGTCGGTCATCCACTCGGCGACGGCCCTGGCGACGCCGGCGGAGTGGGTGACCCAGACCGCCTCGGCGAGCCAGAAGCCGCGCAGGGTGCGGGATTCGCCGAGGAGCGGCATGCCGTCGGGGGTGAAGGAGAAGACCCCGTTGAAGCCGTCGGCGATCCGGGACCGGCCGAGGGCGGGCAGCAGTCCGACGCTGTCGCGCCAGCTGGGTGCGAAGTCCTCCTCGGTGAACGGCAGGGAGGAGGGCATCACGGGGGCGTCGTCGTAGGCGGGGACGGTGAACGGGTCGACAGGCAGGGGGCGGTGGGCGTAGGAACCGATGCCCAGTCGGCCCCCGGCGGTGTCGAGGTGCTCGCGGAAGTAGAGGTCGCGGTCCTGGAAGCGGAGGATCGGCCGACTCACCTCTGTACGGGGGTCGTTGACGTCGGCTAGTTCGGGCAGCGGTGCAGTGGTGGCGTACTGGTGGGCCAGGGGGAGCAGCGGCACGTCGACGCCGGCCATCTTGCCGATCACCGGTCCCCAGAAGCCGGCGGCGGAGACGACGTGGTCGGCGGGGAAGACGCCCCGGTCGGTGACGACGCCGGTGACGCGGCCGGCCGCCCGCTCGATGCCGGTGACGGTGTGCCGCCCCAGAAAGCGGGCACCGCGGCCTTCGGCGCGGGCCATCTGGGCGCGGCACGCGGGCACGGCGCGGGCCAGGCCGTCGTCGGGGGTGTGGAACCCGCCGTACAGCCTGGTCTCGTCGAGCAGCGGCCAGAGCTTCTTGCACTGCTGGGCGTCGAGGAGTTCGCCGCGGACGCCCCAGGAGGCGGCGAGGCCGGCCTTGCGGTGGAGGTCGGCCCAGCGGGCCTCGGTGGTGGCGATCTCCAGGCCGCCGACGGGATGGAAGCAGGGCACGCCGTCGACGTCGAGTGAGCCGAACTTCCGGACCGTGTAGGCGGCGAACTCGGTCATGGTCTTGGAGGGGTTGGTCTGGAAGACCAGGCCGGGGGCGTGCGAGGTGGAGCCGCCGGGGGCGGGCAGCGGGCCTTGGTCGAGGACGGTGACTTGGCGCCAGCCACGCGCGGTGAGTTCGTCGGCGAGTGAGCAGCCTACGATGCCGGCTCCGATGACGACGACCCGGGCGTCGGCGGGGCCGGGCAGCGGGCCGGTCACAGGACCACCACCGAGCGCAGTACCCGGCCGTCCCGCATCTTGTCGAAGGCGGCCTCCACGTCGTCCAGGCCGATGGTCTCGGTGACGAATCCGTCGAGGTCGAGCCGGCCGCTGAGGTAGCGGTCGATGAGGACGGGGAAGTCGCGGCTGGGGAGGCAGTCGCCGTACCAGGAGGACTTCAGAGCGCCGCCGCGGGAGAAGAGGTCGATCAGCGGCAGCTCGATCCGCATGCCGGGTTCGGGCACCCCGACCTGGACGAGGGTGCCGGCGAGGTCCCGCATGGAGAAGCCCTGGCGGTAGGTCTCGGGGCGGCCGACGGCGTCGATGACCACGTCCGCGCCATGGCCGCCGGTCAGTTCCCGGACCGCCTCGACGGGGTCGGTGCGGCGGGAGTTGACGGTGTGGGTGGCGCCGAAGCGGGTGGCGCCGTCCAGTTTGCGTTCGTCGATGTCGACGGCGATGACTCGGCGGGCCCCGGCGATCGAGGCGCCGGCGACGGCGGCGCAGCCGACCCCGCCGCAGCCGATGACGGCGACGGTGTCGCCGCTGCCGACCGCCCCGGTGTGGACGGCGGCGCCGTAGCCGGCCATCACCCCGCAGCCGATCAGCCCGGCCGCCTCGGGCCGGGCCGAGGGATCGACCCTGATGGCCTGTCCGGCCGCGACCAGGGTCTTCTCGGCGAACGCGCCGATGCCGAGGGCGGGGGTGAGCGGGGTGCCGTCGAGCAGGGTCATCGGCTGGGCGGCGTTGCGGGAGTCGAAGCAGTACCAGGGGCGGCCGCGCCGACAGGACCGGCACCCTCCGCAGGGCGCCCGCCAGGCGAGCACCACGAAGTCGCCGGGCGCGAGGTCGGTGACGCCGGCTCCGACGGCCTCGACGATCCCGGCCGCCTCATGGCCGAGCAGAAAGGGAAAGTCGTCGGTGACGGCGCCCTCGCGGTAGTGCAGATCGGTGTGGCAGACCCCGCTGGCCTGGACGTCGACGAGCACTTCTCCGGGGCCGGGATCCGGCACCACAATCATCTGGGGACCGACGGGAGCGCCCTTCTTCGCCGCGACGACGGCATGGACTTCGTGTGGCATGCCCACCCCTCAGTGTTGCGCAGAGCACGACTGGTTGCGCGATGAGAGACATAGTGGGAACGGCATATCGGCAGCGTCAAGAGGTTCGCGCCGGCGGTTTGCAAACGGCCGGTTACGCACGCGGAGGCGCCGCCCACGGCCGGCGCACGCCCCCGCACACACGGCAGCGGGGCCGGGTCGCGCGACCCGGCCCCGCTCCGGAGTACCGTCATCCGGCGGTCAGCGGGCACCGCGCCCGGACCGCCCGGAACGCGTCAACAGGCGTACCCCATCCGCCGGGAGAGTTCCTCACCGGCGGCGACGGTGCGCTTGACGACCTCCGGCAGCCGCTCCTCGTCCAGCCGGTAGGCGGGCACGGAGACGCTGATCGCGCCGATGACCGAGCCGTCGTGCGCCCGCACCGGCGCGGCGACCGCGCGCAGCCCGAGCTCCAGCTCCTCGACCGCGACCGCGAAGCCCCGCTCGACCACCTCGGCGAGCTGGCCGCGCAGTTCGACCGGGGAGGTCACGGTCCGCTCGGTCAGCCGCGGCAACTTCCGTGCCAGCACGGCCTCCTGGACCGGCCCCGGCTGGTAGGCGAGCAGCGCCTTTCCGCTGGAGGTGGCGTGCAGCGGCGTGCGCCGGCCGAGCCAGTTCTGGGCGGTGACCGACGCCGGCCCGCGGGCCTGCATGATGTTGACCGCGGCGTCGCTCTCCAGCACCGCGATGTTGACCGTCTCGCCCAGTTCCTCGGCGAGCGTCCGGCAGACCACCGCGCCCTCCTGCGAGATGTCCAGCCGCACCGCCGCGGCGCCGGCCAGCCGCAACACCCCGGCGCCGAGGTAGTACTTGCCGCGCTCCTGCTCCTGGGCGACCAGTCCGCGGTTCTCCAGCACGCCCAGCAGCCGGAACGCGGTCGACTTGTGCACCCCCAGCTCGTCGGCGATTTCGGTCACCCCGGCCTCGCCGAGTCTGGCGAGGATCTCCAGGACGGTCACCGCGCGGTCCACCGACTGCACCGCGCTCACCGCGCCTCCGGGCGGTTTTCCCGCCACCGTGCGACGCGGCTTCACGTCCGGCCTGCCTGCCGGCTGCTTCTTCGCGTGCGCCTCCGCCTTGGCCGTTTTCGTCATAGGTCCGTGTCACCACCCAGCTCGCTGCCACCATCCAGCGGCCCGATCGGGCCGGCATTCCCGGAGACCGCTTGACGCGCCAGGCCCCCAACTGGATTCTGTTGCGCATAACGCTCTGTCGTGCGGATTGCGAAACTCGATAGTACCGAAGAGTAATTGTTGGGGGCCCAGTGATTCCCGTCTGCCACCTCGCTGACCTGCCCGCCGGCGAGTCCGTTCGCCTCGACACCGCTCCTCCGATCGCCGTCTTCAACGCCGACGGTGAGCTGTACGCCATCGACGACACCTGCACCCACCAGGACGCCTCACTCGCGGACGGCTGGCTGGAGGGGTGTCTGGTCGAATGCCCGCTGCACGCCGCTTCATTCGATCTCCGCACCGGAGCGCCGGTCTGCCTGCCCGCCCGCCGTCCCGTGCGCACCCACCCCGTCAC
Organism: Streptomyces sp. S186; assembly: GCF_051603415.1. Taxonomy (NCBI): domain Bacteria; kingdom Bacillati; phylum Actinomycetota; class Actinomycetes; order Kitasatosporales; family Streptomycetaceae; genus Streptomyces; species Streptomyces sp. S186. The sequence continues at coordinate 7,253,781 of NZ_CP193932.1, read as the reverse complement.
GGTCGAGGACGGCATGGTCTACGTCCATCTCACGGCCGAGGAAGGGACCGCGGCATGAAGTCGGTCACCGTCATCGGAGCCTCGCTGGCCGGGCTGTACGCCGCGCGCGCCCTGCGTGCCCAGGGCTACGACGGCCGCCTCACGCTCGTCGGCGCGGAGCCGCACCTCCCCTACGACCGCCCGCCGCTCTCCAAGGAGTTCCTCACCGCCCCGGCCACCGCGGACAGCGCCGCCGAAGCCCCACTGGCTCTCACCGACGCCGAAGAGATCGCCGGGCTCGACGCCGAATGGCTGCTGGGCACCCGCGCCACCCGTCTCGACCTCCGCCACCGCGCCGTCCACCTCGACACCGGACGCGTCCTGACCACCGACGGCATCGTGCTCGCCACCGGCGCCGCCCCGCGCCGGCTCCCCGGCCCGGCGCCGGCCGGCTCGTACACCCTGCGCACCCTCGACGACGCCGGCGCCCTCCGTGCCGAGCTGGCCCGCGGTCCGGCCCGGGTCGTGGTCATCGGCGGCGGCTTCATCGGCGCCGAGGTCGCCGCGTCCTGCGCTTCCCTCGGCCACCAGGTCACCGTCGTCGAGGCGGCGCCCCTGCCCCTCGTGCCCCAACTCGGCGAAACCATGGCCGAGTTGTGTGCCCGGCTGCACGGGGACCACGGCGTCGCCCTGCTCACCGGCACCGGCGTCCGGGGACTGCGCGCGGACGGCGACGGCCGGGTCACGGCGGTGGAACTCGCCGACGGCCGCCTGCTCACCGCCGACCTCGTCGTCACCGGCATCGGCGTGCGCCCGGCCACCGACTGGCTGGCAGGCTCCGGACTGCCGCTCGCCGACGGGGTCCGCTGCGACGCCGGCTGCGTCACCCCGATCCCCGCCATCGTGGCCGCCGGCGATGTCGCCCAGGTGGCCGGCGCCCGCGCCGAGCACTGGACCAGCGCCACCGAACAGGCCGCCACCGCCGTCCACAACCTCCTCGCCGGCCGCACCGTCCGCACCCACCGGGCACTCCCCTACTTCTGGTCCGACCAGTACGGCGTCCGCATCCAGTTCGCCGGCCACCGCGCGCCCGGCGACGTCCCGCGCATCGTCGAGGGCTCCCCGGACGACCGCAGCTTCCTCGCCCGCTACGAACGCGACGGCCGCACCACCGCCGTCCTCGCCCTCAACCGCCCCCGCCCCTTCCTGCGCCTGCGCCGCGAACTCACCCGCCCGTCACCCGCCCCCACCGGCTGACCGCCCGCTCCTCGCTACCGCCGGCCGCCGCTCTCCACCACCGCGCCCGGCGGCATCCGCGCACGGAGCACCGCCGCCACCGCCTCCGGGTCGTCGGGGGTGAGGAACGGCCGGACCCGGCGCCCGAGATCGAGGACGAGCGCGGTGGTCTTGGACATCCGCCGAGGATCCAGACTCGCCCAGTACCGCGGATGCCCGGTGCCCCAGATACGGCCCTGCCCCGTCAGGACGCCCATCTCCACCCGGCGCACCGAGCGGATCGCGGCATACGGGATGGCCTTGGTGCCCCACGGGAAGTAGTAGCCGCGGATCCGCAGCGCGTCCCGGTCGCAGGTGATCCAACGGTCCTGGTAGTAGGGGGCCGTCATGGGCCGCCCTCCCTCCGGTGGTGGTCGGCTGCCTTCCGGTTCCTTCCGGATCTGCTCACGGCGAGCATACGGAGCCCGGCGGCGGCCCGACGGCCCGGGTGCCGCGGCGCCCGGCCTCCCGCCGCCGACGCCACCGCACCGGCGGAAAATTCGGAGGACCGGCGGGACGCCGAAGGACATAATCGGCGCCATGCCCACCCACGCCCCCGAGACCACCCCCGCCCGGACCACCCCTCAAGGCCCCTGGTCGGAGCCGGGAGTTGTGGTGATCACCGGCATCCAGGCCGCCGGCAAGTCCACGGTGGCGCAGGCCCTGGCCGAGCGCCTGCCCCGGTCGGTGCATCTGCGCGGCGACGGCTTCCGGCGCAACATCATCCGCGGCCAGGTCGGCATGACCCCGGACGCGGGGGCCGAAGCCCTAGGGCGCTTCTGACGGATCTCCGCGGCGTCGCGGCGCCTGGCACGCACGCTCGCCGCGTTGCCGAAATGTCCCCATAGCTCCGCTATGAAGACATCCCGGCGCCTTGCGATCGCACGCACCAGGCGCCGCTCCTTCCTCCACGGAGATCCGTCAGAAGCGCCCTAGCCCAGCTGCGGTTGCGGCACCGGCTGACGGCCCACTGTGCGGACGAGTACGCCGCGGCCGGGTTCACCGTCGTGGTCCAGGACATCCTCCTCGGCGAGCACCTCGCCCAGATGGCCGCCGACATCGCGACCCGCCCGCTCGCCGTGGTCGCCCTGCTGCCCGACCCGGAGACGGTCGCGGCGCGCGAGGCGGGCCGGCCCAAGACCGCGTACGGCCCGGACTGGAGCGTGCGGGATCTGGACGCACTGCTGCGCTCGGAGACGCCCAGGGATCTGGGGCTGTGGCTGGACACCTCGCGGCAGACCGTCGAGGAGACCGTGGACGCGATCCTCGACCGGGCGTGGACCGAGGGCGCGGTGGCCTGACGGCACTTGTGGCCGGACGGCACAGGCGCAGCGAACTGACAGCACGGTGGCCCGTCAGCACGGCCGCGTCGGCGGGCGGCACCCCCGTGACCGCCCGCCGACGCCCCCGCCGTCATCCCCTCGGCAGATGCCGGGCGAAGAACGACCGCACCCAACTCCGCACCAGCGGCAGGGATTCGGCCGGGGCAATCGGCCCGACCAACGCCCGCCGGTCGGCGGCGCCCATCAGCCCGGCGGCCTCCAGTTGCGGGGCCATGGCCGCGTAGTCGGTGAACACCCAGTGCGCGCCCCGGGCGACCTCCCGTTGGCGGACCCGGCCGCCCGAGCGCGCCCGCACCACCGACCAGGAGCGCTCCCGTTCGCCCTTGCCCGCGAAGCCCGCGCTGCCGAGCAGCAGCAACGGCCGGTCCACTCCGTCACGGGCGACGGGGAACAGCTCCCCCGGCCGGCCCGGCTCCGGCCCCGGATGGTCGAGATAGCCCTCCATATTGACCGCCACGCGGATCCGCCGGTCCTCGTGGCACGCCTGGGCCGCGGCGGTCCCGCCCGCGGAGTGGCCGTAGACACCCACCCGCCGCAGATCCAGCGCCCGGCCGAGCCCCGGTGGCAGCGCACGGCCGACCGCGTCCGGACTGCCGCCGGCCGCCAGCACCTCCAACTGCCCGAGGACGAACCGGAGGTCGGCGACCCGGGTCTCGATCATGGTGCGGAAGACACCCGCGTCGCGCCGCGGATCGCCACGGAACACGGTCGTCCGGACCTTCTCCGGCCGCCCCGGCCGCGTCACCGGGAACGCCACCTCGCTGGTGTCGCCGGGATGATCGAGGGCGACCACCACCGCGCCGTGCCCGGCCAGGTCCTCCGCCAGGCTCGTGCCCAGGGTGCGCGGGTCGCCGCCGCCCGGGGAGTAGAGGAGCACCGGCGCGGGGACGTCCCGCGCGGGCGCGTCGGTGTGTGCATGCGTCCTGGTGGCTGCCCAGTTCACGCCACTCGCCGGCAGGCGGTGCACGGCGGCGTCGAGCTGCCCGAAGACCGCCGCCGCGGCCCCGGTCATCTGCCGGGCGACCGGGTGGCCGCGCACCACACGGGCGGGGTAGAAGACGGTGAGCATCAACTCCCGTACTCGGATGCGGGGTTCCCAGGGGTCGGGCCGGTCCGGATCGACAAGATAGAGCGTGGTGACGCCGACCGGGTACCGGCCGCCGGGTGCCGGCAGAAGCGGCGTCACCAGGGCTCGTCCCCGCGTCGGCGCGCCACCCCGCCCCCGTGCCTCGGCCCGCTCCCGTGCCTGGGCGGTGCCCGGGCCGCCGGCCGCGAGCAGTGTCGTGGCCGTCAGCGCCACCGCCGATCTGGCCACCGTCCGCCGGTCCACCCCTCCGCCGACACCCGCGCCCGCACGCCCCTCCCCCTCCTGCGCCGGTCTCCACGACATCGCTCCCCCTCACTCCCACTCTGCTGCCACGCGCCCCCGCGCACGGTCAACTCCTCTCGACCGTGGCCCTCTTGGCCGGGGCCCTCTTGCCGCCCCGAGGGACAGTGGAGGGCCGTCACACCCGCCACACCGGCCGCCGTTCATCCGCAACCCTGGCACCACGGCCGGAAGGCGGCGATCCTTTAGGCTCTGGCCGAAAGGATGGCGCCACCGGTGGCGGGCGACGGAGAGACAGGGGGCAGCGGTGATCCGGATCCACTTCACGGCCGCCGACTTCGCCCAGGTCCGGTTCGCGCCCCGGCCGGCGCCACTCCAGGAGTTGAACGTGGCGCTCAGCATGATGTTCCGCCGCGACGCCGCACCGCTCTTCGGCCGCTGGCGGCAGCGCACGCTGCGCGCCCTGCCGCCGGCCACCCAGCCCTTCGGGGACCTCGTCCCCGGCCTGCAGGCCCCGAGCTTCCTCGACCAGTTCGGCGACGACCTCGACGAGGCCCTGGAGTCCGTACGGGCCACCCGGCCGGAGCTGGTCCGCGCCGAGATCGAGCGGGTCCACGCGGGGCAGCCGGTACCGGCTCCGGCCTGGCTCCATGACCTCCACCGGGGCGGCACCGATGCCTGGCGGCTGCTGCGCCGGGCCCAGCGAGCCGCCTTCGACGCCGTGCTGCGGCCCGTCTGGCCACTGGTCCAGGACCTGCACCATGCGGAGTTCGCCCGCCATGCCCTGACCGTCGCCGAACACGGCCTGGCCACCGCGCTCGACGGACTCACCGCAGGCGCCCAACTCCGCGGAAATTGCTGGGAGTTAACGGGAAACCGCGGGGAGTCGACGGATTCATCAACGGGTTCGTCAATAGATTCATCAACGAGTTCGCCGGCGCCCCACCGCGAGATCGCGCTACGGGGCCGCGGCGTCGTCCTCGTCCCCACGTTCCACTGGACGGGGCCGCCGCTGCTCGCCGATCCGCCCGGCCGGCCGCTCTACGTGACCTATCCGGCGGGGCCGGGGCTTCCGCTTCCGCCGCCTCCGGCCGGCGGCACCGACGAGGCGCTGGCCGCGGTGCTGGGCCGGACCCGTCTGGAGGTCCTGCTGCTTCTGGCGGAGGAACACACCACGGGCGCGCTCGCTCGTCGACTGTGCGTCAGCAACGCCACCGCCTCGACTCACGCCGCGGCGCTGCGCGGGGCCGGGCTGATCACCACGGAGCGGGCCGGCCGGGCGGTGCTGCACCGCCGGACCGCGCTCGGGACCCTGCTCGTCCACCGGGGCCGGCCGGCGGGCCCGCGCCCGGCGCGGTGGTGACCGCGGACGGCCCGGGGGTGTCGCCGTCCACGGCCACCGGACCTTCAGCGCACGGCCCTCACATTGGTGGCCTTCGCCCCGCGCACATCGAAGATGACCTGCTGGCCGACGTCGGTGGTCTGCGTCTCCATCCCGGAGAACGGCAGTCGCTCTCCGCGCTCGTCGGCGATGATGCCCACGCAGTCGCTCTTGTTGAACAGCACGATGGTTCCCTGTGGCATCGCTTCCTCCGTGGACGGACAGCTCTCGGCGGCGGGCCTCTCCCGCCGACCGCACCGCGTAGGAAACGTATGACGCAACGTGCGGCGACTGGGAAGAGACCGACGGCCCGTCGGCCACAGGTTGACCGAAAGCCAGCTATTGAAAATTAGCGTTCGCGATGACGCAAATGACACGTGGGCGGGGAGGCGGGCCCGGACCGCCGACCGATGGCCCAGGCCCGCCGCCCCGCTCAGCCGCGGGCGCCCTCGGCTGCCTCGCACCGCTCGTCCTGGTGCCGGCGGACGGCCTCCGCCGCCCAGTCGCACATCGTCAGCCGGGGCAGCATCCCGGCGTCGAACCAGTGCAGCAGCACGCCCTCGGTGAGCGGCAGCGCCGCCGCGTCACCGTCCCAGTGCCCGAGAAACACCTGCACGTGCCCGTGCACGGTGCCGTCCGGCCCGGAGCACCGCAGCAGCGCGAACGGCACCAGGTCGGGCACCACCAGCTCGGCCTCCTCGCGCAGTTCGCGGGCGATGGCCTCGTAGGGGCTCTCGCCTGCCTCCGGGGCGCCGCCCGGCAGGGACCAGGTGCCGGGGTTGCAGATCTCCTTGTGTGCGTCCCGGAGGTGGAGGAGGTACTGCCCCTGTTTGTTGACGAGCAGTGCCGCCGTGCCCGTGATGACGGGCCGGTGCGCGGCGTCCTCGGGGGCCGCGGGGTTCTCGGCGTCCGCGGGAGCCGCGCCATTCTCCGCCGCCCGGTGCACCTCCCGCGTGTGCTGGTAGGCCCACAGTTCCCGGAACAGCCCCGGCTGCGCGACGAGTTCGGGGAAGGTGCCGTGCTGGACGACCTGCCCCTTGTCCAGGACCAGGATGCGGTCGGCCACCGCCACGTTGGTGAGCCGATGGGTGATCAGGACCACCGCGCGGGTTGCCGCGATCTCCCGCAGGCCGGCGAAGATACGGTGCTCGCCGAGCGGGTCCAGCGCAGAGGTGGGCTCGTCCAGGACGAGCAGCCCGGCCGGCCGGTGGAACGCCCGGGTGAGGGCGATCCGCTGCCACTGACCGCCGGAGAGCTCCTGTCCGCCGAGCCAGTCGCGGGCCAGCACGGTGTCCAGGCCGGAACGGAGTTCGGTGAGCACCTCGTCGGCGCCGGAACGTGCGCAGGCGTCATGGATGTCGGCGTCACCGCCTTCGGTGGGCCGGCCCAGGGTGATGTTCTCCCGGGCGGTCAGCGGCCAGCGCGCGTAATCCTGGGGCACGAGGGCGACCTGCGACCACATGGCGTGCGGGTCGAGGTCGCCGGTGGGCACGCCGTCCCAGGTGACCGCTCCGGTCGTCGGCAGGTACAGCCCGCTCAGCAGCTTGGCCAAAGTGGTCTTGCCGCTGCCGTTGTAGCCGACGAGGGCTACGACCTCGCCGCGCCGCAGCGTGAACGAGACGCCGCGCAGCGCGTCCCGGGCCGCCTCCTCGTACCGGAAGACGAGGTCCTGGACACGGATCTCGCGCGGGGCCGCCGGGACGACGGTGCCGCGGCTCATCCGGAAGCCGCCGGCCTCCGCCAGGAACTCCGACCAGTCGTCCATGTACAGCCCGGTGCGCATGATGCGGGCGCCCCCGGTGACCAGTCCGCGCAGCGCGGTGCCGACCGTCTGCAGCGCGAACACCGCGGTGCCGGCGTGCCCGACGCTCATCCGCCCGGTGGCCAGCAGCCACACCACCGCCGACCAGACCGCCGCCGAGGCCAGCCCGCCGCAGACCGCGCCCACCGCGGACATCCGGGCGCCGGTGTCGGCAGCGCGCCGGTCGGCGCGGTTGATCCGCTCGGTGATCTGCCGGTAGCGCCCCACCAGGAAGTCGGCCATGGTCCCGGCCCGGACCTGGTCGGCGGCGTACCGGTCACAGACGTGCCAGCGCAGGATCGACAGCAGGCGGTAGTCGCCGCCGGCCCGCAGCCGCGCCAGGTACCGCACCCGGGCCGCACCGACCTGGGCCACCGCCTGCGGCAGACTGGCCAGCATCAGCAGCGGCAGCAGCGCTGGGTGCAGTGCCGTCAGCACGCCCGCGCCGGCCGCCAGCGAGGCGAGCGAGGCGATCAGATCCTGTCCCTCCCCCACCAGGTCCTGCGCGATCTCGGCGCCCCGGTCGGCCGCCTCCTTGCGGTGGGTGAAGCCGGGCGCGTCATAGGCCGACAGCTCGACCTCGGTGACCGCCTGCAGCAGGCGGAGTTCGGCCTCCCGGGACATCTGCGGCCCCAGCCTCGACGACAGCCAGCCCACCACGATCCCGAGCGCCGCCCGTACCCCGGCGGCGGCCGCCAGCAGGACCACCGACGGCCAGGCCCCGAGCAGCCGGCCGTAGAGGTCCCCGCCGGTCAGCAGCGCCGTGAGGGTCCCGCTGACCGCCAGCAGTCCGAGCGCCTGCATCGCACCCGAGGCGGCCTGACAGACCAGCAGTCCCAGGGCCGCCCAGCGGTCGGTGCGCCAGGCCAACGCGACCGAACGCCGCACCAGTTGCGGCAGGCGCCGCGCCATGTCCACCAGCCGGATCTGCCGCGCCGCCCGCTCCCGGCTACCGGTCCGGTCGACGTACTGCAACACCTCCCCGTCGACCGTTCCCCCGTCCGTCACCGACCCGGGTTTCTCCTTCCGCACCCGCCCGGAATCCCCCATCATTCTTCGCAACATGCCTCTTACTCCCCTTCACGATCAACGACTCGCGTTCGTGTCTTCGTGTCCTCGTGTCTGCATGTCTCCGTGCCTGTGATGCGGCCCGCGCGTGCGGTGTCAACCGCGTGCCGCGCCCGGACTGTCCACGGGGGAGAAATTCGAACGAAACCGGGCCGCGTTCCCTCACGGACATCGAACCCGCCCTTCTCCCCCGAGGCGCACGATGGGCACAGGTGCCCTACAAAACGGCCCACCCCGGTCCCCGTAACGGGGCATCCGGGGGCAGATGTTGGACGCACGTTCCCCTGGCCGGGACAGTCCGTGGGGGGCCTGGCTTACGACCATCGGCGGCCGCTCGAACAGTCCGGGTCGCCCGCACGGGGGATTGCGGGCGGCGAATCGCGGGCAGCCACTCGCGAAGAGTGCACGGGCGAGGGGCGAGGCGCTCCTTGCGGCTTCCCCCGCTCAACTCGCCCCGGGCGAACTAGGGTGAACGTGTGACCGAGACCGAGACTTGGAACGCCACCGACCCCGGAGTCCTGCGCCTGCCCTCCGGTCGCCTGGTCCGCGGCCGCGGCCTGCGCCACCCGCTCCCCGCCGGCCCGACACCCTCCTACGCGGTGTATCTGCTCGGCAAGAAGCCACCCCAAGTGCCCTGGGAATCCCATTGGTTGGCCTGGCCGGACTTCCGTCTGCCACGCAGCCGCACCGAGGCCCGTCGCGTGTTCCGCGAGGCATGGGAGCGGGCGGCGGAGGAACGGGTCGAGCTGGCCTGCGGCGGCGGCCGCGGGCGGACGGGCACCGCACTGGCCTGCCTCGCCGTGCTCGACGGCGTACCGGCCGACCAAGCGGTGGAATTCGTCCGCCGGCACTACGACCGGCACGCCGTGGAAACCCCTTGGCAGAAGCGGTACATCCGCCGCTTCACACCATGACGAGGACGGTACGCATGGACCCGAACCCCCACCCGGAAGCGGGCACGGGCACCGGCAAGGCCAAGGCACTGAAGGTGCTCGCCTGGACCATGGGCGTGGCCTGTGTCGCGATCGGCGTCTACCACCTCGCACTCGGCATCGCCTCGGTGCCGGGCGAGGAGGCGACCAACGCCACCGTCGACAGCCGGGAGCGCTTCTACAACGCGATCTTCCTCGGGTACGGCCTCGCCTGGATCTGGGCCGCCCGCCGCTCGCCGACCCCGTCGGCCGCGGTGCGCCTGCTCAGCGCGGTCTTCCTGCTGGGCGGGATCGGCCGGGCGCTGTCGGTCCTCGTCCACGGCTGGCCGCACTGGTTCCAGATCCCCCTGTCGGCCGTCGAACTCCTCCTCCCGCCCCTCTACTTCTGGCTCGCGGACGCCGACGAGAAGGCCGTCGGGTCGAGGCACGACTGACGCGACGCGGGGCGCATGGCGCGGGGCACAGGAGCTCGTGCGAGATCGCCGTGTGGAGAGTGCCGGGTGCGAGGTCGCCGGATGCGAGGCGCGGCCGCCGATGTCGCGGCGGCCGCCTCTCAGGGACGCGGCGCAGTGCCGGGCACCTGGGCGGCGCCGCCGGTGCGCACCGCGTCCAACACGGCCCGGTGGAGCACCGCTACGCCCCCGGGCGGAATCCGGACCGGCCCGCCTTCGAGGTCGTAGCGGTCCTCCGCACCGGTGTACTGGATGACGACCCGGGCCGTGCCGTCGCCCCGGTCGGTGGTGGTGACGGTCAGGTCGCCGGTGATGACGCCGACCTGAACCGTCATTGCGCCACCGGGCCCGGCGGTGACCCGGTCGGTGAGTGGTGAGTCGGGATCGGGGATGGTCACTGTTCGCAGGTGTCCAACATCTCGGTGAGTTTCGCCTTTTCCGGTCCGGTGATGTTCAGGTGGTAGAGGTGTTTGACGTCGGTCCAGGCGCGGGCGTAGGTGCACCAGTAGGCGTGCCGCGGCGGGGCCCACTGGTCCGGGGACTGGTCGCCCTTCTGTCGGTTGGAGGAGGCCGACACCGCGATCAGCTGGGAGTGGACGAGATCGTTGGCGAACTTCCGGCGCTCCGGGGTGGTCCACCCGTCGGCACCGGACCGCCAGGCGTTGGCCAGCGGCACGATGTGGTCGATGTCGAGCTGCCCGGAGTGGGTGAAGACCTTGGCGTCGTATTCGCTGAACCACGTCCCGGAAATGGCCCGGCACTTCTCGTCCTGCTTGGTGTTCTCGCCGTCGCGGGCGAGGACGACCTCACGGGTGTCGCATTCCCCGTACTGCTTGATCCAGTGCGGGAATTTCGCACGGCTGTAGCCGTTCATCGAATGCGGTGCCGCGGTATGCAGCTCGGCGAGTTCGTCCCGTGCTTCGTCCACGGGCGGTGGTTCCGGAAGCCGCAGCGGAATGGTGTCGAATGCGGTGTCGGCGGGCCGCATCGCGGGGGCGGGCGCGGGCGCGGGGCCCGGATGGGGAGCGGCTATCGCGGTGGTCGAGCCGGTCGGCAGAACTGTCGCGACGATCAGGGCTGTTGTAGTGGCGGCGCGGCGCCACCAGGCGTTGGTCAGCACCCGGGAAGCATCACCCGCCGAAACGGTTCCGCATTCCAACGTTCACCCATTGGCAGCAATTACCGGAATCCAGGGCGTAATTGAGAAGGCGACAACAAGCCAGCAGTGAGTGGCACCATGCAGGACGCCGAAATGGCGTGCGCAAGGACCCCCGGCGTTGCGATGATGCAGCCGAAGGGGAGGGGATGATGTGGTCGAAGGGGAGGGAGCGACGCATGACGACGGACAGCGGCCGGCCGGTGGGACAGGTGGCGGCGCCCGGCTGCCTGATCGTCTCGGGGATGCCGGGGGCCGGGAAATCGACGGTGTCGCCGCTGGTGGCCGCGCACCACGAACGGGCGGCGCACATCAACGGGGACTTCCTGTCGTACATGGTCGTCCAGGGGCGGGTCGGCTTCCTCGGCCGGCCCGCGGCCGAGTCGCGGCGGCAACTGCTGCTGTGCGCCCGCAACATGTGCACGCTCGCCAACAACTTCGCCGAGCAGGACATCTTCCCGGTCATCGAGTACGCCATCGCCGACCGCGCACTCCTCGACTTCATGGCCGAACTGCTGCTGCCCCGGCCGGTGATGTTCGTCGTGCTGGCCCCGCCGCCGGAGGTCTGCCGGCAGCGCAACGCCGCACGCCCCGCCCGGGAGCGCGTCGACTACGACATCGCCCCCTTCTACCGCGCGATGCGCGAGGAACTGGGCGGAGTGGGGTGGTGGCTGGACAGCTCCGGGCAGACGCCCGAGGAGACCGCCGCCACGATCGCGGCCGAGGCCCGGCACAGGGCGGTGCTCGCCGCCGGTCACCGGTCGTAGTACAGGGTGCTCATCGGTCGTAGTGCTGGATGCTCACCGGTCGTAGTGCAGGGTGCCGTCCTCGTCCATGGTCGGGTGGATCTTCGTCGGGCCGTAGTCGTCCACGTCCGACGGGCGGGGTGGCTCCGGGCCGTCGGGGCCCATCCGGATCATCCGCTCGATGCGGCAGATCTGGAACTTCCGGTCGCCCACCCGCACCTCGTCGGCCCGGCCGGCGGCCTTGAACTCCTCGGCGGCCCGCGCGTACCGCTTCCGCTCCTCCTCGTCGAACTTGTACAGCTCGGGCCAGAACTCGACCATGGCGTCGAAGAGCAGCCGCCGCGCCTCGTGCGGCGTCGGCATCAGCGCTCCCCGTGGCTGCCAGCCGCCGGAGCGGCGTTCGGCGACAGCGAAGCCGACGGGCAGCAGCACGACGTTCGGGTGGGTGGTGCACGCCCGCTCGGAGTCCTCGCGGACGGCGGCCGGGAAGCGCGGCCCCGAATAGGCGAAGTCCTGGAGCGCCACCTTCATGGCGGCGGCCATCGGGCTGGTCTCCCGGCCGGGGACGAGGCGGAAGTCGCGGTCCGGTGAAGGGGTGTCGTTTCGGCCATCCCAGTCACGGTCGGCCGGCTCGGGGTCGGTGGGCCGGGGCGGCTCCAGCCCGCCCCGGCCGCTGCGGGCGAACTCGTCGCCGCGGACGATCCGGTAGCGGGCCCCGCACACCGTCAGGTCGTCGATCGGTTCGCTTTCCAGCCGTGCCACGGCGGCGAGCAGTTCGCGCCGTACGGCGGGATCGTCGGTGTCGTCCTTGGCCTTGAACCAGAGATGGGAGTTGAGGGTGTCCCGGGCATCCTGCGGAGTACCGTCGGTCACAGGCTTCAACACCCGCCACTGCGAGGCGTGTTCGGGCACCTTCCCGTGGGGTACGGCATGCGCGGGATCGAGCACGGCGAGACCGAAGACCGGGCCGCGGAGCGCGAGGTCCGGGTAGCGGCGGGACGCGTCCACCGCATCCGCCTCCGCGACCCATTCGGCCGGGTCGTCGCGTCGCACCAGTTCCTCGTGGAGCCGGTCGATCTGTCGCTTCCAGTCTTCGGTCATGAGCGCATTGTGGTCGTTGTGCGGTCCGCGTTCGGCCGGAACGATGGATGTGGCCCACCCCCATGGGTGAATGTGGGGGAAAGTGTTGCCGCCCCCGAGACGGGGCGGGTCCACGAAGAACCGACGACGAGCCGCGAAGTCGACGAAGAGTCGAGAAGATGAAGAGGTGGGAAGGGACGGCATGGTCAGCGGAACAGGCATGGTCAGCGGAACGGGCATGGGGACGAACGCGGTGGCGAGCCGGCAGCGCGGTGACCGGCCGCCGTCGGCACAGGCCGTGTTCGGGGTCGGCGTCATCGTGCTGGACGCGGACGGGCGGATCCTGCTCGGTCTGCACCGCGCGGGCACCTGGGAACTGCCCGGCGGCAAGGTCGATCCCGGCGAGAGCGTGCGGTCCGCCGCGGCCCGGGAACTCCACGAGGAGACCGGACTGCACGCGGAGCAGGACGACGTCCGGATCTTCGCGATGCTGCACGACGATATCGAGGGCCTGAACCGCATCACCATGGCGTCCCTGGTCACGCGCTGTCAGGGCACGCCGTACGCGGCGGAGCCGCAGCACATCAGCCGCTGGGAGTGGCACTCCCCCACCGCGCTGCCCGGCCCGCTGTTCACCCCGTCCGCGCAGATCCTCACCGTGTGGCGCCCGGAGCTGGAGATCGTCGCGCCGACGGCGCACCGGCTCGATGTGCTGTGCGTGGGGACGACCTGATGCCTACAACCTCAGCGCACATGGCGGTGCACCGGCTCGACCTGGGCTACTTCATACGGCCGGCGTCGGAGACCGGCGGCCCGGAGCCCCGGGTGGAGCCGGCACTCGGCTACCTGGTGGAACACGAGCGGGGCCGACTCCTCTTCGACACCGGCATCGGCGCCGCCGACCCGGAAACCGAGGCCCACTACCGTCCTCAACGCCGGTCGCTGCACGCCGCGTTGGCCACCGCAGGGATGTCCGTCGACGACATCTCCCTCGTCGTCAACTGCCATCTGCACTTCGACCACTGCGGCGGAAATCCCCTGCTGGCCGGGAAACCCGTCCTCGTGCAGGACGTCGAACTGGCCACCGCCCGCCGGGGCGACTACACCATCGACGAACTGATCGACTTCCCGGGCGCCTCCTACGAGGAACTCAGCGGCGAGGCCGAGATCTGGCCGGGTGTCCTGATCGTCCCGACCCCCGGCCACACCGACGGACACCAGTCACTGGTCCTGTGCCGCCCCGACGGCACGGTGGTACTGGCCGGCCAGGCCCACGACTTCGCCTCCCATTACGCCTCCGACCACCTGGCCCGCCAGGCCGCACTCGACGGCGTGGCCCGGCCGCTCCCGAGCTACCGCCCCTGGCTCGACCGGCTCGCCGCGTTCGATCCGTGCCGGGTGTACTTCGCCCATGACGGCTCGGTCTGGGGGCCGCCACGCCCGGCGTGACGCCGCGCCAGGCGTGACGCCCCGTACCGTTCAGGCGCCCGGCTTCCCGGCACCGTCCCACCCGGGGACCGGCGGCAACGGCCACGCCGGCGGGACCGGCAACCGCCCGACGGGCACCGCCGCCACTCCGTCGGTAGCGCGGCCGCTCAGCCATCCCAACAGGACATGACCGGGCCCGGCGACCGTCGGCCCGGCCGCCCGCGACACGCTCCAGGCCCGCCCCAGATCGACGGCCTCGACCCGGGCGAGGGGGAAGTCCCGGGCGGCCAGCGCGGCCAAGGTGCTGTCCAGGGCCCACACCACATATCCGGCGGGCCAGTCGGCCGTACGGTACCCGGCACCCAGGTCGACGTGGTGGGTCTCCAGCTCGCGCCAGCACCGGTAGAGCGTGTACCAGGCCGGATGCGCCCAGCCGGCCAGCGCGGTGACCAGCGTTTCCCAGGCCCCGGCGGGCATCGCGCGGGCGTCCTCGACCAGCCGCGCCAGAGCGGACCGCACATCCTCTGCCAGCGCGACCGCCGGGCGCGCCGCCCCGTCCGCCACCGCCCGCGCGAGCTCCGCGCTCCCGGCCCGCGGTCCGGGTCCGGCTCCGTCGCGCGCTACGGTCAGCAGCCAGACATAGGCATCCGCACTGCGCGCCACATGGGCGAGGACATGACCGCGGGTCCAACCGGGAAGCAGGGACGGGGCCCGCACCTCCGCGTCGGTGAGCCCGTCCAGCGTCGCACCGAGCCGCACACCGGACCGAACAACCTCCCCGATGAGACCCGCGATCTCGCCCGGCCGCGCCCGACAGGACTGACTCGCGGACTCCGGCACGCTTCGGGACACGTCGTCCCCCTCCCGATCTCGACATCTCGACATCTCGACGCGGTTTCTCACCGGTACTGTGCACCATGACCATCCGCCGCGCCCTCGTCCGCCCCGTCCCGTACCACTCCCAGTGGGCGTCCCCCGAACTCGTTCCCGCGCTGCTCGCCGGGACCACGTCGGCCGCCGAGGACCCCCGCTGGCCGGAATACGGCGCCAAGAGCCCCGAGGAATACGCCTGGTGGTCATGGCGCCTGTGCGGGATGGCCTGTCTGCGGATGGCGCTGGGCTTCTGGCGGAGCTCGGCCCCGACCGCCATGGACCTGGCCGCGGAATGTGTGGACGCCGGCGCGTATGTGCGTCATGCGGACGGCCTGCATGGCCTGATCTACGCCCCGTTCGCCGCCTACGTGGAGCGCCGCTGGGGTCTGCTCGCCGAGTCCCGCTCCGAGCTTCCCCGGGAGGAGATCCCCCCACTGATCGGCGCCGGCCGACTCGTCCTCCTTTCCGTCCACCCATCCATCCGGGACGCGGACCCCACCCCGCCGCAGCGGGGCGGCCATCTCGTCCTGGCCGTCGGCGTCACCCCGGACCATGCCGTCGTCCACAATCCCTCCGGACTCCCCGGCCACTCACAGGAGTTCGCGCACGTCACCTGGGAAAAACTGGACCGGGTGTACGCCGGCCGCGGGGTCGTACTGGGGAACCGCATCGACCGCCTGGAGGCGCAGCATGGGTGACCGGGCTGGACGTACGGCAGGACGGGACCGGGCCGCGGTGCCCCCGGTGCACTCGCGCCCCCGGTGCCCTCGTATGAGTGATGGCCAACTCCCCACATCACAAAGGAACATGGAGGACAGGAAGAAGACGGGAAGAAGAAGAGCCGAGCGGCACAACGGGTGGAGCCGCTGAAGCAGCCGGAGTCGCTGGAGCAGCCGGAGCGGCGCGGCGGCGGGGAGGAGCGCCAGCGTGGCGACGGATACGCGAGGCGGGGCCACCGGGCGAGGCGAGATCCGACGCATCCCCGTCGAGAACATCGGACGCGGTGGAGTCCGGAGCATCCCGTCCGAAGACATCGGACGCGGCGGGGTGCGGCGCATCCCGTTCGAGGGCATCGGCCTCGTCTTCGCGCTGGCCGTGAGCGTCACCGGCATCGTCTGGACGGCCGGGTCCGACGAGACCGGCGTGGAGGTCGCCCCGTCGAGCACCCACACCCTCCATCACCACCCCTCCGCCACCCCGACCCCGACCCCGACCCGGGCACCGGCGCCGCCGCACCACGCCCCGGCCTCCCGCCCGTAGGACCGGGCCGCCGCCCCCTCCGGCGCCCGGCCCCGGCGGCGCTCCCGGCGCGGCGTGCCACGTCCCCTCTCGCCATTCCGGAAGTATGGGGACAAAAGGTACGCGCACGTAAGCCCGCCCGTGCGGCTCCAGCGGGCTCGTCGTCACCCACCACAGCCGCCGTAACCGCCGCACCCGCCGCCACCCGTCGCAGCAGAACGAGGGCACGCCCATGGAGATGCACAAGCCGCCCGCGCCGGCCGCGCCCCGCAATCCCGGCCTGAAACGAGACATCGGGCTGATCGGCCTGATCTGGACCTCCGAGGGGTCCATCATCGGATCCGGATGGCTGTTCGGGGCGTTGTTCGCGGCGCAGGCGGCCGGCACCGCGGCGCTGGTCTCCTGGGGTATCGGGGCCGTCGCCATCATCATCCTGGCGTTCGTCCACGCCGAGCTGGGGGCGATGTACCCGGTCGCGGGTGGCACCGCGCGCTTCCCGCACTACGCCTTCGGCAGCGCGGCCGGCGCGTCCTTCGGCTGGTTCTCGTGGCTCCAGGCGGTCACCGTGGCACCGATCGAGGTAATGGCGTCCCTGAACTACCTCAGCGTGCACGCCCCCTGGGTACAGACCGGCAAGAACCACCTCACCCCGGCCGGCTACGGACTCGCCGTCGCCTTCATGGCATTCTTCGTCGTGGTCAACTTCTTCGGCATCCGGTGGCTGGCCCACACCAACAGCGTGGCGACCTGGTGGAAGCTGGCCGTCCCCGTCCTCACCATCGTCGTGATGGGGACCGCCGCCTTCCATCCCGGCAACTTCGGCTACCAGGGCTTCTCGCCGTTCGGCGCCAAGGGCATCCTCTCGGCGGTCAGTACCAGCGGCATCATCTTCGCCCTCCTCGGCTTCGAGCAGGCGGACCAGTTGGCGGGTGAGAGCAGCAACCCGGCGCGGGACATCCCACGGGCGGTGGTCGGCTCGATCCTCATCGGTGTGCTGGTGTACGTCCTGCTCCAGGCGGTGTTCATCGGGGCGCTCCCGCACAGCGCGTTCGCGCACGGCGGCTGGGCCGATCTGTCGTTCGGCGGCAAGGCCGGACCGTTCGCCGGCCTTGCCACGTCGATCGGCCTCGGCTGGCTGGCGACGCTCCTCTACATCGACGCCGTCATCTCGCCGTCCGGCACCGGCCTGGTCTATGTGACGGCCACCTCCCGGGTCTCGTACGGGCTCTCCCGCAACGGCTATGTGCCGGCGGTCTTCGAGCGCACCACCAGGCGGGGTGTGCCGTGGCTGGGCCTACTGGTCGCCTTCGTCGTCGGGCTGATCGTCTTTCTGCCGTTCCCCACCTGGCAGAAGCTGGTCGGCTTTGTGACGTCGGCGAGCGTGCTGATGTACGCCGGTGCCCCGCTCGCCTTCGGCTGCCTGCGGAGACAGGACCCGGACCGGCCGCGGCCGTACCGCCTGCCCGGCGGCCTCTTCTGGGCTCCACTGGCCTTCATCGTCGCCAACCTCATCATCTACTGGGCCGGTTGGGACACCCTGTGGCGGCTCGGTGTGGCGATCGTCCTCGGCTATCTGGTCCTCGGCGGTTCGGCGCTGCTCAAGCTCAATCCCATGACCCCGCACCCGGACTGGCGGAGCGCACAGTGGCTGCCGGTGTATCTGCTGGGCATGGGCGTGATCTCCTGGCAGGGCGGCTTCTGCAGCACGGGCCCGGCGTCGAAGGTGTCCTGCGGCGCGACGGACGCCATTCCGCTGTGGTGGGACATCGCCCTCATCGCCGCGTTCAGTCTCGCCATCTACTTCTGGGCTCAGGCGGTACGCCTCCCCGACGCCGAAACGCAGGAGTACATCGGGTCGGTGGAGGTAGTGCCTGGGGGGTGAGGGGGGACGGGGCGAGCGGGAGGAGTTCCGGTAGGGCCGGAGGGGCGGGGTCCGCGGGCCTGGGCGCAGCGCGCCAGCCGGACGATGGTGCACTGCGGCTGATCGACCCGGCCTGGGCACCTGCCGCACTCCGACGTAGCCTCGATCGAGGACAGATTGTCAGGGTGGTGGCGGTGGACGGATGCGCGGAGCCGGAGCGGTCCGGCGGCGGCATGCAGGTGGAACGGAACATCCGGACGGTGGAGGACGTACTGCGGCTGCTGGACGGCCTGTTCGCGCCGGAGGCCGACCGCTGGACGGCGGGTGCCGCCGGCTGGTGGGACGACTTCTACGCGGACCGCGACCGGCCGGTGCCGTTCTTCGTGGCCAAACCGGACGAGAACCTCGTCTCGTATCTCGATCGCGGGCTGATCACCGTGGGCCGCGCCCTGGACCTGGGCTGCGGTCCGGGCCGCAACGCGCTGCATCTCGCCGCGCTGGGCTTCGAGGTGGACGCCGTGGACCTCTCCCCCGCCGCCGTCTCCTGGGCCGAGGACCGCGCCCGCCAGGCAGGAGCAGGGACAGAGGCAGGGGCAGGGGCCGGCGCAGCGATCCGCTTCCACTGCGGCGACGCCTTCACCGCCCTCGCCGATCCCGCCCATGCCACGGACAGCGGACTCGCCGGCGGCCCCTACGACCTGATCTACGACTCCGGATGCTTCCACCACCTGCCGCCGCACCGCCGCATCAGCTACCTCGCCCTCCTCGAACGTTCCCTGGCCCCCGGCGGCCACTTCGGTCTCACCTGCTTCGCGGTCGGGGCGATGGGTTCGGAACTTCCGGACGCCGACTTCTACCGCGAGCCCGGCCTCCATGGTGGCCTCGCCTACACCCCGGACTCGCTGCGCGCCCTCTTCGCCGACCTGACGGAGGTCGAACTGCGCCGGATGCGGGACGAGCCGCCGGAATCGCCCTCCTTCGGGGAGGCGTTCCTGTGGACGGCCTTGTTCCGTCGCCCGGGTCAGAGGTAGCCGCGGTGGGCCGGCCAGCTGCCGGGGCCGGCCCGCGGTGGTCTACTTGGCGGCGAACAGGCCGCGCAGATGGCTGCCGTTGGCGACCACGATGACGCCCAGCAGCGCCAGGCCGCAGACGCCCTGTTCTATCTTGAGCCACGCCGGGAACGAGCCGGGGATCGCGATGATGACGGCGATGGCGACCGTCATGACGGTGGCGACGATCCGCATCCTGCGGTAGGCCCCTCGGGAGCCACGGGCCGCTCGCGCAGCGAACACATACGTCAGCAGAGCGCTGACCACGACGATGCTCGCCCGCACCCAGACGGCGTCCGTCACAAGGGCGGTGTCGCTACGGAGCAGGTAGATGGCCGCGAGGGTGAGCACGCTGAGGCCGAGGTAGCCGCCGATCAACAGCTTCAGGCCACGGAAGGCCCTTATGCTGCTCGGGTGTTGGAGGGCCTCGGCGGGAACCGCGGTGGGGCGCGCGCTCCGGGCATTCATGATGGTGGTCCCTTCTGCTTCCCTGCTTCCCGGCGGGGCCGTGTGTCCCGCCGAACGGTCATCTCCAGGATCCGGCCGCCGAGACCGCCATTCATCGCCCCATCGGACGACTCCCGAAGCACCCCGCCTCGGGGGCACGCTAAGGGGACCCCCTAGGGGCCCCAGCACCACATCTCAGGGTCGCCGCCCCGCGGCCCCGGCCCTCAACTACCGCCCGCTGCCCAAGCGTTGGCGGCCCCGGCCCCACGTACCATCACTCCGACCGCTGCCGCCGATTTCGGCCCCTACTCAACCGGAACGAGGCTGCGACCTCTGGAAGCGGCGGGCCATGCCGCCCCTGGCGTAGCCGGCCTCCGTGCCGAGGCCCTGGGAACCGGGGAAGCGGACCAGGCGGCCGTCGAGATCCTGGGGCCACTGCGCACCGACCTCGGTGTCCCTCGTCACCGACCGAGACCGCAGCGGCGTGGGCGGACGACTCCAGCCCTGTGATGAGGCGGCTCGACGACGGCTCGGGAGCGGCCCTCGGGGGCTGATTTGCCCCGGGCCGGGGGCGGTGTGCGACAGTGGGCGTTCCGGTCGGCCGGGCGCTTCGCGTGTGCGGAGGCGGCCGCCGGGATCCCATACCCCCAGACACCGAATGACGGTTACGGCCGTGCCCTGCGCGGATCCTGCCCGTCCGTCCTTCGCGTAGCGATTCCTTCCCCCAGAGAGCGATGCAGGCGACGACTCTTCTCCCCCGGACCACGGACCTGTTCACCCAGGGCCTGGAGCTGCAGAGCGGCTCGGCGCTGCTGCGTTTCGGCGCCGCGCGACCGCGCCCGGCCGGCCGGATCAGCTGGTCCGGCGACGGCGCGGTGGCCTGGCTCGACGAGCCGCGCGGCCATGTCTGGAGCGTCGGCGAGCCGACCGCCGCGGCCGGTCTCGTCCTGCGTGCTGCGCATCAACTGCCTGACACCGTACGGGAGTTCACCGGCCCGCGGGGCACCGAGGCACTGCTCGGCCGGCATCTGGCGGTGCTCGACCCGATCGCGTGGATCTTCCGGTGGACGGTGGCCGAGCCGCCGGTCCATCCGGCGGAGGAGCGGGTGGTCGCGCTGGACGAGACGCACCACGACGAGCTGCTGGCCTTCCTCAACGAGCACAGCCCGGCCCATTCGACGGGGCCCGGCTCCGCGGACGTCAGCCTGTGGGTCGGGATCCGCGGCGCGGACGGGGAGCTGGTGGCCTGCGGCGCGCTGAGCAGCCTGCGGGACAGCGGCGCCCCGCTGATGGCGTCGGTCGCCACCGACGCGGACCAGCGCGGCCAGGGTCTCGGAGCGGCCCTGACCTCGTGGCTGACCCGGTACGCCGTCCGCCGCCACGGCTTCTGCACGCTGTGGCAGCTCGCCGACAACGTCCCCGCCGACCGGCTCTACACCCGCCTCGGCTACCGCAACGAGGACCCGTGTGTGTCCGGGCGGCTCAGCGGGCGCTGACCGCCGGGGTGGGGCCGCGGGGCGGCCGGTGGCCCAGGACGTGGCGGAGCCGGGCACGCAGGCGGCCGGCACGGCGGCCGGCGGCCTCGGGCCGCAGCGGCGGGCAGGCATCGGTGAGGAAGAAGGTGTAGGCCAGGACCTGCACGGCCCAGCGGTCGAAGGCGACCCACTCGGTGAACTGGTGCCGGGGGTAGCGCCCCGTCCACAGCAGCACCGCGGCCGGCGAGCTGACGACCAGCACCACCAGGATGGCCAGCGCCAGCACCGCCGACAGCCCGCCGATCCACCACAGGAGCCGGAACAGCAGGCCGACGAGCACCAGCCCCACCCACTGCGGAAGGGCACGCAGCCGGGAGAGCAGCAGGCCGGGGCCGCGGGGCAGGTGCTCGGGGCGGTCGATGTACAGGCGGGCCGGGTAGTCGGGCACAAGACCGAGAGTGAAAGGCGGGTAACGGTCGGTGGCCAGTGCCCCGTAGGAGTAGAAGGCCACCCGCCAGAGCCAGCGCAGGACGCCGGTGGTGAGGCGGAACAGCGGCCGGGGGTAGCGGCCGGTGAAGAAGATCACCGGGAAGGCCAGCGCGGTGCCGAGCAGGAACGCGATGACCAGGGGCGTCAGCAGGATCTGGTGCGGGACGAGGAGCAGCCACTTCACCATCCAGAGCCAGCGGGACAGCGGCTCGTCCAGCTCCGCCTCGACCCGTACCGGCCGGTATTCCTCGGAGAGCGTCGCCATGGCCGTCAGCTCCCTCCGCCACTGTGGCCGGTCCCGGCCGGGGCGTACCCCCTCACCACCAGCGTGACCCCGTCGCGCCGATTTGTGGAGACCAGGCGGGACCGGCCACGGTCAGTGGCCATCAGCCGCAGTCAGTCGCGGACCGTCTGCGCCGGGATCGCCGGGCGGTCGGCCTGCTTGGTCTCCGCGCCGTGGGCGAAGCCCCCGGCGTCGGCCGCGTCGCGGTGCGGACGCTGCTGGGCCTGGAGCCGCGGGAGGACGCGGCGCAGGTCCTCCAGGAACAGGTCGCCGAGGTCGTGGCCGAAACCGTTGCGGACGACGACCCGCAGCGCCGCCAGGTCGGTGCGGTTGGCGGGGAAGGTGTAGGCGGGTACCTGCCAGCCTCGTTCACGCAGCGCGGCGGAGACGTCGAAGACGGTGAAGTTGGTGACGTCGTCGCTGATCCGGAAGGCGAAGACCGGGAGTTGGCTGCCGTCGGTGAGCAGGGTGAACGGGCCCATCGCGGCGATCTCGGCGGAGATGCGGGTGGCGACGTCCCGGCTGGTCTGCTGGACGGCGCGGTAGCCCTCGAAGCCCAGGCGGAGGAAGTTGTAGTACTGGGCGATGACCTGGGCGCCGGGCCGGGAGAAGTTCAGCGCGAAGGTCGGCATGTCACCGCCGAGGTAGTTGACGTGGAAGACCAGGTCCTCGGGGAGCGCGTCGGCGTCCCGCCACAGGGCCCAGCCGACGCCGGGCATCACCAGGCCGTACTTGTGGCCGGAGGTGTTGATGGAGGCGACCCGCGGAAGCCGGAAGTCCCAGACCAGTTCGGGGTCGAGGAAGGGCGCGATCATCGCGCCGGAGGCGCCGTCGACGTGGAGTGGGACATCGATGCCGGTGCGCTCCTGGAGGTCGTCGAGGGCCGCGGAGATCTCGGCAACCGGCTCGTAGGCGCCGTCGAAGGTGGAGCCGAGGACGGCGACGACGCCGATGGTGTTCTCGTCGCAGAGTTCGACGGCCTCCTCCGGGGAGAGGATGAAGCGGTCACCCTCCATGGGCACATAGCGCGGCTCGACCTCGAAGTAGTTGGCGAACTTCTCCCAGCAGATCTGGACGTTGATGCCCATGACCATGTTCGGGCGGTCGGTGGACTTCCCCTCGGCGCGCCGGCGGTGCTGCCAGCGCCGCTTGAGCGCCAGCCCGGCGAGCATCGCCGCCTCGCTGGAGCCGGTGGTCGAACAGCCCACCGCCGTATGGGAGTCAGGGGCGTGCCACAGGTCGGCGAGCATGTGCACACAGCGCGCCTCGATCTCGGCGGTCTGCGGGTACTCGTCCTTGTCGATCATGTTCTTCTCGGCGCACTCGGCCATCAGCCGCTGGGCCTGCGGTTCGGCCCAGGTGCTGACGAAGGTGGCGAGGTTGAGCCGGGCGTTGCCGTCCAGCATGAGTTCGTCGTGGACGATCTGGTAGGCGGTGTCGGGGTCCATGCCGTCGTCCGGCAGCTCGTACCGGGGGACGTGGACGGGCTGCCGGCTGAAGACCGGGTTGACGCAGAGGTTGCGGCTGGTGTCGCGGTGCTGGTGCGGGCGCTTGAGTGGCATGAGCTGTCCCTCCCGGGTACGTGGCGGACCGTGCGGCGGACGGGTCCGGTCGTCGCTGCCGCCCGGCCGGGCCGGTCCACGCGCGGCGGTCAGGTTAACGGTTGCGACCGGACGGGGGCGGCGGTATGCGCCACGGGGGTACGGCGGTCCCGCCCGCGCCCCGCCGCCGTCCCGCTCGACGCGCGGGACCGGCCCGGAGCTGGTGTGCTGGTGGCAGGAGGCCGTTGCAGCCGTACGGGGCAGAGCCGGCAGGTGGCCGTACGGGGCAGAACCGGCAGGTGACAGAGCCGAACCGCACGCGGAAGAACGCACACGGACGCGGGAGAACGCACACGGGAGAGATCCAGATGAGCAGCTACCGAGTCGCGCAGGCGGGTGCCGTCGGCGCACCCTTCGAGATCGTCGAGCGGGAGGTGCCGCGGCCGGGTCCGGGACAGGTCCGGATCGGCGTGGACGCCTGCGGGATCTGTCACAGCGACGCCATGTTCGTCAACGGTGCGTTGCCGGACCTCCGCTTTCCCCTGGTCCCCGGGCATGAGATCGCCGGACGTATCGAGGAGGTCGGCGAGGGCACGGGCAGCCGCTGGAAGGCCGGAGACCGGGTCACGGTGGGCTGGTTCGGCGGCAGCTGCCATCACTGCACGGCCTGCCGGCAGGGCGACTACATCGTGTGCGAGCGGCTGAAGGTGCCCGGCTGGGCGTACGACGGAGGGTTCGGCGAGCAGGTGATCGCGCCGGCCGACGCGCTGGCGCGGATCCCCGACGGTCTGTCCGCGGCCGACGCGGGCCCGATGGCCTGCGCCGGCGTCACCACCTACAACGGGCTGCGGCGCAGCTCGGCCCGCCCGGGCGACCTGGTCGCCGTCCTGGGTCTCGGCGGCCTGGGGCACCTGGGTGTGCGGTTCGCCACCGCGATGGGCTTCGAGACGGTCGCGATCGCCCGCGGCGCCGACAAGGCGGACTTCGCCAAGCAGCTCGGCGCGCACCACTACATCGACAGCACCGCCGGCACGCCCGTCGCGGACGCGCTGCAGTCGCTCGGCGGCGCCCAGGTGGTCCTGGCCACCGCCGCCAACTCCGCGGCCATCACCGCGACCGTGGACGGCCTGGCGCACCGCGGCGAGCTGGTGGTCGTCGGGGCGGACGCCGAACCGCTGGGGCTCCACCCCACCCAGCTCCTGATGCGCGGCCGGGTCGTCCGCGGCCATCCGTCCGGCACCGCGCAGGACATCCAGGACACCATGGAGTTCTGTGTCCTCCAGGGCATCCGCCCGATGATCGAAACCATGCCGCTGGAGCACGCCAACGAGGCGTACGGGAAGATGCTCGCCGGGAAGGCCCGGTTCCGGATGGTGCTCGCCCATACCGAAGCGGGCCGCGCGCACTGAAGCCGGACGCCCGGCCGGGCACGGGCCTGAAGGCCACGCGCCTGAAGGCCGTACATCCGTCACACCCGTCGCGGGTCAGGCGACCTCCGCGCGGAACGCCCGCCGATAGGCCCCCGGAGTCGTCCCCAGGGCGCGGAGGAAGCGTCTGCGGAGGTTGGTGGCCGAGGAGAGGCCGACACGGCGGGCGATGGCGTCCAGGGGGAGATCGGTGGACTCCAGGAGCTCCCGGGACGCGGTGATGCGCTGAGCCAGCAGCCACTGCCCGGGGCTGGCGCCCAGTTGGTCGGCGAACCGGCGGGCGAGTGTACGGGCCGACACGCCCTCGTGCGCGGCCAGTTCCTCGACCGTGAGGGGTTCGTCGAGCCGGGCGGTCATCCACTCCAGGAGGGGCGCCAGCGAGCCGTCCATCTGAACGGGGCGCGGTGGGGCGGTGAACTGGAGCTGGCCGCCCTCGCGATGCGGCGGCATGACCATGCTCCGGGCGACCTGCGCGGCGTAGCCGGCCCCGTGGTCGGCGCGGACGAGGTGCAGACAGAGGTCGATGCCGGCCCCGGAGCCGGCGCTGGTGGCGACGTCGCCGTGGTCCACGTACAGCACGTCCGGGTCCACCTCGACGGCCGGGAACGTCTCGGCCAGTTGGCCGGCGCGCGCCCAGTGGGTGGTCGCCCGTCGCCCGTCCAGCAGCCCGGCGTGCGCCAGCGCGAAGGAACCGGAGCAGATGCTGACCAGCCGCGCGCCGCGGTCGTGCGCCCGGCGCAGCGCGCGGACGACGGCGGGCGACGGCGGTTCCCCGGGAGGCAGCCACCCGGGCAGGACGACGGTGTCCGCCCGGTCGAGCGCAGCCAGCCCGTCCGGTACGAGCATGTCGTATCCGGCGAGCGTGGCCACCGGGCCGGGGTGCTCCGTGCAGACCTCGAAGGTGTACCGGACCGGGACCCCGCTGCGCTCGATCCCGAACACCTCGGCCGCACAGCTCAGTTCGAAGGTCGACTGCGGCGGGCGGACGAGTGCGACGACACGGTGACCGGTGACAGGCATGGCAGAAAAGTACCTCAGGATGTCATTCCTGACACTCGGCCGGCCGGCACCGTTCCGCGATGCTGTCCGTATGGCAACGAAAGTGAACACAGGCAACGAACCGACCGGCTACGTATGGACCGCCGTCGCGGACGCACCGACGCACGAGCTGTTCCCCGGCATCCGGGCGCGGCCGCTGTGGAGCGGGGAGAGCGGCGCCAAGGCCCAGGTCCTGGAGATGGATCCGGAGACGTGCTGGGAGGGCATCGACGTCCACGAGCCGGGCCCCGAGGAGGTGTTCGTGGTCTCCGGAGTCTTCAACGACGGGGAACGCGATTACCCGGCCGGCTCGTTCATCCACGCACCCGCCGGATCCTGGCACGTCCCGCAGACGACGACGGGCTGCACGCTGTTCGTGTTCTACCCGGAGGGATAGCCGCGGCGGGCGGCCCCGGAGGGACACCGTTCACCCGACGGCGGCCGCCCGCCCCCTCGCAGAGCCGATCACCTCGTCCACGCCGCCTCCCGGGCACCCCCGCAGCGACGTCACGCCACACTTGACGCCATCACGGCACACAGAAAGCGCCACCCCCTCGCACATAGCGCCAAACATGTGCCATGATGGCATCACGAAGCTCCGGCCGATCGTCAACTGCGGTACGCAATGGAGGACTTGGACCATGTCGCAGCAACCCGAGCGGGAGCCGCTCACCGCGTTACCGATCACCCGTCCCGAGGGGTGCCCCTTCGATCCGCCCGCCGAGCTGGCGGCACTGCGCGAGGAGCAGCCGCTCCGCCGGATGCGCTACCCGGACGGGCACGTCGGCTGGCTGGCCACCGGGTATGCCGTGTCCCGCGCGGTGGCCGGCGACTCCCGCTTCAGTTCGCGCTACGAGCTGATGCACGCGCCGTTCCCGGGCGCGGAGGACATCACCCTCCCGCCGGCCCCGGTAGGCGACCTGACCGGCATCGACCCGCCCCACCACACCCGCTACCGCCGGCTGCTCATGGGGAAGTTCACGGTGCGCCGGATGCGCGAGCTGACCTCGCGCGTCGAGCAGATCACCGTCGAGCATCTCGACGCCATGGAGCGCCAGGGCCCGCCGGTCGACCTGGTGAAAGCCTACGCGCACCCCCTCCCCGCGCTGATGATCTGTGAACTCCTCGGCGTCCCCTACGCCGAACGCGAGCTCTTCCAGCAACACGCCATGGAGGCCGGCAGCACTCAGGGCACGCTGGAGGACCAGTACGCCGCCATGGCCGCGCTCCAGGAGTACGTCGGAAAACTGGTGCGCGCCAAGCGCGCCCGGCCCACCGACGATCTGCTCAGCGACCTGACCGGCACCGATCTCACCGACGAGGAACTGGCCGGCCTCGGCAGCTTCCTGCTGGGCGCGGGGCTGGACACCACCTCGAACATGCTCGGGCTCGGCACCTTCGCCCTGCTGACCCATCCCGACCAGGCCGCCGCCCTGCGCGCCGACCCCGCTCTGGCCGACCAGGCGGTGGAAGAGCTGATGCGCTACCTCACCATCGCCCACACCGGGGTGCGCACGGCTCTCGAAGACGTCGAGCTGGACGGCCAGTTGATCAAGGCCGGGGAGACGGTCACCCTCGCGATCCAGGCCGCCAACCGCGACCCGGCGCGCTTCCCCGACCCCGACACCCTTGACCTGCGGCGCAAGGCCACCGGCCATCTGGCCTTCGGCCACGGCATCCACCAGTGCCTGGGCCAGCAACTGGCCCGCGTCGAAATGCGGGTGGCCTTCCCGGCCCTGTTCACCCGCTTCCCGACGCTGCGCCTGGCCATACCGCCGGAGGAGGTGCCACTGCGCGCGGACCTGACGATGCACGGCGTACAGCGCCTCCCCGTCACCTGGGACGCGGCGTAGGCCCCGGCCCGGCGAGGGTGCCGTCCGGCGCCTGGTGGAAGAGGCGCCGACGACCGGCTCAGCAGTCGCAGCAACCGCAGCTGTCGCAGCAGTCACAGCTGCAATTGCAGCAGCACCCACAGCTGTCGCCGCTGTTGCAACAGTCACAGCAATCGCAGGCGTGGCAGCAGCCCTCGCGCATCTTGCGCGACCACGGCCCCTCGAACTCCGACGCGCAGCAGACCTTGCAGGTGCAGCACAGCCCGATCGCGACCGCACAGCCCGCCCAGAAGCCACGCGGCTTCTTCGGCTCCGGCGAGAAGTGCGGCGAGCGCCCGTCACCGCCACCCGAACCACCCGGGCCGCCCGTCCCACCGGACCAACCGGACCCGCCGTCTCCGCCCCCATGGCCACCGCCGGCCCCACCCGGCGGAACCGCGCCCCCGTAGGGATTGCCCGCGTACGGGCTGTTGGCATACGGGCTGCTGGCATAGGGGTTGTCGGCGTAAGGATTGCTGGCGTAGGGATTGCCGGTGTGGGGACTGCCGGCGTACGGGTTCCCGCTCTGCGGGTCGTAGGGGCCGGGAGTCGCGCCATGGGCCTGGTGGGAACAGGAGGACGTACCGAAGGCGCGATCCACCGAGCGCCGCAGTTCGTGCACCAGCAGCACATGGACCAGGGCGGAGTCGGTGAACTCCACATCGCGCAGCGCCAGGCGGATGCCGTGCAGTGCGTCGTCGCACAGCCGGCGGGCCTCGGCCGGCCCGGCGCCGGTGGCGGTGATCGGGTTCCAGGCGCCCTCGGCGGCGTCCGCCGTCCGGTCCTCCACGGCGTCGAGGAGGTGGGCCAGCCGGCCGAAGAGCCGGCCGGCCTCGGCCAGGGGCGCGGCGTTGCCGGGCCGGCCGGCCAGTACCGCAGTGTGGGCGAAGGCCGCGGCGGTGGCCGTCTCGGTCGGTTCGGTGATCCTCGTCAGCGGTGTACCGGGACCGGCCAACTGCTCGATGCCCAGCTGCCGGTCCACCGCGTCGACGAGGACCGCGGTGTCGAAGCCGAGCGCGGCGCCGGTGCGCGCACCGGCCCGGTCCCAGCCCGCGGCGACCCGGCGTGCCGCGGCGGCCATCGGCCGACGGCGCAGCATCCCGTTCCCGTCGGCGACATGGTCGCGGATCTTCGCCGAGGCGAGGACGAGCGAGACCGACGCCGCGAGTCGCGCGCCCTCCCCCTGGGCGACCGAGGCGGTCCGCATGCCCCGCAAGGGGCAGGGGCCGGCGGTGCGGCGACGGAGTTCGGCGCGGCCGGACTGGGCATCGGTCAGCACGGACACGATGAGTCCGTCGTAATTGGTGACGATCCGCGCGAACTGGCCGTGATCGGCGCGCAACGCGAGGCAGAGGCCGCACAGATGGGCCATCCACTCCGTCTTGAGCCCTTGCGTCAGCCGATGGGCGCAGGGCCTGACGATTCCGAACATGTAAGAGCGAACCCCCCGTGTGGCATGAACATGAGCCGGCATGTTGACAGCGGCAGGGAATGCTACCGATCGCCCCGTGACCTGCGCCCACACCCCCCACGCCCGTCACACCGCCCCCTCCCCTCCCCCGCCTCGTCCACCCTCCCCTTCCGCCTTTCCTTCACCCTTTCTGCTGATACCGCCGCCCCACCCCTGCTGGGACCATGACGGCGCCGCCGCCCGGACGACCGGACCATGTCCGGACGGAACGGCGGCGAACTCGCCATCACCTAAGGGGATTTGGAGTGCCATGAAGACAATGAGGCGTCTGGCCGTGGTGTGTGCCGTAGGTGCGGGGCTGAGCACGGGGGTGGCCTCCGCCGCCACACCGACCGGGCCCGGCTCGACCGCGCACGGCCCGGGCCGGGGCCCGTCGGCCCATGGTGTCCTGCTCGCCAACCGGGACGACGGCCGCCGGCTCACCGTGCACACCGGGGACGTGATCGAGGTCCGGCTCACCGGCGAGCGCGGCCGCGGGACGACCTTCACCTGGAGCCCTCCGGTCTCCGGCGACCCCGCGCTGCTCCGGCGGACGGCGGCCCGCGCGACGCCGGCGGGCGGCACCACCGGGCGCTTCGCCGCGGCCGCCCGGCGGGGCACCACCACCGTCACCGCACAGCGGCGGTGCCACGCCACCGCCGGCTCCTACTGCCCGCACGTGGTCGTCCCGTGGAAGGTCACGGTCACGGTGACGTGACGGGTGGACGGGACGGACAGGACGGACCTGGCACGACGGGGCGTCAGACCGCCGTCCGCGGCCACCCGCCCAGTTGGCGGCTCGCCGCGTCGACGGTCTGGGTGAGGAGGGTGGCGATGGTCATCGGGCCGACGCCGCCGGGCACGGGGGTGATCAGGCTCGCGACCGTGGCCGCGGAGTCGAAGTCCACATCGCCGACATTGCCGGCGTTGTAACCGGCGTCGATGACGACGGCGCCGGGCTTGAGCTGGTCGCCGTGCAGGAAGCGGGGACGGCCGACGGCGGCGATCAGGACGTCGGCCGCCCTGATGTGCGCGGTGAGGTCGGCGGTGCGGGAGTGGCAGTAGGTGACGGTGGCATTGCGGCCGAGCAGCAGCATGCCGACGGGCTTGCCGAGGATCGCGCTGCGCCCGACGACCACCGCGTGCCTGCCGGTGAGATCGACGTCGTAGTGGTCCAGGAGGCGCATGATGCCGCCGGGGGTGCAGGACACGAAGCCGTCCATCCCGAGGCTCGTCGCGGCGAAGGAGTGCGCGGTGACGCCGTCGACGTCCTTCTCGGGGGCGATGGCCTCGAAGGCGGCGCGCTCGTCGATGTGCGGGCCGACCGGGTGCTGGAGCAGGATGCCGTGCACCCCGGAGTCCTGCGACAACTGCCCGATGGTGTCGACGAGTTGACCGGTGGTGGTGTCGGCGGGGAGGGCGATGTGCCGGGACTGGATGCCGGCCTTGGCGCAGCGGTTGCGCTTCATCCGGACGTAGGTGACGGAGGCGGGGTCGTCGCCTACGAGGACGGTCGCCAGGCACGGGGCCTGGCCGGTACGCGCGGTGAGCGCCGCGGCGCGTGCGGCGGCCTCCTCGACCATGCGGCGGGCGAGCGCGCCGCCGTCCATGAGGCGGGCGGTGGGGGACGTGGTCGTGGTCATGGCGCCTCCTGGGCGTCGTACGTCGTACGGGATCGCCCAGGCGCACGGCATTGACCAAGGAGGTCGAGCCGCTCCCTGGTGGTACTCCACCCAAGCGCCAGTCACGGCTCACCGAACACTTTAGGCGATGACCGGGCGGCGGGAACTAGTGTGCGCGCCCCGCTCAGGGGTACTGCTGGCCGGGACTTGAGATATGCGGTGCGGTGGCGGCCTCCCATTGGCTGAGGATGCCATCCCAGTCGTGCTGGGCGACGGTGACGGCACTGGGATCCCAGGGGGGCGCCTGGGGTGGTGGGGAGGCCCAGGGGTTGTGGGATTCCTGGGACGGCCAGGAGGCGTGGGGTTCGTGTGGCTGCCAGGAGGCGTACGGGTCCTGGGGTGCCGCCCATTGGGCGGAGTGGGCGGCCGCCGCCCAGGCGGCCTGCGGATCGTACGGGGGCGGGGGCGGTGGGGCCGCGTCGGTGCGGGGAAGGTGGCCGGTGTCGGTGGCGCCGGGTGGCTGGACGTCGGTCATCCGGCGGTGGCGGCCGATGCGGTCCGAGTTCCCGGGGCGGGCGGTCTGGGACTCGGAGGAGAGCTGGTGCGCGCGGGCGGCCAGGATGGTCACGTCCAGGCCCAGTTCGGTGGCGAGCGCGGTGAGGTCGGCGCCGGTGTGGTAGCTGTGCACCAGAACCGCGTCCAGCGCCGGTGACCAGGCCGGTTCGGTGACGGGCAACGGCGGGGGCGCGGCGGCCGGGGCAGGCGCGGGGGCGGGCGGGGGCGCGGGGGCGGGAGTGGGGGCGGGCGCGGTCGGACGCGGCGGGATCCAGCTGTGGGTGTCGGCCTGGCCTGCGGGTACGGAGGTCACGCTGCCGACGGTGGTGGCCCGCGGCCAGCCGTTGCCGATCGCGGCCGCGGCGGCGGCTGCCGCGGCGGCCGCCGCGGGCGAGGCGGGGCGGGGTGGCTCGGCCTTCTCCGGCTGGTGCTCGGCCCGGCGGGCGGCGCGGCGCTCCCGCTCGGACTCCTCCAGCAGGTTCTTGGCCACCGCACGGGCGTCGTCCTTGCCGACCGTACGGCGGGCCAGACGGACCTCGCGGGCGTCGAGGCCGAGCAGATCGGCGACCACCTCGTCGCTGCCGACGGTCACCGCGAAGGCGGCCAGGGTCCGCGAGCGGCGGGCCTCGGCCTCGTCGAGGAGTCCTTGGGTCCGGCGGACCTCGTCATCGCTGATGCAAAACGCCTGTGCGAGTACCGCGTGGCGCTCCCACAACTCCCTCGGTTCCATGTCACCGACAACGCTTTTTGGCCGGAGTTGGTCCGGTTCTCAACGAGAGATCACTGTAAGAGGTGATATTCCCCGCATCGCGCGCAGTGCTTTGGGATGTTATGAGACGGGGTACACGGGGCCGACCGGGGGTATGCGCAGTGACCGATCGGCGGGGCGAATCGTTTCAACAGCCATGAGTGCTCCCTCGTCCGTCACCGTCGCCGGCCACGGCCGGACCGCCTTCGTCCCCTGCCCCCCGGGGGCCCAGCCCGCTTCCCCCGGCACGGAGGTCGTCGCCCCCGCGCCGCCGCGGATCCACCCCGAAGTCGTCCGACAGACCCCCGTGTACGCGGGGCTGGTGCAGATCTGGGCGGAGCGCTCCGCGACGGTGCCCGGCGTCGCCGACCCGGAGTGGCAGCGGCTGGTGTCCTACCGGGCACTGATGGAGGAGACCGAGAACGCGCTCACCGCGCTGCGGCCGCACCGGGCGCCGGACGTGCTGCCGCCGCGCCGGACCGTTCCGGTGCCCCCCGGCCGGACCGTTCCGGTGCCGCCCGCGCGGTACGCGACCGAACTGACGCCGGTGCACGGCGGGTTGCGGCCGATCGGCCACCCGTGACCGTGCCGCCCGGTCCCGGGCGTCCGGGCCCTCCGCACACCGGTGGGCCCGGGTACCGGACCCGGGCCCATGGAGGTGGCGACGCGGCGGAACGCGGTGGCTAGAGGAGACCGAGGAAGTCCAGTCCGAGGAGGCCGTGCCGGCCCAGGCCGTCGGCGAGGCGGGCCGACTCCTCGTCGTGGCGGCCGCCGCCACTGTCGTCGTCCCGCCGGCCCGAGTCGTCGCGGCGCTTGCCCCCGTCGTCACGGCGGTGGCCCTCGTCGTCGCGCCGGCCGTAGTCGTCGTCGCGGCGACCCTCGTCGTCATCGCGGCGACCGTAGCCTTCGTCCCGGCGGCCGTAGTCGTCGTCGTACCGGCGGCGCTCGCCGCTGCGCCCGTAGCCGTCGTCGTAACGGCTTTGCCCGTGTCGGCCTGCGTGGCTGCCGCCGTGGCCGTGGTGGCGGCCGTGCTTGGCGTGGCACTGGCTGTGGGAGGGGCACAGCGTGGCCTGCGCGCCACTGGGGGCCGCGGTCGCGGCGCCCGCGGCCGGGACGACCAGGGCAGCCGCGGCGAGACCGGCCATCGCGAGCCCGCGAGGAATCGAACGAAGCATTGTTCCACCTTTACTCAGCTGGGCAGAAAAGGAACATTCTCCTGCAAGCGCGACAATAGGGCTGCTATCCGACCCCGCTCGGCGACCCGCCGGAGGGTCACCGGAACGCAGCACGGGCCGCACCGCACCCGAGTGCGGCATCGGCCGGACGGTGTCACCCGGCCTTCGGCAGGCCCTCCAGCAGGGCGCCCAGCGCCTCCCCCACCAGTCGGCAGACGGTGTCCGGATCGGCGCTGGCCAGCGGCTCCTTGCCGACCACCACCCGCATCAGGCCGATGCCCAGCAGCCAGGACAGCGCGAGATCGCCGCGCAGCGCGCCGTCGTCGGCGCGCGAGAGGGTGGCGAGCACCTCGGCGTACTCGTCGCCAAGTCCCCGGAGCGCCTCGGCGATTTCGTCGCTGCCGCCGATGGAGCGGAGGCAGACCTCCAGCGACCGGTCGGTGCCGGGGCCGCCGCCCTCGGCGAGCATGCCGCGCAGGGCGACGTCGAAGAGCCGCTCCGCGGGGGTGGTGCGCAGCTGCTCGTGACCGCCGTGCGCCATCACCTCGCCGAACAGGGCCTTCTTCGAGCCGAAGTACCGGAACAGCAGGGCCTGGTTCACGCCGGCCCGGGCCGCGATGTCGCGTACCGTCGCGCGTTCGTAGCCGCGTTCGGCGAAGAGTTCCGAGGCGGCGTCCAGCAGCAGCCGCCGGGTTCCCTGGGCGTCCCGGCGGTGTTCGCCGGGAGGGCCGCCGTGCGGGGTCTCCTCCGCCGGCCGCGCCCTGACCTCCTCCGTTGCCTCTCGCATGGCTCTTCCCCTTTCCGTCGGTCCGTCGGATGACCACAGTGGCCCGCCGCGGCCGGCCATGACGACGGCGGCAATCCGCCGTTGACCGCCCCGTGTACGCGTCCTACCGTTGTAAGCAGGTGCTTACACAAGGGAGGTCACCGTGACCACAGCCGACACAGCACCCCTCTCCTACCCCTTCAATATCGCTGAGAGCCTTGATCTTGCGGCGGAGTACGACCGGGTACGCGACCACCCGGGGCTGCTCAAGGTCCAGTTGACGTACGGTGAGCCGGCCTGGCTCGTCACGCGGTACGCCGAGGCCCGGTTCGTCCTGGGCGACCAGCGGTTCAGCCGGGCCGAGAGCGCCCGGCACGACGAACCTCGGCAGTCCGAGGGGACCCGCAACAGCGGCATCCTGAGCATGGACCCACCGGACCACACCCGGTTGCGCACCCTGGTCGCCAAGGCGTTCACGGTCCGTCAGGTCGAGAAGCTCCGGCCGCAAGTCAAAGAACTGACAAGGGAACTTCTCAACGAACTGGAGGCGGCCGGGCCGCCGGCGGACCTCGTCGACCGGTACGCGCTGCCCATTCCGGTGGCCGTCATCTGCCGGCTGCTCGGGGTGCCGACGGAGGACCGGCCGCAGTTCCGGGTGTGGAGCGACGCCGCACTGTCGACGAGTTCCCTGACCGCCGAGGAGTTCGAGGCCAATCGCGAGGAACTCCGCGCGTACATGGGCAAGTTGATCGACCAGCACCGGCAGGAGCCGCAGGACGACCTGATGACCGCGCTGATCGATGCGCGGGACGTCGACGCCGACCGGCTGACGGAGCTGGAACTGGTCGACCTGTGCGTGGGCATCCTGGTCGCCGGCCACGAGACCACCGCCACCCAGATCCCCAACTTCGTGCTGGCGCTGCTGGACCACCCGGAGCAGCTGGCCCTGTTGCGGGAGCAGCCCGGGCTGATCGGGGGCGCCGTGGAGGAGTTACTGCGGTTCGTCCCCCTGGGGAGCGGTGCCGGCCAGGCGCGGTACGCCACCGAGGACATCGAGGTCGGGGGCACGCTGGTGCGGGCCGGCGAGCCCGTGCTGGTCGCGGTGGGCGCGGCCAACCGCGACGCGCTGCGGTTCGACGCACCGGGGAAGCTGGACATCCGGCGGACCGGCAACCAGCACCTGGGCTTCGGGCACGGCGTGCACCACTGCCTGGGCGCGCCACTGGCCCGGCTGGAGCTCCAGGAGGCGCTGCTGGCGTTGCTGACCCGCTTCCCGGGCCTGCACCTCGCCGGGGACGTGGAGTGGAAGACCCAGATGCTGGTGCGCGGTCCGCGGGTCCTGCCGGTGGGGTGGTGAGCGCGGTGACGTGGAAGGTGGAGATCGACCCGGGGCTGTGCATCGCCTCGGGTTCCTGTCCGGCGATCGCGCCGGACCTGTTCGTACTGGACGGGCCGCACGCCCGGCCGGTGCGGGAGGAGATCCCGGAGGACGAACGGGCGGTGGACGCGGCCGAGTTGTGTCCGGCGATGGCCATCACGGTGCGGGACGCGACCGGGCAGGTGATCGGGCCCCGGCCGTAGGGGGCAGGGCCGTAGGGATCAGGGGCCCGGCGGGGCGTGGCCGGGAGCCGCGCCCCGCTTCGCATGGCGCCGGCTGGTGCGCCACCGGCCGGCGCCGCGTCCCGACGGCCGGCGCTGCGTAACGGCCGGCGCTGCGTCGCCTGATGCTGCGTCGTCTGATGCGGAGGGGATGCGGGGGATGCAGGGGGGAGGATGTCGAACGGTCCG
Organism: Streptomyces sp. S186; assembly: GCF_051603415.1. NCBI lineage: Bacteria > Bacillati > Actinomycetota > Actinomycetes > Kitasatosporales > Streptomycetaceae > Streptomyces > Streptomyces sp. S186. The sequence continues at coordinate 7,218,116 of NZ_CP193932.1, read as the reverse complement.
CGAGGGGCGGGGTGGTGCCCCGTGATTGAGTTGCCCCATGGCTGACGAGACCACTTCCTCTGCGCCCGGTTCACCCGTGGCACCCCGCACCACCGAAGTCCCGGCAGCGGTCCCGCCCGCTCTGACGGCCGCGCCCGGCTATCAGGTGCGGCGGCTGTATCAGGCGTATCTGGCCGTGTGGGTGCGTGCGGTCGATCCGACGCTGACCGGGCCGCAGTTCGCGGTGCTGACCGCGGTGGACACGACGCCGGGGCGGGACCAGCGGTCGATGGCGTCGGCGGTGGCGTTGGACACCTCCACGATGGCGGATGTGGCGCGGCGGCTGGAGAGCCGGGGGTTGATAGTCCGCCGCACGGACGCCACGGACGGCCGCCGCAAGCTGCTGTTCCTGACCGAGGACGGCGAGCGGACGCTGCGGGCCGCGCAGGAGCGGGTGCGGCGGCTGGACGAGCGGTTGATGGCGCCGTACGACGCCGCGCAGCGCGCCGCTGTGATGCGGCTGCTGACGTCCCTGGCCGATCACTGGGAGGGCCTGGCCGGGGAGTCCTGACTCCTGACTTCTGACACTCCTGATGGCACTCCTGACCGGCGCGCAGGTGGGCGGCGCCCCGCCGGGGGCGACACGTGTTGCCCGTTTGGCGCGCTGCGCCACTCGCTGCGTACGTGCTCCACTTCCGCCCCTCCTGGTTCGTCTGCGGGGGCGGGGTGCGACGATGGGGCCTGTCATGGATGCGGGGCACGTTCTCAGGGGGCTGCGCGCCGCGGTGTTCGCGGTGGTCTGCGTGCTCCTGGCTGCGCTGGGGCACGCGGTGATGTCGGATGCCGCGGTGCCCGGCTGGATGCTGCTCGCGGCCGGACTGCCGACCGCGGCCGGTGCCTGGTGCCTGGCCGCCCGCGAACGCGGCCCCGTGGTCGTGGGCCTGCTGACCGTCGGCACGCAAGTCGCCCTGCACAGCGCGTTCTCCCTGGGGCAGGCGATGGTCGGCGCCGGCGGGGACCGGGCCGCGCTCACCCGCGCATGGGCGAGTACCTGGCTGTGCGGTGCCCAAGGGCTGTCGCTCAAGGAGATCGACGCGGCGCGGGCGTTGACGCCGATGGGGCGGGCCGGGTCGATGGGGTCGATGGACCCCTCGGCCGCGATGGGCGGTGTGGCGGAGCTGCCGCACTCCGGCCCGGCGCACCTGGGCATGCCGCAGATGGATATGTCCCATATGGGGATGTCCGGCTCGGGCATGCACGGGAGCGCCGTCGGCATGCTCGCGGCGCACCTGCTGGTCGCGCTGCTCAGCGCGTGGTGGTTGTGGGGCGGGGAGCGGGCGGCGTTCCGGCTCGTGCGGAGCGTGTCCGCCTGGCTGTTCGCGCCGCTGGTGCTGGTACTGCGAGCGGTGCTGCCGGCGTCCCGCCCGGTCCCGCGCCCCGTCCGGCAGGAGCCGCGGTGCGCGGTGCGCCGGTTGCTGCTGGCCCATGCGATGTCCTTGCGGGGTCCCCCGTGTGAGCCGGCTGTCGTCTGACAGCACGGTCGAACACCCCGGCCGGAAACGGCGTACGGGCACCACGGGCCGCGGCCCCGTGCCCGCGCCGCCGGCCGCGACGTCACCGGTCGGCCGCGTCCTCGCGCGCCGGCCGGATCACGCGAAGGACTCCAAGGACTCCAGATGACGAATCCTGTCCGGATGCCGGTGGCACCGCCGCCCGCGTCCCTTCCCCATATACGGGAAAGCCTCGATGAACGGGAGAGCCTCGTCGGGCGCGCGGCGCTGCCCGGCCGGTCAGCCCGTCCGTCAGCCCGCCCGTCGTCCCGGCTGGAGGCGGGCGAGCAGCGTCTCGACCGACGCCGGATCGCCGCCCGCGGGCGCGGGGGCTCCCTCCCCCTCGTGTCCGGTGGCGCCGCCGAGCGCTGTGCTCAGCGCCCGGGCCCGGGCCTCCCACTGGCGGCAGTCCCCACAGCCCGCGAGATGGTCGTCGAGACGGCGGGCGGTCAGCCCCGGGGGCAGCGCCTCGCCGTCGAGGCGGGCGGAGAGTGCCGTACGGATGCGCGAGCAGAGCATGCGCCCAGTCTCCCCGAATTGGTCCGTACCGGCGAGGGGCGGTCGCGGCGTGCGTGACGACGAGACGGTGACCGGCTGGGCGCTGGCCGCCCGGGACGGCGACGAACGGGCCGTCGAGCAGTTCGTACGGGCCACCCAGCTCGATGTGCGGCGGTATGTGACGCACCTCAGCGGGGAGGCCCAGGCGGCCGACGACCTGGTGCAGGACACCTATGTGCGGGCGCTGCGCGGGCTGCCGCGGTTCGAGGGCCGGTCGTCGGCCCGGACCTGGCTGCTGACGATCGCCCGGCGGGTGGTGGCGGACCGGATCCGCACCCATGCGGTACGGCCCCGGCTGTCGGCGACCGACGACTGGCAGTCCGCCGCCGAGCGGGTCCAGCCGCGCGGGGTGCCGGGCTTCGAGGAGGGCGTCGCGCTGGCCGAGTTGCTGGCGGCGCTGACGCCGCAGCGGCGGGAGGCGTTCGTGCTGACGCAGCTGCTGGGGTTGCCGTACGCGGCGGCGGCCGGGGTGATGGGCTGCCCGGTGGGGACGGTGCGTTCGCGGGTGGCCCGGGCCCGGGAGACGCTGATCGCGCTGCTGGCCGAGGCGGAGGCCGGCGCCAGGGCCGAAGGGGAAGCCGGGGACGGCGCCGCGGTGCCGTCCGACGGTGAGCGGACACTACGGGCCGCGGCCCCGCGTGGCCTACCGCAGCGCATACCGGTGCCGGGCGACCGGCGGCCGCGCCGGCTCGCCACCGCGGTGGCCTGACCGGCCGGTACGGTGGGCCGACGGGGGCTCATGGGCGGGCGGTGGCCGGCTCATGAGCCCCCGTGGCGTCGGAACAGCGGGACGACGGGACGACGGGACGACGAGCGTGCTCGTCGCCTGCCGCCCGCCGGCCCTGCCGCCCGTCGTCTACTGCTCGCCGGGCCGTACCGCCCGGGCCGTCACGGTGAGCGGTGGGCTGTCGCGGAAGTGCAGGGTGAAGGTCAGGCGGTCGCCGGGGGCCAGCCGGGGCGGTGGGCTGACCATGATGTCGAGCGTGGTCGGCGTCATGGTGAGCGCACCGCCGGCCGGGACGGTGGCGCCGGCGACCATGGCCATGGAGTGGGCGTTGCGGCCGACGGCGATGTCGCGGCTGAGCATGGCACGGTGACCCGGCGGACCGGTGACGGCGGTGAGGACGTCGTGCGTGGTACCGGAGTTGCGGATGGTGAAGAAGGCCGCGGTGGCGTCGTTCCCGGCGGGTATCAGCACCCGGCCCTCGGTGGCGGTCAGCCGGGCGGGGGTGCCCGCGTTGCCGGTGGCGGTCCAGGCGGTGAGGGTGCCGAGGGTGGCCAGGCAGGTGAGCAGCGGCACGGCGCCGGCGGCGAGGCGTGAGCGGTTCATGCGGATTCCCGAGTGCCTTGGCTGTGGGGTGACTTGGCGCCGTGTGAGGCGTCGTCGTGCGAGGTGGCGTCGTGTGGGGTGGTGCGGCCGTGTGCCCGGCCTCCCGGGCGGTGGGGTGCGCGGGTGGCGGTGGGGGGTCGCCAGGCACGGAGCCGCAGGCTGTTGCCGACGACGAGCAGGGAGCTGACGGACATCGCGGCCGCGGCGAGCATCGGGTTGAGCAGTCCGACGGCGGCGAGCGGCACGGTGACGAGGTTGTAGCCGAACGCCCAGAGGAGGTTGCCGCGGATGGTGCCGAGCGTGCGGCGGGCGAGGCGGACGGCGTCGGGGATGGCCTGGAGGTCGGCGCGGACGAGCGTGACGTCGGCCGCGCCGATCGCCGCGTCGGTGCCGCCGCCCATGGCGATGCCGAGGTCGGCGAGGGCCAGCGCCGCCGCGTCGTTGACCCCGTCGCCGACCACCGCGACCCGGGCGCCCTGCTCGCGCAGCGTCGTGACCAGCGCGGCCTTGTCGTGCGGCCGGGCCTGGGCGTGGACCTCGGTGATGGCCAGCTGCGCGGCGACCGCCCGGGCGGTGGCGGTGCGGTCCCCTGTGGCCAGCACCGGGCGCAGGCCCAGGCGGCGCAGGTGGTCGACGGCGCGGTAGGCGTCGGGACGGAGGGTGTCGCCGAGGTCGAGGACGGCCGCCGGATCGCCGTCGACGGTGACCAGCACCGCGGTGCGACCGGCGGCTTCGGCGGCGCGGACCGCGTCCGGCAGGGGAGCGGGCAGCCCGGCGGGGTCGTCGGGCGGGCGGACGACGGTGACCGTGCGCCCGTCCACCACGCCGCGGACGCCGAAGCCCGGGGTGGCGGTGAAGTCGCGGACCGCGGCGGCCGTTTCGAGCGGCGCGCCGGACCCGTGGTCGCGGGCGTAGGCGAGGACGGTGCGGGCCACGGGGTGTTCGGAGCCCTGCTCCACTGTGGCGGCGAGCCGCAGCACCTCGTCCGGGTCCGGGCCGTCCGCGCGGGGAGTGAAGGCGCTGACGGTCATCCGTCCCGTCGTAAGCGTGCCGGTCTTGTCGAGGACGACGGTGTCGATGCGGCGCAGGCGTTCCAGCGCCCGCGGGCCGCTGACCAGGATTCCGAGCTGGGCACCGCGGCCGGTGGCGGCCAGCAGCGCGGTCGGGGTCGCCAGGCCCAGGGCGCACGGGCAGGCGACGACGAGCACGGCGACCGCGGCGGTGACCGCGGCCTGGGGGGCGGCGCCGGCGCCGAGCCAGAAGCCCAGCACGGTGACGGCGATGGTCAGCACGGCGGGGACGAAGACCGCGGCGACCGCGTCCGCGAGCCGCTGGGCCCGGGTCTTGCCGGTCTGGGCGTCCTCGACGAGCCGGGTGATCCGGGCGAGTTGGGTGTCGGCGCCCACCGCGTCGGCCCGGACCTCCAGCAGCCCGCCGGAGTTGACCGCACCGCCGACGACCGGCGAGTCCGGGCCGACCTCGACGGGATGGCTCTCGCCGCTGATCAGGGAGAGGTCCAGGGCCGAGCTGCCGGTGACGACGGTGCCGTCGGTGGCGACCCGTTCGCCGGGCCGGACCAGGAAGTGGTCGCCGACCTGCAACAGGGCGACGGGGAGGCGGCGTTCGCTGCCGTCCGGGCGGCGCACCGACACCTCCTTGGCGGCGAGTTCGGCCAGGGAACGGAGCGCGGCGCCGGTGCCGCGCCGGGCCCGGGCCTCCATCCGCCGGCCGGCCAGCACGAACAGCGGCACGCCGACCGCGGCTTCGAGATAGAGGTGGGCGGTGCCGTCGTCGGCCGTGGGCAGCAGGCTGAACGGCATCGTCATCCCGGCCGTGCCGGCGCCGCCGAGGAACAGCGCGTAGACGGACCAGCCGAACGACGCGGCGACGCCGAGGGACACCAGGGTGTCCATGGTCGCCGCGCCGTGCCTCAGGCCGCGCAGCGCACGGGCGTGGAAGGGGGCCGCGCCCCACACGGCGACGGGCGCGGCGAGCACGAAGCAGAGCCACTGCCAGTTGCGGAACTGCCAGCCGGGCACCATCGACAGGGCCAGCACGGGGAGGGCGAGCAGGGCGGTCAGGAGCAGCCGGCGGAGCTCGGCGGATTCGGCTGAATCGGTGGCATCGGGGGCGTCGTCCGGTGCTTCGGTGGCGTGGTCCGGAGCATTGCCGACGGTCGCGTCGTCGGGCCTCCCGGCGGCGGGCTGCCGGGGGGCGTCCTGCGGCGGTGCGGACGCGGTGAAGCCGGCGGCCTCGACGGTGGCGATGAGGACGTCGACGCCGAGCGATGCGGGGTGGCTGATCCGGGCCCGCTCGGTGGCGAGGTTCACCGAGGCGGTGACGCCGTCCAGCCGGCCGAGCTTCCGCTCCACCCGGCCCACGCAGGCGGCGCAGGTCATGCCGCCGATGGCGAGGGTGGTGAGGCGTTCGGGCTCCGGCCGGGGCTGCGGTGGGGGCTGGAGGTCGTCGGACTGGGGCTGGGGCTGGGGTTCGGACTGCTGTCGGTGGTGGGTCATCGTCCGGCTCCCGACACCCGGAGGAGAGGTGCGGCCGAGGCACCCAGTGCGCTCATGCCCGCCATGCCGGACATGCCCGGCATCCCACCGGAATCGCCGCCGCCGGGCGGCTCGGTGCTCCCGGGGCGGCGGTCGGGACGGAGGTCGGGGGCGACCGGTCCGACGGCGCCGCCCACCGCGTAGGCGAGGGCGAACAGCAGCGTCAGCAGCGCGACGAAGCCGAGGACCGGGCGGGCCGGGAGCAGTCGGCGGAACCGGCTGAGCGGCGCGGGGGTCCGGGGGCGCCGGGCGGAGCCGGTCGGGGACGCGTCGGGTGGGGGTGCGGAGCGGGCGGGGGTGGTCATCGCGTCATCGTGGCAGGTGGGAACGGGGGTGAACGGCCGATCGGCAGCCGATCGGCGCGTGAGGTTCGTCCCGTCCGCCCGGCGGAACCCGGCGCGCTTCCAGCCCGACTAACTGGGTTTCGCCCCGGTCCACTTCGCGGCGTCGCGCCCCCTCCGCCCGGAAATTTCCCCCACTTCGGCGGGAACCCGGGCCGGTCGCCGCCCGACCTTTCAGACGCCGCCGTGCCGGACGTGTGCGGTGGATCGAGGAGAGGACGGGCCGATGCCACGGGACCTGGCGGAGGGACAGCGGGAGCGGTGGGGGCTGGTGGCCGTCGCCGGGATCTGCGCGTTCCTGGCCATGTTCGACATGAGCGTGGTGACGGTGGCGGTGCCCGGCATCGCGACCGGCTTCGCCGTCCCGGTGTCCGTCGCCCAGTGGGCGGTACTGGCCTACCAACTCCCCGTCGTCGCCCTGCTGTTGCCCGCCGGACGCTGGCTCGACCGGGCCCCGCTGCGCCCGGTGGTGCTGGGCGCGCTGGCCGGCTTCGGACTGTGCGGCGCGGCGGCGGCCGGCGCGCCGGTCGTGACGGTGCTGATCGTGGCGCGGCTGCTCCAAGGGGCCTGCGGCGCGGTGCTGTTCGTCCTGATGCCGCTGCTGGCGCTCCGCGCCGTACGGCCCGAGCTGCGCGGCCGGGCGATGAGCGTACCGGCCACGCTCGGGCCGCTCGGCGCGGTCACCGGGCCGGCGCTGGGCGGGGTGCTGCTGGACCACTGGGGCTGGCGGGCCGTGCTGCTGGTGAAGCTGCCGCTGTGTGCACTCGCCTGGTGGCTGGCCCGGCGCGGGTTGGCGCCGGGTGGGCGGCCGGCCGCGCCGGGCCGGGCCGAGTGGCGGGCCGCCGTGCCGGCCGGCGTCGCCGTCGCGGCCCTGCTGCTCGGGCTGACGTCGACGGCCGCGGGCTGGACGGCCCCGGCGCTGGGCGTGCTCGCGCTGGCGGCGGGCATGGTGTGGGCACGGGGGACGGACGGGCGGCGGGTGCGTGTCACGCTGCGGTCGGCCCGTACGGGCGGGATCCACAGTGCGGTCCTCGCCCTTGCCGCGGCGTTCGCGGCGGTGCACTTCCTGCTGGCGGTGGATCTGCAGCGCACGGCGGGCGTCTCGGCGTCGGCGACCGGTCTGGCGCTGCTCGGTTTCCCGGCGGCCATGGCGGTGGCGGGCCCGGTGGGCGGCCGCCTCGCCGATCGTTACGGGCCCCGGCCGGTGGCGGTGGCCGGCGCGGCGCTGGTCGCCGTCGGTTTCGGCCTGCTCGCCACGGCCGGCGCCTGGACGCCGCTCCAGGTCGGCTGGCGCCTGGCGGTGGCGGGGCTCGGCATGGGGCTGTACGGCGGGCCGGCTCAGTTGATGGCGCTGGAGGCGGCGGGGCCGGAGCGGATGGCCACCGCCGGCTCGACCGTGCAACTCGCCCGGAGCGCCGGCTTCGCGCTCGGGCCGGCCGCGGCCACCGCGCTGGCAACCGCGGACGGCATCCGCACCGGGCCGGCGCTGGCCACCGCGGCCGCGGTGCTGGCGGCCCTGTTGCTGGCCCGGCGGCCGGGGCGGGACGGGCGGGGTGCTGCGACAACGGCGAGCCGCACCCGCTCCACACCGCCGTGAGCCCCGACGACCTGACGCCCCGACACCGCGACGCCCCATCGAAGAAGCACCCCGGTACCGACGTACCCACGTACTCACGAGGCGCCCAGGCGCTCAGGCACCCACGTGCCCACGGGACCCACGTGCCCAACCACCCACGTGCCCACGGCCCCACGCACCCGGGTGCCCCCACCCCCACCACCCCCAGAAAGGCAGTCCCATGTGCGGCATCACCGGCTGGATCTCGTTCGGCGAGGATCCCGGTCACCGCCCCCGGGTCATCGAGCGGATGACCGCGGCCCTCGCCCCGCGCGGCCCCGACGGCTCGGGTGTCTGGCGCGGGCCACACGCCGCGATCGGCCACCGGCGACTCGCCGTACTGGACATCGAGGGCGGCGCACAGCCCATGACGGCCGGGGCCGGTGCCAGTGCCGGCGCCGACGTCGTCCTCAGCTACAGCGGCGAGGTCTACAACCACCACGAGCTGCGCGCCGAACTCCGCGGCCTGGGGTGGGAGTTCACCACCCGCAGCGACACCGAGGTGGTGCTGCGCGGCTACCAGGAGTGGGGCGCCGGGCTCGCCGCACGGCTGGAGGGCATGTACGCGTTCGCGGTGTGGGACGCCCGGGCCCGGCGGCTGCTGCTGGTGCGCGACCGGATGGGCGTCAAACCGCTGTACTACGCCCGGACGCCGGACGGCGGACTGCTCTTCGGCTCCGAGCCCAAGTCCCTCTTCGCCCACCCCGACTGCGCACCCCGGGTGGACGCGCAGGGGCTGCGGGAGGCGTACGGCCTGGTCTTCGGGACGGGGACGACGCTGTGGGCGGGCGTCCGCGAGGTGCCGCCCGGCGGGCTGCTGGCCTTCGACCGCGACGGGCTGACCGAGCGGCTCTACTGGCAGCTGACCGCGCGTCCGCACGACGACGCCGACCTCGCCGCCACCACCGCCGGCGTCCGCCGCCGCCTGGAGCACGCCGTCCGGTCCCAGCTGGAGGCCGACGTGCCGCGGTGCAGCCTGCTCTCCGGCGGGCTGGACTCGACCGTCGTCACAGCGCTGCTCGCGGACGAACTCCGGCTCCGCGAAGGGCCCGCGGCGCGGCTGCGCTCGTACGCCGTCGACTACAGCGACCAGGCGGAACGCTTCACCGGCGATGTGCTGCGCACCGGGCACGACGCGCCGTACGCGGTCGAGGCGGGCGCGTTCATCGGCACCGAGCACGACACCGTCGTCCTGGATCCGCAGACGCTCCTGGATCCCGTGCACCGCGCGGCCGTGGTCGCCGCCCGCGACTCGCCGATCGGCGTCGGCGACATGGACACCTCGCTCTATCTGCTGTTCGGCCGGATCGCGGAGCACTCGACGGTGGCGGTGTCGGGCGAGGCGGCGGACGAGGTGTTCGGCGGCTACCCGTGGTTCCACAGCCCCGCGGCGCGGGCCGCGTCGACGTTCCCGTGGCTGCTGGTCACCAGCGACGAGGCGGCCATGCCGCTGCACCCCGATCTGGCCGCGGCGCTGCGCATCGGGGAGTTCCAGCGCGACACGTATCGGGCCGCGCTGGCCGCCGTACCGCGCCTCGACGGCGAGAGCGCCGAGCGGCGCCGGCAGCGCGAGTTGCAGCATCTGTCGCTGACCCGCTGGCTGCGCCAGCTGCTGCACCGCAAGGACCGGCTCAGCATGGCGCAGGGCCTCGAAGTGCGGGTGCCGTACTGCGACCACCGCCTGGTGGAGTACGCCTTCAACGCGCCCTGGGCGCTACAGACGCACGACGGCCGGGAGAAGAGCCTGCTGCGCGCCGCGGGCGCCGGGCTCGCCCCGCCGTCGGTGCTGTGGCGGGCCAAGAACCACTATCCGGCCACCCACCACCCCGACTACAACCGCGGGCTGCAGCGGCTGGCGCACGAGGCGCTGGCCGCGGACGGCGGACGGGTGCGCGACCTCGTCGACGAACGGATCGTCTCCGCCGTCCTGAAGACGGAACCGGAGCGGCTGGAGTGGGGCCACCGGCTGCGGCTGGAGCGGGTGGTGGACCTCGCCCTGTGGCTCGACCGGTACCGGCCGGAGATCACCGTGTGAGGCGCATACGGCAGAGCCCGCCGTGATCCACACCCCACACCCCCCTCATGAAGGAGACCCCATGGACCTCTCGAACGCCATGAACCCCACCGACCCACCGCCCCCCATAGAGCTGTACGGCGCCGACTACAAACGCGACCCCTATCCCCTCTACGCCGAGCTGCGGGCCCGCGGGCCCGTTCACCGCGTCCGCTTCCCCAGTGGGGTGTGCGCCTGGCTCGTCACCGGGTACGACGCGGCACAGCAGGCGCTGACCGATCCGCGGCTGGGCAAACACCACTCGCGTGGCAACGCGGCCTGGCGGGCGCGCGCCTCGATCATGCCGGAGCCGCAGCACTCCCAGTTGCAGGTGCATCTGCTCCACCAGGACCCGCCCCGGCACACCGCGATGCGGCGCATGATCACCGATGCCTTCGCCCCGCAGCGGGTCGAGGCGCTGCGCCCCCGCTTCCAGGAGATGGCCGACGCCCTGCTGGACCGGTTCGCCGGCGACGGCCGGGCCGACCTGGTGGCAGAGTTCGCGGCCCACTTCCCGTTCCAGGTGCTGGCCGAAGTGATCGGCCTGCCGGCGGAGTTCGCCGCGCGCTTCGACCGCGACTGGGGGAAGGTGGTGCAGCCGGTCGGCCCCACGGACCCGGGGCGCCCGGCGTACGAGGCGCGGCTGCGCGGCCTGCAGCAGTACATCGCCGATCTCGTCGTCCACAAGCGGCGCGCGGCGGGCGGGGATCTGCTCTCCCGGCTGGTGGCCGCTCGCGACGCCGGGGAGCTGACCCCGGAGGAACTGGACTCGATGCTCTTCCAGTTGCTGGTCGCGGGGCAGGAGCCGGTGACCAACCAGATCACCACGGCGCTGGTCACCCTGCTGCGCCATCCCGACCACCTCGCCGCGCTCGCCGCCCGCCCCGAGCTGCTGCCGCGCGCCGTCGAGGAACTGCTGCGCCACGACGCCGCGTTCGAGCTGACGACCTGGCGGTTCTTCGCCGAGGACAGTGAGCTGCACGGGACGCGGATCCCGGCCGGCGACTCGGTGATCGTCTCACTGTGCGCGGCCAACCGCGACCCCCGGCGGTTCGCCGACGCCGACACCCTCGACTTCGACCGCTCGCCCAACCCGCATCTCGCCTTCGGCCAGGGCATCCACTTCTGCCCCGGCGCCGCGCTGGCCCGCGCCGAACTGCAGATCGCGCTGGGCACGCTGCTGCGGCGGCTGCCCGGCCTCCGCCTGGCCGTCCCGGAGGACGAACTGCCGTGGATTCCCGCGGTGTTGGCCCGTGGGGTGGACCGGCTCCCGGTGGCGTTCGGCCCGGAGTCCCCCGGCCCCGCGCCCCGCGGCTGCCCGATATCCGGCGCCCACGCGCCGAGCACACACGCACCGAGCACACCGGACACGGCATGCTGACCCGACCCGCCACCGCTCCCCGCCCCCAGGCCGGCCCCACCCGCTCGACCACCCGCGCCACCTGCGAGGACATCCTCCGCGTCCTCCTCCCCTACCGGCGCACCCTGGACGACCCGCACGGGGACGCCCCGGACGCCTTCCCGCTCCAGCTGCGGCAGTTGGCCCCCTGGGTCGCGGCGGGCCGACCGATCCCGTTCACCCTGCCGGGTTTTCCCTGCAAGTCCCCCCATCCCGCGAAGGTGCTGGGCCCGCTCCCCGATGAGGGCGAGCGGCTGGCGCTGCGCTTCCTGGACGGGCTGTGTGCCCGTATCGCGGCGGTGTATCCGCCGGGGGCACGGATGGTGATCTGCTCGGACGGGCACGTCTTCAGCGACCTCATCCGGGTGCCGGATGCCGCCGTCGACGCGTACGGGGACGGACTGCGGGCACTGATCCGGGACGAGGGGCTGACGGACCGGCTGAGCGTCTTCGACCTGCGCGCGGCGTACGGGGACCTGCCGTACGAGGAGAAGCGGGCCAGGATCGAGGCGGAGCACGCGCCCACGCTGGAGGCGCTGCGGGCCGAGACCCGCGCCGAGGAGACCGCGCGGCGGCTGTACCAGGGGATCACCCGTTTCCTCTTCGAGGACACCGACCTCGCGCGCTACCCCGGCACCCGTTCGGCGCTCCAGCGCGAGTGCCGGGCCCGGGCCTACGGCGTGATCCGACGGAGCCGGGCCTGGGGGGAGCTGATCGCGGAGTACCACCCGGGCGCGGTACGGCTGTCCATCCATCCGCAGCCGCGGGGTTCGGCCAAGTTCGGCATCCGGCTGCTGGACGCGCCGGACGTGTGGCTGACGCCCTGGCACGGGTGCGTTCTGGAACACCCGGACGGGCGCCGGGAGTTGCTGCGGCGGGCGGAGGCCGAGCGGCTGGGGCGGCTGGTCGTGCGCGGGGGGCGGCCGAGCCACTTCGCGGTGGCCGCGGACCCGGCGGCGGGCTGAGCCCGAAGGCCCGGTGGTGCGGGCCGGCAGCCCGCACCACCGGGCCCTCAGGGGTGCGTCCGGCGGTGGTCGAAGGCGATCAACGGGTCGCCGGTCAGCGGGTGTTCGGTCACCGCGGCCCGGACGCCGAAGACCTCCGCCAGCAGCTCCGGGGTCAGCACCGTGCGGGGCGGGCCGGAGGCCACCAGGCGGCCGGCATGCAGGACGTGCAGCCGGTCGCAGAGCGAAGCCGCGGCGTTCAGGTCGTGCAGCGAGATCAGGGTGGTCCGGGCCCGGTCACGGAGCAGGGCGAGCAGCTCGACCTGGTGGCGGACGTCGAGGTGGTTGGTGGGCTCGTCGAGCACCAGGACGTCCGGTTCCTGGGCGAACGCCCGGGCGAGCAGGACGCGTTGGCGCTCGCCGCCGGAGAGGGCGGAGAACCGGCGGGTGCCCTGTCCTGACATGCCGACGGCGGCGAGCGCGTCGGCCACCGTCGCCCGGTCGGTGCGGTCCTCGCCGGCGAACGCCCGCTTGTAGGGCGTCCGGCCCATCGCCACCACCTCGTGCACCGTCAGCTCGAAGTCGGCGGCGCGTTCCTGCGGCAGGGCGGCGATATGGCGGGCGGTCCGCCCGAGGGACAGGGTGCGTACATCGGTCCCGGCGAGCAGGACCCGGCCCGCGGTGGGCCGCAGATGGCGGTAGACGGTCCGCAGGACGGTGGACTTGCCGCTGCCGTTGGGGCCGACCAGCCCGACGATCTCCCCGGGCGCCGCCATGAGGTGGACGCCGGCGACCACGTCCCGTCCGTCGTAGCTGACCCGCAGCTCCTCGATGTCGATCCTCATCGCTCCGCCCCCAGTCGCCGGTCCAGGACGAGCAGCAGGGCCGGGGCGCCGATCATGGCCGTGACCACCCCCACGGGGAGTTCCTGGCCGTCCATGGCGGTGCGGCACACGACGTCGACGACCACCAGCAGCAGCGCCCCGGTGAGGGCGGCCAGCGGCAGCAGGCGGCGGTGGTCGCCGCCGAGGACCAGCCGGCACAGGTGCGGCACCATCAGGCCGACGAAGGCGATGGCGCCGGAGACCGCGACGAGGGTGCCGGTCAACAGGCTCGTCACGACGAAGAGTTCGCGCCGAAGCCGGGTCACGTCCACGCCGAGGCCGGCCGCCGTCTCGTCGCCCATGAGCAGCGCGTTCATCGCGCGGGCGCGGGCCTGGAGCACCAGCAGCCCGGCTCCGACGGCGAGGGCCGGCAGCCACAGCGCGCCCCAGGTGGCCCCGCTCAGGCTGCCCATGAGCCAGAACAGCACCCCGCGGGTCTGCTGTTCGTCGCCGGCCTGGAGGACGAGGTAGCTGGTGAAACCGGACAGGAACTGGCCGATACCCACCCCGGCCAGCACCAGCCGCAGCGGCGAGAAGCCGCCGCCCCGGCGCGCCATCAGCCACACCAGGGCGAACGCGGCGAGCGCGCCGGCGAAGGCGGCCGCCGACAGGCCGAGGCCCAGTGCCCCGCCGGCGCCCGCGCCCAGCACGATGGCGGCGACCGCGCCGAGCGAGGCGCCGTTGGAGATGCCCAGCAGGTACGGGTCGGCGAGCGGGTTGCGGACCAGGGCCTGGGTGGCGGTGCCGACCAGGCCGAGTCCGGCGCCGACGAGGGCCGCCAACAGGGCCCTGGGCACGCGGAGTTGCCAGACGATCAGCTCGTCGGTGCCGGGCCGGGGCGGGGCACCCCGGAGCCGGTCCAGGACGACGGACCAGACGTGTCCGGGGGCGAGGTCGGTGGCGCCCAGGGACACCGCGGCGGTCAGCGCCGCCAGCAGTGCGACGGCGAGCAGGAGGGCGAGCGGTCCGGTGCGCGCCAGGTGTGTCCGCTCCCCCACTAGCGCGCCGCCTTGAACCGCGCCGGGTACAGGGTGTGCGCGATCTCCTCGACGGTGTCCGCGGTGCGGGTGCCGGGGAGGGTGGTGCGCTCCGAGCCGATCCGCAGGAACCGGCCGGCGCGGACGGCGGGCAGGTCCTTGGTGGCGGGGAACGTCTTCAGGAACTGGGCGGCCTGGTCGTACGCCGCGGCGTTGGCGGCCGCGTCGCCGCGGTCGCGGACGCCCAGCTGGATCCAGTCGGGGTTCTTGGCGACCACGTCCTCCCAGGAGACCGGCTTGAAGTCGCCGTCGCAGTCGCCGAAGACGTTGCGGGCGCCGGCCTGGGTGAGCACGGCGTTGCCGACCTGCTTGCCGCAGAGGGCCATCGGCTGCTTGGTGCCGGCGTCGAAGTCGAAGAAGAAGTAGCGGGGCCGCTGCGCCTCGGGGACGTCCGCCAGGGCCTTGTGGACGGTGTCGACCTTGGCCCGCATGCCGGCCACGAGGGCGCGGGCCCGCGGGGCGGTGCCGGTGACGGCGCCCAGCCGGGTGAGGTCGCCCTCGACGCCGGACAGGTCGCGCTGCGGCCCCTTGGCCATGGCGGCGCAGGCCGTGGAGGCGAGGTAGATGTGGCGGATGCCGGCGGCCGCGAACTCCTCCTCGGTGGGGGTGTCGCCGGCCCCGCCCATGGCGCCCATGGAGGCGAAGGTATCGATGTAGAGGTCGGCGCCCGACCCCAGCAGCTTCTCCTTGGGGATGATGCCCTTCCCGAGGACGGGCACCTTGGCGGCCCGGACGCCGAGGTCGCCCGGCAGCGTGCCCTTGCCGGGCGGGAATCCGGTGCCGATGACGCGGTCGCCGGCGCCCAGCCGCAGCAGCATCTCCAGGGCGGTGGCGTTGCTGGTGACGATCTTGCCGGGCGGGGCGGTGAAGGTGGTCTCGGCGCCCTTGCAGTCGGCGACCTTCACGGGGAAGCCGTCGCGGCCCGGTGGGCCGTCCGCCGCCGTGCCGCGTTCGCCGCCGCCTCCGCCGCACGCCGTGGCGGTCAGCGCGACGACCATCGCGAGTCCGCACCACTTTCCTGGGCGCATGGGTCTTCTCCCCTACCACTGTGACGCTCCGGCCGGTCTCCGGCCGCGGGCCACCCTCGTGACCCGGCACAGGTAGTCGGGGGTGAGCCGCTTCCGGTTCCCGGGAACGCACAGGTCGTCCCAGGTCGTCCCGCGGGTCACGGTCCGGCGGCGCTGCCCTGGGGCCCGTAGAGGTCGAGGAGCCGGGTGCGGGTGCCGTGGAGGCGTTCGGCGACGGTCTCGGCTACGTAGCGGTAGACGGCGCGGCCCAGGACGGGGTCGTCCTCGCACAGGGCGCGGACCAGGGTGGCGTCGAACTGCAGGGCCTCGACGGGACCGACGGTCTCCGCGCCGAGGTGCCAGAGGTAGGGCGGGAACAACCAGGACCAGCCGAGGAGTTCGTCCCGGCCGAGGATTTCCACGACGGCGGCCCGGCGGCCGGGGACGTGCTGGTCGAGGGCGACCCGGCCGGTGCTGATGATCCAGAAGCGGTCGGCCCGGTGGCCCTCCTCGAAGAGGCGGGTGGCGCGGGGCAGCGACACCTCGTGGGCAATGTCGGTCAGCCGCCGGCGCCGGTCCGGGGGCAGGGCGTCGAACAGCTGCTGGACCTTGGGCATCTCGTCCTCCATCGACCGCTGTGCAGTGCTTGGCACGATATGCGGCGGATCGGGGGGATACGGGGAATGGCCGGTCCGGCGGCCAGCGGCGGCTGTGCGTCAGGCCATCTGACGGCGTACCAGGTCGTGCAGCCGGCCGCCGGTGTCGGCGAGGAGATCGGCCGGGGCGCCCTCCTCGACGATCCGGCCGTCCGCCATGACGAGGACCCGGTCGGCGTCGAGCACCGTGGAGAGGCGGTGCGCGATGACCACCCGGCTGGCGCTGAGCGCGCGGGTGCTGTCGATGACGATCCGCTGGGTCTCGTTGTCCAGCGCGCTGGTGGCCTCGTCGAAGAAGAGGATGCGCGGGCGGCGGACCAGCGCCTGGGCGATCATCAGGCGCTGCCGCTGGCCGCCGGAGATGGCACCGCCACCGGCGATCATGGTGTGCAGGCCCATCGGCATCCGCTTGATGTCCTCGGCCAGGCCGGCCATCCCGGCCGCCGCCCAGACCTCCTCCTGGGTGAACACCTCGGCGCCGCAGATGCAGTCCAGGATCGAGCCGGTGAGCGGCTGGGCGTTCTGCAGGACCACCCCGCACTGCCGGCGCACCGCCGCCTGGTCGAGCGCGCCGAGGTCCTGGCCGTCGTAGAGGACGCTGCCGGCGGACGGCCGGTCGAAGCCGATGAGCAGCCGCAGCAGGGTCGACTTGCCGCAGCCGCTGGGGCCGACGATCGCCACGAACTCGCCGGGCCGCACCTGGAGGGAGACGTCGTCGAGGACGAGCGGGCCGTCCTCGCTGTAGCGGAAGGAGAGCTTGCGGGCCTCGATGGCGCCGGAGAGCACCCCGGGCTGGGAGCTGCCGCCGCGGACCTCGGGGGCCTCGTCCAGGACCGGCCGGATCTGTTCGAACATCGGCAGGGCCGCGGCGGCCGAGACAAAGGCGCCGGTGAGCTGGGTGACCGAGGTGAGCAGCATGGTCACCGAGGTGTTGAAGGTCAGGAAGGCACCGGCGGACAGGGTGCCGCGGGCCGGCCCGGCCAGCAGCACGAACAGCGCGAGGGAGCACAGCGGCAGGTAGACGGCGTTGAGGACGGTGGTGATGTTCTTGATCCGGCCGGCCTTCTGCTGGAGTTCCCGGGAACGGGCGAACTCCCGGGCCCAGGCCGCGTAGGCGAAGGACTCCGCCGCCGCGACCCGCAGTTTGGGCAGCCCGCGCAGGGTCTGGAACGCCTGGTTGTTGAGCTTGTTGCCGAGCGTCACCAGCCGGCGCTGCCAGCGCAGTTCCCACAGTCCCAGGACGAGGAAGACCGCGCCGATGACGAGCAGCATGGCGCACGCGGCGAGCGCCAGCGGGACGCTGTAGACCAGCAGCAGCACGAGGTTGACCGCCCCGACCGTGCCGGCCTGGACGGCGACCGGCCCGACGCCGGCCAGCACCCGACGGATGGCGCTGATGCCCATGGCGGCACTGGCCAGTTCGCCGGTGGAGCGGGCCGCGAAGAACTTGGTGGGCAGACGGAGCAGCCGGTCCCAGACGGCCGGCTGGAGGACGCTCTCGATCCGGCCCTCGATGCGCAGCACGGTGAGGTTCTGCAGCAGGGTGAAGGCGGCCGCGACGACGCCGGCGATGATGACGGCGAGCGCGACCTGGACGATCGGGCCGCGGGCGGCGGCCGGGACGTAGACGCCGAGGACCTTGCCGGTGGCGATCGGGACGAGGGCGCCGAGGGCGACCGTCACCAGTCCGCTCAGGGCGAGGTTGCGCAGGTCGGTGCGGTTGCCGCGGAGGCTGAAGCGCATCAGCCGCCACAGTGTGAGCCGGCGGTCCGGCAGCGGCCGGTAGAACATCACCGCGCGCGGCTCGAACTCCGCCGCGTTGTCCTGGCCGATCCGTATCCGCAGCCCGGAGGCCGGGTTGACCGCCTCGTAGCGGCCGCGCCGCCACAACAGGGCCACCGGGGCGCCGGACTTGGCCCGGTGGCCCACCAGCGGCCCGGCGTCGGTGCGCCACCAGCGGCCGTCGAGGCGGACCGCGCGGGTGCGGATCCGGGAGGCCAGGGCGATCCGTTCGACGGGGCTGATCCGGTCGCCGGCGGCGGCGCCCTTGGGAGGTTCGGTGAGCGGGATGCCGGCCGCCCCGGCGACCTTCCGGCAGACCGCGAAGGTCAGGTCGTCGCCGGCCCGGTCGCGGCCCGCGCCGGTACGGCCGGCGCCCGGGTCCTTGCCGATGGAGGCCAGCAGCGCCTGGTCGGCGCGTTCCCGGACGGCCTCGCCGGCCTTGATGCCGGCCGCGGCCCGGTCCTCGTGGGCGCGCTCCAGCTGCTCGATCCAGCGGTCCACGGCGGACAGCAGCCGGTACTGCTGGTTCACCATCCGCTGCCACAGCGCGGCGTCGACGAGCAGGTCGGCGGCGGCCTCGGCGCCGTAGGAGGCGCCGTACTGGACGCTGCCGGGCGGCACCGGCATCCACAGGACGTCGTCGTCGGCGACCGCCTCGTCGGTGGGCCGGCCGTCCAGCGGCGCCTCGAAGAGCACGCCCAGCCCGCGGGCGGTACCGAGCGCGAAGGCATGCTCCAGAGGGCCGGCCGCCGCAGCGCCCTGGGTGCCCTCGTAGCCGTATGCGTCGTAGGTGTCGGGGTGCGTCCCCTGGTCGCCGTAGCCGGCGTACTCGGGGCGGGGCAGTTCGCGCAGGGCGATCCGGCGCAGTCCGCAGTGCTGGGACGGGCGGCCGACGAGGGTGTGCTGGGGGCCCTGGACGGGGCCGAGCAGCAGGGTGCCGGCTTCGAGGCGCCCGAGGAAGTGCCAGGGGCCCTCCTGGGTGGCGTCGACCGCGAACAGGTCGAGGGTGCCGCCGGTGACCAGCCACAGGACGTGCGGGCCTTCGAGGGGGACGGTGCGCAGCCCGGCGCAGTCGACCGGTGTGCCGAGGCCGCCCAGGGCGTGGGTGACCGCGTCGGCGCCGTCCGGGCCGGTCGCCGGAAGGGCGGGTGCGGCCGGTGGCGTGGCGGGTCCGGCGTCCGGGGACGGGTGTGCGGATGCCACGTCAGTGCTCCTTGACCAGCTCGGCGTAGACGCCACCGGCGGCGACCAGTTCCTCGTGCCGGCCGCGTTCGACGACCGCGCCGTGGTCGAGGACCACGATCTCGTCGCTGTCGCGGACGGTGCTCAGCCGGTGGGCGATGATGACGCAGGCGCAGCCGCGGCGCCGCAGGTTGTCCATGATGACCGCCTCGGTGCCGGCGTCCAGGGCGCTGGTGACCTCGTCGAGGACGAGGATGCTGGGGCGCCGGACCAGCGCCCGGGCGATCTCCAGGCGCTGCCGCTGGCCGCCGGAGAAGTTGCGGCCGTCCTGCTCGACGCGGCTGTGGATGCCGTCGGGGCGGCGGGCGATGACGTCGTCGTAGAGGGCGGCGTCCTGGAGGGCGGCGATCACCGCGTCGTCGGGGATGGAGGGGTCCCACAGCGCGACGTTGTCCCGGACGGTGCCCTCGAAGAGGAAGACGTCCTGGTCGACGAAGGAGACCGAGGCGGCCAGGGCGCTGCGCGGGATGTCCGCGAGGCGCTGTCCGTCGATCCGGATGGTGCCTTCCCAGGGGGTGTAGAGGCCGGATATCAGCCGGGAGACGGTGGACTTGCCGCTGCCCGAGCCGCCGACCAGGGCGACCTGCCGGCCGGGCCCGACGGAGAGTGAGAAGCCGGTCAGCAGGGGGGCGTCGAGCGGGCTGTAGCCGAAGGTGATGTCGTCGAGGGTGACATGGCCCTTGAGGCGGCGGGTGCCGGCGTCCGCGTCCGGGCGGGTGTAGTGGGCGTCGGCGGGGAAGTTCTCGACGTCCTTCAGGCGGGCGACGTCTGCGGCGAAGTCCTGGATCCGGCCGGCGACGCCGTTGAGCCGGGTGATCGGGGCGGTGAAGCGGGTCACCAGGGCCTGGAAGGCGACCAGCAGACCGATGGAGATGTGGCCCTCGACGGCGCGCAGGCCGCCGATCCACAGGATCAGGGCGCTGTTGAGGGTGGCGAGGGTGGGGGCGACGACGGCCAGCCAGGCGCTGGGGACGCCGAGCCGCTGCTGTTCCTCCAGGGTGGCGGCGTGCTGCCCGGCCCAGCGGCGGAAGTAGCCGTTCTCGCCGCCGGTGGCCTTCATCGTCTCGATGAGCTGCAGGCCGGTGTAGGAGGTGTTGGTGAGGCGGGCGGTGTCGGCGCGCAGCTTCTGGGTGTGGGTGGCGCGCAGCCGCACCACGATCCGCATGGCGACGACGTTGAGCAGCGCGATGAGCACGCCGATGACGGTGAGTTGGGGGTCGTAGGTCCACAGCAGCACCGCGTAGAGGACGACCACGACGCCGTCGACGGCGGCCGCGGCCAGGTCGCGGGCGAGGGTCTCGGCGACCGCGTCGTTGGACTGCAGACGCTGGACGAGGTCGGCGGGCGCGCGCTGGGCGAAGAAGGTGACCGGCAGCCGCAACAGGTGGCGCAGGAAGCGGGCGCTGCCGAGCGTGGAGGAGATGATCCGGCCGCGCAGCAGGTTGGCCTGCTGGAGTCCGGTGAGGACGGCGGTGAGCACCACCATCGCGGTCATCGCGGCGAACAGCGGCCCCAGCAGCGAGGTCTGGTTGCCGATCAGGAACATGTCGATATAGGTGCGGCTGAGCGCGGGCAGCGCGGCGCCGGCGCCGACCAGCAGCAGGCTGGCGAGCAGCGCCGCCAGCAGGGTGCCGGCGGTGCCGCGGAGCCGGGCCGGCAGGGCCTGCAGCACGCTGGGTTTGCGGCCGCCCCGGCGGAACTCCTCGGTGGGTTCGAAGACCAGGACGACGCCGGTGAAGCTGGTGTCGAAGTCCTCCGTGGGCACGAAGCGGCGGCCCTTGTCGGGGTCGTTGAGGTGGACGCCGCGGCGGCCGAGGCGGCGGCCCATGCCGTCGTAGACGACGTAGTGGTTGAACTCCCAGAAGAGGATGGCCGGCGCCTGGACCTCGGCGAGTGCGGCCGGTTCCATCTGCATGCCCTTGGCCTGCAGGCCGTAACTGCGGGCGGCCTTGAGGAGGTTGCTGGCCCGGGAGCCGTCGCGGGAGACGCCGCAGGCGATCCGCAGCTCCTCCAGCGGGACGTGCCGCCCGTAGTGGGCGAGGACCATCGCCAGGGAGGCGGCGCCGCACTCGACGGCTTCCATCTGGAGCACGGTGGGGGTACGGACGGCCTTCGTCGCCTTGGGGGCGGCGGCCGAGGGTCTGCGGCGGCGGGCGGGCGAGGGGCCCTCGGGGCGGTGCCGGCGGCGCCCGGCGGGCGGGAGGTGCTGCGGAGGCGCGGCGGAGGCGTCGGGGGCGGTCACGAGAGCAGCCAATCGATCGGGTGCTGCGCGGCCAGGTGGACGGCGGCGGTGGCCTGGGTCATCGAGGCGAGGGCGAACGGCGGGCCGCCGGAGGTGGACCAGGCATAGCCGGAGGCGGTGGGCGCGGTGTCGAGCCGGACCAGGACCGCGATCGGCTGGCCGGTGCGGGAGAACTGCTCGCCGAGCTGGGCGCTGCCCAGGAACGCGGAGATCCGCTGGCGGGACTGGGCGGCGCGGCCGACGGCCGCGACCCGGCCGCGCAGTACGCCGAACCGCTGGCTGGGGGCGGAGGCGACGGTGAGGTCGACGGCGGCGCCGGCGGGGAGGGTGGCGGCGCTCTCGGCCGGGACGTAGAGGGTGGCGGTCAGCGGGTCGCGGGGGCCGGTGGTCCGCTCGACGGAGGCGAGGTCGACGCCGGTGGTGACGACCGAGCCTATGGTGGCGACGACGCCGGTCAGCCGGCCGGCGGCCAGGGCACGGACGACGGTGGTGGTGCCCTGTGCGGTGCGTATCCGCACCAGGGGGGCGCCGGTGGCGACCTGCTTTCCCTCCTCGGCGAGGACCGCGGTCACCTGTCCGGCGACCGGGCTCTGCAGGACGTAACTGCCGTGGCCGTGGGTGAGGATGCCGGGGGCGGTGAGGGTGGCGGAGACGGTGCCGGTGATCGCCCAGACGGTCGCGGCGATCATCACGAGGACGCTGACGGTCAGCACCAGCCAGCCCTGGGGGCGGGCGAACCGCACCGGAAGGTCGAGTTCCTCGGGCGATTGCAGCTTGGACAGGGCCTGTTGACGGAACTGCACGGCACTCCTCCCTCAACTGCGGGGGTCGGTACGGGCGGACGGAGTCCGCCGCCGGTGCGGAGATCCGGCGGCGGACAGCCGGGTGCCCCGGGACCCGGCCGGAACCGGGTTGTCCGGGGCACTCGGCACGGCAGATCGGCAGGGAGGGGGCGCCGACTACCGTCACGACCTTATGTGGCTGTGCCGCGCGGCGGCACGGGGTCCGCTGGATCAGAGACCGTTGGTGAGGTTGGTCACGGTGCTCTGCACGTTGAGGCCGGTGGCGCCCTCGGCCACGCCGGTGACGTTGCCGAGCGCGGGGGAGACCGGGGCGACCGAGTCGACGGTGGTGGTGACGGTGCTCAGCACACCGCCCACGAGGCCACCGGACACGTTGTCCAGGTCGGCGTCGGAGATTTCCTGGGTCTGAACCTGGGCGTTGTTCATGATGTTTCCCTTCGGATCAATATCAAGAAAAAACAGCGGGCGGGCCGTCCGGTGGGGGACCCGGCCGCGGCCACGGTAGTGGGACCCCGGATATCCGGAAACCCCGGCGACCACCGCGGTGCGATGGATCAAAGCATGCGGGGTGGTTGCCCTGCTAATCGGATGAGCCGAGATCCGGACGTGGCCGCACCGGGAAATTACCGGACGTGTACGTGCGTCCATGACTTGGTCCGAGCATCTTCACAACTCCCCCGGTTTCCTTTTCGGCTATCCGTCGTTGTGACGCCCGCGGAATGGGACATTCCGGAAGCAAGTCGCCGCTCATCAGGGCGCCTTCCCGGCCCAAAACCGCGCCGCGTGTGCCGGCTGCGCATTCGGTGTGCAGATTTCCTGGAGACCCCCGAACTCAACACCCGGCCGGCACACCCGGGCACCCCGAAGTCCGATTCATGTTTCCGCAGTACAGCCGCGGCATTGCCCCGGTTTTAACCGAACATGATTGCCCGCCACTTCCCGTACGTTCATGACCGGAATCGTCACGACTATCGCCCCGCATTCCACGGGAAACGGATCGACCATCCAGAGAACGGACATATTCGCATAACTGCGGTAGCGGGCCTTCGCCGGGCCGGCCGCGGTGGCAACCGGCCCCGGCCCGGTGCACGGTGGGTGTGTGGATCCCGTGGCGGCGCTGGAGCGGATCGCGTTCCTGCTGGAGCGGCAGGGAGCGGTGACGTACCGCGTGCAGGCGTTCCGCACCGCGGCGTCGGTGATCGGTCAACTGCCCGCGGACGAGCTGCGCGCGCGGGCCGGGAACGGCACGTTGGCGCGCCTCAAGGGTCTCGGCCCCAAGACGACCCGGGTCGTCGAGGAGGCGCTGGCCGGGCAGCGGCCCGCCTATCTCGCACATCTGGAGGAAGAGGCCGGCGGCCCGCTGGTCGACGGCGGGCGGGGGCAGGCGCTGCGGCGGGCCCTGCGCGGCGACTGCCATCTGCACTCGGACTGGTCGGACGGCGGCAGCCCCGTCGAGGCGATGGCCCGGGCCGCCCGCGACATCGGCCACGACTGGTGCGCGCTGACCGACCACTCCCCCCGGCTCACCGTCGCCCGCGGACTGACCGCCGAGCGGCTGCGCAGGCAGCTGGACGTGGTCGCGGAGGTCAACGCGCGCCTGGCGCCGTTCCGGCTGCTGACCGGGATCGAGTGCGACATCCTCGACGACGGCTCGCTCGACCAGGAACCGGAACTGCTGGCGGAGCTCGATGTGGTGGTCGCCTCCGTCCACTCGAAACTGCGGATGGACAAGGGGCCGATGACCCGGCGGATGGTGGCCGCGGTCCGCAGTCCGCTGGTGGACGTCCTGGGCCACTGCACCGGGCGGGTGGTCACCGGCCGGGGCCGCCCGGAGTCGGCGTTCGACGCCGCGGAGGTCTTCGCGGCCTGCGCCGAGCACCACACCGCGGTGGAGATCAACTGTCGCCCGGACCGCCTCGACCCGCCGCGCCGCCTGCTGCGGCAGGCCCTGGACGCCGGCACCCTCTTCGCCGTCGACAGCGACGCGCACGCGCCCGGCCAACTGGACTGGCAGATCTACGGCTGCGCCCGCGCCGAGGAGTGCGGCGTCCCGGCCGGCCGGATCGTCAACACCTGGACGGCCCGCCAACTGGCGGCCTGGAAGCGGACCGGCCGCACTCCGCGCACGACCGGCGGCTGACCACCGCCCGCCCGCGCCGCGCCGCCGACTCGGCACCGGCACACGGCACACGAGCCTCGCCCCGTCAGCCGCCCTGCGCGGCCGCCGCCGTCCGCAGCGCCGCCAGTACCGGACGGAACAGCGGATGGCCCTCCGCACCCCGCCGGACCGCGGCGAACACCCGGCGGGTGGGCGCGACCCCGTCGACCGGCCGCACCACCACACCCCCCAGATCCATCCCGCGCAGCGCCGAGCGCGGCACCAGGGCCACCCCCGCGCCCGCCGACGCCAGCGCCACCACCGCCCGGAAGTCGTCCGAGGAGTGCCGGAGATCCGGCCGGAACCCGGCGTACTCGCAGGCCAGGACGACCACGTCATGGCAGGGATTGCCGGAATAGGGCCCGATCCAGGGGTCCTTGGCGAGCCCGGCCAGCGGCACCGCCGCCGCACCGGCCAGCGGATGGCCGGGCGGCAGCACCGCGTCGAACGGCTCGGCGTAGAGCGGCACGCGGGTCAGCCGGGGGTCGTCGGCGTCCGGCGCGCCCCGGTACTCCACCGCCACCGCCACATCGACCTGCCGGTCCAGCACCATCGGCAGGCTGGCGTCGCCCTCCGCGTCCTGGACCCGGACGCGGATGCCCGGCGCGGAAACGGCGAGTTCGGCCAGGGCCGGGGCGAGCACCAGCCCGATGCCGGTCGCGAACGCCGCGACCGTCACCGTGCCCTCCTCGCCCTTGTCGTACGCGGCCAGCTCCGCCTCGGCGCGCTCCAGCTGGGCCAGCACGGCGTTGGCGTGGCCGAGGAGGATGTCGCCCGCGGCGGTCAGCCGGACGCCGCGGGCACCACGCTCGACGAGGCGGTGGCCGGTCTCCTGTTCCAGCGCGGCCAGCTGCTGGGAGACCGCCGAGGGCGTGAGATAGAGCGCGGCGGCGGCGGCGGTCACCGTGCGGTGGTCGGCCAGCGCACGGAGGATGTGCAGCCGACGTGCTTCGATCATGGATCCAGTTTCGCAGGGCCCGGGCCTGTCCGGTGGA
Organism: Streptomyces sp. S186; assembly: GCF_051603415.1. Taxonomy (NCBI): domain Bacteria; kingdom Bacillati; phylum Actinomycetota; class Actinomycetes; order Kitasatosporales; family Streptomycetaceae; genus Streptomyces; species Streptomyces sp. S186. The sequence continues at coordinate 7,192,986 of NZ_CP193932.1, read as the reverse complement.
TCAGTCGCGGACCCGGCCGTGATCCACATGATCCACCGGACCGGCCCGAAGGCCGCCCTGTGCCCCGGAAACCGTGAGATCAGCTCTCCAGTGCGGCGCGGGCGGCCACGAAGGCGTCCACCGCGCGGTGCACGTCCTCGGTGGAGTGGGCGGCGGAGAGCTGCACGCGGATCCGGGCCTCCCCCTTGGGGACCACCGGGTACGAGAAGCCGATCACGTACACCCCGCGCTCCAGCAGCAGCTCGGCCATCCGGCCCGCCTCGGCCGCGTCACCGATCATGACGGGCGCGATCGGGTGCTCGCCGGGCAGGATCGCGAAGCCCTCCTCGGTCATCCGGGAGCGGAACAGCGCCGTGTTGGCGTGCAGGCGTTCGCGCAGGTCGCCGGCGCCCTCCAGGAGGTCGAGCACCTTGAGCGAGGCGGCCGCGATCACCGGCGCGAGCGAGTTGGAGAAGAGGTAGGGGCGGGAGCGCTGGCGGAGCAGCGCGACGATCTCGGCGCGCGCCGCGACATAGCCGCCGGAGGCGCCGCCCAGCGCCTTGCCGAGGGTGCCGGTGAGGACGTCGACGCGGTCCATCACGCCGCACAGCTCGGGGGTGCCGCGGCCGCCGGCGCCGACGAAGCCGACCGCGTGCGAGTCGTCGACCATCACCATCGCGCCGTAGCGGTCGGCCAGGTCGCAGATCTCCCGCAGCGGCGCCAGGTAGCCGTCCATGGAGAACACGCCGTCGGTGACGATCAGGGTGCGCCGGGCGCCCTGCGCCTCCTTCAACTGCCGCTCCAGGTCGTCCATGTCGCGGTTGGCGTACCGGAAGCGGCGGGCCTTGGAGAGCCGGATGCCGTCGATGATGGAGGCGTGGTTGAGGGCGTCGGAGATGACCGCGTCCTCCGGGCCGAGCAGGGTCTCGAAGACACCGCCGTTGGCGTCGAAGCAGGAGGAGTAGAGGATGGTGTCCTCCTGGCCGAGGAAGCCGGAGATCCGCCGCTCCAGTTCCTTGTGCACTTCCTGGGTGCCGCAGATGAAGCGGACCGAGGCCAGTCCGTAGCCCCAGCGGTCCAGGGCCTCGTGGGCGGCGCCGATGACCTCGGGGTGGTCGGCGAGGCCGAGGTAGTTGTTGGCGCAGAAGTTGAGGACCTCGCCGGGGCGGCCGCCGGCGGTGACCGCGACGGTGGCGGACTGCGGGGTGCCGATCACCCGCTCCGGCTTGTGCAGTCCGGCGGCGCGGATCTCGTCGAGGTCGGTGCGCAGGTCGTCGCGTACGGCGTCGAACATCAGGGGTGTCTCCTTAAGGGTGCGCGAGTCAGTCAGGGCGGGGGGTTCAGGCGCTCCAGTCGAGGATGACCTTGCCGCCCTGGCCGCTCGCCGCGTCGGCGAAGGCGGCGTCGAACTCCTGGTACGGGTAGCGGCCGGTGATCACGGGGGCGAGGTCGAGGCCGCCCTCCAGCAGCACCGACATCGCGTACCAGGTCTCGAACATCTCCCGGCCGTAGATGCCCTTGATCGTGATCATCGAGGTGACGATCCGGGACCAGTCGACCGGGAACTCCTCGGAGGGCAGCCCCAGGACGGCGATCCGGCCGCCGTGCGTCATGTTGGCGATCATGTCGCGCATCGCCTCGGGCCGGCCGGACATCTCCAGGCCGATGTCGAAGCCCTCGCGCAGGCCCAGTTCGCGCTGGCCGTCCTCGATCGAGCGGCCGGCGACGTTGAGGGCGAGGCTGACGCCGACCTTGCGGGCCAGCGCCAGGCGCTGCTCGCTGACGTCGGTGATCATCACGTGGCGGGCGCCGGCGTGCCGGGCGACCGCCGCCGCCATGATGCCGATCGGGCCGGCCCCGGTGATCAGGACGTCCTCGCCGACCAGCGGGAAGGAGAGCGCGGTGTGCACGGCGTTGCCGAACGGGTCGAAGACCGCGGCGATGTCGAGGTCGACGGGCACCCGGTGGACCCAGACGTTGGAGGCGGGCAGCGCGACGTACTCGGCGAAGGCGCCGTCCCGGCCGACGCCCAGGCCGACCGTGGCGCGGCACAGATGGCGCCGGCCGGCCTGGCAGTTGCGGCAGTGGCCGCAGACCAGGTGGCCCTCGCCGCTGACCAGGTCGCCGCCGTTGACGTCGGTCACGTCGCGGCCGGTCTCGACGACCTCCCCGACGAACTCGTGGCCGACGGTCAGCGGGGTGCGCACCGCCTGCTGGGCCCAGCCGTCCCAGGCGCGGATGTGCAGATCGGTGCCGCAGATGCCGGTGCGCAGCACCTTGATCAGCACATCCCCCGGGCCGATCGCCGGCTCCGGCACGTCCGTCAGCCAGAGTCCCGGTTCCGCCTTCTGCTTGACCAGTGCCTTCACCGCATCGGCTCCCGTACGTGAATGAGTGCTGTGACGTCACGGGGGCCAGGTGAGCCCGCCGATCTCGGCCAGAAATCTTCCCTATGGCGGGCTCCGGGTCCATCGAGGATTTCTTAACCGCGCCCTCAGATCACCTTTACGCCCCACTCGTCACATGAATGCGGAGCCGTCACACCAGTCCACGGCCGGCGCCTCCGCGGCCGTCCGGGGATGACAGCTGTCGGCAGCGGCCCGGGCCGAAAACGGCCTGGAGGGGCGGGAGTTGCCGAGGCGCCGGCCGGTGGCCCCCGCTACCGGCATCAGTCCGGCGGTCCAGGCCCCGTCACGGTGAACAGGCCGCCGTCCGGATCGCGCACCATCGCCTGGCTGCCGGTCCCGTCCCGGGTCGCGGTCACCGGGGTGACGGTGCCGCCGGCGTCCACCGCGGCCTCGGTCACCGCCGGCACGTCCGGCACCCGGAAGTGCACATGCCACTGCGGCCGCACCCGCGGATCCGGGGCGGCCTCCACCGCCCCGCCGCGCAGCGCCGCCACCACATGCGTCCCGTCGTGCACGATCACCTCGTCGTGCTCGTACGTCACCTGGCAGCCGCCCGGCTTCTCCGACGCCCAGTCGAAGACCTCGGCGTAGAAGATGGCCGCGGCGAACGCGTCCCTGGTGCGCAGTTCGAGGATCGCCGGGGCGTGGCCGGTGCCCACCGACCAGGCCAGCGTCTGCCCCTCCCAGAAGCCGAAGGTGGCACCGTCGCGGTCCGCGGCGAGGGCGGCCCGCCCCGGGCCGAGCTTGAGCGGCCCCACGGCGACCGTGGCGCCGCGCTCGCGGATCCGGGCGGCGGCGTCGTCGGCGTCCGGCACCGCGAAGTACGCCGTCCAGGCCACCGGCACCTGGAAGCTCGGTGCCAGCGCCCCGATCCCGGCGACCGGCTCCCCGTCGAGCAGGGCGACCGAGAACTCCTCGCCGAGGCTGGCCGAGCGGAACTGCCAGCCCAGCACGGCTCCGTAGAAGCGATGGGCGGACTGCAGGTCGCTGGTCATCAGGCTCACCCAGCAGGGCGCGCCGCGTACCGGAGCGGTCGGGCGGGGCGACGGCATCGGCATCTGCCTCCTGGTGCTCGGGCCGTTCGACGGGTGAACGTGCGTCAGCCGTCAGCCCGCGCGGGACGGCGTGGATCGCGGCCGGGTCCTCGGCGCCCCCTCCCACTGTGCCAGCGACCGCCCGGCCCCGCACCAAGGGACGTCCGCCACCGGTCGCCCGCTCGGGGCAGAGCCGGTTGTGCGGCTCGATACCGGGCTCGATGCTGGAGGTACCGAACCGGGCTGGGTTGATGCCATGAACGCATGGAGCACGGCGACGAGCGCCGACTTCCGTGGTCCCCTCGACGTCACCAGAGCGGCCACGGCGGTACTGGACGCCCGGGGGCTGGTGATCGGGTGGAGCGCGGCGGCCCGGAAGCTGCTGGGCTACGCACCGGAGGACATCGTCGGCCGGCCCGTCGGCGTCTTTCTGCCGGCCACGGCCGACCGTGCCCCGGGCCTCGCGGAGCCGTCGGGCCCGGACATGGCCAGCATCGAGGCCCGGACCGCCCGGCACGCGGACGGCCACCGGCTGCCGGTGGCGGTCACCATGTGCCCGCTGTCCGACGCGCTCCAGGACACCGCTGAGGGGCCGGCCCGGGTCCTGGTGGCGACGGGCCTGGACGACCTGCGGCGGTGGGAGGCACGCCAGGCGATGCTGCACGGGCTGGCGACGCAGTCGCCGGTGGGACTGGCCATCTATGACAACGACCTGCAGCTGACGTGGTTCAACAGCTCGTACGGGCGGGAGATCGGGCTGCCGCTACGGCAGTTGATGGGCAAGCGGGCGGACGAGCTGTATCCGGGCGAGTTCGTGACCGAGGGCTACCCGCACGAGCTGGAGGTGGTGATGCGCCATGTGCTGGCGACCGGTGAGCCCTTCGTCGATCTGCACTTCGTCGGCGAGCAGCCCACCGACCCGGGCACCGAGCACGTCTGGTCCTGCTCGTACTACCGGCTCCAGGACCCGGACGGGCGGGTGCTGGGGGTCTGCGAGGACTCCTTCGACATCACCGACCGCTACCAGGCGCAGCGCCGGCTGAACCTCCTGGTCGAGGCCGGCCGGCGGATCGGCACCACGCTGGACATGGTCGGCACCGCACGGGAGGTGACCGAGGTCGCGGTCCCGGACTTCGCGGCCACGGTCACCGTCGACCTGGTGCGCGCAGTGCTGGAGGGCGGCGATCCGGAGCCGGACGGGGCCGGGGTGCCCGAACTGGTCCGGGTCGCGGCCCGCTCCCGGGACGACCCGCCGGACCGGCCGCCGCTCCCGCCGCACCCGGTCGCCTACCGGCGGGGCATGCTGCCGTACCGGAGCCTGTCGTCGGGCGGGCTGATCCGCACCGAGCGGACGATCGTGGTGCCGCTGCGGGCCGGCGGCCCCCTCATGGGGCTGGTCACCTTCGACCGCGGGGACAGTCCGCGGGTCTTCGACAGCGGCGAGGTCGACCTGGCCGACGAACTGGTCCTCCGTGCCGCGGTCTCCATGGACAACGCCCGCCGGTTCGCGCGCGAGCACACCGCGGCGCTCACCCTCCAGCGCGATCTGCTGCCCCAGCACCTGCCCGCGCAGTCCGCGGTGGACATGGCCTACCGCTATCTGCCCAGCGACGACCGGGCCGGGGTGGGCGGCGACTGGTTCGACGTGATCGGGCTGTCCGGCACCCGGGTCGGGCTGGTGGTGGGGGACGTCGTCGGACACGGGCTCCAGGCCGCGGCCACGATGGGACGGCTGCGCACCACCGTACGGGCGCTGGCCCGGATGGACCTGGCGCCCGACGAGCTGCTCGGCAGGCTCGACGACCTGGTGGGGCAGACCCCGGAGGAACGCGCCGCCGGGGGCGCGGCGGAACCCGGCCCGGACGCCGTCACCCCCGGCGTGACCTGCCTGTACGCGGTCTACGACCCGGTCTCGCGACACTGCACGATGGCCCGGGCCGGGCATCCGCCGCCGGCCGTCGTGGCGCCCGGCGGCGCGGTGTCCTTCCCGGATCTGCCGGCCGGGCCGCCGCTGGGGCTGGGCGGCCTGCCGTTCGAGTCCTGGGAGACCGAGCTGCCGGCGGGCAGCCTGCTGGCGCTGTTCACCGACGGGCTGCTGCGCGGCCGGGAGGGGGACGTCGACGCCGGGCTGGCGATCCTGGCCGAGGTGCTGCGGGCGGACGGGCGGCCGCTGGAGGAGCTGTGCGACCGGGCGCTGGCGGAGCTGCTGCCGGGCGGGACGACGGCCGACGACGCGGCGCTGCTGCTGGTGCGGACCAGAGAGCTGGACGCCCGGCAGGTGGCCGCCTGGGAGCTGCCCGCGGAGCCGGCCGCGGTCGCCACCGCCCGGGAGCTGGCCACCGGGCAGCTGGCGCGGTGGGGCCTGGCGGAGCTGTCCTACGCGAGCGAGCTGACGGTCAGCGAGCTGGTCACCAACGCCGTCCGGCACGCCTCCGGGCCGGTGCACCTACGGCTGCTGCGGGATCTGGCGCTGGTGACGGAGGTCTCCGACACCGCCCACACCTCTCCGCACCTGCGGTACGCCGCCAGCGACGACGAGGGCGGCCGGGGGCTGTTCATCGTGGCGCAGCTGGTGCAACGCTGGGGGACGCGGTACACGCGGACCGGCAAGACGATCTGGACGGAGCAGGCGTTCCCGCCGGACTATCCGGGGGCTCCGCGGCCGGTGGGCTGAGCAGGCAACCCGGGGTACGCCGTGCGGGTCGGCGGAGCCGGTCCCATGATGGAAACCACCAGCGAGGTCCCGGCACTCGGCGGGCGCGGAAAGAGGAGGACCTGTGACGACCAATGGCAGTGAGACCCCGGCCCAGCAGCGGCCAGCGGAGCTGTACACCGGTAGCGAGCGGCCCTTCGACGCGGAGGACCTGGTCAGGGCGTCCGGGCGGGAGCCCACGCCGCACAGTCTGGCCTGGGCCCAGCGCATGATCGATGAGAAGGGGCGGGCCGCCATCGAGCGGTATCTGCCCTAGCAGTGGCGGTGCGGCGAGGTCGCCGCGCCGCCGCCATACGGCCCGGAGGCGGCGGCCCCCGGGCCGCGGCATACAGTGCGGCACGCCGCTACCCTCTCCGTACATGACAATTGAACGGATCGATCCGCCCTCGCAGGCCGGTGAGCGTGAGATGCTCCGCGCCTACCTGGACTTCCACCGGGCCACCCTGGCGATGAAGGTCGAGGGGCTGACCGACGAACAGCTGCGGCGGCGCTCCATGCCGCCGTCGACGCTCTCTCTGCTCGGCCTGGTGCGGCACCTGGCCGAGGTGGAGCGCACCTGGTTCCGCCGGGTGATCAACGGCGAGGACATCCCGCTGATCTGGTCCGACGAGGGCGACTTCCAGGCCGCGTTCGACGACGGCGAGTCCACCGGCGCCGCGGCCTTCGCCATCTGGCAGGCCGAGGTGGCACACTCCCGGCGCATCGAGGAGGCCGCCGAGTCCCTGGACCTCACCGCCCATCAGCCCCGGTGGGGCAAGGACGTCTCGCTCCGCCTGATCATGCTGCACATGATCCACGAGTACGCCCGGCACAACGGCCATGCCGACTTCCTGCGCGAGGGCGTGGACGGGGCCACCGGCCCCTGAGCTCCGCGGCGGACGCCCAAGGCCGACCGCACATGCGACGAGGTCCCTTTCCCGCGCGGGAAAGGGACCTCGTCTTCTTCTCCGGAGCGCCCGGCCGGCCTTGCACCTGCATCTCCCACCGGTTGGTGGACGTCTTTCCTTGGACCACGGACGCGCGACTCCCGTCCGCAGGACCGGAGTTCGGTCATGATCATACCGGACTTCCACGGCCCGCTTCACCAGGCGGACTTCCGGCCGAACATGGCCGAAGATGACGGGAATGCCCCCGCCCGCGACGGTCCGCGAACGACCGGCCCGCGCGGGATGCGAGGGTGGGCAGTCGACGACGGGCCGCGGGGCCCGCCCAGATGAGGAGGAACAGGCATGGCGGCGCCGAGCGAACAGGCCCACGGACCGGGCGGGCCGCCCAGCCGTCTGCCGGACGACACCCTTCCGCTGCGCCCGGCCACCGCAGAGACCACGGCGCAGGCCACCGCACCCGCCCCGGCGTCCGTACCCGAACCGAAGAGCGGCACCGCCCGCCTGGGCAGGTCCAGCGCCCTGATGGCGGCCGGCACGATCGTCTCCCGGATCACGGGATTCCTGCGCACCCTCGTCATGGCGGCCGCGATCGGCGTCAGCACGCTGGGCGACTCCTACCAGGTCGCCAACACCCTGCCCACGATGATCTATGTGCTGGTGAGCGGCGGGGCGCTGAACGCGGTGTTCGTCCCGCAGCTCGTCCGCGCCATGAAGAACGACGAGGACGGCGGCGAGGCGTACGCCAACCGCCTGCTCACGCTCGTCGTCCTCGTCCTCGCCGGCGTCACCACGCTCGGCGTCCTGGCCGCCCCACTGCTGATCCGCATGATGTCCCCGGACATCGCCGCCGACCCCCAACGCATGACCCTCACCGTGGAGTTCGCCCGCTACTGCCTGCCCACCATGTTCTTCATGGGCATCCATGTCGTGCTCGGGCAGATCCTCAACGCGCGCGGCCGCTTCGGCGCGATGATGTGGACCCCGGTCCTCAACAACGTCGTCGTCATCGCCGCCTTCGGCGCCTTCATCTGGGCCTTCGGCGGCTTCACCAGCTCCGGCGTCAGCGCGGCGACCATCACCCCCGAGGGCGTCCGGCTCCTCGGCCTGGGCACCCTGCTCGGCCTGGCCGTCCAGGCACTGGCCATGCTGCCGTACCTCCGCGAGGCCGGCGTCCGGCTCCGTCCCCGCTTCGACTTCCGCGGCCACGGCCTGGGCAAGGCTGCCGGCCTGGCCAAATGGACGCTGCTGTTCGTGCTCGCCAACCAGCTCGGTCTGATCGTCGTCACCGAGCTCGCCACCAAGGCCGGCGCCGCCGCCGACCGCGCCGGCCACCCCGGCTCCGGCTTCACCGCGTACCAATTCGCCTACCAGATCTGGCAGATGCCGCAGGCCATCATCACCGTCTCGGTCATGACCGCCGTGCTGCCCCGGATCTCCCGCGCGGCACTGGACGGCGACGCCACCGCCGTCCGCCACGACATCTCCTACGGCCTGCGCACCTCGGCCGTCGCCGTCGTCCCCTGCGCCTTCGCCTTCCTGGCGCTGGGCACGCCGATGGCCACCCTGCTCTACGCCGGCTCGGGCAGCGCGGGCGCCCAGGGCATCGGTCATGTCCTGATGGCGTTCGGCCTGGGCCTCATCCCCTACTCCGCGCAGTACGTCGTCCTGCGCGGCTTCTACGCCTACGAGGACACCCGCACCCCCTTCTTCAACACCCTCGTCGTCGCCGCGGTCAACGCCGCCGCCTCCGCGCTGTCCTTCGTCCTCCTTCCCGCGCACTGGGCAGTGGCCGGCATGGCCGCCTCCTACGGCCTGGGCTTCGCCGTCGGTATCGCCGTCGCCTGGCGCCGGCTGCGCAAGCGGCTGGGCGGCGACCTGGACGGTGCGCGCGTCCTGCGGACATACGCGCGCCTGTGCGTCGCCGCCGCACCGGCCGCCCTCGCCGCCGGAGTCACCGCCACCGCCCTGCTCCACGCCATGGGCAGCGACGCCCTGGGCTCCCTGACCGCCCTGACCGCCGGCGCGGCCATCCTCCTCACCCTCTTCCTCGTCCTCGCCAGACTCTTCAAACTCCCCGAACTCGACGCGATGTTCACCATGCTCCGCAGTCGCCTCGGCCGATGACCCCGACCGGCCCGACCGGCCCGCCGCCCGGTCATGGCCGGTGCTCCTGCCACGCCAGCTCCCTGAGCGCCATCCGGGCGGCCGGGGCGCGGCCCGGGATGTCGGCCCAGTACGGGTGCGTGGCGATCTGCACGGAGAGCCGCTGAAGTCGGCGGCGCAGCACGGCAGTCCGCGCCGGACTCTCCTCGGCGGCGAGCTGCTGATAGGCGGCGTACCAGGCGGACTGGGCCCGGACCAGGTCGGTGGGAAAGGCGTAGTGCGTCACACCAGAAATTGCATCACATGTTCGAATTTCGCCGCAGCACTCACACGAGTGAATGCGCCGGCGCCATTGTGACTGAGCGTCGTAGCCGGCCAGTGAGCGTCGCACTTGGCCAGTTGAGTCTTGAGTCGTGCCACATTGGTTGACGCCTGGCCACGGGGACTGGAAACGCCAAGGGACCGCTGGCGCGGGAGCGCGCCTCCCCACCCCCACGACGCACGGACGCCCGGCCCGTGACTCGGTGGCGATTTTCGCCCTCCGAACCTGGTACGCGATGCAGGCGAACCAGGGGGCTGAGGTGGGGACTGCTGGGGCGGGATCTGAGGGTCGGTGGGTGCACCCCGATGTTCATGGCCAGTGACTGAAAGGGGATGTGCATGGCCACCGGGCCGACCACCCTTCAGCCCATAGCCGAGCGTTTCAAGGACTCCGACCAGCCCGTGCTCTTGCTTCTGGGGGAGGGCTCCAGCCGACCGATTGCCGAACGCGCGCGGGTCTTCCTCGACGCTCACACGAATACACCGTGCGGCGCAGATGCTTCTCCACCCTGACGGCCTCGCTGAACCTGGCGAGACTGCTGGCATGAAGGTGGCTTCGAGGCCGGCGTCGAGGTCGAAGGCATCGGGGCCAAGGCCACCGCGGAGCTGTCGGTGGAGGTGAGGTACGAGCAGTCTCACGCGGTCACGGTCGTGCAGGAGCGATCGGTCCACGGCGGCGCCGTTGCAAAGGCCCGGCGTGCCACCGCCCCTGTACGCCGGGACCCACACACTGAAGGCCGTACACAAGGATGGTTCCCTGGCCTCGGAACAGAACGGACCGAGGGACGCACTGCTGTGCCACGACAGCCGCCTCGGCAGTCTCGGCGAGCGTGAGCCCTCCGCAAGTACTGTCAGCTGGGGGTCCTCCAGAGGGTGAGGAGGATGTCGAATTCGGGCATGTCGCTCTGGCCGCCGACAGCGTCCTTGAGTTCGAGCATGGCCAGGTTGTGCTCCGTGGTGATCGTGCAGAGCACCATGCCCTTGTGGAGGGTGGTGCGGTCGATCAGGTCCTTCTTGGGGATGTCCGAGGGCAGGACGTTGGTCTGGGCGCCAGCCAGGCATTCCTGGTAGGTGGTTCCGGCGCTGACGCCCATGGGCGTGACGAAGTGCAGCCTGCGGTAGACATCATTGACCGAGCCGTTGACGTTGTCGTACAACAGCTCGATCACGCCCGCCGTGTTGGAGTTGTCGGTCGTGGACTGTGGTTTGTCGAGGTCCACGAAGAGGGTGTTGCCGCTCGGCGGGCGAAGAGTCAGTGGTCTTGCCGCGAAGACGGGCGCGGTGGGCGCGACCGCGGGGGCCGAGGCGGATCCTGCGGACGGCGTTGCCGTGGCGGGGCCGGTGGACGGTGGGGTGGTTGCCGGGGTGCGGCCCGCCGCCGGGGGCTGCTGCGCGCGGGAGGGCGGGGTGTCGCCGTTCGACCACGCATACAGGACTGCGCCCAGCCCGGTTACGCAGGTCAGGGCGATGGCGGCAAGCAAGAGCTTGCGGCGGCGTGCGGCAGGGCGACGGGCGGGGGCGGCAGTCGGGGGTGTGCCAGGGCCGGCGGTCGGTGGGTGCGAGCCCGACTGCGGGGGTTGGGTGGGGGTGTCGGGCCCGACGGTCGCCCCGTACGTGCCGGGCGCGGGCAGCATGGGGGCATCCGGGAGTTCCCGGATGGCCTGTTCCCTGCGGGCGATCTCGGTCGTGAGAGGCGCGGGAAGCCAGCCGCTGAAGTCGCGGAGTTCGCGCCCGCATGCCTGCTCGCACAGGCCGGCCAACTCTGCTGGCTGCGGGCGGAGTTCGGGCTCGGGGGCCAGGCAGCGGTCGAGGAGTGGGCGGAGTTCGGCGGGGTAGCGGCTGAGGTCGGGCGGTTGGGAGGCGGCGTTGCCGATCCGGTGGGCCACGGTGGTGGCCTGGCCGTCGCCGAACGGATGGTCTCCGGTGGCTGCCACCGCTGAGACCAGGCCGAGCGAGAACATGTCAGCCGCCGGGGTGAGGGGCAGCCCGGCCACGTGTTCGGGCGACATGTACTGAGGGGTACCGACCACACCACCGCTGCGGGTGAGCTGCGTACAGTCGGCGGCCCGTGCGATGCCGAAGTCGATCACCCAGGGGCCCTCGGCACCGAGCAGGATGTTGCTGGGCTTGAGGTCACGGTGGATGATCCCGGCGGCGTGGACGGCGCGTAGCGCCTCCGCCACACAGCCGACGAGTTGAAGGACCGCCGGAACCGGCAGGGGGCCGAAGGTCTCAAGGGCGGCGTGCAGGGGCAGCCCCGGGATGTAGGTGCTGGCAAGCCACGGCCGTTCTCCGGTGGAGTCGTGATCCACTACGGGTACGACGTGATAGCCGCGTACCTGGCGGGCGGCGCGGACCTCCTGCAGGAAGCGCAGGCGGTACTCCTCTTCCTCCGCGAACTCACTGCGGATCACCTTGAGCGCGACCGGCTGGTTGCCCCGGGTGCGGGAGAGGAACACCGAACCCATGCCGCCCTCGCCGATGCGGGCCAGCAGCCGATAACCGCCCACCATCTGCGGGTCGTTCGCCTGCAGTTGCCTCAACTGACCATGCTTGCCCGTTGTTTTGATGTGAATCCCCTCCCCGGCCGTACTGAGGGTGCGATGCTAGCGGCGGGACGGGGCCGAGGTGGCCGAAATCCTCGTTGTGCGACCGTGCGGAGGAACGATGGAGCACAATCTGCCGGGTGCGGCCGATCAGGCGGCGTTTCTGGTCGACCTGTCCAACGTCGTGCGCGAGCGATCTCTTGGCGGCCCGGCAGCCCGGTCCCTGCATCGGTTCCGCCTGGTGGTGGAAGCCCTGGGACGCCTGACCGGAGATCCGGACGTCCCTGTCTATCCCGTGGCCGACAAGAGCCTGCTCGGCGAGGCCCGCGAGTTCGCGGATCCAGGGGATGTGCGAACGCTGCGCCGCTGGATCAACAGCGGCTTGGTAGAACAGGCCGGCGACGCCGACCAGCGCATCCTGGAGCTGATGGAACTGACCAGCGCGGCGCACACCCGGGCCGTCACCAATGACCGGTTCGGCGCCTACCGGCGTGTGTTCCCCTGGATCCAGGGGAACACCGACCGGTTCTTGAAACCGGTGGCGGGACCGTCCGGCACGGTACGCCTCATCCCGCTCCACATGGGAACCCGCACCGAGGCCGAGATCTCTCGCAGCGACGAACTGGCGGCATTCAAGAAACAAGAGCTGCTGAAGAGTTCCGGCCAGCCGCTCACCCGCGTCGTCAACCGATTCTGGCGCTGCCCCGAGCCGCGCTGCACCGTCTACGATCCCCGCGGCGGCCGGGTGCTGCTGCCGCGCATGCTCGGGGGCGTGCCCAGCTGCGAGGTACACCGCCTGGCCCTGGCGGACGCGGGTCCCCGTCCGGCCATGGCCCAGCTCAAAGCCATGATCCACGGTGTGTGCAAAGGCCGCTACACCGTGGAAGAGGGCTCCCAAACAGGTGTCGGGCGCAACCCCGTCAACGGCATCGTCCTGTACTCCCTGCTGCCCTCGGACGTCGCCGGCCGGGTCAGTCGTGAGCATGTCGTCGTCTCGGCGCAGAGCGGGATCCTCCTGGTCCGCGATGTCAGCAGATGCGGCACGCGCATGCGCACCGCCGGCCGACGCGGTCGAATGGGCCCCTGGAAAGACCTGCCTCCAGGACAGGACCGCCCCTTCGGCCCAGGAGACGAAGTCGAACTCGCCCCCGGCGTGCTGCTCACCCGCAGCGGCCGCCGCTTCCCCGCCGAGCTGGCGGCAGCCTGGCGGACCGAAGGCACAAGACGGCCGACTCCCACAGCCGCCTCGCAACCGACGGCCCTGGACTGAGGGGTTGCCTGATCAGCTCCCTCACTTCCGCGCGGCTGCGCTTGCCGTCGTCGGCCGCATGCAAGTGGTTGCCGATGCGCACCGAGAGGGCGAGGTCCACCGGCAACCGGTCGCGCAGGGACCCGACCTCGGATCGTCCCCGTTCACCTCCCGCAATCGGACGGGCGGCGAGTGGGCCGCCGAGATGGGCAACAAGACCGTGCACGCGGTGAGGCACATCGGCTGGGTCCCGGACGGGTCCGGAGGCTACCGCGGCCAGATGGCCGTCCTGGTGAAGCCGAACGGGCTGTTCGGCAGTCTCTACATGGCCGCCATCAAGCCCTTCCGGTACATCGGGGTATACCCGCCCCTGATGCGCTCCATCGGCCGCCAGTGGCCGGCGAACGCCGTCAGGCGGAGCGCGCCCTGACGTACCTCTACGGGCACGAGTCCGCGATGGACGCGGGCCCGCGACAGCCCGGTGGCGGATCGGCGCAGTGCGCCGCTGCGCATGTCCGCCGCGGCGGCGGGAAAGACCACTCCCGTACGCGGGAGTCCCGGAAGCGGTCGAGGAACGAGGGGTGTCGGAAGTGATTCGAAGGCTGCAGGCGGTCGCGCTGGACTGCGCCGATCCGGTACGGCTGGCGGAGTTCTACGCGGATCTGCTCGGCGGCCGGGTGGTCGCGAAGCCGGAGGAGCCCGACTGGATCGAGGTGCACGGGTTCGAGGGAACACCCCTGGCCTGCCAGCGGGTGGACGGCTACCGGCCGCCCGCATGGCCCGGCCAGCAGCATCCTCAGCAGCTCCACCTCGACTTCGACGTGGACGACCTGGACGGGGAGGAGAAGCGGGCGCTCGCCCTCGGCGCCACGGTGTTGGAGCGGACGGACCAGCTCCGCCCGGAGGCCAACTGGCGGGTCTACGCGGACCCGGCCGGCCATCCGTTCTGCCTCTGCCTCCACTGAGCCCTTCGGGTCAACCACGGCGAGCCGGTCGCAGACCGGGCCGTCGTCAGCTGATCGACGTGTCGCCGTGGGCTTCGAGGGGGGTGCGCAGTGCCGCGGCGACGCGGTCGCAGGTCTCGCGGTCGAGCGGCTTGAGGATCTCCGCGTAGTTGCGCAGGTGCGCCGCCATCGCCGTGTCGGTGATCTCATGACCCCGCTCGGTGAGGTGGATCTTCACGGTCCGCCGGTCGGAGCCGTCGCGCACGCGCTCGACCAGGCCCTTGGCCTCCATCCGGTCGATGCGATTGGTGATCGCACCCGAGGTCACCATGGCCGCCTTGAGGAAGGCGCCCGCGGTCAGGGCGTACGGCGGGCCGGAGCGGCGCAGTGTGGTCAGGACGTCGAACTCGCGACCTGATCAAGCGCGACCCGACGGCGTTCAACCTGTCCTCGCTGCGCATCACCCTGATCCGCACCCCGGAGGCCCGCGCACGCCTCCTGCCACGCATGGCCGAGGGCAACCGGTCCAAGACCGCCACCGCACCGCTGGTCGCGATCCTCGCCACCGACCACGAATTCCACGAGGAACTCCCGCAATTGCTGCCGCACGCACCAGGACTGAAGGACGAGTACTTCGCCGAGCGGACCGTGCGCGAGCAGGCGAGCCTGCTCAACGGCGCGCTCCAGGCCGCCTACTTCCTCATTGGCGTACGCGCCGCGGGGCTCGCCGCGGGTCCGATGACCGGGTACGACGCCGAGGGCATCCGCAAGGAGTTCCTGGACGACGACCACGGTCTGACACTGCGTCAGATGCCGTCCCTGCGTCGCCGCAACCACCTGGGGTAGTCCGCATGTCCACGTCCGCCACGTCTGCGACGTCCGCCACGTCCCTGTCGTCCACCCCGCCGGCCCCGTCCGCCCCGGCCGCGCGACCCGACCGACCCGTCCGGTCCACCAAGGGGCCCGGCCATGCCCGCCGCCGGAAGGACCCGAGCCAGAATGTCCCCGTCATCTGGCCGGCGTTGCTCGCCACGCCCCTCGCCGCCGGGGCCAACGCGCCGGTGCTGATCCTGCCGGACATGGCCCGCTCCCTCGGTGTCGGCGCCGCGGCCGCCTCCTGGCTGGTCACGACGTTCGCCTGGGCGATGGCCGTCGGCACCCCGTTGATGGCGGGTCTGCTGCGGCGGCGCGGCCTGCGGGCGGTGCTGCGGCTGAGCGGGCCCCTGGTGCTCGTGGGGACCGTGCTGGTCGCGGTCTCCCCCTGGCTGCCGCTCGCCCTCGTCGGGCGCGCGGTGCAGGCGGCCGGGGGCGCGGGACTGGTGACCTCGGCGATGAGTCTCGGCGGTCGCCCTGCTCGCGGTCGTCAAGGTGGGGCGGGTACGCACGTGAAGTCCAGCCCGCCGAGGGCCGGTTCGACGCCCCGGGGGGGCCGCGCTGCTCACCGCCTTCGCCACGGCCCTCGTCCTGCTGCCGACCGTACCGGCGTACGGCGCCGCGTCGACGTCGTACTTCACGCTGTTGTTCGCGGTGCCCGAGCTGCTCGCCGACCGCGCCGGCTGGTCGAAGGGGAGCATCGGGACCGGCCAGTTGGTGGCGCTCCTCGTGGGTGCCGCGCTCTTCTGGTTCTTCGCGGCCGGGTCCGCGCGGCTGAGCCGGGCCATGGTGCGGGTCGTGCTCGTGGTGCTCGGGGTGGCGGCCGCGGGGACGGCGGTGGTGGCGAGTTGGGGTCCGCTGCTCCTGGTCTCGGTGGGGCCTTCGGTCCGGCGATCGCGACGATGCTGGTCCTGAGCTGAGCCACGGACCGGCGTACGTCCACGGACCTCACACCACGGGAGTGCGCGGCGCCCTGCGCCCGCGCCCCGTGGCTCCCCGTACCCGGCATCACGGGCCTTCGGCCGCCGCGATCAGGAAGTTGGGCAGGTGGACATAGCTCTCGATGCCGGGGATGGTGTCCTGCGCTTCGCGTGCCGTACCGGGGTCGAGTCCCGGCTCGGCGATCTCCCGCAACCGGCAGCCGAGGGCGGCGAGTTCGTTGAGATAGGCCGAGAGCGGGCGGTGGAAGTCCCAGGCGTGGGTCTGGGCGATCGGGTACTCCTCCAGATAGCGGCGCAGGCGGTAGTCGCCGTGCTCGCGCCACGTCGACAGCAGCTGCTCGAAGGCCGGGTGGTTGACGGAGAAGAGGAACAGCCCGCCGGGACGCAGGGCCTCGACGCAGGCACGCATGGCCGGTTTCCAGTCCGGGACGGCCGGCAGCACCATGCTGCAGACCACGGCGTCGAACGGGCCGCCGAGGTCCGGCAGCCGGGTCAGATCGGCCTGGACGTATGCGATGCCCTGGGCGCGGGCGCGTTCCTTCTCCTGTGCGTAGGCGAACATCGTGTCGGTGGGCTCGACGCCGGTGACGCGCGCTCTGCGGGCGGCGAGCAGGCGGCTGAAGTAGCCGTGCCCGCAGCCCGCGTCCAGGATGCGGCGCCCGTTCACCTCGCCGAGCATCCGCAGCAGCACCGGGTTGATCAGATGGCGTTTGGCGAAGTCGCCGTCGGGTTCCATCGCCTCCAGGGCCGCCCGGGGAATGTCGTTCCACTGCCGGATCGCCGCGTCGTTCGTCGGTTGCGTGGTCACCGACGGGAGCGTAGTGCGGTTGGGGCGGCCGCCCGTGAGACGCAAAGCGGCCAACCGGGGGCCGGGCGGGCTCACGGCTCGGTCTTGATCTTCTTCATGGTCAGATGGGAGTCCACCCGCAGCACACCGCGCAGGCCGGTCAGCTTGCGCGTCAGGAACGCCTCGTAGGCGGCGTGGTCGGCGACCGTCACCCGCAGAAAGTAGTCCGGCCGCCCGAAGAACCGCCGCAGTTCGATGACCTCCTCGTAGGCGGCCACCGTGTTCTCGAACTCCTCGACGGTCTCGCGGTCGGTGGCGTACACCTCGACGTCGACCAGCACCTCCAGGCCGCGGCCGACCGCGGCGGGATCGATGACGGCGCGATAGCCGGCGATGACACCGCTCTCCTCCAGGCGCTTGACCCGGCGCAGACACGGCGGCGGGGTCAGCCCGACGCGCTTGGCCAGCTCGACGTTGGTCAGCCGCCCGTCCTGACGCAGGTGAAACAAAATTTCCCGGTCGATCGCATCCAGGTCGATTCCGTTACCCATAGGGCGATCATAGGGGCATGACCGGCAACCAAATAAGATCCATTTCCTCCTAAAATTGCGGCATGGCAATACCCCCGGTCACCGCCGACGCTCCCGTCGGGCCCGCACCTCCCGCCCCGTCATCCCGGACGCCGCCCCAATTCCGGGCCGGCTTCAAGGACTCCGCCTCGGTGGGCCTGGCGCTCGTCCCGCTCGGCATCGCCTTCGGTGTGCTGGTCACCCACTCCGGTCTCGCCTGGTGGTGGGCGTCCCTGTTCGCCACCCTCATCTACGCCGGCTCGTTCGAGTTCCTGCTGGTCGGCCTGGTCGGCGCGGTCGCCCCGCTGGCGACGGTCGCGCTGACCGCCTTCCTCGTCAACATCCGGCATGTCTTCTACGCGCTGTCCTTCCCCCTGCACCGCGTCCGGGGCCGGGCCTCCAAGACCTACAGCACCTTCGCCCTCACCGACGAGGCGTTCGCCCTGACCACCGGCGAGCAGGCCCGCTCCTGGCCCGGCGGCCGCATTCTGTGGCTGCAGGTGTTCATGCACCTGTACTGGGCCGGCAGCGCCACCGCCGGGGCCCTGCTCGGCTCGCTGATCCCCGAGAGCGTGCGGGGCCTGGACTTCGCGCTGACCGCGCTGTTCACCGTCCTGGCCCTCGACGCCATCCGGGACCGGCGGGGCGATCTGCCCACCCCGGCCCTGGCCCTGCTCAGCGCGCTCGCCGCCCGCCTGGCCTTCCCCGACCAGCTGCTTCCGGCCGCGTTCGGCCTGTTCACCGCGGGTCTGCTGGCCCGCCACTTCGTTGCCGAGCGGAGGCGCGCCCATGCCTGACACCCCGTACCTCGTCGCGGCGGTCCTCCTCTCCGCCGCCGTCACCTGGGGGCTGCGCGCCCTCCCCTTCGCCGCCCTCGCCCCGCTGCGCGCGAGCCGGACGGTCCAGTACCTCAGCCGCGGCATGCCCGCCGGCGTCATGGTCATCCTGCTCGTCTACTGCCTGCGCGATCTGCCGCTGACCGAGCCGCGCGCCCTCGCCCCGCTGGCGGCGCTGGCCGTCACCATCGGCCTGCACCTGTGGCGCCGCAACGCCCTGCTCAGCATCCTCGGCGGCACCACCGTCCATGTGGTCCTGGCCAGCACGGTGTTCGCGCACTGAGCGCCCGGCGTCGTACTCGCGCGCCGGGCGGAGGCCGCGGGCGGCGGAGCGGGCGTGCCGCCCCCGCATGCCCGCGGCCGGAGGTTCAGTCGCCGAGGAACGTGACCGTCTCGGCGAGCGGCGCCCGGTCGGTCCGGGCCGCGGTCACCGCGGTGTCCTCGTAGCCGATCGACAGGCCGCAGAAGAGGATCAGCCCCTCCGGCGGGGAGACGATCTCCGCGACCGTCGCGTGGTACACCGACCAGGCCATCTGCGGGCAGCTGTGCAGCCCTTCGGCGCGCAGCAGCAGCATGACGGTCTGCAGGTACATGCCGAGGTCGGCCCACTGGGACGACCCCATGGTGCGGTCGATGTAGCAGAAGAGGGCGGCGGGGGCGCCGAAGCACTGCCAGTTCGCGGCGGCGGAGCGCCGGCGTGCCTCGGTGTCCTCCCGCGGTATGCCGAGGGCGGCGTAGCGCCGCTCGGCGGCGGCGAACCGGCGCTCCCGGTAAGGGGATTCCAGCACGTCGGGGTACATCTGGTACTCCCGCTCATCGCCGGTGTCGCCGGCGGCCAGCCGCGCCGCGGTGCGCTTCTTGAGCTGGGCGAGCGGTGACCCGGTCAGCACATAGCTGTACCAGGGCTGGAGGTTGCCGCCGGACGGCGAGCGGGCCGCGGCGCCCAGCACGCGCTCCAGCAGCTCTCTGGGCACCGGCTCACCGGTGAAGCCGCGCACCGCCCGCCGGCTCGCCACCGCTTCGTAGACGTCCATGGGTAATTCCCTTCCCCGTTAGCACTGTTGACCTACCGCAATCTACGACAGCGGCTCCGGCGGGCCGGCGGGCGGCCCGGGCGGCGCGCTTGACCCTCCTGTTACCGGAGGGCCTACGGTCCCAGGCATGAAGATCGTTGTTCATGACACCGCGTCCGCCATGCTGGAGCTCCTGGAACGACCGCAGGAGCAGCGGGCGGACGCCCTGCGCGAGATGTTCGAGCCCCTCCAGCACGTGATGTCCGAGGTGACGGGCGAGGTGGACCTCGTCGGGATGCACCTGAGGGGCGGTGGCTTCCGGATCGACCGCGACGACCCGCGGTATCCGGCCGCCCTGCGCACGATGCGGGACGCGGACGTGTGGAACCGCGTCGAGGAGGCGGTCGCGGCCGCGTGGCAGCGGATCGACGGCGCGGTGCCCGGCGTCCGGCACGCCGGGACCGTACACGTCGTGGTGACGCTCGGCGATCCCGACAACGCGCACCTGACCGGCCGCAGTCGCGGCTATCTCGGCTTCGGCGGGTTCCCGGGCGCGATCCAGCTGTACATGTGGCCCACCGAGACCAGTCTGCGGAACATCGGCCATGCCGCCGCGCACGAGCTCCACCACAACGTGCGCTATGCGAACGTGGTCTGGGACCCGGCGTCCGTCACGGTGGGCGAACAGGTCGTCGCCGAGGGGCTCGCCGAGGCGTTCGTGCGGGAGCTGGCCGGCGAGCAGGCCATGTGCCCGTGGACCCTGGAACTGACCGGCGCCGCGCTGGACGCGGCGTACGAGAAGATCACCGCCGCGGTCGACGTCGCCGGTATGCAGAACCTCACCCCGTACGTCCACGGCGACGCCACCGCACGGCTCATGGGGGCCGAGCCCGTGGGGCTGCCGGACTTCCCCGGGTACGCGGCCGGACTGCGGATCGTGACGGCGCATCTGGCGGCGTCCGGGCTGACGGCCGCGCAGAGCGTCGCGCTGCCGGCCCGCGAGATCCTCGGCAACGCCGGTGTGCCGACCGGCGCGTGACCGTACCGGGCGGGGCCGGCCGGCGGTCGGGGCCCACCACGCGCGCCGCCGCGGGTACGCCGGCTGCGGCGGGCGGGACGGCCCCGGTCGTCAGCCCAGTTCGAGGCTGGTGACACCGAAGGTGTGGGCGGCGTCCACGGCCGGGACCGGCCCGGTGTACATGCGCACGGTGTGGGAGCGGGGGGTCAGGCCACGGGTGGTGGCCAGGGTGTGCGCGGGGGTGTTGGGTTCGGGGATGTCGAGGGTGACCTCGCCCTCGGGGTCGAGGTGCGCGGTGAGGGCGTCGAAGAGGGCCTCGGCGGTCTCGCGGGTGTCGGCGAAGAGCGGACCGATGCGGTGGCCGGAGCGGGCCGGGCGGAGCACGCCGTAGCCGGCGACCTCGCCGTCCCGGAGGTGGACCCGGGCGGTGTGGCCGGGAGCGGTCAGCCAGCGGGTGACGAACTCCCGCCGGTCGGCGGGGAAGCAGCGGCGGTCGTAGGCGGCGATCGCGTCCAGGTGGGCGGCGGTGACCGGGCGGGTGTGCGGGGAGAGCGCCGCGCCGGGGGCGGGGTGGCCGGTGTAGCGGAGGGTGTCGTGGGCGGCGGTGAAGCCGGCGCGCCGGTAGGTGGCCTCCTGGGCGGGGACCCCGTCCAGGCCGATGGTCCGGGCCCCGGCGTACGGGAGGGCGGCGCGCCAGGTGGCGAGGCCGAGGCCCTGGCCGCGGAGGTCGGGGGCGACGAGGTAGTAGCCGAGGAAGGCGTAGGTGTCGGAGTAGTTGACGAGGGAGAGGGAGGAGACGGTGCGGTCGCCGCGGCGGCCGAGGAAGAAGCCGCCCGGGTCGGTCGGGTGGAAGCGGGTGATGTCGCCCTCGCCGGGGTTCCAGCCCTCTTCGGCGGTCCATTCGACGACCTCGTGCCAGAGGTCCAACGGGGCGGCGGCGACGTCGAGTTCGCCGGCTTCCGGGGCGGTGCGGATGGTCGGTCGCATCGGGGGTGCGTCCTTTCTGGTGGGAGCTGGGGTCAGATCAGGTCCATCGCCGCGACCTCGTCGGGGCTGCCGTAGCTGACCGGCCCCTGGAAGCGGCGGCGGGCGGTGGCGAACCACCAGACCGTGGCGATCACCAGGACCACCGCCAGCGCGATCGGCGCGTAGTTGAAGGTCGCCGGGGTGACCGGGGACTGCTGCGGCAGCATGAACAGGACGTTGCTGACGACGATCCAGAGCACGGCGATCGCGGCGACGGGCTTGCCGTAGCGGCCGAGGTTCCACGGTCCGGCCTGAAAGTCGTCGAGCCGCAGGCGGAGGAAGATGGGCACGCCGTAGGAGAGGAAGAGGCCCACGACGTTGATGCTGACGACGGCGGTGAAGGCGGTGTGCGACCACCAGCCGGGGACGACGAGGACCAGCGAGCAGACGGCGGCGAGCCAGACGGCCTTGACGGGGGTGCGGGTGCGGTCGGAGACCGAGTGCCACCAGCGGGAGCCGGGCATCGCGCCGTCGCGGGAGAAGGCGAAGATCTGCCGGGTGTTGCTGGTCATGTTGGCGAGCCCGCAGAAGAGCATGGCGCCGATGACGATCAGCAGCAGGAACTTCGCGGTGTGCACGCCGAGCGCGTCGGTGAGAATCCGCACCGGCGGGGCGTCGTCCTTCGCGGCGCCGGCGTAGTCGCGGATGGCGTACACCAGGGCGAGCATGAGGATCAGCCCGGTGAGGGCGGAGTATCCGATGGCCCGCATGATGCCGCGCGGGGCATTGACGGTCGCCTTCACCGTTTCCTCGGACATGTGGAAACTGCCGTCGAAACCGGTGAAGGTCCAGCTGGTGACGAGCAGGCCGAGCATTCCGCCGTAAATGGCGTTGGTGAAGCCGGTGTTGTTGGCGAAGTGGGTGGCGAAGGACGGCGCTTGATGGTGCGCCGGAATCAGCGTGAGGGTGGCGACGATGACCACCATGCCGATCAGCAGCCACCACACGGAAATCCGGTTGAGCACCGCGACCAGTCGGACGGTGTAGGTGTTCGCGAGGGCTTGCACCAGCAAAATCGCCGCGGTGATGCCGACGGTCTGCGGGCCGGTGGCCTGATAGGACGGCCATTGCATGGCGATGAACGCCTGGATGAAGGTGGCGGCGGCGAAGTTGGTGGCCGCGGTGCCGCCGACCTGACCGACGAAGTTGAGCCAGCCGGTGTACCACGACCAGGCGCCGTGGTGGCGCTTGGCGAGCTTGCCCGCGGAGAAGTAGAGCGCGCCGCTGGTCGGGTAGGCGGAGGCGATCTCGCCCATGGCGGCCCCGACGAACAGCACCATGAGGGAGACCCCGATCCAGCCGAAAATCAGGATGCGGGGTCCGCCGGCGTTCAGGCCGAAGCCGAAGGAGGAGAAGATGCCGGAGATGATGTTGATGATGGTGAAGGAAATGGCGAAGTTGTCAAAGGCGCGGAATCTGCGGGTGAGTTTCCGCGGGTAGCCCATGGCGTGCAGCGTCGCGTCGTCGTCGAGGGCGGCGGGGTCCATGCCCTTCGGTGGTTTCGAGCGGTTTTTGGCGCGAGTCGGGGAGGACGTGCGGTCGGACACTACCGAAACCTTTCTGCTGGTGGGGTCAACGGTTCGGCGGAAATATGCGGCCGGTGCGTCACAAGCCGTGCGGGACGGGAAGTCCGCACGCTCTGCGGGCTTTCGTCAACTGCTCTTCGGGATCGCCGAAAGCGCTCCAGGGCATACGGGAGGCATAGGGCCCCATGGCGGTGAGGACCTCGCGGGCCTCGAATTCGAGTTTCGCCATGAAGAGCGCGTGGCCGAGATAGGCCAGGTCGACGACCGGGGTGAAGCGGTAGCCGGCCACGGTGGGGAACCAGTTGCGGTACACGCCCGTGGCGGCGGTGATCCACTGCGGCTGTTCCCAGGCCCGGGCGGCCAGCGGCGCGTCGGGGTCGTAGTCCTCGACGAGTGCCACCAGGGGCAGCAGCCGGAGCGGCGAGGAGGCCGCGGCGCGCTGGCTCAGGAAGGCGGCGACGTCCCAGCCCGCGCTGGACGAGCCGCCGTAGCGGGCGAAGAAGAAGGACAGGAAGCGGTGGTGGGCCTCGCGGTGCCAGGGGTCGAGCCGGAGGATGTGCGCGAGGAGGTACCAGGGCCCGGTGGGCGAGGTCAACAGGCCCTGCGGGGCGGGGTCCTGGGGGTGGTCGAGCCGGGCGAGGGCGAGCTGGGCGACCCAGGGGGTGGGGTCCCCGGGCGCCAGCTTCGCGGCGCGTTCGCACGCGGTGCGCGCGATGCGCTCCAGGGCGCCGGCCCGCCGGTCGCCGGCGTCGGCCATCCGCAGGGCCCGGAGCATCGCCACCCGTGCCCAGAGCAGGGCGGCTTCCGGGCCCGGCTCCTCGTCGAGCCAGCGTTCGGCGAGGTCGGAGCCGGCCGCTTCGGAGGCGAGTACCAGTGACCGGTGGGCCCGCAGCTCGAAATCCCGGCGGGTCTCCCGGAGTACCTCATGGGCGCTGAAGTAGCGCCCGGCCCGGACATCCACACATGCTTGCGCCAGCGCCCGGTCGTCGGCTGCTGGACTCCATACGTACTGCCCCTCGAAAGAGCCGGCCGGCATGTTCCCCTCCCGGTGCACGCGGATGCCTTGCGGCGCCCGCGCATTTCGTCCATGCCGAATTCGGCCGGACCGCCGCCGCTGGTCGGTCGGCAGCGGCCCACACCCTACTCACTTCCTCCACCTTTCGAAATCAGTCGTCTGGAATATCTGGTTCCGCACCATTTCGTCAGACGGAGATTGAATAAGAAACCAGTGCGCCGGAGGTTTTGGGCGGCATATTCACTCCTTCCCGCACACCAGCCATGCCACCAGTCCGCCGAGGGCCGCGATCGCGCCCGCGACGAGGAACACCGCGGTCAGTCCGGCCGCGTACGCCGCCGGTGCGGCGCCGGCTCCGGTGCCCGGAACGGAGCCGTGGAAGACGGTGCCCAACAGGGCGATGCCCAGCGCCAGTCCGAGCTGCCGGGCACTGTTGACCGCGGCACCGGCGACGCCGCTGTGGGCCGGTTCCGCGAAGGCCATCGCCAGTGCCGGCAGGACCGGTGAGACCAGCCCGGCGCCGACGCCGGTGACGATCAGGCCCGGTGTCAACACCTGCCAGGACGACCCGGTTCGGGCCAGGAGGAGCAGCAGGTCGCCGGCGGCCACCAGGAGGGTGCCGCCGCCGACGCTCCACCGGGCGGGCATCCGGTGCAGTGCGCCGCCGGCCAGCGCGGAGGTGGCGAAGAAGGCCAGCGGCTGGACGGTGAGGACGAGGGAGGTGCCGAACGAGTCGAGCCCGGCGCCGTTCTGGAGCCAGAGGGAGAGCACCGGCAGGAACGCGAACGCGCCGAGGTAGTAGGCGCCGGAGGCGAGCAGGAGCCCGTTGAAGGCGGGCGTGCGGAACAGCCCCGGCGGCGCCATCGGGCGGCGGGCGGCGCGCTCCACGACGGCGAAGGCGAGCAGCAGCACCACACCGGCTCCGAGGCCCAGCAGGGTCGGGCCATCGCCCCAGCCGGCCTCGCCGCCGCGGATGAAGCCGAAGGTGATGCCGGTCGCGGCGAGGCTGAAGGTGGCGATTCCCGGCCAGTCGATCCGGGCCGCGCTCCGGGCATGGTCGGCCGGGATCCTGGTCGCCAGCCACAGCGCCACCGCGCAGACCGGCAGCGCGCCGTAGAAGATCCATGGCCAGGAGAGCAGTTGGGTGAGCATGCCGCCGGCGACGTTGCCGATGCCGGCGGCGGCGCCGGCGACCGCGCCCCAGACGGCGAAGGCCCGGGCCCGGTCCCGGCCGGTGTAGGCCAGGCCGATCAGCGGGACGAGGGTGGCGAACATCGCCGCGCCCGCGATGCCCTGCACCGCGCGGGCGGCGATCAGCAGGCGGACGTTTCCGGCCAGGGCGCAGGCGAGGGTGGCGGCCGTGAAGACGGCGAGGCCGAGGACGTAGAGGCGCTTGCGGCCCAGGGCGTCGCCGAGGGAGCCCATGCCCAGGAGCAGGCCGGCCAGGGCCAGGGTGTAGACGTCGGTGATCCATTGCAGCGCCCCGAAGCCGGCGTGCAGATCGCCGGCCATACGGGGCAGCGCCACCGTCACGATCGTCGCGTAGACGAGCAGCAGGAAGGTGCCCAGGCAGGCGGCGACCAGAGGCAGCCATCTGCCGTGGTCCTGTGGGGAGTTGACGGGCAAGGAGGAGGTACGGGGCGGCCGGCCGGCCAGGTGTGCGTCCATGACCCCACCCTGATGTAATGCCCTTATGCAGCTGAACCCTTACGGGGAGGACCCGGTCCGCTATGTGGTCGACCTCACCAACTCCCCTCCGGCCAGCGCGAACGAGCTGGCCGAGCGGTCCGTCGCGGCCGGCATGGTCCTGGACCACCCGGTGACCGACGACGATCTGACCGAGGTGCTGGCCTACCTGGACCGGTTCGCCGCGGTCGTCGACGCCCCCACCGACGCCCGCCGGGCGGAGCTGCTCAACGCCCTGCTCGCGGAGGCCGCCGCCTATCCACGGCTCACCGACCACGCCGACGGCGGCTGGCACCTCCACTACCGCGAGGACGGCCGGCACCTCGCCGGGGTGCTGCGGGCGGTGGCCAGTGTCGGCACCGCGCTGCATCTGAGCGGGCTGGGAATGCACCGGCTGGGCCGCTGCGCGCTGGCCGAATGTCCCGCCGCCTTCGCGGACTTCAGCCGCGCGGGCCGGCAGCGGTACTGCTCCCCCACCTGCGCCAACCGCGACGCGGTCCGGCGGCACCGCGCCCGGCGCGAGAACCGGAAGGATCCATAAGGAATGTGTAAGGAAATCGATGTGGATTGAACCGATTCCCGGGACCCGGCGACTCTGCGCAACGGGGCCCGGCCGGCGCGAAGCCCGGCAAACATGAAATCGGCTCAAGAGCAACCGTAATTAGCGGAAGCTACTATCCGGAAGCGCGCGATCACATGTAGCGTTCGTTCGGACCGGTGACGTGACGGTTGTTCACGTCACGGCTGAGTACGGGCACGGGCGCGACCGCACTCCCTGACGGGGAGGGAGAGCGATCGGCCCGTTGGGGGCACCCGCATCACGAGTGTCGGTGCACCGGCCCGGCCTGCCACCGGGCTGCGCAGCGATCGCGGCACAGCGGTACGCACGCCGCGCGTCGAGCACCGCCATGTCTGTCCGAACACGCCTGCTTTGCAAGAGGAATGGGCCCAGATCATGTTTATGAACGCGTCGACGACCCCCCTTGCGTTGCGTCCGGATGCCGATTTCGGCGGGCCGGCAAAGTCCGGCCACGGAGGACCACCCCTGGCGGTCGACCGTCTCCCCGACGGCAAGTGGCAACTCACGCTGCACGATTTGGAACCGGTATCGGTTCACCGACTGACCTCGGACAAGCTGCACATCATCCTCGCCCCGTCGTGTACGGACGCGCCCGCGGTGACCGCCGGCGCGCCACCGCAGGCGCCGGAGCCGATCCAGATCGACACCGCGGCCCGCACCGTCGCCATCGACGGCCGGCAGATCGACATCCCCCGGCTGGAGTTCGACCTGCTGGCCCACCTCGTGCTGCATCCGCGGCGGGCGTTCACCCGGCAGCAGCTGAT
Source organism: Streptomyces sp. S186 (assembly GCF_051603415.1). Classification (NCBI taxonomy): domain Bacteria; kingdom Bacillati; phylum Actinomycetota; class Actinomycetes; order Kitasatosporales; family Streptomycetaceae; genus Streptomyces; species Streptomyces sp. S186. The sequence continues at coordinate 7,166,168 of NZ_CP193932.1, read as the reverse complement.
GGCCGCGGTCTGGCCCGACTGCGAGTCCAGCGACCGCACCGTCGATGTGCACATCGCCCGGCTGCGCCGGCGGCTCGGTCCGGGCCGGCGGAAGCTGATCACCACCGTTTTCGGCATCGGGTACAAGTACCTGCCGGTGCCGTGAACCCGGCGGTGTAGGCCGGGACGTACGGGGGCGCACCCGCGGCCACCGGCTCGTTCAGCCGTGCCCGCGGGGTGCGCCGCCGGCCGCCGGGGCGCCGGCGTTGAGGTGCTCCGGGGTGCCGGACCGGTGCTCCTTGCGGACGAAGGCACGGCGCAGGGCGTGATAGGGGGCGTCCGGGTCGGCGAACGTGCGCTGCATTCGGGCCAGTTCGTCCGCGCGGTAGGCGGCGAGCGGGCGCCGTGCCTCGTCGTTCTCCCGGCGGTCCTTCTTGGCGGCGATCCGGGACGGGACGCCGGGGGACGCGGCGAGCCGGCGGGCCAGGCGCCGGGTGTGGTCGCCGAAGTCCTGTGCGGTGCAGTCGATGATCCGGTCGACCAGTCCGAGCCGCTGCCCGTGTGCCGCGGTGAGGGGCAGGGCGCGGTCCATCAGCCGCGCGGCGGTCTGCGGGCCGACCCGGCGGGGCAGGGAGTACGTCCAGTATTCCGAGCCGTAGAGCCCCATCAGCCGGTAGTGGGGGTTGAGGACGGTGGCGTGCCGGCACCAGACCTCGTCGGCGGCGAGCGCCAGCATCGCGCCGCCGGCCGCCGCGTTGCCGCCGAGGGCGGCGACCACCAGCCGGTCGGTGGTGGTCAGCACGGCGTGCACGAGGTCGTCGAGGGCGTTGATGTTGGCCCAGGACTCCGCGGCGGGGTCGGCGGCGGCTTCGATGACGTTGAGGTGGATGCCGTTGGAGAAGAAGTCCCGCTGTCCGCCCAGCACCAGGACGGAGGTGGGCCGGGTGCGGGCGTAGCGGTAGGCGGCCAGCAGCCGGCGGCAGTGGTCGGTGCTCATCGCCCCGCCGGGGAACGAGAAGCGGAGGAATCCGGCCGGTCCGTCCTCGTCGTAGCGGATGTCGGTCCAGGTGCGCGGGGCGCCGTCGCCGGCCTCCAGGGGAGCGGGGATCTCGGGCAGCGGCGGGAGCCGGTCGCCGAGGGCGAGGGTGGCGGGCAGTTTGACCGTGGCGGGCCCGCCAGGGGCGCGGGCCGGACGGAGTTCGGGGATCCAGACGGCGCCGTCGACGGTGGCCCGGCAGAGCGCGCCATGGCGGGTGGCGAGCAGTGCGCCGGGGCGTCCGGTGAGGGTGTCCTCGGGGTGTCCGCCGTGCAGGAACCAGGTCCCGCCGAGGAGTTCGTCCCGTACACCGGGGCGGGAGTCGGCGGCCCTCAGGGTGCGCAGGACGGTCTCGGTGGAGTCCGTCGTCCAGTCGATGCGGCGGTCGTCCTGGCGGAGCGGTGGCCGGGGGCGGCCGAGGAGCCGGGCGGCGGGCACGGTGTGCTGCGGTTCCGGACGGTGGGTGCCGGAGGCGAAGCGGTCGACGGCGGTCAGCAGCGCCTCGATGGCCGCGTCGGCGATCTCGTTGCGGTACAGGTCGCTCTTGCCGACGGCCGGGACGGGGCACTCGGCCGTCGCCCAGACGTCGCCGGCGTCCATCTCGTCGTTGGCCTGGAGGACGGTGACGCCCCAGCGTTCCGCGCCCAGGTGGACGGCCCAGTCCACCGAGGACGGGCCGCGGTCGCCGAGCGGGCCGGGGTGGACGATCAGACAGGGCCGGACCGACCAGATCTCGCGGGGGATGGCCGTGGTGAGCATCGGCGCGACGATCAGGTCCGGGTCGTGCCGCGACACCAGGGCGGCCGGCGGCGTCCCGCGGGCGACCAGTTCGACGCCGAGGCGGTGGCCGCGGTCGGCGAGTTCGGCGTAGGCGCGCTGCGTCAGGCTGTTGAAGGCGCCGGCGAGGAGCAGGATGCGCACAGCGGGCTCCCTGGGGTGGCTGGAGGCGGTGGACGGTCGTGATCGTTACGCGTGCGCGGTGGCCGGGCGGCGGACCCGCCAGGGAGGTCACCCGATAGCGTCCGGGTCGCGCCCGCCGGGCGGCGGACCCGGGGCACTTCTGACGGCACGTCAGGAAGTTCCGCGCCCGGTCGATTCGGCGGAATCTCGCCAAAGTTGGCGCTCCGAGCCGGGCCCCCGGCGTCTCCATATTGCCTTTCATTGACATTCGCTTGGCGCGCCTTTTACTTTCGATGGGTCGGCACCGGCGCAGGTCAGAGCACCGCGACACCGGGTGCCGTCCCCCCTTCCCACACCTTGGAGGTCCCCATGGAGCAGCTCATCAAGAAGATGGCCCAGGACGACGTCTGGCAGAGCTGGGTGGCCGTCAACTCCGCCGGCCCGGACCCGCGGACGGCGAAGAACGGCTGCATCAGCGCCGCTCCCAAGTCCGGCTGCATCAGCGCCGCGCCCAAGAGCGGCTGTATCTCCTGACGCCCGGCCGGCCCCGGCGGGCCGGCGGCGGCCACTCCCCCGCCGCCGGTCCGCCGGCGGGCGCCCGCACCCGACGCCCGCGCGGTTCCCGTCCGCGCCCCGACCCGAGGTATCCCATGGAAGGCCAGCCGACCGCCGAGGTCATCGAGCAGATCCGCGACATCCCGCTCTACCGCGCCGCCCTGGCGAAGGGCCACTTCCCGGTGCTGGAGAAGCCGGAGATCGCCCGCGGCTTCCCCGACAACTGGATGACTCCCCGGCTGGCCGCCGCGCTGGAGTCCGGCGAGGCCGAGTTCGTGCTCTCCACCGGCACCAACTACGCCCGGATGCAGCTCATCCGGCCCCCGTACTTCCTGCTGCACTCCTACTACCGGCTGTGGAGCGAGCACCCCGACCTCGCCGCCACCTGGGCGGCCGGATGCCGCCGCGTCTCGCTGACCACCGTCCTGGCGACGGAGCACGTCGCGCGGGTCAACGCCGCCCGGCGCGGCGCCCCGCCCGACCCCGTACCCACCCTCGACGAGCGCCGGCTCGACGACCGCACCTGCTATGTGAACCTGCGGCTCGACCCGGCACTGTGGAGCCGCGACGACGTCGTACGCATGCTGGACGAGATACGCCTCGCCCAGGAGGCCCACCCGGAGGGCTGGTACCTCCTCGACTGCTCCGGCTACCACCTGGCGCATCTGGTCCGGAAGGTCGGCGACTGGGGCCTGTGGGACGACTTCCCGCCGCCCGCCGGCATCGTCCACGCCTACGAGTACACGCCAGTGAACGTGCGCCGCTTCCTGCACCAGCACTTCGCCTGCCCGGTCATCGACCTCTTCGGCAGCACCGAACTCGGCTACCTCTACTCCAGCGACCGCCGCGGCAACTACCGGCCCCACCTGGACAAGATGAGCGTCGAACTCCACCCGGTCGCCCCGGACAGCACGCTGTACCACCTCGTCGTCACCAGTGTGCGCAACCCTTACATGCCACTGGTCCGCTACCGCTCGGGCGACTGCGTACGCACCACGGACGGCACCCCCGCCCCGGAGCGGATCGCCCAGTTCTGCGGCCGCGAGAAGGAGTTGCTGGACACCCGGCACGGCCCGGTCGCCCAGGGCGACCTCGACCGGTGCGTCGGCGAGGCCACCCCGCACGTCTTCGTTCACCAGCTGCGGCTGGTGGGCGGCACCGATGCCCGGCTGGCGTACACGACCTTCCACGGCGCGCCCCTGGGTCCGGCGGAGACCACCGCGCTGGAGCGGAGCGTCGCCGAACTCACCGGCCGGCGCTGCCGGCTCGACCACCGACCGCACATCCCCATCGGCAGGTCCGGGAAGTACTCCTGGCTCGCGAGAGGAGAGGCATGACCCACCGGACGGCGCCCGGGCCCGCGGCCACGGGGCGGGTGGTGACCGCCGAGGACCTCCGGGACCTCCTCGGCGCGCCGCTGCACGCCGAAGTCGTCGCCCATGTCGAGGAACGCACCGATGCGCCGGCGGAGTTCGTGGCGCGCCAGGTCACCGAGTGCCTGCGCTACCTGTACCTCGTCTCCCGGTATCCCGACCGGCTCGGCGGGCTGTTCCTGCCCGTGGAGCAGGACATCGACGAGATCTGGCACTACCTCATCCTCCAGACCCGCGAGTACCGCGCGCTGTGCGAGGAACGGCTTCCGGGCCGGTACTTCATCGAGCACCGCAGCATCGGCTACGAGGCGTACCAGCGGGAGCCGGGCCGCGAGCAGGTGCTGGAGGAGGCACTGCGCTGGATCCCGCTGTACTGCCGGGAGTTCGGGCCGTTCGACGAGGGGGCGCTGCCGCACTGGACCGTCGTCCGCTTCCTGCACCGGCGGATGGGGCTCTCCCTCACGGAGATCGCGGCGTTGGAGCCGTTGGCCGCATGAAGGGTGCCGCGCCGCGGCGGCCGCTGGCCGTGCTGGTGTTCTCTCAGGTGCTCAGCGGGGCGGGTCTGGCGGCCGGGATCACGGTCGGCGCGCTGCTCGCCGAGGACATGCTCGGGTCGACCGGGCCGGCCGGAGTGCCCAGCGCGCTGTTCACCGCCGGTTCGGCGCTGGGCGCCGCGGGCATCGGCCGCTTCTCGCAACGCCGGAGCCGCCGTTCCGGGCTCGTGCTGGGGTACGGCGCCGGGGTGCTCGGCAGCCTGGGCGTGGTGGCCGCCGCCGCCCTGGACAGCGTTCTGCTGCTCTTCCCGTCCCTGCTGGTGTACGGGGCGGGGACGGCGACCAGCCTGATGGCGCGTTACGCGGGTGCCGATCTCGTCCCGCCGGACCGCCGTGGGCGCGCGGTGAGCACGGTGCTGTGCGCCACCACGCTCGGCGCGGTGGCCGGCCCCAACCTGGTGACGGTGACCGGGGATCTGGCGACGGCCTGGGGCGTGCCCCGGCTCGCCGGACCGTTCCTGCTGGCCGCGGCCGCGTTCGGGGCGGCGGCCGCCGTCCTGGTCTGCCGGCTGCGGCCCGAACCGCCGCCGGCGGACCGGAGCGCGGGCGGGCCGCCGGACGAGCGGGCGGCCGGCGCCGCGGCGGGCCCCGGCACGGCGGCCGTCCGACGCCGCGGCCTGGCCGCCGGTGCGGCGGTGATGGTCCTGACCCAGCTGGCGATGATCGCGTTGATGACCATGACCCCGGTGCATCTGCGGGCGCACGGCCATGCCACGCAGGCGACCGGGCTGGTGATCGCGCTGCACGTCGGCGCGATGTTCCTGCCGTCGCCGCTCACCGGGCGGTGGGTCGACCGGGCCGGGCCGCACCGGGTCGCCGTGGCGTCCGGGGTGACGCTGTCGGCCGCCGGGCTGCTCGCCGCCCTCGCCCCGCCGCACTCGGTGGCCGCGCTCGCGGCCGCGCTGCTGCTGCTCGGCCTCGGCTGGAACTTCGGGCTGGTCAGCGGCACCACCCTGGTCACCGCGGCGCTGCCGCCGGCCCGCCGGGCCGCGTCCCAGGGGCTGGCGGACGTCGGCATCGCGCTGGCCGGAGCGACCGGCGGGATGGCCTCCGGGGCGGTGGTGGCCGCGGGCGGATTCCCGGTGCTGGCACTGGTCTGCGGGGCGCTCGCGGCGGTGGTGGTGCCGGTGGCGGTGCTCGCCGCACGGGGTGCCGGCGCCCCTCGGGAATCCTGAGAAAGCACGCAACATGGCGTCATTTCCCGTTTTCCTCATGGAAACCTGGCTGCCGCACCATGGGAGAGCGTTTCCCGGACGACACGGGACGAAGCGGAGGACGACGATGCGGAAGGACACCGGGATACCGGGGCGGCGCCCCCGGATACCGGCCCTGTGCCGTCTGCCGCTCCTCGCGCTCGCCGTCGTCCTGACGTTGCTGCTCGGCGCGGCGGCCCCGGCGTACTCCGCCTGCTCCGCCCGCCCGGCCGCCGCCGCGACCGGCTCCGCCGGTTCCCCGGCCGCCGCGAACGCCAACTCCGAGGAGGAGGAGAAGCACTCCAAGCGCGAGACCGAGCGCGGCCGCCCCCGGCGGACGGCGCCGGCCGCGCAAGGGTTCCCGGCCACCCGGCGCCCCCTGCCGCCGTCCCCTGGCGGCGCCGCCGACGACGGAACGCGGGGGCGGATTCCGGCCACCCGCGGTGCGCCGGCGCCTCCCAGACCGGACCGACTCCCCGTACTTCACTGCGTCTTCCGCTGCTGAGCGGGCCCGTGGCGGGCGACGGCCCCAGCGCCGCGCCCCGCCGCCCCGTGCCGCACGTCCTCGCCATCCCCACGGTGGCATCACTCTTCAGCAGGAGACCTCCTCGTGGAGACCTTCATCCAGCACGCCCGGAGCCTGACCGCCCGTATAGCCGCGCAGCCCGAGGACCAGGAGTCCTTCGGCCGGCTGGCGGCCGGTCAGTCCCCCCTCGCCCTGTTCATCACCTGCTCCGACTCCCGGGTCGTGCCGTCCCTGATCACGGGCGCCCGCCCCGGTGAACTCTTCGAACTCCGCACGGCCGGCAACGCCGTGCCCGTCTACCAGGAAGGCATGGCGGCCGGCGCGGAGGCCGCCACCATCGAGTACGCGATGCGGGTCCTCCGGGTCGCCGACATCATCGTCTGCGGGCACTCGCACTGCGGCGCGGTCGGCGCCCGGGCCCGCGGCGAGGACCTGACCGGCGCGCCCGCCGTCCACGACTGGCTCACCCGCCAGCTCTCCGACGAACTCCCGGGCGACGACGGGCCGGCCGTCACCGCGGCCGTGCAGCGCCATGTGTGCCGGCAGCTGGACCGCCTGGGCGGCCATCCGTGTGTGCGGGAGCGGCTGGACGCCGGCGAGGTGCGGCTGCACGGCTGGTTCTACGAGGTGCACACCGGGTCGGTGTCCGTATACCGGCCGGCCGCCGACGCGTTCCTCCCCCTGTGAAGGCGAGCTGTACGTGATGAAGCGTTTTCCTTTCCTCCGGGCGGACTTCACCGCCTCCTTCGTCGTCTTCCTGGTCGCCGTCCCGCTGTGCGTGGGAGTGGCGGTGGCCTCCGGCGTACCGGCCGAACTGGGCCTGATCACCGGCATCGTCGGCGGACTGGTCACCGGGCTGCTGCCCGGCAGCAGTCTCCAGGTCAGCGGCCCGGCCGCAGGTCTGACGGTGCTGGTCTTCGAAGCGGTCAAGGAGTACGGACCGGGGGCGCTGGGCGCCCTGGTCCTGGCCGCCGGACTGCTCCAACTGGCCATGGGTGCACTCAAGTTGGGCCGCTGGTTCCGGGCCATATCGGTCGCGGTGGTGCAGGGCATGCTGGCCGGTATCGGGCTGGTCCTGATCGCGGGGCAGCTCTACGCGCTGGCGGACGCCAAGGCGCCGGGCGGCGGACTGGCCAACATCGGGGCGCTGCCGCGGCTGGTGATGGACACCGCGCGGTCCGGCGCCGCCCTGACGGCGCTCGCCGTCGGTGCCGGCACCGTCGCCGTGCTGGTGCTGTGGCCCCGGTGGCGGCGCGCGGCGCGGGTGCTGCCGGCGCCGTTGGCGGCGGTCGCGCTGGCCACCGCCGCGGTCGGGGTGCTGGACCTGCCGGTGGCCCGGGTCCGGGTCAGCGGGCTGCTGGACGCGATCCAGCCGCCCGGGCTGGCCGACATCGGCCAGCTGACCGAACTCGCCGCGCTGGGCACGGTGTTGGCGTTCGCGCTGATCGCGTCGGCCGAGTCACTGTTCAGCGCGGCGGCGGTGGACCGGCTGCACGACGGGCCGCGTACCGACTACGACCGGGAGCTGATGGCGCAGGGCGCCGGCAACACGCTGTGCGGGGTGCTGGGCGCGCTGCCGATGACGGCGGTGATCGTGCGCAGCGCCGCCAACGTCCAGGCGGGGGCGCGGACCAAGGCGTCCCGGGTGCTGCACGGGGTGTGGCTGCTGCTGTTCGCGGCGGCGTTCCCGGCGGCGCTGGGCCTGGTGCCGGTCGCGGCGCTGGCCGGTGTACTGGTGCACGCCGGCTGGAAGTTGATCCCGCTGCGGGAGCTGCGGCCGCTGTGGCGGGCGCATCGCGGTGAGGCGGTGGTGCTGTGTGTGACCGCGCTGGCCATCGTGACGGTGAACATGTTCGAGGGCGTGCTGATCGGTCTGCTGCTGGCCGTCGCCAAGACCGCGTGGGAGACCTCCCAGGCCCATCTGGAGATCCAGGTGCCCGCCGTTCCGGGTCCGGTGCGGGTCCGTGCGGTCGGCAACGCCACGTTCCTGCGGCTGCCCAAGCTCCTCGACCAGTTGGAGGCGCTGCCCGCGGACCGGGACGTGGAGCTCGATCTGAGCGGGCTGCGGCATATGGACCATGCCTGCGAGGCGGCCCTGGCGAACTGGGCCGAGCAGCACCGCCGCAGCCGGAGCCGGGCGGTCGAGCTGGTCTCGTGACACGGGGCGCCGGGCCCGGCACCGGGCCTGGCGCCCCGTCAGATCGTCACCAGTGTGACCTCCGTGGCCTTGACGCTGGTCCAGACGGCCGCGCCGTCGGCGAGTCCGAGGTCCAGGGCCGCCGCCGGGGTGATCTCGGCGACGAGGTCGGGCGCCTCGGGCGAGGTGACGAGGACCCGCAGCCGGCTGCCCGCGGCGGTGATCTCCCGTACGGTGCCGGCCCACACGTTGCGCGGACTGCCCGCGGGCTTCTCGGTGTGCACCGAGACCGCTTCGGGGGCGATCACCGCCAGCGCCCGGGTGCCGTCGGGGAGCGGTTCGGCGGCGACGAGGTGCCCGCCCCCGGTGAGCGCCAGCCCGTCGCCGGCCGCGGTGCCCGGCCAGGCGTTGCGGCCGAGCATCCGGGCCACCCAGGGCGAACGCGGATGGCGGGTGACGTCCGCGGGCGCGGCGTCCTGCAGCGCGCGGCCGCCGTCGAGGACGAGGACCCGGTCGGCGAGCGACACCGCCTCGACCGGGTCGTGGGTGACGATCAGGCAGACCCCGCCGAAGCCGGCGAGATGGCTGCGCAGGGTGTGCCGGACGTGTGCGCGGGTGGTCTGGTCGAGCGCGGCCAGCGGTTCGTCGAGCAGCAGCAGCCGCGGCCGGGCTGCCAACGCCCGGGCCAGCGCGACGCGTTGGGCCTGGCCGCCGGAGAGCTGGGCGGGCCGGCGGTGGGCGAGCGCGCCGACGCCGAGCCGGTCGAGCCACTGCTGGGCGGTGCGCCGGGCCTCGGCGCGCCGGACGCCCTGGGCGCGCAGCCCGTAGGCGGTGTTGGCCAGCGCCGTCAGGTGCGGGAAGAGCGCCCCGTCCTGCGGGACCCAGGCGACGCCCCGGCGGTGCGGGGGCAGCGCGGTGGCGTCGCGCTCCCCCAGGCGCAGCACGGCGCGGGCCCGCGGGGTGAGCCCGAGCAGGGCGCGCAGCAGGGTGGTCTTGCCGGCGCCGTTGGGGCCGACGACGGCGATGGTGGTGCCCGGCTCGGCCCGGAGGGTGAGTTCGGTGAAGCCGGTGACCTCGGCGTCCAGCGGCCAGCGCGCCCCGGTGGACGGGCCGGGCACGGGGATCTCGGGGTGCCCGGCGTCCGGGAGCGCGGCACCGGTGGCCGTGCCGGGCCCGTCGCCGTCGGCCGCCGGGTCGGTGGCGAGTCCCCCGCGGGCGGCGCGGCCGGTGCGGTCCGCGGGTCCGCCCGTCCACCGTCCGCGCAGGCACACCAGTACGGCCATGGCGATGACGAGCAGCAGCAGGGAGACGGAGGTGGCGGCTTCCGGGGCGTCCTGGAGCAGCAGATAGACCTGGAGCGGCAGGGTCTGGGTGGTGCCGGGGAGGTTGCCGGCGAAGGTGATCGTGGCGCCGAACTCACCGAGCGCGCGCGCCCAGGTCAGCGCGGCGCCGGCGGCCAGGCCGGGGGCGACCAGGGGCAGGGTGACGGTGCGGAAGACCCGTACCGGCGAGGCACCGAGCGAGGCGGCGGTCTCCTCGTAGCCGGGGCGGAGGCCGGCGAGGGTGCCCTCCAGGCTGATGACGAGGAAGGGCATGGCGACGAAGGTCGCCGCCACCACCGCGCCGGAGGTGTGGAACGGCAGCGTGATGCCGAACGTGTCCTCCAGCCAGGGGCCGAGGAGTCCGCGGCGGCCGAAGCCGAGCAGCAGGGCGACACCGCCGACGGTCGGCGGGAGCACCATCGGCAGCAGCACCAGCGAGCGGACCAGCGCCTTGCCGGGGAAGTCGACCCGGGCCAGCAGCCACGCCAGCGGGACGCCGAGCAGCACCGACAGGACCAGCGCCCAGCACGACACCAGCAGCGACAGCCGGAGCGCCTGGAGCACGCCGGGGCCGGTCAGATGGGTGCCGAGGTCGCCCCAGCTGGTGCGGGCGAGGATGCCGAGCAGCGGCATCAGCAGGAACGCTACGGCGAGCAGCGCGGGGACGGCCAGGGCGGCCGGGGTGCGGGCGCCGGGTACGCGGCGCCGGGGGGCCGGCGCCGCGGCGGAGGGACTGGGGCGGCTCATCGGGTCACGGCTTCTGGAAGCCCGCCTGCTGGAGGAGCTTCTGCGCCTCGGGGGTGCTCAGCCACTTCACGAACGCGGCGGCCGCGGCGGAGTGCCGGGAGGACTTCAGGGTCGCCGCCGGGTAGGAGGCGACGGCGTTCTGGGCGTCCGGGATGTCGATGGCGTGGACCTTCTCGGGCGCGGTGGCGGCGTCCGTCTTGTAGACGATGCCGGCGTCGGCCTCACCCATTTCCACCTTGCTCAGGACGGCGCGGACGTTGGGCTCCTGCGAGACCGGCTTGACCGTGAGCCGCTGGGCGTCGAGGACCTTCTTGCTGTAGCGGCCGACCGGCACCTCGGGCGCGGCCAGCACCACCTTCAGCTTGCTGTCCGCGAGGTCCTTCAGGGCGCCGACCTTCTTGGGATTGCCCTTGCCGGTGGCGATGACCAGGCGGTTCTTGGCGATGACCGTGGGGGTGCCGGTGTCGGCCCTGAGCCCGTCCATGGTCTTGGTGTCGGCGGTGACCAGGGCGTCGGCGGGGGCGCCCTGTTTGACCTGGGCGGCGAGCTCCTGGGAGCCGGCGAAGGAGAAGGTGACCTTGGTGCCCGGGTGCTCCTTCTCGTAGGCGGCGCCGGCCTTCTGGAAGACGTCGGTGAGCGAGGCGGCGGCGAGCACGGTGAGCTTGGTGGTGCCGCCGGATGCGCCGCCGTCCTTCTTGGCACTGTCGTCGCTGCCGCCGGAGCAGGCGGCGAGCGGGACGAGGAGGGCGGCGGTGACGATCGCGGCGGCGGCGCGGCGCCCGGTGAGGAACGGGGACATGGTGCGGACTCCTTGGGACGCGGGGCGATGCGGTCGCCCGGGCGGAGGGGACAAAGCCGCGCCGTGGACGGCGACGCCGCTGGGTGGGCGGCCGGTCCGGAGGACGTGGGGGCGGACCGCCGGGGATGTCGCGAGGGCTCAGGTGCGGTCGATGTGCACGCTGGTGGATTTCACCCGTGCGACGGCCTGCATGCCGACCTCCAGTCCGAGTTCCTCGACCGCTTCGCGGGTGAGGAGGGACACCAGGCGGTGCGGGCCGGCCTGGATCTCGACCTGGGCGGCGACGTCGCCGAGGGTGACGGCGGTGACGATGCCCGGGAAGGCGTTGCGGACGGAGGTGTAGGTGTCGTCCTCCTCACCGCCGGTGGCCTGGCCCACCTCGATGGAGAAGGCGGCGAGGTCCCGGCCGTCGATGAGGCGACGGCCGCTCTCGTCGCGATGGGTCGCGACCCGTCCGGCGTCCGCCCAGCGGCGGGCGGTGTCCGGGCTGACGCCCAGCAGACGTGCCGCCTGGCCGATTGTGTAGGACTGCATGTGCGACAAGATATGAGCTGCTGCCTCGCATTTACAACACTTTTGGCGTTCCTCCATAGCAAATGCAAGGCCACTTGGAGGAAGGGACAACCGCGGCTACCGCTCCCCCGGCGCCGGGCACATACCCACCCAAATCCCCGTGATGGCTCTGATGTACCGCGCGCCGCAGCGGTCGGACGGCACCACGAGCTGACTGCCCATGGCGTCCAGCGGCCGCCCGTCCATGGCCGTGGCCAGCAGGATCGGGGCGTTGCCGAAGTCGGCGTCGATCTCCGCCCAGGACAGCACGGTGTGGTGGCCGTCCCCGCCGGTGACGGTCAGCAGGAAGCGGGAGCGGTCCTTGCGCCGCCGGGCGTCGAAGGCGGGGCCCGCGGCGTCCAGGACGTCCCGCAGCAGCGGGCCGTCGAAGGTGTGGTGCTGCGGCCCGTTGGTGGCGCACTCGAAGACGACCGGGGCGTGCCGCTGGGGCCAGCGCACCCGCAGGTCGGCGACGGTCAGCGCGAGCGGGCGGCGCAGCTGCCCGCTGATCCGGAAGCGCCGGGCGGCGGCCGGGGCGTCCTCGGACGAGCCGCGGGCGGCGGGGCGGGGCGGCGGACTGAGTCGGCTCATCGGTGTCCCCCTGGAGACGATCCATGCGGAGGCTGCGTCCCAGTGATGCCCCAGCGGCGCATGACTCAATCACATATGCAAGCCAGCTAGGGATGTTTCCCTTGCGTAAATGAGGCGAACAGGGGCAAGAGGGCCGCAGGTCCGAGGACGGTCCCGGTGCGGTCCCGGGCCTGCCGCCCCCGCGGGTGCTCCCGACCGGTCGTGCCGGCCTCAGACCGAGCCCTCCCGGGAGGGGTGCGCCCGGGCCGGCCGGCCCTCCTCGCCGCCCGCCGCCCGGTGTTCCGCCAGGGCCAGCCACACCTTGTCCCGCAGGAACGGCACCTCGGTGAAGCGGACCCCGGTGGCGTCCCGCAGCGCGTTGCCGAAGGCGGGGGCGACCGGGTTGAACGGGCTCTCGCTCATCGACTTCGCGCCCAGCGGCCCGATGGCGTCCGAGGTCTCCGTGAAGTGGACCTCGGTGCGCGGCACGTCGGCGTAGGCGGGCAGCCGGTAGCGGCGGAAGGCGGGGGTGAGGACCGCGCCGCGCTCGTCGACCAGGACCTGCTCGAAGAGGGTGGCGCCGAGGGCCTGGGCGACCCCGCCCTCGACCTGGCCGCGGCACTGCATCGGGTTCATGACCCTGCCGGCGTCGGCCGCGTGGACGCTGCGCAGGATCCTGATCTCGCCGGTGCCGGGATCGACGGCGACCTTGAACCACTGGGCGTTGAAGGCCACCGAGCGCGGCGAGCCGCCCCAGTGCCCGGCGGCCGCCAGCTCCACCCCGCGCTCGCGGGCGGCCGCGTGCAGCTCCTTGAGCGGAACCGTCCGGTCCGCGCACGCCACCGCGTCGGCCAGCAGCCGGCACTGGCTCCGCGGGGTGCGGGCGTATTCGGCGGCGAACGAAAGGACCTTCTCCGCCAGGCCGTTGGCCGCCCGCATCACGGCCTTGCCGGCCACGACGGTGCCGGCCGAGCCGAAGGCGCCGGTGTCGTGCCGGACGACGTCGGTGTCGGACTGCCGGACGGCGATCCGGTCGACGGTGGTGCCGAGCGCGCCGGCGGTGATCTGCCGGTGGACGGTGGTGGTGCCGTTGCCGAACTCGGCGGTGCCGACGGCGATGTCGTAGGCGCCGTCGTCCAGCAGGGTCACGGTGGCGTCGGCGTAGTGGCCGCCGGGCGGCCCGGTGGCGATCATCGACAGGGCGGCGCCCTGGCCGACCAGCCAGCCCTCGGGGACGTCCGGGCCGTCGCGGTCCTCGGCGAGCGCGTCGCGGACGACCCTCAGGCACTGGTCCAGGCCGTAGCTGGCGATCTCCAGGTCCTCCTCCTCGCCGCCGGGGCTGATCATCTGCTCCCCGGGGCCGATGAGGTTGCGCTCCCGGAAGACCAGCGGATCGATGCCCAGCCGTCGGGCCAGTTCGTCCATGGCCGACTCCACGGCGAAGGTGACCTGGCCCAGTCCGTAGCCGCGGAACGCCCCGGCGGGAACGCAGTTGGTGTAGACGGAGAAGGCGTCGACCTTCTTGTGGGGCGCGCGGTAGACGGCCATCGACTCGCCGACGCTGTGGAACATCACCGCCGGGCCGTGGTTCCCGTACGCGCCGGTGTTGGCGACCACCCTCAGCTGAAGGGCCGTCAGGGTCCCGTCCCGTTTGGCACCGGCCTTGACACCGATGGTGAACGGGTGCCGGGTGGTGGCGCCGAAGAACTGCTCGGCGCGGGTGAACTCCAGCTTCACCGGCCGGTGCAGCCGCCTCGCGGCCAGCACCACGATGTCCTCCGTCAGCATCTCCTGCTTGCCGCCGAACCCGCCGCCGACCCGGCCCGCGACCACCCTGACCTCGTCCTCCGGCAGGTCGTAGAGCGCGCACAGGGCGCGCCGGGTCAGGAAGGGGACCTGGGTGCTGGAGCGGACCACGATGCGCTCGCCGGCGCCGTCCTCCGCCTCCTCGAAGTAGGCGACGGCGCCGTGGGTTTCGAGGCTGGCGTGCTGCACCCGCTGGGTGCGGAAGGTCTCCTCGTAGACCAGGTCGGCCTCGGCGAAGCCCTGGGCGACGCTGCCGGTCTCGCCGTGCACCTCGCCGACGACGTTGTCGTCCGGGCGGGAGATCCGGGCGGCGCCGGGGTCCTTGGCGTGGATGACGGGCGCGCCGGGCCGCATCGCCTCCTCCGGGTCGAGGACGTGCGGCAGCACCTCGTACTCCACCGCGATCCGGCGGCAGCCCTCCTCGGCGGCGCCCTCGGTGTCGGCGACCACGGCGGCCACCCGCTGGCCGACGAAGCGGACCACGTCGTCCAGGACCCGGGTGTCGTCGGGGTCCTCGGTGGGGTGCTCGTGGCGGGCGGAGGAGAACAGCCGCTCGGGGGCGTCGTGGTGGGTGAGGACGAGGCGGACGCCGGGGACGCGCAGCGCGTCGGCGGTGTCGATCGCGACGATCCGGGCGTGCGGGTGCGGGGAGCGCAGCAGCTTCATGTGCAGCAGCCCCTCGACCTCGATGTCGAAGGTGTAGCGGGCGGTGCCGGTGACCACCTGCGGGCCGGCGGGGGCGCCGAGGTTGCGGCCGACGGACTCCCCGGGCCGCGGCTCCTCGACGTGGGTGACACCGCGGATCGCGTCCTCGATGGCCCGGTAGCCGGTGCAGCGGCACAGGTTGCCCTTCAACGCCCTTGGAAGGTCGGCGAGTTGGCCGTCGCCCAGGGTGGCGGTGGTCATCAGGAAGCCGGCGGTGCAGAAGCCGCACTGGAAACCCTGGGCGTCGAGGAACTTCCGCTGGACGGGGTGGAGTTCGCCGTCCGGTCCGGCCAGTCCCTCGACGGTGGTGACCCGGCGGCCGGCGGCGCGGACGGCCGGGTAGAGGCAGCTGTGGACCGGCTCGCCGTCGACATGGACGGTGCAGGCGCCGCAGTCGCCTGCGTCGCAGCCCTTCTTCACCCCGAACCAGCCGCGGTCCCGCAGGTAGGTGCGCAGACACTGGCCGGGGCGCGGTTCGGCGTCGTGGTCCCGGCCGTTGACGTGGAGGGCGTAGCTCATCGGACGGCCTCCTTGGGGGACGGCGGGCGGGCGGTGAGTTCGGCGCGGACCTCCTCGGCGAGGCGCAGCGCCATGTGGCGCCGCCAGGCGGGCAGGCCGTGGAGGTCGTCGCACCACTCGGCGCCGGTGACGGCGTCGTCGAGGGTGCCGCGCAGCGCGGCGGCGCCGGGCGGGGTGGGGAACCAGAGGCGGAAGGGGCGGACGGTGGCGGCGGTGACGGTGACGGCGAGCGAGCCGTCCAGGGGGTCGAGGGCGCCGATGACCAGGGCGCCGGAGCGGCCGAGCCCGTAGAGGGAGACCTGGCGGAAGGCGGTGCGGCAGGTCAGCGCGCGGGCGGGCAGGGTGACCGAGCGGAGGAGTTCGCCCTCGCCGAGGTCCTTGCGGCCGGCGCCGGTGACGAAGTCGGTGACCTTGACCCGGCGCCGGGAGCCGTCCTGGGCCTGGAGCAGGCAGCTGCCGTCCAGGGCGGCGGCGAGCGAGATCATCGGGCCGGCCGGCAGCCCGTTGCAGAGGTTGCCGCCGACGGTCGCCATGTTCCAGATCTTGAACGAGGCCAGAAAGGCGCGGCAGCACTGCTCGAAGAGGGGCGCGGCCGGGACGGGGAAGGCGGCGGCGAAGCGGGAGAGCTGGGCGATGGTGCAGGTGGCGGCGATCTCCAGGGAGCCGTCCGGGAGCCGGGTGACCGGCTCCCAGCCCATCCGGCTCAGGTCCACCAGGCGGCGGAGGTGCGGCTGCGGTTCGGAGAAGAGGTAGGTGCCGCCGCCCAGCCAGGCGTCGCCGGTGCGCCAGGGGGCGTGCTGCCGGGCGTCGCGCACCTCCAGCACGGTGTTCAGGTCCATGCCGTCGAGTGAAGCAACGCGGCGGCCCGGTGCACGACTGGTCCGCAGCACGGAAAACACACCACCGCCGAAGCCCGGAACTGGATGATCAACCAAGAGGGATATCGCTGTGAACGGCTGGCATTTACGATGCCTGGACCCGCATTCGCCTGGTGAATGTGAGATGTCGGGGAAGGCGCCCGGCAGCCGTCCAAGGAGCCACCACATGCACGTCCACGATCTTCTCCAGCTCGCCGCGCTCGACCTGACCGTCCTGTGGGGCGACGATCCGCTGCTCGCCCAGGAGGTCAGCGGTGTCACCGCCACCGACCTGGAGGACCCGGCCCGCTTCCTCCAGCCGGGAGAGCTGGTGCTGAGCGGACTGGTGTGGTGGGCGCCCGGGGACGGCCGGGAGAAGGTGGACCGCTTCGTGGCGGCACTGGCGGACGCGGGGGCGGCGGCGCTGCTGGCCGGGGAGGAGACCCACGGGACGGTGCCGGAGGTCCTGGTCGAGTCTTGCCGCACGCACCGGGTCGCGCTGCTCGCGGTGCCCGCGCACACCACCTTCCGGGCCATCACCGAGGCGGTGTACCTGCGCCGCTGGGGCGACCTCAGCCGCCGGCCCGCCGGCCACTACGCGCTGCCGGAGAACGTCCGCACCGAACTCGCCGGCCTGCTCGCCGGGGGCGCCGCGCCGGACGCCCTGCTGGACCGGGCGTTCGCGCACCTGGGCGGCCCGGCGTGCTATCTGCTGACCGCCACCGGCCGGGTGGTCGCCCGCACCCCCGCCGCACCAAAACTGACGAGCCGTCAGGCACGCCTGGACATGGCCGCGGGCGTCGGCACCACCCTGCGGATCGAGGGCGAACAGGGGCCGTACGACGCGTGGTTGCTGCATCTGCGCGGCGCGGACGACGCACCACCGCGGGTACTGCACGAGATCGCCGAGGTCCTGGCCCAGTACCGGCACCACGACGGTGCGCGGGAGTCGGCCGCGCGGCGGGCGGCGGACGCACTGCTGGCACTGGTCGCCGCGGACGCCACCGAGCGGTCGGCACTCGACGCGGCACTGCACGCCTGCGGGCTGCCCGCGGACGGCCCGTTCCGCGTGGTGGTCGCCGCGCTGGACGGCGCGGAGCCCGGCCAGGCGGTGCGGGCGCTGGCCGAGGCGCTGCGGCACTCCCCCGACGAGCCGTTCGCGGCCGGACTGCTGCCCGGCGGCCGGCCCGCCGCGGTGATCGCCACCGGCGCAGGCAGGCAGGCCCCGCCGCCCCTCGACGCGATATGGCCGGCGCTGCACGCGTGCCGTCCGCAGGCGCCACTGCACGCCGGGGTGAGCGGCCCCGCGGCCACCGCAGGGGACCTCGACTCGGCGCTGCGCCAGGCCCGTTACGCGCTGGCCGCGGCCCGGTCGGCCGACCCGGCGGGCGCCGGGGTGACCTCCGTCGACGAGCTGACCACGCTGGGCGCACTGCTCTCCGGGGTGCCCGCCGCGGTGCGGGAGGCGTTCAGCAGCCGGGTGCTCGGGCCGCTGGCGCGCGGCGGCACTGCCTCGCACCGGATGCTGATGGAGACGCTGGAGGTGTTCCTCGCCCAGCACGGGTCCTGGGCGCGGACGGCGGAGATCCTGCATCTGCACGTCAACACCGTGCACTACCGCATCCAGCGGGTCGAGACGCTCACCGGCCGCGACCTGTCCCGGCTCGACCACAAACTGGATCTGCACGCGGCGCTGCTGTGCCGCTGACGGCCGCGAGGCGGGGCGGGGTCAGCCGCGCGCGTCCGGCCGGTCCACGTGCACATGGGTGGACTTGACCCGGGCGGTGGCCTCGACGCCGACCTCGATCCCCAGCTCCTCGACGGCCTCCCGGCTGACCACCGACACCACCCGGTGCGGTCCCGACTGGATCTCGACCTGGGCGATCACGTCGTCGAGGGTGACCGCCGTGACGATCCCGGCGAAGGCGTTCCGGACCGAGGTGCGGATCTCGCCGGGCACCGGGTGCTGCCCCAGGGCCCGTTCCTTGGCGAACGCGGCCAGGCTCGCGCCGTCGATCACGCGGTTGCCCGCTCCGTCCCGGTCCATCCGCAACTGCCCGCCGTCGGCCCAGCGGCGGACGGTCTCGGAACTCACTCCCAGCAGCCGCGCTGCCTGGCCAATGCTGTACGAGGGCACGTCGGCACTCTACGGGCGCGGCGCGGCGCGGTACAGGAAGTCCCGGCGAAATCGATCTTGCCGGGCGGGCCGTCCCGCCGGGGCGGAGCCGAGCTGCGGCGCTGGGTGCGGAGTTGATGATCCGCCGCCGAAAACCCACCGATCAGAGCAGTGCGGAACGGGCGCGTCCGGGCCCGCACGGGCGGCGCGAGGCGGCAACGAAGGGCCGATTTTCGCACCTTCGGAACCGCCAACTCCCTTGGCGGGCAAGGGCATTACGCGGACCTTGATCATCCGGCCCCATAGCGGCACGCCGCGGCAACCGGCAACCCAGTCACACACGGTCATCATCCGGATTGCGACCGTTTATGCCGAATGTCAGCCTGGTGTCCCCGCTCATCGAAGGAGTTGAATCACATGGTTACGGATCGCACAGCGCCGGTCGAGACAGCTGCCCTGGCCTCCGAGGTCGAGGGGCTCCTCAGCCCCGCCGAGCCCGACGGCATCTACCGCGACAGCCGCGAGTGCGGCGGCGGGCTGCTCATCCTCGGCCTGGCACTGCTCGCACCCCCCACCCCTCGCCCCAAGTCCGGCGATCGCTGAGGGGAATCGTGTTGGCTGAACAGACGCAGGGAGCCGTCCCGCTCAGCGCTGTGATCGCCGATGCCGCAACCGGGGTCGCCCTCGCCCTCCAGGGCGGGGGCGACCCCTATGCGCTCTCCCGGATCCTGCGCCAGGGCGACCCGCTCGCCCCGGCAGCGGTCCGGGTCCTGGGCGCCGACGCGCTCGCACCGTACGCCCTGGAGCACCGGGCGGTGCCGGTGGGCGCGGACGACGAGGCGGTGGTGCGGCAGACGTTGGCGAGCTTTCCGCCGGGCGCGGACGCTTCCGAAGTATCGGCATGGAGCTACCGCGGACTGGTCGAGGCCACCCACGCCTTTCTCCCCTCCGGGACCCAGCCCTGGCCGCGGCCCCCCGAGGCCGGCGCGGAGTGGATCGACACCGACCCCTGGCCGCGGCTCGCGCACCGGATCTCCCAGCTCGCGGCGCTGGCCCTGCCCGGCCTGGCATCCGACGTGGCGGAGCAACTGGCGGCGCGGACCGACGACTTGGCCCGCGGGTTCGTCCGGGCGGTACGCCGGAGGGACTGGCTCCAGGCCGCCGGGGTGGGCCGCTGGTTGGCCCGGCTCCCCGACGTGCCGCCCACCCTGGGACTGGACGCCGGGCTGGCGTTCGTACGGCAGATGGGCGGCGACGACCCGCGGGTGACGCTGCACGTGGTGGCCGCCCAGCGGTTCTTCGGGCGGGGCCGGTGACCGCCGGCCGGGGCGACCCGGAGCTGCTGGACCGGGTGGCCGGCGGCAGCCTGGGCTGGCTGGCGGAGCGGCGGGAGTTCTTCCGCCTGCCGCCGGACGCCACCACCGACGCCGACCCCGACCTCACCCTCAAACCCCTGGGCGAACTGGCCGAGTTGACCCAGCTGATCGCCACCGCTCACCCGCGCGCCGCACTGCGGGCCGTGGCGGCGGAGCTGTTGGACTTCGCCTGGCAGGAGGCCCGCGAGGGTGAGCTCTTCGCCGAACTGATCCGCGGCGAGCCGTACGCCACCTACCCGGTGGAGATCTACGGGGCCTTCGCCCAGGCCGGGCTGCGGCATCCGGCCGTCGAGGAGCTGGCGCTGACCACCACCGGACTGCGCGGCTGGCGGGTGGCCCGCGAGGACCACACCCGCACCCTGGCGGTGCTCAACGCCGAACGCCGCATCGGACTGGCCCAACACGGCGACTTCGACCGCGAGTTCGCCCAGACCGGGCTGGGGATGCTGACGGAGCCCTGGGTGCTGGACGGCAAGGCGGCGTACGGCGTGACGCACGACGTCTTCCACCTCACCGACTGGGGCCGCGACCGCCGGCGACTGCCCCCCGAGACCGCCGGCTATCTGCGGCTCTGGCTCCCCTCCTGGCTGGAGAACTGGCTGGACGAGCAACTGTGGGACCTGGTCGGCGAGTTGCTCGCCGTCGCGGCCGTCCTCCCCGCGGCGCCCTACCACGCGGCGGCCTGGCGCCGGCTGGCCGCCGCGCAGGACGCCGACGGCGGCCTGCCCGAGACCGGTACCGTGCCCCGGCCCACCGACCCCACCGAGGACTTCCTGGCCTGCTACCACTCCACCCTGGTGTCCGCGTTCGCCGCCACCCTCGCCCGTGTCGCCTCGGACGAGGCCGAGGCCGAGGCCGGCCCGGCGGCGGCCGGGGACGCGGTGGCGGTGGCCGGACGGGCCCCCTTCGAAAGCGAGGCTGCGCTGTGACCGTGACGGCTGCGTCCCAGGCCCCGCCGGCCTCCCCGGCGGTGCTGCACCAGGTCGGCGACCGGGCCCTGAGCTGGCTCGACGCGCACCGCGAGCACTTCCGGCTGACCCCCAAGGACCGCACCACCGGCCGCGCGACGATCGAACGGCTCAAGCCCATCGGTGAGTTGGCGGTCAACATGCGGGTGCTGTTCCGGGAGGGCGTGGCCGGCTCCCGGCAGCGCACCCGGGCCGGCGCCCTGCTGGACTTCACCTGGCGGGAACTGCTCGACGGCGGCAACGTCCTGGCCGCGCACCAGCACGACGAGCCGCACTCGCCCGTACCCCTGGAGATCTACGCGCCGTTCCACGAACTGGGCCACCGCCACCCCGGCCTGGAGGCGGCGCTGGCCGTCGCCCGGCGGACCACCACCTGGACCGCCCTGGAGATGGTGCCCAACCGCCGGCTCGGCCTGCTCAACACCGAACGCAAGCTCGGGCTGACGCCCAGCGCCGACTTCGACCAGGCCCTGGCCCGCACCTGGCTCGGCCGGATGCCCGAGCCCTGGACGGTCCAGCTGCACATCGCGTACGACATCACCCACACCGTCTTCCATATCACCAACTGGGGCGAGGCCCCGGACCGGATGCCGCCGGACATCGCCGACTACCTCACCCGCTACCTGCCGGCCTGGCTGGACGACTGGGCCGACCTCGAACACTGGGACCTGATCGGCGAACTCCTGGTCGTGGACGCCTGCCTGCCGCGCCCCGCCCTGGACGCCCGGCTGTGGGAGCGGTACGCCGCCGCCCAGGACGCGTCCGGCGCGATGCCCATCCAGCGCGCGATGCCCGAGGGCGATCCCGACGTGGTCTTCGACCTGGTCCACCACCCCACGCTGGTCGCCGCGTTCGCCTCGGCGATGGCCACCTCCCGCGCGCTGAGCGCCGACGCCGGCTGATGCGGACCGCACCCGCACCCGGCGGGCCGGCGCTCGCGGGCCGGCTGGCGGAGGCGCTGCACCGGATCGACGCGCCGGATGTCGTGCTGGCCGTCACCCGCCGGGGTCACCGCACGGTGGCCGACGGCGGCACCGCGCTGCCACCGCCCACCCCGCGCCCCGCCCTGCGCTACGAACTCGGCTCGCTGTCCAAGACGTTCACCATGCTGCTGCTGGCGGACCTCGTCGCCGACGGGACGCTGTCCCTGGACGACCCGCTCACCGCCCGGCTGCCGCGGCTGCCGCTGCGCCACCCCCGCTCGGGCCGGATCACCCTGCGCCACCTGGCCACCCACACCTCCGGGCTGCCCCGCGTCCCCACCGACCTGCTGTTCTCCGCGCTGGTCCGCCCGTACGAGAACGGCTACGCCGGCTACGACACCGAGCGGCTGCTGGCCGCCTTCGCCCGGACCCGGCCCCGCCACCGGCCCGGCACCCGCTGGCACTACTCCAACCTCGGGCCGGCGCTGCTCGGCGCGGCGATCAGCCACACCACCGGCACGGACTACACCGACCTCCTCACCGCCCGGGTACTGAAACCGCTCGGCCTGACCGGCACCACCCTGGCGCCCGGCACCACCGGCACCGACGCCGTCGGCCACCGCACCAACGGCATCACCCCGGTCCGCAGCGCCGACATGGGCGCCTTCGCCCCCTCCGGGGCGGTCCGCGCCACCCCCGGCGACCTGCTCACCTACCTGGAGGCGCACCTCTTCCCGGAGGACCGCCCACTGACCGAGGCGCTGCGCATGGTGCGCGTCCCGCTGCTGCGGCGCGGCTGGCGGCACCGCAACACCCACACCCTGACGTGGTACCAGCACCCGGCGGCGCGCGGGCCGCTGCTCTTCCACGTCGGGGCGACCTTCGGCCAGCAGGCGTTCGCCGGCTACCACCCGGCGTCCGGGACCGGGCTGGTCGCGCTGGCCACCCGCCGCGGCCGGACCTGCCGGCTGATCACCACCGCCTACGAGCTGCTGTACGCGCTGGCCCGCGAGGACGGCTGAGCCGGGGCCGGGCCGGCCGTCACAGCTCCCCGCCGAGAATGCGGTCGAGCAGCACCTCCGGGTCCTGCTCGGCGGCCCGGTCGAACGCCGCGGTGTACGCCGCGTCGCCGAGCACCGCGCGGGCCCGCTGCTCGCACTCCTCGCGCACCGCGCGGAGTTCGGGGGTGCCGCGCTGCGGGTGGCCGACGGTGCGCCAGACGGCCTGGCCGCCGCCGCAGACCTGGGCAGCGGCCGCGCCGTCGCCCTGGGCGGCGACCGCGGCGGCCAGCAGGTCCAGCCCGAGCGCGATCCCGAAGTTGTCGCCGATCATCCGCTTGGCGGCGAGCATGGCACGGGCGTGGTCCGCGGCCTCCTCGGGCCGGTCCTGCAAGAGGGAGATCAGGCCGAGCTGGTAGTCGGTGTAGGAGCGGGACCAGTACTCGCCGCGCTCGACGCAGCCGTGCCGCAGCGCGGTCGCCTCGTGCCGCGCCTCGTCGAGCCGGCCCAGGGCGGTGAGCGCGAAGAGCCGTACGAGGTAGCAGCGGAGCCGGCTCGCGGAGCCGAACGGGTCGTACGGGGGCGGGCCGAGCACCTGCCCGGCGACGGTGAGGGCGGTCAGCGGGCGGCCGGCCATCAGGTGAGTGAGGCCGATGAGGTAGCCGGCGGCGACCAGCGCGTCCTGGTCGCCGCCCTCCCGGGCCGTGCGGGCGCACTGCCGGCCCAGGGACTCGGCGGTCTGCAGGTCGCCCTGGAGGAGCACCGCGAGACCCAGCGCCCACCGGGCCCGGGTCCGGGCCGGACCGGGAGAGTCCTCGGCGGCCAGGGCGCGCTCCAGGTAGTCACGGGCCTCGTGCAGATGGCCGCAGCAGCTCCAGTAGAAGCCGATGGCCGCGGACAGCTCCTGGGCGCGGTCCGGGGCACTGCCCAGCAGGTGGTCCAGCGCGGTGCACAGGTCGACGTACGACTCGGCGATCCGGCCGTACCAGGTGACCTGGTCGGGGCCGAGCCAGCCGTGTTCGGCGCGGCGGCCGAGGCCGACGAAGTGCTCGGCGTGCCGGTCGGCGACGGCGGCCGCCTCGTCGAGTTCGGCCAGCCACATCCGGCCGTACTCGCGCAGCGTGTCCAGCATCCGGAAGCGGTTCCCCTCCCGGCTGAGCACGGACTTGGCGGCCAGGCCGGCCAGCGCGGTGCGCACCCCGTCGGCGGAGAGCGGCCCGCCGGCGCAGACCGCGGCCGCGGACTCGGCGTCGAACGTGCCGCGGAACACCGAGAGCCGGGCCCACAGCAGCCGCTCCAGCGGTGCGCACAGCTCATGGCTCCAGCCGATGGCGTTGCGCAGGGTGCGGTGACGCGGGGTCCAGGGCAGGCCGGTGCCGTCCAGGGCGTCGAGGCGGGAGCTGAGCCGCTCGGCGACCTGGGCCAGCGGGCGGTCCGCCAGCTGGGCGCCGGCCAGCTCCAGGGCCAGCGGGATGCCTTCGAGGCGCCGGCAGATCAGGTCGGCGGCCCGGGCGTTGGCCGGGTCGGTGAGCCTGAGGTCGGGGGCCGCGGCACCGGCCCGCTCGGTGAAGAGCGCCAGCGCGTCGTTGTCGCCGGTGCAGGGCAGCGGGCCGACCTCGGTGATCCGCTCCCCGGCGACCCCCAGCGGCTGGCGGCTGGTGACCAGGACAGTGAGGCCCGGGGCGGCGGTCAGCAGGTCGCCGACCAGGTCGCGGCAGGCCGCGACGAGATGCTCGCAGGAGTCCAGGACCAGCAGCAGGTCCTTGTCGGCGAGCCATGCGCACAGCGCGTCCACCGGCGTCCGTGCCGAGTGGTCCGCCAGCCGCACGGCGTCGCAGACGGTGGCGACCAGGAGCTGGTCGCCGTGTAAGGGCCACAACGGGGCCCAGCGGACGCCGTCGGGGAACCGCCCGGCGGCGGCCCGGGCGGCCCGCACCGCGATCCGGGTCTTGCCCACGCCACCGGGTCCGGTCAGGGTCGTCAGCCGGTTGCGGGTCAACTCGCTGCTCAGTCGCCGTAGTTCGGCTCTCCGGCCGACGAAGCTCGTCGACTCCTCGGGAATGTTGCTCGCCACGCGGGTCAGTATCGCCTGCGCTTGCCTTTGCTTCCCACGTAGCCGGCTTTCCCGCCGTAGGGGTTCGCCGCTTGCTTTTGCGCCTGCGGCGCATTCTTGTTCCGCTGCGCGGGGCCCTTCCGCTGCGCTTGGCCGGCTTCCCACGTTGCCGGGTGCGGCGCCGTGTCGCCTGACGGCGGATTGTTGTCCGCTGCGCGGGGCTGTCGGGTGCGGTGACGGGCCTCCGGGGCAGGGGTGTGCCGGACTGCTTCGCTTTACGTCCGGCACACCCCTGCCCCTCCGACCCGTCCCCTCCCGTGGGTTGGGTGGAGACCAGGTGCATTGGGCTGCCCGCCCGGTGGGCCCCTGCGGGCTCCGGATTGATGGGTGACCGGCAACTGTCAACTGTCAACCTGATGAGCGACCCGCACAGCACCACTCGGGCCGACCCCCACTCACCGTTTCCATGACCACCCACGGGAGGGGACGGGCCGGAGGGGCAGGGGGTGTGTCCGGACGTAAAGCGACAGCAGTCCGGACACACCCCCTGCCCCGGAGGCCCGGCACCGCGGCCGAACAGCCCCGCGCAGCGGATCCGCGCCGCAGGCGCAAAAAAGCGAACCCCGCACGGCGGGAAAGCCGACAACGTGGGGTTAGGCCGCAGCCACGCAAGGGCACAAGAACGCGTGTGGCCCCCGACGACGACCCCCGACTCCGCGAGTTCGCGGAGGAGTTCCCGTCCGATGCCGCCCCCTGGGCGGCCACCGCGGCGCCGTTCCGGCGTTGGGCGGTGTGGCTGATACTGGCCACCGCGATCGCGGTGCTGGTCACCGGGGTGGCGCTGGCGCACGGGCTGGTGCTGGCCGGTGGGCTGGTGCTGGCCGGTGTGGCCGGACAGCTCGTCACGCCGAACCGGCCGGGCGGCCCGGAGTCCGACCACCGCCGGTAGCCGTACAGGCCCGTACGTCGCCGGACGTGCCCGGCCCGCCTGCCGTCGCTCTGTAACCGAAGGGCAGGCGGGTCGGTGGTTCTCACGCGCCCCCGCGGGCGCGCGTCTCACGTGACACGGCGGCTCTTCGACGCCACGGCGACACACAGCGCGCCCAGCAGGAACGTCAGGGCGCCGATGACGACGTTGTTCCAGATGACCCCCGCGTCGGGGCCGCGCCCGACGACCCAGGGCGCAATGATCAGCCAGGCACCGATCGCACACATCGCACCGCTCAGGCCGTACATGCGCTCCGGAGTGACGGTGAACCCGACCGCCAGCAGGGCGATCGCGATCCCGACGATGAGGTTGTGGGTCCTCAGCGCCGGCTGCGAGGCGGCGAAGTGCACGATCCACGGGGATACCGCACAGTACAGACCGACCAGGAAGACCGGCCCGTCGACGAGCACCACATCACGCCCGCCGACCGTCCGCTCGAACCGTGCTCTCATCTCGGAAACGTCGGGGTGACCAGCGAGATCTCCCCTGGGGTGTGAGACGTCGGCCATACGACTCGCCTCCTTCGCTCACAAGTCGGGCCGTGTCGCGTGGCAACAGCCGCGCACCTTTATTTTGCTCTTATGTCGCCTTTATGTGTAGATGTGGGACGGGAAAATTTGGCGCGAGCCGGACAAATCTGGCGCTTATGGTCAGGGCGGGCCGGGGATGCCGTCCAGATGCGGGAGGTCGTGGTCCAGCCGCTCCCGCTTGGCACGGAGGTAGCGGAGGTTCTCCGCGCCGGGCGGCACCAGCAGCGGCAGCCGTGCGGCGACCGGGACCCCGTACCGCTCCAGCGCCTCGCCCTTGCGCGGATTGTTCGACAGCAGTCGTACCGAGCGGACGCCGAGGTCGCGGAGCATCCCGGCCGCGCAGGCGTAGTCGCGGGCGTCGACCGGCAGCCCGAGCGCGAGGTTCGCGTCGACCGTGTCCAGACCGTCGTCCTGCTGGAGCCGCATCGCCCGCAGCTTGGCCAGCAGCCCGATGCCGCGGCCCTCGTGCCCCTGGAGGTAGACCAGGACGCCGCGCCCCTCCTCCGCGATCGCCCGGAGCGACGCGGCCAGTTGCTCACCGCACTCGCAGTGCGTGGAGCCGAAGGCTTCGCCCGTCAGGCACTCCGAATGCAGCCGGGTCAGCACCCGCTCCCCCGCCGGATCCCCCTGGACCAGAGCCACTTGCTCGGTGCCGGTGCGCCGGTCGAGATAGCCGACCGCCCGGAACTCCCCGTAGGCGGTGGGGAGTCGGACCTCCACCACGCGTCGCACGCCCTCGTCGGCGGCGCCGGACGCGCCATCGGAGTCCGTCATGACATGATCGTACCCGCGTGCGGACCCGCGGCGGCCGGCCCGGCCCTCGCGGTTCCGCCGACTCCCGCCCTCCCGTGCCG
This sequence comes from Streptomyces sp. S186, assembly GCF_051603415.1. Taxonomy (NCBI): domain Bacteria; kingdom Bacillati; phylum Actinomycetota; class Actinomycetes; order Kitasatosporales; family Streptomycetaceae; genus Streptomyces; species Streptomyces sp. S186. The sequence goes on along the minus strand of NZ_CP193932.1, from coordinate 7,139,232 downwards.
GATTGCCGACGAATCGGAGCCGCCGATGCCCACGACCGCGCCGGGACACCGGAGTTCGCCCGCCGTACTGCCGGACGACACCACCGAGGACCTCCGCACCAGACGTCCCGCGCTGGCCCTGCTGCCCGTCGGCAGCTTCGAACAGCACGGCGCCCACCTGCCGTTGACCACCGACACCCTGATCGCCTGCGCCGTCGCCGAGGAGATCGCCGCGCGCCACGACGTGCTGTCGCTGCCGCCGCTGACCTTCTCCTGCTCCCACGAGCACGCCGGCTGGCCGGGCACCGTCAGCCTCTCCGCCCGGACCCTGCACGCGGTGGTGACCGACATCGCCACGTCGCTGCACCGCTCCGGCCTCGCCGCGCTGGTGCTGGTCAACGGCCACGGCGGCAACTACGTGCTGCGCAACGTCGTCCAGGAGGCGTCGGCGGACGACGGCATCCGGATGGCGCTCTTCCCCGGCCCGGCGGACTGGGACGCGGCGCGTGAACGGGCCGGTATCGAGACCTCCGCCCACGACGACATGCACGCCGGCGAGACCGAGACCTCGATCCTGCTGCACGCCCGTCCCGACGTGGTCCGGGACGGGTATGCCGCCGCCGATCACGACGGCGGCGCGCGGCCGCACCTGCTCACCCTCGGCATGGCCGCCTACACCGCGTCCGGCGTGATCGGGCGGCCCTCGCTGGCCACGGCCGAGAAGGGCCGGGCGCTGCTGGCGGGGCTGGCCGAGGCGTTCGACGGGTACCCGGAGGCGTGCGGTGCCGGCGGCGGCTGATCCGCTGGGCGCGGCGGAGGTCTGGGAGCTGCTGCTCGGGGTCCGCGGCGCGCCGGACGCGGCTGCGGCCGGGCTGCCGGCGGGCGGCACGGACGGTCGGGGCGGCGGTGGGGGGCGCGCGGCCCGGGTGCTCTCGCCCGCCGCGGCCGAGTTGGCCGAGCGGTATCTGCCGCTGTGCCTGGCCGGGCCCCGGGTGGCGTTCGCCCAGCTCGGGCAGAGCCTGGACGGCTTCATCGCGACCCGCACCGGCGACGCCGACTATGTCACCGGGGAGGCGGACCGCCGCCATCTGCACCGGCTGCGGGCGCTGGCGGACGCGGTGGTAGTCGGCGCCGGCACCGCGGTGGCCGACGACCCCCGGCTGACCGTCCGCGCCTGTGCCGGGCCCGACCCGGTGCGGGTGGTGCTCGATCCGCGCGGGCGGGTGCCGCGGAACCGGCGGGTGTTCACCGACGGTGCGGCGCCGACGCTGTGGGTGGTCGGCCCGGGGGTGGCCCGGGAACGCGTCGGGGACGGCGTCGAGGTGCTGGTGCTGCCCGGCCGGGACGCGTTCGCCCCGGTGCGGCTGCGGACCGCGCTGGCGGCACGCGGCCTGGGCCGCCTGCTGGTCGAGGGCGGCGGGGTCACCGTCTCACGGTTCCTGCGGGCGGGGGCGCTGGACCGGCTGTACCTCACCGTCGCGCCGGTCCTGCTCGGCGACGGCGTGCCCGGCCTGCGCTTTCCCGGTACGCCGGTGATGCGGCGGGCGCTACGGCCGCCGGTCCGGCGCTCCGCACTCGGCGAGGACACGCTCTTCGAGCTGGAGCTGCGGGCGCCGGGCGGCGCGCGGTCCGGCGGCCCAGCGGACCACCAGAACCCCGGCGCCGGGCAGGCTCGCGGCCAGTACGAGCACGCCGTAGACGACGGCGGTGGCGAGGCCCTGCCCGGCTCCCAGTCCGGCGGCGCCGAAGGCCCAGGCCGCGGCGCCCTCGCGGGGCCCCCAGCCGCCGACGTTCAGCGGCAGGGCCATGGCCAGCAGGGCCGGCAGCACCAGCGGCAGCAGGTCGGCAGCGGGCGCCGGTACTCCGGCGACCCGGGCGGCCAGCAGGAACGTCGCCACATAGCCGGCGAGGACGGCGAGTGACGAGGCGGCGACGCCCGTCCAGAGCCCGCGGGCGGCGCCGGCCCGCCGGGCCTCGGCCAGTGCGGCGCGCAGCCGTCCGCCGCCGGGCCCTGCGGGGGCGCCCGTGCGGCGCCGGCGCGCGCGGACGAGCAGTGCGGCCGCCGGGACGCCCACCGCGAGCAGCGCGAGCAGCGGTCCGGCCGGCGGCGTGCCGAGGGCCCGGCCGAGCGCCGTCCGCACCGGTGAGGGCCGGACGGTCAGCACCACCGCGCCGGCCGCGAGCAGGACCAGCTGCCCCGCGGCCCGCTCCAGGACCACCGCGCCGGCGGCCCGCCGCACATCGCCCGCGGTGCGGCCATGGTGCACCGCGCGGTGGACGTCGCCCAGCACACCGCCGGGCAGCGCGGCGTTGAGGAAGAGCGCCCGGTAGTAGTCCGCCACCGCCCGGCCCAGCGGGAGTCGCAGGCCGAGGCCGCGGGCCACCAGGCACCAGCGCCAGGCGCTGCACACCGTCGTCAGCACCCCGATGCCCACCCCGGCGAGCAGGGTGGCGGCGTCGATCCGGCGCAGGCCGTCGACGAAGGCGCCCGAGCCCAGGTGCCACAGCAGTACCGCCAGGACGGCGAGTCCGCCGCATACCCTCGCCCAGGGCCAGAGGTGACGGCCCATCAGGCCGGGCGGGGGGCCGGGACCCGGGCCGGTCCGGGGAGCGCCAGCAGATCGGTGTGGTGGACCTTGACCTCCAACTCCCCCGCCGCGCATGCCGCCAGGCGCCGCCGCAGATACCCGTCGGCCGCGGCGGCCAGCTGCGGGCGCTGCGCGCGGGCGGCGGCCACCCGGCCCCGCAGCCAGTGCTCGGTCAGCGCGCGCTCGGGCCCGCCCAGCCGCCAGGGGCTGAGCCGGGCCGTCACCCGTGCGCCGCGCCGGGTGAACGCCTCGGTGGCCGCCGCGACCGCGTCCGGGCCCAGCAGTCGGCGACCGCCCGTGGTCCGCCGCTGGTGGGCGTCGAACGCGGCGGCGAGCGCGGCGTCGAGCGGGTCGGCCGGGGAGAGGTCGACCCGGCCGGTGACGGAGAGCGCCAGCAGGGCCGGGCAGCCGGCGCCCGTGCAGGCCGCGGCGAGGGATTCCAGCTCGTCGCGGGTGAGCAGGTCGAGCAGTGCCGAGGCGGTCACCAGGGACGTGCCGGCGAGCGCCTCGGCGGTCAGGGCGGTCAGGTCGCCGGGCGCGGTCACGGCCGTAACCGGCCGTCCGTCGGCGGCGGTTGACGGCATCCGGCTCCCGGCGCGGGCGAGCAGTTCCGGGTCGTGGTCCTGGAGGATCCAGTGCTGGGGGCCGGGCAGCCGGACCGCGAGCCAGCGGCCCATCGCGCCCGTGCCGCAGCCCAGGTCGCGGATGACGAGACCGCCCGCGCCGGCGGCGAGCACCTCGCGCAGCGGGCGCAGCAGCTCCGGTGCGCGGGCCGCGGCGTCCGCGGGCTCGCGCAACTCCAGCCAGTCGGGGCGGAATCGTGGGCTGCCGACCGCGCCCCTTATGGGTTCCGCGGTGCGGTCCGCAGTCGTTCCAGCGCCCCGGCCAGGCTGTGCGACGTCGTCTCCCACCCCTCCAGCATGGCACGGCGGGCCCGGGCGGCGTCCCCCAGTCGCCGCCGCAGCGCCGGGTCGCCGAACCATGTGCGCAGCGCCCCGGCGAGCGCCGCCGGGTCGCCGGGCGGGACCAGCAGGCCGGGCACGCTGCCGTCGGGGGCCCGCCCGACGGCCTCGGGCACCCCGTCCACGGCCGTGGCCAGCACCGGGATTCCGCGCGCCAGCGCCTCGGTGAGCACCATGCCGTACGTCTCGGCGTACGAGGCGAGCAGCACCAGGTCGGCGGCGGCGTAGCAGGCGGCCAGCGCGGCGCCGGTGCGCGGCCCGGCCAGCCGGACGCGGTCCGTCAGGCCCAGCTCCCGTATCCGCGCGCGCAGTTGCCGGGCGCACTGCGGGTCCTGGTCCGTCGCGCCGACGAAGGTGCACCTCCAGGGCGCGTCGGTGACGGTCGCGAGGGCGTCCGCCAGGCGGCGGTGGCCCTTGCGCGGGGTCACCGACGCCACGCACAGCAGTCCGCCGGCGCCGTCCGTGCCGGGGGCGGGCGGTGCCGGGTCGGCGCCCGGCCGGGCGACCGTCACCGGCGGCAGCCCCGGCCCGTGGTGGGCGCGGATGCGGCGGGCCGCCCAGTCGCTGGTGGCGATCACCGCGCCGGCGGTGTGCAGGGCGCGCCGTTCCCGGGCGTCCAGCTCCGCCGCCGTCGCGGGGTCGAGCCCGGTCTCGTCGGCGAGCGGCAGGTGCAGCAGGACGGCCAGGCGCAGCCGGGCGGCCGCGGGGCGGAGGACATCGGGCACCCCGCATGCCACCAGGCCGTCCAGCAGCACCGGTGCGCCGTTGGGCAGTTGGGCCAGCAGCCGGGCCAGTCGGGCGGTGGCGGCGGCGTCCGGGCGCGGCCAGCCGCCGGGCAGCGGGTGGCGGTGCACCCGCCAGCCGAGGGCCGTCAGCTCGCGGCAGACCCGCAGGTCGTAGATGTTGCCTCCGCTGGGTGCCGAGGGGTCGGCGACGCCGCCGGGCAGGACGGCGTGCACCTCGCGCGGGCCCTCTGGGCCGGGGGCGGTCACCGGGTGCGGCCGGGCCGGCTCACAGCGCGCGCTCGTAACTGGCCCAGGCGATATGGGATTCGTGCAGGGTGACGGTGAGGCCGGCGAGTGCGCGGGCGCCGGCGCCGAGGTTGCCGGCGTGCACCCGGTCGGCGAGCCGGTCGGCGATGACCTTGGCGAGTGCCTCGGTGGAGGTGTTGGTGCCGGCGAAGGCGGGTTCGTCGTCGAGGTTGCGGTAGTTGAGCTCGGCGACCACCGCGCCCAGTTCCTGGGTGGCCAGGCCGATGTCGACGACGATGTTGTCGTCGTCGAGTTCGGCGCGGCGGAAGGTGGCGTCCACGATGAAGGTGGCGCCGTGCAGCCGCTGCGCCGGGCCGAAGACCGCGCCGCGGAAGCTGTGCGCGACCATCAGGTGGTCGCGGACGGTGATGCTGAACACGGTGTTCCTCCAGGTGTGCGGTGAACGGGGCGTCGCGGGACGGCGTCACGCCGGGTAGCGGATGCGGTGGCAGAGGGCCGGGAGTGCGCCGGAGGCCAGCCGGGGCAGCACCGACGGCAGCTCGGCGAAGAGGGATTCGCCGGTGATCAGCGCGTCGAAGGCGGGGTCGGCGAGGAGGTCGAGCGCGAGCCCGAGCCGGTCGGCGAAGCCGCGCCGGCCGCGGCGGGCCGGGGCGACGGCGCCGACCTGGCTGCTGCGGACGGTCAGCCGGCGGGAGTGGAAGGACTCCCCCAGCGGCAGACCGACCCGGCGGTCGCCGTACCAGCTCAGCTCGATCACGGTGCCTTCCGAGGCGAGGAGTTCGAGGGCGCGGACCAGGCCCTCCTCGGTGGCGCTGGCGTGCACGACGAGGTCGCAGTCGCCGTGGGCGTCGGCGGGCAGCGCGAACGGGACGCCCAGCGCCGCGGCGGTGGCGGCGCGCGCCGGATCGGCGTCGATCAGCTGCACCCGCGCGGCCGGGTAGCGGGCCAGCAGCGCGGCGGTCGCGGCCCCGACCATGCCCCCGCCGACCACCGCGATCCGGTCACCGAGCAGCGGGGCCGCGTCCCACACCGCGTTCACCGCGGTCTCGACGGTGCCGGCGAGGACGGCGCGCGCCGCGGGGACGGCGTCCGGGACGGGGGTCACCGCGTCCGCCGGGACGACGTAGTGGGTCTGGTGCGGGTAGAGGCAGAAGACCGTGCGGCCGCGGAGCGGGTCCGGCCCCTCCTCGACCACGCCCACGCTCAGATAGCCGTACTTGACGGGTGCCGGGAACGCGCCGTCCTGGAACGGGGCCCGCATCGCCGCGTACTGGCTCTCCGGGACGCCACCGCGGAAGACCAGGCTCTCGGTGCCGCGGCTCACCCCGGAGTAGAGCGTGCGCACCAGGACCTCGCCGGCGGCGGGGCGCGGCAGCTCGGCCGTCCGGATCTCGCCGCGGCCCGGGGCGCTGAGCCAGAAGCTCTGGGCGACGCGCGGCACGGAATCCTCCTGGACGGTGCGGCAGGGCGTCCTGAATGCTGAGGGACGCATGCCGGGGATCATGGCGACGCGGTCACCCTACGCGGCGTCCCCCGGCTCCGCCACAGGGTCGGGGAGGTGCGATGGCCGGACAAGTGCGATGCGGGGCGCGGCCGTTCGGCCCGGACCTGGCCGTCGGGGCGGTCGCGCAGCTGGTGCTGCTGGCGGTGCTGTGCCGGGCGGTGGGGCTGGGGCCGGCGGGCCGGCTGGCGGGCGCCGCCTTTACGGCGGTCACCGTGGCCCTGCTCGCCCGGGCGGTGCGCGGGTCCTGGCCGCGCCGCTTCGGGCCGGCCAACCGCGTCACGCTGGCCCGGGCCACGTTCGTCGGCGGGGTGACGGCGCTGGTCGCCGACTCCTTCGCCCGGCCGGTGCCGGTGGCGGTGCTGGTGGGGCTGGCCGCGGTCGCGCTGGCGCTGGACGCGGTGGACGGGCCGGTGGCCCGGCGCACCGGGACGGCGACGGCGCTGGGGGCACGGTTCGACATGGAGGTCGACGCGTTCCTGATCCTGGTGCTGTCCCTCTACGCGGCGGGTCCGCTGGGGCCGTGGGTGCCGGCCGTCGGCGCCCTGCGCTATCTGTTCGTCGCGGCGTCCTGGGTGCTGCCGTGGCTGCGGGCGCCGCTGCCGCCCAGCGTGGCGCGCAAGACGGTGGCCGCGGTGCAGGGTGTGGTGCTCGTGACGGCGGGCGCCGGGATCGCGCCGCGGGCGCTGGAGCGGGGCGCGGTGGCGGGGGCGTTGGCGCTGCTGGTGTGGTCGTTCGGCCGCGATGTCGGGTGGCTGTGGCGGACCCGGGAGGGGGCCGGCGGGGCGTCCGCGGCGCGGGCGGCCGGCGGGGAGCCGGTGTCGCGGTCGGGGTGAGGGCGCCGGCCGTGTCAGGTCCCGGCGTGCCGGCCGAGGTAGACGACCAGCGCGAGGAACACCAGCGCCAGGTGGGTCACGGCGAGGTAGAGCAGCACCCGTATCCACAGGCTGCGCCGGGCCGCCTCGTGGGCGGCGGCCCGGTGGGGCACCAGGACGGTGGCGGGCAGACGGGCCAGGCGGGTGCCGGGGCGCACGGCGGTGGCCCGGGCCCGGCGGACGCCGCAGCGCGGCGACATCCGGTGCCGGGCGGCGAGATCGGGGCAGCTCCGCCCGTGGCCGCGAACGGGGCGCAGCGGGCCCGGGCCGAGGTGGCGGCCCCGGCAGGTCCGGGCGGCGGTGGGTATGCAGGTGCGGGAGCGGACCGCACGCCACGGCGGCGGCCCTTTGCGTCGTGGTGCGCCGGACATCGGCGGTCACCCGGCTCCGGCGGTGCCGGACCGCGCCGGGCGCGGCCGCGGCGGCGTGCCGCTCACTCCGGCGCCCCGCCCCGGGGCGCGGCCGCGGAGCCGCGGTCCGGGGCGATCCCGATGCCGTGCGCGATCCGCGGCGCGTCGTCCCGTTCGTCCTCCGCGACGGCCGGCGCGCAGGCGTCGTCGGCGGCGCGCGCCGCTTCGACGGCGGCCCGTGCCGCGCGCACCCGCTCCCGTACCGACTCGGCGAAACCGCCCACGCATGCCCTCCGCGTTCAGGCCGACCGGCCATCGCGTTGATCGTTGAACAGGGGAATTCCTCAACTGTAGACGAAGGACCCGCCGGGTTGAATGGCCGGGGCGCGACCGGCGGGTCCCCTCCCAGGGCGTGTCCGGTGGGTCAGGGCCGGACATGCCCCGGTACCGAACCGGCGGCCCGCCCCTGCCACTTGCCGCCCTTGAATCTCCCGTTGGGGGAGCTTCTACGGTCCGGAGCCCGCGGCCGCCGTCCCCGGCGGACCCGCGTGGTGGACGGGAAGCGAGGAGTACGCGTAATGACGGCATTCGTCTTGGTTTCGGGCGGCCACACCGGTGGCTGGATCTGGCGGGAGGTGGCCGCCCTGCTGCGGGAGCGGGGGCACACCGCGCTTCCGGTGACGCTGACCGGGATGGGCGACCGGCGGCATCTGGCCGGACCGGACACCGACCTGGAGACGCACATCGAGGACATCGTGCAGCTGCTGGACCACGAGGACGTCCGGGAGGGGGTGCTGGTGGGGCACTGCTACGGCCTGCTCCCGGTGCTGGGGGCCGCCGACCGGCGCCCGGACCGGGTGGGCGCGCTGGTCTACCTGGACTCCGGGATGCCGGGGGACGGCGACGCGGGGGTCGATGTGATGCCCGACCCGGCCGTGCGGGACCGGCTGCTGCGGCGGGCCGAGGAGGCGGGCGGCGGGCGGTTCGTGCCGCCTCCGCCGCTGGACGACGAGGAGCTGTGGGGCAGTCTCACCGGCGTGTCGCCGGCCGACCGGGAGCGGCTGGCGCGACTGGCGGCGCCGCAGCCGCTGGCGACGCTGACCCGCCCGCTGCGCCTGACGGGGGCGGCCGCGGAGCTGCCCGGCACCGGCGTCTTCTGCACCGCCAACGGGGCGAGCATCGCGGCGGTGGCGGCCCTGGTGGCCACCGGGGATCCGCGGTTCGCGGTGCTCACCGAGCCCCGGGTGGGCTTCTTCGACCTGGACACCGGGCACTATCCGATGCTGTCGCGGCCCGGCGAGCTGACCGAGGTGCTGGTCCGGGCGGCGGCCGGCGAGGGCCGCCGCCTCGGCTGACCGGCCCGGCTCCCGGCGGGGCGGTGCGGGCGGCCCCGGTGGCGGCCGTTGGGGTGATGAAGCGGACGGGAGCGTGGCGGACGGGTGTCGTCCGGCCGCGTGACGGCGTTGAGCATCCGTGACCGTCCCGCGCCTCCGCCCGTGGTTCCTGCCCGCCAGCCTCGCGGCCCTGTTGACGGAGGCCCTGCCGGACGGTCCGGCTGATGCCCCGTCCGATCCCGGGCCGGGCCCGGCGCCCGACCAGCGGCCGGTCCCCGGGAGCGGCGAACGGCCGGCCGCGCCGCGCTCCCCCGGTCGCCGTCCGACCGCCCCCGGGCCGGAAAGCTGAGCGCTGCACGCACTGTGCCCACCGGGTTACCCCGTGTGGCGAGCGCGGATGATCGCCCATAGCTTCGCTTCATGGCACTACGACAAAAGGCCCGCGGACGGCAAAAGGCCCGCGGGGTACGGCGGATGAGCTACCTGGGCTGCGCGGCGGCGGTCCTGGCCGGGGCACTCGGTACGGCGCCGCCGTCCCAGGCCACACCGGACCGGGACGACGAGGTGCTCGTCGTCCACCCCGGCGAATCGATCCAGCGCGCGGTGGACGCGGCACACCCCGGCGACACCGTGCTCCTGCTGCCGGGCGTGTACCGCGAGAGCGTACGGATCGACAAGTCGCATGTGACGCTCCGCGGGAGCGACGGCGACGCCGTGATCGCCCCGCCGGCCAGGCGGGCGGGGAACGCCTGCGGGCGGAACGGCGACGGCATCTGCGTCACCGGCGGCGCCGGCGGCCCGGTCACCGGCGTCACGCTGCGGCGGCTGACCGTCGAGGGCTTCCGCCGGAACGGCGTCTGGGCCTCCGGTACCGAGGACCTGACGGTGCGCGGCGTCACTGCGCGGCACAACGGCCAGTGGGGCATCGCGCTGGAGAAGTCGGTGCGCAGCCGGCTCCGCGACAACACCGCCTCGGAGAACGGCGACGCGGGGATCTTCCTCGCCAACGTGGTCACGGAGGAGGGCGGGGCGCTCGACACCCGGCGCACCCGCGTCGAGGACAACCGGATGCTCGGCAACCGCATCGGCCTCACGGCCCGGCGGCTGCGGAACCTGGTGATCGACCACAACACCATGTCCGAGAACTGCGCCGGGATCTTCGTCGTCGGCGACGAGGGCCGGCCCAAGGCCGGGGCGCTGACGGTCCGGGACAACCAGGTCTCGCGGAACAACAAGCACTGCCCGAAGACCAAGCGGCTGCCGTTCCTCCAGGGCTCCGGCGTCGTCCTCACCGGCACCGAGGACACCCTGGTGACGCACAACCTCGTCCGCGACAACGTCGGCAATTCACCGCTCTCCGGCGGCGTGGTGCTCTTCCCCAGCTTCGTCAAGGCCACCGGTGACCGGAACAGCATCAGCGACAACGTCGTGCTGCGGAACGTTCCGGCGGACCTGATCAACGCGGACCGGAACGGGCGCGGGAACGTCTTCACCCGCAACACGTGCCGGACCTCCAGGCCGGCCGGGCTGTGCGGCTAGGGCGCGTCCGGCCCTGATCCGTCACGGCCCAGCGAACGTCAACGGAGAATCGAGGCGGAATGACCACCGTGAGCCCCACCCCCCAGGCCGGCATGCGGCTGCGGGAACTCGTCTTCGGCGCCGCGTGCGCGGCGGCCGTCCGGGCGGCCGCCCGGCTCCGCGTGGCCGACGCGCTGGGCGAGCGGCCCACCCCGGTGGAGGAGTTGGCCGCCGCGGTGGACACCGAACCACGGCCGCTGCGGCGGCTGTTGCGGGCGCTGGCCTGCTACGGGATCTTCGAGGAGACCGAGGACGGGTCGTTCGCCCACACGGAGATGTCGCGGCTGCTGCGGGAGGACGCCCCGAACAGCCTGCGCTACATCACGCTGTGGTGCACCGAGCCGTGGACCTGGGCGGCGTGGCCGCGGCTGGACGACGCGGTGCGCTCGGGCCGGAACGTCTTCGAGGACCTCTACGGCAAGGGGTTCTTCGACTACCTGCACGAGGACGCCCAGGACTCCGCCCGGGTCTTCGACCGGGCGATGACCACTTCCAGCCGGCAGTCGGCCCGCGACATCGCCGAACTCCTCGACCTCACCGGGGTGTCGTCGGTGGCGGACATCGGCGGCGGGCAGGGCCACGTCCTGGCCGGCCTGCTGGAGAAGCACCCGGCGCTGCGCGGCACCCTGCTGGATCTGCCGTCGGTGGTGGGCAGCGCCGACCCCCGGCTCAGGGAGGGCGGTGCGCTGGCCGGCCGGGCGCGGATCGTGCCCGGCGACTGCCGCGAGGACATCCCCGTCCAGGCCGACCTCTACCTCATCAAGAACATCCTGGAGTGGGACGACGACAGCACCCGGCGGACGCTGGCTCAGGTCGTCGAGGCGGCCCGGCCCGGTGCCCGGGTGGTGGTCATCGAGAACCTCGTCGACGACAGCCCGTCGATGAAGTTCACCACCGCCATGGACCTGCTGCTGCTCCTGAACGTGGGCGGGGCCAAGCACTCCAAGGAGAGCCTGGTGCGGCACCTGGCCGAGGCGGGGCTGCAGGTCCACGACATCGTGGTGGTCAACCCGTATCTGCACGCCTTCGAGTGCACCGTCCCGGCGAAGTGAGGCGGGCGTGAACGGTCCGGCGGACACGGTGGCGGCCTCCCCGCCCGGTATAGCGGGGAGGCCGGTCGTCGTGCGCCGGCCGGGATCAGCCGGTGCCGTCCCGCTCCCAGCGGTAGAACTGCCGGGCCATGGCGTCCTCGGGACCGCGCCAGGTCTCCGGGTCGTAGGCGCTGACGTACGCCGACAGCCGCTCGCTGATGGACCGGAACTCCGGGTGCTGGTGCACCTTGGCGATCTGCGGGCCGGGGGGCACGTCGGACTCGATGAGGTGCAGGTACACGTCGCCGAACTGGAACAGCGTGCGCCGGTTGACGCCCACCAGGTGGGGCAGCTCCGTGCGGTCCGAGGCCGCGAAGACCTCGGCGATGTCGGGAGCCGAGCCGGGCTTCATCCGGGCGACGATCAGAGCGTGGTGCATCGGGGAGGTTCCCTTCGTTGCCGCCGGGCGGCGGTCCGGGGTGGGACTGACGGGGCGTCAGGCGCGTCAGTCGGCCGGGGCGCCGGCGCGCAGTTCACGGTCGCGCTGCTCGATCCGGTCCCGGATGAGCTCCATCTGGATCCGGGAGTTGCGGTTGATGTGCTCGGTCATGCCCTTGTCGTCGATCGGGGCCTCGGGCTTCATGGCGAAGTCCTGGGTCCAGTGCATCGACGTGCCGCCGGGGATCTCCTTGTACTTCCAGAAGATGTCCATGAACTTGAACGGGCCGGTCTCCACGCGGCGGGCACGGACGGTCAGCGCGCCGCGGTCGGGGGTCCGCTCGGAGACCCAGCTCCAGACCTTGCCGTTCTCGTCGGGGTGCATGGTCAGCCGGAAGGTGGTCGTCTCGCCCTCGCGGGCGAGCACCTCGACGGAGGCGTACTCGCTGAAGAGCCGGGGCCAGTTCTGCAGGTCGTTGGTCATGTCCCAGACGAGGCTGAGCGGGGCGGCGATGGTGATCTCGTTCTCGGTGTGGCCGGGCATGTTCAGGCTCCTGTCGTAGTGACGGTGTCGGTGTTGGTGTTGGTGTTGACGAGGTCGAGGAAGTCACGGGGGGTCCTGGCGCGTTCGGCGTCGGGTGGCAGCGTCCGGCCGTACCGGTTCTCCAACTCGCCCACGATGCCGAGCAGGCCCAACGAGTCCAGTCCGTACTCGGCGAAGGTCGCCTCGGGCCGGTCCGCCATCTCCTTCGGGTCGACGGTGAGGCCGGCCGCCGACTTCATCAGCGTGGCCAGTTCGTCGAGGGTCAGTCGAGCGGTCATGGGTTGCTCCTTTCAGGAGGGGGACTTCTCGCACCGCCGCAGCACCAGCGCCGCGTTGGAGCCCATCAGTCCCCGGCTCAGCACCAGCGCCGTCTGGAGCTCGGCGGGCCGGGACCTGCCGGTCACCACGTCGAGATCCACGTCGACGTCGACGATGTTGGGGGTCGGCGGCACGACGGAGCCCTCCATGGAGAGCACCGCGGCCGCGATGTCCAGGACGGGGGCTCCGCAGTACGCCCGGCCGATGCCGGTCTTGGGCGCGGTCACCGGCACCTCCGCGGCGTGCCGGCCCAGGGCGTCGGCGAGCGCCTGCGCCTCGGCCCGGTCCGCCGCGAGCACCCCGAGGGCGTCCGCGAACACCACGTCGATCTCCTCGGGGGCGCAGCCGGCCTCCGCCAGCGCGCCCTGGATCGCCCGCGCCAGGCCCTCCCGGGACGCGTCCCAGAGGGCGGCCCCGGTGAAGGTGGCGGCGTGACCGGCGAGCACGGCCCGCGGCCGGGAGCCCCGGTCCACGGCGGCCGTCCGCTCCTCGACGACGAGCATCGCGCCGCCCTCGGCGGGCACGAACCCGCACGCCGAGGCGGTGAACGGCCGGTAGGCGCGGTCCGGTTCGACGGCCCGGCTGAGGTCCTCGTAGCCGAGCTGGCAGACCACCGAGTACGGGGCCAGCGGCGCCTCGGCGGCGCCCACCACCACGGCGTCGGTGCCGCGGTGGATGGCGCGGCCGGCGTGCGCCAGCGCGTCCAGCCCGCCCGCCTCGTCGCTGGCCACCACGCCGCACGGCCCCTTGAAGCCGCCGCGAATGGAGATCTGGCCGGTGCTGGCCGCGTAGAACCAGGCGATCGACTGGTACGGGCCGACATGGCGGGAGCCCTGGCCCCACAGGTGCTGCAGCTCCCGCTGGCCGAACTCGCCGCCGCCGGAGCCGGCCGCGGTCACCACTCCCACCGCGAACGGCGAGCGGTTGTAGTCGGCCCGGCCCAACAGGGCGTCTTCCAGGGCGAGGTTGGCCGCGGCCATCGCGAAGTGCGTGAACCGGTCGGTCTGGACGAGGAAGCGCTCCTCGATCAGCTCGGTCGGGTCGAAGTCGCGGACCTCTCCGGCGACCTTCAGCGGCAGCTGTTCGCACCCCTCGCGGGTGACCGTGTCGAGGACGCTGATGCCCTCCTTGGTGGCCTTCCAGAAGGCTTCGGTGTTGGCCCCGTTGGGGGCGATCACCCCGATGCCGGTGACGACGGAACAGCGTGTGCGCGGGGAGTTCATCGGGTCCTCCCACCCGGGCGGGTCAGGACCACGGCCGACTGGAACCCGCCGAATCCGCTGCCCACGGACAGCACCGACCGCAGCGGTACTTCCCGTGCGGTCTTCGGCACGTAGTCGAGGTCGCACTCCGGGTCCGGGTTCTCGTAGTTGGCGGTCGGCGGGACCACCTGATGGATCAGGGCCAGGACGCAGGCGACGACCTCGATCGCGCCGATCGCGCCCAGCGAGTGCCCCACCATCGACTTGATCGAGCTCATCGGCACCTTGTAGGCGTAGGCACCCAGCGACCGCTTGACCGCGGCGGTCTCATGGCGGTCGTTCTGCTGGGTGCCCGAGCCGTGCGCGTTGACGTAGTCGACCTGGGTGGGGTCGAGCTGCGCGTGGGCCAGCGAGCGGTTGATCGCCTCGGCCATCTCCAGGCCCTCCTGGGTCAGGCCGGTCATGTGGTAGGCGTTGCCGAAGGTGTTGTAGCCGCGGATCTCGCAGTGGACGGTGGCACCGCGGGCCCGGGCGTGCTCCAGCTCCTCCAGGACGAGGACGGCGCCGCCCTCGCCCATCACGAACCCGTCGCGCCGGGCGTCGAACGGCCGGGAGGCGTGGGCCGGGTCGTCGTTGTTGGCGGAGGTGGCCTTGATGGCGTCGAAGCAGGCCACCGTGATCGGGGAGATCGGCGAGTCCGAGGCGCCCGCGACGCAGACGTCGGCCCGGCCCTCCTCGATGGTGTGGAAGGCGTAACCGATCGCGTCCAGGCCGGAGGTGCACCCCGTGGAGACGGTCTGCACCGGGCCGTGCGCGCCGATCTGCTCGGCGACCGCGGACGCCAGCGAACTGGGCGAGAAGGCCCGGTGCAGATGCGGCCCGGCGGGCCGGTGGTCCACGTCCCAGCGGCGGCCGGACTCGCTGACCGCCACGTAGTCGTGCTCCAGGCGCGTGGTGCCGCCGACCGCGGTGCCCAGGGACACCCCGATCCGCCAGGGGTCCTCCCGCTCCATGTCCAGGCCGGCCTCCCGCAGCGCCTCGGCCGCGGCGACCAGCGCGAACTGGATGTACCGGTCCGACCTGGCCACCTGCTCCTCGTCCAGACCGTGCGCGGCCGGATCGAAGTCGCACTCGGCGGCGATCCGGGACCGGAAGCCGGTCGGGTCGAAGAGGGTGATGCCGCGGGTGGCCGTCCGTCCGGCGGACAGCAGGTCCCAGAAGGCCGGGATGCCCACGCCGCCGGGGGCGACGACACCGAGGCCGGTGACCGCCACGCGGCGGGTCATGACACCGGCTCCGGTCGTTCGGGTGGGGCGGCCGGTGCGCTCTCCTCGGAGCCCTCGGTGTCGACGTGGCCCAGTTCCGGCCGCGGCGCCAGCGGGCCGAGGTGGAAGACCATCCGGGCCTCGGTGTCCCCCACGTTGCGGAAGCGGTGCCGCATGTACGGCGGGATCATCAGCCCCTGGTCCGGGCGCAGCGGGTACGTCACCCCGTCGAGGTCGGCCTCCAGGGAGCCCTGGACGACGTACACGAACTCCTCGGAATACGGGTGGTAGTGCTCTCCGATGCGTTCGCCGGGCTGGACCAGTGCCATGCCCATGAAGCCGCTCGTGGCGCCCACCGCGCTGGGTGTCAGCATGGCGCGCAGATCACCTCCGCGCCGGCGGTTGGGCTGGGTCTCGCTGAGGTCCACGATGCGTGGGCGGTGCGTGGTCATGGCTGATTCCTCCAGGGGCGTGCTGCCGGTGGACGGGTGGGACGGTGCAGACGTCGATGAGGCCGTGAAGGGCGAGAAGATCGAGAAGGGGGACGGCCGCGTGGTACGGCCGGTGGCTCGTCGGCAGGTGACCGGCGCGGCTCAGGCGCCGGCGGCCCGGCGGTCGGTGACGAGGTCCATGTCGGCGCGGGCCAGGAAGCGCGCGAGCTCGCGGTCGCTGGTCAGGCCGCCGGCCAGGTCGCCGTCGAGCAGCCGCCGCAGCACGGCGAGGCCACGGGGGCCACGGGCGCCGAGGGACACCAGCGGGTCGCGGTCGAGCGGGGCCCGCAGGTCGACGAGGCGGACGACGATGTCGTCGCGCTGGAAGATGGTGCTGCTGTGGACGGGCCACGCCGGGTCGTCGGCGGCCTCCTCGTCCTGACGGGCCAGCAGCTTGGCCAGCGTCATGCCGCAGCCGTCCTTGGCCGGGTAGAAGAGCGCGTGCCGCTCGATGTCCCCGGAGTCCCCGGGCTGCCGGCCGCCGGTCGCCACGTGGTGGACCGCGGGCAGCGCGGCGCGGGTGAAGAACACCCGGGCGGAATCGGGGTCGTTGAGGTCCCGGTCCTGCTCCAGGTACGGGTTGATGGCCTCCTCGACGGCCCGGACCTCGGGCTGCCGGGAGACATGGCGCAGCGCGGCGACCAGGTCGCCCTGCACCTCGATGGTCCGCACGACGCGGTTGCCGTACATGAAGAGGGAGGTGCGCAGCAGCCGGGTCGCGTCGTCGACCCGGGCCTCGGGGGAGGTGTAGCCGGAGAGGATGTCGGCCACCATCGACTCGCTGCCGGGCTTCACGGTGAAGGTCAGGGCGTGCCGGACCACGCCGTCGCCGACGCGGGGGTGTGCCTGGAGCCGGCCCTTGGCGGACTCGGGGGTGCGGGCGGCGGCACCGGAGGTCTCGCGCAGGACGCTGAAGCGCAGGGAACGGGTATCGCGTACGCAGCTGTGCAGCGGCTGCACCATCTTCACGTGCTCCTCGCTGTTGACCCAGGCGAGGAACGGCGGGGCGCTCTCCCACTCGCTGGTGATCAGCCACTGGGAGGGGTTCTCGATGGACTGGCACAGCTGGTCGCTGATGTGCCCGGGGACGGACGCGACCTGGTTCCGCAGCTGCTCATAGGCTTCCAGGAACTCCTGCTGGGCACCTTCCTGCAGGTCCAGCAGGAGCACGACCCGGAGTCTGGATCCGTCGAAGGCGGACTGCGATATTCGTTCCGACAGCGGTGTCATCGTCTACGCATCTCCTCCGGGGCGGCGGGCCCCTGTGGTGCGTCGTCAGTTCCGGGCGACCCGGGATTCCGGTGTCTCCCGCACTCCCGGTGCGATCCGGGCGACTGAGCCGGATGGGGGGACCTCCGGCCCCGGCGTGTCGCGGGCGGCGGTCCGGATTCGATCGTGGCCAACACCCACGGTCGGCGCGAGATCTGTGAGCCATGCAGGTGAACCGTGATGGAAGGCGCCGCAGGCCGGGCATGCGTTGCTCCATCTCCCGTACGCGTCGCTGGAGCTGGAGCCAAGCACATGAACCCGAAGGCCGAGGACCGGGTGCCGGTACTGATCGTGGGCGGGTCCCTGGTGGGCTTGTCCGCCTCGCTGTTCCTGGGACGCCTGGGGGTCCCGCACGTCCTGGTCGAGAAGCACCCGGCGACGTCGCGGCATCCTCGCGGACGGGGGAACAACGTCCGCACGATGGAGCTGTACCGGGTGGCCGGCGCCGAGCGCCGGATCCGTGAGGCGGCCTCGGTCCTCGCCGACAACCACGGGATCCTCCAGGCCCGTTCACTGACCGGCGACGAGCAGGAGTGGCTGTTCCGGGAGATCGACCCGGGCGGCGCGCTGGCCCGCTTCAGCCCGTCCCGGTGGTGCCTGTGCAGCCAGAACGACCTGGAGCCGGTGCTGCTGGAGTGCGCCCGTGAGCTGGGCGGCGACCTCCGCTTCCACACCGAGCTGATGACGTGCGACCAGGACGCCGACGGGGTCACGGCCGTGGTCAAGGACCGGAACACCGGCGAACACACCACCCTGCGCGCCGACTACCTCGTCGCCGCGGACGGGCCGCGCAGCCCGGTACGGGAGCGGCTGGGCATCGGCCGGTCCGGCCCCGGCGACCTCTTCCACAACGTCAGCATCACCTTCCGGGCCCCGGAGCTGGCCGACGCGGTCGGCGACCGGCGCTTCATCGCCTGCTACCTGACCGACCCGGAGGCCGACGGGGCGCTGCTGCCCGTGGACAACCGCGCGGAATGGGTCTTCCACGCGCCCTGGCACCCCGACCGGGGCGAGACCCTGGAGGACTTCACCGACGCGCGCTGCATCGAGCACATCCGCCGGGCGACCGGCGTACCGGGCATGGCGGTCGAGATCACCGGCAAGGCGCCCTGGCACGCCGCGGAGCGGGTCGCCGAGCGGTACTCCGCGGGCCGGATCTTCCTCGCCGGCGACTCCGCCCACGAGATGTCCCCGACGGGCGCGTTCGGCTCCAACACCGGCATCCAGGACGCGCACAACCTCGCCTGGAAGCTCGCCGCGGTTCTCGACGGCTCCGCGGCCCCCGCGCTGCTGGACACCTACGAGGAGGAGCGCCGGCCGGTTGCCGAGGTGACCAGCGCCCGCGCCTCGGCCCGGTCCGCCGAGCACAGCCACCCCGGCTACGACCCGGGCCCCGGTGGCGGCGGCCGGCAGAGCGGGGTACTGACCGTCGCCCTCGGCTACTGCTATCCGCGCGGCGCGGTCATCGGCGCCGACCCCGAACTCCCCGTCGTCCCCGAGCGGATGCGACTGACCGGCGAGCCGGGCACCCGGGCCCCGCACCTGTGGGTGCACGCGGACGGCGCGCGGCGCTCCACACTGGACCTCTACGAGCGGTCGTTCGTCCTGCTGACCGGTACCGAGGACGGCAAGATCTGGCGCGCCGCGGCGGAGGCGGCCGCCGCGCACCGGACGGCCCGGCTGGACCACTACCGCGTGGGAACCGACGCCGACGCCGACCTCGTCCCGGAGGGCGGCGCCGACTGGGCCGAACTCCACGGGACGACTCCCGAGGGCGCGGTGCTGGTGCGACCGGACGGTTTCGTGGGGTGGCGCGCCGAGGGCCGGGTCGCCGACCCGGAGGGTGCGCTGCGCGAGGTACTGGGCGGCCTGCTCCGCCGGGCCTGAGCCAACGGGCCGGCCGGGCCGGTCCCTCTGGAACGTATCTTCTGACCTTCACCGCCGCAGGGGTCATCTGGCGCGTGACCGGCCCCGTGCCGCAACTCCCGGGGCGATGTGGTGTTGAGTCCGGGCATGGACGCCAAGAAGACCGCGGGGCCTTCCTTCCACCGCATCTCGCTGCCGCACCAGCCGCCCCGGCTGCCGCCGCCCGCCGCCCGGCGGCCCGCCGACGAGGAGACGCCGATCTTCGACCAGCTGCTCAGGGAGTGGCGGGCCGGCGAGCTGCGGCCGGCGGTCACCTGGCCGATCGACGAGGCCGGGAAGACCAGGCCGGGCACGGTTGTTGGGGGCGATGACGGACGTCCCCGTCCACGGAACCGTACTGAGGAGCCCGAGCATGAGCCTGTACGACATCCCGCTGCGCACCCTGACCGGTGAGCCCGCCTCCCTCGCCGACTATCAGGGCAAGGCCCTGCTGGTGGTCAACGTGGCGTCCAAGTGCGGGCTGACCCCGCAGTACACGGGCCTGGAGCGGCTCCAGCAGCAGTTCGCCGACCGTGGTTTCAGCGTTCTGGGCTTCCCCAGCAACCAGTTCGCGGGCCAGGAGCCGGGCACGGCCGAGGAGATCGCGACGTTCTGCTCGACGACGTACGGCGTCAGCTTCCCGCTGTTCGAGAAGACCGACGTCAACGGCGCGGACCGGCACCCGCTGTACGCCGAACTGACCGCCACCCCGGATGCCGAGGGCGCGGCCGGCGACGTCCAGTGGAACTTCGAGAAGTTCCTCATCGACCACACCGGCGCGGTGGCCGGCCGGTTCCGGCCGCGGACGGAGCCGGAGGCGGCGGAGCTGGTGGCGGCCATCGAGGCGGCACTGCCGGCCTGATCCGCGGCGTCCCGGCGGCGGGCCGGGCCGGTGCGCGGTGCCGGCCCGGCCCGGGCGACGGCGCGGCCGTCCCGATGTCCCTCTTCCGGGCGAATTAGACTGGTCGCAGCCGTATCGTTTCACCCCGTTTCCGCGCTGCGCCGAACCAGAAGCCGTCCTCATGCCGCCCGTGTCGCCGTTCCCCGAGCCCACCGACCCGCACGCCGGGGCCGGGGCCGAGGGCTCGGCGGCGGAGCTCGCCGAGCAGACCGCGCAGAGCCTGCGGCATCTGGCCGGCGGTCCGCTGTCCCGGCTGCCGCAGCTGCTGGAGGCGATGGTCGCGATCGGCTCCGACCTGGACGTGCACCGGGTGCTGCACCGGATCGCCGAGACCGCCGCGTCGCTGACCGGCGCCCGCTACGCGGCCGTGGAGGTGCTGGACGAGGACGGCGAGGGGCTGCGCGACCTCATCACCCACGGCAGCCCACCCGAGGGCCGGCCGACCGGCCCGTTCGCCCTCCGGGTGCCGATCAGGGTGCAGGGCGAGCTGTTCGGGAGCGTCTTCCTGGCCGGGAAGGCGGACGGCGCGGCGGCGGGGTCCGCCGCGCACGACGGGCGGTTCGGCGAGGTGGATCTCCAGCTGGTGCGGGTGCTGGCCACCGAGGCCGGCATCGCCATGGGCAACGCCCGGATGCATGCCGCGGCCCGGCAGCGCAGGCGCTGGATCGACGGCGCGGCGTCGGTGACCACGGCGCTGCTGGCCGGTCCGGAGACCGGTTCCACGACCGAGCACGCACTGACGGTGGTCGCCGAGAAGGGCCGGGAGCTGGCCGAGGCGGCGACCGGCGCGGTGCTGCTGCCGCAGCCGGACGGCGCGATGGAGGTGGTGGCGATCTCCACGGAACTGCCCGAGTCCGTACGTGCCGAGGCGTACGGGGGCACGATCCCGCCGGAGAGCCCGGTGCTGCACCGGATCCACGCCGGGCAGGCGGTCTTCTCCGACGACTTCGCCGGCGATCCCCGCTCGATCTCCCCGCTGTCGCGCCACTACGGGCCGACGATGCTGCTGCCGCTGCGCAGCGGCAGCCGGGTGCTGGGCGCGCTGGCCCTGTGCCGGGCGTCCGGCGGGCCCCGTTTCACACAGCTGGAGCGGACGCTGGGCACCCAGTTCGCGTCCCAGGCGGCGCTGGCGCTGGTCCTGGCCGACCGCCACCGCGACCGGGAGCGGCTCGCGGTCTACGAGGACCGGGACCGGATCGCCCGGGATCTGCACGACCTGGTGATCCAGCGGCTGTTCGCCACCGGGATGCTGCTGGAGAGCGCCCAGCGGACCGCGGTCCTCCCGGAGGTCAAAGAGGGCGTGGGGCAGGCGGTCGACGAGCTGGACGCGACGATCCAGGAGATCCGCACCGCCATCATCGCGCTCCAGCAGGGACCGCCGGAGGTGCCGGCCGGGCCGCGCACCCGGATCCTGCGGGAGGCCGGCGCGGCCGCGGCCGTGCTGGGCGCCCGGCCGTCGGTGCAGTTCGTCGGGCCGGTGGACGCGCGGGTCGGCGCGGAGTGTGCCCGGGAGCTGGTGGCCGCGGTCGGGCGGGCGCTGGCGGAGGTGGCGCGGACGGCGACCTCGGCGCGGGTCGTCGTGGACGCGACCGCCACCCTGGCCGACGGCCGGGCGGGGGTGCGGATGACGGTGACCGGCGAGGGCGGTGAGGACGGTGCGGGCAGCCAGGAGCGCGAGGACGGTCCGGGCGCGCCGGTGGTCTGGGAGAGGCCCCTGCAGCCGTAGGGCAGGGGCCCGAATCCCTTGACCTCAAGATTGGTTGAGGTTCTAGGTTCTTTCGTGTCGCCGGCTGCACGGCGATCCCGTGACGACCGGCAAACAGGAGGCCGCGATGGACATGGAAGTCACCGCCTGGCACGCGCTGCACAGCACGATGACCGCCCAGCGGGGGAGGCACCGCTTCTCCCGGGGGACGCTGCGCCGGATCGCGGCCTTCGCCCGCCCGCACCGCCGGATGCTGGTGTGCTTCCTGGTGCTGAGCACCGTCACCGCGCTGCTCGCGGTGGCGACCCCGCTGCTCGCCGGGCGGGTGGTGGACGCGATCGTCGGCGGCAGGTCGGCGGGGCTGGTCGTGGAGCTGTCCGGGCTGATAGCGGCCATCGCGCTGGCCGAGGCGGGGCTGGGGCTGCTGACCCGCTGGCTGTCGGCGAGCATCGGCGAGGGCCTCATCCTCGACCTGCGCACCACCGTCTACGACCACGTCCAGCGGATGCCGATCGCCTTCTTCACCCGCACCCGCACCGGCGCCCTGGTCAGCCGGCTCAACAACGATGTGATCGGCGCCCAGCGGGCGTTCAGCGACACCCTCTCCGGAGTCGTCAGCAACATCGTCACGCTGCTGCTCACGCTCGGTGTGATGCTCAGCCTGTCCTGGCAGATCACGCTGATCGCGCTGGTGCTGCTGCCGGTCTTCGTGCTGCCCGCCCGGCTGGTCGGCCGGCGGCTGGCGGCCCTGCGGCGGGAGGGCGCCGACCACAACGCCGCGATGGGCACCCAGATGACCGAGCGGTTCTCCGCGCCCGGTGCCACCCTCGTGAAGCTGATGGGCCGGCCGGCCCACGAGTCCGCGGAGTTCGCCGCCCGGGCCCGCCGGGTGCGCGACATCGGCGTCCGCTCGGCGATGGTGCAGACGTACTTCGTCACCGCGCTCACCCTGGTCTCCGCGCTGGCGCTGGCCGTGGTCTACGGGCTGGGCGGCTTCCTGGCGCTGCGCGGGCAGTTGGAGGCGGGCTCGATCGTCTCGCTGGCCCTGCTGCTCACCCGGCTCTACGCCCCGCTGACCGCGCTGTCCGGCGCGCACATCGAGGTGATGAGCGCGCTGGTCAGCTTCGAGCGGGTCTTCGAGGTGCTGGACCTGGAACCGCTGATCACCGAGCGGCCGGACGCCCGGCCGGTGCCGCGCGGCCCGGTGTCGGTGGAGTTCGACGCGGTGCGCTTCGGCTACCCGTCCGCCGACAAGGTGTCGCTGGCCTCCCTGGAAGAGGTCGCCACCCTCGACACCCGGGGCGGCGAGGAGGTCCTGCACGGCGTCTCCTTCCGCGCCGAGCCGGGCCAGATGGTCGCCCTGGTCGGCTCCTCGGGCGCCGGCAAGTCCACCATCGCCCAGCTGCTGCCGCGGCTGTACGACGCGGATTCCGGTGCGGTGCGGCTGGCGGGGGTGGACGTCCGGGATCTGACCGCCGCCTCGTTGCGCGACACCCTGGGCATGGTCACCCAGGACGGCCACCTCTTCCACGACTCCATCCGGGAGAACCTGCTGCTGGCCGCCCCCGAGGCCACCGAGGACGCGCTGTGGGACGCGCTGCGCCGGGCCCGCCTGGACGAGCTGATCGCCGGCCTGCCCGACGGTCTGGACACCGTCGTCGGCGAACGCGGCTACCGCCTCTCCGGCGGCGAACGGCAGCGGCTGACCATCGCCCGGCTGCTGCTGGCCCACCCCCGGGTGGTGATCCTGGACGAGGCCACCGCCCACCTGGACAACACCTCGGAGGCGGCCGTCCAGGAGGCGCTCACCGAGGCGCTGGAGGGGCGGACCGCGCTGGTCATCGCCCACCGGCTGTCGACCGTGCGGGCCGCCGACCTGATCCTCGTCGTCGAGGGCGGCCGGATCGTCGAGCGGGGGACGCACGAGACGCTGCTGGCGGCCGGCGGCCGGTACGCCGAGCTGTACCGGACGCAGTTCGCCGCCGCGGACGCCGGGCCGGAGCCGTCCCCCGCCCCCTCACTGGTGAACTGACGACACCGGTGAACTGGCGAATCTGGTGAGCTGACGACGGCGGCCGCCGGACCGGTCGAAGGCCCTCGCCTCTTGGGCGGGGGCCTCTCTGTACCCACCACGGGAGCGGCGATCCGGGTGCACGAGAAGTGGCGGAAGCCGGGGAGGGCTGACAACCCTTGAGCGTGGCAAGAGATACCGACGGGATGCACCGGACGTGGGAGCAGGCACGGCGACAGGGAGCCCGTATGGACATACCGTTCGGCCACCGGAGACGGGAGGCAGGTTCCCTCTGGATACGCGGCCCGGCCGCCGCGCTGGCGGGCGCGCTGCCCGCCCTCGCCTTCCCCGCGCCGTCCTGGTGGTGGCTCGCCTACGGGGCACTGGTGCCGTGGCTGCTGCTGGTGCGGTCGGCGCACACCGCCCGGCGGGCGGCGGTGTACGGGTGGCTGGGCGGCACCGGCTTCATGCTGGCGGTGCACCACTGGCTGCTGCCGAGCCTGCATGTCTTCATCCTGGTGCTGGCGCTGCTGCTGGGGGCGCTGTGGGCGCCCTGGGGGATGCTGGTGCGGACACTGCTGGGCGGGGCGCCGTCCGCCGGGCGGGCCGCCGCCGCGCTGGTGCTGGTGCCATCGGGCTGGCTGATGGTCGAACTGGTCCGTTCCTGGGAGTACTTGGGCGGGCCGTGGGGGCTGCTCGGCGCCAGCCAGTGGCAGGTGCCGCCCGCGCTGCGGCTGGCGTCGCTCGGCGGGGTGTGGCTGCTGAGCCTGCTGATCGTGGCGGTGAACACCGCGCTGGCCGGGCTGATCGCCGTCCCCGCGGCCCGGGTGCCGGCCGTCGCGGGCCTGCTGGTGTGCACGCTGGCCGGCACCGCGGCCTGGCTGTGGGCGCCGCTCCCCCGGCCCGCCGGGACGGTGCGGATCGCGATCGTCCAGCCGGGCCCCGGCGGCACGCCCACCCAGCGGCTGGACCACAGCGAGGCGCTCACCGGCGCGCTGGCGGGCCGCGGGGTACGCCTGGTCGTCTGGGGCGAGAGCAGCCTCTACGAGGACCCGGCCGACCATCCGGCGCTCGCCGCCCGGCTGGCCGCGCTGTCCCGGCGTACCGGCGCCGACCTGCTGGTGAACGCCGACGCACCGGACTCCGGCAAGCACGGCATCGCCAAGAGCGCGGTGCTCATCGGCCCGCACGGCCCGACCGGCGACCGCTACGCCAAGATGCGGCTGGTGCCGTTCGGCGAGTACATACCCGCGAGGTCCCTCCTGGGCTGGGCGACGAAGGTGGGCAAGGCCGCCGCCAGCGACCGCCGGCGGGGCACCCACCAGGTGGTGATGGCGCTGCCCGCCGCGGCCGGACTGCGGGCCGGGCCGCTGGTCTGCTTCGAGACCGCCTTCCCCGACATGAGCCGCCGGCTGGCCGCCGACGGTGCGCAGCTGCTGGTCGCCCAGTCCTCGACCGCGACGTTCCAGGACAGCTGGGCGCCGGCCCAGCACGCCTCCCTGGGGGCACTGCGTGCCGCGGAGACCTGGCGCCCCATGGTGCACGCCACGCTCACCGGCGTCAGCGCGGTGTACGGGCCACGGGGCGAACCGGTCGGCGAGCGGCTGGGCACCGACCGCAGCGCGGCGGCCGTCTACGACCTGCCGCTGGCCCACGGCACCAGCCCGTACACCCGGTGGGGCGACTGGGCGGTCGACGGGGCGGTCGCCGCACTGCTCGCCTACGGGGCGATCGAGGCGGGCCGCGCCGTCCGGCGGCACCGCGCCGATCGCTCCGCGGGGCCCGGGGCTAGCTCGGGGCGGCAGCCTGTGCGAGCGCCTCGGTGACGACCCGTTCGCACAGTTCGTGCGTGCGCAGCGCGTCCCGGGCCGACGGCCGCCGCCCGGCCCGGACGTCGTCCAGGAAGGCCAGCACGATCTGCTCGATGCCCCGCTGACGGGCCACCGGCTCCCAGTCACCGCGGCGGCGGATGCTCGGCTGCCCCTTGTGGTCGACGACCTCGGCGAGGTTGACGACCTGGCGCCGGGCGTCCTGGCCGGAGACGTCCAGGAGTTCCTCGACGGAGCCGCTGCGGCGGTTCATGGTGCCGAGCGCGGTGAAGCCGTCGCCGGACAACTGGAGCACCACATGGTCCATCAGGCCGTCCCGCACCCGGGCCCGGACGTCGATGTGCTCGATCTCGCCGGGCACGAGGAAGCGCAGGGTGTCGACGACGTGGATGAAGTCGTCGAGGACCAGCGTGCGGGGGTCCTCGGGCATCCCGGTGCGGTTCTTCTGGAGCAGGATCAGTTCGCGGGGGTGCTCCAGGCACTGCGCGTAGCCGGGGGCGAAGCGGCGGTTGAAGCCGACGGCCAGGCCCACCCCGCGCTCCTCGGCGAGGGCGACGATCCGCCGGGTGTCGGCGATGTCGTAGGCGATCGGCTTGTCCACGTAGGTCGGCACGCCGGCCTCGATCAGCCGGGTCACCAGCTCCGGGTGGGCGACCGTCGCGGCATGGACGAAGACGGCGTCGGGCTTGGCGGCGAGCAGCCCGTCCAGGTCGGCGTGGAGCTGCCGCCCGGTCAGCCGGTAGGTGTCCCCGGCCTGTTGCAGCGCGGCCGGATTGCGGGTCTGCAGATGCAGCTCGACCCCGGGCTGCGCGCCCAGTACGGGGAGATACGCCTTGCGCGCGATGTCCCCGAGTCCGATACAGGCGACCTTCACTCGACTTCTCCCTTGGTTTCCGCGGTCCGGTGCCCGGCTCGTCGCCGGCTCGTCACTCGTCCGGGCATCTGATCACGCAGCCTACGGGGCGGTCGGCGGCCGCCAGTCGGCGATGCCGTCCAGGCCGCGCAGCGCGAGGTCGGGCGCCAGGCGGGCGGTGACCGCGAGCAGGACGCCGCGCAGCGCGCAGGCGGGCCGGGACCGCCAGGTGGTGAGCCGGCCGATCCGCCCCGAGCGGCGGACCACGGCCATGGTGCGGGGCAGCCGCTGCCGGGTGTAGGCGGCGAGCGCCGGGGCGAGGGCGGCGTCCGGCGCGGCGTGGTGGGCGAGGACCACGGCGTCCTCGACGGCCTGGCAGCCGCCCTGCCCGAGATTGGGCGTCATGGGGTGCACCGCGTCGCCGAGCAGCGCGACCCGGCCATGGTGGAAGGCCGGCGGCGGGGCGGCCGCGGCGTACACGTCGTTGCGGAGGACCGCGGCCGGGTCGGCGGCGGCCAGCAGCTGCGGGACGGGCCGGTGCCAGTCGCCGAACCGCCGCAGCAGCTCGGCCCGTTGGTCGCCGCCGTCCCGGCCGCCGCCGGGCGGGACGGCCGCGGTGGCGTACGCGTAGATCCGCCCGTCGTGCAGCGGCAGGGTGCCCCACAGGCTGCCCGGCCCCCAGGTCTCGTGCGCGGTGTCGGGGTCGGAGAGCCCGGCGGCGTCGGCGGCGGGCACCACGAAGCGCCAGGTGGTGAAGCCCGCATAGCGGGGCGCAGGGTGGGCGGGGAAGAGCGCGCGGCGGACGGCGGAACGGATGCCGTCGGCGGCGACGACGAGGTCGGCGGTCAGCTCCTCCGGTTCGCCGTCCGGGCCGGTGGTCCGGACCCGGGCGGGCCGGTCGTCGCGCAGCGGATCGCCGGGGTCCATGAGGGTGGCCGGAGCGCCCGTGCGGACCGCGGCGCCGGGCAGGCGGCCGGCGAGCAGGGCGACCAGGTCGGCACGGTGGGCGACCACGACGGGGCCGCCGAACCGTCGGACGGCGGCCGCGTTGTCCGTGCGGGCCAGCAGCCGCCCGTCGGGCCGGCGGAGCTCGCCCGTCAACTGCCGGGAGGCCATGGCGCGGACCGCGTCGCCGACGTCGACGGCGTCCAGCGCGCGCTGTGCGTTGGGGGCCAGCCCGATGCCCGCGCCCACCGGCTCCAGGGCGGCGGCCCGTTCCCGTACGGTCACCCGCCAGCCCCGCCGGTCCAGCGCCACCGCGGCGGTGAGCCCGCCGATCCCGCCGCCGATCACGATCGCGGTGCGTTCCGTCATGTCACAGCCTCCTTGTGGCTTGGTGTCGCCGGGGTTGCATGTCCAAGTGCTGACATGCCGAAGTGTCGACGTGCCGGGGTGCCGACAATGCGACTACATCTGTAGTGGCGACTCACGG
This sequence comes from Streptomyces sp. S186, assembly GCF_051603415.1. NCBI lineage: Bacteria > Bacillati > Actinomycetota > Actinomycetes > Kitasatosporales > Streptomycetaceae > Streptomyces > Streptomyces sp. S186. The sequence continues at coordinate 7,111,879 of NZ_CP193932.1, read as the reverse complement.
CGAGACTACAGATGTAGTTGCGCAACGGTGAACGGAGGGCCCGAGATGCGCCGCACTACGCCCGCAGTTCCCGTGCCCCGGCCCGCGTTAGGCTCCCCCGCATGAACGCCCGTACCGCCGCCGCCTCGTCCGCTCCGCTCCCCCGGCACCGGCTGATCGCCGACACCGCCCTGGCCCTGCTCGCGGAGCGGGGCATGCGGGGGCTGACGCACCGCGCCGTCGACGAGGCGGCCGGGCTGCCGCAGGGCTCCACGTCGAACCTCGCACGGACCCGGGCGGCTCTGCTGACGGCCGCGGTGCGGCGGCTGGCCGAGCGCGAGGCGGCGGTGCTGACGCCGGATGAGATGCCGCGCGCCGCCGACCCGGCGGACGGCGCCCCGGCGGCCCTCGCGGATGCGCTCGCGCTCGCTCTGCACCGCTATCTCTCGCACCACCGGGCGTTGCTGATCGCCCGCTACGAGCTGGCGCTGGAGGCCACCCGCAGGCCGGAGTTGCGGGAGGTCTACGACGGGGCGGGCCGGGCCTTCAGGGAGCCGGTGGAGGCGTTGCTGAGGGCGGCCGGTTCGCGCGCGCCGGAGCGGCAGACGCTGGCCCTGGTGGCGTGGTGCGACGGGGTGCTGTTCTCCTGCGTCGCGGGGCAGTTCCATGCCGCGGCGCCGACCCGCGACGCGCTGCGCGCCTCGTGTGCGGAACTGCTCGACGGGATGCTGCGCGGCTGAGCCGGTGACCGGCGCGGCGGGCGACGGGCGGGGACGACGGCCCGCAGGGCCAGCCGCGGGCAGACCCTGGGCGGTCGGCCGGCAACGCTATCGGGATGGCCCCGAGGCGCCCTCGATGCGCAGTTCCAGGCGCTCGATCGCGGCGGTGAGGCGCCGCCGGTAGTCGCCCTCGGCGAGGGTGCGCACCGAGGCGCGGGCCCGCCGGAGCTGGGCGCGGGCGTCGGCCGGACGGTCCAGTCCGGCGTAGTCGGCGGCGAGGTTGAGGTGGAGGGCGGGGAAGAACGCCCGGACCGCGGCGAAGGGGTGGCGGGCGCCCGGCCCGCCGGCGGGGCCCGCTTCGCCGACCGTCGCGGTCCCAGTGGCCGGCTCGGCGACGGTCTCGGCGGCAGGCTTCGCGGCCCGGGCCCCCGGGGGCCGCTCCGTGACGAAGCCCTCCGCCTCCTGAAGGGCACGCAGGTTCCAGTCCAGCGCGTCACGGGGGTCGTCCTGGGTGCCGGCCATGTAGTGCGCGAGGGCACAGCGATGGAAGGCGTCACCGCGTGGGCCGATCTCCTGCCACAGCGCGGCCAGGCGATTGCGGGCCTCTTCCCGGTCGCCGGCGCGATGCAGCATGATCGCCTGGCCGATCCGGGTCAGCATGCGGTCCTCGTGCTCCGCCTCCCGTCGCTGCTCCGCCACCGCGCACTCCCCGTCCTCGATCGCCGCCACCGCCTGCTCCCCCCGACGCTAACCGCCGGGGGGAAGCTCCGCGCGGTGTGCGCGACGCACCGGGTGGCCGGTCAGCCCAGGTCGGGGATGCGCCAGTCGATCGGGGCGTGGCCCTGGGCGGCGATCGCGTCGTTGATCTGGGTGAAGGGGCGGGAGCCGAAGAACTTCTTCGCGGACAGCGGCGAGGGGTGCGCGCCCTGGACCACGGCGTGCCGCTCCTCGTCGATCAGCGGCAGCTTCTTCTTGGCGTAGTTCCCCCAGAGGACGAAGACGGCCGGGTCCGGGCGGCTTGCGACGGCGCGGATCACCGCGTCGGTGATCTTCTCCCAGCCCTTGCCCTTGTGGGAGTTGGCCTCGCCCTCGCGGACGGTGAGAACGGCGTTCAGCAGGAGGACGCCCTGCTGGGCCCAGGGCATCAGATAGCCGTTGTCCGGAACCGGGTGGCCCAGCTCCTCCTTCATCTCCTTGTAGATGTTGCGCAGCGACGGCGGCGTCTTGATCCCGGGCTGCACGGAGAAGCACAGGCCGTGGCCCTGGCCGGCGCCGTGGTACGGATCCTGGCCGAGGATGAGCACCCTGACCTGGTCGTAGGGCGTGGCCTCCAGCGCCGCGAAGACCTGCTCGCGGGGCGGGTAGACGGGGCCGGCCGCGCGCTCCTGCTCGACGAAGTCGATCAGCTCCTTGAAGTAGGGCTTCTCCAACTCCTCGCCCAGGACCCCGCGCCAGGACTCGGGCAGCATGTCGGTGACCACGTCAACAACCTCCGGTGTGCGTTCCGTTCTCTCCTCAGAACCTACCGGCGACCACTGACAATCCCCGCCGCGGGCCGTCCGCCGGGGCCCTCGGCGGCATTCCCGCTCCTCAGGCGACGTCCAGCGGGCCCGCCGGCACCACCGTCACCGGGCCGGGCCGGACCCGTGGGATCAGGCCGGGGGCCGCCCCTTGCGGCGGCCCCCGGCCGTCACACCCCGGCGTTCAGGAAGAGCCCGCCGTCCACGACGAGATTCTGCCCGGTGATCCAGCCGGACGCGTCGGACAGCAGGAAGGCCGCGGCCCCGCCGATGTCCTCCGGGACGCCCAGCCGCCCCATCGGGTAGGCGGCGGCCGCCTCCTCCTCGCGGTTCTCGTAGAGGGCCGCGGCGAACTTGGTCTTGATCACCGCGGGGGCGATGGAGTTGACCCGTACCGCCGGCGCGAACTCGTGCGCCAGCTGGAGCGTCAGGTTCACCATGGCCGCCTTGCTGATCCCGTAGGCGCCGATGAACGGCGAGGGCGCGACCCCGGCGATCGAGGCGATGTTGACGATCGCGCCGCCGTTCTCCTTCTGCCAGGCGTGCCAGGTGCGCTGGGCGAAGCCGAGCGCCGAGACGACGTTGGTCTCGAAGACCTTGCGCGCCACATTGAGGTCGAGGTCGGCGATCGGGCCGAACACCGGGTTGGTGCCGGCGTTGTTGACCAGGTAGTCGACCCGGCCGAAGGTCTCCATGGCCCGCTCGACGGCGGCGGCCTGGTGCGCCTCGTCGTGGGCCTTGCCGGCGACGGCGAGCACCCGGTCGGCGCCGAGCTTCTCGGCGGCCTCCTTGAGGGCGTCCTCGTTGCGACCGGTGATGACGACCCGGTCGCCGCGGGCCACCAGGGCCTCGGCGATGCCGTAGCCGATGCCGCGGCTGGCCCCGGTGATCAGGGCCACCTTGCCGGAGAGCATCGGCAGCCCGCCGTCCCGCTCTGCCATATCCCGAATATCCCTCATACCCCGCATATCCCGTTCTCCTGCCCGTGTGCTTCTGCGGTCGGTCCGGCGGTCAGCACAGCGGGCCGCCGGCGACGTACAGGACCTGGCCGGAGACGAACCCGGCCGCCTCGCCGGTGAAGAAGGCGATGGCGTTGGCGATGTCGTCGGGGTTGCCGACGCGCTGTACCGGGATCTGGGAGGCGGCCGCGGTCTTGAAGTCCTCGAAGTCCATGCCCACCCGCGCGGCGGTGGCGGCGGTCATGTCGGTGGCGATGAAGCCGGGGGCGACGGCGTTCGCGGTGATGCCGAACTTGCCGAGTTCGATGGCGAGGGTCTTGGTGAAGCCCTGGAGGCCGGCCTTGGCCGCCGAGTAGTTGACCTGGCCGCGGTTGCCGAGCGCCGAGCTGGAGGAGAGGTTGACGATCCGCCCGAACTTGGCGTCCACCATGTGCTTCTGACAGGCCCGCGACATCAGGAACGCACCGCGCAGGTGGACGTTCATGACGGTGTCCCAGTCGCTTTCGCTCATCTTGAACAGCAGGTTGTCGCGGAGCACGCCCGCGTTGTTGACGAGGACGGTGGGTGCGCCGAGCTCCGCCGTGACCCGCTCGACCGCGGCCGCCACCTGGTCGCCGTCGGAGACGTCGCAGCCGATCGCGGCGGCCTTGCCGCCGACCGCGGTGATCTTCGCGACGGTGTCCTTGCAGGCCGCCTCGTCGAGGTCGAGTACGGCGACGGCGCGGCCCTCGGCGGCCAGGCGGACGGCGGTGGCCGCGCCGATGCCGCGGGCGGCGCCCGTCACGATGGCGACACGCTGCTCGGTGGTGGACATGCGGGTTCTCCTCACCCTCGATCGTCGATACCTCGAACACCAGCGGCCCGCTCCCGATCCAGGTGAGCAACCGCTTAGTAGCCTCAGCAGGGCTGACGCTAGAAGCCCGGCCACCCCCTGTCAACGCCCCACCACCGCACACCGGCCGCGAACAGCGCACGGGGCGGATCCCCGAAGGAACCCGCCCCGCGCACCGTGTGCCCGACACGCCTCACCGCACCAGCAGCTCCAGCAGCCGCTCCGCCTCCACCGTGGGATCGGCGGTCAGTCCGGTGTGCACCGGCCCCGGCTGGACGATCGTGCTGCGCGGCGCGATCAGCCAGCGGAAGCGCTGCCCCGGATCCTCGCCGGCGGCCTGTCCGGCCCGCGCGCCGCCCGCGCAGACGCCTTCCACGGCACCCAGCGCGGCCCGTACACCGGCCATGTCCACCTCGGGGTCCAGCGCCCGCAGCCGGGCCTCGTCCAGATACGTCCGGGCCTCGACGAACCGCCGCGCGCGGCAGTACACCACCACCCCCGCGTTGATCATCTCCCCGCGCTCGACCCGCGGTACGACCTTGAGCAGCGCGTACTCGAAGACGTCGCGCCCGTTGTGCAGTCCGCTCACTTCACGGCCCTCCGCGGCAACTTGCCCGCCAGCCACTCCGGTGCCTGCGACGGCCTGTCCTTCGTCGGCTCCCCGACGGTGATCCGCTCGCTGATGGTCCGCGCCCGGGCCATCAGCGTGCGCACATACGCCGCGCGCAGCTCCTCCGGCGAGTCGAAGCCCGGCTCGTCCGCCAGCCACTCGTCGGGCACGTCGGCGGCGATCCCGTCGAGCAGTTCCTCGGTGATCAGCGGTGCGAACTCCTCGGCCGCGGCGGCCACATCGGGCCCGAACGTGGCAAGTGCGTGATCGGAGGCGTCGTACGGCCGGGCCGACGCCTTCTCCGCGGTCGGCCAGTTGTGGTGCCAGATCATCGCCGCACCGTGGTCGATCAGCCACAACTGCCCGTGCCACACCAGCAGGTTGGGGTTGCGCCAGGACCGGTCCACGTTGTTGATCAGCGCGTCGAACCACACCACCCGGCCCGCCTCGCGCGCGCTCACCTCGAACGCCAGCGGATCGAACCCCAGCGACCCGGGGAGGTAGTCCATCCCCAGGTTGAGTCCCCCGCTGGCCTTCAGCAGCGCCTGGACCTCCTGGTCCGGCTCGCTCAGCCCGATGACCGGATCGAGCTGCATCCGCACCAGTTCCGGCACCCGCAGCCCCAGCCGCCGCCCGAGCTCCCCGCAGATCACCTCCGCGACCAGGGTCTTGCGCCCCTGCCCGGCCCCGGTGAATTTCATGATGTACGTCCCGAGATCGTCCCCCTCGACGATCCCCGGCAGCGACCCGCCCTCACGCAGGGGCGTGACATAGCGCGTCGCGACGACCTCCCTCAACGCTCTCTCAAGGCCCACGGTCCATTTCCTTAGATTCCTTGGATTCCACAGAGTCCACGGCCAACGGCCGAAAGCCGCAGCTTTCCAGCCTGCGGCACAAAGTGAGCATAGTAACCGAGCGTGATGGCCGCAGGTGATTTTCCGGGCCCTCGCAACCAGCGGTTGTTGCCAGTCGCCGTTCAGACGTCCAGCCGTTCGGACGTCTGGCCGTTCAGGCGGCTACTGCTCTTCCCAGCGGTAATCGCGCACCAGTGACTCCACGTCGGGCACCCGCGACAGGACCTCCAGGCCCATCTCCCGCGGGAGGATCTGGCCTTCGGGCCACATCGTCGTATCGCCCGAAACCTGGATCTCCCGCATGTCGTCGCTGTCGGAGACCGCGAGGTTGTAGAAGGTGTCCTCCCTCATCAGCGAGACCGTTGAATAGTCGTCGCCGACCGTGACGATCAGGACTTCATCGCCGAGATCGTTCCAGGTGAAGGTCGGGGAGGCGCTTTCCTTGGCTTCTCGGTAGACGAGGGGCACGTCCGCCAGGTCCACCATGCGCGTCTCGTGCGTCGGAACCCAGGTCTCGAACTTGATCTGCACGCGTACCACCTACGCCAAGACGTACTTGCCGCCCCTAGTATACGTACCGTGCAGCCCGTTCGGGCCGTACACATGCAGGGAATCCAGGTCCAGCCAACGGCCGTATCCCGCCATGCTGTTGCGGCAGAAGTTGCACGGATCACGATCGAGATAGAGCCGCGCGGTCCCTCCGGTTTGTCCCCTGGCCATGGCCTGGGAGAAGACATCGCCCTCGGCGTGGTCCTCGAACGACAACCGCGAGATGCCGTTGCCCGCGCCGGGATAGGGGACGGGGCGGGGCAGGCGGCCGTTTTGACCGTAGAGGGGATCGTGCCCGTCCATGTCCAGACGTCCCAGCGTGCTCATCGGCTTCTGGGTGTCGTTCGCGATGGCGGGGATACCCATCTCGGAACGCATTTTCGCGAGGTCCGCCTGGGCCGCGGTGTTGCAGACGCTCAGTCCCAGCGGGTCGACGGCGGTGTGCGGATTGGGGACGTGCATAGCGCGTGACATTGCCGAGGGGGTCGGTGACCGCCGTCGCCCGGTCCATGGCATCGCGCTCGGTACGCGTGGTGTGGCCCAGCGGATCGGTGACGGCGACGACCTGGAGCCGCTGGTCGAAGAGGTAGCGCGTGGCGGCGCCCTGCGCGTCGGTGAGCGTGGTGGTGCGGTGACCGGTCTCCGGGTCCGGTTCGCCGTAGCTGAAACGGTTGGCCAGGTGGCCGTCGGCGCCGGACTGGGCGACGCAGCGGTGCCGTTGGTCGTAGGTGTACTCGTAGCGGAATCCGTTGGAGTCGACCCAGGCGGTCATCCGGTGCTCGGAGTCGTACTCGAAGCGCGTCGTCGCCCCCGTGGCGCTGGTGACGGTGACGAGGTTGCCGGCCTCGTCGTGTCCGTAGGACTTCACCAGGCGGTCCGCGCCGTCCTCGGCCGCACCCGCCAGGTGCAGGGCCGTGAGGCGGCCGTCCTCGTCGCAGGTCAGCTTCAGTTCGTGGCCGGCGCTGTGCCGGATGGCATAGGGGATGCCGGTCTCGTCCGCGTAGTCGAAGCTGATGCGGTTGCCGTTGCGGTCCGTGATCTCGTCGGGCAGGGCGAGGCCGGGGGCGTGCAGGGCATCGCTGAAGTAGCGGGTCAGGCCCGAATCCGGTTCGTGAACTGCCCAGTCACCTTGGACGGTTCGCATCAACGGCCAGCGAGGACCGTCCTCGGGCCATACCCGTTCACCGGTCTGAGGAGTCTCGTAGCGCAGCAGCATGCCGCTTTCGGTGACGAAGACGACGCCCTCGTCACCGATCTCCAACCGCTGGTCGATGAGGGAGGACCAGGACGGTCCGATATGGCGACCGAGACGGGTGGAGGACTCGAATTTGCGGGTGAAGGCGAGCGGCAGCACACCGGGCAGCGCGATATCGGACTGGGTGAGGAACACCCGGCCCGAGGCCAGGTCGACGGGGTCGGTCCCATCGGTGCATTTGCCGTTGTCGCCGCGGGTCTTGTCCTGGGGATGGCCGGATTCGGCTTCCTTGCGGGCGCCCTCGGACGAGCCGCTCTTGGTATGGGGACGGCCACCGCCATCCGTGCCGCGCGGTGCATGCGGCATGTCCTTCTCGCCGCCCTTGAGGATCTTTTCGAGTTCCGCGGCGTGTTTGGCGTCGTTCTCGGCGTGATTGGTGGCGACCTTCTTCAGCCGGGTGCCGGCGCCGTGGTACAGGTCCTGAATGGCCTTACCGGCATCCTTGGCCAGCGTCTTGCCCAGTTTCTCGGCGCCGCCTTCCAGCGCCTTGACTATCCGGTTGCTCATGCGAAGCTCACCCCTGCCGCCTTCGCCTCGAAATCGGCGGCGTGCGAGGCGACCGTCCGCGCATGGCCACGCAGTCGTTCGGCGCGTGCGTGCAGTTCCTCCGGGTGGATGGAGAAGCTCTCCCCCACGCCTCCCTGACCGCCTCCGGCGGAGACGCCGAGCGCGGACTCGGCGGCCTGGAAGACCATGCCGCTCACCGCCTTGCCGACCACCTCCACCAGGGGGTCGACCGCGGCCTCGATGACCTGGCCGATGATGTACTGCTCCAGCTGCTGCTCAAGGAAGCTGACGACCTTCTTCCCCGCCGCCACGACGAGGGCCTCGGCCGCCTCGGCGATGCCGAGCGTGGCCGCGGCGGCGGCCTGGTCGGCGACGAAGGTGATGGCCAGCACGACGAGTTCGGCGATCGCCGCCACCTTCATCGCCACGATGGTCTCGGCCGCGAGGTCGAGCGCGGTGGCCACCGTGTGGCAGGCGGTCACCAGCTCCGTCATGTGGCCGTCGGACAGCTGCCCCCATTTGGCGAGCAGCGCCTCGTAGGACGCACCCTGGTAGACGTCCTGTAACTGGTGGATCGTCGACGTGGAGTCCTTGTGGGTGTCGTCGATCTTCTGCGCGAAGTCCCGTACGTGGGAAGCGAACTCGCGGACCTTGTCCTCGTTGACGGTCGGCCAGTTCACCCCGACGAACTGAAGGAACGTCACCACCGGTTCAGGCAGCTCAATCGCCACAGCGTCCCCCTCGGCATCTGGCGCAAATGCCCATGAGGACGATAGCCACGAAAGCGCAAGGCGCGGGCAAAGGCATGCCCTGCTCTGGGCCAACTCCTCGTATTCGTGGGCAGGTTGAGGAAGATCGACGGTGGGTGGTCGCCTCGCGGTGACGGACGCGCCCTGACTGTGCGGGCGTGCCCGGCCGACTGTGACGTTGGTGTGGTGTTCTGCCGTCGGCTCAGGTATCGCCCTGGACGCGCGCGTGGAGGTGCATGTCGTGCCAGCCGTCCGGTTGCAGATGTGCGCTGCGGCGGGTGCCCTCCAGGGCGAAGCCGGACTTGGTGGCCACCCGGCAGGAGGCATCGTTGGCGGTGGAGTGGGCGAGTTCAAGGCGGTGGAAGCCGGCCTCGTCCAGCGCCCAGGCCGCCAACGTGGCGAGGGCCCGCGGGGCGACCCCGGTGCCGCGGGCGTGCGGCAGGACCCAGTACCCGCACTCGGCGAGGCCGTGGAGGAGGTCCGGCCGGAGCAGGGCTATCCGGCCGAGGACGTCGTCGCCGCCCCGCGTGATGGCCCACTGGGCGGCCTGCTCCTGTTGCCAGGACCGGTGGGAGGCGGCGATCCAGTCCCGGGCCTCCGCCGGCGAGGTCACATGGTGCATGTGCCAGCGCCGGATCGACGGGTCCTCGTAAGCGCGTTGGAGTACGGGAGCGTCCGCCGCCTCCCAGGGGCGCAGCAGCAGGTCACCATCGCGGGAGGGAAGGGCGGGCTGGGCGGTGGCCGCGAGGGTTCCGGCCGGGATGGCGGGTGCGATGGCTAAGGTCATGCGCGGCATGGTCCCTCATGACCTGGCTCGAAGCCCAGGAGGCGCCGGCTGCTCCGCCTTGGGCGGGCAGCGGGGGAGGGTTGGCCGGGTGGGCGGTTCAGAGGTGGTCAGCGAGGGGTTTTTCGGGGACGGGGGTGGTGGTGTGGTCCAGGGCGTGGCCGTGGGTTTCGGTGGTGAGGTGGATTGCGGTGGCGCTGATCAGGCAGGCGACGACCATGTAGAGGGCGACCAGGGTGGGGCGGTGAGTGCCGGAGACGGAGAGCAGGGTCGTGGCGGCCAGTGGGGCCAGGCCACCGCCGAGGACGGCGGCCAGTTGGTAGCCCATGGACACTCCGGTGTAGCGGGTGCTGGTGCCGAACATCTCGGAGAACAGGGCCGGTACCGGTCCGAGCAGCGCGCCCATCGGGAGCGGGGCGAGCAGGCCCAGGGCGAGCATCATCAGCGGCACCGAGCCCGTGCCGACCATCAGGAACACCGGGAAGGCGACCACGGCGAGGGTGAGTGCCGCGCCGAGGAGGACCGGTCGGCGGCCGATCCGGTCCGACAGGGCCGCCGAGAGCGGCATCGCGGCGGCCGCGGTGATGCCGTTGAAGAGCTGGCCGACCAGGATGTCGGTGCGTGCGTAGCCGACGCCGGTGGCGAAGCTGATGGCGAAGACGCTGGTCAGTGCCTGGGACACGGTGGCGCCGAAGACCACGAAGCAGGCCAGGAGCAGGGGTTTGGGCCGGCGCAGGATCTCGACCAGGGGTCTGCGCACGACGGCGTTGTTCTGCCGCACCTCGGCGAACAGCGGGCTCTCGGTCACCTTCAGCCGGACGAACAGGCCCATCGCGAGCAGGGCCGCACTCAGCAGGAAGGGCACCCGCCAGCCCCAGGACAGGAATTGGTCGTCCGGCAGTGTGGCGAACAGGGTGAGGACCAGGGTGGACAGGACCGTGCCGGCCGGCCCGCCCATCTGTACGTAGCTGGTCAGCAGTCCGCGTCTGCGGCGCGCCGCGTGCTCGGCGGTCAGCAGCGCGGCCCCGCCCCACTCGCCGCCGACCGCGACGCCCTGGACCAGGCGCAGCACGACCAGGAGCGTCGGTGCCAGGTTGCCGACCTGGTCGTGGGTGGGAAGGAGCCCGATGAGGGTGCTGGCGACGCCCATCATCGCCATCGAGAGCACCAGCATCGCCTTGCGGCCCAGCCGGTCGCCGAAGTGGCCGAAGAGCGCACCGCCCAGCGGACGGGCCAGATAGCCGACGGCGAAGGTGCCGAAGGCCGCGATCGTCCCGGCCGGCGGCGTAAGGCCGGTGAAGAAGAGCTTGTCGAAGACGAGCGAGGCGACGGTGCCGTAGAGCATGAAGTCGTAGTACTCGATGGTGCTGCCGAGCAGGCCGGACAGCACGACGCGGCGCATCTGGGTCCGGCGCTGCTCGCCGGGTCCGGGAACGGGTTGGGCGGCTCGGACGGGCTGGGACATCGCGGTACCCCTTGCCTGTGCGGATGCGGTCGGGAGGATGCGGTCGGGGGACGTGGATCCGGGCTGCGGGAGCAGGGGCGATCAGTGGGGGCGGTCAGCGCGGACGGCCGGTGCGGCGGTAGTGGGCCAGTGCGCGGTCGACGAGTTGGCCGGCGGCGCCGGTGTAGCGCTCCGGGTCCAGGAGTTCGGCCAGTCCGCTCTCGTGCAGGTGGTCCAGGTGGTCCAAGTGGCCTGCCAGATCGGGGAGTTCGCGCAGGACGGCGGCGAGCGGCCGGCCGGTGCGGGCCGACTCGGCGGCGGCCCGGCTCATCAGGGTCTTCGCCGTGGCCTTGCCGACGACGGGCGTCAGCACGGCGGCCAGTCGTTCGGTGAGCAGCAGGCTGCCGGTGAGGGTCAGGTTGTGCCGCATCCGGCGAGGGTCCGCGGTGAGCCCTTCGGCCAGTTCGGCGGCGGTGTGGGCCGCGCCGCCGGCCAGCCGCAGACAGTCCCGCAGGGGCTGCCACTCGGCGTGCCAGGCACCGGCGGGCCGCTCGTCCTCGGCCAGCATCGACTGGGCCAACACCAGGGAGAGGGAGGGGAGTTGGAGTGCCGCCGATCGGATGAGGGTGGCCAGGGCCGGGTTTCGTTTGTGCGGCATCGCGGACGAGACGCCCCGGCCCGCCGCGGCCGGCTCGGCGACCTCGGCGATCTCGGTCCGGGAGAGGGTCTGGACGTCCACGGCGAACTTGCCGAGCGCTCCGGTGACCGTGGCGAGCGCCGCGCCGAGCCGGGCGAGGGGGGCTCGCGCGGTGTGCCAGGGCAGCACCGGTTCGGCGAGCCCCACCTCGGCGGCGAAGGCGGCGATCAGCTTCTCGGCGTAGCCGGGCACGCCGGACGGGGCGTCGTCGGACGGCGCGTCGTCGGTGGACGACGTGCCGGAGGAGTGCGCGGTGAGCCGGGCGTATTCCAGGTAGCCCGCCAACGTGCCGGCCGCGCCCCCGAGTTGGGCCGGGAGCGCGGTGCGCAGCGTGCGCAGCTCCGCCGCGGCGTCCAGGACGGCCTGGAGCCAGCCGGCCGCCTTCAGCCCGAAGGTGACCGGCACCGCGTGCAGGGCCAGCGTCCGGCCCGGCATGGGGGTGTCCCGGTGCTGTTCGGCCAGGCGGGCCAGGGCCGCCGCCACCCGGTCCAGGTCGGCCAGGATCAGTCCGGTGGTCCGGTGGGCGACCAGCATGGCGGCGGTGTCCATGATGTCCTGGCTCGTGGAGCCGCGGTGCACATAGTCGGCCGCGGCCGGGTCGGCCGCCGCCACCGCGCTCGTCAGGTCCTCGACGAGTGCCACCACGGGGTTGGCGGCGCCGCGGCTGCGCCGGGCCAGGGTGACGAGGTCGAACCGCTCGGCCCGGGCGGCGCGGGTGAGGGCCGCGGCGGCCGCCGCGGGCACGACGCCCAGGGCGGCCTGGGCGCGGACCAGGCCCGCCTCGGCGTCCAACAGCGCCTGGAGCCATGCCGCGTCGGAGGTCGCGCCCTCGGCCGGTGCCCCGGCGCGGACCGGGGAGAGCAGCCCGGAGTCCGGGCCGGCGTCGAAGGCCGGGGAGGGGGCGTCCTGGGGAGCGTCCTGGGGTGTCATACCGTCGCCTCCGTGCAATCGGGTGTGGTCGCGGCCGCCTTCGCGACCAGGGCGAGGGCGGTCCTGGCGAGGGCGTCGGCGTCGGCGAGGGTCACCGAGTTGACGCCGGGCCGGATGCCGGCGGCGGTCACCCAGTGCACCGCTTCCGTCGGCACGCCGAAGGCGAAGCGCCGCGGGTGGGGGCGGCCCGCCGCGTCGACCAGCCGGTAGTGCTCGGTCACTTCCAGGCCGCCGGTCTGGTAGACGGTGCCGTCCGGATCGGGTATCGCGTACGGCCGGCACCCGCCGTCGGCGAGGAGGTGGCGTAGCAGCGGATCGGCGGTCCGGCGCAGGTCGGTGTCGGGGAGCCGGGCGTCGACGAGGACGGTGGTGCGGATGCCGGAGGCGCGGACGCCGCCCGCCTGGAGAACGAAGACGCCGGCCTCCGCGTCGGCGTGGGCGGTCACGTCCGGGCCGAGGACCTCCAGGACGCCCGCGTCGATCAGGGCGACGGCCTCCTCGATGCGCCGGAGGGGCGGGCCGATGGACAGGAAGGCGTTCAGCGGTGTGTACCACCCGTCGAGGTGCCGGTGGTGGGAGCCTCCGGTGAGGCCGCGGTGGTCCACCACGAGCCGCAGTTCGTTGCGCAGGTCGCGCAGGACGTCCAGCGCGGCCTTCAGGGGTCCGCTGACGTTGCCGGCCCGCGCCTCGGCGATGTCGTGGTTCAGGTGGTCCCTCAGCCAGTCGCGGAAGTCGCCGGGGCCGGTGAATCTCCGGTCGCCGTACGGGCGGGCGAGGCGTTCCCAGTCCCAGCGGCGGTCCCGGGGGACGCCGAAGACGTCGAGGATGCGGGCCTCCTCCGGGGTGTCCCAGGGCACGTCGAGATAGCGCCGGCGGAAGCATTCGGCGGCTCGCAGGCCCTGGTCGGCGGCGAGGAAGGTGGCGTAGTAGACGGTCTCCACCTCCTTCGCCACCAGCGGCCACACGTCGCGGCGGAAGTCGACACCGGCGCCGTCGGCCGCCCGGGCCCGCAGCCGGCCGATCACGTCGGGCGTGAGCACCACCGGCACATGCCGGCCATACGGGCCCTTCTCGTTCTCGCCGCGGGAGTGGAAGGGGACGCCGCGGCGCGAACCGGCGTACAGGCGCGGCTCGTCGCCGGACGGCCGGTAGCGCAGCGAGCCGTCGTCCCGGCGCTCGAAGCGGCCGCCGCGGCCCGCGGTGAACAGCGCCATGTAGTCGAAGAAGTTGAGGCCCAGGCCGAGGAGGCCGACGCGTTCCCGTGGGCGGACGGGGGTGAGGTCGGCGTCCGCGGGGTTGGCCGGCGGGAGGTAGCGCAGGCCGTGCTCGGCCGCGAAACGGGTCAGTTCGGTCTCGCGGGCGCTCGGGCGGGTGGGCAGATGGCCCTGCGCGAGGATCACCGTGTGCAGGTCCCGCAGGCGGGTGCCGTCCGCCAGGCGCACGGTCTGCAGCGGGCAGCACCGGTGCGCGGCGTCCCCGGCGTCCGGCGCGGTGGTCGTGGGCGTCGTGGCGGCGGGGCCGGCGTCGTCGAGGGCGACCGCCCGCGAGCGGTGGGTGCGGACGGTGACGTGGTCCGGCGCGGTGTCCACGACGCGTTGGAACACCCAGCGCAGGTAGTGCCCGTAGAAGGCGCGGGTCGGGTACGAGTCCGGCCCGAGCGCGGCGGCCTCCGCGAGGACGTCGGGCGGGTAGTGGTGCCCGTCGAACGGCCCCGTCAGGGCGAGGAAACGGGCCCACTCGTGCAGGCTCGGCCCGGGTGACAGCGGCCCTTCGAGGTCCACGCTCGGGTCGGTGAACATGGTCACCTGCGAGGCGACGGTGTTCATCAGAAGGTGCCGGGACTGCCCGGTGCGCCATACCTTGCCCGCGCCCGCCGGGTGGGGGTCCACGACGTGCACGGTGAGCCGGATGTCCGGCGCGGTGTACCGGGCGTTGGCACAGACCCTCTCCAGGACCGAGAGTCCTCGGGGGCCCATGCCGATGATGCAGATGTCGAACCGTCGACCTGCCATGACGTTCTCCCATGGGTAGCGTGCGCGGGGCAGACGGGCCGCGCGGGCGGCGCCGGGGCGGCCGCCGTCTGCGCGTACTGTGCTGTCCCCGCCGCGCCCTGGATGTCATGGGGCGGCGGGGGCGGTTCACCGAAGGTACAGTCCGAACTCGCTCGCCAGGCCCGCGGTGCCCTCGGCGGTGACCACGACGGCTCGTTGGTGCTCGCGGGCCCTGGTGATCCAGCCCAGTGCGAACAGCCGGTCCGTCAGGGCGGTGGCGGCGGTGCCGGCAAGGTGGTGGCGGCGCTCGCTCCAGTCCACACACCCCTTGATCAGGGGCTGTCCCTCGGCCTCCAGGGCGCGGGTGGCCAGCCCGAGCGGCTCGCAGGCGTCCCAGCGGGCCGCGTCGATCTCCAGTCCGCCCGCCGTCCGGCGGACCAGTCCCTGCCGGCACAGCGCCTCGGCCAGCTCCACCCCGGTGCGCCCGGCCAGGTGCCGGTAGCAGGTGCGGGCGTGGCTGAGCGTCTTCAGCAGCCGCGCGGAGCGCAGCGAGGTGGGCTGCCGGACGGGTGCGATGACGGCCAGTGCCTCGACGAGTTCGGCGACCTGGGCGCTGGAGATCCGGTAGTAGGCGTGCCGGCCCATCCGCTCCACGGAGAGCAGGCCGTGCTCCACCAGCCGGGCGAGGTGTTCGCTCGCCGTGGGGCGGGAGACGCCGGCGATCGAGGCGAGTTCCCCGGCGGGCATCACGAAGTCCCCCACCAGCGCGCTGACCATCGCCGCGCGGGTCGCGTTGCCCAGGAGTTCCGCGACCGTCGCGATGTCGGGTCGGGGCTGCGAGGGATCCAGCATGATTCCTCCGTCGTCATGCCGTGGGCCGGGCCAGGGCGACGCACTGCACCTCGACCTGGAGGTTGGGCAGCGGGAGTCCGGAGACGGCCACGGCGGTGCTCGACACCAGGATGTCGCCGAGGATCTCGCGGCGGATCTCGAAGAAGCGGGGCGCGTTGCGCATGTCGGTCAGATAGATGGTCATGGAGACCAGGTCCTCGAAGCCGCCGCCGGCCGCGCTCAGTACGCGCCGGACGTTCTCCATCGCCCGGTACGCCTGGTCGTCGAAGCGGTCGCTGACCGGCTGGTACTCCTCGTCGATGCCCAACTGGCCGGAGATGTAGAGCAGTCCGCCGGCGGTCACCGCCTGGGCGTAGCCGAACTTGCGCGGGTCGCCGACCCCGGGCACGTCCACATGGCGCACGATGGCCTCGTCCGCCGCGG
The DNA here is from genome assembly GCF_051603415.1 of Streptomyces sp. S186. Lineage (NCBI taxonomy): Bacteria > Bacillati > Actinomycetota > Actinomycetes > Kitasatosporales > Streptomycetaceae > Streptomyces > Streptomyces sp. S186. The sequence goes on along the minus strand of NZ_CP193932.1, from coordinate 7,096,225 downwards.
CCTTGTCTTCCTGTCGCTGGGTGTCGCTCATGCCTGCTCCTCGAACTGCTCGGACTGCTCGGACTCGGTTGCCGGAAGGGCCTGGATGCTGCCGGCCGGGAGGCCGGAGCCCGCCAGTGGCGGGGTGAAGCGGGTGGGCAGCTGCTCCTGGGCGCAGCATTCCGCGAGGTAGGCGGCGACGCGCCGGCCGTCCTCGCTCTGCGGTGCCACCGGCACCGGCTCGTTACGGGTGTCGATCACGGCGGGGCAGAAGCCCGCGGCGCGTACGCCCCCGGCGTCGACGCGGACCACGGCCACCCCGGTCATCCGCGCGTCCGGGTGGAAGGGCAGCAGGGGGTACTCCTCCTGCGGGCGGATCCGGAACTCGCCGAAGCGGCGGCTGAGTTCACGCTCGTCCTGCGGGCGGGCGGCGCTGAGGTAGCCGTCCTTGGCCAGGCGCTGGGGGAGGTCGGGCAGGTCGAAGACGTAGTGCCCGAGTCCGTAGAAGACCGGCTTGCCCTTGTAGAACTCGATGCCGCGCAGCATGTGGTGGTGGTGCCCGAGGACCACGTCCGCGCCGGCGTCGACGGCGAGCCGGGCCAGTCGGCGCTCGTTGTCGGTGAGCAGGAACGGCCGGGTGAAGTCGCCCCAGTGGAAGCTGGTGACGACGAGGTCGGCCTGTTCCCGCGCGGCGTGCACGTCACGGGTGAAAGCGGCCACGTCCTCCGGGAAGTTCTCCGTGGTGACGCGGGGAAGGAGGCCGGGATTCCATTCGTTGAGTTCCCACGGCGTGTAGCGGGTGTGGGCGCGGATCGGGGCGAGTCCGGGCACCCCGGCGCGGGCCTCGTAACCGTGCGGAAAGACCGAGGAATAGGCGAGAAAGGCGATCCGCAGCCCGTCGCGTTCGACGATCGCCGGGGTGCGTGCCTCGGCGATGTCGGCGCCGGCGCCGGCCGTGGCGATGCCCAGTCCCCGGAGGGTGTCCCGGGTGTTGAGCAGTGCCTGGTGGCCGCCGTCCACGCTGTGGTTGTTGGCCAGGGACATCACGTGGAAGCCGGCGTCGGCGAGCGGCTTGGCGTTCCGGCCGGGGGCGACGACGGGGGATCCGGAACTCGGCGCCCTTTCCCAGGTGTCGCTGAAGACGCCCTCGCAATTTCCGAAGACGACGTCTCCGGTGTTCAGGAATGTGCCGGCCGTCTGGAATGCGGTCTCGGGATTCTCCCGGTCGATGAAGACGTCGCCCACCGCGAATAAGGACACTGTCATGGTCACTCTTTCGGATGCTGGAGACCGGATGTGGAATGTGGCCACTCCGTTTCGCTGAACAAAGCCTAGTTGCCGGGGAGTTTGTCCCCGGCCGAACTGTCGTCGGGCGCGGCGGGGCGCCATCGCGCCCGACGACGCCGCGGGTTGCGGACGGTGCGCGGTCAGGCGGTGCGCGGGTGCCGGCCGGCGTGGCCGACGAGGAGCAGCCGGTGCATCGGGGCCTCCAGTACCGCCACCCGCTCCAGCCCGGCCTCGGCCAGCCACTGGTCGTACTCGCTCAGCGCGTAGGCGTCGCCGCCTCCGGTGGCCAGCATGGAGGCGGCGAACAGCAGGGCGAAGCGGTCCTGCGCGGTGGTGGGCCGTGCCTCGTCGACGACGATCTGGTCGGCGATGCAGATCAGGCCGTCGGGGGCGAGGACATCGGCGGCGCTGCGCATGAGCTTCTGGACGGAGTCGGCGGTCTGGAGGTGGAAGATGTTGGCGAACAGGATCAGGTCGACGATCTCGCCCCAGCCGTCCTGCCAGAAGTCCCGGACGGTGCCGGTGAAGCGCTCGGCGACGCCGAGCCGTTCGGCCTGCCGGTCGGCGAGGCGGATGATGCGCGGGGCGTCGATGCCCTCGGCCGTCCAGGACGGGAAGCGTTGGAGCAGCAGCTGGCTGTAGAGGCCGGTGCCGCAGCCGACGTCGAGGACGGCGGCGGTGCGGTGCCGCTGCCACCCGGATTCGGCGAGGTGGGACGCCAGTACGTCGACGATCGGGGGCGCCCAGAAGTTGATGCCGGAGGTCAGGTCCTCGTAGTCGGCCTCGGAGATCTGGTTGGTGCGGTCGTTGCCGGACCGGTCGCGGGTGCCGTGCCGGACGGCGTCGCCGAGGTTGCGCCAGGCGGCCCAGGCCACGTGCCGGTCGTGGGCCATCTTGCCCACCAGGCTGAAGGTCCCGCCGGGGAGGAGGGCGTGCCGGAAGTCCTCGGGCAGGGTGTAGCGGACCTCGCCGCCGGCGGCGGAGCGCTCCAGCACGCCGTAGGCGAAGAGGCCGTCGAGCAGGACGCGGGTGGCGCGCCGGTCGGTGTCCAGGTCGTCGGCGAGCTGCTCGGCTGTGCCCGGGCGCTCCGCGAGCCAGGCGAAGACGCCGAGGTCATGGGCGGTTTCGATGAGGGCGGGCGCCCAGAGACCGATGAGGTGTTCGTAGAGTTGGTGGGCCGCGCGGATGGTTTTCCGTTCGCCGGTGGTGGCGGACAGGTAGGTGTAGTCCACCAGGCTCCGGACGCTGTTGTCGCGGCGGGCCAGGGCCCCGGTGGCGCGGGGGTGGTCGTGGGTGGCGGTGGCGGTGGCGGTGCTGACGGATTGCTCGATCATGAGGGGAGTTCCTCTCGTGGCCGGACGGCCGGAAGGGTTTCCGGGCGCGGCCGGCGGGATGGTGGGTGGCCCGGGCACGGTCGCGGGTGGGGGGAACGGCCGCCGGACCGCAGCGTCGGCTGCGGTCCGACGGCCGTGTGACGGCGGCCGTCAGGCGTGGGCGCGGGCCCGGAAGCGGGTGTCGAACCGCGTGGTGCCGTCGGCGACGTGCGCGGGCCGCTCCTGGCCGTGGACGTCGAGGGACCACAGGCGCAGCCAGCCGTCCGCGGTCGCCGCGTAGAGGGCGCCGGACTCGGTGCGCAGCGTCCCGGGCACGTCGGGAGCGGGGAACGCCTGTCCCGCGTCCTCCGCCGTCAGGACGGTGAGTTGGTCGCCCCGGTCGGTGTGCACATAGGCACCGGGGCTGCGGTATCCGGCGCGGACCGTGCGCAGGACGGTGTCGGTCGGCCCGCCGAAGTCCAGCCAGTAGTCGCGGTCGCCCGGCTTGCCGAAGTAGCTGCGCCGGGTGGGGTCCTGGGGTGTGGTGGGGTACTCGCGGGCGATGAGCCGCGGGAGGAGCTGCCGCAGCAGCGCCACGTTGGCGATCGTGTGCGACTCCCGGACCTCCAGGGCCGTCTCGTCGCCGGCCAGCCGGATCCGTTTCTGCATGACGACCGGTCCGCCGTCGATCTCCGGCGTCATCTCGATCGCGGTCACCCCGCTGTCGCGTTCGCCTTCCTTGACCGTCCAGAAGAACGGTGCCCAGCCGGCGTAGCGCGGCAGCGGGCTGGGGTGGAAGTTGATCGAGGTGACGGCCGGGACGGCCAGCAGGTCGGGCTTGAGGATCTGCTGGTAGTTGCCGGTCAGGAAGTAGTCCGGGCGCAGTGCGGCCAGTTCGCGGATCAGCCCGGGGTCGTTGACCTTCGCCGGGCGGAAGAGCGGAACGCCGCGCTCGCCGGCCTGCTTTTCGAGGTCGACCTGGTCCTCTTCCCCGATGAAGTAGGGGCACAGCTTTCCCGGCGGGCTGGTGACCACGCCGACCAGGCGGACCAGCGGGTGCTCCGCGAGAATCGACAGGAAGGGCGCGCCCAGCTTCGAGTTGACTTCGGAGAAGAGCACGACCCGGATCGGGGGTGGCTCGCTCACTCGGTCCACCACTTTCCGGGGACCATCTTGGCGGTCCAGGTCAGGGAATCGAAGATGGCGTAGCCGGGCTGGACGGGGAGCGGTTCGAGGCCGGGGATTTCCAGGATCTCCAGGGCGAGTCGCTCGGTGAGGATTCCTTCGGCCATCGGCGGGCAGGCCCCGAAGATGGGCATGCGCTGCATGTCGACGAACCAGTGGTCGATCATCTCGCGGCTCGGGTACGACGGCATGACCGCGATGGCGCGCTCGACGAGTTTGTGGATGACGTCGGGGGTGAACTCGGCGTCCTCGGGGATGTCGTACACCTCCTCGATGGTCATCGAGTCCTTGGTGTACTTGTAGACGATGACGGTGTGTCCCACCGTCGGTATCTTGAGCATGAATTTGCAGCGGTCGGACTTGCGGAACGCCCGGTGCAGAGCGTAGCGATTCTTGATCTGGTAGAACTCCATCTGGTCCATGACGTAGTCGCAGCCGTCCATGAATTCTTCGGCCGACTCCGGGGTGATGCCTTCCGGGAACACGTCGATGTTGACGTCCCGGGTGAGGTCGTAGGCCAGTTCCGCGACGACCTCGGCCTTGTTGCGGCCGAGGTGCTCGACGTCCGCGCCGATCTGCCGCTGCACGTTGGAGAGTTCGAAGAGGTCGGGGTCGGCGAGCTTGAGGTTCCGCACGCCCATGCGGACCAGTCGGAGCGCCACCGCGCCGCCGATTCCGCCGGTGCCGACGATTCCGATGACGGAGTCGCGGAGCTTCTCCTGGCGGGCCCGCTGTTCTTCCGGGGTGTCGCCGAGCCAGCCGAGATTGCGGTCGACGCGCTCCCAGTAGAATTTGTCGTCGTAGGTGCCGCGGTGGGTAATCCTGTCAGCCATTGCGTGGACCCTCTCGTGAATGAGCGGACAACTTGGCGTACCAGGCGCGACAAGGGGGTTCAGCGTGATCATTTCCCCCGTACCGCCCGTTCGAAAAACTACCTGAGGAACAGTTCGGAGGCCGCCTAAGTGTGGGTAGCGAGCGCAGCTCCGCGACAACGAGTCGGAAGATCTCATTCCGACACGAGACCGAATCCTCGATTCCGCCCGAATTCTTGGATAATGAAGTGCAGTTCTGGTCTGCCTGGCCGGAAACGGCCGCTCGAAGCTCTTCTTCCGGCCGCCCCCAGATTATGGTGATCGACATGCCACGTACACCGGAGATCGGGCCGGATATCGCCACCGTCGCGCAGCTGTTGGGGGACCGGACACGTGCATTGATGGTCAGCGAGTTGGCGACCGGCGAGCCGCTGTCGGCCAGTTCACTGGCGGCGCTGGTCAGCGTTTCCCGGCCCACCGCGAGCGAGCACCTGGCCAAGCTGGTCGAGGGCGGGGTGCTCCATGTCGAGCGGGTGGGACGGCACGCCTACTACCGGCTCGCGAGCGAGGACGTCGCAGTGGCGCTCAGAGCCCTGGCCTCGGTCGCCCCGGGCCTGTCCCGGCCGGCCGCGGCGCCGACCCACGGCCCGGGCGTCCTCAGCACGGCGCGGACCTGCTACGACCACCTCGGCGGCCGGCTGGGGGTGGCGCTCACCGACGTACTGCAGGAACGCGGCCTGATCCGCCGGCACGCCCAGGAGTGGGAGGTGGCGGCCGACGCCTGGGACGCGTGGCGTCCGCTGGGCATCACCTGTGCGCCGTTGAAGGGCTCCCGGCGGCCGATCGTGCGCGGCTGCGCGGACTGGAGCGGCCCGCGCCACCACATCGCCGGGGGGCTGGCCGCCGCGGTGACCGAGCGGCTCTTCAGCCTGGGGTGGCTGACCCGGGTGTCCGCGGACGACCGGGTCGTCACCGCGACGGCGGCCGGGCTGGTGGGCTTGCGCCGGACCTTCGGACTGTCGCTGAGCGACTTCGGGCCCGACCGGTGAACACCGCGCCACCGGCCGGGCCCGAGGCCGCCAGGGCGCTGCCCACGCACCACACGGCGGCGCCCGGGAGGCAACTCCGGCCTCCCGGGCGCCGCTTCGCCCGCCGCGCGCTCCGCGCCGTCAGGCGTCGATCGTCCGCATGATCCCTTCCGGATACCGCTCGCCCGCGATCGCCTCGCCGGGCATCAGCTCGTCGAGCGTACGGACCTGTTCCCCGGTCAGCTCGACCTCGGCGGCCGCCGCGTTCTCCTCGACGTAGCGCACCCGCTTGGTGCCGGGGATGGGGACGATGTGCTCGTCCTTGGCCAGCAGCCAGGCCAGCGCGATCTGGCCGGGAGTCGCCCCCGCCTCCTCGGCGAACTCCTGGATGCGCTCCACCAGGGCGAGGTTGTGGGCGAGGTTCTCGCCCTGGAAGCGGGGGTCGGTGTGCCGGTAGTCGTCGGCGGAGAGCGCCGCCAGGTCGCGGACCGTGCCGGTGAGCATGCCGCGGCCCAGCGGTGAGAAGGCGGCCACCCCGATGCCCAGTTCCCGGCACGCGGGCAGCACATCGGGCTCGGCGTGCCGGGCGAACAGCGAGTACTCGCTCTCCAGGGCCGCCAGCGGGTGGGTCGCATGGGCCCGCCGAAGGGTTTCCTCGCTGACCTCGGACAGGCCGATGTGGCGCACCTTGCCCTCGGTCACCAGCTCCGCCATCCCGCCGATGATCTCCTCGATCGGCATCGAACGGTCCCTGCGGTGCAGGTAGTAGAGGTCGATCACGTCGACCCCGAGCCGGCGCAGCGACGCCTCGCACGCCTGCTTGGCGTACGCCGGGCTGGAGTCGAGGACGAAGCTGCGGTCCTCGGACCAGCCCTTGATGCCGAACTTGGTGGCGATCACCACCTCGTCCCGGCGTCCGGCGATCGCCTCGCCGATCAACTCCTCGTTGTGGCCCCGCCCGTACATGTCCGAGCTGTCCAGGAATGTCATACCGAGGTCGAGGGACCGCCGGAGCGCGGCGATCGACTCACCGCGGTCGGCGGGGCCGTAGTTCTGCGACATGCCCATGCAGCCGAGGCCGAGGGCGGAGACCTCCAGTCCCCCCAGCTTGCGCGTCTTCATCGTGGTGCCCTCCCGTATGGTGCCCGGACAAGGCCGTGAAGGCCGCTGTGCGGACAGAGTTCCGATGGCCTGGGAAACGGGGCACGGCCCGCGCCCGGTGCGCTGCCGGCCGGCGCCCGGTGCTCACTCGGGGTGCAGTTCGAGTTCCGCCGCGATCTCGACCGGTACGTCCCACGGCAGCCCGACCATGCCGACCGCCACGCGGGCGTGGTAGCCGATCTCCTCGCCGAACACGTCGAGCAGGAGCTGCGAGGCGGGGTTGAAGACGGCGGGGAAGTCGATGAAACCGGGCACGGAGTTGGCCATGCAGTGCAGCCGGCACCAGCCCTTCACCCGGCCCAGGTCCTCCACCTCCTGCTGGATGCTCGCGAGCATGCCGAGGATCGTGCGCACCGCGGCGTCCTGCGCGGAGGGGAGACCGACGGTGTCGCCGATCTTGCCGTACGGCCCGGAGAGCTCCCCGTCCTCGGTGATCGGCACATGGCCCGAGACGAAGGCCCGGGAGCCGACGACCCGGACGAGCTTCGCCGGGATCCGCAGGTTCGGGCTGGTCGGGATGCGCCACGGCGCCGGCAGCGCCAGCCCCTGCCGGGCCAGCCGGTCGGCCACCTCACGGCTCGATACGCGGTCGGGTGCCGTCACCGTCTGCGTCGGTGCGCCGGTCGTCACGCTGTGCCCCACGATCTCCTCCTCCATGCCAACGGTCGCGGACGACGGCGGTCGTCAGGCCCGGCCCGCGCCGTACCGTGCCCGCAGGGTCTTCTTGTCGGTCTTGCCGATGCTGGTCCTGGGCAGTTCGGCCACCGGCTCGACGGTGTCCGGCACCCAGGTCGGGGCGAGGCGGCCGGCCAGGAACTCCCGCAGCTGCTCCCCCGTCACCGATCCGTCGTCCTCGGGGCGCAACACCACGCAGGCCAGGGGGCGTTCGCCGGTCCTGGCATCGGGGACGGCGACGACGGCGGCCTCGGCGACCGCCGGGTGGCCGAGGAGTTCCTCCTCCACCCTGAGCGACGAGATCCACTCGCCGTCCGACTTCACCAGGTCCTTCATCCGGTCGACGATCCGGACATAGCCGAGGGCGTCGATGACGGCGACGTCGCCGGTGCGCAGCCAGCCGTCCATGAACTTGTCGGGCCGGGCGCCTTCCTGGGCGTACGCGCGGGCCACCCAGGGGCCGCGGACCTGCAACTCCCCCATCGTCCGCCCGTCCCAGGGCTGTTCCGTCCCCGTGTCGTCGGCGATCCGCATCTCCACCAGGGGCAGCGGGCGGCCCTGGGAGGTGGCGTAGTACCCAAGGGTCTCCTCGGACGGGTCGTCGCCGACGTCGGCGGGCAGCTTGCTGAAGCTGCCGTGCCCGCTGGTCTCGGTCATGCCGAAGACCTGGACGATCGGGAAGCCGACCTCCTCCTCGAACGCCCGGGAGATCGGGCGGGCCACCGGCGAGCCGCCGCACACCATGCGGCGCACCGAGGACAGGTCGGGGCGCTCGGCGCGCCAGTGGGCCAGCAGCCCGGGCAGCGCGGCGCCGAACCCGACGGCCACGGTGGGGCGTTCCTTCTCCACCAGCTCGCAGACGCCGGCCGGGCTCAGGTCGCGGCCGGGCAGCACCAGCGCGGTGCCGTGCAGGGCGGCGGCGAACGGCAGCCCGACCTGACTGAGCGCCAGCGGCACCAGGGCCAGCAGGGTCTCGGACGAGCCGAGGCCCTCCGCGTCGGCGAGGCCGGTGCAGAAGCTCTGCAGGACGGTGCTGCGGTGGGTGTAGACGACGCCCTTGGGAAGTCCGGTGGTGCCGGTGGTGTAGCTGGTGTGGGCCGGGGCGTCCTCCGCCACGGCCGGCCAGGTCGCCATGGGCTCGGCGGCGGCCAGCAGCGTCTCGTAGTCCAGCGCGTCCCCGTCGTGGGTGGTGTCGTCGGTGTCGGGCAGGAGGACGACGCGCCGGGCGCGGCTCAGGTGCGGCTCGACGCGGCGCCAGTCGGCGAGCAGGCTGCGGTCGCAGAGGACGATCGCGTCGTCGGCGTGGTCCACGATGTAGGCCACCTGCTCGGCGGCGAGGTTGATGTTGACGGTGTGCAGCACGGCGCCCATCGACGGCACGGCGAGATACGCCTCCAGGTGCCGGTGGGTGCTGCCGGCGAAGGTCGCCACCCGGTCACCCGGTCGGATGCCGAGCTGATCCAACGCCCCCGCCAACCGCCGTGCCCGGTGCACCACTTCGCCCCAGGTCGAGCGGTGCAGGGCCGTTCCGACCCGGCTGACCACCGGCCGGCCGGCATACAGCTTCTCGGCCCGCGGGGTGATCAACGCCGGGATCGTGAGAGGGAACTCCGACACTGCGTGCTGCTGCATCCGACTGCTTTCCTTCCTCCGGTATTCCGCAGACCGGCCGGCGCCTTACGTCGGCGCCTGACACCGGTGCACCGGCCGGGAGAGGCCCCTCTGCGCTGCGGGCCGACTGGTGAGGGCACCGGCACGGCGTCGTACCGGCTGCCCTGATCCAGTATTCGGAATTTCCGTTTGGCCGGGGCCGAAGTGTCCTCGCGGGCGTCCGGGAAGCGTGGTGCGGCCTATGACAGCCACTCCACCGGGGTCGCCCGACGGAAGTGGACGAGCACGTCGAAGGCGTCGGCGAGGGAGGCCACCGCGAGGTGTTCCTGGGCATCCCGGGACGGGTCGTAGACGCCGCTGATGACGCGGAGCTTCGCCGGTCCGTCCCAGCGGCGGCGGACGTCGGCCCGGCGCAGATCCAGCCAGTGGGCGGGCAGGTCCACCGTGCCGAGCCGGGCGTCCAGGAAGTCGCCGGCCGGCTCGGGGACGGCGACGACGCCGAGGTCCCCGTGGTGGAAGCCGACGGCCACGGAGGCGTAGCCCGCGCCGTGGCGCTCGCGCAGCAGGCTGCCGACGCTGGGCTGCGGGCCGCGCTCGGGGGCCAGGCCCAGGGTGCCGCCGGTGGCCGAGGTGTGCGCGATGCCGTCCCAGTAGACGACGCGCAGCCCGGTCCGGCGCTGCTGGTCGCCGAGGACGTCGGCCCACACCGCGGCCTCGCCCGCGTAGCTGCCGCGCCCGGCGACGCTGTGCTCGTGGAACTCCACGATCCGGCGCATCCGGGCCAGGACGCCCTCATCCTGCCCGGCGCCGGGCAGGGAACGGAGCAGCGCCAGCGCGTCCCGGGCGTGCTCGGCGAACGGACGGCCCGGGTGGGTGCCCCGGGCACGCTGCACATGCTCGTCGACGCGATGGGCGGTGCGGATCGGCGCCAGGTGGGCCTCCACCTCCGCCAGCCGGTCCGGGGCCATGACGCCGACGTGCGCCAGCACCGCGTCGTAGTCCTCCGCGCGCGCCCGCGCCGGCTGGACGCCGAAGATGCGGACGGGGTCGTGCGGATGGTCCTGGTTGAAGCCCCGGATCCACTCCAGGGCGGCGGCCGTCCCAAGGGTGCGCATCGGGCGCCAGGCGCCGTCCAGTGCGGCGGCGGCCGTGCCCTCGCCGGTGGCCACGTACCGGTCGAGGCGGGCGGCGGCGTCGACGCTGTCCTGAACGGCCAGGGCCCGGAAGCCGTGGTACCGGACCAGCCGGCGGAAGAGCTGGTCCTGCACGTCGAAGGTCTCCCGGGCGAAACGGGTGGACGCACCGATGCCGACGATCGTGGTCCCGTCCGCGAGCCTCGCGGCCAGTTCACCGAGCGCGGCGTCGGACAGCGGTACGGCACCGGATGACGGCGCGCGGTCGGACAGCGGTGCGGCATGCGACAAGGGTGCAGGGTCGGACAGCGATGCGGGGGCCGACGATGGTGCGGGGTCGCGGAGTTCGGGCGCCTCTGCGGACGCGGCGGAGGAGAAGGCGCGGGAGCGGGAAAATGCGATGTCATCAATCATGACACCCAACCTGGTACCTCAAGTTGACTTGAGGTCAAGCCGGCGCCTGACTGACCGCGTCCATCGAGCACCATGACCGCCCCGCTGCACGCGGCGATTTCACGCCTCTCGCCATACCGTTCAGCCGGCCGGACCGTTCAGCAGTCCGCCGTCCGTTCCTCGGCCCGCTCCCGGAGTCCCCGCAGGGCACGGCCCGTACCCGTGCCCGGGGCCGTCGTGTACACCATGACGCGCTGATCGGAATCCGGAACGGCGAGCACCTCGCAGCTGAGTTCCAGGACACCCGCGACGGGGTGGTCCACGGTCTTGGTGACGGTTCGGTTGACACCGACCTCATGGCGCGCCCAGAGGCCGGCGAATTCCGCGCTCTCCCGGGAGAGTTCCGCGACGAGCTGCCGGACGCCGCGATCGTCCGGGTAGCGGCCGGATCCCCTGAGATCAGCGACGAAGCGGCGGGCCAGCTGTGCCCGGTCGTGCGGGGCGAGCGCGCGGGGCCGCCCGGTGAACAGCCAGCGCAGGGTGTTGCGCCGCCTGCCGTCCCGTTGCGCCGCTGCCGCGCCGTCCTCCGCCCTTCTGTTGCGTTCCGCTGCGGCCGCCCCTGCCATCCGGGTATGATCCGTTGAATCTCAGTTGGCTCTGAGTCGACTCTGATCGACCGTCGCCTGTCCGATCGCCACAGGCCGCCGTCGTCCCCGCGCAGACGCCCGGCAGGACGGCAACACGCCGAGGACCGCCTCCCACACCCGGCCCCGGCAACGGCTTGCGACACCCGGTTCAACCACCGGTACCGCGCGACGAATTCCCGGCTCTGCGACCGGACCGCACGCGTACCCGTATACCCGTATCTATCCAGCCACTTGGTGACGCCTGCACTGTGGCGTGCGCAAACTCTGCACGCCACACAACCCGTTACGGGCATGCATGCGCGCCTGCCCTTCGCGTCACCGCTCCTTGGAGGACACCACCGTGAAACACCAACACCAGTCAGACGACACCGACACCGCCGCCTTCCCCGAACAGTTCGCCCGCACCCGGCGCTTCTCCCTCGGTGTGCCCAGGCAGTTCACCGTCTCCCCTGATGGGCGGCGGGTGCTGTTCGTGCGTACCGGGTCGGGCAGCGATCCCGTCGGACGGCTGTGGCAGTACGAGGCAGGTGAGGAGCGGCTGTTGGCCGACCCGGCGCTCCTGGTGGGCGGGGGTGCCGAGGACGCTCCCGAGGAGGAGCGGTTGCGACGCGAGCGGGCGCGGGAGCGCTCCGTGGGGGTGGTGGAGTATGCGACCGATGCCGCGGTGCGAGTGGTGGCGTTCGCGCTGTCCGGTGCGCTGTGGGTGGTGCGTACGGACGGCGGTGCGCCGTTCTCCGTGCCGGCGGCCGGTGCGGTGGTCGATCCACGGCCGTCGCCGGACGGGCGGTGTGTCGCGTATGTGAGCGGTCGTTCGCTGCACGTCGTCGGGCTGGACGGTGACGACCGGCTGCTGGCGGGGGCGGAGGGGCCGGAGGTCTCCTACGGGCTCGCCGAGTACGTCGCCGCCGAGTCGATGGGTCGGTCGCGCGGCTACTGGTGGGCGCCGGACAGCCACCGTCTCCTGGTGGCGCGGGTCGACACCTCCCCGGTGGCGCGGCGCTACCTCAGCGACCCGGCGGCCCCGTCCCGCCCGCCCCAGGTGATCCGCTATCCGTCGGCGGGCACCGCCAACGCGGAGGTGACGCTCCATCTGCTCACTCTGGACGGCGGCCGCACCGAGGTCTCCTGGGACCGGGCTGCCTACGAGTACGTGGTCGATGCGGGCTGGGACGCGCACGGCCCGTTTGTGGCGGTGCAGAGCCGGGACCAGCGGGTGGTGCGGACGCTCGCGGTCGATCCGGGGACCGGTGCCACAGAGGCGCGGCACGAGCGGACCGATCCCGCGTGGGTGGAGCTGGTGCCCGGCACCCCGTCCCGTACTGCCTCCGGCGCCCTGGTGCTCCCGGAGGACGCGGACGGTACCCGCCGGCTGACGGTGGGCGGGCGGCGGGTCACGCCGGACGGGCTGCAACTGGCCGCCGTACTGGGCGTCGAGGGCGAGCGGGTGCTGTTCACGGCGAGCGACGATCCGGTGGAGACCCATGTGTGGTGCCACGAGCCGGGCACCGGCTGCCGTCGGCTGAGCCGGGATCCCGGCGTCTGGACGGGCACCGGACGCGGTGGCACGACCGTCCTGGCGGGCATGACGCCACACGGGCACCAGGTGCACGTCCTACGGGACGACGACGCACCGGCCGCCCCGGGACTCGTCCCGGAACCCGCCTCGGCACCCGCTCAGCGGCCCGCACACGACTCCGCACGCAGCGCCGCCCACGACTCCGCAAGCGGCTCCGCCCACGGCTCTCCCCACCTGCCCGCACGGCGGCATCCGGAGGCCATCGCCTCGCTCGCCGAGGAACCGGTGATCGTGCCGCGACCGATCCACCTCTCCCTCGGGAAGCGGGAGTTGCGGGCGGCCCTGTACTTCCCGTCGTGGCACCGGCCGGGCACGGGGAGCCTGCCGGTCCTGCTCGACCCGTACGGGGGCCCGGGCATGCAACTCGCCATACGGGCGCGAAGCTGGACCGGCTGCGTGTCCCAGTGGTTCGCCGAGCAGGGCTTCGCGGTTCTGGTGGTGGACGGGCGGGGCACCCCGGGGCGGGGTCCCGTCTGGGAGAAGGCCGTGCACGGCGACCAGTTGGGGCCCGCGCTGGAGGACCAGGTGGACGCGGTGCGCGCCGCCGGGGAGCGCTTCCCCGATCTGGACCTCGGGCGAGTGGGGATCCGTGGCTGGTCGTTCGGCGGGTTCCTGGCCGCGGCGGCCGTCCTGCACCGTCCGGATGTCTTCCACGCTGCGGTCGCCGGTGCGCCGCCCACCGACCAGCGGATGTACGACACGCACTGGAAGGAGCGGTTCCTGGGCCACCCGGATGAGCAACCGGAGAACTACGCGCGCTCCTCTCTTGCCGGCCACGGCCATCTGCTGCGCCGCCCGCTGATGCTCATCCACGGGCTGGCGGACGACAACGTCGCCGCCGCGCACACCCTGCGCTTCTCCGCGGAGTTGCTGGCGGCGGGCCGGCCGCACACGGTGCTGCCGCTGCCCGGCGCCACACACATGCCGGCCGACGACGCCGTCAACGCCAACCTCCTGCGCGTCCAACGCGACTTCCTCAAGGAGGCCCTGCCCGCCCCAGGAGGTGCCACCGCAGCGAGGTAGCGCATCCCTGGCGCCCGTGCCCCGGGTCAGTGAGCATGCCGCGGGCGCCGCCAGCAGGTGAGGACGGCCTCGGTGGTCGTCACCGTGGCCACCAGCGCCAGGGTGTTGCGGATCATTGCGGGGGTGTAGTCGGCGGGCACCCCCGCGATGGCGTCCGCGGGGACCACCACCGTGTAGCCGAGGTTGACCGCGTCGAACACGGTATTCGGGATCGCCACGTTCGCCGAGACACCGGTGACGACGAGGGTGCGGCAGCCGAAGTTGCGCAGCAGCGGGTCCACGTCGGTGCCGGCGAGCGGTGAGAGCCCGTGCAGCCGGCGCACCACCAGGTCGTCCTCCGACACCGGTATGGGGTCGGCGACGCGCACCGCGGTGGACCCGATGACCTGCTGCACCGGTAGCCGCTCGGCAGCCCGGAAGAGGCGGGCGTTGCGGTTGGCGCCGCGGCCGTCGGGACGGCGTTCGGCGATCGCGTGCAGCACCTGGACGCCGGTGTCGTGAGCGACGGCCACCAGGCGTGCGATCCGCATCAACGCCCCGGAGGTGCGGGCCACTTCGGCCAGTTCGGGCAGCGCGCCATCGGGGCCGATCACGCCGCGCTGGCATTCGACGGTGAGCAGCACCGTCGTGTCCGGGTCCAGCTGCTCGACGAGCCGGGCGTCCGTGGACATCGGCGTTCCTCTCTGCGGACGTCGCGCCGATGCCCGCGGATACGGGGCGGGGCGCCGGGGCGGCGAACCGAAAGGCGCGAGGGTACCGACCATTGCGTCCGCCAGGAAGAGCCCCGATGATTCCCGATATCTGACACTGCATCAGATTGGTGAGGGGCGGCAAAAGATGACCGATGCACCCGAGACACCCCGCACGGAGGGCTCCTCCAGGAAGCCCGCGCCGACGCCCCAGCGCCACGGCCGCCGCATCATGATGACCCCGCAGGAGCTGGACGCCTTCCTGACGACACAGCGAACCTGCCGGGTCGCCACGGTCGGCGGGGACGGCACTCCGCACGTGGGCGCGCTGTGGTTCGCCTGGGACGGGACGGCACTCTGGCTGTACTCGATCATCCGCAGCAAGCGCTGGACGCAGCTGCGCCAGGACCCGCGGCTCTCGGTGCTCGTCGACGACGGACACTCCTACGCGGAGCTGCGCGGCGCCGAACTGACCGGCCGCGCGGAGTTCGTCGGCGAGGCGCCGCGCATCGGAGAAAGCTGCCCGGAACTGGCCGCTCCGGAAAAGCTGTTCGCGGAGAAGTACTTCGGGCTCGCGGAAATGCCGCACGACGGCCGGCACGCCTGGCTGCGCCTGACGCCGGAAGCGGTGGTGTCCTGGGACTTCCGCAAGCTCCCGGGCTGAGTGCCGCCGCTCGCACACCGGCCGCGGACACACTGCCCGCCGTCGCGCCAACCGAGTTATCCACAGGCCGGCAACACGTCGATCACAAAGCCTGCGGTCTCTGCGAGAGTGGTCTTCGTCAGCCCGTTCCGCGCGGCGGCGCGTGCGGGATCGGGACGCCCGGCCGACCCGGCCGGCGGCCGACAAGACCGAAGGAGACCCGGTGAACGTGCTCTTCCCCGCCCTGCGCGACGGCTCGCCCGCCCCCGCGCTGCGCTTCGGCGACCGCGCGCTCGACTATCGCCAACTGGCCGCGGTGGTCGGCCCGCTGGCCGAACGGATCGGCGGAGCGGCCCCGGGCGGCGGCGCGGCCCGCATCGCGGTCTGGGCGACCCCGACACTGGAGACGTCCGTGGCGGTCGTCGCCGCGCTGCTCGCCGGGGTGGCCGCGGTGCCGGTGAACCCGAAGATCGGCGAGCGCGAGCTGGCGCACATCCTGGCGGACAGCGCCCCCGCTCTCGTCCTGACCGAGCCGGACGCCACCCTGCCCGGCCCGCTCGCCGCGCTCCCCCGCCTCGACGTGGAGATCCCCGCCGAGCCTTCGGAGGACATCACACCCCACCCGCTCCCCCTGGAGCCGGGCGAGGAGTCCCCGGCCCTGATCGTCTACACCTCCGGTACGACCGGCGCGCCCAAGGGCGTCGTCCTCCCCCGGCGCGCCCTCGCCCACACCCTCGACGCGCTGGCGGACGCCTGGCAGTGGACGGCCGACGACGTCCTGGTGCACGCTCTGCCGCTGTTCCACGTCCACGGTCTGATCCTGGGCGTGCTCGGTCCGCTGCGCCGCGGCGGCAGCGTGCACCACCTGGGCCGCTTCAGCACCGACGGGGTCGCCCGGGAGCTGTCCGCGGACGGCACGATGCTCTTCGGCGTCCCGACGATGTACCACCGCCTCGCCCTCGAAGCCGGCGAGAATCCGGCCCTCGCCAAGGCACTGGGCCGCGCCCGGCTGCTGGTCTCCGGCTCCGCCGCACTGCCCCTCACGGATCACGAACGCCTCCTGGCGGCCACCGGCCGCCGGGTGATCGAGCGGTACGGCATGACCGAGACGCTGATGAACACCAGCGTGCGCGCGGACGGCCCGGACGCCACCGGCACGGTCGGCGTGCCCCTCCCCGGGGTCTACGTCCGCCTCGTCGACGACGCGGGGCAGGCCCTGGAGGCGAGCGACGGCGAAACGGTCGGCGAGATCCAGGTGCGCGGCCCCAACCTCTTCACCGAGTACCTCAACCGCCCCGACGCCACCGCCGCGGCCTTCGACGGCGGCTGGTTCCGCACCGGCGACATGGCCGTGCGGGACCCCGCCGGGAACTACCGCATCGTCGGCCGGAGGGCCACCGACCTCATCAAGAGCGGCGGCTACAAGATCGGCGCCGGCGAGATCGAGAACGCCCTCCTGGCGCACCCCGGCGTTGCCGAGGCCGCCGTCACCGGCGAGCCCGACGAGGACCTGGGCGAGCGGATCGTCGCCTGGATCGTGCCCGTGACCGGCCCCGACGCCGCACCGCCGCCCTCCGCCCAGGAGCTGGCCGACCATGTCGCCCGCCAGCTGGCCCCCCACAAGCGCCCCCGCATCGTGCACTTCCTCGAAGCCCTCCCCCGCAACGACATGGGCAAGATCCTCAAGCGCGACCTCCGGGCCCCGGCACCCCCGGCAGGAGCCGGCCATGCATGAGCAGCCACCGCACCCCACGACGCCACTGCCCAGCCTCCGCCTGACGGCACGTCAAGCCATGGCGGCCGTCACCGACTCCTTCACCGAACTCCCCCACCCCGCTCCTGCCGGCCCGTCCACCGCCGCCGCTTCCTCTCCTCCCGACGGCCCACTCGGCTGGCGCGGCTACGACGCCTCCCGAGAACGCGCCCGCGCCCGCACCGGCGAGGAGGAGTCGGTGCTCACCGCCCTCGCCACGATCGGCGGCACCGAGGCCGTGGTGCTCTCCTTCGAGTTCGGCTTCCTCGGCGGTTCCCTCGGGGAACGCACCGGCGACCGGCTGGAGGCCGCCTACACCGAGGCCCGCGAGCGGCGCCTGCCACTGGTGTCGCTGATCGCCACCGGCGGCAGCCGCATGCAGGAAGGGATGCGGGCACTCGCCCAACTCCAGCGGGTGGTCCGGCAGTCGGCGCTGAACCGCGCCGCGGGACTCCCGCAGATCGCGGTACTCCGCGATCCGACCACCGGCGGCGGCTGGGCCACGCTGGGCGCCGGAGCCGATGTGATCCTCGCCCTCCCCAGGGCCCAGATCGGCTTCGCCGGCTCGCGGGTACGCCCTGCGGACGCCGACCCCCACGCCTACTCCGCCGAGGGACAGTTCGCGGCCGGCCAGGTCGACGCCGTCGTCCCCGCCGACACACTCCGCGCCACCCTCCAACGCTGGCTCCGTCTCCTCGGCAGAGCCCAAGGCCCACCGGCCGAACCACCCAGCCCGGCCCCGGTCCCGTGCGCACTGGGTACCACAGAGCTGCCGGAGACCGGCTGGGACGCGGTGATCCGGGCCCGCGATGCCCAACGCCCCCGCGCCGAGGCGTATCTACGGTCATACTTCGACGACTGGGAGGAGATCAGCGGCGACCGGTGCGGCGGACGCGATCCCGGTATGCGCTGTGGTTTCGGCCACCGCGACGGCCGCACGATCGCCTTCGCCGCCCAGTGCGGCACGGCCACCCGCCCCGCCGGATTCCGCACCGCGAACCGCCTGATACGCCTCGCGGACCGCCTCGGCATCCCGGTCCTCACCCTCGTGGACACCCCGGGCGCCGCCAACGACGCGGACGCCGAACGCGCGGGCGCCGGTGCGGCCATCGCCGACACCTTCACCGCGCTCGCCACCGCCCACGTCCCGGTCAGCTCGCTCCTCATCGGCGAAGGCGGCTCGGGCGGCGCCCTGGCCCTGTCGGCACCGAACCGCCTGTGGGCCACCCCCGACAGCTACTTCTCCGTCATCGCCCCCGAACTCGCCGCCGCCATCCTCAAACGCACCCCCGCGGAAGCCCAACACACCGCCGACGAACTCCACATCCGCCCCCAGGACTTGCTCGACCTGGGCATCATCCAGGCCATCACCACCCCAGGGCCCAGGGTGGGCTAGGAGGCGGAGATGGCGGCACCTTGGAGGGGGATGGCGGCAGTCGGGGGCACAGGGAGGAGGTGAGGGGGTTCTTGTAGTTTCCCGTAGTTACCCGGTGCGGCAAACCCGGCCGGAAATGGTCACCGAGGCGGGGCGAACACCGGGTCACCGTCAGCGGGACATTGCCCGGCAACCTCATCCAGGCCGGGTGACGCTGTCACGGCCAGATGGCGTCCGGCCGGGCGGGCGCGTATCGCGCGGACTGACGGCGCCCGCGCACAACGTGCCCCTGGTGATGTGCACACGGGCACATCTGAGATCCTTGCCTTGCACCGCTTATGTTGCGGATAGAGGGAGTTTGGATGCGTTGGCGCGCTGTGGGTCTGATATGTGCTTGTGTAGCGGCTACCTCGGTCGTCAGTACTGGCTGCGCCCGCTACTTCCCTTGCGGCGACGAGGGCGATCGTCCTGCCGGGCTCAGCCGGCAGGACGTGATCGGCACCTACCGCGCCGACCCGTTCGGGACCGTGACACTCAAGGAGGACGGGACGTTCAGCGCAACCGACTGGCCTGAGTTCAACTATCCGAAGAAACCGAAGCACGGAGGCCATGGCTCTGGCACCTGGAAGCTGAGACCGGCAGCGAAGAACAGCTTGATGAGCGATGACGACGTCAACCTGTCCTTCACCGACAAGCAGTTCTTGGACGGGGACTTCCAAGACCAGCGGAGTTCGTTCTCGTTCGGCGTCACAGGCAGCCGCGTCAAGCCCAGGATGTACCGCTTCGTCACCGACCCGGACATCTGCGAACTCCACACGCTACGGCGCGAGTAGCAGCTTCCGCCTGACACCTCCCCGTCGCACGTTGCCATCTCTGGCTGGACAGGATTCGTCCGGGTGACTCAGTCGGCGGATGTGCGCCTGACCGGAGGATCCGAGATTTTCGGTCGGCGGTGTCCAGCGTCTGGTGACGCCGTACGTCCAAGAGGTCCCAGTAGTACGGCGAGCCCTGGTCCACGGCGTCACAGTCGCGCAGCACAGCGCCTTACAGGCCGGAGGCCGCCCGTTGCCGGACTTCTGGATCAAGGCGCTTCACCAGGAGCCGCCCGCGTCCACACACGACGCTGACCAACATGGCTGTTCTGACGCGAACAGGGCTACTACGGCTACGCGTACAGGGCTATGGGGTCGTGCGTTCTGTCCGTTGTCTACTTCGAGAACTCATCCTGGAATACCCTCATGACCACGACGACCGGGCGGCCCGAGCCGGGTGGCGGTGACCAAGCCTGACGCGAAGGAGCCCCGCAGCTCCGGGACCGGAACTGCGGGGCTCCACCCGGGCCTCGCTTGTTTGCTACGGGTGCAGCTCGACCCAGTCGACGACCGTGTTGCCCGGTACCTGGGTGTAGTCGTCGCACGGGTCGGCCTGGTGCTGAAGCTTGGAGCGGTGCGGCTCTCCGGGGTTGGGCGCCCAGGCGTAGACCGCCCAGCCGGAGTAGACGCAGACCTTGCTGACTCCCGTGATGGGGCCGATTCCGTAGCTGCCTGCGTCGTTGTAGCAGTAGCTGTTGTCGGGGGTGTAGACGGCAAAGGCGCAGGCCGACGCGGTTGCGGGCGCCTTGGTGACACGGACCCCGTCGTCAGCCGAGGCCGAGGCCGCGGTGGAGGTCATCCCCAGGAATCCGAGGCTCGCGGCGAGGACGGATGCGGTGGCGACGATTCTTCGTGTATACACCATGCTCCTTCGGATACGGGCCGTCGGCGGCGTCCCCTCCGACGGCGGATCGGCAGGTGAGGAAGACGCGTCGGCCGCGTGCTGACCTCGCGGCGCTCCAACAAACCTTCCCCCGTTGCGGGTTGACCGCAGTGCGGCACTCCGCGTG
The DNA here is from genome assembly GCF_051603415.1 of Streptomyces sp. S186. Taxonomy (NCBI): domain Bacteria; kingdom Bacillati; phylum Actinomycetota; class Actinomycetes; order Kitasatosporales; family Streptomycetaceae; genus Streptomyces; species Streptomyces sp. S186. The sequence goes on along the minus strand of NZ_CP193932.1, from coordinate 7,076,060 downwards.
CCCCCTGGATGGGGGCACGCATGATGCTGCCGCCCGTCCCGCGCCGCCGACAGGACGTCCAGCGGACGTTTAGCGGACGTTCTCCCGCGTTTGCCACAGTGCCGCATCGGAAGTGAAGCCGGGTGGCCCGGGCCGTGCGGTCCGGAGCCGTCGAGTCCGGGCCCGCGGGGCGAGGAGAGGACATGCCGGAACGGTTCGACACAGTGCTGCGCGCCTGCAGGCGGCGGGCTGGGCTGACCCAGGAGGAACTGGCGGAGCGGGCGGGGCTGTCGGCCCGGACCATCCGCGCACTGGAGTCCGGGCAGGGACGGGTGCCCCGCATGGCCTCGGTGCGGGAGGTCGCAAAGGCACTCCGATTGGGGGCGGACGACCAGCGGCGCCTGCTCGCCACAGCCGCGGCCGACGAGCCGGCGGAGGCGGCAGGGGCGCCGAGGGCGGCGGAGTCCCGTCCCCTTGGGCGCCGGCGGTATCTGCCGTATGACATACCGGACTTCACCGGCCGCACCACCGAGGTGGCCCGGCTCACGGAGCTGGTCGGCGACGGCTCCGCGAGCGCGGTGGTGGTCTCGGCGATCGACGGCATGGCGGGCGTCGGCAAGACCACGCTGGCGGTGCACGCCGCCCATCTCATGGCCGGAACGTTCCCGGACGGCCAGTTCTACTGCGACCTCCATGGCTTCACCCCGGGGTACGACCCGGTGGGCCCGGCGTCGGCGCTGGAGGCGCTGCTGCGCATGGCCGGTGTCGACGGTGCACGCATTCCGCACACCCTGGAGGAGCGGTCGGCTCTGTGGCGTACCACCCTGTCGGACTGGCGGGCGCTGGTGGTGCTGGACAACGCCGCCGACGCGGCGCAGGTGCGTCCGCTGCTGCCCGGCTCCGCCTCGTGCGCGGTGTTGGTGACCTCCCGGCGACGGCTCCTGGCACTGGAGGGTGCCGTCCCGCTCGCGCTCGATGTGCTACCCGCAGCGGAGGCGTGCGCACTGGTGGCCCGGATCGCGGGCCACGACCGGGTCGCCGACGCGCCCGAGGCCGTCGCCGAGATCGCCGAGCTGTGCGGCTACCTGCCGCTGGCCATCCGCATGGCAGCGGCCCGCCTCGCCCACCGGCCCGCGTGGACGGCGGAAGACCTCACCGCCGAGCTCCGCGCGGGCCGCCGCCGATCCGGCCCCGGCGGCAACGAGCAGGCGGTCAGCGCGGCCTTCGCCCTCTCCTATGCGCGCCTGAGCCCCGGCCACCAGCGGCTGTTCCGGCTGCTCGGCCTGCACCCCGGCACCGATCTCGACGCGTACGCGGCCGCGGCCCTGGCGGGTACGGACGTGGCGACGGCACGGCAGTGGCTGGAGGAACTCGTCGACGTGCACCTGCTGGAGCAGTACGCACCCCACCGCTATCAACTGCACGACCTGCTCCGCCGGCACACCCAGGAGGTCCTGCACGAAACCGAGCCCCCCGCACAGCGGGAAGAGGCGGAACGCCGGCTCCTCGACCACTATCTGCACACCGTTCTGCACGCCCGCCCCGTGGTGGCGCCGGGACAGCGGCTGCTCCCCTTCGAGGTCGCCTGCCCACCCACCGACACCCCGGACGTGAGCGACCGAGCCTCGGCCCTGGCCTGGTACGAGGCCGAGCACACCAACCTCGTCACGATGATCACGCACGCCGCGGCGCGGGGCAGGAACGACCACGTCTGGCAGTACACCCACGTCCTCCAGCACTTCTTCGACATCCGGGGGCGCACCCTGGACTGGGTCCACACCCATGAACTCGCCCTGACCGTCACCGGGGACCTCGACCACCGCCTGGCCCACGCCGAGATACTGACCAGCCTCGCCGTCGCCTGCTGGCACGCCGGGCGCTACGAGGACGCCTTCAACCGGGGACTGGAGGCACTGGCCCTGTGCCGGGAGATCGGCGACACCTGGGGCGAGGCGGTCATCCTCACCAACTTCGGTATCGCCCAGGGCCAGTTGGGGCAGAGCAAGGAGGCCATAGACCTCCATCAGCAGGCCCTGGACCTCTACAGCGGCATCGACGCCCCCTGGGGCGAGGCCCTGAGCCTGACCAGCCTGGGCGCGGTCTACGCCCGGCTCGGGCGAGCCGCGGAGGCCCTCGACCACCACCGGCGGGCGCTTGACCGCTACCGGGAAATCGGCGACCCGTGGGGCGAGGCCCTCACCCTCACGAACACAGGCACCAGTTACCGGCAACTGGGACAGTTCGGCGAGGCCGTCGAGCACCACACACGGGCGCTCTCCCTCAGCCGCCGGATGGGCGACCGGCGCGCCGAGAGCGAGGTCCTCAACGACCTCGGTGCCACCTACCATGCGGCCGGCCGCCGCGACGCCGCCCGCCGCCGACACCAGCTGGCGCTGGACATCGCCCGCGCCATCGACAGCAGCCCGCAGATCGCCCGCGCCCACCAGGGCATCGCCTACACCCTGGTCCCCGACGACCCCGACGCCGCCCGCCACCACGCCGAACAGGCACTCGCGACCCACGGCGAGCTGAGCGCCCCCGAAACCGCCGAACTCACCGCGTTCCTCGACACTCTCGGCCAGAGCCCGTCGCCCGGGCACTGACAGCCGAATTGCTCGCACCCCCTACGCTCCCACCCCACCCGTCGTCGCCCCCATCCCGGCCTCAACCCGCTCGCCGGCCTCCCGAAGCGCCGCAACGGCCGCCCGGATCGAGGGCCGGCGATCGGCGTCCGCGCGCCAGATGGCGTAGACATGGCGCCGCATCGGATGACATACGGGCACCACGCTCACCCCCTCCGGCACCGGCCCGCGCCCCAGCCGCGGCGCCACCGCGACCCCCAACCCGGCCGCGATCAGGGCAAGCTGGGTGTGGTGCTCCTCGGCCAGGTGCGCGACCCGGGGCTCGATGCCCTTGCTGCGCAGGGTGAACATCAGCCAGTCATGGCAGAACCCCGCCTGCGGCCAGGAGATCCACTCGTCATCCGTGAACTCCTCCAACTCCACGTACCGCCGCCCGGCCAACGGATGAGCCGACGGCATCGCCACATCGGACGGGTCGTCGAGCAGCGGCGCCTTCGCCAGACCCTCGGGCAGCGACAACGGCCGGTTGTACCAGTCGAGTACGACGGCCAGATCGACGTCACCGCGCACCACTCCGCGCACCGAGTCGTCCGGCTCCATCTCCCACAGCCGCGGCCGGAGTTGCGGATGTTCGGCGCGCAACGCGGCGAGCGCGGACGGGAAGAGGCCACGCGCCGCGGTGGGGAAGGCGCTCATCCGCAGCTCACCCACGGGCCGGCCGCGATGCGCTTCCAGCTCGGCCTGCGCGAGCTCCACCTGGGACAGGATCCTCGCCGCATGATCGGCAAGCAGTCGCCCGGCGTCGGTCAGCCGGATCCCCCGCCCGTTCTTCGCCAGCAGCTGCTGCCCGGTCTCGCGCTCCAGCTTGGCGATCTGCTGCGAGACCGCCGAGGTCGTCACATGCAGCCCCTCGGCGGCCGCACTGACCGAGCCGTGCCGGGCGATGGCGGACAGCGTGCGGAGTCGATCAAGGTTCAACATGTAAGTGATGCTAAGCGATACCTCCCATTAATTTTCGCTTGTGCTACGAATTCCCATCCGGGCATCGTAGTCGCCATGAGCACGACCAACGCACCCGCCACACCCGACGCACCCGCCTCCGCCATCGACACCCCGGCACCCGCCCCCGCAACGAAGCCCGCCGGGATCACGGCCAACTCCCGCCCCGCCCAGGGCGCGCCGACACCACGCCGCGCCCTCGCCTGGCAGATCCGCTTCGCCTTCCTCAGCCTGGTGTGGGGCTTCAGCTTCCTCTTCATGAAGGTGGGCACCGAGGGCTTCGCGCCCCTGCAGGTCACGCTGGGCCGGGTGGCGTTCGGCGCGCTGGTGTTGCTGGCATTCCTCGCGATCAAGCGCCAACGACTCCCGCGCTCGGCCCGGACCTGGGGCCACCTCGCGGTCGCCGCGTTCCTCCTCAACGCGCTGCCGTTCTCGCTCTTCGCCTACTCCGAGCTGACGATCCCCTCCACCCTGGCCAGCATCTGCAACGCCACCTCGCCGCTGTGGGGCATGGTGCTGTCGGTCGTGGCGCTGTCGGAGGACCGCCCGACCCGGCGTCGGGTCGCGGGGCTCGGCATCGGATTCCTGGGTGTGCTCACCGTCCTCGGCGCCTGGCAGGGATTCTCCGGCACCGACCTGACGGGCACGGCCATGGCCCTGGGCGCCTCGCTCAGCTACCCCATCGGTTGGATCTACGTCCGCCGCACCCTCGCGCGGGACCAGCACTCACACCTCGCCAAGTCCAGCGCACAGCTCCTGCTCGCCACCCTCCAACTGGCCGTGGTCACCGCACTGTTCACCCCGATGCCGGCCTCGTTCCCACTCGTCCCGTTGCTCGCCGTCTTCGCCCTCGGCGCCCTGGGCACCGGCATCGCCTTCCTCCTCCAGTACGGCCTGGTCGCGGAGGTCGGCCCCACCACGGCCCAGATGGTCACCTACTTCGTCCCTGTCATCGCCACCACAGCCGGCGTGGCCCTCCTCAACGAGCGCCTCACCTGGAACACCCCCGTGGGCGCCCTGATCATCCTGGCCGGCGCCGCCCTCACCCAAAGCAAACCCCGCACCTGATAGCCGCCACCCCCACCCCGAACGCGCCCCCAAAGCGTCCCGAACGCAACCCAAGCCCAACGCACACCACGGACGAACGCCAGGGCACCCCGACAGGGCACCCCGACTTCGCTCGGCCCCCGATCCCCTCGGGGGCCGAACCGCCCGGCATCCCCACCAAGCCGCCCCTCTCCGTTCCCCCTCCCCCTGGGGGCCTCCCCCCACCCCCACCCAACCCCCGTCCAGCCCCTACTACGTCACCCCTCACCCGCCCTCACTCATACCTCCCCACCTCGCCCGCCCCCGCCCCCAGCGCCTCCGCTACCGCCTCGGCCAGGGGGGCGATGTCGTCCGAGGTGAGGCCGGAGACGGTGATCCGGATGCCTTGGGGGGACTGCATACGGAAGCGGGCGCCGGGGGCGACCGCCCAGCCGGAGTGCAGGATGCGGGCCACCGCGCCCGTCTCGTCCGGGACCGGTACCCAGACGTTCATCCCGCTGCGCCCCCGCGCCGGGACTCCGCGCTCACGCAGGGCGCGTATCAGTGCGTCCCGTCGTTCGCCGTATGCGCCGGCGATCTCCTTGGGGTCGATCGCGTGGGTGCGCCAGAGGTGCACGACCGCATGCTGGACGAGATGGCTGACCCAGCCGGGGCCGAGGCGCTGGCGTCCGCGGACCCGGTCGATGGTGATCGCGTCACCGGTGAGTGCCGCGAGACGCAGATCGGGCCCATATGCCTTGGCCGTCGAGCGGACCAGCACCCAGTGGTCGGTGACGCCGGAGAGCGGGTGCAGCGGGAGGTCGACGATGCCGTGGCCGTGGTCGTCCTCGATGAGCAGCACTCCGCGGTGTTTGCCCAGGAGGGTGCGGAGTTCGGCGGCGCGGGGGCCGCTGAGGGCGGCGCCCGTGGGGTTCTGCGCCCGGTCGGTGACGACGACCGCGCGGGCTCCGCCGTTGAGCGCGGCCGCCATCCGCTCGGGGACCGGGCCGTCGTCGTCCACGCCGACGGGTACGGGGCGCAGTCCGAGGGCGGGGATGAGGTCGAGCAGACTGCCCCAGCCCGGGTCCTCGACCGCCACCGCGTCTCCGGGGCGCAGGTGTGCCGCGAGGACGCGCTCGATGGCGTCGAGCGATCCGCTGGTGACGGCGATGGGGCTCTCGGGCACTCCGTCTCGGGTGAAGTCCGCCCGGGCGAGTGCTTCGAGGTCGTCGTCGACGGCGGGCATGCCGTAGAGGACGGGGCGCCGCCGGTTGCGCGCGGCGGCTTCGGCCAGGGCTTCCTCCAGCGAGGGGAGCAGCGCGGGGTCGGGATTGCCGTCCGCGACGTTACGAACGCCGGGCGGCGCCACCGCCCGCAGGGCTTCCCGGGGCGTACTGGCGGGTCTCGGACGGACGCGACTGCCGCGCCGGCCCGCCGTTTCGATCACTCCACGGTCGCGGAGGGTGCGGTACGCGGCCGCGACCGTATTGGGATTCACCTCCAGATAGACGGCCAACTCTCTTAGCGGGGGCAGGACTTCGCCTGGTTGGAGCTCGCCGGCACCGATGGCTCGCTCGACGCTTGCGGCAATCTCCGATGCGCGCCGCCCTTCGATCCGATACTCTCCTAGCACAAAGTTGATTATGCACTAGTGCAATGGAGTTCGCAATGCCCGAGGGAAAGTCTTTTGCCGCGACGGATCGCACGCTCCCCACCCGCGCTCGGGAACGGGCCCGGTACGACGAGGCGACGGTGCACGCGATCCTCGACGAGGGCTACGTCTGTCACCTCGGCTTCGTGCGCGACGGCGCCCCGGTCGTCCTGCCGACGCTCTACGGCCGGGTCGATGACTGCCTCTACGTCCACGGTTCGACCGGTTCGCGCCCGCTGCGGATGGCCGGCGAACAGAGCGCGGACCCGGGCCTTCCGGTCTGCGTCACGGTGACCCATGTCGACGGCCTCGTCCTCGCCAGGTCCGCGTTCCACCACTCCATCAACTACCGCAGCGTCGTGGTCCACGGCACCGCCCACCAGGTCACCGACGAGGACGAGAAGAAGGCCGCCCTGGACGCCCTCGTCGACCATGTGCTGCCCGGCCGCGCGGCGGACTCCCGGCCCGCCAACGCCAAGGAACTGGCCGCCACCGCCGTGCTCCGCCTCGACCTGCGCGAGGTCTCCGCGAAGATCCGCACCGGCGGCCCCAACGACGAGCCGGAGGACCTGACCCTCCCCCACTGGACGGGTGTTCTCCCCGTCTCTCCCACGTACGGCACTCCGATACCGGCCGACGACCTCGCACCCGGCATCCCGGCCCCGGCCTACCTCTCCGCCCTCTGAGGAGCGCCGATGCTCATCCATCCCTGGGACGCCCCCACCGACGACGCCGAATGGCAGGCGTGGCTCGCCACCCATGACTTCGGGCAGCTGGCCGCCAACGGCTCCGCCGGCGAACCGCCGTGGGTGCAGCCGCTCCACTTCGCCTACGATCCCGCCCGCCGCGAGGCCCTCGCCCACCTCGCCCGCCCCAACCCCATCTGGCCCGCCCTGCTCGACCGCCCGACGGTCCTGCTGAGCGTGGTCGACGACTACACCTTCATCCCCGGCCCCTGGCAGGCCGAGGTGGACCAGCTCCCCGAGCACGGCGTCCCCACCAGCTTCTACGCCGCGGTCCAGCTCGTCTGCACCGCGCATGTGGTGGACGACCCCGACGCCAAGGCCGAGTTGCTGCAACGCCAGGTCACGCACTTCCAGCCGGACGGTGGTTCGGCCCCGGTCGTCGCCGGCGAGGCCCCGTACGGACGGCAGCTGCCGGGGATCCGCGGGTTGCGCCTCGAAGTGCACGAGGTGCGCGCCAAGTTCAAGTACGGCGGCAAGCGGAGCGAGACCGTCCAGCACCAGATATCGGAACGCCTCGCCGAGCGGGACGGCCCCGGCGATGCCGCCGCACGCCGCCACCAGCAGCGCCGCCTCGCGGCCGCCCGCGGCCCGGCCCCGTCCACGAGCCGGCCGACCGAACGGAAGTAGGCGGCAGGCGGGCGGGGAGCCGCGACCGGGAGCCCAGTGGCCCACCGGACGACCGGAACCCGGACGACCGGACTCCGGAAGACCGGCCGTCCGGCACCCGGCCCCCGGCCCAACAACCACCGTTGCCGATCCCACAGCAATCCGTATTGCCGATTCCGGGAACCGCGCGGTGCAATGGGCGGCGTGGAACCCTCATCTGCCATCTCCCGGGCCCTCGCCGAGGTCGGTCCGCGTCTGAAGCGGTTGCGGACGGAGCACGGGGTCACGTTGTCCGCGCTCGCCGAGGCGACCGAGATCTCCAAGAGCACCCTGTCGCGGTTGGAGTCCGGTCAGCGCAGGCCGAGTCTGGAACTGCTGCTCCCGTTGCGCAGGCGCATCAGGTCCCGCTGGACGAGCTGGTCGGGGCGCCGGAGGTCGGTGATCCGCGGGTCCGGTTGAAGCCGCAGGTCCTGCACGGTTCCACGGCGCTGCCGCTGACCCGTCACCCGGGTCCGTTGCAGACGTTCAAGATGGTCATTCCGGCCACGCGGAGCACGCCGGACCCGTGCACCCACGAGGGGTACGAGTGGCTGTATGTGCTGGCGGGGCGGTTGCGGCTGGTGCTGGCCGACCATGATCTGGTCATGGGGGCGGGCGAGGCCGCGGAGTTCGACACGCGGTTGCCGCACTGGTTCGGGAGCACCGGCGACGGGCCGGTGGAGATCCTCAGTCTCTTCGGGCGCCAGGGCGAGCGCATCCATCTGCGGGCCAAGCCCCGGTCCCGTGCCGTCGGCGCCGAGGAGCACTGAGCGCGCGTCGGCACGTGCCGGTCAGGCCCGGGACGTGAGCATGCCCGTCACGTCCCGGGGGCGGCGTCGTCGAGCGGTGGTGCCTGAAGGAAGCGCTGGAGGATGAGGCGCAGCAGGGGGAGTTGCTCCGCGGGCTTGAACGACGGGTCGCCGGCCGCGCCGGTGTACAGGGAGGCGACGAGGGCCAGGACCCAGGAAGCGGTGGCGTGCGGGTCCAGCGTGGAGTCGATCTGGCCCGCGGCGGCCGCCTTGGTGAGCAGGGCGGCGACGGCCGCGTGTTCCCGGGCGTTGTCCCGGCCGAGGAGGGCGTCGAGTTCGGGGTCGCGGTGCGCCTGGACGACGGCCTCCATGACCAGCTGCGGGGCCATCGGATCCATGGCGTCGGCGGTGAGCAGGTCCACGACCTCCAGCAGCGCTCCCCAGGGGTCCTCGCTCGTCTGTGCCCGGGCGAGCCGCTCGGCCTTGCTCTCGCCCGCTGCCCCTTCCTCGTCGTCCTCGAAGAGCGCATGGAAGATCGCGCGCTTGTTGGGGAAGTAGTGGAAGAGGTTGCCGGAGCTCATGCCGGCGGCCTTGCAGATCTCGGCCGTCGTGGTGCGCTCGAAGCCTTTGGTGGCGAAGAGTTGGGCTGCGGTGTGCACGATGTGCCGGCGTCGGGCCCGGTGCTTCGCCGGGTCGATCTTCCTCATGCCGCTGCCGCTTCCCTGCCTGTGGCCCGGTGTCCGCTCGCTTCGCGGGGCCGCTGCCGTGCTGCCCTCGGGGCCGGTACCGATCGGCCTCCACAGCCAATAATAGACCGCGTACTCGGTTTATCATTGCGGTCAACTCACGCGGATCGCGGTCAACTCACGCAGATCACAGTCGAGTCACACGGATCACGGTCGACTCGAAGGGTCCGCACCACACGCACACACAGGGGGATCCGTCACATGGACACCGAGAAACCACAGTCCGCTCCGGGCCCCGCCGGGCCGGAGCCGGGCCGGGCGACCGGCGCCACCGTCCTGGCCGACTCGCCGGCGCTGGTGGTCGCCGTGTGCGCGGTGTTCGCCGCGCTCGGCGCCGGCCTCGGCTGGCTGGTGGGCCTGCTCGCGAAGTGGCTGGTGACGCTGGATCACGCGCCCTGGCAGGGCCCGGCCCGGCTGCTCACCTCGATTCCGGAACCCTGGCTGACGGTCGGCCTGCTGACCGTGGGCGGCGCGCTGGGGCTGGCGATGGCGCTCTACGGGCAGTACGAGGAGCTGGCCGTCCGCGTCGCCGACGACGAGGTGGTCCTCACCCGGCGGGCCAAGCCCCGGGCGTTCCCGCGCGAGCAGGTCGACGTGGCGTTCCGGGACGGCAAGCAGCTGGTCCTCCTCGGCCCGGACACCGCCGAACTCGCGCGGGAGGGCTGCACCTTGAGCGCCCGGCGCCTCGCCGAGGCGTTCCGCGCGCACGGCTACCACTGGGCGGACCGCGATCCGCACGAGGACGCGTTCCGGCGCTGGGTCCCGGAGACCCCGGGCCTGCCGGTCGGCGCCAACGCCCTGTTCACCGCGCGCGAACGGGCCCTGGGCAAGTCCGGAACGGCCGAGGAGGCCCGGGAGTTGCGGGACGAGCTGGCCCGGCTGGGGGTCGTCGTCCGGGACCGGGACAAGCGGCAGTTCTGGCGGCTGGTCCCGTAGGACCGACGCTCCCCGGGAGTCCGTCCCGTAGGAACGCCGTCCCGTGGGACCAGCCGCCGGGCGCCTACCCGGCTCGGCCGCGGTCGATGGTGCGGGCCTCCGCCACCGCCAGCGCCGCGACGGCCGTGAGCAGCACCGCCGTACCGGCCGCGGTCGACACGCTGAGCCGTTCACCGAGGAACAGCACCGCGATGGCCGCCGCCGACACCGGTTCGATCAGGGAGATCACGGAGGCGGTCGCGGCCCGTACGACGGCCAGTCCGGCGAAGTACAGGCCGTAGGCGAGCGCGGTCGGGACGGCGGCGATGTACCCGAGCAGCAGCAGGCTGCGGCCCAGGTCGTGCAGGTGCGGCCAGAGGCCCTCGGCCGCGGCGAACGGCAGCAGGCACAGCGCACCGACCGCGAACGCGCCGAGGGTCGAGGCGTACGGGTCGCGGCCGCCGCCCCGGCCGAAGCGGCGGGTGGTCAGGGTCATCACGGCGCACGCCGCGGCGGAGAGCAGGGCGTAGCCGACGCCGTCGGGGCGGACGGTGGCGGTGCCCTCGCCGCCGAGGACGAGGACGAGCAGTCCGGTCAGTGCCCCGGCGACGGCCAGGATGCCGCCGGCGCCGAGCCGTTCGCCCATGGTGAGACGGGCTCCGATGGCGATGAGGACGGGGCCGGCGCCCATGGTGACGACGGTGCCGACGGCCAGGCCGGTGGTTTCGACGGCGGCGAAGTAGGCGGCTTGGAAGACGGCGAGCGCGAGGCCGGTGACCGCGGCCCGCGCGGCGCGACGGGACGACGGCTCGGCGGGAACGGCGGTGGTGTCGGCCGCGTCGGTGGTGCCCCGGCGGCGCGCCGCCCGTGCGCCGAGCAGGAGCAGCAGGCCGCCGAAGGTGCGCCAGAAGGTGAGGGCGAGGGGGCCGAGTCCGCTGCCTTGGTAGAGGAGGGCGGCGGCCGCTCCGGCGGTGCCCCAGGCGGTCGCGGCGAGGGAGACGTAGACGAGTCCCCGGCCCACGGGCAGGGCGGAGTGAGGTGTGCTGTGCATGGGAGGTGTACTCCGGGAAATCCAGGACGGCGTGGGGCGCCGTCACTTGGTCGCGTGGTCCCGTGTGCGGGCAGCGTCGACCGGCTCGGGACTCCGCCCGGGCCGGGATTTCCTCGGAGGCCGCCGCCCGCCTTACGCGGCGGGAGGGGGAAGCACAGTCGAATGCATGATCGTCAGCCTATGCCGTGGGGGGCGCCGGCCGCCACATCATTGTCGAGGGGCGCCGTGGGGCCGTCGTTCCGTGGTGCGTTCGGCGTCCCGAGGGGCGTCCATGGCGGGTGCTCCCCCGGTGGCCACGGTGACGGTGCCGGGCTCTGCCGGCCGGCTCTGCGGTTTGGCCGTCTGGGCGATGAAGGCGCCGGTCAGGACCACCGCGCCGCCGGCGATCTGGGGTGCGGAGAGGTGTTCGCCGAGCAGCACCCAGGCGAGCACGGTGGCGATCACCGCCTCCAGGCAGGCGACGACGCCGGCGACCTGCGGGGAGAGGCGCCGGATCGACACCACGCCGGTGAGGTAGGCGGCCACGGTGGCGACCAGCACGATCCAGGCGAGGAGCAGCACGGCGGGGAGGCGGATGCCGTTCATGTCCGCGGTGCGGGCCAGGACGGACCAGTGCATGGTCCAGGGGCGGGCGACGAGGGTGAGGACGACCGTGCCGATCAGCAGGCCGTAGGCGATCACGCCCACGGGGTCCGGGGCCGTGTCGCCCTCCCCGTCGCCGCCGCCGTGGTCGGAGAGGACGAAGTACCCGACCTGGCAGCAGGCTGCGCCCAGCGCGAGGGCGAGGCCCAGGGCGTCGAAACTGAGGCCGGACCAGACCTCTACGACGCAGGCCAGTCCGCCGACGGCCAGAACGACGCCGACGGCGGCGGCCCGGGTCACGGGGCGCTTCTGGACGAAGCGCACCCATCCCAGGAGGAGGGCCGGGGCGAGGTACTCGATGAGCAGCGCCACGCCGACGGGGATACGGGAGAGCGCGGCGAAGTAGCACGCCTGCACACCCGCGACGGCCAACAGCCCGAAACCGGCGAGCAGTACGGGCCGGCGGCGGGGCAGGTCGCGGTGGCGCCAGGCGACGGGGAGCAGCACCAGCGCGGCGCCGGTGACGCGCAGCCAGGTGACGTGCAGCGGTTCGAGGCCGGCGGCTATCAGGGGTTTGGCGGCGACTCCCGAGCCGCCGAAGGCGAGCGCGGAGAGCAGGGCGATGCCGAGCCCCGCGCCGCGTCCGGCGCGAGGGGCGGAGCGCGGGTCGCGGGCGGCCGAATGCCGGGTCGCGCCGGACCCGGTTGTCCCCTGGGCCGGGCCGGTCGTGCGACCTGCCGGGCTCCCCGATGAGGCGTGCATCGGGTCATCATGGCAGCCGTGGTCAGCAGCGTCATCCCCCGAAACCCCTGTCTCAACAGGCGATACGGGGCCGGGGGGCGCGGTGCGCGGCGTCCCGGTCAGTCCGGTACGGGGCGCTGGTCGCCGTCGAGGCGGGCGGCGAGCCGGGCGGTGTCGACGGAGGCGCGGCGCAGGACTTCCACGGCCCGGGATTCGGGATCGTCGACGAGTGCGGCGAGGAGGTCGAGGCAGTCGGCACGGGTGGCGTAGCGAGCGTGGGCGCGATCGAGGGCGCCGTCCATGGCGGCGGCCGCGGCGGGCGACCAGCCGGGGGCGCCGCCCTCGGCGACCATGGGGACGGCGCCGGAGTCCTCGACGGTGCCGTGCCATTGGAGGCCGTAGCCGATGCTGCGCTGGACGAGGTAGCCGAGGAGCCGAGCGACCTGGTGGCCGCCGTCGAAGACCTCACGGACCGCGGGGTCCCATTCCAGGAGTCCGTGGAGCAGGTGGGCGGTGTCGACCTGCCGGTCACCGTCGCGGGTGGCTCGTCTGCGGGCAGCGGAAACCACCGAAGCGAGCTCCACGGAGAGCTGACTGTCGGGGTCTTCCTGGGCGGAGCGGTCCCCGCCGCTGTACGCAGTACGGTGTTGCACAGCCCAACCCCACCAGTTCTGAAAGGCGGAAGCATCCCCGGCGGGAAGCATTTGCGCATCCCACCCTGGTTGGGGAAGCCCGCACACGGTCTCATCCTTGCGGAGGATATGCGCAGAGACCATGGAGGACGGGCATCCCGTCGCAAACAGGTGCAATTCCGTTTCACCACCCCATATATCAATGCCACGCACACCTCCCCCCTCACCCGGAACCGACTCCCTGACGCCCCATCAGCAAAGCTCCGCCGTCACCCTTGCACCTTCGCTTCCGCGCCGCTACGTTCCGCGCACCAGCCAGGACACCGTCACCGAAGGGGTGCTCGCATGGCCGATGTCACCGCCCGGACCCGGATCGAGGCACCGGTCGAGAAGGTCTGGGCCCGGCTCACCGACTTCGACTCCTACGGGCAGTGGAACGCCACCCACACCGGCTTCCCGCACGGCGGCCCCCAGCCCCTCCAGGTGGGCGCGGCCTACGAGGAGAACATGAAGCTGATGGGCTTCCCGGCGGAGGTGACCTGGACCGTGCAGGAGCTGAAGCCGGGGCGGCTGCTCGCCGTCAAGGGCAAGGGCCCGATGGGCGTCAGCCTCGGCATGCGCTATGAGCTGACGCCCGACGGCGAGGCGACCGCGGTCCGGATCGACGGAACCTTCACCGGCGCCGCGGTCTCCCTGATGGCGGCCAAGCTCAAGGACTCGGCGAGCGCCGCGCTGGACGAGTCCCTGCGCAGGCTCGCCGGCCTGGTGGCCTGAGCCGCCGGCCGGGGCGGCCGCCACTGTCGCACCACCACCCCGGCCCGCCGCGTCAGTCCTCCTCGGCGAGGATCAGATACAGCTCCTTACGGGCCTTGTTGACCACCGCCATGGCCTTCTCCCGCTGCTCGGGACTGCCGGTGGCCCACACCTGACGGAACGCCTCGACCAGGCCGCCGCCCGCCTTCCGTATCTCGTTCATGGCCTCCCAGTCGACGCCGCGGCCGGCGTCCTCCCAAGGGGCGTCGGAGCCGCTGTCGGCCTCCTCGCGCCCGGCGTCGGTCAGCGAGAACAGCTTCTTGCCGCCTTCGCTGGCGCTGGTGATCAGCCCCTCGTCCTCCAGCAGTTGGAGGGTGGGATAGACCGAGCCAGGACTGGGCTTCCACGCCCCGCCGCTGCGCTCGGCGATCTCCTGGATCATCTCGTAACCGTGCATCGGGCGGTCCTTGAGCAGCGCCAGTATCGAGGCCCGCACATCGCCGCGCCGGGCCCGGCCGCGCGGTCCGCCGCGCCCCCGGCCACCACCGAAGGGCGGACCCCCGAAGGGCGGGCCGAAGCCACCGAAGGCGGCCCGGCGCCGCTCGAATCCGCCGCCGAACTCCCCGCGGCCGCCGTGGCCGCCGTGGCGCCCGGGACCGAACTGCTCACGTCCACGCTCGGGCCCGTACTCGAATCCGTGGGAACGCATGGCGTCCTCCTTCTCGTCATCGGTGCTCACGCACACACTGCTATCGCTCGCCATCGTTGACCGATCGCGATGCCTCAACGATATATCGAGAACACTCGGCGAGCAAGGGCCTTCTCGCGACTTCTTCGCTTTCTCCGCCGGCCCGTCCGGATCACAGCCCGCCTCAACCGGCATACGCCTCACCGCACTTGGCGGGGCAGCACGGCGGCGTACGAACCCATGCCCCGTCGAGCCGCGCCTTTGCAGGTCCAATTCCCCAGGATTGGCCTTGGCGAGTGGCCTGGTGGCCCGCCTACGCTCCCGGGCCATGGAGATCCGCATCGTCGACGCCTTCACCGAGCGCCCGTTCGCCGGCAACCCCGCCGGGGTCGTACTGCTGGACTCCGACGCGTTCCCCGAGGACGCCTGGCTCCAGCACGTCGCCACCGAGGTCAATCTCTCCGAAACCGCCTTCGCACACCCGCTCCCGCCGGGCGGCGACGCCGACTGGGCGCTGCGCTGGCTCACCCCGGCTGCCGAGGTGAACATGTGCGGGCACGCCACCCTGGCCACCGCGCACGTGCTGCACACCACGGGGACGGCCACCGGCGCGGTCCGCTTCCGCACCCGCAGCGGCGTGCTGATCACCACCGCCGACGAGGGCGGCTCGATCACCATGGACTTCCCCACCGCCCCGCTGACCCCCGTGGACGTGCCGGAGACCGTCGCCCGGGCGCTCGGCGCCGGGATCCGCTCCTGTCACGACACCGGGCCGAACGTCGGCGACCTGCTGATCGAGCTGGCCGACGAGAAGTCCGTACGGGACCTGTCGCCCGACATCGCCCTGCTGGCCGGGTACCGCTCGCGGGGCGTGATCGCCACCGCACCGGCCGAAGACCCCGACGGCGTCTACGACTTCGTCTCCCGCGGCTTCTTCCCCAACGTGGGCATCGACGAGGACCCGGTCACCGGGAGCGCGCACACCGCCCTCGCCCCCTTCTGGTCGGCGCGTCTGGGCCGCGACACCCTGGTCGGCCTCCAGGGAGGCGTGCGGACCGGCCTCGTGCGGACCGCTGTGCGCGGCGACCGCACGCTGCTGACCGGCTCGGCGGTGACCGTCATCGACGGCGAGCTGCTCGCCACCCCCTGACGGCGCCCGGACGCGGTGCGGGGCGGGGGCCACCAGGCCACCCGCCCCGCACCGTCGTCACCGCGCCGCTCACATCGTCGGCAGCCAGGACACCCGCCCCGCGAGCAGTGCGTACCCCAGGAACGCCACGATGTCGATCAGTGCGTGCGCGGCGACCAGGGGCCCCACCCGGCCCCAGCGCCGGTACACCAGGACGAAGACCACGCCCATCACCATGTTGCCGAAGAAGCCGCCGACGCCCTGGTAAAGGTGGTACGAGCCGCGCAGCACCGAACTGGCCGCCACCGCGGCCCACGGCGCCCACCCCAGTTGCCCCAGCCTGCGCAGCAGATACCCGACGACGATGACCTCCTCCAGGACGGCGTTCTGCACCGCGGAGGCGACCAGCACCGGGATCTTCCACCACACGTCGGGCAGCGCCTCGGGCACCACCGTCAGATTGAAGCCGGCCGCCCGCGCGCCCAGGTAGAGCAGCAGTCCGCTGCCCCCGATGGCGGCCGCCAGCCCGGTGCCCAGCCCCAGGTCGAAGCCGGGCCGCCGCCGGTCGAAGCCGATCGCGCGCAGCCCGCCGGCGCGTTCCCGCAGCAGCAGATGGGCCACCAGCACGACCGGCACCAGCGCGGTCGCGATCCCGAACAGCTGCCAGGCGAGATCCAGCCACGGCCGGCCGGGGGCGTGCGAGGCGTTGAGCGTCGCCGCCTGGTGCGCAAGACCGCCGGGCTTCGTCAGCGACCCGATGAAGCTGATCAGCGCGGAGACCGCGCTGGCCCCCAGGGACAGCGCCAGGACGATCAGCGTCTCGTTCCGCAGCACGCCGCGGGCGGGCTCACCGGCCGCCCCGGCGAGCCGCCCCGACCCGTTCCCCGCGCCCGGAACGTCCGCGTTCCCCAAGGGACTTGTTTCCGACTGCAAAAGGTTCCTCCACTTCCGCACTACCGCCTCTGCACCGCCGCCCCGCCAGGGTCTCGAAAGCAGGTACGAAGATCACTCGCGACAGGCCGGGAACGGGCGCCCTCCTCGTGGGGTGTTCCCGTCCGCATCGATCCCGAGGGAGGTCCGGGGTTCCGAACCTCCGAGATCAGGAGGGGCGCTACCGCATGGGACGTCACAGCTTGCCCGACGACTCCGCACCACCGGCCACGGGGTCCCCCACCCGCGCCCGCCGCCGGGCGCTCGTTCTGGCCACCGCCGTCGTCGTGATGGTCGCCGCCGGCTCGGTCGTGGCACTGCGCGGCGCACTCCCCTTCGGCACGCCGTGCGACGGCGACTCCGTGCGGCTGAAAGTGGTCGCCTCGCCCGATATGGCGCCGACGCTGAACGCGGTGGCGGACCGCGCCAGAGAGGACGAGGTCCGCACCGACGGCAAGTGCCTGGACGTCACGGTCAACGCACAGCCCTCCTCCGAGGTCGCCGGCTCGCGCGCGCAACGATCGGCCGGCCCTTCTTGACCTCCGTGAGCACCCTCGCCTCCTCGCCGGTCGCGCTGGGCGCGGTCCACAGTGCCGCCAAGGCCTCCGGCCGGCCAGGAAGGACGTACTCCTGGACCGCGCTGACCCGGGCCGCGACCTCCGGCAGCGCCTTATACCTGGGCATCGCCGACCCGGCCCGCAGCGCCACCGGGCTGCCGGCCCTGGCCCGTATCGACACCGCCGACCATAAGGAGCCCGGCACCGGCGAAGAGGCCGCCGCCCCGTACACCCTGGTCGACCAGGACTCCCTGACCGCCGACGAGAGCCGCGCCGCCAACCGCTTCATAACGCTGCTGGACGACGCCCCCGGGCACCCCCGCCGATCCGCCGCCGGCCAAGGAGCTCCGGGCGCTGCTGGGCATGTGGACCGTCACGGTGCGGAGCGCCCGGATCACCACCGCCGTGGACGCCTCGCCGTCGATGGCCCTGCCGGTCCCCGGGCGGGGAGGCCGCTGGCGGCTGGACCCCGCCAGGAACTCCTGTCCCCGGTGCCGCGCGGTGCCCCCGGCCTCCACGACACCACCCTGGCCGCCTACCAGCCCAGATCCACGAGGCGATCCTCAAGGCCATCACGGCAGCGGGCCGGCACGGTCCCCGGTAGACCGGCGCCGGGTCAGCCAGTGAACGGGAGCCGTCGCGGGCGCCGCACTGCGCCGGTCACGACACGGTGCCCCCGGCCGCGCTGCGCCGCTGCGCCGGGACGACGACCGCGCCGGGCGCCCACGGCACCGGCCAGGTGTGGACCGGCTCCCCGGTGTGCATCAGCTCGCCGTAGCGCCGGGTCATCGCGGCCAGCGCGGCGTCCCGGGACAGCCCCTGGCGCAGCGCGTGGTGGAACGCCCCGGCCTGCCAGGAGGCCCCGTTGACCCGGCGTGCGCAGCGCGCCTCGATGATGCCCAGGTAGTGGTCGCGGTCGGCCGGTTCGACGCCCCAGGCGTCCAGTCCGGCGGCCGCCAGCGGCAGCAGTTCCTGGCGGACGAGGCGGACCGCGGGCAGCTCGGTGAGGCCGCCGGCGCGGCCGGGCCGGGGCCAGCGGAGGGTGGCGTCGATGCCGTGGCGGCAGGCGGTGTCGAAGTTGGCGGCCGCGGCGCTGAACGGGAGCCGGGTCCACACGGGGCGGGGTTGTTCGGCCAGGGCGCGGACCAGACCGTAGTAGAAGGCGGTGTTGGCGATGACGTCGGCGATGGTGGGGCCGGCCGGCAGGACACGGTTCTCGACGCGGAGGTGGGGGACGCCGTCGGCGACCGCGTAGACGGGGCGGTTCCAGCGGTAGATCGTGCCGTTGTGGAGCACCATTTCGGCGAGGTCGGGCGCGCCGCCCTCGTCGAGGACGCGCAGCGGGTCCTGCGGCCCGCACAGCGGCAGCAGCGGCGGGAAGAAGCGCAGGTTCTCCTCGAAGAGGTCGTAGGCGGAGTCCACCCAGCGCTCGCCGAACCAGGTGCGCGGGCGCACCCCCTGGGTCTGGAGTTCCGGCGCGCGGGTGTCGGTGGCCTGCTGGAAGACCGGCGGCCGCGACTCGCGCCACAGTTCCCGGCCGAAGAAGAAGGGAGCGTTGGCGCCGACGGCTATCTGGACGGCGGCGATCGCCTGGGCCGCGTTCCAGACAGCGGCGAACCGGCCGGGCGTCACCTGGAGGTGCAGTTGGACGGAGGTGCAGGCAGCCTCGGGGGCGATCGAGGGCGAGCGGGTGACCAGGTGCTCGACGCCCTGGATGTCGATGGCGAAGTCCTCGCCGCGGGCGGCCCGCATCTGCTCGTTGAGGAGGACGTAGCGGTCGTTGGCGGAGAGGCTGGCGACGGTGAGGTCGTCGGCGTGCAGGGTGGGCAGGATGCCGATCATGACGATGCGGGCGGCGACTTCCCGGGCTTTTCGCTCCGCATAGCCGAGTCCGGTGCGCAGTTCCTCGGCGAGCTGGTCGAGAACGCGTCCGGACAATCGGTGCGGGGTGATGTTGACCTCAAGATTGCACTGGGCGAGTTCGGTCTGGAAATCGCCGCTGGCGATCCGTTCGAGGACCTCGGAGTTCAGCATGCGGGGGAGGCCGTCGGCACCCGCGAGATTGAGCTCGATCTCCAGACCCATGAGATTCTTGGGGCGGTCGAACCGCTTCTCCGCCAGCAGTCGGTGCAATCCCTCCAGACAGTCGTACAGCTTTCTTCGATAACGCTCCCGGTCCGCCAGGTCGTGCCCGGCCGCGGCGACCTTCTCCCCCATCGGCGGGTCCCTCCTCGGGTGAACTGCTCGCGGGCACGGGCTGGTAGGCGCCGCCCCGGCGTACGGGCTACGGTCGATGATGCCCCGGCAGTCTGATCGATAACGCGTCAGGGGCAGGACGGTACCGTTACTCTGGGAGAGGAGCGCGCGGGGCATTTTCCGCAGGCATATCCAGTCGGCCGGGGTCGTCCGCTTTCCGCTCGTAAAAAACACCGACGGGTTCCGGCCGACCGTTTCACGGATATATGGCGAGGTGACGCCTGCCAATTCCCGCACAAAGCGGCGAAAATCACCCCGGACGGTGGACCGGATTCCGCCTTGCCGGAAATCCGCAAGGCGGGTAGCCGAAACACTTCCAGAACATATGTCGTATAAACTTCGCTGACGAGGCAGAGATTTGGCGCCCCGCATGGCGGTGTTCCGCCGGTGCCCCGGCACTGCGTCCGACCCACCGGTCCGCAGCCCGGCCAGCCAGGCTCTGACCCGCCCGCAGACAGCGCCGTCCGTACTGCCACGCTCCACCGTGTCTCCTGAGTGAGAGGCGACCCGCCATGCCGCTGCATGTTCCTCCCGCCCCCGCGCCCGCCCTGCGCAGCGTTCTCAGCGCTCTCGGCTCCCCCACCGCGGTCCGCGAGGCCCCGGCCTCCGCGCTCCGCACCCATCAGGGGCCGCTGAGCCCCGACCACCCGCTGCCCGTGCACGTGTGGGACGACGTCAGCCAGGCCGGTCCGCCGCGCACCCGCCTCCTCGGCTGGCGGTTCCTGATCCGCGGCGGCGAGCGCGCCGTGGCCGCCGCCGAGGCCCGGCCCACCGCCGACGGCTGGGCGTTCTCGCACTTCTGCGACGGCCCCTACGTCGCCGCGACGGAACGGGCCCTGCAGCAGGCCGAGTCGCTCGCCGCGCCCTACCAGCCCCGCCTGCTGTCCGTCCCGGAGCTGTACATGCTGACCCTGTGGCTGCACCACGACCTCACCGCGGACGGCGCCGACGGGATGCCGGCCGACGGTGACCTCCTGGTGCCGCTGGCGCCCGCCCCGCCCGGGATCGCCCCCTACCTCCCGCAGCGGCTCACCGACCTGCTGCCCCGCCTCGCCCGGCGCCTGGGCCCGCCGCCACTGCTCCGTGAGCCGGCCTGACCGCCCTCACCAGCGCCGACGCCGCTCCAGCCGGCCCGGACAGGAGGACGCCGGCCACCATGCGACCGCCCCGCAACCGTGCGCCCCATGGCCTCCCCGGCCGCGGGGCGCACGGCGCCGTCCGCCCCGTGCGCCGGTAGTGCGTCAACCCCCGGGGTCACACGCCGACTTGGGGGCAACCGCCCGCACGGGTGACACGTCCGTATCGAGTGTGCACCGCTGCTGCGAAATCCCTGCGGATTCCCGTCCGTAGGGCAAGACTGGGACCGACATGAAACGGGGGAACGGCCATGACCACTTCGTCGAGCCGTGCGTTCACCACTCCGCAGCGAAAGACAACTTCCATGTGCCTGCATGAACCACCCTGCCCGTCAGCCGACTCCACCGACCGGGAGGCCGCACACCTGGTGGCGCACCACCCGGAACAGGGCTGGAGCCTGCTGTGCAACGGCGTCCTGCTCTTCGAGGACACCGGTGAGCTGCTGCCGGACGGGCAGGTCATCGCCCCGCACCGGCCGCTCGGCACACCACGGGTGACCGCCGCCGCGTGATCCAGCGATCGCCCGGCACGTACACCAGGGCCCCCGGCGCATCGGCCGAGGGCCCTTGATGTTGCCACCGGTCACCGACGGCAGGCGGTGATCAGGCGTCGTACTCGTCCAGCGGCGGGCAGGAGCAGACGAGGTTGCGGTCGCCGAAGGCACCGTCGATGCGGCGCACCGGCGGCCAGTACTTCTCCGCGGCGTGGACGCCGGCCGGGAAGACGGCCTCCTCGCGGGTGTACGGGTGGGTCCACTCGCCGCCGAGCGCGGCCGCGGTGTGCGGGGCGTTGCGCAGCGGGTTGTCGTCCTTGTCCCACTCCCCCGAGCCGACCTTGTCGATCTCGGCGCGGATGGCGATCATCGCGTCGCAGAAGCGGTCCAGCTCGGTGAGGTCCTCGCTCTCGGTCGGCTCGATCATCAGCGTGCCGGCCACGGGGAAGGACATCGTCGGCGCGTGGAAGCCGTAGTCGATGAGCCGCTTGGCGACGTCGTCGATGCTCACGCCGGTCGCCTTGGTCAGCGGCCGGACGTCGATGATGCACTCGTGGGCGACCAGCCCGCCGGGCCCGGTGTAGAGCACCGGGTAGTGCGGCTCCAGGCGCTTGGCGATGTAGTTGGCGCCGAGCACCGCGACCTGGGTGGCGCGCTTGAGGCCCTCGCCGCCCATCAGGCGGACGTACGTCCACGAGATCGGCAGGATGCCGGCGGAGCCCCAGGGGGCGGCGGAGACCGGCCCGACGCCGGTCTCCGGGCCCGCGGCGGGCTGCAGCGGGTGGTTGGGCAGGTAGGGCGCCAGGTGGGCGCGGACGGCGACCGGGCCGACGCCGGGGCCGCCGCCGCCGTGCGGGATGCAGAACGTCTTGTGCAGGTTCAGGTGCGAGACGTCGCCCCCGAACTTCCCGGGCTCGGCCAGGCCGACCAGGGCGTTGAGGTTGGCGCCGTCCACGTAGACCTGGCCGCCGGCGTCGTGCACCGCCGCGCAGATCTGGGTGATGTGCTCCTCGAACACGCCGTGGGTGGACGGGTAGGTGACCATCAGGACGGCCAGCTCGTCGCGGTGCTTCTCGATCTTGGCGTGCAGGTCGTCGGCGTCGACCTCGCCGTCCTCGCCGGTCTTGACGACGACGACCTTCATGCCGGCCATCACGGCGCTGGCGGCGTTGGTGCCGTGCGCCGACGACGGGATCAGGCAGACGGTGCGC
This sequence comes from Streptomyces sp. S186, assembly GCF_051603415.1. Classification (NCBI taxonomy): domain Bacteria; kingdom Bacillati; phylum Actinomycetota; class Actinomycetes; order Kitasatosporales; family Streptomycetaceae; genus Streptomyces; species Streptomyces sp. S186. Next base: position 7,053,862 of record NZ_CP193932.1, on the reverse strand, counting down.
TGCTCGTCCCCGTTGGCGCGGTGGTAGGCGCGGACGGCGAGCAGACCGGCCAGTTCGCCCTGGGAGCCGGCGTTGGGCTGGAGGGACACCTTGTCGTAGCCGGTGATCGCGGCGAGCCGCTCCTCCAGCTCCCCGATGAGCGTGAGGTAGCCCTGCGCCTGGTCGGCCGGGGCGAAGGGGTGCAGCTGGCCGAACTCGGGCCAGGTGACCGGCTCCATCTCGGTGGTGGCGTTCAGCTTCATCGTGCAGGAGCCGAGCGGGATCATGCCGCGGTCCAGCGCGTAGTCCTTGTCGGCGAGGGTGCGCAGGTAGCGCAGCATCGCGGTCTCGGAACGGTGCCGGTGGAAGACCGGGTGGGCAAGGTAGTCGTCGGCGCGCAGCAGCGGCTGCGGAAGGGTGTCGGCGACGGCCGCGTCCAGCGCCTCGATGTCGCCCTGGACTCCGAAGGCACCCCAGACGCCGGCCAGCTGGGCCCGTCCGGTGGTCTCGTCGCAGGCGATGCCGACGAGGTCGGCGTCGACCTGGCGGAGGTTGATGCCGGCCTCGCGGGCAGCGGCGACGACCTCGGCGGCCCGGCCCGGCACCCGGGCGGTGAGGGTGTCGAAGTAGGCGTCGTGGACGATCTCGACGCCGCCGGCCTTCAGGCCCCCGGCGAGGATCGCGGCGTAGCGGTGGGTGCGCCGGGCGATGGTGCGCAGCCCCTCGGGGCCGTGGTAGACGGCGTACATGCCGGCCATCACGGCGAGCAGCACCTGCGCGGTGCAGATGTTGCTGGTGGCCTTCTCGCGGCGGATGTGCTGTTCGCGGGTCTGCAGCGCGAGGCGGTACGCCTTGTTGCCGTCGGCGTCGACGGAGACACCGACCAGGCGGCCGGGCAGGCTGCGGGCGTACTGCTCGCGGACGGCCATGTAGCCGGCGTGCGGGCCGCCGAAGCCCATCGGGACGCCGAAGCGCTGGCTGGTGCCGACCGCGATGTCGGCGCCGAGCTCGCCGGGCGAGGTGAGCAGGGTCAGCGCCAGCAGGTCGGCGGCGATCGTGACGATCGCGCCCAGCTCGTGGGCCCGCTCGATGAGGGCCCGCGGGTCGCGCACGGCTCCGGAGGCGCCCGGGTACTGGAGCAGCACACCGAAGACGCCGCGCTCGGCGACCTCGTCCGGGATGCCGTCGGCGAGGTCGGCGACCACGACCTCCACACCGGTCGGTTCGGCGCGGGTCTCAAGGACGGCGATGGTCTGCGGCAGGCAGTCGGCGTCGACCAGGAAGACGCCCTGCTTGACCTTGCCGACCCGGCGGGAGAGCGCCATGGCCTCGGCGGCGGCGGTGCCCTCGTCCAGGAGGGAAGCGCCGGAGGTGGGCAGTCCGGTCAGGTCGGCGACGACGGTCTGGAAGTTCAGCAGCGCCTCCAGGCGGCCCTGCGAGATCTCCGGCTGGTAGGGCGTGTAGGCCGTGTACCAGGACGGGTTCTCCATGACGTTGCGCAGGATCACCGGCGGTGTGAAGGTGCCGTAGTAGCCGAGCCCGATCATGGACGACAGGACCTGGTTGCGGTCGGCGAGTGCGCGCAGCTCCGCCAGGACCTCGGCCTCGGTGCGGCCCTGCGGCAGGCCCAGCGCCTCGGCGCTCTTGATCACGTCGGGGACGGCGGTGGCGGTGAGCTCGTCCAGTGATCCGAAGCCGACCTGCGCGAGCATCTTGGCCTGGGCCTCGGCGTCGGGACCGATGTGCCGGTCCTCGAACGGGATGCCGCGCTCCAGCTCGGTCAGCGAGATGCGGTGGGTGGTCATCTGCGGGGGCCTCCTGGTCAGTGCGACCTACGAGGGGCACCACGGCGCTGGTGCCCGGACGGCCTCCCCCTCTGTCATCTCAACCTGAGAGCTTCACCGGCCCGCGACCGCGGTCCGGCTTTCACCGTCGGTGAGGAGGGGTCCCGGCATGGTGCCTGTCCGTGGCCCGCCCTGCTTTCCAGAGTGACCTCGTCCATGCGGTACGTGTGCCTGAGAGATTCCGGGGAGGATTTGCTCCTTCGGCGCCCTGGTCGCGAACGACAAAGGACTCTCCCGCATGGGGTCGACGGCCATTCGCCAGCCTACCAGCGCCCCGCCGAAACGATCCTTCGAGTGGCCGGGGCAGGAAATGTGCCGTTTCGTAGTTGTCACAAGGCAGTTGCGACCAATTGGAGGGACCGTGCAAGCCGATATCGATCCCCGGAGCCTCATCGGCCGCAAAGCGTTCGACCGGAACGGCGCGAAAATAGGGACCGTCGACGAGGTCTACCTCGACGACGCGACGGGCGAACCGGAGTGGGCGGCCGTCCGCACCGGCCTCTTCAGCAGGGATGCGTTCGTCCCCCTGGAGCCGAGCAAGATGGTCGGCGACAGCCTGCACATCCCCTATGACCGCAAGCTGATCAAGGATGCCCCGGATTTCGGCGTCGGCCGGCACCTCTCCCCCGAGCAGGAGCTCCAGCTCTACCACCACTACCGCCTGGATATCTCCGCACCGGCCGCGGAATCCGCCGCGCCGTCCGCCGACACGGACTTCGGGCGGATCGCCGGCGCGGACGACTGATCCGGCCCGCCCAGCAGCGACAGCGGCTCGCCCGGCCGCAGCGCCGGATCGTCGACGACGAAGGTCCGCACCCGCCCCGGTGCGGACCACGGCGTCTCGAACCGTACGGTCACCCGCCCCACGCCACTGCCCTGCACCCATCCGGCGCCGAACTCCTCGTGGACCACGTCCAGCCCCGGATACCAGCGCCGGGGCAGCTCGACGGCGGCCTCGGTCTCCCCCGCCTCCTCCTCCGGCTCCGCCACCCCACCCGCCTCCTCCGTCTCCCGCTCCGTGGCGATCTGGGCGAAGAGGTCCTCCTGTGTGAAGTCGGCCAGCCCGCTCACCCCCACGCCCAGGAGGCGGACCCCGCCCGTGGTGTCCACGGTCTCCAGCAGCCGCACGGCGGCCTCCCTGATGACGGCCGGATCGTCGGTGGGCCCGCGCAACGTCTCGGACCTGGTCAGCGTGGAGAAGTCGTAGTTGCGCACCTTGATCACCACCGTGCGCCCGGACCGCCCGGCCGCCCGCAGCCGCTGGACACAGCGGTCGGCCAGCCGCAGCACCTCGATCCGCACCCGCGTCCGGTCGGTGAGATCGACCTCGAAGGTGTCCTCCACCGACACCGACTTCGCGTCCCGCTCTGCCACCACCGGCCGCTCGTCCTGGCCCAGCGCCATCGCGTACAGTCCGGTGCCGTGCGCCCTGCCCAGCAGCCGCACCAGCTCTGCCTCGCCGGCTTCCGCGGTCTCCGCGACGGTGTGGATCCCGGCCCGGCGCAGCGCCTCGGCCGTCGCCGGCCCGACCCCGGGCAGCGTCCGCACCGGCATCGGTCCCAGCAGCTCCCGCTCGGTACCCGGCTCGATCACCACCAGACCGTCCGGTTTCGCCGCCTCGGACGCGATCTTGGCGAGCATCTTGGCGCCGGCCAGCCCCACCGACCCCGTCAGCCCGGTGACCGCCCTGATGTCCCGCCGCAGCTGCTCCCCCACGGCCCGCGCCGCGGCCGTCTCCGCCGGCACCCCGCCCGCCTCCAGATCGACGAAGGCCTCGTCCAGACTCAGTGGCTCCACGAGCGGTGAGAGCGCCCGCAGCAGCTCCATGACCGCATCACTCACTTGGCGGTACAGCGTGAACCGGGGACTGAGATAAGCGGCGTTGGGGCACAGCCGGCGCGCCTGCGCCGTCGGCATCGCCGAACGCACCCCGAAGACCCGCGCTTCGTACGACGCGGTGGCGACCACACCGCGCGGCCCGATCCCGCCGACGACCACGGGCTTTCCCCGCAGGCTCGGCTTGGCCGCCTGCTCGGCGGCCGCGTAGAACGCATCCATGTCCAGATGCAGGATCGTCGGCGCACGTCTCACACCACTGATGCTGCCGCACACCACTGACAATCGGCCCGATCCCGGGCCGGGAACCGCCCGACGACCGTCAGCCGGCCCGGTTGCGCCGCCGCGCCAGCTCGTCGTGCGGGTTCTTCCCGATCAGCGTCTCGCCGGTGTCCACCCGCTCCCCGTGGAGCTGTGACAGCGAGCCCTCCACGTCCCGCCACACCACGCCCACGGCGATGCCGAAGACCCCCTGGCCCCCCTGGAGCAGATCCACGACCTGGTCGGGCGAAGTGCACTCGTAGACGGTCGCGCCGTCGCTCATCAGCGTCATCCGGGTCAGATCGGCCAGGCCCCGCGCCCGCAGGTGCTGGACGGCGGTGCGGATGTTCTGCAGCGACACCCCGGTGTCCAGCAGCCGCTTGACGATCTTCAGGACGACGACGTCCCGGAAGCTGTAGAGCCGCTGGGTGCCGGACCCGTAGGCCGGCCGGATGCTGGGCTCCACGAGCCCGGTGCGTGCCCAGTAGTCCAGCTGTCGGTAGGTGATGCCCGCCGCCGCACAGGCGGTCGGTCCGCGGTAGCCGATGCTCTCCGGCTCGCGCTCCCCCGACATCGCAGCGGCCTGTACCGGGCTGCGGTTGGCCGCCGCGCCCCTGTGGAGCGGCAATGCCCCTTCCGCCGCCGTACCGTCGCCGGTGATTGCCACGCCGCCCTCCGTCCTCCACGTCCCGGACGGGACCTGCCATATCGACGGTATGCAGTCACCCGGGGTGCGTCAACGATCGCCGCGCTCGCCACGCCGAGTGATAATCACCCTACGAGTGGTTTCTCGTGACTTGTCGCGGGGAAGGGGTCACAGGTTGGCCGGAAACAGGTGGGTGGCCTGGCCGATCACTGGTTGGTGCCGAAGTCCTCCGGCGAGATCTGGTCGAGGAACTCGCGGAACTTCTCCACCTCGTCCTCCTGCTCGTCCGGAATGGCGATCCCCGCGTCGTCCAGCACACCGTCGGTACCGAAAATCGGGGTCCCGGTGCGCAGCGCCAGCGCTATCGCGTCGGACGGCCGGGCACTGACCTCGACGCCGCTGGCGAAGACCAGCTCGGCGTAGAAGACCCCTTCGCGCAGATCCGTGATCCTGACCTGCGTCAGCTCCTGCCCCACGGCCTCCAGCACGTCCTTGAAGAGGTCATGCGTCAGCGGCCTGGCGGGGACCATGCCCTGCTGGGCGAACGCGATGGCGGTGGCCTCGCCCGGCCCGATCCAAATGGGCAGGTAGCGGTCGCCTCCCACCTCCCGCAGCAGCACGATCGGTTGGCTGGAAGGCATCTCCACCCGGACACCCACGACGTCGAGCTCGTTCACACAGCAACCCTAGGCCGTGCTCGGTCGGTTTGGGTAGTCGGGCACTCGTTTGGTCACGGCACCCGGACCCGCAGGGCGCTCTGCAGCAGGGCGGCGTGCAGCCGCACCGACAGCGTGGCCAGCTCCCTGGCGGTGGCCTCGGCATGGGCCCGGGTCTGTGGGTTCCGGTGCCGCCGAAGGGGTGCAACGACCTGTTCGACCAGCCCCGCCTCGCGCTCCGCGGCCGCCTTCACGGCCCGCAGGTGCCGCGGCTCCAGTCCGAAACCGCCGAGGTCCGCCACGAGTTTGGCGACGGCCACCGCTTCGATGTCGTATCCCCCGTCCTCATGGGGGACGATGAGTCCGTACGACTCCCATTCGGCGAGCGCCGCCTCGTCGACCTCGGCGGCCGCCAGCAGCTCCGCCCGGCCGATCCGGGAGGCCGTCGGGCGCTCCCCGTCCACCTCGGACACGCCCTCGACGAAGTCCCCCGAGGGTGCCGCCGGAGCCGGCAACGAGACCTGCTCACCACGCTCCAGGGCGTCGAGGTGGTCCCTGATGACCTTCAGGGGGAGGTAGTGGTCCCGCTGCATCCGCAGCACGCTCGCCAGCCGTTCGACGTCCTCGGCGGTGAACTTGCGGTAGCCGGAAGGCGTGCGCTGCGGCTCGATCAGCCCCTCGGCCTCCAGGAACCGGATCTTGGAGACGGTGACCTCGGGGAACTCCTCGCGCAGCACCCCGAGCACCGTGCCGATGCTCATCGGTTTGCGGTCCGAGGAGGTGGTGCCGGACGAGCCGGCACCACCTGTCGGTGTATGGCGCATATGCCTTCCCTGGCGGTCAGATGCCGACGCCTCGCTGGCTGGCGTAGAAGACCATCCGGTACTTGCCGATCTGTACCTCGTCGCCATTGGAGAGGACGACGGAGTCGATCGGCTCGCGGTTGACGTAGGTGCCGTTCAGGCTGCCGACGTCGGTGACCGTGAAGCGGCCGTCCGCACCGCGGCGGAACTCCACGTGGCTGCGGGAGACCGTCACGTCGTCGAGGAAGATGTCGCCCTGCGGGTGCCGGCCCGCCGTCGTCAGCTCGCCGTCCAGGAGGAAGCGGCTGCCGGCGTTCGGGCCCCGGCGGACGACCAGCAGGGCCGAGCCCAGCGGAAGGGCGTCGACGGCCGCCTGGGCCTCCGGGGAGAGAGCCGGCGACAGGTTCTGCCCGGTGGTCTCCGCGTCGTACGCCTCGATCCCCGAGATGGAGATCGTCGAGGTCGTCTCGGAGGCCCGCTCGGGCTGGGCGCCCGCGCGCAGCGGCGCGCCGCAGTTGGAGCAGAACCGGCTCGCCTCGGCGTTCCGGTGCCCGCACCTCGTACAAACCGGCAAGGTCGACCCTCCACCCGTGTGTGCGGCTGATGGTTCCTGGGAACCTATGCGGCCGGCACCGGAGGGGTCAACAGAACCCGCGCCATGCCCCCCGGACGGACCGCCGACCTCATCACGGAACAGCGGACGGTCACCGGCCGCGGCGTCCTCCTCCGGCCGGCGCGGCGCACGGTGCCGTGCGGAGCCGCCGTCGCCTTCCTTGCGCGCGCTCTTGCCGAACAGCTTTCCAAACAACTTCACGGGCGATTCCCCTTGTACGACACAGACCCGCCCGTGGGGCAGGACGAACCCTCGATGCACACACCGGCCGATCCGGACATCCTGTGAACGTCCGTGGCCTTCAGACAGTTTCCACCACACACCACACGCACGGTGCGTCGACCCCCCGCTACCTCATGCCCTCGCCGGGCCATCACCATACGTAGACGCCTCACTGGGATGACGACCGAGCGTAGTCAGGCCGCTTCGCCTGTCGCAAGGCATCCACGATGATCTTCTCTTCACGGGCCACAGACACCTTGGCCTGCTCCTTTTCCAGTGTCTGGACCACTCCGCCAGGGATGTTGAGCGCCGGCTCCAGGTCCTCCGGCTTCCCGATGACCTTGAAGCGGTACGGCTGCGTGACGCGCTTGCCGTCGATCCGCACCCCGCCCCGGAGATCCGAGAGGGAGGTGTTCGCGACCACGCGCACGTCGTTCACCTGGATCGCCTCGGCTCCGGCCGCCCGCAGTTCCTGGATGGTGTCCAGCAGTTTGTCCGCCTCCACGGAGTGGTGGGGGTCGTCGATGGTCAGGTTGATGCCGGGGCCTTGCGCCGCGACGGTACCGGCCAGCACGCCCAGCTGCTGTTCCTTCTCCACGGTCTGCTTCCGGGCCTCCTCGGCTTGGTCCGAGCTGTTCTCCAACTCGGCCTTCTGTCCCTCCAGGCGCCGCTGCTCAACCGTCAACCGCTGGGAGCGGTTGTCCAGTTCGTCCAGAATGCGCACCAAGTCCTCTTGGCGCGCACCCCGCAGCGCACTGCTGTCACTTGTGGAACGTACCTGAATCGCGAGGCCGAGGCCGAGAATGAACAGGAGCAACGCGACGATCAGTTGAGCCCGCGTCAGCCGCGGCGGCCACAGACTGGCCCGCAGCCGCTGCCGACCGGTCATCGGAGCCGGCGCCGCCGACTCCTCGTCCGCCGTCACGCCCGAACCCTCACCAACCGCCGATTCGGTCCGCTTCTGTCCCGCTTCCTGCTCCTTGCGTTCCGCCTCCGGGCCTCCGGCGCGCTGCTCCGCCTGTGCGGGTCGGCGAGGCGTCTCCGGCGGCATCGGCCGCCGCCCCGCGGGGTGATCCGCGCCGGCTTCCCGCGCCGGACCGGATTCCGGCCGCTCGTCCGGGGTGCGCTCCGGCTCCGGGGTCCCGTCCGCTGCCATCGGCCTCACGCCCGGAAGACGTGCCGGCGGATCGCGGCAGCGTTGGAGAAGATGCGGATACCGAGCACCACCACGACACCGGTGGAGAGTTGGGCGCCGACGCCCAGCTTGTCGCCGAGGAAGACGATCAGGGCGGCGACCACGACGTTCGACAGGAAGGAGACGACGAAGACCTTGTCGTCGAAGATGCCGTCCAGCATCGCCCGCAGACCACCGAACACGGCGTCCAGCGCGGCGACGACAGCGATCGGCAAGTAGGGCTCGACCACCGTCGGCACCACGGGTCGGACGACGATTCCGACCACGACTCCCACGATGAGGCCCAGTACGGCGATCACGATGTGCCCTTCCCTGTGTCGGCGCCGTCCGCCTTCGCGGCACCGGCCTTCGGCTTTGCGGTACGTACGGTCAAACTGGGCGCGGGGGGCAGCGTGACCTCGCTCTCCACGGAAATCCTGGCGCGTACGCCGTAGTTCTCCTGCAGCACGTGCAGATACTGGCCGTCGGCGCTGTCCTGGAACTCGGTGCTCAACCGCTGCCCGTCCCCCACCGCCAGCACCGTATAAGGCGGCACCAGTGGCTTGTTGTCGACCAGTATGGCGTCTCCCGCCGCCCTGATCGCCGAGAGGGACGTAAGCCGCTGCCCATTGACGGAGATGGCCTCCGCACCGGACTGCCACAGGCCGTTGACCACGCGCTGCAGGTCACGGTCGCGCACCCGCCCGGTGTCCGAGAAGTCGCTGCTCTCGCGCGGCCCCCCGGTGCCGGCCGCCGCCCCCTTGGCGTCGTCCACGACGAGCTTCACGCCCGGCCCGGTCACCTGGGTCGAACCGGCCAGCAGCGCCAGCAGGTCGGCCTTGCCGTCACCGTGCTGCTTCAGTGCCTCGCGCTGTATCCGGTCCACCGCGTCCCGGGCCGCGTCCACCCGCTGCTGCTGGGTGTCGGCCTCGGCGGTGCCCTTCTGGATGCGGTGGATCAGCTCCTCGCGCTCCTTGGCAAGTGTGGGCGCCGACACCCGCGCCTGCGCCGCCCCCACGGTCACCACCAGCGCCGCCAGCACCAGACCCGCCGCCAGACCCAACTTCGCCCGGAGCGTGCGCGGCAGACCACCGACGCCGGCCGCGGACTTCCGCGCGGCGGCCTCCGCGTACCCGTCGTCGAGGCTGTGGTCCATCACGTTGGTCAGCAGCGACATCGAAGCATCCGGGCGCGCGGCCGAGGGGTGGGGGTTGCTCCGAACGGGGCGCTGCTGCGACATGCCGCACATCGTCCCATGTCGGCGACGCGGCCTCCCAATGGCCCCACCGGCGCGCCCATCGGGCGGCGCGCCGGCGGGGCCGCCGGTCAGCGGCCGGCGCTGTCCACCACGGCCGCCCACTCGTCCAGCAGCTGCTGGGCAGAGGCGTCGTCCGGGCCCTCCGCCCACAGATGCGTGACCGCCTCGGCCGGATCGGGCAGCACCAGCACCCATCGCCCGTCGGCCTCCACGATCCGCACGCCGTCGGTGGTGTCCACATCGCGGTCGCCGGCGGCCTCCACGACGTGCCGCATCACCAGGCCCTTGACCGCCCACGGCGTCGCCAGGTCCCGCCGCTGGACGTGCGCCCGCGGGATCCGCGCGTCGATCTGGCTGAGCGTGAGCTGCGTACGGGCCACCAGGCCGATCAGCCGGACGAACGCGGCCGCGCCGTCGAAGACGCTGCTGAACTCCGGGATGATGAAGCCGCCCAGGCCGTCGCCGCCGAACACCGTGCCGTCCGACCGCCCCACCCGGGTCAGATCGTCCGGAGACGTGGTCGTCCACTCGACCTGCGTGCCGTGGTACGCCGCCACCTGCTCGGCGATCCGGGTCGTGGTCACCGGCAGCGCCACCCGGCCGCTGCGCCGCTCGGCCGCGACGAGGTCCAGCATCACCAGCAGCGCCCGGTCGTCCTCGATGATCCGGCCACGCTCGTCCACCAAGGAGAGCCGCTCGCCGACGGGGTCGAACCGCACGCCGAACGCGGCCCGGGCCGACGCCACCATCTCGCCGAGCCGGACCAGGCCGGCGCGCCGGGCGTCGGCGGTCTCGGTCGGCCGGGCCTCGTCCAGACCGGGGTTGATGGTCAGCGAGTCGACGCCGAGCCGGCCCAGGAGGCTGGGCAGCACCAGACCGGCGCTCCCGTTCGACGCATCCACGACGACCTTGAGACCGGAGTCGCTGATGCCGGTGGTGTCCACGGCCCGCAGCATCGCTCCCGTATAGGAGTCGAAGACACTGGACGGGAAGTGGAGATCGCCGATCTCGCCGGGGAAGGCCCGCCGGTACTCCTGCCGGGCATAGACGCGGTCGAGCTTGCGCTGACCGGCCTGCGAGAGGTCCGCGCCACGCTCGTCGAAGAACATGATGTCGACGGAGTCCGGCACCCCTGGCGTGGTCCGGACCATGATCCCGCCGGCGCTGCCCCGGGCGGTCTGCTGCCGGGCGACGGGCAGCGGTACGTTCTCCAGGTCGCGGACGTCGATGGCACTCGCCTGGAGCGCGGAGATCACCGCCCGCTTCAGGGCCCGAGCACCGCGCGAGTGGTCGCGCGCCGTGGTGACCGTGGCCCCCTTCTTCAGCGTGGTGGCATACGCACCGGCGAGCCGCACCGCGAGTTCCGGAGTGATCTCGACGTTGAGGATTCCCGACACCCCACGCGCCCCGAACAGGTGCGCCTGGCCACGCGACTCCCAGATGACGGAGGTGTTGACGAACGCACCGGCCTCGATCGTCTTGAAGGGATAGACCCGCACATTGCCCTGGACGATCGACTCCTCACCGATCAGGCACTCGTCGCCGATGACCGCGCCGTCCTCGATCCGCGCCGCCCGCATGATGTCGGTGTTCTTGCCGATCACACAGCCGCGCAGATTGCTCTGCTGCCCGATATAGACGTTGTCGTGCACCACCGCCCGGTGCAGGAACGCACCGCTCTTCACCACGACGTTGGAGCCGACGACGGTGTGCTCCCGGATCTCCACATCCGCCTCGACCTTGGCGTAGTCGCCGATGTACAACGGCCCGCGCAGCACCGCGTCCGGGTGCACCTCGGCGCCTTCGGCGACCCATACACCCGGCGAGATCTCGAAGCCGTCGATATCGACGTCGACCTTGCCCTCCAGCACGTCGGCCTGGGCCTTCACATAGCTTTCGTGTGTGCCGACGTCCTCCCAGTAACCCTCGGCGACATAGCCGTAGATGGGCTTGCCGTCCTTCATCAACTGCGGAAAGACGTCCCCGGACCAGTCCACCGGAACATCGGCCGCGACGTAGTCGAAGACCTCCGGCTCCATCACGTAGATACCGGTGTTCACAGTATCCGAGAAGACCTGCCCCCAGGTGGGCTTCTCCAGGAAACGCTCGACCCGGCCGCCCTCGTCGACGATGGTGATGCCGAATTCCAACGGATTGGGCACCCTCGTCAGGCATACGGTGACGAGGGCGCCCTTTTCCTTGTGGAAGCGGATGAGATCGGTGAGGTCGAAGTCGGTGAGAGCGTCACCGGAGATGACCAGGAAGGCATCGTCTCTGAGGGCCTCTTCGGCGTTCTTCACGCTCCCGGCGGTGCCGAGTGGCTTTTCCTCATTGGCGTAGGTGAGCTCCATTCCCAACTCTTCGCCGTCACCGAAATAGTTCCGGACGAGCGAGGCCAGGAATTGCACGGTCACGACGGTCTCGCTGAGACCATGCCTTTTCAACAGCCGCAGTACATGCTCCATGATCGGCCGGTTGGCCACCGGGAGCAGCGGCTTGGGCATGCTGGACGTCATGGGGCGAAGGCGTGTTCCTTCGCCACCGGCCATCACAACGGCCTTCATGTCGGAAGCGTCCTCCTCGAAGAGACGACGGTCTTGCCGACTTCACTTGTCCAGAGCGCCCGCTTTTCTCCCCCGCACGGGCGCTGGGCCTTGGCACGATCTGCCGATTCGGCGAGCTCAGTCGGCCGTGGTGTCCGCCCTGATGATCCGGCGGACCTGTACCACGTAGAGGATCCCTGCCCACCAGTACAGCGCCGTACCCCACCCGGCGAACGCCCATCCGAAAATGGCAGCGAGTGTGTGAAGCCAGTCAGGTCCGTCACTGAGCAGCAGCAACGGGAAGGCATACATCAAGTTGAACGTAGCCGCTTTGCCGAGGAAGTTCACCTGGGGAGGCCCGTATCCGTGGCGTCCGAGGATGCCGACCGCGATCAGCAACATCAGCTCGCGGGCGAGCAGCGCCGCGGTGAGCCAGACCGGGAGGATCTCACGCCAGGTCAGGCCGACGAGGGTGGAGAGGATGTACAGGCGGTCAGCGGCCGGGTCGAGGATCCGGCCCAGGCTGCTGATCTGGTTCCAGCGCCGGGCCAGCTTGCCGTCGAGGTAATCGCTGACCCCGCTCAGCGCGAGAACGAGCAGCGCCCAGCCATCGGCGTACGGGCCGCCGAATTTCGGCCAGAGGATCAGCCACAGGAACAGCGGCACGCCGACCAGGCGCGCCATGCTCAGAATATTCGGGATGGTGAGGACGCGATCTGTCTGGATCCGCGTCTCCTGGACCTCCACGCGGAAGCCTCCTGTGGGAAAAATATGCCGATGATGTCTCCGACTTTACCTGGCCCGCCGGCACAGCCGCGCCACGGGTCCCCGCATCGCAACGCAAGAAGGCCCCGCCAGGAACCGAGGTTCCCGACGGGGCTTTCTTTTACGATGAGTTCGGCGGCGTCCTACTCTCCCACAGGGTCCCCCCTGCAGTACCATCGGCGCTGAAAGGCTTAGCTTCCGGGTTCGGAATGTAACCGGGCGTTTCCCTAACGCTATAACCACCGAAACACTATGAAACTTAGAACAACCGTTGGTCTGTTCGTGGCTTCAGAACCAACACAGTGGACGCGAGCAACTGAGGACAAGCCCTCGGCCTATTAGTACCAGTCAACTCCAACCGTTACCGGTCTTCCATATCTGGCCTATCAACCCAGTCATCTACTGGGAGCCTTACCCCATCAAGTGGGAGGGAGCCCTCATCTCGAAGCAGGCTTCCCGCTTAGATGCTTTCAGCGGTTATCCTTTCCGAACGTAGCCAACCAGCCATGCCCTTGGCAGAACAACTGGCACACCAGAGGTCCGTCCGTCCCGGTCCTCTCGTACTAGGGACAGCCCTTCTCAAGACTCCTACGCGCACAGCGGATAGGGACCGAACTGTCTCACGACGTTCTAAACCCAGCTCGCGTACCGCTTTAATGGGCGAACAGCCCAACCCTTGGGACCGACTCCAGCCCCAGGATGCGACGAGCCGACATCGAGGTGCCAAACCATCCCGTCGATATGGACTCTTGGGGAAGATCAGCCTGTTATCCCCGGGGTACCTTTTATCCGTTGAGCGACGGCGCTTCCACAAGCCACCGCCGGATCACTAGTCCCTACTTTCGTACCTGCTCGACCCGTCAGTCTCACAGTCAAGCTCCCTTGTGCACTTACACTCAACACCTGATTACCAACCAGGCTGAGGGAACCTTTGGGCGCCTCCGTTACCCTTTAGGAGGCAACCGCCCCAGTTAAACTACCCACCAGACACTGTCCCTGATCCGGATCACGGACCCAGGTTAGACATCCAGCACGACCAGAGTGGTATTTCAACAACGACTCCACACCAACTGGCGTTGGCGCTTCACAGTCTCCCACCTATCCTACACAAGCCGAACCGAACACCAATATCAAGCTATAGTAAAGGTCCCGGGGTCTTTCCGTCCTGCTGCGCGAAACGAGCATCTTTACTCGTAATGCAATTTCACCGGGCCTATGGTTGAGACAGTCGAGAAGTCGTTACGCCATTCGTGCAGGTCGGAACTTACCCGACAAGGAATTTCGCTACCTTAGGATGGTTATAGTTACCACCGCCGTTTACTGGCGCTTAAGTTCTCAGCTTCGCCCCACCGAAATGGAGCTAACCGGTCCCCTTAACGTTCCAGCACCGGGCAGGCGTCAGTCCGTATACATCGCCTTACGGCTTCGCACGGACCTGTGTTTTTAGTAAACAGTCGCTTCTCGCTGGTCTCTGCGGCCACCCCCAGCTCACACTGCAAGAGTGATCACCGGAAATGGCCCCCCTTCTCCCGAAGTTACGGGGGCATTTTGCCGAGTTCCTTAACCATAGTTCACCCGAACGCCTCGGTATTCTCTACCTGACCACCTGAGTCGGTTTAGGGTACGGGCCGCCTTGAAACTCACTAGAGGCTTTTCTCGACAGCATAGGATCATCCACTTCACCACAATCGGCTCGGCATCAGGTCTCAGCCTCAACGTGTGACGGATTTACCTACCACACGGCCTACACCCTTACCCCGGGACAACCACCGCCCGGGCTGGACTACCTTCCTGCGTCACCCCATCGCTTACCTACTACAAGTCTGGTCCGTCGGCTCCACCACTCCCCTACACTCCGAAGAGCTCAGGGCGGCTTCACGGACTTAGCATCGCCTGATTCAGTACTGGGCGCTTCAAAGCGGGTACCGGAATATCAACCGGTTGTCCATCGACTACGCCTGTCGGCCTCGCCTTAGGTCCCGACTTACCCTGGGCAGATCAGCTTGACCCAGGAACCCTTAGTCAATCGGCGCAAGAGTTTCCCACTCTTGTATCGCTACTCATGCCTGCATTCTCACTCGTGAACCGTCCACAACTCGCTTCCACGGCTGCTTCACCCGGCACACGACGCTCCCCTACCCATCACGATCCCCGTTAGGGGTAATACCGCAATGACACGACTTCGGCGGTGTACTTGAGCCCCGCTACATTGTCGGCGCGGAATCACTTGACCAGTGAGCTATTACGCACTCTTTCAAGGATGGCTGCTTCTAAGCCAACCTCCTGGTTGTCTCTGCGACTCCACATCCTTTCCCACTTAGCACACGCTTAGGGGCCTTAGTCGATGCTCTGGGCTGTTTCCCTCTCGACCATGGAGCTTATCCCCCACAGTCTCACTGCCGCGCTCTCACTTACCGGCATTCGGAGTTTGGCTAAGGTCAGTAACCCGGTAGGGCCCATCGCCTATCCAGTGCTCTACCTCCGGCAAGAAACACACGACGCTGCACCTAAATGCATTTCGGGGAGAACCAGCTATCACGGAGTTTGATTGGCCTTTCACCCCTAACCACAGGTCATCCCCCAGGTTTTCAACCCTGGTGGGTTCGGTCCTCCACGAAGTCTTACCTCCGCTTCAACCTGCCCATGGCTAGATCACTCCGCTTCGGGTCTAGAGCGTGCAACTCAAATCGCCCTCTTCGGACTCGCTTTCGCTACGGCTTCCCCACACGGGTTAACCTCGCTACACACCGCTAACTCGCAGGCTCATTCTTCAAAAGGCACGCAGTCACGACGTTGAGCCAAAGACTCAACGCGACGCTCCCACGGCTTGTAGGCACACGGTTTCAGGTACTATTTCACTCCGCTCCCGCGGTACTTTTCACCATTCCCTCACGGTACTATCCGCTATCGGTCACCAGGGAATATTTAGGCTTAACGGGTGGTCCCGCCAGATTCACACGGGATTTCTCGGGCCCCGTGCTACTTGGGTGTCTCTCAAACGAGCCGCTGACGTTTCAGCTACGGGGGTCTTACCCTCTACGCCGGACCTTTCGCATGTCCTTCGCCTACATCAACGGTTTCTGACTCGTCCCACAGCCGGCAGACTGCAGAAAAGAGATCCCACAACCCCGCACTGGCAACCCCTGCCGGGTATCACACCAATACGGTTTGGCCTCATCCAGTTTCGCTCGCCACTACTCCCGGAATCACGGTTGTTTTCTCTTCCTGCGGGTACTGAGATGTTTCACTTCCCCGCGTTCCCTCCACACTGCCTATGTGTTCAGCAGCGGGTGACAGCCCATGACGACTGCCGGGTTTCCCCATTCGGACACCCCCGGATCAAAGCTCGGTTGACAGCTCCCCGGGGCCTATCGCGGCCTCCCACGTCCTTCATCGGTTCCTGGTGCCAAGGCATCCACCGTGCGCCCTTAAAAACTTGGCCACAGATGCTCGCGTCCACTGTGCAGTTCTCAAGCAACGACCAGCCACCCGTCACACACCCTTCAAGGGTCCTTCACCGGGGCCGGCATCGCGAAGGTCCAGACTCAAGTCCGTACCCTCAGACACCCAACAGCGTGCCCGACCCGACCAGCTGAGACCCTGCGTTCCACGCCGAAGCAGTACTAACAGTCCTCACACCAATCGTGCCGAGTAGTCAACGTTCCACCCATGAGCAACCAGCATCAGACACTCGCTGATGTACTGGCCTCTGACCCGAACCAAGTCCGAGTAAGAAGTGCTCCTTAGAAAGGAGGTGATCCAGCCGCACCTTCCGGTACGGCTACCTTGTTACGACTTCGTCCCAATCGCCAGTCCCACCTTCGACGATTCCCTCCCACAAGGGGTTGGGCCACCGGCTTCGGGTGTTACCGACTTTCGTGACGTGACGGGCGGTGTGTACAAGGCCCGGGAACGTATTCACCGCAGCAATGCTGATCTGCGATTACTAGCAACTCCGACTTCATGGGGTCGAGTTGCAGACCCCAATCCGAACTGAGACCGGCTTTTTGAGATTCGCTCCACCTCGCGGTATCGCAGCTCATTGTACCGGCCATTGTAGCACGTGTGCAGCCCAAGACATAAGGGGCATGATGACTTGACGTCGTCCCCACCTTCCTCCGAGTTGACCCCGGCAGTCTCCTGTGAGTCCCCATCACCCCGAAAGGCATGCTGGCAACACAGAACAAGGGTTGCGCTCGTTGCGGGACTTAACCCAACATCTCACGACACGAGCTGACGACAGCCATGCACCACCTGTACACCGACCACAAGGGGGCGCCTGTCTCCAGACGTTTCCGGTGTATGTCAAGCCTTGGTAAGGTTCTTCGCGTTGCGTCGAATTAAGCCACATGCTCCGCTGCTTGTGCGGGCCCCCGTCAATTCCTTTGAGTTTTAGCCTTGCGGCCGTACTCCCCAGGCGGGGAACTTAATGCGTTAGCTGCGGCACGGACGACGTGGAATGTCGCCCACACCTAGTTCCCAACGTTTACGGCGTGGACTACCAGGGTATCTAATCCTGTTCGCTCCCCACGCTTTCGCTCCTCAGCGTCAGTATCGGCCCAGAGATCCGCCTTCGCCACCGGTGTTCCTCCTGATATCTGCGCATTTCACCGCTACACCAGGAATTCCGATCTCCCCTACCGAACTCTAGCCTGCCCGTATCGAATGCAGACCCGGGGTTAAGCCCCGGGCTTTCACATCCGACGCGACAAGCCGCCTACGAGCTCTTTACGCCCAATAATTCCGGACAACGCTCGCGCCCTACGTATTACCGCGGCTGCTGGCACGTAGTTAGCCGGCGCTTCTTCTGCAGGTACCGTCACTTGCGCTTCTTCCCTGCTGAAAGAGGTTTACAACCCGAAGGCCGTCATCCCTCACGCGGCGTCGCTGCATCAGGCTTTCGCCCATTGTGCAATATTCCCCACTGCTGCCTCCCGTAGGAGTCTGGGCCGTGTCTCAGTCCCAGTGTGGCCGGTCGCCCTCTCAGGCCGGCTACCCGTCGTCGCCTTGGTGAGCCATTACCTCACCAACAAGCTGATAGGCCGCGGGCTCATCCTTCACCGCCGGAGCTTTCCACGCACAGACCATGCGGTCGCGCGTCATATCCGGTATTAGACCCCGTTTCCAGGGCTTGTCCCAGAGTGAAGGGCAGATTGCCCACGTGTTACTCACCCGTTCGCCACTAATCCCCGACCGAAGCCGGTTCATCGTTCGACTTGCATGTGTTAAGCACGCCGCCAGCGTTCGTCCTGAGCCAGGATCAAACTCTCCGTGAATGCTTCCCCGGCTGCGTTTAATTAAAAACTGCGGGGTAAAACACCACGAGAGCGGAACCGTCGGGAGGAATAATCCCCACGGTTCACAGCGTCCTCGCTGTGTGTGCCTCCCGAACAGGTCGGAAGGTCTTTCAAAGGAACCTCGTCCCAACATGATGTTGGAGACGGGGTATCAACATATCTGGCGTTGACTTTTGGCACGCTGTTGAGTTCTCAAGGAACGGACGCTTCCTTTGGATTCCCTTTCGGGTTTCCGCCGGGCGCTTCCCTTCGGTGTTTCACACTCTATCAGGGCTTTTCCGGCTTTTCGAACCGCGCTTTTCTGCAGGCATGCAGAAGTGCGTGATCCGAGAATCTGGATCATGACTCTGAGGAGTGCCGCCCACTCAGTCGGTCGCGCTGCGCGCTTCCTGGCTGTCCGGGGCAGAGCCAAGACAGTACAGGGGCCCGGTGGGCGAGGCAAATCGATTCAGCGCCGGAGGGCGGATCAACTGGGCTCTGTCATGCGGAACCGTCAGTTCTTATGACTTACGCTTCTCAACGGTGCGCCGTCCGGGACAGGTAGTGACGGCGGCCTGATGAATCTTCACCCCTGGGAGGTTTCCCATGACCACCGTGACGTCCCCTCTTGCCGGACGCGCCATCGGACTGGCGGCCGTGCCGGACCCCGTCTTCTCGGGCGCGATGGTGGGCCCCGGCACCGCCATCGACCCGGTCCGTGAGCCCTCGGAGGCGGTGTCGCCCGTGGAGGGCGTGGTCGTCTCCCTGCACCCGCACGCGTTCGTCGTCGTGGACGCCGAAGGACACGGCGTGCTCACGCACCTCGGCATCGACACCGTGCAGCTCAACGGCGAGGGCTTCGAGCTGCTGGTGAACAAGGGCGACACCGTCACCCGCGGGCAGGCCGTCGTGCGCTGGAACCCGGCGGCGGTCGAGGAGGCCGGCAAGTCGCCGGTGTGCCCCGTCGTCGCGCTGGAGGCGACCGCGGACTCGCTCGGCGACGTCCGTGAGGACGGCGAGATCAAGGCCGGCGACGAGCTCTTCTCCTGGCAGTAGGAGCAACCGGTTGCCGTTGCGAGACGGCAGGTACGACATCCACCGCGGCGGCCGGGCCCGCCGCAACAACCGGAGACGGGTGACATGGAGACAACGCTGCGGGGCGTCGGGGTGAGCCACGGCGTGGCCATCGGCGAGGTGCGGCACATGGGGACGGCGGTGCTGGAGCCGCCGGCCAAGCAGATTCCGGCGGAGGAGGCGGAGCGCGAACAGGGGCGCGCCCGCCAGGCCGTGGAAGCTGTGGCCGCCGACTTGATCGCGCGGGGCAATCTGGCGGGCGGCGAGGCACAGCACGTGCTGGAGGCGCAGGCCATGATGGCCCAGGACCCCGAGCTGATGGCCGATGTCGAGCGGCGGATCGCCGTGGGCAGCACGGCGGAGCGGGCGGTGTACGACGCGTTCGCCGCGTACCGGGCGCTGCTGGCCGGGGCCGGCGAGTACCTCGCGGGCCGGGTGGCCGATCTCGACGACGTGCGGAACCGTATCGTCGCGCGGCTGCTGGGCGTGCCGATGCCGGGTGTGCCGGACAGCGACGAGCCGTATGTGCTGATTGCGCGGGATCTCGCGCCGGCCGACACGGCGCTGCTGGACCCGGCGCTGGTGCTCGGGTTCGTGACCGAGGAGGGCGGGCCGACCAGCCACAGCGCGATTCTGGCGCGGGCGCTGGGCGTGCCAGCCGTGGTGGCGCTGCCGGGTGCGGGCGAGCTCGTCGAGGGCACCGTGATCGCGGTGGACGGCAGCACCGGTGAGGTGTTCGTCGACCCGAGCACGGAGAAGAAGGCGGCGCTGACGAGGGCGGCCGAGGAGCGGAAGGCGGCGCTGGCTGCGGCGTCCGGTCCGGGTGCCACGTCCGACGGGCACAAGGTGCCGCTGCTGGCGAACGTCGGCGGGCCGGCGGATGTGCCGGCGGCGGTGGAGGCCGGTGCGGAGGGCGTCGGGCTGTTCCGTACGGAGTTCCTGTTCCTGGACGACAGCAAGCGGGCGCCGTCGGAGGAGACGCAGGTCGAGGCGTACCGGAAGGTGCTGGAAGCCTTCCCGGAGGGGCGCGTGGTGGTGCGCGTACTGGACGCCGGGGCGGACAAGCCGCTGGACTTCCTGACGCCGGCCGATGAGCCGAACCCGGCGCTGGGTGTTCGGGGGCTGCGGACGCTGCTCGATCATCCCGAGGTGCTGCGGACGCAGTTGTCGGCGCTGGCGAAGGCCGTCGAGGGGCTGCCGGTCTACCTTGAGGTCATGGCGCCGATGGTGGCGGACCGGACCGACGCCAGGGCGTTCGCGGACGCGTGCCGGGAGGCCGGGCTGCGGGCGAAGTTCGGTGCGATGGTGGAGATTCCGTCGGCGGCGCTGCGGGCCCGGTCGATCCTGCAGGAGGTGGAGTTCCTGTCGCTGGGCACCAACGACCTGGCGCAGTACACCTTCGCCGCGGACCGGCAGGTGGGCGCGGTGTCGCGGCTGCAGGACCCGTGGCAGCCGGCACTGCTGGACCTGGTGGCGGTGTCGGCCGAGGCCGCGAAGGCCGAGGGCAAGAGCTGCGGGGTGTGTGGTGAGGCGGCCTCCGATCCGCTGCTGGCGTGTGTGCTGACGGGTCTGGGTGTCACCAGCCTGTCCATGGGTGCGGCGTCGATCCCGTATGTGCGGGCGACGCTGGCCAAGCACACGCTGGCGCAGTGCGAGCGGGCCGCTGCCGCGGCGCGGGCCACGGACACCGCGGAGGATGCCCGGGCGGCCGCGCAGGCGGTGCTCTCCGGGGAGTGATCCGGGTGGCGCGCGGCGCCGTGTGAGGTGATTCGGGACGGCCGTCCCGCCTGTGTGGCGGGGCGGCCGTTTCGCGTGGGCGTGGGGCCGGCGCCGGCGGGGGTCAGGGGTGGCAGTGGGGGCCGGGTGGGGGTGGGAGGGGCAGGCCGGGGGCGTAGTCGACGCGGTGTTCGGGTGGGATGGGTTCGTCGGTTTCGGGGTCGGTGCAGTAGGCGTCGAAGATCTCGGCGGCGCTGATGGGGTCGGGCCAGGCGCCGCGGAGGCGCCAGCCGCGGACGGTGGCGGGACCGGGGTCGGTGGCGGAGCCGGAGTCGGTGGGGCTGGTGGGGTCTTCGGTGGCGGGGAAGGTGCGGCAGACCAGGGCGCCGGTGGCGGGTTGGGCCAGGGCGGCGGCGAGGACCGTGCAGAAGGCGAGGGTTTCGGATGGGGGGAGGTGGGTCGGGGTGCCGTCGGGGGTGGCGGTGGCGTGCAGATAGGCGCGGAGGGAGCCGGTGGCGTCGGGGAGGGTGCAGACGAGGTGGTGGGGGTGCCCTCCCCCAGGGCCGTGAGGAGGTGGTGGAGAGCGGCGGTGGCGCGGGTGAAGGCGGCGTGCGCGAGGTCCTCGCCGCAGGTGGCGCAGCGGCCGGCGCGGGCGAGGAGGGTGGTGGCGCGGTCGCAGGATGCGCGGCGGGCGGCTTCCTCGGTGAGTACGGGGAGGAGGACTTCCAGCGGGGTGCCGTCGTAGGCGAGGGAGGCGCCGGTGCCGGCGACGGCGGCGGTGTAGCGGCTGCGGCTGGCCGGGGCGTCCGGGTCGAGGCCGTGCTCGGCGCAGTAGCGGGCGAAGGCGGCCGGGTCGAAGAGGCAGAGGGTGGTGTGCACGCCTTGCTCGGCGAGGGTGCGCAGCAGGGTCTCCAGCTGCTGGAGGTAGCCACGGTGGTCGTCGAAGGGGAAGGTGCGGTAGCGGCGCATGGCGGCGAAGTCCCGGGCGTCGGCGAGGACGGCGGCGGTGCTGGGGAGTTCGCGGCGGAGCGGGTGGGCGGGGTGGTGGTGGGTGGGTCGGGTGGGTGTCATGGCTCCCCCTCGGTGTGTGCTGGTCGGGCGGACGGGTCGGCGTCACTGGCCGGACGACGACTGTCACCGAGAGTAATCGGGGGGTCTGACAACGGCGGGTGGCCGGCGCCGGGGCGGGGTGCCGCCGGCGCCGGTTTGGCCGCTCTCACATGGCGCGGTACTTGGCGCGGTCGGCGGCGATCCGCTCGTAGAAGCGGAGGAGTTCGAGGTTGTCGACGGAGCCGGGGTTGACGGCCTTTTCGAGGGGGGTGCCGGCCAACAGGCGCTTGACGGGGACCTCGATGCGCTTGCCGGTGAGGGTGTGCGGGACGCCGGGGGCCTCGATGATCTCGTCGGGGACGTGGCGGGGGGAGAGCTGTTCGCGGATGGTCCGCTTGATGCGGTCGCGGAGGGCGTCGTCCAGGGTGGCGCCCGGGGCGAGGTGGACGAACAGGGGCATCCAGTAGCCGCCGTCGGGGAGTTCGAGGCCGATGACGAGGGATTCGCGGATCTCGGGGAGGCGTTCGACGGCCTCGTAGATGTCGGCGGAGCCCATCCGGACGCCCTGGCGGTTGAGCGTGGAGTCGGAGCGGCCGTGGATGACGACGCTGCCGCGGAAGGTGAGGGTGATCCAGTCGCCGTGCCGCCAGACGCCGGGGTACATGTCGAAGTAGCTGTCGTGGTAGCGGGTGCCGTCGGGGTCGTTCCAGAAGCGGGTGGGCATGGACGGCATGGGCTTGGTGACGACGAGTTCGCCGACCTCGTCGACGACCGGCTTGCCCTGGGGGTCCCATGCCTGGAGGTCGGTGCCGAGACAGGCGGCCTGGAGTTCGCCGATGTGGACGGGGAGGGTGGGGACGGCGCCGGCGAAGCAGCTGCAGACGTCGGTGCCGCCGCTGACGGAGGCGGTCCACAGGTCGGTGCCGGTCTCGGCGAAGGTGTCGTGGAGCCAGCGGAAGCCGTCGGGCGGGAGCGGGGAGCCGGTGGTGGCGACGCAGGTGACGGTGGAGAGGTCGAGGTCGCGGGCGGGGTGCAGGCCGGCCTTGCGGCAGGCCATGACGTAGGCGGCGGAGGTGCCGAAGACCGTGGTGCGGGTGGCGGCGGCGACCTGCCACTGGGCGGCGGTGTCGGGGTGGCCGGGGCTGCCGTCGTAGAGGACGATCGTGGATCCGGCGAGGAGGCCGCCGACGAGGAAGTTCCACATCATCCAGCCGGTGGAGGTGTACCAGAAGAAGCGGTCGTCGGGGCCGAGGTCGCAGTGCAGGCCGGTCTGCTTGAGGTGTTCGAGGAGGATGCCGCCCTGGGACTGGACGATGGCCTTGGGGAGGCCGGTGGTGCCGGAGGAGTACAGGACCCACAGCGGGTGGTCGAAGGGGACCTGCTCGAAGACCGGGTCGGTGGCGTCGGAGGTCAGGTCGGACCAGTCGAGGGCGCCTTCGGGGGCGGGGGTGCCGAGGAGGGGGACGTGGACGACGGCGCGCAGGGTGGGGAGTTCGGCGCGGAGTTCGGCGACGGTGGCGCGGCGGTCGTGTTCCTTCCCGCCGTAGCGGTAGCCGTCGACGGTGAACAGGACGACCGGTTCGACCTGCTGGAAGCGGTCCAGGACGCTGCGGGCGCCGAAGTCGGGGGCGCAGGAGGTCCAGACGGCGCCGACCGCGGCGGTGGCGAGGAGTGCGGTCACGGCCTGCGGGATGTTGGGGAGGTAGCCGCTGACGCGGTCGCCGGGGCGGACGCCGAGCCGGCGGAGGGCGGCGGCCAGGGAGCCGACCTGGCTGCGGAGTTCGGCCCAGGTGACGGGGGCGGGTTCCTGGCGTTCGTCGACGTGGAGGAGGGCGGGGGTGCCGGCGCGGGCGGGGTCCTCGGCGGTGCGCAGGGCGTGTTCGGCGTAGTTGAGGGTGGCGCCGGGGAACCAGCGGGCGCCGGGCATGGTGCGGTCGGCGAGGACGGTGTCGTAAGGGGTGGTGAAGCGGACGTCGAACCATTCGGCGACGGCCTGCCAGAAGGTGGGGAGCTGGTCGACGGACCAGCGGTGCAGGGCGGCGTAACTGGCCGCGGGGTCGCCGGGGATGGGGGCGGGTGCGCCGTGGTGGGTGGCGGCCCAGGTGTGGAAGCGGGTGACCTGTGCGCCGGCGATCCGGTCCGGGCCGGGCTGCCAGAGGGGTTCCGGGGCAGGCTGGGCGGCGGAGTGCGGTGCGGTGGTCATGATGCGGCTCCTGGCAGGTACGCGTCGTGGGCGTGGGTCGCGCGTCCTGGTGGGGTCCCCTGGTGGCGCGCGTGACCGGCTTGCCTGGACCTTGCCACGTGATCGACTCGTGCACCAGGGGGGCGCAGGATCCGGCCAGTGGAGCGCGCGGCCCGGGCCCCGAGGTGGCCGGGTCGGCCGTGCGCAGGTGAACGGGAGTTGAACGGTTCCCGCCGGAGGGGTCGGCAGTGGCAGGCTGACCGGCATGGACGGGCGTGATCTGGTGCGGTCGGTACGGATGGTCAGGGCGGTCGGGCCGGCGCAGGGCCTGCGGTCCGTGCGTGCGGCGTGGCGCCGGAGCAGAGCGGATGCGCGGGCGCTGCCGCG
The DNA here is from genome assembly GCF_051603415.1 of Streptomyces sp. S186. NCBI lineage: Bacteria > Bacillati > Actinomycetota > Actinomycetes > Kitasatosporales > Streptomycetaceae > Streptomyces > Streptomyces sp. S186. Next base: position 7,029,577 of record NZ_CP193932.1, on the reverse strand, counting down.
GCGGGGGCCGGAGCGGGCGCGGGTGCCGGGCACGGCGCTGGGGGCGGAGCCGTTGCCGGGTGGCGGGGTGATCCGTTTCGCGCGGTCGTCGCTGCGGGTGCGGGTCGCGGCGGGCGGCGCGGTGTTCTGCGGGTGGGACGGGGCCGGGCCGGAGCCGTCGTACGCGCTGGCCGGGCCGTGTCCGGCGGTCGATCCGCGGGTGGTGCTGGAGCCGGACACGGAGGGCGGCTGGCGGATCGTCTCGGAGCGGGTGCTGGTGGTGGTGTCGCGGTTCGGTGCGGTGGAGGTGCGGACGCCGGGCGGGGCGATGCTGCGGCGGGAGCTGCCGCCGCGCTGGTGGGACCGGGTGGCGGAGGGCGCCGGGGCGGACGCGGGCGGGGCGGACGGGGACGGGCGGCCCGAGGGGGCGGTGGCGTCGCGGTGGGTGCAGCGGTCGGAGGTGGCGGCGGACGCGCGGTTCTTCGGGCTGGGCGGCCGGTCGGCGGGGCCGCGGCTGCGGGACGGGGTGTACCGGCTGTGGAACACCGATCCGGGCGGCGCCTTCGGGCCCGGGGACGATCCGCTGTATCTGACGATGCCGGTGCAGGTGGTGGTGGCGGACGCGGGGACGCACCTGGTGTTCCACGACAACTCCTGGGACGGCCGGGTGGCGCTGCGGGAGGGGGCGGAGGGCGCCGGGTCGGGGCACGACCGGCGGGGCACCTGCGAGCTGCGGATGGACGGCGGGCCGCTGCGCTACTGGGTGCTGGCGGGGACGCCGGCCCGGGTGCTGGCGGGGTGGACGGCGCTGACGGGTGCGCCGGCGCTGACGCCCCGTTGGGCGCTGGGGTACCAGCACGCCCGGTGGGGGTTCGGCAGCGCCGAAGAGGTGCGGCGGGTGGTGGCGGGCTACCGGGAGCGGGGGCTGCCGCTGTCGGCGGTCCATCTGGACATCGACCACTACGACGGGCACCGGGTGTTCACCGTGGACCGTGCGCGGTTCCCGGATCTGCCGGGGCTGGCCGGGGAGTTGCGGGCCGAGGGCGTGCGCCTGGTGTCGATCGTGGACCCCGCGGTGAAGGCGGAGCCGGGGAACGCGGTGTACGACGGCGGGGTGGCGGTGGACGGCTTCGTACGGGACGCCCGGGGGCGGGTGGTGCGGGGGGAGGTGTGGCCGGGCGAGTCGGTGTATCCGGACTTCACCGACGCGCGGGTGCGCAAGTGGTGGGGGGCGCTGTACGCGGAGCGGCTGGCGCAGGGGTTCTCCGGGGTGTGGCACGACATGAACGAGCCGGTGTCGTTCGCGGCGTTCGGGGAGCCGACGCTGCCGCGGTCGGCGCGGCACGACCTGGAGGGGCGCGGCGGTGACCACCGGGAGGCGCACAACGTCTACGGGCTGGCGATGGCGCAGGCGGCCTATGAGGGGCTGTGCGAACTGCGTCCCGGGGAGCGGCCGTTCCTCTTCTCCCGGTCGGGGTGGGCGGGGCTGCAGCGGTACGGGGGGACGTGGTCGGGGGACGTGGCGACCGGGTGGCCGGGGCTGCGGGCGTCGTTGGCGCTGGTGCTGGGGCTGGGGCTGTGCGGGGTGCCGTACAGCGGGCCGGATGTGGGCGGCTTCTCGGGGGTGCCGTCGCCGGAGCTGTATCTGCGGTGGTTCCAACTGGGGGCGTATCTGCCGTTGTTCCGTACGCACTCGGCGCTCTGGGCGGGGCGGCGGGAGCCGTGGGAGTACGGGGAGGAGGTGCTGGGGCACGCGCGGGCGGCGCTGCGGGAGCGGGAGCGGCTGGTGCCGTACTTCGTGACGCTGGGGCACCTGGCGCGGCTGTCGGGGGCGCCGTATGTGCGTCCGGTGTGGTGGAGCGCGCCGCGGGACCGGGCGCTGCGGGACTGCGAGGACGCGTTCCTGTTGGGGGACGCGCTGTTGGTGGCGCCCGTGGTGGAGGCGGGGGTGGTGCGGCGGGCGGTGCGGTTGCCGCGCGGCCGGTGGTACGACACCGCGACGGGGCGGGCCTACGAGGGGCCGGGCCGGGTGTGGGTGGATGCGCCGCTGTCCCGTATTCCGGTGCTGGCGCGGGCGGGTGCGGTGCTGCCGGTGGCGGGGGCGGACGGCGGGACGGAGCTGGAGGTGTGGGCACCGGCGGCCGGGCGTACGGGCGGGGGGCTGGTGGTGCCGGACGGCGGGGACGGCTGGCGGCGGCCGGAGGTGGAGCGGTTCGCCACCCGGTGGGAGGGCGGCCGGGTGGTCGTCGAGCGGCGGGACGGAGGGCCGGCGGGGTATCCGGTGCGGGTGCGGGGGCTGACCGGCGAGGAGGAGCCGGGGCCGGTGGCGGGCTGAACGGGGTGGCAGGGCGGGCCCGTTGGGGCACGCGGGGCGTGGGGCGGTGGTATACGGGCGGCGGGCCGGGGGTTCCCTCGGGCCCGCCGGGCCTGGTAGACGAGGGTCATGCCGAGACTTGCTGTCACGTGGCGCGGCCTGGCCGCCGCTGCCGCCGCCCTGTTGGCCCTCACCGCCGTCCCGTCCGGTGCCGTCGCGCAGACCGTCGCCGTGCGGCCGTCGGACGGCACCGGGGAGGGTACGCGGGCCCACGACCCCAAGGCACCGAAGGAGTTCGTGGCGCTCCGCGCGGTCGATCCCACGATCATCCAGGAGATGCGCTATGCCACTCCGCACGATTTCATGGGGGTGCCGGTGACGGGTTACCGGGAGCCGATGTGCATTCTGACGCGGGACGCGGCGCGGGCGCTGCACCGGGCGCAGCTGTCCTTCCTGCGGCGCGGCTACTCCCTCAAGGTCTATGACTGCTATCGCCCGCAGCGGGCGGTGGACCACTTCGTGGCGTGGGCGAAGGACCTGTCGGACCAGCGGATGAAGGCGGAGTTCTATCCGCGGGTGGACAAGTCGGTGCTGTTCCGGGACGGGTACATCGCGGAGAAGTCCGGGCACAGCAGGGGCAGTACGGTCGATCTGACGCTGGTCCGGCTGCCGGCCCGGCCGACCCGGCCGTATGTGCCCGGGGAGCCGCTGACGTCCTGCTTCGGGCCGAAGGCGAGCCGTTTCCCGGACAACTCCCTGGACATGGGGACCGGCTTCGACTGCTTCGACACCCTCGCGCACACCCTGGACCCGCGGATCAGGGGGCAGCAGCGGGCGAACCGGCTGCTGCTGAAGGCGGGGCTGGAGCGGGCCGGGTTCGTGAACTACGCGGACGAGTGGTGGCACTACACGTTCTCGCCGGAGACGTTTCCGGACACCTATTTCGACTTCCCGGTGACGTGGCGTTCACTGGTGCGGCGCGCAGACTGACGGGGCGTCAAATTACTGTGCGGGGGCCGGGTTGCCGGCCCGTGTGGCCGTACGCTCCGGAAGGGTGCGTGAACAGTGCGTGAACGGGGTGCCGCCGGCACGCCCCGCGCGGCATGCTGCTGCTCGTGCCTGCCTGGACCGACCAGCTCCGCTTCGCTTTCCAGCCTGTGGTGAACCTCGCGACCGGTACGGTCGCCGCGCTGGAGCCGCTCGTCAGACCCGAGGACGGCGAGTCCGGCCTGCTGACCCGTGCGCGCCACTGCCCCGAACTCGACGCCGAGCTGGCCGCGTTCGCCGTCCGGGCCGCGGCGGAGCAGGAGATGCCGCTGCCGCTGCACATCAACGTCTTCGCGGGGACGCTCGCGCGCCGGCCCGGGCTGGCGTCGCTGGGCGAGGCGGTGCGGGACACCGGGCGGCGGCCGTGGGAGATCACCCTGGATCTGGGCGGGCCGTTCGGTCCGGTCCCGGAGCGGGAGCTGCTGACGGCGGTGGCGGGGCTGCGGGAGGCGGGCTACCGGATCTGTGCGGACGGGGTCGGGGACGGCGATCTGCCGCTCCGGCTGCTGGGTGAACTCGCGCCGAACATCGTCAAGTTGGACCGTTCGCTGTGTGTGCGGCTGGAGCGCGATCCGGGTCGGCAGGCAGCGGTGGCCGCGATGCGGGAGCTGTGCGACCGGGTGGGCGGGCTGCTGGCCATCGAGGGGGTGGAGACCGAGCGGCAGTACGCGGCGGTGCGGGAGGCCGGGGTGCAGCTGGCGCAGGGGAACCTGTTCGCGCCGCCGGCGCGGCGGGCGGTGGCCGAGGTGTATCTGCCGGCCGCGCATCCGCCGCCGGCGAGCGGCCGGACGGCCCCGGACCGCCCGCCGTCGGGGCCGCCGGTGGCGCAGTTCCTCCAGCCGGCGGCGCTGTTGCCGATGGAGGCGTCGGCGGGCGCGGTGCGCAGCCATCTGACGGGGTTCCCTGAGGTGTCGGGGGTGCTGCTGGTGGACGCGGAGGGGGTGCCGGTGCGGGCGATCGACCGCGACCGGTTCCTGCTCTCGCTCTCCGGGCGGTACGGGCACGCGCTGTACGCGGACCGGCCGGCGCTGCGGCTGGCGGACCGGCCGCGGACGGTGGGCGCGGACGCCACCGCGTGGCAGGTGCTGGACATGATCGCCGACGGGGAGCGGGACCGTACCGGGGACGATGTGGCGGTGGTGGACGAGCGCGGCCGCTGCATCGGGGTGGTGCACCTCGCGGACATCCTGCGGGCGCTGGCCGAGAGCCGGGTGGAGGAGGCGGCGCGGCTCAATCCGCTGACCCGGCTGCCCGGTTCGGACGCGGTCAACGCCGAGGTGGACCGGCGGATCGCCGAGGGCCGGGAGTTCGCCCTGAGCTGGCTGGACGTGGACGGGTTCAAGCAGGTCAACGACGGGGCCGGGTTCGCGGCGGGGGACGAGCTGATCCGGTCGGTGGGGCGGACGCTGGCCGAGGTGGCGGTGGACGAGCCGGGCAGCCGGGTGGGGCACATCGGCGGGGACGACTTCCTGGTGCTGGCCGAGCCGGACGGGCTGGAGCCGTTCGCCAAGGCGCTGCTGGACGTGGACTGGTCGGCGGGTGAGATGCCGGTGACGCTGTCGCTGGCGACGGTGGTCTGCCCGCCCGGGAGCGTCACCGGCCACGGTCCGGCGGCGGCCGCGCTGGCGCCGTTGAAGAAGGCCGCCAAGGAGCTGCCGGGGGCGAGCTGGGTGGTGGGGCGGCCGGGAACGGAGCGTACGGAGGTGCGGCGCGGGGCGGCCGCGCGGGTGCCGGGCCAGGTGGGGGCGGAGGGGGACGCGACGGCGGAGGCGGACGCGCCCTGCACGCGCCCTTGACGCTCCATCAGCCGCGGAGAACACTTCCGGCTGGCCGGCCGGCGGAGGACGGCGGCCGCGGCGCGTCCTGAGGCCGGCGGTCGGCAGGCGTACGGCCCGCACCCCGGGCGGCGGGGTACGGGCCGTACTTCCGCGCCCTGTCAGGGAGGCGCGGGTCCGGGTGGCGCGCACCGGGCGGTGCGGCGCCGGTCAGGGCAGGGCGGGCTCGCGCCGCTGGGCGCCGTGCCGCATCGCGTGCTCGACGACGGCGATCAGCACGTCCCGGGCGGAGTCCCGCTCCCGGGCGTCGCAGAGCAGCACCGGGACCGCGGGGTCGAGGTCCAGGGCGTCCCGGACGGCCTCGGCGGGGTAGCGGTCGGCGCCGTCGAAGCAGTTGACGGCGACGACGAACGGCAGGCCGCGGCGCTCGAAGTAGTCGATGGCGGAGAAGCTGTCGGCCAGGCGGCGGGTGTCGGCGAGCACCACCGCGCCGAGCGCGCCGCGGGCCAACTCGTCCCACAGGAACCAGAAGCGGTCCTGGCCGGGGGTGCCGAAGAGGTAGAGGACCAGTTCGTCGTGGACGGTGATCCGGCCGAAGTCCATCGCGACGGTGGTGGTGGTCTTGGCCTCGACGCCGTGCAGGTCGTCGACCGGGCGGCCGGCCTCGGTCAGCCGCTCCTCGGTCCGCAGCGGCCGGATCTCGCTGACCGCGCCCACCAGGGTGGTCTTGCCGACGCCGAAGCCGCCCGCGACGAGGATCTTGAGCGTCACCGGCTCGGCCGCGGCGGGCCGGCGACGGCGCTCGGAACGCCCGAAGACCATGGGTTTCGTTCTCCTGGTTGCGGTGGATGCGGGGCAAACGAGGCAGCGCGGGAGGTCCCGGGTGCGCTGACGGCCGCCGCCGGGCGGTCGCCAGTGCACCGTACAACGTGGGCGGTACGGCGCCCACTTGAGGTGCGGTCGGATCGGGCGGGGCCGCGGGGGCCAAGGCCGCCAACCGTCCCAAAAGGGCCGTGCGGCGGGCGGATCAGGCCGGCCGGTGGGCGGCGAGGTGGTCGAGGATCTTCGGTACGACCAGGGCCGGGACCTCTTCGGGCAGCCAGTGACTGGCGCCCTCCAGGGCCTCGAAGGTGTAGGGGCCGTCCACCCACTCCCCCGTCGACTCGGCGGCGGTGCGGCCCAGGGCGGTGTCCTCGCTGCCCCACAGGAAGAGGGTGGGCACCGCGATCCGGCCGGCGGGGACGGAGATCACCGCCTCGGGGGCGCGGTACCAGTTCAGGACCGCGGTCAGCGCGCCGGGTTCGGCGAGCCGCCGGACGTTGTCCTCGACCAGGTCGGCGGGCACCTTGCCGCCGTAGACGGCGCGCAGCCGGGCCGCGTCGTCGGCGAGCAGGGCGGACTCGGCGGCACCGTCGGGGCGGCGGAAGAAGCGGACGTAGTCCAGCCGGTGGTGCTGTTCGGGGTCGCCTGCGGCGGCGCGGTTGAGCGCCTCGGGGTGCGGGGTGGCGAGGACGGTCAGCGAGGCCAGCCGCTCGGGGTGGGCGCCGGCCAGTGCCCAGGCGACCAGGCCGCCCCAGTCGTGGGAGACGAGGTGGAAGCGGCCCGCGCCCTGGGCGTCGGCGAAGGCGAGGGCGTCGGCGACGAGTTCGGGGACGGCGTAGTCGGCGATCCGGGGCGGGCGTCCGGGGAGTAGCCGCGCTGGTCGACGGCGACCGCGCGGTATCCGGCGGCGCCCAGGGCGGGCAGCACCGCGCGCCAGGAGTCGGCGAACTCGGGCCAGCCGTGCAGCAGCAGGACGGCCTCGCCGTCGGCCGGTCCGCAGGCCAGGGCGTCGAAGGTGTGGGGGCCTGCGGTGATCCGCAGGCGTTCGAGGGGGGTGGCGTCGGCCATGGGGGGCTCCTGGGTTCGGGGGCCGCCCGCCCGTCGGGCGTGGGGCGGGGCGGGCGGCCGGGTGGTGCGTGGCGGCGTCCGGCCCGGACGTCACAGCGCGCGGAGGCCGTCGATGACCTCGCGCAGCACGTCCTCGTCGGGCAGTTCGGCCGGCGGCACCGGGCGGGTGACGTGGACCAGCCCGGCGTCCAGCAGATCGCCGATGAGGACCCGGACCACGCCGACCGGCAGGTCGAACTCGGCCGCCAGCTCGGCGACCGACTGCGGCGCCTCCCGGCACAGCTCGACGATGTCCACCTGCTCCGGGGCCAGCGTCTGGTCGGTGATCGGCTCCTCGGCGCGGCTCTCGGCGATCACCAGGGCGATCAGGTCCAGCCGCCCCTCGGCGGCCGTCCGGGTGCGCCCGCGCGTCATCGCGTACGGGCGGACGACAGGGCCCGCGTCGTCGTCGAACCACCGGGCCGGCTGCCGTTCCGGTGCCGGCCGGCCCTCCTGATCGGTCATGGCGTCACCGTAGTCGTACTCGGCCGGCAGGTCAGGACCGGGGCGCGGTGCCCAGGTGCGTGCCGACGCGCTTGACGAGCAGGGTCATCTCGTAGGCGACCAGCCCGACGTCGGAGTCGGCGTCGGCGAGGACCGCCAGGCAGCTGCCGTCGCCGGCGGCGCTGACGAAGAGGAACGCGTCGTCCAGCTCGACCAGGGTCTGCCGGACCCGGCCGGCGTCGAAGTGCCGGCCGACGCCCTTGGCGAGGCTGTGGAAGCCGGAGGCGACCGCGGCCAGGTGCTCGCTGTCCTCGCGCGTGAGGTCCTTGGAGGCGCCGGTGGCCAGGCCGTCACTGGAGAGGACCAGGGCCTTGCGGATGCTGCCGACCCGCTCGACCAGCTCGTCCAGGAGCCAGTTCAGTTCGCCCGATCCGTGCGGCGGGACTGTGGTGGAAGCGGATGCCTTCGGTGCGGTCATGGACCGTCCTCTCCCGATGTGGTTCGTGGTGCGGTTGCTCCCCCGGGGGCGCCGTCTGCGGTGCCCGGGTCCGGGGGTGTGGGGGCGTGCGGGGCTCGGTCGTTCTCCCGGCGGCCGCGCTGCCAGCCGCGCTGGAGCGAGGCCATCCGGGCCCGGACCGCCTCGGCGTCCCGGTCGTCGGCGGCCGGTGCGGCGGGGCGGTCCGGCGGGGTCTCGGCGCCCGGGTCGGTCCTGAGCTGCGGGGCGAGGCTGGCCTGGCGCACCCGGCGGGGCAGGCCCTTGGGGGTGGTGGCCGGGGCGGGGGTGCCGTCGGCCGGGGGCTCGTCGGGGGTGTGCCGCGCGGTGGCCGGCGGTTCGGCGGGCTGCGGGCGCTCCTGCCGGCTGTCGTCGTCCGGGGTCCGGGCGCCGTCCACGGTCCGGCCGTGGTCGGAGACCAGGACCGGTGTACGGGGGCGGCGGGGCAGCGGGGTGAGGCCGCCGGTCGGCGCCTGGTCGCCGGCCTGTTGGTGCTGTTCGCCGACGGGGACGGCGCGCCCGGGTGCGGTCCTGGGGCCGTCGAGGGCGTCGCTCCGGGTGCGCCTGGGCAGCGGCACCGGTACCTGGGCGAGCGGGTCGAGGCCGGCGTCCTCGGCCGTCTCATCGCCGGTGTCGGCGGCGGCCGGTACGGCGGGGCGGGCGCCCTCGGCCGCGTCGGTGAGCAGCTCGCCGGGGATGAGGACCACGGCCGTGGTGCCGCCGTACGGCGAGGGCTGGAGGGAGACCCGGACGCCCTGCCGCTGGGCGAGCCGGCTGACGACGAAGAGACCGAGCCGGTCGGTGTCGGACAGTTCGAACTCGGCCGTCTCGGCGAGCCGGAGGTTGGCGTCCAGCAGCTGGTCGGGAGCCATGCCCAGGCCGCGGTCGTGGATCTCCAGGGTGTAGCCGTTGGAGACCCGCTCGCCGAGCACCTGGACGGCGGTGTGCGGCGGGGAGAAGACGGTGGCGTTCTCCAGGAGTTCGGCGATCAGGTGGGTGAGGTCCGAGACCGCGGGGCCGTCCACCGCGAGCCGGGGCAGCCGGCGGACCTCGATGCGCTCGTAGTCCTCGACCTCGGCGACCGCCGCGCGCACCACGTCCATCAGCTGGACGGGCTTGCGCCACTGCCGGGAGGGGGCGGCGCCGGAGAGGATGACCAGGCCCTCGGCGTGCCGCCGCATACGGGTCGTCATGTGGTCGAGCCGGAACAGGTCGGCGAGTTCGTCGGTGTCCTCGGTGCGCCGCTCCATGGCGTCCAGGAGGGTCAGCTGGCGGTGCAGCAGGACCTGGTTGCGGCGGGCGAGGTTGACGAAGACCTCGGAGACGCCGCGGCGCATGTCGGCCTGTTTGACGGCGGCCTCGACGGCGGCCCGCTGAAGGGTGTTGAGCGCCTGCCCGACCTGGCCCGTCTCGTCCGGGCCGAACTCCAGCCGGGGCGCCTCGGTCTCCACGTCGACCTGCTCGCCGGCGGCCAGCCGGCGCATCACGCTCGGCAGCCGCACGCCGGAGACCTCGTGGGCGGTCTTGCGGAGCCGGGTCAGGTCCCGGACGTGCCGGCGGCCGATGCGCAGCGAGACGACGACCGAGACCAGCAGTGCGGCGAAGCCGAGCACGCCGGTGGCGACGGCCTTGACGACGATGCGGGTGGCGATCGGCTCGACCCGCTGCTGGTAGCGGTCGCCGGCCTCCCGGCCCAGCCGGGCGAGGTCGCCGAGGACCTTCTCCGCGGCGGTGTTCCAGCGGTCGGCGTTGACCGCGCGGGCGGCGTCCGCGGGGTCGGCCGCGATCACCTTGTCCTCGTAGGAGGTGAGTTCGCGGGCGGCGGCGGAGTGCCAGTAGTCCTCGTAGGCGCCGCGGTCGGTGGTGGGCAGCAGGGAGAGGTTGGTGCTGTAGAGGATGCGGCGCTCGGCGATCCGGTCGGAGAGGGCGCGCTGGTCGTGCTTGCTGATGCTGCCGGAGGCGAGGACCGCGGACATCAGGGCGTCCTCGCGGGAGAACGCCTCGCGGGCGCGGCTGAGGTTGACCAGCGCGCGGCCCTGCTTGTCCATCTCGACGTTCTCCAGGGCGTGGAGGGCGGCGAGCAGGTCGTAGCCGGGGTCGGCCAGGGCGTCGTAGGACTCCATGGCCTCGTCGCGGCCGATCCGGTTGTCCTCGACCTGGGCGCGCAGGGCGTCCAGGCCGTCGAGGCCCTTGACGAGGTCGTCGACCCGGCGGGCGGCCGAGCCGGCCAGGTCCTGGCGGATCTCCTGGATGTCGACGTCGTCGTGGAGCCGGGTCACGGCGTCGTCGGTGGCCCGGGTCTGGCCGCGGAGTTCGGTGAGCGCGTTGGCGCCGCGGCGGTCGGCGAGGTAGAGCAGGCTCTGCCGGCGTTCGCGCTGGAGGGCCTGGATGACGTCCTCGACCGGGTAGCCGAGGTTGCGGACGACGGTGCCGACGTCGAGGAGCTGGTTGGCCTCGCGTCCGGTGACGTAGGTCGTGACGCTCCACATCACCGTCAGGGACACCAGCGGCACGAGCAGCAGCGCCACGATCTTCCGGCGGACCGACCTCCCGCGAAAGCGCATGGCCTCCCCTACGTCGCCCCCGGCGTGCGGGGTTGGTGTTCCGTCAACAGCGGCGCGAGCCTACTACTGTCGGGGGAACGAGCCGAGGCCCGGCGGCGCGGCGGGCGGCGCCGGCGGGGCGGGATCGTCATGAGATGTCCGGCGATGCCCGGACGGCCGGCGGGCGAGTGTGGCTATGGCCACCCGGGGGGGGGCGCGCAGGCGGTCGACCCCGGTCCGGGTGCGTCGGCGCACCCCGGTGTGGGGCGCCGGAGACGGATGCGGGGTGGACAGGAGCCCCTCCCGTGTGGCATGTATCCGGTGAAACCCGGGCAGCCGACGAGGAGTCGGACAGCCCGGGTGGGACACGGGGAGAGTGCGGGGAGTGTGTGACGCGATGAACGGCGGCAGGCGCCCCTTGTGGCAGGAGGAGACGCGGGTCCGGCGCAGGATGGCCGAGCCGGTCCGCACGGCCGCGGTCCGCGCCGTGATCATCGTGGCGGTCACCCTGATCCAGGCGATGGTGGCCTTCCTGTGCACCCTGGCGGGGTCCTGGTACGCCTTCCCCGCGGTGCTGTGCACGGTCGCCAGCACCGTCGTCGCCACCTGGGCGGTGCTGGACGTCTGGGTGACGCGCCAGGTCTGGGTGCAGCGGCACGGGGTGCGGTCCGAACCGAGCAGTACCGCCCGGGAGTTGCGGCGGGAGCGCCGGGAGGCGCGCCGCCGGGAGCGGCGGCGGCCGCCGGAGGAACCGTCCCGGACGGACCGCGCGGCGGCCTGACGGGCGGGCCGCGGCGCGCGCGGGGCGAACGGCGCGCAGGGCGAACGGCGCGGTGCGCGGCGGGCGTTCGGCGTGGCAGCCGTCTCGCTGCTCGCTATCATGACGTTGTGAATCGTGCATCGCATGGCACGATGCGCAACACAATCCACGTCGCAGAATCCAAGCCGGGGAGCGCCCCGCCAAGGGCTTTCCGGAGAACGGCCCCAGGACGGGCCCCCGGCGCAACGGGGGGTAAGGCAAAGAGCCATGGCGAAGACGACAGACGCGGCGGAGGAGCCCGCCGAGGAGCGGCGCGGGGCGGGTTCCGTCCAGTCCGTGGACCGCGCGGTGAGCGTACTGGAGAGCCTGGCCCGGCTGGGCGAGGCCGGGGTCACCGAACTCGCCGGTGAACTGGGCGTGCACAAGTCGACGGCGTTCCGGATCCTGGGCGTGCTGGAGAGCCGCGGCCTGGTGGAGCAGGAGAAGGAGCGCGGCAAGTACTTCCTGGGCGCCGGGGTGCTGCGGCTGGCCGGCGCGGCCGCGATCCGGCTGGACATCTCGCAGGAGGGCCAGCCGGTGTGCCGGGCGCTGGCCGACGAGACCGGCGAGACCGCCAACATCGCGGTGCTGGACGGCGATGCCGCGGTCAACATCATGCAGGCCCGGGGCTCCGCCGCGGTCACCGCCTTCAACTGGCTGGGCCGCCGCACCCCGCTGCACGCCACCGCCAGCGGCAAGGTCCTGCTGGCCCACCTGCCCCGGGAACGCCGGGAGGCACTGCTGGGCCGCACGCTGCCGCGGTTCACCGACGGCACGCTGACCGCCCCGGCTGCCGTGCGGGAGCAGCTGGCGGCCGTCCATGGCGACGGCTTCGCCCGCACCGCCGAGGAGTTCGAGACCGGGCTGAACGCCGTCGCGGCGCCGGTGCGCTCCTACGACGGCACGGTGATCGGCGCCATCGGGGTCTCCGGGCCCGCCTACCGGATGGCCCCGGAGCGCCTCCCGGAACTGGCAAAGGCGGCGGTGCAGGCCGCGGCCGAACTCTCCCGCCGCATGGGCTACGGCGGCTGAACCCGGCGCGGCGATCGGCGCGGTGGGGCCGCCGGCGCGGACGGGCGGCCCGCTCAGCCGTCGGCCGGCTCCGGCCCCGCCGGCTCCTCCGGACGCCGGTACATCCGCGTCGCGGTGATCTGCCCGTGTACCGGCTCGCCGGACGGGTCCGGCTGCGGCAGGCCGGGACGCAGATGCTCCTCGACGCTGATGTACTTCAGGCCCGCCCGCAGGTCCGCGTCGTTGCGCAGCCGGATCACCAGCGGGAACTCCGCGAGCGCCGTGGTGTCGAACAGGCCGGTGGTGTAGAGGAGTTGGACGCCCAGGGCGTCGGCGACGGCGCGCTGGAGCTCCAGCAGATAGGTGGCGTTGGCGCGGCCGATGGGGTTGTCGAGGAACAGTGTGCCGGCGTGCCGCTGCTTGTCGCGGCCCCGGTCGTTGCTGCGCAGGGCCGCCATCGTGCAGTACAGGGCGATGGCGGCGGTCAGCAGCTGGCCGCCGGAGAAGACGTCGCCCATCTGCCCGACGGGGACCCGCTCGGCCCGCAGCACCGCGTCCGGCTTGAGGATCTCCACGGCCACCCCGCGCGGCTGGAGCGCGGCGTGCACCCCGCGCAGCAGCAGGGACATGCCGTCCCGGCGCAGGTCGCTGTTCTTCCTGACCGCCGCGCGGGTCGCCTCGTCGATGACCTCCCCGAGCCGCTCGGTGAGCGTGGCCTGGTCCGGATCCTCGAAGCGGATCCGCAGGAACTCCTGGCCGGACCACTCCCCCAGCCCCTCGGGCAGCCGGGAGAGCCGCTGGGCCGAGCGCAGCGTCGTCAGCGAGGACTCCACCAGCCCGCGGAGCCGGTCGACGATGGAGTCGCGGTTGCGCTCCAGCTGCGCCAGCTCGTCGGTGAGCACCCGCAGGCGGGGCGCGAACGCCTCCGCCCACTTGGCGGCGTGGTCCGGCAGCGCCGCGGCGGGCAGCTCGCGGATCTGCTGCCGGGCGGGGGTGCGCACCTGCTCGTAGCGGGTGGCGTTGGCGTGCCGGACGAGGACGTCGGAGGCGTCCCGGACGGCGGACTCGGCGGCCGAGAGGTCGGCGGCGCAGCCGCGCAGCGAGCGGCGGGACTCCGCGGCGGCCTGCCGGGCCTCGGCCGGACCGCCGGCGTACGGCTCGATCGGCGCCTCCGCGCCTTCCGCCCCCCTTTCGGCGTCCGGGTGGTCCCGCAGCAGATCGCGCAGCAGGGCGGCGGTCTCGTCGAAGCCGCCGGCCGCGTCCTCGGCGGCGCGGTGCGCGCGCAGCAGCTCCTCGTGCCCGGCGCGGGCGGCCTCCAGGGCCTCGGTGGCGGTGGCGAGTTCGGCGTTGGCGGTGCGCAGCAGTTCCTTGGCCCGGTCGGCGTCGGCGGGCACCAGCTCCTCGGGCAGCTCGGTGTGCGCCTCGCCGCCGGTGGGCGCCAGCCGCTCCGCCTCGCCGCGGAGCCGGCCGAGCTGCTCGCTGGCGGCCGAGGCGCGGGTCTCCAGCATCTGCACCATCGACTCGGCGCGGGCCGCGGCGGCCTGACGGGACGGGCCGTCGGCCGCGTCCGGGCTCTGAAGCAGCTGCTCGGCGCGGGTGCGGACCTTGTTGGTGAGGCGGTTCAGCTCGGCCAGGGCGGCGGACTCGTCGCCCTCGGCGCGGGCCTGCTCGGCGCGCAGGTCGGCGCCGACGCCGACCTTCTCGTAGAGCTGGGAGGCGGCGCGGTACGCCTCGCGGAGCGCGGGCAGCGAGGCGGCCGGCTCCTCCGGGGCTTCGCCGAGATCGTCGGGGACGCCGGCGATCTCGGCACGCTCGGCGCGCAGCGCGCGGGCGGTGCGGCGGGCGTCGTCGGCGGCCCGCTGGGCGGCCCGGCGGTCCTCGTCCGCGGCCCGGGCACGGTCCACGCACTCCTCCGCGCGGGCCTCGAACTCCACGGCCTCGTCGGCGAGTTCGCGCATCCGGGACTGCCAGCCGGCGCGCTCGCGGAGCCGGTGGGCGAGGCCGGCGAGCAGGTCGGCGGCGCGCCGGGCGCGCTGCGCGGCCTCCTGCCGCTCGTCGCGCACCCGGGTGGCCTCGCCGGCGGCCTCGTCGGCGTCGGCGCGGGCCGTACGGGCCTCGGCCAGCTCGGCGGCGGCCTCCTCGGCGGCGGTCCGGGCGGCCTGCGCGGCCTCGGCGAGCTCGGTGAGCCGGCCGGCCGGGCAGCCGGCGCGCCAGGAGCCGAGCCGGGCGGCGAGCGCGCGGTCCCCGGCGAGGCGGGCGGCCAGCGACCGGATCTCCTCGTCGCGCTCGGCGGCGCGGGCGCGCAGCGCGCGGCGCTCCTCGTCGGCGGCGGACTCGTCGTGCATGGCCGGATTCGGCGGAACGAGAAAGACGCCGGAGTCGTCCGCGCCGGGGCCCGGGGTGGGGGCGAGCAGCGCGGCGGCGGTGCCCACCGCGACGGCGGAACGGGGCAGCAGCGCGGCCTGGGCGAGGACCTCGCGGGCCCGGGCGTGGGTGTCGGGGTCGGTGATGATCACGCCGTCGACCAGCTCGGGGCGGGCGGACAGCACCCGGGCGTGGTCGGCCGGGTCGACGGACTGGGCCAGATAGCGCCAGCCGGGCAGCGCGGGGACGCCGTGCTCGCCCAGATACTCGACCGCCGCCAGCACGTCGGGGCCGGGCGGCAGCAGGCCGCCGTCGCCCAGCGCGCCCAGGATCCGGGAGTCGTCGGCGGCGGCCGTCCGCAGGTCGAACAGCTGGCGCTCGGCGGCCGCGACGCCCTCCTCCAGCAGCTCGTGCAGGGCGTCGGCGCTGCGGTCCAGCTCCTCGGCGGAGAGCGGGGCGGCGGGGCGGCGCGGGGCGGCGACCGGGGCGCCGTCGGCCGTACGGGGGCCGGGCAGGGCGACGGCCGACGCCTCGGGAAGGCCGAGGAGTTCGACGAGCCGCTGCTCGGCGCCGATCGACTCGGCGGCCCGGCGCTCGGCGTCGTGAGCGCGCTCGGCGGCCTGGGCGGCGTCCTCGGCGCGGGCCGCGGCGAGTTCGGCGGCGGAGTGCCGGGCGGCGGTCTCGCGGGCCCGGTCGGTGGCCTGGCGGGCGGCCTCGCGGGCCGCGTCCCATGCCTCGACGGCGGTCTTCTCGGCGTCGGAGGCGGCGAGCGCGGCGCGGGCCGGGTCGGCGTCGGGTGCGGTGTCGTCGAGCCAGCCGGCCCGGACCGCCTCCGCGGTCTCCTCGGCGACCTCGGCGAGCCGCTGCTTGAGGTGGTCGGCCTCACTGCGGGCCCGCTGGGCGTGGGTGGCGGCGGCGGTGGCGTCGCGGTGCGCGGACTCGCCGGCCTCCTGGAGGGCGGCGGAGCGCTCCTCCTCCTCGTTGGCGAGGCGTTCGCCGGCCTCGGCGGCGCTGTGCAGGGCGCGCACCAGGTCGGCGGCGGCGGTGGCGCGGGCGGCGAGCGCCGGGGCGGCGTCCCGCTCGGCCTCGCGGATGGCGGCGGCGACCCGCGCGGAGCGGTCGGCGGCGGCGCGGTGCCGCAGCGCGGTCTCGGCGGCCTGCCAGGCGCTGTGCAGGGTGCGGGCGTCGTTGAGCTCACGGCGCTGGGCGGCGGCGCCCTTCTCGGCGGCGGTCAGCGCCAACGAGGCGTGGCGGTAGGCGAGTTCGGCGGAGACCAGGGCGCGGCGCTCGCGGCCGCGCTCGGCTTCGGTGACGCGGTGCGCGGCGGCGGCGACCGCCTCGGCCAGCTCGGCGGCCCGGCCGCGCTCCTCGGTGCCGCGGGCGTGCAGCCGCTGGGCCAGGCCGCGGGTGCGGCGCTCGGCGCCGGCGTGCACCTCGCGGGCCCGTTCGCGGGCCTCGGCTGCCTCGGCGATCCTGGAGAGCAGGTCCAGCGAGCCGGCGGTGAAGTCGCGTTCGGCGGTCAGCTCGGCGCGGCGGCCGAGCTTGTGGGCGAAGCCGTGGACGAGGTCGGCGAGGCCGTCGGTGTCCCGGGTGTCGGTGACCGCGCGCAGCAGCAGGTCGGTGAAGTCGGAGTCGTTCTTGACCGCGAAGAGGCCGGCCGCCTCGCCCTCGTCGGCGTTCATCTCCCGCTGGTAGCGGAAGAGTTCGGGGTCCAGGCCGAGGTCGCCGAGGTGTTCGTTCCAGCGCTCGTGGACCTCCTCCCAGACCACGTCGAGGTTGGGGTAGTTCTTGCCCGCCTCGGTGAGGGCGTCGCGGAAGCCCTTCATCGTGCGGCGGCGGCCGTGGGCGCCGGAGCTGCCCTCGCCCTGCTCCGTCCGGGGGCGGACGAGGGTGGCCTCGGCTACGGGGAGGGAGTCCAGGCTCATCCCGGGGCCGGGCCGGAAGCTGTACCACGCCTCGGCGAACTTGCGGGGGTCGTTGGAGACCTGGCGGCCGCGCCATTCGCTGACCTTGCCGACCACGACGGACTCGCCGGTGACGACGTGCTGCCATTCCAGGGCGACATGGCCGCAGTCGTCGGCCAGCAGGAACTTGCGGAGCACGCCGGAGCTGGCGCCGCCGAGGGTGTTGCGGTGGCCCGGCAGCATGACCGAGAAGATCAGCTTGAGCAGGACGGACTTGCCGCCGCCGTTCTCCAGGAAGAGCACGCCGGCGGGGGCCGGGCGGCGCGGCGGGCCGACCGGTTCGTCCTCGAAGAAGTCCGCCTGGGCGGGGGCCGGCTGCGGCACCGGCGCGCCGACTCCGCGCAGGTCCAGGACGGTGTCGGCGTAGCGCGCACCGGCGGGCCCGATGGAGTAGAGGCGGACCCGGGACAGCTCGTACATGGCGGACTCTCGTTGGTGTGTGGGCGGTTCGGTGGTCGGGGTGGGCGGCGGCGGGCGGTCAGCCGGAGTGGAACGGCAGGCCGGCCTCGGCGACCAGGTCGAGGTCGTCGGAGTCCTCGCCGGGCAGCAGGGAGGCGCTGCCGTCGGAGACCGGCACGATGCCCAGCTCCAGCAGCTCGGCCATGGCGGCGGTGCCGGCCATGTCGCGGACCTGGAGCTGATAGCGGGCGGTGGTGCGGTAGGCGCCGCCGGCGTCGTCGCCGGTGCGCTGGAGGAAGCCGGAGTCGACGAGGAAGGTGACGGCCTTGGCGATGATGCCGGTGGTCGAACCGGCCAGCCGCCGGGCGTCCTTGGTGGCGCCGGTGGCGCTGCGCCGCGCGTAGACCCGCCAGGCGGACTCCAGGCCGGGGGCGTCGGTGGCCGGGTCGGTGTTCTCGCCGTCCTGCGCGGCGCGCTCCTCCAGGCGGCGGCACGCCTGCCGGACGTAGGCGTCGACGCCGTTGACGGTGATCCGGCCGATGTAGCCGTCGTCGGCGAGGTCCTCGGGGCGGGGGAAGGACATGGCGGCGACGGCGAGATGGGCCAGGCCGTGCAGGAAGCGGTCGGCGGAGTCGGCGGAGGCGCGGCGGGCGTAGTCGCCCATCCGGACCGCGAAGACGGAGTCCTCGGCGGCGGTGACGGCCATCCCGGCGCGGGTGGAGACCTCCAGGACGACCAGCCCGAGGCCGGAGGCGACGGCGTCGGCGAGCCGGGCGAAGGCGGGCTCGTCGCGATACCGGCGGAGCAGGTCGGCGTAGGCGGCGTCGCGGGCCGGCAGCAGCTTGGGCTGGAGGCCGAAGGCGACCAGCCGGGCGGCGTCGGCGGCGTCGGCAGGGGTGACCCCCGCGGGGGCGGCCGTCGCGACCGGAGTCGGCTCGGGGGCGTCGGCCGGCGCGCCCCAGGCCGCCTCGCCGGTGCCCGGCTCCGGGTCGGGCCGCGGCGCCTCGTCGGCGTCGTACTGGGTCACGGGTGGAGCTCCTTGCGGGGGACGGTCGGGGGTATCTCGTAGCGCGGCGGCGGTGCGGCCGCTATCAGGTGGCGGGGGTGCGCGGTGGGCATCAGGCCACCTCCGAGCGGTCGGCGGCCATACCGGCCGCGTCCAGCAGGGCGGTGCCGACGATGAGGTCGGCGCCGCCGAACTCGGGGTCGACCAGCTCGGTGCCGTCGTCGACGGCGAAGAGCAGGTGCTGCTCGCCCTGGCGGTAGGCGGTGCCGACCGGGGGGCTGGCGGCGTGCACCGCCAACAGGGCGACCAGGTACGGGAGTTCGGGGTCGCTGCGGCGGGCCTCGGCGAGCAGGCCGGAGAGCCGGCGGGGGGCGTCGGCGGGCAGGTCGAGCAGGGCCGTCGCGGCGTCCAGCTGGGCCTCGCTGAAGCGGCTGTCGTCGGGCGTGGCCACCAGGTCGGGCTCGGGCATCTCGGCACCGAGATGCTCGCGCTCCGCGGGCGGGGTGAGCAGCACCTCGACGAGGTCGCCGACCCGGACGGCGGTGGGGGTGCGCAGGCCGGTGCCGTGGGCGAAGAAGGCGTCGGTGACGAGGGTGGCCTGCTCGACGGGGAGCGGGAGGAGGGGGGCGACGAGCTGGCCGTGGAGGTCGAGGCCGGTGCGGGCGGCGGGGGCGGCGAACGCCTGGCGGTCCTGCTCGGCGCGGAAGAGCGGGCCGGCCTCCAGGAGCCGGGACTGGAGCTGGGTGTGGCGGCGGATGCAGTCCTTGACGATGTCGACCAGCTCGGCGGCGCGCCGCTTGTGCTCGCCGGTGCGGGCGTCGACGGCCTCGGCCTCGTCGCGGGCCTTGCGGATGTTGGTGAGGATGGCGTTCTCGTGGCGGTAGCGGTCCGCGACGTGGTCCAGCGCCTCGTTGATCATGTCGGGGACGGTGTGCAGCCAGTCGACCGAGCGGACGTTGCGCCGGGTGGCCTCCAGGGTCCTGCGGAGGGTCTCGGCGTACTGGACGGTGCGGTAGCGGGCCTGCTCGGCGGCGAGCTGGGCGTCGGCCAGCCGGCCGCGGCTGATCAGCACCTCCAGCTTGACCTCGGCGGCGATCTGGGCGCTGGTGACGTCGGTGTCGAGGGCGCCGACGAGGACGTTGACCGCCTCGTCGGTGGCGCGGAGGTAGACGGTGCCGCCGGCGCCGGGGACCTCTTCGACGAGCTTGAAGTCGTAGTCGCGGCGGACGTAGGCGCCGTCCGTGGTGAAGGTGCCGTAGACGGCGCGGAAGCCGCGGTCGACGCTGCCGACGTTGATGAGGTTCTCCAGCACCCAGCGGGCCACCCGCTCGTGCTCCGCGGTGGGGCGGTCCGGGGCCTGGGCGGCGACCCGCGGGAGGACCTTGGCGACTATCTCCTCGTGGTCGGCGCCGGTGTCGAAGTCCATGTTGAGGGTGACCAGGTCGATGACGGCGAGCGCCACCTCCGCCATGGCGTAGACGCCGTACTCGCCCGCGAGGTTGGCCTTGCGCGCGTCGAGGTCGTGCAGCGGCGCGGTGCACGCCAGCGCGCGCAGCCGGCGGGCCAGTCCTTCGTCGGCGGCCGGGCCCGGCGCGGGCCGGCCGGTGCCGTTGAGCTGGGGCGCGGCGGCGCCCGGGGCGGAAAAAGTCACGTCGCACAGCGTAGGCGCTGGCACTGACAACGGACGAAACGGCGCGGATCCGCTCATCGGTGGACCGCCACCGGATTGCCGGAGGAGCCCGCGGGCCGGTCGCCGCATCATTTTACCGGCGGCGCCGGCGGCTCAGTGCGTGGCCCCCTCGGCGACCCGCAGGTCGGCGCGGGTGCGGGCGGCGGTGGCGGCGATCGCGCGCAGCGCGGTGGCGGCCGCGTCGACCGGCAGCGACGGCCGGGCGCGGTCGGTGACCTGCTCGGGCGCGTAGGGGACGTGTACGAACCCGCCGCGCACATGGGGCAGTTCGGTGGCGATGAGGTGGGCGAGCCCGTAGAAGACGTGGTTGCAGACGAAGGTGCCGGCGGTGTTGGAGACCGAGGCCGGCAGGCCCGCGGCGCGGACGGCGGCCACGCACGCCTTGATCGGGAGGGTGGCGAAGTAGGCGGCGGGGCCGCCCGGCACGATGGGCTCGTCGATCGGTTCCGCGCCCGCGGAGTCGGGGATGCGGGCGTCGTCCACGTTGACGGCGACCCGTTCGACGGTGATGTCCGGGCGCCCGCCCGCCTGTCCGACACATACCACGATGTCCGGACTCATCTCGCCGATCGCCGTGCGCAGGGCGGTCATGGAGCCGCCGTAGACGCAGGGGAGTTCGACGGCGTGCAGGGCCAGCCCGTCGAGCGGTGCGGCCGCCGCGGCGCGCACCGCGCGCCAGGACGGATTGGTGGCCTCGCCGTCGAACGGCTCGAATCCGGTGAACAGGACCCGCGTGGCAGGGGCGGCAAGCGGGCCGTTCGGCGGGGTGGTGGAGGTCATGGGTCTCTCCCGGGGTGGGGCGGTCAGAACGCGAACAGCGCCATGATCACGATGTTGCAGCCCAGCAGGGCGCCGGCGGTCGGCAGTTGCGCCTTGATGGGCCCGTACTGGTCCTTCAGTTCCAGCAGCGCCGCCGGGACGATGTTGTAGTTGGCGGCCATCGGGGTCACCAGCGTCCCGCAGAAGCCGGCGAGCATGCCGAGGGCCAGGACGGCGGCCGGGTTGCCGTGGAAGTGGCCGACCAGGACGGGCCAGCCGACGGCCGCGGTCATCACGGGGAAGGCGGCGAAGGCGTTGCCCATGATGAGCGTGAAGGCGAACATGCCCACGCAGTAGACGACGACGGCGATGTAGAGCGAGTCCTTCGGAAGCAGCCCGGCGGCGAGCTTGCCGACCTGGCCGCCGACCCCGGAGACCTGGAAGATGGCGCCGAGCGTGGCCAGCATCTGCGGCAGCAGCATCGCCCAGCCCATCGTCTCCAGCATGGTGCGGCCGGACCGCACCGGCACCGAGACCCGCTTCTCGCGCAGCATCACCATGCCGACGACGAGCGCGGCGACCGCGCCGATACCGAGGCCCAGGATGGTCTCGCTGCCCTTCTGGAGGACCGGTTCGCCTCCGAGGGAGAGGTGTTTGACGCCGATGGCGCAGGCCATCGCGACGACCGGGATGGTCAGGGCCGGCACGAAGAGCCGGTTGCCGAGGCGGGCGGCACTGGCGGCGCGCTCCTCGGGGGTGGTGGTGCGCGGGGTGCCGCGCCCGGTGAAGCCGAAGCCGGCCAGCGCGGCCATCACGAGCACCGCGGCGCCCAGCGGTTCGGCCGGTGCCTGCTTGGTGACGACCCAGCTGCTGTAGATGAACCCGGCGCCGATCAGGCCCCAGAAGGCGCCGGTGCCCAGCCGCTTGGGATTGCTGCGGTCGGTGACCATCTGGGCGGCCATCACCAGGAAGCTGAGGCCGACGAGCCAGTAGAACCACTCTGCCTTGATCATCGGGCGGCCTCCGCTGCGGTGGTGGATCGGGCGCTGGCGGCGAGCAGTTCGCGCTCCAGGTGGCGGTCCAGGCGCAGCAGTCGCCAGCCGTGGACGACGAAGGCGCACAGCGCGGTGGGGATCGCCCACAGGGCCAGCTGGAGCGGTTCGAGGTGGGTCCCGTAGGTGGTGTTGACGAAGCCGGTGATCAGCAGGATCGAGCCGACGGCGAGGAAGACGTCCTCCCCGAAGAAGAGGCCGACGTTGTCCGCGCCGGCCGCGAACGAGCGGATCTTCTCCCGGGTCCGCTCGGGGAGCGGGCCGTGGCGGCGCTCGGCGGCGCCCTCCGCCATGGGGACGGCGAGCGGGCGGACGGTCTGGGCGTGGCCGAAGACGTTGGTCAGCCCGATGGCGGCACCGATCTGCCGCAGGCCCAGGTAGAGCGCGAGGAAGCGCCCGGTGGTGAGCCGGCCGAACCGGGCTATCAGGGCGCGGGCCTGCTCCTGGAGGCCGTAGCGCTCCAGCAGCCCGATGACCGGGAGGGTGATCGCGAAGATGGTCACCGCCCGGCTGCCGGCGAAGCCGTCGCCGAAGGCGGCCAGCACCTTCGCCGGCGAGAGCCCGCCGAGGAGTCCGGTGCCGATCCCGGCCGCCGCGACGACCAGCAGGGCATTGCGTTTCGTGGCGAAGCCGATCACGACCACGAGCACGCCGAGGAGGACGATCATGGATCCGCCTTCCGCGTACGGGTCCCCCGCGAGACGCGCGCGCCGCGGGCCGACGGGCAGGTCGACGGGCAAGGGGCACGGGGGAGCGTTGAGGAGTTGCTCAGGAATTGCTGCGGAGGCTATGCGATTGTTGAACGATCCGACAAGGGGTCGGCGACGACGAAACGGGCCCGGAGGTCAGTCCGATGCCCTAGCCCTCGGAGATGCGCTGGGCGTACGCCGCCGACAACTGGGCGCGGGAGTCCTCCAGATAGGCGCGCAGCAGCAGTTCGGCCGCGGCCGCGTCGCCGGCCAGGAGGGTCTCGGCGATCTGCCGGTTGCGGACGAGGTAGGGCGCGTAGAAGCGCCGCGGGTCGTCCATCACATGGAAGACCAGCCGGAGTTCGGCCAGCACGCCGCGCATCAGCTCGTCGGTGCGCGGACTGCCCGCCAGGGCCACGACGGACTGGTGGAAGCGGAGGTTGGCGGTCGACAGCTCGGCCCAGGCCCGCTCCGCGGCGGCCGCCTCGCCGGCCCGCACCGCCTCCTCGATCGCCGCCACCGACCGGGCGGTCGCGGCGTCGTAGGGGCCCTGGCCCAGTCCGCGCACCGCCGCGCACTCCACCAGCAGCCGCACCCGGAAGATGTCGTCGAGGTCCTCGACGGTCACCATCCGCACGAACACCCCGCGGTTGAGCCGGTGTTCCAGCAGCCGCTCGTGGGTGAGCAGCCGGAACGACTCGCGCAGGGTGTTGCGCGAGACGCCCAGCGCGCCGCCGATGCTCTCCTCCGACAGCCGCGCGCCGGGCGGGAAGTAGCCCTCGGTGATCCGGCCCCGCAGGATGTCGGCGACCCGTTCGGCCGTGCCGGCGCGGCCCAGCAGGGCGCGGTCCCCTTCCAGTTCCGCGACCTCGGCGAGCCGCCGCCGATCGTTCCCCGCCACTCCGCCGGCCATACCGCTGTCCGCTCCGTCCGCCGGGACGGACCGGCGAGGCCCGTCCCGCTGTGTTGTTCAGCTGTGTCGTTCTGCTGTGCTGTTCCTCTGTGCTGTCAGCCGAAGTCAATCCCAGATAACGGGACGGGACAACACGCCTCTTGTCGGATCGTTCAACGATCTGTACGTTGGCGAGCGCTTCGGCATCGCCGCAGCCGCCTCCCGCATCCGCACGGCACCCGCATCCGGAACGGAGATCCATGAGCACCCCGGCGGCCCCTCCCGTCATCGACCTCAACGCCGACCTCGGGGAAGGCTTCGGCCGCTGGCACCTCACCGACGACGAGGCCCTGCTGTCCGTCGTCACCAGCGCCAATGTCGCCTGCGGCTTCCACGCCGGCGACCCGTCCACCATGCGCCGGGTGTGCGCCCTGGCCGCCGAGCGCGGAGTGGTGATCGGCGCCCAGGTCTCCTACCGCGACCTGGCCGGCTTCGGCCGCCGCACCATGGACGTGCCGCCCGGTGAACTGGCCGACGAGATCACCTACCAGATCGGCGCGCTGGAGGTCTTCGCCCGTGCCGCCGGCGCCCGGGTCGGCTACGTCAAACCGCACGGCGCGCTCTACAACCGCTGCGTCCACGACGCCGAGCAGGCCGCCGCGGTGGTCGCCGGGATCCGCGCCGCGGGCGGCCGCCTGCCGGTCCTCGGGCTGCCCGGCTCCCGGCTGCACGGGGCCGCGGAGGAGGCCGGACTGCCGGTCGTGGGCGAGGCGTTCGCCGACCGCGCCTACACCGACCGGGGCACCCTGGTGCCGCGCCGCGAGCCGGGCGCGGTGGTCCACGACCCCGACGCGGTGGTCAAGCGCGCCGTCGGCCTGGCCCGGGACCGCACGGTCGACTCGCTCGACGGCACCCGGATCACGGTCGCCGCGCACTCCCTCTGCCTGCACGGCGACACCCCGGGCGCCGCGGAGCTGGCCCGCCGGGTCCGCGCCGAACTGACCTCGGCCGGGGTCCGGGTGCGGAGCTTCGTATGACGCCGGACGGGGCGCGGGCGGCGGCCGGCGGAGCCGGGCGGCCGGCGCTGACGGCGCTGCCGGTCGGCGAGCACGGGCTGCTGATCGAACTGGCCCGCGCCGAGGACGCCGAGGCCCTCCACGCCGAACTGCTGCGCCGGGCCGCCGACGGCACGCTGCCCGCGGTCCGCGAGATCGTGCCGGCCGCCCGGACGGTGTTCCTCGACGGCCTGGCCGACCCCGGTGCGCTCGCCGCCGAGCTGCCCGGCTGGCGCATTCCGCCGCCGGCCGCCGGCGACCGCCCGGCCGTCGAGATCCCGGTGCGCTACGACGGCCCGGACCTCGCCGACGTCGCCGCGCTGTGGGGCGTCTCCACCGACGAGGTGGTCCGGCTGCACTCCGCCACCGCCTTCCGCGTCGCGTTCTGCGGGTTCGCGCCCGGCTTCGGCTATCTGACGGGGCTTCCGGAGCGGCTGCACGTCCCGCGCCGGGAGAACCCCCGCACCCGGGTCCCGGTCGGCTCGGTCGGCCTGGCCGGCCCGTACACCGGGGTCTATCCACGCTCCTCCCCCGGTGGCTGGCAGCTGATCGGCCGCACCGAGGCCGTCCTGTGGGATCCCCGGCGCGAACCGGCCGCGCTGCTCACCCCCGGCACGCCCGTCCGCTTCGTGCCCCAGGACGCCGCCGTGCCGGCCCCGCGCACCGCCCGCGCCTGTGAGGAGTCCGCCCGATGACCGACCGCGCCCTCTCGGTGGTCCGGGCCGGCGCGCTCACCACCGTCCAGGACCTCGGCCGGCCCGGCCACGCGCACCTGGGGGTGCCGCGCTCCGGGGCGCTGGACGGGCCCGCGCACCGGCTCGCCAACCGCCTGGTGGGCAACCCCGCGTCGGCGGCCACCCTGGAGACCACCCTCACCGGCTGCGCCGTCCGCCTGCGCAGCGCGACCACCGCCGCGGTCACCGGCGCGCCCTGCCCGGTGACGGTGGATGGTCGGCCCGCCCCCTGGGGCGCCCCGTTCCGCGTCCCGGCCGGCGCCGTGCTGGAGGCCGGTCCTGCCACCCACGGCGTGCGCTCCTACCTGGCGTTCGCCGGCGGCGTCGGTTCCGAACCGGTGCTGGGCAGCCGCGCCACCGACCTGCTCTCGGGCCTCGGCCCGGACCCGCTGGCGGACGGCGCCGTGCTCCCGCTGGGGTCCCCGTACGGGCCCCCGGCGGCCGCCGACGTGGTCCCGCACGCCGGACCGGCGGCCGAGCTGGTGCTGCCGTTCCTGCCCGGCCCGCGCGACGCGTGGTTCACCGCCGGTGGGCTGCGCACCCTGACCGCCGGCCGGTTCCGGGTCTCCGCGGCCTCCAACCGGATCGGGCTGCGCACCGAGGGCCCGCCCCTGGAGCGCGCCCGGGACGGCGAACTCCCCAGTGAGGGCATGCCGTTGGGCGCGCTCCAGGTACCGCCCAACGGCCTTCCGGTGCTGTTCCTGCACGACCATCCGACGACCGGCGGCTACCCGGTCGTCGGGGTCGTCCCGGAGCGCTTCCTGGCCGCGGCGGCGCAGGCGGTACCGGGGACTCCGGTGCGCTTCGTACGGCTCGGCCGGCGGCCGGGAGCGGTGGCGCGCACCGGCTGACACCGGCGCGCCCCGCCGCCCCAAGTGCGTTCCGTGCGCCGGGGTGTTCGCGCCCGGCGCCCCGCTTTCCGTCGCATCACCGCGAGCACGGGTGGGCACTGTCCGTAGCGGATCAGACGCCCCGAGTGATCGGCTCGGGGCTCCCGCACGGAAGGAACCGTCACCACCATGCGACTCATCCCCCGCTTCACCGCCGTCCTCAGTGGTCTCGCCCTCGCCCTGGGCGGCGTCGTCACCCTCGCCCCGGCCGCCCACGCCACGCCGCACGCCTGCTTCTACACCGTCCTGGAGCGGCACCCCGAAGCCGATCCCGAGGTGGCCGAACGGGCCTGTCTCCTCGGGAACGAGGGCCACCCCGAGGCCGTACGGGCCTGCTACTTCGAACTGCGGCGGGACTACGTGCCCGCGGTGATCGCCTTGGAGGCGTGCCGACGGGCGTCGGAGGAGGAGTAGCCGACCGGCGCACCCGCTACGCCACCCCGTACCCGCCGCCGCCCGGTGTACGGACCACCAGGACGTCGTCCACCCCGACCTCGGCCGTGTCGCAGCCCCGCAGCTCCTCCCGCGAACCGTCCGCCCGCTCCAGGAAGTTGGCGCCGAGCGCGCCCGGTCCGCCGCCCGCCATCCCGTAGGGCGGGATCCGGCGGTGGCCGGAGAGCAGGGCGACGGTCATCGGCTCCAGGAAGCGCAGCCGCCGCTCCGCGCCGCGGCCGCCGTGCCAGCGTCCGGTGCCGCCGCTGCCGTCGCGCAGCGCGAAGCCGTCCACGCGGACCGGATAGCGCCATTCCAGCACCTCCGGGTCGGTGAGCCGGGAGTTGGTCATATGGGTCTGGACGGCGTCCGCCCCGTCGAAGCCGTCGCCGGCGCCGGAGCCGCTGGCGACGGTCTCGTAGTACTGCACCCGGTCGTTGCCGAAGGTGAGGTTGTTCATCGTGCCGGAGCCCTCGGCCTGGACGCGCATCGCGGCGTAGAGGGCGCCGGTGACCGCCTGGGAGGTCTCCACGTTGCCCGCGACGGTGGCGGCCGGGAAGACGGGCGCCAGCATCGAGCCCTCCGGGATGCGGACCTCGACGGGCTCCAGGCAGCCGCTGTTGAGCGGGATGTCCTCGGCGACCAGCGTCCGCAGCACGTACAGCACCGCCGCCATCACCACCGAACGGGGCGCGTTGGCGTTGCCGGGCTGCTGCGGGGAGGTGCCGGCGAAGTCCAGCACCGCGCTGCGGGCGGCGCGGTCGACGGTCAGCGCGACGTGGATCTCCGCGCCGCTGTCCGTCTCGTAGCGGTAGTGCCCGTCCGGCAACCGGGCGAGGATCCGGCGCACCGACTCCTCGGCGTTGTCCCGGACATGCCGCATATAGGCCCGTACGACGTCCAGCCCGAACTGCCCGGTCATCCGCCGCAGTTCGCGGATGCCCTTCTCGTTGGCGGCGATCTGGGCCCGCAGGTCGGCGAGGTTGGCGTCCGGGGCGCGGGACGGGTACGGCCCGGAGCCGAGCAGCTCACGGGTCTCGGCCTCGCGCAGCCGGCCGTCCCGGACCAGCAGCCAGTTGTCGAAGAGGACGCCCTCCTCCTGGACGGTGCGGCTGAACGCGGGCATCGAACCGGGGGTGATGCCGCCGATCTCGGCATGGTGGCCGCGCGAGGCCACCAGGAAGAGGAGTTCGCTCCCCGAGGGACCCTCCGGAGCGAAGACGGGGGTGACGACGGTGATGTCCGGCAGGTGCGTCCCGCCGTGGTACGGGTCGTTGACCGCGTACACGTCGCCGGGCCGCAGGTCGTTCCCGCGCCGCCGCAGCACCTCCTTGATGGACTCCCCCATCGACCCCAGGTGGACGGGGATGTGCGGGGCGTTGGCGATCAGGTTGCCCGCGGCGTCGAAGAGAGCGCAGGAGAAGTCCAGCCGCTCCTTGATGTTGACGGAGTGCGCGGTGTTCTCCAGCCGGACGCCCATCTGCTCGGCGATGGCCATGAAGAGGCTGTTGAAGACCTCCAGCATCACCGGGTCCGCCTCGGTGCCGACGGCGGTACGGGAGGGGCGCGGCCGGGTGCGGGTCAGCAGCAGATGGCCGCGCGCGCCGACGGTGGCCCGCCAGTCGGGGTCGAGGACGGTGGTGGCGTCCGCCTCGGCGACGATCGCCGGACCGGTGAGGGTGTCGCCGGGCCGCAGGTCGTCGCGGCGGTACAGCGCGGTGTCCCGCCAGCGCCCGCCGGCGTACATCCGGACGGTCGCCGCGGCCGCCAACTCCCCCTCCCGGTCATCCGGTTGGACGGAATAGTCGGCCGCGCCGCCGGCCGCGCCCCGGGTCTCCACCGACACCGCCTCGGCGACCAGCGGCTTGTCCATGGTGAAGGAGTACCGCTCGCGGTGCGCGCGGACGAACTCCGCGGCCATGGCGGCCGGTTCGCCGAGCGGCACACCGAGGGTGGAGTCGGTCCCGGCGTAGCGGACCAGGACCCGGGCGCGGGTGGTCAGCGACGCCTCCGGCACACCGTCGGCGAGGAGTTCCCGCCGGGTCTGCCGGGCGAGGCCGTCGCACACCGCCCGGACCCGCTCGATCGCGCCGGGCTCCTCGAAGCTCTCCTCGACGGCCTGCTCCCGCATCGCGGTGGCGTCGGCGACCCCGATGCCGTACGCGGAGAGCACCCCGGCCAGCGGCGGGACGACGACGGTGGCGACGCCCAGCGCGTCGGCGACCGCGCAGGCGTGCTGGCCGCCCGCGCCGCCGAAGCTCACCAGGGCGTAGCGGGTGATGTCCCGGCCGCGCTGGACGGAGATCTTCTTGACCGCGTTGGCCATGTTGAGCACCGCGATGTCCAGGAAACCGGCGGCGACGTCCTCGGGGCCACGGTCGTCCCCGGTCTCGGCGGCGGCCCGGGCGGCCAGCTCGGCGAAGCGGGTGCGGACGGTCGCGGCGTCCAGCGGCCGGTCGCCGCCGGGCCCGAACACCGCGGGGAAGTGGTCGGGCTGGATGCGGCCGAGCATGACGTTGGCGTCGGTGACGGTGAGCGGGCCGCCGCGCCGGTAGCAGGCCGGGCCGGGGTCCGCGCCGGCGGAGTCGGGGCCCACGCGGTAGCGGCGGCCGTCGAAGTGCAGGACGGAGCCGCCGCCGGCCGCGACGGTGTGGATGTGCATCATCGGGGCGCGCATCCGCACCCCGGCGACCTCGCTGCCGAAGATCCGCTCGAACTCGCCCGCGTAGTGCGACACATCGGTGGAGGTGCCGCCCATGTCGAAGCCGATCAGCCGGTCGAAGCCGCCGTCCGGGCCAGGCCCGCCGGCCTCCGCGGCGGTCCGGGCCATGCCGACCACCCCGCCCGCCGGGCCGGACAGCACGGCGTCCTTGCCCCGGAAGTGGCCGGCCTCCCGCAGCCCCCCGTTGGACTGCATGAACAGCAGCCGGATACCGGGCAGTTGGGCGGCGACCTCCTCGACGTAGCGCGCGAGGATCGGCGAGAGGTAGGCGTCGACGACCGTGGTGTCCCCGCGCGCCACCAGCTTCATCAGCGGGCTGACCTCGTGGGAGCAGCTGACCTGGGTGAAGCCCGCCTCCCTGGCCAGCGCGGCGACCGCCCGCTCGTGCGCGGGGTGGCGGTAGCCGTGCAGCAGCACCACGGCGGCGCTGCGCAGACCGTCGGCGTGCGCCCGCTGCAACTCCCGGCGGACGGGCTCCCGGTCCAGCGGCCGCACCGGCTCACCGTGGGCGCCGACCCGCTCCGGCACCTCGATCACCCGCGCGTAGAGCGCCTCGGGCAGCACGATCCGCCGGTCGAAGATCCGCGGCCGGTTCTGGTACGCGATCCGCAGCGCGTCCCGGAAGCCCTCGGTGATCAGCAGGACCGTCGGCTCACCGGTGCGCTCCAGGAGGGCGTTGGTGGCGACGGTGGTGCCCATGCGGACGACCGAGACCCGCTCGGCCGGCACCGGTTCGTCCGGGCCGAGCCCCAGCATCAGCCGGATCCCGGCGACCGCGGCGTCACGGTAGCGCTCGGGGCGGTGGGAGAGCAGCTTGGCCGTGACCAGGCGCCCGTCCGGCCGCCTGCCCACCACGTCGGTGAAGGTGCCGCCGCGGTCGATCCAGAACTCCCAGCGTCCGGTCACCCCGCCATTGTCGCAGCGCCGCCCGGTTCGGACAGGGCGCCGAGCGCGCTGCGGGTGGCGCGCTCGGCGGCGGCGTCGAGCAGTCGGCTGGATCCGGCCAGCCCGTACCGGCACTCCCGTATGGCCAGCGCCAGCAGGCCGGGCAGCAGGTCGGTGCAGCGGTCGGCCACCCACCGGGTGCCGCGGGTCGCCATCCACAGCGCCGCGCCGGCTCGGGTGGGCGGCGGCCCGTCGAGGGTGAGCGGGGGCGGCGGTCCTGCGGCCAGTCCGCGGGCGGCGAGCAGGTCGTGGAAGCCGCGGGCCAGCAGCCGGTGGCCGCGCTCGCCGGGGTGCAGCCGGTCCACGCTCCAGGTGGCCCGGTCGGCCACCCACGGGTGGTCGGCGAGGTGGAGGTGGACGCCGCCGTAGCGGGCGGAGACCGCGTGCACGACGGTGTTGACGGCGCGCATCCGGCGGGCCAGCGGACGGGCCAGCGGCGCGGGCAGCCCCAGCATCCGCCCGGGGTCGGGCAGACACGCCGTCAGCACCACCGCGCCGCCGGCGCTCAGCGTGCCGTGCGCCCGGTCCAGCGCGGCGGCGACCCGGTCGATGGCGAACGCGGCGCGCAGCGTGTCGTTGGCCCCGACCAGCAGGGAGGCGAAGCGCGGGGCGAGCTCAAGGGCCACCGGCAGCTGCTCGCGCGCCACCTCGCCCGCGAGCGCCCCACTGCGCGCGAGGTTCACCAGGGGGACGTCGCCCGGCCGCTCCCCCAGCGCGGCGGCGAGCAGTGCCGCCCAGCCCCGCCAGCCGCCGCCCGCCACGGGGTCGCCGAGCCCCTCGGTCAACGAGTCGCCGAGGGCCGCGAACGGGGGCGTCACCGCCGGCTCCAGGGGCCCGCGGCGGGCGGCACGGTCAGCGCGGCCGGCCGCCGTCCGCCGGCCGGCCGGGGCGCGTCGTGGGCCGCCAGGAACGCCTCCACCGCGGGCTGCCAGCCGTAGCCCTCGGCGCGCCGCCGCGCGGCCGCCCGGCGCGCCGGCTCGGGCCGCGCCAGCACCCGCTGCACCGCGTCGGCGAAGGACGCGCCGTCGTCCAGCGCGGTGTCCCCGCCGTCACCCACCAGCCCGGCCAGCGCCGAGGCCGCGCTGGCGACGACCGGGGTGCCGCAGGCCAGCGCCTCCAGCGCGGCCAGCCCGAAGGTCTCGGCCGGGCCGGGCGCCAGGACGAGGTCGGCGGCGGCCTGCAGCGCGGCCAGCCGGCTCCGGTCGGGCAGGTGCCCGAGGAACGTCACCGGCAGCCGGGCCGTCCGTGCCCGCTGCTCCAGCCGGGCCCGCAGCGGCCCGTCGCCGGCCACCACCAGCGCCGCGTCCACGCCCCGCCGGCGCAGCTCGGCGAGCGCCTCCAGGGCCCGCCCGGGCCGCTTCTCCGTGGACAGCCGGGAGCACAGCAGCAGCACCACCGCGGCCCGCCCGGCGTACCGGCCGCGCGGCCCGGCGCTGCGCAGCCGCGGGTGCCAGGCGGCCAGATCGACCCCGAGCGGTGCCCGCACCACGTTGCGCGCCCCGGCCCGGAGGAACTCCGAGGCCGCCCACTCGGTGGTGCACACCACCCGGCTGTAGGCATACGCGGTACGGGAGTTGACGCGGTCGGCGAGCGCGCGGGCCAGCGGCCGCGGCACGCCCCAGGTGTGCAGCACCCCGTCCACGCTCTCGTGCGACACCATCACCGCGGGGACCCGGGCCCGCCGCGCCCACTCCCCCGTCCAGCGCAGGGTCGTGCGGTCGGAGACCTCCAGCCGGTCCGGGGCCAGCTCCGCCAGCAGACGCGCGAGCCGCCGCCGGCCGGTCAGCACCCGGTAGCCGCCGCTGCCGGGCACCAGGGGCCCGGGCAGG
Source organism: Streptomyces sp. S186 (assembly GCF_051603415.1). Lineage (NCBI taxonomy): Bacteria > Bacillati > Actinomycetota > Actinomycetes > Kitasatosporales > Streptomycetaceae > Streptomyces > Streptomyces sp. S186. Next base: position 6,997,821 of record NZ_CP193932.1, on the reverse strand, counting down.
GTGAGCACCCGGCCCTGGGCGGTCTCCTCGTCCCGTATGCCGCGCGGCCCCACCGCCTCCGGCGGGCCCGGCACGACGAGCACCGGTTCGTGGCCCGCGGCCCGGTAGCCGGCGCCCAGCTCGCGCAGCGCGGTGCGCAGGCCGCCGGAGGCCGGGGCGACGAAGTTGGCGACCCGGACTATTCGCAGCCCCGCCCGGGCGTTGTGGGCCGGGCGGGCGGTCACGCCGCCACCGCCGTCCGGTCGGCCAGCACGTCCTCGTAGTGGGCCAGCAGCTGGTCGCCGACCGCCTCCCAGGTGCGGGCCGCCACCGCCCGCCGCCCGGCGGCGCCGTACCGCACCCGCAGCCCGGCGTCCCCGCCCAGCGTCCGCACCGCGTCCCGCAGCGCGCCGCCGTCCCCGGGCGGGACCAGCAGCCCGGTCCGCCCGTGGTCGACGAGGTCCAGCGGCCCGCCGGCGGCCGGCGCGACGACCGGGACGCCGGACGCCATCGCCTCCTGCACGGTCTGGCAGAAGGTCTCGAACGGCCCGGTGTGCACGAAGACGTCCAACGAGGCGTACAGCCGGGCCAGTTCGTCGCCGGTGCGCCGGCCCAGGAACCGCACCGCGGGCAGCTGCGCCCGGAGGGCGGCGGCGCTGGGGCCCTCGCCGATCACCACGGTGCGCACGCCGGGGAGCGCGGAGGTCTCGGCCAGCAGCCGGACGTCCTTCTCGGGCGCCAGCCGCCCCACGTACCCCACCAGCAGCTCCCGCCCCGCCAGCAGCGAGCTGCGCAGGACCGCGTCCCGCCGCCCGGGGTGGAACCGTCCCGAGTCGACCCCGCGCGGCCACAGCCGCACCCGGGGCACGCCGTGCTCGGTCAGGTCCAGCAGCGCCGCGCTGGAGGGGGCCAGGGTGAGGTCGGCGGCGGCGTGCACCGCCCGGATCCGCCGCCAGGCCGCGGCCGCGCCGCGCCCCAGGTAGGTGTGCGCGTAGCGCGCCATGTCGGTCTGGTAGACGGCGACCGCCGGCACCCCCCGCCGGGCCGCGGCCGCCATCCCCCGCGCCCCGAGGACGAAGGGGCTGGCCAGGTGCACCAGGTCGGGCCGGTGCCCGTCCAGCGCGGCGGACAGCCGCCGCCCCGGAAGCGCGATGCGCACCTGCGGGTATCCGGGCAGCGGCATCGAGGGCACCCGCACCACGGGGCACGGGCTCTCGTGGGCGTGCGGGGCGGCGGGGGCGGTGTTCGCCAGCGGTGCGACGACCAGCGGCTCGTGCCCGCGCCGGACGAGGTGGCGGGCGGTCTGGAGGGCACAGTGCGCGACGCCGTTGACGTCGGGCGGGAAGGATTCGGTGACAAGGGCGACACGCATACCGCTGTTGTCGGCGGGCCGTGCGTGGACGGGGCCACGGGGATCTTTCCAACCGGCGAACGTCCCATGAGCGTTCGCCTCCCGGCCTGCCGCGCCCCGGGCCCGGCAGGCGGGCCCGGCGGTCTCACACCGCCGAGGCGTCCGGCCCGAAGCGGGCGCGTACGGCGGTCTGCACCTCGGCCTCCTCGGCCGGATCGGCGGCGAGCCGGCGGAGCTGCTCGACGACCCGGTCGTCGGCGGTGGCCGCGTGCCGGGCGGCCAGCTCCCGGGTGTGCTCCTCGCAGTCCCACAGGCACTCGACGGCGAACCCGGCCGCGAACCCGGGGTCGGTGACGGCGAGCGCCGCGGCGGCCAGGCCGCGCAGATGGGAGGAGGAGGTCTCGCGATAGATATGGCGCAATACGGGCGCCGCGCAGCTGATCCCGAGGCGGCCGGCGCCGTCGACCAGTTCCCACAGCGCGCAGACGTCCGGCCCCTCTTCCCGCACCGTGCGGCGCAGCGCGGCCAGCACCAGGTCGGCGTCCCGGCGGTCGCCGCGCCGGGCGAGCACCGCGGCGGCGGACCCGCCCAGCCGGTCGGCGCGCGCCGCCCAGAGCCGGGCCCGCTCCACGGCGGCCGCGCCGCGCATCCGCTCGTACGAGGAGAGCGCGGCGGCGACCAGCGGTTCGGTGGCGAGCGGGTCGGTGACGGCGGCCTCGATGAGGTCGAGGGCCTCCGGGTCGCCGCGTTCGGCGAGGTGGTGCAGGACGGCGGCGCGGGCCGCGTCCGGTCCGCCGCGGCCGGCCCGCAGCAGCTCGGCGCGGTCCTCGGGGCCGGCGACGGCGCTCAGGCAGCGGGCGGCGGCGAGGTAGCGGTGCTCGTCGGGGCGCGGTTCCCGCTCCTGCTGGGCCCACTCCAGCACCTCGGCCACGCTCCAGCCTGGGCGCGGCCCGCGCGGCCGCAGCTGCCGCTGCCAGCGGTCGAAGGACCCCTGTTCCCCGGCGGCGGCCAGCCGCGCGCGGTAGCGCGGATCCTCGGCCCACAGGCGCCAGGGGCGGGGCTCGAAGGCGTCGCGGACGGCGGCGGCCAGCAGGGCGTCGCCCTCCGGGGTCTCGGGAAAGCGGGCCAGGACCGCGGGCGCCAGGCCGAGCAGCCCGGCGTCGTCGTCCCGCAGGGCGAGCTCGTCGAGGGCCCAGCGCCAGTTGCTGCCGACCGCGGCATAGCTGCGCAGCAGCAGCCGCGCGGCGTCCCTGCCGTAGGCGGCGAGGTGGCCGAGGACCGCGAGGGCGAGGCCGGTGCGCTCCTCGCCGGTGTCGGTGAGGTCGTCGGCGTGGAAGAGGTGCCGTTCGATCTCCTGGAGACCGCCGTCGAGCTGCATGTAGAGGCGCGCGTAGTAGAGCGAGCGGTTCTCCACCTGCCAGTCCCGGCGGGGATCGCGCAGCACACTGGCGTTGAGTGCCGCGAGCGCCTCGGCCCGCGGCGCCGCGAGGGCATGCAGGGTCCCGTCGCCGCGACCTCGCTGCAGGAGGCCGAGCAGGGTGCCACTGGGCGCTATGTCTGGATCGAACATGAGGTCAGCATCCGGTGCGGGGGACAGGCTGGCAACGGGATTTCCGCCGACCGGCATTCTTGCCGGTGACCGCGGGCCCTATGCGTCGTTCCCCCCATGGATCGGCGGGGTAGACAGCTGTACGGCGGCCGCAGCCTAGCGTGGAACCCTGCATTCCGCCGATTCGGGCCCGACCACGGAAGGGAGGCCATGGACATATGCCAGGTGCACCACCGTATCGGGTAATGCCAAATCCCTTACGGACCGTCGCAGCCTGTGCAAGAGTCGTAACCGGCCCATACGTTCCGGCGCCGCCTGATCACGGAGTACGTCATGCCGCCCCCTCTCTACGCGGATCACCCAGCCGATCGGACCCCCGAGCGTGATGCGGTCGAGGCACTCATCTCGCAGGCCCGCACCCTGCGCGGTGGCCTCGACGCGGTACGCAGAGAGTCCTCGGTGGCCGGTGACCTCGCCGCCGACCCGCAGCTGCGCTGGCAGCGGGCACTGTGCGACCTCGCCGTGCACCACCTGGACGACCTCGGCGGCCATCTCGACCAGCTCAGAGAGGGCCTGCCCGCCGCGCTCGCCGACGCCGCGGAGGCGCCCGCCGAGCCGCCCGCGGCCCCGGCCGGGCCCGCGGCCCCCGAGCGGGGCACACTGCTGCGCCGGGTCGGCAGCGCCGAGTGGAATCTGCTCACCGACGACGTGACCTGGTCCGACGAGCTGTTCGCGATGTTCGGCCAGGACCCGGCCGACGGCCCGCTGACCCTTGACGAGCTGCCCTCCCTGGTGCACCCCGAGGACCAGGAGAAGCTGGCCGTCATGGTCACCGACTGCCTGGTGGACGGCCGGCCGATCGACGGCGAGTTCCGCATCGTGCGCACCGACGCCGGCGTCCGCACGGTCCACATGGTCGGCGAACCGGTGCTCGACTCCGACGGCGGCACCGCCTGCGTGTGGACGGTGCTCCGCGACGTCAGCGAGCTGCGCCGCAGCCAGACGGCGGTGCGCGAGACCGGTGACTCGCTCCGGCGCCAGCGGCACATCGCACAGACCGAGCACCGGCTCGCGGTCGAGCTCCAGGAGAGCGTGCTGCCGCCCTGGCGCGGCTCGCTGCGCTTCCCCGAGGGCGGCCCGGTCACCCTGGATCTGGCCGGCCGCTATCTCCCCGCCGCCACCTCCGCCCTGATCGGCGGCGACTGGTACGACGCCCTGCAACTCCCCGACGGGCGCACGCTGTTGAGCGTCGGCGACCTCACCGGGCACGGCGTCGCGGCGACGTCCGGGATGGCGATGGTGCTCGGCGCGCTGCGCGGGATGGCCACGGCCGGGCACCGGCCCGGGCAGCTGATGGGGTTCCTCAACCAACTGCTGGACACCGCCAGCCAGCCGGCGCTGGGCAGCGCGCTGTGCGCACAGTTCGATCCCGCGACGCGAGCACTGGAGTGGGCCCAGGCCGCACACCCCGCGCCACTGCTGTTCCGCGGCGGCACGGGGCGCGCGCTGGACCCGCCGGAGGGTGTGCTGCTCGGCGCCACGACGGGCGCGAGCTACGGCCAGCACGCCGAGCGGCTGGAGCCGGGCGACCTGCTGGTGCTGCACACCGACGGGCTGGTCCCGCGCCGCACCCACGGCCCGGACAGCACCCATGAGGGCACCGAGCGGCTGCTCGCCCTGGCGCCGCGGTTCGGCGCGGCCCGCAGCGCGCAGGACAGCGTCCGCATCGTGGTCGAGGAGTTCGGCACCATCGAGCGGGAGGACGACGCCTGTGTGCTGATCGCCAAGGTCGGCGACTGACGCACGGCGCTGCTGACGCACGGCGCTACCGTCGAGGGCGGACCGGCCGCAGCGCGCCGGCCGCCCCGAGGGTTCGGGGTCCGTCCTCATGACGACGGTGCTGACGTACCGTCATGAACGTTCTTTTTCAGGACGGTTGGCAAGCACATCGATGAGCAGGTTGTCGGGTGGTTCCGGTCGGCAACAGGCGAACGGGTGGGGGTTCGTTGCGCGCGGCATCGGGCGTGGGGGCGGGGTCCCCTTCCCGAATCCGGCGTCATCGCGGCGGTGGCGCGGGCGGTCAGATCGCGAAGTTCGGCCCCAGATCCGGTCCGAGGCCCGTGCCGAGAGCGGGCCCCTTTCCCTTGGGGCGCGGCTTCGGCAGCACCTGCTGGAGCTCCTCGCGGAGGTCCTGGATCTTGCCGCAGCCGGAGTACTGGCCGGTGAGCCGGAACATCTCGCGCAACCGGTCCCAGGTGCGGTGCGAGGAGTTCTCGCCGATGGAGACCAGCGCCAACCGGGCGTAGCGGTCGGCCTGTTCGGGGTCGTCGCCGATGAAGCAGGCCGAGGCCATCGAGATGTAGTCGAAGATCTGGGACCGCTGGTGACCGCTCTTGCGCAGCTGGAGCGCCTTTTGGGCGTGGACCTGGGCGATTCTGGCGGCGGACGGGTCGTGTTCCGCGAGGGTGCGGAAGGCCAGCGCCTGCATGCCGTGCAGATCCGCCTCGTCGAACATCTGCATCCAGCACGGCGGCGGCACATCGCGCTTGTCCGAGACGAACAGCTCCTCGGCCTCGCCGAGGGTGCGCCGCATCGCCTGACCGTGGCCCTTGGCGGCGTGCGCCCACGCCTCGATGGTGTGCAGCATGGCGCGGGTGCGCGGCAGGGTCTCCTGACCGGAGCCGGACTGGGCGAGCTTCATCAGGTCCAGGGCGTCGTCCGGGCGGCCCAGGTGGACCATCTGGCGGGCGGCGCGGGAGAGCGCCTCGCCGGCGCGCGGGCGGTCGCCGCCCTCGCGGGCCGCGTGCGCGGCGATGATGAAGTACTTCTGCGCGGTGGGCTCCAGGCCCACGTCGTGGGACATCCAGCCGGCCAGTACCGCGAGGTTGGCGGCCACGCCCCAGAGCCGGCGCTGGAGGTGGTCGGGGTGGCGGTAGGCGAGCATCCCGCCGACCTCGTTGAGCTGGCCCACCACGGCCTTGCGCTGGAGGCCGCCGCCGCGGGCCGCGTCCCACCGGCGGAACACCTCGACGGAGTGCTCCAGGGCGTCGATCTCCTGTGACCCCACCGGGGCCGCCTCGTAGCGGTCGAGGCCGATCTGGTCGAGTTCGTGCAGGGATTCGTGGGCGAGCGGGTCGTCGTGGCGGAGGGCGATCGGGGTGGGGGCGGTGTGCAGCCAGTCGTGCATGGCGCCGGTGAGTGCGGAGCCCGCGGCGAGCGCCGCGCCCGCCCCCACCAAGCCGCGTCGATTGAGCATGAGGTCCATTCCCGTGAATTCCGTGAGGACCGCGGCGGTCCGCTCGGGCGCCCAGGGCAGACCGTCCATGGCCTGCCGCTTCCCCGCGCGACCAGTCCGGGCGAACCCGAGGTCCTCGGTGGTTACGACACGGCCGAGGCGCTCGGTGAAGAGGGAGGCGAGGACCTTGGGCACCGGGTCCCTGGGCGTCTCGCCCATGTCGATCCAGCGCCGTACCCGCGAGGTGTCGGTCGCCAGCTGCGGATGGCCCATCGCCGCCGCCTGCCGGTTGACCAGCCTCGCGAGTTCTCCCTTGGACCAGCCGGCCAGGCCGAAAAGGTCCGCGAGACGGGTGTTCGGCTCCCTGCTCACGTCAAGCCCCCAGGTTCCTCGACTGAGTTGACAGTAACGGCCCGTGACATGCGCTGCGAGCATTCGCCAGGGTTCGCCAGGGTGCGCCAGATGGTCTGCCACCCGCATCCGCGTGTTCGGTAGGTGTGCAGCCCCCGGCCCGGTGGCGGGACCGCATTCCCCAGGGTGCGTGCCCTGCACGGGGACCTACGGATCGGCCGCCTGTACGGGGCCCGTTCGCGGGTTCCCGCCACCGGGCCGGGAGCGCACGCAACTCGTCGGCGCACGAAGGGATCTGTCTCACCCATGTATGCAGCATCGTCCGCCGTGACCGCCCCCACCCGGACGTATCGCCCGCACCCCCACGGGAGCGGGCCGTATCTCGATCCCTCCCCTTCCGCGGGGGCGGTGGCCGGCCTCCCCGGAGGACGCAACCGGCGGGCACAGGGGATGGGCACCCAACCGCTCAGCGGGAGACTCGACTTGTCCGGCCCCCAGGGCGCCCAGCTGCGCGCCGCCGTCGCCTCGGTGCACCGCATCTGTCCGGAGTTCAACCCGGTCCAGGTGCTGCGCCGCGGCGGGAAGTCCGTACTGCTCCTGGGGACGACCGGTCGGATGAGCGCCGTCGCCAAGTGTTTACTGGACCACTCCCCCGCGTGGGCCGAGAGCTTCCGGCAGGAAATAAGCGCATACCGGGCGTTCGTCCGGCACCGTCCGCCGGTGCGGGTGCCCCGGCTGGTGGCGGCCGACCCCGACAACTGCACGCTGGTCGTGGAGCGGATGCCGGGCCGGGTGGCGGCCCTGACGCGGCACCCCTCCGAGGCCCCGCCGCGGGCCGATGTGCGGGCCGCGCTGGCGGCGATCTGCCGGGTCAACGCCTGGCGTCCGCCGGCCGGACTGTTCGACGCCCCGCTGGACTACGCGGGCCGGATCGGGCGGTACCACGACCTCGGGCTGCTCACCGACCGCGACCTGGGCGACCTGCAGAAGCTGCTGCACGGGCTGGCGCACACCCAGGGCCAGTTCTGCCACGGTGACGCGCTGCTGAACAACGTCCTGCTCTCGCCGGCCGGTCCGGTGCTGCTGGACTGGGACAACGCGGGCTGGTACCTCCCGGGTTACGACCTGGCGACGCTGTGGACGGTGCTCGGCGACGCACCGGTGGCCCGCCGGCACATCAGCCAGCTGGCACAGGCGGCGGGCACCCCCGCGCGGGATGCCTTCCTGGTGAACCTCATGCTGGTGCTCACCCGGGAGATCCGGCGGTACGAGACCGCGGTCCAGCGGACGATGCGGGAGCCCGCGCCGGCCACCACCGCGGGGCACCCCGGCGCGGCCGCGGCGGGCGAGGAGCAGCGGCTGCTGCTGCGCAGGCTGCACGACGACGCGCAGATGGCGCGGCGTGCGGTGCGGGCGGCGGTCGGCACCCGCTGACCGCCGGGGCTGCCGAGCGGCGCCCCGAGGGGAAATTCGTGAGCGGCGCGCCCGGGTACGGGCCGCGCCGCTCACCCGTGTACTGGTCCATTCCACTGACGCCCCGCAGGTCCCGGCCCCGCGCCGGGAAGGCTCCTGGCCATGCTGTCCCGACAGGCGAAATCCGGACCGGGTGTGGTGATTGACGGCGCGTCGGCACATCTATGGTTCTCGGCCGACCCGAGGCTTAGTCTCGGGTTCTCCCGCGCGACCGCGGCCTGGCCGGCTCACGCACCACCGGGCAGGCCCCTGGCACACCACCGTCACACCGTCCCGGCTCGGGCCGGCTAGAAGGAGGCTGTTTTGCGAGGATCCGCACCGGAAGACGCGCCGAGAACCCGCCACCCCGCCCTGCGCAGATCCGCCGGCGCCGTCGCCGCCGCGGCGCTGCTGCTGCCGCTGGTCTCCGCGGCCCCGTCCGCGGGCGCCGACCGGCCCCCGTCCGGCTCTCTGCAGCGGGCCTTCGGGGACGCCGCCGCACGCTACCACGTCCCGCGCAGTGTGCTGATGGGCGTCGCGTATCTGGAGTCGCGCTGGGACGGCCATGGTGGCGCGCCCAGTGTGTCCGGGGGGTACGGGCCGATGCACCTGACCGATGCCCGGGCGGCCGTGGCGCGGGCGCCGGAGTTCGCCACGGACGGCGGGGACGCGCGCGGCGACGCCGCCCGGCCGCTCCGGGCGTCGTCCGTGCCGTCGCGGTCCCGGCGGGTGGCGCTGCCCGCCGAACTCCCGGCCAGGCTGCGCACGTTGCCCACCGCGGCGAAGCTCACCGGGCTGCCGGCGGCGCGGCTGCGCAGCGATCCGGCCGCGAACGTGCTCGGCGGCGCCGCGCTGCTGGCCGCCGCCCAGCGCGCCCTGGGGCAGCCGGCCAGCGGCGACCCGGGCAAGTGGTACGCGGCGGTGGCGCGCTACGGCGGTGCGGACGATCCGCGCAGCGGCGCGGCGTTCGCCCGGGACGTCTTCGCGGTGCTGCGGCAGGGGCAGAGCCGCACCACCGACGCGGGACAGCGGGTCACGCTGGCGGCCGCGCCACGGCTGACCGCGGACCCCGCCCAGGCACGACGTCTCACCCGCGCCGCCGCGGCCCTGCGCACGGCCACCCGCGGTGCCGGGGGGGCGCTGGAGTGCCCCTGGTCCGTCGCCTGCGAGTCCTGGCCGGCGCCCTACGAGCAGTACGACAACGGCACCAACTACGGCAACCACGATCTGGCCGACCGGCCCGGGGACCAGAAGATCGACGCCATCGTCATCCATGACACCGAGGGATCGTGGGAGACCACCCTGCGGCTGATCAAGGACCCCAAGTACGTGTCCTGGCACTACACCGTGCGCTCCGCGGACGGGCTGATCGCGCAGCACGTGCCGACCAAGGACGTCGCCTGGCACGCGGGCAACTGGTATGTGAACTCGCACTCGATCGGCATCGAGCACGAGGGGTTCCTGGCGGCGCCGGACGCCTGGTACACGGAGGCGATGTACCGCGCGTCGGCCCGGCTGGTGAAGTACCTGGCGAAGGAGTACCGCATCCCGCTGGACCGGCAGCACATCCTGGGCCATGACAACGTCCCCGGTACGGTCCCCTCGACGATCGCGGGGATGCACACCGACCCCGGTCCGTACTGGGACTGGGCGCACTACTTCGCGCTGCTGGGCCGGCCGTTCAGGCGCACCGCGGGCCCGCACGGCGGCCTGGTCACCATCCGGCCGTCCTACGACCGCAACCGGCCGCTCTACACCGACTGTGAGAAGCCAGGGCAGCCCTGCGCGCCGCACGGGTCCGGCGCCGTGCGGCTGCACGTCGCGCCCAGCGAGAGCGCGCCGCTGGTCAAGGACATCGGGCTGCACCCGGACGGCTCGGCGACCACGACCGGGGTGAACGACACCGGGGCGCGGGCGACGACCGGCCAGCGGTTCGCGGTGGCGGGCCGGTCCGGTGACTGGACGGCGATCTGGTACCTCGGGCAGCAGGCGTGGTTCCACAACCCGCGCTCGCACCCGACGGCGGTGAACGCCAGGGGGCTGGTGGCCACGCCGAAGGCGGGCCGGGCGGAGATCCCGGTGTACGGGCGGGCGTACCCGGAGCAGTCGGCGTACCCGTCGCAGGTGCCGGTGCAGGCGGTGACCCCGCTGCCGTACACGCTGCTCGCGGGCCAGCGGTACGCGGTCGGCGGGCGGGTGCGGTCGGAGTACTTCTTCTCGCCGACCTTCGACATCACCAAGCACGCGATCGTCCGCGGCCAGGACGTGTACTACGAGATCCAGCTCGGGCACCGGGTCGGGTATGTGCGGGCGGCCGACGTGGACGTGCGGTCCTCGGTGTCGTAGCACCCGGGAGCGGGTGGGAACGCCGACGCGCCCGGTGGTGGCCCTGGGGCCCCACCGGGCGCGTGGTGTGCGCGCAGCCGGTTCTGCCGGTCAGCCCTGCTGGAAGAGCTCCGCCGGGAGTGGCTTGAGCAGGGCGTAGAGGTCGTCGGTGATCGGGCGGTCCCAGCTGGCGATGGTCACCAGCACGCCGTCGTCGCGGTCGAACTGCACGCAGGAGATGCGGCTCTCGGAGCACTTGACGCGCTTGACGATCAGGAGGTTGTCCTGGTGCATCACGGGGGTGTCCTCGGTCTCGACGACCGTCACCGGTTCGTCGTTGCCGAGCGCCGCGAGCAGCTGGGCCACCTCGAAGGGCACCTGCTCCCCCTCGACCTCGCGGGCCGGGGAGCCCTCCGGCAGGTTGCCGATGATCATCGCCGGGCCGCGGCCGCCGAACAGGTCATAACGGAGGAACACGCCCTGGCAGCTCCCGTCGGGCGCGGGCAGCAGCCCGGCCCCGAGATTGCCGGGCCAGTCACCCGGGTCCATGGCGAGTACGTCGAAGTCTGGACCGGCGGGCGTGGCTGCGCTGCGGCGGCGGAGGAAGGACATGCCGCCATCGTACGTGGCCCGGCCCGGCGCACCGTGCGGGTGCCCGCCCCCGGCGCACGTCCGTGGCGGCGTGCGGAGCCCGTCCCCGAACTCCCGGCGTTCGCCCGGAGGGCGGGCCGGACGGCGGGTGGGAATTTGACGGCCGGTCCCAGCGGCCAGTCCTAGTCACCGCCCTCCCGGCGGCGGCGCTCGTGGTGGCGGGCGACGCGGGCGCGGTTGCCGCAGGAGGGTTTGCACCACTCCTGGCGGGCGCGGTCCTTGACGAAGTAGCGCACACAGCGCGGGGCGGGGCAGGCCCGCAGCCGGTCGCGGTCGGGGCCGCCGAGGAAGGCGAGGGCGGCCCGGGCCAGGGCGGCGGTGAGCCGGTCGGCGGCGGGCGGGGCGCCGGCCGGGAGGTCGCGCAGGACGGGGGGTGTGCCGGCGTCCCAGGTGAGCCGGGGGGCGGTGGGGACCCGGGCGGCGGCGGCGTTCAGCCGGGCGAGCGCCTCGTCCTCGGGGAGCAGTCGGTGGGCGTCGGCGGAGCTGGGCGGGCCCGGGCGGACGGCACGGGCGAACAGCGAGCGGACGGCGGCCCGCAGCTCCCGGACGGCGGTGAGCAGTGCCTGGTCCACCGGGGGCGGGCCGTCCTCGGCGCAGTCCAGTGCGGCGGCGCGGTCGCCGATCCAGGCGGCGAGCCCGGCGGTGTCGGCGAGGTCGTCGGCGACGCCGCCGTGTCCGTCGTGGCGGATGGTGACGGCGAGGTCCAGGGCGAGCCGTGTTGCGTCCATGACGCTAATGGTACGGTCGCGATCAACCATTAACGCCCACGAGGGGGAAACATGGCCGATGTCCGTCAACTGCTCCGCAATCTCCCGGTGTTCGGGGGTGAGCTGCCCGCCTTCGATCCGGCCGCGACGCCCGACGACCCGGTGGAGCTGTTCACCGAATGGCTGCTCGGCGCCATCCGGGCGCAGGTCCCCGAGCCGCACGCGATGACCCTCGCCACCGCCGGCGCGGACGGCAATCCGTCGGCACGCACCCTGATCCTCAAGGACGTCGACGCGGACGGCTGGCGGTTCGCCGCGCACGACGGCAGCGCCAAGGGCCGGGAGCTGGCCGCCCGCCCGTATGCCGCGCTGACCTTCTACTGGCAACCCCTCGCCCGCCAGGTGCGGGTGCGGGGCCCGGTGGTGCGGGAGAGCGCGGAGCGGTCCGCCGCGGACTTCCTGGCCCGCGGCGCCGGGGCGCGCGCCGAGGCGCTCGTCGGTCGGCAGAGCCGTCCGCTGGCGTCCCTGGCCGAGCGGGACACCGCGGTGGCCGGCGCCGCCGAGCGGCTGGCCGGCGACCCCGGGCTGGTGCCGCCGGAGTGGACGCTGCACACCCTCCGGGCGGAGTCGGTGGAGTTCTGGCAGGGCGCCGCGGACCGCAACCACACCCGGCTGGTGTACCGCCGGTCCGGCTCCGCCTGGACCAAGGAGCTGCTGTGGCCCTGACCCGGCGGCTTGCCGGCCCGTACCGCCGCCATCGAGGCGGGCGCCCGGCGCGACGGCGACGGCCTGCGGGCCGCGGTCGGGAACGCGCCGGCGGCCCGGCCGGCCGCGCCCCGCGCCTCGCCTCAACTCCGGCTGAACGGGGGGTGGTTACGGTGCCTGGTAGTCCGCTCCCCGTCGGCAGGGCCGGATCAGGTCAGGTCGAACTCGCCGGCGCGGGCGCCCAGGACGAAGCCGCGCCACTCGGCGGGGGTGAAGATCAGCGCCGGTATCTCCGGGCTGCGGCCGTTGCGCATCGCGACGTAGCCCTCGACGAAGGCGATCTGGACGTCGCCGCCCACGCCGCGGCTGCTCGTCTGCCACTCGGCGCCGGTCAGGTCGAGTTCGGGCCTGGGCCCGCCTGCCAGCCGCTGGTCGATGATGCTGTCGGCCACGTATCCGCTCCTCCCGCTCGTCGTCCGTGGCCAGGGTAACGACTGGGCCCGGGGACGGACAGAGGACGTCCGGCGGGCGCCGGGGCGTCAGCCGGCGGGGGCCTCGGAGCCCACCAGCCACATCGAGAAGAACTGCGCGCCGCCGCCGTAGGCGTGCCCCAACGCCAGCCGGGCACCGTCCACTTGGTGCTCGCCGGCCCGGCCGCGCACCTGGAGGGCGGCCTCGGCGAAGCGGATCATTCCGGAGGCGCCGATGGGGTTGGTGGAGAGCACCCCACCGGAGGGGTTGACGGGCAGGTCGCCGTCGAGTTCGGTGACCCCGGACTCGGTGAGCTTCCAGCCCTCGCCCTCCGCGGCGAAGCCGAGATTCTCCAGCCACATCGGCTCGTACCAGGAGAACGGGACGTACATCTCGACGGCGTCGATCTGGCGGCGCGGATCGGTGATCCCGGCCTGGCGGTAGACGTCGGCCGCACACTCCTTGCCCGCCTGCGGGGAGACGAAGTCCTTGCCGGCGAAGAGGGTCGGTTCGCTGCGCATCGCCCCGCCGTGCACCCAGGCCGGCGGGTGCGGGGCGCGGGCGGCGCCGGCCCGGTCGGTGAGGACCATGGCGCAGGCGCCGTCGGAGGAGGGGCAGGTCTCGGAGTAGCGGATCGGGTCCCAGAGCATCGGCGAGGACTGGACCTTCTCCAGGGTGAGGCCGTGCTCGTGGAGGTGGGCGTAGGGGTTCTTCAGGGCGTTGCGGCGGTCCTTGTAGGCGACGAGGGAGCCGATGGTGTCGGGGGCGCCGGTGCGCCGTATGTAGGCGCGGACGTGCGGGGCGAAGAAGCCGCCGGCGCCGGCCAGCAGCGGCTGCTGGAAGGGGACCGGCAGGGACAGGCCCCACATCGCGTTGGACTCGGACTGCTTCTCGAAGGCGAGGGTGAGGACGGTGCCGTGCACCCGGGCGGCGACGAGGTTGGCCGCGACCAGGGCGGTGGAGCCGCCGACCGAGCCGGCGGTGTGCACCCGCAGCATCGGTTTGCCGACGGCGCCCAGCGCGTCGGCGAGGTACAGCTCCGGCATCATCACGCCCTCGAAGAAGTCGGGGGCCTTGCCGATGACGACCGCGTCGATGTCGCTCCAGGTCAACTCTGCGTCTTCCAGGGCGCGTTGGGCCGCCTCGCGGACGAGTCCGGCGATCGAGACGTCGCGCCGGGCGGCGACGTGCTTGGTCTGGCCGATGCCGACGACGGCCACCGGCTCCTTCGCGGTCGCTGTGTTGCTCATCGCTCCCCCTCAAGGACGGCGACCAGGTTCTGCTGCAGGCACGGCCCCGAGGTGGCGTGCGCCAGGGCGCGGTGCGCGTCGCCGCGCCGGATGGCGGCGGCGGCCTCGCCGAGGCGGATCAGCCCGGCGGCCATCACGGGGTTGGCGGCCAGCGCGCCGCCGGACGGGTTGACGCGGACCGTGCAGCCGGGTGCGTCGAGGCGCAGCGCACGGCGCAGTACGACCTCCTGGGAGGTGAACGGGGCGTGCAGTTCGGCGAGGTCGGCGGGCGCGTCGAAGGCCCCGGCGCGTTCGGCGGCGAGCCGGGTCGAGGGCGAGTCCGTCAGGTCGCGGACGCCCAGGCCGTGCGCCTCGATGCGGTGGTCCAGGCCGCGGATCCAGGCGGGGCGGTCGGTGAGGCGGCGGGCGGTGTCGCCGGCGGCGAGGATCACCGCGGCGGCGCCGTCGACGACCGGCGGGCAGTCGCCGGTGCGCAGCGGTCCGACGACCTGCCGGCCGGGGCCGGTGTCCGCGCCGCCCCGGCTGCGGGCACCGATCCCGGCCAGTTCACGGGCGTCGGTGAGGCCGGCGTCGAGCAGGGCCTGGGCCTGGAGGGCGGCGAGCGCCACGGAGTCGGGCCAGAGCGGGGCGACGTAGTACGGGTCGAGCTGGCGGGTGAGGACCTCGCGGAGGTCGCCGGGCGAGGACTTGCCGTACGCGTAGACCAGCGCGGTGTCGGCCTCGCCGGTGAGGAGCTTGACCCAGGCTTCGTACAGCGCCCAGGCGCCGTCCATCTCGACATGGGACTCGGAGATCGGCGGCCAGGCCCCGACGCCGTCCAGGGCCATGGTGAAGGAGAAGGCGCGGCCGGCGAGGTAGTCGGAGGAGCCGGAGCAGGTGAAGCCGATGTCCTTGGCCTTCAGGCCGGTCTGGGCGAGGACGTCGTGCAGTACCGGCATCAGCATCTCGACCTCGGAGGTCTCGGCGCTGTCCGGGACGTGCTCGCTCTGCCCGAAGGCGACGATGGCGACCTCGCGCACCGGGCCGCGCACTGGCTCGGACATCAGATCAGCTCCTTGTAGCTGTCGTAGTCGGCGTCGGGCTCGCCGGTGGGGCGGTAGTGGTCGGGGTACCGTGCGCCCTCGGCCCAGACGGGCTCCACCCGCAGCCCCATGCGCACCTGGTCGTAGGGGATGCCGCCGATCCGGGCGTGCAGCGCCAGATCGGCGCCGTCCAGGGCGATATGGGCGTAGACGTAGGGCACCTCGATGTCGAGGTTGCGGGCCTTGATGTTGACGATGCAGAAGGTGGTGACGGTGCCGCGGGGGCCGACCTCGACCTGCTCGGCGGTGGCCACCCCGCAGGTGGGGCAGGCGCCACGGGGCGGGACGTACACCTTGCAGCAGGCCGGACAGCGCTCGCCGAGGGTCCGCCGCTCGGCGAGTCCCCGGAGGTAACGGGACTGGGTGCGGCCGGGGGCGTAGGTGTAGTCGAGCCGGGCGGGCGCGGTGATCCCGGTGATCGGATCGGCGAACTCGCTGGTGTGTGGGCGTGGGAACTCGCCGCTGTGCGGCTCTGCTTGGCGCCGGCCGGTTCCCGCGGGAATATCCCCCCGCCCGTCCCCGTTGTGGCCCCGCAGGGGGCCCGCGCCACCCCTACGGGATCCGTTCGCCTCCCCCCTAGGTACCCCCGCCGCCCCGTCCACCGCCCCGCCCGCCGTCTCCTCCGCCGGCTCGAAGCAGGCGATGTCCCCGATGGCGCCGGTGCGTTCGGCGGCCCAGCGGATCTGGACGCGCATGCCGGTGCGCACCGTGTCCGGGCCGGGCGCGTCGAGGGCGTGCAGCAGGGCGGTGTCGGCGCCGTCGAGCCGCACCAGGACCCAGGCGAACGGCGTGGCCAGCGGCTGGCCGCGGCGCGGGGACGGGTTCCAGGCCCAGGTGGTGACGGTGCCGGCCGGGGCGACCTCGACCAGGTCGCGCAGTTCGTCGGCGGTGACCGGGTCGTACTCGACGGGCGGCACCACCACCCGGCCGTCGCGGGCCCGGACCCCGAGGACGGTGCGTTCGCGCAGTCCGGTGAGGAAGGCGCTCTGGACCGGGCCGAGCGAGCGGGTGAAGGGGAATTCCACGACGAGCGGCGCGGTGAGGACCTCTGACATGGGGGACTCCTCGGTCGGGTGGGGTGAGCCTTCCGGCGCGTCCAGGGCCGGACCGGCCTGGGGTCTGCCCGGGGGCGTCGACCCCGGCCATGCCCCGTCGGACCGGCCCTAGGAGCGCCGGAACACCGGTGGGCGCTTCTCCGCGAAGGCGCGGGAGCCCTCCTTGGCGTCGGCGGTGTCGAAGACCGGCCAGCCGCGGGCGAGTTCGGCGGCGAGCCCGTCGGCCTCGGTCATTGCGGCGGTCTCGTAGACGGACGCCTTGACCGCCTCGACGGCGAGCGGGCCGCAGGCGTTGATCCGTTCGGCGATCTCCAGAGCCGCCTCCAGCGCGGTGCCGTCGGGGACGACATGACCGATCAGGCCGATCCGGGCGGCCTCGGGCGCCGGGTAGGGGCGGCCGGTGAGCAGCATCTCCAGGGCGTGGGTACGGGGGATCTGGCGGGCCAGCCGGACGGTGGAGCCGCCGATCGGGAACAGCCCGCGCCGGACCTCGTAGAGCCCGAAAGTGGCACTCTCGCCGGCGACCCGGATGTCGGTGCCCTGGAGGATCTCGGTGCCGCCGGCGACGCAGTGGCCCTCGACGGCGGCGATCACCGGTTTGCGCGGGCGGTGGTGGCGCAGCATCGCCTTCCAGTGCAGATCGGGGTCGGCCCGCAGCCGGTCCCGGTACGCGTCGCCGGCCATGCCGCCGCCGGCCAGTGCCTTGAGGTCCATGCCGGCGCAGAAGGAGCCGCCGGCGCCGGTCAGCACGATCGACCGGATGCCGTCGTCGGCGTCGGCGGCGAGCCAGCCGTCGTGGAGGCCGACGAGCATCGGCAGCGACAGCGCGTTCTTCGCCGCCGGCCGGTTGAGGGTGAGCACCAGTGTCGCGCCGGTGCGCGTCACGGTGAGGTGTTCGGTGGCCGCGTCCTCCGGCCGAGCCGGTGCGGTCGCGGCGTCTTCGGTCCCGCCCATTCCGTCCTCCCGTCTCACGACGTAGAACAGGTTGCAGTAGCTGCACGGCGAGTTCAAGGCTTTTCTGACGCACAGTCAGTTTTCTTGTCCGGGCCCCCTTCCCTGCGTTCCGCGGCGGCGCTCTAATGACCCATCGGACAGGCCCGAGCCGGCGCCCGCACGGTCTGGAGGAGCCATGGAGTACAACCTCGCCGACCTCTTCGAGTCGATCGTCGACACCGTCCCCGGCCGCGAGGCGCTGGTGCACCTCGACCATCCGGGCACCGGCGCGGAGCGGCGGCTGTCCTACGCGGAGCTGGACCGGGCCGCCAACGGGCTGGCCCACCACCTTGCCGACCAGGGCATCGGCCCCGGCGACCACGTCGGACTGCACCTCTACAACGGCGTCGAGTACCTCCAGTCCGTCTACGCCTGCCTGAAGATCCGCGCCGTCCCGGTCAACGTCAACTACCGCTACGTGGAGGAGGAGTTGGTCTACCTCTACCGGGACGCCGGCCTGGTGGCGCTGGTCTTCGACGCGGAGTTCACCGACCGGGTCGCCGGGGCGCTGCCGCGCGTGCCGAGGCTGCGGCACCTGATACGGGTCGGCGCACCGCCCGCCGGCGCCGCCGAGCCGTCGCTCGCGCCGGTGCCGCTGGCGGAGGCCGCGGCGGCCGGCTCCCCCGACCGCGGCTTCGGGCCGCGCTCCGCCGACGACCGGATCGTCATCTACACCGGCGGAACCACCGGCATGCCCAAGGGCGTGGTGTGGCGCCACGAGGACCTCTTCTTCGCCGGGATGGGCGGCGGAGCCCCCACCGGCGAACCGGTCGGCCGCCCGCGGGAACTGGCCGAACGGGTCGCGGCCGGCGGCGAGGGCCTGGTGTTCTTCCCGACGCCGCCGCTGATGCACGGCACCTCGATGCTCACCGCGTTCATCGCCTTCCACTTCGGCCAGAAGGTCGTCGTGCACCGCAAGTTCGTGCCGGAGGAGGTGCTGCGCACCATCGAGCGGGAGCGGGTCACCAGCGTCTCCCTGGTGGGCGACGCGATGCTGCGGCCGCTGGTGGACGCGCTGGCCGGCCCGCTCAAGGGGACCGACTGCTCGTCCCTCTTCAGCGTCAGCAGCTCCGGGGCGGTGCTCTCCGACACCGTTCGCGCCCAGTTCGGGGCGCTGGTGCCGAACGCCCTGCTGCTGAACAACTTCGGCTCCTCGGAGTCCGGATTCAACGGCACCGCCACGGACGACGCAGGCCCGGCCCGAGGCTTCCGCCTCCAGGTCAACTCCCGTATCGCGGTGGTGGATCCAGCCACCCGGCGCCCGGCCGCGGCCGGCGAGCCGGGCCGGCTGGCACTGCGCGGCCATGTCCCGCTCGGCTACCACAACGACCCGGTGAAGACCGCCGAGACGTTCTTCGAGGCGGACGGCGACCGGTGGGTGCTGCTCGGCGACATGGCCACCGTCGGCGCGGACGGCATCGTCACCGTGCTGGGCCGCGGCTCGCAGTGCATCAACTCCGGCGGGGAGAAGATCTACCCGGAGGAGGTCGAGCAGGCCCTGAAGGCGCATCCGGACGTCTATGACGCGCTGGTGGCCGGCGTGCCCGACGACCGCTGGGGCAGCCGGGTCGCCGCCGTCGTCCAACTCCGCCCGGACGCCGGTCCGTTGGACCTCGCCGCGCTCCAGACGCACTGCCGGTCCCGTCTGGCCGGCTACAAGGTGCCGCGCCAGGTCGTCTTCACCGACCGCATCCAGCGGTCGCCCAGCGGCAAGGCGGACTACCGCTGGGCGAAGGCGGTGGCGGCGGGAGAACGGGAGGCGTGAGCCGGGACGGCGCAGGCCGGCACGCGGCCCGGCGGGCGTTCACGCGTGGGCGCTGAGCACGCCGCGGCTGCTGAGCACCATGTGCACGCCGTTGGCGACGCCCCCGGCGTCGTGCCCCTTCGTCTCCAGGGTGCCGTCCACCGAGCCCTCGTTGCCGATGATGTCCGCGCGGTAGTGCAGTTCGCCGAGCTTGCTGACCTTGACGGTCCAGCCGCCCGCGACCTTGAAGGTGCCCGGACCCTGGTGTCCGCCGCCCGTCCAGGAGTGGACCCGGCCGTCCAACGTGAGCACGACGAACATGTCGTTGGCGTCGAGCCCGGCGTCGGCCCCCTGTGTCTCCAGCGTGGCCAGGACCGCGCCGCGGCTGACGATCTCGGCGCGGTAGTGCTGGGCACCGAGCCGGTGGATCTCGGCCTTGCTGCCGTCCGGCAGGGTCTGGGTGCGGGCCGGGGATGCCGCCGCGGTCGTGGCGTCGTGCGAGCCGTCCGACCGCTTGCCCGCGACGGCCGCCTTGGCGTCGCCCTTCGTACCGGAGTCCGCCCGGGACGCGGAGCCCTGCGCCGCGGCGGCGGGACCCGCGCCACCGGACTCGGCGGCGGCCGGGTGTCCCGCGGGCTGCGCGCCGGTGGCGTCCGAACCGGAGCAGGCGGTCAGGCCGAGGGCGGCGGCGGCGGTCAGGGCCGCGGCGGCCACCCGCAGGGCGCGGCGACGAGCGGTGCGGACGGTGGTGCTGGAGCTCATGTCGGGTCCCCCAGGACGGGCTGTGTCGGTGTCTCCTCGGTACGTCACCCACTCTGCCCGGGGCCACTATTGCCGGGCTGCCGCTCCGCTGACACCCTGCTAACAGGGCGGTGGCCAGGAAGGGCGCGCACGTTGCCCGCCCCGGCCCTGACCCGTCGGACACGCCCTATCCCCTGCCGCAGACCGACCGCAGCGACCGGGCGAGCCCCGCCGCGTGCAGCAGGTCCAGATGCCGCTCGTGCCCCACTCGGAGCGCGGACACCGTCAGCCGAGGCACGCAGCCCGGCGCCGTACGGGCCTGTGGGGACGCGGCGACGGCCCGGACCAGTTCCCCGTTGATCCGGTTGATCTCCGCGCGGACCCGGGTGAGGTCCGGTCGGCTGGTGGGCGCCTGCGCGGGGTCCGCCGCCCAGCGGCGGTGCAGCCCGCGCTGGACGAGCTTGCTCGCCTCGATCTGGTCCCGGAAGATCCGCACCGTCGTCTCCGGGTCGGCGCCCAACTGCCGGGCCTGGGCGGCCACCGCGGCCAGCACCTCGCGCTCCCGGGCCGGGTCGTCGATCGGGCTGCCGGTTCCCCACTTCGCCGCGGCCACGAGGTCGGCGGTGGCCAGCCGGTCGGCGGAGAGCGCGGCGAGCGGCCGGAGCTGCCCGGCCGGCGCGGGCACGGGACTGACCGGCCCGGCGGCCGGCCGCACGTCCCCGGCGGCGGGCGCCGCGACGGCGCCCCCGGCCCCGGCGAACAGCACCGCGGCCGCGGTTCCGGCGAGCAGCACACGGCGGAGGAAAGTCGTCACCTGCGCGCTCACTCGCTGCCCGCCAGGAACGAGGTCACCGCAGCCAGGTACGCGCCCGGCCGCTCCTCGTGGACGAGATGCCCGGCGTCCTCGACGGTGACCAGCCGGGCGGCGGGGATGGCGTCGGCCAGTTCGGCGAGGTGGTGCTGGGGGATGTGGCTGGTGGGGCCGCCGGCGATGACGAGGGTCGGGGCGGTGATACCGGGCAGGGCGGCGCGCCAGTGCGGGGCGGGGGCGTTCCGCTCGGCCACGGCGGCGAGTTTGGCCCGCCAGTCGAAGAGCGGGGGGCCGGGCGGCGGCTCGGGGACCTGCTGCGGCGGGTCGGCGGGAACCGGCGGGGCCGGCTCCTCCGCGATCAGCCGCGCGACCAGGTCAGGGCGGTGGGCGGCCAGCAGCAGGGCGGCGGTGGCCCCCAGGGAGTGGCCGATCAGCGTGACCGGGGCGAGGCCGAGCGCCTGGACGAAGCCGATGACGTCGTCGCGCCAGCGCTCGAAGCCGTACTCCCCCGGCCAGTCGCTGCGGCCGTGGCCGCGCTGGTCGAGGGCGAAGACCCGGTGTGTGGTGGCCAGTCGGCCGACCACACCGCGCCAGTCCTCACCGTCCTCCCCGAGGCAGTGCAGCAGCACCGCCGGGGGCGCGTCCGCCTCGCCCCATACGCGGTATGCCAGCTGGACGTCACCGACCTGCACTTTCCGTACGTCACCCATGCGTCCGACGCTACCCGTGCGCCGTCCGCGGCACGCCCCTTGACGTGTTCGCCGCGCGCTGATTACTTGGACCCGCACGTGGCTACCGAATGATCGGTAGGGAAACGAGGCGGTGAGATCCATGCCGGAAGCGGCGACGGACAGCGGGACGATCGACGGGGCCTGCGGGGCCGACTGGTGCGACGACGCCGAGCGGCTCTCGGCGGACGCCCTGCACGCGCTCCAACTCACCCGCCTGCAACGCTCGTTGCGGCACGCCTACGAGAACGTCCCCTTCTACCGCGCGGCGTTCGACCGGGCCGGGGTGCGGCCGGAGGACTGCCGCTCGACGGCGGACCTGGCCCGCTTCCCGTTCACCGTCAAGGACGACCTGCGGGCGCACTACCCGTTCGGGATGTTCGCCGTCCCCAAAGAGCGGGTGCGGCGGCTGCACGCCTCCAGCGGCACCACCGGGCGGCCGACGGTCGTCGGCTACACCGAGCGGGACCTCTCGGACTGGGCGGACCTGGTGGCCCGGTCGATCCGCGCGGCCGGCGGCCGCCCCGGGCACACCGTCCATGTCTCCTACGGCTACGGGCTGTTCACCGGCGGCCTCGGCGCGCACTACGGCGCGGAGCGGCTCGGCTGCACGGTCGTCCCGGCGTCCGGCGGGATGACCAGCCGTCAGGTACAGCTCATCCAGGACTTCCGCCCCGAGATCATCATGGTCACGCCCTCCTACATGCTCACCCTGCTCGACGAGTTCGAGCGGCAGGGCGTCGATCCCCGCTCGACCTCGCTGAAGGTGGGCATCTTCGGCGCCGAGCCCTGGACGCAGGAGATGCGCCGGGAGATCGAGGAGCGGTTCGCCATCGACGCGGTGGACATCTACGGCCTGTCGGAGGTGATGGGCCCCGGCGTGGCGCAGGAGTGCGTGGAGACCAAGGACGGACTGCACATCTGGGAGGACCACTTCTACCCGGAGGTGGTCGACCCGATCACCGGGGAGGTACTGCCGGACGGTGCGCACGGCGAGCTGGTCCTCACGTCGCTGACCAAGGAGGCCATGCCCGTCGTCCGCTACCGCACCAGGGACCTGACCCGGCTGCTGCCCGGCACCGCCCGCCCGGCCTTCCGCCGGATGGAGAAGGTCACCGGGCGCAGCGACGACCTCATCATCCTGCGCGGGGTCAACCTCTTCCCCGCGCAGATCGAGGAGATCGTGCTGCGGACGCCGGGCGTGGCCCCCCACTTCCAGCTGCGGCTGACCCGCGAGGGCCGGCTGGACCAGCTGACCGTCCGCGCGGAGGCCCGGCCGGACGCCACGGCGGATGACCGGGCGGCCGCCGTCGGCCTGATCGCCCGCGGCGTCAAGGACGGCATCGGCGTCACCGTCGACGTCGAGATCGTCGATCCGGAGACCCTGGAGCGCTCGGTCGGGAAGTTCAAACGCATCGTGGACGCCCGCCGGGACGGATGACACCGAGCCCGCCCTCCCCTTTTGCCCTCTTCCCGCCGTCCCGTCGTCAGGGCATCGTCGGGTCCCCCTTGATCAGTGCGAAGGGCGCGCCGGCCGGGTCCGTCAGCATCGCCAGCCGGCCGACGCCGGACACGTCCATCGGGGCGATGAGCGGCGTGGCGCCGTGCTCGGTGGCGGTGTCGTACCGGGCGTCGACATCCGTGACGCCGAAGTACGGGTGCCACTCCGACGTCGAACCGGCGTCCAGATGCATCTGCTGAAGCTGCAGGATGCCGCCGTGCGCGGTGTCGTCCCCACTTCCGGCGCCGGGCGCCGAGGCGACGCTGTAGATCACGCCGCCGTCCATCGACATGTCCCGGTAGGTCCACCCGAACACGGCGCGGTAGAACTCCTTGGCCGCGGCGGCGTCGGTGGTGTAGAGCTCCGTCCAGCACAGGGTGTTGGGCTCCATGACCGCGTCCAGGCCCTGGACGTCGCCCGGCTGCCAGACGGCGAAGTCGGCGCCCGTCGGGTCGGTGAGCTGGGCCAGCCGGCCGGCGGTGAAGACGTCCATCGCCGGGACCCGGACCCGGCCGCCGGCCTGCTCCACCGCCTTGCAGGTGGCGTCCGCGTCCGCGGTGTGGAAGTACGGCGTCCAGGCCGGGCTCGCGCCCTCCTCCTGGCATGGGCCGACCGCGGCGACCGTCCTGCCGTCGAGCTGGAAGAAGCCGTAGCCGCCGGCTTCCGGGCCGGCCGACTGGAAGGTCCAGCCGAGCACCGCGGAGTAGAACGCCGCGGCGGCGTCGACGTCGGGGGCGCCGAGGTCGAGCCAGTTCGGTGCGCCGGGGACGAAGTTGGTCGTCAGCATGAGGTACTCCGATCACGTCCTGGTCAGTGCCGTTTCCCAGCTTGGCAGGGGGCACTGACAGTCGCCCTCAGCGCGCCGCTCCACCGCTGCCGAACCGCTCGCGCAGCGCACGCTTGAGGACCTTTCCGCTGGCGTTGCGCGGCAGCGCGTCCACGAACACCACCCGCTTGGGCACCTTGAACGGCGCCAGCCGAGCCCGCGCCGCGTCGATCAGCTCCGCCTCCCCCACCACACCGTTCCCCTCGGCCTCGTCGCCCTCGTCGGCCCCGTCGCTCCGGTCCGCGGTGACGGTGCGCCGGACCACCACCGCGGTCACCGCCTCGATCCACCGCTCGTCCGGCAGCCCGATGACCGCGACCTCGGCGACCTGCGGATGCGTGTAGAGCACGTCCTCCACCTGGCGCGAGGCGACCAGCACGCCACCGGAGTTGATGACGTCCTTGACCCGGTCGACCACCGTGAAGTAGCCCTGCGCGTCCCGGACGGCGAGGTCCCCGGAGCGGAACCAGCCGTCCCGGAACGCCTCCGCGGTCTCCTCCGGCTTGTCCCAGTAGCCGCTGCACAGCTGAGGCGAGCGGTAGACGATCTCGCCCCGGGTGCCGTCCGGCACCTCCCGGCCCTCCTCGTCCACCACCCGCGCCTCGACGAACAGCACCGGCCGCCCGCAGGAGTCCATCCGGCCCGCGTGCTCGTCCGGCCCGAGGACGGTGGCCAGCGGACCGATCTCGCTCTGCCCGAAGCAGTTGTAGAAGGCCAGGTGCGGCAGCCGGGCGCGGAGCCGCTCCAGTACGGGCACCGGCATGATCGAGGCGCCGTAGTACGCCTTGCGCAGCCCGCCGAGATCCCGGACGGCGAAGCCGGGGTGGTTGGCGAGCGCGATCCACACCGTGGGCGGGGCGAACAGGCTGTCCGCGCGGCCCGCTTCCACCAGCGCGAAGATCCGCTCCGGGTCGGGCCCGTCCAGGATGGTGTTCTCCGCGCCCACCGCCAGATAAGGCAGCAGGAAGACATGCATCTGTGCGGAGTGGTAGAGCGGCAGCGAGTGGACGGGACGGTCGCTCTCCTTCAGGTCGAGGGCGACGATCGCGCTGGTGTACTCGTGCACCAGGGCCCGGTGGGTCATCATCGCGCCCTTGGGGAGCGCGGTGGTGCCGGAGGTGTAGAGCAGCTGGACGAGGGCGTCGTCGGACACCTCGGGCGGCGCGTCCGCACCGGCCGGGCCGCCGGCCTCGGCCAGCTGCCCCGCCGGGTGCTCCGCGGGCTGTTCCACCAGCCGTTCCAGCAGCCCGTCCGGCGCCCCGTACAGCGGCATCGCCCGGGTGCCGTCCGGCAGCCGGGCCGCCAGCGCGGTGTCGGTGAGCACCAGGGCGCTGCCGGACTGCGCCAGCAGGTAGGCCAGTTCCTCACCGGCCAGGCCGTGGTTGACCGGGACGTGCACCAGCCCGGCGCGGGCGCAGGCCAGGAAGCCGATCAGGTAGGCGTCGGAGTTGTGTCCGTAGGACGCCACCCGGTCCCCGGGGCGCAGCCCCTCGGCCAGCAGCACCCGCGCGGCGGCGGTCACCGCGTCGTCCAGCGCCCGGTAGCTCCAGCTCCGGTCCGCGTACCGGACCGCCGTCCGCTCCGGCACCCGGCGCGCGCTGCGCCGCAGGATCCCGTCGACCGTGTTGTTCCGCGCGCCCGCCGCGCCTGTGGCATCCGTCATGCGGTGATCCTGGAGCGCGCCCGGGGGCCGGTCAAGGCGGTGGACGCGGGCGGGTCGCGGCAGCGGGGCGGGTCCGGCGGCTAGGGCGCTGCTGACGGATCTCCGTGGAGGAAGGAGCGGTGCCTGGTGCACTCCGCTCTCTGCGCTCGCTCCGTCTCGGCTCTTTGAACCACTCCCCCGGAAGCCGAGCCGATCGCAAGGCGCCGGAAGGTCTTCATAGCGGAGCTATGGAGACGTTTCGGCAACGCCGCAAGGGGGTCCCCCCGCGCCGTTCAGGCGTGGGGGAGTGCGTGCCAGGCACCGCGACGCCGCGGAGATCCGTCAGCAGCGCCCTAGGCCCCGGTGCACGGCGCGTGCGGTCACACGGCGCGCTCCCGGCCCTCCCAATACGGGTCGCGCAGCCGCCGCTTGTAGAGCTTGCCGTTGGGGTCGCGGGGCAGGGCGGTGGTGAAGTCGACGGAGCGGGGGCGTTTGTAGCCGGCGAGCCGGTGGGCGCAGTGGTCGAGGATCTCGGCGGCCAGTTCGGGTCCGGCGCGGTGGCCGTCGGCGGGTTCGACGACCGCCTTGACCTCCTCGCCCCAGTCGTCGTGCGGGACGCCGAAGGCGGCGGCGTCGGCGACGGCCGGATGGGCGAGCAGCACCGACTCGATCTCGGCGGGGTAGATGTTGACGCCGCCGGAGATGATCATGTCGATCTTGCGGTCGCGGAGGAAGAGGTAGCCGTCCTCGTCGAGGTAGCCGAGGTCGCCGACGGTGAAGAAGTCGCCGATGCGGTTCTTCCGGGTCTTGTCCGCGTCCTTGTGGTAGGCGAAGCCGCCGGTGGCCATCTTCAGGTAGACGGTGCCCAGTTGACCGGCCGGCAGCCGGTTGCCGTCGTCGTCGAAGACCGCCAGTTCGCTGATCGGCCAGGCGCGGCCGACCGTGCCGGGCTTCTTCAGCCAGTCCTCGGCGGTGGCGAAGGCACCGCCGCCCTCGCTGGCCGCGTAGTACTCCTCGACGCAGCCGCCCCACCAGTCGATCATGGCGCGTTTGACGTGGTCGGGGCAGGGCGCGGCGCCGTGGATGGCGTGCCGCATCGACGAGACGTCGTAGCCGCCGCGGACCTCCTCGGGGAGGGCGAGGAGGCGGTGGAACTGGGTGGGGACCATGTGGGTGTGGGTGCACCGGTGCCGCTCGATCAGGCGCAGCATCTCCTGTGGCGTCCACTTGTCCATCAGGACGACGCGGTGGCCGATGTGCAGGGAGGCGCCGGCGAACTGCAGGACAGCGGTGTGGTAGAGCGGCGAGCAGACCAGGTGGACGTTGCCGTCGAACGGCCGGATGCCGAAGATGGCGAGGAAGCCGCCGAGGTGGGTCTCCTCGGGGGGTTTGCCGGGCAGCGGGCGGCGGATGCCGCGGGGGCGGCCGGTGGTGCCGGAGGTGTAGTTCATCACCCAGCCCAGGGTCCGGTCGGCGGGCGCAGACTCCGGCTGTCCGTCGAGGAGTTGGGGGTAGGGACGGAAGCCGGCGACGGTGCCGACGGCGTAGCGCCGCTCGGCGGCCAGTCCTGCCTCGTCGGCCGCCTGTCGGGCGGCGTCGCCGAACCGCTCGTGGGCGATCAGCACCTTGGCGCCGGAGTCGGCGACGATCCAGGCGATCTCCGGGCCGACCAGGTGGTGGTTGACCGGGACGAGGTAGAACCCGGCCTGGGAGGCGGCGAGGTAGGCGGTGAAGAACTCCACGCTGTTGGGGAGCACCACGGCGAAGGCGTCGCCGCGTTCCAGGCCGGCCGCGCGCAGCCCGTGGACGAGCCGGTTGGCGGCGGCGTGCAGCCGGCCGGCGGTCCACTCCTCGCCGTCCGGGGCGATCAGGACCGTCCGGCCGGGGTCGGCGGTGGCCTGCGCCCAGAAGCCGTTGGGGGTGTCGGGCATGGTCGGGTCCTCCTCGGGCGGTGGCGGTGGGCCGGTCGCAGCACGGGGAGCGGCGGTCAGGCGCGGCCGGCGATGCGGTTGATCCGGTCGATGGCCCGCTCGAAGCCGCGGGTGAGGTCGTCGAAGACGGCCTGGACGCTGCGTTCGGTGGTCATCCGGCCGACGATCTGGCCGACCGGGGTGCCGAGCAGCGGCTCGACCTCGTGCCGCTGGATACGGGAGTTGGCCTCGGCGACCAGCAGGCCCTGGAGCGGCATCGGGAGGGTGCCGGGACCGTCGGGATCGTCCCAGGCGTCCGTCCAGGCGGTGCGGAGCTGGCGGGCGGGCTTGCCGGTCAGGGCGCGGGAGCGGACGGTGTCGCCGGGGCCGGCGGCGAGCAGTTTCGCGGTCAGCCGCCGGGAGTGCAGGTCGGCCTCCTCGGTGGTGAGCCAGATCGAGCCGAGCCAGACGCCCTGGGCGCCCAGCGCGAGGCCGGCGGCGATCTGCTCGCCGGTGCCGATGCCGCCGGCGGCGAGCACCGGCAACGGGTCGACGGCGGCCACCACTTCGGGGGTGAGCACCATGGTGGCGATCTCGCCGGTGTGGCCGCCGGCCTCGTATCCCTGGGCGACGACGATGTCGATCCCGGCGGCCTTGTGGTGCAGCGCGTGGCGCGGGCTGCCGGCCAGCGCGGCGACCCGTATGCCGTGGTCGTGGGCGCGCGCGATCACGTCCGCGGGCGGGGAGCCGAGGGCGTTGGCGAGCAGCTTGACCGGGTAGTCGAAGGCGACGTCGAGCTGGTTACGGGCGACCTGCTCCATCCAGCCGGTGATCCGCCAGCCCGATGCCTCCCCCGGCGCGAGCGGCGGCACGTCGTACTTCGCCAGGAGCCCGTCGACGAACTGTCGGTGGCCGGGCGGAATCATCGCCTCCACGTCGGCCTCGGTGACGCCCTCCACCTTCTTGGCGGGCATCACCACGTCGAGGCCGTAGGGCAGTCCGCCGGTGTGCTGCTGCATCCAGTCGAGGTCGCGGGCCAGTTCGCCGGGGGCGGTGTAGCGGACCGCGCCGAGCACCCCGAGCCCGCCGGCCCGGGTGATCGCCGCGGCCACCGCGGGAAAGGGCGTGAACCCGAAGACGGCGTGCTCGATGCCCAGCGCGTTGCTCAGCTCCGTCTGCATGGGCGCAGGATGCCGCAGCGGGCCGCACGAGGGAAGAGATTTTCTGATGCTACGTCAGAAAGCAGGTCGCTTGTGGTCGCCTGTGGTCAGCCGTGTTCGGCTCCGGCAGGTCCCCGCGGTCCCCTCGGTTCCCTCAACTCCCCCAGCTCCCCCAGCTCCTCCAGTACCGCCATCGCCGCGTTGTGGCCGGGGATGCCGCTCACCCCGCCGCCGCGCAGCGCGCCCGCGCCGCACAGCAGGACGTTGGCGTGGCCGGTGGCGACGCCCCAGCGGGCCGGGGCGGTGGTGAGGGCGTCCGCGTCCTCGGCGAACGGGAAGGCCGGCTCGCGGTGGAAGATGTTGCCGCCGGGCAGGCCCAGTTCGCGGTCGAGGTCGAGCGGGGTACGGGCCTCGACGCAGGGGCGGCCGTCGGCGTCCCGGGCCAGGCAGTCGGCGAGCGGTTCGGCGAGGTGCGCGTCGAGCTGGGCGAGGGCGGCGGCCAGCAGCCGGTCGCGGGTGCCGTCGTGGTCGGCGGCGAACAGCCGGGCCGGGGTGTGCAGTCCGAAGAGGGTGAGGGTGTGGAAGCCCCGGCGGACCAGGTCGGCGCCCAGGATGGAGGGGTCGGTCAGGGAGTGGCAGTAGATCTCGGAGGGCGGTGCGGTGGGTGGACGGCCGGCCGCGGCCTCCCGGTGGGCGGTCTCCAACTGGCCGTACCCCTCGGCGATGTGGAAGGTGCCGGAGAACGCCTCGCGCGGGTCGGTGTGCAGGTCGCGGAGCCGGGGCAGCCGGGTGAGCAGCATGTTCACCTTCAGCTGGGCGCCCTCGGCGGGCGGCGGCGCGGGCTCGCCGAGCAGCCGGGCCAGCTCCCGCGGCGCGGCGTTGACGAGCACATGGCGGGCACCGATCGTGCCGCCGGCCGCGGTGGTGACCTCCGCGGTACGGCCGTCGGTGGCCAGCGCGGTGACGGGGCAGCCGGTGACGATCTCGGCGCCGGCCCGGCGGGCGGCGTCGGCGAGCGCGTCGGTCAGCGCGCCCATCCCGCCCAGGGGGACGTCCCAGTCGCCGGTTCCGCCGCCGATGACGTGGTAGAGGAAGCAGCGGTTCTGCCGCAGCGTCGGGTCGTGGGCGGTGGCGAAGGTGCCGATCAGCCCGTCGGTGAGGACCACGCCGCGCACCAGGTCGTCGTGGAAGGTCGCCTCGATCAGCTCACCCAGGGGACGCTCGAAGAGGGCGTGCCAGGTGGCGTCGTCGCCGACCCGGGCGCGGAGGGAGGCGCGGGTGGGGAGCGGTGCGGTGAGGGTGGGGAAGACCCGCTCGGCGAGCCGGCGGGTGGCGCCGTAGAAGTCCTGCCAGGCGGTGAACTCCCGGTCGGAGCCGGTGAGTCGGGCGAAGGAGGCGCGGGTGCGGGCCGTGCCGCCGCCGACCAGCAGGCCGGTGGGGCGGCCGGCGCGCACGACGGGGGTGTAGGAGGAGATGGTGCGCTTGCGGACCGCGAAGCGGAGGCCGAGGTCCCGGACGATCTTCGGCGGCAGCAGGCTGACGAGGTAGGAGTAGCGGGACAGCCGGGCGTCGATCCCGGGGAACGCGCGGGTGGAGACGGCGGCGCCGCCGGTGCGGTCCAGCCGCTCCAGCACCAGCACGCTGCGCCCGGCGCGGGCGAGGTACGCGGCGGCCACCAGCCCGTTGTGCCCGCCGCCGACGATGACGACGTCGTAGGAAGTCCGTTCCGGCATGCCTCTTGGTAGCACGGAGGTTCGGCCGCCGCCAGGGAGGAAACGCGCGGCGGCGGCTGAATGAATCGTTTGTTCCGGCCGGTGCGGCTTCTTGACCGGTCATCAGATGACTTCTAGCGTCCGGCCGTGCGCGCCCTGGAACCGCCCTGTTCGGCCGTTCTTCCCGGCCGGCCCACCCACCACGTGAGGTGACCCGTGTCCCATCCGTCGGTATTCCGCATCGGCCGCACCCTCGCCGGACTCGTCGCCGTCACCGCCTGCTCGGCGGGAGTGCTCTCGGCCCCCGCCTCCGCCGCCACATCCCGCGCGCCCGGCGCCAGACCGGACTCCGGGTACCCGAACCTGACCCCGACGCCCCCGATGGGCTGGAACAACTGGTCGTACTACCAGTGCGGCGGCCTCAACGAGCAGGTGGTCCTGGACAACGCCCGGGCCCTGGTCCGCAGCGGGCTGGCGCACAAGGGCTACCGCACGGTCACCGTCGACGACTGCTGGATGGCCAAGCAGCGCGGCGCCAACGGCGAGTTGGTCGCCGACACCGCGAAGTTCCCGCACGGCATGGCGTACCTCGGGCGGGAACTCCACAGGATGGGACTGAAGTTCGGCATCTACGAGGACGTCGGCAAGCTGACCTGCGGCAAGTACCCGGGCAGCTACGGGCACTTCGAGCAGGACGCCAAGCTCTTCGCGAGCTGGGGGGTGGACTACCTCAAGGCGGACGGCTGCAACGTCCCGGTGCCCAAGGGGCAGACCAAGGAGCGGGCATACCACGACCTCTACACCCGGCAGAGCCGGGCGCTGCGGGCCACCGGGCGGCACATCGTCTTCTCGGTCTCCGCGCCGGCCTACTTCCAGTTCGCCGGTGACGCGGTCTGGCACAAGGTCATCCGGTGGTCCGCGGAGCTGGGCAACCTGTGGCGGGGCGGGGCGGACATCGCGCTGGAGTCCAGCACCCCGGCCGCGAAGTGGGCATCCATCAACGGCAACTTCCGCTACAACGCCAACCTCGCCGACCTCCAGCGCCCCGGGCGCTGGAACGACCCGGACTTCCTGCTGGTGGGCGACTCCGGGCTGGGCCGGAACGAGATGCAGAGCCAGATGTCGCTGTGGGCGATGATGGCCGCGCCGCTCATCTCCAGCACCGACCTGGGCCGGCTGTCGCCGGAGGCGCTGGCGATCCTGGGGAACCGCGACGTGATCGCGGTCGACCAGGACCCGCTGGGCGTCCAGGGCCACATCGTGCAGCAGGACGGCGACGGGATGGTGCTGACCAAGCCGCTGCGCAACGGCGACCGGGCCATCGCGCTGTTCAACGGGGGCGGCACGGCCCGCACGCTGTCCATCACGGCGGGCGCCGCCGGACTGCCGCCGGCCCACTCCTACGTGGCGCGCGACCTGGTCACCGGACGCAGCGCCCGGACCGACCGGACGATCATCGCCCGCAACATCCCGCCGCACGCCACGGTGCTCTTCCGGGTCCGGCCGGAGCACTGAGCCGGCTCCCCCGCGCGCCGCGGCGGGGCCCGCGGGCGTCCGGTAGGGCGCTTCTGACGGATCTCCGCGGCGTCGCGGCGCCTGGCACGCACTCTCGCGGCGTTGCCGAAAGGTCTCCATAGCTCCGCTATGAAGCCATCCCGGCGCCTTGCGATCGGCTCGGCTTCCGAGGGATGGATCAAAGAGCCGAGACGGAGCGAGCGTAGAGAGCGGAGTGCACCAGACGCCGCTCCTTCCTCCACGGAGATCCGTCAGAAGCGCCCTACCGCCGGTGTCCGGCGCGCTCCCGGCGCAGCGCCGCGACCCGGCGGTGGAGGGCGTCCGCCTCGTCCGTCCGGCCCAGCCGTGCCAGGCACTGGGCCTGTTCGCCGCGGCTGGCCAGCGCGTCGAGGTGGGCCGCGCCCAGGACCCGGGCGCGGGCGTCGGCGACCTGGCGGTGGACGTCCAGCGCCTCGGCCCAGCGGCCGAGGCGGCCCAGTGCCACGGCGGTCTCGCGGCGGCTGGCCAGGGTGTCCGGGTGGTCGCCGCCGAGCACCCGGGTGCGGGCCGCGGCGACCTCCCGGGCCTCGGCGAGCGCCTCCGGCCAGCGGTCCTGGCGGCCGTAGTTGACGCCCAGGCCGTGCCGGGCGCGGAGGGTCTCCGGGTGGTGCGGGCCGTGGGCGCGGGTGCGGGCCGCGACCAGCTCGCGGTAGTGGGCCAGCGCCTCCGCGCTGCGGCCCAGCCGGCCCAGCGCGACACCGGTCTCGTAGCGGGCGGCGAGGGTGTCCGGGTGGTCCGGGCCGAGCGCGGCGGCGCGCCCCGCGGCCACCTCCTGATAGGCCGTCAGCGCCTCCGCCCAGCGCCCCAACTGCCCGGAGACGAAGGCGTGTTGCCAGCGGGTGGCGAGGGTGTCGGGGTGGTGGGCGCCGAGCACCCGGGCGCGGGCCTCGGCGACCTCGCGGGCGGCGGTCCGGCACTCCTCCAGGCGGCCCAGCCGGCCGAGGCCGACCGCGAGGTCGTGGCGGCAGCCGAGCGTGTCGGGGTGGTCCGGGCCGAGCAGCCGCTCGCGGACGGCCAGCACCTCGGTGCGCAGCTCCTGGGCCTCGAAGTGCCGGTCCGCCCCGGCCAGCGCGTGGGCCTGCGCCAGCCGTCCGGCCAGCGTGGCGAGAAGGGCGTGGTGGTCTCCGGGCGGGGCCGGGCGGTCGGGGCCGAGGGCCGGTGACGCCTCGCCGCGCAGCGGGTCGCCGGGCGGGGTCCAGACGTCGGTGAGAACCGCGACCGCCGGGTCCGCGGCGGTGCGGTGCGCCGGCCGGGTGCCGGCGGCCGGGGCGCCGGCGGTGATCCCGCGGGTCCAGGACGGCAGCCGCGGGGCGGGCACCGTCAGGTCGTCCGGTGCCGGGCCGGCGCCCCGGGGGGTGCGGCGGTGGCGGGCGTCCGCCAGGCGCTTGGCGAGTTCGTCGGCGTCCCGCGGACGGTCGTCCGGCTCCTTGGCGAGCAGGTCGAGGACGATCCGCTCGTACGCCTCGGGCAGGTCGGGGCGGACCGCGCGCGGCGGGTCCGGGACGGTGTCGCGGTGGCCGACCAGCACCGCCCAGGCGTCGCCCTGGGCGAACGGCGGAGCGCCGGTGGCGATCTCGTAGAGCACACAGCCCAGGGAGTACAGGTCGCTGCGGTGGTCGACGGTGCCGCCGCCGATCTGCTCGGGCGACATGTAGTGCGGGCTGCCCATGGCGATGCCGGTGCCGGTGAGCCGGGTGGTGAAGCCGATGTCGTGGCCGAGTCGGGCGATGCCGAAGTCGCAGATCTTGACCGTGCCGTCGGTGGTCCGCACGATGTTGGCCGGTTTCAGGTCCCGGTGCACCACGGCCTGTTCGTGGGTGTAGGCCAGGGCCGCGGCGATCTGCTCAGCGATCTCGACGACGTCCGGGACGGGCAGCGGCTGGCGCCGGTTGTCGTCCAGCAGCTGGCTGAGGTTGCGGCCGTTCAGCAGTTCCATGACGAGGAAGAGGATGCCGTCGTCCTCGCCGAAGTCGTGCACGACGGTGATGCCGCGGTGCTGGAGCGCGGCCGCGACCCGGGCCTCGCGGCGGAAGCGCTCCCGCAGCACCCGCAGAAAACCTGGTTCCTGCCGCTCCCCCATCGGCTTGAGGCACTTGACGGCGACCAGCCGGCCCAGCGACTCGTCACGGGCCCGCCACACCTCCCCCATGCCGCCCCGTCCGATGGTGTCGAGCAGTCGGTAACGCCCCTGGACAAGACTGTGCTCCGCCATCGCTGTCGCCGCCCCCGCTCCCGCGTTCAGCCGCGTGGATCCCCCTGTGTGCCGTGCCCGTCCAGTATGGCGGCGGAGTCGGCGGGCTTGTAGGGCCTGACGACGGGTCAGGGCCGGAAAGGCCGCGCCTCGGGGCCGAGCCTGGCCACCGCCCGCAGGACGTGCCGCGGCGGCAGCTGCCAGCGGACCCCGGCCGGGACCGCGCGCAGCAGCCGGCCGGCGCCGCGCAGCCGGCGGGTGACGGTGGCGGGCGGCGGCGCCGGCCGGCCGTAGAGCCGGTGGGCGTACGGGGGCAGCGCCGCGTAGGCCAGCCCGGCCACCGGCCGCCAGAGCAGGGCGCGGGCCGGGACGAGCGGGGCCGCGATCGGCGGGCGCCGCAGGAAGGCGTCGACCTGGCGGGCCTCGGGCGTCGGCGCGAGGTCCGGGCGGATCCGGTCGAAGTAGGCGGCGAGCGCGGCCGTGTCGCCGGGGACGGTGTCCGGGTCCAGGCCGACGAGCCGGGCGCTGGTGCGCTGTTCGTCGAGGTAGCGGTCGGCCTGCCGGTCGGCGAGCGGGTGGCCGGAGCGGCGCAGCACCTGGAGGTAGGAGTCGACCTCGGCGCAGTGCACCCACAGCAGCAGCTCCGGTGCGTCGATCCGGTAACGCTCGCCGGTGTCCGGGTCGGTGGCGGTCAGCCGGCGGTGCCGGCCGCGGACCGCGGCGCCGGCGCGTTCGGCGGCGTCGGTGGTGCCGTAGGTGAGGGTGCCGACGAAGTCGGCGGTGCGCATCAGCCGCCCCCAGGCGTCCCGCCGGCCCCGCTCGTCCATGCCGAAGGCGGCCGAGTTCTGCAGGACGCCGCGCACCGCGCGCGGGTGCAGCGCCTGGAGGTAGAGCGCGCGGACGCCCGCGATCCACATCATCGGGTCCGCGTGCAGCTGCCAGGTCACCGAGCGGGGCCCGAAGAGCCCGGGGTCGTCTGCCATCGGCCTCGCCTCCCGCCGGCCGGTCAGCGCCGCACCCGGGGCATGCCCAGGCCGATCCACGCGATGATCTCGCGCTGGATCTCGTTGTTGCCGCCGCCGAAGGTGAAGATGACCGCGGAGCGGTAGCCGCGCTCCAGTTCGCCGTGGAGCACCGCGCCGGCCGAGCCCTCCTTCAGCGGTCCGGCCGCGCCGGCCACCTCCATCAGCCAGGCGTAGGCGTCCCGGCGGGCCTCGGAGCCGTAGACCTTGACGGCGGAGGCGTCCTGGGGGGTCAGGGTGCCCTGCTGGAGGGCGTCGACCATCCGCCAGTTCAGCAGCTTCATGGCTTCCAGTCTGGCGTGGGTGCGGGCCAGCCGCCCGCGCACCCAGCCCAGGTCGATGACCCGGCGGCCGTCGGCGAGCTTGGTGCCGGCCGCCCAGCGCCGGACGTCGTGGAGCGCGCGGACGGCCATGGTGCCGTGGGCGGCGAGGGTGACCCGCTCGTGGTTGAGCTGGTTGGTGATGATCCGCCAGCCCTGGTTCTCCCGGCCGACGCGGCGGGTGGCGGGGACGGTGATGTTCTCGTAGTAGCTGGCGGTGGTGTCGTGCGAGGCAAGGGTGTTGATGACGGTGCAGGAGTAGCCGGGGTCGCTGGTGGGGACCAGCAGCATGGTGATGCCCTTGTGGGGTGGCACCCCCTCCTCGACGGGGCCGGTGCGCACCGCCAGCCAGACCCAGTCGGCGGTGTCGCCGTTGGTGGTCCAGATCTTCTGGCCGTTGACGACGTAGTGGCCGGTCTCCTCGTCGCCCTCGCGCACCGCGCGGGTCCTGAGGGCGGCCAGGTCGGTGCCGGCGTCCGGTTCGCTGTAGCCGATCGCGAAGTCGAGCTCGCCGGAGAGGATCCGGGGCAGGAAGTACGCCTTCTGCTCCTCGGTTCCGAAGCTCATGAGGGTGGGGCCGACGGTGTTCAGCGCCATCAGCGGCAGCGGCACCCCGGCCTGGGCCGCCTCGTCGAAGAAGATGAACTGCTCCATGGGCGTCATGCCGCGCCCGCCGTACTCCTCGGGCCAGCCCACGCCCAGCCAGCCGTCGGCGCCGAGCCGGCGCACGGTGTCGCGGTAGAAGCGCTTCCGGGCGGCCGGTTCGGCGTACCCGGCGTAGGCGTTGTCCGGTACCAACTCGCCGAAGTACGTGCGCAGTTCGGCGCGCAGCCGCCGCTGTTCCGGGGTGTAGTCCAGGTGCACGGCCCCTCCACCAGTCGTCCGGTCCAGTCGTTCCGTCGCCCGGCGGCCGCCGGGTGCTGACGGCCCGTCGGATTCCGCGGTCGGGGGCACAGTAGAACGCGTTCCAGTAATACGGAAGGGCAGTGACCGGCCGGGTGCGGGTACGCGAGGGGCCCGGCGCGGCACCTGGAGGGGTGCCGGGCCGGGCCCGTTCCTGATCCGCCGCGCGGGGCGGTGTCAGCCGGCGTGCTGGTATTCGTCGTTCGGCTGGTAACGGTCGCGGTGCACGTCCTTGCAGTACCGGACGTTGCCGTGGTTCGTCACGTGCTTGGCCGAGATCCAGGTCCGGCGGCTGCCGCGGATCAGGTACCACAGGTCGTTGCCGCGGATGCTCTGGGCGCGGACCTTGCAGACCAGGTAGACCCGGCTGCCGTTGCGGAGGTAGCCCTTGGACGAGGAGTCGGTGCTGGGGTACTCGCGCTCGTTCATCCCGCGGGAGGCGGTGATGGTGCCGTAGGCGTAGTCCTGACCAAACTCCATCTGGGGGACGGGCTGCTCCTGGGGAGCGGGCTGCTCCTGCGGGGTGGGCCGGGGGTGCGGCGCGGCCTGGGCCGGGGCCGCTGCGAGCAGCGTCGCCCCCAGGGCGACAGCCGTGGTCAGGGCGCCCGCACCGGCTGCGAGCTTCTTGCCTCGGGCCACGAGGACGTCGGTCGTGGGCATAGGGGTCTCCTGTTCTTGACGCGCGATGCGTTGCCGCGCAGTGCCACCCATCGGTGCGTTGCGGACATTACGCGCAAAAACCCCGAATAGTGTGGTGAAACGACGACCCTGCGGCCGATCGTGTGACGCGGGTGCGCGCGGTCAGCCTTCGGTTCCCGCCTGGTGGATGCCGAAGACGGCGCCCTGCGGATCGCGCAGCATGGCGATCCGCGGCCCGTCCGGGACGTCCGTCGGCGCCATCAGCAGCATCCCGCCGGTGTCGGCGGCCCGCGCCGCGGTCGCGTCGACGGACTCCACCGCGAAGTACGGCAGCCAGTGCGGCCGGACGTCCTCCCGGTCGCGCGCCTCCACAGTGCTCATCCCCCCGAAGTCGGCGCCGCCGATACCCCACTGGGTGTAGGTGCCGTGGGATCTGACGGACCATCCGAAGACCCGGGAGTAGAAGGCCACCGCGGACTCGGCGTCGCCGGTGGCCAGTTCGACCCAGCCGAGCGCGCCGGGCTCGTTCAGCAGCTCGGCACCGGCCAAGGAGCGGGCCTGCCAGACCGCGAAGGCGGCGCCCGCCGGGTCGGCCAGCACCGCGAACCTGCCCAGGTCGAAGAGGTCGCGCGGCGCCACCAGGACCCGGCCGCCGACCTCGGTCACCGCCGCTGCCAGGGCCTCGGCGTCCGGGGTGGCGAAGGTGACGGTCCAGGCGGTCGGCTGGCCCGGCGCGTACAGCGGGGCGGCCGCGGCGACCCGGGCGTCGCCCACCGCGAAGACCGTGTAACCGCCGGACTCCGGGCGCGGGTCGGTGTCGGCGTGCCAGCCGAAGACCTCGCGGTAATAGAGGGCGGCCGCGGGCACGTCCGAGGTGCCCAGCTCCACCCAGCAGGGCGCCCCGGGCGTGGGCTCGGTGATCTTCACGCGTTGCTCCGTCCGTCGGCGCCCCGGGCCGGGCCGGCGGTGCGCGGGGCCGCGCCGCCCCCCGGCGTCCTCCGGTGCCGATCGTCCGACGGGCGGTGCGGGCCCGCAACCCGGGCGGGCCGGGTCAGGAGGGGTGCGGGTGCCGGCGGCGGGGCAGGTGGTGGGCGGGGCGCGGGGCGTCCTGGGCCAGGGCGGTGTCCAGGTCGTGGGCGGCGGCTTCCGCAGCGGCGGCCGAGCGGGGGAAGAGCGCCGCCTCGTACGCCCGGACCGCCTGGTCCGGGTCGGTCTGCCAGGTATGCGCCTCGGCGAGGTGCCGGGCCAGCTCGCAGCCGTCCCGCAGGGCCAGGTCGGCACCCGGGACGGTGAGCGGCGTCATCAGGTGCGCGGCGTCGCCCAGCAGCGTCAGGCCCGGGGTGTGCGGCCAGGTGTGCGGGACCGGCAGCGCGAACAGCGGGCGGTTGGCGAAGCCCTCGTCGCTCTCCCGCAGCAGCGCCCGCAGCCCGTCGTGCCAGCCGTCGAACGCGGCCAGCAGCGCGGCGCGGACCGCCTCGGTGTCGGCGATGTTCAACCCCGCCTGCCGGGCCCAGTCCTCGGAGCAGCGGAAGGCGGCGTAGACCCGGATCCGGCCGCGGCCGTCGCGCCGGGCGAGCAGGCCCCGGGGCCCGGACAGCGCCATCATGGTGCCGCGGCCGACCAGTCGGGCGATCGCCGGGTGCCGGGCGTCGACGTCGTGGAGACCGGTCTCGACGAAGGTCACGCCGGAGTAGTGCGGGATCGCCTCGGACAGCTGCGGCCGCACCCGGGACCAGGTCCCGTCGGCGCCGACGACCAGGTCGAAGGTGGCCGTTTCGCCGTTGTCGAAGACGGCCTGGTGCCGGCCGCCGCCGCGCGGGTGCAGCGTCCGCAGATACCTGCCCCACCGGACGGTGCCGGGCGCGAGCGAGTCCGCCAGCAGCCGGCGCAGCTCGCGCCGGCCGATCTCGGGGCGCTCCGCGGCCGGGCCGGGCGCGGGGACGTCCTGGTCGAGCACGACGCCGGTGGGGTCCAGCAGCCGCACCTCCTGTCCGGCGGGCCGGGCGGCGGCGCGGAACTCCCGCTCCAGCCCGGCCGCGCGCAGCGCCGCCTGCCCGCTCGCCGGCCGCAGCTCCAGCGGACCGCCGGGCGCGGACCCCACCGGGCCGAGATCCCGCTCGAAGACGGTCACCGGCACCCCGTACCGCTGGAGCACCCGGGCGCAGAGCAGCCCGCCGGGACCTGCGCCGATGATCGCGATACGGAAGGTGGTGGGGGGCATGGCGCGGCGCTCCTCAGTACTCCTCGGCCCGCGGCCCGTCTCCCGTACCGGGCCGTCCTCGCTTCCAGAGGAGCACAGCCGCCCCGAAGACGCGATCGGTGCGGGCGGGCGGGCCGGGAGGGGGTGGCGTGGGGCGGTCCGGGAGGACATGGAACGGCCCCAACGAGGCTGTCGGGCGGGGGCGTTCGCCTGATGCGTGGTGCGGTGCCATGCGACGGGCCAAACGGGCGCGGGCCGACGGGCCAACGGGCGCGGGCCGACCGGCCGGCAGACACGCGGACAGCTCGGTGACAGCGAGGGGTTGCGCGGTGGGCGGTTTGCCGGAAGCGGTGGGCGGTTTGCCGGAAAGGGCGGCGGGCAGCAGATCGGCGCAGGATGGAACCACCCAGAAGGGAGGGCCGCCGGCATGAACAGGAGAGCGACCGGTGACGGGCCGGAGCCGGTGCCGTCCACGCCGCGGCCGGTGCCGCACGATCTGCCCGAGCCCGGGGCGGAGCCGTCGGAGGAGCCTGAGGAGCCGGAGCCGGCCCCCGAGGAGCCGCCCGGCGCCCGGCCCGGCGAACACCCGGCGCCCGAGCCGCCCGACTGAGCCCGCCGGGCGCCGCCCCGGAGGGGGCCGTCCGGTTGCAGCCGCCGCCCGACCGGCGCAAGGTGGGAGCCACTCCGGTCCGGGCGCGCGCCGACGCGCCGGTCAGCCGCCCGGGCACCCCGGGCCGAGGTCGGGAGAGAACGGCATGTTGCTGCCGGACAAGTCCGTACTCGCGCAGCTGCTGCGGCGCTATCGCGTCGGGGAGCGGGTGGTGCTCGCCGACCCGCACGATCCGGTCGCCCGGCGCCGGCTGGAGGACGTCGCGTACACCCTGTGCGTGCTGATGGGGCGGCGCACCGTCCATGAGGCGATCATCGAGGCGGAGCGCTACCTCGCGACGGACCGGATCGCGACGGACCGGACGGAGCCGATGGACCGGACGGAGCCCCGGACGCCCGAGCGGCACAACGGCTAGGGCGTGTCCGATGGGTCAGGGCCGGGGCCGGCGGCCGCGACCCGTAAGCACACGAGCAAGCACAGGTGAGGGCTCCATGGTGCGCATCGGCTACACGATGATGACCGAGCAGGCAGGCCCCCGGGAGCTCGTCGGCCACGTGGTGGGCGCCGAGCGCGCGGGGTTCGACTTCTCGGTGACCTCCGACCACTACTTCCCGTGGCTGGCGTCGCAGGGCCACTCCCCGTTCGCCTGGAGCATGCTGGGCGCCGCGGCGCAGGCCACCGGGCGGATCCCGCTGATGACCTACGTGACCTGCCCGACGACCCGCTACCACCCGGCGGTGGTCGCCCAGCAGGCGGCGACCCTGCAGCTGCTGTCCGGCGGACGGTTCCGGCTCGGCCTGGGGTCGGGCGAGAACCTCAACGAGCACGTGGTGGGCGGCGGCTGGCCCGCCCCGTCGGTGCGGCTGGCCAAGCTGGCCGAGGCGATCGAGATCATCCGGGCGCTGTTCGCCGGCGGCGCCGTCAGCCACCGCGGCACCTACTTCGACGTGGCCGACGCCCGGCTGTGGGACCTGCCCGACGAGCCGCCGCCGATCGGCGTCGCCGTGTCTGGCGAGCGCTCCTGCGAGATCGCCGGCCGGCTCGGCGACCTGGTGATCGCCACCGAGCCGCGGCCCGAGCTGCTGGCCTCCTTCGACCGGCACGGCGGCACCGGCAAGCCGCGGATCGGCCAGCTTCCGGTCTGCTACGACCCCGACCGCGCGGCGGCCGTCGCCCGGGCGCACGACCAGTTCCGGTGGGCGCTCGGCGGCTGGCCGGTCAACTCCGAGCTGCCGGGGCCGCGGAGCTTCGCCGCCGCGACCGAGCCGGTGCGGCCGGAGGACGTCGCCGAGGCCATCCCGTGCGGTGACGACGTGGACCGGTTCGTGGCCGCGGTGCGGCCTTACGTGGACGCCGGGTTCACCGAGGTGGCGCTGGTCCAGATCGGCGGGGACCGGCAGAAACCGTTCCTGGAGTGGGCGGAGGCCGAGCTGCTGCCCGCCCTGCGCGAACTGACGTGACGGAGCCGGGAGAAGGAGCCGGGAGTGGGAGCGCGCGCCGTCCCGACGACGGATACGGATGACGGACACGCACGACGGATACGGACGAACGGATACGGATGACGGATACGGATATGGGCAAGGACACGGACCGGGGCACCGGCCCCGTCCCGGCGACGGACACCCGCCCCGCCGCTGCGGACGCCGAGGGCCCCCTCGGCCCGGCCGAGCTGAGCGCCCTCGACGCGCACTGGCGGGCCGCCAACTACCTCTCCGCCGGCCAGATCTACCTGATGGCCAACCCGCTGCTGACCGAGCCGCTGCGCCCGGAGCACATCAAACCCCGGCTGCTGGGCCACTGGGGCACCTCCCCCGGACTGAACCTCGTGCACACCCACCTCAACCGGGTGATCAGGGCCCGGGACCTGGACGCGCTGTGCGTCTGGGGACCGGGGCACGGCGGACCGGCCGTACTGGCCAACTCCTGGCTGGACGGGACGTACACCGAGACGTACCCGGACGTGACCCGGGACGGCGCGGGGATGGCGCGGCTGTTCCGGCAGTTCTCGTTCCCCGGCGGGGTGCCCAGCCATGTCGCGCCCGAGACCCCCGGCTCCCTCCACGAGGGCGGTGAGCTGGGCTATTCCCTCGCCCACGCGTACGGCGCGGCCTTCGACAACCCGGGGCTGCTGGTCGCCTGCGTGATCAGCGACGGGGAGGCGGAGACCGGGCCGCTGGCCGCGTCCTGGCACTCCACCGCGTTCCTGGACCCGGTGCACGACGGGGCGGTGCTGCCGATCCTCCATCTCAACGGCTACAAGATCGCCAACCCAACGGTGCCGGCCCGCATCCCGCGCGAGGACCTCGACGCGCTGCTGCGCGGTTACGGCCACGAGCCGCTGCACGTCACCGGCGACGACCCGGCCACCGTGCACCAGGCGCTGGCCGCCGCCATGGACCGGGCGCTGGACCGGATCGCGTCGGTCCAGCGGCGGGCCCGCGAGGACGGCGGGACCGGGCGCCCGCGGTGGCCGGTGATCGTGCTGCGCACCCCCAAGGGCTGGACCGGTCCGCGCGAGGTGGACGGGCAGCCCGTCGAGGGCACCTGGCGCGCCCACCAGGTCCCGCTGGCCGGGGTGCGCGACCACGCCGAACACCGGCACCAACTGGAGCGCTGGCTGCGCTCGTACCGGCCGGAGGAGCTGTTCGACGAGGCGGGGCGGCCGCGGCCGGAGGTGCTGGCGTGCGTGCCGGCGGGCCGGCGCCGGCTGGGCGCCTCCCCGCACGCCAACGGCGGGCTGCTGCTGCGCAATCTGCCGCTGCCGCCCCTGGAGCGGCACGCCGTGGAGGTCGCCAAGCCCGGCACCGCCCTGCACGAGCCGACCCGGGTGCTCGGCGGACTGCTGGCCGAGGTGATGAAGGCGACGGCGCAGCGCCGGGACTTCCGGCTCGTCGGCCCGGACGAGACCGCCTCGAACCGGCTGGACGCCGTGTACGACGCCACCGGCAAGGCATGGCAGACGGCGATGCTCCCCACCGACGAGCATCTGGCGCGCGACGGCCGGGTGATGGAGGTGCTCTCCGAACACCTCTGCCAGGGCTGGTTGGAGGGCTATCTGCTGACCGGGCGGCACGGGCTGTTCTCCAGCTACGAGGCGTTCGCCCATATCGTCGACTCGATG
Organism: Streptomyces sp. S186; assembly: GCF_051603415.1. Lineage (NCBI taxonomy): Bacteria > Bacillati > Actinomycetota > Actinomycetes > Kitasatosporales > Streptomycetaceae > Streptomyces > Streptomyces sp. S186. The sequence continues at coordinate 6,955,330 of NZ_CP193932.1, read as the reverse complement.
GTCAACCAGCACATCAAGTGGCTGAAGACCGCGCGCGGGCTGCCCTGGCGGCAGCCGATCGCCTCCCTCAACTACCTGCTCACCTCGCACGTCTGGCGCCAGGACCACAACGGCTTCTCGCACCAGGACCCCGGCTTCGTCGACCACATCCTCAACAAGAGCCCCGAGGTCGTGCGGGTCTATCTGCCGCCGGACGCCAACACCCTGCTGGTGGTGGCGGACCACGCGCTGCGCACCCGCGACCACGTCAACGTGATCGTGGCCGGCAAACAGCCCTGCTTCGACTGGTTCACCCTCGACCAGGCCCGGGCGCACTGCGCCCGCGGCGCCGGCGTCTTCGCGTGGGCGGGCACCGAGGACGGCACACGGGCCCCGGACGTGGTGCTGGCCTGCGCCGGGGACGTGCCCACACAGGAGACACTGGCCGCCGCCGACCTGCTGCGCCGCCATCTGCCGGAGCTGGCGGTGCGGGTGGTCAACGTCGTCGACATGACCCGGCTGCTGCCGTCCGACGCGCATCCGCACGGGATGCCGGACGCCGAGTTCGACGCGCTGTTCACCCGCGACAAACCGGTCATCTTCGCCTACCACGGCTATCCCTGGCTGATCCACCGGCTCTGCTACCGCCGCACCGGCCACGCGCACCTGCACGTCCGCGGCTACAAGGAACAGGGCACCACCACCACGCCGTTCGACATGGTCGTGCTCAACGACCTGGACCGGTTCCGGCTGGTGATGGACGTGGTGGACCGGGTGCCGGGGCTGGGCGACCGCGCGGTGGCACTGCGGCAGGCGATGGCGGACGCCCGGACCCGGCACCACGCCTGGATCCGGGAGCACGGCACGGACCTGCCGGAGGTCGCGGAGTGGACCTGGTCCGGGTGACCGGTGAACGCGGACGGGTGGCGCTGCCGATAGACATCCTTACAGGGAGCGATAGTTGACTATGCGTCAGGTCAGCGCGTCCAGGCGCCTGCGGGCGGCGCGCAGTGAGCGGCCGCGCTGCGGCACGTCGGACCACGGGGCGGACCGGGCCTGCCGCAGCACGGCCGGCACGTCCCGCAGCGACCAGGTCCGGGCGGTCAGGTCGGGGTCGTCGAGCTGGGCGCGGCTGATCGGCGCGGCGACCGGGCCGCCCGGTTTCGCGCGGACGGTCCAGGGGGCGACCGCGGTCTGCGCATAGCCGTTGCGCTGGACGTCGAGGTAGAGGCGGTCGCCGCGGTCCTTCTTGCGGGCGGCGGTGGTGAGGCGGTCGGGGTGCCGGGCGACGAGCAGCTCGGCGACGTCCCGGGCGAAGGCGCGGACGGTGTCGAAGTCGCTGCGGCGGTCGAGCGGGACGACGAGGTGCAGCCCGCGGGAACCGGTGGTCATCAGGGCAGTGGGGAGCCGGAGTTCGTCGGTGAGGAGCGCGCCGAGTTCCCGGGCGGCCGCGCGGACCGGCTCGAAGGAGGTGCCCGGCGGGTCGAGGTCGAAGACCAGCCGGTCGGGGTGGTCCGGGCGGTCGGCGCGGGAGAGCCAGCGGTGAAGGGTGAGGCACGCCTGGTCGGCGAGGTAGAGGAGGGTCGCCTTGGTGTCGCAGAGGGGGTGGGTGACGGTGCCGCCCTCCTTGGCGACCTCGGCCCGGTTGATCCAGTCGGGGTAGTGGTCGGGGATCTCCTTCTGGACGAAGTGCGGGCCGTCCAGCCCTTCGGGGAGCCGCTCCAGCATCAGGGGCCGGCCGCGCAGCTGGGGGACCATGGCCGCGGCCAGCTGTCCGCAGTAGTCGGCGAGGTCGGCCTTGGTCAGGCCGTCGTCGGGGAAGAGCACCTTGTCGGGCCGGTGGATCTCCACGGTGCGGCGGCCGGCCCGCATCGTGACCGCGCGGTCGGTGTGCGAGGCGTTCATGCGAGCCGGGTACCCGGTCGGCGCAGCCGGGACGCTCCGGCGTCCGGGTGGTGGGCGCTCGCCCGGGAGGTGCCGGGCAGACCGCGCTCCTAGGCTGGAACGGCACCGCACACGGGCCGGACCGGCACCGCAGACGGGCTGGAACGGCACCGAACCGCACCACGAAGGCGGCTCCCATGCGCCCCACCGCGAAGTTCTCCATCAGCTTCGGTCTGGTCACGATCCCGGTGGCCGCCTACAACGCCACGGACACCGCCGCCTCGGTCAGCTTCGTACGGATCCACACGGCGGACGGCGGGCGGGTCCGCAACCAGCCGGTCTGCTCCCTTGAGGGGACCGAGGTCTCCGCCGACGAGATCGGCCGCGGCTACCGCACCGAGGACGACGCCATCGTCCCGCTGACCGACGAGGACCTGGACGCGCTGCCGCTGCCGACCGCCAGGACCCTGACGATCCTGGCCTTCGTCGCGGGCGGCGACATCGATCCGCTCCAGATCGGCAAGGGCTACTACCTGGGCGCGGACAGCCCCGCGGCGGCCAAGCCCTACGCCCTGCTGCGGGACGCGATGGAGCAGCACCAACGGGTGGGCCTGGGCAAGATCGCGCTGCACGGCCGGGAGACCCTGGCCATGATCCGGCCGGTGCAGGACCTGCTGGTCATGCAGGTGCTGCTGTGGCCGCACCAGATCCGGCCGATGACCGGGGTACTCCCGGAACGGGACGTGAAGGTCGCCGCCAACGAGGTGCGGGCCGCCGAGACGCTGATGGACTCCTTCGGCGAGCTGTCCGAGGAGGACGTGCACGACCACTACCGGGAGGCCCTGGAGGAGATCGTCGCGGCCAAGCTCGCCCACCGCGAGCCGGAGTTCGAGGCCGGCGAGGAGGCCCCGACGGGCCAGGTGATGGACCTGATGGCGGCGCTCCAGGACAGCGTGCGGGCCGCGAAGCGGGCCCGCGGCGAGCTCGACGAGGAGACGGAGGCGGCCGGCGGCACGCGCGCGGCCGGCCGTACGGCGACGAGGACCGCGAAGAAGTCCGCGACGAAGGCCGCGAAGAAGACGGCCGGGGCAACGACGAGGACGGCGACAAAGGCGACGACCAAGACGACGGCAAAGGCGACGGCCGGCACCTCGAAGAGCGGCTCCGCGGCCGGGAAGAAGACCGCGGCGGCGAAGAGCGCCGGCGCGAAGAAGACGGCCGGCGCGGCCCGGAAGTCCGCCACGGCCGAACGGACCGCCGGCCGCGGACGCAAGGCGGGCTGAGCGCCGCGGGCGGGCCGGCGGCCGCCGGGTGCGGGCCGCTCAGCGGCAGCCCGTGCCGCCCGCGGGCAGCACCCCGTCCGTCAGGTACGCGGCCACCTTCTGCCGTATGCAGGGGTCGCCGGAGGTGTATGCCGCGTGTCCCTCGCCGTGGTAGGTCAGCACCACACTGTGGTTGCCCAGCGCCCGGGCCATGTGCGCGGCGCCCTCGTAGGGGGTGGCCGGGTCACCGGTGGTGGCGACGAGCAGGGCGGGCGGTGCGTCGGGGGCGGCCACGTCGCGGACGGCGTCGTCGCCCGGGACGGGCCAGCCGTAGCAGTCCAGCAGGGTGGGGGCGATTTCCGGGCCGAACAGCGGGGAGGCTTGGGTGAGTTCGCGGACGGCGCGCGGGTAATCGTCGGGGCCGTAGCGCTCGGAGGTGTCCCGGCAGGTGACCGCCCGGAGGGCCAGCTGGTCCTGGGAGGGCAGGGCCGCGGCGGCGGCACGTCCGGGGGCACGCCCGCCGTCCCGGCCGGAGTGGCCCGTGGCGCTGCCGCCGCTCCCGCCGCCGCTGAGCCGCGCGATCCCGCTCGCGTCCCCGTGCTTGAGCCGCGCCAGCGCGTCCCGCAGGTCGGGCCAGCTGCTCCGGCTGTAGAGAGCCTCCCGCAGCGCGTAGACATAGGTCGTGCCGTCCACCTCGGTGCCCTGCGCCCGTATCGGATGATTCGTCAACTGCTGGTACCAGTCGGCGAGTTGGCGCTGCGCGGCGGCGGTGTCCGGGCCGATCGGGCAGTGGCCGGCGTGGACGCAGTCGGTGGCGAAGTCGTCGAGCACCCGCTGGAAGCCGGCGGCCTGGGCGACCGCGGTCTGCCAGATGTTCCTGGTGGGGTCCTCGACGCTGTCCAGGACCAGTCGGCCGGCGTTGCGGGGGAAGGTGTGGGCGTAGACCGAACCGAGCCGGGTGCCGTAGGAGAACCCCAGGTAGGCGAGCTTGCGGTCGCCAACCGCGGACCGCAGGACGTCCATGTCCCGGGCGACGGTCGGGGTGCCGACCCAGGGCAGCAGCGCGCCGGAGTACCGGCCGCAGCCCGCGTTGATGCGCTGCTCGTCGGCGGCGAGAGCGGCCGGGCCGGCGCCGGTGGCCGGGGTGTAGCCGCTGCCGCAGGAGATCGGCTCGGTGCGGCCGGTGCCGCGCGGGTCGAAGCTCACCAGGTCGTAGCGCTGACCGAGATCGGCGAAGCCGTCGCTGTTGCCGATGAGGTAGTCGACCCCGGAATCGCCGGGGCCGCCGGGGTTGATGACGAGCGAGCCGAGCCGCTTGCCGGGCCCGGTCGCGGGCAGCCGGACGAGCTGCACCCGCAGCGTGCCGCGCTCGGGGTGGGCGTAGTCGCGCGGGACCTCCAGCCGGGCGCACTGGAAACGGCTCGCGGCCGGCCGCGGCGCGGCGCCGGGTGGTGCCGGCGGCGATCCGCGCGGGGCCGGGGCGGCGCCGGTGAAATCCGCGGGGCAGGGCTGCCAGGCCGGCTGCTGCGCGTAGAAGCGGGTGAGGTCCGGGCCGCCGGCGGCCGCTGCCGGGGCGGGAACCGCCACCAGGGCGCCGGCCAGCGCGCCCGCCGCCAGCACCGCGAGGGACCCGCGAAGACCCGGCATACCCCGAGGGTAGGACCGTGCCCCCCGGCGGGCATCCGGACGCCGGGGCGCCACCGGGCCCGGGCGTCCTGGCCCGGCTGCCGCCCGCTCAGCGCGGCAGCGGCAGCAGCGCCCCGGCGCGCTTGACGGTGCGGATGACCGGGGCGGTCTCCATCGTGCGGATGGCGTCCGACGACGCGATTCGCTCGGTCAGACAGCGGGCGAGGTCGAGGGAGTCCCGGCAGGTGACGGCGGCCACCAGGTTGGTCGGACCGGTGGTCATGGCGGCGAACGACACCTCGGGGTGGCCGGCCAGCCGCGCGGCCACCGCGGCGAGCCGGGACGGCCGTACCGACATCCACAGGCGGGCCTCGGCACGGAAACCGAGGGCGGCCGGCGGGATGTCGACGAGCAGGGCGAGCACACCGGCCCGGCGCAGCACGGCCAGCCGCCGGCGCACCGTCGACTCGGACACCCCGGCCGCGGCGGCGAGTTCGGTGTGGCCGGCCCGGCCGTCGCGGGACAGCACCTCGAAGAGCGCCCGGTCCGCGGGCCCGAGGGCGAGCCCGCCCGCCTCGCCGGCCGGTGGGTCCCCGGCCGGGTCGTCGGCAGCCGGCGGGGCGAGCAGCGCGGCCTGCTCCGGGGTGAGCCGGCCTTGCCCGGCCGCGGCGCCGGGCAGGGCCACGGGCGTACCGCCGGGGCGGCCGGCGTCGCGGCCGTGCGGCAGGCCGAGCAGCAGATGGGCGGTGACGGAGGTGACCCGGCTGGTCCGGGGGAGCTTGTGCAGCAGCAGCGCCTCGCCGCGCTCGGCGCTCGGCGTCTGGACGCTGCAGGAGATCTCGGTGCCGCCGGAGAGCAGATGGACGTAGGAGGTGTCCGGGCGGGCGGCGAGCGCGTCGGCGAGGGCGGTCGCCGCGTCCGGGGTGCACCGCAGCCGGACGGTCCAGGCGCTGTGGCCGAGCCGGGCGCCGTTGAACGCGCCGACGACGCGCAGCACGCCCGCGCCGCGCAGCCGGCGGTAGCGGCGGGCGACGGTGTTCTCGGAGACCCCGAGGGCGGCACCGATCAGCCGGAACGGAGCCCGGCCGTCGATCTCCAGGGCGTGCACCAGCTGTGTGTCCACCGCGTCCAGCGTGACGGTTTCCGGCTTCATCTCACGCAGTCTGCCAGCATTCGCCGTCGGTCGGTGACCGCAGGGTGGGGCGGCCCGGGACCGCAGGGCGGGTGCCCCGCGCCCCCTCGGAGCGTTGAACACATCGTTCACAATAATCCGTTGACAATGCATCGTAGAAACGGCCATCCTGACGCCATGTCACCGAAGTCACCGAAGCCAGAGCAGCCACCGCGGCCGGCCTCCGCCACCCCCGCCACCCCGTCCGCCGAACCCGTCGAGCCCGCCGACCCGTTCACGCCCCCGGACCCCGGCCAGGCCCGTGCGCACCGCGCCCATGCCGCGCTCTTCCGGATCGCCGAACGCCATGCGGCCACCGACGAGCAGCGCCGCCGCCAGGTCCACCCCGCGATCCTCGGGCCCCATGAGGCGGTGCGGCTGGTGTCGTTCCTGCTCAGCGGGGCCGCCCGGCTCCACGACGGGGAGGCGGAGGTGGACCGCGCCGACATCACCGCCGCGCTGAGCCTGCTGCCCATGGTGCGCGGGGAGATGGACGAGCTGGAGACCGGACTTCTCCAGATGGCCCGCGGCCGCGGTATGACGTGGCAGGAGATCTCCTTCGGCCTCGGCCTGGGCACGCCGCAGGCGGCGCGGCAGCGTTACGAGCGGCTGGCCGGCCGCACCGGTACCGACGGCGACAGCGACGGCGAAGGGGAGTGAGACGGTGGCGGGCCCGGCCGCGCCGCGAGTAGCCTGCGCGGATGCCTGATCCCTTACCGGCGCTGCCCGCCGGCTATCGGGCGCGGCCGGTGTCCGCCGACGACATCCCGGCGCTCCACGGCCTGGTCGCCGCCTGCGAGCGCGCCCTGCACGGCCGGGCGCAGACCGACCCGGGCGCCCTCGCCGCCGACCTCGAACGGCCCGGCCTGGTACCGGAGTTGGACACCCTGCTGGTCCACGACCGGGCGGGGCGGCCGGCGGCCCGGGCCTGGGTGAACCGGCGCTCCGAGGTGGACGTCCACCCCGCACACCGGGGCCGGGGCCTGGGGGCGGCACTGCTGGACTGGGCGGAGGCGCGGGCCCGCCGGGCGGGCAGCGAGGGCATCGTCCAGACCGTGCCGGACGAGGACGCGCCCGCCGTCGCCCTGCTGCGCTCGCGCGGCTACCGGCCCCTGGTGACCGCCTGGCGGCTGGAGTTCGCCGTGCCGGACGAGCCCGCGGTGCCCGAGCCGCCCGCGGGCGTCACCGTCCGGCCGTTCCGCGCCGGCGACGCGCCCGCCGCGCACCGGCTCGTCGAGGACGCCTTCGCCGCCTGGCAGCCGCGCCGCAGGTCCTACGAGGAGTGGGCCCGGCACACCGTCGACCGGCCCGCTTTCGCCCCCGGCCTGTCGCCCGTGGCCTTCGCCGGCGGCAAACTCGTGGGCGCGGCCCTGGCGTCGGACCTCCCGGAGATCGGCGAGGGCCACCTCGAACAGCTCGCGGTCCACTCCGGCCACCGCAACCGGGGCATCGCCCGCCTCATGCTGCGGCACGCCTTCCGCGCCTGCCACCGGCGGGGCCGGCGGGCCTGCACCCTGTGGACCCACTCGGACACCGGCGCGCTCGACCTGTATCTGCGGGTGGGCATGACGGTGGGCCGCAGCTCGACGGTCTTCCGGAAGGACCTGACCGCGCCAGGCCCAGCCTCCTAGCGCAGGGCCCAGTCCGGCCGCCAGGTGCCGGCGTCGGGGCGGTTGGGGTAGCGGGACGTGAGGTGGTCGCGGAGCGCGGTGAGGCCGGGGTGCGGGTTGTCGTCGCGCCAGAGCAGCGCGTGCGGGTAGACCGGGGTCGGGTCCCGCAGCGGGATGCGCCGCAGGTCGTGGCCGGCGGGCCAGACGAGCGGGGTCCGCTCGCCGAAGAAGCTCACCACCGTCGCGGAGTCCGCGAGGGCGTCGAGGAGGGCCTCGACGCCGAAGTCGGGGCCGATCGTGTCGATGGTGAGGCCGAACGCGGCGGCGAGGTCGTCGTAGTAGGCGCGCCACTCCGTGCCGGGTGCGTTGGAGGGCATCCAGATCCGGTGGCCGGCGAGCTGGGCGAGGGTGAGCGCCTGGGCGGTGGCGAAGGTGTGCGCCGGGCCGGCGCACAGCTGGAGCTCCTCGTCGAAGACCGGGGCGGCCCGCACCTCGTCGGGCAGTTGGCTGCCGGGCCGGGTGACGGCACGGAAGGTGGCGTCGATGGTGCCGGCCTGGACGGCAGCGACGGCCTCGTCGGCGCCGAAGAGGGTGACGACGTCGAGGGGGATCTCGGGGTGGGCGCGGTGGAAGGAGCGCAGCAGGCCGGCGGCCGCGGTCCGCCGGCCGACCACGTCGACGCGGAGCGCGCGGCTGCCCGGCCGGACGGAGGCGGCGGCCCGCTCCTCGGCCTGGAGCAGCGCGCGGGCGTGCGGCAGGAACGCCTGCCCGTCGATGGTGAGGCCGGCGCCGCGCGCGGTGCGGGTGAACAGCCGCACGCCGAGCTCCGTCTCCAGGGCTCCGACGCGCTTGGAGACGGCCTGCTGGGTGAGTGAGAGGTCGACGGCGGCCTTCTGGAACTGCCCCGTCTCCGCGACCGCGACAAAGGTGCGCACAGCGTTGAGGTCCACGCCGCACACCCTATAGGCACAACGCGACGTTGTGGCTCGCCGACGTGGCGGTTGTTTGATCCACCGGGCGGTCGGGGGCTTTGATGACGGTCGCCAACGGGGAACCCGGGCGGGACCGCGCGAAGTATGGGGCATGTGTGGGGCTGTTCGGGCGGATTGGGCACATGCGCGGGGCGAGGTCCGGGATCACCGGCCGGCACCGGGGACTCTTGCCGTGCCACGGACGGCGAGAGCGACCGACAGGACATGTCACAACCATTGGTTGTGCGATGCCTGTCAGGTTGTGTCCCTCCGCGCCGTCCGGCCCCCGTTGACGCAGTCGGCCACCCAGGCCCGCCCGGCTCCGGCCGGGTGGGCCGCCCACTCGTCCCGGAGGTGACGCAGCCGTGCCGGACTCCTTCGTCCATCTGCACAACCACACGGAATACTCCATGCTCGACGGCGCGCAGAGAATGGCGCCGATGTTCGCCGAGGTCGCCCGGCAGGGGATGCCGGCGATCGCCATGAGCGACCACGGGAACATGTTCGGGGCCTATGAGTTCCAGCAGGTCGCCAAGGACTTCGCGGGCGTGCGGCCGATCATCGGCATCGAGGCGTATGTGGCGCCGTCCTCGCGGTTCGCCCGGAAGCAGGAGTTCTGGGGGCCGGGCGGCCGGCGCGCGGTGAGCGACGACGGCGAGGGGTCCAAGGACGTCTCCGGGGGCGGCCGCTTCACGCACATGACCATGTGGGCGCGGAACGTCCAGGGCCTGCGGAACCTCTTCTGGCTCTCCACACAGGCGAGTTACGAGGGCCAGTTCCCGGCCGGCAAGCCGCGGATGGACCGGGAGCTGATCGCGCGGCGGCCGGACGGCATCATCGCCACCACCGGCTGCCCCTCCGGCGAGATCCAGACCCGGCTGCGGCTGGGCCAGTACGAGGAGGCCAGGGCGGCGGCCGGTGCGTACCGGGAGATCTTCGGGCCGGAGAACTACTTCCTGGAGCTGATGGACCACGGCCTGGACATCGAACGGACCGTCCGCGACGGCCTGCTCCGCCTGGCCGGGGAGCTGGACCTTCCGCTGCTGGCCACCAACGACGCGCACTACGTCACCGAGGACCAGGCCGACGCCCACGACAACCTGCTGTGCATCGGCGTCGGCAAGAACAAGAACGACCCCGGCCGCTTCCGCTTCAACGGCTCCGGCTACTACCTCAAGCCGGCCGCCGAGATGCGCCGCCTCTTCGCGGAACTCCCCGGCGCCTGCGACAACACCCTGCTGGTCGCCGAGCGCGTCGAGCCCTACGACGAGGTCTTCGACCACGTCGACGAGATGCCGCGGTTCCCCGACGTCCCCGAGGGCGAGACCCAGGAGTCCTGGCTGCGCGGCGAGGTCCTCAGGGGCCTGGCGATGCGCTACGGCGACCCCGTTCCGCCGCACGTCCTTGCGCGGTTCGAGACCGAGATGGCGGTCATCGGGCCGATGGGCTTCAGCTCGTACTTCCTGGTCGTGGCGGACATCTGCCGGTACGCGCGGGAGAACGGGATCCCGATCGGCCCGGGCCGCGGTTCGGCCACCGGCTCGCTGGTGGCCTACGCCACCCGGATCACCGAGCTGTGTCCCCTGGAACACGGCCTGCTCTTCGAGCGCTTCCTGAACCCCGAGCGGATCAACCCGCCCGACATCGACCTCGACTTCGACGACAGGCAGCGCGACCGGATGGTCCGCTATGTCACCGAGAAGTACGGCGACGCGTACACCGCCATGGTCAACACCTTCGGCAAGATCAAGGCCAAGAACGCGATCAAGGACTCCTCGCGCATCCTGGGCTACCCCTTCTCGCACGGCGAACGGATCACCAAGGCCCTCCCGCCGGACCAGAACGGCAAGTCCGCACCGCTGGCCGCGCTCTTCGACCCCGCACACGAGCGGTACGCCGAGGCCGGCGAGATCCGGCGGATGTACGAGAGCGAGCCGGACGTGCGGCAGGTGATCGACACCGCCCGCGGTGTGGAGGGGCTGACCCGCGGCACCGGCGTGCACGCGGCCGCGGTGATCCTGTCCAAGACCCGGCTGACCGACCGGATCCCGCTGCACATGCGGGCCGCCGACGGCGCCCGGATCACCGGCTTCGACTACCCGTCGTGCGAAGCGATGGGCCTGGTCAAAATGGACTTCCTGGGGCTGCGGAACCTCGGCGTCATCGACCAGGCGCTCGCCAACATCCGGGAGAACCGCGGCGTCGCCCTAGCCACCGTGGACCCGATGGACGGCGACCCGTCCACCGTCGTGATTCCCCTGGACGACGCGAAGACGTACCGACTGCTGGCCGAGGGCAACACCTTCGGCGTCTTCCAGCTCGACGGCGGCGGCATGCGGGCCCTGCTCAAGCTGATGGCACCCACCCGCTTCGAGGACATCGCGGCGGCCAACGCCCTCTACCGGCCGGGCCCGATGGCCGCCAACGCCCACACCAACTACGCCCTGCGCCAGAACGGCAAGCAGGAGCCCACCCCGATCCACCCGGAGCTGAAGGACGCCCTGGAACCGATCCTCGGCTCCACCCACCACCTGCTCATCTTCCAGGAGCAGATCATGGCCATCGCCCGGCAGCTGGCCGGTTACACGCTCGGCGGCGCGGACATGCTGCGCCGCGCGATGGGCAAGAAGAAGCCGGAGGTACTGGCAGCGGAGTGGGAGAAGTTCCACGGCGGGATGCGCGCCAACGGCTACTCCGACGAGGCGATCCGGGCACTGTGGGACGTGATGCTGCCGTTCTCCGGCTACGCCTTCAACAAGTCCCACACCGCCGGCTACGGCCTGGTGTCGTACTGGACCGCCTACCTCAAGGCGAACTACCCGGCCGAGTACATGGCCGCCCTGCTCACCTCCGTCGGCGACGACAAGGACAAGGCGGCCGTCTATCTGGCCGACGCCCGCAAGAACGGCGTCCGGGTGCTGCGGCCCGATGTCAACGAGTCCGTCGCGGAGTTCACCGCGATCGGGGACGATGTGCGCTTCGGGCTGCGGTCCGTCCGCAACGTCGGCGACGGTGTCATCGAGGCCGTCGTCGAGGCCCGCCGCCGGAAGGGGAGATTCACCTCCTTCGCCGACTTCGTGGACAAGGTGGAGCTGCCGGCGCTGAACAAGCGGGCGGTGGAATCCCTGGTCAAGGCCGGTGCGTTCGACTCGCTCGGCCACACCCGCAAGGGCCTGACCGCCGTCCACGAGGCCGCCATCGACGCGATCATCCCCGTGAAGAAGGCGGCCGGCTTCGGCCAGGACGACCTCTTCGCCGGACTCGGCGGCGGGGACGGCGGCGGGACGGCCTTCGGCCTGGACCTCTCCATCGAGGAGACGGAGTGGCCACGCCGCCAACTCCTCTCGCTCGAACGCGAGATGCTGGGCCTCTATGTCTCCGCGCACCCGCTCGACGGCGCCGAGCACGTCCTCGCCGGCGCCCGGGACTGCTCGCTCGCCGAGCTGCTCGCCTCCGGCCGCACCACCGGGGAGGTACGGCTGTCCGGGCTGATCACCGGCGTCCAGCGCAAGGTGACCAAGCAGGGCAACGCCTGGGCCGTCGTCACCCTCGCGGACCGGGACGCCGCCATCGAGGTGCTGTTCTTCCCCGCCGCCTACCAGCTCGTCCAGCAGTCGCTGACCGAGGACACCGTCGTCACCGTCAAGGGCAGGATCGAGGACCGCGACGGCAGTCTGAACGTCTTCGGGCGCGAACTGGGCGTGCTGGACGTCTCCTCGGCCGGGGACGGCGGACGGCCGCCGGTGCGGCTGGCGTTCCCCGTGCACCGGATCACCGCGGACGGGGTGCGCGAGCTGAAGCGGATCCTCGCCGACCATCCGGGCGAGAGCCCCGTGCACCTCAGCGTCCGCGCTCCGCGGCGGACCACGGTCTACGCGCTGGGCGCCACGGTGAACGCCACCGGCCTCGCCTCGGACGTGAAGGGCGCGTTCGGCGCCGAGGCATGGGCGGGGCCGGCATGACGGCCGGCATGACGGCGGGCGCGGAACGGCCGGCGACGGTGACGCTGCGGATGCCCGCGTCCGCTCCCCCGCCCTGTCCGCGCTGCGACACCCCGGTGCTCCTGGTGGCCCGTTATCCCCACTCCTGGCACAACCGGTCCGGGGCGCGCGTCGACGGCTTCCGGGAGAGCGTGCTGTGCGCCGGCTGCGACACCGGTGACCCGGCGGCCGAGGGTCTGCTGGCGCTGTTCGCGGGGGTCGGGCACGAGGGTGAAGTTGGGTGCGGGGCCAGCGAGTTCGCCGTCCGCCTGGACGCCTGGCTGACGGCCGTACGGCGCCGGGTGCCGCAGCAGGCCGCCCGGGCCGCGGAAGCCGAGGAGGCCCGGTGGCGGGCCGGCGAACTGTAGCCGCCGGCGGGCCGGTTCCGTGAACGGGCGCCCCGACCAGGGACGGGGGCTCCTGGTCGGGGCTGATCGGGGGGGCGGGCGTCAGAGGGTGGTCAGGTCGACCGCGGAGGCCATGGCCAGGTAGCCGGCGTCGCTGGGGTGCAGGCCGTCCTGGGAGACGTAGCCGGGGCGGGTGCGGTCGGGGTCCTGGGGGTCGGTCAGGACCCGGGCGGCGTCGAGCACCGCGTCGTAGGCGTGACTGGTGCGGATCCAGTGGTTGAGCTCCCGGCGGGCCTCGATGCCGGCCGGGTCGGTGAAGGGGAAGACCGCGCCGGCCAGCGGGGGAAGCGTGACGCCGATCGCCTTGATACCGCGGGCGTGCGCCTCGCGGATCAGGGCGCGGTGGCCGTCGATCAGCTGGCGGGCGGTCACCGGCCGGCTGTTCTCGCCGCAGGAGTCCCCGTCGGACAGCCGCGAGAGGTCGTTGGCGCCGAGGTGGACGAAGACGGCCCGCAGCCCGGTGTGGCCGCGCAGCTCCCGCACGAAGCGGGCGGTGCCGCTCTCGCCGAAGCAGGGGGAGTCGTGGAGCAGCCGGTCGCCCGCGAGGCCGGCGTTGGCGATGCCGGTGGGGCGGCCGGCGGCGATGAGGCGTTCGGCGAGCTTGTCGGAGAAGCGGTCGTCGGTGCCGGGGCTGGTCCCCACGCCGTCCATCAGGGAGTCGCCGAAGACCATGACGGACGCGGCGGAGTCGGGCCCGGCCGCGAGCACGTCGGCGCCGGTCAGGTAGTACCAGGCGTGCGAGGTCCGGCGGTCGAACGCCTCGTCGGCGGTGCTGTCCAGCCGGTCGCCGGGGGCGCGGTAGGACGTGGCGGTGGTGAAGCGGTGCATGGTGGCCGGGCCGGTGGGGGTGGTGAAGCGCAGGGTGACGGTGAGCTTTTCGAGGTTGGCGGTGGGCAGGGACACCGGGTCGGTGACGGCGGTGCCTCCGGCGGGGACGGTGCGGGAGCGGGCGTGGTCGAAGGTGAGGGCGCGGGCGGTGCCGGGGCGCGCCTTGGCCTGCCCGTCGGACCTGGCGACCGTGGCACCGGCGAGGTGCAGCGGCCGGGTGCCGTAGGCGTTGGAGAAGCGGAGCCGGAGCGCGGAGCCGCCCACGCTCAGTCGGATCACCTGGCGCAGGCTCTCGTCGTGGAACCCCTCCCGGGACCAGTTGGCCGCGCCGTCGGTGCCCTTGGTGTCGTCGGTGTGGTCGGTGTAGTCCGTGGCCTGCTGCATGGTGGCTCCCCAGGAGGCCGTCCACTGCTGGGCGTTACGGGCGGCTGTACGGGGGCCGGGGGACGCGGCTCCCGCCGTCTTCAGGGCCGGGTCGGCGGGGGAACAGGCACCGGTGAGCGCCGCGGCCAGGGTGGTGGCCAGTATGGCGGCGGCCGTCGCGCGGAAGGGACGGACACCGGTGTGCGGGTGCCGGCGGGCGGGGTCGGCCGCGCTGGGGTGTCGGCGCCGCAGTCGCATCGGAGCTCCTTGTGTGTGGTCGGTTCGTGTGCGGATATCACCCCCGTTGTGGTCGTGTCCGCCAGCTGAGCTGACGCTCCGTCAACTATCGCTGGGTGCGGACGTTCTGCCCGGTATGCAGTGCGGGACGTGATGCCTGCTGTAGTAGGTGGCGACGGACAGCAGGATCGCGTTGGCGCTGCGCAACTCGTCGACCTCCCGCTCCAGTTCGGCGATGCGGGACGCGGTCCGCGACGGGCCGGCGAGGCCGGTCGGACCGGTGGCGTCGGGGTCGGCGAGGCGGGCGGGGTGGACGGGGTGGCTGCGGGCGGATTCGGGCATGGATCTCTCCTCGCTCGGGGCTCGGTGATCTCTCGCGCGGGGTGGGGCGCGGTGCGGGGTGCGGGCGCGGGTGCCGGGCGCGGGTGGCGCGCCCGGCGGCCGGCCGGATCAGTCGCGGCTGAAGCGGCGCAGCACGGTGGCCGCGAAGACGACGGCCATCAGGGCCGCGGCCACCATGATCGTCATCGGCGGCTGTACCTTGGCCAGTTCGCTGCTGTCGCGCAGGGCGCCCATGAAGTCGAAGATCGGCAGTCCGTTGGCGACGGAGTACCACAGCGGTACGTAGACCGCCTGGAAGAGCCGGTGGGTGCGGCTGAGCGTGCCCAGGGCCATGGCCAGCGACGGGATGAACAGGGCGCCGCCGGTCCAGCCCGCCAGGGCGAGCCAGTCCCCGGCCGCGATCAGGCGGATGAGGGGGCCGATGCCGGCCACGACGGTGACGGTCAGGCCCGCGGCCCACTCGGCCAGCACCCGGCGGCGCACCGCGGGGTAGGCGGCGAGCATGCCCTCGACGCCGTGTTCGTGGCGCTGGGTGCCGAGCCGGGACCAGATCAGGACCGGCCAGATCCAGGACAGCGGCAGCATGACGCGGGTGATGCCGTGGATGGCCGGGGCGGTCAGCCCGCAGATCATCAGGAAGGCGGCGCCCAGCCACCACCACCAGCGCACGCCCTGGAGCAGGATGCGGACCTCGCCGGCCCACAGCCGCAGGGTGACCGCGCCCGGTTCCGGGCGGGTGCGCAGCACGCTGCCCACGGTGGGCCGGGAGCCGGCGTCGGGCCCGACCTCGTCGACGAAGACCGGCTGGACGCCGCCGTCGGCCGCGTCCTGGACCTGCTGGACGGCGGGCCGGTGCCGGCGGCTGCGTGCGGGGTCGAAGCGGCCGAACCACAGTGTCGGGAGCAGGGCGACGAGGGCGGCGATCAGCAGCAGGGTCACCCGGCCGAGGACGTAGCCGGCGGTCGGGGTGAACCCGTGCCAGGTGAACAGTCCCAGCGGCTTGTCCAGATAGGTCAGGCCGAGGCTGAACGCGCCGGTGACGTCGATGTGTTGGGCGACCATGTCGGTGTACATGGACTTGACGACGCTGTTGACGCCGATGCCGTCGAGCGGCAGCCCGGGGCCCTGCCCGGCGGTCGAGACGACCAGCCAGATGCAGAACCACAGGATGTTGCCGACGCCGGTGCGCAGCACGGGGAGCGACTCGAAGAGCAGGGCGCAGGCGGCGGTCAGCGCGACCAGCGGCAGCGCGATCAGCGCGAACGGCTGCCACAGGGCCACCAGGTCGAGGTCCGTGGACTCGCCGCGGGCCAGCTGCATGACCAGGGCGGTGACCGCGAGCACCCCGAGCATGGAGGCCAGCAGCAGCAGGTTGCTGAGGAACTTGCCGGCCATGTACGCGGGGGTGCGCAGCGGGGTGGCGGCGAGCAGCTGGCCGACGCGGGTGCTGCGGTCGCGCTCGATGGAGTTGCGGACGATGTAGAAGCCGCCGAGGGTCAGCCACAGGCCGGCCGCCAGGGCCGTCACCATGCCGACGTAGGCGCTGTTGTAGATCCCGCGGTGATCACCGACCTGCATGATCATCCATTTGGCGTCCGAGGACGGCACCGCCACGTATCCGAGGGCGACGGCGGCGGCCAGCACCACGAGGTAGGCGGGGCGGCGGATCCGGTCGCGGAAGTCGGCCACCGCGAGCCCGGTGAGCATCTGGAGCACCGTGTCACACCGCCCCGGCCCGCAGCGTCCGCCCGCCGAAGCCCTGGGCCGGCCGGCCGCCCTCGGCGGACCGGATGATGCCGAGGTAGGCGTCCTCCAGGTCGGGCGTGAGCGGGGCGGCACCCTCGTAGGGCTGTTCGTTCGACAGCAGCCGGATCCGGACGCCCTCGGCGGTGCGCACCAGGCGGCTGACGATGTACTGCGCCTGCACCGCCGGCACGGAGGACGGGTCGACCAGCACCTCCCACACCTGGCCGGTCACCGAGCGCAGCAGGTCCTCGGGGGAGCCGCGGCGCTGGAGCCGGCCGCCGGCCAGCACCGCGATGTCGGAGGCCACCGATTCGACGTCGGAGACGATGTGGGTGGAGAGCAGGACGACCTTGTCGGCGGCCAGGTCGCTGAGGAGGTTGCGGAACCGGACCCGCTCCTCGGGGTCGAGGCCCGCGGTGGGCTCGTCCACGATGATGACCTGCGGGTCGGCGAGCAGCACCTGGGCGATGCCGACCCGGCGCAGCATGCCGCCGGAGTACTTGCCCAGCGGCCGCTTGACCGCCTCGGTGAGGTTGACCAGCTCCAGCAGTTCGTCGATACGGGCCCTGGCGGTGCGGGCCGAGACGCCCTTGGCCGCGGCCATGTACCGGAGGAACTCGCGGGAGGTGAGGTTCGGGTAGACCCCGAAGTCCTGCGGGAGGTAACCGAGCGCCCGGCGCAGGGTGTTGGGGCGGGCCACCACGTCCTCGCCGTGGAAGCGGACGGTGCCGCTGGTGGGCCGGGTGACGGTGGCGGCGATCCGCATCAGGGACGACTTGCCGGCGCCGTTGGGCCCCAACAGGCCCACCATGCCCGATTCCAGACGTAGCGTCAGGTTGTCGACGGCGCGTTTGCCGCCCTTGTAGACCTTGGTGACGTCGACGAGTTCCAGCACGGTTCAGCTCTTGCCGCTCAGGGTCTGCTCGCCGTCCTTGGACACCGTGATGCCCTTGGGGACCTCGACCTGGAACTTGGCGTCGCAGATGGCGATGCCGCTGCAGCCGGCGTCGATGTCGAGGGTGTTGCCCTTCAGGACCCACTTGAGGTGCTCGGTGCCGGCGGCGGAGTCGAACCAGCGGGTGACCTTGATGTCCTTGCGGTCGGCCGCGACGATCTTGGTGGCGACCTCGTGCGTGGTCACGTTCAGCGACTTGCCGGAGTAGGCGAAGGTCTTCGTCACGGGCGTGGCCTTCGAGGCGTCCACCGAGCAGCCGGTGAGGCCGAACGCGGCGACGACGGCCGCCGCGGCGGCGACGAGTGTGACGGGCCGCTTCGCGCGGGCGCTTGAGAACATCGGTTCCTCCAGGGTTACGGGCGGTGCACTTGCGGGCGGTGCGGTGATGAGCGGTGCACTGGTGAAAGGATCTCGGTTCCCCGGCGCCGGCACATCTGCCGATCGGCAGATATCGGCTCGGCGGGATCCTCGGCTCGGCGGGGCTGTCGACTCAGCGGAGTGCGGGCGCCGGCAGCACGCAGCGGACCCGCCATCCGGGGCCGTGCGGGCCGGCCTGGAGGGTGCCGCCGAGGGCGCTGACCCGCTCGTCCAGTCCGGCCAGGCCGGTGCCGCCGCCCTGCCGGGTGCCGGCCGGGGCCGCGGAGCCGGCGTCGTCGGCGACCGTGACCTCCACCGCCCGGTCGGCGGTGCGGCCGGCGAACACCGCCACCCGCCCGGCCTGCGGCGCGTGCCGCCGTACGTTGGTCAGGGCCTCCAACACCACCCGGTAGGCGGTGTCCTCGGCCTCCCGCGACAGCGTGCCGGCCACCTCGTCCTCCAGCGACAGCGCCACCTCGGCGGCGGCCATCGAGGAGAAGCGGCCGACGAGTTCGGGCAGGTCGGCGAGGCCGTAGAGGCGGGTGGGCGGCGGCTCGCCCCACTTGCGGCTCTCCGCCTCGCGCAGCGCGGCCACCGTCTGGTCCATGGAGTCCAGGGCCCGCAGCCCGGCCTGCTCGATGCGCTGGAGCAGTGACCGGTACTCCTCGGGGCCCGCGCCGTCGTCGAGCTGTGCCGCCTGGGCCTCCAGGACGATGCCGGTCACCTCGTGGGCGACGAAGTCGTGCAGGTCCCGGGCGACTTCCAGGCGCTGCTCGCGCCGGGCCAGGGCCACCGCGTGCGCACGGCGGTTGTCCAGCGACCGCAGATACAGCCCGATGCCCGCCGCGACGGCCACCGGGAAGAGGGCGAAGAGGGCGCCGGCGACCGACTCCTTCAGCCCCGCGGTGGGGGCGTGCAGGGTGAACCGCAGCGGCAGCAGCACCGCGGCGGCGCCGGTCAGCGGGGCGACGAACGCCACCTTGGGGCTGGGCACATGGCGTACCACCCGCTCCAACAGGACCAGCAGCGCGACGGTTTCGCACGGGTACCACAGGATCACCAGGCCCGGCGGCCCGAAGTAGCCGGCGTCGACGGCCAGGGAGAGCAGTGCCGCCCCGGCCGCCGCCCGGTCCAGCGAGATCCGGCCGATCGGCCAGACCAGCAGGGCCACGGCGAGCGTCAGCGCGGCGAGGACCGCCGCCGGTGCGGCGCTCGGGGGCGACACGAGGGCGGGGACGAGCATCGCGCCCGCCGCGAACCCGGCCCAGCGGCGGCGCCGTTGCCGCCGGCGCTCCGGGAGCGGAAGAGTTTCGTCATCCATGGGGTGAGGTTACGCACCTTCCCGGGCGCCGGCGGCGGCGAGCACGGAACGCATCGTGCGGCATCTGCCGTACGGCAGATATTTCCGGCGGGCGGCCCCGGACCGTTACGGAACGGTGTCCGTTCCGGGGCCGGGGAATGTCAGCCGGGCAGCTGCCCGGTGGCATAGCCCAATTCCCAGGCCCGTACCGCGATCCCGACCCGATTCCGGACCTGGAGCTTGCGCTGAATGCTGGCGACATGTGTCTTGACGGTGCCCGCCGAGATGAACAACTCGCGGGCGATATCGGAATTGGACTTGCCCTCGGCGACCTTTCCGGCGATCTCGGCCTCGCGCTCGGTCAGTACCGCGTCGCGCTGCTTCCGGGCCCGCCGGCCGGTCGCCGGGCCGGTGACGTGCTGCAGCAGCCGGGCCGTGATCTGCGGGCTGATCAGGCTGTCCCCGGCCACCGCCGCCCGGACCGCCTCGACCAGCAGTGCCGGACCCGAGCGCTTGAGGACGAATCCCGAGGCGCCGAAGCGCAGTGCGGGATAGACGTATTCGTCGAGATCGAAGGTGGTGACGACGACGACCCGGACCGGATGCGGAAATGCGGGATCGACCAGCCGGCGGGTCACCTCCAGGCCGTCCATCCGCGGCATCCGGATGTCCACCAGCGCGACGTCGGGGCCGAGTGTGCGGGCCAGTTCCACGGCGTCCGCGCCGTTCGCCGCCTCACCGACCACCGTCATGTCGGACTGGCTCTCCACGATGCGGCGCATTCCCCGGCGGACCATCTCCTGGTCGTCGGCGATCAACAAACGAATAGTCACAGGCGGGAATTCTGCCGTATGGCGGGACGGGCCGGGGCGGCTTTCCGGCGGGACCTTCTGCCCGGTGCCGCCGCCAACCGGTGTGACGCCCCGTCAGGCGGTCGTGGCCCCTTCCTGTTCCATGGACAGCACCAGGCTGCGGGGCCGCATGTCGGTCCAGTGCTCGGTGATGTGGTCGAGGGCCGACTGGCGGTCGGTCTCCGCGAGGGCCACCGTCCAGCCGGCGGGCACCTCGGCGAAGGCCGGCCAGAGGGAGTGCTGGCCCTCGTCGTTGATCAGCACCAGGAAGCGGCCGTCGGGGTCGTCGAAGGGGTTTGCGCCCATCTGTTCTTGTGTCCTCTCGTGTTCGGGGTGCGAGCGGTGCCGGGGGGCCGGTGGTGCCGGGACCTGGCGGCGGCCCGGGGGACGGGGCCGCCGCCAGGAGATTCAGACCGCCTGCCGGTCGGCGCCGGGGCCCACGGGCTTGAACGGCATCGCCCGCGTGCGCTGCGGCGGAATGATCGGTAACGGAGCGGGGGACCGCGCGGGGAGGCTGTCGCCGCCGCTGTGGCGCAACAGGGCGGTGCCCAGGGGTGTGAGGGCGTGCAGGGCGGTGTTGCGGTTGCGGGAGGTGGTCACCAGCCCGGACCGGCGCAGCACCGCCGCGTGCTTGCTGGCACCGGCCAGCGAGATGCCCAGCCGTTCGGCCAGTTCGCCCGTGGAGCAGCCCTCGGTGAGCGCTTCGAGCGCGGCCGCCCTGGTGTGGCCGACCAGGGCGCCCAGCGCCTGCTCGTCGTGTTCCGGCGTCCCCCAGATGTCGCCGCGCGAGGAGATCTTCACGGGGTAGACGAGGACCGGCGGGGCGTCCTTGCCGACCGCCGGGACGAAGGCGCAGGACTGCTCGGACAGGAAGAACGACGGGCACAGCAGCAGCCCGCGGCCGTCCAGGTGGATGTCGCGGTGCGGTCCCTGCCGCACCTCCAGCACCGGCGCCCGCCAGCGGACCTTCGGGTGCAGCGAGCTCAGCAGCCGCTCGACGCCGTGCGCGATGGCCACCCTGCCCCAGCCCTCCCGGGCGCCGTCGAGATGGCCGCGGATCAGGCTCCAGTGGGGCAGTACCGCCACCCGGCACAGTTCGGCCAGCAGCCGGGTGCCGCCGCGTTCCTCGCCGGGCGCGATCTGGTCGGGATCGGCACCGGAGGTGAAGGCGTCGGCGAAGGCTTCCGGCAGCTCCTCCAGCGTGCGGAACTGCTGGGACAGGGCCATGAACCGTGCCGCGTCCCGGCCCAGTTCGGCGCGGACGGTGCGCCGCCACTCGTGGAAGGCGACGTCGCCGTTCCGGCCGAAGAGGTAGAGCGCGAAGGCGCTCTCCGCCAGCGGCCCCAGGGTCGCCAGCATCCTGGTATGGGCCAGGTCCTCAACTGTGAAGTGGATCCTCAGCACGTGCTCCCCCATTGTCATCACTGATGTCGTGCGCGCTCGACGAGTAGTCGCTGAGCAGTCGGCCGCCGTGCAGGGTCTCCCCGTAGGCGAACACGTGGCCGTCCCCTACCTCCAAAGGCGCGAGCGTTCGGAAATCATCCCCCAGGCCCTCGAAGAACGTGAGATCGCCCGATCCGGTCCAGATCGGGGAGAACTCCACGTCGCTGACCTCGGACGCGACCAGCCGCGGCCGCGGGCCGGCCGCCGAGGGCACCCACTCCGGGAAGACCAGGGTGTGGGCCAGGGGGACGTCGTGCAGCACCGGCCGCCGGTCGGTCTGCCGCTCCACGGTGACGGCGGCCTCCACGACCCGCCGTCCGTGGACGGAGAGCGCGCCGTCGAACCGGCCGCCGGGCGCCAGCCGGGAGCCCGCCCGGCCGACCGTGACCGGCCGGCTCTGGTGGATCACGCCGAACTGCTTGGGCATGCCCTGCACCCAGCCGCGCATCATCGGCACGGCTTGGTCCACCCAGGCGTACGGGGCCCGGGCCATGGGACGGCCCTCGAACTCGCAGCCCAGCAGGATCAGGAACTCCCCGAACTGGCACCGGGCGGGGTCGGTCAGCTCCGCCCCGTCCTGGGAGCACCACTGCCAGGTGGCGAACACCGCGGCCGCGGCACCGGGGTCGGCGCCCGGCTCCAGTCCCGGCGGCAGGAACCGTCGGGCCGCGTCCGGGTCGACGCGGTACTCGACCATGACCACCTCGCCGGAGAAGTGCCACGGCGGCGGGGTGAGCATCGCCGACTCCCCGGTCGGCGAGAGCGGCAGGCTGTAGCCGATGGGGCCGCCGTCGCCCGGACCGGCCGCCGTGGGCCGGCCGTTGGTCCCGATGCTGGTCGTCACGATCTCACTCCGATCCGGGGCTCCGGCATGCTGCCGGCCCATGCGGTGGTCAGCCGCTGTGCGGCCTGCTCCAGTACAGCGGGCGGGTTGAAGCTGAAGGCCAGCCGGACGCCGGCCTCCTGGGGGGTGCCGAAGCGCGAGCCGGCGGCGATGCCGACGCCGGCCCGGGCGGCGCCGGCGAGCAGCGCGGACTCGTCCGCCCCGGCCCCGAAGCGCAGCCACAGGAAGAACCCGCCCCGCGGCACCCGGAGTTCCAGCCGCTCCCCCGCCGTCCGGCGCAGGGCGCCCACCAGGGCGTCCCGCCGGTCCCGCAACCGCGCCCGGAACGACGTCAGATGACGGTCGTAGGCGCCGCTCGCGAGCAGCGTGGTCACGGCGAGGGAGGTGGTGTGGTTCAGGGCGCCGCCGCTGACGAACAGGCCGTGCGCCACCAGCCGGCGGGCCAGCGCCCGGTCGGCGAGCAGCCAGCCCAGGCGGAGGCCCGGGCCGAGGGTCTTGGAGAAGCTGCACAGCCGCACCACACCGTGGTAGCCGGCCAGGGAGGCCAGCGACGGCGGCGGGGTGTGCCCGTCGTCCAGCGGCAGTTCCGCGTAGGCGTCGTCCTCCACGATCAGTACGTCGTGCCGGGCGGCCACCTCCAGCAGCCGGCGGCGGCGCTCGGTGGGCATGGTGTGGCCCACGGGGTTGTGGTGGGTGGGGGTGAGGTACACGAAGGCCGTGCGCGCGCCCTCGGCCGCCGTCCGGGCCAGGGCCTCGTCCAGCGCCTCGGGCAGCATCCCGGAGCCGTCCATGGCGACCGGGGCCGGCCGCAGCCGGCAGTCCCGGAAGATCTGGCGGCCCAGGTCGTAGCAGAGCTCCTCGGTCAGCACGGTGTCGCCCGGGGCCGCCAGGGCGGTCGCGAGCAGGTACAGGGCCTGGGAGGTGCCGGCGGTCAGCAGGACCTGTTCGGGGTCGCAGGGCCGCCCGTCCGCCGCGGCGGCGCGGGCGGCCAGCAGGGCGCGCAGCGGCTCCGCGCCCGGGTTGTGGCCGTAGCCCAGCGCCGCCGCGCCGTACTCCGCCAGCGCCTGTGCGTACGCGTCCCGGAGGAGCGGTACCGGCAGCAGCGCGGGCTCGATGTAGCCGGGCCCCAGGTCGAGCACGTCGGCCGGGGCGACCTCCTGCACGACGCCGGGCCGCCACTGCCGGGTGTGCGCCAGCGCGGGCTCCGCGTCGTTCGGGGGTCCGGCCGCGTCCAGTGGCGCCCTCAACGCTGCTGCAGAACGTGGCGCAGCGCGCGCACGGACTGGGTCAGCGGGTCCGTGGAACGGGCCAGGGCGAGCCGCAGGGTGTGGTCGCCCTGGGACGGGTCGGCCCAGTGGAACGCGCGGCACGGCAGGGCGTAGACGTTGTGTTCCCGCAGCCGCTCCCAGACCTGCGTGCCCGTCAGGTCCGTGAGGCCGATCCGCTCGACGCTGGCGCGGCTGTCGGGGTCGGGGACGTAGACGCCGGGCAGGCCGGCCAACTCCTCGCGCACCATGGCGCGGTGGCCCGCGATGAAGCGGTGCAGGTCCTCGAGGCCGCCGGCGGCCGCGTCCTCGGAGAAGCGGCGGACCATGGCGAGGATCAGCGGGGAGACGCCGAGCAGGATGTCGGAGTAGATCTTCTCCACGGGCAGCGCGAGGTTCTCGGAGTGGACCAGCATGCCGACCTTCAGGTCCAGGGTCGGCCAGAGCTTGCCGGTGTCCTCGATGACCACCCAGCGCGCGCCACTGGCCTGGAGGACCTCGTAGTGGTCGTAGTGGGCCCGGGTGTCGAAGCCGCGGAAGGAGGTGTCCAGGGCGAGCACCACGCCGTGGGCGGCGCACTGCTCGGCGAGCCGGGTGAGCCGCTCCTTGGAGACGACCCGGCCGGTGGGGTTGTTCGGGGTGGTGACGAAGACACAGCCGACCGAGGTGAGCAGGTCGGTGTCGAGGTCGTCGCCGTGCAGCGGGTCCTCGGCCAGCGGCACCAGCTTCAGGCCGTTGCCGCGCAGCAGGTCGGCGATGTTGTCGAAGGTCGGGTGGACCAGGGCCACCGACCCGGTGGTCTCGGCCAGCGCGCGGGAGAGGATCTCCATGGCGACGGACGAGGAGTAGCAGCTGAGCACCCGGCCGGGGGCCGAGGGGTAGCTGTGCTGGCCGAGCGCGGTGAAGAAGGCGGCGTGCGCCTCGCGCTCCAGCTCCTCGACGGGGCGCTTCTCGCCCTCCTCGAAGAGCAGCGGCAGCTCGGCGACGATCTGGCTCTGGCCGGCCGTGAGCGACTGCCGGGCGTGGCCGTCGGCGAGGTTGAACTCGCTGTTCAGCGCCAGGAATTCGAGTTGTGTGAGGTTTCCGGTAGCACCTTCGGAGTTCCCCCGAGCGGCGTTTTCTTGCTGCATTCCGGACACAGGTGTACCTCGCAGAGACATGGGTGTTCCCCGGTTGCGGGATGACGGGGTCCGCGCGGCCGCCGGCGCGGGAGTGCTCCCGGACGGGGCCGTGCGGACGACACGATGTGATGCGGGTGGTGGCGGCGGCAGGTCGATGAGCCGGCACCTTGGTGGCGATGCCGCGGCGGTGGTCAGTAGATGACGCGGGTGTGCGCGGCGAGCCGCGAGCCGCGCGACGCGCGCAGATCACGGGCGACGTTGAGCCGGCGCAGCCAGCGGTCCGTGCCGTCGAAGCGGGCGCGGAACGGCTTGCGGCCGTGGACGACGCGGTAGTTGTCGATGAAGACCATGTCGCCGGGGGTGAGGACGACACCGGACATGGCGTCGTCGATGGCGGCGCCGATGGTGTCCAGCGCCTGCTGCTCGGCCTCGCCCTGGACGCCCCGCATGTAGTGCGGATCGATCCGCAGATAGGGGTCGTCGGGGTCACCGAAGAGCACGGCGACCGGTTCGGGCGACTCCATGGCGGCGTCGACCCGCTGCCGGCTGCGGGTGCGCAGGGCGGCCTCGCGCGGGCTCTCGTCCGCCGGCGCCTGCCCGGAGATGCGGTGCGCGTCGTCGGGCAGGATGCGGAAGCGCTCCTGCGCGAGGATCTCGCGGGTCGCGTCGTCCAGCCGGACGTCGGCGATGTCGCAGGCGGTGGTCTCGACGCCGTCCGGGTTGCGCAGGCACATCAGCCCGAGGTAGTCGGTGCGCAGCGGGTGGAAGGCATCCTCGGTGTGCCAGGTGAGGGTCTCCTCGCTGCCCCAGCCGATCTGCTCGTGCTCGAAGCCGCGGACGGGGTAGATGTCGTGCATGATCAGGCCGTCCTGCTGGGTGGCCCAACCGATGGGGTCACCGAGCAGGTTGGCTATCAGGTAGAAGGCGATGTCCTGGCGGAGGGACGTGGACGGTCCCGGCTTGTGCCGGCGTTCGGCCGGCGTCGGCCCCAGCGCCGCGTCGTCCACGGACAGCCCGCGCACGACGAGGAGACCGGACTTCTCGGTGCTGCGGTACTCGTGCAGCGCCTGACGCACCCGACGCGGTAACTCGTCGGCGAAGAGCCGGCTCTCGGCCTGGAAGTCGGTGGACTCCACGGTGTCGTAGCGCCGGCTGAGTTCGTCGACCACGGTGTCGATCGCGGCGACGTCGTCATCCTGCAGATGGTGCGTCAGCACGTACTCGTCCCTTCGGATAGGGCGCCGGAATGTGGGGCTCCGGCACCGAACGGCCGGTCAGTCGAATCTTTGACGCTTTCGAGGGGTTGTTCCATGTTATTTACTCGCCAGCTAAATTGCCCCGTCCTTCACAGGGATTCCACTGGCCACACCAGTCACAGGAGTCACTCTGGCCCGGGACCAGCGGCGCATCACCGGCTTCTCCACGCCGTTGTGCAGCAGCCAGGCGAGCAGCAGGGACACCGCGAAGCCGGCGGCGATCACCACGATGCCCAGCGGCGTACTCCAGGTGCGGCCCACCAGCTCGCCGTCCTGCTCGCTGTGGCCGAGCAGCAGATGGCCGTACTTGAGCACCAGGTTGTGCAGCAGGTAGAAGGCGAAGGAGAGATCGCCGAGCCAGACCATGAGCCGGCTGCCCAGGAAGGTGCCGCGGCCCCCGGCGTCCCGCGCCGCCAGCGCGGCGGTCAGCAGCGCCACCGGCACCACCGTCATCGCGCTCAGCCGGAACAGGTACGGCACGTGCTGGGCGAGCGCGTACGCGAGCACCAGCAGCAGCGCGGCGGCCGTCGCCGGCAGGCGTATCCACTTGCCGGTGAGCACGATCCGCGCCATCAGCATGCCGAGCACGCACTCCAGCATCCGGAAGAGCGGGAAGAAGTAGGTGAACCAGTACTGGGTGACGGAAACCCCGCCGAGCGGCATCTTCGGGGTGTCCGGCAGCGCGGTGAACGCGATCGCCGGGACCGCGGCCACGCAGAGGACCGCGCCGGCCGCCCAGAACCACAGCCGATTCGGCTTGATCTTGTTCACCAGCACCAGCAGCACCGGGAAGAGCGCGTAGAAGACCACGTCCACCGCCAGCGACCAACTGACGCTGTTGCCGGTGTCGGTGAACGCCGGGTCGTCGACCCAGGACTGCACGAGGAGGACCTGGGTGATCGACGGCAGCACCTCGACGGTCAGCCCGACCGAGAGGATCAGCACCAGGGCGAGCACATAGGCCGTCAGATGGTTGGGAAAGACCCGGAAGAAGCGCCGGCGCCAGAACTTCCGCGCGGTGTCCGTGGGCCGGTACGACCACGTGATCACGAAGCCGCTCAGCACGAAGAAGAACGACACCGCCGTGTAGCCGATGGTCCCCATGCCGTCGAGGAAGCCCCAGCTCAGCTTCGCGTCGCTGAAGACCCCCTCGAAGGCGGCATGGGTGAGGAACACCGGCAGGGTGGCGACGAAGCGCAGCCCCGTCAGGGACCTGAGGTTCACCCGGGGCGGCGCCGGCCGGGGTCTTGGCTGGGAACTTTGCTGGGCACTCGTCTGCATGCGGACCTCCGCCGGACGGGCGACGGGCGGTGCGGACGGCGCGGGTCCGCGGCGGCCGCACCACCGTCTGCTGTTGGATGACCCGGGTGCGGTCGCCGGCACCGGATCTCCACCGCGCACGGACGTCTGGCAATGGTTGCCCCGCTCCCCCGTTGAGCCGGAGTTTGGCCGAGATCGTTCGCTCGCTCCACATCTTTCACCTGGCGGCTAAGTTGCCGTGCTCCGGGGGCGGGACCAGCGGCGCATCGCCGGCTTCTCGACGCCGTTGTGCAGCAGCCAGGCCAGCGCCATCGACAGCACGAACGACCCGGCGATCAG
This sequence comes from Streptomyces sp. S186, assembly GCF_051603415.1. Lineage (NCBI taxonomy): Bacteria > Bacillati > Actinomycetota > Actinomycetes > Kitasatosporales > Streptomycetaceae > Streptomyces > Streptomyces sp. S186. The sequence continues at coordinate 6,927,933 of NZ_CP193932.1, read as the reverse complement.
CGCGATGCCGGCCGGGGTGTCCCAGGTGCGCGGTACCACCTCGCCCCGGTCGTTCCGCGCGCTGACCAGGATGTGCCCGTAGGCCAGGATCGGCTGGTGCACGAGGTAGAAGGCGAAGGAGAGTTCACCGAGCCAGACCATGTGCCGGCCGCCGAGGAAGGTGCCGCGGCCCTCGGCGTCCGCCACCGCCAGCGCGGCGGTCAGCAGCGCCAGCGGCACCACCGGCACCGCGCTCAGCCGGTAGAGGAAGGGGACGTACTGGGCGAGCACGTACGCGGCGACCACCAGGGCCGCGGCGGCCGTCACCGGCAGGCGTATCCACTTGCCGGTGAGCACGATCCGCGCGAACACCATGCCGATCACGCACTCCACGGCGCGGGAGAGCGGGAAGAAGTAGGTGAACCAGTACTGGGCGCGGGAGGCCCCGCCGACCGGCATCACCGGGCTGTCCGGAAGCACCGACAGGGCGACGGTCGGCAGCGCGACCACCACGAGCACCAGGGCACCGGCCCAGTACCACAGGCGAGTTGGCCTGATCCTGTGCACCAGGACGAACAGCAGCGGGAAGAGCGCGTAGAACGCGACATCGGCGCCGAGCGACCAGGTGACGGTGTTGCCGGTGTCGATGAACAGCGGATCGGGCACCCACGCCTGCAGCAGGAACAGCTGGGCGAGCATGCCCGGCACGTCGAAGGCGGAGCCCACGGCGACCATCAGCGCGACCGTGAAGACATAGGCCACGAGGTGGTTGGGGAAGACCCGGAAGAAGCGCCGGCGCCAGAACTTCCGCGCGGTGTCCGTGGAGCGGTACGACCACGTGATCACGAAGCCGCTCAGCACGAAGAAGAACGACACCGCCGTGTAGCCGGTGCTCCCCATGCCGTCGAGGAAGCCCCAGCTCAGCTTCGCGTCGTTGAACACGCCCTCGAAGGCGGCATGGGTGAGGAAGACGGGTAACAGGGCCAGGAACCGTAATCCGGTCAGGGACCGGAGGTTGGGGTTGGGGGCCGTACCGGACGGCCGGGCCGTCGCCGCGTCCGGCGCCGGACGCGGTGGGTGGGGGGTGGTCTGCATACGGGGCCCTTCGCCTGGCCGCGCGCACACACGCCGGAGTGGCCGGGGCGGGTCGCGCGGACCGGCCCGGGACCCCCTGCACCGAGGTCGCGCGGACATCTCCAAGTGATGATCTCCGAGCATCGCCGGAAGCGGAGGGGCGTTCCACCTTCTTTCCCGTGGAGTCAAGTTGGCAGGTCGGCACCCGCGGGAGCCGGGAAGCGGCGCAGGGTCGGGCTGAGGGTGGCGGCGAGTGCGACCATCAGCAGGCAGCCGGCGCAGAGCAGCACGGCGGTGACGCCGCCGCCGGCCAGCCCGGTCAACGCGCCGCCGAGCGCCGGGCCCAGCACGCCGGCGCCCCCGGAGCAGAAGCCGGCGACCCCGCTCATCCGGCCGCGCAGGGCGTCCGGGGTGACCGTCAGCTGATGAGTGAGCACAGTGGTGTTGGCGAGCGGGGCGAGGAAGGCGAGGACCGCGAGCAGTCCGCCCTGGGGCAGGCCGGCCGGCACCAGCGCCATCACGGCGGTGGCGGCCACCGCGGTCCAGGCGAAGCCGAGGAGGATCACCGGTGGCCGGACGGCGGTGTGCAGCCGGGCCGCGAACAGCCCGCCGAGCAGTCCGCCCACGCCGAAGCAGGCCATCGTCAGGCCCAGTTCACCCGGCCCGACCCGGTCCTCGCCGGAGAGCGCCAGCAGCACGATCAGCAGCGCGCCGAACACCAGGTTCGTGACGAGCATCCAGGCCATCGTGGTACGGATCACCGGCTGCCCGAGGACCCAGCGGAATCCGGCCGCGAAGCCGGCGCCGGTCCCCGGCACGTCACCGGCCACCCCCTCCCGGTCTGCCGCCTCCCGGTCCGCGGGCCGTCGTTCCGCACGTTCGCCGGTGCGGCCGCGGGGCAGCCGCAGAAAGCACAGTGCCACCGACGACAGCACGAACATCGCCGCGTTGGCCAGGAACGGGCCCGACGGCAGTGCCGCGAAGAGGAAGCCGGCGACGGCCGGGCCGACCAGGGTGGCGACATAGGGTCGGGCGGCGTTGCGGGCCACCGCCGTGGAGAGCTGGGCGGACGGCACCACCTGGGGCAGCGCCGCGTGCTCGGCCGGGTCGAAGACCGAGCCGAGGAAGCCGTCCGCCACCACGACCAGCAGCATGTGCCAGAACGCGTACCGGCCCAGCAGCAGCGCCCCGGCCAGGCTCGCCATCCCCAGCACCCGCAGCAGCTGGCAGCCCAGCATCAGCCGCCGGCGGTCCCAGCGGTCGGCGAGCACCCCGGCCGGCACCACCGCGATCATGTGCGCGGCGGCCAGCGCCGCGGACGCCAGACCGAGCTGCACCGGCGACCCGTGCCGGGCGAGGATCAGCAGCGGGACGGCCACCGCGGCGATCTCCAGGGCCAGTTCGGACAGCAGCTGGCTCGTCCACAGGACGTTGTAGTCGCGGTTGCGGGACAGCGGGACGGCCGGGCGGCCGGGCCCCGCCCCGGTATCGGCACCGGCACCGGCATCCATGACCTCCGCTGGATCCGTGGCGTCCGTCGCGTCCCTGGGCACCGCGGTCATGCCGGGCCGCTGTCGTCGCCGGTGCGGGCGGCCAGCCGGCCGGTGATCTGGAGGTAGTCGATCCGTTCGGTGAGCGGATCGGCGACGAACCGCCCCGGCGAGCACGTACCGCTGCCCAACTCCCGCATGACGAAGCGGAGTCCGGGGTCGCACAGCAGCTCGGCGCGCGGCGCGCCGCCGAAGCCGAGCAGCAGCCCGCCGCCGGCCGCGCGGGTCACCTCGAACACGGTGTCGCCGTTGGCGTACCGGCCCAGGCAGCCGGCCGGGGCGGGTATCGGCCCGGCGGGCGCCCCGGGCTCCGGCCGGTCCCCGACCGGCAGGCCCAGCTCCCGCAGCCGGGGCGCCAGGTCCGCCCACAGCCGCGCCCCCGTGTTGGCGTTCGCGGTCAGCGCCACCGCGCTGCCGTTGGACGGGTCGAACCGCAGCGAGCAGTGCGTGCCGTCGCCGGTGCCGTCATGGCCGTAGACGTCCGCCGCGCCGTCGTCGTAGCGCGCCCAGCCCAGCCCCCAGCCGTCGGCCATGCCGTACGGGCCGACGGCGATCGAGGAGAGCTGGTCGAAGCACATGTCGTCGGCGGTCGCCCGGTCCAGTGGGGCCGGGTCCGGGCAGCCCGCGAAGTACCGGCGGGCGAAGGACACCAGGTCCGCGGCGCTCAGCGCCAGCCCGCCGTTGGGCAGTTCCACCTCGGGCAGGTCCTGCTCGGCGACCGACAGCACCCGGCCGCGGGCCGCCTGGACGGCGTGCCCGGCGGCCACCGGGCGGCCGGTGCGCTCCGGTCCCGCGACGAACGCCGGCCGGATGCCCAGCGGTTCGAGCAGCACCGCGCCGACCGCCTCCTGCCAGGTCATCCCGGTCACCGCCTCGACCAGCCGGCCCACCACCACATAGCCGACGTTGGAGTACGAGAAGACCGTCCCCGGCGGATGCGCCAGATCCTCCGTCCGACAGTGGCGGGCCACCCACCGGGCGCGGTCGCCGGTCCCGGCCGTGCCCTCCGGCACGTCGGAGGGCAGGCCGGCGGTGTGGCTGAGCAGCTGCCGCAGGGTGACCAGGCAGCCCGCGCCGAACTCCGGGAGCGGGCCGTCCAGCGGATCGTCGAGGTCCACGTCCCCGTCGGCCACCAGGATCATCGCCAGGGCGGCGCCGAACGGCTTGGTCAGCGAACCGGCCGGGAAGGCCGTGTCCGCTTCCACGGGCGCGCCGGTGGCGGTGTCGGCCACGCCGGTGTGCACCAGGAAGCGGTCCCCGCCGTGCAGGACGGCGAGTTGCGCACCCGGCACCTGGTGGCGGGCGGCCAGCTCGGCCAGGACGCGGTGCAGTCTGTCAGGGTCCATGGGTCAGCGCTCCTGGACGTGTCGGGCGAGGGCGCGCAGCGCGTCGGCGAAGTCGTCGGCCACCTTGGCGACGGTCGCCCGGTGGTGCACGTTGCGCGAGAAGTACCAGGTGAAGCGGAGCCGTCCGGCCTGGACGGCGCCGACCACCTCAAGCGGGTGCCGGACCACCTCGTCCGGTCGCTGCTCGCGGCCGATCGGGTCGCCGAAGGCGTGGTAGAGCCGGCTCTCCCCGGTGCGCTGGGCCTCGTCGGCCTGCCCGTGGTAGTTGAACACCAGCTGGGCCGGGGCGCGTTCGGCCAGCGCGGCGCCGGGCGAACCGGCCGGGCCGAGCCGGCGCAGCGCGCCGTAGCCGAAGCCGTTGCCGGGCAGCGCCCGCAGCTGCCGGCGCACGCTCTTGACGAGCGCGGGCCAGTCGTCGGGATCGTCGCCCACGTCGAGCGCGACCGGGTACTCGGTGGTGAACCAGCCGACCGTACGGGACAGGTCGAGGTCCTCGAAGAGCTCCTCCCTGCCGTGCCCCTCGGTGTCGAACACCACCCGCCGCTCGCCCGTCCAGCGGGACAGCACTCCGGCCAGCGCGGCGAACAGCACCTCGTGGAAGCGGGTACGGAACACCCCGGCGGACCGGCGCAGCAGCACCTCGCTGAGGTCCTCGGGCAGCTCCACCGTGACGGTCTGCACGGACTCCACCACCGCGGGGCCGGTGCCGTCGCGGGGGACCTCGGTCGCGGGCGGCAGCCCCTGCCAGTACGCGGCCTGGGCGTCCAGCGCGCCGTCGGCGACGTGCCGGGCGAGCCGGTGCGCCCAGCGGCCGAAGGTGCTGCCGGGGGCCGCCAGGGACACCGGTGCGCCACCGTGGGCCTGCGCGTAGCCCTCCTCCAGATCGGCCAGCAGGATCCGCCAGGAGACGCCGTCGACGACGAGGTGGTGGGCGGTCAGGAACAGCGCGGGACGCTCCCCCGGCCCGAAGGTGAACAGCAGCGCCGCGAACAGCGGGCCGGAGTCCAGTGCCAGCCCGGCGTCGGCCTCGGCGGCCAACTCGTCCATGGCGGCGGCCCGTCGGTGTGCCGGTACCTCCGACAGGTCGTGCCGCCGCAGGACATCCGCCGCCCGCGGCGCGGTGGCGTACTGCCGCCATGCGCCGGCCTCGCGGACGAAGCGGTGGCGCAGCGCCTCGTGCCGGTCGACCAGCGCGGTCAGCGCCCGGCGCAGCGCCGCCTCGTCCGTGCCGGCGTGCAGCTCGACGAGGACGGACTGGGTGAAGTGGTGCGGGGCGAGCGGGACGCCGGCGAAGTAGTCGTGCTGGGCGGGGGTGAGCGGGATCGGGCCCGCCGACGGGGCGTCCTCGGCCACCGGGGCCGGGGCGGTCTCCGCGGGCCCCGCCGGGGCGCGTTCCGTGGCCACGGCGGCCAGCGGCCGGATGCTCTGGTGGACGAACAGGTCCTTGGTGGTCACCGCCAGGCCGGCCTGCCGCATCCGCTGGACGGCCTGGATGCTCAGCAGCGAATCGCCGCCCAGCTGGAAGAAGTTGTCGTCGGTGCCGACCCGGGGCACGCCCAGGACGGCGGCCCAGATCTCCGCCAGGGTCCGTTCGGCGTCGGTGGCGGGCGCGCGGTAGGGCGCGGCCGCCTCCTCTGCCGCGTCGTCGTCCGGTTCCGCGTCCGGGCCGTCGTGCCCGGCCGGTCGGGTCACCGGGGACGCCGCCGGGTCGGCCGGGTCCGCCGGCACCAGCTCGGCCGCCGGGCGGGGGTCCTCCGGCGCCGCGGCGAGCAGCGCCAGCAGCCGGCCGGCCAGCCGTTCGACGGTCGCGTCGTCGAACAGCGCGGTGCTGTAGCCGATCGCGGCCCGCAGGCCGTCCGGCTGGTCCACGAAGTCGAAGCTGAGGTCGTGGCTGACCTCGTCGCTGACGTACGGGACCTCGGTGACCGTCAGGCCGGGCAGCGCCGGGGGTGCCGAGCGGTCCGTCTCCAGCCCGACGAACACCTCGACCAGCGCGTTGCGGCTCGGGTCGCGGCGCGGCCGGAGCTCCTCCACCAGCCGGTCGAACGGCACCTCCGCGTGCTCGAACGCCTCCAGCACGGTGCCGCGCACCGACTCCAGCAGCTCGCCGAAAGTGTGGTCCGGCTCGACGGTGGAGCGGATCGCGACGGTGTTGACGAACAGCCCCACCACGCCTTCGAGTTCCTGCCGGGGGCGGCCGGCGGAGGGGGTGCCGACGACGATGTCCGGCCGGCCGGTCCAGCGGGCCAGCAGCAGCTGGACCGCGGCGGTCAGCACCATGAACAGCGTCGCGTCGTGGCGGCGCGCCAGCTCCTTGAGGCCGGCTGCCACCCGCGGCTCGATGTCCACCAGCAGCATCCGGCCGGCGGAGCTGCGGACCGCCGGCCGGGGCCGGTCGGTGGGCAGCGCCAGCGGGCGGACCCCGGCGAGCCGTTCGCGCCAGTAGGCGAGGTGGCCGTCCAGCGCCGGCCCGGACAGCATCCGGCGCTGCCAGGCCGCGTAGTCGGCGTAGCCGAGGGGGAGTTCGGGCAGGGCGGGGGCGGTGCCGGCCAGCTCCGCGGCGTAGAGCACGCCGAGTTCCTCGCAGAGCACCGCCATCGAACCGCCGTCGGTGGCGATGTGGTGGATGACCAGCAGCAGCAGGTGGTCCCGGGCGCCGAGCCGGAAGAGTTCGGCACGCAGCACCGGGCCCTCGGCCAGGCGGAACGGCCGGGCCGCGGCGCGCGCCACCTCCTCGCGCAGGGCGTCCTCGCGCCGCTCCGCCGGCACCCCGGACAGGTCCGTACGGGCGCAGGGCACCTCGGCCGCCGGGTGCACGATCTGGCGGGCGCCGCCGTCGACGGCCTCGTAGGTGGTGCGCAGCGCCTCGTGCCGGGCGACGAGCCCGGTCAGCGCCCGCTCCAGCGCCCCGGCGTCCAGCGCGCCGCCGAGCCTGAGGCCGGTGACGATGTGGTACTCGCTGCTGTCCGGGTCGAAGTCGTGCAGGAACCACTGGCGTTGCTGGGCGGACGACAGCGGCAGCGGGGCAGCGCGGTCGGCGCGGGTGAGCGGCGGGCCGGCGTCCTCGGGGGGCGCCTGCCGGCCGAGGGCCGCGGCGAGCGCGGCCACCGTCGGGGTGTCGAAGAGCTGGCGGGGCGAGGGAGCCACGCCCAGGGACGCCCGGATGCGGGAGATGACCCGGATGCTGAGGATCGAGTCGCCGCCCAGCTCGAAGAAGTTGTCGTGCACGCCGACCCGTTCGACGCCCAGCACCTCCTGCCAGATGCCGCACAGCAGCAGTTCGGTGCCGTCGGCGGGCGGGGCGTACGGCCGGGCCGGGTCCTGGCCGCCGGCCGGGGCCGGCAGGGCGCGCCGGGCGACGGTGCCGCTCGGTGTCATCGGCAGCGCGTCCAGCACCACGTAGGCGGTGGGCACTGCCGGGGCCGGCAGCCGCTCGGCGGCGAACGCCCGCAGCGCGCCCGGGTCCGGGGTCCGTCCGGCGGCGGGCACGACATAGCCCACCAGGCGGGCCGGCCCGCCGTCGTCCCGGCGGACCGCGGCGGCCGCCGCCACGACGTCCGGGTGCCGGGCCAGCACGGCCTCCACCTCGCCCAGTTCGACCCGGAAGCCGCGGACCTTGACCTGGTCGTCGACCCGGCCCAGGCATTCGAGGTTCCCGTCGGCGCGCCAGCGCGCCAGGTCGCCGGTCCGGTACATCCGGGCGCCGGGCTCCGGCGCGAACGGGTCGTCGAGGAAGCGTTCGGCGGTCAGCTCCGGGCGGCCCAGATAGCCGCGGGAGACGCCGTCGCCGCCGATGTAGCACTCGCCGACGACGCCGGTGGGCACCGGGCGCATCCGGGCGTCCAGGACGTAGATCCGGGTGTTGGCCAGCGGCCGGCCGACGGGGACGAACGCGGCGTCCCCCAGCGGGTCCCGGCCGAGCTGGAAGACCGTGGAGTCGACCGTGGTCTCGGTCGAGCCGTAGGCGTTGACCAGCACCGTGCCCGGTGCCAGCCCGTCGAGGATCTCGGCGGCGGCGTCGGCCGGCCAGCCCTCGGACCCGACCATCAGCACCCGCAGCGCCTCCGGCCGGATCCCGCGCCAGGTCAGCTCGGCGACCACCGCGCGCGCCAGCGTCGGCACGGTCACCATCAGCTGGGCCTCGCTCGCCAGCAGCAGGTCGGTCAGCGCCACCTGGTCGGCGACCGCGTCCTGCGGGCAGATCACCATCGTGCCGCCGAAGAGGGCGGAGAGCAGGAAGTCGCTGAAGAAGAGGTCGACCGAGATGCTGGAGACCGACAGCGCCCGCGGCCGCAGGGCGGCCAGGCCGTACCGCCGGTCCCAGCCGTGCAGCATGTGGTGGACGTGCCGGTGCTCGACCATCACGCCCTTGGGCCGGCCGGTGGTGCCGGAGGTGTAGATGACGTACGCCAGGTCCCCGGGCGTGACGGCGGTCTGCGGCGGTCCGGTGGGAAGCCCCCGGAGCAGCGGCTGTTCGCGGTCCAGGCAGACCGTGACCGCGTCGTACCCGGCGGTGCGGTCGAGCAGCCGTTCCTCGGTCACCACGACCGGGACCGCGGCGTCCGCCAGCATGATCCGCAGCCGTTCCGCCGGATAGGCCGGGTCCAGCGGCACGAACGCGCCGCCGGCCCGCAGCACACCGAGCAGCGCCACCACGGCGTCCACCCCGCGGTCGGCGCAGACCCCGACCAGGGTGCCGGGGCCGACGCCCAGGCCGACCAGGTGGTGGGCCAACTGGTTGGCGCGGGCTTCCAGTTCGGCGAAGGTCAGCCGGCGCTCGGCGTCGGTGACCGCCACCGCGTCCGGGGTACGGGCGGCCCGCTCGGCGAACAGCTCGTGGACCGGCCGGGGCGGCGGGAAGGCGGCGGCGGTGTCGTTCCACCGCACCAGGAGGCGCTCGCGCTCCGCCGCGTCGAGCAGCGGGAGGTCGTCCATCGGGGTGTCCGGGGCGGTGACGATGCCGTCGAGCAGCGTCGCCAGGTGCCCGGTCAGCCGGCGCACGGTGGCCTCGTCGAACAGGTCCGGGTCGTAGCCGAGGTTGAGGTGCAGCGTGTCGGCCGCATACGCGGTCAGGGTGAGCGCGTAGTTGGTGACCTCGTCGCCCTGGAACGTGCCCAGCCCGAGGCCGTACCCGGCGGCGGCGTCGCCGTCGTAGGGGTAGTTCTCGAAGACCACGATGCTGTCGAAGAGGTTGGTGCCGGCCGGGACGCCGCTGGCGCGCTGGATCTGCGCCAGCGAGACGTGCTCGTACTGCCGGGAGTCGAGCTGCGCGCCCTGGAGGTCGCGCAGCCACTCGACGGCCGGGGTGCCGTCGATCCGCGCCCGCACCGGAACGGTGTTGATGAACAGGCCGGCCATCGCCTCGGCGCCCGGCAGGGTCGCCGGCCGGCCGGAGACGGTGGTGCCGAAGCAGACGTCGTCGGCGCCGGAGTAGCGAGCCAGCAGTGCCGCCCAGGCGCCCTGCACCAGGGTGTTGACGGTCAGCCGGGCCGCCCGGGCGGCCTCGGTCAGCCGGGCGGTGCGCTCGGCGGACAGCGTGACCTGCACCTCGCGGGAGGAGCGGGTGCCGTGCGCCTTCACCGGCTGCCGGTCGTAGGGCAGCGGGGTCGGCACGGTGAAGCCGTCGACCACCGACCGCCAGTGGGCCCGCGCCGCCGCCTCGTCCTGTTCGCCCAGCCAGCGCACGTAGTCGCGGTACGGGCGGCGGGCCGGGGCGGCGGTGCGCGGGCCGTCGGTCAGCGCGGCGTAGCCGGCGCACACCTCCGACAGCAGCCCGGCGAAGCTCCAGCCGTCCATCAGGATGTGGTGCGAGGTCCAGTACATCTGCACCGCGGTGTCGGTCAGCCGCACCAGGGTCAGCCGCAGCGCGGGCGGCTGTGCGAGGTCGATGACGGTGTCGGCGCGCCGGGCCCACAGCTCGTCCAGCGTCGCCTGCCGGTCCTGCTCGGTCAGCGCCCGCAGGTCGTGGTGGGTCACCGGGACGCGGGCGGTGCGGTGCACCACCTGCAGCGGCTCGGCGACGTCCTGCCAGACGATCGCGGTGCGCAGCGCCGGGGTGCGGTCCACGACCTGCTGCCAGGCCGCGGCCAGCGCCCCGGGGTCGGTGACCCCGTCGATCCGGACGCCGAAGTGCCCGGTGTACGGGTCGCGTCCGGACTCGCTGAGCGCGTGGAAGAGCATGCCGCTCTGCATGGGCGTGAGCGGGTAGACGTCCTCGACGGCCCGGCCGTCGCCGGCGATCCGGTCCACGGTGGGTTGGTCGAGGGCGGCCAGCGGGAAGTCGGAGGGGGTGGCGCCGCCGGAGCCGGGCTCGGCGCAGTGCGCCACGATCGCCTCCAGCGCGGCCATGAACGCCGCCGCGAGCCGCTCGACGGTCTCCGCGTGGTGCCGCTCGGTGGAGTACGTCCAGGCGAACTCCAGCCGGCCGCCGGTCACCTGGCCGTTGATCTCCAGCAGGTGGTGCCGGCGCTGGCCGGCGGCCCGTTCGGCACCGGGGCTGTCCAGCAGCGCGCGGGCCAGGCCGCCGGGTCCGGCGGTGGCCTCCAGCCGGCCGAGGTAGTTGAAGCCGACCTCCGGTTCCGGGCCGGTGGCGAGCCGGGTGCCGGGTCCCGCGAGGTGGCGCAGCACGCCGTGGCCCAGGCCGTTGCGCGGTATCGCGCGCAACTGCTCCTTGACGCTCTTGAGGACCGTCCCCCAGTCGCGGTCGCCGGGCAGTCGCAGGGTGACCGGGAAGACGGTGGTGAACCATCCGACGGTGCGGCTGAGGTCGACGTCGTCGAAGAGGTCCTCCCGGCCGTGGCCCTCCAGGGCGACCAGGACCCGGTCGCCGCCCGTCCAGTCGGCCAGCACCCGGCCCAGCGCGCTCAGCAACACGTCGTTGATCTGGGTGCGGTACGCCTCGGGCACCTGGCGGAGCAGGGCGTCGGTGGCCTCGGCGGAGAGCCGTGCGGTGACCGTACGGGCCGAGCCCGCGGTGTTGCCGTCCGGCGCGCCGGTCACGTCCGCCGGGAGCGGTGCGGCCTGGCGTGCGTCGGCCGACGCGGCTTCCCAGTACGGGAGTTCGTCGCGCAGACCGTCCTCGGCGGCGTGCCGGGACAGCCGGCGCGACCAGTCGCGGAAGGAGGTGGTCCGGGGGCCCAGGTCGACCGGCCGGCCGGCCAGGGCCTGGCGGTAGCCGGTCTCCAGGTCCGCCAGGAGGATGCGCCAGGACATCCCGTCGACGACGAGGTGGTGGGCGACGAGGTACAGCCGGGCCGGCCGGCCGGCCCCCAGGGTGAACAGCCGGGCGCGCAGCAGCGGTCCCGCGGCCAGGTCGAAGCCGCGCTGGGCGGCGTCGATCGCGGCCGCCATCGCGGCGTCCTGGGCCTGCGGGGCGAGGCCGGACAGGTCGACGGGGACGAGGATTTCGCCGGTCTCGGCGGCGGCGTGGTGCAGCCGCCACCGGTCGCCGTCGGGCTCCGCGCGCAGCCGCAGCGCGTCGTGGTGCGCGGTGAGCGCGGCCAGCGCGGTGCGCAGCGCCGCGTGGTCCGGGTCCTCGGCCAGCTCCAGGTACAGCGACTGGTTGAACTGCTCCAGGCTGGCGCCGAGGGTGTCGAAGAACCAGTGCTGGATGGGGGTGAGCGGCAGCTCGCCGGTGACCGGCCCGTCGTCGGCCGGTTCCGGCGCGACGGCCTCGGCCTCGGCGACGGCCTCGGCGGCCAGGTCGGCGATGGTCTGCCGCAGGAAGGTCTGCTTGGCGGTCACCCGCAGTCCGGCGGCCCGGGCCCGGGCCACCACCTGGAGGCTGAGGATGGAGTCCCCGCCCAGGTCGAAGAAGTTGTCCTCGACGCCGAGGTCGTCGACCCCGAGGACCTCCGACCAGATGCGGGCCAGGGTCCGTTCCGCCGGGGTGCGCGGGGCGACCCGGGGGGCGTGGCCGGTCCGGCGCAGGTCGGGGGCCGGCAGCGCCCGCCGGTCGACCTTGCCGTTGGCGTTCTGCGGGAGGCGGTCCAGCAGGACGACGACCGAGGGCACCGTGTGCTCGGGCAGCGCCGCGCGGGCGAACTCCCGCAGGCGGGCGGCGGCGTCGGTGTCCGCGGGGCCCGTGGGGGCGGCCGGGACGGCGTAGGCGACCAGGCGGCGGGTGCCGCGCTCGTCCTTGTGGACAGCGGCGGCCACCGCCGTGACGCCGTCGTGGCGGGACAACACGGCCTCGACCTCGCCGAGTTCGATCCGGAAGCCGCGCAGCTTGACCTGGTCGTCGGTGCGGCCCAGGTAGTCGAGGTCGCCGCCGGGCAGCCAGCGGGCGCGGTCGCCGGTGCGGTACATCCGGCTGCCGGGCGGGCCGTACGGGTCGGCGACGAAGCGTTCCGCGGTCAGCGCGGTACGTCCCAGGTAGCCGCGGGCCAGGGCGATGCCGGAGAGGTACACCTCGCCGGGGACGCCGGCCGGCACCGGGCGCAGCCGGTCGTCCAGGACGCTGACCCGCAGGCCGGGCAGCGGGCGGCCGATGGGGACCGCGGCACCGACGGTGCCGGGGGTCAGCGGGCGGCTCATGCTGGCGCAGACGGTGGCCTCGGTCGGGCCGTAGGCGTTGATCATGCGGTGGTGCGCGGACCAGGCGCGGGCCACCGCCGGCGGGCAGCTCTCGCCGGCCACGATCAGCGTCAGGTCCGCGGGCAGCGTCCCCGGGGTGAGCGCGGAGAGCGCGCCGGGCGGCAGCGTCACATGGGTGACCCGGTATGCGGTCAGCACCTCGGTGAGCGGCGGGCCGGGCAGGATGCGTTCCTGGCCGACGACCACCAGCGCGCCGCCGGACAGCAGCGCCATCCCGAACTCGGAGAAGCCGGCGTCGAAGCCGAGGGCGGCGAACGACAGCACCCGGGCGCCGGGACCCGAGCGGAAGTGCGCCGACTGTCCCGCCGCCAGGCCGTGCGCACCGGCGTGGGTGACCACCACGCCCTTGGGGCGGCCGGTCGAGCCGGAGGTGTAGATGACATACGCCGGGTGTTCGGGCAGCAGCGGGGCCGGCAGCTCGTCGGCGGTCAGCGGGGCACCGTCGTACCGGGCGGCGCCGGCCTCGGGGCCGTCGAGCAGCAGCGCGGGCGCGCCGAGGTCGGTGCCGCCGTCGAAGCCGGACACCGTGAGCACCAGCAGCGGGCGGGCGTCCTGGACCATCAGCCGGTTGCGTTCGGCCGGGTTCCTCGGGTCCAGCGGCAGATAGGCGGCGCCGGCCTTGAGGACGGCGAGGATCGCCACGACGGTCTCCGCGGAGCGCGGCAGCGCCAGCGCCACCAGCGTCTCCGGGCCGGCGCCGCGGGCGAGCAGCAGCCGCGCCAACCGGTTGGCGCGGGCGTCCAGTTCGGCGTAGCCGACGGTCTCCTCGTCGGTGACCAGGGCGTCGGCGTCCGGGGTGCGGGCCACCTGCGCGGCGAAGAGTTCCGGGATGGTGCGGGGCGGGCGGCCGGGGCCGGAGTGCGGCCACTCCTCGGTCACCTCGCGGCGCTCGCCGGCCGGCAGCACGGCCAGTTCCGCCACCGGGACGGCGGGCCGCGCCGTCAGGTCGTCGAGGAGGGTGAGCAGCCCGGCGGCGGTGCGGGCGGCGGTGTCCGCGTCGAACAGGTCGGTGTTGTAGGTGAGATGCCCGTCGAGGCGGCCGTCCCGCTCGGTGAAGTCGAAGGCCAGCTCCATGCTGGAGGTGACCACCGGCGGCAGCAGCTCCTCGACCCGCAGGCCCGGGATCTCGGTGCCGGCGCGCGGGGTGTTGTGGAGGTTCACCGCGACCTCGGCCAGCGGCGGCCGGCTGGGGTCGCGCTCCGGCCGCAGCGCCTCGACGACCCGCTGGAACGGCACGTCCTCGTGCGCGAAGGCGTCCAGGACGGTGCCGCGCACGGCGGTCAGCAGCTCGGTGAACGGGCGGTCCTCCGCGATGCGGGTACGGAGCACCAGGTTGTTGACGAAGAAGCCGACGAGGTGCTCGGTCTCCGGGCGGCCGCGGCCGGCCGCCGCGGTGCCCACCGCCAGGTCCAGCTGCCCGGTCCGGCGGGACAGCAGCAGCTGGACCGCGGCGACCAGTGTCATGAACAGGGTGGCGCCGTGCGCCCGGCCCAGGGCCCTGAGCCGGGCGGTGAGCTCCTCGGGCACCTCGAAGGTGTGCAGCGCGCCGGCGCTGGTGCGCACCGGCGGCCGCGGGCGGGTGGTCGGCAGGTCGAGCGGGGTCAGTCCGGCCAGCGCGTGGCGCCAGTGGTCGAGCCCGGCGGCCAGCCGCTCGGCGGTCAGCCGGTCGTGCTGCCAGGCGGCGACGTCGGTGAAGCGCACCGGGAGTTCGGGCAGCCGGGCCGGCTCCCCGCGTACCGCGGCGGTGTACAGGGCGGTCAGCTCGCCCTGGAGGACACCCGTCGACCAGCCGTCGGTGACGATGTGGTGCAGACCCAGCGCCAGGACGTGGTCGTCGGCGGCCAGCCGGATCAGCCGGGCCCGCAGCACCGGGCCGCGGCGCAGGTCGAACGGGCGCCGGGCCTCGGCCAGCAGCAGGGTGCGCAGCGCGTCGTCCCGCTCGTCGTCGGCCGCCGCCGACAGGTCGACGAGCGGGAACTCCGGCTTCCCGGGCGGGTGCACGGTCTGCCGCGCCCGGCCGTCAAGGGAGTCGAAGGTGGTGCGCAGCGCCCCGTGCCGGGCGACGACGCCGGTCAGTGCCCCGGTGAGGGCGTCGAGGTCGAGCCGGCCGTGCAGCCGCAGCACCCGCAGGGTGTTGTACTCGTTGCTGTCCGGTTCGAGTTCGTGCAGGTACCACAGGCGTTCCTGGGCGGGCGAGAGCGGGACCGGGCCGTCGTGCCCGAGGCGCGGGATCGGCTCGGCGCCGGGCGCCGCGGCCGCCTTGCCGGCGAGCCGGGCGCGCAGCAGCTCCCGGGCGTGGGCGGGCAGCGCGGCGGTGCGTGCGGCCCGGGACGCCGGGGCGGTGGTCGGGTTCTCGGGCTGGTCCGCTGCAGAGCTGGTCATAGGGCGCCGCCTCCGACGGCTTCTTCCAACTGCGCCAGGATCGTGTCCTCCAGGCGCTCGGCGAGTGCGGCGATGGTGGGAGCGTCGAAGAAGTCGCGGGGCGAGACCTCCACGCCGAACGCGCCGCTCATCCGTGCCATCAGGCGCAGGCTGGTGACGGAGTCGCCGCCGAGGTCGAAGAAGTTGTCCTCGACCCCGACCTGGGCGAGGCCCAGCAGCTCCGCCCAGAGGGCGGCCAGGGCCTCCTCCGTGGGGGTGCGGGGGGCGACCGGTGCGGCGGCGGCCCGGCCGGCCGGGTCCGGTGCGGGCAGCGCCCGGACGTCGACCTTGCCGGTGGGGCCGAGCGGCAGCGCCGCCAGGGCGACGAGGGCCGACGGCACCATGTAGCCGGGCAGTTCGCCCGCCAGGGCGCGCAGCAGTGCGGTGGTGTCCGCCGCCGCGCCGCCCGCCGGGCCGGCCGGGTCCGTGACGACGTAGCCGACCAGCCGCTTGTGGCCGGTGCCGTCGTCCCGGGCGATCACCGCCGCCTCCGCGACGCCGGGCTGCCGCAGCAGGGCGCTCTCCACCTCGGCGGGCTCCACGCGATAGCCGCGGATCTTGACCTGGTTGTCCACCCGCCCGGCGAACTCCAGCCGGCCCTCGGGGGTCCAGCGCACCAGGTCGCCGGTGCGGTAGAGGCGGCTGCCGGGCGGGCCGAACGGGTCGGCGACGAAGCGCTGGGCGGTCAGGTCCGGGCGGCCCAGATAGCCGCGGGCCAGGCCCGCGCCGCCGAGGTACAGCTCTCCGGTGACGCCGACCGGTACGACGGCCAGCCGCTCGTCCAGGACGTAGCAGCGGGTGTTGGGCACCGGCGGGCCGAGCGGTACCCGGCGGCCGGCCGCCTCGGGGTCGACGCGGTGCAGCGCCACCGACAGGGTCGCCTCGCTGGGCCCGTAGATGTTGAACAGCCGTCGCCCGCGCGCCCATTCACGGGCGAGCTCGGGCGCCAGCACGTCGCCGGCCAGTCCCAGGCTGCGCACGCCGGGCAGGGCCGCCGCGTCCAGCACCGCGGCCACCGCGGGCGGCAGCGTCAGCGCGCTGATCGACTCCGCGCGCAGCTGCTCGGCGAGCCGGGCCGGGCTCTGCCGCGCCTCGGGCGTGGCGATGACGAGGGTGGCGCCGGACGCCAGCGTCAGGAAGACCTCCCAGACGCCGCCGTCGAAGCTCATCGTGTAGAACTGCAGCATCCGGCTGCCGGGGCCGAGGTCGTAGAGCCGGATGGCCTCGGTGACGATGTTGAACAGCGAGCGGTGCTCCACCATCACCCCCTTCGGGCGGCCGGTCGAGCCGGAGGTGTAGGTGACGTACGCCAGGTCACCGGCGTCGCCGGGGCCCTCCGGGGCGGTGTCCGGCTGTGCGGCGACGGCCGTCAGGTCCCGGTCCAGGCAGACCACGCGGGCGTCCGTCGGGGGCAGTTGGGCCCGCACGTGTTCCTGGGTGAGCAGGACCGCGGGGCGGGACTCGGCGAGCATGGCGGCCAGCCGCTGCGCGGGGAACTCCGGGTCGAGCGGGACGTACCCGGCGCCCGCCTTGAGGGTGCCCAGGATGGCAACCACGACCTCGATGCTGCGCTCCACGGCGATCCCGACCAGCGCGCCCCGGCCGGCGCCGGCCGCCCGCAGGTGGTGCGCCAGCCGGTTGGCCCGCCGGTCCAACTCGCCGTAGGTCAGCCGCCGTTCGCCTTCGACGACGGCCACGGCGTCCGGGCGGGCCGCGGCGCGTGCGGCGATGACCGTGTCGAGCCGGCGGTCGACCGGGTACGCCGAGGCGGTGTCGGTCCAGGTGTCCACGATGGTGTGCCGCTCGGCCGCGGTGAGCCAGGGCAGCTCACGGACCCGGCGGTCGGGGTCGCGGGCGGTCTCCGTCAGGAGGGTGCGCAGGTGCCCGGTCAGCCGCTCGACGGTGCCGTGGTCGAACAGCGCGGTGTCGTAGGCCAGCACCACGGACAGTTCGTCGCCGGCGTACACGATGGCGTTGAGCGGGTAGTTGGAGGTGTTGCTGGCCTCGATGGCGTCGAGCCGGAGGCCGTACCGGCGGGCGACGCCCACCTCGGCGGGGAAGTTCTCGAAGGCCAGCACGGAGTCGAACAGCGCGCCGTCCGAGCGCTCCGGGGCCCATCCCTGCACCTGGGCGAGGGAGACCTGCTCGTGGTCGCGTGCCTCGGCCTGCTCGTCCTGCACCCTGCGCAGCCAGGCCGGCAGGGCGGCGTCCGGATCGACCTCGACGCGCACCGGCAGGGTGTTGATGAACAGTCCGATCACCGACTCGGCGCCGGCCAGGTCGTCCGGGCGGCCGGCGACCGTCGCGCCGAACAGCACGTCCCGTTCTCCGCTGTACCGGGCGAGCAGCAGTGCCCACAAGCCCTGTACGACGGTGTTCAGCGTGACCCCGGCGCGGCGGGCGACCTCCCCGAGCCGGGCGGTCTCCGCGGCGGACAGCCGCAGCGTGCGGGTGGCGTCGGGGGCGGCCCGGTGGGTGCCGGTGGGCGGCCGGTCGTAGGGCAGCGGGGTGGGCGACTCGCGTCCGGTGAGCGCCGCCCGCCAGTACGTCTCGGCCGCGGCGCCGTCCTGGGCGGCGAGCCAGGCGACGAACTCGGCGTAGGTGTGCCGCTCCGGTGCGGTGTACGGCACGCCGTCGGCGAGCGCGGCGTACTCCCCCAGCACCTCGGCAAGCACCTGGAGCGCGCTCCAGCCGTCCAGCAGCAGGTGGTGGAAGGTCCACACCAGTTGGAGCCGGCCGGCGCCGAGCCGGGCGAGGGCAAGCCGCATCAGCGGCGCGCGGTGCAGATCGAGGCCGCGCGCCCGGTCCTCGGCCAGGTGGCGGGTGAGCGCCGCCCGCTGCCCGGTCTCGTCCAGCGCGGTCCAGTCCAGGTGTGCCACGGGTATCCGCGCGCCGGACCGCACGACCTGGAGGGGTTCGGCCAGCCCTTCCCAGAACAGGTCGGTGCGCAGCACCGGGGTGCGGTCCACCACGCGCTGCCAGGCGTCGGCGAGCAGCTCCGGTGCGTGGATGCCGTCCAGCACGAAGTGGAAGTGCTCGACGTACAGGCCGCGTTCGGTGTCCATGAGGTTGTGGAAGAGCAGCCCGCTCTGCATGGGGGTGAGCGGGTAGGCGTCCTCGGCCGGGGCGCCGGTGGCGCCGAGCCGCGCGATGCCGGCCGCGTCCAGGCCGCTCAGGGCGAACGCCCGCTCGGCCGCCTTCCCTTCCGGTTCGGCGGGCCGCCGGTCCACGGTCACGGCCGGGCCGAGCGCGGCGATGGTCTGCAGCCGGAAGAGGTCCTTGGACGCCAGCCGCAGACCGGCCTTGCGGGCCAGCACCGCGACCCGCAGCCCGGCGATCGAGTCGCCGCCCAGGGCGAAGAAGTTGTCGTGCACGCCGACCCGTTCGACGTCGAGCACCTCGGCCCAGACGGCGGCCAGGGCTTCCTCGACAGCGTTGCGGGGCGCGGCGTAGGCGGTGTCGGCCGCGGCCGGCTCCGGGTCGGGCAGCGCCCGCCGGTCGATCTTGCCGTTCGGGGTCAGCGGCAGCGCGTCGAGCACGACGAAGGCGGACGGGACCATGTACTCCGGCAGTACGGAGGCGAGGTGCGCGGCCAGTTCCTCCGGGTCGGGTGCCGCGCCGCGGTCGGGGACCACGTAGGCGACCAGTGCGCGGCGGCCCGGTGCGGGCTCCCGGACGGTGACGAAGACCTGCGCGAGCTCCGGCCGGCGGGCCAGCGCGCTCTCGATCTCGCCCAACTCGATGCGGTAGCCGCGGAGTTTGACCTGGTTGTCGGCGCGGCCGAGGAAGTCCAGGGTGCCGTCCGGCAGCCAGCGCACGATGTCGCCGGTGCGGTACATCCGCGTCCCGGGCGGCCCGAACGGGCAGCCCACGAAGCGCTCGGCGGTCAGGTCGGGGCGGCCGAAGTAGCCGCGGGCCAGCCCCGCGCCGGCGAGGTACAGCTCGCCGGGCACCCCGACGGGGGCCGGGCGGAGCCGGTCGTCGAGGACGTAGGCGGCGGTGTTGTAGAGGGGGGCGCCGATGGACGGCAGGCCGGTGGGCGCGCCGGCGCCGAGCGGGGCGACCGCGGCCTGGGTCGCGGCCACCGTCGCCTCCGCCGGGCCGTAGGCGTTGACCAGCGTGAACGGCAGCCCCGGCTGCGGCCGGCGGCGCAGCGAGTCGCCGATGACCATGAGGGTGCGCAGCCGGGTCCCGGTGATCGCCGGGACGTCCAGCAGCGATTCGATGCGCGGGGTCGGCAGATAGGCCACCGTGGTGCCGTGCGCGGTGAACCACTCGACCAGCGCCGTCGGGTCGTCCAGCGTCTCCTGGTCGGGCTGGTCCACCCGGGCGCCGGCGCACAGATACGGCCACACCTCGCCGACCGCCACGTCGAAGGCGAGCCCGACCACCGAGGAGCCCCGGTCGTGCGGGCCGATGTCCCAGGCGTCGTTGTGCCAGGCGCAGTAGTCGGTCAGCGCGCCGTGCGGCACCGCGACGCCCTTGGGGCGGCCGGTGGAGCCGGAGGTGTGGACGATGTACGCCAGGTCGTCGGGGCCGGTCGGGACCCCGGGGTCGTCCGCGGGCCGGCGGGCGATCTCCGGTGCCGCCGCGTCGAGATCGACGACGGCGGCCCCGGTGGCCGGGAGCCCCACGGCCCGCTCGCCGGTGGTCAGCAGCACGGGCGTGCCGGTTTCCGTCAGGAGCTGACCGAGCCGCGCGGCGGGGGTGTCCGGCGCGGTCGGCACGTAGGCGCCGCCGGCCTTGAGCACCGCGAGCATCGCCACGACCAGCTGCGGCCGGCGGTCGAGGTGCAGCACCACCGGCGTGCCGCGGCCGACCCCGAGACCGATCAGGAAGCGCGCCAACTGGTTGGCGCGGGCGTCGAGTCGGGCGTAGGTCAGGGACTCCGTGCGGTGGGTGACGGCGAGTGCGTCGGGGGTGCGGCGCGCCTGCTCGGCGAACTGGCGGTGCACGCCCAGCGTCGTGGGCAGCGGGGTGGCGGTGTCGTTCCAGTCGTGGAGCACGGTGCGGCGCTCGTCGGCGGTGAGCAGCGGCAGGTCGTGCAGCGGGGTGCCCGGGGCGGTGCGGACGGCGTCCAGCAGCACCCGGAGTTGGCCCGCCAGCCGCTCGATCGTCGCCGCGTCGAACAGGTCGGTGTTGTACTCGACCGAGACCTCCAGCGCGCCGGCCCGTTCGGTGACGTCGACCGTGAGGTCGAAGATCGCGGCCGGTCGCGGCAGCGGGACGGTCTCGGTGCGCAGGCCGGCGAACTCCTCGGCGGCTGCTGGGGCGTTCTGCAGCAGCAGCATCGCCTGCACCACCGGGGTGCGGCTCGGGTCGCGCTCCACGCCCAGCGCGTCCACGACGTGGTCGAACGGCACGTCCTGGTGGGCGAAGGCGCCCAGTACGGTCTGGCGCACCTCGCCGAGGAAGGCGTCGAACGGCAGCTCGCCGCGGACGTCGGAGCGCAGCACCACGGTGTTGATGAACGCTCCGACCAGGCGCTCGACCTGGGGGTGGTCGCGGCCCGAGACGGCGGTGCCCAGGGCGATGTCGCGCTGCCCGGACCAGCGCGCGAGGAGGACCTGGAGCGCGGCGGTCAGCGTCATGAAGAGCGTGGCGCCGTGGGCCGCGCCGAGCTCCTTGAGCCCGGCGACCAGCCGGCGGTCCAGGGTGCAGCGGTATGCCGCGCCGGCGGAGGTCCGTACCGCGGGCCGGGGCCGGTCGGTGGGCAGCTGCAGCGGGGTCACCCCCGCCAGCCGGCCGCGCCAGTAGTCGAGTTGCGGCGCCAGCCGGCCGTCGGCGGCGAGGGCGCGCTGCCAGGCGGCGTAGTCCCCGTAACGGACCGGCAGCGGCGCCAGGTCCACGGGGACGCCGCGGCATGCGGCGTGGTAGCGGGTGCTCAGCTCGTCGGTGATCAGCCCCATCGACCAGCCGTCGGTGGCGACGTGGTGCACGCCGATCACCAGGACGTGGTCGCGGTCACTGCGGCTGATCAGCAGCACCCGCAGCACCGGCCCGGCGGCCAGGTCGAACGGCCGGGCCACCTCCTCGGCCAGCAGCCGCCGTTGGGCATCCTCCAGCTCCGCGCCGCTCAGCGCGGTGAGGTCCCGCACGTCCAGCGGCACGGGGTGGCCCCCGGCCGGGGCGATCACCGCGGTGGGGCGGCCGTCCCGGGACAGCACCGTCGTGCGCAGCGGCTCGTGACGGGCGATCAGCCCGGCCAGGGCGGTGCGCAGCGCCGCGGTGTCGAGGGGGCCGCGCAGCCGCAGCGCGGAGTGCACGTTGTACTCGACCTCGCCCGGGTCGAGTTCGTGGAACAGCCAGAACCGCTGCTGGGTGAAGGACAGCGGCAGCGCGCCGGTGTGCGGCGCGGCCGGTATCCGCCCGTCCTGTCCCTCGCCGGCCGCGGCGCGGCGCCGGGCCAGCGCGCGGACCGTGGGGGCGGCGAAGAACTCGGCGGCGGTCAGGTGCAGTCCGAGGGCGGTGCGCATCCGCGACAGTACCCGCACCACGGACAGCGAGTCGCCGCCCAGCTCGAAGAAGTCGTCCTCGGCGCCGACCTGTTCGGCACCGAGCACCTCCCGCCAGATACCGGCCAGCGCCTCCTCGGTGGCGCCCTCCGGAGCGCGGTAGGCGGCGTCGACGCTGTCCTCGCGGGTCGGCGCGGGCAGCGCCCGGCGGTCCAGCTTGCCGTTGGCGGTCAGCGGGAAGGCCGGCAGGGTGTGGAACGCGGTGGGGATCATGTAGCCGGGCAGCCGGGTGGCCAGCGCGGCGCGCAGCCGGGACGGCGTGGGGCGGCCGGCGCCCGACGGCACGACGTACGCGACCAGCCGGCGCTCGCCCGACGCCTCGTCGCGCACGACCACGGCGGCCTGGTCGACCGAGGGGTCCTGGGCCAGCGCGTGCGAGATCTCACCCAGCTCGATCCGGAAGCCGCGGATCTTGACCTGGTCGTCGCTGCGCCGGAGGTATTCCAGACCACCGTCGGGCAGCCGCCGCACCAGGTCGCCGGAGCGGTACATCCGCGCCCCGGGCGGGCCGAACGGGCAGGCCACGAAGCGCTCCGCGGTCAGCCCAGGCCGCCCCGCGTAGTTGCGGGCCAGGCCAGGACCGGCCACGTACAGCTCGCCCTCGGCGCCCACCGGCACCGGCCGCAGGTCCTCGTCCAGCACATGGAAGGCCAGGTCGGGGAGGGCGACGCCGACGGCGCTGCCCGCGGCGCGGGCCGCGCTCTCCCGATCCAGCGCCAGGAAGGAGGCGTGCACCGTGGTCTCGGTGATGCCGTACATGTTGACCAGCGTCGGACCGCCGGCGGTCCCGTCGTCGTGGCGCTCGTACCAGTCGGCGAGCTTGCCGAGGTCCAGCGCCTCGCCGGCGAAGACGACGTAACGCACGGCGAGTTCGGCGCCGAGTTCGGGGTGCTCCCGGTCGGCGGCCATCAGCTGGTAGAACGCCGACGGCGTCTGGTTGAGGACGGTCACCCGCTCCTCGACCAGCAGCCGCAGGAAGTCGGCGGGGGCTCGGGTGGTGGCGTGCGGGACGACCACCAGCCGGCCGCCGTGCAGCAGCGCGCCCCAGATCTCCCAGACCGACACGTCGAAGGCGAAGGAGTGGAACAGCGGCCAGACGTCGTGCTCGTCGAAGCCGTACCAGTGGGCGGTGGACGACAGCAGCCGCGCGACGTTGCCGTGCGGGACGACCACGCCCTTGGGCCGGCCGGTGGAGCCGGAGGTGTAGATGACGTAGGCCGGGTTCTCCGGGGAGCGGGGGCCGGCCGGGACGGGCGCGGCGTCCGCCCCGGTCGCGCGCCGGGCCGCGGCCTCGGCGGCTTCGGTGGCCTCCCGCTCCCAGGTGGCCATGACCAGCCAGTCCGTCCCGGCCGCGGCGGGCTCCCCGGCCAGGGCGTCCCGGAGGTCCTCGGTGGTGACCGTCGTCACCGGGCGGGCGTCGCCGAGGATGTAGGTGATGCGGTCGGCCGGGTACTCCGGGTCGATCGGGACGTAGCCGGCGCCCGACTTCAGCACCGCGAGGATCGCCACGACCAGGTCGGCGGAGCGGGGCAGCAGCAGCGCGACGAACCGCTCGGGGCCGGCCCCGCGCGCGGCCAGCACGGCGGCCAGGCGCTCGGCCCGGTCGTCGAGTTCGCGGTAGCTCACCGCCCGGCCCTCGAACACCACCGCCGTGCGGTCCGGTGTCCTCTTCACCTGCTCCGCGAACAATGCGTCCAGGCGGTGCTCTCGCCACTCACCCATGGAAAACCCCCTCAGCCGACGTGGTCGTTGGTGCCTGCGCGGTTATTCGAGTTCGAAGACCACGGAGACCGACAGTGAATCGATGGCATGCTTCTTCACACACCGCCAGCCGCCCTCTTCGAATACCCCGTCCCATTCGTCGAGGGTCGGCAGATAGACGCCCATCATGTCGTGTCCGAACTCGAATCCCAGGGTGAATACGGGGAGTTCGGTATCCGGAATGCCGACGGTGCGGGTCGCGTCACCGAGCAGGAAGCGGCGGACATTCGGGAAGGATTCCCGCAGATTCCGCAGGATCCGCACGCAGTTCTCCCGGGGCCAGAAGTCGTGCCCCATCATGAAGCAGGTGAGCAGATCCACCTTGGCGAATTCCTCGGGCGCCTCGACCTGGTCGATGGTGCGGGCGTCGCCGCGTACGAAGGAGATCCGGTCGCCGAATCCCTTGGCGGCCACCTCCTGCTTCGCCATCTCGATGGCGCCGTCGGCGATGTCGATGCCCAGGCCGCGCGCGCCGGGGAACCGCCGGGCGAGCTGGATCAGCCGCTCGCCGCTGCCGGAGCCCAGGTCGGCGACGGTGGAGGGCTCGTAGCCCAGGCCGTCGACGGCCGACCAGAACGCCGGGTCGAAGTAGCGCTCGCTGATCTCGCGGCAGGCGTAGCTGATCGCCGCCGCGTCCCGCTGGTAGAAGTCGCCGACGCGGTTGGCGTTCGGCAGCACCTGCGGCATACGGCGGAAGAGTTCGCCGCTGCCCTGGTTGAGCCAGTGGAACAGCGAACGGTGGTGGTCGGCCTCGGTGAAGTACGGCCCGGGAAGGACCGTCTCACCGTCCCGCCGCACGATTCCCACGCTCGCCAGGGCGGTGAACATGCCGACCACCGCCGGCCGGTGCAGATCATGTCGCACGGCGAAATCGGAAACATCCAGCTTGCCGTTCTCCCGCAGCTCGTCAAGAGCTCCGAGCTCCCACGCGGCGCCTATGGCCGATGAGGCCAGCGTCGAGTTGAAGATGTCGGCCACGGCGCGCCGCGCCTGCGCCTCGGAAACCTCGGTACTCATATCACGCCTCCACCCCAAAGGGGTCCGTCCGCAATTCGATTGGGCGTACGCATTCCAGCGATTTCCAGTCTCGGGTGAACTTCCCGGTCAAGCCACGACTTTTACCGTGCAGCGAAGCAGGTCGCCCCGCGGCCCGGTCCCGGGGAAACCCCGCACCGGGCCGCGAGCCAGGGACCGTCACAGACAGGCGGTACAGACAGGCGTCACAGATAAGCGTTGTAGTGCCGGTAGCCGGGCCACTGCGCGGACCAGGGCTGCTTCAGCCCGCGGCAGACCGTGATCGGCACACCCTGCTCGGGGTTGTCGATGCCCAGCCCGTTGTCGAGGTGGCCGGCGACGGCGCACGAGCGGAAGCCCGCGGCGAGCCGGGCAGGGTCGATGCCGACCGCGATCACGACGTCGGCGCGCTCCGGCGGCGGACCCCACTTGTGCAGCTCGTTGTGGCCGCTGTAGACGGGCGGCAGCCCGTGCCCGTACACGTCCAGGGCCCCCGCCTCGCCGAAGTTGTCGGTCAGCAGCACCGCCCGGTCGCGCTCGGCGACCGGCAGTGCCCGGTAGGCCGCCTCGGTCTGCTGGACCATACGGGGCCAACCCACGGTCTCCAGCGGCATGCTGGCGATCTGGAAGTCGCGCAGCGCGCTCTTGGGGATCACCGGCAGCGACAGCAGCATCTGCGCCGCGGCGCTGAGCGCCAGGCAGAACGCGAGCACCGACAGCCGTATTTTGCGCCGGCCGGCCCACCGGTCGGCGGCCACACACCCGGCGGCCAGCAGCGCGATCAGCAGTCCGCCGGTGTAGTCCGGCCGGCCGCCCTCGATCAGATACGACGCCGCGGTGGCCGCCAAGTAGCCGACCCCCAGGGCCCGTACGGGCTTCCACTCGGGAACCCGGAACAGCTTCCACAGCCCGATCAGGCAGAGCACGAACAGCGCAGGACCGAAGAGCAGCACGAGGTTGGTGGCGAACATGGCGCGGTTGGCCTCGCCGTCGGTACCCGCCAGCCCCTCCGCCATCTGCAGCTGCGGGAAGTCATGGGTGGCCTGGTAGACCAGGTTCGGCGCCCCGATCACCAGCGCCAGTCCGATGCCCGCGTACAGCCGCCACTCCCGGAACACCTTCCGCGGCCCCACCAGCGCCAGCCCCACCAGCAGCGCGACCGCCAGCAGCAGCACGATGTACTTGGCGTACAGCCCCACGCCGACCACCACACCGGCCCACAGCCACCACTTCCCCTCGCCGCGCAGCAGCGCCCGCACCGCGAGGAGCAGCACCGCGGCCCAGGCCACGGTGTCGAAGCTGGTGGTGAGGATCCAGTGGCCGAAGCTGAGCACCATGGTCGAGGTGGCCACCCCGAACGCGGTCAGTGTCTGCGCCCGCCGGGAGCCGCCCAGTTCGGCGGCGATCAGCGCGCCGAGCACGGTGACGACCACGGCACACAGCACCGCGGGCACCCGGATCGCCCACATGCTGTCGCCGAAGACCGCCGACGCCGCCCGTACCACCATCGGCAGCAGCGGCGGCTGGTCCACGTACCCCCAGGCGAAGCCGTGCTTCCCGAGCAGCCGGAAGTACAACTCATCGGCGTGGTAGCCGTATTCACTCGCGAACGCGAACAGCAGCACGGCCAGCGCGGCCGCCACTACGGCGATCGGCCGCCAGGCCACCGGCGCCGCCCGCAGCGCCGGTGTATCCGCCGCTCCCGCCTTGCTCTCCCTGTCCAGGGACGTCGTCGTCATCACGCCTCATCTCCCGCCGAGTCTTCGCTTCTCCCCCGGTCCCGCCGGGCAGTTCAACCGCTCAGGTAGTGGTAGGCGGGCCACAGCCGGGCCCATGGGGCCCTGCGGCCCTGGCAGACCGTCACCGGTTTGCCCTGTTCGGCGTTGTCCACGCCGACGCCGTTGTCCAGATGGCCGACGGCGGTGCAGCTGCGGAAGTCGGCCGCCAGCCGTGGTCGTTCGACGCCCACCGCGACCACGACGTCGGCCCACTCCGGCGGCGGACCCCACTTGTGCAGTTCGTTGTGACCGCTGTAGACGGGCGGCAGTCCGCGCCCGTACCGGTCCAGGGCCCCGCTCTCACCGAGGTTGCCGGCCAGCACCACGGCCCGTTTCCGCTGCTCGGGCGGGAGTGCCCGATACGCGGTGCGCACCTGGTCGGCCAGGCGGGGCCAGCCCACGCTCTCCAGGGAGATGTTGTTCAGCGGGACGAACGGGGAGTTCTGCGGCAGCACCGGCAGCGCCATCAGCACCTGCAGCACCGCACTGACCGCCAGCCCGCCGCCCAGCAGCACCTGCCGGAACCGCCGTTGCCCCAGCCACCGGTCGACGGCGACCGCCCCCGCCGCGAACAGCGCGATCAGGAACCCACCCACGTAGTCGGGCCGCCCCCCGCCGTAGATGGTCAGCGCCACCGCCACGCCGAACGCCGGTGCCAGCGCCCGCACCGGGCGCCAGGCCGGCTCGCGCAGCAGCCGCACCAGCCCGGCCACCCACACCACCGTCGGCACCGGCCCGAACAGGATCACCAGGCTCGGCACGAAGATGACGCGGTTCATCGGCCCGTCGGTGACGCCCAGCGCGTCGGCCATCTGCAACTGCGGGAAGTCATGGGTGACTTGGTAGATCAGGTTCGGCGACCCGATCACCAGTGCCAGCGCGATGCCCGCGTAAAGCCACCGGTCCCGGAACACCTTCCGCGGTCCCACCAGCGCCAGGCCCACCAAGAGCCCCACCGGCAGCAGCGCCACGATGTACTTGGCGTACAGCGCCAGGCCCAGTACGGCCCCCGCCCCCACCCACCACCGGCCCTGGCCGCGCAGCAGCGCCCGTACGACGCACAGCAGCAGCGCGGACCAGGCGAGCAGGTCCAGGGTGGTGGTCACCATGATGTGGCCCACGCTGAGCACCAGGAACGAGCTGCCCAGGCCCAGCGCGGCCAGAGTCTGCGCCCGCCGGGAGCCGCCCAGTTCGGCGGCGGTCAGCGTCCCGAGCAGCACCACGGCGCCGGCACACAGCGCCGCCGGCACCCGGATCGCCCACACCGAGTCGCCCAGCACCTGGGTCGTGGCGTGCACCAGTGCCGGCACCAGCGGCGGCTGGTCGGTGTATCCCCAGGCCCAGCCGCGCTCGCCCAGCAGCCGGAAGTACAGCTCGTCCACGTTGTAGCCGTACCGGCCGGCCAGGGCGAGCAGCAGCACGACGACGGCGCCGGCGACCGTGCCGGCCATCCGCCAGGCCGGCCGCACCCGCGGTCCGGCAACCGGCGTGTCCCGCACCTCCACAGCGACCGCCCCCACGTCCACCGCCCCATTCGCCGTCGAAAACCACGTCGTACGTCACGTCGTACGTCACGTCGTCGGTCACGGCGCCGTCCGCTCCGGACGGCGCGATCATCGACTGGAGTCTCCTGTCGGCCGGGGCGGACCGCCACGAGTTTGCGTTGTCAGCTAAGCAGCGCGCCCGCCTGGCGCGCGGGCGTCCCTCAGGCGGTGCGCTCCTCCCCCGCACCGCGCACCGCCGCGGCCCGTCGGCGCTGCCTGCGCCGGTAGACCAACGTGTCCACGAGCAGGAACCGCACCACGAACACCACCACCAGGCTCAGCACGGTCGCCGGCACCGGCCCGATCCCGGCCCGCTCCACGAACAGCACCATCAACGGGATCCGGGCCGGCAGATCGAGGTTGCTGAGCGCCGCGAACCCCGCCAGCCGGCCGGCCCAGTGCCCCCGTTTCACGCTGCGGTAGACCAGGAAGTCCAGCAGGGCGAAGTTCCAGACCACCCCGAGCTGGTTGGCGAGCACCTCGGCCACCGCGTAGTGCAGCGGTGTGAGGCCGGTCAGCGCCCCCAGCGCCAGCAGGTTCGGTACGAACCCGGAGACGCCGATCAGCCCGAACGCCACCATCCGCGCCCGCTTGTCGCTGCTGCGCAGCTCCGCGAGGTGCCGCAGGAACCGCAGCCCCTCCCGCACCGTCGACTTGGACTCGCCCGCGAACCGCTCCCCGAACTCGTAGGGCACCTCGGCCACCCCGCGCGGCCGGCAGCGCACCGCCAGCTCCAGCAGGATCTTGTACCCCAGCGGCCGCAGCCCGCCCTCCTGGCGTGCCTCGCCCTCCCGCCCGGCGCGCTCGACCGCCTCCCGCCGGATGGCGAAGAACCCGCTCATCGGGTCGGAGACCCCGCGCAGCAGCCTCGGGAACAGCGCCTTGGTCAGCGTCGTCGACGCCCCCGACACCGCCATCCGGTACCCGCCGGCCAGCCCGCTGCGGCTGCCGCCCTCCGCGTACCTGCTGGCGACCACCAGTTCGGCCCCGGTCCGCTCGCCGGCCCGCACCAACTCCGGCATCAGGTGCGGCGGATGCTGCAGATCCGCGTCCATCACCACGATCCACGGCTTGCTGGTCCGCGCGATCCCGGCCACCACCGCTCCACCGAGCCCGCCCTCGGGCACCTCCCGATGCAGCACCGCCACCGGGATCGCCACCCGTCCGGCCGCCTTCTCGATCACTTCCGGCGTGTTGTCCGTCGAGTCGTCGACGAACAGCACCTCGACGTCCCACCCCGCCGGCACCGCCGCGCTCACCACGTCCAGCAACTCATCGATGTTCCCTGCCTCGTTGAACGTCGGAACGATCAGCGACACGGCCGGCGGGGCTGCCATGGCTCCTCCTGAGGGGTCAGCAACTGTCACCACAGCGGCCACCAGATCCCAGGACAGCCCGGAACTCACCATGTTTTACGGAGAAGTCAAACTGACCGACCGGCCGTTCGACGCAGCTCAGCGGTCGCGTGCCGGGCGTGGCGCCGCACGCCGGCCACCGGTTGCTCCGTTCGGGTGGCCGGGGCATCCGACGTCCGTCACGGCGGAGAAACCTCGTGGACGACGGTGCGCCGGACACCTCGGGGCCCGATACTTGATCCGCACTTGATCCGCCGAGGCGTGCCCGGAAAGACTCGGATCATGACCCTGCTCGCTGCGCTCCCTGGGAGGTACCCGTGAGGATGCTGATCAACGTCCCCGAGACCGTGGTGGCGGACGCCCTGCGGGGGTTCGCCGCGGCGCACCCGGAGCTGGTCGTGGACGTGGAGCACCGGGTGATCGTGCGGCGGGACGCGCCGGTGGCGGAGAAGGTGGCTCTGGTCTCCGGCGGGGGAAGCGGGCACGAGCCGTTGCACGGCGGGTTCGTGGGGCCGGGGATGCTGGACGCGGCGTGCCCGGGAGAGGTGTTCACCTCGCCGGTTCCGGATCAGATGGTGCGGGCCGCGGCGGCGGTGGACAGCGGGCGCGGGGTGCTGTTCGTGGTGAAGAACTACACCGGCGACGTGCTGAACTTCCGGATGGCGGCGGAACTGGCGGAGGACGAGGGGGTGCAGGTCGCCACGGTGCTGGTGGACGACGATGTCGCGGTGCGCGACTCGACGTTCACGGCGGGGCGGCGCGGTACGGGGGCGACGCTGTTCGTGGAGAAGATCGCGGGGGCGGCGGCCGAGGAGGGGATGCCGCTGGAGCGGGTCGAGACGCTGGCCCGGCAGGTCGTGGCGTCGTCCCGGAGCTTCGGCGTGGCGCTGAGCGCCTGTTCGACGCCGGCCAAGGGCGGTCCGACCTTCGAACTCCCCGAGGGTGAGCTGGAGTTGGGGGTTGGGATCCACGGCGAGCCGGGGCGGGAGCGGCGGGCCATGATGACCGCACACGAGATCGCGGACGCCGCGGTGGACGCGGTGCTGGCCGACCTCCCGCCCCGGCTGCCGGTGCTGGTGCTGGTGAACGGCATGGGGGCGACACCGCTGCTGGAGCTGTACGGCTTCGCCGCGGAGGTCCACCGGGTGCTCGACGAGCGCGGGGTGGCCGTCGCCCGTACGTTGGTGGGGAACTACGTCACGTCGCTGGACATGGCCGGCTGTTCGGTGACGTTGTGTCAGGTCGACGAGGAACTGCTGCGGTTGTGGGACGCACCGGTGGCGACGGCCGGACTGCGGTGGGGGCGATAACGGGCGGCCGACGGGTGCTGCCGTGACGTGCACGGTGTTGACTGGCGAGACGTTGTTGACTGGCGCAGACGTTGTTGACTGTCGGTTGTGCAGAGGGGTGATGGTGTGGTGGACGTGACGCTGGACGGTGCGTTCTTCGTACGGTGGATGACCGCGGCCGCAGGTCTGGTCGAGCGGGAGGCCGGGCGGCTCACGGAGCTGGACTCGGCCATCGGCGACGCCGATCACGGGACCAATATGCAGCGGGGCTTCGCGGCCGTGGTGAAGGCGCTGGAGAGCGAGCCGCCCGCCGCGCCGGGCGCGGTGCTGCTGACCGCGGGGCGGCAGCTGATCTCGACGGTGGGCGGCGCGGCCGGGCCGCTGTACGGGACGCTGCTGCGGCGGGCCGGCAAGCGCCTGGGCGAGGCACCCCGGGTGACGGTGGCGGAGCTGCAGGCGGGGCTGCGGGCCGGGCTGGAGTCGGTGCGGGAGCTCGGAGGTGCCGCACCCGGCGACAAGACCATGGTGGATGCCCTGGTGCCGGCCGTGGACGCGCTGGGGACCTCGCCGGACGCGGCCGCCGCGGCGGCCGACGAGGGGGCCCGGGCGACGGTGCCGATGCTCGCGCGCAAGGGCCGGGCCAGCTATCTCGGGGAACGGAGCATCGGGCATCAGGACCCCGGGGCGACGTCCACCGCGCTGCTGTTCGCGGCGCTGGCGGAGGTGGCGCGATGAGCGGCGCGCGGCCGGTGGTGGGCGTCGTGCTGGTCTCGCACAGCAAGGCGGTCGCGGAGGCGGTCGCGGAGCTGGCGGCCGGGCTGGCCGGGGACGGCCCGCGGGTGCCGGTGGCCGCCGCGGGCGGGACCCCGGACGGCGGGCTGGGGACGAGCGCCGAGCTGATCGCGTCCGCGGCGCGGGAGGTGGACCGCGGCGCGGGGGTGGCGCTGCTGGTCGATCTCGGCAGCGCGGTGCTGACGGTGAAGGCGCTGATCGCCGAGGGCGACGAACTCCCGCCGGACGCCCGGCTGGTGGACGCGCCGTTCGTCGAGGGGGCGGTGGCCGCCGTGGTCAGCGCGTCGGCCGGGGCGGATCTGGCGGCGGTGGTGGCAGCGGCCGAGGAGGCGTACGGCTACCGGAAGCGGTGAGCGCCGGGCCGCCGCGCGGACGCCGGGTCAGGGTTTGCGGGCGACGGCGGCGTAGCCGGCGGCCTCGCCGTCGGTGACGTGGGTGGCGTCCTCGGGGCGGTCGGGGCGCCACTGGTGGGAGAGGGTGACGCCGGGGTCGAGGAGTTCCCAGCCGTCGAAGAAGCGCACGAACTCCTCGCGGGTGCGGAACTGCAGCTCGGTGCCCGCCTCGCGGTAGATCCCGAGGATCCGGTGCATGGTGTCGGGGCTGTGGTCGGAGGTGGCGTGGGTCATCGCCAGCGTACTGCCGCTGGGCAGGGCGGACTTGAGCGCCTCCACGACGGTGTGCGCGCGGTCCCGGCCGTCATCGGTGACGAAGTGCATCAGGGCGTTCAGGCTCAGGGCGACCGGCCGGGTCAGGTCGAGGGTGGCGCGCAGCTGCGGGGCGGTCAGGATGCTCGCGGGGTCGGTGACGTCGGCCGGTACGTACGCGGTGCGGCCCTCGGGGGTGCCGCGCAGCAGGGCGGCGGCGTGGGCGAGCACGATGGGGTCGTTGTCGGTGTAGACGACGCGGGCGTCGGGGGCGGTGCGCTGGGCGATCTCGTGGAGGTTGGGCGGGGTGGGGATGCCGGTGCCGATGTCCAGGAACTGGCGCAGGCCCGAGGCGGCGAGGTGCCGGGTGGCGCGGTGCATGAACTCGCGGTTGATGCGGGCGGCCACCAGCGCGGCGGGGAAGACGCCCAGGACCCGGCCGGCGGCCATCCGGTCGGCCAGGAAGTTGGTCTTGCCGCCCAGCATGTAGTCGTAGATCCGGGCCGAGTGGGCCCGGTCCAGTTGCAGGTCCACCACGGGCTCGTGGTCGTTCATCGCGTGCTGCCTCCCGTCGCCGTACGGGTCGCCGGAAGGCCCGTACGGGTCGCCGGAAGGCGCTCCCCTGGGAGCGGCGACCGCCGTGGTGAGCACTTCCCGGCGGGGGCGCGTTCATGCGCCACGGCGAGGGCGTGCGCGGGGCGCCTGGCGGCGTGCGCCGGGGGTGCCGTGGTCGCGCGGCGGGCATCGGCGTCCGCTTTTGATCGTTCTCGATCACGAGTAGTCAGATGACTGCGGAGCGCAAGATTATTTGTCGCCCGGTGCCACAAAACCGCGAGGTTTCCTGTTGATTGGAAGGTGAGGGCAAACCGCCCTCCCGGTGCGGCCGCCGTCCTCGGTGGGCGCCGCGGCGGTGCACGGCGAACGGAACGAGGGCGGCGCGTGAGCACACACCGGAACCGACTTCTGCCGGCCCTGGGGTCGAACCGTGCCGCCATGGCCGAGCCGGCCGTGCCACAGGAGTCGAGCCGGCGGCTGACGCTCGCCTTCGAGGCGTTCCTGTCGACCCACGCCCGCAAGTGGCTGGCCTACGCCTATCTGCACACCGGCAGCGAGGACGCGGCCCGCGCGGTGACCCGGGCGGCGTACGAGCGGCTCGGCCGGGTGTGGCCGCACGCACTGCGGCAGGCGTCGGTCGAGGCGTACGCCTGGGCACTGCTCAAGGAGCAGGTCATGGAGTGGCTCTACGACCACCGGCAGTCGACTGCGCTCACCGAGACCGCCGCCTTCGCCGTCGTCACCCATGCCCTGCTGCGCGAGTGCCAGCAGCAGTTCGCCATGCTGGAGAGCCAGTTGGGGCTCTATGCGGCGATCTCCCGGCTGCCGGAGCGGCAGTGCGACGTGATCGTGCTCCGGCACGTCATCGGCTACGGCGACGCGCAGATCGCCGCGCTGCTCGGGGTGGACGAGGTCACCGTGCGTTCGTACGCGAGCCGGGGCCGGCGGAAGCTGGCCGTCG
This sequence comes from Streptomyces sp. S186, assembly GCF_051603415.1. Taxonomy (NCBI): domain Bacteria; kingdom Bacillati; phylum Actinomycetota; class Actinomycetes; order Kitasatosporales; family Streptomycetaceae; genus Streptomyces; species Streptomyces sp. S186. The sequence goes on along the minus strand of NZ_CP193932.1, from coordinate 6,894,760 downwards.
CGCTCGGCATCGATCAGGGAGAGGGCCGGTCCGGTGGATCAGGGCCGGACCGGCCGGAAACCAGCGGGAGTCGGACATGGGGGAAGACATGGGGGAACGGGAGATGACGAGGGCTCATCAGGGTCCCGGCGAGCGGCGGGAGACCGTCGAGTCGCTGCTCAGCGCGGCCGCGGCGGTGGCCGGGATCGGCGGACTGGCGGACTTCGGGGCGCTGGACGAGGCGGGGGCGCTGGACGGGCTGGGCTGTCTGACGCCGGCGGCGGAGTGGCCAGCGACGTCGCCGCCCGCGGTGGTGCCGCCGCCGGCCAGGCCGGGCCGGGCCGCCCCCAGCGCGTATCCCACCGCGCGCGACGAGGCCACCCATGAGCTGCAACTGGCGTGTGCGCTGGTGATCAACGCCGCGGCGGCCGCGGCGAGTCTGGAGCGGCTGGTGGACGACCACCACATCGACCCGGAGGGGGCGCTGGTCTTCGGGTGCCTGCTGCACCTCACCGGGCGGTCGGCGGCGGCGCGGTTCTGGTGGCTCTTCGGCGCCGGCGCGGGCAGCCGGACCGCCGCCTACTGCCTGTATCTGGCGCACCGCCGGGACGGCGAGTTCCGCGACGCCGCCTACTGGCGCGGACAGGCCGCCCACGCGCCCGACGAGGAACCGCGGGCGGTGGCGGCCTTCGACGACAAGCAGCTGCTGCCGGACGAGGCCCGGCACAACCTCCTCGTCCAGTGGCACAGCGGGCTGGCGCCGACGCTGCCGGCCGCACTGGAGAACGTCATCAACCGGCTGGTGGTGGAGGGCGACGACGAGGACTTCGGAGCCATCCCCCGGCCGTCGCCGACGCTGGTGGCAGACCTGGGCCGGGCCCTCAACTGACGCCGGCGGGCGCGGTTCAGAGGAAGTCGACGCCCTGGGCGAGCGGCAGGTCGGCGGAGTAGTTGACGGTGTTGGTGGCCCGGCGCATATAGGAGCGCCAGGCGTCGGAGCCGGACTCCCGGCCGCCGCCGGTCTCCTTCTCGCCGCCGAACGCACCGCCGATCTCCGCGCCCGAGGTGCCGAGGTTGACGTTGGCGATGCCGCAGTCGGAGCCGTCGGCGGCCAGGAAGGCTTCGGCCTCGCGCTGGTCGCGGGTGAAGATGCTGGAGGACAGGCCCTGCGGCACGCCGTTCTGCAGGGCGATGGCCTCCTCCAGGGTGCGGTAGGTCAGGACGTAGAGGATCGGGGCGAAGGTCTCGGTGCGGACGATCCCGGTCTGCCCGGGCATCCGGACGAGGGCGGGGCGGACGTAGGCGGCGTCGGGGGCCTCGTCGGCGAAGCGGCGGTCGCCGCCGGTGAGCACGGTGCCGCCGTCGCGCCGCGCGGCGGCCAGCGCCTCGGCCATCGCGGTGTACGCGGCGGGATTGATCAGCGGTCCGACGAGGGTGCCGGGCCGGTAGGGATCGCCGAGCGGGAGCCGCTCGTAGGCGTGCGCGACGCGGTCGACGAGGCGGTCGGCGAGGTCCTCGTGGACGATCAGCCGGCGCAGGGTGGTGCAGCGCTGGCCGGCGGTGCCGGCGGCCGCGAAGACCACGCCGCGGACGGTGAGTTCGAGGTCGGCGGAGGGGGCGACCACGGCGGCGTTGTTGCCGCCGAGTTCCAGCAGGCAGCGGCCGAAGCGGGCGGCGACCCGCGGCGCCACCTGGCGCCCCATCCGCACCGAGCCGGTCGCGCTGAGCAGGGCCACCCGGGGGTCGTCGGCGAGCAGTTCGCCGTGGCGCGGGCCGCCGAGCAGCAGGTGGTGGACGCCGGGCGGGGCGCCGGTGTCGGCGGCGGCGCGGGCGAGCAGAGCGGTGCAGGCGAGGGCGGTGAGCGGGGTCAGTTCGGAGGGCTTCCAGACCACCGGGTCGCCGCAGACCAGAGCGAGGGCGGTGTTCCAGGACCACACGGCTACGGGGAAGTTGAAGGCGGAAATCACTCCGGCGACGCCGAGCGGGTGCCAGCTCTCGGAGAGCCGGTGGCCGGGGCGTTCGCCGGCGATGGTGCGGCCGTAGAGCTGGCGGGAGAGGCCGACCGCGAAGTCGCAGATGTCGATCATCTCCCGGACCTCGCCGAGCGCCTCGGAGCGGATCTTGCCGGCTTCGAGGGTGACGAGATCGGCCAGGTCCTCCTGGTGGGCGGTGAGGAGTTCGCCGAGGCGTTTGACCAGGGCGCCGCGGACCGGGGCGGGGACGGTGCGCCAGGTGAGGAAGGTGCGTTGGGCGTCGGCGAGGGCGGCCTCGGCCTGGTCGGGGGTGGTGGCGGGCAGATGGGCGAGGACGGCGCCGGTGAGCGGGGTGCGGGCGGCCACCGTGGCGCCGTCCCCGGGGACGGCGTCCGGGTACGCGTCGAGCCCGGCGGCGCCGCAGCGGCGCAGCGCGGTGGTGGCCCGGGCCCGCAGGGCGTCGGTGCCGGGAAGGCCGAGGGTGGCGGGTTGTGCGCTGACGGACATCGACGACAACTCCCTTGCAGTTCACGGTAGGTGACTAGGCGTTGGGCGGTACGGGCGTGTCCAGGGCGGCCAGGGCTTGGCGCAGCGAGCGCTCCTGCTGTTCGCCATAGAGCGCGAACGGGTCGAGCACCGGGCGGTCGAGGGCCGCGGAGAGGCGGTCGGCGTCGAAGGGGGTGCCGTCGCGGTGCGGGTCGCGGGTGCCGTCGCCGGTGAGGTTGGAGTGGAAGATGCCGGCGGCGGAGCGGGGCAGGAAGTCCTCGTAGACGAGGGGACGGGCGGTGAGCCAGCCGTCGGCGAGCAGGGCGGGGAGACCGGCGGACGGGCGGCGGCCGTCGCGAGGGCGGTCGGTCACCGGCCGGTAGGCGAAGAACGCCAGCCGCTCGGCGGCGAGTTCGGCCTCGGTGCGGGGGAAACCGTCGTTCCATACGGCGCGGGCGGTGGCCTGCCGGTCGGTGTCGGGGTGCTCGGCGGTCCGGCGGTCGGTCTCGGCCATGAGGGCGTCGTAGCGGGCCCGGCCGGTGCGGGTCAGGGCGATGCCGCGGGCCTCGACCTCGCCGAAGCGGACGCGCAGCGCGCCGCGGGTGAGCCGGCCGCCGGCGTCGCGGAAGGTGCGGGGTTCGGCCAGGGCGCGGAAGGAGGTCTGGCGCAGCAGGACGTCGGGGCCGGCCCAGCGCGGCGGCCCCTGGATGCGGTCGATCATGGTGATGCCGCGCTCACCCATCCGCCGGTAGAGGGCGTCGATGTCCAGGACGCGCGGGGTGAGGTGGTTGACGTGGGTGGTGGTGACGCCGCCGATGTCGGCGGCGACCGCGGAGATCCGTTCCAGTTCGGCGTACCAGGCGCGGTCGACGGGCTCGGCGGAGAGGGTGAACGCGCCGACGGCGAGGGTCAGGAAGCGTTCCGCGGCGGGTTCGTCCAGGCCCTGTTCGCGTTCGGCGCGCTCGGCGAGGCCGAGGAGTTCGGGCGGGAAGAGGCGGCGCCGGGCGAGGAAGGCGGTCAGGCGGGCCTCCAGGTCCGGGTCGAAGAAGCGGCGGTCGCCGGTGGTGAGGAGCGAGGTGAAGACCCGGAAGGGGTTGCGGTCGAGTTCGGCGGGGTCGGTGGGGCGGAAGGCGGTGGAGACGACGGGGACCGCGCCGACGGCGCCGTCCCGGAGGTCGTAGAAACCGACCGGGTGCATGCCGAGGGCGGCGAAGATCTGGGCGGCCTGGCGGAGTTCACCGGGGGTGCCGACGCGGATGGCGCCGTGGCGTTCCGCGGTGACCCGTTCGAGGCTGCCGAGCCGGCCGGCGTCGGGATCCCGGCCCGCGACCTCGTCGTTGATCTGCCCGGCGACCTCCAGGAGGGTGGTGTAGGCGGGGACTTCGGTGCCGTACATGGCGGAGAGCCGGCGGGCGAACGCGGCGCGCAGCCGCCAGGTGGGGATCGTGGCCGGGGGATGTGCCATGAGGTCTCCTCTGCGGGGCCGGCTCGGAATCTTCCTCTCCCGAGTCGCCTATTCGCCCTGTTCTTCTCATTCGTCTGATTCAGATGATGTGGGCCTCGGGCCGGGTCGCGGCGTGGTGGGCGTCGAAGCGGGTGGCGGCGAGCGGGCCGATGTCGAGGAAGGGTTCGCGGCGCAGGTAGAGGTCGCGGACGAGCTCGCCGACGGCGGGGGCCTGGAGGAAGCCGTGGCCGGAGAAGCCGGTGGCGTAGAGGAAGCGCCCGGGGTGCGGGGCCTCACCGATGAGGGCGTTGCGGTCGGGGGTCATCTCGTAGAGGCCGGCCCAGCCGCCGGTGACCGGCAGGCCGGCGAGCGCCGGTGCCCGGCGGGCCGCGGCGGCCCGGAAGGGGACCAGCCATTCGCGGCTGAACTCCCGCTCGTGGCCGGGTGGTTGGGCGGGGTCGGAGAGGCCGAGGAGCAGCCCGTCGGCACCGTCGTTGTGGAAGTAGAGGGTGGAGGCGTAGTCGAGGGTGAAGGGGATACGGGGCGGGCGGGGGCGCAGCGGCCCGGTGAAGGCGATCTGCCGGCGCAGCGGGGTGACCGGGAGGCTGACCCCGGCCAGCGCGCCGACCTGCGCGGACCAGGCGCCGGCACAGCAGATCACGGTGCGGGTGCGGACGGTGCCGTGCGGGGTGCGGACGGCCTGGAGGCGGCCGTCGGCGGTGTCGATGGCGGTGACGGGGCAGCGGGTGCGGACGGTGGCGCCGAGCCGGCGGGCCGCGCGGAGGTAGCCGGTGACGGCGGCTTTGGGGGTGGCGTAGCCGTCGGTGGGCGAGAAGGCGGCGGCTACGAGGGTGCCGGGGTCGACGTAGGGGCACAGGTCGCGGGCGGCGCGCGGGGTGATCAGGCGGCTGGGCACGCCGTGGGCGTTCTGGAGCTCGATGCCGGCGGCGAAGGTGTCGCGTTCGGTCTCGTCGCCGAGGAGGAAGAGGTAGCCGACGGTCTGCAGGCCGATGTCGGCGCCGGGGCGGCGGGCGAAGTCCCGCCAGGCGTCCAGGCTGCGCAGGCCGAGCCGGATGTTGAGCGGGTCGGAGAACTGGGCGCGGACCCCGCCCAGCGGTTTGCCGGAGGAGCCGCCGGCCGGCAGGTCGCGTTCGAGCAGCAGCACCCGGCCGGCGTCCGCCTCGGCCAGGTGGAAGGCGATGCTCGCGCCGATCACCCCGCCGCCGATGATCACGACGTCGGCGGAGGCGGGGAGCGGGGCGGGCTGCGGGTCGGGGAGCGAGGGTGCCGAAGCCGTGGAGTGGGCCATCCGGGCCGCCTTCCCGTCGTCACATGGTCGGGTGGGCACGTCGTCACGCCGTGGACCGTCCCGGCGGCGGGGCCGCGGGGCCGGTGCCCTTCGATGGTGACGGGCCGGGGGCCGGCCGTCCATGCGGCGTCGCGGGAGGTGAGGCCGGCGGCCGGGAGGCCGGAGCGTCACACACAGGGGTCAGCGCGGTCGGGCCGGGCCGCTTCGCCCGCAGGCGTGACCGCTCCCCCAGATGGCGCAGCCGGCTCGCGGGGGGGGCGGCGGTCAGTCCGCGGGGTCCTCGGGCGGCGGCCATGCAGGACGGCTGCCGTCGGGGACCGCGGCCAGGGCGTGGCCGACCGTCGGATAGCAGGAGAAGACCCCGAGCGACTGCGTCCCGACCAGCAGCTTGAGCATCCGCACGCCCAGGGAGGCCAGGAGCAGCCGGCCCTCCAGGCGGCGGCAGAGCCATTCCAGGGCGAGCAGGCAGCTCAGGCCCCGGGAGTCGCAGAACCGCAGGGCGGTCAGATCGAGCACGAGGAAGCGGTGGCCGGCCGAGACGACGGACCGGGCCTCGGCGAGGAACGTCTGCTCGGTGCGGAGGTCCAGCTCACCGCTGACCCGCAGCACCGCGCACTCGTCCTCCTGGACGAGTGGGGTGACCGCCAACGACCGCATCTCCGAGCTCATGCCGTCCAGCCTAAGCGCCGCGCTACCCGGCACCACCGGTGTGCCATCGGCGTACGCGGGCGGGCTCCGACGGCGGAGACGGGCCTTCGCAGGGGCCCGAAGGGGCCCGGACCAGCGGCGCAGACCCGAAAATCGGCGCTCGGAAGCGATCGGAAACGGGCGCATTTCTCATCGTTTCTCATCTCGTTTCTCATCGTTGCGACTCATTACGGGCACCCTCGGGCAGCCTCGGGCAGCAGAACTCTTGCCATGAACCTGACTGCCGGCACGGGCCCTCAGCGGCTCTCGCCGGCCCCGCCCCCGGCGAGGACGTCCGCCAGCCGGTCCAGGAACGCCCGCTGGGCCGCGATCAGCCGGTCATACGCCTCCCGTGGGCTCCACCACGCGACCCGGTCGATCTCCGGGAAGGTCCGCAGCACCCCGGAGCCGCGCGGCCACTCCATCTCGAAGGTGCCCGGCTGGATCCGGTCCGGGTCGAGGTCGGCCTCAACGGCCCAGACCGTCACCACCTTGCCGCCGGACTGCCGGACGTCCCCCAGGGGCAGGTACCGCCCTTCCGGCGGCGCCATACCCAGCTCCTCGGCGAACTCCCGGCGGGCCGCCGCCAGCGGCTCCTCCGGCGGCAGGTACTCGCCCTTCGGTACCGACCAGGCACCGGCGTCCCGGCGGGCCCACAGCGGGCCGCCCATGTGCGCCAGCAGCACCTCGATGCCGCCGTCCGCGCCGCCGCGGTACAGCAGCAGCCCGGCACTCCGCTTCCCGGCCATCCGCTCCCGCACTCCCTTCGCCCCGATCGTTCGTCCCGCTTGCTCGTCCCGTGCGTTCGTCCCCTTCGCTCGTCCCTTCGCTCGCCCCTTCGCTCGCCGGTCCCGCCGTGTCATCCGTGCGCGGCGAGCACGGTGTCGAGGGTGTCGGCCTCCGCGGCCGTCTTGTCCTCGCGGTAACGCACCACGCGGGCGAACCGGAGGGTGATCCCGGCCGGGTAGCGCGGCGAGGTCTGCAGTCCGTCGTAGGCGATCTCCACTACGAGTTCCGGACGGACCGTCACCACATGGCCGTCGTCCGCCACCGCCAGCTGCCGGAGCCGTTCGGTCTGCCAGTCGAGGGTGGCGTCGGTGAGTCCCTTGAAGGTCTTGCCGAGCATGACGAAACCGCCGTCCGCGGACCGTGCCCCCAGGTGCAGGTTGGAGAGCCGCCCGGTGCGGCGGCCGTGGCCCCACTCGGCCGCCAGGACCACCAGGTCCAGGGTGTGCACCGGCTTCACCTTCAGCCAGGCGGCGCCCCGGCGGCCGGCGCCGTAGGGCGCGTCCAGGGACTTGACCACGACGCCCTCGTGGCCGCGCCGCAGGGTGTCGGCGAAGAATTCCGCGGCGGCGGCGCGGGCGCCGGGGTCGTCCGGGTCCTCGACGACACAGCGCCGCACCCGCGCCGACTCCGGTACGACGGCGGCGAGTTCGGCGTGCCGGCGGTCGCCGGGGAGGTCCAGCAGCTCGCGGTCGCCGAGCGCGAGCAGGTCGAAGAAGACCGGGGTCAGCGGGAGGGCGGCGCGGGCCGCGGCGACGTCCGTCCGGGAGCCGAACCGGCCGGCGACCCGCTGGAACGGCAGCGGGCGCCCGTCCGCGCCCAGCGCGATCACCTCACCGTCGAGGACGAGGCGCCCGGCGGGCAACTCCCGTACGAGGGCGATGACTTCGGGCAGCCGGTCGGTGACCTCGTCGAGAGTGCGGGTGTGGATCCGGACGTCCGGGCCGTCCCGGTGCACCTGGACCCGGATGCCGTCGAGCTTCTCCTCGACGGCGCAGCGGCCGAGCCGGCCGATCGCCTCGTCCACGGAGGCGGCGGTCTGCGCGAGCATCGGCCCGACCGGCCGGCCGACGGTGAGCCGGAAACCGGCCAGCGCCGCCGGGCCCTCGGCGAGCAGCGCCCGGGCGACGTCCGGGAGCGAGCCGGCCAGCATCACCGCGCGCCGCACCGCGTCCGGCGGCGCGCCGGTGGCGGCCGCGAGCCCCTCGACGGCGAGCGCGTCCAGCGCGCCCTGCCGCACCTCACCGGTCAGCAGCCCGTGGAGGAACCGCTGCTCCTGCGCGGTGGCCGTGGCGAGCAACGCGCCGACCAGCCGGCGCCGTTCGGCCTGGGCACCGGGGCCGGCGACCCGGGCCAGGGCGGTCAGTGCGGCGTCCACGTCGCGGACGGTGAGGGTGGACCGGTCGGCGGGCGGCGGCGGGTCGCGCAGGGCACTCCAGCCGACGCCGATCCGGCCCTGGGGCAGCTGCCCGGCCAGGTAGGGAATGACCACCGGGACGTCCTCCGGGGCGGCGGCCCGGAACAGCTCGGCCAGCAGCGCGGTCTTCCGCGACCGGGCCGACGTGGCGGCGACCTCGGCCGAGACCCGTGCGAGAGCGGCGAGCAGCATACGGTCATCCTGCCCCCGCGAGGCCGCCCCCGCTCCCGCAGCCGGCCCGCACGCCCGCCCGCCGTCGCGGGCGCTACCGTGAAGAGGTGACCGCGCCCCGCGCCCCGGAACCCTTCGACGCCAACGCCGACGCCGACGGGAACGCCACCCGTCCGCTCCCCGTCACCCATGTCTGGTACGCCGCGTACGGCTCCAACACCCACCCCGAACGGCTCGGCTGCTACCTCGCCGGCGGCCGTCCGCCGGGCGGGCTGCGGGAGTTCCCGGGATGCCGCGATCCCCGGCGGCCGCGGCGCAGCGCGCCGGTGCTGCTGCGCGGGCGGCTGTACTTCGCCACCGAGTCCGCGGTGTGGACCGGCGGCCGGGCCTTCTACGACCCCGACGCGGACGGCGAAATCCCCGCTCACGCCCACCTCCTGACACTCTCTCAGTTCTCGGACGTGGCGGCGCAGGAGATGTACCGGGAGCCGGCCGCGGACCTCGATCTGGCGGAGGTCCTCGCCCACGGGCGCGCCCGCCTCGGCCCCGGCCGCTACGAGACGCTGGTCTGCGCCGGCCGGCTCGACGGCCACCCGGTCCTGACGTTCACGGCACCCTGGCGGAGCACCGACGTCCCGCCGAACCCGCCCTCGCCCGCCTATCTGCGCCTGATCGGGACCGGCATCGGCGCCGCACACGCCTGGTCGGCGCTCCGCACGGCGGAGTATCTCGCCACGTGCCCGGGGGTGCACCCTCGGTGGTCGGTACCGGAGATCACCGCCCTGCTGACCGCCGCTCCGCCCGCCGCCACACCGGCCACGCCACCCGGACCTCCGGAATGACCAGCCCGGCGCATTGACCAGCGCGGCTTGCGGAACGACCGGTACGGAGTTATTCCGGATTTAGGTGTGGACGTGGCTTTCGTCTCCCCTGGGTAGGGGGTGCACACTGTGCTGTTCACTGACCGCGCAGACGCCGGACGGCGGCTCGCCGAGGCGCTGCGCCACTTGGAGAAGGAAGAACCCGTCGTCCTGGGCCTGCCACGCGGCGGCGTCCCCGTCGCCTATCAGGTGGCCCAGGCGCTGCGTGCCCCGCTCGATGTGATCGTGGTCCGCAAGCTCGGCGTCCCGTACCAGCGGGAACTGGGCTTCGGCGCGATCGGCGAGGGCGGCGTACGGGTCCTCAGCGAGGACATCATCCGCCGGGGCCGGGTCGCGCCCGAGGACGTCGACGCGGTGCAGCGCACCGAGGAGGCGGAACTCTCGCGCCGGGCCGAGCGGTTCCGGGCCGGCCGGCCGCGGCTGCCGCTCGACGGCCGGACCGCGATCGTCGTCGACGACGGCATCGCGACCGGGTCGACCGCGGCGGCCGCCTGCCAGGTGGTCCGTGCCCAGGGCGCCGCGCGGGTCGTGCTGGCCGTGCCGGTGGCCCCGCCGGACGCCGCCGAGCGCCTGCGCACCGCGGCCGACGAGTTCGTCTGCCTGTCCACCCCGTATGCGTTCGCGGCGGTGGGCGAGTGGTACGAGGACTTCTCGCAGACCTCCGACGACGAGGTGGTCTCCCTGCTGGCCCAGGCCGCGAGCGGCACCGCCGCCCGGCCCGGTACGGCGCACGGCGCCCGTACGACGACGGCGCACCGTGCGGGCGACTGGGAGGAGGTGCGGATCGAGGCCGGGCCGGTGCGGCTCGTCGGGGACCTCACCCTGCCGGTACCGGGCGGGCCGGTCGTGATGTTCGCGCACGGCTCCGGCAGCAGCCGGCACAGCCCCCGCAACCGCGCGGTGGCCACCGCCCTGAACCGCGCGGGCCTGGGCACCCTCCTCTTCGACCTGCTCACCCCGGCCGAGGAGGCCGACCGGGCCAAGGTCTTCGACATCGAGACGCTGGCCCGGCGACTGGCCGAGGCCACCCGCTGGCTGCGGGCCCGCGAGCGCGTCCCGATCGGCTACTTCGGCGCGAGCACGGGGGCCGCGGCCGCGCTGCGGGCCGCCGCCTACCCCGACGCGGACATCGCCGCCGTGGTCTCCCGCGGCGGCCGCCCCGACCTCGCGGGACGCTCGCTGCTCTCGGCCGTACAGGCCCCGACGCTGCTGATCGTCGGCGGCGCCGACACCCTGGTACTGGACCTCAACCGCCAGGCGCAGTCCGCGCTGGTCTGCGAGAACAGGCTGGAGGTCGTGCCCGGCGCGACCCACCTCTTCGAGGAGCGGGGAGCGCTGGACAAGGTGTCCAGCCTCGCCCGAGACTGGTTCACCCGCCACTTCCATCTGCTACCGGCGTAGCGGCGCCACAGTGGCTACGGCAGTGGCAACGGTGGTCAACAGGCTGCCTGTTGACCACCGTTGCCACTGCCGTAGCCGGCTCCTTACGTAGCCAGCTCCTTAATACCGCAGCGTCCCCGCGATCCCGCCCACCTCGGCGAGCACACCGTCCGGTACGAAACGCACCTCCGCGCCGGTGTCCAGCGACCGCTCCACGATCGCGTCCACGATGTCGTCGACGGCGTCCCGTTCACCGGGCTCGGCCGGCGTCAGGTGGCCGCCGACGTCCCGCACGGTCTCCCGGTAGTTCTCCTCCACTGCCAGCAGAGCGACCCGGCCGCTCTCCGCGTTCTGCCGGATCTCGTCCACTCCGGCCGCGAAGGCCCGCCGCCCGCGCGCCCGGACCAGTTCGGCCAGCACATCGGCGACTTCGGCCTCCGCGCGCTTCTCCGCGTACGGGCGGACCGCCTGCCACAGCGGCTCCGGCGGGCCGGCGGCCAGCCCGGCCTGCGGTACCTGAGTCACCGTGACCTTGATGCCGGTGCCGCCCCGCATGACCATCCCCGCGTCGTCGAAGAGGGAGAGCGCCGCCGCCTCACCGACCACGTACAGCGGCCGCGGGTCGGCCTTGAGGACGGTGGCCAGAGCGGTGTCCGCCTCCCGCAGGAACTTGCGGGTGTGCTCGTCGCTGAAGGTGCTGGGCACCTCGCCCACCTGCAACTGGTCCTCGGGGTCGGGATCGACCAGGCTGCGGGTCAGCGGGAACCCGCCGCGCCGCAGCTCGGTGAGGCGGTCCGCCGCGCCGCTCCACAGGCTGACGTGGTCGGCGGAGAGCGCCAGCACCCAGAAGGGGTGCTCGGCGGCGTGCGCGGCGACGAGATTGCGGGTGAGGAAGGTGTCCGAGAGCACCACCCGGGCCGGGACCGTGCGGCCCAGCGACCACACCTGGTGCTCCCCCGGCGCGGCGAAGAGGACCATGCCCTCCTCGGCGTGCGTCAGATCGACCTCGGCCGCCGCCTTGTCCAACTGCTCGATGACGTCGATCCGTCGCTCCCTGGAGACGTTCGGATCGGCCTGGAGCCGCTCCTTGGCCTCGGCGAGCATGTTCCGCAGCAGGACCGGGTCCTGTGCGCTGTCCGGCTCACGGCGATGCGTGGGCATCAGCACCGACACGGCCGGATAGGGCCGCTGCCGGCGAAGCTTGGCGAGTTCAGCGGGGCTGAGCGCAGCATGCATCGGAACCCTTCTTTCGATGAGCGGATTCACGAATCTTTCGGTGAGCGGATTCACGAACGGATCCACGAGCGGACTCCCGGGCGGATCCAGCGGATTCACGGAGCGCTGTGGAGCGCGGAGTCGGGCCCGGCCCAGCGGGGAGGTGTCCCCGCGGATAGCCTTGTCCGACCCCCCGGAGCCCTACCACACTATGCACGATATGCCCGTTTCCTCGGTGCGGCAGCAGGTGCGGCGGCAGCGGTCTCCCGCCCGTACGGCAGCCGGATTTCGGGCCGGCCGACGGCGTCCCGGCCCCGGAAGCGACCTTGCGCCATTCGTGGTGTCATCGAAGTGTGGGCGCCCCGCGGACCATGCGGACGCCATGCGACGAACACTCCGGAGAAGCCCTGAGAAGAACCCTGTGACAGCGGGAGGAATCATGGCCGGCAACCTGCGAGCCCGGGACATCATGACCGGCGGAGTGCAATGCGTCGGCGCGCACCAGTCGTTGAAGGACGCAGCACAGATGATGCGTGACCTGAAGGTCGGCGCGTTGCCGATTTGCGGTGACAACAACAAGCTGACGGGGATGATCACCGACCGTGACATCGTCATCAAGTGCTGTGCCGAGGGCATCGACCCGGCGACGGTGCAGGCCGGAAGCATGCAGAGCAAGGTCCACTGGATCGACGCCGACGCGGACGCCAGCGATGTCCTGCGCGCCATGGAAACGCACCGGATCAAGCGCCTCCCGGTGATCGACGTCAAGGGCGGTCACCAACTGGTGGGCATGATCACCGAGGCCAACCTGGCCAAGACGCTCAACGACGCCCAGATCGCCGAATTCGACCGCCGCGTCTACGCGACCGCCTGACACGCCCGTACAGCGGCCGAGCGCGCCGCTTCCGCGCCCCGCACCCGGCCGCTGGCGGACCACCACCGTACGGCCGACTTCACCGGTCGTCTTCACGGACCGGCCCCCGGTCCGCGTCGTACGCGGCGAGAAGATCGCCGACCAACAGCCGCTGCGCGTAGACGAAATGCCACCGCCCCGAGAGCCGGGCGGTCCGTACCGCGTGCCGCCCGCCGTCGAAGCGGAACACGAACTCGCCCTGGGGTGTGGCGCGTTCGAGCAGCCGGTCAGCGAGGCCGTGCCGGGCCAACGCCCGCACCGCCCACTCCCCGACGAACCCGGCCCGCGCCCGCCGCTCGATGAACTCCCGGCTCTCCGCCCCCAGTACGACACCTGCGGCGTGCAGAGGTACGCCACCGCCTCGGCGACCCCCTCGGGCTCGACGAGCCGTTTGAGGGCCGCATCGGCCAGCAGGACGCCGGTCAGCACCCGCTCCTCGGGGATGCCGCGCGCGCAGGCCCGTCCCATACCGCTGGCCGCACCCGTGACCAGGGCTGTCCGGTCGCGCAGATCGAGGGCCACCGGGCCGAGGGCTCGGGGCGCGGGCGGCAGGATGCCGGGAGTACCAGGGACACCAGGCACATCAGGTGTACCGGACGTATCAGAGCTGCGCTTCGCGGTCATCCGCGCGTGATCGCAGCGCGGGCCGCGCCACGACAGGGCCCCGCCGGACACCGCCCGGCGCCCGGCCCCGGGCACCGCGCGTTCACCCGAACGGCCGCCCCGGATCGCCCCGCCCCCCGCGGGCCTCCTACGGTCTGTCCGATGGGTCAGGGCCGAAGTCAGGGCTGAAAGGGCCGCGCCGCGGTCCCGGCCATCGACCCAACGCACAGGCGCCTGGCGTCGAACCACCCCAGCGTCGAACGACACAGCGCGCCGACCGCGCACCGCCGCCACAAGGAGGCCGACATGCGGAGGCTGATAGCCGTGCCGACTGTGCTGCTCGCCCTGGCCGCCGCGGGCTGCGGGACCGGTGAGGACCGCGAGGAGGCACCGGCCACCACGTCCGCGTCCGGCCCGGGCGGGGCGCCCGACGCACCCGAGCCGCAGGGCTCCCCCACCATCCCGGGCCAGCCGGTGAGCTGCGGCGCCATCGCCGACGCACTGGGCAAGGCGCACGGCGTCGCCCTCTACGCGGACCCCGGCGCGGGCGGCACGGTGGGCTGCGACGAGGCCCGCGCGGTGATGAAGGAGTTCTTCCTGCGGGCGCCGCCGCAGTCGGCCGGACACCCGGGATCGCTGGCCGTGCGGGGCTGGGCCTGCCAGTACGACGCCGGCCCCACCGGCACCTGGGTCACCGAGTGCCGACAGGGCGAGCGCGCCATGCACACCGAGGACTCCGGCCAGGGGCCCGGCCCCAGCGGCCCCCCGGACGAGCCCGGCGCGCCCGACGAGTCCTCGCTCCCCATGGAGGAGCCGTCGACCACCGAGCTGTAGGCCCCGGCCGACCACCGGTCACTACTGGACGAGCGAGTCCGAAGTCCCGCCGGCCTCCTCCGGCACGGCCATCCCCTGGAACCACGTCGGCCCGCCCGCCAGCGCCTTCCCGATCCGGGTGCGCGCGTAGTCGTCCAGCTCCGGGAGGGCGTCCACGGAGAACCAGCCGACCTCCAGCGACTCGTCGTCGTTGACCCGCGCCTCGCCGCCGACCGCCCGGCAGCGCAGTGTCACGTCCAGGAACTGGCACTCGTCGCCGTTGGGATACCGGACCGGCGGCATGGCCTCGACGAGGACCACCCCTTCGGGGACGACCCGGACCGCGGTCTCCTCGTACACCTCGCGGACCGCGGTCTCGGCGGGCTGCTCACCGGGCTCCGGGATGCCGCCGATCACCGACCAGCCGCCGGTGTCCACCCGCCTGCCCAGCAGCACCCGGCCGGCGTCGTCGAGGACCACCGCGGTCACCCCGGGCAGCCACAGCAGCTTGGTGCCGATGTCGGCCCGGAGGTCGCGGATGAAGTCGGGGATCGCCATGCCCCGACCCTACGGGACGATCACCGGCCCCGACCCGAGCGGACGCGGTACGCCCTAGGCCGCCGACGCCGGGCGGCGCAGCCGGAGTCGTTCGCGGACGCAGCGCACCGCGCCCTCGGCATCGTCGACGGTGATCGTGAACGTCCGCCCGTCACCGAGCCGGAGCACCATCGCCTCACCGCGGCGGACGATCACGGCGGTGCCCTGCTCGGGCCGCCAGCGGTACCCCCAGCCGCCCCAGTGGCGCGGGGTGACCCGGGGCGCGAAGTCCGCGTCGACGACGCTGTCCAGCGGGATCCGGCGGCGCGGCAGGCCCATGTGGCCGCACCGCACCTCCAGGCAGTCCGCGTCCACCCGGACCGCGACATGGACGAACGCGAGGGTGCCGAAGAGCACCAGCAGCCCGGCCGCGACACAGCCGACCACGGCCATCACCAGGGGCGCCAGCCCGGAGGTCCAGGTGCTGTTCACCGCGAGGCCGATGCCCAGCGCCATGCAGGCCGCGCCCACGGAGGACAGCAGCCACTGGACGCGGTTGGACGCCCGGCCGTGCCAGACCTCGGGAATCTCCGCATGCGCGCCGCCGGCCGGTCGGCCACCGGCCGGTACACCGTCGGTACTTCCGTGCTCACCGGGGGCTGCGGCCCCCTCCTGGGGGTGGTCCCTCATGAGACGCAGCGTACGCGCCTTCGCAACCTGTGGCCCGGGATGGCTCCGTGTGGCAGGCGGCGCGTCACACGGTGCGCGGCGCGGCCGGGACGGCGCCGGCGAGCAGCCGGCCCTCCGCGTAGGCCAGGGCCACTTCGGGGAGCGTGCCCGGGCGGCCGCTGAGGAGGACGTGGAGGGTGCCGGTGGGGGCGGCCGCGGGGGCTGGTTCGGCACCGATCCGGCGGAGTGCCTGGGCGGCGACCGCCTCGGCGGAGCCGTGCAGGACCAGCGGCGGGGTGCCGGGCTGCTGGAGGGCGGCGCGGATGCGTTCGGCGACCAGCTCGTAGTGGGTGCAGCCGAGGACGACGGACCGGATGTCGCGCGGGGTGCG
Organism: Streptomyces sp. S186; assembly: GCF_051603415.1. Taxonomy (NCBI): domain Bacteria; kingdom Bacillati; phylum Actinomycetota; class Actinomycetes; order Kitasatosporales; family Streptomycetaceae; genus Streptomyces; species Streptomyces sp. S186. The sequence continues at coordinate 6,879,106 of NZ_CP193932.1, read as the reverse complement.
CTCGGCGGCGGCGGCCACCGCGGCGTCGATCGCGTCCTCGTCGGCCTGCTCGACGGCGTCGGCGAGGCCCGGGCAGGGCACTCCGGCGACCGCGACGCCCTGGGCGAAGCGGGCGATCAGGTCCTGCTGATAGGGGCTGCCGGTGGTGGCGGGGGTGGCCCAGATGGCGACCGGGCCGCCGCCGGCCGCGGCGGGCTTGATCGCCGGGACGGTGCCGATGACCGGGATGGCCGGCTCCAGCTCGGCACGGAGCGCGGGCAGCGCGTGCACGGAGGCGGTGTTGCAGGCGACGATCAGCGCGTCCGGGCGGTGCGCCGCGGCGGCCCGGGCGACGGCCAGGGCGTGCGCGGTGACGTCGTCGGGGGTACGCGGGCCCCACGGCAGGCCGTCGGGGTCGGTGGAGAGGACCAGATCCGCGTCCGGCCGCAGGCGCCGCACGGCGGCGGCCGCCGGGAGCAGGCCGGTTCCGGAGTCCATCAGCGCGATCTTCACCCGGACACTTTACTCAACGGGCCGTCCTGCTTGTCATACCGGGCCGGACAGGACCGGAAGGGGGCGGGGGCCGCGAGTCCCTGCCGGGCACCGGCCCGCGGCGGCCCCGGTGGGGCAGACTGCGGCCGTGGACGCGATGGAGTGGATCGCCGCGGTGTCCCTGGTGGCCTGGATCTGGCTGCTGCTGGGGCAGGGCTTCTTCTGGCGGACCGACGTCCGGCTGCCGGCCCGCCGGGATCCGGACCGCTGGCCGTCGGTGGCGGTGGTGGTCCCGGCGCGGGACGAGGCGGCGGTGCTGCCGGCGAGCCTGCCGACGCTGCTGGCGCAGAAGTACCCCGGCCGGGCCGAGGTCTTCCTGATCGACGACGGGAGCACGGACGGCACCGGCGCGCTCGCCCGCGAGCTGGCGGCCGGCGGGGGCGGGCTGCCGCTGACCGTCGCCTCGCCCGGTGAGCCGGAGCCGGGCTGGACGGGGAAGCTGTGGGCGGTCCGGCACGGCATCGCGCTGGCGCGGGAGCGCACCGCCCCCGAGTACCTCCTGCTGACCGACGCCGACATCGCCCACGAGCCGGACAGCCTGCGGGAGTTGGTGGCCGCGGCCCGGTCCCACGAGCTGGACCTGGTGTCGCAGATGGCCCGGCTGCGGGTGGCGACCGGCTGGGAGCGGCTGATCGTGCCGGCCTTCGTGTACTTCTTCGGCCAGCTCTACCCGTTCCGGTGGGTCAACCGGCGGGGCGCCCGGACCGCGGCGGCGGCCGGCGGCTGCGTCCTGCTGCGGCGGGAGGCGGCGGAGCGGGCCGGCGTCCCGGAGGCGATCCGGCACGCGGTGATCGACGATGTGTCGCTGGCGCGGGCGGTGCAGCGCTCCGGCGGACGCATCTGGCTGGGGCTGGCGGACCGGGTGCGCAGCGTGCGCCCGTACCCGCGGCTGGCGGAACTGTGGCGGATGGTCTCCCGCAGCGCCTACGCCCAACTCCGCCACCGGCCGCCGCTCCTGCTGGGCACGGTCCTGGGGCTGGCGCTGGTCTACCTGGTGCCGCCGGCCGCCCTGCTGGCCGGTCTCGCGGCCGGCGACCCGGTGGCCGCGGGCCTGGGCGGCGCGGCCTGGGCGGTGATGTGCGGGACGTATCTGCCGATGCTGCGCCACTACCGGCAGCCGCCCTGGGCGGCACCGCTGCTCCCGTTCACCGCGCTGCTCTACCTCCTGATGACCGTGGACTCGGCCGTGCAGCACCACCGGGGGCGCGGCGCCGCATGGAAGGGCCGCACCTACGGCGCGCCCTGAGCGGTCACTTCCGGTCGAGAGCGGCCACTTCCCGTCGAACCGGCCCCGCAGCACGCCGGAGGCCCTCCGCTTCGTCTCCCGCTTCGTCAACGAGACGGCCGGGGCGTCCTTCGTGACGGTGGCTTTCGTCAGGCGGACGGGAACGGGGCCCGGGGCCCGGGGCAGCCTGGCCGGGCGGCGCGGAATTGACGCCACCGGTTGACCGGCCGGCAACGGCGGCCGACGGGACACGGGCGGCGGGCTTGCGCATCGACATCGCCGCGCCGTCCCCTCGTCGTGAGTCCTCGTACCCCATCAGCCGTGGCCGTCACCAACCCACTTGGCCGGGAACGCCCCGAACGCCCCCTGTTCATCCGCTGGAAGCGAGGTCTTTACACGATCCCTACGGGCGATCGCGACCGATTTTCACAAGTTCGCTCACATTGCGGACCCAGGACCTCTCCGAACCCGTAAAACAACCCTCTTGTCAGGCTCCCCAATCGACACATCGTGGGCTTAACTTATGAGGCATGACCTCCCCCCGCTCCACTTACAGCGGCGGCTACTACGCATCGCCCTCCTTCCCCGACACCCCCATCTACGACAGCCTCGTCGCAGAGCGGGGTACGCCGCAGATCGCCCCGATCCGGGTGAACCCGTCCCCCTGGGAGACCGGTTCCTCGCTGCCGGCCCTGCCCGCGCTGCCCTCCGCGCCGTCCGCGCCCGCGCACGGCCACGGGTATCCGGGCGCCGTGCCGCAGCCGGCCGCCCCGCTGCAGCACACCCCGGCGCCGTACATCCCGCAGCAGGCGGGCCATCGCGGCTACCAGCCCCCGCAGCAGCACCAGCGCCCGGCACCGGGCATGGGCACGGGGTACGAGGCGATGCGTCCGGCCGCCCCGGTCGCGCCGCGGCCCGTCTCACCGTTCGACGAGCCGGGGTACGGCCGCCAGTATCCGCCGCGCGGGTACTGAACCGCCCGCTCGACCAGATGTGCGAAGCGGCTGGCAGGATGGGGCCATGTCAAGGCCACAGATCCAGTCGCTGCACATCTATCCGGTCAAGGGACTTGCGGGGGCCGATCCCGGCGATGCGGTCGTCGAGCCGTGGGGGCTCGCCGGGGACCGGCGGTGGCTGGTCGCCGACGCCGCGGGCCGGCAGATCACCCAACGCCAGCAGCAGAGGCTGGCGTTAGCCCGTGCCGAGCCGCTGCCCGGCGGCACCCTGCGGCTGACCGCGCCCGGGATGCCGCCGCTGGTGGTCGAGGTGCCCGAGCCGCTGGGCACGGTCCCGGTCCAGGTCTTCGACGACGTCGTCGAGGCGGTGCCCGCGGGCCCCGAGGCGGCCGCCTGGTGCCAGGGCTTCCTGGGCGTCGAGTGCCGGCTGCTGCACATGGACGCCCCGGAGATGCGCCGCCCCGTGGACCCCCACTACAGCGAGCCCGGCGACACCGTCAGCTTCGCCGACGCCTATCCGCTGCTGCTGACCACCGCCTCGTCGCTCGACGCCCTCAACTCCCTCATCGCGCAGGGCGACCACGCCGACGAGGGGCCCCTTCCGATGAGCCGTTTCCGGCCCAATGTGGTGATCGCCGGTACGGCGCCCTGGGCGGAGGACGACTGGCGACGGGTGCGGATCGGCGAGGTGGAGTTCCAGGTGGCCCTGCCCAGCGGGCGCTGCGTGGTGACCACCATCGACCAGCGCACCGCCGAGCGCGGCAAGGAGCCGCTGCGGACCCTCGCCCGCCACCGCCGCTTCGGCGGCCAACTGGTGTTCGGCCAGAATCTGATCCCCCGTGGTGCGGGCACGCTCCGCGTCGGCGACCCGTTCGAGATACTCGGCTGACGGCCGCACGCGGCCGCCGCCGCCCTCGTTGCGGGCCGGTCGGCGGCTGCCTACAGTGAGCGCTCAGCGCCGCCGACGGGACCGGCCGCGGGGGGAGACAGAGAGCTGCTGTGCCGATGCCTGCCAGGGATGCCGTGAGCGGCCCCCTCATCCCCGTCCGGCGCCTGCGCCCCGGGGACCACACCTTCGCGGGCCACGGCGACGACGAGGTCCGCCGGGCGGACGTGCCGGAGGAACCGGAGGAAGAGGTACCGGCCCGGATCGGCTTCCCCAGCCGCAGCACGGTACGGGCGCGCGAGCGCGGCCGGCTGGTGGTCACCGGCGTGCGGGAACTCATCGGGCCGGACGCCGAGTTCACGGCCGCCCGGCAGCCGGGGCAGCTGCGCGCGGCCACCGACCGGGCGACGGCCGAGGAGCACACCGGGCGGCGGCCGTACACCGGGCACTGCGCGTACGACCGCCGGCGGCTCGACCCGGCGAGGGTGGCCGCGAGGGAGCGGTCGCGTCCGCGGGCCGTGCCGGAGCGGCTGAGCGGTCCGCGGACGGTGCGCGGGCCGGGCGGGGCGCTGCGCTTCGTCGGCGAGGCGGACACCGCCCATCGGACCGCGTTCGTCCGCTCGTCGAAGAGCACGCCGGCCCGGGGCGCCACGGGACACGATCTGGTCGAATCGCGCTGCGGCCGCGGGCAGCAGCGGATGCTGCGGCGGCCGGGCGCCGAGGCGGTGCCGCGGCGGGCGCCGAGGGAGGTGGTACGGCCGTGCTGAATCCGGAACCGGCCGGTCACGGTCGGGCGAAGGAGCCGGTGGAGGAGGCCGGGCGCCGGCTGCTGCAGCGGCGCTTCACCGCGCGGCTGCTGCCGCAGCTGCGGCTCCTGGTCGAGGAGTGCGCCGCCCGGGAGGGGCTGAACGAGCCGCGGCGCGGGGAGTTCGTGCTCGCGGTCGACGAGATCGCCGGGAACGCCGTGGAGCACGCCGGCGGCGCGGGGCGGCTGGTGCTGCGGCGGGTGGGGGACGAGCTGGAGTGCCGGATCAGCGACGCCGGCCCCGGCTTCAGCGAGACGGTGATCCCTGAGCTGCTGCCGGGCCTGGACGGCGCGCCCAAGGGGCGGGGGCTGTGGCTGGCGCGGCTGGTGGCGGACCGGTTCGCGGTCGGGTCCGGCACGGGCACGGCGGGCGAGCGGGGCGCGGTGGTGACGGTGGCGGTCCGGCTGCGCTGACGGCCCGGCCGTCCGGCACGGGAACCGGCCTCGGGCGGGGCGGGCGGCGGGTGCGCCGCGAGGCCGCCAACCGGGCGCACTGTCAGGGGCGTTCGGGGCGGGTGGGCCGACCGGGGCGGGAGTGTCTCCGCCTCGTCCGCGGTGCCCGCCGCGTAACGCGGCCCTCTTTGCGTGGAACCCGCGCAGCGGAGCCCCGGCATGCGGTATCCACGGATACGAGAGGGGGCACGATGCGGGCGATACGGGCATTGGTGTGGGCGGTCTCGGGCCGCGGACCGCGGGGCGGAGAGGTGGCCGCGCCGCGGCCGGCTGGCTCGTCTAGGGCGGCCGGCGGCTGGCCGTACGGCAGCTGATGGCACGTCGGTTCGGCCGCTGGGACGCGGCCCGGGCAGGCGCCGGGCAGGACTGGGGCCGGGCCGGCGCCGGGAGTTGAGGAGCGGCTGACCAGGCTGCGGACCGTGTCAACTGCCGCCCCCCGGGCGCGCTACGGTGGTGCCTCCGGCCTCTCGGCTGGGGCCTCGCAGACCGGAAGCGGACCTCCCGCTTCACCCATGGCTGCCGGGCCGACATCCGCCGCACGAAGTGGGGACACGACACCGCCATGGCACAGGGCTCGGTCCAGGTGACGCACTCCGGAACGTCGCGTTGGCGGCGCCGCACCGGTGAGTACAGTTCGCTCGCCGCCGCCCTGGAGGCCGCCGGTGACGGTGACGTCCTGACCGTGCCCGCCGGGACGTACCGGGAGAACCTGGTGCTCCAGCGGGCGGTGACGCTGCGCGGGCCGGAGGGGGCGCGCGGCTCGGTGCGGATCGCGCCGGCCGACGGGGTGGCGCTGACGATACGAGCCTCGGCCACCGTCCACGACCTGCACCTGGAGGCCACGGACTCGGCGTCGCCGGCGCTGCTGGTGGAGGACGGCACCCCCGAGCTGACGGACCTCCGCGTGGTGACCCGGTCCGCGGCCGGCATCGAGGTGCGCGGCGGCGCCCGTCCGACGGTGCGGCGCTGCACGGTCGACAACGCCGGCGGCGTCGGCATCAGCGTCCTGGACGGCGCCGGCGGGGTGTTCGAGGAGTGCGAGGTGGTGGCGGCCGGCCAGGCCGGGGTGACGGTGCGCGGCGGCGCCCATCCGCGGCTGGTGAACTGCCGCATCCACCATGCCTCGGGCGCCGGCCTGTCGCTGACCGGCGAGGGCACCACGGTCGAGGCGGTGGGCTGCGAGCTGTACGAGATCAAGGGCACGGGCGTCCAGGTGGCGGGGCGGGCCGCCGGCCATCTCACCGACTGCACGGTGCACCGCACCACCGCGGACGGCGTCACCCTGGACACCGACGCGGTGCTCACCCTCGCCGACTGCGACATCCACGACGTCCCGGAGAACGCGGTGGACCTGCGGTCCCGTTCGGTGCTGACGCTGACCCGCTGCACCGTGCGGCACTTCGGACGCAACGGCCTGTCGGTGTGGGATCCGGGCACCCGGGTGGACGCCAACCACTGCGAGATCCACGACAGTACGGGCGACTACCCGGCGGTGTGGGTCAGCGACGGCGCGACCGCGGTACTGGACGCCACACGGCTGCACGACGTGCCCGACGCGCTGTTCGTCCTGGACCGGGGCTCCCGGGCCGACGTCGTGGACTGCGATCTCACGCAGGTCCGCAACACCGCGGTGTCGGTGAGCGACGGCGCCACCGTCCAGCTGGACGACTGCCGGATCCGGGAGACCTCGACCGGTGCGTGGTTCCGCGACCACGGCAGCGGCGGCACGCTCGCCAACTGCACCATCGACGGGGCGCAGACCGGGGTGATCGTCACCAAGGGCGCGGACCCCACCATCGAGGGCTGCACGGTCACTTCGCCCGCCGAAGCCGGGTTCTACGTCTCGGCGGAGGGCCGGGGCGCCTTCCACGGCTGCCGGGTCACCGGCAGCTCCGGCTTCGGCTTCCATGTGATCGACGGCTGCCGGACGACGCTGACCCGGTGCCGTACGGAGCGGTGCGCGCGCGGCGGCTACGAGTTCGCCGACGCGTTCGGCGACGGCAGCGGCGGCGGGCCCACCGTCGAGGACTGCACCAGCGACGAGAGCCGGACCACGCAGGCGCCGCCGGTGGCCGCACCGACGGTGCAGCCGGCGTCGGCGACGGCCGGGCTGCTGGGCAACGTCCCGGCGCCGCGCCGGGCGCCGGCCGCCCCCGACGCCGCGCCGCAGCCGCCGGCGCCCGGCCGCCCCTCCGAGGAGGTGCTGGGCGAACTGGACGCCCTGGTGGGGCTGGACAGCGTCAAGCGGGAGGTGCGCACCCTGATCAACATGATCGAGGTGGGGCGCCGCCGGCAGGAGGCCGGCCTCAAGGCCGCGTCGGTCCGGCGGCATCTGGTGTTCACCGGCTCCCCCGGCACCGGCAAGACCACGGTGGCCCGGCTGTACGGCGAGATCCTGCACTCCCTGGGGGTGCTGGAGCGCGGTCACCTGGTCGAGGTGTCGCGAGTGGACCTGGTGGGCGAGCACATCGGCTCGACGGCGATCCGCACCCAGGAGGCGTTCGACCGGGCGCGCGGCGGGGTGCTCTTCGTGGACGAGGCGTACGCGCTCTCCCCCGAGGACTCCGGGCGGGACTTCGGCAAGGAGGCCATCGACACCCTGGTGAAGCTGATGGAGGACCACCGGGACGCGGTGGTGGTGATCGTGGCCGGCTACACCGCGGAGATGGCGCGGTTCCTGGCGGTCAACCCCGGTATCTCGTCGCGTTTCTCACGGACCATCAGGTTTGGTGACTACGCCCCGGAGGAACTGCTGCGGATCGTCGAGCAGCAGGGCGAGGAGCACGAGTACCGCCTCGCCGAGGGGGCCGGCGAGGCGCTGCTCAAGTACTTCACGGCGCTGCCCAAAGGGCCCTCGTTCGGCAACGGCCGCACCGCGCGGCAGACGTTCGAGGCGATGGTCGAGCGGCACGCGGGCCGGGTCGCCAGGATCACCGACCCGAGCACCGACGACCTGACCCTGCTCTACGCCGAGGACCTGCCCGAACTCCCCTGATTTTCCGCGGGGTTGGACCGCTGTGCCGGTATCCCGGGGGCCAGCCGGGCGAGCAGTTGGGCGCGCACCCGGTCGAAGACGGGGTCGGCCTGGTAGTCGCCGTGGCCCAGGATCTGGGCGGGCAGCGGGTTCTGGAGGGTGCGGCCGAAGGCGAGCGGGTCGCGCAGCGGCCCCTCGTCGATCGCCCGGCCGTCCTCGCAGGTGAGCCGGATCGGGCCGCCGATGGGGTCGGTGAAGCGCCAGAGGTTGCGCCAGTCGTCCATCTCGCGGTGCAGGCCGGTGAGGGCCGGCGGGCCGAAGTAGGCGGGGAACCAGCGGCCGTAGAGGCGTTCCAGCGGGCTGCCGTAGGTGAGCAGGGCGACCCGGCTGCGGGTGACCAGGTCCAGCTGCCAGACGGCGGCCGCGGCCAGCACACTGCCCTGGGAGTGGCCGGAGATCACCAGCCGGCCGTCGTAACGCTCGGTCCAGGTGGCCATCCGCCACGTCAGGTCGGGGACGGCGCGCTCGGCATAGCAGGGCGGCGCGAAGGGGTGTGCGGCGCGCGGCCAGAAGGTGCCGACGTCCCAGAGGATGCCGATGGTGCGCCGGGCGGAGTGGTCGCGGTAGGCGCGCCGGCCCATGGTGAGCAGCAGGAGCACCCCGGCGCCCATCAGCCAGGAGCCGAGGGACTCGGCGACCACGGCGGCGGCGTGCACGAACGGCGGTGCGCCCTCGGTGGCGCGGCCGGGGGCCCGGTCGGTGAACCAGGCCCCGGCCACCGCGCCGGCGCCCAGGACGAGGGTGACGGCGGCGACCGCGGCCACCAGGACGGGCGCCGCGTCGGTGAGCCCGGCGCGGGCGATGGTGCCGGCGATGCGCTCGGTGCGCAGCACGTCGGGCCGCTCGCGCGGGTCGTAGAGGCCGGGGACGTCCTTGGCGACCCGCTTGCGGACCAGCAGGACCCGGACGCCGGCCAGGACAGCGACGACGGCCACCACGGCGAGCAGCGCGGGCAGTACCGACGCCTGCCAGGACAGCAGCACCGGCGGCCCGGGGATCGGGGCATGGTCCTGGCCGGGCGTGGCGGGCCCGTCGATCCAGTCGGCGAACCGCTGGGCCGCACCTCCCGTCAGCACCCCGGCGACCGCACAGGACAGCAGTGCGACGGCCGGCCCGCCCATGCCGCGCAGCGCGGTGCGGGCCTCGCCCCGGGCGGCGCGCTGGAGGAACCAGGCCGTCACCGCCAGGGCCAGCACCAACCCGCCCTGGAGGACGGCGATCCCGCCGAACGCCGCGACGCCGGGCAGCGGGCCGTGGCTGTGCGCCGCCGGCCGCGACCAGGCGGCGTAGCCGGCGGTGAGGGTGAGCACGGCCAGCGCGAGGTAGGGCAGCGCGCGGACGGCGAGACGGTCGGACTCCTCGTCGCGGACCGCCTCGCTGCGGGCGGTGCGCCAGACGACGAGCAGGGTGCCGGCGGCGAGCAGCACGACCAGGCCGGTGAGGGTGCGGCCGGCGGCGGTCAGGGCGGTGGCGCCGGCCCGGTCGTCGGCCCGCAGGGAGGCGACGAGCAGGGCGGCGGTGATGGTCAGCACCCCGGCCGTGGTGTGCGCGGCGCGCAGCCGGGCGACGAGCCGGCGGCCGTACCAGAAGCCGTCGAGACCCAGCGCGGTGCGCTCGTGGGCGGGGGTGTCGCGGGAGGTGCCGGGACGGCGCGGCGGCGGGGAGGCGGACTCGTAGGCGCTCCAGGTGCGGTGCGAGAGCCACCACAGGAAGCCGACGACCGCCAGGGGCAGCGCGGAGGCGAGGACCAGGCGGCGGCCCGGGGTGCTCCACCAGCCGCCGCCCGCGGGGTCGAGGAAGCCCAGCCAGGACTTGCCGGTGGCGCAGACGGGGGTGCCGGCGCACTGCCAGGCACTGAGGTCGAGGGCGACCTCGCACGCCGCGGCGGCCAGCAGGATGGTGAGGGTCAGCGCGAGCAGCCGTACGAGGAGGTCGTAGACGCGCTGGCCCCGGTGGTCGGGCGGGGCGGCCGGGCGCATCCAGTGGGCGAGGTTGGCGACCATGAACGGCAGCAGGATCAGCCAGAGTGCGCGGGCGCCGTTGCCGGAGGTGAGGTTGGACCAGCAGTACGCCTCGCGCACCGGCCGGGTGCGGTAGGCGCCGGGGCGCCGCTCGGCGTCGGCGTCCTCGGAGCGGCGGTAGCAGGCGGCGGTGTCGTCGCCGGTGATCAGCTGGACCCGTGGGTCGCCGAGCATCTCCTGCGGGGTGGTGCCGCCGACGCCGTGGACGAGGAGCTCCAGGGCGAGCGGCGACTGCGGTGCGGTGACGGGTGGCGGGTCCGCCGCCGGGCTCGGTTCCGGCGTGCGGGCGGACGGTGGTGTGGCCGCGGTCTCCACTGGCTCTCCCCCGATGTCAGTGTGGAGCGGTGTGAGGTGGGTGGTGCGAGTGTCAGGTCTGAGGTGGGTGGTGCGGGGCGCGGGTGGTCGCTCGTGCGTTGTGCCCCCTTCTCGGATTGTCCCCGTCTTCTGGGAGCGTTCGCACCCGGGTTGCGGTTCCCGGGGCGCCGGTTGCGGTTCCCCGGCCGCGGCGTACCGGATCGGGGCCGCTGTCGGACCCGCGTGCGAGGATGAAGGTCGGCAGCAGCACAGAGCGCAGGCGGCGGACAGCCGGCGGAAGGACCCGGGGCGGTGAGCCGGGTGGAAGGGACGGGCCGCGGTGGGCGACAACCAGAACCTCCTCGCGGAGCAGCGGCGGGCCCTGATCCTCGATGAGGTCAGGCGGCGGGGCGGGGTGCGGGTCAATGAGCTGACCCGCCGGCTGAGCGTCTCGGATATGACGGTCCGTCGCGATCTGGACGCGCTGGCCCGCCAGGGCATGGTCGAGAAGGTGCACGGCGGCGCCCTGCCGGTGAGCGATCCCAGTACGCACGAGCCGGGTTTCGAGGTGAAGTCGGGGCTGGAGCCGGGCGCCAAGGCGGAGATCGCCAAGGCGGCGGCCGAGCTGGCGGTACCGGGCAGCGCGATCGCGCTGGCCGGCGGCACCACGGCGTATGCGCTGGCCCAGCGGCTGCTGGAGGTGCCGGAGCTCACGGTGGTGACGAATTCGGTGCGGGTGGCCGATGTGTTCTACAACGCCCAGCGGGCCGCGGCCGGCGCCGGCGAGGGTCGCCCGCCCGCGGAGGCGGCGACGGTGGTGCTGACGGGCGGGATGCGCACGCCGTCGGACACCCTCGTCGGCCCGGTGGCGGACGCCGCGATCCGGTCGCTCCACTTCGATCTGCTCTTCCTCGGGGTGCACGGCATATCGGTGGAGGCGGGGCTGTCCACGCCGAACCTCGCCGAGGCGGAGACCAACCGCCATTTCGTGCGGTCCGCGCGGCGGGTGGTGGTGGTCGCCGACCACACCAAGTGGGGCACGGTCGGCCTGAGTTCGTTCGCCGCGCTGGACGAGGTGGATGTGCTGGTGACGGATGCCGGGCTGTCCGCCGAGGCGCGGGCGGAGTTCGCGGACCGGCCGACGGAGCTGGTGGTGGCGGGCGAGCCGGCGGCCGACGCGGACAGCTGACGACGCAGACAGCTGACGCTGCGCCGGCTATGGTGTCCGGCGCAGTCGGCTCCGCCCGCAGGAGGTGCGCGTCCATGCCCCGACGACTCCGTCCCGTCCCGCTCGACTTCGCCGGATCGGCGCCGCTGCGGCTGGTGTTCACCGCCGAGTCCGCCGCACCGCCCAAGGCCGTCTACGCCGCGCTGGCCGACGACGTCGCGGGCTGGGCCGACTGGTTCACCGGGGTCACCCGGGTCGCACCGACGCCGGACGGCCGCGGCCGCGAGGTGCGGCTCACCGGCGGCGGCCGCTTCCACGAGACGATCATCGCCGCCGAGCCCGCCGCGCGCTATGCCTACCGCGTCGACTCCACCAACGCCCCCGCGCTGCGGGCCCTGTTGGAGGACTGGCGGCTGACGCCGGCCGGCGACGGGACGCGGGTGCGGTGGACGTTCGCGGTGGACGGCCCGGCGCTCTTCCGCTGGCTGATGCCGCTGGCCCGCCCGGCCCTGGCGCACGTCTTCCGCCGTTCCCTGCGGTCCCTGGACCGCCGGCTCGCCGACGGCTGACGGACGGACTCGCGACCAGGCCCGCCGGCCGCCGAGGTGCGGACGGACGCCACCGGCCACCGGCCCGACCGCGCCTCAGTCGCCCCAGGACCCGGTGGCGAGGAAGTGCTCGATGGTCCGGGCGTAGGGGGCGATGTCGAGCCCCTGCTCCGCCAGCCAGTCGTCCGAGTAGTACTTGTCGAGGTAGCGGTCGCCCGGGTCGCACAGCAGCGTCACCACGGATCCGGTCCGGCCCTGCGCGACCATCTCCGCGACGATCCTCAGGGCGCTCCACAGCCCCGTGCCCGTCGAGCCGCCCGCCTTGCGGCCGATGGCCCGCTCCAGCGCGCGGACGGCGGCGACACTGGCCGCGTCCGGCACCTTCATCATCCGGTCGATCGCCCCCGGCACGAAGCTCGGCTCCATGCGCGGCCGGCCGATGCCCTCGATGCGGGAGGCGGTGGCGCAGCCGGTCGAGGCGTCGCCGGTGAGCCAGCCGTCGAAGAAGCAGGAGTTCTCCGGGTCGGGGACGCAGATCAGGGTGTCGTACTGCATGTAGTGGACGTAGCGGGCGATGGTCGCGGAGGTGCCGCCGGTACCGGCGGTGGCGACGATCCAGGTCGGCTCGGGGTAGCGCTCCAGCCGCAGCTGCTGGTAAATCGATTCTGCGATGTTGTTGTTGCCGCGCCAGTCCGTGGCCCGCTCGGCATAGGTGAACTGGTCCATGTAGTGCCCGCCGGACTCGTCGGCGAGCCGCGCGGAGACCTCGTAGACGGTCCGCGGGTCCCGGACCAGGTGGCAGGTGCCGCCATGGAACTCGATGAGCCGGGTCTTCTCCCGGCTGGTGGTCGCCGGCATCACCGCGATGAACGGGACCCCGATCAGCGAGGCGAAGTACGCCTCGGAGACGGCCGTGGAGCCGCTGGACGCCTCGATCACCGGCTTGCCCGGGCGGATCCAGCCGTTGCACAGCCCGTAGAGGAACAACGAGCGGGCCAGCCGGTGCTTGAGGCTGCCGGTGGGGTGCGTCGACTCGTCCTTGAGGTAGAGGTCGATGCCCCACTCCTCGGGCAGCGGGAAGCGCAGCAGGTGGGTGTCGGCGGTGCGGTTGGCGTCCGCCTGGACCTTGCGGACGGCTTCCTTGAGCCACGCCCGGTAGTCGGGATCCGAGCGGTCGACGTCGACGGTCGGCAGGGCGGACGGGGCGGTCACGCCGGCCGCGTGCGGGTCTCCGGGCCGGCCCTGGGGCGGTTGTACGGTGCTCACCGGCGCGCTCCTCACGGGGGTGTACGGGCCTGGCGGAAGGCCGGTCCGGTTTCGACTATAACCACCCGGCGCACGCTTCTCACCTGCATAAACATGCCTTTGAGAGGCCCCAAGAAGACCCTGGGGAAAGGGGGTTGTGCGCCTTGGCGCCCCCTGTGGCACTGGTGCACCGGGCGCGGTGGCGGCAAACTTCCCTACGGGGGGCGGTGGACGGCCCCGCCCAACGGCATCGGGGAGTGGTGAGAATGGCGGAGCCGGAGTACAACGCGACCGGCGTACGGATCGAGCGCTCGTTGCGGTCCCTGACCAGAGCGGGCCAGGTCCGCATCAGCGGCGGCCGGCTGTCCCTGCTGACCAGCTACGGCAGGGAGATCGACAGCGCGCCGCTCGGCGCGGTGGAGGCCCACAAGCCGCTGTTCGCGGCCCGCGACCGGGCACTCGCGATCCTCAACGGCAACCGCTATTCCCTGACCCTGGGAGCCCGGGACCGCTTCCTGCGCGCCGTGGAGGCGGCCCGTCGGCCACGCGCGTGAACGCCGGCTCCGGCACGGCGGTGCGGTTGCGCCGGCGCACCGCCTGCCCGACCCTGGACACGTATCACTGAGGGTTCACCAGCGGTGACACTGTGATGCAGCCGGCATCGCTGGTTCCGATCTTCGCCCCTCCCCGGCACGAGGGGCGCCCGGCCTCATCAGGGAGTCGCGGTCGTGATCAGGCAGCCCAGCAGACACTGCACGGTGGAGCTAGAGGCCGTCCCGGCCCGCATCGGCCACGCGCGCAGACTCGTCTCCGCGCAACTACGTCTCTGGCACCTCGACGCCCTGGTCGATCCGGCCGCCCTCGGGGTGACCGAACTCCTCGCCAACGTCCACCGGCACGCCCGCCCCAGCAAGCAGTGCACCGTCGAACTGCACGTACTGCTCGACCAGTTGACGGTCTCGGTGCACGACCTCGACCCCCGGCTGCCGCTCCTGCGCACCGCCGGCGGCTGGGAGACCTCCGGCCGCGGACTGGCGCTGATCGCGGCGCTCAGCGAGAGCTGGGGAGTGCGCCCGCACGACCCGGGCAAGGTCGTCTGGTTCACCCTCCCCGCCCTGACCGCCGCCCCCGAAGAGGCCCGCGCGCCGCACACCCGCTGGGACACCGCACCGCTGGAGGACGCGGGCGCGGACTCCCGACCCCGACCCCGGAGCGCACGGGTCGGCTGACCGCGAGGCGGCCGGGGGTGATCGGGGCCGGGGCGTCACCACCACCCGTGGGCCGGTGACCGGACCACGGCCCACGGCCCCGGGCCGCCGCCGGACCAGCGTTCTGCCAGTGCGTTCACGAAACTCAGCTGCTGCGACTCCTTGATCTCTGTAACTACTGGTATGTACAGTCAGGGCATGAGCAAGAGCACGTGGGACAGGGACAGCGGGACGACAGCGGCCGGCGCTCCCCCGGCCGGCAGCACCCAGGAACGGCTCGTCACCAGCACCCAGGAACTCCTGTGGGAGCGCGGCTACGTGGGCACCAGCCCCAAGGCGATCCTGGAGCGCGCGGGCGTCGGCCAGGGCAGCATGTACCACCACTTCGCGGGCAAGTCCGATCTCGCGCTGGCGGCGATCCGGCGCACCGCGGACGGCATGCGGGCGGCGGCCGACGAGATCCTCTCGGCTCCCGGCACGGCGTACGACCGCGTCGCCGCCTACCTGCTCCGGGAGCGACAGGTGCTGCGCGGCTGCCCGATCGGGCGGATGACGCAGGACCGCGACGTGGTGCAGGACCCCGAACTCCGGGCGCCGCTGGACGAGATGTTCGGCTGGCTCCGGCAGCGGATCGCCGAGGTGCTCACCGAGGGACAGCGGCGCGGCGAACTGGCCGCCGCCCTCGACCCGTCGGCCACCGCGGCCAGCGTCGCCGCGGTCGTCCAGGGCGGCTATGTCCTGGCCCGGGCGGCCGAGGACCCCGCCCCCTTCGACGCCGCCGTACACGGCCTGTTGGCGCTGCTGGCCGCGCAGTCCACTCCGGCACCGACCCCGCCCCCGGCCCGTGGGAAGGCCCCGGCCGCCCCCTGACCGACGCCGCTCCCCTCGCCTCCCCTCCTCTCCCCTACGGAGCCCCCGATGCACGCCATGCAATACAGCGTCCCCCTGCCCGCCGACTACGACATGGAGATCATCCGGCGCCGGGTGAAGACCAGGGGCCACCTCCTGGACGACTTCGACGGCCTCGGCCTCAAGGCGTACGGCATCCGGGAGCGCGGCACGGACGGCTCGCCGGTCAACGAGTACGCGCCGTTCTACCTCTGGGCCGAGCAGGAAGCGATGAACCGCTTCCTGCTCGGCGACGGCTTCCGCGGTGTGGTCCGGGACTTCGGGCGTCCGGCGGTCCGCAACTGGCAGGGCCTGTACCACCGTCCGGGCCCCGCGGCCGCCCGCCTCCCCGCCTCTTTCACCCGGCACGCCGTGCCCGTCCCCGGGGGCGCCGACCTCGCGACCGTCATCGAGGACGCCCTCGCCACGCACGAGAAACTGGCGACCACCGACGGGGTGCACACCACCGCCCTGAGCCTCGATCCCCGACGCTGGGAGCTGCTCCACTTCACCCTGTGGGCGGACGCCGCCCCGGAATCCGCCGCCGGGGAGCGCTTCCAGGTACTGCACCTGTCCACCCCTGGCGTCGGCCGTCTGGGCGCCGGGCGGCAGTGGTGACCCCGGGCCCCGCGGCCGCGCCCGGCCCCACCGTCCGCACGGTCCTGGGCGACATCGCCCCCGACCGGCTCGGCGTCTGCGACGCCCACGACCACCTCTTCATGAGCAGCCCCCGGCTTCCGGGCCACGAGCTCGCCGACGCCGACGCGGCCGCCGCCGAACTGCGCGCCTTCCGGGACGCCGGCGGGGCGTCCGTGATCCAGTGGACGCCGTACGGCATGGGACGGCACGCGGCCGAACTCCCGCGACTGGCCCGGGAGTCGGGCGTCACGATCGTCGCCGCGACCGGGCTCCACCAAGCAGCGCACTATCGCTCCGACATCCTGGACGGGCTGGCGGCCTCGGCCGACCTGGCCACGCTGTTCGTCACCGAGCTGACGGAGGGGATGGGCGCCACGCGCGCCCTCGGTGCCGACGGCGGCGACGCCGACGCCGTGGATTCCGCGGAGCCCCGGCCGCGGGCCGGCATGATCAAGGTGGCCGGCGGCTTCCATGGGCTGGACCGGCACGCCCGCTACACCATGACGGCCGCCGCCGAGGCCCACCGGGCGACCGGCGCGCCCATCGGCGTCCACCTGGAGCTGGGCACCGGCGCGCTGGACGTCCTCGACCTGCTGTGCGACCGGTTGGCGGTCCCGCCGGACCGGGTGATCCTCGGCCATCTCAACCGTTCGCCCGACTTCACGGTGCACCGGATGGCCGCCGAGTCCGGCGCGTACCTCGCCTTCGACGGGCCGTCGCGCGCCAACCACCCCACGGACTGGCGGATGCCGGACGCGGTCGCGGCCCTGTGCGACGCCGGCTTCGCCGACCGGATCCTGCTCGGCGGCGACACCACGACGGCCGCCGCCCGCGCGGTCAACGGCGGCCCCGGCCTGCGGTATCTGCTGCGCAGGCTACGGCCGCGCCTGGAGGCGGCCGTGGGGGCGACGGCGGTGCGGGGGATGTTTGTCGCGAACCCCTCCCGAGCGTTTTCGGCCGAATGGCCGTGAATCCCACGTAGCCGGCTTTCCCGCCGTGCGGGTTCCTGTTCTTTGCGCCTGCGGCGCATTGCTTGTCCGCTGCGCGGGGCTGTTGGGTGCGGTGCCGGGCCTCCGGGGTAGGGGTGTTCCGGACTGCTTCGCTTTACGTCCGGAACACCCCTACCCCTCCGACCCGTCCCCTCCCGTGGGTGGTCATGGAAGACGGTGGGTGGGGGCGTGCGTGAGTGGTCCCGTGCGGGTCGCTCATCAGTTGGGAATTGCCGGTCACGCATCAGTCCGGGGGCTGCACCGGCCCACCGGGCAGGAACCCCAACTCACCTGAAATCCGACCCCCAACGGGAGGTGGCGGGCCTCCGGGGCAGGGGGTGTGTCCGGACGTAAAGCGACAGCAGTCCGGACACACCCCCTGCCCCGGAGGCCCGCCACCGCACCCGACAGCCCCGCGCAGCGGACAAAAGCAAAGCGCCGCAGGCGCAAAAAGGCGAACCCCTACGGCGGGAAAGCCGGCTACGTGGGAAGAAAAGCCAAGCGCAGCGAACCGTCAGGGGACAATGACCAACGGGTCGTCAAGAATGGGCTGCCAGGCCAACTCCGCAGCCCCCACAAGGCTGTTGTGATCCAGGCTGCAGGGAAGGATCGGAACCCCACCGCTGCGTCCCCACAGGCTCCGCTCGGCGACCACCGCGCGCAGTCGTTCCGGGTCGGCCTCGACGAGCGCGCGGTGCAGGCCGCCGAGGATGATGCGGTCCGGGTTGAGGATGTTGACCAGGCCGGCGAGGCCCAGGCCGAGCCGGTCGATGAGCAGGTCGGCGGCGGCGCGTACGCCCGGGTCGGCGTACTCGTTGCGGAGGAGTTCGCCGGCCTGGTGGACGAGCGAGACCTCCGGCCCCGGTTCCCGGCCGGCGGCGACGAGGAAGGCGAGCGGGTCGGCCTCGACGTCCAGGCAGCCGCGGCTGCCGCAGTGGCAGGGCGCGCCCTCGGGGTTGACGGTGAGGTGCCCGACCTCCAGGGCGAGGCCCGAACTTCCGCTGTGCAGGCGGCCGTCGAGCACCAGCGCCCCGCCGACGCCCCGGTGGCCGGAGGCGACGCAGAGCAGGTGGCGGGCGCCGCGGCCGGCGCCGTGGCGGTGTTCGGCGAGCGCGCCGAGGTTGACATCGTTGCCGGTGAAGCCGATCTTCTCGGTGACGCCGGGGATGCCGGCGTCGGCCAGCGCGCGCAGGAAGAGTTCGCGGACCGGGGCGCCCGAAGGCCAGGCCAGGTGGAGCGGGTTGAGCGCCTCCCCGTCCGGTTCGGCGACCGCGGAGGGCACCGCGAGGCCCGCGCCCAGACAGCGCCGGCCGGTCTCGTGCAGCAGGGCGGCGCCGGCCTCGACCACATCGGCCAGGACGTGCGCCGGGTCCGCGGGGATGATGCCGCAGCTGGGCGTGGTGGCGACGATCCGGCCGCCGAGGCCGACCAGGGCGGCGCGGTAGCCGTCGGCGTGGATCTGCGCGGCGAGCACGACGGGGCCGTTCTCGTTGACGGAC
This sequence comes from Streptomyces sp. S186, assembly GCF_051603415.1. Classification (NCBI taxonomy): domain Bacteria; kingdom Bacillati; phylum Actinomycetota; class Actinomycetes; order Kitasatosporales; family Streptomycetaceae; genus Streptomyces; species Streptomyces sp. S186. Next base: position 6,860,717 of record NZ_CP193932.1, on the reverse strand, counting down.
AACCGGTGCGAGGGCCGTCCCTGCGAGCCCGCGGAGGCGTGCGGCCGGGAGTCGACGGTGATCAGGCCGAGCGCTTCGAGCTCGGCGGCCACCGCCCCCGCGGTCGCGCGGGTCACGCCGAGTTCGGTGGTCAGGACGGCGCGAGTGGGGGCGCGTCCGGTGTGTACGAGCTCCAGTGCGGGTCCGAGGGCGCTGCGGCCCCGCTCCAGCCTGGTTGTCCGAGTCTGGGTCACGCCTCTATTCTGGCTTTGTGCCGACGCTAAACAAAATAAGCACGGCCTTGCCCCGTAATCGGGCCCATTTCCCCTCCAGCCTCGAAATCCGCGATATCGCCGTATAGCGGGGCGGGGGACGTCCCGCTCGGGGCGCGTACCGGCGCGCCGGGCGTGCGCGTCGCCCCGAGACCTGGCCGGATGCGCGCCGCGCTCACCGCGTTCTTCGTCATGGACGGCTCCGCGCAGGCGCCCCGCGCGGGGCACACCGCGTGCGGTCCCCTCCGGCGGCCGAGCACCCCTGGGGCCCCAACCTCCGCCGCCCGAACGCGCGTTGCCGGCCGCGGACCCGAGCCCCCTGTCCGGTTGATGTGCGGTTGAGATCGATTGACGGCCGATTGCTGTCCGGTTGGGGTGCGGTTGAGGTCATGTCGGTGAAGGGGCGGGGGTGCCAGGTCGGGGGCGGGCGACCCGGCGGGGGCGGTTGTCAGTGGTGGCTGGCACACTCGGACGCATGGAGATCACTGAGTTCGTCGAAACCCTTCGGCTGGACGGCGGGCTGCTCGCGGACGCCGCCGACGAGGCCGGACCCGACGCCCCGGTGCCGTCGTGCCCCGAGTGGCGGATGCGCGATCTGGTGCACCACATAGGGCGGGTCCACCGCTGGGCCGCGGGGTACGTGACCGACCCCCAGGAGCAGCGGAAGCCGTTCCCGGAGGACCCGCTGCCGGCGGACGACGAGCTGGTGCCCTGGCTGCGCGAGGGCCATCACCGCCTGGTCCTGGCACTGCACACCGCGCCAGCGGACCTGCGGACGTGGACGTTCCTGCCCGCGCCGTCCCCGCTCGCCTTCTGGGCGCGCCGGCAGGCCCATGAGACGTCGGTGCACCGCGCCGACGCCCAGCAGGCGGCCGGCGTCCCGCTCACGCCGCTGCCGGCGCGCTTCGCCGCCGACGGCGTCGACGAGATACTGGCGGGCTTCCACGCCGGCGACCGCAGCCGAGTGCGCCCGGACGCACCCCGGAGCCTGCGGCTGCGCGCCACCGACACCCCCGACGCCGACTGGACGGTGCACCTCACCCCCGACGCACCGCCGCGCACGGTGCGGACGCCCGCAGCGGCCGGGGACACGCCCGACTGCACGATCGAGGGCCCGGCCGAGGAGCTGTATCTCGCGCTGTGGAACCGCCTGCCGTGGGACGGTCTGAAGGTCTCCGGCGACCCGTCCCTGCCGAAGCTGTGGCAGGAGCGCGGCGCCATCTGATCCGTCGTACGGGTCTGTACGGGTCTGTGCGCCCGGTACTTGCTTCGCGCTGGGCTGTGCTGGGCTGCGCCGGCGTACTGATCTGCGCTGATCGGTCGGCCGTGACGGGCGGTAGGGGCAGAGGCGGGGCGGGGACCGGGCGGGCGGGCGCCGCTGTACCGTGCGCGGCGTGTGCCGGTGCCGGTGCCGGGATGCCGAGTCAGAGACACTCCCTCCCCGCCCCGCTCCGCCCGACCGCACGTCGCTGCACGTCGCCGCACGGCCAGGTGGAGACAGCGCCCGTCCCCGCACCCGCTGCCGGCCTCAGCCCAGCCGGCCGGGGCGGACCAGGCCCGACTCGTAGGCCAGGGCGACCAGTTGGGCACGGTCGCGGGCGCCAGCGTCGAGCACCAGGGCAGCCGGCCGCCGGACTCCGGCGCCGCCGGGCGCATCACCGCCGTTCGGCCGCCGGCTCCGGGTCGCCGATCTCCGCCGGACGGGCGGCGGGCGGGGTCTCCCGGGCCGCCTCCGTCCGGTCGAAGGCGTCCAGTGCGCGCCGGGCGATCGGATGCGTACGCACCAGTTCGGCGAGCGTGGCCGTACCGCGGGTGATCTTCGCGAACGCCCGCCACGCGGGCCGGAATCCGGTCAGCGCGGCATGGAACATCCCCGGGCGGCGCGCGAAAGCGGCCAGCATCCGCCGGCCGACCCCCATCTCCACACCCAGCCCGGCCTTGATCGCGAAGGCGTAGTTCAGGGCCTGGCGGCGGGCGTCGACCGCGTCGTGCGCCTCGGAGATCCGCACCGCCCACTCGCCCGCCAGCCGCCCGGAACGCAGCGCGAACGAGATGCCCTCACGGGTCCAGGGCTCCAGCAGGCCGGCCGCGTCGCCGCAGACCAGCACCCGGCCGCGGGAGAGCGGGGAGTCGTCGGTACGGCAGCGGGTCAGGTGCCCGGAGGAGATCCGCGGCTCGAAACCGGCCAGGCCGAGCCGGCCGATGAAGTCGTCCAGATAGCGCTTGGTGGCCGCACCCTCGCCCCGGGCGGAGATCACGCCGACGGTGAGGGTGTCCCCCTTGGGGAAGACCCAGCCGTAACTGCCCGGCAGCGGACCCCAGTCGAGCAGCACCCGGCCCGCCCAGTCCTCGGCGACCGTCGCCGGCACCGGGATCTCGGCCTCCAGCCCGAGGTCGACCTGGCCGACCTTGACGCCGACGTGCGCGCCTATCCGGCTCGCGCTGCCGTCCGCGCCGACCACGGCGCGCGCCAGCACCACCTCGCCGTCACCGAGCACCACCGCGACGGTCCGCCGGTCGGGGACGTTGCCGCCGTGCTGCTCGACCCGCGAGACGGTGACGCCGGTCCGCACCCGCGCACCGGCGTCCTTGGCGGACTCCACCAGCGCGGCGTCGAACTCGGGGCGGTTGATCAGCCCGAAGAGCGTGTTCTTGGCGCGACGGGTGCGGGTCAGCTTGCCGTTGAGCGTGAACGTGACGGCGTGCACCCGGTCGCGCAGCGGAAGTTCGAAACCGGGCGGCAGGGAGTCCCGGGACGGGCCGATGATGCCGCCGCCGCAGGTCTTGTAGCGGGGGATTTCGGCCTTCTCCAGGAGCAGCACCCGGCGTCCCGTACACGCCGCGGCGTGTGCCGCCGAGGCGCCCGCGGGCCCCGCGCCCACCACCACGACGTCCCACACCTGCTGCTCGCCCTCGGCTGCCTGCTCGCTGCTCACCTGTGCTTCCGCTCCCGTCCGATGCCTGGCTGCGCGTACCGCCCCGCATCCTACGGGCCGCCTCCCGCCGGACCGCCTGTGGGAAGATCGGTGGTACGCACACCCGTACGTCCGGCCCGCCCGGCCAACCCCGCCGGACGTGCCGCGCCTACCCGCCGTCGCGCCCACAAGGAGCGTTCCATGTCCGACAGCCCGCTCGCCCAGACCGTCGCCGCGCTGCAACCGCGCGCCAGGGCAGAGCTCACCGAGCTGGTGGCCTTCAAGTCGGTCGCCGACTTCGCGCAGTTCCCCAAGAGCGAGAGCGAGGGCGCCGCCCGCTGGGTCGCCGACGCACTGCGAGCCGAGGGCTTCCAGGACGTGGCGCTGCTGGACACCCCCGACGGCACCCAGTCCGTCTACGGCCACCTCCCCGGCCCGGCCGGCGCGCCGACCGTCCTGCTGTACGCGCACTACGACGTCCAGCCGCCGCTGGACGAGGCCGCCTGGGACTCCCCGCCGTTCGAGCTGACCGAGCGCGACGGCCGCTGGTACGGGCGCGGCACCGCGGACTGCAAGGGCGGCGTGATCATGCACCTGACCGCGCTGCGGGCCCTCAAGGAGCACGGCGGCGTCCCGGTCAACATCAAGGTGATCGCCGAGGGTTCGGAGGAGCAGGGCACCGGCGGCCTGGAGCGCTACGCCGAGGCACACCCCGAGCTGCTGGCCGCCGACGCCATCATCATCGGCGACGCCGGCAACTTCCGGGCCGGCCTGCCGACGGTCACCGCGACGCTGCGCGGCATGACGATGGTGCAGGTCCGGGTCGACACCCTGGCGGGCAACCTGCACTCCGGCCAGTTCGGCGGCGCGGCCCCGGACGCGCTGGCCGCGCTGATCCGGATCCTGGACTCGCTGCGTGCCGAGGACGGTTCGACGACCGTGCGCGGGCTGACCACGGACGGCGCCTGGGAGGGCCTGCAGTACTCGGAGGAGGACTTCCGCAAGGACGCCAAGGTCCTGGACGGCGTCGGACTCCTCGGCACCGGCACCGTCGCGGACCGCCTCTGGGCCCGCCCCGCCGTGACGGTCCTCGGCATCGACTGCCCGCCGGTGGTCGGCGCCACCCCGTCCGTACACGCCTCGGCGCGCGCCCTGGTGAGCCTGCGGGTGCCGCCGGGCACCGACGCCGCCGAGGCCACCAAGCTGCTCACCGCCCACCTGGAGGGCGCCGCCCCCTGGGGCGCCCGGGTCACGGCCGAACAGGTCGGCCAGGGCCAGCCGTTCCGCGCGGACACCAGCAGCCCGGCGTACGCCGCCATGGCCGAGGCGCTGCGCGAGGCGTACGACGGCCAGGAGATGCAGACGTCCGGCATGGGCGGCTCGATCCCCCTCTGCAACACGCTGACCGCGCTGTATCCCGATGCGGAGATTCTGCTGATCGGGCTCAGCGAGCCGGAGGCGCAGATTCACGCCGTCAACGAAAGCGTTTGTCCGGATGAGCTCCGGAGGCTCTCGTTGGCCGAGGCGCTCTTCCTCCGGCGGTTCGCGAAGCGGGGCTGATCCCCACGTAGCCGGCGTTCCGCCGGGGTTTGCCGCTTGCCTGTTGCGCCTGCGGCGCATTCTTGTTCCGCTGCGCGGGGCTGTTGGGTGCGGTGACGGGCCTCCGGGGGTGGTGTGTCGGACTGCTTCGCTTTACGTCCGACACACCACCCCCTCCGACCCGTCCCCTCCCGTGGGTGGTCATAAAGACGGTGGGTGGGGGCTGACCTCAGTGGTCCTCTGACGGGCACGCATGAAGTCGGCGCCACGCGTCAGCAGACGGTCACCCATCAGTCCGGAGGCCGCAGGAGCCCACCGGACATGCGCCCCAACGCACCTGGTCTCCACCCAACCCACGGGAGGGGACGGGTCGGAGGGGCAGGGGTGTGCCGGACGTAAAGCGACAGCAGTCCGGCACACCCCTGCCCCGGAGGCCCGTCACCGCACCCGACAGCCCCGCGCAGCGGACAACAATCCCGCGAAGCGGGCCGGCGAAACGCGCCGCCAGGCGCAAAGCGCGGCGAACCCCTACGGCGGGAAAGCCGACAACGTGGGGCTACCCCAAGGGAACCCCGGCCTCAAGGTGCAGCGGAAACCCCCGCTCCCGGGCGCGAAGCGCCCACCGCAGTCGGTTCCACCGTACCGGCGGCAGCATCGACTCCGCCTCGGACTCCGTGACGAAGCGCCAGGCGCGGAGTTCGGAGCCGGGGAGGAGGAGGTCACGGATGCGCTCCTCGGTGAGGGTTCCGCCGTCGAAGAGGAGGCGGAGGCCGCCGAAGCCGGGCGGCTTGGGTGCCTCCCAGTCGAGGACCAACAGCCTTGGGGTGCACGGGAGTTGGATGCCGAGTTCCTCGGCGACCTCGCGCACGCCCGCGCGAGCGGGTGGCTCGCCCGGTTCCACTATGCCGCCGGGGAACTCCCAGCCGGGCTTGTACGTCGGATCGACCAGCAGCACGCGGTCCCGGTCGTCGAAGAGGAGCACGCCGGCGGCGAGGGTCTCCGCGGTGGGTTCGGGGGTCTGCACGATGTCGCAGGCGCCGGCTCCGGTGCGGACGGCCTCGGCGACCCGCTCGGCGGTCTGACGTGGTGTCAGTGTCGTGGTGTCCACGACGTGCGCGTCGCTCCCGAGCCAGTCCAGCGCCCGGGCGTAGGGCCCGAGGTGCGCCAGGCACCAGCGGCGGACGGCGGCGCTGCCCTCCGGGTCGCCGGGGGTTTCCTCGCGGCGGGATATCCGCTCGCGCAGGATCGTTTCCTCCGCATGGAGCAGAACATGCCGGACCGGAATCCGGCGGGCGGCGAGGGAGCCGAAGATCTCGTCGCGGTACTCCTGGCGCAGCAGCGTCATCGGCGTGATCAGCGGGCCCGGCACCTCGGTGAGCAGCGCGGCCGCGGTGTCCACCACCATGCGCCGCCAGGACGGCAGGTCCTGGTAGTCGTCCACCTCCTCGAACCGCTTGGCCGGCAGCATCAACCGCAGCCCGCTGCCGAGGAGTTCGGGGTCGTAGAGCGTGCTTCCGGGAAGCAGGTCGAGCAGTTCATGAGCCGCAGTGGTCTTGCCCGCACCGAACGTGCCGTTCAGCCAGACGATCACGGTTTCCCCTCTTCCCTAGACCCAGGTGAGTTGCCCGCAACACCCTGCCACGGAAACGCGCGGGATCACGGGCCGCGCGCAGGGCCGGGAGCACCGCCTCTGGAACACACCGCACGGAGGATGCCGGTCCGCTTCCCCCGCCGCGAAGTCCCGGCAAACAAGCGCTCCCCCGCCCCTCCAGCACCGAAACCCCCACCCGCGCACGGCGTCCGGCCGACCGGAGGCGGGGCGGTACGTCGCATATGCCGGAGTCCCATGGATCCCGGCATACGGGGCGCGCCGTCCGCGGTTCAGCAGACCCGCAGCCCGGGCACCGGCTGGTCGTTCGCCCCGCCGGTGAGGTAGACGACGCTGACGTAGACGCCGGAGTTGCCGCTGTCGTCGTCGGTCTTGGCCCACCACACGTTGGTCCACTTCCCGTACGTCTCGCGACGGCCCAGTTTCGCCTGGCAGTAGAAGTAGTTGGTGCCCATGTTGAGATGGCCGACCTGCTGGAAGGAGGCGGTGTACGAGGCCGCGGTGCGCCACACGGTGCAGTTGGCCTTGCCGCCGCCGACGTCGACGCAGGACGGGCCCTGGGTCTGCCCTCCGCCGCCGGTGCCGCCATTGCCCCCACTGGCGCCGCCGGCACCACCGGACCCGGAGCCACCGGTCGTGCCGCCGGGCGCACCGCCCGACGTGCCGCCGTGCGCTCCACCGCCGGAGGCGCTGCCGTCCGTGCCACCCTGGCCGCCGCCCGCGGCCGCTCCACCGGTCTGGCCGCCCGAACTGCCGCCCGGGCCACCGGGCTTGGGGTTCCCGGACGCGGAGGCGTCGCCCGAGGGGGTCGTCGCGTCGGACGGCGACGGGCTCAGGGCCTTGCCGTCGCCGCCCTTGCCGGCGGACACGCTGGGCCGGCCGGCAGCCGACGAGCCGGCCGGTGCCGCCGGCTGCCGGCCGCCCGCGGTGTCCCGGTCGCCGGAGCCGCCGCCGACCAGCGCGTAGGTGAGCCCACCGCCGCTGGCCAGCACCGCCAGAACGGCCGCCACGGCCAGCAGCACCCGCCGGCGGCGACGGGCCGGCAGCCGGGTGGTGTCGCCGTCCGCGCGGCCCGGATAGGGATGCGGGCCGGTGGCGCCCACCGAGGAGCCGGCCGCGGTGGGCGACGGGTCGTGGGCGGCCGGCCCCTGCGGCGCGTACGGGGCCGGCGGCTGCGGGGTGGCGCCACCCTGGGCACCGGGCCCGCCGAGCCGGCCGGCCGGTGCCACGCCGGCGCCCGCGGGACCGGGCACCGGCCCGGCCCCCGCCGTCACGTCCGTCGCGGTAGGCGCGTACGGCAGGCCGGACGGAGCGGCCGACGGCGGGGCGGGAGGCGTCACACCGGGGTCGCGGCCGTCCGCCACCGCCTGGAGCATGCTGCGGGCCTCGGCGGCGGACGGGCGGTCGGCCGGGTTCTTGGCCATCAGGGCGTGCAGCACGGGCGTCAGCGGACCGGCCCGGCGCGGCTCGGGCAGCGGCTCGGTGACGATCGCGGTCAGCGTGGAGTACACCGACGTGCGGCGGAACGGCGCGGTGCCGCCCTCGACCGCCGCGTACAGCGTCATACCCAGCGACCAGATGTCCGAGGCCGGGGTGGGGTCCATGCCCTGGGCGCGCTCGGGCGGCAAGTAGTCGAGGGAGCCGACGAGTTCGCCACTGCGGGTGATGTTGGTGGTGGCGCCGTCACCGGGGGCCTCGATGCTGGCGATGCCGAAGTCGGTGAGCACCACCCGGCCGGTGCGGTCGAGCAGGACGTTGCCCGGTTTGACGTCGCGGTGCAGCACGCCCACCTGGTGGGCGGCGGCCAGCGCGTCCATCACGGCGGCGCCGATGCGGGCGATCTCCCGGGGGTCCCTCGGCCCGTACTCGCCTACGGCGTCGTCCAGCGACGGCCCGTCCACCAGCTCCATGACGATGACCGGGCGCCCGTCCTCCTCGATGACGTCGTGGACGGTCACCACGCCGGAGTGCCGGATCCGGGCGGCGGCCCGCGCCTCGCGCTGCATCCGGGTGCGCAGGTCGGCGAGTTCCGGAGCGGAGGCGTCCGTGTAGGCCCGCAGGACCTTGAGGGCGACCTCGCGGCCCAGCACCTGGTCGTCGGCCCGGCAGACCACGCCCATGCCGCCGCGGCCGATCCGGCCGGTGACGCGGTAGCGGCCGCCCAGCACCCGCCCGGTCAGGTCGTCGTCGGCACCGCGCCGGGGCCCGCTGCGGGAGGCCGCCCGCGGCGCCCCGCCCGCCGCGCCGCCCGGCTCCCGGCCCGCCGGTCCGGGGCCGTTCGCACCGCCCGCCGCACCGGCCTCGTCCGCCCCGCGCTGCTCGTGCTCCCCCGAAGTCACCGTGCCGATCCCCTCGTTACGCATCCATCGTTACGCATCCATGCCCCGCCGCGGCCGGTACGTCCGGGCGCCGGGGCGCCACGCCGTGGCCCTCGGCGCGGCCGGCACCAGACTACGGGGCGGAGGGGGACCGCCGATGCCCCTATGGAGCAGGGGCGTACGCATCGAGACGGGACTGTTGTGCGGCGGCCGCGGCGGCGCCCACCACGCCGGCGTCCGTCCCCGTCTGCGCGGGGACCACCGTCAGCCCGGAGACGAACGACAGCGTCGCATAGTCCCGCAGAGCGGAGCGCAACGGGGCGAACAGGACCTCGCCGGCGCCCGCGACCCCGCCGCCGACGACCGCTATGTCGATCTCGACGAGGGTGGCGGTGGCGGCGATCCCGGCGGCCAGCGCCCGTCCGGCCCGTGCGAAGGAGCGCAGCGCGACGGGGTCGCCGGCGTGCGCCGCGGCGGCGACCGCTGCGGCGCTGGTGTCCCCGCCGGGGCCCGGCCGCCAGCCGTCGGCCAGTGCCCGGCGGGCGATGTTGGGGCCGCTGGCGATCCGCTCCACACAGCCGCGCGCACCGCAGGGACACGGGTCGCCGTCGAGGTCGACGCTGATGTGCCCGATGTGTCCCGCGTTGCCCGAAGGCCCCGGATGCAGCCGCCCGTTGAGGACCAGTCCGCCGCCGACCCCGGTGGAGACCACCATGCACAGCGCGTTGTCGTGGCCGCGCGCGGCGCCCTGCCAGTGCTCCGCCGCGGTCATCGCGACCCCGTCGCCGACCAGCGTCACCGGGAGCTCCCCGACCAGCGCCCGCACGCCGGCGACCAGCGGGAAGTCGCGCCACCCGGGGATGTTGACCGGGCTGACGGTGCCGGCCGCGGCGTCCACCGGGCCGGCGCTGCCGATGCCGACGGCCGCCACCCGCACCCAGTCCGGCCCGGCGGCCAGCTCCCGGACGACCTCGGCCACCGCGCGCATCACGGTGGCGCCGTCCTGGTCCGCGGGGGTCGGCCGGGCGGCCCGGACGACGAGTCTGCCCTGCGCGTCCACCAGAGCGCCGGCGATCTTGGTGCCGCCAATGTCCAGCGCTGCGCTGAGGTCCGTCTGCATCGGTGTCGAATTCTCCTGGTGGGCCCGGGGGGGGGCCGGGGTCCGGCCCGGCGTGAGAACGCCAGTCTTCCGATAATTGACAACGTTGTCCAGAGGCTATGCTCGTCGCCACACGACGGTCCGGCCGCGCGCCCCGTCCGTCCGCGCGCCGGCACCGCATCCGCCCCCTCCAGACAGGACCACCCACGTGACCGAGACCGCCCGCGGCACCTCCCATCGCTACGGCACCCGCCCCACGATGAAGGACGTCGCGGCCCGTGCCGGGGTCGGTCTCAAGACGGTCTCCAGAGTCGTCAACGGCGAGCCGGGCGTCACGCCGGACACCGAACGCCGCGTCCAGGAGGCCATCACCGCGCTCGGCTTCCGCCGCAACGACTCCGCCCGGGTCCTGCGCAAGGGCCGGACGGCCAGCATCGGCCTGGTCCTCGAAGACCTCGCCGACCCCTTCTACGGCCCGCTCAGCCGCGCCGTGGAGGAGGTCGCGCGCAGCCACGGCGCCCTGCTGATCAACGGCTCCAGCGCTGAAGACCCGGCCCGCGAACAGGAGTTGGTGCTGGCGCTGTGCGCCCGCCGGGTGGACGGGCTGGTCGTCATCCCCGCCGGTGACGACCACCGCTACCTCGAACCGGAGATAGCCGCCGGCGTCGCGACCGTCTTCGTCGACCGCCCGGCCGGCCGGATCGACGCCGACGTGGTCCTCTCCGACAACTTCGGCGGCGCCCGGGCCGCGGTCGCCCACCTCATCGCGCACGGCCACCGCCGGATCGGCTTCATCGGCGACCAGCCGGGCATCCACACGGCCAAGGAGCGGCTGCGCGGCTACCGCACCGCGATGGCCGAGGCCGGTCTGCCGGTCGCCGACGCCTGGGTCTCCCCCGGCTCCACCGCCCCCGACCGGGTCCGCGCCGCGGCCACGGCCATGCTGACCGCCCCCGAGCCGGTCACCGCCCTCTTCGCCGGCAACAACCGCGTCACCGTCACCGCCGTCCGGGTCCTGCGCGACCACCCGCGCCCGGTCGCCCTGGTCGGCTTCGACGACTTCGAACTGGCCGACCTCGTCCACCCCGCGATCACCGTCGTCGCCCAGGACTCCGCCCAACTCGGCCGCACCGCCGCCACGCTTCTCTTCCGCCGCCTCGACGGCGCCGACGAGCCGCCCAGGCGGCTGGAGATCCCCACGCGCTTGATCGCACGCGGCTCCGGTGAAATCCGGCCCACCGGGTGAGGCCCCACGTTGTCGTCTTTCCCCGCCGTGGGGGTTGCGGTCTTTCCGCCTTCGGCGGAGGGGGTGTGTTGGGTGGGGGCGCCCGGTTGCCGGTGGGTGCCGGGTGCGGTCCTCCGGGGGCGGGTTTCCGGACTGCTTCGCTTTACGTCCGGAAACCCGCCCCCTCCGGCCCGCCCCCTCCCGTGAGTTGGCCGCCCCCGCCCGGTGGGAGTTGAGGGAAAGGGGCCGCCCCGGGTTGCTGCTTGTACCTGTCTCTCCCACCGGGGCGGGATCCCGTCCACGTACGGGAGGGGGCGGTGCCGGAGGGGTGGGTGTTCGGGCTTTGCTTCCGAAGGCTCGAAATAGAGCAAAGGCGGAGCGAAGCGGAGCGTAAAGCGAAGCAGTCCGAACACCCACCCCGGAGGCACCGAACCCGGCACCCACCACTCAGCGGGGCCCCGCCCCGACAACCCCTCCGCCGAAGGCGGAAAGACCGCAACCCCCACGGCGGGACAGCCGGCAACGTACGGGGCGCACCGGCCGCGTCAGCCGCGCTTCGCGGGACGCCCCGCCAGGCCGTCCAGGTCAGCGCGGGTCAAGCCGGTGAGGCGGGCGACCTCCGCCGGGTCGACCGCGCCACAGTCGACGCCGCGGAGAAGGTAGCCGCTGAGGGCCTTCGCGGTGGCGGGCTCGTCGGCAATGTCGCCGCCGGTCTTGGCGGCATACGCGGCGAGCCGGGCGGCGGCCTTCGCCAGGCCCTCGCGGTAGAAAGCGTAGACGGCGGCGTAGCGGGTCGGCAGGTGGCCCGGGTGCATGTCCCAGCCCTGGTAGTAGGCGCGGGCCAGGGCGCGGCGGGTGAGGCCGTGGTGCAGCCGCCAGGCGTCGTGGACCTGGGCGGTGGGGCCGACCGGGAGCACGTTGGTGGAGCCGTCGGAGAGCCGGACGCCGGTGCCGGCGGCGGCGACCTGCATGACGGCCTTGGCGTGGTCGGCGGCGGGGTGGTCGCTGGCCTGATAGGCGGCACTGACGCCGCAGGAGGCGCTGTAGTCGAAGGTGCCGTAGTGGAGGGAGGTGGCGCGGTCCTCGGCGGCCTCGATCATGCGGGCGACGGTGGCGCGGCCGTCGGCGCCCAGGATGGCCTGGGTGGTCTCGATCTGGATCTCGAAGCCGATCCGGCCGGGCGCCAGGCCGCGGGCCTTCTCGAACGCCTCCAGCAGCCGGACCATGGCGGTGACCTGCTCGGCGTAGGTGACCTTGGGGAGGGTGAGCACCAGGCCGTCGGGGAGTCCGCCGGCCTCCATCAGGCCGGTGAGGAAGATGTCCAGGGTGCGGATGCCGCGGTCGCGGACGGCGGCCTCCATGCACTTCATGCGGATGCCCATGTAGGGCGCGGCGGTACCGTCCCGGTAGGCGGCGGCGACCAGGGCGGCGGCGCGGGCGGCGGTCTCGTCCTCCTCGGCGTCGGACCGCGGGCCGTAGCCGTCCTCGAAGTCGATCCGCAGGTCCTCGACGGGCTCGCGCTCCAGCTTGGCGCGGACCCGTTCGTACACCGGGCCGGCGAGGTCGTCGGCGAGGCCGAGGACGGCCGCGAGCGCGCCGGCGTCGGGGGCGTGCTCGTCGAGCATGGCGAGCGCCTGGTCGCCCCAGGAGCGGAGGGTGCCGGCGGTGAAGGCGTCGCCGGGGACGTAGACCGTGTGGACCGGCTGGCGGGTGCCGGGGTCGCCCGGGTAGCGCCGCGCCAGATCGGCGTCCACTTGGGCGAGAGCGGCTCCGATGCCCTCGCGTACGGTGTCCGCGAGGCTCGTCGCCACGGTCTCCTGCTGCCCCATTTCGGTACCCTCCCGGTGCTTGTGCCCGCCGCCGTCACCGACCCCGAGCATTTCCGCTCAACGGAATCAACAATCCGTATAGCGAAGCTAACGGTGTCGGTAGGCGAGGTCAACACCTTCCCGGCCGTGGCGACGCGGGTCAGCGGACCGCCGCGGGCCGGCAACTCCCTGGCGCGAGCGGCCCCTCCCGGCCCACAATCCCGCTCATGACATGGACCGCACCCCGGATCGAACGCCGGCAGATCCCCACCGCGGCGGACGAACGCGCCTTGCTGCAGGGCTGGCTCGACTTCCACCGTGACACCCTGCTCACCAAGTGCGCGGGTCTGACCGGCGAACAGCTCGCCCGGCCCACCACCCCGCCGTCCCCGCTCACCCTGCTCGGCCTGGTGCGTCATCTGACCTACGTCGAACGCGTCTGGTTCCGGCAGCGGTTCGCCGGCGAGGCGATCGACAGCCTCTACTCCACCGAGGACGATCCGGACGCCGACTTCCACGGCCTCGACCCGGCCCGGGCCGAGGCGGACCACGCGGCCCTGCTCGCCGAGATCGCGGCCTGCGACGCGGTGGCGGCCGGCCGCGGCCTGGACGAGACCTTCACCACCGACAAGGGCCGCACCCTCAACCTGCGCTGGGTGTACGTCCACATGATCGAGGAGTACGCCCGGCACAACGGGCACGCGGATCTGCTGCGCGAGGCCCTGGACGGCGAGACCGGGTCCTGAGCAGCCCGGCCGCCCCACGGCCGAAGGCCCCGTACGCGGACGACGTACGGGGCCTTCGGCCATGCGGTGCGCGGGCCCGCGGCGGGCCCGGCCGGGTCAGCCCTTGCGGGTCTTGACCTCTTCGGTCAGCGCCGGGACGACGTCGAAGAGGTCGCCGACCACGCCGTAGTCGACCAGGTCGAAGATCGGCGCCTCGGCATCCTTGTTGATCGCGACGATGGTCTTCGAGGTCTGCATACCGGCACGGTGCTGGATCGCGCCGGAGATGCCGGCCGCGATGTACAGCTGCGGCGAGACCGACTTACCGGTCTGGCCGACCTGGTTGGTGTGCGGGTACCAGCCGGCGTCCACCGCGGCGCGCGAGGCACCGACGGCCGCGCCGAGCGAGTCGGCGAGCGCCTCGATGACCGGGAAGTTCTCGGCGCCGTTGACGCCACGGCCACCGGAGACCACGATCGCGGCCTCGGTCAGCTCCGGGCGGCCGGTCGACTCCCGCGGGGTGCGCGAGACGATCTTGGTGCCCTTGGAGGCGTCCCCGACGGTCACCGCGAGCTGCTCGACCGTGCCGGCGGCCGGCGCGGCCTCCGGAGCGGCGGAGTTGGGCTTGACGGTGATGACCGGGGTGCCCTTGGTGATCCGCGACTTGGTGGTGTACGAGGCCGCGAAGACCGACTGGGTGGCCACCGGGCCCTCGTCGCCGGCCTCGACGTCCACGGCGTCGGTGATGATGCCGGAGCCGATCCGGACGGCCAGGCGGGCGCCGATCTCCTTGCCCTCGGCGGAGGACGGCAGCAGGACGGCGACCGGCGACACCGCCTCGTGGGCGGCCTGCAGCGCGTCGACCTTGGGGGCGACGAGGTACTCGGCGAACTCCGGGGCGTCGGCGGTCAGGACCTTCACCGCGCCGTGCTCGGCGAGCACGGGGGCGGCGGTGTCCACGCCGGCGCCGAGGTGCACGGCAACCGGCTCGCCGATGCGGCGGGCCAGGGTGAGCAGTTCGAGGGTGGGCTTGCGGACGGCGCCGTCCACGTGGTCGACGTAGACAAGGACTTCAGCCATGGCAATTGCTCCTGCGGGAAGAGTGCGGGCGAGGGAGGAAGGGATGGTTCCGACGGACCGTCATGTGCCAGCAGAGATAGGGGAGTTGACCCCTGCCCCGGCCGCGGCAGCGGCCCCGGCCCGGGGGTGGCGCCCCGGGCCCGCGGCTCAGATGAACTTCTGGCCCGCGAGGAACTCGGCGAGCTGCTTGGCGCCCTCGCCCTCGTCCGTGACGATCGTGCCCTTGGTACGGGCCGGACGCTCGGTGGCCGACTCGACCTTGGTCCAGGCACCCTCCAGGCCGACCTCCTCGGCCTCGATGTCCAGGTCCTCCAGGTCCAGGGTCTCCAGCGGCTTCTTCTTGGCCGCCATGATGCCCTTGAAGGAGGGGTAACGCGCCTCGCCCGACTGGTCGGTGACGGAGACGACGGCCGGCAGCGCGGCCTCCAGCTGCTCGCTGGCGGTGTCGCCGTCCCGGCGGCCGGTGACCTTGCCGTCGGCGACGGCGACCTGGGAGAGCTGGGTCGCCTGCGGGACACCGAGCCGCTCGGCGAGCAGCGCGGGCAGTACGCCCATGGTGCCGTCGGTGGAGGCCATACCGCAGACCACGAGGTCGTAGCCGGTCTTCTCGATGGCCTTGGCGAGCACGAGCGAGGTGCCGAGCGCGTCGGTGCCGTGCAGATCGTCGTCCTCGACGTGGACGGCCTTGTCGGCACCCATCGACAGCGCCTTGCGCAGCGCGTCGGTGGCGTCCTCGGGACCGACGGTCAGGACCGTGATCTCCGCGTCGTCGTCGTTGGCTTCCTTGATCTGCAGGGCCTGCTCGACGGCGTACTCGTCGAGCTCCGAGAGGAGGCCGTCCACGTCGTCCCGGTCGACGGTCAGGTCCTCGGCGAAGTGCCGGTCGCCGGTGGCGTCGGGCACGTACTTCACACAGACAACGATCCTCAAGCTCACGCCGGCTCTCCTACCTGCTTCGTCTCTTCAGAACTGCCTTGTGCTGGCAGCATAGGCGCCTCACGGGGCGGCTCCCGGTCGGATACGGATCCCCGCGCCGACCGTCATGTTACTCGCTAGTACATACACTCCGTCGCCCCGAATCAAGGCCGCCGAAATGTGACCTTCCCAACGGCTCCAACGAGGCGACGAAGCAGGTCCGGAGGAACCCGTCAGTCCCGCAACGCGTTGAAGGCGCCCTGGTGGTAGAGGAGCGGGCGGCCCGGTCCGGCGGGGTCGCCGACGACCGGCTCGGCGAGCACGATCCGGTGGTCACCGGCCGGAATCCGGGCGACCACCCGGCACACCAGCCAGGCCACCACGCCGTCCAGCAGGGGCACGCCCTCGGGGCCGGTGCGCCAGGAGGTGGCCGGGCCGAACCGGTCGGCGCCGCTGCGGGCGAAGGTGGCGGCCAACTCCTCCTGGTGCTCGCCGAGGAGATGGACGCCTATGTGCGCGGCCTCGGAGACCACGGGCCAGCTGGAGGCGCCGGTACCGATGCCGAAGGAGAGCAGCGGGGGCTCGGCGGCGACGGAGGTGAGCGAGGTGGCGGTGAAACCGACGGGGCCGGGACCGGCCGCGGTGATCACCGCGACGCCCGCGGCGTGCCGGCGGAAGACGGAGCGCAGGAGTTCCGGGGAGGCGGTACGGGCCGTGCCGAGTTCGGGCGAGACCGTCATGGAGTTGTCCTTCTGCTGTGGGCTGTGCGCCCGGGCGGGGCCGCCGGCGGCCGAAGGGCGGGCGGCGGCGGTGAGGTCGTCGCTGCTCACACGCCGGGACAGCGCGCGCTGGCGGTCCGCTGCAGATCGACGTGCGCGCGTCCGTACAGAAGAAGGAAGATGCCTGGCCGCATGACGTCAGGCTGACGACGCGTGCCCCACAGCGTCAAGTGGCGCCCGGAATCTGGGAGATCAATCACGGACCGCCGCCCCCAGTGCCGCGATGACGTCGGCCTTGCGCGGCTGCCCCGCGGCGCGGCGGACGACCGCGCCGTGTCCGTCGAGCACCAGGACCGTCGGCGTGCGGAGGATCTCCAGCCGGCGCACCAGCTCCAGACGGTCCTCCGCGTCGATCTCGACATGGGCCACGCCCTCGACCATCCCCGCGACATCGGCCAGCACCCGCCGGGTGGCCCGGCAGGGCTGGCAGAAGGCACTGGAGAACTGGAGGAGGGTGGCCCGCTCCCCCAGCTCCGCACCGATCTCCGCGGCCACCAGCCGCGCCTCGTCCTCCCGCTCGCCCACCTTCGTCCTTCCGTCCCTACGACCGGCGAACCTGCCCGGCATCCCTCCCCCTTCGCCGCGCCCCTTCCCAGCATGCAGCGTCCTCAGGACCACAAAGATTCCCGGCCCCACACCACCACCGCACTCCACGCTCTCCACCGGAACCCCACCGCACAACGACCTGCCACGCACCACGACGCCGGACGCACCCCTCCTGAAACCGCCCACGACCTGCTGCTTTCCCTCTCCCCGCCCCTCCCACGTGACGAGAATCTCCCGCCGGGAGGCGCCCACGCGCTGGCCGCCGACAGCGAACATCGGGCACGATCTCCCGAGCCGCAGAGTTACCTCTGCGTAGGTTTCCGCCGGGAGAACCCTCCCCAGGCACAGAGAAGGGGCCCCCGGACATGGCCGAGTTCGTCTACCCGCCCGTCATCGGCGCCGCCCGTACGCTCTTCAAGACGCTGGACCTGAAGTTCGACGTGGCCGGCACGGAGCACATCCCGCGGCGCGGCGGGGCGGTGCTGGTGAGCAATCACATCGGCTATCTGGACTTCGTCTTCTGCGGGCTGGCGGCCCGCCCGGCCAAGCGGCTGGTGCGGTTCATGGCCAAGGAATCGGTCTTCCGGCACAAGGTGTCCGGGCCGCTGATGCGGGCCATGAAGCACATCCCGGTGGACCGGACGCAGGGCACGCACGCCTACAAGCACGCGCTCTCCGCACTGCGCTCCGGCGAGATCATCGGGGTCTTCCCCGAGGCGACGATCTCCGAGTCGTTCACCCTGAAGAACTTCAAGTCGGGCGCGGCACGACTGGCCCAGGAGGCCGGCGTCCCGCTGCTCCCGATGGCGCTGTGGGGCACCCAGCGGCTGTGGACCAAGGGCCACAAGCGCCAGCTGGGCCGCCACCACTTCCCGATAACGATCCGGGTGGGCGAGCCGGTGGAGGCCGACCCGGCCGATCAGGCCGAAAAGATCACCGACCGCCTGCGGGCCCGCGTCCAGGACCTCCTGGAAGCCGCCCAGCGTGCGTATCCCGTGCGTCCTCGGGACGCCGAGGACACGTGGTGGATTCCGGCCCACCTGGGCGGCACCGCACCGTCCGCTGCGCTTGGCTGCCCTCCCACGTAGTCGGCTTTCCCGCCGTAGGGGTTCGCCGCGCTTGCGCCTGACGGCGCGCTTCCGGCCCGCTTCGCGGGCTTGTTGTCCGCTGCGCGGGGCTGTCGGGTGCGGTGACGGGCCTCCGGGGGTGGTGTGCCGGACTGCTTCGCTTTACGTCCGGCACACCACCCCCTCCGACCCGTCCCCTCCCGTTGAGGGTCGGATTTCAGGTCAGTTGGGGCTCATGCCTGGTGGGCAAGTGCAGGCCCCGGACTGATGGGTGACCGGCAATGGGTAAGCGAGCCGGCACGGGACCGCTCACGCACGCCCGCACCCACCGTCTCCATGACCACCCACGGGAGGGGACGGGTCGGAGGGGCAGGGGGTGTGTCCGGACGTAAAGCGACAGCAGTCCGGACACACCCCCTGCCCCGGAGGCCCGGCACCGCGGCCGAACAGCCCCGCGCAGCGGACAAGCAATGCGCCGCAGGCGCAAAACAGGAACCCGCACGGCGGGAAACCCGACAACGTGGGAATAAACGGGCCTATCGGCCCATCTCCTCGCGGATCGCCGAAAGAAACGCGTCGACATCCCCCTCCGTCGTGTCGAACGAGCACATCCACCGCACCACCCCGGCCGCCTCGTCCCAGAAGTAGAAGCGGAACCGCTTCTGGAGGCGTTCGCTGACCTCGTGCGGGAGGCGGGCGAAGACGCCGTTGGCCTGGACGGGGTAGAGGATCTCGATGCCGGGGATCTCGCGGACGCCGGTGGCCAGGCGCTGGGCCATGGTGTTGGCGTGGCGGGCGTTGCGCAGCCACAGGTCCTTGGCGAGGAGTGCCTCCAACTGGACGGAGACGAAGCGCATCTTGGACGCGAGCTGCATGGAGAGCTTGCGCAGATGCTTCATGGCGCGGACCGCGTCGGGGTTGAGGACGACCACGGCCTCGCCGAAGACCGCGCCGTTCTTGGTGCCGCCGTAGGAGAGGATGTCGACGCCCACGGCGTTGGTGAAGGCGCGCATGGGGACGTCGAGGGTGGCGGCGGCATTGGCTATCCGGGAGCCGTCGAGGTGGACGAGCATGTTGCGCTCGTGGGCGTGGTCGCAGATCGCGCGGACCTCGTCGGGCGTGTAGACGGTGCCCAGTTCCGTGCTCTGGGTGATCGAGACGACCTGTGGCATGGCGCGGTGCTCGTCGTCCCAGCCCCATGCCTGGCGGTCGATCAGCTCGGGGGTGAGCTTGCCGTCGGGGGTGGGGACGGTGAGCAGCTTGAGGCCGCCGATCCGCTCCGGGGCACCGCATTCGTCGACGTTGATGTGCGCCGATTCGGCGGCGATCACCGCGCCCCAGCGGTCGGTGACGGCCTGGAGTGCGACGACGTTGGCGCCGGTACCGTTGAACACCGGGAACGCCTGGGCGCGCTGGCCGAAGTGGCTGCGGAAGACCCGTTGGAGGTGTTCGGTGTACTCGTCCTCGCCGTAGGCGACCTGGTGGCCGCCGTTGGCGAGGGCGAGCGCGGCGAGCACCTCGGGGTGCGCACCGGCGTAGTTGTCGCTGGCGAAGCCGCGGATCTGCGGGTCGTGGTGCTGCCGGGCGTCGGTCTTCGCCCGGTTCACGGCTTGGGGGTCAGCCACAGACGCTGTCCATTCACTTCCTGGGCGGGCCGGTCCCAGACCTCGGCGATGGCCTCGGCCAGCTCCGTGACGTCGGTGAAGCCCGCGAACTTGGCGTTCGGTCGCTCGGCGCGCATCTGGTCGTTGACGAGCGCCTTCACGATCAGGATGGCAGCCGCGGCGCGCGGTCCGGCCTCGCCCCCCGACTTGCGGAAGCCGTCGGCCATGGCAAGGGTCCATGCCTCGGCGGCCGCCTTGGACGCGGCGTAGGCGGCGTTGCCGGCGGTGGGCTTGCTGGCGCCGGCGGCGCTGATCAGCAGGTAGCGGCCGTTGCCGCTGCGTTCCAGCGCGTCGTTGAAGGCGAGGGAGGTGTGCTGGACGGTGCGGATCAGCAGCTTGTGCAGGGTCTCCCAGTCCGCCAGGTCGGTCTCGGTGAACGTCGAGCAGCCTCGCCAGCCGCCGACGAGGTGGACCAGGCCGTCGACCCGGCCGAATTCCTTCTCCGTGCGGGCCGCCCATTCGCGGGTCTGGTCGAGGTCGAGGAGGTCGACCGTCTCGCCGATGACCGTGGCGCCGCCGTGGGCGTAGCGGGCCGCGTCGACGGCCTCCGCCAGCCGCTCGGGGTTGGAGTCCGAGCCGACCACCACCGCGCCGGCCTCGGCCAGCCGCAGCAGGGTGGCCCGGCCCGCCGGTCCGGCCGCTCCGGCCACCGCGATGACCGCGCCCTCCAGCGGCCCCTGGCCGCCCGTCGAAGTACCCATCTCCGTCGCCTCCTCGTCCTGCCCCTGGACGGCCGCCGGCCTGGCGTCCCGGCCGGTCCGCACGCTCTGCACGTTGTCTTCCTGCTCGGTCCGCGCGCTCTTCACGCCGCCACCGGCGTCTCGCTGTGGGCGGTGATGCCCTTGGTCGAGGCGATCACAGAACGCAGCTTCTTGGCGAGCGCCTCGTAGAACATGCTCAGCGGGAACTCGTCGGGCAGCACGTCGTCGACGAGTTTGCGCGGCGGACGGTCCAGGTCGAGGGCGTCCGGGCCCTTGGCCCAGACCGAGCCCGGGTGCGGGGCGAGGTAGGTCGAGACCAGGTCGTAGGCGGCGAACCAGTGGACCAGCTTGGGCCGGTCGATGCCGTCGCGGTAGAGCTTCTCGATCTCGCCGCAGAGCTGGTTGGTGACCCTGGGCGCCCGCTCCCAGTCGATGTGCAGTGTGTTGTCCGTCCAGCGTACGACGTCGTGCTTGTGGAGGTAGGCGA
The DNA here is from genome assembly GCF_051603415.1 of Streptomyces sp. S186. Taxonomy (NCBI): domain Bacteria; kingdom Bacillati; phylum Actinomycetota; class Actinomycetes; order Kitasatosporales; family Streptomycetaceae; genus Streptomyces; species Streptomyces sp. S186. The sequence continues at coordinate 6,839,989 of NZ_CP193932.1, read as the reverse complement.
AGAGCAGCTGGCCACCGAGGCCGTCATAATTGCGCACCCGCTCGCCGGTGACCGGGAAGCGGAACATCCGGTCGAAGATCACCGCGAACTGCACGTCCCGGGCCTGCGGGTAGCCCTCGGCCTCCAGCTTCACGGCCTCCTTGAAGGCGGTGAGGTCGCAGCGCAGCTCCTCCAGGCCGTACATCCAGAACGGCTGGCGCTGCTTGATCATGAAGGGGTCGAACGGCAGGTCGCCGTGGCTGTGGGTGCGGTCGTGGATCATGTCCCAGAGGACGAACGCCTGCTGGCAGCGCTGCTGGTCACCGAGGAGCGCGCGGATGTCCGCGGGGAGGTCGACGCCGAGGATGTCCACGGCGGCCTCGCTGACCCGGCGGAAGCGGGCGGCCTCGCGGTCGCAGAAGATGCCGCCCCAGCTGAACCGCTCGGGGGCCTGGCGGACCGCGATGGTCTCGGGGAAGAGGACGGCCGAGTTGGTGTCGTAGCCGGCGGTGAAGTCCTCGAAGGTGATCCCGCAGAAGAGGGGGTTGTCGTAGCGGGTGCGCTCCAGCTCGGCGAGCCAGTCCGGCCAGACCATGCGCAGCACGACGGCCTCGAAGTTGCGGTCCGGGTTGCCGTTCTGGGTGTACATGGGGAAGACGACGAGGTGCTGGAGGCCGTCGGCGCGCTGCCGGGCGGGCTGGAAGGCGAGCAGCGAGTCGAGGAAGTCGGGGACGCCGAAGCCCTCCTCGGCCCAGCGGCGCAGATCGGCGACGAGGGCTTCGTGGTAGGCGGCGTCGTGCGGGAGCAGCGGGGCGAGGTCGCGGATGGCCCTGACGGCCCGCTCGACCTCCTGGCGGACCGCCGCAGCGGTGGGTGCGCCGTCCGCGGCGAGGTCGACGGAGCCGTCCTTGGACTGCCACGGGCGGAGGGACTCGATGGCGTCCTTCAGCACGGGCCAGGCGGGGTGTGCGACCACGGAGCCGTCCGACAGGGTGCCGCCCCGGGCACCCACAGGCGAAAGAATTTCCGTCATGACTGCCCTCCGGCGATAGATCGTCCTGTGAGACCACCGTAACCAGCCAAGGATCGGCCATTCAAGTGGGCCTGGTGAAAAATATTCTGCGGACGCCCCATGGTCACGGCTGATTTTCCTGTGAGATGTGGCTTCGACCTCACTTCCTGCCACTTGCGGTGGACGATTCCGCGTTTTCTCCGGCGTGGAGTGGGGTAGATGAGGGAGATCGCGGACCGGCTGGGCGGGTGAGGAAGCACGGGGCGGACGGGGGCGGTCCGGGCCGGGCAGGGGCCGGAGCAGGCGCGACCGGCGCGGCGGCGCCGGCGGCCGTAGGGCGGTGGGCGGCCGCGGCGCGGTGGTGATGCCGGCGGCGCGGGCGGCCGGGTGTGGCGGAATGTCGCTCAACTCGCCGCGTCGGGGCAGGTGTTGATCAGGTCCGGCCGGGTTCCGGGGCACTCGGCGGTGCGTAGCGGAGGCGGCCGGCGGGCACTCGTACGGGCTAGAGGGGACTTGTCCCTACGGCGCTGCCGTTCGCCGGCGGATTAGGCTGTGCGCCATTTCGGGCGGCAGTGCGCCGGCGGCGACATGTGCACGGAGCCGACCGCAACCGAGCCGACTGAAAGCGAGGCAGCCTTGTCCTTTCTCACCATCGGGCACCGCGGATTGATGGGTGTGGAGCCGGAGAACACCCTGCGCTCCTTCGTCCGCGCCGAACGCGAGGGCGTCGACGCCGTCGAACTGGACCTGCACCTGAGCAAGGACGGCGCGCTGGTGGTGATGCACGATCCGGACGTCGACCGGACCACCGACGGCACCGGCCCGGTCGCCGAGCGCACCCTCGCCGAACTGCGGGAGCTGGACGCCGGGCAGGGCGAGCGGATCCCGGTGTTCGAGGACGTGGCGGACGCGGTGCGGCTGCCGCTGCAGGCGGAGATCAAGGACGTCGCGGCGGCGCAGGCGCTGGCCGAGGTGGTGCGCTCGCGCGATCTGGCCGGCCGGGTGGAGGTCATCTCGTTCCACGACGAGGCGCTGGCGGAGATCCGCACACTGCTGCCGGGGGTGCGCACCGGGCTGGTCGGCGAGTGGTACGGCGCCGACATCGTGGACCGCGCCACGGCGGTGGGCGCGGGTCTGGTGTCGCTCGACATCCGCCGGCTCACCCTCGAACTGGTCGAGCGGGCGCACGCCGCGGGGCTGCGGGTGCTGGGCTGGACGGTGAACACCCACGACCAGCTGCGGCTGGCGCGCGGGCTGGGGCTGGACGGGGTGGTGACCGATCAGCCGGAGATCCGGCGGGCGGTGCGCTTCACGGCGTAGCCGGGGCCTTCCGCGGGCGGGCGGCATGGCACCGCGTACGGGACGCGGCGCCACGTACGGGGCCGCCCGGCGGGAAGGCCGGCCGCACGTCCGGGCGGAGCTGCTCCGGCTGTCCGGTGTGGCTCAGCCCAGCGGCTTGACCAGCAGCTCGAACTCCAGGTCGGCGCGCTGCGGGATGCCGAACCGCTCGTCGCCGTAAGGGAACGGGCTGAACCGGCCGGTGCGGCGGTAGCCGCGGCGCTCGTACCAGGCGATGAGTTCCTCGCGCTGGCGTATGACGGTCATCCGCATCTCCGGGGCGCCCCAGGTGGCCGCCGCCGTGCGCTCGGCCTCGGCGATGATCACCTTGCCCAGGCCGGCGCCCTGCAGCGCGGGGCGGACCGCGAACATCCCGAAGTAGACGTGGTCCCCGCGGTGCTCCAGCTGGCAGCAGGCGACCAGCTCGCCGTCCCGCTCGGCGACCAGCAGCCGGCCGCTGTCGTTGCGCACCACCTCGGCGACGCCGTCCGCGTCGGTCCGCCGGCCGTCCAGCAGATCCGCCTCGGTCGTCCACCCGGCCCGGCTGGCGTCCCCGCGGTAGGCCGACTCCACCAGCGCGACGAGCGCGGGGACGTCGGCCTCGGTGGCGTCGCGGAAGGTCAGCGGCGTGGTGAGCATGGCGGGCGGAATCCTCTCGGCCGTACGGCGGGCTGACAGCCGAGGCTAACAAGCGGCGCCGCGCGGCGGGAGGGCCGGACGGCCCGGCGGCCGGCCGGGCGCCGTGTCCGGGCCCCTGAGGCGCGTCCGGCGGCGTAGGGTCCCTGCCATGGTGCAGGTACTGAGCAGCAGGGTGCTGTTGCGGCCGGCCGATCCGGAGCGGTCGCGGACGTTCTACGGCGAGGCGCTGGGTCTGGCGGTCTACCGCGAGTTCGGCACCGGTCCCGAGCGCGGCACGGTGTACTTCCTCGGCGGCGGCTTCCTGGAGGTCTCCGGACGGGCCACGGACGCGCCGACGCCGACCCTCCAGCTGTGGCTGCAGGTGGCCGACGCGGCACGGGCGCACGAGGAGTTGGTGGCACAGGGAGTAGAGGTGCTGCGGCCGCCGGTGCGCGAGCCGTGGGGGCTGATCGAGATGTGGATCGCCGACCCGGACGGGCACCGGATCGTCGTCACCGAGGTGCCCGCGGACCATCCGCTGCGCTTTCGGCCCTGAGCCGGCGCCTCGCGTGCTTCCGGCGCAACTCCCGTGCGTGCGGCGGTGACTGGTGGGCGGTGTGCGCGCTCGCTAGCGTCACCGCCATGACCTCTACCGAACACCCCCTCGGCGGGGAGCACTTCGATGTCGTCATCGCGGGCGGCGGGCCGGTCGGACTGTTGTTGGCCGCGGAGTTGCGGCTGCACGGCGTGGCGACGCTCGTCCTGGAGCGGGGGCGGCGCGGGCAGGGTGAACCGCGCACGCTGGCGTTGCACTCCCGGACGCTGGAGACCCTGGACCGGCGGGGCATGCTGGCGGAGTTCACCCGCGCGCAGGAGACCCTGCCGGGGTTGGCGGACTTCCGGCGGGAGCTGGCTGACGGCGGTGCCCGGGGGCACTTCGCCGGGCTGTTCCGGCTCGGCCGGCACTCCGCGGAGCCCGCCGAGCAGCCGCACGGCCTGCTCCTCCCCCACGAGGTCCTCAAGGAGCTGCTCGCCCGCCGGGCCGACGACCTGGGCGCGGTGGTCCGCTACGACCAGGAGGTGACCGGCCTGGCGCAGGACGGGGACGGCGTCACCGTCCGCGTGCGGACCGCGGACGGTGACGGTGCGGTGCGCGGGGGCTTCCTCGTCGGGTGCGACGGCGGGCGCAGCGTGGTCCGCAAGGCCGCCGGGATCGGCTTCCCGGGCACCGGCCCGTCGTTGGTGTCCCGTATGGGGCGCGGCCGGATCGAGGTCCACGGGGGCGGGGAGCTGCCGGGCGGCTGGCAGCGGACCGACGGGGGCTGGTTCATGCGGATGCCCGACGGGCGGATAGCCGTCACCGAGTGGGAGGTGCCGGAGGACCTGGAGAGCCCGGCGACCAGCGACGAACTGGCCCGCGGCATCGAGCGGGTGACCGGGCGGCGGATCACCCTGACCGGCGTGGACTTCGTCACCCGCTTCACCGACAGCGCCCGCCAGGCGGCCCGGTACCGCGCGGGCCGGGTGCTGCTGGCCGGGGACGCGGCGCACATCCACTTCCCGGCCGGCGGACAGGGCGTCAACCTCGGTCTGCAGGACGCCTTCAACCTGGGGTGGAAACTGGCCGCGGAGTGCCTGGGCCGGGCACCGGAGGGGCTGCTGGACAGCTACGAGGCCGAGCGGCACCCGGTCGCCGCGCAGGTGCTGGCGAACACCCGGGCGCAGGTGGCGCTGATGCGGCCCGGCCCGCAGGTGGACGCGCTGCGCGCGCTGTTCACCGATCTGATGGGGATGGACGAGGTCAACAAGTACCTCAGCGACATCATCTACGGCACCGGCATCCGCTACGCCGCCGGACCGGACGGGCATCCGCTGGCCGGCGGGTTCGCCCGCGATCTGCCGGTGGCGACGGCGGACGGCACGACCCGGCTGGCCGAACTGCTGCGCCCGGGGCGGCCGTTGCTGCTGGGGCTGGACGGCTCGGGTGCGGGCGGTTCGGGTACGGGCGGCTCGGGTACGGGCGGCGCTCTGAAGGCCGCGGCGGGGTGGGCCGACCGGGTCGAGATCGTGGCGGGAGAGGCGCCGGTCCCGCCGGCGGCGGCGCTGCTGGTACGGCCGGACGGCTATGTCGCCTGGGCGAGCGACGGGCCGGTGGCGGAGGAGGCGCTGCGGGCGGCGCTGACCGCCTGGTGCGGGCCGGAGGGGCCGGGGGCGGAGTGAGGGTGCGCGGGGACGGTGAGCACCCGCGGGCGGTCCGCGGGCGCGGCGGGCCTCGTGGGGCGCCGTCCTCGCTCCGCGCTCCCGGAGTGCGCCCGTGCGCTCCCGTGTGCGGCGCCCCGGCCGGGCATCCTGCGGGTGCTCACCGTCCCCGCGCCCGGGAGGTGTTCCATGCACGCTCCGCCGCTGGTCGGCTGGCTGCTGGTGCTGCTCTGCGTCGCCACCGCCGGCTACTGCCTGTCCCACACGCGCGCCGGCCCGCCGGCCCAGCGGGTGACGGCCCGCGGCGAGGGCCTGATGGCGCTGGGCATGGCGGCGATGGCCCTGCCTGCGTCCGCGGTGGCGCCGCCCGCGTGGTCGCCCTGGCTGTACGCCGCGCTGTTCGGCGCGCTGGCGCTGTGGGCGCTGGTGCGGCGCCATCCGCACCACACGGTGGGCGCCCTGGCGATGGTCTACATGGCGCTCGCGATGGTGGGCATGGGCGGCATGGCCGGTAGGGGCGACGGGTCCGGGATGTCGGCCGCGCACGGCGCGGCGGGGAGCGGGCAGCCGGCAGCCGGGACGAGCGGGATGACGGGCATGCCGGGGATGCCGGGGGCATCGGGCATGTCGGGGATGCCGGGGACATCGGGGATGCCGGGGACATCGGGGATGTCGGGGATGTCGCATGCCGCGCCGGCCGGTGTTCCGCTGCTGACCGGGCTGCTGCTCGCGTACTACGTGGTCTATGTGCTCGTCGCCGGGGTCCGGCTGGTCCCGTCGGGGACGGCGGTCGTGGCCGGCTGCGGCGCCCCTGCGGCCGGTGCCTGCCCGCCCGTCGTCCTGCGCGCGTGCCAGGTGGCCATGGGCCTGGGCATGCTCACCATGCTGCTGGCGCTGTGAGGCGCGGCGGGCGGCGGCCGTTCGCCTTCGCCCTTGGGCCGCGCGCCGTCCCGGCGGTGCGTGGTGTGCGTCACTTCCGCCGCGAGACCGTACCAACCGGTAGCGGCCCGCTCATAGGCTGACGCCATGATGGTCCCCCTCACGCTGATGATCCTCGGCGTGCTGGCCGCGGCGACGGCGCCGCGTCTGATGGCCCGTTGGGACTGGCCCGACCGCGAGCCGGTGCTGGCCCTGTGGGTGTGGCAGTGCGTGGTGGCGGGTGTCCTGCTGTGCTGCGGACTGGCCATGGCGCTGAACGCGGCCGCCGCCTGGGAGGCGGTCCGCAGCCCGGTCTTCGGTTTCGCCCCGCGGGTGGTCGTCGAGGCGTACGCGCTCAACACCTACGGGCCGTGGGCCGGTGTGCTGGCGCTGTTGCTGGCGGGCGGCGGCGCGTGGACGGCGGTGGCGCTGACCCGTGAGGTGCGGGCGGCGCGGGCCCGCCGCCGGCGGCGCCGGGCCGAACTCCGGCGCCGTTCACCGCTGCTGCCCGGCGAGGACCCGCGCGGCGGCCGCCTGGTGGTCCTGGAGGGCGACCGGCCAGGGGCCTGGTGGCTGCACCACCCCGCGTCCCAATTCGTCGTCACCACCGCGGCGTTGCAACGCCTGAAGGGCCGTCAGCTCGATGCGCTGATCGCCCATGAGCAGGGACACCTCCGGGCCCGGCACGACGTGCTGCTGCACTGCGCGTCGGCGCTGGCCGCCGGTTTCCCGCAGATCCCGGTGTTCGCGGCCTTCCGCGACCAGGTGCACCGGCTGGTCGAGATGGCCGCCGACGATGTCGCCTCGCGCCGCTTCGGCCGGCTGACCATCGCCCTGGCGCTGGTCGAACTCAACGAGGACAGCGGGGTGTTCGGGCCCTGCCCGCCGCAACTCGCGCAGGTCCCGCAGCGGGTGGACCGGCTGCTGGCCCCGGCCGCCCGCCTCACCCCGGGCCGCCGCCTGAGACTGACCGCGTACGCCCTGCTGCTGCCCGCCGTCCCGCTCCTGGTGACGTTCGGCCCCGGTCTTCGCGCGCTGGCCTGACGGGCCGCCGGACCGCCGCCACCATGGACACATGACGACCACCAACGGCGCACCCAACGGCGCACCCGGCGGTACGGCCAGCGGTACAGCCGGCGGCGGGATCGACGGCGTGTGTTCGACTTCTCCGGGACGCTGCTGCGCATCGAGCCCGCCCTCTCCTGGCTCCGGGCTTCCCTAGGGCGCTTCTGATGGATCTCCGCGGCGTCGCGGCGCCTGGCACGCACTCTCGCGGCGTTGCCGAAATGTCCCCATAGCTCCGCTATGAAGCCATCCCGGCGCCTTGCGAGAGCACGCACCAGGCGCCGCTCCTTCCTCCACGGAGATCCATCAGAAGCGCCCTAGCCGCCTTCCACGCCGCGCCCGGCACCCCGCCGTGTCCCCTCACCGGTGACGAGATCGCCCGGCTGGCGGCCGATCTGGAGCGGGCCGGCGCCCTTCCCGGCGGCGCCGTGCCGGTACGCGTCCCCGACGAGCTGGCCGCGCTGTGGGACGTCCGGGACCGCGACACCCGGCACCACCGCGCCCTCTACACCGGCCTGGCCCGCCAAGTCCCGCTTCCGCACCCTGAGTTGTACGACCCACCCGGCGACGCCCGTTCCCTCTACGACGCCCTCTACGAGCGCCACCGGACCCCGGACGCCTGGCTGCCCTACCCCGACGCCGCCGAGGTGCTGACCGCGCTCGACCACCGCGGCATCCGCACCGGCGTGCTCAGCAACATCGGCTGGGACCTGCGCCCGGTCCTGCGCGCGCACGGCCTGGACCGCCATCTGACCGCCTGCGTCCTCTCCTACGAACACGCCCTGCAGAAACCGGACCCGCGGCTCTTCACGCTCGCCTGCCGGGAGTTGGGGTGACCCCGCCACGTGTGCTGATGGTCGGCGACGACCGCACCGCCGACGGGGGCGCCACCGCCGTCGGCTGCGCCTACTTCCCAGTCGAGCCGCTCCCCGTACACCGCCGGCCCGGTGGACTGCGGCCGGTGCTGGACCTGGTCGGCTGACGGGCGGCCGGCCGCGCAACGGCGCCGGGGCCGTCCGGCCGGTGGCGCCCGGGGAGGGCAGCGCGCAGCTAGGGTGGCACGCCGCTAGGGTGGCGCGGGCCCCACCGATATATGACCGATGTGCGACCGCCATGCACCCGATGTGCGACCGATGTGCGTCCGTCGACTGCTGGCGGCCACCGGGAAAGCCCGGAACACCACCACGCGCAGGAGGACCCGCCCCCTTCCCCCTACCTCCTCCCCCTTTCCCGACCAGGAGGCCCGCCCCATGTCCACCACCCCGTACCTCGACGCGCTGTTCTCGCTGGCCGGCCGCCGGGCCCTGGTGACCGGGGGCAGCTCCGGCATCGGGCGGGCGATCGCCGAGGCGCTGGGCCGGGCCGGGGCCGCCGTCGTCCTGATGGCGCGCCGCCCGGACCCGTTGCGGACCGGTGCCGAGGAGCTGCGGGCGGCGGGCTGCACCGCGGACTGGGTCGCCACCGACCTGGGCGACCGGGCCGCGGTACGGGCGGGCGCCGACGAGGTGGTGCGCCGCTTCGGCGAGCCGGACATCCTCGTCAACGCCGCCGGGGTCAACCCCCGCCCGCCGATGGGCGAGTTGAGCACCGAGGAGTGGGACCGCACCATGGCCGTCAATCTGGACGCGCCGTTCCTGCTGGGCCAGCGCTTCGGGCCGGGGATGGCGGAGCGCGGCTGGGGGCGGATTCTCCATATCGCGTCCCAGCAGGCGGTCCGGGCGTTCGGCAACAGCGGGGCCTACGGGGTGTCCAAGGCGGGCCTGGCGGCGCTCACCCGCTCCCAGGCCGAGGCGTGGTCCCGGCACGGGGTGAGCGTCAACGCCCTCGCCCCGGGTCTGGTGCGCACCCCGCTCACCGAGGCGGTCTTCGCCGATCCGGTGCGCACCGAGGCGACGGCCCACCGGACGATGGCCGGCCGCAACGGCGAACTGTCCGACTTCGCGGCCGCCGCGGTGTTCCTGGCCGGCCCCGGGCGCGGCGTACGTAACGGGCCAGACGGTCTTCGTGGACGGGGGCTTCTCGGTGACCTGAGGGGGCGGCGGCCGCACGACGGCCGGCCGGCGGCCGGTGTGCAGGATGCCCACACGGCTGTATGCCCACACGGCCTCGCCAGACCCTCCCCTCGTCCACACGCAATCGCGCCCGGCTGACGGAGTCCCCGCGAGGAAACGTCCCTGTGGAAAACCCACGGCGTTACACCTCGGCTCCACAGGGGAGCCTCGTGACGCTGTAGACACCTGAGCGGTGGGCTGTGGCTGATTGTTGTCTCAGCCCACCGCTCTCACATGCGCCAGGATCAGGCCCAGGAATCCGCCACCCTCTCTGGAATGAGTGATCGTGCCCCGACCCCGAAAGGATTCGCGGCGCCGCCGCACCACATGGGCCATAACCGTGTCGGCTTGCCTCGTCACCGCAGTCGCCGGCTGGGTCGTATGGGACCACTCGCATATCCACGAGGCGGCGGTTCGCGGCGATGTCCTCATCAGCAGCGACGGCCGCACCCTCACCACGCCCGTCGACTGGACGAGCTGCGAAGACAAGCCCCAACTGGAGGCGCACGAAGCCGCCCACACCATCACCCTGGTACTCACTCGGAAACGTCATTCCTTCGTTTCCGGGAACACCGTGTGCGACGACCCTCGTGACGGGCTGGTCAGCACAACGCTGTCGAAGCCGGTGGGCGACAGGACCATCACCGATACCGTCACCCACTCCACCATCACCCCCTTCGACGGCTCCCACCTCGACCGCCCCCGCTACCTTCCGCACGGCTACGCCCTCGCGGACACCGTCATCGCCCCCGGAAACCGCTCCAACCCGCCCTACGTAAGGGCCCAGAAACCCGCCTGGACAACCACATACCAACGGAACCTCGACGGAGGCGGCCAGGCCGGATACGTGAGCATCTCGGAAACCAAGGGCGAGACCTCGGTCACCGCCGGAACCCCTGTAGTCATTGACGGACACTCCGCGCGCTTCCAGGAGCATGCCGGCGGCAGCCGATCCGTCACCTGGCCCGACAGGGGCTATACCGTCACCCTTGAAGCCGGTGACCCCCTCATGTCCCGGGGCGAGTTCCTGCACATCGCCAGGCAACTCAACCAGTAGGAGCCCGGCGAGGAAAGCGGGCAGCCGCCCGGCCGGCATCCGCAACCCCGTGAGCGCGGCGCGCCCCACCGGCACGGCACCCGAGCAGGTCCGGCGCCAGGTGGACCTGGCGCCGGGGTCAGTTGTGCACCAGGTACCAGTCGCTGTCCTGCATGCGCGGAACGTTCGGGTGCAGGTAGCCGACCACTCCATTGTTCTCGTGGTCGCAATGCCGATTCCTGAACTCCGTGATCTCCATCCTGCCGACCCACCAGTTGTCACGGATGTAGGTGTCCGTCGCCGGCGTCATCCAGCAGAACTGCACGGGCTTACCGTTCTGGTTCTTCCCGTCCAGCCAGATTGACGCCACCTTGTGCCGCCTGTCCTGGAAATGGATCTGCTGACCGCTGTTCCCGGCGAAAGCCACGCCGGCCCCGAGCGTCAACGAACCGGCCAGTGCGGCCGTACATGCCGTGGCCATCGCCATCCTGCGCAGACGAAGCATCATGTTTGCCTTTCCTTGCCTTTCGTTGCCTTCCGTTGCTTTCCTGCGGAGCCCTCGTGACACCGTCGCGAACGTGCGGTCCGTCGGACCGTGGCGGATAGGCGGCTGGTGACATCAGCGGTGAGGGCCGGTTGTTGGTTGCCGCGTACAGGCTCCCCGTTCCAGCGGAGCTGCGGGATGCTTTCAGCGAGGGCTGAATCGTTGGGGGACTGGCGTGTTACGCATTCACTGCACTTCAGAGGATCTCTTGAGGGTGACGGTCGCCGACCGGCCGGCGCCGCTGGTGGAACTCGGCTTGGCCATGGGGATGTTGCAGCGTCGAGACGGGCACCCGGTGTTCAGCCCATGGCGGCGGCGCGTGGCCCGGTCCCTGCCGCGGACGGCGCACCCCGTATTGCAACTGGTCTCCCCGCTGGGTGCCGGTCCGTTGTTCCTGGACCCGCCCAGCGACGATCTGGAAGAGGGCATGGATCAGGTCCTGTCCACGCCCCGTGCCCGAGCCCGCGCGGAGTTGCGCAGGATGTGCGCGATTGACCGCCCACTCACTCCATGGGTGCGTCACCTCGCCGACCGGGATCGAGACGCCTGGCAGATCCTCAAACTGGCCGTCCAAGCCGGCCATGCCAGTGTCATCGCCGAGGCGTGGCCCCGTATCCGGGCGGGCTTCCACGCCGAAACCGCCTGGCGCTCCCGCATCCTTGCCCAGCAGGGCCTGCATGTTGCCCTGACGGGGCTGGCGCCGTCCGTCCGCTGGCGCGGCATGACCCTGGAAGCAGCCTTCCCCCGCGATCTCGATCTCCCCCTTCACGGGGACGGCATCATCTTGCAGCCGTCCCTGTTCTGGGCCGACCACCTCTTGGCAGCGCCGCACCCCGACGGACGGCTTCTCCTGATCTACCCAGCCGTCACGCCGCTGCCTCTCCGGGACACCTCAACCCCCGCGGACCCGTTGACGGCTCTTGTCGGCAGTACCCGGGCGCATGCCTTGCGCCTGCTCGTCCGTCAGCACACCACCACCGACCTCGCCCGTGACCTCGCCGTCAGCCCAGCGGCCGCGTCCATGCAGGCCAAGATCCTCCGCGAAGCCGGACTGATCGTCTCGCAGCGTGACGGCAAGGCCATGTGGCACTGGTGCACAGCCCTCGGCCTGGATCTCCTTGCACACGGGAGGGCCTGAGTCGTTCCGGCCGCGAGCAACCGGCCAGGCTGTCGAGGGCGTGGCTTCCTGACCGGTCACTGCTTGCGACTGGTCGTTCAGACGAGCGCCGCTGTGGGAGCGGGCAGGTAGGGAGTGATGTTGCGCCAAGCGCGCTCGATGTATTCCTCCTTCTCACCGACCGGGGCGACATAGTGCAGCGCGCCTTCGGCGGCGCCGCTGCCCTCAAGGCGGGCGATGATCCAAGCGGCGAGGTAGGGGGAGGCCAGGCAGCCGCCGGCGGTGGCGATGTTGTCCTTGGCGTAGAAGGGCTGGTTGAGCACCTCGACGCCGGCGGCGACGACCCAGGGCTTGGTGATCAGGTCGGTGCAGGCGGGGGTGTCGTTGAGCAGGCCGAGCTTGGCCAGCACGAGCGCGCCGGAGCACTGCGCCGCGATGAGTTGGCGCGAGGGGTCCAGGCCGCGCAGGACCTTCATGATCGCCGGGTCTTCGACGACCTCGCGGGTGGCAATGCCACTGCCGACGATGACGGCGTCAGCGGCACACGCCTCCTCAAGAGTGCACATCTGCTCGATGACCACCCCGTTCATCGACGTCACCTTGGGGCTGGGGGTGGCGATGGTGACGCGCCAGTCGTCGGTCTTGATGCGGTTGAGCACACCGAGCGCGATCAGGGAGTCGAGCTCGTTGTAGCCGTCGAAGGTGAGGATGGCGATGTGCACGGTGGCTGTCCTTCCGGATGAGTGGGTCTTGACGGATGAATGGGTCTTGACGGTAAGGACTCGCGAACAGGACAGCCAAGGAATTGTCATGCATACAATCCGGTGCATGGCAGCCTCGCGGTACAAAAAGCTGGTCGATGCGTTCGCGTCCGACATCCGGACGGGGCGGCTCGCCGCAGGTGTGCGGCTGCCGACACACCGCGGGCTCGCCGCCCGCGAGGGCATCGCCGTGGTGACCGCGACTCGGGTGTACGCCGAGCTGGAAGCGATGGGCCTGGTGAGCCGGGAACAGGGCCGCGGCACGTTCGTGCGTGACATCGCGGTTCCCGCCGGTCACGGCATCGATCAGCAGGTCGTCGCCACGGATGCAGTCGACCTCAACTTCAACTACCCGTCGCTGCCCGGCCAGGCCGGTCTCCTACGGCAGGCCCTGCGAGAGGTGGCCACCTCTGGTGATCTCGACTCGCTGCTGCGCTACCAACCACATGGAGGGCGTCCCCAGGACAGAGCCTCGATCGCACGGCACCTGAGGCGTCGAGGAATCGCTCCTGACGCGGATCAGATCCTCATCGTCAACGGTGCGCAGCACGGCCTGGCCATCACCGTCATGGCCGCGCTCCACGCCGGCGACGTCGTCGCGGTCGACGCACTCACCTACCCGGGTTTCAAGGTGCTCGCGCATGCCTGTCGTCTCGACTTGGAGCCCATACCCACAACCACCGACGGGCCGGATCTCGATGCCCTGGAGAACCTGTGCGCGACCCGCCCGGTGCGCGCGATCTACACCATGCCCACCTTGCACAACCCTCTGGGCTGGGTCATGCCGGCAACTGATCGCACCCGTCTGATCAAGATCGCTCGACAGCACGGTCTGCTCATCATCGAAGACGCCTCCTACGCCTACCTGGTTGAGGACCCTCCATCACCTCTGGCTGCAAGCGCACCGGACATCACCGTCTACGTCTCGGGACTGTCCAAGAGCGTCGCCACCGGCCTCCGGGTCGGCTTCGTCGTCGCCGCGCCGTCCACGGTGCCGTCGCTGGAGCGCGCGATTCGGGCGACTACCTGGAACACCCCGGCCCTCACCACCGCGGTCGCCTGCCGCTGGCTTGAAGACGGCACGGTGGACCACTTGGAAGCGCAGAAGCGAGACGACGCCAAGGCCCGCCAAGCACTCGCCAGACAAGAGCTGGCAGACCTGCCCCTCATCAGCCACCCGTCGTCCTACTTCACCTGGCTGCCGCTGCCCGACGACGCACGCGCCGATCGCCTGACCGCCACCCTCGCGCGTCAGCACATCTCGGTCACCACGGCGGAGCCGTTCACCACCTCGATGCACACACCACAGGCGCTCCGCCTCGCTCTGGGCTCGACCGATCTGGACAGTCTCCAGTCGACGCTGCGTACGGTGAGGCGCGTCACAATCGAGGACGCCTACGCCTGAACTCCCCTCGTCCAGCCGGTTCCTGCCCGCACCGATGTCTGCGTACGAGGGCGTCGCGGTAGACCATCAGCGCGAGGCCGGGCGTGCCCAGGTCGGGCGGTGAGCGTCGGCGCAGACGTACAGGGCCGGGGCGGCCGGCGGGACGGGCGTGATCACGGGTTCGGCCGGGTGGGGCGTCACTTTGGCGGGAGTTCGGCAGTGGCGTCCATGGCCCAGGCCAGCCAGTCGTCCAGGACGTCGTCGTCGAGGGTTTCCTCCGCCAGCAGGACCCAGCCTCGTTGCTCCTTGCCCCGGATCACCAGGGGCGCGGCGCCGGGGCGGGTCAGGGCCTGGTCGGTTCTTTCCTTGCCGACGCGCACCATGAGGCCCTCGTCGTACAGGTTGGCCAGCGCGTTTCCCTGGAGGAGGAAGGTCAGGCCGTTGAACATCCTCTTCGCGACCACTCCCTCCGCCTCCAGCCGCTCCTTGATGCGTTCGGCGAGTACTTCGTCGTAGGCCATGACTCCTCCTTGTGGTCGGGCAGCCCGGACAGGCCGGCTATGGTCATCGTTTCGGCTGGTCGCCGGTGCGGCCACCGGTGGGCCGTGCGGTGGCCGGGAGGGCGAGATCGCCTTCCCGGGCTGCCGGATCGGGCAGACGCTGGGGCGGCCCGGGTTCAGGTGTTCTGGGCGGCTGTTTCCTGGCCCTGGTGGTGCGGCTGGAGGAGCTCGTGGCAGGTGCCGGAGTCGTCTCGGAAGGTCGCGGAGATGCCCCACGGCCTGGGCTGCGGCTCCTGGAGGAAGGTCACGCCCCGCGCGGACAGCTCCTTGACGGCCGCGTGGCAGTCCTCGACGGTGAACGTGCAGCCGACGAGCGCGCCCTTGGCGAGCAGTGCCCTGAGCTGCTCGGCGGACTTCGGATCCTGCACCGGTGCGCCCGGAACCATCAGGCTGAGCTGCAGTTCCGGCCGGCTCTGGGGGCCCACGGTGACCCAGCGCACGCCCTCGCCGAACGGCACGTCCGTGCGCGCTTCCAGACCGAGGGTCTCGGTGAAGAAGGTCTTGGCCGAGTCCTGGTCAAGGACCCAGACCACTACCGTGTTCACTCCGGTGATCATGATCTCTCCCATGGTGTGAGGACACGTCCGATCGCCCACGCGGCGCGGATGTGCTTTCTTCGGCGGCGGGGAGCAACGGGCAGGAACGGCCGCCTCCCGGTGGGAGCGGCAGCTGCCCGTCCATCGGGGCAGCCCCTCGACGCTCGGACGTTTCCGACCATAGAGGCCCTTTAGGACAGCTCACGTCACTAATGCCTGGCAGCCTGGAACACATGACCCAGGACCTGCCCGCCCGCATGCTGCGCCTGCTCTCCCTGCTCCAGACACGCCGCACCTGGTCCGGCACCGAACTCGCCGAACGGCTCGGCGTCACCCTGCGCACCATCCGCCGCGACATCGACCGGCTCCGCGATCTCGGTTATCCGGTCCAGGGCACTACCGGCACCGCGGGCGGCTACCGCCTGGCCGCCGGCGCCGACCTGCCACCCCTGCTCCTCGATGACGACGAGGCCGTGGCCATCGCGGTCACCCTGCGCACCGCCGCCGGCGGCGTCGCCGGGATCGAGGAGACCGCGGTGCGCGCCCTGGCGAAGCTGGAACAGGTGCTACCGCAACGGTTGCGCCAACAGGTGACCGCGATCCAGGCGACCGCCGCCCCGCTGCCCGTGCCCTGGAGCACCGGCCCCGAGGCCGACCCCACGGTCCTGGCCACCTTGGCCGCGGCCTGCCGCGACCACGAGATCACCACCTTCACCTACCGGACCGGGAAAGGTGTCACGGGCCGGCGCCGGGCCGAACCGTACGCCCTGGTCGCCGCCGCACCCGTCTGGTACCTCGTCGGCTACGACACCGACGACGACGCATGGCGCCTCTTCCGCGTCGACCGCCTCACCGACCCCACCCCCACCGGCCACCGCGCCGCGCTCCGCGAACTGCCCGCCACCGACGCCGCCGCCTATGTAGCCGCCCGCCTGGCCGCCTCCCCCGCCCGCTACACCCTCCACGCCACCGTCCCCGCCGACGCCGAAACCGTTCGCGCCCGCACGTGGTCCCTGCCCGGCCGCGTCCAGCCCGTCGACGACCGCACCAGCACCCTCGACCTCGCCGCCGACAACCCCCGCCACATCGCCGAACAACTCCTCGGCATCGACCTCGGCCCCACCCACACCATCCACGGCACGCCCGAACTCGCCCCACACCTGGAACAGTTGGGGAACCGTCTACTGCATGCCGCACACGCCCTCACCAGACGGGACGATCAGAGCGAACAGCGCGCAGAGCCGGACGCCAGGAACGAGCCGGCGGGAAGGTGGCAGACCTGAAGCAGGTCGGCGAGACGACCTCAAGGACAAGATCGTGAGACAGAAGGGCCGCGTCCTCCGCTGAGACAGCCGACAACTCCCAGAGGGCCTGGCGGACTTCATCAACCGCGGTCCCGCACCGCGTCGCGCCTCGCTCACCAAGGACGACGAAATCACCAAGGCCGTACGGACGTTGGGATACCGCACCGTCTCACCCGCAGGGTGCCGTGTGGTCACCGAAGTGACGACGACGGTGCCGAGGCTGCGCGCGGCCGGCGGCTGTGGCACCAACGTTTGCTGCCGGCAGCGCGGCACCCTGGAGAACCTCCGCGACTACGGCTGGACCCCGGTCACCGCGCCGTACGTCATCCGCCAGGGCCACTGGCGGTCGGCTTGGCGGCATGAGTGTCACCGGATTCCGAGCTCGCGCAGGACGCGGCGCTGAGCTGGTGCTGAGTCGACGGGGAAGTAGAGGTAGCAGACACCCCCGGAACCGCTCTTGACCTGGCCTTTTGCGTCGTGGCGCTTGGTTCGGAGCCAGATGTTCTCGAACTGGCGGCGTTGGTAGACGCGGCGGACGGCGGGGTCGTCGGGGGAGGCGGGGTCGTTGGCGATGACGTCGCCGGTCGGGGTGAAGCCGATGACGGTCATCAGGTGGCCGGCGGTGCCGTAGCCCGCGCCGTCGAGTTCGCTCTTGAGGAAGGACTGGGAGGTGATGACGGGGATGCCGGCGTGGACGAGGCGTTCGGCGTCGTTGAGGGAGGACAGGCGGGTGACGATGGCCTGGAGGTCGTGATAGGTGGCGGCGTAGGCGGCGTTGAAGGGCCAGTTGCCGCAGCCGTTGTACTGGTAGTCGAAGGTCTGGCGGGCGGCCTGGCAGACCTGGGGGTCGGCGTAGGAGGGGTCGACCCAGGCGAGCTGCTGCCGGGTGGGGCGGCGGCCCCAGTACTCGATGATCATCTGGGAGGAGGTGGGGCTGCACCACGCCTCTCCCCCATTGTCGTACTGGGGGTACTGGCCCTTGTGGATCTCCTGGGAGTAGCGGGGGACGTGGAGTTCGCGGCCGGTGAGGCGGGGGGTGGAGGGCGGCACCTCGAAGCGGTCGGGGAGGTCGGAGGCCATCGCGCCCAGTCGCCAGACGGTGGGGGTGACGGTGGTGCCGGGCCGGCGGTGGAGGGTGAGCCGGAGTTCGTAGGACGTCAGGCGCAGGCCGGTCGAGGGGTCGTCGAGGGCGAGGGTGTCGGTGGAGACGGCGCTGCGGCCGTCCTTCTGGCCGTCGACGGAGGTGCGCCGGATGTCGGTGTCGCCGTCGCCGGCGGTCCAGCGGCCCATGACGTACCAGGGGGTGTGGCCGCCGTCGGAGTAGGTGCCGCGGAGTTCGACGGCGATCCAGGTGCCGGCGGGGGTGTGGGCGTTCCAGGAGGCGACGGCCTCGGTGGCGGGGACCGGGAGGCGGTGCACCGGGCTGGTCCAGGTGGCGTACTCCCAGGTGGCGGTCCGGCCGGTGTGCGGGTCGTGGTAGTCGGTGGTGCCGGCGGGGTGGGCGAGGGCGATACTGGGGCGGTGGCCGGGGACCACGCGGGTGCCGTGGCCGGTGCCCCGGTGCCAGTCGGCGGCGGTGGTCCAGGCGTGGTAGTCCACGGGGTTCTTCGTCCAGTGCGGGGTGGTGGTCTCGGGCTGCGTAGGGGCCGTCCGGCGGCCGGGGCCGGCGGCGGTGGCCAGGGGGGTGACGGCGGCGCCGGCCGCGACGGCGAGTGCGGCGGCCAGGACGGTGCGCCGGGGTGCGGAGCTGGTCATGGGGTCCCCCTGTCGGTGCGGACAGCCGGCGGTGCGGACGAGCGGGTGCGGGTGGTGCGGCTGGGCTCAACTATCTCCGTTCCGGGCGGGCTTAGGAAGGCGGTTCGACGCGCGTCGCGCCACGAATATTGGTGTGGACCACTGGCGTACGCTGGTGGGATGACCCCTGCCCTGGACCCCGCGCTGGCGTCGCTGGCCGCCCGGCTGCACACCCTGCCGCCCTCGTGCGGCCCGGTGCGGCTGATCGCGGTGGACGGGCACGCGGGTTCCGGGAAGAGCACCTTCGCCGGGCGGCTGGCCGAGGCGCTCGGCGGCGCGCCCGTGGTGCACACCGACGACCTCGCGACCCATGAGGAGCTGTTCGCCTGGAGCGACCGGTTCCGGGAGCAGGTGCTGGCGCCGCTGTCCCGGGGCGAGCCGGCGCGCTACGAGGTCTACGACTGGGTGCGCCGGGAGTTCGGCGCGGCGGTGGAACTGGCGCCGGCGCCGGTGGTCCTGGTCGAGGGCGTGGGCACCGGACGGCGCGCGCTGCGGCCGTACGCCGCCTGCCTGTTGTGGATGGAACTGGCGCGCGAGCATTCATGGGAAAGAGGTCAACTCCGGGACGGGCCGGGGCTCTCCGCCTTCTGGGAGGGCTGGATTCCGGCTGAGCGCGCGCACTTCGCGGCGGATCCGTCCCGGCCGTACGCCGATCTCCTGGTGCACCAGGGGCCGATGGGGTACGAGGTGCGCGTGGGACCGTCCGGCCGGGCCTGACCGGGGCCCGGATTTCACCCTGCGTAGCCGACTATGGCTGACACGCCGACAGTTGTTGACCGGGACCCGCCGAGTGCGCCAACTCGGCTTGACCTGGGGGGCGTACAGGACTTACGTTCTCAATGTGCGGTTCAACGGACCGCCCGCAGACGCGAAGCCCCCGGTTGTTCCCCCGTGATCGGGGGCTTCGTTCTGTGTAGAAGCACCTGTCGCGGCGCTCGCAGCACGGCACTTCCCTCACCCAGGGTCACCGCATTCTTCGCGCCGGTGCGCCCCCTTCCGCGCCCCCGCCTCCACCTCGTGCCGCCCTCTACGGCCTGCGCCGACAGCGCAGGTACGATGCGAGTCTGTGCCACCGCGGGACCCGGACCCGGGCGCGTGGCAGGGCAACTCCCGCCCGCCGCACGCCGGTTCGGCCAGGGCCGGACGAACAGGCCCTGGGGCCCCGGTGCGGCACACGTCCGGTGGTACACCACGGGGGGACGTTTTGTGGGGGGACGGGATGGATGTCGGCGCTCAGGGTTCGCCCGCCCCGGCCGAACTCGCCTGGCTGCGCGCGGTCGACGCCTACACCATGGGGGCCTACCCCCAGGCCGAGGAGGAGTTCCGGGCCGCGGTACGGCTCGATCCGTCGATGGCCGACGCCTGGCTCGGGCTCCACGCGCTGCGCGCGGACACCTCCATGGCGCTGCTGCGGATGCACCAGCACCGCGACCGCTTCGGTGAGCAGCGCGCCCGGCACCGACGCGCCCTCAACTCCTGGTACTGGCTGGGCTGGTGGGTCCAGCCGGTGCTGGAGACCGGCCGCGACCTGCTGCTGGCGCACGCCTCCCACTGGCTCGACGGCCGCCATGTCGCCGAGCTGGACCAGGCGCTGGCCGGCTGCCCGCCGGTGGAGACCGATCCGCAGGTGCGCTTTCTGCACGCCTGCCGCGCCTATCTCGTCAAGGACTGGGACCAGCTCGTCCGGCACACCGAGCCGCTGCTCGGCGATCCCGCGCTGGGCATCGAGGCGGGGTTGTTCGGCGGGATGGCACGGGTGCGGCTGGAGATGTTCGGGCAGGCCGAGCCGCTGCTGGCCACGGCGCTGATGCGCTGCCGCAGCGAGCAGCCGCAGCGCAAGGAGCTGCGCTACTGGCTCGCCCGCGCCTACGAGGGCACCGGCCGCAGCGCCGCCGCCCTCCCCCTCTACCGCGCGGTGCACCGGGTCGACCCGGCGTTCATGGACACCGCGGCCCGGCTGGCCGCCATCGCGGAGGCGGACGGGCTGGACGAGGGCGCCGGCCTCGCGACGGTCTCCGCGCAGGGCCCGGCACAGGAGGCCGGCGGCGACCTCGACCCGCTGGCGCCGCTGGACCCGCTCGACGGCCGGGAGCTGCTGGTGGCCGGCGAACCGAGCGGCCCGCAGGCGGAGCCGTCCGGCCCGGCCACCGGGGGCGGCGGGGCGGCCCGGATCAAGACGACGGCGCCGGGCCGGCGCGGCGGCGAGGTGCTGCCCGCCGGGCCGGCCGATCCGGTGCTGCTGGAGAAGGCGCTGGCGGAGCTGGAGCGGATGGTCGGCATGGAGCCGGTCAAGCGGCATGTGCGGGCGCTCTCCGCGCAGCTGCGGATGGCCCGGCTGCGGGCGAGCCAGGGCCTTCCGGTGGCGCCCCCGAAGCGGCACTTCGTCTTCTCCGGCCCGTCGGGGACCGGCAAGACCACGGTGGCCCGGATACTCGGCCGGGTCTTCTACGCGCTGGGGCTGCTCGGCGGCGACCATCTCGTGGAGGCCCAACGCGCCGACCTCGTCGGCGAGTTCCTCGGCCAGACCGCCGTCAAGGCGAACGAGCTGATCGACTCGGCGCTGGGCGGGGTGCTCTTCGTCGACGAGGCGTACAGCCTGTCCAACTCCGGCTACAGCAAGGGCGACGCGTACGGCGACGAGGCGCTGCAGGTGCTGCTCAAGCGGGCCGAGGACAACCGCGACCGGCTGGTGGTGATCCTGGCCGGCTACCCCGAGGGCATGGACCGGCTGCTGGCCGCCAACCCCGGCCTCTCCTCCCGCTTCACCAGCCGGGTGGACTTCCCCAGCTACCGGCCGCTGGAACTCACCAGCATCGGCGAGGTGCTGGCCGCGGAGAACGGCGACCGCTGGGACGAGGAGGCCCGCGAGGAGCTGTGCAGCATCAACGGCCACGTCGTCGAGCAGGGCTGGATCGACGAGCTGGGCAACGGCCGCTTTCTGCGCACCCTGTACGAGAAGAGCTGCGCCTACCGCGATCTGCGGCTGTCCACCTGGCCGGGCACGCCGACCCGGGACGATCTCGCCACCCTGCGGCTGGCGGACCTGATGCAGGCGTACGGCGAGGTGCTCTCGGGCCGCGGGCCGGATCCGCAGGCGCCGCCGAAGGGGCTGGATCTGTAGGGGCTTCGGACGCCCGAGGGGCGCGCCGGTGGTCCGGTGCGCCCCTCGGGCCGATGCGGCGGTCAGCCCGCCAGTGCGGGGTCCTCGGCCGCCAGCGGGGCCCCCTCGCGCGGTTCGCCGACCCGCCCGGTCCCCTCGCGGGGCGCCGGGCCGGCCGTCGGCTCCGTGCGGTGCGCCGGGTCGCGGACCTCGCCGACCAGCTTCTCCAGGACGTCCTCCAGGGCGACCAGGCCGAGTACCCGGCCGGTGCCGTCGGCGACCGCGGCCAGGTGGGAGGCGGCCCGGCGCATCGCGGTCAGGGCGTCGTCCAGCGGAAGTTCGGCGCGGAGCGTGGTCATCGGGTGCCAGATCCGCTGCGGCACCGCCCGGTCCCGTTCCTCCAGGTCCAGGACGTCCTTGACGTGCAGATAGCCCATGCAGGCGCCGCCCGGCGCGCAGACCGGGAAGCGGGAGTAGCCGGTCCGTACGGTCAGCTCCTCCACTTGACGGGGCGTCACCGTCGGTTCGACGGTGATCAGCCCGGCGGGGTCGAGGAGCACGTCGGTGACCGGGCGGCTGCCGAGCTCCAGGGCGTCGGAGAGCCGCTCCTGCTCGCCGGGGTCGAGCAGGCCCGCCTGGCCGGAGTCCTCGACGAGGTGGGTGAGCTGCTCGCTGGTGAAGACCGCCTCCACCTCGTCCTTGGGCTCGACCCGGAAGAGCCGCAGCACACCGCGGGCCAGCGCGCCGAGCAGCGCGGTGACCGGGCGGCACAGCCGGGCGAAGGCGACCAGCCCGGGGCTGAGCCACAGGGCGGTCTTCTCGGGCGCGGCCATCGCGAGGTTCTTCGGGACCATCTCGCCGATCACCAGGTGGAGGAAGACCACCAGGGCCAGGGCGATGGCGTAGCCGAGCGGGTGGACCAGGGCCGCCGGCAGCCGGACGGCCGCGAAGACCGGCTCCAGCAGGCGGGCGACGGTCGGCTCGGCGACCGCACCGAGCGTCAGGGAGCAGACGGTGATGCCGAACTGGGCGGCGGCCATCATCTGCGGGAGGTTCTCCAGGCCGTGCAGGACCCGGCGGGCCCGCTTGGAGCCCATCGTGGCGAGCGGTTCGACCTGGCTGCGGCGGACCGAGACCAGGGCGAACTCGGCGCCGACGAAGAATCCGTTGGCGAGTACCAGGAGCACCGCGAAGAGAAGCTGGGCCACCGTCATCGGGCCACCTCCGCACCGGCCGGGACCCGCTCACGGGCCGCCTCGGGAACGGCGGGGGCCAGCCGGACCAGCCGTATCCGCTCGGCACGGTGGTGCGCGACCAGCCGCACCCGCAGCCGCCAGCCCTCCAGTTCCGCGGTGTCGCCGGGGGCCGGGATCCGGCCGAGTATGTGGGCGACCAGCCCCGCGACGGTCTCGTAGGGGCCCTCGGGGGCCTCCAGGCCGATGCGGCGCAGGGTGTCGACCCGGCAGCCGCCGTCGGCGTCCCACGCCGGGCGGCCGTCCTCGGGCGGGGCCTGGCCGAGCTCGGGCAGGTCCACCCGGTCGTGCTCGTCGCGGACCTCGCCGACGAGTTCCTCGATGATGTCCTCCAGGGTCACCACGCCGGCGGTGCCGCCGTACTCGTCGACGACCACCGCGATCGGCTGCTCGCTGCGCAGCCGCTCCAGCAGCGGCTGCACCGGCAGCGTGGCGGGCACCAGCAGCGGCGGCACCGCTATCCGGAGCGCCGGGGTGCGCAGCCGCTCCTCGGCCGGGACGGCGAGCGCGTCCTTGAGGTGCACCATGCCGACGATCTCGTCGAGCCGGGTGCGGTAGACGGGGAAGCGGGAGAGGCCGGTGGCGCGGGTGAGGTTGACGACGTCCTCGGCGGTGGCGGTCGCCTGGAGGGCGCTGACCCGGACGCGCGGCGTCATGACGTTCTCCGCGGTGAGGTCGCCGAGCGAGAGGGTGCGGACGAAGAGGTCCGCCGTGTCCTGCTCGATCGCCCCGGCCCGGGCGGAGTGCCGGGCCAGCGAGACCAGCTCGCCCGGGGTGCGGGCGGAGGCCAGTTCGTCGGTCGGCTCCACGCCCAGGGCGCGGACCAGGCGGTTGGCGACGGTGTTCAGCAGGGTGATCACCGGCCGGAAGAAGCGGGAGAAGGTGTCCTGCGGGCCGGCGACGAAGCGGGCGACCTGGAGCGGCTTGGAGACCGCCCAGTTCTTGGGTACCAGTTCGCCGACGACCATCTGGACGGCGGAGGCCACCAGCATGCCGATGACGACCGCGATGCCCGGGACGGCGCCGCGCGGCAGGCCGAGGGCGAGCAGCGGCCCGGACAGCAGCTCGGCCAGCGCCGGCTCGGCGAGCATGCCGACCACCAAGGAGGTGATGGTGATGCCGAGTTGGGTGCCGGAGAGCTGGAAGGAGAGTTCCCGCAGAGCGGAGACGACGGTGTCGGCCCGGGGGTCGCCGTCGGCCGCGGCCCGTTCGGCGTCCGCCTTCTCGACGGTGACGAGTCCGAACTCGGCGGCCACGAAGAAGCCGTTGGCGAGGATGAGTGCGAGTGCCGCAAGGAGGAGCAGCAGGGGGCCGGTCATGCCGCCGCCTCCGTCGTATGCGGGGGTTGGGGAGGGGCGGCGCAGGTACTACAGGACGATCCGTCCATTGCCGGAGGGAGTCACTCCTCGGGTCGTTGGGTCCCACTGAGGGGCGGGGTGCGGGTGCACCCCGGAGAACAGAGTAAACAGCGGGGCCCGCGTTGGGGCAGGGTCAGCGGGCCGTGTGGTCGACCGCACCGTGGATCTCGACGAGATCGCGCAGGGCGCGGGCGTCGCGAACGGCCTGTTCGCGGGCGATGCCGGGCTGGATGCCCATCGCGGGCAGGCTGGTGCCGTCGGCGAGGTCCAGATGGACCCACGGGTCACCGGCCCGGAGGTTGACGCGCAGCACCTGGGCCCAGGCCAGGTCGCGCCGGGTGGTGAGGTTGACGACGGTCACGCCCTCCTGCCGCGCGACCACCTTGGGGCGGGCGAGCAGCAGGAGGACGGCGCCGACCAGGACCCCGGTGGCGACGAAGCTGATCCGCTCGCCGCCGCTCAGCTCCGGCAGCAGCACCGCGACCGCGGTGAGGGCGGCGAGCTGGGCGATGCCCACGGTGTACAGGACGGCCCGGGTGCGGGACGGCCGGAAGGTCACCGGGAGGGCGGGCAGGGCGGCAGCGGGGGACGCGGGCGCGGACACGTGTCGTCTTCCGTGGGAGGGCGTGCGGGTGCGGAACGGCGGGGCGTCAGAGCCGGCAGGCGTGGATGCCGGTGGTCAGGATCGCGCGGGCGCCGAGTTCGTAGAGCTCGTCCATGATGCGCTGGGCGTCCTTGGCCGGGACCATGGAACGGACCGCGACCCAGCCCTCGTGGTGCAGCGGGGAGACGGTCGGGGACTCCAGGCCCGGGGTGAGCGCCACGGCCTTCTCGACCTGCTCGACCCGGATGTCGTAGTCCATCATCACGTACCGGCGGGCCACCAGGACGCCCTGCATGCGGCGGAGGAACTGGCGGACCTTGGGGTCGTCGTCCGGGGCGCCGGTACCGCGGATGACGACGGCCTCGGAGGTGAGGATCGGCTCGCCGATGATCTCCAGGCCGGCGTTGCGCAGGGTGGTGCCGGTCTCCACGACGTCCGCGATGATCTCGGCGACGCCGAGCTGGATGGCGGTCTCCACGGCGCCGTCGAGGTGCACGACGGAGGCGTCCACGCCGTGGTCGGTGAGGTGCTTGGTGACCAGGCCGGAGAACGAGGTGGCGATGGTCATGCCGGCGAAGTCGGCGACGTCCTTGGCGGTGCCGGGACGGGTGGCGTAGCGGAAGGTGGAGCCGGCGAAGCCGAGCTGGAGGATCTCCTCGGCGTCGGCTCCGGAGTCCAGCAGCAGGTCACGGCCGGTGATGCCGATGTCGAGCTTGCCGGAGCCGACGTAGACGGCGATGTCGCGGGGGCGCAGGAAGAAGAACTCGACCTCGTTCTCCGCGTCGACCAGGACCAGTTCGCGGCGGTCCTTGCGCTGACGGTAGCCGGCCTCATGGAGCATCGCCGACGCAGGCTCGGACAGTGAACCCTTGTTGGGGACAGCGATGCGCAGCATGAGGGCGATTTCCTTTGCGACTGGGGGTGTTGGGGAGTGCGGGGGCTGTTGTCTACAGGTGGGCGTAGACGTCGTCGAGGGAGATGCCCTTGGCGACCATCATCACCTGGAGGTGGTAGAGGAGCTGGGAGATCTCCTCGGCGGCGGCGTCGTGGGACTCGTGCTCCGCGGCCATCCAGACCTCGGCGGCCTCTTCGACGATCTTCTTGCCGATCGTGTGCACACCGGCCTGCACCAGCTCGGCGGTGCGGGAGGTGGCGGGGTCGCCGGTGGCGGCCTTCTGCTGGAGCTCGGCGAAGAGCTCCTCGAACGTCTTCTTGGACATGATGCGGCCTACCCTACGCGGTCGCCCCGCGCACTCAGCGCCAGGGCTCGGAGACCGTGCGGAGGGTGGCGGCGGTGGCGACCGCGGCGGTGACCGCCTCGTGGCCCTTGTCCTCGGCGGATCCGGGCAGACCGGCGCGGTCGAGTGCCTGCTCCTCGGTGTCGCAGGTCAGCACACCGAAGCCGACCGGGACGCCGGTGTCCACCGCGACCTGGGTCAGGCCCTGGGTGACGCCCTGGCAGACGTAGTCGAAGTGCGGGGTGCCGCCGCGGATGACCACGCCGAGCGCGACGACCGCGTCGTAGCCGCGGCCGGCCAGGACCTTGGCGACCACCGGCAGCTCGAAGGTGCCGGGCACCCGCAGCAGGGTGGGCTCGTCGATGCCCAGCTCGTGCAGGGCCCGCAGCGCGCCGTCCACCAGGCCGTCCATGACCTTCTGGTGCCACTGCGCGGCGATCACGGCGACCCGCAGGTCACCACAGTTCTTCACGGTCAGTTCGGGTGCGCCCTTGCCGCTCATGCTTCTCCTCGTACGGGTGATGGTGCCGGTGCCCGGCTGACGTGGGGTTACTGGTTGCCGCAGGTGGCGGTCGCGCCGGCGGCGTCGGTGCCGCCGTGGCCGCCGTCCAGCCAGGGCAGGTCGTGCCCCATCCGGTCGCGCTTGGTGCGCAGATAGCGCAGGTTGTGCTCGCCGGCGTGGACGGGCATGGACTCGCGGCCGGTGACGGTGAGGCCGTGCCGCTCCAGGGCGGCGGTCTTCTCAGGGTTGTTGGTCATCAGGCGCAGCGAGCGGACGCCGAGGTCGCGGAGCATCTGGGCGCCGGCGCCGTAGTCCCGGGAGTCGGCCGGCAGGCCCAGTTCGAGGTTGGCGTCGAGGGTGTCCCGGCCGCGCTCCTGGAGTTCGTAGGCGCGCAGCTTGGGCAGGAGTCCGATGCCACGTCCCTCGTGGCCGCGGAGGTAGACGACCACGCCGCGGCCGGCCTCGCTGATCCGGCGCAGCGACTCCGTCAGCTGGGGGCCGCAGTCGCAGCGCAGCGAGTGGAAGACGTCGCCGGTCAGGCACTCGGAGTGGACCCGGACCAGGACGTCCTCGCCGTCGCCCAGTTCCCCGGCGACGAGTGCGACGTGCTCGACGCCGTCGACGGTGGAGCGGTAGCCGTGGGCGGTGAACTCGCCGAAGGCGGTGGGCAGCCGGGTGCTGGCCTCGCGGCGGACGGTGGGCTCGGCCGGGAATGACACGTGGTCGGGCGAAGCCGGGACCTCGGTGGAGCGTCGGTAGGCGATCAGGTCCGCGATGGAGATGATCGCCAGGCCGTGGCGGCGGGCGAACGGGACCAGCTCGGGCAGCCGCAGCATGGTGCCGTCCGCGCCGGCGATCTCGACGATGGCGGCGGCCGGGCGGAGTCCCGCGAGCCGGGCGAGGTCCACGCCGGCCTCGGTGTGGCCGTCGCGGGCGAGGACGCCGCCGGGCTTGGCGCGCAGCGGGAAGACGTGGCCGGGCCGGACGAAGTCGCCGGGGGCCGAGTCGCCGGCGGCCAGCAGCCGCAGGGTGGTGGCGCGGTCGGCGGCGGAGATGCCGGTGCTCACGCCGTGCGCGGCGGTGGCGTCGACCGAGACGGTGAAGGCGGTGCCCATCGACTCGGTGTTCCGCTCGACCATCTGCGGCAGGTCCAGTCGGTCCAGGTCGGCGCCCTCCATGGGGGCGCAGATCAGGCCGCGGCACTCGCTCATCATGAACGCGACGATCTCCGGGGTGGCCTTCTCGGCCGCGACGATCAGATCGCCCTCGTTCTCGCGGTTCTCGTCGTCCACCACGACGACCGGGCGGCCGGCGGCGATGTCGGCGACGGCCCGCTCGACCGGGTCCAGGGTGAGGTCGCCGGCCTCGGCCTCGGCGTACCAGCTCTGCAGTGCGGTCATGCCGCAGCTCCTTCCAAAGCGGGGCGGTCAGCGGCGGCGGCCCGCGAGCGGAGCCACCAGTCGCGCATGCCCCAGGCGACGAGGGCGAGGTAGACGACGTAGACCAGGCCGGAGAAGGCCAGGCCGCTGCTGAAGGCGAGCGGGACGCCGACCACGTCGACCAGCAGCCAGGCGAACCAGAACTCCACCAGCCCGCGGGCCTGGGCGACCATCGCGGCGAGCGTGCCGACGAAGATGTAGGCGTCCGGCCAGGGGTTCCAGGACAGCTGCGGGACCAGGGTGAACAGCCCGCCGACGGCCAGGGTGCCCAGCGCGGTGCCGCCGATCAGCAGCGCGCGCTCGCGCCAGGTGCCGAACCGGACGGCGATCGAGCCGTCCTGGGCCTGCCGGCGGCCTCGCTGCCACTGCCGCCAGCCCCACAGCGCCACCCCGATGACCAGCAGTTGCTTGCCGACGCCGCCGCTGAGGTGAGCGGAGGCGTAGGCGGCGACGAGGATGACACCGGAGAGGAACTGGGCGGGCCAGGTCCATATCGAGCGCCGCCAGCCGAGTGCCAGGGCGGCCAGGCCGACGGTGTTGCCGATCATGTCGGACCAGATGACGCGCTGTCCGAACGCCGTGAAGGCAGGACCGTTGAGCCACTCCAGGACGCTCACCGGTCCGTCTCCTGGAGCTCGGCCAGGTCGGCGAGGTCGGCGGTCCCGGCGGTGTCCTGCTCGCCCCGGCCGGTCCCGCCCCGGCCGATCTCACCCCGGCCGAGCAGCCGCTCGACGTACTTGGCGAGCACGTCCACCTCCAGGTTGACCGGGTCGCCGGGCTGCTTGATGCCGAGGGTGGTCAGGGCGAGGGTGGTGGGGATGAGGCTGATGGTGAAGTGGTCGTCGGCGGCGTCGACGACGGTGAGGCTGACACCGTCGACGGTGATGGAGCCCTTCTCGACGACATAGCGGGCGAGTTGGGCGGGCAGCGCGACCTTCACCAGCTCCCAGTGTTCGCCGGGGGTGCGCTCGACGAGGGTGCCGGTGCCGTCGACATGGCCCTGGACGAGGTGGCCGCCGAGCCGTCCGCCGAGAGCCATCGGCCGCTCCAGGTTGACCCGGGAGCCGGTGGTCAGCGCGCCGAGGCTGGAGCGGTGCAGGGTCTCGGCCATCACGTCGGCGGTGAACTCGCCGCCTTCGGTGTCCACGACCGTCAGGCAGACGCCGTTGACGGCGATCGAGTCGCCGTGCTTGGCGTCCTCGGTGACGACGGGGCCGCGCAGGCGGAAGCGGGCGGCGTCGCCGAGGTCCTCGACGGCGACGACCTCACCCAGTTCTTCGACGATTCCGGTGAACACGTCAGTTCTCCTCGGGGCGGGCGTGGCGGATTGGAGTTGCGGTGATCCGCAGATCGGAGCCGAGGCGGGCGGTGTCGGTCACATCGAGCCGCAACGCCTGGGTGAGGGTGGTGATTCCGGCGTCGCCGACGGCGGCCGGGCCGGCGCCGAGCAGCACCGGCGCGAGATAGCCGACGACCTTGTCGACGAGCCCGGCGGCGAGGAACGCGCCGGCGAGCGTGGGCCCGCCCTCCAGCAGCACGGACCGCACATCGCGGGCGCGCAGGGCCTGGAGCAGGGCGGGCAGGGACAGCCCGCGCCCGCCCGGGGCGCGTGGCAGCCGGACGAGCGGGGCGAGTCCTTCGAGGTGGGCGGCGTCCGCGTCCTCGGCGACCGCGATCAGGGTCGGGGCGGTGCCGTCCAGGACCCGGGCGCCGGCCTTGACGGCGGTGGCGCCGGAGTCCACCACTACCCGCAGCGGCTGGCTGACCTCGTCGTCGTCGAGTCCGGCGATCCGCACGCCGAGCTGCGGGTCGTCGGCGCGGGCGGTGCCGGAGCCGACGATCACGGCGTCCGCGGCGGCGCGCAGCCGGTGCACGTCGGCGCGGGACTCGGGTGAGGAGATCCAGCGGCTGGTGCCGTCGGCGGCGGCGATCCGGCCGTCGAGGGTGGCGGCGTACTTCCAGAGCACGAACGGGCGGCCGCGCAGCACCGAGGTCAGCCAGGCTTCGTTGCCGGCCGCGGCCTCGTCGGCGAGGAGTCCGCCCTCGACGTCGACGCCGGCCTCGGCCAGGGTCAGCGCACCGCCGGTGGCGGTGGGATCGGGGTCGGCGACGGCGTAGACGACCCGGGCGACGCCGGCGTCGATCAGCGCCCGGGCGCAGGGGCCGGTGCGGCCGGTGTGGTTGCAGGGTTCGAGGGTGACCACCGCGGTGCCGCCCCGGGCGCGTTCGCCCGCGGCGCGCAGGGCGTGGATCTCGGCGTGCGGTCCGCCGGCCCGCTGGTGCCAGCCCTCGCCCGCGGTGCGGCCCGCGGAGTCCAGGACGACACAGCCGACGACCGGGTTCGGGCTGGTGCGGCCGAGGCCGCGGGCGGCGAGCTCGATGGCCCGGCGCATCGCCGCGGTCTCCACAGGGGCTGAGGTGGCCACCGGGTCCTCCTGCCTCTTCGGGCACGGACTCCGGGGCTGTCTGGACGACAGAAGCGGACGCTGTGGACTCGCAGGACACCGGGGCCGGAAATGCACGGCCCGCCCGGGACGTTGACGTCCGGACGCGCTGCCGACGGCGGTGTACTTCGAGCTCGCCCGCCGCGCACTGCCTCCCATCCGGACTTTCACCGTCGGTGCAGGAATTCCACCTGCTCAACCGGCCACTGGCTGCGGACGGGTCGCGGACTGTTACCGCCGGTTCGGAATTACACCGACCCCGGAGTGCGCTGCTGCTTGTGTCAGTACAGCCCCAGTCTGCCACGGCCGCTCGTCGCCCATGCGAGCGAAGCCCTGTGGCCTGCCTCACAGGACACGGGCGCGCCGCCTGTCACAGCCACACCCGGTGTTCCGTCATGGGGGCGGCGTCCCTCTTCCCCTCTCCCCCTCCCCCACACAAGGACGGATCCGCAATGGCAGAAGGCAGAGACATCCTCGTCACCGGCGGCACCGGCGTCCTCGGGCGCGCCGTGGTCGGGCGACTGCTGTCCGGCGGGCACGGCGTCCGCTCGCTGAGCCGGCATCCGCACACCGGCCGCACGCGGCCCCGCCCGCACGCGTACGCGGTGGATCTGCGGGACGGCACCGGACTGGCGGAGGCGGTGGCAGGGGTGGACGCGGTCGTGCACTGCGCCTCCACCCCCGCCGGTGGCGACACCGAGGCGGCCGGGCGGCTGATCGAGGCGGTGCGCCGGGCCGGGGTCCGGCATCTGGTGTACATCTCGATCGTCGGCGTGGACCGGATCCCGCTGCGCTACTACCGCGCCAAGCTGGCCGTGGAGCGGCTGGTGGCGGGGTCCGGAGTCGGCTGGACGGTGCTGCGGGCGACGCAGTTCCACGAGCTGCTGCTCCGGCTGGTCAGGGCGGGCGCGCGGTCACCCGTCGTACCGGTGCCGGCCGGGGTCCGCTGCCAGCCCGTCGACGCCGGTGAAGTGGCGGACCGGCTGGTCGAGTTGGCGTTGGGCGAGCCGGCCGGGCGGGTCGCCGACATGGGCGGGCCCGAGGTGCTGACGGCGGACGAGGTGGTCCGGATGACGCCGGCGGCCGACGGGCGGCGCCGGCTGCCGCTGCCGGTGTGGCTACCCGGCGCGAGCGCGGCGGCGCTGCGGCGCGGGGAGAACCTCGCCCCCGAGCACGCGGTCAGCCGGCGCACCTATGCGGAGTTCCTGGCGGAGCGGAGGGGGTGAGCGACGCGGCGGCCGGGGCGCGAGCGGTGCGCGCAGGGCCGGATTCCGCCCTTCGCCGTCCTGACCGCGGCGGCTCAGGCCGCGTCGGCGCCGGCGGTCTCGCCTTCCTCCGGCCGCAGCAGGTCCGCGGCGATGCCCCGGGCCCGTTCCGACCACGGCGTGGGGCGCAGCGTCTGCGGGTCGACGCGGACCAGGACGCGGTGGCCGCGGGCGTGGGTCCCGGTGCCGTCGGCGGAGCAGAGCCGGAAGCCGTAGGTGAGGCCGGTGCGGCCGAGGCGCTCGACCCAGAGGTGGACGGCGTATCGGCCGGCGCGGGTGACGGGGCGCTCGTAGGAGACCTTCATCTCCTTGATGACGTTGCACATGTCGCCGGCGGCGGCCCAGTCGCCGTCGAAGCCGAAGCCGAAGCCGTGCCAGTACTCGGCCCAGGCCCGCTCGGCCAGCAGCGGGTAGCGGGAGTTGTGGAGCATGCCGAGCGCGTCGAGGTCGTCGAAGTGGACGGTGACGGGGACCAGTTGCCCGTACGCGACGGGGCCGGCGGCCTGGAGGGGGTCGACGCTCACTGGTGGTGCTCCTGGATTCTCGGGTGGGTGCGGTGGTGCCCGCGCCGCCGGCGGGGGCCGGCGCGACGAGCCCGAGCCATCGTAAGCGGCTGCTTAGAATGCTTTGCGTCCCCCTTGAAGAACACCTGAACAACTGGAGCAGTCATGGGCCTCGGCGTGCGCTGGACCGTGCATGGCGACGGGCGCAACCCGGCCCCCGGCGCCGTGGTCAGACCGGACGAACGGCTCTCGTGGCCGCGCACGGTCGGCCTGGGCGCACAGCACGTCGTCGCAATGTTCGGTGCGAGCTTCGTCGCCCCGATCCTCATGGGTCTCGACCCCAATCTCGCGATCATGATGTCGGGCGTCGCCACCGTCATCTTCCTGCTGGCGACCCGCGGCCGGGTGCCGTCGTACCTCGGCTGCTCGCTGTCGTTCGTCGGGGTCGCGGCGGTCATCCGGGCGCAGGGCGGCACCAGTGCCACGGTGACCGGCGCGGTCCTGGCGGTCGGGGTGGCGCTGTTCCTCGTGGGACTGGTCGTCCAGCGGTTCGGGGCGCGGGTCATCCATGCCGCGATGCCGCCGGTGGTGACCGGTGCCGTGGTGATGCTGATCGGCTTCAACCTGGCGCCGGTGACGGCGAGCACGTACTGGCCGCAGGACCAGTGGGTGGCGCTGCTGACCATGCTGGTGACCGGCTTCGCCGTGGTGTGCCTGCGCGGGTTCTGGTCCCGGATCGCGATCTTCCTCGGCCTGGTCTTCGGCTACGCCGTGTCCTGGATCTTCGACCGGGCCTTCGGAATGATCCACTCCGTCGACGGCGCGGGGAAGGTGACCGACCACTGGCGGCTCGACTTCTCCGCGGTGGGCAAGGCCGACTGGATCGGTCTGCCGTCGGTCCACGGCCCGAGCTTCCAGTGGTCGGCGGTCCTGGTGGCACTGCCGGTCGTGATCGCCCTGGTGGCGGAGAACGCCGGGCACGTCAAGGCGGTCGGCGAGATGACCGGCGACCCGCTGGACGACAAGCTCGGCACCGCGATCTCCGCGGACGGCGTGGCCTCGGTGCTCTCCACCTCGCTGGGCGGCCCGCCGAACACCACCTACTCCGAGAACATCGGCGTGATGGCGGCGACCCGGGTCTACTCCACCGCCGCCTACTGGGCGGCCGCCGGCTTCGCGCTCCTCTTCGGCCTGTGCCCGAAGTTCGGCGCG
Organism: Streptomyces sp. S186; assembly: GCF_051603415.1. Lineage (NCBI taxonomy): Bacteria > Bacillati > Actinomycetota > Actinomycetes > Kitasatosporales > Streptomycetaceae > Streptomyces > Streptomyces sp. S186. The sequence goes on along the minus strand of NZ_CP193932.1, from coordinate 6,806,855 downwards.
GTGGTGGCCGCGATCCCCGGCGGGGTGCTGGGCGGCATCACGGTCATCCTCTACGGCATGATCGGCCTGCTGGGCGCCCAGATCTGGCTCCACAACAAGGTGGACCTGCGCAATCCGCTCAACCTCGTCCCGGTCGCCGCCGGCATCATCATCGGTATCGGCGGGGTCAGTCTGCGCCTGACCGACACCTTCCAGCTGAGCGGGATCGCGCTGGGCACCATCGTGGTCCTCACCGGCTACCACGTACTGCGCGCCCTGGCCCCCGCGCACCTCAAGGAGCAGCCGCCGCTGCTGGACGAGGGCACCTCGGCGTACGACCGGATGGAGGCCCCGGAGGAAGACCGGTCGTAGCTACTGCGACGCGGCGGCGGGCGGGTCGGCCGGGCGGCCGGCTCACTTGCCAGGCTTCGAGCTTCTTCACGGCCTGGGAATGGGGCCAGACCGGCCCGTTTCAGAAGGTCTTCTCCGCACCGGAATACCGTGGAGAAAGTGCCCGCATTCTTGTCGTCGGGATAGTCGTCATAGTCGTCGGGATAGCCGAAGTCCTGCCGGGCACAGGAGAGTTCGCATTCGAAGGAGAAGCCGAAGGGTTCGTCCGGCGACCTGGAGACACTCATCTACCTCCGGATCAACCCCCGGATCAACCTCCGGAATTCCGCACCGCGTTCCGGCGGCGTTTCCCGGGATGCCGAAAGGGACGTTGCACGGCGCGGAGCGGCGGAAAGCGGAGCGGAGCGGCGGAATGCAGCCTCAAGACGGCGCGCCGACTATTACCCCGATCCGGTCAACTCTCCCTAGTCAGCGGCATATTCGAGGGTATCCCGATGTCACGCTGAGCGGATGACGACCCTTCGGCAGAACGGCGAAATGGGCCCGCGGCACAGCACCGCGGCACCCGCCGCCCGGCCCCCCGGCACCACCGGACCGGCGACGACGGCAGGCGTGGCGCACGTCCTGGCACGGATGCGGGCGCTGGACCGGGCGCTGCCCGCCGACGACGGGGTGGCGGTGTTCAACCGCGTCTACCTCACCGTCACCGAGGCCGTCGCGCAGCAGGTGGGCGGCGGCGCCTTCGAGGACCCGGAGGCCGCCGGCGAACTGGACGTCCGGTTCGCCCGCCGCTACTTCACGGCGGTGGACGCCGACGCCACCGGGCTGCGGCCGCCGGCCTGCTGGCGGCCGCTGTTCCAGCTGCGGCGGCACCCCCGGGTCCGCCCGCTGCAGTTCGCCCTGGCCGGCATCAACGCACACATCGGCCACGACCTGGCCCTGGCCGTCGTGGACACCTGCCGGGCCCTGGAGTGCGAACCGCCCGCCCTGGAAGGCGACTTCGACCGCATCGGCACCCTCCTCACCCGCCTGGAGGAGAGCATCCGGGAGACCCTGATGCCCGGCCCCGACCTCCTGGACATCGCCGATCCGCTCACCCATCTCATCGGCTCGTGGAGCCTGGAGAAGGCCCGCGACGGCGCCTGGGCCGCGGCCCGGATGATGTGGGGCGTCCGTCGGCTCCCGGAGATCGCCGAGGAGTTCGCCGACCGCCTGGACGCCGGCGTCGGCCTGATCGGACGCTGTCTGCTGACACCGCTGGGATAGGGCCGGCCCCGGGGACGTGCGCAGGGCCCCGGATCGACCGGGGCCCTGGGGCAGGACGCTCAGTCCTCCGGGAGTTCGACCGGCGCGATCTCGTCGTAGACGTCGCCGGGGCCCGGGTTGGCCGCGTCGGTGCCGCCGCCGAGGTGGTGCATCACGCCCCACACCGCGTTCAGCGCGGTCTGGATGGCGCCCTCGGCCCAGCCCGCCGTCCAGGAGATGTCGTCGCCGGCGAGGAAGATGCCGCGCTTGTCCTCGGGGAGCAGCTCCTGCATGAAGTGGGTGAACAGGCGCCGCTGGTAGCGGTAGTGGCCGGGCAGGTTGGCCTTGAACGCGCCCATGAAGTAGGGCTCGTTCTCCCAGGAGACGGTCACCGGGTTGCCGATGATGTGCTTCCGGATGTCGACCTTCGGGTAGATCTCGCCGAGCGACTTGAGCATGACCTCCATGCGCTCGTTCGCCGACAGCGGCAGCCACTTCAGGCTGTCGTCGCACCAGGTGTAGGAGAGGCAGATGACGGCCGGCCGGTCCGGGCCGTTGTCGAGGAGGTACGTCCCGCGCGTCATCCGGTCGGTGAGCGTCATCGACATCACGTCGCGACCGGTCTCCTCATCCTTGTCCAGCCAGAACGGCCGGTCCACGGGGACGAAGAGCTTGCTGGACTCCATGTAGTGGGTGCGCTCGATCGCCGTCCAGTGGTCGATCGGGAACAGGTCGTCGTCGCACTCGATCTTCGACAGCAGCATCCAGCTCTGCGCGGTGAAGACCACCGCCTTGTAGGAGCGGATGTCGCCGGAGGCGTCGGTGACGGTGATGCGGTTGCCGGCGGTGCGGTGCAGCCGGGTCACGGCCGGCCGGGGCGCGCCGTCGTGCAGCGAGGACAGCGAGGTGCCCGGCGCCCAGTGCACGATCTTGCGCGGCTCGCGCTCCCACAGGCGCAGCGGCAGCTGCTGGGAGCCGCCGACGATGCCGCGGTGGTGGTCGTCGGCCTCGGTGTAGACGACCCGCAGGATCTCCAGGATGGAGTTGGGGAAGTCGGTGTCCCAGCCGCCGGTGCCGAAGCCGACCTGGCCGAAGATCTCGCGGTGCCGGAAGGAGGTGAAGGCCGAGGAGTCGCAGAGGAATCCGTAGAAGGTCTGGTTGTCGAGCTTCTCGACGAGCTTCGCCCAGATCTCGCGGATGCGCGGCACGTCGCGCTCGCGCATGGCCTGGTTCATGTCGGAGAAGTCGGCGCCCTCCTCCAGGCAGGCGTTCCACGCCTCGGCGACCTGGCGGTAGACCGGGGGCAGGTCGTCGAGCGTCTCGGCGTAGTGCGACTCGCCCTTGAGGTCGACGACGGTCGACGGGGTGGCCTCGGCCAGCGGGTTGGGGAACGGCCTGGTCTCCAGGTCCACCAGGTCGATGTAGTACTGGAGGGCGGTGGAGGAGGGCGGGAAGCGCATCGCGCCCAGCTCGCAGTTCAGCTCCTCCTCGCCGGCCGCGGCCGAGCAGCCGTCGAAGCCGACGGTGCGCAGCCGGCCGCCGATCTGGTCCGCCTCGTAGACGACGGGCTTGAGGCCCATCTTCATCAGCTCGTACGCGGTGACGATGCCGGAGAGGCCGCCGCCGACGATGGCCACCTCGGTGCCGTGCTCGGTCGCCGGGATCTGGCCGAGGCCCGCGGGGTGCGCGAGGAAGTCGTCGTAGGCGTAGGGGAAGTCCGGGCCGAACATGGTGATCGGCGGCTGCGCGGCGGTGTGCGGGACGGCGGGGGGCACCGTGGACGTCATCGGGGCGGACTCCTTGCGGGCAGGGCGGGCGTAACGGGGCGTATCGGGCGCGGGCGGGCGGGCCGGGGCGCACGGGTACGCGCGGGGCAGAACTGGGGGGGGTGATCGGGGCCGGCGGGGACGCGCGTCGCCGGTCGGCCGGTGTACGGGGCGCGGGGCGGCGCCGGTCGGTCAGGCGAGGTCGGTGTAGAGCTCCGGCCTCCGGTCGTGCAGATAGGGGTTGTCCGCCCGCGCCTCCTTGAGGAAGGCCGGGTCGACGGCGGCCTGCACCAGTTGCTCGGAACGTCCGGCGCGGGTGCGGACGACGCCGTCCGGTCCGGCCAGGCAGCTGAGGCCGACGAACTCGAACTCGCCCTCGGCGCCGACGCGGTTGACGTACGCCACGTACATCTGGTTCTCGAAGGCGCGCACCGGGATCATCTGCTCCGGAACGATCTGGAAGGGGTGCATCTGCGCGGTGGGCACCAGCAGCAGGTCGGTGCCGGCCAGCGCGTGCGCCCGGACGTTCTCCGGGAACTCCACGTCGTAGCAGATCAGCAGGCCGATCCGGATCCCGTCCAGCTCTGCCTGGACGACCTGCCGGTCGCCCGGGGCGAACCACTCACGCTCGTAGCAGCCGAAGAGGTGCGTCTTGCGGTAGTTGGCGAGCGGGGTGCCGTCGGGGCCGATCAGCCGGGCGGAGTTGTAGACGGCACCAGGCTCCTCGGGGGCGCGCTCCGGGTAGCCGTAGAGGACCGCGATCCGGTGGGCGGCGGCGATCTCCGCGACGGCCCGCGCGCCGGCGCCGTCGGCCGGCTCGGCGAGGCGGTGCAGGTCGCCGCCGATCGCGTAGCCGGTGAGGAACAGCTCGGGGCAGGCCAGCAGCCGGGCGCCGGTCGCGGCCGCCTCGCGGGCCGCCTCGTCGAGGACCTTGAGGTTGTGCGCCACGTCGCCGGGCCGTCCCGAACTCTGGAGCAGGGCGGTGTGCAGCGGCGACATGGGACCCCTCGGCGGTGGCGGTTCGGGCGGGACGCAATGACGGTACGGGCCGCCGCGGACCCCGGACAAGGTGCCGGTGTTGCACGCTGACGGACGATTCGTTGCGCGTTAAAGGGCCACCGCGGCGATTCGTTGCGTGCTGCATCACCGCTGGTCGGCGGCACATCGACGGGGTGACGCGGACCACTCGCGGCGACCACCGCCCCACGCGCCACACCGCGCCTGCCGGCGGACGCCGCGCGGAGGCCGGCCGCGGCTAGCGAGGCGCCCCGGACCCGTAGCGGCGCAGCAGCGGCGAGAGGACCAGGACGGACTTGGTGCGCTCGACGAAGGGTTCGCCGGCGATCCGCTCCAGGACCCGTTCGAAGTGGCGCATGTCGGAGGCAAAGACCTGCACCAGGGCGTCCGCGTCACCGGTGACGGTGGAGGCGGACGCCACTTCGGGGTAGCGCGACAGGCCGCGGTGGATCGCCTCGGGCGAGGTGTTGCGGCGGCAGAAGATCTCGATGAACCCCTCGGTCTCCCAGCCGAGGGCGGCCGGGTCGACGCGCACCGTGAACCCGGTGATCGCGCCGTCCGCCCGCAGCCGGTCCACCCGGCGCTTGACCGCCGGTGCGGACAGGCCGACCTCCTGGCCGATGTCCGCGTAGCTGCGGCGGGCGTCCTCGGCGAGGGCGTGGACGATGCGTTCGTCGAGATCGTTCAGTCGCACTACGGGTGGATCACTTCTCTGCGGTGGCCAATCGGGAGCGGCGCATGCCGTAACCGAAGTAGATCACAAGGCCGACCACCATCCAGACACCGAAGACCACCCAGGTCACCGGGCCGAGGCGGCTCATCATGAAGGCGCAGAGCAGGAAGCCGATCGCCGGGAAGAGCGGCCAGAGCCACCGGGTACGCGAGAGCGGCGTACGGAAGGACCGCGGCATGTCGGGACGGGTCCTGCGCAGCACGATCACGGCCACGTTGACCAGCGCGAACGCGAACAGCGTGCCGATGCTGGTGGCATCCGCCAGCTGGCCGAGCGGCACCGCGGCGGCGAGCACACCGCAGAAGAGGGAGACGATCACGGTGTTGACCCGGGGCACCCCGGTCTTCGCGTGCACCTTGGAGAACGTCTTCGGCACCAGGCGGTCGCGGGACATCGCGAAGAGGATCCGGGTCTGGCCGTAGAGCACGGTCAGCACGACGCTGGCGATGGCGACGACCGCGCCGAAGGCCAGCAGCACCGACCAGTAGTCGTGCCCGGTGACGGACTTGAGGATGCCGGCCAGCGCCGCCTCCGAGCCCTTGAACTTCTGCCACGGCAGGGCGCCCACGGCGATGGCCGCCACCAGGCAGTACAGCGCGGTGACGATCACCAGCGAGAGCATGATCGCGCGGGGCAGGTCGCGCTGCGGGTTGCGGGCCTCCTCGCCCGCGGTGGAGGCGGCGTCGAAGCCGATGTAGGAGAAGAACAGGGTGGCGCCGGCGGCGCTGACGCCCGCCATGCCCATCGGCATGAAGTTGGCGTAGTTGCCGGACTTCACGCCCTGGAAGGCGACCGCGCAGAACATCAGCAGCGTGACGATCTTGACGACCACCATGAGGGTGTTGGCCCGGGCGCTCTCCTTGGCGCCGCCCAGCAGGAACGCCATCGCCAGCAGCACCACCAGCAGTGCCGGCAGGTTGAAGTAGCCGCCCTGGCCCGGCGGCGCGGAGAGCGCGTCGGGGATGGTGAAGCCCAGCGTCCCGCCGAGGAACTCGTTGAGGTACTGGCCCCAGCCGACCGCGACGGCGGCGACCGAGACGCCGTATTCCAGGATCAGGCACCAGCCGCAGACCCAGGCGACCAGCTCGCCGAGGGTGGCGTAGGCGTAGGAGTAGGACGAGCCGGAGACCGGGATGGTGCCGGCAAGCTCGGCGTAGGAGAGCGCGGAGAACAGCGCCGTGATGCCGGCGATGACGAAGGACAGCACGACCGCCGGGCCCGCGGCCGGGACGGCCTCGCCGAGGACGACGAAGATGCCGGTGCCGAGCGTGGCACCGATGCTGATCATGGTCAGCTGCCAGACGCCCATCGAGCGGCGGAGCGTGCCCCCCTCGCCCTGGCCGCCCTCGGCGACCAGCCGTTCGACAGGTTTGCGGCGCAGCAGCCGGGTGGCGACTCCGCCGGCGGGCGGCGGGGAATAGCTGTCCCCGGGGGGCGGGGCGGCGCCGTTCTCCAACACTGGGGCTCCTTCGTCGCTGCCGGTCGGACGGACACGTTCCGGCACATTCCGGTGACAGGACCGCGGCGGCCGGGCAGGCAGGACGAACCACCCTGCAGCAGGAGACCGCCGAGCAGGCGGTCTCCGCCACTCCACGTACAGCGCATGACCTTACGGCCCCTCGTTCTCCCGCCGTAATGCAGCTTCTTTGCGCAACAGCGGTGGAACGTTGCGCACAGCCGGGAAGAGCGGCGGAACGTTGCGCTCCACCCAGTGAATCACGACCCTGCCCGGAGAACGCGACCGGCCCCGCACCAGGTCGGTGCGGGGCCGGTGAGCGGCGCGTACGGAGCCGTCGGCGGCTCGGCGGGTCAGTTCCAGCTGTTGTGCAGCGGCTTGCCCTCGGCGTAGCCGGCGGCGCTCTGGACGCCGACCACGGCCTTCTCCGCGAACTCCTCCAGGGAGGCCGCGCCGGCGTAGGTGCAGGAGCTGCGGACGCCCGCGATGATCGAGTCGATCAGGTCCTCGACGCCGGGGCGGGCCTGGTCGATGAACATCCGGGAGGTGGAGATGCCCTCCTCGAACAGCGCCTTGCGGGCGCGGTCGTAGGCCGACTCCTCACTGGTGCGGTTGCGCACCGCACGCGCCGAGGCCATGCCGAAGCTCTCCTTGTACGGCCGGCCCTCGGCGGTGTGCTGGAGGTCGCCGGGCGACTCCAGGGTGCCGGCGAACCACGAGCCGATCATGACGTTGGACGCGCCCGCGGCCAGCGCCATGGCCACGTCGCGGGGGTGCCGGACACCGCCGTCGGCCCAGACGTGCTTGCCGTACTTGCGGGCCTCGGCGGCGCACTCCAGCACCGCGGAGAACTGCGGGCGGCCCACGCCGGTCATCATGCGGGTGGTGCACATCGCGCCCGGGCCGACACCGACCTTGATGATGTCCGCGCCGGCCTCGATGAGGTCGCGCACACCGGCGGCGGCGACGATGTTGCCCGCGACGATCGGGACCTGCGGGTCCAGCGCCCGGACGGCCTTGATCGCGCTGATCATCGACTCCTGGTGGCCGTGCGCGGTGTCCACGACGAGGGTGTCCACGCCGGCGTCCAGCAGCGCCTTGGCCTTGCCGGCCACATCGCCGTTGATGCCCACGGCGGCGGCGATCCGCAGCCTGCCCTCGGCGTCGGTGGCGGGGGTGTACAGGGTGGCGCGCAGCGCGCCCTTGCGGGTCAGGATGCCGACCAGCATGCCGTCCGCGTCGACCGCGGGGGCCAGCTTGCGGTTGGCGGCGTCGAGGCGGTTGAACGCCTCGCGGGGGTCGATGTCCGCGTCCAGGACCAGCAGGTCCTTGGACATGACCTCGGCGACCTGGGTGAAGCGGTCCACCCCGGCCAGGTCGTGCTCGGTCACGACGCCGACCGGCCGGCCGCCCTCGACGACGATGCCCGCGCCGTGCGCCCGCTTGGACAGCAGCGACAGCGCGTCCGCCACGGTGGAGACCGGGGAGAGCACGATCGGCGTGTCCAGCACCAGGTGGCGCTGCTTGACCCAGGTGATGACGTCGGTGACGACGTCGATCGGGATGTCCTGCGGGATCACGACCAGACCACCGCGACGGGCCACGGTCTCGGCCATGCGGCGGCCGGCGATCGCCGTCATGTTGGCGACCACGAGGGGGATGGTCGTGCCGGAGCCGTCGCGCGAGGCGAGGTCCACGGCCTGGCGGGAGCCCACCGACGAGCGGCCGGGCACCATGAAGACATCGTCGTAGGTCAGGTCGTAGGGCACCGAAGAACTCTCTTCGAGGGCGCCGTTCTTCGGATTGAGGAATCGCATACAACCCAGGATACGGGCCCTGACCAGGACTCATGTGATAGTCCCAACGCCGCCGCCGGCCGTGTGTGCGATCCGCCAACGCGCCGCCCGCCCGCCGGGGCCCATCCGCTCACCGGACGCGCCCGTAGCATCGCGGAACGGCGCCCCCGCGGGCGGGTCCGGCGCTACGCCGCCTGCCGGCCGCGCCCGCCGGCCATGATCACCGCGAGTCCGGTGTCGGTGTCCCGCCAGTACCCCACGGCGTCCGCCAGCACCCCCTCGACCACGGACCAGTCCTCCGGGACGGCGGTCGCGTACTCCTGCCAGCCGGTGACGGCCAGCAGCCGGCCGCGGGCCGGCGGCAGCCACGCCAGGTCGGTGAGGCAGTCGGCCAGGGCGTCCCAGTTGTGGCCGAAGTACCCGGGGAAGTCCAGGGCGTCCGCGCAGCGGTCCAGGAACGTGGCCTTGTCGGTGACCCCGCCGAGGTCCAGGGTCGCGGCGTGCCAGCCCGCGTCCCGGGCGGCGGCCAGGGCGTCCGCCACCGGGCGGCCGGCCGGCCAGGGCAGCACCCCCGCCGGCGTCCGCCCGTCGAGCACCGCGGCCAGTGCCGGGGGCACCTCGGGGCTCACCGGAGCACCGCCTTGAAGCTCTTGTAGTGGTCGTCGGTGTAGAAGAACTCGTGGTGCTTGCCGGTGATCAGGCGGCGGGCGCCGCGGTTCTTCGCACCGGGGGTGTCGACCGTGTACTCGTGGTAGTAGCCGCGCGGCTCGGCGGGCAGCCGCTTCTCGTGGTTGCCGAAGACCGTGCCGTCCTTCGGGTACGGGAACGGCCCGCCGGCGTCGATCAGCTTCAGGGTGCGGCGGGCCTCGGCGGGCAGCCGGTCGGCCGGGACGGTCGGCAGGCCCTTCGCCCAGCCCGGTGCGGTGCCGCCGGCCGTGGCGGTCGCGGACGGCCGGTGCGAGGGGGCCGAACTCCCCTTGCCGTCACCGCCGGTGGAACAGCCGGTCAGGACGAGGAGCAGCGCGGCGAGCAGCGCACCGAGGACGGCGGCGGCCCGGCGTGGCGCGGTGTGGATCAGCATGCGCCGATGCTGTCACAGCCCCGCGCGGGCTGCTCGCCGGCAAACGCCCCGGACCGCGCGCTCACTTCCCGTCGGGGTCCGCCCGGTCCAGGGCCGGCCGCGGGCCGGGGCCGGTCTCCAGCAGCAGGTGGTCGGCGGCCGCGGTGTCCGTCACCAGGCTCGTCACCAGGCCGGAGCGGAGCACCGCGCCGATCGCGGCGGCCTTGCGCCGGCCGCCGGCGATCGCCACCACTTCGGGGATGCGGCGCAGCCGGTCCGCCTCGACGGTGATGCAGCGCTCGCCCAGGTCGCGGCCGACCCGCCGCCCCTCGGCGTCGAAGAGGTGCGAGGACGACTCGGCGACCGCGCCCAGCGAGGCGTAGTGCTCCCGCTCCTCCTCCGACAGCATGTCGTAGACGGTCGAGACGCCCGGCTCCCACGAGCCGATGGAGACGCAGGCGACGGTGACCTTGTCGAAGTACTCGAAGGCGCGGGCGATGCCGGTCTGGCCGCGCAGCGCGGCGGCGGTCGCCGAGTCGGGCAGCAGCATCGGCGCGTAGATCGGGTGTGCCTCGCCGCCGGAGACGTCGGCCGCGCGGCGGACCGCCTCGACCGAGCCGCGGTCGGCGGTGCCGGCGTCGTAGACCCCGGTCAGCTGGACGACGGTGCACGGCGGGAGGTGGTGCAGTGCCGCCGCCATATGGATCATCGAACGCCCCCAGGCGAGCCCCAGGACATCGCCCTCGGTGACGAGTTCGCCGAGGAGGTCGGCCGCCACCTCCCCGAGGTTCTCCGGGTCGGCGGCGTCCTCCGAGGCGTCCGCGGGCGATTCGACGACGACCGCGTGCCGCAGACCGTAGCGGGCACGCAGGGCGTCGGAGCGCTCCGCGTCGAGTTCGGAGGGCACCCGGATCTCGATCCGTACGAGATCACGCTCCAGGGCCGTCTCCAGGACGCGGGCGACCTTGAAGCGGCTGACGCCGAACTCCTCCGCGATCTGGATCTTGGACTTGCCCTCAAGATAGAAGCGGCGGGCCATGGCCGCGGCCTGCACCAGCTCGGCGGGGCCCATTCCGGACTGCGGGCGGCTGGCTACCACGAATTTCTCCCCTTTTGCGCATCTGATCGAGTCTTTGCTCATCCTTTCAGAAACCCGAGGTGTACGGGGACCAAGACCGGCACGACGGGCATGAACGCTCGGTTGCCACCAGGTCAACCGAGGGCGCGTGCCATGTCCGGCGTGCCCGGCCCCGGGCCCCGTACGGGCCGGGTCTCCTCGACCAGGGGGCGGTCAGTGGGCACAGCCCCAGCTCGCGGCGGTCGCCGCCTCGGCCTTCTCCCGCAGGTCGCGGACGGCCTTGGCCGGGTCGTCCGCCCCGTACACCGCGGAGCCGGCCACGAACACGTCGGCGCCGGCCTCCGCGCACCGCTCGATGGTCTCCGCGGAGACCCCGCCGTCCACCTGGAGCCACATCTGCAGGCCGTGCCGCGAGATCAGCTCCCGGGTGCGGCGGATCTTCGGCAGCATGATGTCCAGGAACGCCTGGCCGCCGAAGCCGGGCTCGACGGTCATGATCAGCACCATGTCCAGCTCGGGCAGCAGGTCCTCGAACGGCTCGATCGGGGTGGCCGGCTTCAGCGCCAGCGACGCCCGCGCGCCCTTGGCCCGGATCTCCCGCGCCAGCCGCACCGGCGCCCCGGCCGCCTCCGCGTGGAAGGTGACCGAACCGGCCCCCGCCTCCACGTACTGCGGCGCCCAGCGGTCCGGGTCCTCGATCATCAGATGCAGGTCGAGGGGGGTGTCCGTCGCCCTGCTCAGCGACTCGACGATCGGCACGCCGAGGGTGAGGTTGGGGACGAAGTGGTTGTCCATCACGTCGACATGGAGCCAGTCGGCGCCCTCGACGGCCCTCGCCTCCTCTGCGAGGCGGGCGAAGTCGGCGGACAGGATGCTGGGGTTGATCAAGGCCATGCCCCCAGTATGGCGGTCCGCCCGCGGCCGGGATGCAGCGGGCGGCCCGGGCGCTTCCGGCGGAGCTCCGCGGCGTTGGGCACACACCGGGCCGCCCCGGCCGGGCGCGCGGCCCGGCCGGGGCGGACGAGGTGGTGTCGGGGTGCTGCGGCGGTCAGCCCTGCAGGGCCGCCAGCGCCTGGTTCAGCGTCTTCGACGGACGCATCACCGCGGACGCCTTGGCCGGGTCGGGGCGGTAGTAGCCGCCGATGTCGGCCGGGGAGCCCTGCACCGCGATCAGCTCGTCGACGATGGTCTGCTCCTGCTCGCCCAGCGTCTTGGCCAGCGGCCCGAACGCCTCGGCGAGCTGCGCGTCGTCGGTCTGCTTCGCCAGCTCCTGGGCCCAGTAGAGGGCGAGGTAGAAGTGGCTGCCGCGGTTGTCGATGCCGCCCAGCCGGCGGCTCGGCGACTTGTTCTCGTTGAGGAACGCGCCGGTCGCGCGGTCCAGGGTCTCGGCGAGGACCTTGGCGCGGGCGTTGCCCGTGGTGTTCGCCAGGTGCTCGAAGCTGACCGCGAGCGCGAGGAACTCGCCCAGGCTGTCCCAGCGCAGGTAGTTCTCCTTGACCAGCTGCTGGACGTGCTTGGGGGCGGAACCGCCGGCGCCGGTCTCGAACAGGCCGCCGCCGTTCATCAGCGGGACGACCGAGAGCATCTTGGCGCTGGTGCCCAGCTCCAGGATCGGGAACAGGTCGGTCAGGTAGTCGCGCAGGACGTTGCCGGTGACCGAGATGGTGTTCAGGCCCTGGCGGATGCGCTCGACGGAGAGCTTGGTGGCCTCGACCGGGGAGAGGACGCGGATGTCCAGGCCCTCGGTGTCGAACTCCGGCAGGTACTGCTCGACCTTCTTGATCAGCTGGGCGTCGTGGGCCCGCTCGGCGTCCAGCCAGAACACCGCCGGGTCGCCGGTGGCGCGGGCGCGCGTGACGGCCAGCTTGACCCAGTCCTTGATCGGCGCGTCCTTGGTCTGGCAGGCGCGGAAGATGTCGCCCTCGGAGACGGCCTGCTCCAGCACAACGTCGCCGGCCTGGTTGACCAGGCGGACGGTGCCGGTGGCCGGGATCTCGAAGGTCTTGTCGTGCGAGCCGTACTCCTCGGCCTTCTGCGCCATCAGGCCGACGTTCGGGACGGAGCCCATGGTCGACGGGTCGAAGGCGCCGTTGGCCCGGCAGTCCTCGATGACGGCCTGGTACACGCCGGCGTAGGAGGAGTCCGGGATGACGGCGAGGGTGTCGGCCTCGGCGCCGTTCTTGTCCCACATGTGGCCCGAGGTGCGGATCATGGCCGGCATGGAGGCGTCGATGATGACGTCGGACGGCACGTGCAGGTTGGTGATGCCGCGGTCGGAGTCGACCATGGCCAGGTCCGGGCCGGCGGCCAGCTCGGCCTCGAAGGACGCCTTGATCTCGGCGCCGTTCGCCAGGGACTCCAGGCCCTTGTAGATGCCGCCCAGACCGTCGTTCGGGGTCAGGCCGGCGGCGGCGAGGTCCGCGCCGAAGCGGGCGAAGGTCTCCGGGAAGAAGGCGCGCACGACGTGGCCGAAGACGATCGGGTCGGAGACCTTCATCATGGTGGCCTTCAGGTGCGCGGAGAACAGCACACCCTCTTCCTTGGCGCGGGCGACCTGGGCGGTCAGGAACTCGCGCAGGGGGGCGACCCGCATCACGGCGGCGTCGACGACCTCACCGGCGAGGACCGGTACGGACTCGCGCAGCACGGTGGTGGTGCCGTTGTCGGCGGCCAGCTCGATGCGCAGGCTGTCGTCCGCGGCGATCACGGCGGACTTCTCCGTCGAGCGGAAGTCGTCGGCGTCCATGGTCGCGACGTTGGTCTTGGAGTCGGCGCTCCAGGCACCCATGCGGTGCGGGTGGGCCTTGGCGTAGTTCTTGACCGACGCGGGCGCCCGGCGGTCCGAATTGCCCTCGCGCAGCACGGGGTTGACGGCGCTGCCCTTGACCTTGTCGTAGCGGGCGCGGATCTCGCGCTCCTCGTCGGTCTTCGGGTCGTCCGGGTAGTCCGGCAGCGCGTAGCCCTGCTCCTGGAGCTCGGCGATGGCCGCCTTCAGCTGCGGGATGGAGGCCGAGATGTTCGGCAGCTTGATGATGTTGGCGCCCGGCGTCCTGGCCAGCTCGCCGAGCTCGGCGAGGGCGTCGCCGATCCGCTGCTCCTCCGTCAGGCGCTCCGGGAAGCCGGCGATGATGCGGCCGGAGAGCGAGATGTCGCGGGTCTCCAGCGTCACCCCGGCCTGCGCGGCGTACGCCTCCGCGATCGGCAGGAACGAGTACGTCGCCAGGGCCGGGGCCTCGTCAGTGTGGGTGTAAATGATGGTCGAGTCAGTCACCGGGTACTCCGCTCCATCCACGTCTCAAATATTGCTCGACATCAAGATATCAACATTCCTCGACATCAAGATATCTCGGGCTCCGGCCCGCTCCCACGGCCGTGCAGCCACAGGCGAACGGGACCGGCCACCGCGGCGGCCGCGGGCTCGTCAGCCGGTCCGTCGCAGCAGCGCCAGATACATCGCGTCGGTGCCGTGCCGGTGTGGCCACAGCTGGACGTCGGGACCGTCGCCGAGCTCCGGGACCCCCGGCATCAGCGGCCGGGCGTCGAGCCACTCGGCCGCGGCCGCCGGGCCGCCGCGCCCCTTGAGGACGTCCTCCACCACCGCCCGGGTCTCCGCCGGATGCGGCGAACACGTCGCATAGCCCACCACACCGCCGATCCGCACCGCCGCCAGCGCCTGCCGCAGCAACTCCCGCTGGAGCGGCGCGAAGCCGTCCAGGTCCTCGGGGCGGCGCCGCCAGCGCGCCTCCGGCCGGCGGCGCAGCGCGCCCAGACCGGTGCACGGCACGTCCACCAGCACCCGGTCGAAGGCCCCGGGCCGCCATGCCGGACGGGTGCCGTCGGCGGCGATCACCGCGTACGGGCCGGGGTTGCCGTCCAGGGCCCGGGCCACCAGCCGCGCGCGGTGCGGCTGCTTCTCCGAGGCCAGCAGCGCCGCGCCCCGCTGCGCCGCCAGCGCGCCCAGCAGCGCCGCCTTGCCACCCGGCCCCGCGCAGCCGTCCAGCCACGCGCGGTCCGGACCGTCGAGCGGCGCGTTCGCCAGCGCCAGCGCGACCAGCTGGCTGCCCTCGTCCTGTACGCCGGCGCGCCCCTCCCGCACCGCGTCCAGCGCGCCCGGCTCCCCGCCCTCGGTGAGCCGGACCGCGTACGGCGACCACCGGCCCGGCACCGCGCCGTTCTCGCCCGCGGCCGCCAGCAGCTCCTCGGCCGTGGACCGGCCGGGCCGCGCCACCAGCGTCACCTCGGGGCGCTCGTTGTCCGCCGCCAGCAGCTCCTCGATGCCCGCACGGCCGCCGCCCAGCGCGTCCCAGAGGGCCGAGACGACCCACCGGGGGTGCGCGTGGACGATCCCCAGGTGCTCCTCGGGATCCTCGTCGTACGCCGGAGCCACCCGCTCCAGCCAGCCGTCCAGATCGTGCGCGGTGACCTTGCGCAGCACCGCGTTGACGAACTTCGCGCGGCCGTCGCCCAGTACCACCCGGGCCAGTTCGACGGTGGCGCCGACCGCCGCGTGCGGGGGGATCCGGGTGCCGAGCAGCTGGTGCACGCCGAGCGTCAGCACGTCCAGCACCGGCGGGTCGACCTCGCGCAGCGGCCGGTCCACGCAGTCGGCCAGGATCGCGTCGTAGGTGCCCTGGCGGCGCAGCGAACCGTAGACCAGCTCGGTGGCCAGCGCCGCGTCCCGGGCGTCGAAGTCGCCGGCCGCCCGCGCCTTGCGCAGCAGCGGCGGCAGGACCAGATTCGCGTACGCGTCCCGCTCGTCCACGGCCCGCAGCGCCTCGAACGCGAGGATCCGGACCGGGTCCTTCCTGGGGCGGCGGTAGGGCTTGCGGGTGCCGTGGCGACGCGGCGGCTGCTGACTCACAGAAAGGTGCTCCGGTATTACGGGACGGTGTCCGCCCCAGCCTACGCGGACCGGAAACCGCCGGCGCGGGGGACCAGCCGGCTAGCCCTCCAGCCGCTCCCCGGTCGTGATCCGCACACCGCGCGCCCAGTCCGCGGCCCGCATGGGCTTCTTGCCCTGCGGCTGGACCCAGAGCAGCTCCACCGGGTGGCTGCCGGTGCCCGCGTGCACCGTCTTCTTGGTGGCGGCCAGTTCGCCCGACGCCAGGGCCGGCCCGTCGTAGCCGGGGGCCAGGTGGGCCGCCATCACCTTCAGCCGCTCCCCGCGGAAGACCGTCCAGGCGCCGGGTGCCGGGGCGCACCCCCGGACCAGCCGGTCCACCCGCAGCGCGGGCGCGGTCCAGTCGATCCGGGCGTCCTCCACCTCGATCTTCGGGGCGAGGGTGATCCCCTCCTCCGGCTGCGGCACCGCCTTGAGGGTGCCGTCCTCGATGCCGTCCATCGTGGCGGCGAGCAGGCCGGAGCCGGCGAACGCCAGCCGGGTCAGCAGATCGCCGCTGGTGTCCGTCGGCCGGATCTCCTCGGTGAGCACCCCGTACACCGGGCCCGAGTCCAGTCCCTGCTCGATCTGGAACGTCGTGGCGCCGGTGATCTCGTCGCCGGCGAGCACCGCGTGCTGCACCGGCGCCGCGCCACGCCACGCCGGCAGCAGCGAGAAGTGCAGGTTGACCCAGCCGTGGGCCGGGATGTCCAGCGCGGCCTTGGGCAGCAGCGCCCCGTAGGCGACCACCGGGCAGCAGTCCGGCGCGATCTCCCGCAGCCGGGCCAGGAAGTCCTCGTCACGCGGCTTGACGGGCTTGAGCACCTCGATGCCGGCCTCCTCCGCGCGCTCCGCGACCGGGCTGGCCACCAGCCGGCGGCCCCGCCCGGCCGGCGCGTCCGGCCGGGTCACCACGGCCACCACCTCGTGCCGGTCCGAGGCGATCAGGGCGTCGAGGGCGGGTACGGCGACCTCGGGGGTACCGGCGAAGACAAGCCTCATGAGTGACGGACTACCTCTCACACGCTGCGGAACGGCGCACCAGTCTAGGCGCCTTACGCAGGTCATGGGCACGAACGCCAGGGGGCGTGCGAACCCGTCCGCGCCCTGCCCACACGCTCGTACGCCCCTGCACCGTGACCAGAGCCGCTCCTGGCGCGTTGGTCAAGCAGCATTGACCGAATTCCGGGCCGCTTTGGCGGCCCGATCGCTTTCACCCTTCCTTTCCACGCCGGTTCGAGAGGCTTGCTCATGGCCGACCACGCAACCCACGACGCCCAGGCGCGCGCCAGCCTGCATCTCCTGGTGCGGGACATCGAGCGGGTCCGCCGGCAGGTGGACGCCCTGCGCACGCTCACCGCACAGCTCGGCAACGTCTACCGGCCGCGGCGCACGGGCCCCTCCACGGGCTTCGTCGTCTACGGGCGGGCGCCGGCCCCCACCGTGCGCCTCGCCCAGGAGCTGCGCGACAGCGTCGAGACCCTCGTCACCGCGGCGGTCGACTTCGACCGCTCGCTGGGCTTCTCCTGGGACGCGGTGGGCTCCGCGCTCGGCGTCACCAAGCAGGCGGTGCACCGGCGTTACGGCGCCCGGCGGGCCTCCACCCAGTCGTCCGGCGACGGCGGCGACAGCGCGGTGCGCTCGTCCGACGCCACCGCGGCCCGCGCGGTCAGCATCGCCGGCGGCCTCGCCGGGTCCCCGTCCGTCCCCGCCGCCCGCTCGATGCCCACCCAGCCCTCCGCGTCCTCCCGCGACGAGGCCCGGCCGGGCGCCTTTCCCGGCCCCCGCAACGGCTGACTTCTCCCCCATCCGCGCAGGCCGCACCCCGCGGGCACCACGCACCGGCACCCGGACCGCCCGCCGACACCGGTCCCGGGTGCCGTGCCGTGTGACGGGCGACGGGGCCTGGCTGCTGCCGTCCCGCGAGGCGGCGGGCGCGGCGCCCATCGGCCCGCGCGGCGCGCTCGGCCTCAGCCCAGATCCAGCGGATCGACCCGCACCCGCACCGGCTGCCCCTCCCGCTTGACCAGACGGGCCGCCTGCGCCGTCTTCAGCGCCGCCGCCAGCGCCCCGCCCTGCCCGGGGCGGACCCGTACGAGCACCCGCTCCCACACCTCGCCCGGCGCCGGGTCGCCCGGCCTGCGGGGCCGGCCGGGATCCGGCACCGGAACCGGCACCGGGCCCAACACCTCGGCCCCCGCGGGGAGTTCGACCGCCGCCAGCAGACCGGCCACGTCCTCGGCGCGGCCCGCCACCGAGGCCATCCGCGACACCGGCGGGAAGCCCAGCTCCGCCCGCTCCGCCAGCTCCCGGACCGCGTGGCCCACCGGATCCCAGCGCACCAGCGCCTGCACCGGCCGCAGCGTCGGCTCCGCGATCACCGCGACCGTGCCGCCCGCCGCCTGGCCGCGGACCAGCGCCGCCGCGCCCAGCCAGCGCCGCAGCGCCTCCTCACCGGCCCGCAGATCCGGCCGGCCCAGCAGCGCCCAGCCGTCCAGCAGCAGGGCCGCGGCATAGCCCGCGCCCTCCGCGATCGGCTCGGCGCCCGGTGTGCTCACCACCAGCGCGGGCAGGTCGGGGACGGACTCCAGGATGTGGTCCCGGCCGGAGGTCCGGACCGGTACGCCGGGAAAGGCCCGGCCGAGCTCCTCGGCCGTCCGGCGCGCGCCGACGACCTGCGCCCGCAGCCGGGTGCCGCCGCACTCCGCGCAGCACCACTCCGGGACCGCCTGCCCGCACCAGCCGCAGCACAGCGCGCCGCCCTGGCTCCGCGCCTCCAGCGGCCCGGCGCAGTGGCGGCACCGGGCCGGCGTGCGGCAGCGCCCGCACGCCAGCCGCGGCACATACCCCCGCCGCGGCACCTGCACCAGGACCGGCCCGTGTGCCAGCGCCCTGCGCGCCGTCTGCCAGGCCAGCGACGGCAGCCGGGCGGCCCGCGCCGCCTCGTCCCGCGCCTGCTCGGCCTCGTCGACGGTGCGGACCAACGGCGCCGCGCCGCGCACCACTTCGCGGTCGGCGGCCAGCTGACGCGCCCAGCCGTTCTCCACCAGCTGGGTGGCCTCGACCGTGCGCCCCACGTCGCCGACCAGGCACGCGGCCTTCTCGTGGACGGCGCGGAGCAGGAGCACGTCCCTGGCGTGCGGATGGGGTGCGTGGATCTCGCTGTGGTTGGTGTTGCCGTCGTCCCAGATGGCGACGAGGCCGAGCTCGGCGACCGGTGCGTACATGGCGGCGCGGGTGCCGACCACGGCCCGCACGGCGCCGCGGCGTATCGCCAGCCAGCGGCGATAGCGCTCCTCGGGGCCCGAGTCGGCCACCAGCAGGGTGTGACCGTCCGGCCCGATCAGCTCCGTCAGCGCCGCCTCGACCCGGGCGGCGGACCGGCCGTCGGGCATCACCACCAGGGCGCCGCGCCCGGACGCCAGGGTGGCGGCCACCGCGGCGGCCAGTTCGGCCGGCCAGTGCGGCCCCGGCAGGGCGGTCCACACGGCGCGCGGGGAGTCGCCGCGGGCCAGCGCCTCCAGGAACGCCGGGCCGGCCGGATAGCGGCTCCAGCTCGCCGGCGCGGGAGGGGCGGGTGGCGGCGGGGCCGGCGGGAAGCGTGCCGCCTCGGCCTTGGCGTTCCGCGGCGGCAGGGCGAGTTGGAGGACGTCGGCGAGCGAGCCGGCGTAGCGGTCGGCGACCGCCCGGCACAGCGCCAGCAGCGGACCGCTGAGCACCGGCTCCGGCGAGACGACCTGGGCGAGCGCCGCCAGCGGTCCGCGGTAGTCGGATTCGGCGACCCGCTCGACGAGATACCCGTCGAGCAGGCTCCCGCCCTCGCGGCGGCCCTCGCGCACCTTGCCGGTGCCCGCCCCGAAGCGCACCCGCACCCGCACCCCGGGCTGCGCCTCGGCGTCCATGGCGGCGGGCACGGCGTAGTCCCAGAGCCTGTCCAGGTGGACGGGGCCCTTGTCCACCAGCACCCGGGCCACCGGCAGGTGCGGCGCCAGCGCGGCGCCCCGCCAGGTGCGCGGCTTGGCGCGCTCCGCCTTCGTCTCCCGCACGGCCTCCCGGATCAGGGCCAGCTGCTCGCCCCGCTGCCCCGGATCCGGTCCGTTCTCCCTGCTCACAGCAACCAGTCTTAGCAGACGGCACCGACAACGGCGGCCGGGTGCGCAACGGCCCGGGGCCCCGGCCCGCCGTAGCGGTCCGGGGCCCCGGGGAAGTGCCCTGGTGGTGCGTGCTCTACAGGCCCGCGGCCTTGCGGAGGGCGTCCACCCGGTCGGTGTGCTCCCAGGTGAAGTCCTCCAGCTCGCGGCCGAAGTGGCCGTAGGCGGCGGTCTGGGAGTAGATCGGGCGGAGCAGGTCGAGGTCGCGGATGATCGCGGCCGGGCGGAGGTCGAAGACCTCGCCGATGGCCTGCTCGATCTTGTCGGTCTCGACGGCGTTGGTGCCGAAGGTCTCGACGAAGAGGCCGACCGGCTCGGCCTTGCCGATCGCGTAGGCGACCTGGACCTCGCAGCGCGAGGCGAGGCCGGCGGCGACCACGTTCTTGGCGACCCAGCGCATGGCGTACGCGGCGGAGCGGTCGACCTTGGACGGGTCCTTGCCCGAGAAGGCACCGCCGCCATGGCGAGCCATGCCGCCGTAGGTGTCGATGATGATCTTCCGGCCGGTGAGGCCGGCGTCGCCCATCGGGCCGCCGATCTCGAAGCGCCCGGTCGGGTTGACCAGCAGGCGGTAGCCGTCGGTGTCCAGCTTGATGCCGTCCTCGACGAGCTGGTTGAGGACGTGCTCGACGACGAACTCGCGGATGTCGGGCGCCAGCAGCGAATCCAGGTCGATGTCGCTGGCGTGCTGCGAGGAGACCACCACGGTGTCGAGGCGGACGGCCTTGTTGCCGTCGTACTCGATGGTGACCTGGGTCTTGCCGTCGGGGCGGAGGTAGGGGATGGTCCCGTTCTTGCGGACCTCCGACAGCCGGCGGGAGAGGCGGTGCGCCAGGTAGATCGGCAGCGGCATCAGCTCGGGGGTCTCGTCGCAGGCGTACCCGAACATCAGGCCCTGGTCGCCCGCGCCCTGCCGGTCCAGCTCGTCGTCGTCGCCCTCGACGCGGTTCTCGTACGCGGTGTCGACACCCTGGGCGATGTCCGGGGACTGCGCGCCGATGGACACCGAGACGCCGCAGGAGGCGCCGTCGAAGCCCTTCTTGGACGAGTCGTAACCGATCTCCAGGATCTTGTTCCGGACGAGGTTGGGGATGTCGGCGTACGCCTTCGTCGTCACCTCGCCGGCCACGTGCACCAGGCCGGTGGTGATCAACGTCTCCACGGCGACCCGGGACGTCGGGTCCTCCTTCAGGAGTGCGTCGAGAATGGTGTCGCTGATCTGGTCAGCGATCTTGTCGGGGTGGCCCTCGGTGACGGACTCCGAGGTGAACAGGCGGCGGGACACATCGCTCCCTGGGGTTGCAGCGGCTGCTGGCTGATCATTTAGCGGAACGGCCGAGAGCTGCGCTCGGCCGAATCCACTGCCAGTTTATCGGTCTAATGTGGCGCGCGGGCACGCAGTCTCGATTTATGGAACCCCCGTGACCAGGGACACCACTGCCTCGCGGTAGTGACGATCACCTCGAGATCCAGTCGGGTCAAGGGGGCACGCCGATTTTCGGGGCTCGATCAGGGGTGCTCGGCGGCCCGGTGCGGCGGTTTCCGGCCGCGCCGGACGTCAGGGGCGCGGCTCGGCCAGTCGGGGGGCGACCAGGTCCCAGACGGTGTCGGCGAGGGCCTCCTTCGGCCCGTGCGGGACGGGGGTCTCGGTGCCGTCCGTGGCCAGGATCACCGCCTCGTTCTCGGTCGAACCGAAGGTCCGGTGCTCGCCGACCTCGTTGACGACCAGGAGGTCGCAGCCCTTGCGGGCGAGCTTGGCGCGGCCGTTGGCGAGCACGTCGTCGGTCTCGGCGGCGAAGCCGACGACCAGCTGGCCGGGGCGGACCCGCTCGGCGGAGAGCTCCGCGAGGATGTCCGGATTCCGTACCAGCGCGACCGGCTCCGGCTCCTGGCCCTCCCGCTTCTTGATCTTGCCGGGGGCGTAGACGGCGGGCCGGAAGTCGGCGACCGCGGCGGCCATCACCACCGCGTCGGCGTCCGCGGCGGCCTTCAGCACCGCCTCGCGCAGCTGGAGCGCGGTGCCGATGCGGATCACGTCCACACCGGCCGGGTCGGGCAGCTCGGTGTTGCAGGCGACGAGCGTGACCCGGGCGCCGCGGGCCGCGGCGGTGCGGGCGAGGGCGTAGCCCTGCCGGCCGGAGGAGCGGTTGCCGAGGTAGCGCACCGGGTCCAGCGGCTCGCGGGTGCCGCCCGCGCTGATCACGACATGGCGGCCGGCGAGATCCTGCGGCAGCCCCCGGGCGCCGCGGGCCAGTACCTGGCGGCACAGGTCGAAGATCTCCACCGGGTCGGGGAAGCGGCCCTTGCCGGTGTCGACGCCGGTCAGCCGGCCGACCGCGGGCTCGACGACGATCGCCCCGCGGCGCCGCAGCGTGGCGACGTTCTCCTGGGTGGCGGGGTGCTCCCACATCTCGGTGTGCATCGCGGGCGCGAAGACCACCGGGCAGCGGGCCGTGAGCAGGGTGTTGGTCAGCAGGTCGTCGGCGAGGCCGTGGGCGGCCTTGGCCAGCATGTCGGCGGTGGCCGGGGCGACCACGACGAGGTCGGCGGCCTGGCCGATACGGACGTGCGGGACCTCGTGGACGGACTCCCAGACCTCGGTGGTGGCGGGGTTGCCGGACAGCGCCGCCCAGGTGGCCTCGCCGACGAAGTGCAGCGCCGAGGCGGTCGGCACGACCCGGACATCATGGCCGGACTCCGTGAACCGGCGCAGCAGCTCGCACGCCTTGTACGCGGCGACACCGCCGCTGACCCCCAGGACGACCCTGGGCCGCTCCCGCTTGTCCATCGTTTCCCCGCTCCCCGAGCCTAGGTCCGAACGCATGACCCTCAACCTATGCCCTCACGGCGCGCCAAGGGCCCGGCAGGTTCCCCAGCTCGTCGCCGGGGGCCCTGCCGGGCCCTTGGTGAGGGATGCGGTGCCGCTTACTGGCCGACCGGGCCCTCGACGGCCTCGGAGGTCAGCAGGCCGGCGTTGATCTCGCGGAGCGCGATCGACAGCGGCTTCTCGTGCACGTGGGTGTCGACCAGCGGCCCGACGTACTCCAGCAGGCCCTCGCCGAGCTGGGAGTAGTAGGCGTTGATCTGGCGCGCGCGCTTGGCGGCGTAGATCACGAGGCTGTACTTCGAGTCGGTGGCCTCGAGAAGCTCATCAATGGGCGGGTTGATGATGCCCTCGGGTGCGGTGATGGAAGAGGACACTCTCTACCTTCCGAAAGGGGATGAAGCAGGTGGTGGCGCATGCGGCGCCGAAATCCGTGGCGCCGCGGTCGGGGCCGGGGTCAGTCGCCGGTGGCCCGGTCCTCAGTGCGGCGCAGCATCAAGGCTAGCAGCTCACGGCTGACGTCCTCGACGGAGGTGTTGACGAGCGTCACGTCGAACTCCTTCTCCGCCGCGAGCTCGATCCGGGCCGCCTCCAGGCGCCGCTCGATGACCTCGGGTGCCTCCGTGCCGCGGCCGGTGAGCCGGCGGACCAGCTCCTCCCAGCTCGGCGGCGCCAGGAAGACGAGGTTGGCCTCCGGCATGGACTCGCGCACCTGGCGGGCGCCCTGCAGATCGATCTCCAGCAGGACCGGCTCGCCGGCGTCCAGGCGGTCCAGCACCGCCTTGCGCGGGGTGCCGTAGCGGTTGCCCGCGAACTCGGCCCACTCCAGCAGCTCGCCGTTGGCGATCAGCTTGTCGAACTCCTCGTCCTCGACGAAGAAGTACTGGACGCCGTGACGTTCCCCGGGACGCGGCCTGCGGGTGGTGGCCGACACCGAGAGCCAGATCTCGGGATGGACCTTGCGCAGATGCGCGACGACCGTGCTCTTGCCGACCCCCGAAGGGCCGGAGAGCACGGTCAGGCGCGGTTGTCTGGCCGGGGGTACGGGGGCGGACCCCCGGGAGACTGCTGAACTCATGCAGCGATTATTCCAGCTTCCCGGCGGTGCCGGAAAACTCAGGCGCCGGTGCTGCCGAACTCGCGCTCCAGCGATGCGATCTGGTTGGAGCCCAGACCGCGCACCCGGCGGCTCTCGGAAATCCCGAGGCGCTCCATGATCTGCTTCGCCCGGACCTTGCCCACGCCGGGCAGGGACTCCAGGAGGGCCGAGACCTTCATCTTGCCGATGACATCGTTCTTCTGGCCCTGCTGGATGACCTCGTGCAGGGAGGCCCCGGAGTGCTTGAGCCGATTCTTGACCTCGGCGCGCTCCCGGCGAGCCGCGGCGGCCTTTTCGAGCGCGGCAGCGCGCTGTTCAGGGGTAAGGGGCGGAAGAGCCACGCCTACGTCACCTCGGATGTCGAACTGTCGGATACGGACCGGTGTGGAACCTAGTCGCCCCGCCACAGCGGAGCAACGAGCAACGCGCTTACGTGCAGTGCTCTCGACGGAGACTAGCGGCCGATCGCGCCGGAGTCAGCGAGAACAGACGAAAAGTCCTGGTCAGACTCAGCTGACCAGGACATTTCGGGACCAAATAACCGCGTTATGCGACGGCCGCGCGCACTTCGTCGGCACAGCGGGCCGCCGCCGCGCGCAGTGCGCCGGCGTCCGGACCGTGCTTCAGCACTCCCCGGCTGACGCTCGGGACGACGTTGCGGACCGCCGCGCCGAAGACGGTGGGCAGGTCGGCGGGGGTGGCGCCCTGGGCTCCGATGCCGGGAGCCAGCAGCGGGCCGTTGATCGCCAGGTCGAAGGCGGAGAGATCGCCGAGGGTGGCTCCGACGACCGCGCCGAAGGAGCCCAGCGGCTCGGCCCCGGCGTTCTCGGCGGCGAGGTGGCCGAGCATGGTGGCGGCGACGGTGCGACCGTCCTCGCGGACCGCGCGCTGCACCTCCGCGCCCTCCGGGTTGGAGGTCAGGCCCAGCACGAAGAGCCCGGCGCCGCTCTGCCGCGCCAGCTCCACGGCCGGCTCCAGCGAGCCGTAACCGAGGTACGGGGAGACCGTCAGCGCGTCCGAGAACAGCGGCGAGTCCGGGCGCAGGAACGCCTCGGCGTAGGCGCTCATGGTGGAACCGATGTCGCCGCGCTTGGCGTCCATGAGGATCAGCGCACCGCGCTCCCGCGCCTCCTCGACGGCGGTCTCCAGGACGGCGATGCCGCGCGAACCGAACCGCTCGAAGAAGGCCGACTGCGGCTTGAAGACCGCGACCTGCTCGCCGAGCGCCTCGACGACGGTCCTGGTGAACCGCGCCAGGCCCGCCACGTCGTCGTTCAGGCCCCAGTCGGCCAGCAGCGAGGCGTGCGGGTCGATGCCGACGCAGAGCGGGCCGCGCTCGTCCATGGCGCGGCGGAGACGGGCGCCGAAGGGTGGAGGAGAGTCCAGCCGCCCGGAGGGCGTCGTTGAGGGGCGGTGGTCGGGCGAGGGGCTGGCCGTCATGCGGGCTTCCTCACGTCGGCGCCGACCGCGTCGGCGAGGGTGGCGTACGGGCTGGTGCGCAGGCGCGCGGCGAGGCCCTTGTGGATGGCACGGCACCAGAAGGGGCCCTGGTAGATGAAGGCGCTGTAGCCCTGGACGAGGGTGGCGCCGGCGAGGATGCGCTGCCAGGCGTCCTCGGCGGTCTCGATGCCGCCGACGCCGACCAGGGTGATCCGGTCGCCGACCCGGGCGTAGAGGCGGCGCAGGACCTCCAGGGAGCGCTCCTTGAGGGGGGCGCCGGAGAGGCCGCCGGTCTCGGCGGTCAGCTCGGGGTCGGAGGTCAGGCCGAGGCCCTCGCGGGCGATGGTGGTGTTGGTGGCGATGATGCCGTCCAGGGACAGTTCCAGGGCGAGGTCGGCGACCGCGTCCACGTCCTCGTCCGCGAGGTCCGGGGCGATCTTGACCAGCAGCGGGACCCGGCGGTCGGGGACGGTGCGGTCGGCGGCTTCGCGGACCGCGGTGAGCAGCGGCCGCAGGTGGTCGGTGGCCTGGAGGTTGCGCAGCCCCGGCGTGTTGGGCGAGGAGACGTTGACGACCAGGTAGTCGGCGTGCCGGGCCAGGCGCTCGGTGGAGGTGACGTAGTCGGCGACCGCCTCGGACTCCGGGACGATCTTGGTCTTGCCGATGTTGACGCCGAGGGTGGTCCGGAAGACCGGGTTGCGGGCGGCCAGGCGGGCGGCGACCGCCGCCGAACCGTCGTTGTTGAAGCCCATGCGGTTGATCAGCGCGCGGTCCGGGACGAGCCGGAACAGCCGCTTCCTGGGGTTGCCGGGCTGCGGCTGGGCGGTGACCGTGCCGATCTCGACGTGGTCGAAACCGAGCATGGCCAGGCCGTCGACGGCGGCGGCGTTCTTGTCGAAGCCGGCGGCCAGGCCGAACGGGCCGTGCATCCGGCGGCCCAGGGCCTCGGTGCGCAGCTCCTTGTAGCGGGGGGCGAGGGCGGCCGCGGCGAAGGTGCGCAGCACCGGGACGCGGGCGGCCAGGCGGATCCAGCGGAAGGCCAGGTGGTGGGCCTTCTCGGGGTCCATGCGCTGGAAGAACAGCTGGAAGAACAGGCGGTACATGGTGGTGGGAGGACCTTTTCGCGAGGAGTCGGGCGGGCTCGGGAAAGCGGCGGGCTCATGAAGAGGGGGACACCGCCTTCGGTGTCCCCCTCCCGGGCCTACTCCTCGCGGGCCGCGGTCAGTTGCCGGGCGTGTTCCTGCAGGGAGCGCACCCCGACGTCGCCGCGGGACATCGCCTCGATGCCCTGGACGGCGGCGGCCAGTGCCTGGACGGTGGTCAGGCAGGGGATGCCGCGGGCCACGGAGGCGGTGCGGATGTCGTAGCCGTCGAGCCGGCCGCCGGTCCCGTAGGGGGTGTTGACGATCAGGTCGACCTCACCGTCATGGATCAGCTGGACGATGGTCTTCTCGCCGTTGGGGCCCTCGCCCTCGGACTGCTTGCGCACCACGGTGGCCTTGATGCCGTTGCGGCGCAGCACCTCGGCGGTGCCGGAGGTGGCCAGCAGCTCGAAGCCGTGGGCGACCAGCTCACGGGCCGGGAAGATCATCGAGCGCTTGTCGCGGTTGGCGACGGAGACGAAGGCCCGGCCCTTGGTGGGCAGCGCGCCGTAGGCCCCGGCCTGCGACTTGGCGTAGGCGGTGCCGAAGACCGAGTCGATGCCCATGACCTCGCCGGTGGAGCGCATCTCCGGGCCGAGGACGGTGTCCACGCCGCGGCCGGAGGCGTCCCGGAACCGCGACCAGGGCATGACCGCCTCCTTGACGGAGATCGGCGCGTCCAGCGGCAGGGTGCCGCCGTCGCCGCTCTTCGGGAGCATGCCCTCGGCGCGCAGCTCGGCGATGGTGGCGCCCAGCGAGATCCGGGCGGCGGCCTTGGCCAGCGGGACCGCGGTGGCCTTCGAGGTGAAGGGCACGGTCCGCGAGGCGCGCGGGTTGGCCTCCAGGACGTAGAGGATGTCGCCGGCCATGGCGAACTGGATGTTGATCAGTCCGCGGACGCCGACTCCCTTGGCGATGGCCTCGGTTGAGGCCCGCAGCCGCTTGATGTCGAAGCCGCCGAGGGTGATCGGGGGCAGCGCACAGGCGGAGTCGCCGGAGTGGATGCCGGCCTCCTCGATGTGCTCCATGACGCCGCCGAGGTAGAGCTCGTGACCGTCGTAGAGCGCGTCCACGTCGATCTCGATGGCGTCGTCGAGGAAGCGGTCGATGAGGACCGGGTGCCGGTCGATCAGACCGGCGTGCCGCTCCAGGTACCCGGCCAGCGAGGGCTCGTCGTAGACGATCTCCATGCCGCGGCCGCCGAGCACGTAGGAGGGGCGGACCATGACCGGGTAGCCGATCTCGGCGGCGATGGTCTTGGCCTCCTCGAAGGAGAAGGCGGTGCCGTACTTGGGGGCCGGCAGCCCGGCCTCGGTCAGCACCCGGCCGAACGCGCCGCGCTCCTCGGCGAGGTCGATGGCCTCGGGCGAGGTGCCGACGATCGGCACGCCGTTGTCCTTGAGCGCCTGCGCCAGGCCCAGCGGGGTCTGCCCGCCGAGCTGGACGATGACGCCCGCGACCGGGCCGGCCTGCTGCTCGGCGTGCACGATCTCCAGCACGTCCTCCAGGGTGAGCGGCTCGAAGTAGAGCCGGTCGGAGGTGTCGTAGTCGGTGGAGACGGTCTCCGGGTTGCAGTTGACCATGACGGTCTCGTAGCCGGCCTCGCTGAGCGCGAACGACGCGTGGACGCAGGAGTAGTCGAACTCGATGCCCTGGCCGATGCGGTTGGGGCCGGAGCCGAGGATGATCACCGCGGGCTTCTCGCGGGGCGCGACCTCGCTCTCCTCGTCGTAGGAGGAGTAGAAGTACGGCGTCCTCGCGGCGAACTCGGCGGCGCAGGTGTCGACCGTCTTGTAGACCGGGCGGATGCCCAGCGCGTGCCGCACCTCGCGCACGACGTCCTCGCGCAGGCCCCGGATGTCGGCGATCTGGGCGTCAGAGAAGCCGTGGCGCTTTGCTTCCGCAAGGGTTTCCGGGTCGAGCTTGTCGGCGGCCGCGATCTCGTCGGCGACCTCCTTGACCAGGAAGAGCTGGTCGACGAACCACGGGTCGATCTTCGTGGCGTCGAAGACCTCCTGCGGGGTGGCGCCGGCCCGGATGGCCGCCATGACGGTGTTGATCCGACCGTCGGTGGGGACCTTGGCGCGCTCCAGCAGCTCGGCCTTGTCGCCCGGCTCACCGGTGAAGGCGAACTGGCTGCCCTTCTTCTCGATCGAGCGCAGCGCCTTGTTGAGGGCCTCGGTGAAGTTGCGGCCGATGGCCATCGCCTCGCCGACCGACTTCATGGTGGTGGTGAGGGTGGCGTCGGCGGCCGGGAACTTCTCGAAGGCGAACCGCGGCACCTTGACCACGACGTAGTCGAGGGTGGGCTCGAACGACGCCGGGGTCTGCTCGGTGATGTCGTTGGGGACCTCGTCGAGGGTGTAGCCGACGGCGAGCCGGGCGGCGATCTTCGCGATCGGGAAGCCGGTGGCCTTGGAGGCGAGGGCGGACGAGCGCGAGACCCGCGGGTTCATCTCGATGACGATCACCCGGCCGTCCTCGGGGTTGACCGCGAACTGGATGTTGCAGCCGCCGGTGTCGACGCCGACCTCGCGGATCACCGCGATGCCGATGTCGCGCAGGATCTGGTACTCGCGGTCGGTCAGCGTCATCGCGGGCGCGACGGTGATCGAGTCGCCGGTGTGCACGCCCATCGGGTCGAAGTTCTCGATGGAGCAGACGACCACGACGTTGTCGTGCTTGTCGCGCATCAGCTCCAGCTCGTACTCCTTCCAGCCGAGGATGGACTCCTCCAGGAGCACCTCGGTGGTCGGGGAGAGCGTGAGGCCCTGGCCGGCGATCCGGCGCAGCTCCTCCTCGTCGTGGGCAAAGCCGGAGCCGGCGCCGCCCATGGTGAAGGACGGGCGGACGACGACCGGGTAGCCGCCGAGCTCCTCGACGCCCTTGAGGACGTCGTCCATGGAGTGGCAGATGTAGGAGCGCGCGGACTCACCGTGGCCGATCTTGCGGCGGACGGCCTCGACGACCTCCTTGAACTGGTCGCGGTCCTCGCCCTTGTGGATCGCCTCGACGTTGGCGCCGATCAGCTCGACGCCGTACTTGCCGAGGGTGCCCGCCTCGTGCAGCGAGATGGCGGTGTTGAGCGCGGTCTGGCCGCCGAGGGTCGGCAGCAGCGCGTCCGGGCGCTCCTTGGCGATGATCTTCTCGACGAACTCCGGGGTGATCGGCTCGACATAGGTGGCGTCGGCGATCTCCGGGTCGGTCATGATCGTGGCCGGGTTGGAGTTGACCAGGATGACGCGCAGGCCCTCGGCCTTGAGGACCCGGCAGGCCTGGGTGCCGGAGTAGTCGAACTCGGCGGCCTGACCGATGACGATCGGGCCGGAGCCGATGACCAGGACGGACTGGATATCGGTGCGCTTAGGCACGCTGGCCCTCCATCAGGGAAGTGCTGTGCTGGTTGTTGTCGCGCATGAGCTCGACGAACCGGTCGAAGAGGTACGCGGCGTCGTGCGGGCCGGCGGCCGCCTCGGGGTGGTACTGGACGCTGAAGGCCGGCTGGTCCAGGAGCTGGAGCCCCTCCACCACGTCGTCGTTGAGGCAGACGTGGGAGACCTCGGCGCGGCCGAAGGGGGTGTCGGAGACCTTGTCGAGCGGGGCGTCCACGGCGAAGCCGTGGTTGTGCGCGGTGATCTCGACCTTGCCGGTCGTGCGGTCCTGCACCGGCTGGTTGATGCCGCGGTGCCCGTACTTGAGCTTGTAGGTGCCGAAGCCCAGCGCCCGGCCCAGGATCTGGTTGCCGAAGCAGATGCCGAACAGCGGGGTCCTGCGGGAGAGCACCTCGCGCATCACCGCGACCGGGTGGTCGGCGGTGGCCGGGTCGCCGGGACCGTTGGAGAAGAACACGCCGTCGGGGCCGACCGCGTAGACGTCCTCGGCGGTCGCGGTGGCCGGCAGGACATGCACCTCGATGCCGCGCTCGGCCATCCGGTGCGGGGTCATGCCCTTGATGCCGAGGTCGATCGCGGCGACCGTGAACCGCTTCTCCCCGATCGCCGGGACGACGTACGCCTCCTTGGTGGCGACCTCCGCGGAGAGGTCGGCGCCCTTCATCTCGGGCTGCTGGCGCACCTCCGCGAGCATCGTGCCCGCGTCGGGCAGCGCGTTGCCGGAGAAGATGCCGACCCGCATCGCGCCGCGCTCGCGCAGATGGCGGGTGAGCGCGCGGGTGTCGACGCCGCTGATGCCGACGACGCCCTGGTGGCGCAGCTCCTCGTCGAGGGAGCGGCGGGAGCGCCAGTTGGACGGGATGCGGGCGGGGTCGCGGACGACGTAGCCGGCCACCCAGATCCGCTGCGACTCGGGGTCCTCGTCGTTCACGCCGGTGTTGCCGACGTGCGGGGCGGTCATGACGACGACCTGACGGTGGTACGAGGGGTCGGTCAGGGTCTCCTGGTAGCCGGTCATGCCGGTGGAGAACACCGCTTCACCGAAGGTCTCCCCCACGGCCCCGTAGGCACGGCCGCGGAAGGTGCGGCCGTCCTCCAGGACGAGTACGGCGGGGATCTTGCCGGTCCCCTGGGTGGAGGTCGTCATCGTGCGCCTTCCGTTTCGGTGTGCTCGGTGGTGTGCTCGGTGCTGGTGAGCCGGTTGAGGGCCGCGACCCAGGCGGGGTGCTCCCCGGCCCGGTCGGAGCGGAAGCCGGAGTCGATCTGCTTGCCGCCGTGTTCCCAGGTGACGACCAGCAGGCCGCCCTCGGGGAGGACCTTGCCGGCGATGCCTTTGTCGAGGCGGGCGCCGCGCAGGGCGGCGGCCGGTACGAAGAAGTCCGTGGCGCCGGGCCGTTCGACGGCCAGGCCCTGGTCGGTGAGGGTCAGTTCGGCCCGGCTGCGGGTGCCCAGACCGCGGGCGACGATCCGGTCGAGCCACTGCCCGGCGGTGGTCGAGCCGTGGTAGCGGCCGCTGAGGGACAGCCGGACCTCGCCCGCGTCGGTGGGGGCGGCCGGCAGCTCGGGCAGATCGCCCTGGAGGGTGCCGCGCCACTTCCAGCCCTGGCGCATCAGCCAGTACACGAAGACGACGAAGACCAGGAGGCCGACCACCCAGGCGATGCGCCCGGACCAGTCGGTGACCGGGGCGGAGTGCTGCGCCGCGGCCAGGGGGATCAATTGAGCAGTCACGCGAGCTTCCCGTCGACGACCGTTGCGCGGCCCCGCAGGAAGGTGTGGGTGACGCGTCCCGGCAGCTCACGGCCCTCGTAGGGGGTGTTGCGGCTGCGGGAGGCGAAACCGGCGGGGTCCACCTCTCCACGGTAAGCGGAATCGACCAGGGTGAGGTTGGCGGGCTCGCCGGGTGAGACGGGACGCCCCTGGCCGGCCAGCCGGCCGATCCGCGCCGGGGCGGCGGACATCCGGTCGGCGACCCCGGCCCAGTCCAGCAGCCCGGTCTCGACCATGGTGTGCTGGACGACCGACAGCGCGGTCTCCAGGCCCACCATGCCCATGGCGGCCGCGGCCCACTCGCAGTCCTTGTCCTCGTGCGGGTGCGGGGCGTGGTCGGTGGCGACGATGTCGATGGTGCCGTCGGCGAGGGCCTCGCGCAGTGCCATGACGTCGCGCTCGGTGCGCAGCGGCGGGTTGACCTTGTAGACCGGGTTGTAGCTGCGCACCAGCTCGTCGGTGAGGAGCAGGTGGTGCGGGGTGACCTCGGCGGTGACGTCGATACCGCGGGACTTGGCCCAGCGGACGATCTCGACGCTGCCGGCGGTCGACAGGTGGCAGATGTGGACCCGGGAGCCGACGTGCTCGGCGAGCAGCACGTCCCGGGCGATGATCGACTCCTCGGCGACGGCCGGCCAGCCGCCCAGTCCCAGCTCGGCCGAGACGATGCCCTCGTTCATCTGGGCGCCCTCGGTCAGCCGCGGCTCCTGGGCGTGCTGGGCGACGACGCCGCCGAACGCCTTCACGTACTCCAGCGCCCGCCGCATGATCACCGCGTCGTCGACGCACTTGCCGTCGTCGGAGAAGACCGTGACGCCGGCCGCGGACTCGTGCATCGCGCCGAGCTCGGCGAGCTTCTTGCCCTCCAGGCCGACGGTGACGGCGCCGATGGGCTGCACGTCGCAGTAGCCGTGCTCCCGGCCCAGCCGGTAGACCTGCTCGACGACGCCGGCGGTGTCGGCGACGGGGAAGGTGTTGGCCATGGCGAAGACGGCGGTGTAGCCGCCGGCGGCCGCGGCCCGGGTGCCGGTCAGGACGGTCTCGGAGTCCTCGCGGCCGGGCTCGCGCAGATGGGTGTGCAGGTCGACCAGACCCGGCAGCAGGATCTTGCCGTCGGCCTCGACGACCTGGGCTTCCTCGACGCCGGAGACGGCGAGGTCGGTGCCGACGGCGGCGATCGTCCCGTCCGTGATCAGCACATCCTGCGGCGCGCCGCCGAGCACCTTCGCACCGCGGATAAGGATCTTGCTCATGGGTCTTACTTCTCCTCGGTACGGAATTCAGAGGTGGGCGCGGAGCGCCTCGTTGCAAGGGTGGTGGTGGGCGACGGGCGGGCGACGGCGGGCTCGTTGCCGCCGAGCAGCAGGTAGAGGACGGCCATGCGGATGGAGACGCCGTTGGCGACCTGTTCGACGACCGTGCAGCGGCCGGAGTCGGCGACCTCGGCGGTGATCTCCATGCCGCGGACCATCGGGCCGGGGTGCATCACGATGGCGTGCCCGGGCATCCGCGCCATCCGGTCGGCGTCCAGGCCGTAGCGGCGCGAGTACTCGCGCTCGGTGGGGAAGAACGCGGCGTTCATCCGCTCGCGCTGGACCCGCAGCATCATCACGGCGTCGGACTTGGGCAGCACGCTGTCGAGGTCGTAGGAGACCTCGCACGGCCAGGTCTCGACGCCGACCGGCACCAGGGTGGGCGGCGCGACGAGGGTGACCTCGGCGCCGAGGGTGTGCAGCAGATCGACGTTGGAGCGGGCGACGCGGCTGTGCAGGACGTCGCCGACGAGCGTGATGCGCTTCCCGGCGAGGTCCTGGCCGAGCCCCTCGTCCGGGCCGATCAGCCGGCGCCGCATGGTGAAGGCGTCCAGCAGGGCCTGGGTGGGGTGCTGGTGGGTGCCGTCGCCGGCGTTGATGACGGGGGCGTCGATCCAGCCGGAGGTGGCGAGCCGGTAGGGGGCGCCGGAGGCGCTGTGCCGGATGACGACGGCGTCGACGCCCATCGCCTCCAGGGTCTGGGCGGTGTCCTTCAGGGACTCGCCCTTGGAGACGCTGGAGCCCTTGGCGGCGAAGTTGATGACGTCGGCGGAGAGCCGCTTCTCGGCCGCCTCGAAGGAGATCCGGGTGCGGGTGGAGTCCTCGAAGAAGAGGTTGCAGACGGTGCGGCCGCGCAGGGCGGGCAGTTTCTTGATCGGCCGGTCGGCGACCCGGGCCATTTCCTCGGCGGTGTCGAGGATCAGCACGGCGTCGTCCCGCGTGAGATCGGCGGCCGAGATGAGGTGACGCTTCATCCGGTGTTCTCCGGGAGTGAGGGAGGTGTACGGGAATGTCCGTCGAGCGGGCACGGGTGCGGGCCCGGGGTCACCGGGTCCTTCCCGCGGGTGCGCTAGCGGCCGTCGGCCGGGGCGGTCCGCTCGACCGCCGGGGCGTCGCCGTCGGAACCGGAGCGGGACGGGGCGGGGCGCAGGCCGAGCAGCACGGCGTCGCGGCCGTCCTCTTCGGTGAGCTGGACCTTGACGGCCTCCCGCAGCGAGGTGGGGAGGTTCTTGCCCACGTAGTCGGCGCGGATCGGCAGCTCGCGGTGACCGCGGTCGACCAGGACCGCCAGCTGCACGGCGCGCGGGCGCCCGATGTCGCCCAGCGCGTCCAGGGCGGCGCGGATCGTGCGCCCGGAGAAGAGCACGTCGTCGACGAGGAGGACGAGGCGGCCCTCGATGCCGTCGGCGGGGATCTCCGTGCGGCCCAGCGTGCGGGCCGGGCCCAGCCGCAGGTCATCGCGGTACATCGTGATGTCGAGCGAGCCGACCGGAATGGCGCGGCCGGTGATCTCCTCGAGCTTGGCGGCCAGCCGCCGGGCGAGAAAGACGCCGCGGGTGGGGATTCCCAGGAGCACCACGTCGTCCGCGCCCTTGGCGCGCTCGACGATTTCGTGGGCGATACGGGTCAGCATCCGCGCGATGTCCGGGCCTTCGAGCACCGGCCGGGCGGAAGCGTGCGTTCTCGTGTCGGAATGCGTCGCGTCCATACGAAACGGACCTCCTTCTCCGCCTCACGGGACGGACTTTAAAGGACGTCGGAATTACGGGTTCAGGCTATCAGGAGGCCCTCGGAGACCCGTACACCCCCCTGACGGGTGAGGGTCTGGCCCATTCGGCTTGACGAAGTCAGATTACGCTGCGTAACCTCACAGTGAGTTACCAGCCCGCGGCCGAGCCGCATGTCGATACAGCCGTCTGGGGAGCTTTATGTCCAGCGAATACGCTAAACAGCTCGGGGCCAAGCTCCGCGCCATCCGTACCCAGCAGGGCCTCTCTCTCCATGGCGTCGAGGAGAAGTCCCAGGGCCG
The DNA here is from genome assembly GCF_051603415.1 of Streptomyces sp. S186. Lineage (NCBI taxonomy): Bacteria > Bacillati > Actinomycetota > Actinomycetes > Kitasatosporales > Streptomycetaceae > Streptomyces > Streptomyces sp. S186. The sequence continues at coordinate 6,772,335 of NZ_CP193932.1, read as the reverse complement.
CTGGAAGGCCGTGGTGGTGGGGTCCTACGAGCGCGGCGACCGTGCCGTGACCGTCCAGCGCCTTGCCGAGCTGGCGGACTTCTACGGCGTGCCGGTGCAGGAGCTGCTGCCGGGCACCACGCCGGGCGGCGCCGCCGAGCCGCCGCCGAAGCTGGTCCTGGACCTGGAGCGCCTGGCCCATGTCCCGCAGGAGAAGGCCGGCCCGCTCCAGCGCTACGCCGCCACCATCCAGAGCCAGCGCGGGGACTACAACGGCAAGGTCCTCTCGATCCGCCAGGACGATCTGCGCACCCTCGCGGTGATCTACGACCAGTCGCCCTCGGTGCTCACCGAGCAGCTGATCAGCTGGGGCGTGCTGGACGCGGATGCCCGCCGGGCCGTGCAGCACGAGGAGATCTGACCGGCCTCCCTGTCCCGCTTCACACGCAGAAACGTACCGCCGCTCCGGGCTGCCCGGTGCGGCGGTCGGCGTATCCGGCGGCGGGCGCCCAGGTCGCCGGCCGGGCTGCGGAAACGGGCGTGGAACGGGCGCGGACGGCCGACGGGCCCGGAGCGATGGGGTATCGCTCCGGGCCCGTTCGGTGCCTTGATTCGCGGCCGTCAGCGGCCCTCCGCGGGGGTCGGCGCGTCAGCGCGTCTCCTCGCGGCGCAGCCCCGGCTTGAGCTCCTTGAGCCGGGCCAGCAGGCCGTTGACGAAGGACGGCGAGTCGTCCGTGGAGAACTCCTTGGCCAGCTGCACGGCCTCGTCGATCGCCACCGCGTCCGGCGTGCCGTCCACCCACAGCAGCTCGTAGGCCCCGAGCCGCAGGATGGAGCGGTCGGCCGCCGGCATCCGGTCCAGATCCCAGTCGACGGAGTAGGTGGAGATCAGCTCGTCGATGCGGGCGATGTGCTCCGCGTACCCCTCGACCAGTTCCAGGGTGTACTCGTGCACCGGCGGTTGACGGGGGTCGGTCCGGGCGTGGCGCATCCAGTCCGCGAGCACGGACTGCACATCGGCACCGCGCTGGTCGGCCTCGAAGAGGATCTGGAAGGCGCGCTTACGGGCCTTGGTGCGGGCAGCCACGGTTAGCTGTTCACCCGGCCGAGGTAGTCGCCGGTACGGGTGTCGACCTTGATCTTCTCACCGGTGGTGATGAAGAGCGGGACCTGGATCTCGTAGCCGGTCTCCAGCTTGGCGGGCTTGGTGCCGCCGGTGGAGCGGTCGCCCTGGACGCCCGGCTCGGTCTCCTGGATGGTCAGCTCGACGGCGGCCGGCAGCTCGACGTAGAGGACCTGGCCCTCGTTCTGCGCGACGACGGCCTCGAAGCCTTCGAGCAGGAAGTTGGCGGCGTCGCCGACGGTCTTGCGGTCGACGTGCAGCTGGTCGTAGGTGTCCATGTCCATGAAGACGAAGTAGTCGCCGTCCATGTACGAGAACTGCATGCCCCGCTTGTCGACGTTGGCCGTCTCGACCTTGACGCCGGCGTTGAAGGTCTTGTCCACCACCTTGCCGGAGAGCACGTTCTTGAGCTTGGTACGGACGAAGGCCGGGCCCTTACCGGGCTTGACGTGCTGGAACTCGACGACGGACCAGAGCTGGCCGCCTTCGAGCTTGAGCACCATGCCGTTCTTGAGGTCGTTCGTGGAAGCCACGGTTGCGGAATCTCCTGGACTGCGGGTGGTGGGTACCGAGAAACCGCCCGCAGCGAGCCCGGTGGCTCAGAGGGCGAGCAGCTCCTTGGTCGTGATCGTGAGTAGCTCGGGTCCGCCGTCCGCCTCGGGGCGGACGACGAGGGTGTCGTCGATCCGGACACCCCCTCGGCCCGGGATGTGGACCCCTGGCTCGACGGTGACCGGCACGCAAGCGTCCAGTTTACCCATGGCGCCGGGTGACAACTGAGGGTCCTCGTCGATTTCCAGTCCGACACCGTGCCCGGTCCACGGGCCGAGGCCGTCTCCGTGCCCCGCCGTCTCCAGGATCTGGCGGGCCACCCGGTCCACCTCGTGGCACTCCACGCCCGGCGCCAGCGCCTCCCGGCCGGCCTTCTGGGCCGCGAAGACCAGGTCGTACAGCTCGATCTGCCAGTCCGCCGGGGTGGTGCCGATGACGAAGGTGCGGCCGATCTCGCAGCGGTAGCCGCGGTAGTTCGCGCCCAGCCCGACGGTCAGGAAGTCGCCCTCCTCGACCCGGCGGTCGGTGGGCAGGTGTCCGGCACGTCCGGAGTTCGGGCCGGTGGCGACGGAAGTGGCGAAGGCCGGGCCGTCCGCGCCGTGGTCGACCAGGCGGCGCTCCAGTTCGAGCGCGAGATGCCGTTCGGTGCGGCCGACCAGGATCGACTCCAGGAGTTCGCCCAGCGCCTGGTCGCTGATCTCGGCGGCGATCCGCAGGCAGGCGATCTCGTCGTCGTCCTTCACCAGCCGCTGGGTCTCGACGGCGCACGCCAGGTCGGCGAGGCGCATCCCGGGGGCCACCTGGGAGAGCGCCCGGTGGCGGGTGACGGTGAGGTGGTGCTCCTCCACCGCCAGGATCTCCGCGCCCGACGTGGCGGCCAGGGAGGCGGCGGCCACCGCGGGGTCGCCGCCGCGGGCCGGCAGCACCGAGATCCGCACGTCGTCGGCGGGGCGGCCCTCGCTGGGGTCACCGGTCAGCGGGCGGCCGCAGACCAGTACGTCGTCGCCCGGGCTGCCGGGGCCCAGCAGCAGAATCGCGCCGGGCGGGGTGCAGCCGGTGAGGTAACGGACGTTGGCCGGGCGCGAGATCAGGGCGGCGGTGCTTCCGGTTGCGGCGCAGCGGTCGCGCAGCTGCGCGCGTCGGGCCGCGTACAACTCGGACATATCGCCAGCGTACGACCGCTCTTCCCGGGAGGCCGTTCGAGACGGCCGCCCGGGGGACGGCTACCAGCTGGGCGGGCTGGCGATGCTGCGGGCGACGACCTCGTCGAGCGCCCGCACGGTGGTGGCCACGTCGTGCTGGGAGTTGTCGATGATCGGCAGGCCCGAGCCGTACCAGCCGGCCATCCGGCCGTGGATCCGGGCCACCTCCTCGTCGGAGAGGCGGCGGTTGCCGGTGCGCCGGGCGTTGCGCTCCAGGACGACCTCCAGGCCGGGGAGCAGCACGATCGGCAGCAGGCCGGGGCCGACGTGGCGCTTCCAGCCACCGAGGCCGACGACCGGGCGGTCCGGGAAGACCGCGTCGTCGAGGATGCAGGAGATGCCGTTGGCGAGGAAGTTGCGGGCGGCGAAGCCGCAGGTGCGGCGGGCGAGGCGGTACTGGGCCTCGGAGTGGTCGTTCCAGCCGGACTGCGGGTCGGCGAAACCGGAGCGGACCCACTCCCGGACGTCGTCCAGGCTGATGTGCGCGGTCGGCACCCGCCGGGTGTCGGCCCAGTGGCGGGCGACGCTGGTCTTCCCGGCGCCAGCCGGACCGATCAGCAGCACCGCGACCGCGGCGTGCGCGGGGTCCGGACCGGCGTCGCTGGGCAGCGGGACGGGGGCGCCGGGGGGCAGCTGGATGTGGCCGGTGACGTCGCCGCTGTGCTGGACGGGGGGGTGCTGCGCGGCGGGCCAGCCCGGCGGGGCGGGCGCGGGCGGGGCGGGGGGCGGCGGCGGGGCCGCGGGGGTGTGCGGCATACCGGGCGGATGAGGCGGGCCGGGGTGCGGCGTCCAGTTCATGGTCGCGCCGGCGCCCTGGGAGGGAAGCGGGCCGCGGGGCGGCGGCAGCGGAGCCCCCACTGCGTACTGCATCCGGTGGCTCTCCGTCTCGTGCGGTCGACGTGGTGCGGGGCGGCGCACCGGACGGGGTGGCCTGGTGCGCCGGGGCGGCAACTGCGGGGCGGGCACGGAGGGTTGGTGCCCGGCCGCCGGGTGGTGCTGCGGTGAACCGTACCCCCGGCGGCTGCCGGGAGGTTTCCCTACCCCGGCCGTCCGTCGTATGAACGGCCGAGGGTACGGGCGGGTGGACGGCGCGCGGGTCAGCCGTTCAGTTCCTCGGCCAGGGCGCGCAGCGCGAGGCGGTAGGAGCCGATGCCGAAGCCGGCGACGGTGCCGCTGGCGACCGCCGCGATGACCGAGGTGTGGCGGAACTCCTCGCGGGCGTACGGGTTGGAGATGTGCACCTCGATCAGCGGGGCGGTGCGCTGGGCGGCCGCGTCCCGCATCGCGTAGGAGTAGTGCGTGAACGCACCGGGGTTGATGACGACCGGGACGGCGCCGTCGGCGGCCTCGTGCAGCCAACGGACCATCTCGCCCTCGTCGTTGGTCTCCCGCACCTCGGCGTCCAGGCCCAGCTCCCGGCCGAGCCGGGCGCACTCGGCGACCAGCCCGGCGTAGGAGGTGGCGCCGTAGACGTCGGGCTCGCGGGAGCCCAGCCGGCCGAGGTTGGGGCCGTTGAGGACCAGCACCCGGCGCGCTGCCGCGGTCATGCGGCGATCTCCGCGTGCGCGGCGAGCAGCATCGCCGGGTCGGGGCTCTCCATGACGGCCGGCTTGGCCAGGCCGTCCAGGACGATGAAGCGCAGCCGGTCGCCGCGGGACTTCTTGTCGACCTTCATCGTCTCCAGCAGCTTGGGCCACTGGTCGCCGCGGTAGGTCAGCGGCAGTCCGACGGCGGAGAGGACGGCGCGGTGCCGGTCGGCGGTGGCGTCGTCCAGCCGGCCGGCGATCCGGCCGAGTTCGGCGGCGAAGACCATGCCGACGGAGACGGCGGCGCCGTGCCGCCAGTTGTAGCGCTCGTTCTTCTCGATGGCGTGGGCCAGGGTGTGGCCGTAGTTGAGGATCTCCCGCAGGCCGGACTCCTTGAGGTCGGCGGAGACCACCTCGGCCTTGACCCTGATCGCCCGCACGATCAGCTCGGTGGTGTGCGGGCCGTCGGGCCGCTTGGCGGCCTCGGGGTCGGACTCGATCAGGTCGAGGATCGCCGGGTCGGCGATGAAGCCGGCCTTGATGACCTCGGCGAGCCCGGAGACGTAGTCGTGGACCGGGAGGGTGTCCAGCGCGGCGAGGTCGCAGAGCACCCCGGCCGGCGGGTGGAAGGCGCCGACGAGGTTCTTGCCCTCGGCGGTGTTGATGCCGGTCTTGCCGCCGACCGCGGCGTCCACCATGCCCAGGACGGTGGTCGGGACGGCGATCCAGCGCACCCCGCGCAGCCAGGTCGCGGCGACGAAGCCGGCCAGGTCGGTGGTGGCGCCGCCGCCCACGCCGACGATCACGTCGGTGCGGGTGAAGCCGGTCTGGCCGAGCGCCTTCCAGCAGTAGGCGGCGACCTCGGCGGTCTTGGCCTCCTCGGCGTTGGGCAGCTGGATGGCGATCGCCTCGTAGCCCTGGTCGGCGAGGTCCGCGCGCAGCGCCTCGCCGGTGGCTGCCAGCGCCTCGGGGTGCAGCACCGCGACGCGCTGGGCCGACGTGCCGATCAGAGCGGGGAGTTCGCCCAGCAGCTGCCGCCCGACGAGGACCTCGTACGGGTCGGTGCCGGCGGTGCCGCCGACCTGGATGCGGGTGGCGTGCTCCGTCATGCCTGTTCCTCCCTGCCGGCGGGGTGCGCGGGGTCCGCGGCCGGCCGTAGCTCCAAAGCGTCCATGATCGCGTCGGTGACGTCCTCGGGGGTGCGGCCCCCGGTGGCGATCACCGCCCGTGCGACCTCGGTGTAGAGCGGGCGGCGCCGCTCCATCAGCTCGCGCCACTGCTTGCGCGGGTTGACCGCGAGCAGCGGGCGGGGCGCGTCCAGGCCCACCCGCTTGACGGCGTCGGCGAGTTCGACGTCCAGGAAGACCACCGGCAGGCCGGTGAGCAACTTCCGGGTGCCGTCGTCCATGACCGCGCCGCCGCCGAGGGAGAGCACCCCCGGGTGGCCGTCGAGGGCGGTGCGGACCGCCGCCCGCTCCAGCTCGCGGAAGTGCGGCTCGCCGTCCTCGATGAAGATCTCGGCGATCGGCTTGCCGGCGGTGGCGACGATGTCGGCGTCGGTGTCGCGGTAGCCGACGCCCAGCCGCCCGGCCAGCAGCGCGCCCACGGTGGACTTGCCGGCGCCGGGCGGGCCGACCAGTACGACGACCGGCGCGGTCACTTGATCGCCAGGTTGTCGAGGTAGCCCTGGACGTTGCGGCGGGTCTCCGGCACGCTGTCGCCGCCGAACTTCTCCACCACCGCGTCGGCCAGCACCAGCGCCACCATCGCCTCGGCGACGATGCCGGCGGCCGGGACCGCGCAGACGTCGGAGCGCTGGTGGTGCGCCTTGGCGGCCTCGCCGGTGGTGACGTCGATCGTCGCCAGCGCCCGCGGCACGGTAGCGATCGGCTTCATCGCGGCCCGCACGCGCAGGAGTTCACCGGTGGTCAGGCCGCCCTCGGTGCCGCCGGAACGGCCCGAGGTGCGCTTGATGCCGTCCTCGGTGGCCACGATCTCGTCGTGTGCCTTCGAACCGGGGACCCGCGCCAGGTCGAAGCCGTCGCCGACCTCGACGCCCTTGATGGCCTGGATGCCCATCAGGGCGGCGGCCAGCCGGGCGTCCAGACGGCGGTCCCAGTGGACGTGCGAGCCGAGGCCGACGGGCACGCCGTAGGCCAGTACCTCGACGACGCCGCCGAGCGTGTCGCCGTCCTTGTGGGCCTGGTCGATCTCGGCGACCATCGCCTTCGACGCGTCGGCGTCCAGGCAGCGCACCGGGTCGGCGTCCAGCTTCTCCACGTCGGAGGGCTTGGGGTGGACGCCGTAGGGGGCCTTGGCCGAGGCCAGCTCGACGACGTGCGAGACGATCTCGATACCGGCCGTCTCCTTGAGGAAGGAGCGGGCGACGGTGCCCAGGGCGACCCGGGCGGCGGTCTCGCGGGCGGAGGCGCGCTCCAGGATCGGGCGGGCCTCGTCGAAGCCGTACTTCTGCATGCCGGCGAGGTCGGCGTGGCCGGGGCGGGGGCGGGTCAGCGGGGCGTTGCGGGCCAGCTCGGCCAGCACCGCCTCGTCGACCGGGTCGGCGGCCATGACCTGCTCCCACTTGGGCCACTCGGTGTTGCCGACCATGATCGCGACGGGCGAGCCCAGCGACCGGCCGTGCCGGACGCCGCCGAGGAAGGTGACCTCGTCCCGCTCGAACTTCATCCGGGCACCGCGGCCATAGCCGAGCCGGCGGCGGGCCAGGGCGTCCGCCACCATCTCCGTGGTGATCGGCACGCCGGCGGGAAGGCCCTCCAGCGTCGCCACGAGTGCGGGGCCGTGCGACTCCCCCGCCGTCAGCCAGCGCAACCTGCTCAACGGTGCTCCTCAGTACTGCTCATGTGCTGCTCATCCGCGTACGGTCTCCTCTGATCCTCCCACGTCGGGCCGGCCGCGCGGCGCGGAGTCCAGGGTGCGGACCGAAGGGACCGCCCAGCGGGCGGCCCGGGTCCCTCAGCGGGCCGCGAGCGCCGCCTCGCCGGCCCGGCGCATCGCGGCCAGCGGCGCCGGCGCCCGGCCGGTCATCTGCTCGACCTGGAGGACGGCCTGGTGGACCAGGAGGTCCAGGCCGCCGACGACGGCGCCGCCGCGGCCGGCCCAGGCGGCGGCCAGCGCGGTCGGCCAGGGCTCGTAGAGCACGTCGAAGAGGGTGCCGGGGCGGTCGGGGACGGCGGCGGCGAGCGGGTCGGTGCTGCCCGCCGGGGTGGTGGCGACGACCAGGGGCGCCTCGAAGGCCGCGGCGGCGTCGTCCCAGGGGGCGGTGCGGACCGCGACGCCGAGCCGTTCGCCCCAGCCACGCATCTCGTCGGCGCGGGCCGCGCTGCGGACGTACGCGGTGACCTCGCCGGTGCAGATCCGGGCGAGCGCGGCCAGCGCGGAGGAGGCGGTGGCGCCGGCGCCGAGGACGGCGGCCCGCTCGACCCGCTCGACGCCGCGTTCGCGCAGCGCGGCGAGCATGCCGGGGATGTCGGTGTTGTCGCCGCGCCGGCGCCCGTCGGCGGTGAAGACGACGGTGTTGACCGCCTCGACCGAGGCCGCGGTGGGGCTGATCTCGTCCAGCAGCGGGATCACCGCGCGCTTGAGCGGCATGGTCAGCGACAGCCCGGCCCACTCCGGCCCGAGCTTCTCCAGGAAGCCGGGGAGCGCGGCCTCGTCGACCTCGTGGCGGCCGTACTCCCAGCCGGTCAGCCCGAGTTCGGCGTAGGCGGCGCGGTGCAGTACCGGCGAGAGGGAGTGGGCAATGGGCGACCCGAGGACCGCCGCCTTCTTGTTGTCAGAGCTGTGGGACACGGGCTGGCCTTTGGTTTCCGTTCTACTTCTGCTCTTGCTGCCGCTTGTTGAATTCCCGGACGAGCTTCATGTGATCGGTGAGATTGGTGGTGAAGGTCGTCGTCTTGTTGTCCAGCGAGATGAAGTAGAGCCACTTCTGGGAATTGTCCGGATCGACGGCCGCCTTCAGTGCCTCCGCGCCGGGATTCCCGATCGGACCGGGCGGCAACCCCTTGTAGAAGTAGGTGTTGTAGGGGTCGTCGTAGCTCCGGATCTCCTTGGTACCGATATTGATCTTGCTCTGCTTCTTGAGGTAGTTGAACGTCGAGTCGAATTCCAGCTTCTGGTTCGTGTCCGTGTTGGTCGGGGCCAGCCGGTTGTAGACGACCGCGGCCATCTTGCGGAAGTCGTCGTGCGTCCGGCCCTCGGCCTGGGTGAGGCTGGCGACGGTGAGGAGCTGGAGCGGGGAATCCAGGTGGAATTTCGTGGCGTTCGCCGCGAGATCGTACTTCTGGTATTCCTGGGTCGCCCGCGACACCATCTGCCGGAGCACGTCCGCGGGTTTGGCGTGATCGCCGACGCTGTACGTCGAGGGGTAGAGGAAGCCCTCCAGCGGGTCCTTGATCTTCGGGGAGTTCGCGGCCCAGGACGGCAGGCCGAGATTCCTGGCCTGGCTCTTGGCGACGTCCTTGGTGGTGCCCGCCTTGAGCTTGAGCTTCTGGTCGATCAGCTCGTAGACGCCGTCGGCCCGCAGCCCCTCCCGGACCGTCAGGCCGTTGCGGCTCTTGGGATCCAGCATGAGGTCGAGGGCGGCGGCCGCCGACATCTGCTTGCGCAGCGTGTACGTCCCGGGCTGGAGGCTGCGCGACTTCTTGTCGTCCGCGGCGGCGGCCTCGGTGAACGCGCCGGCGCTCTTGATCACGCCGTCGCGGGCGAGGATCGTGCCCATCTGGGAGATCGGCACCCCGTCCGGGATCTCCACCTGCACGTCGCCGGAGCCCTCGCCCTCGTAGTCGGGCGCCGATCCGAAGCGGGCCTTGATGAAGTCGTAGCCGAAGTAGCCGACGCCGCCGACGACGCCGATCAGGGCCAGGGTCGCGATCAGGCAGGCGGAGCCGGTGCGCCGCTTGTTCTTCTTGTTCTTCTTGTTGCGGCCCCGGCCCTCACGGCCGGACGGCCGGTCGTCCTCGTCGTCGCGGCCGGCGTCCTCGGCGTCCGGGTCGTCGGCGAAGAACGGGTGGTCCCGCTCCGGTGCGCGCGGTTCCGGCTCGCCGGCGTCCTGCGCCGCCCGCCAGTCGTCGCCCGCGGCGGCCGGATCGTCGTAGGGCGGGCCGGCCTGCGGATGCTGCTGCGGGCCGGGGCCCCGCGGATGCGGGGGCTGCCCGTACTGCGGGGCGTGCGGGTCCGCCGCCTGCTCCGGCATCCCGTGCTGCGGGGGCGGCGGCTGGGCGGGCAGCTGCTGGGTCTCCTGGAATCCGTAGCCGTCCTGGGCGCCGTAGTACTCGTGCCCGGGGTAGTTCTGGCCGGCAGGGTGCGGGGCCGGGTAGTCCTGGCCCGGGTGCTGGTACGGGTCGGCCGGCGGCTGCTGCCCGTAGGGGTCGTACGGGTCGTACGCCGGCCGGCCGCCCGGCTGCTGCGTGCCGTCCCAGCCACCGTGACCCGCCGGGTACTGCTGCTGGTGCGGGTGCGGCTGCTGAGGAAACTGCTGCTGGGGGTACTGCTCCTGGGGATACCCGGTGGGCTGCTGCCCCGCCCACTGCGGCTGCTGCGCCTGGCCTCCGTACGAACCCCGGTCTCCGTAGAGCGGGTCGTCGGGATGCCACGGTTCGGAGCCGTAGCCCCGGCCATACTCGGTCATCGATCCCCTAGAGCCGAGAGGCGGGGCGCTCCATCCGGGCCGCGCCTGACGTACCGTTCCGCCTCTACTTGCACGCGCGGCTGTTCGAACCGCTGCCACAACGCGCGGAACGTTACCGTACCGCGATCAGATGACCACTTCGACGGGCTCCCCGGGCGGGCGGCCGGAGGTCCGTTCGGTTTCCAGGGCGCTCTGGAGGATGACCACCGCGGCGGCCTGGTCGACCACCGAGCGGCCCTTCTTGCTGCGGACGCCGGAGGCCCGGAGTCCGTGAGTCGCGGTCACCGTCGACATCCGCTCGTCGACCAGCCGGACCCCGACGGGGGCGATGTTCCGGGCCAGTTCGCGGGCGAAGGCGCGGACCTTGGCCGCAGCCGGCCCCTCTCCCCCGCTGAGGGAGCGGGGCAGGCCGACCACGACTTCGAGCGGCTCGTACTCCTCGACGATCGCCTTCAGCCGCCGGTGCGCCGCCGGGACGTCCCGCCCCGGCACGGTCTCGACGGGGGTGGCGAGGACCCCGTCGGGGTCGCACGAGGCGACCCCGATCCGGGCGTCCCCGACATCCACGGCGATGCGGCGGCCGCGTCGCATCTCGCTCACGTCCCTCAGGCCGCCTCGGACACCAGGCGCCGGACGGCCTCGACGGCCTCGGGCACCGCGGCGGGGTTCTGCCCGCCGCCCTGAGCGACGTCCGGCTTGCCGCCGCCACCGCCGCCGAGCGTCTTGGCGGCGGTACGGACCAGGTCGCCGGCCTTGATGCCGCGCTCGCGGGCGGCCTCGTTGGTGGCGATGACGGTCAGCGGGCGGCCGTTCGCCACGGTGAACAGGGCCACCACGACGGGGCGGTCGCCCTGGATCCGGCCGCGCACGTCGAGGACCAGCTTGCGCAGGTCGTCGGCGGAGGTGCCGTCCTGGACCCGATCGGCGACCAGGGCCACGCCACGGACGTCCTGGGCGCCGTCGGCCAGCCCGGCCGCGGCCTGCAGGACCTTCTCGGCGCGGAACTTCTCGATCTCCTTCTCGGCGTCCTTCAGCTTGGCCAGGACACCGGAGATCTTCTCCGGCAGCTCCTCCGGGCGGCCCTTGACCAGCTCGGTGAGCTGCGAGACGACGGTGTGCTCACGGGCCAGGAACCGGTAGGCGTCCACGCCGACCAGGGCCTCGACCCGGCGCACGCCGGAGCCGATGGAGGACTCGCCGAGCAGCTTCACCAGGCCCAGCTGGGCGGTGTTGTGGACGTGCGTACCGCCGCACAGCTCCTTGGAGAAGTCGCCGATGGTCACCACGCGGACCCGCTCGCCGTACTTCTCGCCGAACTCGGCGATGGCGCCCTGCTTCTTGGCCTCGTCCATGCTCATGACCTCGGCGTGCACGTCGAGTTCGCGGGCGAGCACGTCGTTGATCTTCTGCTCGACGTCGGTGAGGACCGAGCCGGGCACGGCGGTCGGCGAGCCGAAGTCGAAGCGGAAGCGGCCCGGGGAGTTCTCCGAACCGGCCTGGGCGGCCGTCGGCCCCAGGGCGTCGCGCAGTGCCTGGTGGGTGAGGTGGGTGGCGCTGTGCGCGCGGGCGATGGCCCGGCGGCGCTGGACGTCGATGACGGCGAACGCGGCGGCGCCGAGCACCACCTCGCCGACCTGCACCGCGCCCTTGTGGACGAGGACGCCGGGAACCGGCTGCTGGACGTCGCGCACCTCGACGACGGCGCCGTTGTCGAGCTTGATGCGGCCGGTGTCGGCGAGCTGGCCGCCGCCCTCGGCGTAGAACGGCGTGCGGTCCAGCACGACCTCGACCTCGTCGCCCTCGTGGGCGGCCGGGGCCGAGGAGCCGTTGACCACCAGGCCGACGACGGTGGACTCGCCCTCGGTGTCGGTGTAGCCGGTGAAGACCGAGGCGCCGGCGGTGTCGGCGATCTCGCGGTAGGCCGACATGTCGGCGTGGCCGTGCTTCTTGGCCTGGGCGTCGGCCTTGGCGCGCTCGCGCTGCTCCTTCATCAGGCGCCGGAAGCCGTCCTCGTCCACCGAGAGGCCCTGCTCGGCGGCCATTTCGAGGGTGAGGTCGATCGGGAAGCCCCAGGTGTCGTGGAGCAGGAACGCCTTGTCGCCGGGGAGCACCGTGCCGCCGCCGGCCTTGGTCTCGGTGACGGCGGTGTCGAGGATGTTGGTGCCGGCCTTGAGGGTCTTGAGGAAGGCGGCCTCCTCGGCGAGAGCGACCGTCTCGATCCGGCTGCGGTCCGCGATCAGCTCCGGGTACTGCTGGCCCATCGTCCTGATGACGACGTCGATGAGGTCGGCGACGACCGGGCCGGTGGCGCCCAGCAGCCGCATGTTGCGGATGGCGCGGCGCATGATGCGGCGCAGGACGTAGCCGCGGCCCTCGTTGCCGGGGGTGACGCCGTCGCCGATGAGCATGGTGGAGGTGCGCATGTGGTCGGCGACCACGCGCAGCGAGACGTCGGAGTCGCCGGCGGCGCCGTAGCGGACGCCGGTGAGCTCGCCGGCCTTGTCGATCACGACGCGCAGGGTGTCGGTCTCGTACATGTTGTGGACGCCCTGGAGGATCATGGCGAGGCGTTCCAGGCCGAGGCCGGTGTCGATGTTCTTCGACGGCAGCTCGCCGAGGATCTCGAAGTCCTCCTTGCCGAGGCCCGCGCCGCGCTCGTACTGCATGAAGACCAGGTTCCAGATCTCCACGTAGCGCTCGTCGTTGACGGCCGGGCCGCCCTCGACGCCGAACTCGGGGCCGCGGTCGTAGTTGATCTCCGAGCACGGGCCGCAGGGGCCCGGGACGCCCATGGACCAGTAGTTCTCCTTCTTGCCCAGGCGCTGGATGCGCTCCTTGGGCACGCCGACGACCTCGTGCCAGATGCGCTCGGCCTCATCGTCGTCGAGGTAGACGGTGATCCAGAGCTTCTCCGGCTCCAGGCCGTAGCCGCCGTCCGCCACGGGAGACGTCAGCAGCTCCCAGGCGTACTTGATGGCGCCTTCCTTGAAGTAGTCGCCGAAGGAGAAGTTGCCGCACATCTGGAAGAACGTGCCGTGCCGGGTGGTCTTGCCGACCTCTTCGATGTCCGGCGTGCGGACGCACTTCTGGACGCTGGTGGCGGTCTTGAAGGGGGCCTTGACCTCGCCGAGGAAGTACGGCTTGAAGGGGACCATGCCCGCGTTGACCAGCAGCAGGGTCGGGTCGTCCGCGACGAGCGACGCCGACGGCACGACGGTGTGCCCGCGCTCTTCGAAGAAGCGCAGCCAGCGGCGGCGGATTTCAGCCGACTCCATCAGTGGTCCTCATTTCCGGTCGGTCCGGTCAGTCCGGGGGTTCTCGTGGTTCGGTAGGACGTCTGCTGCACCTGTTGCACCGCACGGCGCGGCGCGGGCAGCTCTCGCACCTCGGCGGGCTCCGCGAGCCCGAGCGCGTCGTGCAGTTGCTCTTCACGGTCCGACATTCCGGCCCGTACGTCCAATGCAAATTGGCGCAGCCGGTGTCCGGTCTCGACGGCCTTGTCCGCTGCCTGGGCGGCGAGGCTGTCGGGCTGCAGCTTGCGCAGCTTTCGGTGAACCTTGTTGGTGGCCCACACCCCGGCGGCGGCGCCGGTGGTGAACCAGAATGCGCGGCGGAACATCGCGGTGATCAGTCCTTGGAGCGACGGGAGCGGCGCCCGCCGCGGCGGGCGCCGGGCAGGGTGCGGCCGACGATGACGGTGCGGTCCGGCTCGGGCAGGCCCTTCCTGCCGATCGCGCGGCGCACGCCGTAGCCGAACGCGGCGACCTTGACCAGCGGCCCGCCGAAGGCGGAGGAGACGGTCGAGGAGAGCGCGGAGGCGTTGGCGGTGACCTCCTGGACGTCGGCGGCGATGGCGTCGACGCGGGCGAGTTGGCTGTGCGCGGAGCGGACGGTCTCGGAGGCGCCGGCGAGGAGCGGCACGGCCTGCTCGGTCACCTCGGTCACCATCTTGGTGGTCGCTCTGAGGGTCTGCGCGAGCCTCACCAGCACGAGGGCGAGGAACGACACGAGGATCGCCCAGAAGACGGCCACGAGGATCCCGGCCACCTCTCCACCGGACACGCTGGCACCACTCTCCGACTGGTCTGCTCTGGTCTGGTCTCGTCCTGCTCGAACGGCAACCTTGACCTTATCGCGCCGTGACTGTCCGTCCGTACCGCGTTGCCGTTCCGTCCCGCGGCACCGGGCGGCCGATTCTACGGTCCGTGCCGGTGCGCGTGCGCTCCGTGGGGAGGGCGGGGGTGCCGGCCGGGGAACTCAGCGCCGCCGTCCGGCAGTTGGTCGTTACTTCGGCTGCGGCCGGCCGGGAGCCGGGGATTTCCGCCCGGAAAAGCACCGGCCCGGTGGATCAGCGGGCGTAGTACTCGACGACGAGCTGCTCGTCGCAGATCACCGGGATCTCCTTGCGGTTGGGGTCCCGGTCCAGGCGGAACGCCAGGGCCTGGAGGTTGACCTCCAGGTAGCGCGGGGTCTCGCCGTCGGGGGCGTAGCCACCCTCGCGGGCCACCTGGAAGGGGTGCTTGTCACGGCTGCGCTCGCGGACCATCACCACGTCGCCGGGGCGGACGCGGAAGGACGGCTTGTCGACCTTGCGGTCGTTGACCGAGATGTGGCCGTGGACGACCATCTGGCGGGCCTGGTAGATGGTCCGGGCCAGGCCCGAACGCAGGACGAGCGCGTCCAGACGGCGCTCAAGCTCGACGATCAGGGCCTCGCCCGTCTTGCCTTCGACCTTCCGAGCGCGGTCGTAGGCACGGACCATCTGGCGCTCGCTGATGTCGTACTGAGCGCGCAGACGCTGCTTCTCCAGCAGCCGGACCTTGTAGTCACTGTTCTGCTTGCGGCCACGGCCGTGCTCGCCGGGCGGGTAGGGACGGGCCTCGAAGTACTTGACGGCCTTCGGCGTCAGCGCGATGCCGAGCGCACGGGACTTCTTGACCTTGGGACGCGACTGGTTCACGTGGAACGTTCCTCCATGTAAGTTAGGTGAGGCTTACCTTAGCGCGAGGAGAACGCATGTTTCGACCTGGGATCCCCCTGCCCGGCGCCGACCGCACCGGGACGGGTCAGCCGCGTCCCGTGGAAGACGCCCAGCGGCCCTCGGCGGCTGAGCGCGTACGAACTCTCGTCGAGTCCCATGGTATGGCGTCGCTGGACATCCCCGGAGTCGAGGATCCGGACGAGACCGGCCTCTCGGCTCCCGTCTGCCGGACCGTGACTCCCGAAGGAGACGTGCTGCTGCTGGTTCCTGGGGACTCGGCGGCCGCCCGGGCCGCCGCACACGCCCAGGACGACGACCTGCCCGCCGTGATGGAGATCACGGATGTGGCACCGGTCGCGGTGCCCCACCGCGTCCGCGGCCGCGCCTGGGTCGCCGGCTGGCTCACCCCCGTACGCAACGAGCAGCGGGCCCGGGCCGCGATGCTGCTCGCCGAGCGGCACCCGGTCGGCGAGCTGCTGGGCATCGGCGAGGCACTGGCGCCGGACCCCGTGCCGGGCCAGTACGGGCGGCCCGCCTGGATGCTGCTGCGCCTGGAGGTCGGCGAGGGCGCGGTGGACGACCTGTGGGGCGCGGAGTCCTTCGAACCGGAGGAGTTCGCCGCCGCGGCGCCCGACCCGCTGGTCTCCCACGAGGCGGAGCTGCTCCAGCACCTGCACGCCGCCCACTCCGCGCAGGTCCGGGGGCTGTGCGGGCTGCTCGGCGAGCGCGGCGAAGAGGTCTGCGGGCTGCGCGGTCAGGCGGTGCCGGTGGGCCTGGACCGCTTCGGGCTGCGGGTCCGCTTCGTCCGGGGCACCGGGGACGGGCCCCAGGGGGACGGTGGGACGGACGGCGTCCGGCGGACCTTCGACGCCCGCTTCGACTTCCCCGAGCCCGTCCGGGACGTCGCCGAGCTGCGCCGGGCGATGCACGTCCTCTTCGAGGCCGCGACCGGCTGACCCGCCGCGGCGCCCGCCGCCCGGCGACGGCCGGTCAATCGCCGGTCAGTCGCCGTTCTCGCCGCGCAGCCGGGCCCGGACCCGCTCGGCGACATCGGCGTAGCGTGCCTCGGCGCCGTGCCGGGTGGGGGCGTAATAGCGCGTGCCGTGCACCGCGTCGGGGGCGTACTGCTGGGCCGCGATACCGCCCGGCAGGTCGTGCGGGTACTGGTAGCCCTTGCCGTGGCCCAGCTTCTGGGCGCCCTGGTAGTGGCCGTCGCGCAGATGCGGGGGCACCGGCCCGGCCTTGCCGGCACGGACGTCCGCCAGCGCGGCGTCTATCGCCAGATACGCGGCGTTCGACTTCGGGGCGAGGGCGAGCGCGATGGTGGCCTGGCTCAGCGTGATCCGGGCCTCGGGGAAGCCGATCAGCGCCACCGCCTGGGCGGCCGCCACCGCCGTCTGCAGCGCCGACGGGTCGGCCAGGCCGATGTCCTCGCTCGCCGAGATCATCAGCCGGCGGGCGATGAACCGGGGGTCCTCCCCCGCCTCGATCATCCGCGCCAGATAGTGCAGCGCGGCGTCCACGTCGGAACCGCGGATGGACTTGATCAGCGCGCTGGCGACGTCGTAGTGCTGGTCGCCGGCCCGGTCGTACTTCACCGCCGCGCGGTCGACCGACTCCTCCAGCGTCCGCAGGGTGATCTCCTTCTCCCCCTTGGCCAGCGCGGAGCCGGCGCCGGCCTCCAGGGCCGTCAGCGCCCGGCGGGCGTCGCCGCCCGCGATCCGCAGCAGATGGGACTCGGTGTCCTCGGGGAGGGCGACCGCCCCGCCCAGGCCCCGCTCGTCGGTCAGCGCCCGGTGCAGCAGGCCGCGCAGGTCGTCGTCGGTGAGCGGTTCGAGCGTCAGCAGCAGGGAGCGGGAGAGCAGCGGGGAGATCACCGAGAAGTACGGGTTCTCGGTGGTGGCGGCGATCAGCGTGACCCAGCGGTTCTCCACCGCGGGCAGCAGGGAGTCCTGCTGGGCCTTGCTGAAGCGGTGGATCTCGTCGAGGAAGAGGACGGTCTCCTTGCCGTAGCCGCCCGAGGCGCGGCGGGCGCCGTCGATGACCGCGCGGACCTCCTTGACGCCGGCCGTGATCGCGGAGAGCTCGACGAAGCGCTTGTTGGTCGCCTGGCTGACGACGTACGCCAGGGTCGTCTTGCCGATGCCGGGCGGGCCCCACAGGAAGACCGACGACGGCCCCGCGGGACCTCCGGCGCCCTCCCCCACCAACCGCCGCAGCGGCGAGCCGGGCTTGAGCAGGTGCTGCTGGCCGACGACTTCGTCGAGGGTGCGGGGGCGCATGCGAACGGCGAGAGGGGACCCCGCGGGGTCCTTCTCCTGACGGGCTTCCGCGGCGGCGGTGAACAGGTCGGGCTCCACGTCTACGGAGCCTATGCCACCCCACTGACAACGCCCCGGCCGCCGAGGTCGGCGGTCCGGGGCGGGGGAGCGATCCGGACAGGTCCGGGACGGCTCCGGGGCTCAGATCAGGCTGCTCCAGTACGACCACCAGCGGGTCAGGATCAGCAGCGCGATCACGCCGTACCAGAGCACCGGGACGACCCAGTGGAACTCCAGTACCGCGCTGCGCAGCGCCCGGGGCGCCGGGATGAACCCGTGCTTGAGGTTGTGCACGGTGGTGTACCAGAACATCAGGATCACGGCGCACCAGGTCAGCGTGCACCACAGGCAGAGCGCGTTGATGTCGTAGAGCGACTGGGTCATCAGCCACATGCAGAAGACCGCGGCGAGACCGGTGCCGGCGTTGAGGCCGAGCCAGTACCAGCGGCGGAACCGGGCGCCGGCCAGCAGGGCCATGCCGATCGCGACGACCACCCCGAAGCCGACCAGTCCGGCCATCGGGTTCGGGAAGCCGAAGACCTCCGCCTGCTTGCTCTGCATCACGCTGCCGCAGGAGATGATCGGGTTGAGGCTGCACGCCGGCTTGAAGTTCGGGTCCTTCAGCAGCTCGAACTTGTCCAGGGTGATGACCCAGGAGGCCAGTCCGCCGAGTGCGCCGGTGATCACCAGGAGCAGGGCGAGGGCGCGACCGGAGCCGGTGGGCTGCGCGGCGCTCGCGCGGTCGTCGTCGGTGGACACGTCGTCAAGCGCTGTCGTCGTCATATGGCCGTTCCGTCGGTCCCGGAGAAGGTGTCGGTCGGCCGGCGGAACCGGCCGCGTCCTTCATTGTGCCGCACCTCCCTGTGAACCCGGGGTGCTGTGGACCGGTACGGGGTGATTCCGCGTACCGGCCTTGACGCGAGGGGGCCCGGACGGCGCGCTGCCGTCCGGGCCCCTGGAGGTTCTGCCGCGTCCGGCTCAGCCCAGCGCCCGCCGGACCTCCTCGACCACCGCGTCCAGCGCGACCGGGGTCTGCTCGCCACTCGCCAGGTCCTTGAGCTGGACCACGCCCTCGGCCAGATCCCGTTCGCCGGCCACCAGGGCCAGTCGCGCACCGGAGCGGTTGGCGGACTTCATGGCGTTCTTCAGGCCCTTGCCGCCGAAGGCGAAGTCCGTGGCGACGCCGGCCAGTCGCAGCTCGGTGACCTTGCCGAACAGCACCCGGCGGGCCTCCTCGCCGAGCGGGACGGCGTAGACGGAAGTGGCGGCCGGGATGTCGAGGGTGACGCCCTCGGCCTCCAGGGCCAGCACCGTGCGGTCCACGCCCAGCGCCCAGCCGACGGACGGCAGCGCTGGGCCGCCGATCATCTCCGACAGGCCGTCGTAGCGGCCGCCGCCGCCCACCGCGGACTGCGAGCCCAGGCCGTCGTGGACGAACTCGAAGGTGGTGCGGGTGTAGTAGTCCAGGCCGCGGACCAGCTTCGGGTCGTCCTCGTAGGCCACGCCCGCCGCGGTCAGCAGCTCGCGGACCTGCTCGTGGTAGGTCTTGCACGCCTCGCAGAGGTAGTCGCGCAGCATCGGCGCGCCGATCAGCTGCTCCTGGACGGCCTCGCGCTTGTCGTCCAGGACCCGCAGCGGGTTGATCTCGATCCGGCGGCGGGTGTCCTCGTCCAGCCGCAGCCCGCGCAGGAACTCCTGGAGCGCGGCACGGTAGACGGGGCGGCACTCCTTGTCGCCGAGCGAGTTCAGCAGGATGCGGAAGTCGCGCAGGCCCAGCGAGCGGTACGCCTGGTGGGCCAGGATGATCAGCTCGGCGTCCAGCGCCGGGTCCTCGGCGCCGATCGCCTCGGCACCGACCTGCGAGAAGTGCCGGTAGCGGCCCTTCTGCGGGCGCTCGTAGCGGTAGTACGAGCCGGAGTACCAGAGCTTGACGGGGAGGTTGCCGCCCTTGTGGAGGTTGGCCTCCAGCGCGGCGCGCAGGACGGAGGCGGTGCCCTCGGGGCGCAGCGCGAGCTTGTCGCCGCCCTTGGTCTCGAAGGCGTACATCTCCTTGGTGACGATGTCGGTGGACTCACCGACACCGCGGGCGAACAGCTCGACGTTCTCGAAGCCGGGCGTCTCGACGTAGCCGTAGCCGGAGTTCTTCAGCGGTGCGGCGATCGCCTCGCGCACCGCGAGGTACGTCGCGGAGTTCGGCGGGATCAGGTCGTAGGTGCCCTTGGGTGCCTGAAAGGTGCTCACGGAAGGTTCTCGTCACAATCCTCGTCGCGGAGCGGCGGTCGGGGTGCCGTCTCCGAGGCCGGCGGCCACCTGCCGGAGGAAGGGGTTGGTGGCGCGTTCGCGGCCGATGGTGGTCTGGGGGCCGTGGCCGGACAGGACGACGGTGGAGTCCTCCAGCGGCAGGCACACGCGTGCCAGCGACTTGAGGATCTCGGCGTGGTCGCCGCCCGGCATGTCGGTGCGTCCGATGGAGCCGGCGAACAGCAGGTCGCCCGAGAAGAAGACCGAGGGAATGTCGGCCTGTTCGGGCATCCGGAAGGTCACCGACCCCTTGGTATGGCCCGGGGCGTGCGCGACCGAGAACTCCAGCCCGGCCAGCTCCAGGACGCCGCCGTCGGCCAGGTCCTTGACGTCGTCCGGCTCGCCCACGGTCAGCTCGCCCATGAGCCGCTGACCGATGGAGCGGCCGAGGGCCTTCTCCGGGTCGCTCATCATGTAGCGGTCCTCGGGGTGGATCCAGGCGGGGACGTCGTGCGCACCGCACACCGGGACGACGGACGCGACGTGGTCGATGTGGCCGTGGGTGAGGACCACCGCGACGGGCTTGAGCCGATGCTTCCTGAGCGCGTCCTCGACTCCCGGGGCCGCCTGGTGGCCCGGGTCGATGATCACGCACTCCTCGCCGGCGGCGGGGGCGACCAGATAGCAGTTGGTGCCCCAGGCCCCGGCGGGGAACCCGGCAATCAGCACGTTCGTCCTTAAAGATCGGCGGGGGCGGCCTGCGGGGGCCGCGCCCGGAACATCTCGGCAGCTCCAGAGCCTACCGGCGGGACTCCCGGCAGGGCGAACCCGTATACGGTACGGCCACGGCCGGGCCCTGTCACCGGACTCCGGCCGCCCGCCCGCAGGACCGGCGGCGGGCGGGAGGTGCGACGGACAGGGCCCGACGGCAGCGATCGACGCTCCGGACAAATCGACGCTCAGGACCAAAGGAGACGACCGGTGGTCAGCAAGGACCGGCGGCGACGCGAGCTCGCCCGGCAGAAGTACGCGCGCCAGCAGCAGCGGCGGGCCGAGTCCAGGCGGCGGACCAAGCGCCGCAACGTGATCGTCGCGGGCGCCGTGGCCGTCGCCCTGGCCGCGGGCGCCACCGCCTACGCCTCGGTCACGCTCATCGGCGGCGGGCAGGACCGCACCGACGCCGCGGCCTCGCCCTCGCCGGCCGACCCGTGCGCCCGCCCCGCCAAGGGCACACCGTCGACGAAGACCTGGCCCAAGGAGCCGGCGATGACGATCGACACCTCGGCGTCGTACACCGCCCGGCTGGCCACCACCTGCGGGCAGATCACGTTCACCATGGACGCGGCCAGGGCGCCGCACACCGTCAACTCCTTCGCCTTCCTGGCGGGCCAGGGCTACTTCGACCACAGCCGCTGCCACCGCCTGGTCGACCAGCGCATCTACGTCCTGCAGTGCGGCGACCCGAAGGGCACCGGCGCGGGCACGCCCGGCTACACCCTCCCCGACGAGAACCTCAAGGACCCCCGGCTCAAGGGCGAGGTGTATCCGGCGGGCACGGTCGCGATGGCCAACCGCTACGACGGCAAGGACCCCAAGACCCGCAACTCCGGCGGCAGTCAGTTCTTCCTCGTCTACCAGGACAGCCAGCTGCCCCCGAACTACACGCCGTTCGGCCGGATCACCGGTGGGATGGACGTGCTGAAGAAGATCGCCGAGGCCGGTTCGCACCCCGAACCGGAATCCGGCAACACCGCTCCGAACGCCACCGTCGTCATCAACGCGGCAACGGTCGGGAAATCCTGATCGGCGGTGGCCGGGAGGGGGCGCATCCGGTCGTCCTCGCTGCAATTTCGGTCGTGCTGGATGCGGACAGCCGACCGCCGGTCGCCTAGATTGGCGTTGTGTAGGGTGCCTGCTCCGACGGCCTGCCACCCGCACCGCAAGTCAGCCCGTCGGACCGGCCGGGCGCTGCCCGCCGGACAGAAACTGTGGACGATGCCGGGGGCCGCGGGCCCGGGCCGGCATCATGTGGAGGAGGCGCTGTGAGCAGCGACCCATGGGGCCGCGTCGATGAGACGGGGACCGTGTACGTGCGTACCGCCGACGGCGAGCAGGTCGTCGGATCGTGGCAGGCGGGCACTCCCGAAGAGGCCCTCGCCTACTTCGAGCGCAAGTATGAGGGCCTGGTCGTCGAGATCGACCTCCTGGAACGGCGGATCAGGACCACCGACCTCTCGGCGAAGGACGCCCAGACCGCCATCGACCACCTGCGCCGGCAGGTCGACGAACACCACGCGGTGGGCGATCTGGAGGCGCTGGGCAAGCGGCTGGACACGCTGGTCGGTGTGGTCGAGTCGCGGCGCGAGGAGCGCAGGGCGGCCAAGGCCCGGCAGACCGACGAGGCCCGGCAGGCCAAGGAGAAGCTGGTCGCCGAGGCCGAGGAGCTGGCGGGCAGCGAGCAGTGGCGGGCGGCCGGCGAGCGGCTGCGGTCGCTGGTGGACACCTGGAAGGGCCTGCCGCGGCTGGACCGCAAGACCGACGACGAGCTGTGGCACCGCTTCTCGCACGCCCGGTCGGCGTTCTCCAAGCGGCGCAAGGCGCACTTCGCCTCGCTGGACGCGCAGCGCGAGGAGTCCCGCAAGGCCAAGGAGAAGCTGGTCGCCGAGGCCGAGTCGCTGTCCGGCTCCACGGACTGGGGGGCCACCGCCGCCCGCTACCGCGAGCTGATGCAGGAGTGGAAGGCCGCCGGCCGCGCCCAGCGCGAGCACGAGGACGACCTGTGGAACCGTTTCCGCGGCGCCCAGGACGTCTTCTTCCAGGCGCGCGGCGAGGTCTTCGCGGAGCGCGACGCCGAGCAGCGGGAGAACCTGACCCGCAAGGAGGAGCTGGCCGCCGAGGCGGAGAAGCTGCTCCCGGTCACCGACCTGAAGACGGCCCGGGCCGCGTTCCGGGGGATCAACGAGCGGTGGGAGGCCATCGGCCATGTGCCGCGGGACGCCCGCCCCAAGATCGAGGGCCGGATGCACGCCGTCGAGCGGGCCATCCAGGACGCCGAGGAGGCCGAGTGGCGGCGGACCAACCCCGAGGCGCGGGCGCGCGCCGCAGGGCTGACCGGTCAGCTCCAGGACGCCGTCGACAAGCTCCAGAAGCAGATCGACCAGGCCCGGGCGGCCGGCAACACCGCCAAGGCCGACAAGCTCGGCCGTGAGCTCGAGGGCCGCAAGGCGCTGCTGGACCAGGCGCTGAAGGGGCTTGAGGAGTTCGGCGGTTGAGTCTCTGTGCCTGAGCCGATGAGCGGCTGAAGTGCCGTACGGAACGGCCCGCCGGGTATTCCCGGCGGGCCGTTCCCGTGTGCCGGTGCGCTCAGGGCCGGCGGGCCGACGTCACACGGTAGACGTCGTAGACGCCCTCGACGCCCCGGACCGCCTTCAGGACGTGGCCCAGGTGCTTGGGATCGCCCATCTCGAAGGTGAAGCGGGAGGTGGCGACCCGGTCGCGGGAGGTCTGCACGGCCGCGGAGAGGATGTTGACGTGCTGGTCGGAGAGGACGCGGGTGACGTCCGACAGCAGCCGGGAACGGTCCAGCGCCTCCACCTGGATCGCGACGAGGAAGACCGACGACTGGGTCGGCGCCCACTCGACCTCCAGGATCCGCTCCGGCTGGCGGGAGAGCGAGTCCACGTTGACGCAGTCGGCGCGGTGCACCGAGACGCCGCTGCCGCGGGTGACGAAGCCGATGATGGGGTCGCCCGGCACCGGCGTACAGCAGCGGGCGAGCTTGACCCACACATCGTCCACGCCCTTGACGACCACGCCCGGGTCGGCGCTGGAGCGGCGCTTGGAGCGCGGCCGGATCGGCGTCGACTCGGCGATGTCCTCGGTGGCCTCGTCCTGCCCGCCGAGCGCCTGCACCAGCTTCTGGACGACGCCCTGCGCGGCGACATGGCCCTCGCCGATGGCGGCGTAGAGCGAGGAGATGTCCGGGTAGCGCATCTCGTGCGCGAGGGTGACCAGGGAGTCGCCGGTCAGGATCCGCTGGATCGGGAGGTTCTGCTTGCGCATCGCGCGGGCGATGGCGTCCTTGCCCTGCTCGATGGCCTCGTCGCGGCGCTCCTTGGAGAACCACGCGCGGATCTTGTTGCGGGCGCGCGGTGACTTCACGAAGCTCAGCCAGTCGCGGGACGGGCCCGCGCCGGGCGCCTTGGAGGTGAAGACCTCCACCAAGTCGCCGTTGTCCAGGGTCGATTCGAGCGGGACGAGGCGGCCGTTGACCCGCGCCCCTATCGTGCGGTGGCCGACCTCGGTGTGCACCGCGTAGGCGAAGTCGACCGGGGTGGCGCCGGCCGGCAGCGCTATCACATCGCCCTTGGGCGTGAAGACGAAGACCTCGTTGCGCGAGAGGTCGAAGCGCAGCGATTCCAGGAACTCGCCCGGGTCCTCGGTCTCCTTCTGCCAGTCCAGCAACTGCCGCAGCCAGGCCATGTCGTTGACGGTGTCCTGGCCGGCGCCCTTGCCGGTGCCCTTGGGCGCGTCGGTGCGCACCTTGGAGGCGCCGGCGACCGCCTCCTGCTTGTACTTCCAGTGCGCGGCGATGCCGTACTCGGCGCGCCGGTGCATGTCGAAGGTGCGGATCTGGAGCTCAACGGGCTTGCCGTTGGGGCCGATCACCGTCGTGTGCAGCGACTGGTACATGTTGAACTTGGGCATCGCGATGTAGTCCTTGAACCGGCCGGGGACCGGATTCCACCGCGCGTGGATGGTGCCCAGGGCCGCGTAGCAGTCCCGGACGGTGTCGACGAGGACGCGGATGCCCACCAGGTCGTAGATCTCGGCGAAGTCGCGGCCGCGCACGATCATCTTCTGGTAGACGCTGTAGTAGTGCTTGGGGCGGCCGGTGACGGTGGCCTTGATGCGGGCGGCCCGCAGGTCGGCCTGGACCTCGTCGGTCACTATCGCGAGGTACTCGTCCCGCTTGGGCGCGCGCTCGGCGACCAGCCGGACGATCTCGTCGTACATCTTGGGGTAGAGGATCGCGAAGGCGAGGTCCTCCAGCTCCCACTTGATGGTGTTCATGCCCAGCCGGTGCGCCAGCGGGGCGTAGATCTCCAGGGTCTCGCGGGCCTTCTTCTCCTGCTTCTCCCGCTTGAGGTAGCGCATGGTGCGCATGTTGTGGAGCCGGTCGGCGAGCTTGATGACCAGGACGCGCGGGTCCTTGGCCATGGCGACGACCATCTTGCGGACCGTCTCGGCCTGCGCGGCCTCACCGAACTTGACCTTGTCCAGCTTGGTGACGCCGTCGACGAGCAGCGCGACCTGGTCGCCGAAGTCCCGGCGCAGGGTGTCGAGGCCGTACTCGGTGTCCTCGACGGTGTCGTGCAGCAGCCCGGCCATCAGCGTCGCCGGGTCCATGCCGAGCTCGGCGAGGATGGTGGTGACGGCGAGCGGGTGGGTGATGTACGGGTCGCCGCTCTTGCGCTTCTGGCCGCGGTGCCAGCGCTCGGCGACCTGGTAGGCCCGCTCGACCTGGCGCAGCGTGGCCGTCTCGATCTTGGGGTCGTTGCTGCGGACGGCCCGCAGCAGCGGCTCCAGGACGGGGTTGTACGGGCTGGAGCGCTGGACGCCGAGACGGGCCAGCCGGGCCCGGACGCGGTTCGGCGAGCCGGAGCGGCCGCCGGGAGCGGTCGGCAGCGGCTTGGCCGGCGGCTGCACGGGGGTCGGGCGGGACCGGCCGGCGGGGGCCTGGGGCGCGGTGGGCGCGGCGGTGCCGTCGGCCGCGCCCTGCCGCTCGGGCTTCGGCGCGTCGGAGGAAGCCGCGGACCGCGGCTTCGGCTCGTCCGCACGCACGGCGGGGCTTCCCGTCGGACGCGGTCCGGGGGAGAGCGGCTGGGCCTCGTCTGGCAAGGGCACTCCTCATGCGGGTACGGACCCCAGGGCCTCGAAGCGGCCGGGATGCCATGGTATCGAGCCCATGGCCATGACTGCCGCGCGGCCAGGGGTCCGTACATGACACAGCGGCGGGGGCACCCGGAATGTTCCGGATGCCCCCGCCGTCGCCAGAAGTGCCGGACGAAGCCGGCGGCGGGACTCAGACCGTGATCAGGGCCTCCAGCGGAGCGCCCTTCAGGCCCGCGTCCAGCCGCTGCCGGCCGTCGAGGAAGCCCAGCTCCAGCAGTACCGCCAGGCCCGCCACCTCGGCGCCGGCCCGCCGGATGAGCTGCAGCGAGGCGTCCGCGGTGCCGCCGGTGGCCAGCACGTCGTCGATCACCAGGACCCGGTCGCCGGGCGTCAGCGCGTCGGCGTGCATCTCGATCTCGGCGGTGCCGTACTCCAGCTCGTATGCCTGGCCGAGCGTGGCGCCGGGCAGCTTGCCGGCCTTGCGGACCGGGACGAAGCCGATGCCGGCGGCCACCGCGACCGGCGCGGCGAGGATGAAGCCGCGGGCCTCCAGGCCCACCACCTTGTCCGCCCGGAAGCGCTTGCACAGATCGACGAAGGCACCGGTCAGCGCACGGAACGCGGCCGGGTCGGCGAGCAGCGGGGTGATGTCCTTGAACACCACGCCCGGCTGCGGGTAGTCCGGGACGTCCGAGATCCGGCTGAGGAGCAGCTCGCGCAGCTCGGCGGGGGCGCTCATCGGCGCTTCCCGGAGGTGCGTCCGCGACCACGGTTGCGAGCCTCGGACTGGGGACGCGGGCCGACGACCGCGGCGCCCTCGGCCTCGTCGTCCGCGCCCTCCGCCTCGGCGGCCTCCTCCTGGCGGGCCGCCTCCTTGGCGGCGGCCGAGGCCCGCTTGGCGGCGACCCTCCGGGCCAGCGCCTTCATCTGCGGCTCGCCGTTCTTCAGGTCGGCGACCAGCGGCGTCGCGATGAAGATCGAGGAGTAGGCACCGGCGGCCAGACCCACGAACAGGGCCAGCGAGATGTCGTTGAGCATGCCCGCGCCCAGCACGCCACCGCCGACGAAGAGCAGCCCGGCGACCGGCAGCAGCGCCACGACCGTGGTGTTGATCGAGCGCACCAGGGTGCCGTTGATGCTGCGGTTGGCGATCTCGCTGAAGGTGAAGCGGGACTGCTTGGTGATGTCCTTGGAGGCTTCCTTGAGGCTGTCGAAGACGACGACGGTGTCGTAGAGCGAGTAGCCGAGGATCGTCAGCAGACCGATGACCGTGCCCGGGGTGACCTCGAAGCCGACCAGGGCGTAGACGCCGACGGTGATCGTCAGGTCGTGGATCAGGGCCACCAGTGCGGCGACCGCCATCCGCCACTCGAAGGCGACGGCCAGATAGAGCACCACCAGGACCATGAAGATCCCCAGGCCCAGCCATGCCTTGTCGGCGATCTGCTCGCCCCAACTCGGGCCGACCAGCTGGGTGTTGACGTCCTTGACCGGGACCTTGAGGTCCTTGGCGATCTCCTCCTGGACGGGCAGCGACTGCTTGGTGTCCAGACCGCTGATCTGGACGCGCAGCGTGCCGTTGCCGAGCTTCTGCACCATGGCCTGGTGGCCGGGGGCGGCCGACTCGGCGTGGTGCTGTGCCTCCGCGGTGGAGACCGAGGTCTTCGGGGTGGTGAAGACCGCGCCGCCGGAGAACTCGATGCCGAAGTTCAGGCCCCGCACCGCCAGGCCGACGATGGCCGTGATGGTGATCAGGATCGAGATGCCGTACCAGATCTTCCGCTTGCCGATGAAGTCGTAGCCGACCTCACCGCGGTAGAGCCGGGCGCCGAGGTTGCCGAGCTTGGACATCTCACGCCTCCTTCGTCTGGGTGGGGGCGGTACGACGGCGCCGCAGCGGCGGCCGGGCGCCCAGGCGCTTGGGATCGAGACCGGACCACGGGTGTCCGTCGGCGAAGAACTTCCGCCGGGCCAGCAGCGTCATCAGCGGCTTGGTGAAGAGGAAGACCACGACCACGTCGAGCAGGGTGGTCAGGCCCAGCGTGAACGCGAAGCCCTGCACCTTGCCGACGGTGACGATGAACAGCACCGCCGCGGCCAGGAACGACACGAAGTCGGAGACCAGGATGGTGCGCCGGGCCCGCGGCCAGCCGCGCTCGACGGCCGGGCGCAGGGTGCGGCCCTCGCGAATCTCGTCCCGGATGCGCTCGAAGTAGACGATGAACGAGTCGGCGGTGATACCGATCGCGACGATGGCGCCGCAGACCGCTGGGAGGTTCAGCGCGAACCCGATGGCCGGGCCGAGCAGCGTCATGATCGTGTAGGTCAGGACCGCCGAGACCGCCAGGCTCGCCAGCGCGACCAGCGCCAGCCCGCGGTAGTAGGCGACGAGGTAGATGACGACCAGCGCGAGGCCGATGGCACCGGCGATCAGACCGGCGTGCAGCTGCTCGCCGCCGAGCGCCGCGGTGACCGTGGTCTCGTCGTCGATCTTGAACGAGAGCGGCAGGGCGCCGTACGACAGCATGTTGGCCAGATCCTCGGCGGACTGCTGGGTGAAGCCGCCGGAGATGGTGGCGGAGCCCTGGTTGAGCCGCGTGTTGACGCGCGGGTCGGAGGCCACCGCGCCGTCCAGCACGATCGCGAACTGGTTCTGCGGCGGCGCCTTGGCGGCGAGCTTGCCGGTGATGTCCGCGAACTTCTTGCCGCCCGCGGAGGTGAACTCCATGTCGACGATCCAGCCCTGGCCCTGCTGGCTGTCGAAGACCGCCTTGGCGTTCTTGACGTCCGTGCCCTCGACGCCGACCGGGCCGAGCACGTACTTCTGGGAACCGTCGTCCTTGCAGGCCACGACCGGGTCGGAGGGCTTGGCGCCGGCGGCCTGCTCATTGGCCAGGGACAGGCTCTGCTTGGTGGAGCAGTTCAGCGCGGCGAACTGCTTCTGCAGGGCGGGCGGGACGTCCGTGCCGCCGGGGGCCGGGGGCGTCGGCTGCGCGGAGGGCTTGTCCGAGGCCGAGGCGGAGGGCTGGGCGGACGGCTTCTTCAGCGCGTCCGTGACCGCGCGGCCCTTGGCGGTGGCGCTCGGGGTCGGCGAGGCGCTCTGCTGGGAGCCCTTGCCGCCGGTGGCCTTCTCCCCCTCCTTGCCGCCCTTGGAGGGGCTGGGCGCGGGCTCGGGGGCCTTGGTGCCCGCGGCGGTGGTCAGCACCGGCCGGAAGGCGAGCTGGGCGGTGGTGCCCACCTGCTGCCGCGCCTGCTTCGCGTCCGTCCCCTTGGGGATGTTCACGATGATGTGGTTGCTGCCCTGCGTCTGGACCTCGGACTCGGTCACACCGAGACCGTTGACCCGCCGCTCCATGATGCCGGCGGCGGTGTTCATGTTGGTCTCGTTGATCGCGTTCGGCTTGCCCGGCTGGTTCTGCGCGGCCAGCGTGAAGCTGGTGCCGCCCGCGAGGTCGATGCCCAGTCGGGGGGTCAGTGTGCCGGAGTAGAACATGCCTCCGACCAGCGCCACCATCGCGATCAGCATCAGGATCAGGGTGCGCCCCGGATGCCCCTGGCTCGCGGGCGCCCTGCGGCCCTTCTTCGGTGCTGCCACCTTGTCGTTTCTCCCTGTCCAACCCCTCGGCCTGGGATGTCTGCCGAGCGGCCACGAAGTCTTGTGGGGACGTGCCCCCGCCGGAGCCTAGACCGTCCGGGAACCGCGGTGCGCCCGATCGGGGGCGTGCCGCGGTCCCCTACTACGGAACGGACTACTTCGCGTCGGCGTCGCCGGACTTCTTGCCGTCCTTGGCGGCCTCGGCCTCGCCGGCCGCCGGCTTGCCGGCCTTGCCGGCCTGGTCGTCCTCGGCCTTCTCGGCGGCGGGCTCGGCGCCCTCGCCGGCCTCGGCCTTGCCCAGGTCGATCTTGCCGGCCTTGTCACCCTTTTCGGTGGCCTTGTCGGCACCGTCCTCGGTCAGCGACGAGACGTCGTCCGGAACGACCGGGCGGTCCTCGGCGACGACCGGGTCGGCACCGTCCAGAATGCGGTTGTACTCCTCGTCCGCGAGCACCGCGCCGATGGCGTTCTTGGCGTAGATGGCGTGCACACCGGGAGCGACCTCCAGGAGGACGGTGTCCTCGTGGATTTCCTTCACGGTGGCGTACATGCCGCCGATCGTCCGGACGCCGGTGCCGGGCTGCATCTCATCGCGCATCTGCTGGGCCGCCTGCTGCTTCTTCTTGGCGGACCGCGTCATCAGGAACATGGCCCCGATGAGGACGATGAAGGGGAGGAGAGTCACGATATTGGGCACGGGACGGAAATCCTTCGCACGACCGCTGCTATCGGCGGTCTCATATAGCGGGGGTGGGCATGCCGGCCCTACGGACGGCATCGGCGGAGTCTAAGCGAGTCCGCACCACAGGAACAACGCCCAGCATCGCACCGCAGTTCCTGACCGGGCGAGTCCCCGCGCCGTCATGCCTCGAACAGGCCCTGCCGGCCGCCGCCGCCCGCCGCCTGCGGCGGCACCATCCCCATGTGCGCCCAGGCCGCCGGCGTCGCGATCCGGCCCCGCGGCGTGCGGGCCAGCAGGCCCTCCCGCACCAGGAACGGCTCGGCGACCTCCTCGACCGTCTCGCGCTCCTCCCCCACCGCGACCGCGAGGGTGGACAGTCCCACCGGGCCGCCGCCGAACAGCTTGAGCAGGGCGGTGAGCACCGCGCGGTCGAGCCGGTCCAGGCCGCGGGCGTCGACCTCGTAGACCCCCAGGGCCTGCGCGGCGACCTCGCGGGTGATCACGCCGTCTGCCTTGACCTGGGCGTAGTCGCGGACCCGGCGCAGCAGGCGGTTGGCGATCCGGGGCGTGCCACGGGAGCGGCCGGCGATCTCGGCGGCTCCGTCGGGCTCTATCGCCACGTCGAGCAGGCCGGCGGAGCGGTGGATGACGCGCTGCAGCTCGGCGGGGGCGTAGAACTCCATGTGGCCGGTGAAGCCGAACCGGTCGCGCAGCGGCGGCGGCAGCAGGCCCGCCCTGGTCGTGGCCCCGACCAGCGTGAACGGCGGAAGCTCCAGCGGGATCGCGGTGGCGCCCGGCCCCTTGCCGACGATCACGTCGACGCGGAAGTCCTCCATCGCCATGTAGAGCATCTCCTCGGCCGGCCGGGACATCCGGTGGATCTCGTCGAGGAAGAGGACCTCGCCCTCCTGGAGGGAGGAGAGGATCGCCGCCAGATCGCCGGCGTGCTGGATGGCGGGGCCGGAGGTGATCCGGATCGGGGCGCCCATCTCCGCCGCGATGATCATGGAGAGGGTGGTCTTGCCGAGCCCGGGCGCCCCGGACAGCAGGACGTGGTCGGCGGTGGCGCCGCGGGCCCGGGCGGCCTTCAGCACCAGGTCGAGCTGCTCGCGGACCCGCTCCTGGCCGACGAACTCGTCCAGGTCCTTGGGCCGCAGCGCGGCCTCGACGGCGTTCTCCTCGCCATCGGCGTCGGCCGCCACCAGCCGGTCGGCCGGGGCGCCGGCGGTCTCCTCGGCGGCGGACGGTGCGGTGTCGTCCCAGTTCACTGCGGATTGCCTCGCGGGGTCGGGGCGGCCGGGCCGCCTGCGTGGTCGTACGGTCGAGGGCGCCGGGGCGCGTCGGTCAGCGGGCCCGGTTGAGGGTCCGGAGGGCCGCCTTGAGCAGCTGCGGCACCTGCGGCGTGCCGCCCTCGGCCGCGGCCGCCTCGGCCTGCGGCGCCACCGCGGCGACCGCCTCGTCGGCCTCCCGCGCGGCATAGCCCAGGCCGACCAGCGCGGCCTGCAGCTGATCGCGCCAGCCGGCCGCCGGCGCCGCGGCCCCGGCGGCCGGACGGGCGCCGCCGACCGGCGCGCCGAGCCGGTCCTTGAGCTCCAGCAGCAGCTTCTGCGCGCCCTTCTTGCCGATGCCCGGCACGGCCGTCAGCGCCTTCTCGTCCCCCGTGGACACCGCGAGCCGCAGCGCGTCCGGCGAGTGCACGGCGAGCATCGCCTGGGCGAGCCGGGGGCCGACGCCGCTGGCGGTCTGCAGCAGCTCGAAGGTCTGCCGCTCGTCGTCGTCGGCGAAGCCGTAGAGGGTGAGGGAGTCCTCGCGCACGACGAGGGAGGTGGCGAGCTTGGTGCGCTCGCCGAGGCGGAGGCCGGAGAGGGTGTTCGGCGTGCACTGGACGGCCATGCCGACACCGCCGACCTCGACGACGGCGGCGTCCGGTGCGAGGGCCGCGACCGGGCCGGAGACAAAGGCGATCATCGGGTGCCCTTCAGCGTGCGAGCGGGGACGGGGGTGCGGCGGGCCGCGGCCTGGGCCTGCTGGAGGCGGTTGACCGCGGGGGCGCGCCAGATGTGGCAGATGGCGAGGGCGAGGGCGTCCGCGGCGTCGGCCGGCCTGGGCGGCGCGGCGAGCCGCAGCAGGCGGGTGACCATGGCGCCGACCTGCGCCTTCTCGGCCCGGCCTGAGCCGGTGACCGCGGCCTTGACCTCGCTGGGGGTGTGCAGCGCGACCGGCAGCCCGCGGCGGGCGGCGCACAGCATGGC
Source organism: Streptomyces sp. S186 (assembly GCF_051603415.1). Classification (NCBI taxonomy): domain Bacteria; kingdom Bacillati; phylum Actinomycetota; class Actinomycetes; order Kitasatosporales; family Streptomycetaceae; genus Streptomyces; species Streptomyces sp. S186. The sequence continues at coordinate 6,740,336 of NZ_CP193932.1, read as the reverse complement.
GACCGCGCTGGCCTGGGCGGTGCCCATGACCGTACGGACGTTGTGCTGGCTGAAGACCCGCTCCACGGCGACGTACTCGGGGCTGTGGGTGTCGAGCCACTCCTCTATGCCGCGCTCGATCAGCACCAGGCGGTGCGCGATGTCCGCGTCCGCCGGCGTGCGCACGACGCCGACGCCGACCATGGTCAGCGGCCGTCCCGCGACCCCGTCCACCACGCCGACCCCGCACCGCGTCAGCCCCGGGTCCACCCCCAGCACCTTCATCGGGCCCCGCCCCTCGCCGTCGTTCGGTCGTCTGTTCCTTACGTTCCTGCAGGTTAGTGGCTGCCACTGACAAACCGACGGGCCGGCGGGGTGTGTCCCCGCCGGCCCGTCGTACGACCGGTAAGCCCGTGGCCGTCAGGCGTCGACCTTGGCCATGACGTCGTCCGACACATCGAAGTTGGCGAAGACGTTCTGGACGTCGTCGCTGTCCTCCAGCGCGTCGATCAGCTTGAAGATCTTGCGCGCGCCCTCTTCCTCCAGCTCGACCTGCATGGTCGGGACGAAGTTGGCCTCGGCCGAGTCGTAGTCGATGCCGGCCTCCTGGAGCGCGGTGCGCACCGCGACCAGGTCGGTGGCCTCGCTCAGCACCTCGAAGGACTCACCGAGGTCGTTGACCTCCTCGGCACCGGCGTCCAGGACCGCGCCCAGGACGTCGTCCTCGGTCAGCTCGCCCTTGGGGACGATCACCACGCCCTTGCGGTTGAAGAGGTACGACACCGAGCCCGGGTCGGCCATCGAACCGCCGTTGCGGGTCATCGCGACGCGGACGTCGGAGGCCGCGCGGTTGCGGTTGTCGGTGAGGCACTCGATCAGGACGGCGACGCCGTTGGGGCCGTAGCCCTCGTACATGATCGTCTCGTAGTCGGCGCCGCCGGCTTCGAGACCGCCACCGCGCTTGATCGCGGAGTCGATGTTCTTGTTGGGGACCGACTGCTTCTTGGCCTTCTGGACGGCGTCGTAGAGCGTCGGGTTGCCGTCGAGATCGACGCCGCCCATCCGAGCCGCGACCTCGATGTTCTTGATCAGCTTCGCGAAGAGCTTGCCGCGCTTGGCATCGATCACGGCCTTCTTGTGCTTCGTCGTAGCCCATTTAGAGTGGCCGGACATCCGCCTGTCTCCTTCGCGTAACCCATTCAGAAAACGATCGCCCCAAATCCTACCGGGATCTCGTCAGGCCCCCGCACGCACCATGTCCACGAAGAACGCGTGGATACGGTGGTCACCGGTCAGCTCCGGGTGGAACGAGGTGGCCAGGACGTTGCCCTGCCGCACGGCGACCGTATGTCCACCGTACGTCGCGAGGACATCGACGGAGGCGCCGACCGACTCGACCCAGGGGGCGCGGATGAAGACGCCCTCCACCGGGCCGCCGTCGATCCCGGCGACCTCGACTGCCGCCTCGAAGGACTCGTTCTGCCGCCCGAAGGCGTTGCGGCGCACGATCATGTCGATGCCGCCGAGCGTCTCCTGGTCCTCCCGGGCGTCGAGCAGCTTGTCCGCGACCATGATCATGCCGGCGCAGGTGCCGTAGACCGGCCGGCCCGCCCGGACGAACGCGCGCAGCGGCTCCAACATGCCGAACACGACCGCCAGTTTGGACATGGTGGTGGACTCGCCGCCGGGTATCACCAGGCCGTCGACCTCGGCGAGCTCCTCGGGACGGCGCACCGGGAGCGCCCGGGCGCCGGCGTCCGCGAGCGCCTTGAGGTGCTCGCGGACGTCGCCCTGGAGCGCCAGCACACCGATGGTGGGAGTGGTGCTCATCAGTTCCTGCGTCCTTACCAGCCGCGGTTGGCGTAGCGCTCGGCTTCGGGGAGGGTGTCGCAGTTGATGCCGACCATGGCCTCGCCCAGGTTGCGGGAGACGTCCGCGATGACCTTCGGGTCGTCGTAGAAGGTGGTGGCCTTCACGATCGCGGCGGCGCGCTTGGCCGGGTCGCCGGACTTGAAGATGCCGGAGCCGACGAAGACGCCCTCGGCGCCGAGCTGGCGCATCAGCGCGGCGTCGGCCGGGGTGGCCACACCGCCGGCGGAGAACAGCACGACGGGCAGCTTGCCCAGCTCGGCGACCTCCTTGACCAGCTCGTACGGGGCACGCAGCTCCTTGGCGGCGGCGAACAGCTCGTTGTGGTCGCAGCCGCGCAGCTTTGCGATCTCGCCCTTGATCTGTCGCAGGTGGCGGACCGCCTCGACGACGTTGCCGGTGCCGGCCTCGCCCTTGGAGCGGATCATCGCGGCGCCCTCGGCGATCCGGCGCAGGGCCTCGCCCAGGTTGGTGGCACCGCAGACGAACGGGGTGGTGAAGGCCCACTTGTCGGAGTGGTTGACCTCGTCGGCCGGGGTGAGGACCTCGGACTCGTCGATGTAGTCCACGCCGAGCGACTGGAGCACCTGCGCCTCGACGAAGTGGCCGATCCGCGACTTCGCCATGACGGGGATGGAGACGGCGTTGATGATGCCGTCGATCATGTCCGGGTCGGACATCCGGGCCACGCCGCCGTCCTTGCGGATGTCGGCCGGGACCCGCTCCAGGGCCATGACGGCGACGGCACCGGCGTCCTCGGCGATCTTCGCCTCTTCCGGCGTGACGACGTCCATGATCACGCCGCCCTTGAGCTGCTCGGCCATGCCGCGCTTGACGCGCGCGGTTCCGGTCTCGGGGGTCTGGGGCGTGGTGGGCGTGCTGGACACGTTGACCTCACTCAGTGCGGGTGGTTGCGCTTCGGCGCCCACACAACCGTTGGCAGGTGCCCCGCGAAAAGGGCCAATTAGAGGCCAGTGGCTTGCGACGTCTGCCGTCTCGGGATCCGGACGCTCCGGTTCCGATCCGTGGTCGCTCAGTGTCCCGCCGAGCGGTCGTCCAGGACGGCCGGCGGCTCGTCGTCCATCTCGAAGGCCATCGGGAACGGCGCGTGCCCGGCCAGCCGCAGATAGCGCACCAGCCGATGGCGGCGCACCGCCCGCGCGGCCCGTACCGCGTCGTTGTGGAACCGGCGCGCCATCGGCACCCGCCGCACCGCCGCCGTCAGCTCCACGACCGTACGCTCCCCGCCCGGCGCCTCCCGCACCGCGTCCAGCTGCCCCTCGTCCTCGAAGACGGCCCGCAGCGCCTGGCTCAGCTCGCTCTCCGCGACCTCGCGGTGCTCCTCCTCCGCCTGCCGGGCGTCGTGCGCGGCCTGGTAGAGCACGATCGACGCCGCCGGATCGAGCACCCCGGAGGTCCCCACCTCCTGCGCCACCGAGGCCCGCCGCAACAACTGCGCGTCCAGCGCGGCCCGCGCGGCGTCGATCCGCGCGTGCAGACGGTCGAGCCGGCCGGCCGTCCAGCTCAGGTAGACGCCGATGAGGATGATCGCGGCGGCGATCCAGATAAACGTGGTCACGACGCAGCACGCTATCGCGTGGGGCTTCCCACGTAGCCGGCGTTCCCGCCGTAGGGGTTCGCCGCGCTTGCGCCTGACGGCGCGCTTCCGGCCCGCTTCGCGGGCTTGTTGTCCGCTGCGCGGGGCTGTCGGGTGCGGTGACGGGCCTCCGGGGGGGGTGTGCCGGACTGCTTCGCTTTACGTCCGGCACACCACCCCCTCCGACCCGTCCCCTCCCGTTGAGGGTCGGATTTCAGGTGAGTTGGGGCTTATGCCCGGTGGGCCCGTGCAGGCCCCGGACTGATGGGTGACCGTTGCCGATGGGGGCGCCCCTTTGATGAGTAGCCGTCAGGGGACCAGTGAGGTCGGCCCCCACCCACCGTCTCCATGACCACCCACGGGAGGGGACGGGTCGGAGGGGCAGGGGGTGTGTCCGGACGTAAAGCGCAGCAGTCCGGACACACCCCCTGCCCCGGAGGCCCGTCACCGCGGCCGAACAGCCCCGCGCAGCGGACCCGCAATGCGCCGCAGGCGCAACAGGCAAGCGGCAAACCCCGGCGGAACGCCGGCTACGTGGGAAGCAAGGCCAAGCGCAAGCGTTCAGCGCCGCCGGGCCCGGATCCCCACCCGCTCGTCCGTCGCCACGGCCGAGGCGCCAGCCGCCACCGTCTCGTAGACGGCGAGAATGTCCGCACCGACCGTCGTCCAGTCGAAGCGACGGACATGCTTGGCGCCGCGTTCGCCGAGTTCGGCCAGCCGGTCGGGGGCGTTCAGGAGTCGGATGGCCGCAGCGGCGAGCGCCTCGGCGTCCTCGTTGGTGAAGAGTTCGCCGGCCTCGCCCTGGTCCAGGACCTGGGCGAACGCGTCGAGGTCGCTGGCCAGTACGGGCGCGCCGGCGGACATCGCCTCCACGAGGATGATGCCGAAGGACTCGCCACCGGTGTTGGGCGCGACGTAGACGTCCACACTGCGCAGCAGCCGCGCCTTGTCCTCGTCGGAGACCATGCCGAGGAACTCGACCCGGGAGCGCAGCTCGGCGGGCAGGCCGGCGACCGCCTCGTCCTGGTCGCCGCGGCCGGCGACCAGCAGCCGGGCGTCGGGGACCGCGGCGAGGATCGCGGGCAGCGCCTTCATCAGGACCGGCAGCCCCTTGCGCGGCTCGTCGATACGGCCGATGAAGCCGATGGTGCCCGCCCGTCGCCCGCCACCACCCTTGCCGGAGCTTCGCGCCCCTTCTGATTGCCACTCCGGCCGCGGTTCGGCGCGGGCGAAGAAGTCGACGTCGACGCCGTTGGGGATGACGACGGCGTCGCCGCCCAGGTGCTCGACGAGGGTGCGGCGGGCGTACTCGCTGACCGCGATCCGGGCGCTGATCTTCTCCAGGGCGGGCTGGAGGATCGGGTACGCGGCGATCATGGCGCGGGAGCGCGGGTTGGAGGTGTGGAAGGTGGCCACGATCGGGCCCTGCGCCGCCCAGCAGGCGAGCAGGCCCAGGGAGGGCGAGGCGGGTTCGTGGATGTGGATGACGTCGAAGGCCCCGTTCTGCAGCCAGCGGCGGACCCGCGCGGCGGAGAGGAAGCCGAAGTTCAGGCGGGCGACCGAGCCGTTGTAGGGCACGGGGACGGCGCGGCCGGCGGGGACGACGTAGGGCGGCAGCGGGGTCTCGTCGTCGGCGGGGGCCAGTACGGAGACGTCGTGGCCGGTCCGGATCAGGTGCTCGGCCAAGTCGCGGATGTGGAACTGCACGCCGCCGGGGACGTCCCAGGAGTACGGGCAGACGATGCCGATCTTCACGCGGGCTCCGTTCCGGGGGTGTCGCCGCGCGGCTCCAGGTCGGCGAGCCACAGCCGCTGGAGCATGTGCCAGTCCGCGGGGTGGTCGGCGATGCCGGAGGCGAAGGCGTCGGCGAGCGCCTGGGTCATGTGGGCGGCCTTCTCGGTACGGGTGCCGTTCTCCGGTACCTCGATCTCCGGGTGGACCCGGCCGCGCAGGATGGGGGTGTCGTCGTACCAGAGGGTGACCGGCAGCAGCATCGCTCCGGTCTGGAGGGCGAGCATCGCGGGTCCGGCCGGCATCTTCGCGGCCTCGCCGAAGAACTTCACGGGGATGCCGGAGCTGGAGAGGTCGCGGTCGGCGACCAGGCAGACGAGGCCGCCGGCCCGCAGCCGCCGGGCCAGCGTGCCGAACGCGGCGGCACCGGTGTGCGGCAGCACCTCCATGCCCAGGCCCTCGCGGTAGGCGACGAACCGGTCGTAGAGGGACTCCGGCTTGAGGCGCTCGGCGACGGTGGTGAACGGGACGCCGAGCTTGGTGGTGACCCAGACGCCGGCGAGGTCGTAGTTGCCCATGTGGGGCAGGGCCAGGATCACCCCGCGGTCGCTCTTGAGACCGTCCTCCAGGTAGTGCACGTCCTGGGGCGTGAAACCGGCCTTTATCCGCTCCGGGCTCCACACCGGCAGCCGGAAGGACTCCATCCAGTACCGCATGTACGAGCGCATCCCGGCCCGGGAGAGCGCGGCCAGCCGCTGCGGGGAGGCGTCCGGGACGACCCGGGCGAGGTTGGCCTCCAGGCGCCGGACGCCCTTGCCGCGGCGGCGCCAGGCGAGGTCGGCGAGCCGGCGGCCGAGCTGTACCGCGACGCCTTCAGGCAGTCGCTTGACGGTGCTCCAGCCCAGGCCGTAGAGGCCGTCGGTGAGCTTTTCGGTGTCGATCGGTGTGCGGCTGCCCATCAGCCGTTCCCCCCTTGTGCGAGGGCGTCGGCCTCGGCCGACTCCCGGCGTACCGTCACCACGCGCTGGCCGAGGGTGACGGCGCTGCCGACGGCGACCACCCACAGGGCGATCGGCAGCAGGACCTGGACGCCCGGCACGCCGAACGCGTGCAGCCCGGAGAGCCCGCAGGCGACCAGTGAGACGACCAGCCGTTCGGCCCGCTCCACCAGACCGTTGACGGCCACCGGCAGCCCGATGGCCTCACCGCGCGCCTTGGTGTACGAGACGACCTGGCCGCTGGCGAGGCAGAAGATCGCAACCGCGCAGAGCGCCGTGCTGTCGCCGCGCCCGGCGTACCACAGGGCCAGCCCGCCGAAGATCGCCGAGTCCGCGACCCGGTCGAGGGTGGAGTCCAGGAACGCGCCCCACCGGCTGGAGCGCCCCAGCTGCCGCGCCATGTTGCCGTCGACCAGGTCGGAGAAGACGAACAGCGTGATGACGACCGTGCCCCAGAAGAACTCGCCCTGGGGATAGAAGACCAGGGCGCCGGCCACGACACCGCCGGTCCCTACGAGGGTGACCGCGTCCGGGCTGACCCCGAGACGGATGAGCAGGGCGGCGAACGGTGTGAGAACACGCGTGAAGAACGCACGCGCGTACTTGTTCAGCATGACCTTCCCGGTTGGTCGATACGGGCCGCGCGGTCAAGGGGCCACCGGCTGGCCCAATCGTAGCCAGGCGGCCACGGGGCACCGCGAACGCATCGCGGCACGGGGTGCATCCCCGCGGGCCCGGGCCGTTCCCCGGGCGCCGGGGGACGCGTCGGCGGCAGCGGGCGGGTGCGCCACGTATGGACGCATCCTGAACCCGGTGGAAAGCTCGAAACACCGCAAAGTGTCGACCTGGAGGCGAGACACATGAGCGAGAAGTCGAGTACGAACCCAGGAGCCGCCGGCAGGGCACCGGCGGCCGACCGGCCCGCGGATCTGCGCAATGTGGTGCTGGTCGGCCACAGCGGAGCGGGAAAGACCACCCTGGTCGAGGCCCTCGCGCTGGCATCCGGCGCGATCAACCGGGCCGGCCGGGTGGAGGACGGCGGCAGCCTGTCCGACCACGACGAGATCGAGCACCGGCAGCAACGCTCCGTACAGCTCTCCCTCGTCCCGGTGGACTGGGGCGGAATCAAGATCAATCTGCTGGACACCCCCGGATACGCGGATTTCGTCGGGGAACTCAGGGCCGGTCTGCGCGCGGCGGACGCGGCCCTTTTCGTCGTCTCGGCGGCCGACGGGGTGGCCGGCGCGACCCGCATGGTCTGGGACGAGTGCGCAGCCGTCGGCATGCCGCGCGCCCTGGTCGTCACGCACCTGGAGGCCGCCCGCGCCGACTTCGACGAGATGACCCGGCGCTGCGCGGTGACCTTCGGGGGCGACGACGTGGATGCCGTCCTGCCCCTCTACCTCCCCCTGTACGGCACCCCCGGCGCCGACGGCCACGCCCCCGTCGAGGGCCTGATCGGCCTGCTCACCCAGCGGGTCTTCGACTACTCCTCCGGGGAGCGCACCGAGCGCGCGCCCACCGACGAGGAGCTGCCGCTGATCGAGGCGGCCCGCAACCGCCTCATCGAGGGGATCATCGCCGAGAGCGAGGACGAGACCCTCATGAACCGCTATCTCGCGGGCGAGGAGATCGACGTCAAGACGCTCATCGGCGACCTGGAGACCGCGGTCGCCCGGGGCTCCTTCCACCCCGTCCTGGCCGCCGCACCCGCCGCCGAGGGCGCCAGACAGGGTCTGGGCACCGTCGAGCTGCTGGAGCTGATCACCGGCGGCTTCCCGACGCCGGCGGAGCGCGAGGCACCCCCCGTGACCGGCCCGGACGGCTCGCCGCGGCAGAGCCTGAGCTGCGACCCGGACGGCCCGCTGGCCGCCGAGGTCGTCAAGACCTCCTCCGACCCGTACGTCGGCCGGATCTCCCTGGTCCGGGTCTTCTCCGGCACCCTGCGCCCCGACGAGACGGTGCACGTCTCCGGCCACGGCCTGGAGGACCGCGGCCACGAGGACCACGACGTCGACGAGCGGGTCGGCGCGCTGTCCGCGCCCTTCGGCAAGCAGCAGCGGCCACTCCCCCGGGCCGTCGCCGGCGACCTGGCCTGCGTGGCCAAGCTCACCCGCGCCGAGACCGGCGACACCCTCTCCGGCAAGGACGACCCGCTGCTGATGGAGCCGTGGGCGATGCCCGACCCGCTGCTGCCGGTCGCCATCCGGGCCCACAGCAAGGCCGACGAGGACAAGCTCTCCCAGGGCCTGGCCCGTCTGGTCGCCGAGGACCCCACGATGCGCCTGGAGCACAACCAGGACACCCGCCAGGTCGTCCTGTGGTGCATGGGCGAGGCACACGCCGACGTGGCGCTGGAGCGGCTGCGCTCCCGCTACGGCGTCCAGGTCGACACCGTCGACCACAAGGTGGCGCTGCGGGAGACCTTCGGCGGGTCCGCCGCGGGCCGTGGCCGGCACGTCAAACAGTCCGGCGGCCACGGCCAGTTCGCGATCTGCGAGATCCAGGTCGAGCCGCTGCCGGGCGGCTCCGGCATCGAGTTCGTCGACAAGGTCGTCGGCGGCGCGGTCCCCCGGCAGTTCATCCCGTCGGTGGAGAAGGGCGTCCGCGCCCAGGCCGCCCGCGGGATCGCCGCCGGGTATCCGCTCGTCGACATCCGCGTCACCCTGCTCGACGGCAAGTCCCACTCGGTCGACTCCTCGGACGCCGCGTTCCAGACGGCGGGCGCGCTGGCCCTGCGGGAGGCCGCCGCGCAGACCACCATCGAGCTGCTGGAGCCGGTCGCCGACGTGCAGGTGCTGGTGCCGGACGAGTACGTCGGCCCGGTGCTCAGCGACCTCTCCGGCCGCCGCGGCCGGGTCGTGGGCACCGAGCAGTCCGGCGCCGGCCGCACCCTGGTCCGCGCCGAGGTGCCGGAGATCGAGATCGACCGCTACGCCGTCGATCTGCGCTCGCTCTCCCACGGCACCGGCCGCTTCGGGCGCGGCTATCTGCGGCACGAGCCGATGCCCGCCCAGCTCGCCGCCAAGGTGCGCCAACAGGAGGCGGTCGTCGCCTAGTTAACGGGAGGTCAGCCGCCGTCCCGGACAGCCCACTTGGGCCGGGGCGGCGGCGGTACGCTGGGACTCCACGCCGCGCCGCGCGTTCCGGGCCAACCTGCGAGCACGCCGGGCCGGCAGGTGTGCGCGTCAGCGCAGTCGGGTAGAGCGCATCAGCGGATACGCGCGTGATGGGGGCGGGTAGTGGCAGACGGCTTTGACTTCAGTCCGGGGGCACAGGTCCCCATCTCGGGCGGTGCCGGGCAGACGGCGGCGACCCAGGCCCTGGCCTCTGCCGCCTACCGCGACAGCCCGTTGACCGACATCTCCAAGGCGGACTCCGACTCCGGCACCTCCGAGGTCAAGAAGCCCAAGCTGTCGCTGTTCGCGCCCAACCTCGGCGAGGCGTTCTCCCGCGCGGTGCAGGTGCGGATGCTCGGCGGCGGCCGCAAACCGCTGATCCAGTCCTTCGGCACCGAACCGCAGACGGTCGTCGAGCACTGCCTGTCGGCCACCCGCATCCGCAAGCAGCGCGACACCCGGCTGACGGTCCTGATGGTGGTGTGCGGGCTGCTGTTCCTGCCCGGTGTGCTGCTCTGGCTGGGCGCCTTCCAGCTCCGGAAGATCTTCTCCAAGGACGGCGAGGGCAACGGCATCTCCCTGCTGGGCGGCATCATGCTGACCCTGCTCGCCGGCGCCGGGCTGTTCTTCATGGTCAAGCTGCCGTTCACCGGCTTCTGGCCGCTGTACGCCCGCGGCATGGTCATCGCCCCGATGGTGGGCTGGTGGCTGGCCAAGCAGATCTGCGAGCGGACCGCGGTGACCCTGCGGGAGGCGTGGAAGGGGCTGCTGGAGGGCGGCGGCGTCGCCGCGAAGATCCCCGAGGCGGTGCCGCAGGACCCCAACCACACCTCCGCCGAGACCCTCCGGCACAACCTCGCCAAGGTCTCCGCCGAGCAGCGCAGCAACGTCATCTTCTACGCCGGCCCCAAGGGCATACTCGGGATGGGCACCCGCTGGGGCAGCTGGCAGCTGGCCGAGGAGCTCCGGCCGGCCCAGGAGGGCACCGACATCCACCCGTTCCGCAGCTGGGACGTCATCCGCGCGATCCACGACCGGCTGCGCCTGCTGGAGCGCAGCCCGCTGCACACCGGCGGCTTCCAGCAGCCGCCGTCCGTCCGCCACTGGATCGTCGTCCCCGTGGGAGAGAAGGCCGGGGCGGTCGCCCGCCCGGAGGGCAGCCACGTCGACGGGTACGAGGTCCGCGGCCACGAGATCGAGCGGATCTGCAACGAGCAGCAGTTCGGCGCCGGCAACCGCCACTACCTCGGCGTCCAGTTCGTCCTGTGGGACGGCCAGTTGGTGCTCACACTCATGATCACCGTCACCGTGCTGCACGAGACGCTGCGCATCGAGGTCAGCGGCTACGCCCTCGGCCCGGTCCACTCGCTCTTCACCAGCAAGCCGGAGCCCAAGACCAAGGACGTCGCCAAGGTCGTCCGGTTCTGGGAGACCAAGACCCTGACACTGCCGCTCATCGGGACGGCGGAGGTGGTGCGGCTGGCCGCCCGCGCCCCGCTGACGTGGTTCCCGCCGGTGCTGGACTTCCTCGGCGGCAAGCTCGCCCTCCCCGAGCCGTTCGGTCTGCGCCATGTCTGGGCCGACAAGCCCTGGCGGCACCGCTTCATGGCCGACGACGCGCTGCGCGCCGCGACCCCGGTCCTGCGGGCGGTGCACGCCGCGGCGATGAACGTCCTCAAGGAGCACGGCGTCGACACCGAGCGCTTCGACAACCGCTCCCTGGTGCTCAGCGGCATGGTCCAGAGCGCCGAGCCGAAGAAGGCCGACGAGTACAACGCGTAGGCACCGCCCCGCGCACCGCACGGACGGGCGCGCGCACGGCTTGCCGCCGGGCGCGCGCCCGTTTCCGTTCCCCGGCCGGAACGACCGGACAGTCCGGACCAACCGGCCCCGGCGGACGGCCTACCGGAAGATCCCGGTATGCCCCAGCGAGTACCGCCCCGGCTGCGGATAGACCGCCAGTCCGTGCGGCCCCTCCCCCACCCGGATCTTCGACAGGGTCTTGCCCGTACGGGTGTCGAGCGCGTACACCTCGGAGTTGTAGCGCCCGGACAGCCACAGCACCTTGCCGTCCGCCGAGACCCCGCCCATGTCCGGGCTGCCGCCGCCGCGGATGTGCCACTTGCCGACGAGCTTCCCGGTCCTGAAGTCCAGCAGCGAGACGGAGCCCTCGCCGCGGTTGGAGATGTACATGGTGCGGGAGTCACGGCTGACGTAGAGGCCGTGCGTCCCCTTGCCGGTCGGCAGCAGCTTCGGCCGGCCGAAGGCGTCGCCGTCCAGGATCCACACGCCGTCGGCCATCATGTCGGCGATGTACCAGGTCCTGCCGTCCGGCGAGATCTTCACGTCCTGCGGCATCGCGCCCTCGAACGGCAGCTTCTCCTGGCCGACCACCTTCATCTTCGCGGTGTCGACCTTGAGCAGTTCGCCGGAGAACTCGCAGGAGACGATGAAGTACTTCCCGTCCGGCGAGAAGTCGGCGTGGTTGACGCCCGCGCAGTCGACCGGCAGGGTCTTGCGGGTCTCCATGGTGTGCGGGTCCCGGAACACCAGCTGCCGGTCCATCGACGCCATCACCACGGCGTACTTCCCGTCCGGCGTGAAGTAGAGGTTGTACGGGTCGTGGACCTTGACCGGCTTGCCGGCCTTGCCGGTGGCCGGGTCGATCGGGGTGAGGTCGTGCCCCCGGTTGTTGTTGACCCACAGCGTCTTCATGTCCCAGGACGGCACCACGTGCTGCGGCTGCACGCCCACCGGGATCGTCTCGATCACCTTGTACGTCCTGGGGTCGATGACGCTGACCGTGTCGGAGCCGGTGTTGGGCACATAGATCCGCGACGGGTAGTTCCTGACCTGCGGCGCCAGCCGGTTGGGCCGGTCCGCGGCGTACAGGTCGTGCTGGTCCAGCAGCGGCGGCATCCCGGGCAGGCCCTGGGCGACGGCCTCGTGGGGCGAGGGTCCGTCGGGCCGCGGGGCGGACTGCTCCCCGCCACCGGTGCAGCCCGCCGCCACCAGGGCGCAGGCCGCGACGAGCAGCGCCGCCCGGCGGGTGCGGCGGGAGCCGGTCGGGCGGGGGTGGGTACGGTTCCGGTCAGCCATCAGGTCACTAGCTCCGTTGTCGTCACCGCGCGCAGACCGCGCCGGCGGAGGCCGTCGAGGATCGGGGGCAACGCGGCCACCGTGCCGGGATGCCCGAGGTGGAGACTGACGACCGAGCCCGGGCGGACGCCGTCCAGGACCGTGCGCTGGACGGCCGGGGCGCCGGGGTCGTTCGCGTCGAGGGAGTCCACGTCGTACGACAGGACGTGCGGATAGCCCGCCTGGCGGGCCAGCCGGATGACCTGCCCGGTGGCCCGCCGGGTCTGCGACGGGCGGAACCAGCTGCCGATGCTGCCGGTGAGCTTGCGCAGCCGGTCGGCGCACTGGCGGATCTCGGCGTCGGCGGCGTCGGCGGGCAGCGCGCAGATGTTGCGGTGGTGCATGGTGTGGTTGCCCAGCTCATGGCCGCCGTCCAGGATGCGGCGGGCCATCGCGGGCTGTTCGTCGAGCCAGTCGCCGACGACCAGCACGGTGACCCGGGCACCGGCCCGCTCGGCCTCGCCCAGCAGCGCCTCGGCCAGCTTGGGATCGCCCCGGCCGTGGAAGGTGAGGGCGACCGCGTGCCCGTTCCGCGGTCCGTGCTCGATCTCGGGAGGCAGGCCGGGCGCACGGGTCGGTGGCCGGGCGGCGGGGTGCCGGGCCGGCGCGGACCGGCCCGTCTCTTGGGGGCTCGGTCCGCCGGCGGCCCGTGCGGAGGCGGCGGTGGCGGAGGAGTCCGCCGACCGCTTCGGGGCGCAGCCCGACGCAAGCGCACCCGCCGCCGCGGCCGAGGCGGCCGCGCGCAGCACGGAGCGACGATCCAGGGAGGTCACCACCCCATTAGAGGGGCAAGATTTCCCGATCGGGGCGATTTATAGGATTCATCCGGGTGCGTGTCGCCCCGTTCACCCGGCGTGCACGGCGGCTATTCCGGCCAGGCCGAGGCCAGCATCGACCGGGTGTCGGCGAGGAGTTGGGGCAGCACCTTGGTGTGCCCGACCACCGGCATGAAGTTGGTGTCGCCGCCCCAGCGGGGGACGACGTGCTGGTGGAGGTGGGCGGCGATACCGGCGCCGGCCACGCTCCCCTGGTTCATCCCGATGTTGAAGCCGTGCGCCCCGGAGGCGGTGCGCAGCGCGATCATCGCCCGCTTGGTGAAGTCCGCCAGCTCCGCGGTCTCCCGCTCGTCGAGCTCGGTGTAGTCGGCGACGTGGCGGAACGGGACGACCATGAGGTGCCCGCCGTTGTACGGGTAGAGGTTGAGCACCGCGTACACCCGCTTGCCGCGGGCGATCACGAGGCCGTCCTCGTCCGACTTCGAGGGAATGGTGCAGAACGGACAGCCGTCCTCGGCGCCCGGGCCGCTCGGCTTGTTCTCCCCCTGGATGTAGGCCATCCGGTGGGGCGTCCACAGGCGCTGGAAGGCGTCCTGCGTCCCGACTCCGATCTGCTGTTCCGGCTCACTCGTCATGTTGCGAAGCATATTCTCCCGGGCCGGACGGGGAAGCGGCGAGGGGCGGTCCGGATGGGACCGCCCCTCAAACCCCGCACGCTCCGCGGCAAAGATCACGCCTAGGCGCGGCGCTCCACCACATCGACGAGCTTCCGCAATGCCTCGTCACGCGGGATGCCGTTCTCCTGCGACCCGTCGCGATACCGGAACGACACCGCCCCGGCCGCCATGTCCTCATCACCCGCGAGGATCATGAACGGCACCTTGCTGCGCTGGGCGTTCCTGATCTTCTTCTGCATCCGGTCCGAGGACGAGTCCACCTCGACCCGCAGCCCCTTGGCCTTCGCCTCCGCGGCGAACTCCTCCAGGTACGGGACGTGGGCGTCGCCGATCGGGATGCAGGTGGCCTGCACCGGGGCCAGCCACGCCGGGAAGGCGCCCGCGTAGTGCTCCAGCAGCACCGCGAAGAACCGCTCGATGGAGCCGAACAGCGCCCGGTGGATCATGACGGGCTGCTGCTTGGAGCCGTCCGCCGCGGTGTACTCCAGGCCGAAGCGGGCGGGCTGCTGGAAGTCGACCTGGATCGTCGACATCTGCCAGGACCGGCCGATGGCATCGCGGGCCTGCACCGAGATCTTCGGGCCGTAGAACGCGGCGCCGCCCGGGTCCGGGACCAGCGGCAGCCCCTGCTTCTCGGCCGCCTGGCGCAGCGCCTCGGTGGCCTCCTCCCACTCCGCGTCCTCGCCGATGAACTTGTCGGACTCCGGGTCGCGGGTGGACAGTTCCAGCTCGAAGTCGGTCAGGCCGTAGTCGCGCAGCAGGTCGAGGACGAAGGTGAGCAGGCTGTCCAGCTCGTCCGCCATCTGCTCCTTGGTGCAGTAGATGTGCGAGTCGTCCTGGGTGAAGCCGCGGGCCCGGGTCAGGCCGTGCACCACGCCCGACTTCTCGTAGCGGTACACCGTGCCGAACTCGAAGAGACGCAGCGGGAGTTCGCGGTACGAGCGGCCGCGGGCCTTGAAGATCAGGTTGTGCATGGGGCAGTTCATCGCCTTGAGGCGGTAGTTCTGCCCGTCGAACTCCAGCGGCGGGAACATCGCGTCGCCGTAGTTCGGCAGGTGTCCCGAGGTCTCGAAGAGAGCTTCCTTGGTGATGTGCGGGGTGTTCACGAACTCGTAGTCCGACAGCTCGTGCCGCTTGCGGGAGTAGTCCTCCATCACCCGGCGGACGACACCGCCCTTGGGGTGGAAGACCGCGAGGCCGGAGCCCAGCTCCTCCGGGATGGAGAAGAGGTCCAGCTCGGCACCGAGCTTGCGGTGGTCGCGCTTCTCGGCCTCGGCGAGGAAGTCCAGGTACGCCTTGAGCTCGTCCTTGGTGGGCCAGGCGGTGCCGTAGATGCGCTGGAGCTGCGGGTTCTTCTCGCTGCCGCGCCAGTAGGCGGCGGCCGACCGCATCAGCTTGAAGACCGGGATGTTCCGGGTGCTGGGCAGGTGAGGACCGCGGCACAGGTCCTTCCAGCAGAGCTCGCCGGTCTTGGCGTCGAGGTTGTCGTAGATGCTCAGCTCGCCGGCGCCGACCTCGGCGGAGGCGCCCTCGGCGGCGTCCGCGGCGGAGCCCTTGAGGCCGATCAGTTCGAGCTTGTACGGCTCGTCCGCCAGCTCTGCGCGGGCGTCCTCGTCGGTCACCACGCGGCGGGCGAACTTCTGGCCGCGCTTCTGGATCTCCTGCATCTTCTTCTCGATGCGCTTGAGATCGTCGGGGTGGAAGGGCTTCTCGACGTCGAAGTCGTAGTAGAAGCCGTCCTTGATCGGCGGGCCGATGCCGAGCTTGGCCTCGGGGAAGAGCTCCTGCACGGCCTGGGCCATGACGTGCGCGGTGGAGTGCCGCAGGATGTTCAGGCCGTCCTCGGAGGTGATCTCGACGGGCTCGACCTCGTCGCCGTCGGCCAGCTCGTGGGTGAGGTCCCGCAGCTCGCCGGCCACCCGTGCGGCCACCACGCTGCGCTCGCCCTGGAAGAGGTCGGCGGCCGTAGTGCCCGTGGTCACCACGCGTTCTTCCCGCTCGGAATCGCGTTGGACGGTCACACGGACGTCTGACACCGGTCTCTCCTGACTCATGTCTCACTCGCATCAGCGTTTGCTGCGCCTCCGAATCGTACCGAGCCGCAGGACCGCACCGCGAAACGGCTTCGCCCCGGCCGCTCAGGCGCCCGCCGGACACCAGGGCGCTGCTGCCGGATCTCCGTCAGCAGCGCCTCAGCCGTCCTCGCCGAACCCGCCGTCCCCGCCGTCCCCGGACCCCGCGGGGTCCGCCCAGAGCGCCTTCAGCAGCCGGTCCCGGTCGGCCGGATCGACCTGTACGGGGGCAACGTCCCGGCCACCGGTGATCCGCCGGAAGCCGCCCCGGCTCTCCAGCCGGCCGCTGACCCGGATCGGCAGCCCGGCCAGGTGTGCATGGCCGGCGATCCGGTAGTCCTCCTCCCCCAGGGCCGCCCGCACCTGCCCCACGTCCGCCCCGGTGATCACCCGCAGCCGCACCGACCCCGGGCCGTCCGGCCGCTCCCGGCGCAGCCGTACGACGGTGCCGGTCACCCGCACCGGCAGCGACGGCTCGGCGCGGACGTAGCGCTGGGCGGCCTGTTGGAGCGCGGGCAGGTCGCCGGGCGAGAACTCGACGGGTTCCGGGCGGGCCGCGAAGCCGGCCGGGGTGCCGGCCGCCGGCGACCAGGCGATGGTGATCCGCACCCCCTCCGCGCCCCGCACCAGCGCGATCAGCGCCTGCGCCAGCTCGTGGCAGACGCCCAGCCCGACCGCCGCGTCGAACGCCTCCATGCCGCCGGTGGCCCGCTGGTAGTCGGTGGCGTCCCGGGCCGCGTGCAGCGCCCGCTGGAGACCGGCGACCGCGCCGCGCCCGGCCCGTACGGGGACGAACGCGGCCAGCCGGCGGCCGGCCGGGGCCGGCCCGACCAGCACCTGGCCCAGGAAGCCGGCGGCCCGCCGCTGGTACCGGGCGCCGTAGTAACCGGCGCGGGCGTAGCTGCCCAGCGCGCCGGCCGTCAGCAGGGCGCGGGCCGCGCCGCGCAGCTGCTCCTGCGCCACCCAGTGCGCGGTCCCGGGGCCGCCGTCGGGGACCTCGCGCTCCCAGCGGACCTCGTCGCTGGGCACCGCCAGCCCGACCAGCACCTCGCGGGCCGAGGGCGCGGCGCTCCGCTCCAGCGCCGCCAGCGCCTCGGCCAGCAGCTCGGCGCTGTCGGGGAACCGGCGGTCGTGCGGCACCAGCAGGCTGGTCCCGGCCGCCCCGTCCGGTGGGGTCCAGCGGGCGCAGCGGCCGGCCGCCGCGCCCCGGCGCCGCCAGCCGTGGCGGGCCAGCAGGGCGCCGAGCACCGCCGGGTCGAGCCGTGCGGGGTCCGGCGGGGGCGCGCCGTAGTCGTGGGTCGGGCCGTGGTCGTCGGTCAGCCGGTCCATCAGGGTCTCCCTCCCGCCCCGACCCGCGTCATGATCTCGCGCAGCGCACGGTCGTCGAAGATCCGCGTGGTCGGGATCCGCACAGTGGTCCTGCGCCGGCCGGTCACCGGATGGCCGGCGAGGTTGATCCAGTAACAGCAGTGCCGCAGTTCGAGGTGGTCGTGCCCGGCCCGCAGCCAGTCGTCCGGATCCCGCGGGACGAGCATCACGACGAGGATCTTGTGCACCGCCACCGGCGTGCGGGCCAGCTTCACCAGGTGGTCGTTGTCGAGCGTGAAGGCGAAGGTGGGCCCCGGCGGGCGCGGGGCGGTCTGGTAGGTGCACTTGAGCTGCACCTTGATGGTCACCTCGTCGTCGACGGTGTGACCGGGCGCGGCATGGCTGACGTGCCAGTCGATGCCGTTGTCCGGGAAGGGCTGTGCCAGTGAGCACCCGGAGGCGGCGGCGACCGCGTGGAGGTAGCCCACCTGGAGGGTTTCCATGCAGGCGGTGGTGGCCAGGCCACCGCGCCGCGGGGTGAGGGAGGGCCGGGGGTACCGCCCGCTTGCGGGGGACAGCCCGCCCGGTTCGGGCTGCGCGAGGGTCATCGCGGGTGCCTTCCGGGCCGTGCCGATTCGATGCGTCCGGGCGGCGGGGGCGGAGCCCGGCGCGGGAAGCCGCCGGACCGCGCGGTGCGGCGCCGGCCGTCTCTGTGGTTGTCTCCGCGTCAAGCGGCCCGCAAACAAGGGCGGTTCGAGCCGTCCTCGCCCCGGGTATCACCAGCTCGGGTGACCCGCACCGTCATCCCCCGTACGACCGCGAGGAGTTGGCTGATGCCGCGCTGGTATGACGGTCCACTTGCCGCCTTCGACACCGAGACGACGGGCATCGACGTCGAGCGCGATCGCATCGTCTCCGCCGCCCTGGTGGTCCAGGAAACCCCGCGCGCCGCCCCGCGCGTCACCCGCTGGCTGATCAATCCCGGGGTGGAGATACCGGAGGCCGCGACGGCGGTGCACGGCCTGACGGCAGATCACCTCGCGCGGCACGGCCGCTGGCCGGCGCCGGTGCTGGAGGAGGTGGCCCGTGCGCTGGCCGCCCAGGCGGTGGCCGTCCGCCCGCTGGTGGTGATGAACGCCCCGTTCGACCTGACGCTGCTGGAGCGGGAGTTGAAGCGCCACCGCGCCAGCTCCCTGAGCGCCTATCTGGGCGCGCATCCGCTGCACGTCCTCGATCCCCGCGTCCTGGACAAGCACCTGGACCGCTACCGCAAGGGCCGCCGCACCCTCACGGACCTGTGCGCGCACTACGGGATCGAGCTGACCGACGCGCACGAGGCGGCGGCGGACGCGCTGGCCGCGCTGCGGGTGGTCCGGGAGCTGGGCCGGCGCTTCGCCGCACGGCTGGAGGGCCTGCAGCCCGCCGAGCTGCACACCCGGCAGGCGCTCTGGCACGCGGCCCAGGCCCGCGGCCTGCAGGCGTGGTTCGCCCGCAGCGGCACCCATGAGCCCGTCGACCCGCACTGGCCGCTGCGGCCGGAACTCCCCGCCGCGGCCTGATTCCCCCTCGGAATTCCGGCGGAATTCCCAACGCCGGTGCGGCTGAACGGAATTGACCCGGCGCGAAGCGCCACGGCCGCACGCCCACGCGTGCCAACGAAAAGGACCGGACCGCCTTCCGACGGTCCGGTCCATGATCCCGGTGGGCGATACTGGGTTCGAACCAGTGACCTCTTCGGTGTGAACGAAGCGCTCTCCCACTGAGCTAATCGCCCGGGTTCCGGCGAGGTTTCCCTCGCGAACGACCTGAACAATACAGGCCGCCAGGCCCTTCCATCAAATTCCGTTCCGGCCTCCTCACCCGCGGGCCAGCCAGGCCGTCAGCCCGCGCCGGCCGGCCCGCATCATCAGCGCGTGGTTGATCCGGAACAGCGGCCGCCCCAGCAGCGCCCAGCGCCGCAGCCCCGGCTTGCGGACCTCCACGTCCTGCTCGAACACGGCCCGGGTGCCGCCCTCGCCGGGCACGATCGTCCACCGCGCCCAGCCGGCCAGGTCCCCGCGCATCGCGATCTCCAGCACCCCGACCCCCGGGTCCCGCCGGGTCTCGGTCGCCACCACGAGCAGGTCGTACGGCAGGAAGGACCGGAAGCGCGCGATGCCGCTGCGCTCGTCGAGCGAGGCGACCTCGCGCACCTGCGGCCACCAGCGGGGATACGCCTCGGCCCGCTCCAGCACCGCGTAGACGACGGTGGGCGGGGCGTTCAGCAGCCAGACGCTGCGGAAGCGGTAGCGGTGCAGACGGCACGGCCGGCGTGACGTGTCGGGCATGATCCCAGTGTGCGCCCCGCCGGCCCGGGAACGGCCCAACAACCGCGAAGGCCCGGAGACTTGAGTCTCCGGGCCTTCGTCCGGGGTGGGCGATACTGGGTTCGAACCAGTGACCTCTTCGGTGTGAACGAAGCGCTCTCCCACTGAGCTAATCGCCCGGGCGCACCGCCAACATTACCGCACGTCGGAGGCGCTTCCGACCACGGCGGCCGACCCGGTCGATCTTCGACGGGCACGGACGGCCCGGCCCCGCGCCCCCGTCCGCGCACCGGAGCCGGAACCCGGCACGCCGAGCCGACGGAGATCATCGCGAAGCGCTCCCCGCTCCATTACTCTGCGTATTCGTGCCGCCTACGCAACGGACATGATCCGTTGGCCGAAATACCGCCGGGGACGATCACGCAATCCGCCGGAAGAGGTATCTGAAGCCACCCAAAACCGGCAGAGGGGTTTACAACGGCACCGTAGGTGGCATGTCGATTTCGCCGACGTGCGAATCCCCGAGCGCACACTGAGCGAAAGGCCCTGGCGCTTATGAACACCACGGTCAGCTGCGAGCTGCACCTGCGCCTCGTTGTGTCGAGCGAGTCCTCACTGCCTGTACCCGCGGGCCTGCGGTATGACACGGCCGATCCGTATGCCGTGCACGCCACCTTCCACACCGGAGCCGAGGAAACGGTTGAGTGGGTCTTCGCCCGCGACCTCCTCGCGGAGGGCCTGCACCGGCCCACGGGCACCGGAGACGTCCGCGTCTGGCCGTCCCGGAGCCACGGACAGGGCGTGGTCTGCATCGCCCTGAGCTCCCCGGAGGGGGAAGCCCTTCTGGAGGCCCCGGCGCGGGCGCTGGAATCCTTCCTGAAGCGCACGGACGCCGCCGTACCGCCCGGTACGGAGCACCGGCACTTCGATCTCGACACCGAGCTCTCCCACATCCTGGCGGAGAGCTGAGACGCAGCAGGCACACTTTCCGCATCCAACCGCTCACACTTGCGACCGTCCGACTCGGGGAGACGGCGCAGGACCGACAAGTTCACACGGCACACTTCGGCGCCGTCGCCGCGGACCCACCGCGGGACGGCGCCGAGGCGTGTCCCAGGCGCTAGGGTCTGTCCGACCATTCGCCAACGACACCGGGGCGGCGCCGGCCGGCCCCACCCGGCCAGGGAGCGGAACCGTGCTGATCACCCATGACACCCGGTGCGCGCTGGACGCGGTCGTCGGCCTGCTGAACACCGCGCCCGAGGGGGACTCCCCCGGCACCCCGGACAGCCTGACCGACCTCGCGGCGCTCGCGGAGTTCGTCCGGCGCAACAAGATCAGCGGCGTGGGCTCCCTCGGACCGGGCGACCTGGCGGCCGTCCGTGCCGTCCGTGCACGCTTCGCGGAGGTCTTCGCGGCCGGCGACGACCGCACCGCGGCCGCCCGGCTGAACACGCTGGTGGCCTCGGCGGGCACCACCCCGCAGCTGACCGACCACGACGGCTACGACTGGCACGTCCACTACTTCGCGCCGGGTGCCTCGGTCGCCGACCACCTTGCCGCGGACGGCGGGATGGCGCTGGCCTTCATCCTCGTCGCCGGGGAACGCGAGCGGCTGCGGCGCTGCGAGGCACCGGACTGCCGGCACGCCTTCGTCGACCTCTCCCGCAACCGCTCGCGGCGCTACTGCGACAGCCGGACCTGCGGGAACCGGCTGCATGTCGCGGCGTACCGCGCACGGCGGCGGGAAGCGGCGGGCTGAGCGACGGCCGGCGCCGGGCACACGGCGGGTGCCGGGTGCCCGTACGCCGCGGCCGGACCGGCCCGTGCGGGGCGTCAGAGGATGTAGAGGTCGTGTACCGCGCCTAGGAGGAGCAGCAGGCCGATCACGGCCAGGAAGAGCATCAGCGGCGGCTGGGACAGCGCGAACAGGCAGCCGCGGGGCTCGGGGGACGTGGCGTCGTCTTGGGCGAGGGCGCACTCATCGTTCATCTCGCGCGCATCATCGCGCAGATGATCGGCCCGGAACCCGCAATGGGCCGCTCAGCAGCGGGAGTTCATCAGATCCCGTGCTTTTTCAGGATCGCTTCGATGTCCGAGAAGTCATCCTTGGGGGCGCTGTCCGGGGCCGGGGCCGCCGTGCTCCCGGGGGCCTTGCGGCCGGAACCGAGGGAGGGCGCCGAGGCGGCCGGCGCCACCGCCGGGGCCTCGGAGGCCGCCGCGGCCCGGCGCTCCTTGCGGCCGGGTATGCCGCGGCGCCGCTCCGCCAGCCGGCTGATCATGAACAGCACCACGGAGAGCGCCAGCACCCCGAAACCTGCCCAGACCGTGGGCTTGAGGACGATGCTGGTGACCCAGTCGATGACGCCCGTCATGACCAGACCGATCGGGATCAGAGCGAAGGCGGCGATCCGGGTCGCGGCCAGGAAGCGCTTGCGATAGGCGGTCAGCGCGGCGATGCCCAGGCCCGCCGCCGAGACCGCGGCACAGATCGTCGAGGTCAGCATCCGGTCCTCCTGCCGGTCGAAGGGGCGAGCGGGCGTTCCGCGCTCCCCTCCATCCTGCCCCCTCCGGCCCCGCACAGGCCATGTCCCGGCCAGGACCTCAGGGAGATCTCCGGGTCGCCCTCCTCCGCAGGTCCGGGTTCCTCCCCCGGGCGGCGGGCTGGAAGACTGACCGCATGAACGACGCCGCCGCCTCCGGCCCCACCCGTCCCGTCAGCCCCGCCCGTCCTGTCCTCGACGTGTGGTGCGACCTCCAGTGCACCGACTGCGCCACCGCCCTGAGCGACGTCCGGGCGCTGCGCGAGCGCTTCGGCGACCGGCTGGAGATCCGGCTGCGGCACTTCCCGCTGGCCAAGCACAAGCACGCCTACGCGGCGGCCCAGGCGGCCGAGGAGGCGGTGGAACAGGGCCAGGGCTGGCCGTACGTCGAGGCGGTGCTGGCACGCGCCGAGGAGCTCGGCAGGCGCGGCGAGAAGGTGCTGCTGGACGTCGCCGGGGAGCTCGGGCTGGACGCCGAGGAGATCGACACCGCGCTGGTCGACGGCCGGCACCTGCTGACCGTGGACGCGGACGAGGCCGAGGGCAAGGCGATCGGGGTCACCGGCACCCCGACGTACGAGATCGGCGGCGAGCGGCTGGACGGCGGCAAGAGCCAGGAGGGCCTGCGGGCCCGGATCGAGGGGATCGCCGAGCGGCTGCTGGCCGGGCAGGACGCCACGGCGGGCTGAGCCGGCACGGCCCGGCGGTTCCGGCCTGGCCCGTACGAGACCGCGGGCCGGCCGGCGGACGCGTCAGAGGATCGGCTTCCACATCCGGTACGCCGTGGGCCGGTAGCCCAGCGAGCGGTACAGCCCCAGCGCCGGGGCGTTGTCGGCCTGGACGTTGAGCGCCAGGGAGGAGCGGCCCGCGGCCAGGGTCTCCCGCTCGGCGACGAGCATCAGGCTGCGGCCGTGTCCCTCGCCGCGGTGCTCCGGCGCCACCCGCACGTCCATGACATAGCCGCCGGGCTGCCCGGGGAGCCGCAGGGCCAGCCACAGCGTGCCGACGTCGGTGCCCTCGTGGGCGAGGATCCGCAGTACATGGCCGGGGGTGGCCGCGCCCTCGGGGAGCAGCGCGTCGTGCTCGGCGGGCACGGCCTCCTCGGCGCGTTCCCGGGACATCCCCTGGGCTGTCTGCTGCCGGACCCGCTCGGCGATCGCGGCCGCCCGCCAGGCCGGGTATCCGGCCTCGCCCAAGGGCCGGTCGGTGCTGCCGTCGGGGAGCGCGCCCGGGCGGGTCAGGACCCGGGCCAGGATGCGGCCGCGTTCGGTGTAGCCCAGGGCCGCCGAGAGCCGTACCGCGGCCTCGGCCTCGACGGGCACGGTCAGTTCGATCTGCCGGCAGCCCCAGCCGCGCAGCACCTCTTCGGCGGCCAGCGCGGCGACCGTGGCGCGGCCGCGGTGCCGGTCCGGGGCCGCCACGCTCAGGGCCTCGATCCGGCCGGCGGTGGGCCCGAACCGGGCGTCGGTGGCCAACTGGATCCCGCCGACCCGGCGGCTGTTGACGCAGATGTCATAAGGGCGGGACCGGCGGCCGTCGTCGTGTCGTACTTCGGGGCCCGCGGGGCGCAGCGTAGTGGTCACGAGGACTTTCTACTCGCCCGCCGCGGGCCCGTCACCCTCAGCGCGGGTCGAAGTCCGCGGCCGACTCCCGGTCGAAGAGGCGCATCGCCTCGGCGGTCACCGGGCCCGGCGCGTCGGCGAGTTGGCGGCCGTCGATCCGGGTCACGGCCTGGACGTCGCGCAGGGTGGAGGTCAGGAAGATCTCCTCGGCGCTCTCCAGGGCGTCCAGCGGCAGGTCGGTCTCCTTGGCGCCGGCCCAGGCGACGGTCAGCGCGCGGGTGATGCCGGCCAGGCAGCCGGAGGCCAGCGGCGGGGTGTGCAGTTCGCCGTCGAGGACGACGAAGACGTTGGAGCCGGTGCCCTCGCAGAGCGCGCCGACGGTGTTGGCGAACAGCGCCTCGGAGGCGCCCCGTTCGCGGGCGCGGGCCAGGGCCACGACGTTCTCGCCGTACGAGGTGGTCTTCAGGCCGGCCAGGGCGCCGCGTTCGTTGCGGGTCCAGGGGACGGTGACGGCGGCGGTGGTGTCCGGGCGGCGGCCGGCCTCGGAGACCGCGATGACCAGGGTCGGTCCGGCCTCGCCGCGATCCGAGCCGAGCGGGGAGATGCCGCCGGTGTACGTGATCCGTATCCGGCCCAGCGCCATCGGGTTGGCTTCCAGGACGGCCGCGCAGCCGCGCCGCACCTCGTCGAGGTCGGGCTCGGGCAGGCCGAGCCCGCGGGCGGAGTGGGCCAGGCGCTCCAGGTGGCGGGTGAGCGCGAAGGCGCGCCCCCGCTCGGCCTTGAGCGTCTCGAAGACCCCGTCGCCGACCGTCAGGCCGTGGTCGAAGACCGAGACCCGGGCGCCGTCGGCGTCCCGTAGTCCCCCGTCGAGCCAGATCTTCATCGCTTGAGTCCTCCGCTCACTTCGTGCTCACCGGACGCTACCGCGAGCAGTCGGCGCGCCTTCAACTCGGTCTCGGCCCACTCCCGCTCGGGGTCCGAGTCCCAGATGATCCCGGCGCCCGCGCCGAAGCGGAGCACCGGTCCCGCGGGGGCGGCACGGTCGATCCAGAACGTGCGGATGCCGACGTTGAGCCAGCCGGTGCGGCGGTCGGCGTCCACCCACCCGATGCCGCCGCAGTAGGGGCCGCGCGGGGCGGTCTCCAGTTCCTCGATGATCCGCAGGGCGCTGGACTTGGGGGCGCCGGTGACCGACCCCGGCGGGAAGGTGGCCCCGAGCAGATCGGCCCACGCCGTCTTCTCGTGGGCCTCGGCCAGTTCACCGCGCACGGTGGAGACGAGGTGGACGAGGCCGGGGTGCTCCTCCACGGCGCACAGGGCGGGGACGGTGACCGAGCCGGTGGCGCAGACCCGCCCCAGGTCGTTGCGGACCAGGTCGACGATCATCACGTTCTCCGCCCGGTCCTTCTGCGAGAGGTCCGCGGGGGTGCGGCCGGTGCCCTTGATGGGGCCGGACTCCACGGTGCGGCCGTCGCGGCGCAGGAAGAGCTCCGGGGAGGCGGTGGCGATCTCGACGCCGTGATCGGGCAGGCGAATCGTTCCGGCATAGGGAGCGGGGTTGCCGCGGGCCAGGACGGCGGAGAGCGCGTCCACGTCGGCGCGGTGCGGGTCGGGCAGCGATGCGGTCAATACCCGGCAGAGGTTGACCTGGTAGACCGTGCCGGCCGCGATGTGGGCCCGGATACGCCGGACGCCGTCCGCATAGGCGGAGCGGTCCAGGGAGCTGCGCCAGTCGGCCGGGGCAGGGCCGCGCCAGGCGCCGGGCGCGGGGGCGTCCGCGGCCGTGGCGGGGCGTACGTCCGCGAAGCGGGCGCAGACCACTCCCCCCTCGAAGTCGGCGGTCACCGCCCACCAGCCGGCGGAATCCAGTGCCGCGGGATCGCTGGTCACATCGCGCAGGTCGGTGGCGAGCAGGCCGCCGAAGCGGGCCATCGGAGCGAAGTCGTGCACGTCAGTGAGTCTATGGCGGGGCCCCCTCGATCGCTCGGGCCGGACGAGCAGCGCAGCACGCTGCACAAACGCGTTTTTGTACTGGCCCAGGAATCCGCTAAAGTTCAACACGTCGCCGGGACGCGGAAGCGCCCCGGAGGCCAGGGAGCTTCCCGACGTAGTCTGGGAGAGCCGCCCGCGGACGTAGCTCAGTTGGTAGAGCACCACCTTGCCAAGGTGGATGTCGCGAGTTCGAGTCTCGTCGTCCGCTCGATGTGGGGGATCATCCCGAGCCCCCCGCACACACTCCTGGTGGAGTGGCCGAGAGGCGAGGCAACGGCCTGCAAAGCCGTCTACACGGGTTCAAATCCCGTCTCCACCTCCAAGGACGATTAGCTCAGCGGGAGAGCGCTTCCCTGACACGGAAGAGGTCACTGGTTCAATCCCAGTATCGTCCACTGACCTGGTCACACCAGGTCCCCGCGCGATTAGCTCAGCGGGAGAGCGCTTCCCTGACACGGAAGAGGTCACTGGTTCAATCCCAGTATCGCGCACGCAGTATCCGCGGCGATCTTGCGAGAGCCGCGGTCCCGAGGACGATTAGCTCAGCGGGAGAGCGCTTCCCTGACACGGAAGAGGTCACTGGTTCAATCCCAGTATCGTCCACACCGAGGGCAGAGGGCCGGAGCATCAGCTTCGGCCCTCTGTCGTTGTGCCGGTGCGGTGCGGTGCGGTGCGGTGGCCAACTCCACCGTGCGGGCGGGAAGTTCCCGAAAAAGCCAGATGGCCGGGCATCTCCCCAGATGCCCGGCCATTCCTGCCGTCCGCCGCACCCCCGTCCCCACGGGGTTTCGGCCGGCAGCCGTCCCGGACCGCTCTCCCGGGACCGGGGCGCCCGCTCAGCGCCCCAGCATGCCGGCCACGGACGACGCCTGTGTGACCACGGCCTCCCAGCCGCCGAAGACCACGGCCAGGAGGAACGCCAGCGGCAGCACCATGGCGACCGCTATGAGGGGGTGGCGCGTACCGGCGGGCCGGCTTCCGCCGAACGCGGTGGTGGCCCTGCGGCCCCGCGCCCGGAGGGCCGTCCGCCCCGTGCTCTGCGCCATCGCCCCGCTCCTGTCGTGATCCGAGGGCGGCGGGCGTCTGACCTCGGGGGACGAGTGCTGCGCCCGCCGCTTGACCTCAAGCCTAGGCGCGCGGCGGCGCCCGGGCGTCATGCCGTCGTACCGCTTGGCGGGCCTCCAGGAGGATGACGGGTGGGGGCCCGGCGTACTCCCCTGGGTGGAGAGGGCCCGGGCGGTACCCGGAGAGATCCCTGTGAGGGGCGCGGGAGCGGGGATGCGGCGCGCGGGAGGCGCAACAGGCTTGCCGCGGGCGGGGATACCGAAACGGTGACTTCGATCACTAGGGAATCTCCCGGGGTGCACGGCCGCCGGGGCCGCGGCGCGGGGCTCGCGGGAGACGGGGCCCGCGCCGGTTCCGCACCTTTCGCTCCGTCAAAGTCCGTTGGGAAAGGGATCATTGGGGGCCGGTGCGGGTAGCGGGGCCGGGGGGCGGGCCGAATTCCCTCCGTGCGGCGGGGATCGGGGCGGCCGCCGGTAATCCGGTTGCCGACGCATGCGCGGCCTCTCAGCACAGCGAGCCGGCAATCCGTAAGCTGTGCCACGTCAGACGGTTGAGCGGAGTGGGGCCTCCCCACCGCAGGCAGGGGACGGACATGGCGATGATGCGGCTCCGGCGCGAGGACCCGCGTGTCGTCGGATCGTTCCGACTGCACCGCCGGCTCGGCGCGGGCGGGATGGGCGTGGTCTACCTCGGCTCGGACAAGCGCGGGCAGCGGGTCGCATTGAAGGTGATCCGGCCGGATCTGGCGGAGGATCAGGAGTTCCGGTCGCGGTTCGCCCGCGAGGTCTCGGCCGCCCGGCGGATCCGCGGCGGCTGCACGGCGCGGCTGGTGGCGGCGGATCTGGACGCCGACCGTCCGTGGTTCGCGACCCAGTACGTCCCCGGTCCCTCGCTGCACGACAAGGTGAACGAGGAGGGGGCGCTCTCCCCCGCGCAGGTCGCCGCCATCGGGGCGGCGCTGTCCGAGGGGCTGCTGGCCGTCCACGACGCGGGTGTGGTGCACCGGGACCTGAAGCCGTCCAACATCCTGCTGTCGCCCAAGGGCCCGCGGATCATCGACTTCGGGATCGCCTGGGCGACCGGGGCCAGCACGCTGACGCACGTCGGCACGGCCGTCGGGTCGCCCGGCTTCCTGGCGCCGGAGCAGGTGCGCGGCGCGGCGGTGACGCCGGCCACCGACATCTTCTCGCTGGGTGCCACCCTCGCGTACGCCTGCACCGCGGACTCGCCGTTCGGGCAGGGCAGTTCGGAGGTCATGCTCTACCGCGTGGTCCATGAGGAGGCGCAGCTGGCCGGGGTGCCGGACGCGCTGGCGCCGCTGCTCGCGGCGTGCCTGGCCAAGGACCCGGCGGACCGGCCCAGCACGCTGTCGCTGTCGCTGCGACTGAAGGAGATCGCGGCCCGTGAGGCGCACGGGCACTCGGGCGGGGCGTGGGAGAGCGCGCCGGGTGGCGAGGACGGCTGGAGCCACGCGGAGCGACGGCCGGCGGAGCGTCCGACCGGGCGGCGCGCCGAGGAGTACGCGCGGCAGCGGACCGAGCGGGGTACGGGGGGCGCGTCCGCGCCGCGGCCTCGGCCGGCCCGGCCGGCGGGGTCGCGGGACGCGGCGGCGCGGGATCGGGGTCCCGCGTCGACGGGCGCCGCCGCGCGGACCGGTGGACGGGCCACCGGGCAGCGGCCGGCCGCACGGCCCACGGGACGAAACGGTTCGCGTACGCCGCCGCGCACCGGCGCGGGCGGCCGGCGGCCGGGCCCGGACCGGCGGCTGCTACGGCAGCGCGTGGTGGTGTTCGTGGTGGTGACGCTGCTGGTGGCACTGGGGATCGCGGCGGCCCAGGGGTGCCAGGGGCCGACCCGCGGGCTCGGCGGCGAGCGACCGGTGAGTGTGGCATCGCACGAGGCCGGAGGCGCGGCCGGCAGTGCGGCCGGTGGCGGTGCCCGGCCGCACTGAGGGCACCGTGGCCGTCCTGTCGCAGCGGGTGCCGCGCTGGGCTCGGCGATACCAGTCATCGGCGTCTTCATCTGCGCGCTGTGCTTCGGCAAGTCCGGTACGGGGGCGAGGGTCACAGCGATCGTCTTCGCATCAATCATGATCCTTTTCGGCCTTGGCGCCTTGGGACGTGGGATGCCAGCCGGGATCGTCCAGCTGGGCCTGGGGATCGCCATCGTGGCAGCGCTCTCCCAGCGTCAGTCCGGCGACTGGTTCCGCCGCCCACAGCGCTGACGAGCAGAACGCGCCAAGGCTGACCATCCACGCCCGCGCGGTCACCTCTGACGGCCGGCGCCGTGCCGACCAGCTGCCAGCAGACAGGGGCCAAGGCCGCCAGAACGCCACCTATGCCGGATGGGTCGGATCTTCTGAGCCGTGTTGTCCTGGCGGCAGAGGCAAATCAGGATGGTCACCCCTTTAAGTTCTCCGTCGTCGACAAAAGTAGTGACTGAAGAGCTGGCGATCCAAAAGTTAGCAACTCGATGTCGGTGGCTGCTCTATCTACCACGGAGCGGTCGAAGCTGACGTGTCGCTGTTCGGGGTGAACTACCGACTTTTCGTTTTCGACGATGGGGAAAGTGACCGGAGGGCAAACGGTGTCGAGTGACAGGACATAGACACCGGGTTGTTTTTCGAGAGGAACCAGACGTGGGGCGGCGAGCTGATTTCGTGTGAGTATCTCGTGCAGTTCTTCCAGAGTGACTGCGGGCTTCAGCTGTGGTGGCTCCTCGGGGTCGTGGTCTTCCAGGTCGGATAGACGCACGGAGGTGGAGGTTGCCACCGTGACCTGGTCGTGCAGTGCGTTGACCTGGCGGGTGATCTCGTCCTGCTGGTGGCCGGGTTCGGTCATTGCCGCGCTGCGGATGGCTTCTTCGGTGGCGGCAAGGACGGGTTGGGCGTCGCCGACGATGTGGACGAAGTCGCCGAAGTCTCCCTTGATACCTTCGTAGACCCGTTGCTCGACGGTATCTGCGTAGAAGTAGTTGCTAATGCTGACCATTGGATACGACGCGTTGATCCGGTCTACGCGACCGATGCGCTGTTCGACGCGCATGAGGTTCCAGGGCACGTCGTAATTGATCAGGCGACCGCATGTCTGGAGATTGAGCCCTTCGCTCATGGAGTCTGTCCCGATGAGGACGCGGATCTCCTTCTCGCGGAAGCGAGTCTTGAGCTCGGCCTTCGAGATCGTCTGCCAGGCTTCGCTCGCAGGGTCGTACACTTCCCCGCCCCGCCCTGAGTAAGTGGCAATCCTCCCGTAGACGGCGGCGAGGTGGTCACGCAGGAAGTCCATTGTGTCGGTGTACTGGGTGAAGATCACGACCGAGTCGTAAGTGCTCCAGGTCTGGTCCAGGTCCTTGATTAGCTGCTTGAGCTTGGAGTCATCGCCGCGCCTGTGGTCGAGGTCTTCGATGAAACTGCGGAGTTCTGCCAGTTCAGCGCCCAGCAGCTCTCCGCGTACGTCCAAGTTGGCGACCTCGAAGAGTGTGTCGTCTTCGGTGGTCAGGCGGTCGTCGTCGTCCAGGAGTTCCTGAAGGGTGGCGCCTTCGGTGAGGCCGTCGAGGCGCCGCTGGAGGGATGCGCGGATTGCGTGGAAGGAGCTGGTAAGGCGGCGCCGGTAGACCGTCATGATGAAGCCGAGAGCTTGATTGCCCTGATCGACCTGGTAGGCGTTGTAGTGGCGGCGGATGTAATCGTCGATCCTCCGGTACAGCCCCTCCTCCGCCGTGGTCATGGGAATGAACCTGTCGTTGACCTCCCGGCGTGGAATGACCACGTCGGCACTGAGAATTCCCAGCTCCTGGTAGCGGCGCAGTGTTTGCCTGGTCGTACGGAACACTCTGTCCCGCATCGGGGTGTGGACGCTGAGCCATTCTCCGGCTGCGGCCGTCTGCTCGGCAGACCAGTGACGAACCGTGTTCTGGGTGAGCGGGCGAGCATGCATCTTGGTGACGGAGCCGGCCTTGGCGTAGCCCAGTTGACCTCTGATGCGCTGTTCGAGCCGGCTATCCCGCCGTGTGGCGGGGTCGCCTTTGACGAAGTAGTCCGTGAGCAGCTTGTGAAGGAAGATCCAGTCGCGCTTGTCAGAGTCTTCCTGCAAGTTGGCGTAGTAGCGCTGGAACTCGGCCGAGCTGTGCCCCCACGTTCCCGGCAGGCCGAAGAGCGCTATGAGATCCCATGCCTCATGCGGGGACATCTGCATGGGGGTAGCCGAGGCCAGGTAGAGCGCCTTCCACAACCGTCGCTCCTTCATCTCCTGCAAGAGGGAGAGGAGGGCGTTGGGGGATGCGTCGGGCCGTGAACCGCGTCGGCGCGCGTGGTGGGCCTCGTCGACGAAGACGATGTCCCATGGGCCTGCTTCGAAGAGTTCGGGGCGCCGGTCCCTGCGCCGGGCAAGGTGGCTTGAGGCAAGGACGACGGGGAAGGCCCCCCAGGGGTTCGACCCTGACTCGTACGGGATCAGTTCACCGTGCCGGTCCCAGAATCGGCCCTGCTCATAGCGGGGAACGTCGAGAGCCAGCTTTTCGTGCAGCTCTTCCTGCCACTGGCGTAACACGGAGGCAGGTACGAGGATGAGCGCGGTCCGTGCCTTCTGGGACAGCAGCAGTTCGCGGAGGATGAGGCCAGCCTCGATGGTCTTGCCGAGGCCCACCTCGTCAGCCAGCAGATAGCCCCGCGGATAGCTAGCGATCGCCCGGTGGGCAATGCGCAGCTGGTGCGGCAACGGTTCGACACCGGCGGTCACTAGGCCAACTCCGGTCCCACCATCAACCGTCGGGGCGGCGGCGAGGGCAGCTAGCTCCTCTCGGGCCGCGGCCAGGTCCGGTTGCGGCGGAGGGTCGGCAGCGGGGCGCGGGTGCGGAAGGGCGGCTTGATCACCAATGTCATCGCGCTGACTCGGGTCCTCGGAGCGAGGCTGCCACCCTCCGGGTACCAGCTTGATCAGTTCGTCCCGTACGGCTTGCGGTAGAGAGACGACGGTCCACCCGGCGTCGGGACGATCAAGCCAGTGGGCAGCGAACCGCTCCACGATGGGGTTTCCATACTCAGCCCACACATGCCGGCTCCAGGAGCGGTAGGCCGTGAAGGTCTCGTGGTTTTCTTGCCAGCCGGCGGCCGTCTCGTTGTTCGACCCGAGGAAGGCCACGCGCTCGCCCATGGCGTCGGTGAGCACGCCGTACTTGGAGTGAAAGTAGCGGCGGGTCGCGGTAGGGGGCAGCGGGCGACCCTGCTCATCCAGCGGCACTCCCACCTTGATCTCAAGCTGGCCCTGCTTGACCAGCCAGGCCAGCAGCCGCAGGTACTCCCTCTCGACGATGCTGACGCCTTCGCCGAGAGGATCGGCGAGCAACCTGGAGACGAGCGCGTCCTCCAGAGGCCGCCCGCGGGTCAGGGCATGGATGTCTCCTGCCGTGAGCTGTGCGCCGACGATGAGACGCATTCGCCCGTGGCGCGCGACGAAGGGTGCGACCCCGCGGGCGGCAAGGGCCAGTTCGCGGCTGGAGTAGTACCCGACAAGCCGGTCGTATGAGACCGCGCGAGACAACAGCGGGATGTAGAACTCGCGCAGTGGATCGTCCGCCCCGCTGTACAAGGGGCGGATCTCCAGATCAAGGAAGGAGACACCCATAGCTTCGGCGATCGTCTGCCCTGGCACTGTCTGCGCCCCCTACCCGGCCTCGGAGTAGAAGTCACCCTGCACGAAGGTGCGTCGCTCTGCTGGCAGCTCGGGCAGTACAACATCGGGCAGATACGCGGCGGCAAGACGGTCCAGCATGCCGGCCAGGGGAACGACCCAGTCCCCCTCCCCTCGCGCGCGAGGGACTGCATTGACGAGTCCTTGGAAGCAGTCGCGGAATCCGCGGTCCGTCGCCAGTCCCGTACGGTCGAGGAAGACCTTGGCGGCAGTCAGGCCATCCATGTCGGCGATGTAGCACACGGTGTGCACGGCATCGATCGGGTGGTCGAACTGCTCGGCGGCTGGGTCCACACCGAATTTGCCTGCGGAGCCTCCTCGAGCGATGCGTTCCTTCGGTTCGCGCAGCCGGACAGTACCGGCCTTCTTCTCGACGATCTTGGCGCGGACGAGTTGGTCCACATCAAGACCGCCGGTGCTGAGGGCGAGCCGCCGCGCATCGTCGAAGCCGAACTCGATTGCGCGGAACGTATGCCAGGCGAGGAGTGTGAAGTCCGTGTAGGGCTCGAACTGGGCGGTATGACCTACGATCCGGTTGAGCTGGAGCCGGGAGACCTCATTACGGGCCGTGCTGAGTGCTTCCTCCGGGCGGAGGAGGCGGACCGAACCATCCTCACTGGCCTGCGAGGAGTGAACAGGCCAGTACCCTGAGATCACGGACATGGCGGGTCCGTAGGTGGACAGCATGAGGTCCACCCCGGACAGGCCGGAGCGTTCGAACCGGACAAGAGCGTCCCGGGCTGCTTGCCGTACCTCGGATTCGATGTCCTCAAAGAAGACTTGCTCAGTTGCGTCGGCAGTGCCCCGCTTGCGGCATACCAGCATGATCGTTGACGCCGCAGAGTTCAGATTTGCTTGGTGCAGGGAGTTTTCCGACTCGGTGTTCACGGGCCACGAAGTCTCGATGGTAAATCCGGCTTCGAGCAAGGCCATACCAAGCGTGTCCCAAGCCTCGGCCCGCTTATGTGTGAACATGACGGTCAAAACGCCGTCGCTCCGTAGAACTCGATGACATTCAGCAAAGACCGCGGTCATCTTCGCTTCATAGTCGGCATCAGCGAGCTGTTTCTTCTTGCGCCCAAAAGCGGCAAACCGCGCAGGGTTCGCTACGGCCTCGTTCTCCTTGTCGGTGAGTTCATCGGCGAAATACTCAGGCAGCACTCGCCCGAGAGTCCGCTTCTCCCAGACGTAGAAGAAGTCTGCCAACTCGGCGTACATAACGTTGTCGTAATAGGGAGGGTCCATGCATACATGCGCCATGGACTCGTCGCTCAGGTGCCTGAGATCCGCACCATTCCCCTGGGTTACCGTGATGCTGCGAGGCAATGCCTGTCCAGGAGCAACCTGGAGTCCCGTGTTCTCGAAGAGCCGGGCCAGCTTCTCGTAGGCATCCGTGAGCTGATAGAGGCACCATGCATAGAGCGCCTCGGCCCCCTCGGACTCAGCAAAGGTCCATTTGAACGCAAAATTGTGCTTATCGAATACACTGCGCATCTTTTGACGCGAAACGTCCCAGGATGACGATCGAGCATTATAGTTCAGCGCCGTCCCTTGCATGATGGCCAGCTCGGCCAGCACGGAAGTGGCCGTCTCCGTGTCGAGTTCGTCACGAATTTCAGATGCAATTCGCTGGAATTCTTCAGCGAATACCACATGCGTGAGGAGCTGCCGACTCGAGAACATTTCCGCCCAGGTGTTGATGCCATACAGGCGGTGACCACGATCATAATTACTAACCGCATCAATAGGCTCTACAGGAAGAAGCTCCTGAGATTCCCACGCCGGACGAAGGTTCTCCAGTTCCTTTTCGGCCTCACGAATTGCATTCAAATCAGCCTCAACCGGAGCGCGAAGATCTCTCTTCCCACCCGGCAGGCGGATTGCCACCGCGTAGAGAACCTGGCTCATACGTCCCGCCCGAGCTTCAGCCTTGATGTAATCTCCGCTAATGACCAGGTCGTCGTACGGGCTCACGGCGGAACCGCGGGACATGACTCCCTTGGCTGGGTCGAAGTTGATAGCCGAACCATGCACCACTTCAAATCGCGGTTCACGAAGTTCAACACCGTCGGCCTTCTTAACCAGACGGACTGCAACCTCCTTGCCTTTTTCCTTCCGCAGCCACCAGTCGGTGACGAGCGGCACCATTCGCCCCGTGCGAGGGCAGGCTACGGCGTGCGCCCAAATATAGGCGACGACCCTCTCGTCATTTCGTAGCGGGAAGAAAGGCTTCAGTCGCTCACGAACTCGAGCGACCAGGATGTCGCCCCACTTTTTGAGGTTTGGAAGAAGCTTCAAGCCGTGGTCGGCGGTAATTTTCACACCAGCCCGAAGGACAGATGCGGCAACGCCATTCAAATCGTTGGCGTAGGTCGGAAGTCCCAATCGAGCTGCTACGAATGGAATGGAGCCGCCGCCAGCAGTTGGGTCAACGACGGGAGGGATTTCACCCCACGTTCGTTTCAGCACCTGGTGAAGTAGGTCGATAGCGGCGCGATCCGGGTGGTTACGGAAGGCTTGCTTGTAACCGTATCCGTTGCCATCCAGCTTGATGCCCTCAACCTTGGCTCGATCCAGCGCAGCTCGCGCTGTGACCGGGTCACCCCAAATTCCGCAGAGGTGCAGCAACCACTTCCGGTACGCCTCGACGCTGGCGAGCTGCGGTGCACCCGGGAACTCTTCGGCAAGCTGAGGAGACCACGCCGGCAGGAGCCCAGCGAGGACGACGCCGGCCGACGCAACCAAGGGGCGCCTTGCCCACCAGACGTGAAGGAACGAGAGCGGTGGCAGTGCGGAGGCCGCGGCTCGCTCCCGCCGGGACTCGATTCCCAGTTCACGCACCGGAAGCCACTCTTCGATGAGCAAGCGCTTCGGCGAGATGAGGTCGGTGGTCAAGGTTCAGGCCCCCGAGAGGTAGACACGTAGCGCCTTGCGGGCGCGCTGGGCTGAGGCGCCGGTCGTGAGGGCGTACCAGTAGTACGTCTCCTCGACCGACATACCTGCGATTCCGCTTGTCACGGCATGCACCCGATCCGCTCGGGAGAGAGGAGCTATGGCCAGCAGGGTCAGCGCAAGGCGGACGCCCGCTTCCTCCTCGAGTTGAATCGGCTTCCGACGGTGCGGAGCCAGAACACTCGGGCGGTGGCCGGAGTCACGGACAGCAGAGACGACGGCCTCAAGCGCTCGTTGCACCTGGCCGGCATCGGCTTGCGCCACAGTGGAGGCCAGCCGCCCGTACGTCTCCTCCAACGTCACCGCAAACCCGTCGGTGTAGGAGCCTTCCGGGGAACGGACGGTGAGCCGGAAGGCTCGCACCCCCGGAGAAGCGTCGGGACGGACCAGACGTACGACGGTGCTCACTGTGCGAGCTTTCCTTCCACCGTGAGTTCGGCGGGGCCGAGTTTACGGATTACGGTGACAACCTGCTGGAGAGCCGAGTCATCAGGGTTTACGGGTTCGTTGAAGGACACGTCCCACCGCAGTTGGCCGGACACCTCTGATGCGTACTTGAGCAACCCGACGAGTTTGGAGGAAAGGGACTGGAAATCCCTTTTCCCGCCGTTCACTTCGACGTTGAGTCCGCCCGTCATGCCAGGGAATTCGGCATCGAACTGTCCATACACGCTGATGTCATGGCGCGGGAGCTGCCCCAGCCCCAAGATGATCAAGTCGACGTCTTGCAGTTTGCGTGCCTCATCCGCAGTGACGGTCAGGGAGAGGGAACGCAACCCCGTTCCAGCGTCGGCGAGC
This sequence comes from Streptomyces sp. S186, assembly GCF_051603415.1. Lineage (NCBI taxonomy): Bacteria > Bacillati > Actinomycetota > Actinomycetes > Kitasatosporales > Streptomycetaceae > Streptomyces > Streptomyces sp. S186. The sequence continues at coordinate 6,704,167 of NZ_CP193932.1, read as the reverse complement.
CGGTCGAGCATCCGCTGAAGGACAACCCCGGGCGGCCCCGAATCGCGCTCCAACTTAGCTCGCTTGCGCACGACTCCGAACTCGATCCCTATCCGTTCCGCCTCGGGCCGGGGCAGAACGGTGAAGGTGTCGAGGCTACGTTCCTTGATTTCTTTTACACCCAGTGCCTTCAGTCCGGCCGTCGGCTCCTGGTCCACGACTGTCAGCCGCTCATTACGGACAGCGTCGGCGAGCAACTCCGCCACCGCTGATTTGGTCGGCTCTCCGCCACACCTCTGTTCCAGTGCGGCCCGGAGCTCCGGACCGGTGATGGTGCGGTTGCACAGCGAAGCGACATCGGACTGATTTGGCTGTCTGGCCAGCAGCCCCAGCAGTGTCGCCTCGGCACGGGTCAGCAGTTCGCATGTCGCGGAGAGCTCGACATTGGGTGTAGCACCATCGGACGTCCACGGCCGCTCTGCGCGCGTGTCGTAATAAACCCATCCATCGCTGCGGATCCCCGCCTTGATGGCGTCGCTGATGAGCGTCTTGTCCAGCACTATCGGTGCATTGTGGTCGCGCCAGAACCAGTCCGCTACGGCCTTCGTGGTCGTCCGCTCCGGTCGGTCCCACGCCCGGGCCTTGAGCCACGCGTACGGAATGGCCTCCCTGCGGGTCTTGGCCTCGTCGTGGAGAAGTTGCAGGACGAGGCGCACCGCCGACCTAGCGTTCCCCTGCTGGTCTAGGGGCATTTCCCGGTGGCGCAGGTGAGCGCTGTTCTGGTCTTTGACGGGGAAGTAGACGTGCTTGTAGCAACGGGTGACCGCGACCCTAGCTTCCAGGCCGCTCCGGTCACGGAGCTTGACTATGCGGTCCCTGACTTGGTCGGAGTAGGTAGCCATGCGTGTCGTATCACTGTGGATGCGTTCTACCGCGATCGACGTCGCCACGCGGCTGCGGAGGACCTCGATCTGCTCGGCGTCGGCCGCCACGAAGACAACGCCATTGCGGTGGACCCGCAGCGTGCCAACCGCACCTGCGTGATCCCGCATGTCGGCGACGGGCGCGGGAGGCTTATCGGTCTCTCCAGCACGGAGAGACACATGATCGTGGTGAAGGACCGCGAGGTGAAGTTTGGGCTCATCGGGAATCGCGCCAGCGCTCTCCGGAAAGAGCACCACCTCCGCATTACCTTCCGAGGTGAAGGTGCGACGGATCAGGTCTTCGACTTCAACTCTTATCGTCGTGTTGGGGACGTTCTGCTTCTCGTCCTCGACGATCTTGTTGACATTGGGCTCGGTCAGGAAGCGCCAGCGGGTTCCGTCGTAGGTAAGGTGCCAGCAGACCTGCTCGGCTTCGCTGAGCGCCTCGTCCAGCAGCTCGGGCTCCTCCCCCGGGCGCAGCGTTCCCAGCAGGTATTCCGGGCGGGCAGCCCCTACTCCAGCCTTGAGCTCCAGCGAGTGCACGAAGACGGTCCGGCAAGCGCGGGTGGCGTAGGGGGTGCGCCCTGCGAACCGTGAGGCGTCAACCCTGGCTGCGTGCGAGCTAGAGCCGGCCAGATCCGCCTTGGCCACTCCCTCGAAAGCGCCTCGATCGATGGCGACGGTAAGACGATTGAGAACCTCGGATCGGCCGAAGTCGATTTCAGCAACGTTGATGATCCCCGCGTCGCTGCCCGCTTCGTAGATTCGGGCTACAACTTCAGCCAGCAGCTTCAGGGCTCCGCGAGCGCGCTGAAAGTTCGGGATGTCACCAAGTCGCTGGTCAAGGACGCGGATCAGCTCGGGGTGGAACGGATAACAACGTTCCACCTGCTTCCCGTACTTCACGGGATACTCTGCGCCACCGGTCAGAGCTTGGTGACGGCCGAGCTGTTCGTACAGCTCCTGATACGCCTCGCCTGCAGCCTTGGCAGCCTCTTGATCGACAGACTCGAACAGCCGTCGCTTGAGGATCTCGGCAATCTCGGTGTCGGTCGCTGGCTTGACGACCTTCCCAACCCGGGCGAGATTCGAGTGGGCTTCCGCAAGATTCTGAGCGGCAGTGCCGGTCGTCTCGTCGAGCAGTTGAGCAAGCTCGTTGGTCTCTCGACCGTACGCATCGGCGGCAGAGGCAAGGGTGACGATCACCACGAGGTTCGAGTCCGCCGCGGCGATCTCGAAGAGGTTCTTGAGGAAGACAGGCACCTGGCCGGCCGACCGGCGAACTGCGTCGTCCCCAGAGGCGGTGAGCTGCCGAAGGTGGTGGGCGATCTCGTCGATGATCACGATGGTCGGACGACCAGCGATCACCTTGCGCAGTGTCTCCGTGCCCGGCGCTGTACGAGCCGCATCGGAGTCCTTGAGGACCTGCCATGCGTCGTCGCCGAGCTGGGCTGCAACCTCTCCCCACAGAGTGAACGAGCGGTGGCCTCCGGTCTCCACACCGTTCACAGGGTCGAGGACATCGCCCACAACTGCGGCGATCTGCACGGGATCATCAGGCAGCAGCGCCGGGTCGACGAACTCGTCGAGGTTGGAGGGGCGGGCGCCCTTGGCCACGTGGTAGACGGCAATGAGCGAGTGTGTCTTTCCTCCGCCGAATGAGGTCTCGGCCCGCAGCACACCGTTCTCGCCCAGGTCACCGGATGCGCGGGTGACGCGCCCAAAGGTCCTGGCCAGCATCGACTTCAGACCCGTCGTCGGGTAGGTCAGTTCGAAGAACGTCTCGGCGTCCCCGTAGACAGCGTAGCGCTCCGGATCGCGCACGATCTTGTCGAGCTGCGCCGCAAAGTGGTTGTCAGCTAATCGACCGGCGAGGACGTCGTCCCGCGGAACACAAACGTCACGTAACGGCTCAAGGCGTGCCACGCCCACCCCTTCAGACTGTTCCCCATACGTTCCACGTGACTTGTGCAACGCCCCTTACCCGACAGTCTTCTGACGGGCCGTCCGGTCATACTAGTCGACCAGCAGGTGGCACACCCAAGAAAGGTTCAAAGAGAAAGATCTTGGTCACATCGCCAGATTCCGGCAGGCGAAACGCTCTGTACAGCGGAAGGCCATCCGTGTGGATCGCCAAGGCGAGTGGATCAGAACTTCATGCCTGACAACCAGTCCCCGGGCAGCAGCGACATTTTTCCGCTGCTGGCTCGCCCGCGGGCGGATGAGCAGCGGCATGTCGTGGAGTCCAGAGACGTTCGGCTCGTCATGTAGGGCTACGCCGAACTGCTGGACCTCCGTCACGAGGACATCTCAGGCGACGGGTGAGGTTAGAAGCACCGCGTGAAGCTGGAGCTAGCCTGCCAGCCCTCATACCACCGACCAGAGTGTCGGTCCGAGAACAGGTCGCCCGCTCAGAGACCGGGTGCCGTGATCAAGAGAATCGAGCCCTCCACCCGCTTGTGAGCGCGTCCCTCGCGCACGGGCTGCCCGAACCACAGACAAGCCTGTTCGACTACGCACTGCGGCTGCATCAACAGGCCCCCGACGCGCCCCTCCCACGTGACGGCGAGCCCTACCCGGACGACGCACTACATCGTCGTCAGCCACGGCCGAAGCCGCCGAGGAACCGCCGCATTGAAGGCGCCCGGGTCGCCCGCATCCTGGACCAGCACTTCGCTCAGCCGCTCGACCCGCCCAGCGAGCTGGCCGACGCATTCCACGACGTCCACGTGCCGATCTTCCACAACGACCACATCTCTGACGCGGCCCAGCGGACAGACGTCGACCGGGTCCGGCAGAGGCCGGAAGGTGGCTCGTCCGTCACGGGACCGATCGATGTTCAGTCACCGTCGGGTTCGCCCTGCTTGCCGCAGTGGGCACCGAGGACGACATCCCGCTGATCCAGACGATCGGACTGCTCTCCAACCAGTTCGGGCCGCCGGCGGCTCATGCACTGGAGCGACTCCCGGGGCACCCGGAGTCGCTGCTCTGGCTGGCGGAGCGTGTCTCCGGCTGGGGCCGTGTCTATGTGGTGGAAGCACTCTGTCGCCTCGAAGATCCAGGCGCACGGCCCTGGCTCCTGCGCAGATCCATCGACGGCGATTTCCTCAACGGCTACTGCGCCGGCAAGGTCGCCGTCGTCGCCAGGCTGTACGAGGCGCTCTCTGAGTTCGAAGGTGACAGTGAGGTCCTCGACCACGCGGGTCGACTGCTACATGTGATGACCTTTTGCGAAGGTATGGGCCAAACCCTTGAGCACTACCCCCATGCCGCAGTCGTGTTGGAAGCGCATGTCCGGCAACTTGGCCTGCTCGCGCCGACCATCGAGCGCTTCGTCGTCGCTGCGATGCTGGCCAAGTACCTCACTGCCGCGGCGCCGGACAACCTCGGCAACAACACGACACCGCGCCAAGCGATCCTCGCCGCCTACCTCTCGCTCCTTGACCGTGAGGACTGGTGCGAGCTGGCTCGCGACGGTATCGCTGCGCAGGACAACCGACTGCAGTGGCTCGCAGACTCCGGGCCACCCAGGCTCCACTTGCGGGCGTTCGCAGGCCGCGACGCACCGACCGAGGAATAGTGCACATCAGAAATAAGTGATCTCCGTCAGTGCCGTAGTCCCCGACCTCCGTCGTCGTCACCGTCGAGTGGCTGAACGCGTAGACCGCAGGCGTAGGCACTGCGCCTAGCCCGATAGGGCTCCCGAAGTCAGCGAGTGTCAGGAAAGGATGTAGAAGCTGATTGCGGCAGCTGCCGCGATGTTCAGGGAGTCGACCCCGTGCGCCATCGGGATCCGCACCCACTCGTCCGCCGCGCGCAACCAATCTCGGGACAGACCATGTCCCTCCGAACCGAGCATCACTCCAAACTTCCCGAGTTCTTCGCTATGGACTTCGCTGAGTGGTGTGGCCCTCTCGTCGGGGGTCAGAGCGAGGAGTCGGAAGCCTGCCTCGCGGACCGATTCCAGGGCCCGAGGGCCGGGTTCGAGTCGAGCGTACGGAATGGTGAATACCGCACCCATGGAGGTCTTCACGGCGCGGCGGTAGAGCGGATCGGCACAGTCAGACGACAGCAGTACGGCCTCGATGCCCAAGGCGGCAGCGCTGCGGTACACCGTGCCCAGGTTCGCGTGGTCCACGATGCCCTCCAGGAGGGCGATCCGACGAGGTGGCGCCACGTTTCCGCAGGTCAGAGCCCCTTGCGCGCTTGGGTATGATGCTGTTCCACACATGTTGGTGTGGTCGTTGACCGCTTCCATGACCGCGATCCGGCGGGCGCCGGCGAGGAGTTCGGCGGCCGCCGGCAACGGCTTGCGCTGCATGGAGGCGAGGGCGCCGCGGTGCACGTGATAGCCCGTCACCCGCTCGGCGAGGTCCGGGCTGACGGCGTAGACCGGGGCCGGTACCTCGTCGATGACATCGCGCATCACCTCGACCCACTTGGCCGAGAGCAGCATGGAGCGCATCTCGTAGCCGGCGTGCCGGGCGCGGCGGATGACCTTCTCGCCCTCGGCGATGAAGAGCCCTTCGGCCGGTTCGCGGCGGCGCCGCAGCTCGACGTCGGTGAGGCCGGTGTAGTCGCCCAGCCGCGGGTCGTCCGGGTCATCGACGGTGATGATTTCTGCCACGGGGAGAGAGTGCCTTGTCGGAGTCGGGGAGCCTGGGCCGGGGAGCGGTTCCGGTCAGCGGGCGGGGGTGGCGGGGGCGAGGCGGACGACGTCGCCGATGACGATGACGGCCGGCGGGCGGACGCCCTCGGCGCGTACGGTCTCGCCGAGGGTGGCGAGCGTGGCGTCCACCCGGCGCTGGGCGGCGGTGGTGCCCTCCTGGACGACGGCGGCCGGGGTGTCGGCGGGGCGGCCGCATTCCATGAGCTTGGCGGCGATGGCGCCGCTGTTCTCCACGCCCATGAGGACGACGAGGGTGCCGCGGAGCGCGGCCAGTGCGGGCCAGTCGACCAGGGAGCGCTCGTCGTCGGGGGCGACATGGCCGCTGACGACGGTGAACTCGTGGGCGACGCCGCGGTGGGTGACGGGGATGCCGGCGGCGCCGGGGACCGAGATGGTGCTGGAGATGCCGGGGACGACGGTGCAGGGGATGCCGGCGTCGGCGAGTGCCTGGGCCTCCTCCATGCCGCGGCCGAAGACGAACGGGTCGCCGCCCTTGAGGCGGACCACGGCCTTGCCGGCCTTGGCGTGCTCGATCAGGGCGTTGTTGATCGCCTCCTGGGCCATGAACCGCCCGTAGGGAATCTTGGCGGCGTCGATCACCTCGACGTGCGGCGGGAGTTCGGCGAGCAGATCGCGCGGCCCGAGCCGGTCGGCGATGACGACGTCGGCCTCGGCGAGGAGGCGGCGGCCGCGGACGGTGATCAGGTCGGGGTCGCCGGGGCCGCCGCCGACCAGCGCCACGCCGGGGGTGTGCGGGCGGCGGTGGTGCGGGGCGGCGATGCTGCCGTCGCGCAGGCCCTCGACGATGGCGTCGCGGACGGCGGCGGAGCGGCGCGGGTCGCGGCCGGTGAGGACGGCCACGGTGACGCCCTCGCTGCGGCCGGTGGCCGGCGTCCAGGCGGTGGCGGCCTCGGCGTCGTCGGAGCGGACGGCCCAGACGCGGCGCTCCTCGGCCTCCTGGGAGGCGGCGGCGTTGGCCTCGGGGTCGTCGGTGGAGATCAGCGCGTACCAGGCGCCGTCGAGGTCGCCGGGGCGGTAGCGGCGGCGCTCCCAGCGGAGTTCGCCGGCGTCGGCCATCGCCTCGACGGAGGCGGTGGCCGACGGGGAGACCAGCAGGACGTCGGCGCCCGCGGCGAGAAGTGCGGGGAGCCGGCGCTGGGCGACCTGGCCGGCGCCGAGGACGACCACACGGCGGCCGGACAGCCGCAGTCCGACGGGGTAGGCAGCGGGTTCGGCGACGGGCTCGGCCATGGCGGGGTGGCTCCTTGTGCGGTGATGCGAGTTCGACGACCGTTCAGTCGCTGCGACGCCGGAGCGGCTGAGGGGTGGTACGGCCCGGGCGGGACGTACGCCCCGGCCCACAGCCTAGGGCGTGTCCGATGGGTCAGGGGCGGAAAGGTCGCGGCGTCTGGTGCGGTGCATCGCAAGGCGCCGGAGCGTCTTGATAGCGGAGCTATCGGGACGGTTCGGCAACGCGGCGAAGTGCCGTGCCAGACGCCGCGACCCCGGCCATGACCCATCGGACACGCCCTAGGAGGCTGCGGGCCGGGGGTCATGCGGGGGCGGCCCGGGCTTCGGGCCGGGCCCGGTGTCAGCTCTTCTCGGTGACTCCGGCGGAGTCGAAGGTGGCGACCTCGTGCATGGCGCGGGCGGCGCTCTGCACGACGGGCAGGGCGAGCAGTGCGCCGGTGCCCTCGCCCAGCCGCAGGTCGAGGTCGACCAGCGGGCGCAGGCCGAGTTTGTTGAGGGCCGCGACATGGCCGGGTTCGGCGCTGCGGTGGCCGGCGATGCAGGCGGCCAGCGCCTCGGGGGCGATGGCCCGGGCCACCAGGGCGGCGGCCCCGGCGCTGACGCCGTCCAGGATCACCGGTGTGCGCAGCGAGGCGCCGCCGAGGATCAGACCGATCATGGCCGCGTGCTCCAGGCCGCCGAGGGCGGCGAGGACGGTGATCGGGTCGGCCGGGTCGGGCTGGTGGAACTCCAGGGCGCGGCGGACGACGTCGACCTTGCGGGCGTGCGTCTCGTCGTTGATGCCGGTGCCGCGGCCGGTGACCTCGGCCGGGTCGACGCCGGTGTAGACGGCGATCAGGGCGGCCGAGGAGGTGGTGTTGGCGATGCCCATCTCGCCGGTCAGCAGTGCCTTGTTGCCGGCCGCGACGAGGTCGCGGGCGGTCTCGATGCCGACCTCAATGGCCTTGAGGGCCTCGTCCTGGGTCATCGCCGGGCCCTGGGTGAAGTCGGCGGTGCCTGGGCGGACCTTGCGGGGCAGCAGGCCGGGGGTGGAGGGGAGGTCGCCGGCCACGCCGACGTCGACCACGCAGACCTCGGCGCCGACCTGGTTGGCGAAGGCGTTGCAGACCGCTCCCCCGCCCAGGAAGTTGGCGACCATCTGGCCGGTGACCTCCTGGGGCCAGGGGGTCACGCCCTGGGCGTGCACGCCGTGGTCGCCGGCGAAGATCGCGACCGCGGCCGGCTCCGGGATCGGCGGCGGGCACTTCCGGGACAGGCCGCACAGCTGCGCGGAGATGATCTCCAGCATGCCCAGCGCGCCGGCCGGCTTGGTCATCCGCTTCTGCCGTTCCCACGCCTCGCCGAGCGCCTTGGCGTCCAGCGGGCGGATGCCGGCGAGGGTCTCCTGGAGGAGGTCGTGCGGGTCCTCGCCGGGCAGGGCGCGGCGGCCGTAGGTCTCCTCGTGGACGACCCAGGAGAGCGGGCGGCGCTTGGACCAGCCGGCCTGGAGGAGTTCGGGCTCGTCCGGGAACTCGTCGACGTAGCCGACGCAGAGGTAGGCGACGATCTCCAGGTGTTCGGGCAGGCCCAGTTCGCGGACCATCTCGCGCTCGTCGAAGAAGCTGACCCAGCCGACGCCCAGGCCCTCGGCGCGGGCGGCCAGCCAGAGGTTCTCGACGGCGAGCGCGGAGGAGTACGGGGCCATCTGCGGCTGGGTGTGCCGGCCGAGGGTGTGCCGGCCGCCGCGGGTGGGGTCGGCGGTGACGACGATGTTCACCGGCGTTTCGAGGATGGCCTCGATCTTCAGCTCGCGGAACTGCTTGGCCCGGGCCTTGGGCAGCGACTTGGCGTAGGCGTCGCGCTGCCGCATGGCCAGCTCGTGCATCTTGGCGCGGGTCTCGTCCGACCGGATGACGACGAAGTCCCAGGGCTGGGAGTGGCCGACGCTGGGGGCGGTGTGGGCCGCCTCCAGGACGCGCAGCAGGACGTCGTTGGGGATCGGGTCGGGGCGGAAGCCGTTGCGGATGTCGCGGCGTTCGCGGATGACGCGGTGGACGGCGGCGCGCTCGGAGTCGTCGTAGCCGGGCGCGGGGGCCGTCGCGGGCGCGGGCTCGGCGGTGGGGGCCTCGGCCGGGTGCGCGTCGTCGCCCTCGGCGTGCTCGACGAACTGGGCGTCGTCCTGCTGGTGCGGGAGGGCGTCGGCCCCGGCCGGGGCGGGCCCGGCCGGAACGGCGTCGGTGGCGGCCGCGGGGGCCTGGGGTGCCTGGTCGGCGGCGGGCTCCTGCGGGCCGGGCACCGGCTCGGCGGTCGCCGGGGCGGGGATCTGCGGGGCCGCCGCCTCGGGCTGGACGGGGGCGTCCGCGGCGGGCCGGGGTTCCTGTCCGGTGGGCGCGTCGGCGGCCTGCGGGGCGGGGGCCTCGGCCGGCTCGGCGGCGGGCTCCTGGGCGTCGGCGGCGGCAGGCGCGGGCTGCTCGCCCTCGGGGGCGGGCTGCGGGGCCGCCGCCTCCGTGGTGGGCTGCGGGACCGTGGCGTCCTCGGGGGCGAGGGGCTGCGCGGCTCCGGTGTCCTGCGGCTGCTTCTCCGCCTCTATGACGGGCTGCTGGGGTGCCGCCTCGGGGGCCTGCGGGGCGTCGGCGGCCTGGGGGGCGGTCACGGCGTCCGCCGGCGCCGGCGCGGCTTCGGGGGCGGCGGCGCCCTCGGCCGGGACGACCGTGGCGGCCTCGGCGGGCTGCGGCTCGGTGGCCTGCTCCCCGGCGGGCTGCTCGGGCTGCGCCGCGGCGGCAGGGGCGGTGTCCGTGGGGGCCTCCGGGGCGGGCTGCGGGGCCGCGGCCTCGGCCTGCGGCTGGTCGGCCTGGGCCTGGGCCGGGGCGTCGGGAGCCGGCTGCCCGGCGGGCTGTGCGGCAGCGGGCCCGGCCGCGTCCTGCGGAGCCTGGGGCGCTTCGGCGGGGGCCTGTGCCGGCGCCGGCTGCGCGGCGGCGGCCTCGGGGGTCGCGGGGGCGTCCTCCTGTGCCGGCGCCTCGGGCTGCTGGGGCGCGGCCTCGGGGACGTCCTGGGCCGCGGCGGGGGCGCCGGCGGCCGGCTGCGGGGCCGCGGCGTCCGGAGCGACGGCCGGCTCGGGCACGGTCGGCTGGGCGACGGCCTCCGGGGCGGGGGCCGCCGCGGTCTCGGCCACCGCGGCCTCGGGGGCCTCCGCGGCGGCGGCCTGTGGCTGCTCGGCCGCGGTATCCGGCGCCGGGGCCTGGTGCTGAGGCTGGGCCGGAGCCTGGGCGGCGGCCTCCTGGGCGTTCTCGCCCGGCTCCGCGACGTCGGGGGCGGCGGCCCCGTCCTCGTCGGAAACCGCGCCTTCGGCGGGCGTCGCCACGGGCTGCGGCTGCCCGGCCGGCGCCTGGTCGGCGCCCGGTGCACCCTCCTGGGCGGGCGGCTGGGCCTCGGGCACGGCCGTTTCCGCGCCGGTTCCGGCGGCAGGGGCGGGGGCAGCCGGTGCGGCCGTCGGCTCCGCGACGGGCGTCGCCGCGGCCTGGCCGGACGTCGCGCCCCACGGCTGCGCCTGGGCCGGCGTGTGCGACGGGATCTCGCCCAACTGCGGGCCCGGCAACGGGCCCTGGCCGGCGGCCCCGTAGGACTGCTCGGCGTACGTCTGGCCTTCGTAGGGCTGCCGGCCGAGCGGCACCGCCGCGGGCTGCTGCTCCTGCTGCGCGGCCGCCGCGGGGACGGCCCCCGGGTGCGGCTGGGCGGGCGCGGCCTGGGCCTGCGCGGCGGCCGCCCCGTCGTCAACCGGCTGTCCACCGGCGGGCTGCGGCTCGACCGGCTGTCCGGAGTCGGTCTGTGCGGCGTTGGCCTGCGCGGCGTCGGGCTGTTCGTCGGGGAGCGGTGCGGCCTGCGGGGCCTCGGCCGGGACGTCGAGGTATTCGGGGCCGCCGGTCGGCGGGGCGGGCTGCCGGGCGGCCTGCTGGGGTGCCTCGGCGGGCCCCCGGTCGGCCAGCGAACGCACCACGCCGCCGGTCGCCTCGGGGACCGGCGGGCCCATGTGGAGCGGGCGGCGGGGTGCGGCCGCCGCGTGGGCGCGGGCCTGCTGGGGGACGGTGGGCTGCGGGGCGCGGACGGCGCCGAGGTCGACGGAACCGGAGTCCCGGCCGCCGGTCTCGTGGTCGCCGGCCGGGGCGTAGCCGGCGGCGGGATCGAACGGCGCGGTCTGCTGCGGCGGTACGGCCTGCGGCGGGGGCAGCGGCTGGGCGGGCTGCGGCGGTTGCTGGGCGCCCTGTTCGCTCCAGGCACCCTGGGTACCGGGCATCAGCAGGTCGTCGTCCTCGACGGCGCCGTCGGCCGGGCCGAGGTAGGGATAATCGCCCGGGTGCTGACTGGGTCCGGGGTCGGCAGGGGTGGGAACGGCCTGCGGCTGCCCGCGGTGTCCGCCTGCGTTCTCCGGCTGTCCCTGACCCGGGACCTGGCCGGTGTCGGTCATGCGTACCCCTCGCCCACTGCTAGTGCTCCTTCCACGCGCTCGTGCGACGCGCCGACCGGTGCGCACCGACGCCCCGATAGCGAGAACGAGCGAGCACGCCTCCCGGCACGTCCGCACTCAAGTGCTTCATTTTCGTCCAAAACCACGGCATTTTCCGGATATTGGCGTACGAAGCCGAACGCGGAACGGCGGCGCAACGATCCGCCAGCCTACCCCGCGCGGGCGGCCTTCCTGGTCACGGGTGAGGAACGCGATAGCCGCTCAGCAAAAAGACCACAGAGCGTTCACGTTCGACCCAAACGGAAGTGTCGAGTTCCACGGACTGCAGCAGCGCGCACTCGACTTCGTAGCCGCCGTCGGCGAGCGCGCGGCCGAGCGTCTCGGCCTCGTCGCGGGTCGCGGCGTGGGTGACGATCCGTTCGGGGCGGCGGGCCGCGCAGGCGGTGACCACGTCCGCTCCCCCGGCGCCGATGCGCACCACGTCGGGCTCCGGGAGGTCCTCCAGGATCTGTGGCGCTCGGCCGTGCACGGCCTGGAGTTGGACACCGTGCCGGCGGGCCAGGGCGGCGGCGCGGCCGCAGGCGTCGGCGTCGGCGTCGACCGCGATGACCGCGGCGCCGAACCGCGCGGTCTCGACCGCGGCCGCGCCGCTGCCCGACCCGATGTCCCAGACCAGGTCGCCCACCCGCGGCCCGAGGCGGGCGAGTTGGGCGGTGCGCAGCTGGACGGACTCGCCCTCGCCGAGCGCGCCGCCGTAGGCGCGGTCCGGAAGTCCCCAGCCGCGCGGGCCCGTCGGGTGGCCGGCGGTGTTGCCGGGGTTTCCGGCGATCCAGCCGGTGCCCTGGGCGGCGGCCCCGGACGGTGAACCGCCCACGACGATGACGACGTTGGGGTCGCGCCAGTCATGGTCGGCGACCTTGTCGGATGTGAGGACCGTCACCCGCTCCCGTTCGGTGCCGAGGTCCTCGCAGATGACGAAGGTGCGGTGCACGCCGTCCAGGAGGAGGGCGAGTTCGGCGGGTCCGGCGCCGGGCGAGGTGAGCACCGCGACCTTGGGGTGGGCGCGGCAGACGTTGACCGCGCGGCGCAGGTCGCGGCTGTGGGCGACGACGACCCGGGCGTCGTCCCAGGGCATGCCGGCCCGGGCGAAGGCGGCGGCGACGGCGGAGACGGCCGGCACCACCTCGACCTCCAGGCCGTGTTCGGGGGCGCGCAGGGTGCGGACGACGCCGAAGAAGCCGGGGTCGCCGTCGGCGAGGACGACGGCGGTGCCGCGGTGCTGGGCGATGCGGCGGGCGGCCAGGGTGAGGCTGCCGAGCCGGATGCGTTCGGCGGCCGGCGGGACTTCGGGCAGCGCGAGGTGGTGGGCGGCGCCGGCGACGAGGGTCGCGGCGCCGAGGGCGGAGCGGGCGGCGGCGGTGAGCGGAGAGCCGTCCCATCCGATCACCGTGACCCGGTCGGCCATGCGCGTCAGTCTCCTGGGGGGAAGGTGCGGTTCCGGGGGCGGTCGGCGGGCGCCGTGGACGCCGGCCGGGGGTGCTTTGGGGTGCCGGTCCGCGCTGGTCGGGGCGGGCCCGGGCGCCGTCCGGCAGGCCGAGGGTACCCCGGCGGCCGGGGCCGGGAGGTGCGGTGGGGGTCAGTTCCACTCGGGGTAGGCGAAGCCGCTCGCGCCGACAGTCTGGTCGGGGAGTCCGTCGAGGTCCTCGGGGAGCAGGCTCCAGACGATCTGGTCCGTGCGGAGGTCGGTCCAGGTGCCGTCGTCCGCGCGGGTCCGGGCTATGCAGGCGTTGCGGAGCACTCCCTCGCTGATGCAGCCGATCTTCTGGGCGACCTGCTGGGAGGCGGTGTTGCCGGCGGCGGTGCGCAGTTCCAGGCGCTCGAACTTCTGGTCCTGGAAGAGCCAGCGGGCGGTGGCCAGGGCCGCCTCGGAGGCGTAGCCCTCGCCGCGGGCCCAAGAGGCGACGATGTAGGAGAGCTCGGTGGAGCGGACCCGCCAGTTGGTGTTGCCGAGCTGGACGATGCCGACCAGGCGCTGGGTGAGGAACTCGGTGACCGCGAGGTCGAGGCCACGTCCCGCGATGCGTTCGGTGGGCGCGTAGCGGGTGATCCAGTTGCGGGCGGCGTCCTCGGTGAAGGGCTGGGGCACCGCGGTCCAGGCGGCGACCAGTTCGTCGTTCATCATCGCGGTCAGGGCGGGGAGGTCGTCCTCGTCGAGCGCGCGCAGCACCAACCGGTCCGTGCTGAGGGAGATGTCCGGAAAGGTGGATGTCATGCCGATGCTCCAACGCCGTTGACTGGGGTGCTCCGGGGCGTCGCGCGCGGTCCGCTCCGCGAGGCCGGGAACCGTCCTGACCGTCTTGAATGCACCAGCATGCAGCATCGGCACAGGGGCGTGCCACGCGCCCGGGCCCCGGCCGCGCGGGTGGGCGCGACCGGGGCCCCTGACCACACCCGCCCGCCCCTCGGAAGGGGTGGGCGGTGGAGTGTCAGCCCTTGACCGGGCCGAAGGCCGGGATGACCGAGCCGTCCTTGTACTTGTCCTCGATGAACTTCTTGACCTCGTCGGAGTTGAGGAGCTTGGCGAGCTTCTTGATCCGGGGGTCGTTCTCCTTGCCCTGCTTGACGGCGAGGAAGTTGGCGTAGGGGTTGCCCTTCGCCTGCTCCAGGGCCAGCGCGTCGGTGGAGGGCTTGAGGTGGGCGCCGACGGCGAAGTTGCCGTTGATGACGGCGGCGTCGACGTCGTCGATGCGCGGCGCGGTCTGGGCGGCCTCCAGCTCGGTGATCTTGACGCCCTTGGTGTCCTTGACGTCGGTCAGCTTGGCGTCGGAGCCGACACCGGGCTTGAGGGTGATCACGCCGTTGTCGGCGAGCAGCTTGAGCGCGCGGCCCTCGTTGGAGGGGTCGTTGGGGACCGAGACGGTGGAACCGGCCTTGAGGTCGGAGAGCTTGTGGATCTTCTTGGAGTAGACGCCCAGCGGCTCGATCTCGACGTTCACGACCGGGACGATGTGGGTGCCGTTCTCCTTGTTGAAGGTGTCCAGGAACGGCTTGTGCTGGAAGAAGTTGGCGTCGACCTGGCCGTCGTCGGTGACCTTGTTGGGGATCTTGTAGTCGTTGAACGGCTTGACAACCAGCTTGAGGCCGACCTGCGGCGCCAGCTTGTCCTTGACGTAGTCCAGGATCGTGGCGTGCGGGGTGGGGCTGGCGGCAACGACCAAGGGGGCGTCCTTGTCGTTCTTGTCGCTGCTGGCGGTGGTGTCGGAGGGGGCGCTGCAGGCGCTCGCGCCGAGGGCGACGGCGGAGGCGGCGGCTACGGCCACGGTGATCTTGAGGGTGTTACGCACGAAGAGTGCCTCTTTCCTGTGCACACGGGGTTCCGTGTGGGCTGCGCCCGGCAAAGGGTCCGGGCTTCGGGATGCGGGTGACGCGGGTGGTTCGTGGGTCAGGCGGCCTCGGTGGCAGCCGCCGGCTCCTCGGCCCGTGCGCGGCGCAGTCCGACGCGTCCGGTCGAGGCGCGGCCACCGCGGCGGGCCAGCCGGCGGACGATCAGGTCGCCGATCAGCTGGACGAGGGTGACGAGGACGATCAGCTCCACCACGGTGGTGATCATCAGCGAGGTCTCGTACTGCTGGTAGCCGTAGGTGTAGGCGAGGTTGCCCAGTCCGCCACCGCCGACCGCGCCGGCGATCGCCGAGTAGCCGACCAGCGTGATGACGGTGGTGGTGACGGCCGCGACCAGGGCGGGCAGCGCCTGCGGGAGCAGCACCTTGAAGACGACGGTCCAGGTGCCGCCGCCCATCGCCTGCGCGGCCTCGACCAGGCCGTGGTCGACCTCGCGCAGGGCGGCTTCCACGAGGCGGGCGAAGAAGGGAATGGCGGCGATGGCCAGCGGGACGACCGCACCGGTCGGGCCGATGGAGACGCCGACGACGAGCCGGGTGAACGGGATCAGCACCACGATCAGGATCAGGAACGGGAAGGACCGTCCGACGTTCACGAGCGCGCCGACGGCCTTGAACACCACGAAGTTCTGCAGCATGGCCCCGCGGCCGGTCAGATGCAGCAGGATGCCGACGGGTATGCCGATGAGGACCGCGTAGAACGTGGACCACCACACCATGAAGAGGGTGTCGAGGGTGGCGTCGGAGAGCAGCGGCTGCATGTCGTGCCAGCTCACTGGGCACCTTCCTTCCGGAGCGGGGCGGCGGTCGCCGGGGCGGTGTCCGCGCCGACGACGTCCACCTGGAGGCCCTGCTCGCGCAGGAAGCCGATGGGGACGACGTTGTCCTCGAAGCGGCCGGGCAGTTCGATGCGCATCCGGCCGACCTGCTTGCCGCCGACGGTGTCCATGGCGGCGCCGAGGATGGAGATGTCGACGTTGTAGGTGCGGGCCAGCTCGGAGATCACCGGGCGGGTGGCGGCCGCGCCGTGGAAGGTGACGTCGACGACGGTGCGGTCCTCTGCGGAGGGCTCGCCGCCGACCGGGAACAGCTCGCGGGCCAGCTCGGAGCCGGGGGTGGCGAGGAGTTCGGCGACGGTGCCCTGTTCGACGACCCGGCCGCCCTTCATCAGCGCGGCGGAGTCGCAGATGGTCTTGACGACGTCCATCTCGTGCGTGATGAGGACGACGGTCAGGCCCAGCTGCTGGTTGAGGTCGCGCAGCAGCGTCAGGATGGAGCGGGTGGTCTCGGGGTCGAGGGCGCTGGTGGCCTCGTCGGAGAGGAGCACCTTGGGGTCGCCGGCCAGGGCGCGGGCGATGCCGACGCGCTGCTTCTGGCCGCCGGAGAGCTGGGCGGGGTACGCCTTGGCCTTGTCGGCGAGGCCGACCAGGTCCAGCAGCTCCAGCGCCTTGCGGGCGCGGTCGGCGCGGCCGACCTTGAGGATCTCCAACGGCAGTTCGACGTTGTCCTGGACGGTGCGCGAGGACAGCAGGTTGAAGTGCTGGAAGACCATGCCGATGTGGCTGCGCGCGGCGCGCAGGGCGGCGCCCGCGCGCAATCCCCGTCCGCCGAGGGCGGTGAGGTCCTGGCCGGCCACGGTGACCGTGCCGGAGGTGGGGCGCTCCAGGAGGTTGAGGCAGCGGATGAGGGTGGACTTGCCGGCGCCGCTCTGGCCGATGACGCCGTACACCTCGCCCTCTCGGACGTGCAGATCGACGCCGTCCAGGGCGGTGACCTCGCGGCCTCCCGACCGGTAGACCTTGGTCAGGCCCGTTGTGGTGATCACAGGGAATTCCGTCACTGTCGAGTGCTCGGTGGCTGGCCCACCGGGCACGGGGCATGCTGGCGAGTGCGGCAGGGGAAACGGGGAGCGGCGGTGGGCACGGGGCCCGGCTCCGGGTTCCGGTGACGCGGGGCGGCCGGGGGCGCCGGGGGCGGCGTTCGGCTCATGCGGCAGGGTCTCGCTTCGGGGCGCGAGGCACAGGCGGGGGCCCTCAGCGGTCACACATTCGACACATGCGACGAGCACCGGGCGCGGTGAACGCCTCGGTCGCGGGGGTGCGGCGGCTCGTCGTGGTCATGGCGGTCAGTAAACCAGACAGCGGTATGGCTCGATCAAGCCCGTCCGTATACCGGACAGCGGTGCCCGTCCCGTGGACCGGGGGCCGCAGGTTCTGATGATCTCGGCCGGGCGGGCGTGGCCTGCGCCGATGCCGCCGGCGGGGCGCGGGCGCGGCGGCCGGTGGGGCGGTCCGGTGCGGGGCGGCTGTGGCCAACACCACGGCCGCCGGGCCGGTCGCCGCGCCCGGCCCGGCGCCGATTAGCATCGGGCCCATGCCCCACAACCCCACGGCGCGCGGCCGCCGCCCCGCCCGGAGGCCGCGGTGATCGACGCGCTGACGCTCGCGGTCGGCGTGACCGCTCTCGCGCTGGCCGCCTGGTGCGGCTTCGCCGCGTACCGCAACGAGCCCACCAAGGACTGGCACTTCATCGGCATGGCCGTGGTGTCCCTGCTGGCCGTGGTCCAACTGGCCGTCGCGTTCGTGCAGTTGGCACGCGGGCAGTCCCCGGACAAGGGGACCGCGCTGTTCCTGGCGTATCTGCTCGGGGCGGCCGCGTGCGTCCCGGCGACCGGGTTCATGTCGCTCTCCGAGCGGACCCGGTGGGGTTCGGCCACCGTCGCCGCGGGCTCCGTGGTGCTGGCCGTTCTGGAAGTACGGCTCTTCGACATCTGGGGAGGCGGCAGTGCCTGAGGCTGCCCCGAAGACCGCGGCGGCCGGTGCCGCCGAGGAGACCATCGGCCGGGATCCGGCCACGAGGCTGGGCGCGGGCCCGGGGCGGCTGCTGGTCACCGTCTACGGCGTGTTCACCGTGGCCGCCGCGTCCCGCTCGCTCTACCAGCTGATCGCCCAGTTCGACCGGGCCCCGCTGGCGTACCTGCTGTCGGCGGTCTCCGCGCTGGTCTACGGCTTCATCACGGTCTCGCTGGTGCGCGGCGGCGAGGGGGCCCGCCGGGCCGCCGTGGTCTGCTGTGCGCTGGAGCTGCTCGGGGTGATCGGCATCGGCGCCTGGACGGTGGTGGACCCGGCGGCGTTCGCGGACTCCACGGTCTGGTCGTACTTCGGCATGGAGTACCTCTTCATCCCGATCGCCCTGCCGGTCACCGGCCTGCTGTGGCTGCGCCGTAACCGCACGGCGGCGGCGTAGCGCACGGCACGGCGGGAGATCCGGGCCCGCCTGCGCTCCGGGCCCGGTCCGGCCGGCCTCACGAGGCGGGGCTCAGCTCCTTCTCCAGCGTGACCAGGTTGAGCCGGCGGGTCAGTTGCTCGGTGCCGACCGGGGCGTAGCCGTGGCTGCGGTAGAGCCGGAGGTTGCCCTCGCTGCGGTCGCCGGTGAAGAGGCGGTAGCGGGTGGCGGAGCGCTCCTCGGCCAGCCGCTGCTCGACGGCGGCCAGCAGCCGCCCGCCGAGTCCGTGCCGCTGGAGCCGGGGGTGCACGATCAGCTTGCCGATCTTCGCCGTGCCGTCGGCGTCGACCGTGCCGCGCACCGAGCCGACGACCTCCTGGCCGAGTCTGGCCACCATGACGCAGCCCTCGGCGAGTTCGGCGCGCAGCGAGTCCAGGGTCTGGGTCAGCGGCTCGATGCCGTAGTCGTCGTAGAGCGCGGCCTCGGTCTGGTAGCAGAGGTACTGGAGTTTGAGGATCTGCTCGGCCTCGTCGTCGGTCGCCGTCGAGATGGTCACGCTCGTGCCCATGCCTGTCCGCCTCCCCATTCGGTTCACTGTGCGCTGCGGTGCGCTGTCCGCTTCCGGACTCCCCGGTATACGGCAGCGGCAATCTCCGCCGGGTGCATTCTGCGGGGGCATAGGGGACAAGCGGAACGGACCGGCGCCAAGCTCCCCTGTGACATTCCCAACTCAGATGAGTACGGGGGCGGGTGGCCGGGCGCCGGTCCGCAGGCGCGGCGTCAGTGCCGGCGGAACTCCTGGGCGGCCAGCACCGCGGTGTCCGGGTTGTCGGAGAACAGTCCGTCGATGCCGGTGGCGAAGAGCGCCTTGAAGTACGCGAGCGAATTGCCGTAGTCGCCCGGGTTCTTGCCGACCTGGAAGTCCAGCGGCAGGAAGCTGTTCTCGTTCCGCACCGTATACGGGTGGACGACCAGACCGGCGGCGTGCGCGTCGCGGACCAGGGTGGTGGGCTTACCGAGCTTGCCCTTGTCGTCCTGCGCGATGATCTGCGGCAGCCAGGGGCCGATGCCCTGGGCGAAGCCGGAGATCCACTTCAGCCCCTCGGGCTTGAGCAGGTCGGCGGTGGTGCGCGGGTCGCCGGCCTCGACGAAGTCCGCGGGCCGGACGGACGGCTCGTCGAGCAGGACCACCTTCGGGCACTTCACACCCAGTTCACCGAGCCGCTTGAGGCTGCTGGGCTCGAAGGACTGCAGGAAGTTCGGGGCGTGCGCGGTGTGCCGGCCGTACCGGCGCAGCAGCTTGGCGAGCCGCTCCTCCAGGCCCAGGCCCAGCTTGCGGAAGTAGGTGGGGTGCTTGGTCTCGATGTGCAGCCAGACCGGGCGGCCGCGCTCGCGCCCCTTCTTCTCGGCCCACTGCAGGGCCTCTTCGAAGGTGAGGACCGGCCAGACGCCGTTGTAGAGGGTGTTGTGCTGGCGCACGTCCGGTATGCGCTCCTTGGCGCGCAGCGTCTTGATCTCGGCGAGCGTGAAGTCCTCGGTGAACCAGCCGGTGATCTTCTTGCCGTCGATGGTCTTGGTCGTCCGGCGGCCGGCGAACTCCGGGTGCTGCGCTACGTCGGTGGTGCCGCTGATGTCGGGCTCGTGGCGCAGGATCAGGTGCCCGTCCTTGGTGGGGACGAGGTCACCGGCCTCGATGACGTCCGCGCCCATCGCGAGGGCCAGTTCGTAGGAGCCCAGGGTGTGTTCGGGACGGTAGCCGCTGGCGCCCCGGTGGCCGACGACCAGCGGGACCGGCAGCTGCTCCGGCCGCCCGGCGGGTGCCGGCCGGTTCGTCCGGCCCGCCGGGGCGGCCGCCTGGGCCCCGCCCGCGCCGGCCAGTACCGCCGCTCCGCCCAGGGCCGCGGCTCCCAGTACCGTCCGCCGTCCCGGCTCGTGCCGCTTCTCCATGCCCGCGCTCCTCGCTCTGTGTCGTGTGCCCCGGTCGGCCCGGTGATGTTCCGGGCGTTCCGGGACTTTCCGGTGTATCAAGGTGTCCCGCGAGGCGTGTGCGCACCTCTCCCGGGACGGCACTGATCGTAAGCACGGACGGGTGATGTCGGCGAGACGTGCAGGGAGACCGCGCGGAACATGGAAGTAACGCATGTCAACTCTGCGTATCGGCCCGGTGAACCCGATGTGCGCGCCGCAGTGACCCGCGAGTATGGTCCTGGGCTGCGGAGCGCTGCGCCGCCATGAACCTGACCATCACGACCCGGAGGGCCTGTTGTCCCGCATTGTGCTGAAGGCGATCCTCGGACTTCTGATGCGCGTCCTGTTCCGCCCGAAGGTCGAGGGCGTCGAGCGGATTCCGGAGACCGGCCCGGTCATCATGGCCGGCAACCACGTCACGTTCATCGACTCGATCTTCCTGAGCCTGGTGGTCAGGCGCCCGGTGTTCTTCATCGGCAAGGACGAGTACGTCACCGGCAAGGGGATCAAGGGCCGGCTGATGGCCTGGTTCTTCACCACCGCCGGGATGATCCCGGTGGACCGCGACGGCGGGCACGGCGGCGTGGCGGCGCTGATGACCGGCCGGCGGATCCTGGACGAGGGCCACGCCTTCGGCATCTACCCGGAGGGCACCCGCTCCCCCGACGGCCGCCTGTACCGCGGCCGGACCGGCGTCGCCCGCCTCGCGCTGATGACCGGCGCCCCGGTCGTCCCCTTCGCCATGATCGGCACGGACAAGGTGCAGCCCGGCGGCAAGGGCCGCCCGCATCTCGCCCCGGTGACCGTGCGGTTCGGTGCCCCGCTGGACTTCTCGCGGTACGAGGGCATGGACCGGGACCGCTACGTCCTGCGGGCGGTCACCGACGAGGTGATGAGCGACGTCATGGAGCTGTCCGGCCAGGAGTACGTGGACGTCTACGCCACCAAGGCCCGCGCCGCCTGAGCCTCCCCGCGCATGACGAGGGCCCCGTCCGCAGCCGGACGGGGCCCTCGTTCGGTCGCGGCCCTGCGGTGCGGGCGCTACCGGGCGGTCAGCAGGGCACCTGGAAGCCGCCGGGTGCGCGCTGGCCCTCGGCGTCGCCGGTCAGCGCGGTGCGCAGGGCGACCTCCGGGCGCGGCACCAGGGTCGCATCGAGCCGGAGGAGCTGCTGGTGCTCGGCGACGGAGCCGACGCGGGCGCCGGGGAGGTGGCCGTTGCGGGCCGTGACGCGGTCGAGTTCGGACGGGGAGAGCCGCCGTCTGGTGCGGATGTAGGCGATGAAGCTCTCGAAGTCGCGGGTGTGCCGGACGGGTTCGGTGAAGCCGGTGAAGGCGCTGAACCCGTCCTGGTTGATGAGGGTGTACGAGGGCGCGGCGAGGCGGTAGCGGCGGGAGACGTCGAGCGGCCGGCCGTCGATGAGGATCTCGTCGGGGTCGATGCGGTGCCCGGCCGGGCCGGAGGCGTCGAAGGTGTAGCGGACGTTGCCGGAGACGGCCAGCGGGGAGAAGGAGATGCCGCCGCCGGCGGTGGGGGCCCACTGCTGTTCCAGGGCGTCGTGGATCTGCCGGCCGGTGACCGTGACGGTCATGATCGGGTCGCCGTAGCCGACCGCGCTCCACGCCTGTCCGAAGGTGACCGCGCCGTCTGACGCTTCGTCACGTACCAGGTCGCCGGCGATGATCGCGGCGCCGACCCGCGGGGCCAGCGCGATGACGGCGAGTTCGGCGGGGACGTTGCGGTGCCCGCCGGGGTCGTCCATCGGGCCGTGCGGCCGGCCGCCCGCCCACAGCGCCCAGTCGGCGACGAGGTTGCCCATGGTGGACTCCCCCAGCGCGTTGCGGCGCCGGGTGAAGGAGGCGGTCTGGGTGCCGATGCGGGTGCGGGCGCGGCGGGCGCCGTAGCCGGCCCAGTAGTCGGCGATCGACTTCAGCTCCGGATCGGGCGTCACGTCACGGGTGTTGGGGTGGTTGACGGAGGTGGTCAGGGCGCGGACGACCTTGCCGGTGGACGGGTCCAGCCGCAGGTTGATCTCGTTGATGATCTGGCCGTAGCAGCCGGCCTCGACGAACGGGCGGGGCCGGCCCTTGGGGTCGGGCAGCATCATGGTGAAGGCGCAGTGCCAGTGGCCGGTGACGATGGCGTCGATGTCGGGCGTGACGCGCAGCGCCAGTTCGTAGGCCGGTCCTGAGGGGTTGCTGCCGCTCTGGAAGTCGCCGCCGGCTACCGCACCGTCGTGCATGCTGAGGACGATCGCGTTGACACCCCGTCTCTTGAGGGCGGCCGCACAGCGGTTGGCGGTCTCCAGTTCGTCCAGGGTGCGCAGTCCGGGCTGGTAGGAGCCCGGGAAGGACTCGGTGCCGATGGCGGTCAGATGGATGAAGCCGAGCGGCAGCCGGCGGCCGTGACCGGCGTCCACGTGCACGATGTTGTAGGGCGGCAGCAGCCGCCGGCCGGTGTC
This sequence comes from Streptomyces sp. S186, assembly GCF_051603415.1. Classification (NCBI taxonomy): domain Bacteria; kingdom Bacillati; phylum Actinomycetota; class Actinomycetes; order Kitasatosporales; family Streptomycetaceae; genus Streptomyces; species Streptomyces sp. S186. The sequence continues at coordinate 6,681,851 of NZ_CP193932.1, read as the reverse complement.
GTGCCAGACCATGTTGGCGCTGTAGTAGGGGAAGTTCGCGCCGCGGAAGCGGTGGCCGGTGGAGTCGGTGAAGGAGTCGTCCCGGCCGGCCTCCGGGAACGGCCGGCCGCGTTCCATGTGCTCGCGCAGGAAGACCGCCGACTTGTCGAACTCGTGGTTGCCGGCCGACGCGAAGTCCAGGCCCAGCGCGTTGAGGGCCTCGATGGTCGGCTCGTCGGCGAAGGCGGCGGCGTCGAACTCCCAGCCGGAGAAGAGGTCGCCGGGGGCGAAGAAGAAGGAGTTGCGCCGTCCGGCGCGCAGCCGCTCCAGGTGGGCGGCCATGTAGGCGACGCCGCCGACGGTGTAGCGCTTGCCGCCGGCGCCGGTGATGACGGAGTTGGCGCCGGGGGCGCCCTGCAGATAACCGTGCAGATCGGTGATGTTGAGCAGCTGGACGTCGACGTACTCGTCGGCCGTTGCGGCGTCGCGGGCGTGGCCGGTGGCGTAGGCGTTGCTGCCGATCGCGCTGGCGGTGGCCATCGCCCCCGCGGCGGTTACGAAGGACCGTCGTCCGATGTCGCGCACTCGTCACTCTCCTGAGCGGGTCCGACCGTTGGGGGGACGACGGGAGAGTCAAACGAGCCGCGCGGGACAACCGGCCACCACGACGCGTACCGGGCATGAACGGCAGGGGACGGTCGCCCCCAGGGGCGTGTCCTGTGGATCATGGCCGGTGCGCGCGGTCGCGATCCACGGGACACGCCTGGGCGGGGGCAGGGTGCGGGACGGTGTCCCTCGTTCGTGTGCCGGGTGGGCCCTTACGGGTGCCCGGGCCGGAGCGGCGGGGCGGTCTCGGCGTCCGCCGCGGGCCGCGGCGGCGCGCTGTCGGCCAGCTCCTGGCCGCGCAGCAGGAACCACGCGGCCACCGCGGCGCCCAGCAGCACCACCGCGCCCACTCCGGCCGCGGTGTCCACGCCGCTGACGAAGGAGTCCTGAGCGGCCTTCAGCAGGGCGGCGCTCTGCTCGGCGGGGAGGCGGGCGGCGGTGTCCACGGCGCCGCCCAGCGAGGCGCGGGCGGCGTCGGCGGCGGGTCCGGGCACGCCCGCGGGGGTGGCGAAGCCCTGGTAGATGCTGGTGACGATGGAGCCCAGCAGGGCGATGCCGAGCGCGGCGCCGAGTTCGTAGGCGGTCTCGGAGACCGCGGAGGCGGCGCCGGCCTCCTCCTTGGGCACGCTGGAGAGGATGACGTCGGCGGTGACCGTGAAGGCGAAGCCGGCGCCGATGCCCACGACGAAGAGGATGCTGCACAGCGCGAGGGTGCCGGTGTCGCCGTGCAGGATCGTGCAGCCGGCGAGCGAGAGGCCGACCACCGCGAGGCCGCCGGCCACCACCAGCCGCACCGACAGCCGCCGGGCGACCCAGCCGGCGGCCAGGCCGGCGCCCACCGCGCCCACCGCGGCCGGGAGTTCGACCAGGCCGGCGTTGAACGGCGAGCGCATCTGCACCATCTGGAGGAACTGCGAGAGGAAGAAGACCAGTCCGGACAGCCCGAGGATGGTCAGCAGATCGGCCAGGACCGCGCCGGAGAAGCCCCGGTGCTGGAAGAGCTTCATGTTCAGCAGCGGCGAGTCGAGGGTGAGCTGGCGGCGGACGAACAGCAGCAGGGCGAGCGCGCCGATCACGGCGGCCGGGCCGATGTCCCAGCGGAAGCCGTGCACCGCCGCCTCCTTGACGGCGTAGACGACGCCGACGATGCCCACCAGCGAGAGCAGGACGCTGGGGACGTCCCACGGGCCGGGGTCCGGATTGCGGGACTCCGGGATCACCTTGGCGCCGACGACGACCAGCAGCGCCATCACCGGAAGGTTGATCAGGAAGACCGAGCCCCACCAGAAGTGGCCGAGCAGGAAGCCGCCGAGGACCGGCCCGACCGCCGTACCGGCCGAGGCCATGGCGCCCCAGATGCCGATCGCCAGGCTGCGTTCCCTGGGGTCGTGGAAGAGGTTGCGGATCAGTGCGAGCGTGGACGGCATCAGCGTCGCACCGGCCACGCCCTGCAGGGCCCGGGCGGCGATCATCATCTCCGGGGTGCCGGCGTAGGCCGCGAGCACCGACAGCGCGCCGAACGCCACCGAACCGATGAGCAGCAGCTTCTTCCGGCCGATCCGGTCGCCGAGGCTGCCCATGGAGACCAGCAGGCCGGCGATGACGAAGGAGTAGACATCGCCGATCCACAGCAACTGGGTGCCGGACGGCTTCAGATCCTCGCTCAGGAACGGGGTGGCGAGCCCGAGGACGGTGGCGTCGACGCCGACCAGCAGGACCGCCAGGACGAGGACCGAGAGCGCCAGCCAGCGGCCCGGCCGGGGCTGTTCGTCCACATGGGCCGAACCGGCCCGCGCCGCGGCCGGACCGGCCTGCCCGGTGGCTATGGGATCGCTCATTTCTCCATGCTCCGTCGGATGCCGCCGAGCAGCAGCTCGGCGATCGAGTGGTCGAGGTCGCCGCGCGCGAGGCGGCCCTCGTGCACCGCCCAGGCGCCGGCGCCCAGGAGGCCGTAGAACGCCTCGGTCAGCCAGGCCGTGCCGAGGTCGACCCGGAAGTCCCCGTCCTCCTGCCCACGGCGGAACAGCGCGGCGAGCCGGGCGTCGAGCCGGGCCCAGCCGGCGTTGACCGGGCCGCTCTCGAAGAGCTGGTTCTCGGTGAAGAGGAAGGCCAGCACGCCGGCGACCGGCTGGGCCTCGCGGACCAGCCGGCGCAGCGCCCCGGCGGCGTCCCCCTCGTCGAGCCGGGCGGCGTCCATGGCCCGGGCGAACCGCTCGATGCCGTGCTCCTCCAGGGCTCTGATCAGCGCGTCTCGGCCGGCGAAGTGCCGGTGCAGGGTCGCCCGGCTGATGCCCGCGGCGCGGGCGATCTCGTCCATCGGCGTCGTCGCGCGGCGCGAGAGCAGCGCGGCTGCTTCGGCGAGTACGCGTTCTCGATCCACGGCCATGAGACACAGAGTACCCGAATGAGACATGAATGTCTCACTCTTTTCGGCGAAAGACGGAGGCGAAAGGCAAAAACAAGGGCGGCCCCCGGGTCGGGGACCGCCCTCACTGGCCGCTTGCCGTCACTTCTTCGCCGCGGCCCACTCCTGCTGCCGCACCAGGTCCGCCCGCAGCTCGGCGAGCTGCACCGCCACCGCCGACGGCGCGGTACCGCCGCGGCCGTCGCGCGCGGCGAGCGCGCCGGGGACGTCGAGGACGCCGCGGACCTCGGGCGTCAGATGCGGGGAGATCCTGGCGAACTGCTCGTCGGTGAGCTCGTCCAGCTCGATGCCGTGCGCCTCGCACTCCTTGACGCACGCGCCGGCCACCTCGTGCGCCACCCGGAACGGCACGCCCTGCTTGACCAGCCACTCGGCGATGTCGGTGGCGAGCGAGAAACCGGCCGGCGCCAGCTCCGCCATCCGCGCGCGGTTGACGGTCAGGGTGGCCATCATCCCGGTGAACGCCGGGAGCAGCACCTCCAGTTGGTCGCAGGAGTCGAAGACCGGCTCCTTGTCCTCCTGGAGGTCGCGGTTGTACGCGAGCGGCAGCGCCTTCAGCGTCGCCAGCAGCCCCGTCAGATTGCCGATCAGACGCCCGGACTTGCCCCGCGCCAGTTCGGCGATGTCCGGGTTCTTCTTCTGCGGCATGATCGACGAGCCGGTGGAGAAGGCGTCGTGCAGGGTCACGAAGGAGAACTCCTTGGTGTTCCAGACGATCACCTCCTCGGCGATCCGGGAGAGGTCGACGCCGATCATCGCGGTGATGAAGGCGAACTCCGCGACGAAGTCCCGCGCGGCCGTGCCGTCGATGGAGTTGCCCGCCGAGCCGCGCTCGAAGCCGAGGTCCGCGGCGACCGCCTCCGGGTCCAGGCCGAGGCTGCTGCCGGCCAGCGCACCGGACCCGTACGGCGAGACCGCGGTCCGCTCGTCCCACTGCCGCAGCCGCTCCGCGTCCCGGGACAGCGCCTGGACGTGGGCGAGCACGTGGTGGGCGAAGAGCACCGGCTGGGCGTGCTGGAGGTGGGTGCGGCCCGGCATGGCGACGTCCGGGTGCGCCTCGGCGAGACCGATCAGCGCCTCTTCGAGGTCGGCGAGCAGCCCGCCGATGATCCGGGCGTGGTCGCGCAGATACATCCGGAACAGCGTGGCGACCTGGTCGTTACGGGACCGGCCGGCCCGCAGCTTGCCGCCGAGGTCCGGGCCGAGCCGCTCCAGCAGCCCGCGCTCCAGGGCGGTGTGCACGTCCTCGTCGGCGACGGTGCCCACGAACTCGCCGGCGGCTACGTCGACTTCGAGCCGGTCCAGCCCGTCGAGCATCCGCGCCAGCTCGTCCTCGGTGAGCAGGCCCGCCTTGTGGAGCACGCGGGCGTGGGCGCGCGAGCCGGCGATGTCGTACGGGGCCAGGCGCCAGTCGAAGTGCACCGAGGCCGACAGCTTCGCCAGGGCCTCGGCCGGGCCGTCCGCGAACCGTCCGCCCCAGAGCCGGACGTCACCGGTGTTGCCGTTGCTCACTTGTGCTGCTCCTTGGTGGAGGGAGTGGTGGCCGGCTGCCCGCCGGCGGGGTTGGGGTGTACTACACCAGGTCGCGTCAGGCTCCGCCGGCCAGGCGGCGCCGCGCGGCGATCCTGCTCGACATGCCGAAGAGCTCGATGAAGCCCTTGGAGAACGACTGGTCGAACGTGTCGCCGGTGTCGTAGGTGGCGAGGCCGAAGTCGTACAGCGACTGCTCGGAGCGCCGGCCGGTGACCACCGCGCGGCCGCCGTGCAGCGTCATCCGGATGTCGCCGGAGACGGCCGCGTTGGCCTCCTCGACGAAGCCGTCCAGGGCCCGCTTGAGCGGCGAGAACCACAGGCCGTCGTAGACCAGTTCGCCCCAGCGCTGCTCGACCTGCCGCTTGTAGCGGGCCAGTTCACGCTCGACGGTGACGTTCTCCAGCTCCTGGTGCGCGGTGATCAGGGCGAGCGCGCCCGGCGCCTCGTACACCTCGCGGGACTTGATGCCGACCAGCCGGTCCTCGACCATGTCGATCCGGCCGACGCCCTGTGCCCCGGCCCGCTCGTTGAGCTGCTGGACGGCCTCCAGGACGGTGACCGGCCTGCCGTCGAGGGCGACCGGCGCGCCCGCCTCGAAGGTGATGACGACCTCGTCGGGCTCCCGTGGGACGGCGGGGTCCTGGGTGTACTCGTAGACGTCCTCGACCGGCGCGTTCCAGATGTCCTCCAGGAAGCCGGTCTCCACGGCCCGCCCGAAGACGTTCTGGTCGATGGAGTACGGCGACTTCCTGGTGGTCGCGATCGGGAGGTCCTTCGCCTCGCAGAAGGCGATGGCCTTGTCCCGGGTCATCGCGTAGTCGCGGACGGGGGCGATGCACGTCAGGCCGGGGGCGAGGGAGGCGATACCGGCCTCGAACCGAACCTGGTCGTTCCCCTTGCCGGTGCATCCGTGGGCGACCGTGGTCGCGCCGTGCTTCGCGGCCGCGGCGACCAGGTGCTTGACGATGACCGGCCGGGACAGCGCAGAGACCAGCGGGTACCGGTCCATGTAGAGGGCGTTGGCCTTGATCGCCGGAAGGCAGTACTGCTCGGCGAACTCGTCCTTGGCGTCGGCGACCTCGGCCTCCACGGCACCGCAGGCGAGCGCGCGCTTGCGGATGACGTCCAGGTCCTCGCCGCCCTGGCCGACGTCCACGGCGACGGCGATGACCTCCGCACCCGTCTCCTCGGCTATCCAGCCGATGCAGACGGAGGTGTCAAGGCCGCCCGAGTAGGCGAGTACGACACGCTCGGTCATGAGTCTCTCCTTACGATGCATACACTGCTCGGTATAAGTATGCATTCCCCCGTATGCTTCGTCAACGAGCACGGAAAGCCCAGGCCGGCACCCTGCCGTCAGCACGGAGACCCGTCCCGGAATGCCACCCACCCCTCCCCCGTCAGCTCCAGCGAGCCGTCCGCCCCTCCGGCGGGCCGCACACCCGCCGCACCTCGATGGCGCGCGACGCGTGCACCTTCGTCGCTTTCTGCACCTTTGTCGCCATATTTCATCCCGAAACACGGTCATCGCGGGCCCGCCGGGAGGCTCGGCAGCGCCCGGGAAGGGGCCCGCTTTGGATTCAGCGGCCGGGACAGGGTATTTTTCTGTCTGCACGCCCCGACCGGGACTCTCCGGTCGGAACGCGGCACCGGGACGTGGCGCAGCTTGGTAGCGCACTTGACTGGGGGTCAAGGGGTCGCAGGTTCAAATCCTGTCGTCCCGACGGTGCAGCAAGGGCTCAGGCCCAGCTCAGAGGCCCTGTCTCCATCACTGGAGGCAGGGCCTCTGCCGTACTGCCGTACCTGCATCCGCATCGCGTCACCGTTTGTCACAGACGCAGACAGAAGGCTCGTTGTCCCTGGCTCCTGCCGGTGCCAGACTGAGAACGGACTCCGCGCCAACCAGCAAGCCCAGAGGGGTCACTGCGATGACCCGGCACAGCTCCCTGACCCCGTCAAGCGGTCTGGATGCACCTCGACTGACGCTCCTCTGCCCGGCGATCTGCCCGGGTACGCGTTTCATCCCAAGGAATTCGCCGAGCTCACGGATACGGGTACCGAATACCTGAATCTTTACAAAGCCTGGTTCGAACTCCCGAAATCGCGACAACACAAGGCCGGGACCTGGCCCAGACGGCCATATGTTGAGCTGGAGGGAAATCCCATGACTGTTCAGAAAGCCAGTGGCAGCGTAACTTTTCTGCGCGTGAATGACTCCGAAGGATGGGGCCCGCCGAATGACCACATCGACGTGGACGTCATCGTCAGGCTGGACAGCGAACCAAACCGAGCCTTCGGCTTCCCGTTGCGGGGCGATCCCACGGGAGAGCCTGGCGGGCCCGGCAACCTCCCGGCGCGGCAGGCGATGTTCTGGCTGCTGACATTGGCCAGGGCGGACGGTATACGCGTAAACATCGACTACGACGATCAGCCGCCCAAGACCAACAGCATCATGTTCCGCGTCGAAATGCTGCCATGAACTCATGAACCTCGCTGTCGTCGAGCGATGCGCGAACGACACTCTTCCGGCGGATACGCCTGACCGCCGGTGCTGCCGCATGATGAGGCCGACATCCTCCATATCCCGGAGGCGACGGTAAAAGTAAGGACGTGGTGGCATGAGTGTCGAGGACAGGGCTGCCGAGAGCGCGACGGACGCCGCTAAATTCAATGCCGATGTGAAACTCACGGTCGAGTCGGACCCCAGCAGGACTCAGTTCGTCAACATGACCATCGACTCCGTTCCCGGCGGCGCCGACCAGTTGGACGGCACCTGGCGCGGGGCATCCGTCTTCGTCCCGTCCACCGGGGGCAGCTTTCATTGGGATGGCAGACCGGGACAGGACGTCGCCTTCCTCCTCGACGGCGCGACCGGCAACGTGACCGTCAGTCTGCTCGGCTTCGTCGGGGCCACGGGCAAGCTGCCCGGCAGGGGCGCCACGGGCCACGGCGAGGTACTCGACCCGGTCACCAAGCAGTTCCTCGACGCGATCGTCTGGAAGATCACCTGACCGACGCTCCCGTGGCGGGCGCCGGCGAGCTTCACGGCAGGGCGGCGATCTCGGTGCGGACCTTGTCCACGACGGCGGCCGGGAGCGTCGCGTACCCCTGGAAGCTCAGGTTCTCCTGGCCCTTCCGGCTCGCCATGTACGTCAGGAACGCCTTGGTGGCGGGCCAGGTCTCCGGCTTGTTGCCCTTGTCGCAGACGATCTCGTAGGTGACCACGTCGATCGGGTAGGCACCGGGGACCTTGGTGTCGTAGGCGAGCCGGAGCGTGACGTCATGGCCGGTGTTGACGGTCCTGGCGCCGGCGATGGCGTGCGACGCCGAGGTCACGTTGGGGTCGGCGGGGGTCGGCGCGCCGGTGTCGACGGAGATCGTGCGCAGCATCCGGTCGACCGCGTAGGGGAGCTCGACATAGCCGAGGGCGCCGGTGGTCCGCTGCACCTGGGCGGCGAGGTCCGCGGAGCCCTTGGCCGCGTCGCCGCCCTTCGCCGGCCACTCCTTGGCGTGCGGATACGGCCAGGCGCTCTGGCCGGCGGCGGCGAGATACGCCGTGAAGTTGTCCGTCGTGCCGGAGGAGTCGGAGCGGTGGAAGGTCCGGATGGGGGTCGGGGGCAGGTTGGTGCCCTTGTTGAGCCCGGTGATCGCCGGGTCGTTCCAGCGGGTGATCCGGCCGTCGAAGATCTTGGCGAGGGTGGGGCCGTCGAGGACCAGCCGGTCGATGCCGGGGAGGTGGAAGGCGAGGGCGATCGGGCCGCCGACGAGCGGCAGGTGGATGGCGCGGCCGCCGTCCGAGCAGACCTTCTTCGACCGGGTCACCTGGTCGTCGTCGAGCGGGGAGTCCGAGCCCGCGAAGGCAGTGCGGCCGCTCAGGAAGTCGTCCTGGCCGGCGCCCGAGCCGTTGCCGTCGTAGGTGATCCTGGTGCCGGGGCAGGCTTTTGTGTACGTCGTGATCCAGTACTTCATCGCGTACTGCTGGGCCGTCGAGCCGGAGGCGTGCAGGGTGGCCGCCTTGCCGCAGGCGATCCCGGCCGCGCCGGTGGCCGACGCGCTCTGGGAGGGGGCGGACGGGCTGTGTGAGGGGCCCGCCCCGCCGCCCGAACCGCAGGCCGTGAGGACGAGGGCGCCGCACACCGCCGCCGCCCCGAGAGTGCTGGTGCGCGGTCCGGCCTTCCGCTGAGGCTTCACTGTCCCGTGCTCCTTCCTGCGGACCGGCCCCGGCCGACGCAGTCGAGGGTGCGGAGGCCGCGCTTCCGCGGCGTCCGCCCGTACGGCGGCGGCTCGCGCGGCGGCGAGCACGGGGTCCGCGACCGGACCCTCGGTCACTATATGCAGCTATGCACGCACGGGGTGTGACGGCTGTGGCGGGTGGGTTACGGGGCCCCGCGGCCCTCCTTCTCGGCCAGCCGCAGCAGGTGGTCCGCGAGCTCCTGTCCGCCGGACGGAGCGCGGCTGATGAGGAGGAGGGTGTCGTCGCCGGCGATGGTGCCGAGGATGTCGTGCAGCTCCGCCTGGTCGATGGCGGAGGCCAGGAACTGGGCGGCGCCCGGTGGGGTGCGCAGGACGACGAGATTGGCGGACGCCTCGGCGGAGATGAGGAGTTCGCCGGCGAGGCGGCGCATCCGCTCCTCCTTGGCGGACTCCCCGAGCGGGGCGCGCGGCTTGCGGTCGCCGCCCTCGCTCGGTACCGCGTAGATCAGCTCGCCGCCGGTGTTGCGGATCTTCACCGCGCCCAGCTCGTCCAGGTCGCGGGAGAGCGTCGCCTGGGTGACGGAGAGGCCGTCGTCGGCGAGCAGCTTGGCGAGCTGGCTCTGGGAGCGGACCGGCTGCCGGTTGAGGATGTCCACGATCCGGCGGTGGCGGGCGGTGCGGGTCTGCGGTACGGCCGGGCCGCTGTTGTGCGGCGAGTCGTTGTCCTGCGGCTCGGTCATCGTTGCGTCAGTCTCCGGATCATCGTTCCCCGTCGGCCGATTCCTCGGCCCTCGTAAGGACCCCGGGGAGCTTCTGGAGGAAGGTCTCCACCTGTTCGTCGGAGACGATCAGGGGCGGGGCGAGCCGGATGACGTCCGGCGCGACCGCGTTGACCAGAAGGCCCGCGTCCTGGGCCGCCTGCTGTACCTGTGGCGCGAGGGGCCCGGTCAAGACGATACCGAGGAGCAGGCCGGCGCCGCGGACCTGGCCGACCAACGGGTGCTCCAGGGCCGCGATTCCGGCCCGCAGCCGCGCGCCGGCCCGCCGGACGTGGTCGAGGAGGCCGTCCGCCTCGATGGTGTCCAGGACGGCGAGGGCGCCGGCGCAGACGACCGGGTTGCCGCTGAACGTCGAGCCGTGCGAGCCGGGGGTGAGCAGGTCGGCGGCCGGGCCGAAGGCGAGGGTGGCGCCGATGGGGAGGCCGCCGCCGAGGCCCTTGGCGAGGGTGACGATGTCGGCGTCGACGCCCTGGGCCGCGGAGTGCAGCCAGTGCCCGGTGCGGCCGATGCCGGTCTGGATCTCGTCGACGACCAGCAGGGTGCCGGTGGCGGCGGTGATCTCCCGGGCCGCCTTGAGGTAGCCGGGCGGCGGGACGATCACGCCGTTCTCGCCCTGGACGGGCTCCAGGATGACGAAGGCGGTGTCGGTGGTGACGGCGGCCCGGAGGGCGTCCGCGTCGCCGTACGGGACGTGCTCGACGTCGCCGGGCAGCGGGCGGAACGGGTCCTGCTTGGCGGGCTGGCCGGTGAGGGCCAGGGCGCCCATGGTGCGGCCGTGGAAGCCGCCGGCGGCGGAGACGACATGGGTACGGCCGGTCAGCCGGCCGATCTTGAAGGCGGCCTCGTTGGCCTCGGCGCCGGAGTTGGAGAAGTAGACCCGGCCGGGCCGCCCGGCGAGCGCGAGCAGGCGCTCGGCGAGGGCCACGGTCGGCTCGCTGGAGAAGAAGTTCGACACATGGCCGAGGGTGGCGACCTGGTCGGAGACCGCGCGGACCACCGCGGGGTGGGCGTGGCCCAGCGCGTTGACCGCGATCCCGCCGAGGAAGTCGAGGTAGGCGTTGCCGTCGGCGTCCCAGACGGTGACGCCCTCGCCGCGGACGAGCGGGAGGCGGGGGGTGCCGAAGTTGTGCATCAGGGCGCCCTGCCAGCGCCGGGTCAGTGCCTCGTTGGTGACCGGGCCGTGGCCGTTCGCCGTGCCCTGGGTGGCCGGGGTGTCCGCCGCCGTGCCGGTGCTCATGCCGTCCCCTCCGCGGTGTGGTGTCCGTGGTCGCCGTGCGGGTCGGTGGGCTGCGCCGGGACCGGGTCCGGGTCCGGGACCACCATCGTGCCGATGCCCTCGTCGGTGAAGATCTCCAGCAGGATCGAGTGCTGGACCCGCCCGTCGATGACCCGGGCGTTGCGCACGCCGTTGCGGACGGCGTGCAGACAGCCCCGCATCTTCGGGACCATGCCGCTGGCCAGGTCGGGCAGCAGCTTCTCCAGTTGGCTCGCGGTGAGCCGGGAGATCACCTCGTCGCTGTTCGGCCAGTCCTCGTAGAGGCCCTCGACGTCGGTGAGCACCATCAGGGTCTCCGCGCCGAGTGCGGCCGCCAGGGCCGCGGCGGCGGTGTCGGCGTTGACGTTGAAGACGCCGGAGGTGTCGCCGTCGTCGCTGCTGCGGGCCACCGACGAGATCACCGGGATCCGGCCGTCGTCGAGCAGCGCCTGCACCGCGCCGGGGTCGATGGCGGTGATCTCGCCGACCCGGCCGAGGTCGACCCGTTCGCCGTCGACGTCCGCGTAGTGCTTGGTGGCGGACATCAGCCGGGCGTCCTCGCCGGTCATGCCGACGGCCAGCGGGCCGTGCTCGTTGAGCAGGCCGACCAGCTCGCGCTGGACCTGGCCGGCCAGCACCATCCGGACGACGTTCATCGCCTCGGGTGAGGTGACCCGCAGGCCGCTCCTGAACTCCGAGTCCAGGCCCAGGAGTTCGAGCTGAGCGCTGATCTGCGGGCCGCCGCCGTGGACCACGACCGGGCGCAGTCCGGCGTGCCGCAGGAAGACCACGTCCTGGGCGAAGGCGCGCTTGAGCTCGTCGTCCACCATCGCGTTGCCGCCGAACTTGATCACCACCGTCTTGCCGTGGTGCCGGGTCAGCCAGGGCAGCGCCTCGATGAGGGTGCGGGCCTTGGGGAGCGCGGTGTGCTTGCGGGCGGTCATGCGGCGGCCTCGTTCCGCTCCGTGGGGTGTCCGCCGGGTACGCGCGGGTGCGCGGCGGTTCCGGTCATGAGAAGTACGCGCTTCATGACGAGTACGCGCTGTTCTCGTGGACGTAGTCGGCGGTCAGGTCGTTGGACCAGATCACCGCGGACTCGGTGCCGGCGGCGAGGTCGGCGGTGATCCGCACCTCGCGGTAGCGCATGTCCACCAGCTCCCGGTCCTCGCCGACCGAGCCGTTCCGGCAGACCCAGACGTCGTTGATCGCGACGTTGAGCCGGTCCGGGTCGAAGGCGGCGGAGGTGGTGCCGATGGCGGAGAGCACCCGGCCCCAGTTGGGGTCCTCGCCGTGGAGGGCGCACTTGAGCAGGTTGTTGCGGGCGATGGAGCGGCCCACCTCGACCGCGTCGTCCTCGCTCGCGGCGTTGATCACCTCGATGCGGATGTCCTTGCTGGCGCCCTCGGCGTCGCCGATCAGCTGCCGAGCCAGGTCGTCGCAGACCTCGCGCACCGCCTCGGCGAACGCGTCCCCGTCCGGGACGACGCCGGAGGCGCCGGAGGCGAGCAGCAGCACGGTGTCGTTGGTGGACATGCAGCCGTCGGAGTCGACCCGGTCGAAGGTGGTGCGGGTGGCGGCGCGCAGCGCGGCGTCCAGCTGCCCGGCCGGCACGTCGGCGTCGGTGGTCAGCACCGCGAGCATGGTGGCCAGGCCCGGGGCGAGCATGCCGGCGCCCTTGGCCATCCCGCCGACCGTCCAGCCGTCCTTGGTGACCTGCGCGGTCTTGTGGACGCTGTCGGTGGTCTTGATGGCGATCGCGGCCTTCTCGCCGCCGTGGCCGGTGAGTTCGGCGGCGGCCTTCTCAACCCCGGTCAGCAGCTTGTCCATCGGGAGCCGCACGCCGATCAGGCCGGTGGAGGCCACCGCGACCTCGGCGGCGCTGTGGCCGTCGAGCACCTCGGCGACCTTCTCGGCGGTCGCGTGGGTGTCCTGGAAGCCGAGCGGGCCCGTACAGGCGTTGGCGCCACCGGAGTTGAGGATCACCGCGGAGACCCGGCCGCCCTTGAGGACCTGCTCGGACCACAGGACCGGCGCGGCCTTGACGCGGTTCGAGGTGAACACGCCGGCGGCGGCCAGGCGCGGCCCGCTGTTGACCACCAGGGCGAGATCGGCGCTGCCGTTCTCCTTGATCCCGGCGGCGACGCCCGCCGCGAGGAATCCCTTCGCTGCCGTCACACTCACGGCGCCACTCCCATCGTGGAAAGTCCCATGTCCTCGGGGAGGCCGAGGGCGATGTTCATGCTCTGGACCGCGCCGCCCGCGGTTCCCTTGGTCAGGTTGTCGAGGGCGCTGATCGCGATGATCCGGCCGGCCGCCGGGTCGAGGGCCACCTGGATCTGCACGGCGTTGGAGCCGTACACGGCGGCGGTGGCAGGCCACTGCCCCTCGGGCAGCAGCCGGACGAACGGCTCGCCGGCCAGCGCCTTCTCGTACGCGGCGCGGACCGCCTCGGCGTCCGCGCCGGGCCGGACCCGGGCCGAGCAGGTGGCGAGGATGCCGCGGGGCATCGGCGCCAGCGTCGGGGTGAAGGACACCGTGACCCGCTCGCCGGCCGCGGCGCTGAGGTTCTGGATCATCTCCGGGGTGTGCCGGTGCCCGCCGCCGACGCCGTACGGGCTCATCGAGCCCATGACCTCGGAGCCGAGCAGGTGCGGTTTGAGGGCCTTGCCCGCGCCGGAGGTGCCGGACGCCGCGACGATCACGGCCTCCGGTTCGGCGAGGCCGGCGGCGTAGGCCGGGAAGAGCGCGAGCGAGACGGCGGTGGGATAGCAGCCCGGGACCGCGATGCGCTTGGCCCCCGCCAGCGCCGCGCGGCCGCCGGGCAGCTCCGGGAGGCCGTACGGCCAGGTGCCGGCGTGCGGTGAGCCGTAGAACGCCTCCCAGTCGGCGGCGTCCTTCAGCCGGAAGTCCGCGCCGCAGTCCACCACCAGCACCTCGGGGCCGAGCTGTTCGGCGACCGCCGCGGACCGGCCGTGCGGCAGCGCCAGGAAGACCACGTCGTGGCCGGCCAGCGCCTCGGGCGTGGTGGCCGCCAGCTCGCGGTCGGCGAGCGGGGCCAGGTGCGGCTGGAGCGTACCCAGACGCTGCCCCGCGTTGGAGTGCCCGGTCACCGCGCCGATCTCGACCTCCGGGTGCCCCAGGAGCAGGCGCAGGAGCTCGCCCCCCGCGTACCCGCTCGCACCCGCGACTGCTGCTCGTACCGTCATGGCCGCTGGACCCTCCTTCTCGATGGCATGACTATACGGATAGCGGCAGTTTTATGCAATGACTGGGATGGATGAGATCAGCTTCGGGCGACCGCGGCTCGGCTAGAGCTTCATGCCGTGGCGAGTTATGTACCAGTTGTGCCAGGTCAGCAGGGTGCCGAGGAGCGCCAGCCAGAGCACGGTGCCGGCGAGCGGGAAGGCGTCCACCGGGATCGTGTAGGCCAGCACCACCCGCAGCACCGCGTCGAGCAGGAAGACCGCGCCCCACACCGCGGTGACCAGCCGCAGGTGGTGACGGAACACCGGCTCCGCGTCCCACCGCGCCTCCCACTCGACCAGTCCGGCCTCGCCGACCTTGGCGATGACGATGCCGCGCGAGGCGGTCATGATGAACGGCCGCCGGGTGAGCAGCGTGCCGAGCACCCACAGCCCGATCGCGGCGGTCACCCAGCTGTCCCGGATCATGATCACCCGCGGGCTGCCGGTGACCAGCGTCAGCAGCGTGCCGACCACCACCAGGCTCAGCGTGAACACCGCCATCGCCTCCACCCGGCGCCGCCGCACCATGCCGTGGACGATCCACGGCAGCAGCAGCACGCCGCCGACGGCCATCGCGAGCCACTGGCCCAGGCCGGCCGCGCGCAGCCCGTAGTAGGAGCCGAGCGGCAGGACGAGCTCGAAGAGCAGCTGTGCGGCGAGCCGCCGGCGCAACCGTGCCGTGCGGGCCCGGGCGGCCGCCGCGGCGGGCTCGTCCGGGGCGGTCCGTGGTACCGGGCGCGTGGCCATGGTGTGCTCCCCCGTGTCGGCTGTGGTCATGGCGTTCTCCTGGTGGCGTGGTCGAAGAGGTCCGCCAGCTCCCGGCCGGCGGCCCGTACGTCGAGCTCGGGATCGTGGCCGGCCCGGCGCACCACGTCGTCGATGGCGGCACGGATCGCCCGCACCATCACCCACGGGTCGAAGTCGCGGAACTCGCCGGTGCGTTGTGCCTTGCGGAGCTGCTCCACCTGGACGGCGAGGTTCGCCTCCGTGGTCTCCAGGAAGGCGACCATGCCGGGGTCGCCGCCGCGGAGGTTGGAGAGGACCTCGGTGATCGCCGAGAGGTGGCGCGGGTACTCGGCGAACAGGTCGAGGTTGCCCTCGATGGAGGCGCGCAGCCGGGCCGCGTAGCTCTCGTGGGCCTCGATGCGGGGGCGGAGGTACCCCTCCGCGAGCCGCAGGACCTCGGCGACGAGCTCGCGCATCAGGTCGTCCCGCCCGTCGAAGTGGTACGAGATCATCCCGGTGCTGCTCAGCCCGGCGCGCTCGGCGATCTTCGCGAACGAGGCCCGGTGATACCCGACCTCGGCGACGACGTCGATCGCCGCGGCGACGATCTGCGCGCGACGCCCGGTCTCCGTGAAGGAGGGCTTGGCCTTGCGTGCCGCCTTTTGCTTGTCCGTGCTGTTTTTTGCTTGCATGAGCAAGACGGTAGCGGGGTTTGCTCGGCCGAGCAAGGGGTGGCGGGCGCCCAGCGGTACGGTGCCGGTCTCGCGCCCGGCTCAACTCCCGTAGACCCGGGCGGCGTTCGGCCGTGGTGCCGGGCGGTGGCGGGCCGCCGGGCCCGCGGCGAAGGCGTGCAGCAGGTTCTCGGTGGTGCGGGTGACGAACGCGCCGGTACGGCGGTCCATGCCGTGGTCGCGGCCGTGGTCCGAGGTGCCCGCCATGAGGGCCTCGACCCAGCGCATGGTGCCGGTGGCGAAGACGCCGGCGCCGCCGGGGACGGTGTAGTAGGCGGAGTCGGCGTGGCCGGCGCGGCCCTGGCAGACCAGCGGCGAGTGCGCGACGATCTCCAGGGCGGCGGGGGTCGGGGCCTCCGGTGTGACCCGGTCGTACTCCACGCCGACCAGGTGCGGGAAGGCGTCGCCGGTGCGGACGCCGGTGCCCTCGAAGAGCCAGTGGCCGGCGTTGTGCACGACGTAGGGCGCGTCTGTGGGGTAGCCCTCGTAGAAGACGCCGGTCAGGGCGGACTCCGGGTCGGCGGCGGGCGGGGCGCGGAAGTCGTGGGTGGGCGGGTCCTGGTGGTCGGCGAACCGGGGGTCGTCGCGGTAGTCGGTCTTGTAGCAGGTCACGGTGCGCAGCGGGCCGCCCGGGCCGGCGTCCAGGCGGACCCGGCGGAAGCAGGCGTTGGCGCCGAGGAAGGCGACGTTGGTGCCGGTGTCGCGGGCGCGGGTGACGTGGGCGCGCTGCTCCGGCGTCCAGTATTCGTCGTGGCCGAGGGAGAGTACGGCGGTGGCGCCGTGCAGCGCGGACGGGTCGCGGTGGACGTCGACGGAGGTGGTGTAGGCGAGCGGCAGACCCAGGCGTTCGGCGAGGACCACCAGGGCGCGCTCGTACACCAGGAACTTCTCGGCGCCGGTGGCGTCGTAGGGGCGGTCGAAGCCGACCGCCAGGGAGCGGGTGGCGTAGGAGCCGTCCGGGCCGTGGTAGAGGCTGCGGCCACCCCAGGCGTTGTACGCCTGCCAGGTCGTCACCGCGTGCATCAGGACGGTGCGGCCCGCGGCGCCGGCCGAGCGGACGGTCAGCGGGACGTACCGCTGGTGTCCGTGGTCGGTGTCGAGGCGGAGCAGATAGGCGCCGGGCGGCCAGCCGTCGGTGCGGACGGTGGTGGTGCGCGGCCAGCCGGCTTCCACGGTGCGGGTGTCCGCGCGCAGCCGCGGGGGCGGGCCGGGCCGCCCGGCGAGCCGGTCCGAGCGCCACACCAGGCGGGCCTGGGCGCCGCCGTACCAGCCGACCCGGTAGGCGGAGATCCGGAAGCCGGGGGCGGTGGTGGAGACGTGCAGGCCGAACTCCTCGCCGGGCAGCACGCTCACCCGGTCCGGGTAGCCCTCGACGGCGTCCGGCGGGCCGGTGGCGCGCAGCCGCCAGCCGGGGCTGCCGGGGCGGGTGCGCTCGGCGGTGAGCGGGTCCGCGGGGCGGTGGCCGCGCGGGGTGCCGGCCGGGAAGTCGCAGCCGGTCAGGCCGGTGGCGAGGGCTGCGATCCCGGTGGCGGCGCCGAGGAAGTGCCGGCGGTCCGGGCCGGGGCGCGGCCGCGGCCGGTCGTCGTCGGCCGCGCCCCGGCCCGGACCGCCGTGCGCCGCGCCGTCCGCCATCGGTCCGCTCCCGTCCGTGCGTTCCCAGTTGGTGTCCCTTGGTGGCCCTTGGTGTCCTTTGGTGTCCGTCCCAGGACGATCCTGCGCCGGGCGGCGCGGGCGGACGACCGCAGCGGGCCCGAACGCGGGTACCGGCGGGCACAGCGGTGCCCGGCCGCCCATGGGACGGCCGGGCACCGCCCACCGCTCCCCCGGTGGCTCAGGCCGGCTGCGGCACCTCGTTCTTGAGGGCCTTCCGGAGCTGTTCGCGCAGTTCGGGGCTGTCCGTGTGGCCGTGCACGGAGATCGCGTGCTCGGTGGCGGCACGGAGCACTTCCTCCTCCTCGCCGATCAGGACGAGGCTGCAGTGCGTCTCACTGGGGTGTTCCCGGCAGTCGATCATCTTGCGCATCACCCAACACCTCCTCGTTCCCAGTGTCGGCCGCCGGTGCCCGGCCCGCCGCACGTATACGGGGAACCGCGTATGGCGCGGCGGCGGCCGGAGCTGGTGCAGTGGAGTCAGTGAGGCGAGGAGGTGACGGCCATGGCGGTCGCCGCACCGGCCGCGCCGGGCGCCGCGGGCGACGGCGGGACCCTCCGGCAGGACCGGGTGGACGCGTTCATGGAGCGCGTGATCACCGACGCCGGTGCCGCGGTCGCGGGCCTGTGCACCTCCCTCGGCGACCGGCTCGGGCTGTACCGGGCGATGGCCGGCGCCGGCCCGCTGACCTCCGCGGAACTCGCCGCCCGCACCGGGCTGGCCGAGCGGTACGTCCGGGAGTGGCTGGCGGCCCAGGTGGCCGGCGCGTACGTCGTCCACGCGGTGGACGGCGACACCTACCTGCTGCCGGACGAGCACGCCGCGGTCCTCGCCGACCCCGGGCTCCCCAGCTACGCGGCCGGCTTCTTCACCGTGCTCCAGGCGCTGTACGCCACCGAGGACAGCCTCCTGGAGGCATTCCGCACGGGTGCGGGCATCGGCTGGGAGGAACACGGGCCGGCGCTGTTCGAGGGCACCGCCAAGTTCTTCCGCCCCGGCTACACGGCGGCGCTGGTGCCGGAGTGGCTGGCCGCGCTGGACGGCGTGGTGGAGAAGCTGGAGCGCGGCGGCACGGTGGCGGACGTCGGGTGCGGCTTCGGCTACTCCACGGCGCTGATGGCGCGGGCCTTCCCCCACTCCCGCTTCACCGGCTTCGACTTCCACCGGCCGTCCGTGGCGGCGGCTCGCCGGATCGCGGCGGAGCAGGGCGTGGCCGACCGGGTGTCGTTCGAGGTGGCGGGCGCCGACGACTTCCCCGGCGAGGACTTCGACCTGATCACCTTCTTCGACTGCCTGCACGACATCGGCGATCCGGGCGCCGCGCTCCGGCACGCCGAGCAGGCCCTGGCCGACGGCGGCACCTGCATGGTCGTGGAGCCGAACGTCTCCGCGGTGGACGAGGAGAACATCAACCCGGTCGGCCGGGCGCTGACCGCCGCCTCGGTGGCCGTCTGCCTGCCCTCCGCGCTGGCCCAGCACGGCCCGCGGGCGCTGGGGAACCACGCGGGCGAGCAGGTGCTGCGGGACATCGCGGACGCGGCCGGGCTGCACCGCTGGCGGCTGGCGGCCGAGAGCCCGGTCAACCGCGTCTATGCCGTCGGGCGCTGACCCGCCCGACGCCCCCGGCCGGTCTTCCCCCGGCCGGCCGGGCGGCCCCGCTCCGGGGCGGCTCCCGCAAGCCCGGGGAGCCGCCCCGACAGCCGCCTTGACCCGCGCCGGGGCGCTGGGCACGCTGGAGGCATGAGCGCGGCCGCGGAGGCGGGACTGCGGCGCATCCTCTCCGTCGTGGACCTCCTGATCGACGCCGTGGACGAGGACTCCCTGGTTCCGGCGCTGCTGCCGCTGCTGCTCGGCGCGCTGCCCGGCGACAGCGTCATCTGGTCGCCCCGCCCGGACCCGGCCCATCCGCTGCGCACCCTCCCGGACGACCTGCTGAGCCAGGACGTGCTGGACGCGTTCGACCGCGGGTGGAGCTGCGACTCGTTCGTCCGGCACACCCGGATCGGCAGCGGCACCCCGCTGCGCCGCTCGTCCCTCCAGACCGCCGGCGAGTTCCACGCGCTGCCCGTCTACGCCGACGTCTACCGGCCGTTCGGTGCCGAACGGCAGTTGGCGATGTCCTTTCCGGCGGGCTATGCCGCCGGCGGGCCGCGGCGGGTCACCGTGGTGGTCAGCCGCGACCGCCGGGCGAGCGACTTCAGCGACGCCGACGTGGCCGCCGCCGGGCTGCTGCGCTCCCGCCTCAGCCGGGTCCTGGGCCGCCTCGCCCCGCCGGCCCCCGCCCCGGCCGGCGAGCTGGTCACCCGCCGCGAGTCGGCGGTGCTGGGCCTGCTCGCCGACGGCCTGACGAACCAGCAGATCGCGCACCGGCTGGCGATCAGCCCCCGGACGGTCGACAAGCACCTGGAGCACGCCTACGCCAAGCTGGGGGTGGGCGGCCGGGTCGCGGCGGCCAACGCCTGGCTGACGCGGGAGGCCGGGCCGCCGGGCGGCAGCCCTCCGTAGGCCGGGCCCTGCCGGTCAGGGGCCGACCGGGCCGGGGTCGAGCAGCCCCAGCGTCATCCACTGCTCGGGCGCCGTCAGCGGCCGGAAGCCGATCTTCTCGTAGACGCCGTGCGCGTCCTTGGTCGCGAGGGTGATCCGGGCCAGGCCGTGCGGCGCGAGGTGCTCGGCGACGGCCTCGACGAGGGCGGTCCCCAGGCCCTTGCCGCGGTCGTCGCGGGCGATGTAGACGTCGCAGAGCCAGGCGAAGGTGACGTGGTCGGTGACGACCCGGGCATAGCCGGCCTGGCGGCCCGAACCGGCCTCGTACAGGCCGAAGTTGAGCGAGCCGGCGACGGCGCGGTCGTGGTGTGCGCGGGTGCGGCCCAGCGCCCAGTAGGAGTCGCGGGCGAGCCAGTCGTGGACCAGGTCGGAGTCCAGGCGGGCGGGGTCGGTGGAGATCTCGTAGCCGTCGAGGGCGCGGGCGGTCATGCGGGGAGACTGGCAGAAGGGGCGGGCCCGCGTCGAACGCGTTGCCGGGCCCGGCCGTTTTCCGTCCCGTGTCACGCCGCCTTTCCGTCCGGGTCACGCCACCGGTACGCCCAGTTCGTCGCAGGCGGTCCGCAGTCGGCGGACGCCCTCGGCCAGTTCGGCGGCGCCGGCGGCCGAGGCGAAGCTCAGCCGGAGGTGGGCGGCCGGCGGCTCGGCGGCGAAGTAGGGGCGGCCGGCGGCCACCGCGACGCCCGCGCGCAGGGCGGCGCCGGTCAGCGCCGCCTCGTCGGTGCCGTCCGGCAGCCGCAGCCAGAGGTGGAAGCCGCCGAGCGCCGCGGGCTGCCCGGGCCCCGCCGGGTCGAGCGCCGGCAGCTCGCGGTGCAGCGCGGCCCGCATCGTCTGCCGACGGGACGTCAACTCCCCCGCCATCGCCCGGAGATGGCTCTTCCAGGCGGGCGAGCCGACGAGTTCCAGCGCCGCCTCCTGGAGCGGGGCGGGGACGAAGAAGCTGTCGACGACCTGGATGGCGCGCAGCCGGTCCAGCACCGGGCCGCGGGCGGCCAGGGCGCCCACCCGCAGGCTCGGCGAGGTCGCCTTGGTCAGCGAGCGGACGTGCACCACGGTGCCGTCCGGGTCGTCGGCGAGCAGGGTCGGCGGCAGCGGCGGCGCGTCGGCGTGGCCCAGCAGCCGGGCGAAGTCGTCCTCGACGACGAAGGCGCCGGCCGCGCGGGCCACCCGCAGCACCTCCCGGCGGCGCTCGGCGGCCAGCACCGCGCCGGAGGGGTTCTGGAACAGCGGCTGGCAGACGAACAGCCGGGCGCCGCTGGCCCGGAAGGCGTCGGCGAGCAGATCGGTGCGCACCCCGTCGGCGTCCATCGGGACCGGCACCGGGCGGAGCCCCGCGGCCCGGGCGACGGCCAGCATGCCGGGGTAGGTCGGCGACTCGACGAGGATCGGGGCGCCGGGCGCGGCGAGGGCGCGCAGCGCGGCGGTCAGGGCGCTCTGGCCGCCCGCGGTGATCAGCACGTCGCTGGCGGAGAGCGGTCCGCCGGGGCCGCCGATCTCCCGGGCGAACCAGGCGCGCAGCTCCGGCACCCCGTCGACCGGCGGGCGGCTCCAGACGCCGGGCCGCCGGCCGGCTCGGGCGAGCGCGGCGGCCAGGGCGCGTTCGGGCTGGAGGGCGGGCGGGAGATAGCCGCCGTGGAGTTCGATGACGCCGGGTCCGGGGGCGGCGAGGGTGGCCAGGACGCCGGAGGCGTCGACGCTGCGCGGCACCTGGTCGCCGGCCGGTTCGGCGCTGAGGGCGATCTCCTGCCAGGAGGTGTCGGTCGGGCGGGGCGCCGTGCGGCGCGGCGCGGCGCGGAAGGCGCCGGCGCCGGGGCGGGTGACGACCAGGCCCTCGGCGGCCAGCTCGGCCAGCGCCCTGGAGACCGTCACCGGACTGACCCGGTGCCGCTCGATCAGGGCGCGAC
Organism: Streptomyces sp. S186; assembly: GCF_051603415.1. Taxonomy (NCBI): domain Bacteria; kingdom Bacillati; phylum Actinomycetota; class Actinomycetes; order Kitasatosporales; family Streptomycetaceae; genus Streptomyces; species Streptomyces sp. S186. Next base: position 6,660,282 of record NZ_CP193932.1, on the reverse strand, counting down.
TCGACGGCAGCTTCTCTCCGGGAGAGTAGCGCTTCAGCTCTTCTCGCAGGATCGCGGCCAACCCGGCCCCACTGCTACGCTCTTGCATGAGAAGCAACGATAGCGCTATCGCCACCCCACCGATAGCGGTCACCGCCCCCGAGCCCACCCCGGCCGCCGGCCCCGCCGCACCGCGCCCGGCCCGCGCCTCCGGCTCCCTCCTCGCCGCCCTCGGCGTCGCCGCCTTCTCGCTGACCTTCCCGGCGACCGCCTGGGCGCTTGAGGGCATGGGCGCCTGGACAGTGGTGACGCTGCGCGGCGTGCTGGCCGCGGCGCTGGCCGGCGGCTGCCTGGCGGCCTGCCGGGTCCGGGTGCCCGAGCGCCGCCACTGGGCGGGCCTCGCGGTGGTCGCGGGCGGCGTGGTGCTGGGCTTCCCGCTGCTGACCACCCTCGCGCTGAAGACCTCCACCACCTCGCACGCCGCGGTGGTGATCGGCCTGCTGCCGCTGGCCACCGCCGCCTGCTCGGTGCTCCGCACCGGGAGCCGGCCGTCCCGGACGTTCTGGATCGCCGCGCTGGTCGGCGCCGCGGCGGTGCTCGCCTTCGCGGTGCAGCAGAGCGGTGGCGCGCCGGGCACCGGCGACCTGTACCTCTTCGCGGCGCTGCTGGTGTGCGCGGCGGGCTACGCGGAGGGCGGCCGGCTGGCCCGCCATATGCCGGGCTGGCAGGTGATCGGCTGGGCGCTGCTGCTGGCGCTGCCGGTGACGCTGCCGGGCGCGGTGTGGGCGCTGTCGGCCGAGCCGCCGCACCTGACCGGGCACGCGGTGGCCGGGCTGCTGTGGCTGGCGGCCGGCTCGACGTTCCTGGGCATGGTGGTCTGGTACCGCGGGATGGCCGCCATCGGCGTCTCCCGGGCCAGCCAGCTGCAGCTCGCCCAGCCGCTGCTGACCCTGGTCTGGTCGGTGGTGCTGCTCGGCGAGCGGCTGCCGCCGGCCGCGCCCCTGACCGCGGTGGCGGTCCTGGGGTGCATCGTGGTCACCCAGCGGGCCCGGACCTGACGCCCCGGGGAGCGGACCCCGGGGCGCCCGCTCCCCGTTCACCGGGTGCGCCCCGGGCGTGCGGACATACACTGGCGGCGACGGCAGGAGAGCCGTCCGGGCCGTTCCCGGGCCCGCAATCCGTTGGCCGCTCCACCGCCCGGCCGCCGTGCGCGTCGGCCGCCCCGGTCGGCGGCCGCCCGAGGCGGGAGGAGCCCAGATGCACGCGAGCAAGGGCGACCGGCTGCTGGTGCACGGCAGGACCGTCGGCCACGGCGATCACATGGTCGAGATCGTGGAAGTGCTGGGGACCAACGGCGAACCGCCCTTCCGCGTCCGCGCCGAGGACGGTCACGAAACGATCATGTGGCCCGGCCCGGACTGCGTCGTCCAGCACCCCAAGTCCACCGAACCCCACACCATCCGCTGACGTACCTCGCGGCGGTGGCGGGCCGCCCGCCACCGCCGCGCCCCGGCCCGGACCCGGCCGCGGTCAGCGCCGCGCGCCGCCGTAGTGGTCCGCGGCGACCCGGGTCAGCGCGCCCAGCGGGTCCCGTACCACGTCCTTGGCCGAGAAGTAGACGTGTCCGCCGACCTGCCGGTAGCGGCGGGCGAAGGCGACATGGCGGGAGAGTTCGGCCGGGTCCCGCCAGGCGGTGGGCCGCGCGGTCCGGCCCACCTTGTAGAGCGCCTCGCCGATGTAGAGGTCCACACCGGTGCCCGCCACGGTGTGCGCCCACCAGGGCACCAGCTCCGCGTAGTCGGCGGCGGCGAAGCCCAGCGGCCAGTAGACCTGCGGCACGATGTAGTCGATCCAGCCCTCCCGCACCCAGCGCCGGGTGTCGGCGTAGAGGTCGTCGTACGTCTGCACCCCCGCCTGGGTCCGCGAGCCGCGCGGGTCGGTCGCGGCGTTGCGCCAGACCGCGAACGGGCTGACGCCGAAGCGCACCCGCCGGTCCACCGCCGCCAGCCGCCGCCCCATCTCCCGGATCAGCAGGTCCACGTTGTCCCGCCGCCAGTCGGCGCGGGACGCGAAGTCCGCGCCGTACGCCTCGTAGGCGGCGTCGTCGTGGAACGCCTGGCCGGCGACCGGGTACGGGTAGAAGTAGTCGTCGAAGTGCACCCCGTCGACGGGGTAGCGGCGCACCGCGTCCAGCATCGCGTCCTGCACGAAGCGCCGGACCACCGGCAGCCCGGGGTTGTAGTAGAGCTTGCCGCCGTAGGGCAGCACCCAGTCCGGGTGCCGGCGGGCGGGGTGGCCGGGCGCCAGCCGGCGGGGGTCGGTGTGGTTGGCCACCCGGTACGGGTTGAACCACGCGTGCAGCGCCAGACCGCGCCGGTGCGCCTCGTGGACCGCGAAGTCCAGCGGGTCCCAGCCCGGGTCGCGGCCCTGGACGCCGGTCAGGCACTGGGCCCAGGGTTCGTACGGCGACGGCCAGAGCGCGTCCGCCGTCGGACGCACCTGGAAGAACACCGCGTTCAGCCGTCTGTCGACGGCGGTGTCCAGGAGCCTGGCCAGTTCCCGCTGTTGGGTGCCGCGGCTCAGGCCGGGTTTGGACGGCCAGTCGAGGTTGGCCACCGTCCCCAGCCACATCCCGCGCAGCTCCCGCCCGGAGGGAGCGCCGGCCGCGGCCGGACCGCCGGCGCCCAGCAGGCAGGCGGCCGCGCCCAGCGTCGCCGCACCGAACGTGCGGCGTGTGATCCCGTGCATGAAAAGCCCCCATCTTGTCCGTTTCGTCCCGAGTGGCAGGCTCAGAATGCCCGCCCCGGCGCCCTCGTCCCAGCACCTCGCGGAGTAACGTCGGGGTCGAGGCGGGCGTCGGACCCTTACGGCGTACCGCCGGTCCTGAAGATCAGCGAAAGGCACGAGGTGACGGACTCATTCGCCGACATTGCACGCGTCGGAGTGGTCGGCTGCGGCCAGATGGGCGCGGGCATCGCCGAGGTGTGCGCCCGGGCCGGGCTGGACGTCAAGGTCGCGGAGACCACCGGCGAGGCACTGGAGCTGGGGCGCACCCGCCTGACCAACTCCCTCGGCAAGGCCGCCGAACGCGGCAAGATCACCGTGGCCGAGCGCGACGCGACACTCGGCCGGCTCAGCTTCACCACCGACCTGGGCGAGTTCGCCGACCGTGACCTCGTCATCGAGGCCGTGGTGGAGAACGAGCAGGTCAAGACCGAGATCTTCCAGGTGCTCGACCAGGTGGTGGTCCGCCCGGACGCGATCCTGGCGTCCAACACCTCGTCCATCCCCCTGGTGAAGCTGGCGGTCGCCACCTCCCGGCCCGACCAGGTCATCGGCATCCACTTCTTCAACCCGGCGCCGGTGCAGAAGCTGGTCGAGCTGATCCCGGCCCTCACCACCGGCGAGGAGACCCTCAAGCGCGCCGAGTCGCTGGTCCAGGACGTGCTCGGCAAGCACGCCATCCGCGCCCAGGACCGCTCCGGCTTCGTGGTGAACGCCCTGCTCATCCCGTACCTGCTCTCCGCGATCCGGATGTTCGAGTCGGGCATGGCCAGCCGCGAGGACATCGACAACGGCATGGAGATGGGCTGCGCCCACCCGATGGGCCCGCTCAAGCTCTCCGACCTCATCGGCCTGGACACCGTCGCCTCGGTCGCCGCCTCCATGTACGAGGAGTACAAGGAGCCCCTGTACGCCGCTCCCCCGCTGCTCCAGCGCATGGTGGACGCGGGGCGGCTGGGGCGCAAGAGCGGATCCGGGTTCTACTCGTACTAGGGAGTGCAACGACGCCGCCAAGTGGCGCTGCTTCAGGGGGAGTTCACACTGGAGCAGCGCCAACTGCGATGCCGCGCCGGGCGGCTCATGGAGCCCGCTGGCCCCCAACTACGCAGCCGGCCCGAGGCCAGCGCAGCCGGCGCGGGGGTTACAGCCTTGCGAGCGTCATCAGCCGGCAGGAAACCGGCCCTGACGTGGGGCTTTACGTCTTACTGGGGCTGTCGGGGCCTTTCTCGCTTACTCGGCGGAAAGTCCCTGGAAAGTCCCTGCGACAGAGCTGAAAGTCCCTGAAAAATCCCTGGGCGGTCACTGGCTCGGAGCCTCCTGACCTGCGTTTCGAGCCTTGTCACGGTGGCGAACGACGGATGGCGGGAGCAGGTCACGCCCCCTTCCCTCAGGGCCTGGACGTCCTCACGGACGCCTCGCCCCTGCGCGTGGACCATCCAGGAGTGGAGCTTCCGTCCGGCAGGATCCAACGCGCCACTCTGGACGACGCCGCGGTCCCGCACTTCCTGCCACGGGTTCAGGGCCGGTTTTGTCGCCAGCAACGGTGGTCGCCGACGCAGACCCAGACAGTGTCCACCGGGACGGGCCGTTCGTCACCCGGGTTGGTGTCGCGTGCCGCACCGAACGGCGCATTGATGCTCTGGGTGCCCAGGTCCCACAGCACTCGATCACCGTGGCCGGGAATGCTTGACCTCCTTCTTTCCTTTACCTATATCGTCCACCGGCGAGGGCGCCGTCCCTAGCGCCCGACTCCTCACCAGGAAACAGCAGCTTCCTCTGACCAGCTCATTGTGTTGACCGTTGCATCGTAATGTTTACCAACGTTGCATGTGACCGGTCCGGGCGAGGAAGTGCAATCGAAATCACTGCACTTTCTTGAGTTCGTAACGCACGTGCAGGTCGGGGTCGCTGACGAGATAATAGAGACGCAATTGGCCGGCGCCTCCGTTAAGCCCGAGTATCCAAGTCGAATGCTTTGGACCCGAATCTCGTTCCGCTTCAGAAGCACCTCCCCCGAAGGACTCCGGTTCGCCACTTTCTGCACTTTTACTTCCCGTGGAAAAGTCGAGCTTCACGTTCCTATTGATGGACACCCGCAACAATTGAGGACTTCCGACAGTCATTCCTCCTTTATAATCGCGCGCATCAAGGAGCTCCCATTTCCCTTCCCCGGACATCTTCCATTTATCATCAAAAGAGAACTCTTGACCGCCAAGCCGATCTACCGAGGCACTGCCGTCTCCTTTCAGTACGACCTTCCCTCCGCGAGGCCCCTGCCAGACCCCCTGGATGTCACTGATTTTCGATCGCGACGCTTCTGGCAGCGGCTCGTGCCTCTTATCCTGAGCGCAGGAGGCCAGCGAGGACCCGACAAGCACCAACAGGGCGAAAGCCGCCCCACGCCGAGTGAAGCCGCTACGTCTTCTCGCTGGCATCCGATACACCGTACTCTCCACGCTTACCTCGAACTTCTTCTACGGGACGGACTCGCTCAGTGTAGAACGCAGTGGCCGGCTGAGCACCGTCGCGCCCAGCCAGCCACCAAAGCGATCCGCTATCAGCCACCGGCGCCGGAGAGCCAGGGCATCTTGATGGTCTCGGACCAATGAACGGTCATATTCGCGTCGCGTTGACCGTTCGGGAAGTACTGCTTGATCATCTCCGAAGCGGAAGACATTTTTGAATCCTTCGCCCCGGTGGAGTAGCCTTTTTCGGATATCTCTCTGGTCAGAGATTCAACTCCCATTCGGTTTTTCAAGGTGAAGTTCACTCTGGCTTCACCGCTACGCTTGTCATGGGATTCGATCTTGGCTTCCAGAGAGAAGGAACCCAGAACCGCCTGTGCGGCGCCGGGTCCCGCCTCCCTGTCACCTAGAGCTCTCATCAAGGCCGCGGACCCGTCAGCGATGGGCATCTCTTCAATGGGGATACCGAATTCTCTCTCTCCATATTTCGTCTTGTAGTCAAGACCCTTAATCGTCTGCCCGACCGAGCATTCCTTGCACATCCCCAGGAGTTTCTTGATCTTCGCTATCCAAGGCATGTTGCGAATGTCTTCGGTGAACTGGTCACCTTCGGTGAACCCCCACTGTGACGGCGCTGCCCCCATGAACCACAGGGCAACGATCTGCACAGGGTTGGGGTTCAACGGGTTGAGTCCCTGAACCGGCAATTGTGACTTGTACGCCGCGCTGGCCCGTGTTCCGACATAGCGTTTCCGGGCACTATACGAGGAGCTGCTGTGCCGGCGAACTGAAGTCTCCACCGCGACTACCTCAAGAAGCGGGCTTCCGCTGGCCCAGAGTCCGCCGAGCAGCGCGCCCAGGCCGATCTCGAACAAGTCGCTGCTGCTGTACAACATCCCGGTGGGGTCGCTGTAGGTGAGCGGGTTGTTGTTGCCGTAGGCATAGCCCTGGAGTTGCTGTGAGTCCGTGAGGTCCATGACCGGATCGACGCTGATGAACTGTCCCAGCGTCGGATCGTATTCACGGGCGCCGAGGTGGATCAGGCCGGTGGTTTTCTCGTTGCTGCCGCCGACGAAACCCCGGTCGCCAGGCCAGTTGGCGGGCTGGCTGCCACGGGGTGTGCCGAAGATGCCGGTTCTGCGACTGGTGACCATCAGAGTGGCGGCATCGACGCTGGTGGTAGCTGTGCCGTGGTGGTCGGACAGCAGGTAGGAGATCTTGCCTCCGGCCTGGACGGCAACGTTCTTTCCCGCGTGGCTGTAGTAGCGCGTACCGACCTTGCTCTTACCGTCCGGTTTGATCAGCAGTTCGTTTCCGCCCGGCAGGTAGAGGGTGGTGCCTGTGGTGTCGCGGCGGATGATCCGGTTGCCGTCGGTGTCGTAGACGTAGCTGGTGGTCTTGCCATCTTCGACCACCTTGCTCAGGTGTCCCTCGGCGTCCCAGGTCAGCTGCTGTCCCTTTCCGGCGACCTGACGCTGGGAAACGTTCCCGGCTGCGTCGTAGCGATATGTATCCGGACCACCGGGTGTGGCCTTGCCGCCGATTTTGGTGGCGACGGATTGGATCGCGTGGGGCTGGGGGTTGTTCTGGGCCGGGTAGGAGTATGTGCGCTGGATGTCCTTGGTCGCGTCGCCGCTGATGTCGTGCTGGACCTCGGTGGCGCGGCTTCCTGCGGCGTCGTACGTGTAGGAGTGCCAGTAGGAGTCCGGGCCGCCGACCTTGGGTTTGGTATCGCCCTCAGGTTTGGCCGCACAGCCGTCGGTCGCGGTCCATGCCTGAGTGATACGGCGCAGAGCATCAGTGGTGAAGCACTGAGTATCCGTGGACTTGGTCGCGTCCTGGCCCGAAACCGTGGTCAGGCGCGTGAGGTTGCCGGCGGGATCGTAGTCATAGCTGGTGTCGTCGATACGTTGAGGTGCGGTTTCCCGGTCATTGGTCACCCGGGTGACGCGGCCGGTCTGTTCGTCGTAGGTGGAAGAGGTGTACAGGCGTTTACCGAGAGGGCCGTACTGGTCGCGGATGGAGCGGCCGAAGGGGTCGTATGTGGTGCCCGAGACCAGTTCCCGGCCGCCGGTGAAGGTGGCCTGCGGTAGGTCGAGACTGTTGTAGCGGGTAGTGACCCGCTCAGCGGGCAGACCGCCAAGGCCGGGCTGGGTGATGGATTCCACCAAGCCCGTCTTGTCGTTGTAGGCGAACGACCATTTGTAGGTGCCTGCCAATGCTCCCGCCGAGTCCGGCACAGCGATCTGTGACGCCTTGGGGTTATAGAACTCATCGAAGGCGGTGACTTCGGAAACGAATGCCTTGCCGTCGATGTAGCGCTTGGCGGAGGTCAGTTGCCCCTTAGCGAGGGTATCGTACGTCCACTCCGAAAGTACGGTGTCGCCTTGCTTGAGTTCGGTCTTGCGGCCAATGGCGTCGTAACTGATCGTCAGTCTCTGCTTGTTGGCATCGGTCGAAGCGACCATATGATCAGCGTTGTCGTAACTGAAGGACGACTTGCCCTTGTCCGGATCGTCGACCGCGATCTTGCGGCCGCGGGAGTCGTAGGTGTACTTCCACTTTGCGCCGACAGGATCGGTGACCTCGGCGAGAGCGCCGTGCTTGTCGTACGAGTAGTGGGTCGACTGCGACTGGGTGCGGTCGTTGTTGGTGTACTGAATCAGTTCCGTGGTCCGCCCCAGGGCATCGATGATACGAGTGGTGGCGGTGCCGCCTTGGGGCGGAGTGACAGTGGTGCGATCACCGTCGTAGGCGGTGCTGCTCCGGAAGGTTTCGTCTCCGTATTTGCGCGCGATTGCCACCGTGGGGCGGCCGGCACCGTCAAAGATGGTTTCGGTGATGTTGGGGATCTTGGTGTCGTCCGCTTTCACCAAGGTGCTGGACGGGTCGCCGTTGGTGTAGTAGCCGCCGTAGGACTTCCAGACCAGGCCACGGGTGTCGTAGCGCTTCTCCGTGATAACTCGACCCTCGCCGTTTGCAGACGTCGACTGTGTCTGGCGTTCGCGCAGCAGTCCGTCGTAGAGGGTGTAGTCGGTCGAAAACGTTGCGTCGCCGTGCAGCGTCGTGGTTTTCACCGAGACCGGTTCAGTCTTCGAGACGGTGTACGTGTGGGCGATGCTGGGTGAGTCCGGGTAGTTGCTCTTGGCCCGGCCCTGCTTCCAGATCTTGGCCAAACGTCCGAACGCATCCCGCTCGGTATCGGTGCGCTTGCCGTTGGGATCGATGACGGCCGTTGTCTCGCCACGGCGAGCGTCAAGTTCCGAGGTGGTCGTGTGGCCGAGGGGGTTGGTGATGACGGACTTCGTCGGATTCGCACCAGTGGCCGGTGTGTAGATGGTGGTGGTCTTGTTCTTCAGTACGTCGGTGGACGACAGTTTACGACCGTACGGGTCGTAGGTGCTCGTTTCCGTGGTGAGGAAACCGGTGCCCTTGCCGTCGTTCTCGTCGGTGCGGGTGACCAGTCCCCGCCCCTTGTCGGGCAGTTCGCCGAGTTTGGTGGACCCGTCGTAGTAGGAGCGCCGCTCAGAGATCAGGTCGGCGGGGAGGTCGGGCTTGTCGCTGCAGGCTGTGGCCAGCTTCATCTGGGACGCGACGGCATCCAGGATCCGGTTGTTCGGATTCCGGGCGTAGATCGTCCGCGTACAGACCTCGTCGCCGGACTTGGCCGTGTCACCGAGGTCGGATTCCTCGGTGACCATGCCGTACTCGTCGAAGCTGCGCTCGGTCTTCGTGCGGCGCCAGCCGTTGCCGACGGCGGTACGGGAGTTCTCGGCCTTGACTCCGACGACGTGCGCTTCGAGAGCGACGAGGCCGGGGCGGGCGTGTGAAGCGGTGGCACCCTTCTGCCACGGCTCGTACGTGGTGGCGGACAACAGTTTGCCGCCGTCGCCGTCATACGTGTCCTGCTCGCGCAGCATGCCGGAGAACGACTCGTGATCGGCAACCTTGTTGCCTTCGGCATCAGCGACCTGGTCCCCGGAGATGCCGCGGAAGAAGCGCTGTTCGGTGAGGAGCCGCTTGTCGTCGTCGGCTCCGATGCGGGTCTGCACCCGTGCGTAGCCTCGAAAGTCACTGTAGGTGCGGTGCTCGGGCTTGACCAACTCGTCCTGACTCTTGGCCCAGGCTGCACCTCCGAGGTAAGAGTAGTTGGTTCGCTTGATCGGGGATCCACCCGTGTTGTCTATCTCGTCGACTTGGGTGACGACGTATTTGTGGAACCAGTCCTTGATCAGCTTCCCCTCGGCGGCGGGTGCGTCTTCCGAGGACCAATACACCGGGAAGCAGCGCGTGGAATTCGACGAATCAGCAGGTAGCTTGTCGGCGGTGCAGTCGGGCTCCGAGTAGGTGACGCCGATGGTGCCACCGGTCTCAGTATTGATCTTGTAGACGCGATAGCGAACCAGTGGGGGAACGGCGTCGACCGCCTTCTCCACGCGGTTGGCCATCTGCGTCCCGTAGAACTCCACGGGTGGGAGAGACTCCGCCGTGCCGGCAGTATGGCCGGTGCGCGTGAGGGAGGACAGCCACAGTGCGGGGGCGGAACCATCGCCGGTGCTGGGGAAGCTGTGCTTGAGTTCCCAGGAGTCCACCGGCTGGTACTTGCCGTCTACCAGGACTTCGGTGTTGACCTTCTGCAGGCGCTTGCGGGTCCAGAAGGTGGGCGAGTACTTCTCCTTGCAGTCCTCGCCGGCCTTGCAGTACTGGTCGAAGGGGACGTCCGGCCAGTGCTTGGCGTTGGCCTTGGTGAACTTGTCCTCGGCACAGTCGAAGTCCTTGCCGGGTAGGCAGCGTTCGGCCGTGGTGAACTTCACCTTCGCTGCTGCGGCGTTGGCACCGTAGACATTGTCGGCACGCAGGCCATATTCGATGCGGGCCAGGTAGCCGCCACGCGTGTACTCGGTGGGGGTGCCCTTGCCCGTGGTCAGGCTGACGTTGCGCGCGTAACGGTTGGTTTCGGTGGCGTAGTAGTACGCCATGGCATTGTTGTTGGAGTCCACCACGTAGTCGAGATTCCAACGCCACGCCTGATTGCACCAGGAGTCGGCGAACTTATCCTTGTAGCAGGGCTCGCCCTTGTGGTTGCCGTAGACCGGGGCGTTCCAGGTGGAGTTGGTCTCGGGCTTTCCTTTGGACCAACCTGGGAGCCGGTTGTAGCCGAAGTGATACTGGGTCCCATCGGGCGTGGTCACCCGCCAGTACTCACCATCGTTGTCGCCGTTGCCCCGGTTGGTGTCCGCCAGTCTTTCGACTCTGGTGCCGTCGTCGTGCTTCAGCTTCCACGTTCCGGTCTTGTCATCCTTGACCAGTTCGTTGCTCTTGCCGTTCAGCGAGATGGTGGCGTTGTCGGTGCCCCAGCACTGGTCGCCGTTCTTGGCTTTGTTGTTTCCATCCTTCATGTCGTCGATACACGGCTTGTATCGACGCTCGATGAAGTTCTCCGACAGTGACCAGCCGTCACCTACCCAGTTTGCCTGGTTGTTGGTGGCCGCGGTGCGGCCGTCGACGGATTGCGAGGAGTATGCGAGGTTCAGCTTGGGCTCAAGCCCCCCAGGCGCTTTGGGTGGTGTCATGGGGTAGGCCCAAGTGAATCCTCCCGAAGACCCGCCGGCTTGCCAAGAGCTGGATGGCGATAGCGATGTCGCTTTGTAGTCACCCGAGGCACCCGACACCTCAGCAGTCGCAGCAAGGAGGAGGGGAGCTGCGGCCATGGATTGCTGCCGGAACCCCCCCTGCTTGGCGAGCACCTCCCCGTCATCGGTCGTCGGGAGCGAGACCTTTGCTTTGAGCTTTCCTGTTTTCAGGTCGTTGCGAACACCCCTGAGCGGGGTGCTGGTCCTGCATCCATCCTTGCCTGGATCGGTCAGCGCACATTCGGGTAGCCGGACCAAGGTGAGCCTGGAGGCCCAATCACCGCCGTAGGCGTACCGGAAGCCGGAGTAGTCGAGTTCGACTTCGATGTCACCTCCGGAGGTCGCTCGCCCTTGGGGGCTGATCTTGAGGAGGACGCCCTCGACGTTCGCCTTGTCTGCCGCCGAGCGATCCAGGGTTTCAACGACTACCTTGTCAGGCGTCGGTTCCTTCTTCTCTGACGCGCCTTGTGCGCTTGCCAGCGTCAGAGGAAGCGTGCCAGCTCTCAGTTGCCTTACGGGGCGGCGCCCGGAAATTGCTTCGTTCTTGACCAGGTCCGCTGTTACCTTGCCGGGTTTGGGCCAGGTCACTGACGGCACTTGCTTCCAGGCATTGGCTGCGGCGTGGTCTCCTCCTGCCGCCTGACGGAGCCTCACCTCCGAAACCGGCACAGGCTTGGTCTGCCCGGGGACCGGTATGCGCGATTGGCTTGCCGAAACGGCAGTTGCCGGTGCCGTCGACAGCATTCCCGAGGCCAGTGCCAGGGTGATTGTGCTCGCTATCACCCCCCGCCACGACTGGGGTCTCAGTCTCGTCAGACGTGGTTTTCCTGTGGCTGAACCACAGTTGAAGGAACGCAGCACACTGCCCTCCATGATCGATGAAGTAACCCGGGAACATTAGCTTCCCTTTACATTGACCATAGGGGACCAAGGTCCCGAAACGGACAGGGCGAAAGTCCCGGAAACCTTCGAGGTAACGCTGGGGTCTCGATTCAATCCAGACTTTCGTTACTCCAGCGCCCATGAGCCCTTGCATTACGCTCTCTTGACGCGCACTTACCTGAGCTGCTTCGACAGCTTGGTGTACGTGCGACTCTTCTTGCCGCACCACCCCGGAAGGACTGGACGTGCCCGCACCCCCCTCGCGAAGACGACTCAGGCATTGGCGTTCTCTGCTGGCCTGCGCTATAGGTGGAGGGCTCGTGGTGACCGCCATACCGTCAATGTCCCTCGCAGCTCCAGCAGTTGACGGTAAGGAATCTGTCACGCCTGCCTCAGAGGTGCAGCGTGCAGTGGAACGTGCCGCTGAAACCGGAACTCCGGTTGAGTTGACATCGCACAGGACCGAGTCATCCTCGGTTTTCGCTAACCCATCCGGGACGTTCACTGAGGAACGACACAGCGTTCCCCAACGCGTCCGGAAGCAAGGCAGGTTGCTGGATATCGACCCCACTTTGCAGGCTGCTGAGAATGGAACGCTTTCAGCCAAGGCCACTGCTGTGGGGATCGAGTTCTCCGGTGGCGGCAAGGGCCCCCTGGTAACGGTCACCCGGGACGGTCGAAGCCTGTCCCTGTCCTGGCCGGGTGAGCTGCCAAAGCCAACAGTGGCCGGGGACACCGCGACGTACCCGAATGTGCTGCCCGACGTGGATCTGAAGCTACGCGCGGGCAACGACGGATTCGGTCAGCTTCTGGTGGTGAAGACGCCCAAGGCCGCCGCCAACCCGGATTTGAAGTCCATCCAGTACGGCATGACGACCGACGGAGTGGACGTCTCCACTGACGCGCACGGCAACATTTCGGCTGTCAACCCTGCCGGACAGCAGGTGTTCGCAGGACCGACACCCCGAATGTGGGACAGCTCCAGCACCAAGACGAACACGCAGGCGTTTGCGGCAGTGCCGCGCTCAGCCACCAAAGCCTCCGAAGAGCCACAGAACCAGGTTCCGCAGGACGAGTTCCTACCGCGGCCAGGCGCCAAGGAATCAGCCCTGGGGGTGGCGGTGTCGGGCAAAAACCTGGCACTCAAGCCGGACACTGACGTGCTGGCAGGCAAGGGTACGCAGTACCCGGTCTACATCGACCCGTACATCAGCGGGTCGCGCCTGGCCTGGACGATTGCCTATAAGAAGTACCCCAACAGCACCTTCTACAACGGGGCCGGCTGGATCGAGCGGGACGGGAAGAAGGGCACCTCCACGGCCCGGGTCGGCTACGAGAACGAGACCAACGGGTTGGGGCGGTCCTTCTTCAGCATGAGCACCCGCAACCTGTGGGGCAAGGAGGTCATCAAGTCCACCTTCCGGATCAAGAACACCTGGTCCTGGTCGTGCGAGAAGCGCGAGACCCAGCTCTGGGATACCGGGTCCATCAGTTCCAGCACCAGTTGGAACAACCAGCCTTCCTGGCAGCGGAAGGTGGCCCACACCACGGAGAGCCGGGGCTGGGGTGGCAACTGCCCCGCCGGCAACCTGGCCTTCGACGTGACCTCGGCTGCCAAGGATGCCGTGAAGAACAAATGGGCCCAGTGGACTTTGGGCCTGCGCGCCGCCAACGAATCAGACGTCTACGGGTGGAAGAAGTTCGACGCCAAATCCGCCGTACTGTCCACCGAGTACAACACCCCGCCCAATGCGCCAACCAACCTCGACACCTCGCCGAGTACCCGGGTGAATGGCAGTTGCAGCCCCTCGAACGGCGGATACGTCACGCTGGGCAATACCGATGTCGCCCTCACCGCCAAGATCAGCGACCCGGACGGCGGCACGCTCAAGGCCCGGTTCATCGTGTGGCCCACCGGCGGTTCGGGGTTCGTCCTGGACAAGACCATCTCCGTGACCAGCGGCACCATCGCGCGGGTCGCCATCCCGAAAGCTACCTTCCAGAACAAAGACGGCGTCACCTTCTCCTGGCAGGTCCAGGCCCAGGACGGCAGGACTACGTCGGCCTGGACCCCGAATCCGCCGTGCCGCTTCCGTGTGGACACCACACGCCCCAGTACGCCCCCGGACATCGCCTCAGACCAGTACCCCGACGGCAGCAACGGCTGGCCCACCAAGACCGGCATCGCCCGCACACCGGGCACCTTCGCCCTCTCCTCAGGCGGTGTGAAGGACGTCCAGAAGTACGAGTACTTCACCGAATGGGACGCCACCGTACGGACCGCAACTCCTGCCTCCGCCGGAGGCTCCGCCTCGGTCAAGCTCACCCCCATGGCCGCCGGGCCCCACATGCTTTACGCCCGCAGCCTGGACAAGGCGAACAACCGCTCTGACCTGGCGGCCTACCTGTTCTACGTCAACAGCTCAGGCGAAAAGGACGCCCCCGGCGACCTCAACGGCGACGGCCACCCCGACATGTACGCCGTCACCAAGGACGGCGAACTCCAGCTCTTCAACGGCCTTGGCGACGGCCGCCTGGGCCCGAAGGCCAAGGCCAGCGACCGCAGTTTCAAGGACTCGTTGATCACACACCGCGGCGACTGGACCGGTGACGGCTACGAGGACCTCATCGAGCACCGCTACGACCCCGTCGACAAGACCAAGAAGCTCTACGTCCACCCCAACGAGGGCCACGGCCACCTGTCCGGCAACACCGCACCGATGGAACTGCGCCTGTACGACCAGGCCAACAACCACTGGCAGAAAGCCGACCAGATCCTGGCCGTGGGCGACCTCGACGGGCCGACCGACCTTGACGGCGACGGCGTCATCGGCGACTACGACCTTCCTTCCTATCCGGACCTCCTCGTCCGCGAAGGCAAGCTGGTGTGGCTCTACTTCGGGTCTGCGTCCGGCTACCTGGACGAGAACCCCGATCAGCCACCGCTGCTCCTCAACGCCCATAACACCGAAGGCATCGACCTTTTCGCTCCTGGTGACTTCGACCATGACGGGCACGCCGATCTAGGCGTCCGCAGCCTCGACAACGGCGCCGTGGGCGTCTACCGCGGTGCGGCGCTGTACGGCACCGCTCCCGGCAACCCCGTTCTCGTCGGTCAAGGATTCACCCTCGACAAAACACCACTGATGACCTCGCCTGGGGACGCTGACCACGACGGCAAGTTCGACGTCTGGCTCGTCACCAACGACGGAACCCTGTGGTGCTACCCGGGCAACGAGGTACTGCGCTTCCGCGTCGGTGAGGGCTGGAAGGACTACCGAGCCATCAGCTGAGCCGAACCCCACTCGCGCTACACGTGGGGCCGGCTCATGAGCGCCGGCCCCACGCCTATTCCCATCAAGGAAATACCGCACGTGAAGATTCGAATGGTCCCTCTCGCCCGCCGGAGCCTGTGCGTTTTCGCCCTCGCTGCCACGCTCACGACGGCTGCAACCGCTGGCCCCCTGACGGCCGATGCAAGTGAAGCTACCCCCGCCCCGGGAAACCCCCAGGCCCAGCCCCGTGGTGTGCCGGATCTGGACCCGCCCAGCGCGACGAGGGGCGACCAGGACGGCAGCAAAGGGAAATCCACCTCGGGTAAAGATGAAGAAGATCTGACTCGGGCGAAGGGCACCGGGATACCTGCGACCGCACTGGACGCATACAAGAAGGCTGCGCAGGCAGTGACAGGCAGTCGGCCGGGCTGCCATCTCCCGTGGGAACTGGTCGCCGGGATCGGGCGAGTGGAGTCCGTACACGCCTCCGGCTACGGGCTGCGCACCGATGGCTCCACGGAGAAGCCGATCCGCGGGCCGCGACTGGACGGGCGCGGCTTCGCGCTGATCCGCGACACCGACGGCGGCCGCTGGGACGGCGACACCGAGTTCGACCGAGCCGTCGGACCTACCCAGTTCATCCCCTCCACCTGGCAGACATGGGGCGCCGACGGCAACGGCGACGGCAACAAGGACCCCAACAACATCTACGACGCCGCCCTGGGGACCGCCCACTACCTGTGCGCCGGCGACCGCGACCTGCGCCACAGTGCCGACCTGGACCGTGCCATCCTGAGCTACAACAACTCCCGCGCATACGTGAATGCCGTGCTGGAGTGGATGCGCACCTATCAAGGCGGCACCGTCACCGGGATCCCCGACGACTCCCCGGCCACACCACACCGGCCGGATCCAGCTGCGCCGTCAACGCCCCTACCCTCGCGCAGGGTTTCCTTGAAAGCAGGGCCCCTTCCGCTAGCCGACCGGCCGGGCACCTCTACCCGGCCCACCCCCACACCCACGTCTCCGGCCAAGCCCCGGCCGGAGACCACACCGCAGCCCGACACCAAGCCAACCCCCGGCGCCGAAACAGCCCCTGGCACCAAGCCCGCGCCGAGGCCCACTCCCCAGCCTCACAGTGCCACCACCCTGCACCGCCTCGGGGCTGCGACTCTGGAAACCGCCGTGGGCACGGAACCGGACCGACAGCTCCAGGTACGCGCCACCGATACCCACGGCGCCCCGGTACCCGGTGCGAAGGTGACGTACGAGATCGGCGGGGCCGAAGGCGCCGCCACAGCACAGTTCCCACACAATGCACGCCGTGTCGCCGTCACTGCCAACCGAGAAGGCATCGCCGCCGCACCCCGCCTCCGCGTCGGTGACATCCCCGGCCTGGTCACCGTCCGCGCCATCCTGCACGGCAGCGCCACCATCCGCGCCGTGGACTTCACCATCACCATCCACCCCGTCCCTGCGGATGCCCTGACCCTCCTCGCCGGCCCCCTGCCCGAGACAGCGGCCGGACGCCCCTTCGCCGGCCCGGTCCGGATCCGCGCCACCGCCCAGGGCAAGCCGGTCGCCGGTACCCAACTCACCGCCACTCTCCTCACCGGTACGGAACAGCCTGGCGCCCACACCGGACCCATCGAGAACCACCAGGGCCCCTACTTCACGACCAAGCAGGACGAGCACGGTGAACCCGTCCAGGCCCTCACCCTCCCCGCCACCGGCCCCAACGGCATCACCGCCCTCCCGCGCCTCCATGCCGGTCTGCAGACCGGCACTTACACCCTCCGCCTCACCACGGGCGAAGGCACCACCCTGGACATCCCCGTCACTGTCACTGCGATGAATCCAAAGCATTGACTGCGCAAACGCCCCGACCGTCCGCCAACTACTTGGCACGACGAAACCGAGCTTCAGGACCTTTCCCTGAGGGCCCGAAGCCATCGACATTCATAGAAGCCCCGCCATCTTGAAGTCGCAGGGCATCGGGTGGCATGGCGTCGTGCTGGGGTGCTCGTGCTGGTCGCGGGCGGCAGTCTGTGTCCTTGATCGTCAGGCAGTGGTCAACGCCGGTCTGCTCGTTTCCAGGTCGTCGTTTCCAGGTCGCGGAGGCGTACGGATTCGTAGGCGCGCGGGATGACGGAGATCAACGAGGTCGCCGAACGCGTCGCAGCCCGCCGGGCGGAGCTCGACGAGGAGGAGAAGCTCCTGGCCGAACGGCTCGATACGGTCCGCGCCGAGCGGGAGGAACTCGCGGTGGCGATGCGCGTGTGGGAACGAATGCACGCCCAGCTCGACACGGAGAAGCCGTCGACGCAGGCGGAAACGGCTCAAGTGGGCGGGCGCGGTGTGCTGTTGATCCCGCACCGGAAGGCCGGCGCGGGCGAGGACATCCTGCCGCCGGACTACCAGCGGCTGATGAAGATCGTGCGAGATCCCGGTGGTCCGGTCCGGGTCAAGGACGTCGGCGTCGAGCTGGACCTCGAAGTCGAGGTGAAGGGCCGGCTGGAGCCGCTGCGCGGCAAGCTGAGCAAGCTCGCCGGGCGGGGATGGCTGCGCAAACTGCCTGACGGACGCTTCCAGACCACACCATAGGTACGGCGTCGTACCCGTAACCGGCCTGTCCCCGGCGGCCGTTGGCTCGACGTGTGCATGAAGAGGATCAACGATCCTGCCGGGACACCGGCTTCCCTGTCCACCAGTGCCGCCTGCCGGTGTCCCGGAAACCAACGCATACTGCACCGATCTGCTGAGCCGCCACCTGAAGAAGATCGGCTCCCGCTGGCGCCGTCCGGCACCCGGACGGATCGTCGTCATCGTGCTCGCCGTGCTCCGCCACGACCAGCGCATCGCTCCGCCACGACCAACGCATCGCCGACATGGCCGGCGGCAACCAGGTCGGCGACACCACCGTGCGCCACTGGCGCTACGAACTGATATCCCTGCTCACGGCCCACGCACCCCGTCTGGACCGCACGTGCAAGAGGATCGCCAAGCGGGGCGGCGAAGCCGTCCTGATCGACGGCACCCTGATCCCCACTGTCCGCCGGCCGGCAGAGCGAACCGGCCCAACTACTGCGGAAAACACCGCCGACACGGCCTGCACTTCCTCGCCCTGACCGACGAGAAGGGCCGCCTGGTCTGGATCTCCGCAGCCCGCCCCGGCCGCACCCACGACACCACCGCCGCCCGCCGCGACCACATCCTCACCCACCTGCGCACCGCCGGGCTCGGCGCCCTGGCCGACCTCGGCTTCCTCGGTCTGGACGACAATCCGGACCACCCGGTGATCGTCACGGGCTACCAGGCCACCCGCGCCCGCAAGCTCACGCCCGGCGAGAAGGAAGCCAACCGCGTCCTGGCCGCCGCGCGCGCCCCCGTCGAGCACGGCTTCGGGCACGTGAAGACCTGGCGCATCCTCACCAAGCTCCGCACCGACCCCACCCGCGCCACCGATCTCCTGCGGGCCATGCTCGTACTCACCAACCTCGAAGTGAACCGCTGACAGATGGGCTTGGCCCAACGCGACCAGCACGAGCATCCCGACAGGAGATCACGCCACCCCGATGACCTGCGACTTCAAAATGGCGGGGCTTCTCTATATCGAGAGGCGGGGTGGCTGAGGGCGGCCGAGGCTCTCGACGATCTCCTCGGCGACCGCGGCAGGAAGGTGCTCCTCGGCGAAGGCGACGGCGTCGGCGACCGCCTTGTCCGCGGCAGGGAGGTGAGCGGCGAGCAGATGCCACACGTGTCCCATCCCCGGCGCGACATCCAGGCGCAGGGGTACGGAGTCCTCGGCCAGCTTGGCGGCCAGCCTGACCGCGTCGCTGAGCATGACCTCGTGACCGCCGGTCTGGATCAGAACCGGAGGCAGTCCGCGGGTGTCGGCGAAGACCGGCGAGGCCAGCGGGTTGTTCCGCGGGGCGCCGCCCAGGACGATGTCCGCGGCGCGGCTCAGCCCCGCACGGTTCACGGACGGGTCCACGCCGTCCAGCGTGAACATCGTGACCCCGGTGTGTTCGAGGTTGGCCCAGGGGGAGATGGCGATCGAGGCGGCCGGCATCGGAAGTCCCTGGTCACGGGCGGCGACCAGGGCGCTGACCGCCATCGCGCCACCGGCGGAGTCGCCGGCGAGCACCACGTTGTGCGGTTCGGCGCCCTCTTCCAGCAGCCGGCGGTAAGCGGTGACGGCGTCCTCGATGGGGGCGGGGAAGACCGCCTCGGGCGCGAGCCGGTAGTGCGGGACCAGAACGCGGGCGCGCAGGCGTCGGGCGAGATCGCCGACCAGGCCACGGTAGCCCTGCGGGTCTCCCGCCAGGTAGGCGCCACCGTGGAGATAGACCAGGTGCCGGCCGGGGACGGCGTCCGCGGGAGTCGCGCGCTCGGCGGCCACCCCGTCCGCGTCCACGGAGTCGAAGGTCACCCCGTCCGGTGCCGGAAAGCTGTCCTGGAAGAACGTCCGGTAGGCGAGCCGGGCGTCCTCCAGAGTGTCGGGGCCTACCCCGGCGGCAGCGTCGATGACACCGCCGCTGCGAGTCGCCCATTCCTGGTAGAAGACGGGAACATCTATCGAGACCATGGCAGGTCCTCCTCGTCGCAGATGCACAGCGGCCGCGTCCTGGCCGCCCTGCGAGTCTCAGACCCTCACATTTATGTGAAGGTCAAACGGGGGCCCGAAGGCGACGCCGTACGCTCGGCGGCATGAGGATCGGAGAACTGGCGGAACGCACCGGCACCTCCCGGCGGTTGCTGCGCTACTACGAGGAGCAGCGGCTGATCACGCCTGGGCGTTCCTACAACGGCTACCGTGAGTACGAGGAAGCTCACGTGGGCCGTGTGATGCAGATCAAGGGACTGCTCGGCTCCGGGCTGCCGACCCGGATCATCCGGCAGATCCTGCCCTGCCTGGACAAGCCCCGGAGCATCTACTTCGACGATCTGACGCCCGAGATGCTCAGGGTTCTGGAGTGCGAACACGGCCACCTGACGCAGCGGATCGACTGCCTGACCCGCAACCGGGACGCGATCGGCGACTACCTGGAGACGGTACGCGGCATGAGAGCCGCCGCCGATCCCTCCGGTCGGGCGGGCGGAGGCTCGTAGGCTCCTTCACTTTCGCCGGAACAGCCTCCGCAACCAGCTCCCCCTCGGCCCGGGGCGACGGGGGCGCCGGCTGCCTGCACTCCCTGACCGGGCAGGTCGCGTGATCCGTATCCGGCGATCCTCTTGCACGTGCGGTCCGGACGGGGTGCGTGGGCCGTGAGCAGGGATATCAGTTCGTAGCGCCAGTGGCGCACGGTGGTGTCGCCGACCTGGTTGCCGCCGGCCATGTCGGCGATGCGTTGGTCGTGGCGGAGCGATGCGCTGGTCGTGGCGGAGCACGGCGAGCACGATGACGACGATCCGTCCGGGTGCCGGACGGCGCCAGCGGGAGCCGATCTTCTTCAGGTGGCGGCTCAGCAGATCGGTGCAGTATGCGTTGGTTTCCGGGACACCGGCAGGCGGCACTGGTGGACAGGGAAGCCGGTGTCCCGGCAGGATCGTTGATCCTCTTCATGCACACGTCGAGCCAACGGCCGCCGGGGACAGGCCGGTTACGGGTACGACGCCGTACCTATGGTGTGGTCTGGAAGCGTCCGTCAGGCAGTTTGCGCAGCCATCCCCGCCCGGCGAGCTTGCTCAGCTTGCCGCGCAGCGGCTCCAGCCGGCCCTTCACCTCGACTTCGAGGTCCAGCTCGACGCCGACGTCCTTGACCCGGACCGGACCACCGGGATCTCGCACGATCTTCATCAGCCGCTGGTAGTCCGGCGGCAGGATGTCCTCGCCCGCGCCGGCCTTCCGGTGCGGGATCAACAGCACACCGCGCCCGCCCACTTGAGCCGTTTCCGCCTGCGTCGACGGCTTCTCCGTGTCGAGCTGGGCGTGCATTCGTTCCCACACGCGCATCGCCACCGCGAGTTCCTCCCGCTCGGCGCGGACCGTATCGAGCCGTTCGGCCAGGAGCTTCTCCTCCTCGTCGAGCTCCGCCCGGCGGGCTGCGACGCGTTCGGCGACCTCGTTGATCTCCGTCATCCCGCGCGCCTACGAATCCGTACGCCTCCGCGACCTGGAAACGACGACCTGGAAACGAGCAGACCGGCGTTGACCACTGCCTGACGATCAAGGACACAGACTGCCGCCCGCGACCAGCACGAGCACCCCAGCACGACGCCATGCCACCCCGATGCCCTGCGACTTCAAGATGGCGGGGCTTCATATAACGTGCGCCCTCTGTGGTGCCCATCAGCGGAGCACCTCCACGCAGGCGGAGATAGCGCCGACATGCCTATCCACCCCGCTCCCAGAGGGGTAGCGCCTTGGCAGCACGCAACTAAATCATCAACATGGGTGCCACCGTGGAGCGGCTGCTCAGACGCCTCCGGTGACCGCCCAGCTCTGGGATTTTTCAGGGACTTTCAGCTCTGCCAGAGGGAGTTTCGAGGGACTTTCGGCTGCCCAAAACAGCAAGCGCGTGAAAGGTCGGAAAGGGCCTCCGATGCAGGTCAGAGGCCCTTTCCGAGGAAAAGTCCCAGGTGGGGGCGGACGAGTCGGCCTATACGCCGGGTACTGGCCCACAGCAGTTCGCCTACGGCAGACGCCCATGACTGGAGACCTGCTCGGACACCATGTCAACGTACGAGTGCTGGCAAAACCACAGGTCAATGAGAGGACCATCGAGCGCCGTGGACTGCTACGCCCGCGAGCACCAATCACACTTCAGCACTCCTTAAGACCCCCAGTACGTGCGCTACCAGAATTTCCCGGTCTCACCAAGCCGAGACTTCTCCGGATAGTGGCGTCCATCGACCCCTATCACCCTGGAGACCGGAGATGCACGAGGAGATCACGCGCACCCATGAAGCGGCGTTCCTGAACCTGGCCAAGGCAGCCGAATACCTTGGCATTTCACCGAACACCCTATACGTCTGGCGTCACCAACGGCAGGGACCGCCGAGCTTCCGCATGGGAGGCCGCGTCATGTACCGGATTTCGGCGCTCGATGAGTGGGTCGTGACGCAAGAGCAGGCGGATTCACGTTCCAACGCTGCTCTCAATCCCGTCAGTCAGAACCCGATGAAGCGCGCAGCGCGTACTCCTTGAAGGCCGTCCACAAGCCCGAGGGCGATGCCTCGATCTCTTGAAGCCTTTCGGAGTCCCGGCGTGCGCTCTTCCACCATGTCGTACGCGCATATGCAGTTGAGTTCATAGGAGCACATTCCCTTGGCGGGGTACATAGAAGACCGTTGGCTCAAGAAGAAGCCCAACAAAGACACCGGTAAGCGGGAGCGGACATCCCTCTGGGGCAAGGGCAAGCGCTACCGGGTGAAGGGCATCCCGGGTGTCCGGGATCGCTCGTTCGACACGAGCGAGGACGCCAAGCAGTGGCTCGCGAACGCACAGACGGACACCACCCGTGGCGAGTTCGTCGATCCCCGCGACGGAGCGATCCCCCTCACCGAGTACGTCGAGAAGCACTGGTGGCCGAGCCGGTCGGACGAACCGTCGACCGCTGCCCCCCTGCGTAGCAAGGTCTGGAACCACATCATCCCGTTCCTGGGCGAGACGGCGCTCCGGGACATCGGCGGTGCCGCGCTGCGTACCTGGAAAGCGCAGCTGCTCACGCGTGTCGAGGCGTCCACGGCCCAGGTGATCTGGATCCACCTCTCCACCATCCTCGAAGCCGCCGTCGACGACGGCCGCCTGGTCAAGAACCCCCTGCAGGGCGCGTCGGACGGTCAAGGCGCCCAAACCCGCGAAGAGGAAAGCCAAGGCGTGGGCCAGGGCGACCGTGGAGGCCGTCCGGGCAGGTTCAGGAGCGGTACCGCATTGCGGTGGACCTCGGGGTGGGTGTCGGTCCGCGGCAAGGCGAAGCTTTCGGTCTCGGCGAGGAGGACTTCGACTTCGAGGCCGGCGTCGTGCACATCCGCCGGCAGCTGCGGTGGGACTCCAAGGGAAGGCCCTACTTCTGCCTGCCGAAGGGGGCAAGACGCGAACCGTTCCCGTCTCCCCCAACCTCGCCAAGCGTGTCCAGAACCATCTGCGTCACTTCCCTTCGGTCGCCTGCACACTTCCATGGCGCAATCCCGAGCCACCGACGACCGAGCTGGCGGCGCGGCAGCGCAAACCGATCACCGTCCGGCTGATCCTGAGCACCCCGCAGGGCAATCGGATCAACTACTCGAGGTGGAACAAGCAGAGCTGGCGGCCCGCGCTCGCGGCGGCCGGAATCCTGAAGAAGCTCGGCGAGAAGGTCAGGACGTGCGGAGGCCGCACCCGTCGGTACCCCGTCTACGAGCTCTCCCGCGCGGACATGTTCCACGTCCTCCGGCACACGTACGCAAGCACCCAGCTTGAGGCGGGCGAGTCGATCGTGAGCGTGTCGGAGTGGCTCGGGCACGCGTCGCCGCAGACCACGCTGAAGCACTACGCTCACTTCATGCCCGGTGCGGGCAAGCGGGGACTTGCCGCGATGGACGCGTGGTTCGATCAAGAGCCGTCATCGGGTCAAGAGCCACAACCAAATGTCCCTGAGAAATCCCTGGACGTCCCACAAGCCCCAAACGAGCCCGGAAACCGCAGGTCAGGGCGGTAGTCGCCCGCATCGTCAGCCTGTAGGAGGAGTACAAGGAGCCCCTGTACGCCGCTCCCCCGCTGCTGCAGAGGATGGTGGACGCGGGGCGGCTGGGGCGGAAGTCCGGGTCGGGGTTCTACTCGTACTGAGCCGCCGCCCCCGTGGCGGGAGCTGAGCCGTCGCCCGCGCAGCGGGAGAAACGGGGGCCGTCCGCCCGCCGCTCGGGGGATGGTTCGGCGGGCGGACCCGGCCGGCGGGCGCCCGACCGCCGGCGGCTTCGGCCCCCGTACTTAGAGTCAACTCCTCTCGGCCCGTTGATGACAGCGTGTGAATGCGCCAACTCGGCGCGCCCGCTTCACACCCCGTGCGAAACGCTCACGCGGCGTCACTTCACACGGGGTGTGAACCGCTGACCCGTATCTCCCCGCCGCACACACTCCCGCCTGCCGTCCCTGGGCAGTTGACTGGTTGAGGTATTCACCCGACCGTCACCAGGAGAAGGAAAGAGGAGCGGAACGTGACCGCCCACCGGGACCCCGACACTCTCGCCGCCGACTTAGCGGAGCTGCGACGCCTACTCGAC
The DNA here is from genome assembly GCF_051603415.1 of Streptomyces sp. S186. Lineage (NCBI taxonomy): Bacteria > Bacillati > Actinomycetota > Actinomycetes > Kitasatosporales > Streptomycetaceae > Streptomyces > Streptomyces sp. S186. The sequence continues at coordinate 6,636,060 of NZ_CP193932.1, read as the reverse complement.
GTGCGCACCGCCAAGGTCGACGGCCAGCTGCGGCTACAGGCCCAGCGCTGCGCGCAGACCACGCGCGAAGCCGACGAACTCCAGGCCCGCCTCACCCGGTTGGAGAGCCGCCGCTGGCCGCTGCCCTCGCTCGCCGCGCTCGCCGGGCTCGCGGCGGGCGCGGCCGCCCTGTGGCAGGCTACGGGGCACTGAGGCCGGCCGGCCTCAGCCGAGCCGGATGTGGTGGAGCATCAGCAGGGCCGCGGCCATGTTCGCGGCCGGCACCTCCCCCCTCGCCACCATGTCGGGCACCAGCTTGAGGTCGACCCACTCCCGCCGGTCCGACTCGAAGTCGTCCTGCGGGGCGCCGAGATACTCGGCCCGGTCGGACCAGTAGATGTGGTGCCGCGCGTCGGTGAGGCCGTTGGACGGCTCCACCGAGAGGAGGTGCTGGAGGGGCCCGGGTCGCCACCCGGTCTCCTCCTCCATCTCCCGCGCGGCCGCGGCGGCCGGCTCCTCCCCGTCCTCCACGACGCCGGCGGCCAGCTCCCAGCCCCAGCTGTCGGTGATGAACCGGTGCCGCCACAGCAGCAGCACCTCATTGGCCTCGTTGACCGCGGTGGCCACCGCCACCGGCCGCATCCGGATCAGGAAGTGATCCAGGTGACGGCCGTCGGGGAGTTCCACATCGGCCAGATTGACCCGGAACCAGGGATTCGCGTAGACCGGCTTTTCGCTGAGATTGTTCCAACGCACGTAACTGCCACCTTCCGCTTGAGGGCCGGCAAGGTGACACGAGCCCGGTCACAGCGGAACGCGCAGCACCTCGTCGATGAGATCGGCAGCCTCGTCCGTCGCTGAGCTCCCGGTCTCCGCCAGATGCTCGCGCACCGCCCGCAGCCGGTCCCGCAGGCGTTGCGACTCCATGCCCCGGGCCTGCTCCGTCATCTCCGCGGCGTTGGCCACGGCCCGGTCCGCATCCCCTTGGCGCAGCTCGATATGGGTGAGCATGGCCAGCCGGTGAACCCGGCCGCGGTCGTGTGCGGGGGTGTCCACGGCGGCGTCCGCCTGCTCCCGGGCGGCCCGCAGGTCCCCGAGGCTGAGCAGCGCCTCCGCCACTTGTACGTTCACCAGGCCCGGCTGCACATAGCCGGTCTCGTCGGGTTCCAGCCCCGGGCGGATCCGCTCCGCCGCCGCCTCGGCCCGCCGGATGCGGTCCAGTGCGCCGGTGCCGTCGCCCAGCCGCGCGTACGCCTTGGCCTGCATGGCGTAGAGGTCGGCGGAGAGCGCCGGGGTGAGCTGTCCGCCCGCGGCGCGCAGGGCCGCCTCCGCGAAGGCGACCGCCTGGCGGTGTTCCCGTACGAAGAGGGACTGGTTGACCAGCAGCGCGATCACATACGCGCCGAGTCCGCGGTCCCCGCTGGCCTTTGCCAGCCGCAGCGCCTGATGGAAGTAGCGCTGGGCCAGTCCGAGAGCGTCCGAGTCGTACGCGCAGATGCCCGCCACGGCCACCAGCCCACCGGTCGCCCGGTGCAGCTGACGCCCCGTCGCGTCGCTGTAGCTGCCCCGCAGCAGCGGCGCCGCCTCGGTGTTGAGGAACCGCACGATGCGTGCTCTGGTAGCGATACCACCCGCCTTCCGGTACATCTGCTCGTAGTGGGTCCGGGCCGTCCGCAGCATCTCGATGTCGGCCATCCCGACCCGGCTCAGCCCGTCGCGCGAGACGTCGAAGTCCTCCGGCGGGTTCTCCCACTCCCATACGGGGATGATCGCCGACGTCCCGGTCAGCGCGGGGGCCGCGACCACATGCGGCCGCTGCTGCTCGTCGGACCGCCACAGCGCGGTGGCCCGCTCGACGAACCCCGACAGCGGGGTCCCCGGAGCCTGCCGCGCCCCCGGCCCGCTGAGCCCGATGTCGGCCAGGCTCACCGGCCGGTGCAGCCGCTCGCCGAGGATCTCGCAGATCAGGTCCGGCACCTGCCCCCGCGGCCGCTGCCCCTTGAGCCACCGCGCCACGGCGGTGTGTTCGTAGCGCAGCGCGAGCCCGCGCCGCCGTCCGAGCTGGTTGATCCGCGCGGCGAGCCCGGCGTGCGAGACGCCGGCCTCGTCCAGGATCGCATCGAGCAGCGTGTTGGGCTCCATGCCTCGCCCCCAAGGACGTACGGACTCCGTAAGTCCAGCGTAATCAGGGGGAGTTCACACCCCGTGCGAATCCGGCCGGGGGCGGGGGCGGGAAACGGGACGGGCCCCCGCCCACCAGTGTGGACAGGGGCCCGGCAGCCGGCACAGGGCCGCGCGGATCAGCCGCGCAGCACGGCGCCCACCCGCTCGACCGCGACGGCGACCGCCGCGTCCCGGGCGGCGCTGGCCTCCTCGGCCGTCAGGGTCCGGTCGGACGCGCGGAACCGCAGGGCGTAGGCCAGCGACTTCTTGCCGGCGCCCACCTGCTCGCCGGTGAAGATGTCGAACAGCCGCAGCGACTCCAGGAGTTCGCCGGCGCCGTCCCGCAGGGCGGCCTCGACGTCCGCCGCCGCCACCGAGGCGTCGACGACCAGCGCGACGTCCTGCGTGGCGACCGGGAAGGTGGAGATCCGCGGCGCCTTCAGCGCGCCGGCCCCGGCCCGCTCCAGGCGGTCCAGGTCGATCTCCATCGCGCTGGTGCGCTCCGGCAGGCCCATCGCCTTGACCACCCGCGGGTGCAGCTCACCGGCGTTGCCGACGAGCACCTCCTCGCCGTCGACCAGCGCGAGCAGCGCCGCGCACCGGCCCGGGTGCCACGGGGCGTGCTGGTCCTGGCGGACGACCAGCTCCACGCCCGCCTCACGGGCGACGGTCCGGCCGGCCTCGATGGCATCGGCCCACCCGGACGGGTGACCGGCGCCCCACCAGCCGGCCTGCTCGCGCGCACCGGCGAGGACCACGGCGGCCCGCCGGGGCTGCTGCGGCAGCGAGGCGTCCAGCGACGCGATCTCGTCGTCGGTCGGCCGGCGGTCGACCACCAGGCGGCGGGCCGGCTGCTCCTGGCCGGTCGCCCGGAACACCGGGCCGGTCTCGAAGAGCGCCAGGTCGTGGTTGCCGCGCCCGTAGTTGCGGCGCAGCGCGGCCAGCAGCCCCGGGACGAGGGTGGTGCGCAGGTCCGGCTCCTCGTCGGAGAGCGGGTTCACCAGGGTGACCGCGTCCCGCCGGGGGTCGTCCGGCTCGATGCCGAGCTGGTCGAGGACGGCGGAGCCGGTGAACGGGTAGTTCAGCGTCTCGACGTACCCGGCGCCGGCCAGCGCGCGGCCGACCCGGCGGTGCAGACGCTGACGCTCCGTCAGCCCACGGCCGGCGGGCGGCAGCGGCAGCGTGGAGGGGAGGTTCTCGTAGCCCTCCAGCCGGATGACCTCCTCCGCCAGGTCGTTGGGGTCGGAGAGGTCCGGCCGCCAGGACGGCACGGTCACGACCAGCTCGTCCTGGCCGTAGACGTCGCAGCCGACCTGCTGGAGGCGGCGGACGACGGTCTCCCGCCCGTAGGTCACACCGGCGACCTTGTCCGGGTGGTCCGCCGGGATGGTGATCGTCCGCGGCCCGCGCGGCGAGACGACCTCGGTGACGCCGTCCTCGGCGGTGCCGCCGGCGAGCAGCACCAGCAGGTCGACGGTCCGCTGGGCCGCCGCGGACGCCGCCTCCGGGTCCACCCCGCGCTCGAAGCGCTTGGCGGCCTCGGAGGAGAGCCGGTGGCGGCGGGCGGTCCGGGCGATGGCGATCGCGTCGAAGTGCGCGGCCTCGATCACCACGTCGGTGGTGCCGCGCGACCGGCCGGTCGACCCCGCCTCAAAAGCCGCGGTGGCGGTCGGTGCGGCGATCTCGGTGTTGGCGCCGCCCATCACACCCGCCAGCCCGATCGGGCCGCGGTTGTCGGTGATGACCAGGTCCTCGCCGTCCAGCACCCGCTTGGTGCCGTCCAGGGTGACCAGCTCCTCGCCGGGGGTGGCGCGGCGCACGCCGATCGGGCCCTCGACGGTGGCACGGTCGTAGGCGTGCAGCGGCTGGCCCAGCTCCAGCATCACGTAATTGGTGATGTCCACGGCGAGCGAGACCGGCCGCATACCGGCCTTCTGCAGCCGGCGCTGCATCCAGATCGGAGTGCGGGCCTCCGGCTCCAGGCCGGTCACGGTGCGCGCGGTGAAGCGGTCGCAGCCGATCGGGTCGGCGACCTGGACCGGGTAGCCGCCGGCGTTCGGCGGCGGCACGTCCAGCAGCGCCGGGTCGCGCAGCGGCAGCCCGAACGCGATGGCCGCCTCGCGGGCCACGCCGCGCATCGACAGGCAGTAGCCGCGGTCCGGGGTGACGGCGATGTCCAGCACCTCGTCGCGCAGCTCCAGCAGCTCGATCGCGTCGGTGCCCGGCTCGTACTCCGGCGGCAGCACGATGATGCCGCCCGAGCCGTCGTCGCCCATGCCCAGCTCGTCGCCGGAGCAGATCATGCCGTGCGACGTCTTGCCGTAGGTCTTGCGGGCGGCGATCTTGAAGTCGCCGGGCAGCACGGCGCCCGGGAGGACGACCACGACCTTGTCGCCGACCGCGAAGTTCCGCGCACCGCAGACGATCTCCTGCGGCTCACCGGTGCCGTTGGCCCGGCCGACGTCGACCGTGCAGAAGCGGATCGGCTTCTTGAAGCCCTCCAGCTCCTCGATGGTCAGCACCTGGCCGACGACCAGCGGGCCGCTCAGGCCCTCGCCGAGGCGCTCGACGGTCTCGACCTCCAGGCCGACCTCGATGAGCTTCTCCTGTACGTCCCGGCCGGTCGTCGTCGCCGGCAGGTCGACGTATTCCCGCAGCCAAGAAAGCGGGACCCGCATCAGATCTCCATCCCGAACGGCCGGGTGAACCGGACGTCGCCCTCGAACATGTCGCGCATGTCTTCCACGTTGTGCCGGAACATCAGCATCCGGTCGATTCCGAACCCGAAGGCGAAACCGCTGTACTTCTCGGGGTCGACGCCGCAGGCGACGAGCACCTTGGGGTTGACCATGCCGCAGCCGCCCAGCTCGATCCAGCCCTCGCTGGAGCAGGTGCGGCACGGCCGGTCGGGGTCGCCCACGGACGCGCCACGGCAGACGTAGCAGACCATGTCCATCTCGGCGGACGGCTCGGTGAACGGGAAGTAGTTGGGCCGCAGCCGGGTCTTCATGTCCGGGCCGAACAGCGCCCGGACCATGTGGTCCAGGGTGCCCTTGAGGTCCGCCATGGTCAGGCCCTCGTCGACGGCAAGCAGCTCGATCTGGTGGAAGACCGGGGAGTGCGTGGCGTCCAGCTCGTCGGTGCGGTAGACCCGCCCCGGGCAGACGACGTAGACCGGCGGCTCGCGGTCGACGAGCGTACGGGCCTGCACCGGCGAGGTGTGGGTGCGCAGCACCACGCCGGACTCGGCCGCGTCGGCCTGGGCGCCGTTGGCCTTCACGAAGAAGGTGTCCTGCATCTGGCGCGCCGGGTGGTCGGGCACGAAGTTCAGCGCGTCGAAGTTGAACCACTCGGCCTCGACCTCGGGGCCCTCGGCGACCTCGTAGCCCATCGCGACGAACACGTCCGCGACCCGCTCCATGAAGGTGGTCAGCGGGTGCCGGGCGCCGGCCGGTACCCGGTCGTAGGGCAGCGTGACGTCCACCGCCTCCTCGACCAGGACACGGGCGTCGCGCTCCGCCTCCAGCTCTTCCTGCCGGGCCTTGAGCGCCTGGCTCACCCGGCCGCGGGCCTGGCCGACGCGCTTGCCGGCGTCCGCCTTGGCCTGCGGGGGCAGGGCGCCGATCTCGCGGTTGGCGAGGGCGAGCGGCGAGGTGCCACCGGCGTGCGCGATCTTCGCCTGGGCGAGCGCGTCGAGGTCACCCGCGGCGGCGATGGCGGCCAGCGCCTCGTCGACCCGTCGGGCGATCTCTTCCGGTTTCAGGGCTTCGACCTCGACAGGGTCGTACGACTTATTGGGTGCGGACATCTCTTCCCGTGCTTCCGGTGGTGTGGCTTGGCGCGGCTCGCTTCGCCTCGGCTCTGCGCCCGCGTGTCCGCGATGCCTGTGCGCCAAAGGTGCCAAAGGTCAAGTCTAAGGGGCGGGCCGCCGGCGGCCGGTCCGCCCCTGCTTCATGCCAGGAAGGCCGGGGCCGCGACGGGCAGGCTGAAGCGGAACTGGGCGCCGCCGGCCGGGGCCCGGCCGACCGTGATCGTGCCGCCGTGCGCCTCGACGATGCCCTTGACGATATAGAGGCCCAGCCCGGTGCCACCGCGCTTGCTGCCCCGCCAGAAACGCGTGAACACACGGCTCATCGACTCCTCCGGGATGCCGGGGCCCTCGTCGCTCACGGTGACGCTCGTCCCCTCTCCGCCGCCGGTGTCCTTCGCCGGTCCCACCTCGATGGTGACCGTTCCCTCGCCGTGGCGCACCGCGTTCTCCAGGAGGTTTCCCAGCACCTGGTCCACTTTGTCCGGGTCTGCCCACAGGTCGGGCAGCGGCTCCCGCATCCGGATCAGGAAGCGGTCCGGCCGCTGGCCCGCGGTGGTCTGCGCCTGTACGTGCCGCCGGACCGCGGCGATCATGTCGACCCGCTGCCGGCGGACCTCCAGCCGCCCGGAGTCGATCCGGGAGATGTCCAGCAGTTCGGCGATCAGCCGGGTGACGCGGTTGGCGTCGGCGTCCACCGTCTCCAGCATCAGCCGCTTCTGGTCGTCGGTGAAACGTTCCCACTTCTGGAGGAGGGTGGCGGTGAAGCCCTTGACGGAGGTCAGCGGGGAACGCAGCTCGTGGGCGACGGTGGCGATCAGCTCGGCATGGCTCAGCTCGGTGCGCCGCCGGGCCTCGGTGCCGCGCAGCGCGATCACCAGCCGGCGCACCGGACCGGTGGGCCGGCTGCGGACGTAACGGGCGGAGACCAGTACCTCCCGCCCGCCCAGCAGCAGATTCCGCTCCGGCTGGCCGCGGCGGATGGCGAGGCCCCCGTACGGGTCGGTCAGCTGCCACCAGCGGCGGCCTTCCAGGTCCTGCAGCGGCAGGGCGTCCCCGACGGGGCGGCCCAGCGCGGCCGGCGGCTCGATACCGGTGATCCGGGCCGCGGCGGCGTTGAAGCAGATCACCCGGCCGTGCTCGTCGGCGACGACCAGGCCGTCCGGGAGGTCGTCGGGGGTCAGCCCCAGCTCCGCGCCGGCCGCCTCGGACGGGCAGCCGCCAGCGGTGGCGGTACGGGCCGAAGTCCTCGCCGTCATCGCCGTGTTACCCCCTTCCGGGCCGGAGCTGGCAACACTACTAGCTCGGCCCGGACCCACCGCTCGGGATCAGGACGACGCCCCTCCGGCGGGTGACGTCGCGCGGCACCCTCCCGGCGTGCGCTGGGCGCGCGCGGAGGCGTACAGGCACACGGCGGCCGCGGTCGCGAGGTTGAGGCTCTCGGCCCTGCCGTGGATGGGCACCCGGACGACGGCGTCGGCCAGCGCCCGGGTCTCCTCGGGCAGCCCCCACGCCTCGTTGCCGAAGACCCAGGCGGACGGCCCGCCCATGGAGCCGGCGTCCAGCTCGGCGTCCAGATCGCGGTCGCCGGCCCCGTCCGCGGCCAGGATCCGCACCCCGGCCCCCCGGAGCCCGGTCACCACCTGCTCCACCGGCACGCCCACCGCCACCGGCAGGTGGAACAGCGAACCCACCGACGCCCGCACCGACTTGGGGTTGTAGAGGTCCACCGAGGCGTCGGTCAGCACCACCGCGTCGGCGCCCGCGGCGTCCGCGCAGCGCAGCACGGTGCCGGCGTTGCCGGGGTCGCGGACGTTGGCCAGCACCGCGACCAGCTGAGGGCGGGCGGCGAGGATCTCCTCGAACGGCGAGTCCAGGAACCGGCAGACGCCCACCAGCCCCTGCGGGGTGACGGTCTGGGAGACGTCCGCGACGGTCCGGTCGTCGGCCAGGTGCACCCGCGCGCCCGCCGCCCGGGCCGCCTCGACGATCTCCGCGTACCGCTCGGCGGCCTCGACGGTGGCGAACAGCTCGACGAGGGTGGGCGATCCGCCGGCCCGGTGCGCGACGGCCTCCCGGACGGCCTGCGGACCCTCGGCGATGAACCGGCGTTCCTTGCCCCGGAAATGGCGCCGGGCCAGCCGCCGGGCGGCGGCGACTCGCGGGGAACGCGGGGAGATCAGCTCGGGGGTGCCCATGGACGGCGGCTCGCTTCTTTCGTTCGGTGCGGGGCCCGTGCGGAATCGACCGGGCCGGAAACGCGGCGGACCCGCAGGCCGGGGGCCCACGGGTCCGCAATCACAACGTCGTCACGACGTCACAACGCTGTCAGGCTGCGCTTCAGGCAGCGGCCTTCGGGGCGTTGACGTCGCTCGGCAGCGCCTTCTGCGCGACCTCGACCAGCGCGGCGAACGCGTTGGAGTCGTTCACGGCGAGGTCCGCGAGGATCTTGCGGTCCACCTCGATGTTGGCGGCCTTCAGACCCTGGATGAAGCGGTTGTAGGTCATGCCGTTGGCGCGGGCAGCGGCGTTGATGCGCTGGATCCACAGCTGACGGAAGTCGCCCTTGCGCTTCTTGCGGTCGTTGTAGTTGTAGACGAAGGAGTGGGTCACCTGCTCCTTGGCCTTGCGGTACAGGCGGGAGCGCTGGCCGCGGTAGCCGCTGGCCTGCTCCAGGATCGCCCGGCGCTTCTTGTGGGCGTTGACTGCCCGCTTGACGCGTGCCACTTGTTAACTCCTTGTAGCGGGGCCGTGGTTGTTCGTCACACGGCCCGAATCGACGTGGGTCCCGGTCGGGTCGGTGCGCCCCGCCCGTGCGGCGGAGCGCCCCGGCTCACTTGCCGAGAAGCTTCTTGATCTTCGCGGCGTCGCCCGGGGCCATCTCGGCGTTGCCGGTGAGGCGACGCGTCACGCGGGACGACTTGTGCTCGAGCAGGTGGCGCTTGCCGGCGCGCTCGCGCAGCACCTTGCCGGAGCCGGTGACCTTGAAGCGCTTGCTGGCACCGCTGTGCGTCTTGTTCTTCGGCATGCGCCGTTCTCTCCTCGTCAGTGGCGCCCCCACCGGCGGGGACCGGCATGCGGGAGCGTCAGATGTGTCGGTTGTTCCGGGGCGTGTGCCCCGGCCTGGATCCGGGGCAGCTCACCCAGGAGCTCACGCCTCGGCAGGCTCCTCAGCGGGCTCCGCGGGAGCCGCACCCTGGCGCTCCGCCTTGCGGGCGGCCTGCGCCTCGCGGGCCTCGGCCATCGCCTCGGTCTTCTTCTTGTGCGGACCGAGGACCATGATCATGTTCCGGCCGTCCTGCTTCGGGTTCGACTCGATGAAGCCGAGGTCCTGGACGTCCTCCGCGAGCCGCTGGAGCAGTCGGAAGCCCAGCTCGGGGCGGGACTGCTCGCGACCACGGAACATGATCGTGATCTTGACCTTGTCACCCTGCTTGAGGAACCGGACGACGTGACCCTTCTTGGTGTCGTAGTCGTGCGGGTCGATCTTCGGCCGGAGCTTCATCTCCTTGATGACCGTGTGCGCCTGGTTCTTGCGCGCCTCACGGGCCTTCATGGCCGACTCGTACTTGAACTTTCCGTAGTCCATGAGCTTGCAGACCGGCGGGCGGGCGTTCGCCGCCACCTCGACCAGGTCGAGGTCGTACTCCTGCGCAAGCTCCAGGGCCTTGGCAAGCGGCACAATGCCGACCTGCTCGCCACTGGGACCGACGAGTCGCACCTCGGGGACGCGAATCCGGTCGTTGATGCGGGGCTCGGCGCTGATGGATCCTCCTCGGTAGCACCACGCGACGGCCTGGCGGACTGCCGCGTAACGTCTGTTCGGTGTGACCAACCGCGCCGGCGCACGAAAAACGCCCCGGACGGGACACAGGCGGGGCTCCACGTGGCTCAGGAGCACCGCCGCGAAAGTCTCCGCGGGGCGCAGCCGGACCGTTGACCCGCCGATCCGGAGATCGGTCGGGTGGGAGATCGGAGCCTCCACTTGTGGGCCGGTCACATGCGTGTCCGGCCGGTCGGAACACCAGGATACACGAGTCAAGGGGGCGGCCCCACTCCGTGCGTCGGGCCCGCACCGGCCCGATGCGCGGCGGGGGGGGCGCTCCCGGCCGCGGGCCCGCCGGGCTGTGGCCATAGGCTGGGGGCAAGACCTCCACCAGGAAGTGAAGCCCCAGCACATGAGCGAGCAGACCCCCCAGCAGCCGGCCGCCCCCGAGACCGGCGGCGCGGCCCGCCCCGACTTCGAGACCATGACCCGGGACATCGCGGAGGTGCCGGCGGTCGAGGTGATCACCACGGTCGCGGTGCACCTGATGAGCTCGGCGGCGGTCAACCTCGGACTCGCCGAGGACGGCGCGGACCACAAGGACCTGGACGAGGCCCGCAAGCTCATCCACGCGCTGGCCGGGCTGGTCACCGCCAGCGCCACCGAGATCGGTTCCTACCACGCCGCGCCGCTGCGGGACGGCCTGAAGTCGCTGCAGCTCGCCTTCCGTGAGGCGTCGGTGGTGCCGGACGAGCCGGGCCAGGGCCCCGGGGAGAAGTTCACCGGGCCGGTCTACGGCTGACGGCTCCGCGAGGGCTGCCTGCCGCCGCGCGCATGACGAGCCCCGGCCGGATTCGTTCCGGCCGGGGCTCGTCCGCGTACGGGGACCGGCTCCGGTGCTCCTCAGACGCTGCCGCCGGGGGCCGGCTCGGCGGGGGGCTTCGGCTCGCCGCGGGCCGCCTGGTCGGCGACCACGACCGGCTCCTGGGGCGGGTGCGTGATCTGGTGCACCAGCGCCGCCAGCGCCCCGCCGATCAGGGGCGCGACGAGGAACAGCCATACCTGGGTGATGGCCGCGCCGCCCGCGAAGATGGCGGGGCCCAGGCTCCGCGCCGGGTTCACCGAGGTGCCGTCCAGCGGGATGCCGATGAGGTGGACGGTGGCCAGGGCCAGACCGATGGCCAGGCCGGCGAAGCCCACCACGGCCACTTTGTGCGTCACGCTCAGCACCACGAAGACGAACAGGAAGGTCATCACGATCTCGGCCACGAAGGCGCCGCCGAGGTTGATGTGGACCGCCGAGCGGTCGCCCCAGCCGTTCGTGCCGAAGGCCGCGTGGGTCTGGAGGCCGGGGACCTGCTTGGCGACCAGGAAGAGCAGGGCCGCGCCGACGATGCCGCCGAGGATCTGCGCGATCCAGTACTCGACGGCCGTGCGGAGCGTGATGCGCCGGGCCACCAGCATGCCGAGCGTCACCGAGGGGTTGATGTGGCAGCCCGAGATCGGGCCGAGCGCGTAGGCAAGCGCCAGCATGACGAAGCCGAAGGACAGCGCGATGCCGAAGGTGCCGATGTACTCGCCGGCCAGCACCGCGGCGCCGACGGCGAAGAACACCAGGAGCAGCGTGCCGAGGAACTCGGACACGACCGTGCGGGTCTCCGTGGTCTCCATGGGCTCTCCTCGCGTGGATCTTGAGCTCTCCTGGCATTGTGCGGCCCGGAGGGCGAAGCCGCCCGTCGGCGCGGGTGATGACCGGGCGGCGGAGAGCCTGCGGGAGTCCGTCCCGAGGGGCCGGGTTCTTGCGGATCAGCGCTGGTAGAGGGGTTCCCCGGGGGCGTCGGCGCCGGGCGGGAGGAGCGCCAGGTCGAGGCCGCGGACGAGGCGGGCGCGCAGGGTCTCGTCGGTGGCGAGTGCCTGGGCCAGACGCTGGGCGGCTTCGGCGGGGACGGCGTCGGGGGCCAGGCCGAGGGCGAGGGTGCCGTCGGTCTCGGCGGACGGTGTCAGCCGGGCGGCCAGGACCGCGGGCTCGGCGGTGAGGAGGGTGCGCAGCGCTTCGGTGACGGCCGGGTCGGCGAGCGGGTCGGCGGTGGTCCGGCCCTCGGCGAGGGCGCGCAGGGCGGCGCCGGTGAGCTGGTAGGTGACCGGGCCGGCCAAGTCGAGGACGACGGTGTCGGCCTGTTCGTGCGCGGCGGCCAGCAGCGCCTGGCGGAGCGGCACCGCGACCGGGCGGGCGTCCGGCCGCCAGCGCCGCAGGCTGTCCATGGAGGTGAAGGCGGGGAGGGCGCGGCGGCCGTCGGGCGCGGTGAGGGTGGGCACCGCCATGTCGCTGGTCTTCTCCCTGCGCAGCCCGTCGGGGCCCGTCTCGACCTCGCCGAGGACCGCGACGACCGGGACGAGGAGGCGGGCGTCCGCCAGGGCGGCGAGCAGCGCGGGTTCGGTGCCGGGGTCGTTCGCGTACGCCGCGAGCGCGGCGGCGAGGGCGGGGGCGGCGGAGCCGTCGTCGTCGGCGAAGCCGGGGTTTGGGATGTTCTTTTGCACGAACCCGAGCGTATCCGCTGCGCTTGGCCGGCTTCCCACGTTGTCGGCCTCCCCGCCGTAGGGGTTCGCCGCTGCTTTTGCGCCTGCGGCGCGGAACCGCTGCGCGGCTGTTGGGTGCGGTGACGGGCCTCCGGGGCAGGGGTGTGCCGGACTGCTGTCGCTTTACGTCCGGCACACCCCTGCCCCGGAGACCCGTCACCTCCCGTGAGTGGTCATAGAGACGGTGGGTGGGGGCGTGCGTCGTGGGTCAGTGGTGGGTGGTGGGGCGGTTGCGCCAGAGGAAGAAGGAGGTGGTGGTGAGGGTGAGGCCGGTGGCGGCGAGGGTCCAGGGGAGCCAGTTGATGGGGGTGTTGTCTTCGGGGTCGGGGGCCGGGCCGGGGCCGAAGTAGCGGTGGGGGTAGGCGGCGGGGGCCGGCTTCTGGGGGGTGGGGGTCAGGTGGGCGGCGGCCTTGAGGGCGGCGGCGGGGTCGATGAGGCCGGCGCCGTAGTCGTCGTCGCGGCCGGACCGGGGGCGGTGCTGGGCGGTGCTGGTGAGCAGGGTGCGGATCTGGGCGGGGCTGAGGTCGCGGTGGGCGGAGCGGATCAGGGCGATGGCGCCGGAGGTGAAGGCGGCTGCGGGGCTGGTGCCCAGGCCGGAGACGTAGCCGGTGCCGTGGTCGGCCATGAGGATGTCGTCGCCGGGGGCGCTGACCGTGGCGTACCAGTGGCGGGTGGAGAAGGGGGCGCGGGCGTCCAGGTGGGTGACGGCGGTGGCGGCGATGACGCCGGGGTAGGCGGCCGGGTACGAGACGTGGTCGCCCTTCTCGCCGCCGTTGCCGGCCGAGGCGACCACCGGGATGCCCTTGCCCAGGGCGTACTGGATGGCGGCGTCCTCGCGGGGGTCGGGGTGGGCGGTCTCGCTGTCGTCGCCGAGCGACATGTTGATCACGTCGGCGCCGTGGTCGGCGGCCCAGCGGATGCCGTCGGCGAGGGCGCCGGGCCGCTGGTCGCGGGCCCGCCGGCGGTCGGGGTCGTGGTCCTCCAGGATCACCCGGACGGGCAGGATTCTGGCCTCGGGGGCGACGCCGAGGATGCCGTCGGAGCGGCCGGCGCCGTGGCCGTGGCCGGCGATGACGCTGGCCATGCCGGTGCCGTGCTGGGCCCAGGCGTCGTCGCCGGGACGGGCACCGAAGCCGATCAGGTCCTTTTCCGGCAGCACCTGGCCCTTGAGGTCGGGGTGGTCGGCGTCGACGCCGGTGTCCAGGACGGCGACGGTGATACCGGCGCCCTTGGTGGTCTGCCATGCCTCCTGGGCGTGGATGGCCGTCAGGCCCCACTGCTGGGCGCGGATGGCGTCCGCGCGGGCCGGCAGAGCGGGCAGGACGGCCAGGGCGGCGGAGGTCAGGGCGAGGGTCGCGGCCCGCAGCGCGGTCTTGATCACTGCGCGTCCTCCGTGGGCTTGGCGGGGATGCCGGACGCCGTGCGGAAGGCGGCGCTGATCTTGTCCGCGAGGCCCTTGGCGTCGTGGCCGAGGCCGGATTCGGCGGGGGCGGTGGCAGTGCCGGGCTGGACAGCGGCGTCGGCGGGCTGCGGGTCGGTGATCTCGCGGCCGTCGGCGAAACCGGAGACGGCGTAGACGACGACGGGTATGTCGGTGAGTATCCGCACCGTCCAGCTGGCGCGCTGGGCGGGGCCGAAGTCCTCGGCGGGGGTGCCCTGGGCGGCCAGCGGCAGCGGCATCAGGGCCTTGCGGGTGGCGAGGTTGTTGGTGCTGAAGCGGGCGTTGAGGTCCATCATCCCGGCCCGGTCGGCCTTGGTGGTCTGGGCGCCGACGGTGATGACGTCGGTGCGGGTGGCGTCGACGTAGGTGGCGCGCAGCAGACGGGCGCAGCCGGCCGGGGCGAGTTCCTCGGCGAGCGGGCCCTCGTAGGCGGCGGTGCAGTCGGTGTCGGGGGCGACGGCGAGCCGGATCCAGGTGCGGTCGGCGCCGCCGGGGCCGGCGGCCAGGCCCTCGACGGTGCGCGGGAAGAGGGTGTCGACGGGGGTGTTGCGCCAGGCGTCCCGGCCCTTGGTGAAGGCGGCTTCAGGCGTCGGGGTGGTCTTGGCGGGGGTGTCGGTGAGCCAGCTGCCGACGGCCGCGCCGGCCATCAGCCCGATGCCGAGGACGAGGCCGGCGGCCGCGGCGACGATGCGGGTGCCGGGCAGGCGGGCGGGGGCCGGCGGCCGGGACATGGGGGCGGCCGGGGGCGGGGGGCTCGCGGCGCGGTCGCGGGGCGCGTCCCACTGGGCGCCGCTGTTGGCGAGGTGGAACGCGGCGGTGTCGCGGAACGACCGGGGGGCGCCGGCGGGGCGCGGCGGGGCGGTCGGCGGCTCCGGGCGGGGGCGCGGCGGGGCCGGGGGCGCGGCCGGTGGCGGGGCGTCGGGGTCGGCGGGGACCGGGCGCAGGACGGTGGTCTGCGGGTCCAGGTCGGCGGGCGGCCGAGACGGGCGGTGGGGCGGGCGCGGGGGTATGGGTGGGATGCGCGGAGCATCGGCGTAATCGGCGTCGGCGCTCACCAGCGCTCCCCCTCGCACGGTGTGCCCCGGACCCGACAAGCGGGGCAGGGTGGCTCGTATCCGGACATCACGCCGCTGACCTGCTGGTTGCGGTGTCGAGCCACTGTAAGGGCTGGCGCGCCCGGTGCTCCAACCCCTGGACGCTCCGGCGTCACTTCCGGCGCGGTTCGTCCCCTTACCCCGCGGTAGCGGTGTCTGGCAGGCTGCGGCCATGTCGCAGCACTCCGCCGGTACGTATGCCGGCAAAGCCTTCTACGACCGGGCGACCGCCGCTCTCGACGCGCCGCTGGCCGTCGTGGATCTGGCGGCCTTCGACGCCAACGCGGCCGATCTGGTGCGCCGTTCGAAGGGGAAGCCGATCCGGGTGGCGAGCAAGTCGGTGCGCTGCCGGGCGCTGCTGGAGCGGGTGCTGGCGCGGGACGGCTTCGCGGGGATCATGAGCTTCACGCTCGCCGAGTCGCTGTGGCTGGCACGCTCGGGCTTCCCGGACGTGCTGCTGGCCTATCCGTCGGCGGACCGGGACGGTTTCGCCGAGCTGACCGGGGACGCCGCGCCGGCGGCGGCGGTGACGGTGATGGTCGACGATCCCGCACAGCTGGATCTGATCGACGCCGCGCGGGCGGCCGGCCCGGGCCGCGGCGAGGAGGTGCGGGTCTGCCTGGAGCTGGACACCTCGTACCGGCTGCTGGGCGGGAGGGTCCGGGTCGGGGCGCGGCGGTCGCCGGTGCGGGAGCCGGCGGCGCTCGCCGCGCTGGCCCGGACGGTGGTGCGCCGCCCCGGTTTCCGGCTGGTGGGGCTGATGGCCTACGAGGGGCATGTGGCGGGGGTGGGCGACGAGGTCGCCGGGAAGCCGGTGGTTTCGCGGGCGATCCGGATGATGCAGGCGGCGGCCCGGAAGGAGCTGGCGCGGCGGCGCTGGGAGGCCGTGCGGGCGGTGCGGGCGGTGGCGCCGCGCCTGGAGTTCGTCAACGGCGGCGGGACGGGGAGCGTGCAGCACACCGCGGCGGAGGCGGCGGTGACGGAGCTGGCGGCCGGCTCGGGGCTGTATGTGCCGCGGCTGTTCGACAACTTCCGGTCGTTCCGGGGGCGTCCGGCTGCGCTGTTCGCCCAGCCGGTGGTGCGGCGGCCGGGGCCGGGGGTCGTCACGGTGCTGGGCGGCGGCTATCCGGCGTCGGGGGTGGCCGGCGCGGACCGGCTGCCGGAGCCGTATCTGCCGGCCGGTCTGCGGTACGACCCGCAGGAGGGGCCGGGCGAGGTGCAGACGCCGCTGCTGGGGGCGGCGGCGGACGGGCTGGCGGTGGGCGACAAGGTGTGGTTCCGGCACGCCAAGGCCGGTGAGCTGTGCGAGCGGTTCGCGGAGCTGCACCTGGTCGAGGGCGACCGGGTGGTGGCGACGGTGCCGACGTACCGGGGCGAGGGCCGCACCTTCCTGTGACGGTGTCACGGGTGGCGGTGCGGCCCCCGTCCGGCGTACGGAGGCCCCGGGGTCAGCCGTGGATCCGGTCCTGCTGGTCGGCGACGACGGTGCCGTCGGGGCGGCGGACCGGGCCGAGGGTGCCGTCGGTGTTGGTGTAGCCCTTGGTGGCGCAGGGGTACACACCGGACTTGCGGGGCAGCGGGTCGATGAACATCGGGTTGACCACCCAGCGGCCGTCGGCGTTGTCGTAGCCGCGGCACATCAGCTCGTCCTTGTTGCGGTTGATGGCCAGGTGGGCGCCGGTGGCGTCGCCGACGAAGGTGACATCGGTGTTGGCGTCGCCGCCGCCGAGCGCGATGCGGTGCGCGGGGTCCTGCTTCCGCCACGCCTCGGCGCCCTTGATGCCGTAGATCTCCTGGTTGATCCAGCAGCGCTTGCCGTCCATGTACGGGATGACCTCGCCGCGGCCGTCCTTGACGTCGCCGCAGCCGGCGATGGTGGTGGTGAGCCAGCCGTCGCGGACGCGGCTGCGGATGCCGAGGGTGTGCCGGGCGTCCACCCCGACGCCACCGGACCACGCCTCGGCGACGGTCTCGGACGACGCGGAGACGATGTAGACGTCGAAGCCGGCCCGCTTGAGCGTGCGGATCAGGTCCTTCTGCTGGTCGTAGTAGCGGACGTAGCCGGCCAGCTTGTGGGTGCCGACGGTCTGCACGGCGCCGACCGGCGCGGCGAGGTTCTCGGCGCGGGCGCGCTTGGCGTACGCGGTGAGGGTGGCGGGCTTCAGGCCGGCGAACAGCTGCGGTATCCAGGCGTAGTCGGGGACCGTGCGGCGGTGGTTCCAGTCGCCGGCGAACGCCTCGGCGCCGCTCATGGTCTTCGCCGTGCCGCGGATCTCCATGATCTCGTCGGCGCAGGCGGTGTTGCGGGAGGTGGGCAGCGGGCGGCCGGGGGCGCCGGTGCCGCAGGCCCGGGTCAGCGCGCGGTCGGCGGCGGGGGTGAGCCAGGGGCTGGTGTCCCGCCAGCTCGTGGGCCGGGGCAGCTTGTCGTGCCGCAGCATCCAGGCCAGCGTGGCGTCGGAGATGTCGTTCTTGACGACGGTGTTGTCCCAGTCGAAGGCGGCGACCGGACGGGGGCCGCCGTGGCGCCCCGAACAGGTGCCGCGTTCGTCGATCATCTTCTGGAGTTTGGCGCGGTTGTCGCCGTACCAGGGCAGGTCCTTGGAGAGCTGCGGGCACCGGGCGCGGTCCGCGGACCTGACCGGGGCGGCGGTGGTGGTGGCGGGCAGCGAGGCGGTGAGGGCGGCGGCCGCGAGCAGGCCGGCGACGAGGGTGCGCGTGGTGCGCATGCATCCTCCTTGACGCATTGACGCATGGGCGGGACAGCAGTCGGAACCGGCAGCGCTGCCGGTTCCGGTGCTGGTCATGGACCTTATCGGGGGGTTAGAGCGGAGTGACGTAGGCCCCCGCGATACCGCCGTCCACGAGGAACTCGGCGGCGTTGACGAAGGAGGAGTCGTCGCTGGCGAGGAAGGCGACCGCGGCGGCGATCTCCTCGGGCTCGGCGAACCGGCCGACCGGGACGTGCACCAGGCGGCGCGCGGCGCGCTCGGGGTCCTTGGCGAACAGCTCCTTCAGCAGCGGGGTGTTGACCGGGCCCGGGCAGAGCGCGTTGACGCGGATGCCCTCGCGGGCGAACTGCACGCCCAGTTCGCGGGACATCGCCAGCACGCCGCCCTTGGAGGCGGTGTAGCTGATCTGCGAGGTGGCGGCGCCCATCACGGCCACGAAGGACGCGGTGTTGATGATGGAGCCGCCGCGCCCGGTCTCGGCGAACTGGCGCTGCATGTAGGGCAGGGCGTGCTTGCAGCAGAGGTAGACCGAGGTGAGGTTGACCTCCTGGACGCGCTTCCAGGCGTCCAGGCCGGTGGTGAGGATGGAGTCGTCGTCGGGCGGCGAGATGCCGGCGTTGTTGAAGGTGACGTCCACCGAGCCGTAGGTGTCGTAGGCGGTCTTGTAGAGCGCCTCGACCTGCTCGGAGTCGGTGACGTCGACCTGGACGAAAGCGCCGCCGACCTCTTCGGCGGCGGCCTTGCCGGCCTTCTCGTCGATGTCGGCGCAGACGACGTTCGCGCCTTCGGAGGCCAGCCGGCGGGCGGTGGCCAGGCCGATGCCGCTGCCGGCTCCGGTGATCACGGCGGTACGGCCGACGAGGCGGCGGCACACGGCGGTCTGGTCGGTCACTTGCTCTCCTCGGTGCTGGTTGGTGCGGTGCGGGGTCACGAGCCGGCCGGCTCGGTGCTGATGAAGATGTTCTTGGTCTCGGTGAAGGCGGCCAGCGCGTCCGGTCCGAGTTCGCGGCCGAGTCCGGAGTGCTTGAAGCCGCCGAACGGGGTCCAGTAGCGCACCGCGCTGTGGGAGTTGACGGAGAGGTTGCCGGCCGCGACGGCCCGCGAGACGCGCAGCGCCCGGCCCACGTCCCGGGTCCACAGGGAGCCGGCGAGGCCGTAGTCGGTGGCGTTGGCGAGCCGGATCGCGTCGGCCTCGTCGTCGAAGGGGAGGACCACCGCGACCGGGCCGAAGATCTCCTCGACGGCGGTGCGGTCCTCGGGGCGGCCCTCCAGGACGGTGGCCGGGTACCAGAAGCCCTTGCCGGACGGGGCCTCGCCGCGGATGGCGGCCGGGGCGTCCTCGGGGACGTAGGAGCGGACCCGGTCGCGCTGGGCGGCCGAGATCAGCGGGCCCATCTTGGTGGCGGGATCGGCCGGGTCGCCGGCGGTGAACGCCTTGACGGCGGGCTCCAGCAGCTCCAGGAACCGGTCGTAGACGCTCCGCTGGACGAGGATGCGGCTGCGGGCGCAGCAGTCCTGGCCGGTGTTGTCCAGGAAGGAGCCGGGGGCGGCGGCCGCGGCGGCCTCGATGTCGGCGTCGGCGAAGACGATGTTGGGGCTCTTGCCGCCGAGTTCGAGGGTGAGCCGCTTGGTCTGCGCGGCACACCGGGCGGCGATCTGCCGGCCGGTGGCGGTGGAGCCGGTGAAGACGACCTTGGCGACGCCGGGGTGGTCCACGAGCGCGCTGCCGGTGACCGGGCCCTCGCCGGGCAGGACCTGGAAGAGGCCCTCGGGGAGCCCGGCCTCCAGGGCGAGTTCGGCGAGCCGGAGCGCGGTGAGCGGGGTGGTCTCGGCGGGCTTGAGGAGGACGGCGTTGCCGGCGGCGAGGGCCGGGGCGGTGCCCCATGCCGCGATCGGCATGGGGAAGTTCCAGGGGGCGATGACGGCGACCACGCCGAGCGGTTCCTGGACGGTGAGGTTCAGCCCGCCGGGCACCGGGATCTGGCGGCCGGTCAGGCGCTCCACTCCCCCGGCGGCGTAGTGCAGCAGGTCGCGGACGTTGCCCGCCTCCCAGCGGGCGTTGCCCAACGGGTGGCCGGCCTCGCGCAGTTCCAGTTCGGCGAGCGGCTCGATCGCCGCGTCGACGACGTCGGCGAAGCGGCGCAGCAGCCGGGCCCGGTCGCCGGGGGCCACCGCGGCCCAGGTCTCCTGGGCGGTTGCGGCCCGGCGGACCGCCGCGTCGACCTGGTCGGGGGAGGTGGTGGGGACGGTGGCCACCACCTCCTCGGTCGCCGGGTTGAGGATGGTCAGCTCTTGCAGCACGGGCGTTCCTTACATGCGCTCGAAGGAGCGGAACCGCTCCCAGTCCGTGACGGCGGCGTCGTAGGCGTCCTGTTCGACGCGGGCCATGTGGCGGTAGTGGTCGACGACCTCGTCGCCGAAGGCGGCGCGGGCGATCGGGCTGCGCTCCCACAGCTCGGCGGCCTCGCGGAGGGTGGTGGGGACGTGCGCGGCATCGCCCGTGTAGGCGTTGCCGGTGGTGGCGTCGGGGAGTTCGAGCTCGTGCTCTATGCCGTACAGGCCGGCCGCGACCATGCCGGCGACCGCGAGGTAGGGGTTCACATCGCCGCCGGGCAGGCGGTTCTCCAGGCGGTGGGAGTGGCCGTGGCCGACGACCCGCAGGGCGCAGGTGCGGTTGTCCGGGCCCCAGGCGACGGCGGTGGGCGCGAAGGAGCCGGGGCGGAACCGCTTGTAGGAGTTGATGTTGGGGGCGTAGAGCAGCGTGAAGTCGCGCATCGCGGCGAGCTGTCCGGCGAGGAAGTGCCGCATGGTCCGCGACATGCCGTAGGGGTCGCTGTCGTCGGCCAGCACCGGCCGGCCCTGCTCGTCCTGGAGCGAGAGGTGGATGTGACAGGAGTTGCCCTCGCGCTCGTCGTACTTCGCCATGAAGGTGAGCGCCATGCCCTCCTGGGCGGCGATCTCCTTGGCGCCGGTCTTGTAGATGCTGTGCTGGTCGCAGGTGGTGAGCGCCTCGTCGTAGACGAACACGATCTCGTGCTGGCCGAGGTTGCACTCGCCCTTGGCGGACTCGACGGTCATGCCGGCCGCGCCCATCTCGTTGCGGATCCGGCGCAGGACGGGCTCGACCCGGCCGGTGCCCAGGACGGAGTAGTCGCCGTTCCACTGGTTGGCCGGGGTCATCTGGCGGTAGCCGCGCGACCAGGCGTCCTCGTAGGAGTCCTTGAAGAGCATGAACTCCAGCTCGGTGCCGGCGTACGCGGTCCAGCCGTGCTCGGCCAGCCGGTCGAGCTGGCGGCGGAGGATCTGCCGGGGCGAGGCGGCGACCGCGGAGCCGTCGTGCCAGGCGAGGTCGGCGGTGATCAGGGCGGTGCCGGGGTTCCAGGGGGTGCGGCGGAGGGTGGCGGGGTCGCCGTGCATGGCGAAGTCGCCGTAGCCGCGCTCCCAGGAGGACATCGCATAGCCGTCGACGGTGTTGAGGTCGACGTCGACCGCGAGGAGGTAGTTGCAGCCCTCCGTGCCGTGTTCGAGAACGGTGTCGAGGAAGTAGCGGGCGGCGAACCGCTTGCCCTGGAGCCTGCCTTGCATATCGGTGAAGGCGAGGACGACAGTGTCGATCTCCCCGTTGTCGACGAGGGCGGTGAGCTCCTCGACGGAGAGCGGGGGCCTGCGGTCTGCCACGGTGGTGCCTCCTGTCGCTGCATCCGGAGGTCATAAGGTATGCACACGAACCATTGATTGGGAAGGGGTTGCGATGGACGGTGCGGCCGACCGGCTGGCGCCGGTGCTGCGGCCGGTCCGGGCGGGCAACGGCTTCGAGGAGGCTCTGGAACAGATACTCCAGATCGTCCGGCTCGGACTGGTGCCGCAGGGCGAACGGCTGCCCGCCGAGCGGGAGTTGGCGGAACGGCTGCAGATCAGCCGGGTCACCCTGCGCGAGGTGCTCAAGGTCCTCCAGGACGAGGGCCTGGTGGAGAGCCGGCGCGGCCGCTACGGCGGCACCTTCGTACGGGCCCGCACCGAGAGCCCCGACGAGTCCGAGCTGCGCCGCCGGGTGGACCGGACCGACGTGGAGGACATCCTCCGCTTCCGTGAGGTGCTGGAGGTCGGCGCGGCCGGGCTGTGCGCCGCCCACGGACTGTCGGACGAGCAGGCCGGGCGGCTGCGCGCGGCACTGGCCGCGACCCAGGACGCGCCGCTGGCCGACTACCGCCGGCGCGACACACTGCTCCACCTGACCCTGGCCGAGCTGTCCGGATCGGCGTCGCTGGCCGCCCAGTACGCCGCCGTCCGGGCCCGTGTCAACGAGCTGCTGGACTGCATCCCGCTGCTGGTGCGCAACCTGGAGCACTCGCAGAACCAGCACGCCGCGCTGGTGGAGGCGGTGCTGGAGGGCGACGCGGACGGGGCCCGCGAGGTGATGCGGGAGCACTGCTGCGGCACCGCGGCGCTGCTGCGCGGCTTCCTGGCCGCCCCGGCCGTGTAGCGGCGCGCGGGCCGGCCGGCTGCCGCCGGGCGCCTGCCCCGCACGTCCCGCGCCGCCCGCTCTGCACCGTTGCGTAACCAGTGTTTTACACCGGCGTTTTGCGCCCAGGTCTTGCGCTGAGCCACCCGGACAGCAAAGGTATGCGGCTAAACCTTTACTCCGGTTGTCCCCGCAAGGCAGGAGCGGCACATGGCCGACAGCACCGATGCGCAGACCGCGGCGACCGCCGCCTCCCCCGGTGGCGGCTCGCCGGACGGCGACGCCTATCTGGAGCGCCGGACGCTGCGCCGCGGCAGCGCCGGCCCGCTGCTGCTGACCGGCCTCGGGGTGGCCTATGTCGTCTCCGGCGACTTCTCGGGCTGGAACAACGGGCTGGCGCAGGGCGGCTTCGGCGGTCTGGCGATCGCCGCGGTCCTGATGGGCCTGATGTACACCTGCCTGGTCTTCGCGCTCGCCGAACTGGCCTCGATCCTGCCCACCGCGGGCGGCGGCTACGGCTTCGCCCGGCGGGCGCTGGGCACCTGGGGCGGCTTCCTCACCGGCACCGCGATCCTGATCGAGTACGTGCTGGCACCGGCCGCGATCTCGATCTTCATCGGCGACTACGTCGAGTCGCTGGGACTGTTCGGACTGCATTCCGGCTGGCCCGTCTACCTCGCCTGTTTCGTGCTCTTCATCGGCATCCATCTGTGGGGCGTGGGCGAGGCGCTGCGGTTCAGCCTGATCGTCACCGCGATCGCGGTCGCCGCGCTGCTGGTCTTCGCGGTCGCCGCGCTCACCGACTTCCACGTGGACGCGCTCAACGACATACCCGTCAAGTCCGGGGCGTTCGGGGCGAGTTCATGGCTGCCGTTCGGGGTGCTGGGCATCTGGGCGGCGTTCCCGTTCGGGATGTGGTTCTTCCTAGGCGTGGAGGGCGTCCCGCTGGCGGCCGAGGAGACCAAGGACCCGGCCCGCTCGCTGCCCCGCGCGATGGCCGCGGCGATGGGCATCCTGCTGCTGCTCGCGCTGATCACCTTCGCCGCGGCGACCGGGGCGCGCGGCTCGGCCGCGATTCAGTCCGCCGGCGATCCGCTGGTGCAGGCGCTCCAGCCGCACGGCACACCGACCACGGCCGGCCGGATCGTCAACTACGCCGGGCTGGCCGGGCTGGTGGCGTCCTTCTTCTCCCTGATCTTCGCCGGGTCCCGGCAGCTGTTCGCGCTCTCCCGGGCCGGCTATCTGCCCCGCTTCCTCTCCCTGACCAGCCGCCGCAAGGCGCCCTACCTCGGCCTGCTGGTCCCCGGCGCGCTGGGCTTCGCGCTCGCCGCCGCCACCGGCGACGGCGCCCGCATGCTGAACATCGCGGTCTTCGGGGCCACCATCTCCTATGCGCTGATGGCCCTTTCGCACCTCGTGCTGCGCCGCCGGGAGCCCGGTCTGCACCGCCCGTACCGCACGCCGGGCGGCATGCTGACCTCCGCCGTCGCCTTCGTCCTGGCATGCTCGGCGCTGGTGGCGACGTTCCTGGTCGACAAGGAGGCCGCGTTCATCGCGCTCGGCGTCTACGGGGTCGCCCTGGCCTACTTCGCCTTCTACTCCCGTCACCGGCTGGTGGCCGCGGCGCCCGAGGAGGAGTTCGCGGCGCTGGCCGCCGCCGAGGCCGAACTCGCACGCGACTGACCACCGGACCGCACCGCACCGCACTCCACGGAGGACCCCACCCGATGTCCCAGCCGCAACCGCCCCAACCGCCCCTCATCGGCATCAGCACCTACCAGGAAGAGGCCCGCTGGGGGGTGTGGACGCTGCCCGCCGCGCTGCTGCCGGCCGGCTATCCGCGCCTGGTGCGGCGCTCGGGCGGGCTGGCGGCGCTGCTGCCGCCCGGTGACCCGGAGACCGCCGCGGCGACCGTCGCCCGGCTCGACGGGCTGGTGATCGCCGGCGGCGCCGACATCGCCCCGGCCCGCTACGGGGCGGAGCCGCACCCCCGCACCGGCCCGCCCGCGCTCGACCGGGACGCCTGGGAACTGGCCCTGATCGAGGCGGCGTTGACGGCCGGGGTGCCGCTGCTGGGCATCTGCCGGGGGCTGCAGCTGCTGAACGTGGCGCTCGGCGGGACCCTCGTCCAGCACCTGGACGGGCACTCCGGGCCGCCCGGGGTCTTCGCCCGGCACGAGATCAAGCCGGTGCCCGGCACCCTGCTGGGCACGGCGCTGCCGGAGCCGGTGGCCGTACCGACCTACCACCACCAGGCCGTGGACCGGCTCGGCCGCGGGCTGGTGGCCTCGGCCTACGCGGAGGACGGCACCGTCGAAGCGGTGGAGCTCCCGGACGCGGCCGCCTTCACGCTGGCGGTCCAGTGGCACCCGGAGGCCGGCGACGACACCCGCGTCATGGACGCCCTGGTGACCGCGGCCCGCACGACGGCCCCGGCCCCGCCTGCTCCGTCAGCGGCTCCCTAGGCCCTGCCGTTGAACTCCCCCGAGGCAGGCGGGAGTTCGACGACCAGACCCTAGGCGCGGTTCACCGTGCAGCCGCGGGGTATCCAGCCGCGGATGCCGCGGTAGGTGATCTCCGACCAGGCGTTGTCCTTGACGCCGCAGAGGTTGTAGGACTCGCCGGAGGTGGTCGGGGTGCTGGTGCGGCAGGCCAACGAGCCCTTGGGGAACAGCCCGAGCGCGGTGGCGTTCACCTTCCGGGCGTTGCGGATCTTGACGCTCTCCTTGGCCTCGGCGTAGACGCAGGTGGCGGGCGCGGCGACCGGCGCGACGGCCGCCGGGCGGGCGGGCGCGGGCGCGGCGGCGGCCGTCCCGCCGGCCACGGCGGTGCCGAGCGCGGCCGCACAGGCGAGGGCGGGAACGACGGTCTTCAGCCTCATCGGGCATCCCCCTGTTGTCGGGTGACGGCACGTCAGCCGCCACCACGGCCGTCACAGCGGCCGTGATCAACCTTTTCGCACACAGTAGCGTGCGCCACTGACAACGCCCGCGGCACGTGGCGCCCTCCCCGCAGCCACAGCCACAGCCGGCCGCGATCCGCCGTCATCCGTCCCGGCCGGGGCCCTCCGCCGCCCGCGCCAGCGGGGTGCCGGCCCAGCCGTTCTCCAGCAGCGCGAACAGCTCGCGCATCATCCGGGCCGGGTCGTCGGCGGCACCGGCGAGACCGGGCGCGTCCAGCGCGAAGCGTGCCAGGCCGGTGACGGCGGGGGCGTCCGGGGCCAGCCCGGTGGCCTCGGCGAGGGCGGCGGCCAGCGCCTTCTCGTGGCGCGACCACATCCGCCGGGCGTACTCGCGCAGCGCCGGCGTGCCGGCGACGAGGCGGGGCATGGGGTCGTCGGCCCGCACCGTGGTGCGGGTGCGCACCAGGTGATCGCGGAGCGCGTGCAGCGGCGACTGGTCCGGGGCCCGGTCGCGCACCGCGGCGACCAGGGCGCCCTCCAGATCCGCGTCGAGATCGAAGACCAGGGCTTCCTTGCTGGGGAAGTGCTTGAAGAGCGTGCTCAGCGAGACATCGGCCGCCTCCGCCACCTCGCGCACCCCGACCTCGTCGAAGCCGCGCTCGGTGAACAACCGCAGCGCGGCGTCCGCCAGTGCCTGCCTCGTCCGGGCCTTCTTGCGCGCGCGGCGCCCGATCGTCGTCTCGTCCATGCCCCCACTCTACCCACTGAGGCGATTCGATCGAAAAATTGAGTGGATAGAAAATCGGAGCAGTTGTACTTTGGGGTGCCGCGCTTCCCCTGGACGGGCGAGCCGCCCGGCATTCCCCTGCCGGAAGCCGGCCGCGTTCGCCCTGCCCACCTCCACAGATGTCCACCTCCAGAGACGCCCACCTCCACAGAGCGGAGCCCGACCCATGTCCACCACCCCTCGTATCGCGATCGTCGGCGCCGGCCCCGGCGGCCTGTTGTGCGCCCGCGTCCTCCAGCGGCACGGCGTGCCGGTCACCGTCTTCGAGCGGGAGCCCGACCCCAACTCCCGCGCACAGGGCGGCACCCTCGACATCCACGAGGAAACCGGTCAGGTCGCACTGCGCGCGGCCGGCCTCTTCGACGCGTTCCTCGCGCTGTCCCGCCCGGAGGGCCAGGAGTGGCGCCTGTACGACCGCCACGCGTCCCTGGTACGCCACGACCGGGCCGCCGAGGGCGAGTTGAGCCGGCCCGAGATCGACCGCGGCCTGCTGCGCACCCTCCTGCTGGGCTCCCTCGCCCCCGGCACGGTCCGCTGGGGCCTCCCCGTGGAGACGGTCACCCCGCTGCCCGGCGGCGGCGCCCGGCTGCACCAACCAGGCGGCGCTGCCGAGGAGTTCGACCTGGTCGTCGGTGCCGACGGCGCCTGGTCCCGGGTGCGCCCGGCGCTCTCCGACGCCCGGCCGCACTTCACCGGCGTGACCATGGTGGAGACCCACTTCGACGACGTCGACCGTCGCCACCCCGGCATCGCCCGGCTCGTCGGCGCCGGCACCATGTCGGCCAAGGCCGGCCACCGCAGTCTGGTGCTCCAGCGCAACAGCGGCGGACACGTCCGCGCCTACGCCGTCTTCCGCGGCCCCGAGGACTGGCACGCCGGTCTCGACCTCGCCGACACCGACGGCGTCCGCGCCCGCCTGCTGGCTCAGTACGAGGGCTGGCACGAGAGCCTGCGGGGCATCCTGCGCGACGGCGAGGGCGGTTTCACCAACCGGCCGCTGTACGTCCTGCCCGTACCCCACACCTGGGACCGCGTCCCCGGCATCACCCTGCTCGGCGACGCCGCCCACCTGATGCCGCCGGTCGGTGTCGGCGCCAACCTCGCCCTGCTCGACGGCGCCGAGCTCGCCCGGGCGGTCGTCGACCACCCCACGATCGACGCGGCCCTCGACGCCTACGAGAGCGTCATGCTGCCCCGCTCCGTCGACGAGGCCAAGGAGGCGGGGCAGTTGCTGGCCACCCTCAGCCCCGAAGCCGACTCCGACGAGGCCGTCTTCCCGGACCCCTTCTGGACGGACGACACAGGCACGAACGACACAGGCGCGGACGAAACGGGCGCCGACGCGCCGCCCGCGCACGGCGGCTGAGCCGGTCCGCCCGGCGCCTCAGCCCCGGAAGTCGTCCGCCACGCCCACCAGCAGCACCCGGCTGTCCGGAGCCAGCGCGCGCCAGCGGTGGGTGACCCCGCCGGAGCAGTAGAGGGTGTCGCCCGGCCCGAGTTCGTAGCGTCGGCCGTCCGCCTCGGCCTCCACCGCGCCCGCCACGACATACATCAACTCGTCGTGCGGGTGCCGGAATTCCCGCCGCCAGTCGTGCCGGCCGGTGAACTCCAGGGCGTGCAGCTGCTGGTGGCCGCGGACCAGCGGGCGCACCCGGCCGGTCTCGCCGTCCTCGGGGACCGCCGCCGAACCGGCGCGCACCACATCGACGGTGCGCGGCCCGTCGGCGGCGGCCAGCAGCCGGACCGCGGTGGTCTCCAGGGCGTCGGCGATGAGCTGGAGCGAGCGC
Source organism: Streptomyces sp. S186 (assembly GCF_051603415.1). Taxonomy (NCBI): domain Bacteria; kingdom Bacillati; phylum Actinomycetota; class Actinomycetes; order Kitasatosporales; family Streptomycetaceae; genus Streptomyces; species Streptomyces sp. S186. Next base: position 6,608,565 of record NZ_CP193932.1, on the reverse strand, counting down.
ATGCTGGGGCGGGCCCGGTCGTTCTCGACCTGGCTGAGGAAGGGGGCGGACAGCCCTGTCGCGCGGGCGAGTTCGGCCAGCGTCAGCTCGCGCGCGCGACGCCGCCGGCGCACCGCCACCCCCACCCGCGGCACCTCCGCCGCTGCCCCGTTCCCGCCCATCCCCCGCTCCTCCCCCACGCCCTCGCGCATCCGCGGACTCCTTATCGCGCCGTTCACAGCACGGCAACAGACTGCCCCTAGCGTCTACGCCGTTAGATCCCATCAAACAAAGTTTGACGAGACGCAGTTCGACGGGGGAATGCGGCATGACCTCCGGCCCGACCACAGTCGATCAAAACACACGCCGACGCCGCGGCACCGGCCTGATCGCGCTCGACGCCGACGCCGCCCAGGACGGCTACACGCTCTACGCCCCGCTCACCGGTGGCGGCCAGGTCCTGCTGATCGACCTGCACGGCACCGTCGTCCACCGCTGGCGGCTGCCGCACCGCCCCGGCCGGCACGCCCGCATTCTCCCCAACGGCAACCTCGCCTACAACGCCACCCTCCCGGACCAGCCCGCGCTCTTCCCCATGTGGCACAAGTACCGCGGCGGGCTGATGCAGCAGATCGCCCCCGACGGCACGGTGCTGCGGTCCTTCACCGATCCGCTCCAGCACCACGACGCCCACCACCACGGCGACGGGCGGATCCTCTACTCCGCGCTGGAGCCGCTGACCGGCGAACGGGCCGCGGCGGTCCGCGGCGGCGTCCCCGGCTCCGAGCCCCACGGCACCGTCCACGCCGACACCCTGCGCGAAGTCGACGCGGACGGGCGGCTGTTGTGGTCCTGGCGCGCCGCCGACCACCTCGATCCGGACGCCTACGCGCTGCATCCCGCCTACTCCCGCGAGCACTGGCCGCTGATCAACTCCGTGCAGCCGCTGGCTGACGGCAACATCCTGGCCGGCCTGCGCAGCACCTCGGCGGTGATCGTCATCAGCCGGGCGACCGGCGAGGTCCTGTGGCGGACCGAACCCGGGCTGGTCGCCCAGCAGCACCACCCCACCGAACTGCCCGGCGGCAACCTCCTGATCTTCGACAACGGCGTCTTCCGGCCCGGCTGCGACGTCCCCTACTCCCGCGTCATCGAGGTGGAACGGGCCACCGGCACGATCGTCTGGGAGTACCACGACCCGGCCCGGGAGGCGTTCTTCGCCCCCTTCATGGGCAGCGCCCAGCGCCTGCCCAACGGCAACACCCTGATCACCGACTCCCCCGCCGGCCGGCTCTTCGAGGTCACCGCCGAGGGCCGGGTCTGCTGGGAGTACGTCGTCCCGGAGTTCGGCGCGTATCGGGAGCCGGAGGTCGGCGAGCTGTTCACCGGTCAGCACAACGCGGTCTTCCGCGCCTACCGCTACGCCGCCGGGGAACTCCCCTGGCTGACGCGGCAGGGTTGAGCGATGGCCGCCCGCAAGCCGTCAAGGAGCAGGGAAGTGCCCCCGTCCCGGCTGCTGCCGCTCGCCGCCCAGCACGTCCTGGCGATGATCGCCGCCCCGGTCTCCACCGTCTTCCTGGTGGCCGACGGGCTGCGCCTGCCGCCCGACCGCACCGCCGCCCTGCTGGGCGCCACCCTGGTGCTGTGCGGAGCCGGGGCGCTGCTCCAGTCCTTCGGGGTGCTGCGGATCGGCGCCCGGCTGCCGTTCATGATGCTGCCCGGCGGCGCCGCGGCCGCGATCTTCCTTCAGATCGCCCGTGCGCACGGCGCGGCCACCGCCTCCGGCGCGGTGCTGCTCGCGGCCGCGCTGCTGCTGGCCGTGCTGCCGGTGTACGGGCGCATCGTGCGGTTCTTCCCACCCCTGGTGATGGGCACGACGGTACTGGTCATCGGCATCGACATGGTCGCCGCGACGGCCCCGATGGCGGCCGCCGGCAGCGCTCCGGCGCTGGTCACCGTCGCCGCCACGGCGCTGGGCCTCCTGCTGCTGCGCGGGGTCTGGCGGCAGCTGTCGGTCCTGCTGGGCCTGGCGGTGGGCACCGCTGCCGCGGCGCTGGCCGGCGCCCCGTTCCGCGCCGTACCGGGCGACGGGGTCCTGGCCCTCCCCCGCCTCCTCCCCTACGGCACACCGCACTTCGACCTGCTCGCCGCGCTCCCGCTGCTGGTCTTCGCGCTCGCCTCGCTCGCCGAGGCGACCGGTCAGACGGTGCTGACCAGCGAGGCGGTGGGCCGAACCCCGCAACCGTCCCGCGACGTACCGCGCACCGTCCGCGCGGACGCGGTGGCCTCACTCGCCGCCGGGCTGTTCGGCGGCACGACCATGGTGACCAGCGCGGAGAACATCGGCATCGTCCGCCTCACCGGCGTACGCAGCCGCCTGGTGACCGCGGCGGCCGGGGCGCTGCTGATGGCCTGCGGGCTGCTGGCCCCGGTCGCCCGGCTGGTGGCGGCGCTCCCGGTGCCGGTCGTCGGCGGAGCCGCCCTGGTGCTCTACGCGGTGATCGCCGCCATGGGCGTCGACATGCTGCGCCGCACCGACCTCGCCGACCGCGCCGCCTCCACCGTCGTCGCCCTCGCCCTCCTCGCCGGCCTGCTCCCGGTCCTGACCCCGCGGCTCTACGCGCCCCTGCCCGGCTGGGCGCACGCCCTCCTCGGCAGCGGCGTACCGGCCGCCGCCCTGACCGCCGCCGTGCTCTCGGCGCTCTTCCACCGCCTGGACGCGAACCGCCGGACGCCGGCCCCGGTCGGCACGCACTGACACCCCCCGACGGCAGCACCCCCGCAGCCCGGCACCTGCCGCATCAGGCCGTACGCCGCGTCAACCCCAGCAGATCCCGGGCCGGACCCGCCGGACGATGGCCGGCCGGCCACACCGCGCGCAGCTCACGGCCCAGCCGCAGCCCGCGCAACGGCACCTCCACCAGCCGGCGGGCGGTCAGCTCCTCGCGGACCGCCAGCTCGCTCAGCACCGTCGGGGCCGCCTCGCTGACCACCGCGGACTTCACCGCGGTGGTGGAGGCGAGCTCCAGCAGCGGCTCGGCCAGCCCGCCGGCGCCGGCCAGCGCCGCGTCCAGCACCTGCCGGGTGCCCGAACCGCGCTCCCGCAGGATCAACGGGGTCGCCGCCAGCTCGGCGGGGGTCAGCTCGGTGCGCCGCCGGGCCCAGGGATGGGACGGGGCGGCCACCACGATCAGCCGGTCGTGCCCGATCACCGCCCCGTCCAGCCCCTCCGGGACGTCCAGCCCCTCCACGAAGCCGAGGTCCGCCTCGCCCGCCAGCAGCCGCGTGGCGACCGCCTGGGTGTTGCCCGCCAGCAGCGACACGGCCGTCCCCGGGCGCTGGGCGCGCAGCGCGATCAGCCAGCCCGGCAGCAGGTACTCGGCGATGGTCATGCTGGCCGCGACCCGCAGCCGGGAATCCCGCCGCCCGCGCAGCGCCTGGGCGCCCGCGTCGAACTCCTCGGCGGCCTCCACCACCCGGCGCGCCCAGTCGGTGACCAGCACCCCGGCGTCGGTGAGCCGGGAGCCGCGCGGCGACCGCTCGATCAGCGCCACCCCCAGCTGCTGCTCCATCGCCCGGATCCGGCTGCTGGCGGCGGGCTGGGTGATGCCCTGCGCCCGGGCGGCCCGGCCCAGGCTGCCGAGCCGGGCGACGGCCAGCAGCAGCTGCATCGCCCCGAGGTCCGGCACCCGGTGGTGCAGCGGCCCGGCCTCCGCCGGCTCCGGCCGCCGCCCATAAGTCTCCGCGCTCATAAACCCACCTTATGTGGCCATAGAAACAAGATCCCTGGCGGGCACGCCGGGCCCGGGCGACGCTGAAGCCATGACAACGCTCGCCCCCACACCCTCCGTCCGTCCCGCCACCAGCGGCGACACCCCCGGCACCGGTCCCGCGGTCCGTCACCTCGGCCCGAACTGGTACGCCTCCGTGATGGGCACCGCGATCGTCGCCAACGCCGGCGCGGTGCTGCCGCTCACCGCCCCCGGCCTCCGCACCGCATACCTGGCGGTGTGGGCCCTGTCCGCGCTGATGCTGCTCACCCTGCTGGCCGCCCGCACCGTCCACTGGGTCCGCCACCACGACCAGGCCCGCCGCCATCTGCTCGACCCCGCCGTCGCCCCGTTCTACGGGTGCCTGTCGATGGCGCTGCTCGCGGTCGGCGGCGGCACCCTCGCGGTCGGCCGGGACCTGCTCGGCGAGCCCGCCGCAGTCGCCACCGACGCCGTGCTGTGGACCGCCGGAACGCTGGTCGGCCTGGCCGCCGCCGTGGGTGTCCCGTATCTGATGGTGGCCCGGCACCGCATCACCGAGGGCAGCGCCTCGCCGGTGTGGCTGCTGCCCGTGGTCGCCCCGATGGTCTCGGCGGCGCTCGGCCCCGCCCTGATACCGCACCTGCCGGCCGGCCAGCCGCGCGAGGCCATGCTCCTGGCCTGCTACGCGCTGTTCGGGATGTCGCTGCTGGCGACCCTGGCCATCGTGCCGATGGTGCTCAGCCGGCTGTTCCACCACGGGCCGCTGCCGCTCGCCCTCACCCCGACCCTCTTCCTCGTCCTCGGCCCGCTCGGCCAGTCCACCACCGCCGTGAACAACCTCGCCGACGCCGCCCCCGGCCTCGTCGCCCCCGCGTACGCACACGCCATGAGCGCCTTCGCGGTGCTCTACGGGGTCCCCGTCCTGGGCTTCGCCCTGCTGTGGCTGGCACTGGCCGCGGCCCTGGTGGTACGCGCCGTCCGGCACGGCATGGGCTTCGCGATGACCTGGTGGGCCTTCACCTTCCCGGTCGGCACCTGCGTCACCGGCGCCGCGACCCTGACCCGGCACACCGGCCTGCCCGCCTTCGGCTGGCTCGCGCTCGCGCTGTACGCGTTCCTCGTGACGGCCGTCGCGGTGGCCGGCACCCGCACCGCCCACGGACTGCTGCGCGGCACCCTGCTGTCCCCGCCCCGCCCGCCGGCGTAGCGACTCACGGCCGGAGCAGCGCCGCCCCGTCCAGCGCCGCCCCCAGCGCCCCCGGTGCTTCCAGCAACGAGGGCCCGTACCACGTCAGATGGCGCCCGCTGACCAACGCGGCGGGCAACCCCGGAAACGCCTCGGGCCCATCCTCCGCCGTGAAGCGGTACGGCTCATCGGGCAGCACAACCACATCCGCGGCAACGGCATTGAGTTCCTCCACCGAGACCCGCGGATACCGCTCCCCATGACCGGCATAGACATTCCGCACCCCCAGCCGGGCCAGCACGTCCCCCGCGAAGGTGTCCCGCCCCAGCACCATCCAGGGCCGCCGCCACACCGGCACCACCGCGACCCGCTCCGGCGCCCGCACCGGCAGCGCCCGCCAGACCTCCTCCGCCGCGTCCAACCACCCCGGCCGGGCCACCCCGCAGCCCTCCACCAGCACCCGCTCCAGCTCCCGGAACGCCTGCTCCACACTCCGCACCTCGGTCACCATGACCTCCAGCCCGGCCCCCCGCAGCGCCGCAAGATCCTGCGCCCGGTTCTCCTCCTCGTTGGCCACCACCAGATCCGGCCGCAGCCCGACGATCCGCCCGACATCGGGATTCTTCGTCCCCCCGACCCGCACCACCTCCAGCCCCACCGGCCGACTGCACCAGTCCGTCGCCCCGACCAACACCCCCGGCGCACTCACCCCCACCGCCTCACTCAACGACGGCACCAACGACACCACCCGCAACACCATTCCCCAACCCTCCCACCATCGTTGAAACAACCCGCACCGCCCCACCCACACCATCCCCCAACCACCGAAATCCACCCCCCAACGGGAGGTGCCGGGCCTGCGCAGCGGACAACATGCGCCGAAGGCGCAAAGACAGAACCCGCACGGCGGGAAAGCCGAACACGTGGGACTATCCCCGCCGGCAAAGGCGATACGCCCCAACCGCCACCGCCAACAACGCCAACCCCCCAACCACCTGCGCCACCCCCACCCCCTCCGCACGCCCCTCCGTCACCGTGACGGAGGCAACGTGCCGGGCCCCGCCGCGTCCGCACTCGATGGTCACCCGGTAGCGGCCCGGCGCCGCCCGCTCACCGACCCGGACCTCCGCCGCCATCCCCCGGGCCCCCGGCCGCAGCGCCACCGCCCCGAACAGCTCCGAGGCCGCGGTCGCCTCCCGGGCCGGCCCGCACCGCCCGCCGTCGCTGATGCTGACCCGCTGGCCGGCCACCACCGGATCCGGCACGGTCCCGGCCCGGGCGGCGGGCGCGGCCGCGCCGAGCGCGAGCAGGCCGAGCAGCACGGCGGCGACGGGGCGGGCAGGCTGCACGATCGGCTCCCGGGCCGGCCGCGGCCGCTCCGGCCGCCGGGGACGGACACCGGCCCAGGGCGAGCGAACCACCGCCAGGACCCCGGGTCCAGGCAGGCGCACCCGCTCGGGTGGCCCGCACCGGGCGGCCGCCGGCCCGGGCCCGGGCCGGAAACGCCGGCTATTTCACCGGCGCCATCTTGTCCACGATGCCCGGGTGGTCGCCGATCCACTTCTCGACGCCCTTGTCCTCATTGCCCTTTCCGGCGTCCTGGATGTCCTTCTCCAGGCTGCCGAGCTCGTCGGGGGACATCTTCCAGTTCTTCAGCCAGCCGTGGAACTCCGGGAACTTCTCCGGGAAGCTCTTGTTGCCGAGCGTCTTGATCTGGTTGTTGGCGCCCCAGGTGCCCTTGGGGTCCGCGAGCTTGGTGAGCTGGTACTTGCTGTACGCCCAGTGCGGCGACCACAGGACAACCGCGATCGGCTCCCGCTTGTGGTACGCCCGGTCCAGCTCGGCGAGCATCGCGCTGGTGCCGGCCGAGGTGACCTGGAAGTCCGTCAGGCCGTAGGCGGGCAGGACGGTGCTCTTCAGGCGCTGCATCTCACCGGTGCCCGGCTCGATGCCGACGATCCTGCCCTTGAACTCGTCCTTGTGGGCCCGCAGATCGTCCATGGACCTGACGTCCTTGACGTACGACGGGACGGCGATCTCCAGCGAGGTCCTGTCGTACCAGGCGCCGACATCCACCAGATCATTCCGGTACTGGTCCCAGTACTGCTTCTGGGCGACCGGCAGCCAACCGTCGGTCTCCACGTCGATCTGGCCGGTGGACAGGCCGGTCCACATCGGTCCGATGTCGAGGTTGCGCAGGCTGGGGTGGTAGCCGCGCTTCTCCAGGACGTTCTTCCACAGGTAGGCGGTGGCGATGCCCTCGTCCCAGGCCGGGTAGCCGATGTTGGGAGCCTTGCCGGCGTCCGCGCCCTTGGCATACGTGGCGTGCGCGGACGGGGCGGCCTTCTCGACGAGACCGGGGTTCTTCTTCAGCCAGCTGCGCACGCCGTCCTGCTCATGGCCCTCACCGGCCGACTTGATGGCGTTCTCCAGGCTGGTGAGCTGCTTCTCGTCCAGGTGGAAGTTCTTCATCCACCGGGCGACCTCGGGCATGTCCTTGCTGAAGCCCTTGCGGCCCAGCATGTGCAGGCCGTCGCCGGAACCGAAGGCGCCCTTGGGGTCCTTGAGCTTGGTGAGCCGGTACTTGTCGTACGCCCAGTGCGGGGACCACAGGGTGACCGCGATCGGCTTCTTCTGGTGGATCGCACGGTCCAGCTCGCTCAGCATGGAGGCGGTGCTGGACTCCTGCACCTGGTAGTCGCCGGTCAGGCCGTACTCCGGCAGCACCTTGTCCTTGAGGATCTTCATCTCGCCGGCGCCCGGCTCGATACCGGTGATCCGGCCGCCGAACTCGGCGCTCTTCCCCTTGAGATCGTCCAGCGTGTGGACGTCCTTGACGTACGACGGAACGGCGATCTCCAGGGAGGTCTTGTCGTACCAGGTGCCGAGGTCCTCCAGCTGGTCCTTGTACTTCTGCCAGTACTCGGCGTGGGTGACCGGCAGCCAGGCGTTGGTCTGGACGTCGATGTCGCCGCGGGCCTGCCCGGCGAAGAGCGGACCGGCCTCCAGGGCCTGGACCTTGGGCTTGTAGCCGCGCTCCTCCAGGATCTCCTTCCAGAGGTAGGTGGTGGCCTTGCCCTCGTCCCAGTTGACGTAGCCCAGGGTGATCGGCTTGCCGTTGCCACCGCCGGCGCCGCTGCCGCCGTTGTCCAGGAAGCGCATCCCGCCGGCCAGCAGCGCCAGGACGACGACGCCGACCATGGCCACCGAGGTCGCAGGACGCCAGTGCAGGAACTTCCAACGGCCCAGCGCCGCCTGCGCCTTGGCCAGCGCCCGCCGGCCGAGCGGCGAGACCCGCTGGTTGAGCGCGCCGGTCATCCGGTCCAGGTACATGGCGAGGATGACCACCGCGAGGCCGGCCTCGGCGCCCAGGGCGACGTTGACCGAACTGATGGCGTTGTAGACGGACGCGCCGAGGCCGCCGCCGCCGACCATGCCGGCGATCACGACCATGGACAGCGCGAGCATGATGACCTGGTTGACACCGGCCATGATCGTGGGCAGCGCCAGCGGCAGCTGGACCCGCAGCAGGGTGCGCCGCGGGTGGGTGCCGAACGCCTCGGCCGCCTCGACCAGTTCCTCGTCCACCTGCCGGATGCCCAGCTCGGTCATCCGCACCGCGGGCGGCATGGAGAAGACGATGGTGGCGACGATGCCGGGGACGACTCCGAGGCCGAAGAAGAGGATGCCGGGGATGAGGTAGACCATCGCCGGCATGGTCTGCATCAGGTCCAGGACCGGGCGCAGGATGCCGCCGACGATCCGGCTGCGGGCCGCCCAGATGCCCAGCGGCACCGCGACCACGACGGTGATCAGGCAGGCCACCAGCACCAGCGAGAGCGACTCGATGGTCGGGCTCCACTGCTGGACGGAGTCGATCAGTGCGAAGCCGAGGAAGGTGAGCACCGCGGCCGGCAGCCCGCGCAGCCACCAGGCGAGCACCGCCAGGATGCCCGCCAGGAGCAGCGGTTCGGGGGCCGCGAGGACGGTGTGGATGGCGTTGTACAGGCCGTTCAGGACGGTGGTGACGAGGTGGAACAGCCAGTCGAGGTTGTCCCGCAGCCAGTTGACGGCGTCGTTCGCCCAGCTGCCTATCTGGATCCTAGGCATCGGCGGCCACCGTCCCCTCGGTCCGACCATGGGGCGCGGCGTCAGCCGCTCCGGTGGAGCCGGTGCTTGCACCGGAGGATGCCGGGCCCGACTGGGCCGGCACCGCGGCGGCCTGCGCCTCCGGCCGGCCCGGTTCGCCCAGGACGGCCAGCAGCCGCTCCGCGGTGACCGCGCCGGCCAGTTCGCCGCGCTCGTCGGTGACCGCGACCGGCACGGAGCTGGCCGAACAGGCGCCGAACAGGTCGGCGAGCGGAGTGTCCACGCCGACGGTGGCGGGCGCGGCGGCCCGGAACTCGGCGGCGGTGCTGAGCTTCGCCCCGTCCGGGGCGGTCATCCCGAGCACCGTGCCGACCTCGGCCATCACCGCACCGGCCGTCAGCACCCGGCTGCGGTCGACGTCCTGGATGAAGGAGGCGACGTAGTCGTTGGCGGGCCGCACGAGGATGTCCTCGGCGCTGCCGGTCTGGACGATCCGGCCGTCGCGCATCACCGCGATCCGGTCGCCCAGCCGCATCGCCTCGTTGAGGTCGTGGGTGATGAAGACGATGGTCTTCTTCAGCGTCTTCTGCAGCTCCAGCAGCTGGTCCTGCATGTCGCGGCGGATCAGCGGGTCGAGCGCGCTGAACGACTCGTCCATCAGCAGCAGATCGGCGTCGGTGGCCAGTGCGCGGGCCAGGCCGACCCGCTGCTGCATACCGCCGGAGAGCTCGTCCGGCCAGGACTTCTCCCAGCCCTTGAGGCCGGCGAGCTCCAGCGCCTCGGTCGCGCGCCGCTCCCGCTCGGCGCGCGGCACGCCCTGGACCTCCAGGCCGTAGGCGGCGTTCTCCAGCACGCTGCGGTGCGGGAAGAGCGCGAAGTGCTGGAAGACCATGGAGATCTTCCGGGAGCGGACGGCGCGCAGCTCCTTGTCGCTGAGCGAGGTGAGGTCCTGGCCGTCGAAGCGGACGGTGCCCGAGGTCGGCTCCAGCAGCCCGTTCAGCATGCGCAGCAGCGTGGACTTGCCGGATCCGGACAGACCCATGACGACGAAGATCTGGCCCTCGCCCACCTCGATGGAGGCGTCGATCACCGCGGCGGTGGTGCCTTCGGCCCGCAGTTCGTCCCGGCTCGCGCCGGACTGGAGTCGGTGGACGGCGTCCTCGGGTCGTCTGCCGAACACCTTGAAGAGGTGCTCGGCTTGCAGCCTGGACACATATACCTCTCTTGTCGCACGAGAAACGACCTGCCACCTCCCGCGGGGTCTGACCGATGGGCCGGCAGGTCGTGGCGCGGGACGAGTTCGGCCCGTCTTCACCGGCTGCCGGTCGAACTGCCCAGCCGGGTCCGCACCGCCTGCGCGCCTGCCCGGGTTCATCAGGCTCAAACCGATCGGTGATTCACCTCACAATCCAGGCACGTTTGGGGCATACGGCATCATGCGGGGTGTGACTCGACGCCTGATGCTCCTCGACACCGCCTCCCTCTACTTCCGCGCCTACTTCGGGGTACCGGAATCGGTCAGGGCTCCGGACGGCACCCCGGTGAACGCGGTGCGCGGCCTGCTGGACTTCATCGCCCGGCTCGTCCAGGACCACCACCCCGACGACCTCGTCGCCTGTATGGACTTCGACTGGCGCCCTCAGTGGCGGGTCGACCTGATCCCCTCCTACAAGGCGCACCGGGTCGCCGAGGAGGCCCCCGCCGGGTCCCCCGAGCCCGACGAGGAGGAGATCCCGGACACCCTGTCCCCGCAGGTCCCGGTGATCGAGGAGGTGCTCGACGCGCTGGGCATCGCCCGGATCGGCGCCGCGGGCTACGAGGCCGACGACGTCATCGGCACGCTGACCGCGCGGGCCGAGGGGCCGGTCGACATCGTCACCGGCGACCGCGACCTCTTCCAGCTCGTCGACGACGCCCGCGGCATCCGCGTGCTCTATCCGCTCAAGGGCGTCGGCACCCTCCAGCTCACCGACGGGGCGCTGCTGCGCGAGAAGTACGGCGTGGACGGCCCGGGTTACGCGGATCTGGCGCTGCTGCGCGGCGACCCCAGCGACGGCCTGCCGGGCGTCCCGGGCATCGGCGAGAAGACCGCCGCGAAGCTGCTGGCCACCTACGGCGACCTGGCCGGCATCATGGCCGCCGCCCAGGACCCGGCCTCCGGGATCACCCCGGCGCAGCGCAGGCGGATCGTCGAGGCGGGGCCCTATCTGGCCGTCGCCCCGAAGGTCGTCCGGGTGGCGGCCGACGTGCCGGTCCCGGACGCCGACCTCGCCCTGCCGGACGAGCCGGCCGACCCGGAGCGACTGGAGGCGCTGGCCGCCCGGTGGGGCCTGGGTGGCGCGTTGCAGCGGTTGCTGATCGCCCTCGCCCGATGACCTGTTAGGTTAGGTATACCTAAGCGGCGGCGTGGGTCCATGGAGCACGCCGCCCTCCACCGCGTCAGGGGAGACACCGTGGCAGCAGAGCGACCGGCCCGCAGCACGCCCACACTGCACCGCGCGCAGGTGCGGCGCACCGAGCGGCTCACCCCGCACATGATGCGCGTCGTCCTGGGCGGCGACGGACTGGCCGCGTTCGACTCCGGCGCGTACACCGACCACTACGTCAAGCTGGTCTTCCCGCTGCCGCACATCAGCTACCCCGAGCCGTTCGACATGGGCCGCATCCGCGCCGAGCTGCCGCGCGACCAGTGGCCCCGGACCCGCACCTACACCGTGCGCGCCTGGGACCCGCGGGCGCGCGAGCTGACCGTGGACTTCGTCGTGCACGGCGACACCGGGCTGGCCGGCCCGTGGGCGCTGGCCGCGCGGCCGGGCGACGAGATCATGTTCCTCGGCCCCGGCGGCGCCTACGCCCCGGACCCGACGGCCGACTGGCACCTGCTCGCCGGCGACGAGAGCGCCCTGCCGGCCATCGCCGCGACCCTGGAACGGATGCCGGCGGACGCCACGGTGCACGCCTGCATCGAGGTCGCCGGCCCCGAGGAGCGGCAGGAACTGACCGCGCCGCCCGGCGCGGAGATCACCTGGCTGTACCGCGGCACCGCCCCGGTCGGCCGCCAACTGGTCGCCGCCGTACGGGCGTTGGACTTCCCCGCGGGCCGCGTGCACGCCTTCGTCCACGGCGAGGCGGGCTTCGTCAAGGAGCTGCGCCGGCTGCTCCGGGTCGAGCACGCTGTCCCCCGCGAGGCGCTGTCGATCTCCGGCTACTGGCGCACCGGTCACGACGAGGACGGCTGGCAGGCCGGCAAGCGCGCCTGGAACCAGCAGGTCGAGGCCGAACAGGAGCCCGCGGCGGCCGCCTGACCCACCGGGGCCGCCTCGCCTCCGTAACGGCTCTACTGGCCGCTCCCCCACGGCCGTTGACGCCGGTCGCGCCCGCGCGGAACACCCCCGCGCCGGCGCGACCGGTGTCCCGTCAGCCGACCGACGAGTACGCCACGACCCCGCGCAGCACGCCATCCATCGCCTTGCGGGCGGACCGTGCCACCGTGCCGTCGGCCGGGGCCGCCGCGGCGATCTGGCCGAGGATGTCCACCAGTTGCTTGCACCAGCGGACGAAGTCGCCGGCCGGCATGTCCGCCTCGCCCAGCACCTCGTCGAGGGCGGCACCGGAGGCCCAGCGGTACGCGGCCCAGGCGAAGCCCAGATCGGGCTCGCGCTGGCCGACGCCCTCGGCCTGGCTGATCCGGTGCTCCTCCTCCAGGGCGTCCAGCCGGCCCCAGATGCGCACCATCTCCGCCAGGGCGTCCCGCGCCCGGCCGGCCGGCAGCTTCGGCGCCACCGCGTCGTCCGCCTGCCGCGCCTCGTAGACCAGCGCCGAGGCGCAGGCGGCCAGTTCGGCGGGGCCGAGGCCCTCCCAGATGCCGTCCCGCAGGCACTCGCTGGCCAGCAGGTCCAACTCGCCGTAGAGCCGGGCCAGCCGGCGGCCCTGGTCGGTGACGGTGTCGCCTTCGAGGTAGTCCAGCTCGGTCAGCAGCGCGCAGATCCGGTCGAAGGTGCGGGCGATGGTGTTCGTCCGGCCCTCGATCCGGCGCTCCAGCTGACGGGTGTCCCGCAGCAGCCGGTGGTAGCGCTCCGCCCAGCGGGCGTGGTCCTCCCGCTCGTCGCACCCATGGCAGGGATGGGAGCGGATCTCCTTGCGCAGCCGGGCGATCTCGCGGTCGTCGGCCGCCTCCGCACGGGGCTTGCGGTGCCGCGAGGGCACCAGATGGCCCGCCTTGGTGCGCAGCGCGGACGCCAGATCGCGGCGCGACTGCGGGCTGCGGGCGTTGAACGAGCGCGGGATGCGCATCCGTTCCAGAGCAGCCACCGGCACCGGGAAGTCGACCGAACCGAGCCGCTTGACCTGCCGCTCGGCGGTGAGCACCAGCGGCCGCGGGCCGTCGTGGGCATCCATGCCACGGTGGCCGTTGGTCCGCCCGGAGGGCATGCCGGGATCCAGCACCAGCGCCAGCCCGGCGTACTTGCCCGTCGGCACATGGATGACGTCGCCCGCCCGGAGCTTCTCCAGCGCCGCCGCGGCCGCCGCCCGCCGCTGGACCGCACCCTGCCGGGCGAGATCGGTCTCACGGTCCTTCAACTCCCGCCGCAGCCGGGCGTATTCCCCGAAGTCGCCGAGGTGGCAGACCATCGCCTCGCGGTAGCCGTTCAGGCCCTCCTCGTTGCGCTGCACCTGGCGGGTGATGCCGACCACCGACTTGTCGGCCTGGAACTGCGCGAAGGACATCTCCAGCAGTTCGCGTGAACGGTGCCGCCCGAACTGCGAGACGAGGTTGACCGCCATGTTGTACGACGGCTTGAAGGAGGAGCGCAGTGGGTACGTCCGGGTGCCGGCGAGGCCGGCCAGCGCGCCGGGGTTCATCCCGCGCTGCCACAGCACCACCGCATGGCCCTCGACGTCGATTCCGCGCCGCCCGGCCCGGCCGGTCAGCTGGGTGTACTCGCCGGGGGTGATGTCGGCGTGCTGCTCGCCGTTCCACTTGACGAGCTTCTCCAGCACCACCGACCGCGCCGGCATGTTGATGCCCAGCGCCAGCGTCTCGGTCGCGAAGACGGCCTTGACCAGGCCCTTGACGAACAGCTCCTCGACGACCTCCTTGAAGGTGGGCAGCATCCCGGCGTGGTGCGCCGCGATGCCCCGCTCCAGGCCCTCCAGCCACTCGAAGTAGCCGAGCACATGCAGGTCGTCGTCCGGGATGCCGGCCGTCCGGGCCTCGACTATCCGGCGGACCTTCTCCCGGCCCTCCGCGTCGTTGAGCCGCAGGCCCGAATACAGGCACTGCTGGACGGCCGCCTCACAGCCGGCCCGGCTGAAGATGAAGGTGATCGCCGGCAGCAGCCCCTCGCTGTCCAGCCGCTCGATCACCTCGGGCCGGCTCGGCGTCCAGATCCGGGCGCGCTGCCGCCGCTCCCGCTCGCGATCGGCCTCGCGCATCGCACGGCCGCGCCGCTTGTCCCGGCCGAAGGTCGGCCGGCTGTTCTCCATCCGCGCCAGCCGCTCCAGATCGGGATTGACCTCGCGGCGGCCGCCGGCCGCGCCGTCCCGCTCCTCGAAGAGGTCGTAGATCCGGCGGCCCGCGAGCACGTGCTGCCACAGCGGGACCGGGCGGTGCTCGGAGACGATCACCTCGGTGTCGCCGCGGACGGTGTCCAGCCAGTCGCCGAACTCCTCGGCGTTGGAGACCGTCGCCGACAGGGACACCAGCGTCACCGACTCCGGGAGGTGGATGATCACCTCTTCCCAGACGGCACCGCGGAACCGGTCGGAGAGGTAGTGCACCTCGTCCATCACCACATAGCCCAGGCCGGTCAGCGACTGCGAGCCGGCATAGAGCATGTTCCGCAGGACCTCGGTGGTCATCACGATCACCGGGGCCTCGCCGTTGACGCTGTTGTCGCCGGTCAGCAGGCCGACCTTCTCGGGGCCGTAGCGCTTGACCAGGTCCTGGAACTTCTGGTTGGACAACGCCTTGATGGGCGTGGTGTAGAAGCATTTTCGGCCCTGCTCCAGGGCCAGGTGGACGGCGAACTCGCCGACGATCGTCTTGCCGGATCCGGTGGGAGCGGCGACCAGCACACCCTTTCCCGCCTCCAGGGCCTGGCACGCCTCGATCTGGTACGGATCCAGCTCGAAGTCGTACAGCTCCCGGAACGGCGCGAGTGCGGTGGCCTGCTCCGCCGCGCGGATTTTCGCGGCGGCATAGCGCTCAGCAGGGGACATGTCCTCGGTCATCGTGCTTACGAGCCTACCGGCCACCTCTGACAACGACCGGATCTTTATGGCGGCCCTTTACCCGCCACCGCCGCACCCGGCGACCGCCCGCCCCGGACACCGTCCCCACACGGCGCGGCCCCCGGCTCACAGAGCACGGGGGCCGCGAAATCCGGTCCGCGGTACGTCACTTCACGTGACCCCGCGACTACCCGTCACCTCAGGTGACGTCGTCGTAACCGCGGCGTCCGCCGTCGGCGCCCTCCCCGCCGGCCTGCTCCGGCAGCATCCGGCTCGGCGCGACCGGCTCGATCGCGTCGACCTCGGACGGGGTCAGGTCGAGCTCGGACGCCTCGTCGTCGGCCAGCGCCCGGTCAGGGTTGGCCAGCCGCCGGCGGCGGTCGTTGAAGAGGCAGATGCCCACGGCGCCGAAGTACAGCAGCACGATCGGCGCCGCCAGCAGCGACATGGTCAGCGGGTCACCGGTCGGGGTGGCCACCGCCGCGAAGATCGTGATCCCCATGACCATGAACCGCCACCAGCTCAGCACCCGCTTGCCGGTGAGCACCCCGCCGAAGTTCAGCAGCACCAGGAGCAGCGGCAGCTCGAAGGAGAAGCCGAAGACCAGCACCATGCGCGTGACGATGTCGAAGAAGTCGTCGGCCGGGAAGAGGTTGGACCAGTCGCCGGGGGTCAGCCCGACGAGGGCACCGGCGGTGGTCGGCAGCACCGCGTAGGCGAGGTAGGCGCCGCCCAGGAAGAGCGGCACGCCGGCGCCCACGAAGCCCAGCGCGTACTTCTTCTCGTGCCGGTGCAGACCGGGCGCCAGGAACGCCCAGAGCTGGTAGAGCCACAGCGGGCTGGCGGCGACCAGACCGACCGTCAGCGACAGCTTGAGCATGATCGTGAACGGCGCGATGAAGCCGTTCGCCACGATCTGCGCGCAGGGGTGGGGATGCCCGCCGCCCGTCGGGCAGCCGACCGCCGCGATGGTCGGCCCCGTGATGAAGTGCGCGATCGGCTCGTACTGCCACATGGCGACGGCCGTGACCACGAGGATCGCCAATACCGATTTCAGCAGCCGGTTGCGCAGCTCACGCAGATGCGCCGCGAGGGGCATCCGCCCCTCGGGGTCCTTCTGCTGATTGCGGGCAGACTTGAGCAACCCACTTCCTCGTCTCGTACGTCAGCCGCACCGACGGCGTCGGCACGGCCGGATCGGCTCGGTCAGCTCTGGGTGGTGCGGTTCGGCTCGGCCACGGGGCGCGAGCTGGCCACGTCACCGGGCGCGGCCTGAATCGTACGAGGCGCCTGCTGGGCGGCGTCGGCGGGCGCCTGCGCCGCACTGCCGTCGGCCCCGCGCTCCGCCTCGCTCTCCTTCTTCATCGCCTTGGCCTCGCTCTTGAGGATGCGGGCCGACTTGCCGAGCGAACGCGCCATGTCCGGAAGCTTCTTCGCGCCGAACAGCAGAAAGATCACGGCGATGATCAGCAGAATCTCGGGGAGCCTCAGGTTGGCTAGCATGTGCGACTACCTTCTCGCCGGGGCGGCGTCTCCTGTGGTGCCTGCCGATGGGTCGGACTGGCGTCCTGGTGGTCCCTCGATCGTAACGTTCGGCGGTGAACGTCCGGCAATCCCCGTGCATCCTGTGGATTGCCCGCGCCACCTCATCGTTCGAACCGTTGAGCAGCCTACCTTCCGGACGCCCCCGACAGCAGAGCGCCGCCCTCAGCTCCGGTCGCGTGCCACATCGTGGAGCCGCGAGGCGAGCGGCACCGCGGCCCGCTCCAGATCCTCCGTGGCCCGCTGGATCCGCTCGGTCGCCGTGCCCACCTCCCGGGCCAGCCGCCGCACCTCCGCGAAGACGCGGACGGCGAGGACGCCGAGGACGGCGATCCCCAGGAAACCGAGGGCGACAGCGAGCATGGGCCAGAACATGGCACGAGCCTATCGGGCCGCCCCGGCCCGGACGGCCCGGCGGGCGGCGCGCCACGACACGGCCCGGCCGGCGGTCAGCCGATGTGCAGCCGCAGCGTGCGCACCCCGCCGCCGGTCAGCAGCTCCACGATCCGCTCCCCGGCCGGCTTGCGCACCGCGCGCCCGCAGTCGGGGCAGGTGAAGGCGTAGAAGGTGGTGCTGCGGCTGGCGCCGATGGCCAGCCGGAAGGCGTCCGAGGCCAGCTCGAAGCGCCCCCGGCACTCCGGGCAGGCCGCCTTGAAGAACACCGGAGCGGCCATCTCCGCCAGAGTGGT
Source organism: Streptomyces sp. S186 (assembly GCF_051603415.1). Taxonomy (NCBI): domain Bacteria; kingdom Bacillati; phylum Actinomycetota; class Actinomycetes; order Kitasatosporales; family Streptomycetaceae; genus Streptomyces; species Streptomyces sp. S186. The sequence continues at coordinate 6,591,094 of NZ_CP193932.1, read as the reverse complement.
CGTCACCATCGTGGTCGTCATCCTTCGCTGCCTTGTCTTACGGTCATCGGTGCGCCGGCCCGCCTCCGGGGCGGGCCGTCTCACTCGCCGTACGCCGCCAGCGCCTGCCGGGCGGCCTCCCGGGCGCTCGCCGCCAGCGCCGGCGGCGACACGATCCGGCCGTCCCGGCCCAGCCGCAGCGCCAGCCGCCGCAGCGACGCCGGATCGGGCGTGCGCAGCGTGATCCGCAGGCCCCCGTCGGGGAGTTCCTCGGCACTGTCGTGCGGGTAGTACTCGGCGACCCAGCGCCCGCCGGGCCCCACCTCGACGGCGACCTCGGGATCCTCGGCCGCGGGCTGCACCAGCCCCTCGGAGAGGTCGCGCAGTTCCACCGGCGGCGGGTCGGCGGGCGCGTCCAGCAGCCTGATCTCGGCGACCCGGTCGAGCCGGAAGGTGCGCCGGGCCTCGGAGAGCCGGCACCACGCCTCCATGTAGGTGTGGCCGACGGCGAACAGCCGGATCGGGTCCACCTCGCGCTCGGTCAGCTCGTCACGGGCCGGCGAGTAGTACCGCAGCCACAGCCGGCGCCGCTCGGCGATGGCGCGGTCCACGTCGGCGAAGACCCCGCCCTCGGACTCGAAGGTCACCGACAGCCGCGAGCTGGCCCCGGCCGCCTCCCCGGCCGCCGCCTCCAGCTTGGCGGTGGCCCGCAGCAGCGCCTGCCGGTCGCCCTCGCGCAGCCCCGGCAGGGTCGCCACCGCACGGGCCGCGACCAGCAGCGCGGTGGCCTCGTCGGCGGCCAGCCGCAGCGGCTCGGCGACGTCGTCGGGGTTGTGCCACCAGATCCGGTCGCCGTCGGTGTCGATGTCCATGAGATCGCCACCGCGGAAGCTCGTCCCGCACATCGGCAGCACGTCGAGGTCGGCGATCAGCTCGTCCTCGGTGATGCCGAAGGCCCGGGCGACGTCCTCGACGCGCGCGCCGGGGCGCTCGCGCAGATACGTCACCAGCGACAGCATCCGGCGGGTCTGGTCGATCGCGTTCGCAGCCATGTTCCGTCCCCCTCTCAGCCCTTGGCCACCGCGCGCAGCCGGTCGACGACCTCGGCCCGCAGCTCCGCCGGCGCCAGCACGACCACGTCCGGCCCGAACTCCACCAGCCAGGCGTCGAGTCCGTGCCCGTAGGGGATCTCCAGCTCGTCCCAGTCGCCGTCCAGCTCGCGGACGACCAGCGCACGGGCCCGCAGCGGATAGCCGTGCCCCGTACGGAGCTTGATCCTCGCGGTGCCGGTGGCGGTCTCCCCCGCCCAGCGCTCGACGGTCTCCCGCACGGTGACGTGGTCGGGCACCGGCACGGTGAACTTCCCCTGCCGGGAACGGACCTTGCCGGTGATCCGGGAGAGCCGGAAGACCCGCTCCGCGCCGCGGTCCCGGTCCCAGCCGGCGACGTACCAGTGGCCGCGCCAGCACTCCAGGATCCAGGGCTCGATATGCCGCGGCTCGGGATGGGCGGCGTTGGACTTGCGGTAGTCGAAGACGACCGGGCGGCGGTCCCGGCACGCCAGCATCAGCGGTTCGAAGGCCGCCTCATGGGTGGGGATACGGGGCTCCAGCGCGCTGTGCGGCGGCCCGGCGTCCGGCTCGTCGGGCTCCCCGGCGAGCGGCATCCCCGCCGCCCGCAGCTTCTGCAGCGCGCCGCTGGCCGCGCCGGCCAGCCGGGCCTGCTGCCAGACCTTGGCGGCCAGTCCGAGGGCCGCGGACTCCTCGGCGTCCAGGGTGATCGGGGGCAGCCGGTTGCTGTCGCGGCGGGCCAGATAGCCGACCTCGCCGTCGATGCCGTCCACGGTCTCGATGACCAGGCCCAGCTCGCGCAGGTCGTCCTTGTCCCGCTCGAACATCCGGTTGAAGGCGTCGTCACCGCCGGCCCCGTGACCGGCGCCGGAACCGAACGCGTCGCGGTACGCCTCGATCGACGACCGCAGCTCGTGCTTGGTCAGCGGGCGTCGCGTCCCCAGCAGGCACAGCGCCAGATTCATCAGCCGCTCGGCCTTGGCAATCGCCATCGACGCCCTTTCTCGTTGGCTCCCAACGGGTGACCGTACCGCCCTGGGTGCGTCCGGCAAAAGCGGAGGGCCCGCGCCGGCCGGCACGGACCCTCTCGGTGTCGTACGAGGTCTCAGACGGAGACCAGGTCGCACACGAAGATCAGCGTCTCGTTGGGCGCGATCCGGCCACCGCCGGCGCCGCGCTCACCGTAGGCGAGGTGCGGCGGGATGGTCAGCCGGCGCCGGCCGCCCACCTTCATGCCCGCCACGCCCTGGTCCCAGCCCGGAATGACCTGGCCGGCGCCCAGCTGGAACTGGAGCGGCTTGCCGCGGTTCCAGCTCGCGTCGAACTCCTCACCCGTGCTGTAGGAGACGCCGACGTAGTGCACGGAGACCATGTCCCCGGCCTTGGCGACCGCCCCGTCGCCCTCCCACAGGTCCACGATCTCCAGGTCAGCGGGAACCGGGCCCTCGGGGAAGTCGATCTCGGGCTTGTCGATGTTCACGAATGTGCTCCTACTTGCGAATCTTTTCGATTACCGGGCCAGTCTTGCAGATCCCGCAGGTCACCCCGGATCAGACCGTGCCGACGATGTCGACCACGAAGACCAGGGTGTTCTTCGCCAGCTCGTGCTGCGGGTTCGCACCGTAGGCCAGCTTCGGCGGGATCACGATCTCCACCCGGTCCCCGACGTGCTTGCCCACCAGCGCCTGGTCCCAGCCCTGGACGACCTGCCCGGTGCCGATCTGGAAGGCCGTCGCACCGCCGTGGTCCCACGACGAGTCGAACTTCTTCCCGTCCTCCCACTTCACCCCGGTGTACTGGGCGATCAGCCCGTCACCGGCCTTCACCTCCGGGCCCTTGCCCTTGATCAGCACCTGCTGCTTGAGGTCGGTGGGCGCCTTCTCCCCCTTGGGGACGGTGATCGCGGCGGCCTTGTCGTCCTCGGCCTTGACCTCCGGCATCCCGTCCTCCGGGTCCGCCTGGCTGCCCTCGGCCTTCGCCTTCTTGTCCACCTTCTTCGCGCCGACCACGTCGACGACCCAGACCAGACCGTCGTCCGGCTTGATCCCCGACTGCGGGTTGAGGCCCTCGCCGATCAGCGCCTTGGCGGTGCCCTCGACCTCGAACCGGCCGCCGACCTTCTGCCCGGCCGCGGCCGTCAGCACCTTCGGCGGCAGCATCTGCTGCGTCATCTGCTCGGTGACCTCGGTGACGACCTGGGTACGCGGGCCACCCGGCTTCGCGCCCGGCTGCGGCGTCCAGCTGCTGCCGAGGTTCTGGCCCTTCATCGTCTGCGCGGAGAAGTCCAGCCGCACCAGATCGCCCTTGTTCACGACCGCGCCCGTGCCCTCGGCCAGGGTCTTGGTGACGGCCTTGTCCGCCGGCTTGGCGTCCTTGGGCACGGAGATCGTCGGCTTCGCACCGGGCTTGCCCGTCACCTTGACCACCGCCTCGTCGGAGGTCTTGCCGTCGTCGGACCCGCAGGCGGCGGTCAGGAGCAGAACGGGCACCGCCAGCGCGGCAGCGGCGGCACGGCGGGTGTGCGTGGCGAAGGGGCGGGGGAAGCGCCCCCCGGGAGAATTCAGCATCTGTCCAACTCGGGCTCGTGGGGAAGGTGGGCAATGCCCGCCACTCTACGACCTGTCACTGTGACCGCCTCCGGTGAACACAGCGGCCCGCCGCGACACGACGATGCGCCGAGAGCATTCACGCTCCCGGCGCACCCGCACACATTCCGGACGCTCACATCCCGGCGATCAACTTCTCCACCCGATCATCGACGGAACGGAACGGGTCCTTGCACAGGACCGTCCGCTGCGCCTGGTCGTTCAGCTTCAGATGAACCCAGTCGACCGTGAAATCCCGGCGCTGTTCCTGAGCCCGGCGAATGAAGTCCCCGCGCAGCCGCGCACGCGTCGTCTGCGGCGGCACCGACTTGCCCTCGAAGATCTTCAAGTCGTTGCAGATCCGCGCCGCTTGTCCCTTCCGCTCCAGGAGGTAATAAAGCCCCCGACGGCGGTGGATGTCGTGATACGCGAGGTCTATCTGCGCCACCCGCGGATGGGACATGCTGATGTTGTGCTTCGCGCGGTACCGCTCGATGAGCTGATGTTTCATCACCCAGTCGATCTCGGTCGAGATCCGGTCCAGTTCCTGCTCCCGGACCGCTTCCAGAGTGCGCCCCCACAACTCCAGGACACGCTCGACGGTACCGGTACGGATTCCGCGGCGATCGCAGAAATCGACGGCCTTTTCGTAGTATTCCTGCTGCACTTCGAGCGCCGACGCCTCACGCCCGCTGGCCAGCCTCACCTTGCGCTGACCGGTGGTGTCATGACTCACCTCACGGATCGCCCGGATCGGGTTCTCCAGCGTCAGATCGCGCATGACCGTACCCGCCTCGATCATCCGCAGCACCAGATCGGTGGCCCCGACCTTCAGCATCATCGTCGTCTCCGACATGTTGGAGTCGCCGACGATGACGTGCAGCCGGCGATAGCGCTCGGCGTCCGCGTGCGGTTCGTCCCGGGTGTTGATGATCGGCCGGGACCGGGTGGTCGCCGAGGAGACGCCCTCCCAGATGTGCTCCGCGCGCTGGCTGACGCAGTAGACCGCGCCGCGCGGCGTCTGCAGCACCTTGCCGGCACCGCACAGCAGCTGCCGGGTGACCAGGAACGGAATGAGGATGTCCGCGAGCCGGGAGAACTCGCCGTGCCGCGCCACGAGATAGTTCTCATGGCAGCCGTAGGAGTTTCCCGCCGAATCGGTGTTGTTCTTGAAGAGATAGACGTCGCCCGCGATTCCCTCCTCGTGCAGGCGGCGTTCGGCGTCGACGAGCAGACCTTCGAGAATGCGTTCGCCGGCCTTGTCGTGGGTGACCAGCTCCGTCACGTTGTCGCACTCGGGAGTTGCGTATTCCGGGTGTGACCCCACGTCCAAGTACAGGCGCGCGCCGTTCCGCAGGAAGACATTGCTGCTGCGGCCCCATGACACGACACGGCGGAAGAGGTACCGCGCCACTTCGTCAGGCGACAGTCGGCGCTGTCCCCTGAACGTGCACGTGACGCCGTACTCGTTCTCCAGCCCGAAAATGCGGCGGTCCATGACTGAACATTACGCCTGATGGCCTGCTCTGAAACCGGGTTCGACAGCCCCGTTTCGATCATTTTCCGCCCGGACCGCACCCACGGCGGGCACCACCGGATCCCCGAGCAATCGCTTCGTCGACAAAAGCACCAGCAGAGCGGCCACTCCTGACACACCCGCGACCGCGAACCCCGCGGCCGGCCCGCCGCCCTCCAGCGCCGGCCCGGCCACCGAGGCCCCCACCGCCGAACCGACACCGAACGTCGTCACCAGCCACGAGAACGCCTCCGTCACCGTCCCCGTCGGCGCATGCCGGTCCACCACCACGAACGCGCAGGCCAACGCCGGCGCCAGGAACACCCCGGCGAGCCCGCTGAGCACCGTCATCCCGACCACCCCGGGCACCAGGAACAGCGGCAGATAACCCAACGCCAACAGCGCCACCAGCAGCCGCAGCCGGGCCTCCGGACGCCCCGGCCACTGCCGGGCCCCGTAGACCAGACCGCCGGCCAGCGCGCCCACACCGAGCGCGGAGAGCAGCCAGCTGGAGACCAGCCCACCGCCGTGCCCCTCGGCATAGCCGACCGCCGCCACCGCGATCGACCCCAGCGCCAGCCCCACGAAGAAGAACGCGCCGATCAGCACCAGCATCCCGGCCGACCGCAACGCGCCCAGCCAGTGCGCCTCCCGCGGCGCACTGCGCCACTCCCGCGACGGCGCCGAGACCACGACCGAGAGCGCACCGAGCACCCCGATCGCGTTGACCACCAGCAGCGCCGCCCCGGGTGACCAGGCCGCCACGCACAGCGTGACCAGCAACGGCCCGACCGCGAACATGACTTCCTGCGCCACCGCGTCCAGCGCGTACGCGGCATGCACCCGATCCGCCCGCCGGAGCACCACCGGCCACAGTGCCCGCAGCCCGCCCTCCAGCGGCGGCGTGAACAACCCGGCGACCGCAACGGCCAGGCAGGCGGCCCACCGCGGCCCCACCCCGACGGCGACCAGCAGCGCCATGCCCAGCGCGGAGACCACCGAGGCGGGCAGCATCACCCGGGGCTGCCCGTGCACGTCCACCGCGCGGCCCAGCAGCGGCTGGCCGAGGGCGGTGCAGACGCCGTAGACGGCGGAGAGCGCGCCGGCCAGGGCGTAGCTGCCGCCCTCGGCCCGGACGAAGAGGACCAGCGCCAGCGGCGCCGTGGCGTTCGGCAGCCTGCCGACCAGGGTCCCGGTCAGCAGCCGGGCGGCATACCGGGTCCTGAGCAAATCCGCATATCCCGCGGCCACGGCTGCCCCTCTCCCCCGATCCGAGACCGGAAGTGTTACGTATAACGTCCGGCGTCATACGTACCATGGCGGCAACCCGCGGGTCCACCCCCGCAGCGCCGGCCCCAAGGAGTGACACACCCGGTGACCAGCCGCCACGAGGCCGCCGCGCCCACCGCTCCACCGCCCCCGGAAGCCACCACCGGCCGGACCACCCCCCGGGTCACCAGCCGCGACGTCGCCCGCGCCGCCGGCGTCTCCCAGGCCGCGGTCTCCCTGGTCCTGGGCGACAAATGGCGCGGCCGGGTCTCCCCCGGCAAGGCCGACGCGGTCCGCGACGCCGCCCGCGAGCTCGGCTACCGCCCCAACCTCGCCGCCCGCAGCCTGCGCACCGGCCGCACCCGCACCGCCCTGCTCGTGGTCCCCGCCCTCACCACCGAATTCTTCGCACGCGTCTACACCGGAGCCGCCCGGATCGCCGCCGACCACGACTTCGGCGTGGTCCTCTACCCCTCCCCCGAAGGAATCGGCCCGGCCCGCGACCCGTTCGCCTCCGCCTCCGCCGCCCTCGACGGCGTCATCGCCTCCTCCATGGCCGCCGACGCCCTCACCGAACTGCGCACCGCCGGACTGCCGCTGGTCATGCTCGACAGCGACCCCGGCGACACTGCCGCCTCGGCCACCGTGAACCTCGACATCGCCGACGGCGTACGGCAGTTGGCCGCCCACCTCACCGGCCTCGGCCACCGCCGGATCACCCACCTCGCGGCCGACATCGACTCCTGGACCTTCGCCGTCCGCGCCCGCACCCTCGCCGACGCCCTGGCCGGCGTCCCCGACGCCGTACTGCGCCGCGTCCCCACCGCACTCGGCGTCGACGCCGGACTGCACGCCGCCCACACCGCGCTGACCGCCCCCGGCCCCCGCCCCACCGCTCTGCTCTGCGACGACGACATCATCGCCGCCGGCGCCTGCAAGGCGGTCCGCCGCCTCGGCCTGCGGATCCCCGAGGACATCTCGGTCACCGGCTATGACGACCTCGCCCTCGCGGTCGCCGTGGAGCCGGAACTGACGACCGTACGGCTCCCCGCCGAGGAGTTCGGCGAGGCCGGACTACGGGCCCTGATGGCCGTCCTGGACGGAGTCCCGGCCGATGCCACCACCCTCCCCGTCACCCTCGTCCCACGCGGCTCCACCGCACCACCGCCGCCGGACGCCCCGCACAACACCGCGCGCCCCGGCGGGTGATGACCCACCGGGGCGCGCGATCCGGGCAACCGGCCCGGAAGCGGAATACCGCGGTCCTCAGTCCTCCGTGGAACCGGCTTCCGGCTCGCCGCCGTCCGCATCCGCCGCGCCGGAACCGCTCTTCCCCGCGGCCGAGCCCTTGCCGGCGCCCTTGTCGTTCCCACCGGCCGCGGAGGCGGAGGCATCCGAGGACTCCCCCGCATCCGCCGCGGGCGCGCCCTTCTCCCCCGCCGCGGCCGCCCGCTCCTCCAGCAGCCGGGACAGCTGACGCCCCAGGATCCGCTTGAACTTCCGCTTCTGCGGGCGGGTACGGTCCAGCACCGCGACCTCAAGATGCTCGGCGGTCAGCGTCCGCTCACCGCCGTTGGTGTCCCGGGCGAGCGAGTCCACCGCCAGCCGCAACGCCTCCGCCAGGGTCATCCCGTCCCGGTGCCGCTGGTCGAGATAGCTGCTGATCTGGTCGGCGTTGCCGCCCACCGCGACCGAACCGTGCTCGTCCACGATGGAACCGTCGTGCGGCAGCCGGTAGATCTGGTCGTCCTCGGGGGCGTTGCCGACCTCGGCGACGATCAGCTCGACCTCATACGGCTTCTCGGCCGCGCTGGAGAAGATCGTGCCGAGCGTCTGGGCGTAGACGTTGGCCAGCCCACGGGCGGTCACGTCCTCCCGGTCGTAGGTGTACCCGCGCAGATCGGCGTAACGGACGCCGCCGATCCGGAGGTTCTCGAACTCGTTGTACTTGCCGACCGCCGCGAAGGCGATCCGGTCGTAGATCTCACTGACCTTGTGCAGGGCACGGGAGGGATTCTCGGCGACGAAGAGCACGCCGTCGGTGTACTGCAGCACCACGACGCTGCGGCCGCGCGCAATGCCCTTGCGGGCGTACTCGGCGCGGTCGGCCATGGCCTGCTGGGGTGAGACATAGAACGGCGTCGACACCGGCTATCCGTCCCTTCCTGTCAAAAGCTCTCTCGCTGTCTGGGGGCGCACCGCTACCTCATCCGTCCCGTCAGAACAGCGCGGCGCGCGGGCCGTCGGGCTGGTCGAGGCGGCGCTCGTGCACGGCGCGGGCGATCTCCGAGACCTCGGCCTCGGTCAGCTTCTTGAAGCCCTCTTCGGTGATCACCGTGACGATCGGGTAGATCCGCCGCGCCATGTCCGGCCCGCCGGTCGCCGAGTCGTCGTCGGCGGCGTCGTAGAGCGACTGGACGACGGCGGTGGCGGCCTGATGCTCCGTGAAGTCCTCCCGGAACAGCTTCTTCAGCGCACTGCGCGCGAAGACCGAGCCGGAACCGGTGGCCGCGAACCCGTGCTCCTCCGAACGCCCGCCGGTGACGTCGTACGAGAAGATCCGGCCCTTCTCGCGGTCGAGGTCGTAGCCGGCGAACAGCGGCACCACGGCGAGGCCCTGCATGGCCATCCCGAGGTTGCCGCGGATCATCGTCGAGAGCCGGTTCGCCTTGCCCTCCAGGGAGAGTTGGGCTCCCTCGACCTTCTCGAAGTGCTCCAGTTCCAACTGGAACAGCTTGACCATCTCGATGGCGAAGCCGGCGGTGCCCGCCATGCCGACCGCCGAGTACTCGTCCGCCGGGAAGACCTTCTCCATGTCGCGCTGGGCGATGACGTTGCCCATCGTCGCCCGGCGGTCACCGGCGAGCACCACACCGCCGGGGAACGAGGCCGCCACGATCGTCGTGCCGTGCGGCGCCTCGACGACGCCCTGCACCGGCGGCAACGGCCGGTTGCCCGGCAGCAGCTCGGGCGAGTGCTCCCCGAGAAAGTCCATGAACGAGGACGACCCGGGCGTCAGGAAGGCAGCCGGCAGACGCCCGGTGCTCAGAGGGTTGGCTTCCACGAGTTTCCTTCCACGTATGCGATAGCTCGCCGTATGACGTCGGGATCGTCTCCCAACTTGCCGATGGCCGAATTGCAGTTGAAGCACAGTACGCCACGGACTTTACCCGTCGTGTGGCAGTGATCCACATGAGCGGCCGGAGCCTTGAGGCATATCGCGCACAGACCACCTTGAGCGGCGATCATCTCGTCACGCTCGGCTTCGGTGATGCCGTAGTGGCGCTTCAGGTGGCCTTGGCGCCCCTGCACCACCCGACATGCTTTGCAGCGCGTCGCCAGACCGTCGGATGCCGTCGCATTGCGATGCCATTCGCTGTGAGGTTTAACCTCACCGCACGTCCGACAGAGCTTGTGGCCAGCCGGGACGTCCGCCTTCTCCCGGACCCGCTTCCCCATGGCCGCCCGGCGGCGCCGGTAGTGCGCGGCACTGTACTCCGCCACACACCCCCGGCACCGCACCTGGAGGCCATCACGCCGATTCCTGTCCCTCGCGAATGCCGCGGCAGGTAGATCCCGCTCGCAGCGCGTACACCGCTTCGCGTTCGGTTCGCCAGACACTCCCAATCCCCCCAACCTTCGATTCGAAGGTAAAAGTGGTCCGGCGACCTCTATTGTCCGCCTTTTTGCACGAAGCTCCGAACGAAATCCTCGGCATTTTCCTCGAGTACGTCATCGATTTCGTCCAGAACCGAGTCCACGTCGTCGCTCAGCTTCTCCTGGCGTTCCTTGAGGTCGTCCGAGACCTGCGCGTCCTGGGTCTGCTCCTCGACCTCTTCGGTGGACCGGGTGGCCCGCTGCTGTCCGCCGCTGTCCTTGGTCGCCATATCCCTCACCCCGCTCGGTTTGCCCCGCTCGATGTGACCTTCAAGATCCGACCCTACAAGCAGGGTCCGACATCGGCCCTGCACTTGCTGCAACGCCCGGGAGTCACCTCGATGATTCCCGCGGCGCGGCCTTTTCAGCCGTCGATCAGCCGTGGATCACGGCGGAATTGCCATGAACCTGCCCCGTTTCAGCGCCCGGACAACGTCCTGACCAGCTCTTCTGCCGTCCGGCAGCGGTCCAGGAGCTCCTTCACGTGCTTCCGGGTCCCGCGCAGCGGCTCCAGCGTGGGCACCCGTTGCAGAGAGTCACGGCCGGGCAGGTCGAAGATGACCGAATCCCACGAGGCGGCGGCCACGTCGTCGGCGTACTGCTCCAGGCAGCGGCCGCGGAAGTAGGCCCTGGTGTCCTCCGGTGGCTTCAGCTCGGCCTGTTCGACCGCGGCCTCGTCCAGCAGCCGCGTCATCCTGCCACGGGCGGCCAGACGGTTGTACAGGCCCTTCTCGGGGCGTACGTCGGCGTACTGGAGGTCGATGAGGTGCAGTCGGGCGGCGTCCCAGTCCAGGCCGTCACGGCGGCGGTAGCCCTCCATCAGCTCCCGCTTGGCGACCCAGTCCAGCTCGCCCGACAGGCTCATCGGGTCGTTCTCCAGCCGGCCCAGCACGTCCTCCCAGCGGGAGAGCACGTCCCGGGTCTGCTCGTCGGCGTCCGCGCCGTAGCGGTCCTCGACGTACTTGCGGGCCAGCTCGAAGTACTCCATCTGGAGCTGCACCGCGGTCAGCGTGCGCCCGCTGCGGAGCGTGATGAGGTGGCGCAGCGACGGGTCGTGCGAGACCTGGTGGAGGGTGCGTACGGGCTGGTCGACGGCGAGGTCGACGGCGATGAAGCCGTCCTCGATCATGGACAGCACCAGTGCCGTGGTGCCCAGCTTGAGGTACGTCGAGATCTCGGAGAGGTTGGCGTCGCCGATGATCACGTGCAGCCGGCGGTACTTCTCGGCGTCGGCGTGCGGTTCGTCGCGGGTGTTGATGATGGGCCGCTTGAGGGTCGTCTCCAGGCCGACCTCCACCTCGAAGTAGTCGGCGCGCTGGCTGATCTGGAAGCCGTGTTCGTGGCCGTCCTGGCCGATGCCGACGCGTCCGGCGCCGGTGATCACCTGCCGGGAGACGAAGAACGGCGTCAGGTGGCGCACGATGTCCGAGAACGGGGTCTCCCGTTTCATCAGGTAGTTCTCGTGCGTCCCGTAGGAGGCGCCCTTGTTGTCGGTGTTGTTCTTGTAGAGGTGGATGGGCTGGGCGCCGGGGACCTGGGCGGCGCGTTCGGCGGCCTCGGCCATGATCCGTTCGCCGGCCTTGTCCCAGAGGACGGCGTCCCTCGGATTGGTGACCTCGGGGGCGCTGTACTCGGGGTGGGCGTGGTCGACGTAGAGCCTGGCCCCGTTGGTGAGGATGACGTTGGCCAGCCCGATGTCCTCGTCGGTGAGCTGGCTGGAGTCGGCGGCCTCGCGGGCGAGGTCGAAGCCTCGGGCGTCCCGCAGCGGGTTCTCCTCCTCGAAGTCCCAGCGGGCACGTCGTGCCCGGTGCATCGCGGCCGCGTAGGCGTTGACGACCTGGGACGAGGTGAGCATGGCATTGGCGTTCGGGTGGCCGGGGACGGAGATCCCGTACTCCGTCTCGATTCCCATTACTCGCCGTACGGTCATGCGGCCCTCCTTGCCCGGCGGCGCCCCAGGGTGGGGCGGGCGCTCCTCAACCGCTGCGCTTCCGGTCCGTGTCCGGTCCCCGCGCCCGCACAGTGGGACGCAGCGGTACCGAAGAGCCTAGAACGCCTTTGCGGCGCTGGGGAGATCATTACAGTCATTGCTCCAGTCCGGTTTTCCCTGTTCCGTCGCCGGTTCGCCGGGGCGGTGGGCCGCCCCCGGAAAAGCGTCCGGCTGCGGACGCCCCGTGCAGGACATCCGCAGCCGGCGAGCGGTGTTACAGGTATTGGCCGGTATTCGCCACCGTGTCGATGGAGCGGCCGGTGTCCGCGCCCTGCTTTCCGGTGACGAGGGTGCGGATGTAGACGATCCGCTCGCCCTTCTTTCCGGAGATCCGGGCCCAGTCGTCCGGGTTGGTGGTGTTGGGCAGGTCCTCGTTCTCCTTGAACTCGTCCACGCATGCCTGGAGGAGGTGGGAGACCCGCAGACCTTTCTGATTGTGCTCGAGGAACGCCTTGATGGCCATCTTCTTGGCGCGGCCGACGATGTTCTCGATCATCGCGCCGGAGTTGAAGTCCTTGAAGTAGAGGACTTCCTTGTCGCCATTGGCGTAGGTGACCTCCAGGAAGCGGTTTTCCTCGGATTCCGCGTACATCTGCTCGACGACCGACTGGATCATTCCGCTGACCGCCGCCTTGCGGGAATTTCCGTGTTCGGCGAGATCGTCGGCGTGCAGCGGGAGGTTTTCCGTGAGGTACTTCGAGAAGATGTCCTTGGCGGCCTCCGCGTCCGGACGCTCGATCTTGATTTTCACGTCGAGGCGGCCGGGGCGCAGGATCGCCGGGTCGATCATGTCCTCGCGGTTCGAGGCGCCGATGACGATGACGTTCTCCAGGCCCTCGACGCCGTCGATCTCGGAGAGCAGCTGGGGGACGATGGTGTTCTCCACGTCCGAGCTGACTCCGGATCCGCGGGTGCGGAAGAGCGAGTCCATCTCGTCGAAGAAGACGATGACGGGTGTGCCCTCGCTCGCCTTCTCGCGGGCGCGTTGGAAGACGAGGCGGATGTGCCGCTCGGTTTCGCCGACGTATTTGTTGAGCAGCTCGGGGCCCTTGATGTTGAGGAAGAAGCTCTTCCCGGCGGGCTGCCCGGTGACCTCGGCGACCTTCTTGGCAAGGGAGTTGGCGACCGCCTTGGCGATGAGGGTCTTGCCGCAGCCGGGGGGGCCGTAGAGCAAGACGCCCTTGGGCGGGCGGAGTTCGTGCTCCTTGAAGAGGTCGGGGTAGAGGTAGGGGAGCTCGACCGCGTCGCGGATCTGCTCGATCTGGCCGCTCAGACCACCGATCTTGGTGTAGTCGATGTCCGGGACCTCTTCGAGGACCAGTTCCTCGACCTCGCTCTTGGGGATGACCTCGTAGACGTAGCCGGAGCGGGAGTCGAGGAGCAGGGCGTCGCCGGGGCGGATGGTGATGTCCAGCAGGGGCTCGGCGAGCCGCACCACCCGCTCCTCGTCGGTGTGCCCGATGACCAGCGCGCGCTCGCCGTCCTCGAGGATCTCCTTGAGGGTGACGATGTCGCCGGCGCTCTCGAACTCCATGGCCGCGACCACGTTGAGTGCTTCGTTGAGCATCACCTCTTGGCCGCGCCGGAGGTCGTCGGCCTCGACGCTGGGGCTGACGTTCACCCGGAGCTTGCGGCCCCCGGTGAAGATGTCGACGGTGCCGTCGTCGTTCGCCTGCAGGAAGACTCCGAAGCCGGCCGGGGGCTGTGCGAGCCGGTCGACCTCCTCCTTGAGGGCGACGATCTGGTCGCGGGCCTCGCGGAGCGTGTTGGCGAGGCGTTCGTTCTGGGCGGAGACGCCGGCCAGGTTGGTCTGCAGCTCGACGATCCGCTCTTCGAGAATCCTCGTGTGCCGCGGAGAGTCGGCGAGCTTGCGTCGCAGGACGGCGATCTCCTGCTCAAGATAGGCAACCTGACCGGCTGGATCTTCAGACCCGCGCCCCGGCCGGATGCCGCGGTTGATGTCGTCGTCGTGGGCTGCCACGGTCCTCACCTCCTCCAAGGAGCTGGACGCTTCCAGACCCTACCTGGGCCGGTGCAGGTTGAAACCCCTAGATCGAAAAGACTGTCGGGGTGTGTCCGATCTTCACCCTTGCGCACGTCCTCACGCCAGGGGAATACCCACCCAACAACATCGGAAAGCGACCGGTTGTATCGTCGAGTCGGTCAACACCCGTCAGGGCTGGCGCCACTTAGACAAAAACGGTTCACGTACGCAGGAACGGCAGGCGAGATGACCGCGCAGGACGAAGCACCGGAGCTGGAAGTCTGGATCGACCAGGACCTGTGCACCGGGGACGGGATCTGCGCGCAGTACGCGCCGGAGGTCTTCGAGCTGGACATCGACGGGCTGGCGTATGTCAAGAGCCCCGACGACGAACTGCTGCAGGAGAAGGGCGCCACAACGCGCGTGCCGTTGCCGCTGCTCAACGACGTGCGGGACTCGGCCAAGGAGTGCCCCGGCGAGTGCATCCACGTGCGCCGGGTCACGGATCTCGTCGAGGTCTACGGGCCGGACGCGGAGTGACGGGCCGCGCCCGCGCCGTGGACGTGGCGCGGACGCGGCGTAGATACGGCGTAGGCGCGGCGTAGCGGAACACCGGACGCACGCACGGCGTGTGAGGAGTCAGGCACCGTCTGTTGCGGTATGGGCGGGGAGTTCGCTCTGGACGAACTTCCCGCCCTGCCATTGCCACTTGAGGGTCTTGTGCACGTCCGGCATGTAGCGCGGTACGTCGGGTGAGGAGTAGCCCTGGAGGGTCGCGGAGACGACGCGGCCGTCGAGGGTGATGTCCTGGACGGAGAGGCGCTGGGAGGGCGCCAGGAGGGTCGCCACGACGCGGGGCGCGGCCTTGGGGCCGGGGGGCTGGGCGAGGACGTAGACGCCGCTGGGCGGGGTGCCGGCCTCGCTGTGGCAGCGGACCACGGCGACGGTCTGGGTGCCGCCGGTGCCGTCGAGGTCGCCGGAGACCTTGCGGACCACGTCGAGGCGGTTGGGGCCGCAGTTCACCGGGAAGGCGACCCGGCTCGGGTCGGGGGCGGCGGTGCCCGGGGCGGCCTCGGGGGACGACGGGCCGGTGGTGGTGGCGAGGGCGCCGGCGGGTTGCAGGAGGGACGAGACCGCGATCACCGCCGAGATGGCGGTGGCCGTGGCGAGCCAGTGCATGGGGTGGGGCTGGGTGTGCAACAGGTCCTGGCCTGCCAAGGGCTGCACGTGGGGTAACTCCTGTGAGGTGCTGTGGCGGTGGGAGTGGCCAGCATCGTTCCACAGCGGGCGGCGGCAAGGAACCGGCGGGGACGGAGTTTACGGAGTTTTCCGCGCCTGCCCGCAGGGGGAACGAAGCGGCGCCGCCGGCGGTTCCCGTGAAGGGGAACTCGTCGGCGGCGCCGGTCGGTTCGGTGGCTGCCGGGCGGGGTCAGCCGTGCTCGGGCGAGCCGTCGGCGAGGTCGGCGGTGAGGTCGGTCGCGGCGGCGCCGTCGGGCTTGCCGGTGACGCGCTTCTCCCGCCCGCCGGGCGTGGCCTGCTCGCGCCCCGGACCGGTGTAGTCCTCGCCGTAGGCGCCCTTGGCGGGCCGGCGGCGGCGCAGCGGGGGCTCCACACCGTCGGCCAGGCGGCGGGCGGTCAGCAGGAAGCCGGTGTGGCCGATCATGCGGTGGTCGGGGCGGACGGCGAGGCCCTCGACGTGCCAGGTGCGGACCATGGTCTCCCAGGCCGACGGCTCGTTGAAGGTGCCGTGTTCGCGGATCGCCTCCACGGTGCGGGCCAGCTGCGTCGTCGTCGCCACGTAGGCGCAGAGGATGCCGCCGGGCACCAGGGCCTTGGAGACGGCCTCCAGGCACTCCCAGGGGGCGAGCATGTCCAGGATGACGCGGTCGACGTCGGTGTCGGAGAGGTTGTCCTGGAGGTCGCCGACGGTGAGCGTCCAGGCGGGGTGCGGGCCGCCGAAGTAGCGCTCCACGTTCTGGGTGGCGATCTCGGCGAAGTCGGCGCGGCGCTCGTAGGAGTGCAGCATGCCGTCGTCGCCGATGGCGCGCAGCAGGAAGCTGCTGAGCGAGCCGGAGCCCACCCCCGCCTCGACGACGCGGGCGCCGGGGAAGATGTCGGCCATCGCCAGGATCTGCCCCGCGTCCTTGGGGTAGACCACGGCGGCGCCGCGGGGCATGGACAGGACGTAGTCGGGGAGCAGGGGACGCAGCGCGAGGTAGGCGACGTTTCCGGTGGTACGGACAACACTGCCCTCGGGCGCGCCGATCAGCTCGTCGTGGGGGAAGGCTCCCTTGTGGGTGTGGAAGCTCTTGCCCTCTTCGAGCGTGAAGGTGTAGTGGCGTCCCTTGGGGTCGGTGAGCTGGACCTGGTCCCCGACCTTGAAGGGCCCGCGACGGCGGGCGGCACCGGTCGGTTCGGACATGTGACCAGCCTACCGGCCGTTTGGCGTGTGCCGTACCAGGGGCGGCGGGGCGGCCCGGAAAAGAGGCCGGTCGAACGGGGGCGGGCCCCGGGGCGGCTGGTCAGGGGGTGCGGGCCATGGCGGCGACGAAGGCGCGTTCCACGTCGGCGGTGGACAGGACGCCGTAGATCTCGCCGGCGGGTTCGACGACGAGGTATTCCGTGGCGGGGGTGGCGCGGAGGTGGTCCAGGAGGTCCTCGCCGGCGAGTTCGGCGGCGACCCGCATGCCGTCCTTGAGGTCCTGGGCGAGGGCGCCGACGGTGACCCAGGGGCGGCGGTGGTCGGGGATGCCGACGATGGCGGCCTCGCGGACCAGGGCGGTGGGGAATCCCTGGCGGTCGACGACGACCAGGGCGCGGGCGCCGGCGTCGTCGGCGCGGCGCAGCGCCTCGGAGAGCGGGGTGTCGTTCTCGACGGGGATGGCGCGGCGGGTGAGCGTACGGGCGGTGAGGTCGGGGAGGCGTTCGCGCAGGCGGGCCATGCGGAGGCTGTTGCCGGCGCCGGTCCAGATGATGGCGGCGAGGATCGCGGCGAGCAGGGCGTCGGTGAGCGAGTCGGCGCCGCCGATCTCCTCGGGGGCGCGGCCGAGGGCGCCGGTGTGGGTGAGCAGCGGCAGGCCGATGAGGACGGTGACGGCCAGCGCGCGGCCGACCCAGGCGGCGGCGATGGTGCCGCTCATCGGCTTGCCGGTGAGCTTCCAGACGACGGCGCGCAGCATCCGGCCGCCGTCCAGCGGGAGGCCGGGGAGGAGGTTGAAGACGGCGACGATGAGGTTGGAGATCATCAGGCCGGCGAGCAGGACGCCGGGGACGGTGCCGGGCTCGACGAGCTTCATGCCGACGTAGAAGACGCCGGCGAGGACGAGGGAGAGGAGCGGGCCGACGAAGGCCAGGACGAACTCCCGGCCGGGGCTCTCGGTCTCCTTCTCTATCTCGGAGACGCCGCCGAAGAACTGGAGCTGGATGCGGCGGACGGGAAGCCGGAAGCGCAGCGCGGCGACGGTGTGCGCGAGTTCGTGGACGAGTACGGAGGCGTAGAAGGCGACCGCGAAGAAGAGGGAGACGAGGTAGCGGGCGGCGCCGAGCTCGGGCAGGACCCGGTCCAGCTGGCCGCCGAAGACCCAGGTGATCAGGGCGGCGACCAGGAACCAGCTGGGTGCGACGTAGACGGGTACGCCGAAGGGGCGGCCCATGAGGATGCCGCCGCCGGGGGCCTTGCGCTCGGGGCGGTCCCGGCCGGTGCCCTGGGGGCGGGCCGGCGGGGCCGGCGGCTGGGGTGGGGGTCCGTCGGGGGCGTGCTCCGTCGGCCGGGGCGGCCGGTCCTGCCCGGACTCCTGGGGGTCCTGCGGCTTCCCGCTCTCGTCCACGGCGTCCCCTCGTTGAATACGGCTTCGGCACCTGCACTGTCTGACAACTCGATCATGCAGGGCAAAGGTGCCCGACGTCGATGGTATGCGGAGCTTCCGGCCGCGAGCCGCCGCGGGTGCGGCCGGGCGGCGGTCTCACCACCGGTGACGCTTCGGCGATTGTCAGTGGCGGGCCGTAGGGTTCTGTGGCATGGGATGGAGCACGGAGAAGACCGAGGCGGACGCGCCGGGTGACGGGCCGGGGCCGGTGGCGGCCGCGGTGCCGGCGCAGGATGCGGGGCCGGCGGCCGGGGTGCCGGCGCAGGGCGGGGCGCGGCCGCCGGTGGCGTTGTCGCCGTCGCGGGCGAGCGATTTCATGCAGTGCCCGCTGCTCTACCGCTTCCGCGTGATCGACAAGCTGCCGGAGAAGCCGAGCCCGGCGGCGACCCGGGGCACGGTGGTGCACGCGGTGCTGGAGCGGCTCTTCGACGCCCCCGCGGTGGAGCGCACGGCCGCCGGGGCCCGCGCGCTGGTGCCGGTGGAGTGGGAGAAGCTGCTGGCCAAGCGCCCGGAGTTGGCCGAGCTGTTCGCGCAGGACGCGGACGGGGCGCAGCTGGGGCAGTGGCTGGCGGAGGCCGAGGCGCTGGTGGAGCGGTGGTTCACGCTGGAGGATCCGACGCGGCTGGAGCCGGCCGACCGCGAGCTGTATGTGGAGACGGTGCTGGATTCCGGGCTGCGGCTTCGGGGGTTCATCGACCGGGTCGACGTGGCGCCGACGGGCGAGGTCCGGCTGGTGGACTACAAGACCGGCAAGGCGCCGCGGCCGCAGTTCGCCGAGGGCGCGCTGTTCCAGATGAAGTTCTACGCGCTGGTGATATGGCGGTTGCGGGGTGTGGTGCCGCGCCGGCTCCAACTGGTGTATCTGGGCAGCGGCGAGGTGCTGACGTACGACCCGGACGAGCGTGATCTGCGGGGCGTGGAGCGGAAGTTGCTGGCGCTGTGGGAGGCGATCCGGCAGGCGACGGAGACCGGCGACTGGCGGCCGCGGCCGACGAAGCTGTGCGGTTGGTGCGACCACCAGGCGCACTGCCCGGAATTCGGCGGCACTCCCCCGGTGTACCCGTTGCCGGTGAGCGGCGGCGTTTGATCCGGCCGGGGGTCCGGGGGTTGGCCCCCGGAAGGCACAGCCGTTGCCGGTGAGCGGCGGCGTTTGATCCGGCCAGGGCCCCGGGGCGGGGGGCCATGGCCTGCCCCCCGGAGACACAGTCGGTGTGCCCGGCGGACGGTCGGGAGGGTCCGCAGGGCAGAATGGAGCGGATCGAGGAGATCTCGCCCCGCCGAAGGAGAGCTTGTTGTGGCCATCCGCGTCCTGCTGGTCGACGACCAGCCCCTGCTGCGTACGGGCTTCCGGATGATTCTGGAGGCCGAGCAGGATCTGGCGGTCGTCGGCGAGGCGGGCGACGGGCTCCAGGCACTGGAGCAGGTGCGGGCGCTGCAGCCCGATGTGGTGCTGATGGACATCCGGATGCCGCGGATGGACGGGGTCGAGGCGACCCGGCAGATCACCGGCCCGGCGAAGGACGGTCCGGCGAAGGTGCTGGTGCTGACCACGTTCGACCTGGACGAGTACGTCGTCGAGGCGCTGCGGGCCGGGGCCAGCGGCTTCCTGCTGAAGGACGCCCCGGCCCATGAGCTGGTGCAGGCGATCCGGGTGGTGGCGGCGGGCGAGGCGATGCTCGCGCCGAGCATCACCCGGCGGCTGCTGGACAAGTACGCCGGGCATCTGCCGTCGGGCGAGGAGCAGGTGCCGGACACCCTCCACACGCTCACCGAGCGGGAGGTGGAGGTGCTGAAGCTGGTGGCCCGCGGGTTGTCGAACGCGGAGATCGCGGCGGATCTGTTCGTCAGCGAGACGACGGTCAAGACGCATGTCGGGCATGTGCTGACGAAGCTGGGGCTGCGGGACCGGGTGCAGGCGGCGGTCTACGCGTACGAGAGCGGGCTGGTGCGGCCGGGCGCCCAGTAGGCGCGGCGGCCGATGCGGCGGCGGGGCCGGTCCGGGGTGTCCCGGACCGGCCCCGCCGTCGTGGTGTGCTTCCGTCCGGCCGGCTCAGGCGTCGGCGGACTTGCCGATCTCCCAGAAGCGGAAGACGGTCGAGGAGTCCAGGGTCCATTCCAGGCCGGAGACGCCCTGGCGGGCGACCGCGTACTGCTTGCCCTGCCAGATCGGGATGACCGGCAGGTCCTTGGCGATGATGTCCTGGAGTTCGCGGAAGGCGGCCTTGGTGGCGCCGCGGTTGGGCTGGTCGGCGGTCTGCGGCAGCAGCCGGCCGGTGATCTCCGGCGAGCTGTAGTTGTTGGCCAGCACGCTGTCCTTGCCGAAGAACGGCTGGGTGAAGTTGTCCGGGTCCGGGTAGTCGGGTATCCAGCCCTTGACGTAGACGCCGAAGCGGCCGGCGGCCACGCCCTGGTCGTAGTCGCCGGTGGGCACGCTGCGCACCTTGGCGTCGAACAGGCCGCTGGCGTTGAGCTGTTGGGCGATTTCCTGGACGGCGGCGACGGTGCCGGGGCCGAAGCGGTCGGGGGTGGCCCAGAGGGTGAGCGGGACCTTGCCCTGGAGGCCGGCGTCGTGCAGCGCGGCGGCGGCCTTGTCGGGCTGCGGGCGGTCGCCGTAGGTGTTGAAGAAGGCGGTGTTGTGGCCGGTGATGCCGGCCGGGACGACCGAGTAGAGGGGTTCGGCGGTGCGCTGGTAGACGTCCCGGACGAGGGTGGAGCGGTCCAGGAGGTAGGCGACGGCCTTGCGGACGCCGAGCTTGCCGGCGACCGGGTCCTTGAGGTTGAAGACCAGGTGCATGACCTCGGCACTGCCGCCCTCGACGACCTGGGTGCCGTGCTGCTGGTCGCGGGAGGCCTTGTCGAGCGCGGCGATGTCCTTCATGGCCAGACCGCGGTAGGCGAGGTCCACCTTGCCGCCCTCGACGGCCTTGCGGAGCGGCTGGGGGCCGTTGAAGAACTTCAGGGTCATCCCGGAGTTCTTGGTCTTGGCGGGGCCCTTGTAGGACGCGTTGACAGAGAATTTGGCCTGGTCGGGGCCGTAGGAGTCGAGGGTGTAGACGCCGGAGCCGACGGCCTTGCCGTCGGTGCGCAGCCGGTCGGCGGGGTAGGCGGTGTGGTCGACGATGGAGCCGGCGCCCGAGGCGATCTTCATGGGGAAGGTGGCGTCGGGCGTGCTGAGGTGGAAGACCACCGTCTTGGCGTCCGGGGTCTCGACGTTGTCCAGGGCGGCGAACATCACGGCGGGGCCGTCCTTGTCCTTGATCCGCCGGATGCGGTCGAAGGAGAACTTGACGTCCTGTGAGGTGAGCTTGTCGCCGTTGCTGAAGGTCAGGCCGTCCTTGAGGGTGCAGCGGTAGACCTTGCTGTCGGAGCCGGTGAAGCCGCAGCTCTCGGCGGCCTCCGGTTCCGGGGTCGTCTGGCCCTTGGGGAAACTGAGCAGTGACTGGAAGACGTTGTTGAACAGCAGCCAGGAGCCGGGGTCGTAGCCCGAGGCTGGGTCGGTGGCCTTGACCTTGTCGGTCGTGCCCATGACGACGGGCTCGCCGTGGCCGGACGACTGCGAGGTGTCCGTGCCGCACCCGGCGACCGCGAGCAGGACTGTCGCCAGTCCCGCTCCGATCGGGGCGGACAGCCACTGGTCACGCTTCACTCGGTGGTTCCTCACGTTCTGGTGGTGCCGGTCGGGCCGCGGCGGGCTGCCGTGGCGGGGGACGGTGCCGGGAGGGGCGGGCGGTCAGCTGGAGACACCGCGGCCCAGCTCCCAGAGCTGCAGCGCCGAGGAGGAGTTGAGGGCCCACTCGACGCCGGTGATGTTGTCGCGGGCGGCGACGTACTGCTTGCTCTGCCACAGCGGGAGGACCGGTACGTCGTCGGCGAGGATGTCCTGGGCCTGCTTGAAGCCGGCCCCGGCGGCGTTGCGGTCGGTCTGCTGCCGGGTGCCGGGGATCAGCTGCGACTCGATCTTCTCGTTGCGGTACGGGGAGTTGAGGAAGTTCCCCTTGCCGACGAACGGCGCGATGTAGTTGTCCGCGTCGGGGATGTCGGCGAACCAACCCATGCCGTACGCGGTGTACTTGCCGCTGGACGCGTCGGTGCGGAACTGCTGCCAGCGGTCGATGCCCTTGATGCTGACGTCGAACAGCTTGGTGCTGTTGAGCTGCTTCTGGAGGGCGGCGAACTCCTTGGCCGTGTTGGGCCCGTAGTGGTACTTGCTGTAGGTCAGGGTGAACTTCACGGGGGTGGTGATGTTCGCCTGCTGCAGGGTCTGCTTGGCGGCGGCGACGTCGGGGGTGCTGCCGTACTTGGTGTAGAAGGAGTTGATGTGGCCGGAGAGGCCGGTGGGGACGAGCGAGTAGAGCGGGTCGCCGGTGTAGGAGTAGACGTCGCGCATCAGCTGGGAGCGGTTGACGACCTGTGCGATCGCCTGCCGGACGGCCTTGTTGGAGACGGCCGGGTCCTTGGTGTCGAAGGCGATGTAGCGGATCTCCTGGCCGGGCATCTCCTGGACCACCAGGTGTTTGTCCTGGGAGTTCTGCAGGCCCTTGACCTGGTCGGGCGTCAGGCCGCGGGTCAGCAGGTCGATGTCGCCCTTGCGGAGGGCGGCGTCCATGTCCGCGGGGTCGTCGAAGAACCGCATCTCGACGGAGTCGTTCTTCACCGGCAGCCCGCCCTTGTACTCGGGGTTCTTGGTGAAGACGGCTTTGGTGAGGCGGTCGCCGCGGTGCTCGGTCTTGACGGTGTACGGGCCCGAGCCGGCCGTCTCCCAGCCCTTGTAGAGGCTGTTCTTGGGGTACACCTGGCTGTCGACGATGGCCGCGGCGGGGGTGGCGAGCTTCTGCGGGAAGGTGGCGTCCGGCTTGGTGAGGTGGAAGACCACCTCGCGGTTGCTGGGCGTCTCGACCCGGTCGACGCTGTCGAGCAGCGACACCGGGCCGTTGGTGTAGTTGATGGCCCGCATCCGGTCGATGGAGAACTTCACGTCCTGCGCGGTCAGGTCGTGGCCGTTGGAGAACTTCAGGCCGCTGCGCAGTGTGCAGCGGTACTGCTCGTTCTGGGTGTCGCGGAAGCCGCAGGACTCGGCGGCCTCGGGCACCACGGCGGTGCCGGTACGAGGCAGCCGCATCAGCGTCTGGAAGGTGCTGCGCAACACGTTCCAGGCGTCGACGTCGTACGCCTGCGCGGGATCCAGCGGCGCGGGCGCCGCCTTGGTGGCCTCGATCTGCGAGGCGACGCCGACGACGATCGGCGAGCCGCCCGAGCCCGCGCCGTCGCCGTTGCCGCAAGCGGCCAGAGCCGGGGCGAGGAGACCGGCCAGCGCCGGCAGCACCAGGGTCTTGCGATTCATCGTCGGCAGGTTCCTTATCAGCGCAGAGGTGTTGCTCGCGTCGAGATTAGTAGGCACCGCCAGCGGCTCATCGACGTACGGAAGTTACATCGATAGGGCGGTGGGATAACGGGAACAGCGTGATCGATATCCGGGCGGCGGAACGTATTGCGCGTTGCCCCATCAATCCGGACACTTACCCCCGTAGAAACCACCGACGGGGCCCCCTGGATCACCCGTCGAGCCCCCTGTCGACGGCCCGGCACGTGAGAAACGTCACGCATCCTAGCGCCTCGCGCGCCCCCGGAATTCCCCGGGTATTCGTCACGGAAAATAAGCGGATCGCTGCCGTGAGTTTCCGGGCAATACGCGCAGTACGCTCAGTGCACGGTTCCTTTGCTTTCCGTGATGAGGGCCTGGAGAAAGGGAAGATCGACTTCTTCGAGGGAGCCGACCACGCTCCGTCCGGGTGCCGGCGGGATCGGGGTCACGGAGGGCACCGCGACCACCCGGCAGCCGGCCGCCTCCGCCGCCCGCACCCCGGTGAGGGTGTCCTCGACGACGGCGCACCGGGTCGGGTCGACGCCCAGCCGGGCGGCGGCGGTCAGATACGGGTCCGGGTGCGGCTTGGTCCGCATCAGGTCGTCACCGGCGACGGTGAGGTGGAAGTTCTCCGGGCCGAGGGAGTGCAGCATCTGCTCGATGATGGTCCGGTGCGAGGCGGAGACCAGCGCGGTGGGTACGCGGTGCGCGGCCAGCTCGGACAGCAGCCGGCGGGCGCCCGGCATCAGCGGGACGCCGCGGCCGATGCGGGCCACGAACGCCTCGTTGAGCAGGGTGCTCAGCTCCGTCAGGCCGATGTCGGCGCCGGTCGCGCGCAGCAGATAGCCGGCGCTGCGGGACATCGGGCCGCCGACGACGACCTCCCGGTGACTGTCGTCGAGGACGTGGCCGAGCCGGGCGAAGACCTCCGCCTCGGCCTCCCACCAGAAGCCTTCGGTGTCGACGAGGGTGCCGTCCAGGTCGAGGAAGACGGCCTGGAGGGTCGCGGCTTCGGCCGTGCGGGTGCCGACTGCGGGGATGCTGCTGGTCATCCATCCACCTCCGTGGGGACGTCCCCGGAGGGACGAAAGGGCCGGCCGCCACCCCCGGTGGGGGGAAACGACCGGCCACTACCGGATCGACAAGTGTACGACCGTACGCGCCGGAACGCCCGGGGAATGCGGAGGATCCGCTTCCGGGGGCGCTCCGGCCGGCTCACCGCACCGCACCGCACGTCACCGCGGCCCCCGGGACCGCCCGCTCCTGGTTACCGCGCGTTGAAGTACTTCGCCTCCGGGTGGTGGATGACGATGGCGTCGGTGGACTGCTCGGGGTGGAGCTGGAACTCCTCGGAGAGCTGGACGCCGATCCGCTCCGGCTGCAGGAGGTCGGCGATCTTCGCGCGGTCCTCCAGGTCGGGGCAGGCGCCGTAGCCGAGCGAGAAGCGCGCGCCGCGGTACTTCAGCGCGAACATGTCCTCGACGTCGGCCGGGTCCTCGCCGGCGAAGCCGAGTTCGGCGCGCACCCGGGCGTGCCAGTACTCGGCCAGCGCTTCGGCCAACTGCACGGACAGGCCGTGGAGTTCGAGGTAGTCGCGGTAGGAGTTGGCGGCGAACAGCTCGGCGGTGGCGGCGCCGACCTTCGAGCCCACGGTGACGACCTGCAGGCCGACGACGTCACTCTCGCCGGACTCCTCGGGGCGGAAGAAGTCGGCCAGGCACAGGCGGCGGCCGCGGCGCTGGCGGGGGAAGGTGAAGCGGGTGCGCTCGGTGCCGTCCTCGCCCAGCAGGATCAGGTCGTCGCCCTTGGAGCGGCAGGGGAAGTAGCCGTAGACGACGGCCGCCTCCAGGAGGTTCTCGGTCTGGAGCTTGTCCAGCCAGCCGCGCAGCCGCGGCCGGCCCTCGGTCTCCACCAGCTCCTCGTAGGTGGGGCCTTCGCCGGTGCGGGCCTGCTTGAGGCCCCACTGGCCCTTGAACAGGGCGCCCTCGTCCAGCCAGGAGGCGTAGTCGGCCAGCTGGATGCCCTTGACGATGCGGGTGCCCCAGAACGGCGGGGTGGGCACGGGGTTGTCGGTGGCCACATCGGAGCGGACCGCGCCCTGCTCCGGCTCCGGCTCGGTGACCTTGACGTCCCGTTTGGGCACCCGGCGCTGCTTGAGTTCGGGCAGGGTCGCGCCGGGCACGCCGCGCTTGACGGCGATCAGCGCGTCCATCAGCCGCAGGCCCTCGAACGCGTCGCGGGCGTAGCGGACCTCGCCCTCGTAGATCTCGTGCAGGTCCTGTTCGACGTAGGCGCGGGTGAGGGCGGCGCCGCCGAGGATGACGGGGTAGTCGGCGGCCATCTTGCGCTGGTTGAGCTCTTCGAGGTTCTCCTTCATGATCACCGTGGACTTGACCAGGAGCCCGGACATGCCGATGACGTCGGCCCGGTGCTCCTCGGCGGCTTCCAGGATCGCGGAGACGGGCTGCTTGATGCCGAGGTTGACGACGTTGTAGCCGTTGTTGGACAGGATGATGTCGACGAGGTTCTTGCCGATGTCGTGGACGTCGCCGCGGACGGTGGCCAGCACGATGGTGCCCTTGCCCGCGTCGTCGGACTTCTCCATGTGCGGCTCCAGATAGGCCACCGCGGTCTTCATGACCTCGGCGGACTGGAGCACGAACGGCAGCTGCATCTGGCCGGAACCGAAGAGTTCGCCGACCACTTTCATGCCGTCCAGCAGGGTCTCGTTGACGATGTCGAGCGCCGGACGCTCCGTCAGCGCCTCGGCGAGGTCGGCCTCCAGGCCGTTGCGCTCGCCGTCGATGATGCGGCGCTTGAGGCGCTCCTCCAGCGGCAGCGCGGCCAGTTCGGCGGCCTTGTCGGCCTTCAGCGACGTGGCGGTGGCGCCCTCGAAGAGCTCCATCAGCTTCTGCAGCGGGTCGTAGCCCTCGGCACGCCGGTCGTAGATCAGATCCAGGGCGGTCCTCACCTGCTCGTCGTCGAAGCGGGCGATCGGCAGGATCTTGGAGGCGTGCACGATGGCGGAGTCCAGGCCGGCCTTGACGCACTCGTCCAGGAAGACGGAGTTGAGGACGATGCGGGCCGCCGGGTTGAGGCCGAAGGAGATGTTGGACAGGCCGAGGGTGGTCTGGACGTCCGGGTGACGCTTCTTCAGTTCGCGGATCGCCTCGATGGTGGCGATGCCGTCCTTGCGCGACTCCTCCTGGCCGGTGCAGATGGTGAAGGTCAGGCAGTCGATGAGGATGTCGGACTCCCGCACGCCCCAGTTGCCCGTCAGGTCCTCGATCAGCCGCTCGGCGATCTCGACCTTCTTCTCGACGGTGCGGGCCTGGCCCTCCTCGTCGATGGTCAGGGCGATCAGCGCCGCACCGTGCTCGGCGGCCAGCCGCGTCACCTTCGCGAAGCGGGAGTCGGGGCCGGCGCCGTCCTCGTAGTTGACGGAGTTGAGCACGGCGCGGCCGCCGAGCTTTTCCAGCCCGGCCCGCAGGACGTCGACCTCGGTGGAGTCCAGCACGATCGGCAGGGTGGAGGCGGTGGCGAACCGGCCGGCCAGCTCCCGCATGTCCGCCACGCCGTCGCGGCCCACGTAGTCGACGCAGAGGTCAAGCATGTGGGCGCCCTCGCGGATCTGGTCGCGGGCCATCTCCACGCAGTCGTCCCAGCGGCCGTCAAGCATCGCCTCGCGGAACTTCTTCGAGCCGTTGGCGTTGGTGCGCTCGCCGATCGCCAGGTAGGAGGTGTCCTGGCGGAACGGGACGCTCTGGTAGAGGGAGGCGGCGCCGGGCTCGGGGCGCGGCTCGCGGACGGTGGGCGCAAGGCCGCGGACCCGCTCGACGACCTGGCGCAGGTGCTCGGGGGTGGTGCCGCAGCAGCCACCGACCAGCGACAGGCCGTACTCGGCGACGAAGGTCTCCTGGGCGTCGGCCAGCTCGGCGGCGGTCAGCGGATAGTGCGCGCCGTCCTTGCCCAGGACCGGCAGGCCCGCGTTGGGCATACAGGACAGCGGGACGCGGGAGTGGCGGGCCAGATAGCGCAGGTGCTCGCTCATCTCGGCAGGTCCCGTGGCGCAGTTCAGGCCGATCATGTCGATGCCCAGCGGCTCCAGCGCCGTCAGCGCCGCCCCGATCTCCGAGCCGAGCAGCATCGTGCCGGTGGTCTCGACGGTGACGGAGCAGATGATGGGCAGGTCGGTGCCGGTGGCTTCCAGGGCTCGGCGGGCGCCGAGCACGGCGGCCTTGGTCTGCAGCAGGTCCTGGGTGGTCTCCACCAGCAGCGCGTCCGCGCCGCCGGCGATCATTCCCTCAGCGTTCTGCTGGTAGGCATCGCGCAGGGTGGGGTAGGCGACGTGGCCGAGGGTGGGGAGCTTGGTGCCGGGGCCCATCGAGCCGAGGACGTAGCGCTGCTGGCCGGTGGCGGCGGTGAACTCGTCGGCGACCTCGCGGGCGATCCGGGCGCCGGACTCGGACAGCTCGAAGACCCGCTCGGGGATGTCGTACTCGGCCAGCGCGGCGAAGTTGGCGCCGAAGGTGTTGGTCTCCACGCAGTCGACGCCGACCTCGAAGTACGCCTCGTGGACCGAGCGCACGATGTCGGGGCGGGTGACGTTGAGGATCTCGTTGCAGCCCTCCAGCTGCTGGAAGTCCTCCATGGTCGGGTCCTGTGCCTGGAGCATCGTGCCCATGGCGCCATCGGCGACCACGACTCGTGAGGCGAGGGCTTCGCGGAGTGCGGTGACGCGGGACGAGCTGGTGGACGCGGGCGAATGTGAAGCCATGGAAGTGCTCCCGTGGTTGCGACGGCTGTCGGCTTTGCACCCCTCCTGAAGAGGGCGCACCCGGCCAGCGTAGCTTCCGGGCCGGTACAGGTGTTCCCCGTTCCACGGCGTGGACAGCGGTTTCGGAGGCCGGCCCGGTCCGCTATCCATGATCGTCGGTCGCCGACCCCGCTCCCTATGGTCGGCATGGGCCGATATCGTTCAGCATTGTCGAACCAGATATTTCGGAGGTCGCCCGATGGCACGCACCATCCAGTCGCTGGAGCGAGCAGCCGCGATGCTGCGGCTGCTCGCAGGGGGAGAACGGCGGCTGGGCCTCTCCGACATCTCCTCCTCGCTGGGGCTGGCCAAGGGGACGGCACACGGCATCCTGCGCACGCTCCAGCAGGAGGGCTTCGTGGAGCAGGACACCGTCTCGGGCCGTTACCAGCTGGGCGCCGAGCTGCTGCGGCTGGGCAACAGCTACCTGGACGTCCACGAGCTGCGGGCCCGTGCCCTGGTGTGGACGGACGACCTGGCCCGCTCCAGCGGGGAGAGCGTCTATCTCGGCGTCCTGCACCAGCAGGGCGTGCTGATCGTGCACCACGTCTTCCGCCCCGACGACAGCCGGCAGGTGCTGGAGGTCGGCGCGATGCAGCCGCTGCACAGCACCGCCCTGGGGAAGGTGCTGTCGGCGTACGACCCGGTGGCGCACAGCGAGGCCGTGGAGGCCGAGCGGGAGCCCTTCACGCCGCGTACGACGACCGGGCTGGCGGACTTCGAGGCGGTGCTGGACCTGACGCGGGCGCGCGGCTGGGCCGCGGACGTGGAGGAGACCTGGGAGGGCGTGGCCTCGATCGCGGCGCCGATCCACGACCGGCGGCGGATGCCGGTGGGCGCGGTGGGGGTCACCGGGGCCGTCGAGCGGGTGTGCCGCGAGGGCGAACTGCGGCCGGAAATCGTCGCTGCTGTGAGGGATTGCGCACGAGCGGTCTCCCGAGACCTCGGGGCAGGCCGGTTCTGACCGGTTTCGCCCTAAATGTTCACCTGAGTTTTTCGCCATAGAGCCCTTGACGGGGTCTAGGAGGTAAACAAAACTGCCGTTCGTCGGTCGGCATTGCCGAACACCTGACGGAAATAAGCGTTATGGTGTGGACTGCCGCGGGCCGACCAACGCCCTCTCGGAGGGCGCGGACCACCGGAGGGACCCGGGGTTCGCCTTCCCCTGGACGAAGGACAAAGGAGTCGCGGGTGTCCAGCTCCGACATCTTCATCAGCGAGACCATCGGTACCGCTGTTCTGATCTTGATGGGCGGTGGCGTGTGCGCCGCCGTCACCTTCAAGCGCTCCAAGGCGTTCAACGCCGGATGGGTCGCCATCGCCTTCGGGTGGGGCTTCGCCGTCCTCACGGGTGCCTACATCGCCGCCAAGTCCGGCGCACACCTCAACCCCGCCGTCACCATCGGTCTCGCGATCAAGGGCGGCATCGAGTGGAACCAGGTGCCGGTGTACTTCGCCGGCGAGTTCCTCGGCGCCATGATCGGCGCGGTGCTGGTGTGGCTCGTGTACTACGGGCAGTTCCGGGCGCATCTGACCGACCCGGAGGTCCTGACCGGCCACTTCGGCGAGGAGGGCATGGTCGACCCGGCTGCCGCGCCGAAGGCCGGCCCCGTGCTGGGCATCTTCTCCACCGGCCCCGAGATCCGGAACGTGGTCCAGAACCTCGTCACCGAGATCATCGCCACCGCTGTGCTCGTGCTGTCGATCCTCACCCTCGGGCTGAGCGACAACGGCAAGGGCGTGGGCGCGATCGGCACGCTGCTGGTCGCCCTGGTCGTCACCGGTATCGGCCTGTCCCTGGGCGGACCGACCGGCTACGCCATCAACCCGGTCCGCGACCTCGGCCCGCGCATCGTGCACGCGCTGCTGCCGCTGCCGAACAAGGGTGGTTCCGACTGGGGCTACGCCTGGATCCCTGTCGCGGGCCCGCTGATCGGCGGGGCCCTCGCCGGGGGCATCTATCAACTGGCGTTCGCCTGAGCCGCCCCGCCCACCACGCCCGCACCGACCCCTGGAGCACACCATGAGCGACACCCCCAGCACCTCCTCGCACGGCCACGGCCCGTTCATCGCGGCGATCGACCAGGGCACCACGTCCAGCCGCTGCATCGTCTTCGACCGGGACGGCCGGATCGTCTCCGTCGACCAGAAGGAACACGAGCAGATCTTCCCGAAGCCGGGCTGGGTCGAACACGATGCCGCCGAAATCTGGAGCAACGTCCAACAGGTCGTCGAGGGCGCCATCGACAAGGCCGCGCAGAGCAACCCCGGCTTCTCCCCTGACGACGTCAAGGCGATCGGCATCACCAACCAGCGCGAGACCACTCTGCTCTGGGACAAGAACACCGGCGAGCCGGTCCACAACGCCATCGTCTGGCAGGACACCCGCACCGACGCGCTCTGCCGGGAGCTGGGCCGCAACGTCGGCCAGGACCGCTTCCGCCGCGAGACCGGCCTGCCGCTGGCCTCGTACTTCGCCGGCCCGAAGATCCGCTGGCTGCTGGACAACGTCGAGGGCCTGCGCGAGCGCGCCGAGCGCGGCGAGATCCTCTTCGGCACCATGGACTCCTGGGTCATCTGGAACCTCACCGGTGGCGTCAACGGCGGCCGGCACGTCACCGACGTGACCAACGCCTCGCGCACCCTCCTGATGAACCTGCACAGCCTGCAGTGGGACGAGAAGATCCTCGCCTCGCTGGACATCCCCGCCTCGCTGCTGCCCGAGATCCGGTCCTCCGCCGAGATCTACGGCACCACCGCCGCCGGCGTCCTGGCGGGCGTGCCGGTCGCCTCCGCGCTCGGCGACCAGCAGGCCGCGCTCTTCGGCCAGACCTGCTTCGAGCAGGGCGAGGCCAAGTCCACGTACGGCACCGGCACGTTCATGCTGATGAACACCGGCCACCAGCCGGTGAACTCCTACAACGGGCTGCTGACCACGGTCGGTTACCGGATCGGCGACCAGAAGACGGTGTACGCCCTGGAGGGCTCCATCGCCGTCACCGGCTCGCTCGTCCAGTGGATGCGCGACCAGATGGGGCTGATCAACAGCGCGGCCGAGATCGAGACGCTGGCCAGCACCGTCGAGGACAACGGCGGCGCCTACTTCGTGCCGGCCTTCTCCGGCCTGTTCGCCCCCTACTGGCGCTCCGACGCCCGCGGCGTCATCGCCGGCCTGACCCGTTACGTCACCAAGGCGCACATCGCCCGTGCCGTCCTTGAGGCCACGGCCTGGCAGACCCGCGAGATCACCGACGCCATGACCAAGGACTCCGGCGTCGACCTGACCGCGCTCAAGGTCGACGGCGGAATGACCTCCAACAACCTGCTGATGCAGACCATCTCGGACTTCCTGGACGCACCCGTGGTGCGCCCGATGGTGGCCGAGACGACCTGCCTCGGCGCTGCCTATGCGGCCGGACTGGCCGTCGGCTTCTGGTCCAGCACCGACGAGCTGCGCGCCAACTGGCGCCGGGCCGCCGAGTGGACCCCCCGCATGGACGCGGCCACCCGTGACCGCGAGTACAAGAACTGGCTCAAGGCCGTTGAGCGGACCATGGGCTGGCTCGACGACGAGAGCTGACTGAGGAGCACATCATGAGCACCCTGCAGAGCGTCCCGGCCCTCGGGACGCACCCGGCCGCCGGTTCCCTGCCGAGCCGCGCCGAAACCCGGGAGCAGCTGTCCAAGGCGACGTACGACCTCCTGGTGATCGGCGGCGGCATCCTGGGCATCTCCACCGCCTGGCATGCCGCGCAGGCCGGACTGCGGGTTGCCCTGGTGGACGCCGGCGACTTCGCCGGCGCCACCTCCTCCGCCTCCTCCAAGCTGCTGCACGGCGGTCTGCGCTACCTGCAGACCGGCGCGGTCAAGCTGGTCGCGGAGAACCACTTCGAGCGGCGCGCGGTCTCCCGCGAGGTGGCCCCGCACCTGGCCAACCCGCTCACCTTCTACCTGCCGGTCTACAAGGGCGGCCCGCACGGCGCGGCCAAGCTCGGCGCGGGCGTCTTCGCCTACTCCGCGCTCTCCGCGTTCGGTGACGGCGTCGGCCACGTCATAAGCCCGGCCAAGGCCCAGCGCGACGTCCCGGAGCTGCGCACGGAGAACCTCAAGGCCGTGGCCGTGTACGGCGACGACCAGATGAACGACTCCCGGATGGCGCTGATGACCGTCCGCGCGGCCGTCGCGGCCGGCGCCACGGTCCTCAACCACGCCGAGGTCACCGGCCTGCGCTTCACCCAGGGCCGGGTCACGGGTGCGGAGCTCAAGGACCGCCTGGACGGCAGCGAGTTCGGCGTCAGCGCCCGCCTGGTGCTCAACGCCACCGGCCCGTGGGTCGACCACCTGCGCAAGATGGAGGACCCGAACGCGGCCCCCTCCATCCGCCTCTCCAAGGGCGCGCACCTGGTGCTCAAGCGCACCTCCCCCTGGAAGGCCGCGCTCGCGACCCCCATCGACAAGTACCGCATCACCTTCGCCCTCCCCTGGGAGGACATGCTGCTGCTCGGTACCACCGACGAGGAGTACGAGGGCGACCCGGCGGACGTCGCGGTCAACGAGAAGGACACCGCCCAGATCCTGGACGAGGCCGCCTTCTCCGTCCGCGACCAGCAGCTCTCCCGCGACCTGATCACCTACTCGTTCGCCGGTCTGCGGGTGCTGCCGGGCGGTCCCGGCGACACCTCGAAGGCCAAGCGCGAGACGGTGGTCACCGAGGGCCGCGGCGGGATGCTGTCGGTGGCCGGCGGCAAGTGGACCACCTTCCGGCACATCGGCCGCACGGTGATGAACAAGCTCGCCGCGCTGCCCGGCCACCCGCTGGCCGAGGACATGGAGCCGATCGCGCAGCTGCCGAAGAAGCTCCCGCTGCCCGGCATCGCCAACCCCAACGCGGTCGCCCACCGGCTGCTGGTGGACGGCGGCACGCCCGGCCCGCGGATGGCCGCCGACACCGCGCGGCACCTGGCCACCCACTACGGTTCGCTCTCCTTCGACATCGCCCGGCTGGCGAACGAGGACCCGGCGCTGGCCGAGCGGATCCACCCGGACGCCCCGGAGATCTGGGCGCAGGTCGCCTACGCCCGGGACCACGAGTGGGCCGAGACCGTCGACGACGTGCTGCGCCGCCGGACCACGCTGACCATCCGCGGCCTGGCCACGGACGACATCCGCGCCCGGGTCGAGACCATGCTGAAGGGCTGACGGGCAGTCAGAAAGCTGTACAGCTGAGGTGAGTCGGGGCGGTCCACGGGCCGCCCCGGCCCCTTTCCGGTGCACACCGCGGCGCGCGTCCCTCAGGGCGCGCGCCGCAGCCGTACGGGGGCACGGTGCCACGCGGCCGACACACCGCGGCAACGTCCGGCGCGCACAGTGGGAGGACCACCGCCGGGGTGGCACCCACGCCGGAAGGACGCCATGAAATTCTCCGTGCTCTCCCTGATCGGCCATGCGCCGCACCCGCTGACCGGTCAACTGGCCGCCCCCGCCGACCGGTTCGCCGAGGTCGTGGGGACCGCCGAGGCGGCCGAGCGGCTCGGCTTCGACGCGTACGCGGTCGGCGAACGGCACACCGGCCCCTTCCTCTCCTCCAGCCCGTCGGTGGTGCTGGGCGCGCTGGCCGCCCGGACGTCCCGCATCCGCCTGCTGACCGGGGTCACCGTCGTGGCGATCCTGGACCCGGTGCGGGTGGCCGAGGACTACGCGACGCTCGGCCAACTCGCCCGCGGCCGGCTGGAGCTGGTCGTCGGCAAGGGCGCCGAGGCCGGGCACTTCGACCTCTTCGGCCTCGACGAGGAACGGCAGTGGGACCTCCAGGCCGAGAAGTACGAGCTGCTGCGCCGGCTGTGGCACGAGGAGAACGTCGACTGGGCGGGCGAGTTCCGGCCGCCGCTGAAGAACGTCACGACCCTGCCGCGCCCCTACGGCGGCCCGCCGCGGATCTGGCACGGCTCGGCCACCAGCCGCAACTCCCCCGAACTCGCCGCGAAGCACGGCGATCCGCTGTTCACCGCCAACGCGATCCAGCCGCGCGCGGCCTACGCCGAGCTGATCGCGTACTACCGCGAGCGGTTCGCGGCGTACGGGCACGACCCGGCGCGGGCCCGGGTGGCCGCGGGCTCCGGCGGGCTGCTGATCGCCGACAGCGAACAGCAGGCGATCGCCCGCTACAAGGACCTCTACGAGGCGAAGGTCGCGCAGAGCTTCCGGCCGCACCTGGCGGGCCGGCCCGGCTACAACACCCCGTTCCGCACCATCGAGGACGCCATCGCGGACGGCCCGCAACTGATCGGCTCGCCACAGCAGATCATCGACAAGATCCTCGGCTGGCACGCGGTGTACGGGCACGACCTGCAGTCGCTCACCGTCGACGGCTTCGGGCTGGACCACGCCGAACAGCTGGAGACCCTGCACCGGTTCGCCGAGGAGATCGCCCCTGTGGTCCGCCGCGAGGCACCCAGCACGCTGTGGGAGGACGCGGCGGACGACGCCCCGGAGGGGGCGGCGGGGCGGTGACCGCCGGCACGGAGCGGACCGCGCGCCGCTCCGTGCCGTCCGCACACACGCTCGTAAAGGGGCTGCGGATCGGCCCCGGGGAAGCCGTAGTCTTGGGAGCGCACGCAATGGAACTGCTGCCGGCGACCGCCCCAGGCGGCCCGACCGGCCGGAAGGAGGGGCTGGGTGATCGAGCTGGAGGGGGTGCCCGAGCTGATCGACCCGGTCATGGTGGCCGCGTTCGAAGGCTGGAACGACGCCGGCGACGCCGCCTCCGCCGCGGTCGCCCACCTGGACCGGGAGTGGAAGGGGGAGGTCTTCGCCGCGCTCGACGCGGAGGACTACTACGACTTCCAGGTGAACCGCCCCGCGGTCTTCCTGGAGAACGGCGTCCGCAAGATCACCTGGCCCACGACGCGACTCTCCGTCGTCCGGGTCGGTGACGCGGACGGCAAGGGGAACCCCCGTGACCTGGTCCTGGTCCGCGGCATCGAGCCGAGCATGCGCTGGCGCTCGTTCTGCAACGAACTCCTTGGCTTCGCCCATGAGTTGGGCGTCGAGATGGTGGTGGTGCTGGGCTCGCTGCTGGGCGACACCCCGCACACCCGGCCGGTCCCGGTCAGCGGCGTCAGCTCCGACGCGGACGTGGCCCGCCGACTGGATCTGGAGGAGTCCCGCTACGAAGGCCCCACGGGCATCGTCGGCATCCTCCAGGAGGCGTGCACCCACGCCGGTGTTCCGGCGGTCAGCCTGTGGGCCGCGGTGCCGCACTACGTCTCCCAGCCGCCCAACCCCAAGGCCAGCCTCGCCCTCCTCAACCGCCTGGAGGACCTGCTCGACCTGCGGATCCCGCTGGGCGAGCTGACCGAGGACGCCCGCGCCTGGCAGCTGGGCGTGGACCAACTCGCCGCGGAGGACAGCGAGGTCGCCGAGTACGTCCAGTCGCTGGAGGAGGCCCGGGACACCGCCGAGCTGCCGGAGGCGTCCGGCGAGGCCATCGCCCGCGAGTTCGAGCGCTATCTGCGCCGCCGCGACCCGCAGGCCGGTCCCGGGGTGGCGAGCGAGGGTGGCGTCGCCGACGGCCGGGACGGCTCCTACCTCCGCGACACCACCGGCGGCCGCACCCGGCACCCGCGCGCCACGCCCAAGGAGCCGCGCGAGCCCCGGCCGCCGGAGGATGCCGGCCCCGCGAAGCCGCCCACCGGCCCGGAGGCCGGCGAGGGGACCGGGGGCCGCGACGAGGGGCCGGACGGCGGCCGCACCGACGGCGAGGGCCCGGAGGACTCCGGCGCCGAGCGCTGACGGGCGGAGCGGCAGATCGGCGGACCGGCCGCGATCCGTCCCACCACAGGGGCGGACGGCCGCGAGCAACAGACGCCGGCACACGACGAAGCCGGCACACGACGAAGGGGCGCCCCCGCCATTTCCGGCGGGGGCGCCCCTCGCACATCCGGCCGCGGCCGGACGGCCGTCGTCCTTACAGCGCCACGCCCAGCAGTGCGTCCACCGCACGGGAAACAAGGCCGGGAGCGCCCTCGTCGGTGCCGCCGTCGGCCTCCTGCGCGGCGGCCCAGCGGTCCACCGCGGCCAGCGCGGCCGGCGCGTCCAGGTCGTCGGCCAGGGCGTCGCGGATCTCCGCGAGGAGGGCCTCGGCGGGCGGGCCGTCGGGGCGGGAGACCGCGGAGCGCCAGCGGGCCAGCCGGTCCTCGGCGTCCCGGAGCACCGCGTCGGTCCACTCCCAGTCGCTGCGGTAGTGGTGGGCCAGCAGCGACAGACGGATCGCCGCCGGGTCGGTGCCGGCCCGCCGCAGCGCGGAGACGAAGACCAGGTTGCCCTTGGACTTGGACATCTTCCGGCCGTTCAGGGCGACCATGCCGGCGTGCACATACGTCTGGGCGAAGGGGTGCCGGCCGGTCAGTGCCTGGGCGTGCGAGGCGCCCATCTCGTGGTGCGGGAAGGCGAGGTCGGAGCCGCCGCCCTGGACGTCGAAGCCCATGCCCAGGTGCTCCAGGGCGATGGCGACGCACTCGATGTGCCAGCCGGGCCGGCCGCGGCCCAGCGAGCCGCCGTCCCAGCTCGGTTCGCCGTCACGGGCGGCCATCCACAGCATCGGGTCGAGTGGGTTCTTCTTGCCCGCGCGCTCCGGGTCGCCGCCGCGCTCGGCGGACAGCAGCCGCATCGCCTCGGCATCCAGGCCGGAGACCTCGCCGAAGTGCGGGTCGGAGGCGACCGAGAAGTAGACGTCGCCGTCGAGTTCGTAGGCGGCGCCGGCGTCGCGCAGCCGCTCGACCAGCGGGACGATGGCGGGTATCGACTCGACGGCGCCTATGTAGTGGCGCGGCGGCAGCATCCGCAGCGCCGTCATGTCCTCGCGGAAGAGGGCGGTCTCGCGCTCGGCGAGCGCGGTCCAGTCGTCGCCGGTCGCCACCGCCCGCTCCAGCAGCGGGTCGTCGACGTCGGTGACGTTCTGCACGTAGTGCACCTGGCGCTTCGTGTCGAGCCACACGCGCTGAACGAGGTCGAACGCGTTGTAGGTCGCCGCGTGCCCCATGTGGGTGGCGTCGTACGGCGTGATGCCGCAGACGTAGATACGGGCGACGGGACCGGGGTCGAGGGTCACCCGTCCGCCGGTCGCGGTGTCGTGGATCCTCAGGTCGCGGCCCTGACCGGGCAGGGCGGGGACCTCAGAAGCGGGCCATGCATGCATGCCTTGAGCGTAACCGGACGGATGTTCCGCATACGAACCGGAGGGGCCTCTCTGGCTGGAAAGGCGCTCTTGCGGTCCGCGGCTGGATGTGCAACAGGCATACGGTCGTTGGGCGGCCGGGACCGTGCCGGCTCAGACCGGCGGCCAGGGAATCGCCGGCCACTCCCCGCTCGGCTCCGGGTGCCGTCCGCTGCTCAGCAACGCCTCGACCCGCGCCCGCAGCGCCGCCAGCTCGGCGTCCGTGATCAGCTCCGCCAGCCGGGCGGCGAGCGGCGCGCCGTCGGCCAGCGCCGCCTGCAGACCGCGCAGCGCCGCAAGCGCCTCCTCGGGCAGCGGCTCCCCGGCCCAGCCCCACAGGAGCGTGCGCAGCTTGTCGGCCGAGTTGAACGTCACACCGTGATCGATCGCGAAGAACGCGCCACCGGCCCCGGGCAGCAGATGGCCGCCCTTGCGGTCGCCGTTGTTGATCACCGCGTCCAGGACGGCCAGCCGGCGCAGCCGGGGGTGGTCGGCGTGGACCAGCAGCGCGGTGCGGCCCGCGCCGATCTCCGCCCGGCCGACCGCCTTCCAGCCCGGCGCCGGCTCGTCCTCGGCGACCAGCGCCAGCAGCTCGGGCGCCTCGTCGCCGTCCCCGGGCGGCGCTATCCACTCCTGGACCATGCCGGTGCCGTACGGGCCGTCCCGCAGCACCGTGGTGGGGATGAGGTCCCAGCCGCAGGCCCGGGACACCTCGTAGGCGGCGACCTCGCGCTGGGCGAGGGTGCCGTCCGGGAAGTCCCACAGCGGGCGCTCGCCGGCGACGGGCTTGTAGACGCAGGCGGCGCTGCGCCCGTCGTGTTCGACGGTGCAGTAGAGGACGGCGTTGGAGGCGTCGGGGATCTGGCCGCGGACGGTCAGCTCGCCCTCGGCGAGCAGCGCCGGCGGCAGGCTCCCGACGGGCTCCCGCGGGGCCGCGGGGCCGGCTTCCGGGCCGGCCGGTTCGGCGAGGGGCTCCATGGGGCTCAGGCGTCCCGCCGGTATCCGTTCTGGCGCGGGCATACGTGTCCCTCCGGGTCGAGCGGCAGGCTGCACAGCGGGCACGGCGGGCGGCCGGCGTTGACCACGTCCAGCGCCCGCTTGGCGAACGCCCGGGCCATGGTGCCGGTCAGCCGCACCCGGAGCATCGGCGGGCCGTTCTCGTCGTCCTGGAGCAGCCGCTCCTCGGCGTCGGCGAGGTCCTCGTCGCTGTCGGCCTCCAGCTCGACCAGCGCCTGCGCCTCGACGATCATCCGCTCCTCGTCGCCGTCCCAGGCCAGAGCCATCGTGCCGACCCGGAACTCCTCCTCCACCGGCGTCTCCAGCGGCGCGGTGTCGGCCATCTCGGCCGGGGAGACGGCGGGCACCGGGGCGCTGCCGCCGCTGCGCCGCACCACCTCGTCCAGCAGCTCGTCGATCCGCTCGGCGAGCGCCGCCACCTGGGTCTTCTCCAGGGCGACGCTGGTGACGCGGCCGCCCGCGGTGGCCTGGAGGAAGAAGCTACGGCGGCCAGGCAGCCCGACCGTACCGGCCACGAAGCGGTCCGGTAGGTCGTAGAAGAACACCTGACGGGACAACGTCCTGCTCCGATTCTCGACTGCTTGGGTCAGTGCGGTCGCCGCGGTCGCTGCGTCCCGGAGGGGTACTTGCGCGGATCACAGGGGCGTCGCGGGCAGCGCCGTCGCACCACCCTACTGCGCCCGCTGATCACGCTGCGCCCGCACCGCCTCCGATGGCCGCGTCCCGCTCGCTCCCGGCGCCGCCGCCGTCCTCGCGGGGCATCAGCGAGGCGAGGTCGCCGGTGTCGCCGAGCCGTACGAGGTAGGGGCGCAGCCGGGTGTAGCGGACCACGGTCACCGAGCACGGCTCCACGGAGATCCGCTGGAAGAGGTCCAGGTGCATGCCGAGGGCGTCGGCGACCAGGGATTTGATGATGTCACCGTGCGAGCACATCAGGTAGGCCGCCTCGGTTCCGGAGGTCTCCTCGACCCGGGCGTTCCAGTCCCGGACCGCGGCCACCGCGCGGGCCTGCATCTCCCGCAGCGGCTCGCCGCCGGGGAAGCCGGCCGCGGAGGGGTGCTGCTGGACGGCCTCCATCAGCGGTTCGTCGGCCAGCTCGGCGAGCTTGCGGCCCGACCAGTCGCCGTAGTCGCACTCGGTGATCCGCTCGTCGGTCTCCAGGCGCAGCCCGGGGCGGGCCTCCAGCAGCGGCGCCAGGGTCTCCCGGCAGCGCTGGAGCGGGCTGGTGACGGCGAGCGCCAGCGGGATGCCCGCGAGCCGGGCGGGCAGCGCCGCGGCCTGGGCGGCGCCCCGCTCGTCGAGGGCGACTCCGGGAGTCCGGCCGGCGAGCACGCCGGAGGTGTTGGCGGTGGAGCGGCCGTGCCGCACCAGGATCAGCGTGGGCATGCCCGCCACACTAGGGCCTGTCCGGCGGGAAGGTCCCGGGGCGGGTCGGCTTCCCTGGCAGGGGCCCCTGCCACGGGCGAGAATGCCTGATGTGATCGTGGACTGCGCCATCTACCGCGAGGGCCGCCGCCATGAGTGCGCGCGGGACTTCTCGCGTGCGCTGGCCGCGGCGCGGGCGGAGGGGCACTCCTTCCTGTGGCTGGGCATGTACGAGCCGACCCAGCACGAGTTCGACCAGGTCAGCAGCGAGTTCGGACTGCACCCGCTGGCCGTTGAGGACGCTCTCAAGGCCCACCAACGGCCGAAGCTGGAGGTCTACGACGACTCGCTGTTCATGGTGCTGAAGCCGATCACCTACGACGTCACGGCCGACACCGTGACCGCCTCGGAGCTGATGGTCTTCGTCGGCGACTCCTTCGTCGTCACGGTCCGGCACGGCATGGCCAGTCCGCTGGCAGCGGTCCGCAAGCGGCTGGAGCACCATCCGGAGATCCTGCGGCACGGCCCCGGCGCGGTGCTCTACGCGATCAGCGACGCGGTGGTGGACCACTACATCGAGGTCGCCGGTGAACTCCAGGTGGATCTGGAGGAGTTGGAGGCGGAGGTGTTCGCGCCGATCCGCCGGGAGACGAGGAACACCGCCGCCCAGATCTACGCGTTCAAGCGCGAGGTCCTCGAATTCCGCCGGGCCACCGTCCCGTTGGCGGACCCGATGGCCCGTCTGCAGAGCCCCGGCGTGCCCTTCGTACATGACCACGCCCGGCCGTTCTTCCGGGACGTCGGCGACCATCTGACCCGCGCCAACGAGTCGGTGGAGGCCCTGGACCGGCTGCTGTCGGACATCCTCGCCGCCCATCTGGCGCAGATGGGCGTCCGGCAGAACGACGACATGCGCAAGATCTCGGCGTGGGCCGCGCTGGCCGCGGTGCCCACCCTGATCGCGGGCATCTACGGCATGAATTTCAGTGACATGCCGGAGCTGAAGTGGCCGCTGGGCTATCCGGTGATCCTGCTGCTGATGGCCACCATCGAGGTGCTGCTCTACCGGCTGTTCAAACGCCGCGGCTGGCTGTGAGCGGGGCGCGAGGGCGCGGTGCTCAGGCGAACTCCGGCGCGGCGTCGGCCGGTCCGCCCAGCGCGTTCCGCCGTGCGGGCATCGCGAGGCTGACCATCCGCCGCCAGCCGAGCAGCCGCTCATAGCCGTAGAACGCCATGATCCCGGCCCGGATCAGCGCCGTTCTGCTCCGGGACCAGTCCAGGATGCGGCCCATCCGCGCCATCACGGCCAGGCTGACGTCCCGGTGGACGGCGATCTCGGTGAGCGCGCACTGCCGCAGGGTCCGCTGGATGGCGCGCCCGTGGCCGGCCCGGGCCAGCCGCAGCAGCTCCTCGTGGCAGTACGCGAGGTGGTTCTCCTCGTCCTGGCAGATCATCCGGACCGCCCGGCCCACCTCGGGGTGGTCGCCGAAGTGCTTCCGGAGCAGCAGCATCTGCTCCGCGGCGCGCTGCTCGGTGACCCGGCTGTGCGCGAGGTAGGCGACGATGTCCCGTTCGCCGAGCGGCTCTTCGCGGCGGAGCTTGTCGTGGGCCAGTCCGATGCCGCGCCGCTCCAGCAGCATGGTGTAGTCGGTGGCCTCGGGGACCTCTACGGGCGTCAGGCCGCGCCTGCGGAGCAGGGCGCGGAAGATCCGGCCGTGCTTGTCCTCGTCGGCGCCGTGCCGGGCGACCTTGGGCGCCAGGTCGCGGTGGGACGCCGGCAGCAGTGCGGCGATCC
This sequence comes from Streptomyces sp. S186, assembly GCF_051603415.1. Lineage (NCBI taxonomy): Bacteria > Bacillati > Actinomycetota > Actinomycetes > Kitasatosporales > Streptomycetaceae > Streptomyces > Streptomyces sp. S186. The sequence goes on along the minus strand of NZ_CP193932.1, from coordinate 6,549,609 downwards.
GCCCGTTCTCCCAGCCGCCCTGGGCCTCCCCGCTGGCCGCGATGGAGCAGAAGAGGCGGTAGGCGGCGTCGTTGTCGACGATCTCCTGGAACAGGCTCCTGGCCGAGAACATCAGCGTCACCTCCGAACGGACACACCCGTGCTCGGAGAGTCAAATGCCGCATTCCGCCCCCGGCAACCGGGGGCGCGGCCCGCGGCGCCCGTTCGCCTGACGCGCACGGCGCGGGCCCCGTAACCCGCCCGCCACTGGGGCGTTGAGTCCCGTGACGGCCGTGGCGGGGAAGACCCCCGAGCCCCCACCACGGCCGCAGCGCTTCCCCGGCCCGGCGCCTTCCGCGCCGGGCTTTCGCGTGTGCGCGGTGCTGGAAGGGAGTTCGACGACGGGGCCTACGCGAGGCCGGACCGCTCCAGCGCGTCGGTGCCGGCGCGGAGTGCGGCCAGCCGCTCCTCCAGGGTGAAGCCGGCGGGCGTCACCGTCAGGGTGGTCACGCCGGCCGCGGCGTACGCCCGCATCCGCTCGGCGATCCGGTCGACCGAGCCGAGCAGGGTGGTCTGGTCGATCAGCCGCTCGGGGACGGCCGCGGCGGCGCCGTCCTTGTCCCCGGACAGGTACTTGTCCTGGATCTCGGCGGCTTCCTTCTCGTACCCCATCCGCTGTGCCAGCTGGTTGTAGAAGTTCTGCTTCCGGCTGCCCATGCCGCCGACGTAGAGCGCGGTGTACGGGCGGAAGAAGTCGGCGAGCGCGCTGATGTTCTTGTCGTCGCCGAGGGCCAGCGGAAGGGTGGGGCAGACGTCGAAGCCGTCCATGGTCTTGCCGGCGGCCTCCCGGCCCGCCCGGAGGTGGGAGATGGCGGTCTCCTCCAGGTGGTCGGCGGAGGGGAAGATCAGCAGGGCGCCGTCCGCGATCTCACCGGTCTGCCGGAGGTTCTTCGGCCCGATCGCGGCGATGTAGAGCGGGATGTGCTCGCGCTGCGGGTGCACGGTGAGCTTCAGCGGCTTGCCCGGGCCGCCCGGCAGCGGCAGCGTCCAGTGCTCGCCCTCGTAGGAGAGCCGCTCGCGGGACATGGCCTTGCGGACGATCTCCACGTACTCCCGGGTGCGGGCCAGCGGCTTGTCGAACTTCACGCCGTACCAGCCCTCGGAGACCTGCGGGCCGGAGACGCCGAGGCCGAGCCGGAAGCGGCCGCCGGAGAGCGAGTCCAGCGTCGCGGCGGTCATCGCGGTCATCGCGGGCGTACGGGCCGGGATCTGGAAGATCGCCGAGCCGACGTCGATCCGCTCGGTCTGCGCGGCCACCCAGGAGAGCACCGTGGGGGCGTCGGAGCCGTACGCCTCGGCCGCCCAGCAGACGGCGTAGCCGAGGCGGTCGGCCTCCTTCGCCACCGCGAGATTGTCGGAGTCCATGCCGGCGCCCCAGTAGCCGAGGTTGATGCCAAGCCTCATGCCGCTCCCCTTACCCATCAGTAACGTCGCTGTTCCGGGGACTCTAGCGTGCGGGTGCGGCGGCCGTCACCGGTGGGCCGGAGCCCGGCCCGGGCGCGGCCGGGCGGCGGTTGTCCACAGGTCCCCTGCTCGCGGGGTCCGGCGCGTAGGGTCTGGCCCATGGAGCACAGGCACCTCGGCCGCACGGGCCTGCGGGTGTCCCGCCTCGGGCTGGGCACCCTCAACTGGGCGCGCGACACCGGCGAACAGGACGCCGCCGAACAGCTCAAGACGTTCTGGGAGGCCGGCGGCACGCTCGTCGACACCGCCGACATCTACGCCGACGGCGGCGCCGAGTACCTCCTCGGCCGGCTGCTGGAGGGGCTGGTGCCGCGTACGGACCTGGTCGTCGCCACCAAGGCCGGCAGCGTCCTGGCGCCGGACCGCCGGGTGGACGGCTCCCGCCGCCATCTGCTCGCGGCCCTGGACGCCTCCCTGGAGCGCCTGGGCACCGACTATGTGGACCTCTGGCAGCTGCACGCCTTCGACCCGCACACCCCGCTGGAGGAGACCCTCCAGGCGCTCGACCTGGCGGTGGCGAGCGGCCGGGCGCGCTATGTGGGCCTGGCGGGCTTCTCCGGCTGGCAGCTCGCCAAGGCCGCCACCTGGCAGCTGGCCGCCCCCGGCGTCCGCAACCGGCTGGCGAGTGCGCAGCTGGAGTACTCCCTCCTCCAGCGCGGCGTCGAACGGGAGGTGCTGCCCGCCGCCCGGGATCTGGGCCTGGGTCTGCTCCCGTCGTCCCCGTTGGGCCGCGGGGTGCTCACGGGCAAGTACCGCCATGCCACCCCGGCCGACTCCCGTGGCGCCTCGGAGCAGCTGGCGCCGTTCGTGGCGCCCTATCTGGACGAGACCGCGGGCCGGGTCGTCGACGCGGTCGCCACCGCCGCCGACGGACTGGCCGTCACGCCCCTGCAGGTCGCGCTCTCCTGGGTCCGCGACCGCCCCGGCGTGACCGCCCCGATCCTCGGTGCCCGCACCGCGCCGCAGCTCAGAGCCGCATTGTCAGTGGAGGCGCTTAGTCTTCCTGACGAGATCCGCCGGGCGCTGGACGATGTGTCGGCTCCGGTGCACCACTATCCCGACCACGACTGGAGCACGCTGTGAGTACCGACCGCGCCGGCGACAACCCGCCCGAGCAGGAGGCCGCCGCGCCCGGGGGCGGCCCGGGCGGCGAGTCCGGCGGCGCCGACGGCGCGGCACAGCCCGGCCCGGCCGCTTCCGTGGCGGCGCTGGCGGCGGCGGTGCGGGCCGTGGAGAGCGGTGAGCGCTCCGCCGCGTCGTTCTTCGCCGAGACCCCGAAGCCGGCCGCCAAGGCTCCGACGGCCCGCCCGGCCCGGGACGGCGCGCCCGGCCCGGAGGGCACCGGCGGCCCGGGCCGGGCCCCGCAGCAGGTACCGGCAGGCCCGGGCCCCGAGGCGGCCGCGCCGCGGCCCGCCGGTCCGCCGCCCGCCCCGCCCCGTCCGGCCGTCCCGGCCCCCGGCGCCCAGGGTGCCGGGGCCGGCCCCGCGGTCCCGCCGGCCCGGCCGGCCGTCGCCCCGGCCCCCGGCATCGAGGGCGTCCGGCGGGTGCTGGCCGCCGGCGGCGCCCCCGAGGCGCTGGCCGAGCGGGCCACGGAGGCGCTCGGCCAGCAGGCCGCCGAGGCACTCACCGAGGACCCCTGGCAGCTGCTGGCGGTGCCCGGGGTGCGCCCGGAGCAGGCCGACGGCTTCGCCCGGGCGCTGCTCGGCCCGGCCTGCGGCCCCGGTGACGAGCGGCGCGCCCAGGCTCTGATCGGCTGGCTGCTGGAGCAGGCCGCGGTCGCCGGCCACTCCGCCCTGGAGGCATCCGCGCTGCGCGCCGCCCTCGCCCAGCGCGCCGTACCGGATCCGGACGCCGCCCTCCAGAGCGCCATCGCGGACGGCGCGGTGCTGGTCTTCCAGGAGGCGCTGGAAACCCCGGGCCGCCCCCGGGCCGCCGCGGAGGACGACGAGGAGCAGCCGGTCCGCCTCCTGCTCGGCCTGGACCGGCTCGCCATGGCCGAGGAGAGCGTCGCCGACGGCCTGGCCCGGCTGCTGAACACCTTCGAACCGACGGCGGATGAGCCGACGGACGGCAGTACGGACGGGACTGCGGCCGAGCCGACGGACGGCGCCGCGGACGGGACCGAAGCCGCAGACAGCCCCGCAGACGACGCCCGGGAAAGCGGCGCCGCCGGTGCGCCCGCTGGGGGCGCGGACGTCGCGATCCCCCGGCCCCACCCCACCGCCGGCGCCTGGGCTCAGGCAGCGGCGGCCGCCCCCTCGTCCTCCGCCGCCGAGCTGATCCGGACCGTCGCGCACAGCGGCCTGGTGGCCCACACCGGCGGCGAGGCGGCCCGCGCCGAGCCCGCCGCGCTGGTCGCCGCGGCCCGCGCCCTCGGGCTGCGGGCGTTCGGCGCCGCGCACACCGCCGACGGCCGCCGACGGCTCGCCGCGCAGCTCGCCGAGGCCGCGCCGGCCGCCGCCCCCGGGGAGTCCGCCGACCCGGCCGCGCCGGCGGCCGCGGTGACCGTCGCCGGTCTGCTGTCCGGCCGGGAGGGCCCCGGGCGGGACGCGGACGGCGCGCTCGCGCTCGACCTGCTGGTCGTGCTGGACGCCCCGCAACTGGACCTGGAGACCGCCGCCCTGCTCGTCGAGTCGCTCACCGACGGGACGCGCCTGGTGCTCAGCGGCGACCCCGGCGTCCTGTGGTCGGCGGGCCCGGGGCGGCTCTTCCAGGACGTCCTGCAGTCCCGCTTCTGCCCCCAGGTCGCCTCCCGCACCCCGGACTTCGGCCCGATCGGCGAGCTGGTGTCGGGCATCGGCATCGGCGAGCTGACCGAGGTCGAAGCGCCCGGCAAGGAGGTGGTCACCGTCCCGGTGCGGGACGCCCGCGAGGCGGTCCACCGCACGGTCCAGTTGGTCGCCGACTCGGTGCCCCGCGCGCTGGGCATTCCGGCCGTGCAGACCCAGGTCATCACCGTCGGCCACGGCGGCGCGGCCGGCACCCGCGCACTGAACTCCGCGCTCAAGGAGCGCCTCAACCCCGGCCCCGGCCGGTTCGGCGGCTTCGACCCCGGCGACCGCGTCGCCTACTCCCCGACGCCGGGCCGTACGCTCCCCGGCACGGTCACCGGCGCCGACGCCGACGGCCTGCACCTGGAGTGCGACGGCACCGCCGTGGTCGTCCCGCGCGAGCAGGTCGGCTCCGGCACGGTCCGGCACGGCTGGGCGCTCACCGCCCATCAGGCGGCCGGGTCCCGCTGGCCGGCCGCGGTCGTGGTGCTCCCCGGCGACGCCGCCGGCGGCCTGACCCGCGCCTGGGCCTACACCGCCTTCAGCCGCGGCGAACGGCATCTGTCGGTGGTCCAGGGCGTGGGCCCGGCGCTGTCCCGCGCGGTCGCCGAAGTCCCCGCCAAGGAGCGCACCACCCGGCTGCGGACCCTGCTGCGGACGCAGACCGAGGAACAGTCCGAGTAACCGAGGAACATGCCGAGTAACCGAGGAACAGTCCGAGTAGAGGAACAGCCCGAGGACTGACGCACCGCCCCGCCCGGCCCGAGGATTCCGAGCGAGAGGCCCGGATTCCCGGCGAGGGGCCCGCGGGGCGGCGGCACACCGGCCGTCCGTCCCGCGGGCCCCGTCCACCGCGCCTCACCGGCTCCGGTCGGCCGGCTCCAGCAGATCGTCGTCATCGTCGTCGTCGAGTTCCTCGTCGAAGACCGAGCTGACGTCGAAGCGGCACACCACCCGCTGCGGATCCGCCTGGTCGAACGGCGCGGAGAGCCACTCCCCCGGCTCGGCCGGCTCGTCGACGGCCGCCACCCACAGTGTGGAGTCGCCCTCCTCCAGGCCGAACTCCTTGTGCCGGGAGGCGATCTCATCCGGTTCGTACTCCCCGAAGAGGACACCGAGCGCGGCGTACACACTGCTGCCGACGAGCGTGGCGGCGTCGGGGGCATTGCCCGTGGCGTCGTCGGCGGCGTCCGGGTCCAGGGCCGCGATGCGCTGGGCCTGATGCAGCAGCCGCTGCGGCTTGGCGACGGTGTAGTCGCGCCGGATGAGCACGCTCAGCGCGCTCGGTTCCTCGGGCCCCGCATAGGCGGGCAGGGCGTCGTTCCCGGGGATCTCGAAGGGAGTGACCTCGTCGTAGGCGTCGTAGAGCAGCTCGTCATAGCGCTCGGCAGCCGCGGCGACTTCGTCGAACGCGGCGTAGACGGCGGGATCGTCCGCCCCCGTGCGGCGTTCGACCGCGTCGAGGTGACGGTCCAGCGCGGCTTTGACCGCCTCAGCGGCGGCACGTACCTCGGCAGCGGAAGGCTGCGCAGCATCAGACATAGTGCAGACGCTATCCGTACCGGGGCCGGTCCCGCACAATAGATGCGATGCCGGAATACGAATTCTGCGATGTGTATGTGCCTCGGGGCGTCTCCCGCAAGGCCGCTACCCGCCTGCTGACCGACCATGCCGAGTACGGGCACTGGGAGTTGGACCGACTTCGTCTCAATCCCGACGGCAGTCGCCGGGTGCGGCTGCGTCGCCGGATCATCCGCCAGCTGCGCGCCACGTGGTGAGCCCGGGAACGTGTGAGAGAGGCGTGAGTACGGCAGAGCGGGCCCGGTCGAAGGACGGGGCCCGCTCCGTCATGCGTTCCTGCTTCCTACGGAGTGCCGCTGATCACCTACGGGCGGTGCGCGCCCGGCGGTAGAGGACGGCTCCACCGAGCAGCATGCCCGCGCTGGCCGGGATCGCGTAGCCCAGCGCCCCGGCACCGGTGTGCGCGAGCTGTGCTCCGCCCTCCGGCGCCGTCGCGTTGTGGCTTCCCGTGTGCGTCGCCGGGACGCCCGGCGACTGCGGGGTGCCGGGCCGCGACCCATGCGCCCCACCCGGCCCGTGCGGGTGCCCAGGCTGCTGGGGCGTACCCGGGTGGTGCGGCGTACCGGGAGGCTGCGACGGGTGGCCGGGCTGACCCGGGTGACCGGGGTGTCCGGGGTGGCCCGGGTGTCCGGGGTGACCCGGGTGACCCGGGTGGCCCGGCTGACCAGGCTGTCCCGGGTGGCCCGGACCCTCCGGCGAGGCGTCGTTGTCGTTGCCGCAGTCGTTGCCGGACGACGGGTTCAGCACGCCGACCGCGTCGACGGTGTTGCCGCAGACATTGACCGGGACGTCGACCGGCGCCTGGATGGTGTTGCCGGAACCGACGCCCGGCGAGTGCGTCGCCCCGCCCGTCGCGCTGGCGCCGCCGGGCGTCCGCCGGTGCTTCCCGTGGCCCTGACCGTGATCATGGCCGTGGCCGTGACCATGACCGTCGCCCCCGTTCCCGCACCCGTTGCCGAACGACGGGTTGAGCGCGCCGACGACGTTGACGGTGTTGCCGCAGACGTTCACCGGAACGTCGATGGGAGCCTGGATGATGTTGCCGGAACCGACGCCCGGCGAGTACGCCGTGCGGCCCGCGGCACCGGAGTCCGCGTGCGCGGCTCCGGCGGCCATGGCGAGCGCGCCACCGGCGGCCGCCATGGTGATCAGCCCTTTTCGCGCGACCTGTCTCATTGGTGTTCCCCTGCCTAGTGCTTTACAGGAATGCGGGCGGATGGCCGCCGCCGGAGGTGAGAGCACGCTCCGCGGACTGCCTCCCGGGGAGGGGCACCCACCCGCGAGAATGCCCAGCGGCTCCGGAATGTCGTCAAGGACATTCCGGAGCCTGACCTGGCCGGGCCCGAAATCGGGCCGAGAGGCCGTCGATAACGTCAGTCGTTCCCACAGGGGTTGCCGAAGGACGGGTTCAGCAGGCCGATCACGGAGATCGTGTTGCCGCAGGTGTTCACCGGAACGTGCACCGGAGCCTGGACGAGGTTGCCGGACAGCACACCCGGGGAGCGCACCGCGGCACCCTGGGCACCGGAGTCGGCAACGGCCAGGCCGGCACCGGCGAGTACGACTCCACCGGCCACCGCTGCTGCGGCTACGACCTTCTTGATCATGGTTCCTCCTTGTAGGCAATGCGGTCCCAGCCGCGGACCGCACCCACGTCAACGGAGGTAAGGCTCATGAAGCTACGAACACATCGCAGCGTTCATCCTTTTCAGCGAAGTCAACGCCAAAGGCAGGGTTTTCACGCCGACTTCACGTTACGCGCACGCCTCGGCGGGGCGAACTCCCAAGACGGACAAGGCCGATGAGGCGGACGGCCACCCACCTCGGACGCACCATCCGGACGCACCACACCACACCTCGCCCCTCCACATCACCCCCTCCGAAATCGTTATCACCCCCTCCGAAATCGTCCCGTATCGTCCCGTTCCCCCCGCCTCAACTCTGGTCGATGAACCGGTCGAGTACCCGCACCCCGAACTTCAGCCCGTCCACCGGAACCCGCTCGTCCACGCCGTGGAACATCCCGGCGAAGTCCAGCTCCGGCGGCAGCTTCAGCGGCGCGAACCCGAAGCCCCGGATGCCGAGGCGGTCGAAGGACTTGGCGTCCGTCCCCGCGGAGAGCATGTACGGCACGGCCCGCGCGATGGGGTCCTCGGCCTGCAGCGCCGACTGCATCGCGTCCACCAGGGCGCCGTCGAAGGTGGTCTCCAGCGCCTTGTCCGCGTGGATGTCCTCGCGCTTGACCCGCGGGCCCAGGAGCCGGTCCAGGTCGGCCAGGAACTCCTCCTCGAAGCCGGGCAGGAAGCGGCCGTCGACGCACGCGGTGGCCTCGCCCGGGATCACGTTGACCTTGTAACCGGCGCCCAGCTGCGTGGGGTTGGCGGTGTTCCGCATCGAGGCGCCGATCAGCTTGGCGATTCCGCCGAGCTTGGCCAGCGTCGCGTCCATGTTCTCCGGGTCCAGCTCGGTGCCCAGCGCGTCCCCGAGTTCGTCCAGGAAGACCCGCAGGGTCTTGGTCACCCGCACCGGGAACTCGTGCCGCCCCAACCGGCCAACGGCCTCGGACAGTTCGGTGATGGCGTTGTCCCGGTGGATCATCGACCCGTGCCCGGCCGTGCCGGCCACGGTCAGCTTCATCCAGTGCATGCCCTTCTGGGCCGTCTCCACGAGATACAGCCGCAGGTTCTCGTTGACCGTGAACGAGAAGCCGCCGACCTCGCTGATCGCCTCCGTCACCCCCTCGAACAGCTCCGGGTGGTTGTCGACGAGGTACCGCGCGCCGTACGTACCGCCCGCCTCCTCATCGGCGAGGAACGCCAGCACGATGTCCCGCGGGGGCCTGCGCCCGGTGCGCAGCCGGTCGCGCACGACGGCCAGCGTCATCGCGTCCATGTCCTTCATGTCGACCGCGCCCCGGCCCCACACGCAGCCGTCCGCGATCTCCCCGGAGAACGGGTGGTGCGTCCAGTCATCGGCGTTGGCCGGCACCACATCCGTATGCCCGTGGATCAGCAGGGCCGGCCGCGAACGGTCCTCCCCCTCGATCCGCGCGACGGTCGAGGCCCGTCCCTTGTGCGACTCGAAGATCTGCGGCTCCAGGCCGACCTCGGCGAGCTTCTCGGCGACGTACTCGGCGGCGACGCGCTCCCCCGGCCCCGAGTGATCGCCGTAGTTGCTGGTGTCCATCCGGATCAGGTCCCGGCACAGGTCGACGACCTCGTCCTCGCCGGTGACCGTAGCTGCCGGCCGCGACTCGCTCATGCCCGGACCTCGCTTCGCCCGGCCCGGCCTGCGCGGGGCCCGCACCTCTCCATGGTTCGCTCGCGAAGCTCGCTCACACTGCCTCCTCTACGTTCACGGCCGCGGCGCACCCGAGGGCACCCCGCGACGGGGTCCACCGCCATCCTCCACCCGGCACCCGCTCCACCCAAGGCCGCAATACGCCCGACATGTGCCGGTCACAGCCCCGCGGCCGCTCCGGACCAGGCGTGATCGACCACCCCCGAACGTTTGCTATTGTTTTCCTCGTCGGAACGGCCCGGAGGCCGCAACGACAGACACCTTGTCCGGGTGGCGGAATGGCAGACGCGCTAGCTTGAGGTGCTAGTGCCCTTTATCGGGCGTGGGGGTTCAAGTCCCCCCTCGGACACCAACCAAATCCCCATGGTTTCTCTGAAGCCGTGGGGATTTGTCGTTTTTGGGGGCGTGCGGGGTGGGGGTGATCTCGGCGTGGATGGTCTGGTGGCTGGGGGTGTAGGTGAGCTGGAGGCCGAGCTGGCGGTATATCTCGGCTTTGTCTTCGGGGTCGGCTTGGCGGATGGCAGCGGCCATCGGCGCCCGTTCTTGGCCTTCGGCCGGGAGCGGGCGTTTGTCGTTTCTGGCCTCCTTTCGTTTGGGCCGGATGGAGTGAGGAGCCGGTCGGCGGCTGTCAGCCGATGAAGATCCTTTCTGTGGTGGGGGTGCTGGCGGTGAGGGTCATTCCTTTCGGGTCGTAGGCCAGTGTGATCTTTGCTGTCCGGAGGCGGGTGACGATGGCGGGGGGGCGCGGTACTGGTGGCGTCGGGGCTGGCTGGTTTGGGGCCAGGCCGAGTCTGATCGCGAGGGCGGGCGGGTGGGGCAGGATGCGGTCTTCGCGTACGTAGGCATTGCGGGGCCGGTTGCTGCTGGAGGCGGTGGCGGGAGTGTGGCTGTGGCGGCAGCGGTAGGCGGGGTGTTGGTGGGACCAGCAGGAGTCCATCTGGCGCCGGCAGAGTGCGCAGCGGAGCAGGCCGGTGAGGAGGTATGTGCGTCCGGGGCGGTTTCGCGTGGGGTGCGGATGTGCTGGACGGCGACGAAGTCCGTCTCGCTGACCAGTGCCCGGTGGGCCGGTGTGGTGGAGATGCTCCAGTTTTCGGGGGTGTGCCAGCGCCTGACGTCACGGTTGCCGAGTGTGGTGTTGGTCGGGTCGAGGAGGACGTGGTCGGTGCGTTGCCGGTTCCAGACCTGACGGCCGGTGTAGCGGGGGTTGGCCAGTATCGCCCGCACGACGGTGGCGTTCCATGTTGTCCTGCGGCGGTGGGGGTTGCGTTCGGGGTCGGCGGCCGAGGGGCAGGGGATGTGGGCGTCGTTCAAGGCGCGTGCGATGCGGGCCATGGTGTGGCCGGCGAGGCGTTGGGGGAAGATCCAGGTGACGATGGGGGCGGTGGTGGGGTCGGGGACGAGGCGGTGGGCACGTACGCCGCGTCGGGCCAGGCCACGGTTGGGGTGTGGGCCGGCGTCGGCGAGCCGGTAGCCGTAGGGTGGGCGGCCGCCGAGGTAGCGGCCTTGGTCGCGGGCTTGGATGGTCATCGAGGTGAGGGCGCGCATGCGGGCGCGGGCGACCTCGCGCTTGGCCCGGATGCCGAGCAGGACCATGAGTTCCTCGTGGCCGGCGGTCTGCGGATCGGCGGCACCGCCCAGCTCGGGGACCCACACGGGGATCTTGTAGTGGTCGAAGAGTGGTGCCAGGACGGTGAATTGGTTGCCGTGGAAGGCGCGTTCACCGGAGCCGATGACGATGGCGTCGAAGGCGCGGTCGGGGTCGGCGAGTGTGGCCAGGAGGGCGGCTGCTTCGGGGCGGCGTGGCCAGGGGGTGCTGCGGCTGCGGCCGATGTCGAAGTACTCGGCCGTGATGTGGCCGTAGCCGGAGGTGAGGGCTTGGGCGCGCAGGAGCTGCCAGCCGCGGGAGGTGGCGGGGTCCTGGTGGTCCTCGGCGGAGACGCGTCCGTAGAAGGCGAACCGCAGCACAGGCGATGCAGGAGCCGCAGCAGACATCGTGGTCTGTTCCTGCACCCACTGGTCCAGCCCCGGGAGCCGGTCGGTTGCCCATGACGCCGTGTCACCGGGCAGCGGAAGGGAGCAGATGTCCGACGTCATGGCTACCTCCAGCGGTTGGTGGCTGACGGCATGACTCCACTGTCATGGACGGTCAGGGAGGTGGGGAGTCGCGTTCATCCGCGCGGGTGAAGGGGACTTGGCAGTGTCGAGACCTTGGGACTGCGCTTTGCTCGCCACGTAGGCAACGAGGACCAAGTGCACGGGGCTTTTGTGGTCTGAGGCGTTGCCGACATCCAGCAGCTCAGCGAGGCCATCGGCCTCGACTCATGCATCGGCCGCGCCGGCCTGAACGCCGTCCCCGGCCACGGCGGAAAACGGCTGCCTGCCCAAGGACGTCCGTGCCTTCACCGTCTCCGCCCACAACCTCGGTGCCCACGAAGCCGTCACCCTCCTTCAAGCCGGAACAGGTCCATGCCTCCCGCCCGGCCGCTGCTCTCCGGCTCACGAGGACACCCTGGGCCGTCCTGTGTCCGGGACGCGGGTCACGGTATGGGGCGCATCCTTCAAAGCCGGCACCAACGACGTCCGAGAATCGCCCGCCCGAACTCGACTACGCCGAAGACCTCAAGGAGTCCGCCAAGGACACCGACCTCGTCGTCATCGCTACCGAATGACCACAGTTCCGCGACGCCGACCCCAAGGCCCCGGCCACCCTGGTCGGCCAGCCGGTCATCGTCCACCTCCGCAGCCTCATTGACGCCGAGGTCGGATGCGCGCCGGGTGGACCGTACGCCAACTCGGCCGCCCCGCACAGGCACAACCGACACACGGAGAGGAGATTCCCATGGACGATCCGTGGGAGAGCATCACCAGGCTCTCCGCGGTCTGCGGCGAGGCGATGCATGGCCTCCATGGCTTGAAGGGCCTGACCACCTGCGGCGACGAACACGGTTGGGACGAGGTACAGAACGGCCTCGTTGGCGCCGTCATCGTCGCACTGCTTGCCATGCGCTGCATCGACGATACCGGCAGCCACAGCACCTTCAACGAGATCTTCCACCGCCGCACTCGCAGTGGCCACGAGGTCGCAGCTGCCTGTTTTCGCTTCTTGGGGCCGCGTCACCGACTCGCAGGCTTGCGGTGGTCTGAGCAGTCGTGATGCCGGCGTGGAGGTGACACTCCGGTCAGGCGCGAGGCGCTACGTCGCTGACCTGTGTCGACAGCTGGTTCGTTCCTGGATCGGAGGATTCGCGCTCGTGGCCCGCAGTGCGCTGACCCGGTGATCACGGTGCGAGGGGTCCAGTGCGGCATCCGACGCGTGGTGGCTGGCCGGCTCGGCTGTCCGGGACGTCCGGGACGTCCGGCGCGGAAACCGCGTTCTGCCGCCTCTGAGGATTGCGGATTGGGGCGACGTGTAGTCACTTTGGTTGTGTGTCTGGTAGTTGAGGTATGCCGATGGGGCGGCTTGACCGCGTGGGAGCAGGCCCGGCGGGAGCGGGTGCGGTTCGAGGTCGCCGTGATGTTCGAGCAGGGTGTGGCCTGGCCGGTGGTGGCCAAGGAGTTACGGGTGTCGCGGAAGTCCGCGTATGCCTGGCATGCGCTGTGGCGTGAGGGCGGGTGGAGGCGTTGCGCTCGAAGGGGCCCAGCGGGCCGTCCTCGCGTATGAAGCCCGAGTGGCGGGTGTGGCTGGAGGAGGCGTTGAGCCAGGGTCGGCCCGCATGGCTGGGTGGAGGACCGGCGGTGGTTGCTGCCGCGGATGACGTTGCTGATCGCGCGGCGGTTCCACGTCCGGTTCAGCACAGCGCAGGCCCGCCGGATTCTGCACCAGAGGGGGTGGAGCGTGCAGGTCCCGGTGCACCGGGCCGCCGGGCATGATCCGCAGGCGGTGGAGCGGTGGATGCGGCCTGCGGGAGTTCCTCGGCGGCTAGGCGGCTGCTTCGGGGAAATCCCCGGTCTCCGCCCGGTCACCCCTGCCGTGCGCCCGGACACTGGTCCGGACGCCCCTGGACCCCTTGGACCACCACCTTGATCCGGTCCTTGGTCACGTACCACGCCCCCACGCCGTACGCCGCCGTCTGGTGACCGAGTCCGCGCAAGCGTCCCCGGGCGCCCGCCTTGCGGTCCAGCAACTCCTGGAAGAACGCCTCGTACCTTGTGACGATCCGCGCCGTGTCATACCGGCGGCCCTTCTCCAGGGCCGCCCGGCCCATTCGCTTGCGGCGCCCGTCGTCCTCGATCAACTCCAGGATCGCGTTGGCCAGCGCCCCGGGATCACGCGGCGGGACCAGCAGCCCGTCCACACCGTGCTCGATGATCTCTCCTGGCCCCAGCGGGCAGTCCGTGCTCACGACCGGCAGACCGACCCGCATCGCCTCGACGATGGTCATTCCGAACGACTCCATGCTTGAGGAGACCACCAGCATCGAGCCCTTGGCCATCTCCGGTTCGACGGGCGCGACCGAGCCCATCAACGTCACGGCGCCGTCGAGATCCAGTTGGCTCACCAGCCGTGCCAGCTCTTCCTTCTCGGGTCCCTCGCCGTACAGCCGCAGACCCCAGTCCGGCCGCTCCTCCCGGACCTTGACGAAGGCCAGAATCAGGTCCTCGTACCGTTTCACCGGAGCCAGCCGGCCGACCGCGACCACATGCCTGGCGTCCAGTGTGCTGGGCGCGATCCCCGGATCGGGGACGCTGTTGGGCATCGCCTGGATCCGCACACCCGGCAGCCGCAGCCTGCGGAGGTAGGAGGCGGAATCGGCTTCGGTGGTCGTCGTGATCGCGTCCAGCCGTGGATACAGCCGGCGGACCCTGAGCACCAGCCGGGTGGGATGGGTGTTCAGCGTCAGGTGCTCCTGACCGATCCGCACCAGGCGGCGCGGGGCCTGCCGGGCGATCTGCACGTTCAGCCCCGGCCGGGTTCCGATCACGATGTCGGCGTCCAGGCCCCGCAGATCGGCGCCGAGTCGTTCGTCGGTCAGTTCGCTGTACCGGTGGTAGTGGCCGTCCTCGCGCGGGTAGACTTTCGCGGGACGCTTGGCGAGCGGATGGTCGCCCACGTAGGACGCGCTCTTCTTCCGTAGATCCACCAGGTATCGCAGCCGCACCCGCGGGTCCAGGAAGAGCTGGTGTTTCGTCCGGTACCGGAACACCGAGACGATCTCGACCGGATGCCGCTCGACGAGACCGTTGGCCAGATTGAACGTGGTGCGGATGGTCCCGCCGATTCCGTAGGCGTGGTGGATCAGGAAAGAAATGCGCATGCGTATCCCATACCCGCTGGTCGTGCGGGCGGCGCGCAACAACTGGCGAAACACCATTTCGCGTGCGTGAACACGGGCCGTAGCGTGGAGTTTTGACTATTCCCCTCCCTCAAGGAGGGGATTTCTGGCTCAGCTGCCCGCTGAGGCAGCGCCTCAGCGGGTCTTACGCCTTCGGCACCAGCCGGGTTCGGACCAGCCCGCACCAGCATCACGCGGGTGGAGTTCGGCCAGCCGCATCGCCAGTCTGCTGGGGGTGCCGTCGGTGTGGGTGAGGGCGGGGATGTGGGTGTCCATGCCCGGCTCAGCGTCCTGGACGGAAAGCTTGAGTAGGGGTGGGGCAGGTGGCCGGGCTGGGTGGTGAACACGGTCCAGCCCGCTCGATGGCCCACCCGGGGAGCGCAGTGCCGGGGCGGGTGCGGCGTGCGGTTCGTCGGGGACGGGAAGCCAGATGGTGATGGGCAAGGAGCGGGTGGCGTGGGGCCGGGTGGTGCGTGGAGTGTGGGGCGAAGTGGCGCGCATAGGTGAGTGGCGCCCGGGAAGTGGGATCGGATCCGTCTGGTGCTGACATGAAGTAAAGAGAAACGACCGGCCGGAATTGTCACCCACGGAGGGAACGTTCGATGCGCTGCTGCGGTGGGTCGACGAGTTGGTCGAAGGTGCGTGCAGGCGCTCGGAGGAGGGCGCCCGCTGGAAGGGCTTGGCCGCCTGAAGCCTGTCCGGCGGATCTTCCATCTGTTGGACGGTCCTCAGCTCGCCGATGCGCTCGGTCACGTAGGTGTAGAGCGCACGGCGGTCGCGGCAGAGGATCGTGCCCACCAGGTTGATGGTGCCGGTGGCCGCGGCCACCCAGGGGGGTGCTGGACGAGGGCGCGGCCGGCCTCGTCCAGGTTGTGCGGGGCCACCGTGGCGTCCCGTGAAAGTGCAGGTCGCGGTGGGAAAGCAGCCTCTTTCGCCTACTCGGCGGCGGTCAATGCGGTCGGGGGCGTATGGACAGCGGTCGACTGTCTCGTGCTGATCCGGCGGCTCGGCTGGTTCACGCCTGGAACTCGGTGAGGTCGATGGTGTGAACGTGCAGCGGAAAGTCGTACACCGGGTGTGCCGTCTCGCGTTCCGGCTCCATACCGAGCTTGCGGATGACGTTCTCGGAAGCGTTGTCGCCCACCCGGTTGATGCTGATGACGCGGTCGAGGCCACGGTCCTGGAGCGCGAACTCCAGCGTGGCTTGGGCCGCTTCGGATGCGTATCCCTGGCCCCAGAACTGTGAGCCGAGCCGCCAGCTGATCGCCACGGCGGGCAGCACCTCCGGAAGGAACTCGGGCACGGACAGACCCGTGAAGCCGGCCAGTTCACCTGAGGCCAGCAGTTCGACGGCGAAGAGGCCGAAGCCCTCCTCGTCCCACTCCTCCTCCCACCGTTCGAGGTCCTCTGCCGTCTGGTCCAGGTCGCGCACCGAGCCGTTGTCGATCCAGTGCATGACCCGCGGGTCGGCGTTGATCTCGGCCATGGGAGCGAGGTCGTCATCACGCCAGCGACGGAGCAGGAGACGGGGGGTGCGGATCTCGGTCATGGCGCCCATCCTGCCGAAGGCAAGGGCCTCATCGGTAATCGGCGCCGCTCCCGGACTCTCAAGGCGTTATGGCGTGCCCGCACGGGCCTTGCCAGGTCCACATCAGGTACGGCATGGGCAATGTTGGGGGACTCTCAGCGCCACCGCCTCCGCGGCGGTGCCAACTCGCCTCGCGGTCATCGGCGGCCTCATCGTCCTCGCCAACCGCCGGTGCCTCCCATCGGCCGGCGCCGGGTTCCGCGTGATGTCAGCCGAGCGTGTGGACGTACGGGGTGGTGGTGGCCAGCGGTACGAACCCGAGTCGCCGCAGGATCGGACGGCTCTGGTCGGACGCGTCGACCTGCAGATAGCGGTAGCCGCGTTCGGCGGCGATACGGGTGCGGAAGGCGACCAGGGCCCGGTAGACGCCCCGGCCACGCCACTCCGGCACAGTGCCCCCGCCCCACAGGCTCGCGAAGGACGTCCCTGGGTGCAGCTCCATCCGCGCCGCGCTCACCGGCACGTCACCGGCCATGGCCACGACCGCCGGAGGCAGGCCGGCGGCCAGCTGACCGAGCAGAAGCTGCCGATGGTACGGCCGCGCCTCACCGAACGCCCGCTCCTGCGCAGCCACCGCGAGCTCGACCCCGGCAGCATCGGTCACCGGGAGCAGGCGGACCCCCTCGGGCAGTTCGATGCTCGTGGGCAGGTCTTTGATGTCGGCGACCATCAACGTCTCCTCGGGCTCGGGTACGAAACCCGCTCCCCGCAGCCGTCCGGGCAGGTCGGCCGGCCGGTCGTACCCGTACAGCTTCCACTCGAACCCGCGCCCGAGCGAGGTGAAGTACTCCACCTGTTCCGCGATCGCGGCGTCCGCCGTCGCGGCGTCCAGGTCCGACCAGACGACCCCGTTCCAGCCGTCGGCGTCCGCGCCTACATGGCGCACGACGCCGCCCACCCGCTCTACCCGGGCTCCTGGCTCATCGGCCCGGATGCCCTGCCGCATCTCGCGATCGAAGATCGCCAGCACTGTGTCCTGGTCCATCCGCTCACTCCAGCATCACCAGACGCACGAGGCAACGGAAAATGAGCGGACGGGCCTGGCGCGCCTACAAGTTGCTGCAACTGCTCAGCATCGGCAGCGCCGATGGCGCGTGGCCCTGCCCGGCAACTGGCGGATCCAGGATCCGAAGCAGTGCTCTGGTTGCCGGTGCTGGGACCGCGCGCCCGACGGCCCCGCGAGGTTTCCTGCCTGCGGGGCCTACACTTCTGTGATGAATTGCGGGGATATCGAGCAGGCGCGGCGCTGGTGTTGGCGCTCTTTGATTTTCCCCACCCAGTGATCAAGGGGTCACCAGACCTGCTCGCCCTGGCTCCCCACCTGTTGTGCGGGCTGGACTCGTATCTTGGGACACCAGTCGAAGGTAGTCGAAGGTAGCTGTGCGTGACGTTCGCGCGTGCCGTCGGCGGCGCTGTCCTTGACAACTGTGTGGCTGACGGTGGCAACCGGGTGCGCTGCCTTGTTCTTGCCCGAGGTGGTGATGAGCTTGCGCCCGCCCCGCCTGCTGGAGCAGAAGGTGTTCCACCCCATGAACTACGTGAGGCGGGGCGGCGCGAAGAGGTCGTCATGCGTGGACCTGGAGCGACTGCACGCAGGCGGGCATAGCGGGCTGACGAGGTTCAGTCTCGGGGTAGGAGAAGGCGGGAGAGAGTGGTGGTGGCGAGGAGGAGGGTTGCGACGGCGAGAAGGCAGAGGCGCATGCCTGGGAGGGAGAAGCCACCGCCGGGGCCGGAGAGCAGGCTGCCGAAGAGGGCGATGGCCAGCGCACCGCCGGTCTGGCGCAGGGAGTTGAGCAGCCCTGACGCGGTCCCCACGCGCTCCCTTGGGACGGCGTCGATCAGCAGCGCGGTCAGCGCGGGTACCGCGAGTGCTCCGCCGATGCTCAGTGGCAGCAGCAGGAGCAGCACCAGCCACACCGGGGTGTGTGCGGTAAGCAGCAGCATGGCCAGCATGGCCGCGGTGAAGACCAGCTGACCTGCGATGATCACTGGCCGTCGCCCGATCCGCTCCGCCAGGCGTGGTGAGAGGAGGTTGGTCGCCGTCACCACCGCCGACATCGGGACGAACATCAGCCCGGCCGCTATCCCCGACATCCCGCGCAGCTGCTGGTAGTACAGCCCGAGGAGGAAGATCCCGCCGTAGAAGGCGGCGTTGACGGCGAAGCCGACCGCAAGCGGGACAGACACCTGGCGTTCCCTCAGCATGGCCAGGGGGACCATGGGTTGGCGGTGTCGCGACTCCACCACGCGGAAGGCGAACCCGGAGGCGACGGCGAGCACGGCGGCGATCAGCACGGGGAGACTGGTCCAGCCCAGGTGGCCGCCTTCGATCACCGCGAAGGTCAGCCCGGCCAGGGCGAGTACGGCGGTGAGCTGGCCGCCGCCGTCCAGCGCGGCGGGGCGGCGTGGGGAGCGTGGCACGCGGACCAGCAGGCCGAGAATCACCGCGCCGACCGGAAGGTTGAGCAGGAAGACCGCCCGCCAGCCGGCCGACTCGGTCAGGAGCCCGCCCAGCACAGGTCCCGCGGCCATCGCCACCGAGCCGCCGACCGTCCACAGCGCGATGGCGCGGGCGCGCTCCTGGGTGTCCTCGTACGCCTGCCGGATCAGAGCCAGCGAGGCCGGCATCACAACCGCGGCGGCGCCGCCCTGCGCCAGGCGCGCGGCGACCAGCACACCGATACCGGGCGCGAGTGCGCAGCCGAGGGAGGTGAGGGTGAACAGGGCCACGCCCCAGGCGTAGGCGCGGCGGGCGCCTGCGCGGTCGGCGATGGCGCCGGCGGAGAGCATCAGGGCCGCGAACATGAGGGTGTACGCGTCCATCACCCACTGCTGCCCGGCCATCCCGCCGTTGAGGGAGTCCCGGATTGCGGGCAGTGCGATGTTCACGGCCGACACGTCGATGGTGATCACTGTGAACCCGAGGAGCGAAGCAACCAACGCGACGCCTGCCCGCCGCGGCGGAGCAGGGGCGCTGGCGGGCAGCGCGGTTGGCCGGGCTCGCTTCGGCCGGCGTCGCCGCAGCCGGGGAGCCGACAACTCGGGGTCGTGCCCGGGGGCGGTGGCAGTGGACGGCGAGGGGGGAGGGTTGCCCGGCATAGTGATCTCCTGGACGAGGCAGGCTGGGTGACGGTATCCATCAGGGGCGATCGGGCGGGCGGCCGCAGTCCGTCGGGCCGCGGTCCGGTGTCTTGCACCCCCTGGGCCCCGGCGGCCGGGCCGCCCGCTCCGGGATCAACTCTCCGCCCGCCCGTGATCGCCCGGCAGACCGCGCTGTACCCGGGGTGCGGCGTTCCAGGCCCTGACACGGCCCCCCACAGCCCCCGCCTGCCTGCCACAATGGGCCGAATGGCAGCAGCAACGGACGTGCGGGGCACCGAACTCGGCAGGTATTTGAAAGCCCGCAGGGCACAGGTGCGCCCGGAGGACGTCGGCCTCCCGGCCGGCGCGGGGCTGCGCCGCACTCCGGGACTGCGTCGGGAGGAGTTGGCCGCGCTGGCCGGGGTGAGTGTGGACTACTACATCCGCCTGGAGCGCGGCAGGGAGACCAACCCCTCGCCCGCCGTCGTGGACGCCCTCGGCCGAGCCCTGCGACTACGCGGCGACGCTTACGAACGTCTTCACGAGCTCGCGGAGCTGGCCTCCGGCCGGGTCTCCGAGCTGCCGGCCTGCTCGGACCACACCGTCCGCGATTCAATACTGCGGATGCTGGAGTCGGTACGCCCGCTGCCCGCCTATGTGGTGAGCCGATACAACCGCGTACTTGCCGCGAACCCACCAGGCCGACGGCTGCTGCCCGGACTGTGGGACTGGCCGGAGCACCAGCGCAACCTGACCCGCTATCTCTTTCTCCACCCGGTCGGTCGGACGCTCTACGAGCCGTGGGAGGACACCGTCGCGCTCTCGGTTGCACATCTGCGGGCAGTTGCCGGCGCCGACCCGGACGACCCTGAGCTGACCACGCTCGTCGGTGAACTGATGCTGAAGTCACCGCAGTTCGCACGACTCTGGGAGCGGTACGACGTCTGCGAGCGTGGCGGCGGACAGAAGTTCTTCCGGCATCCGAAGGTCGGACCGATGACCCTGACCTACGAGGTGATGCGTCTGGCGCGGACAGGCGACCAGCGGATGGTCGTGTACCAGGCAGCCCCCGGCACCTTGGACGAGCAAGCCATGCTCCGCCTGGAGTCCGCTGCCCCCCGGCCGGAGCCGACGCCCGTGAGCCACCCGGACCCGGCTTCCGATCGGCATCGGCTCCGCGACGCGTCGGCCACATGACATAGCCCCGGAACAGGTACCCGACGTGTGACTGCTCGGGTGACTGCCGGGGCAGGCCCGGCCGGATGACTGGGACGGGCTGACGGCTACGCGGTGAGGAACCGGGCCCCGGGGGACAGATCCGTCTCGATCATCGCCGCCGGGCCCACCGCGAGGCGCTGCCGCAGGATGCGCTCTTGGAGCGTACGGCCGTTCTTGGGGCGGGAGGTCGTCCAGGCTGGCGTAGTCCCGGTAGAGGCGGTAGAGGCGGGCCGCGTTGCCGGGGAACAGCGTTCAGCGGGCCAGGACCTGTACCTGTTGCACCTGCACGCTGCTCGAACATGACGGCTGCCGGGGCCATGGCGCAGTCTGCCAGGCCGGCCTGTGTCAGCAGGCGTTTCACGCAGGGTGAGGTGCCTGCCTACGAAGGCGAGCTCGTAGTGGCGTCCTGGCGTGGTCTCAGCGCACGCACTCCCGCGGCCCACCCCCTCTGACATTCCGGGCCTACGGAAACAGCGCGTTCACATCAAGGGGAATCAGCCGTAACAACCGCTTTCTAGCGTGACCGGCCGTGGGATCAGAGTCGTATACAGGGCCGCCGGAACGACTCATGACGGCCCGTGCGACTCCCCCGTCCTGCCGACGACGCCACGCGGGGCTCTCCACCACCTCGCAGCACCCCCACCCAGCCCCCACCGGGAGGCGTGACATGAGCACCACCGAGTCACGACAGACCACGACCACGCCAGGCACGACGAGGACCGCCGCCGACCAGGCGGTCAAGGAGACGCTGGAGGACTACACCCTCCGTTTCGCGCCCCGCAGTTACCGCCGCTGGACCCCCATGGTCGTGGCCACCACGGCACTTGGCGGCATCGCATACATGGCCGACTTCTCCATCGGCGCCGGGATCGGTCTGGCCCATGGCACTGGCAACGCGCTCGCAGCGATCGCGGTCGCCGCCGTCGTCATCTTCCTCACCGGCTTCCCCCTGGCGTATTACGGCGCGCGCTACAACATCGACCTCGACCTGATCACCCGCGGCTCCGGCTTCGGTTACTACGGCTCGGTCCTCACCAGCGTCATCTTCGCCAGCTTCACCTTCATCTTCTTCGCCCTCGAAGGGTCGATCATGGCCCAGGGACTCAAGTTGGGCCTCGGACTGCCTCTGTGGCTGGGCTACCTGGTCTCGACGCTGATGGTCATCCCGCTGGTGATCTACGGCATGAAGGCGCTCAGCAAGCTCCAGGTGTGGACGACCCCGATCTGGCTGCTGCTCATGGTCGGCCCGCTGGTGTACCTGATCACCACTGACCCGGGCACGGTCGACCAGTTTCTCGCGTACGCCGGCACGGACGGCGACAGCGGCGTCAACACCGCCTCCGTGCTCCTGGGCGCGGGCGTGTGCCTCTCGCTCATCGCTCAGATCGGCGAGCAGATCGACTACCTGCGCTTCATGCCGCCCAAGACCGAGACCAACAAGCGCACGTGGTGGACCGCAGTGGTCATGGCCGGTCCCGGCTGGGTGGTGCTCGGTGCGCTGAAGCAGGCCATCGGCGTCTTTCTCGCCGTCTACATCCTCGCCAAGGTCGGCCCGGCCGCCGCGACCGAACCGATCCAGCAGTTCCGCGGAGCCTTCGACGCGATGATGCCGTCGTGGATGGTCATCCCCCTCGCCGTCGCGCTGGTCGTCATCAGCCAGATCAAGATCAACGTGACGAACGCGTACTCCGGTTCACTCGCCTGGACGAACTCCTTCACCCGCGTCACCAAGCACTACCCCGGCCGCATGGTCTTCGTGCTGGCCAACCTGGGCTTCGCGCTCGCCCTGATGGAAGCCGACATGTTCAGCTTCCTCAACGGCATCCTGGGCTTCTACTCCAACTGCGCGATCGCCTGGGTGGTCACCGTGGCCACCGACATCGGGATCAACAAGTACGTGCTGAAGCTTTCCCCGCTCCAGCCGGAGTTCCGCCGGGGCATGCTCCACGCCATCAACCCGGTGGGGGTCGTCGCCTTCGTCGCCGCCTCCGGCCTGTCGATCGCCATGTACTTCCACCTCCTCGGCGACGCCCTCCAGCCGTACTCGCCGGTGGCCGCGGCCGCCATCGCCTTCCTCCTCACCCCACTGATGGCCGTGGTCACCAAGGGCAGGTACTACCTGCGACGCACCGACGACGGCATCACCGAGCCCCTGATGGACGCGGACGGCAACCCGAGCGCGGTCTCCCTTGACTGCCACGTCTGCGACCAGCCCTACGAGCGCCCCGACCTCACCGCCTGCGCCACCCACGACGCCATGGTCTGCTCGCTGTGCCTGAGCACAGACAAGGTCGGCGACCACGTGCTGCCCGCCACCGCGTAGGCCCACCAAGGGCGGGGGCGCCTCGGGCTCGGCACCTCGCCTCCCACTTGACCGACAGCGACGGGCTGGCCGAGGAATGGCGACAGACCAAGCTCGCCCTGGCCCGCCCGCAGATCCAGGCCCGACTCCGTCGCCTGCTCGAACTCGGCAGCCAGACCCGCGGCCCGGCCGAGCTCGACCACGCCCGCTTCCTCGGTGAACTCTGACGCCCGATCGCCCCGCACGCCCACCGTCACTCCCCGAGGTCACCGTCACTCCCTGAGGACACCGTCAACCCCTGAACGAGGAGACAACCCGCCATCCCACCCGCCGACACCGCCGCCATGTCCGGACTGGAATTCCTGTGCTGGGCGCAGAAGAAGCAACAGGAGCAGCCCGATATCCCCTCCATAGGGCGCCTGTTGGGGATGGAGATCGACGAGGTGGACGAGGGCCGCGTCGTCATGTCCTTGAACACCAGGCCCGATTACGCCAACCCGCTCGGCACAGTGCACGGCGGCATCGCCGCCACCCTGCTCGACTCGGTGAGGGGCTGCGCCGTCCACACCACCCTCCCGCCCCGCGTCGGCTACACCACCCTCGAACTCAAGGTGAACTACATCCGCGCCGTGCCCCTGGACGCCGGGAAACTGACCGCCCAAGGCACCGTCATCCACACGGGCCGCCGCACGGCCACGACCGAACTGCTCTCCGCGCCAGCGGAGGTGAACCGAACTTGGCCAAGGCCGGACGATCGAGACGCGCCTGCTCTCCGGCGCCAGCGGAGGTCAACCGCCGAGTTCTTCTGCCTCGCCTAGTACTACAGCCGGTGGTTTCACGGTGAGTAGGCAGCGACCTCTCGGAGGAGTCGACCGGTAGCTCTTGACCTCAAGCCCAGTTGAGTTTCTACGGTCGATCTCGTCGAACCGATTCAGACCACGACAGGGAGCCCGGCCATGGAGTACTCACACGGCGACACCGAGCTGGTCAAGCAGCCCATCGGCTACTGGAGTTGGGCGGCCTACAAGGCCGTCATCGCCCGCACCCGGGCCGCCCTCGCCGGAATCGGCACTACTCAGCCGCAGTGGTGGGCCCTCGCCCAGGTAGCACGGGCCGACTCCGTCAAGACCCGTGACGAGGTGTCCCGCCTGCTTCGGAACTACCTCGACACCGGCCCGGAAACCATGGAGTCGGAAATCGACACGATCATCGCCCAGGGCTGGATCACGGAGGATGCCGGGGGACGCCTGGGCATCACGGTTGAGGGCAGGGCGTTCTACGACAAGGCTGCGGCCCTGCAGGACGAGCTCTGGGCGGAACGGCACGCGGGTGTCTCCGAGGAGGAGTACCTGACCACCCTCAAGGTGTTGCAGCGGTTCATCCACAACACGGGCGGGCGAGCCTGGCACCACTAGTGGTGCGGCCGGTGGTTTCACAGTGAGTTGGCGCGGGCGGTCCGGGTGCGGTAGTGGCGGGCCCGGGTCTGGTGGCGGGTGCGCCGGCGATGCCAGTGCATGGCGAGCCAGGTCCGGGCGGTGCGGGCGGGGGCGAGGACGCCCCGGTCGTACAGGCGGCGGCCCCCGCGGCTTCCGGCCGCCTGGATTTCGAAGTCCATCGCACTCCCCTGGGCTGGGGTGTTGCGACGACCACTAGAACTCAAGAACCGGCGGGGCCTTCGTCGTTGCCGGCTCACTCCAGCCGGCAACTCGGCGCATCCGAGGTCAGAGTGCAGAGCTATAACGGCCCAACGAGGCCATCCACCCTTCGACAGGTGAGACGCCTGGCGTCTCCGACTGGGCCAGACGGGCGAAACTGTAGATCCTGACCGGCCGACGCATGGTTGATCGGTCGTGACCATTCGTAGGGCGCTTGGGCTTACTGCCGCCGCACTCGGGGCCGGACTGGCGACTGCCGCACCCGCATCCGCCGGTGGCATCGGCGTCATCCTCTCGCCATCGTTCGACAACGGCTGCGCCAAACAAGACGCCGCAGCACGCATCAACGCTGACGCCGGCCACGGGAGCGGAACTGCAAGCGGACAATTGGCGGCAGTTCCGGCCGGCACTCCGCTCAACCACTGTGGCGGTGCCGAACTCCCGCTTAACAACCCGAACGTGAATGTCCTCGGCTAGCAGCGACGAAACCGGCTCGCACGGATGCGAAAAGCCCCGCCCCAGGAATGGCGGGGGTAACCCACGCGAGGAGTTCACGTCGCGACCGCTTCCTCCCGCGGGAACACCACCGGACACCGTCGGCAAATCCACGACCGCGCCCACAAGGCCCGCGCATCTTCCGCAGCCCGACGGCCAACCCCGGTTGATGTGGGCACGCAGTAAAACGCGATCATGGAAGCATGAGGAACGAAGGGGCGAACGGCCCGGTGGTGTGTCCCGGATGCCGGACGCGGGAGAACGTGCCAGTGGCCGAGGCGCGTACAGACAGAGGAGAACGACGCGAGGACCTGACGATCAAGCCCGCGTCGGTACCGAAGGACACCGGCAACAGCTGCATGCACGTCGTGGAGGGCATCGTGCTTGCCGTGGTGGCCGGCCTCGCCGGAAAGTATTTTGCCGACGAACGGCACCTGCCGTGGCTCACGGCCGTTGGCGCCGTCGTCGCGGCGCTCATCCTGGTGGCTACGATCGCCATCGTCCGCGGCGAGACACGGGACGCACGACGGGCTCAAGACGGGGCCGCCCGCGCGGCCGCACTCACCGCCGAGGCGCGCTTCTGCTACCCCTGTCAGGGCGTTATTTACCCTTCCGGGCACCCATCGCCAGCGGTCGTGACGCCGGAGCAGTTCCGCGAGCACGTGCGGACGGCAGCCGGCTGTACTACAGCGGTAGATCGTGACTGAGCTGGGGCGAACTGCGCGGTGATGAGGGCCGGCATCCGATAATTCAGGACTCGCACATGCTCGATGAACGCCTCGGGGAGCAGGACGTGGTGCGTTTCAACGTAGTGCGGGAAGTCCTGGCGCCAGAGCCAGGAGCCATCAGTGACCACAGATGAGCAGCCCAAGGAGTGGCGGTGCGCGCTCCCGGTGACGACGTCGTGGCCCGCTTCCATGGCATCGATGAGGACGTGGCCGGCATCCAGGTAGGCCACCAGGTCCGCCTCGTCCGGCTCGCCGACGGGCTGGGCGGCATCGCGAATGGATCCGTTCGGCCGGCCGGGGCGGTTGTCGAGTTCGTCATAGAAGCCCAGCAAACCCAGCATGGCATCTCCTGCGCCGATGGGGCTTTCCGCCTTGCTGGCACCAATGGGCACGACCACCGTTACGTTGCGGCATCTGCCCATATAGCGAAGCCCCACCCGCCCGGGAGGCCCGTTGCCGCGCTGCGCGTCGTTAGCCTGTTGGTATGTCAGAGCGTGTCATGCCCGGTCGCACGGACGGCCTGATCCCCCTGGGTGCCGCGGACGCTCTGTGGGTCGAGTTGACGGCCGACAGTGCTGTGCCGACGGCTTCTGGGGCATTCACCTGCTCTCCTGCCCGTGCCCGGGTGGGGTACGTCCTGCTCGGCGGCCATGTGGTGGCGACGGTGAGGGCGAGCGGCGGTCAGTGGAGTGTCCCGGAGGCCCGGGTGCGCCGGGCGGCCGCGGAACTGAACGCGATGAGGATGGATCGGCAGGACCTCATCCGCATCGGTCCGTTTCGCGGCGCGCCGCGGCAGGAGTGCAACGAGGAAACGCCGCTGCGTTGGCGCCGGCGCATCACACGGGAACTGCAGGGTCTGGGTGGCGGCCCCGGGCAGGCAGCACGATGTGACGTCGGCCGGCCGTACCCTCTGGCGGGGGTCGACTGGCGACAGATGCTGGTGGAGCAGATTCGCGGCGGGACGCAGCGGACGTGGTGGCTGCCGCGTGCTGTGGTCAGGCTGCTGGATGCGGCCGAGCACGCCGAAACGCAGTGGGTGCAAGCCGCGCGGACCCGCCAGGCAACCGCAGCCGTCACCGAGCCGCCCTCCCGCCCCCGGCAGGCCCGAGCCGCCGACGGTCCGCAGCCGACAAGCCCCCAGAGCCCCACCGCCTCACCGCGCCCGTACGACAAAGAGCTGGACGGCCAGCTGTACTCGGTGCTCAGCAAGAAGCCCGGTATCTCCCGCAAGGTGGCCGGGTGGGCGTGCGCGGTCTGCCGCACCGCGCCCGCCACCGTCCTCGACCACTGCCACGAACACGGCTACGTCCGCGCCCCCGTCTGCCAGTCCTGCAACACACAAGAACGCCCCGACCACCTGTACAGCAACGACATCCGCGTGGCGAACCGCTACAGGCGCCTCTTCCACACCGACACCGACGACTGGCTCCGCCACTGGCACCGCTGCCCAGGCTGCCGCGCACGCACCACCCTGCCCCTGCCCCACCTCGCCGCATGGACCGCCCACACAGCCTGCCGATCACTGCGCCCGACCCACCGCGCCTCCGGCGGGCGCGAGCCCTGCGGTGTCCTGCGCGTGTCCTGGACGGGCAGTTGGCAGGCACCCCGTTCCTGCCTGCTCACCGTCGCCGTCGACTTCTGCCCCTCCGGCGAGCACCGTGTCCTGGCGCAAGTCCCCTACCGCGAAGCCGCCGAACGGTTTCGTGCCTGGCTGGCCCAGACAGCCCCTGCCGTAGCCGCCGCGGCCGGCCCCGACCGCCTGGACGACCTCCCCGCCCAGTCCCGGCCAGTCATCGCGGACACCAGCGGCGAGGGCCTAGCACTCTTCTGAGCCAGCACCGGGAGACCCGACACCCCAACGCCACCTCGCAGCCGCTGGCCCCCGACACGGTCACCCCACACGCCCCAGCGAAATCGCAGCAGAGTTGCCCAAGCAGTCAAAGCTCGGTGAGACCGGTCAGCAGCCTGGCCCTTGGCTGCTCTCCACGCCAGCGGAGCTGGACCGGCGGCTTCGGCAGCCAGGCGCTGCTCCAGTTCCTCTTTGCAGGTGCTGCTATCTCCCGGCCTGAGAATGGTTCCCCTCCTCGACGAGCGGCCGAGTTGCACCCGCAGAGATCACCGCAACGCCCGATGGACATCGTTCACCGACTGCCGGACTGGTACCTCGCTGGTGGGTGGCAGGGTCTCGTGGTCATGCACGAGCTGGCGCCGGTTGACCAGTCGACCGTTTCGGGACGCCGGGCCTGTCTGTTGGTGGGATGCTTCGCCGGTGGTGGTCCCGTCCGGTGCGGGGAATTTGCGTGCGGGGGTGTGGGGCGCGTCCGTAGGGTGCTCCCGTTTGTGGACTATGGGAGGGGTGTGGGTGGTGCTGATCTTTGATGCGGATGACACGTTGTGGGAGAACAACGTGATCTTCGAGCGGGTGATTGACGAGTTCACGGGGTGGTTGGCCGGGCCGGGGATGGGGCGGGGGGCGGTGCGGGCCGTACTGGACGGGATCGAGGCGGCGAACGCGGTGACGCTGGGGTATGGGAGCCGGGTGTTCCTGCGGAGCCTCGGGGAGTGTCTGGAGCGGGTGCGGGGGCGGGCGGCCACGGCGGCGGAGCGGGCGCGGATCGCCGGGTGGGGGACGGCGTTCGCGGGGGATCGGGTGGAGCTGATCCCGGGGGTGGCGGAGACGCTGGCGGAGCTGGCCGGGCGGCACGAGTTGCTGTTGCTGACCAAGGGGGATCGGGAGGAGCAGGAGCGGAAGGTGACCGTGTCGGGGCTGAGCGGGCACTTCCGTGGGGTGCACATCGTGCCGGAGAAGAACGTGGCCGCGTACGAGGAGCTGACCCGGGTCTACGGGCTGGTGCCGGAGCGGACGTGGATGATCGGGAACTCCCCGAAGTCGGACATCCTGCCGGCGCGGTCGGCGGGGCTGAACGCGGTGTACATCCCGCACGATCACACGTGGGTGCTGGAGCACGAGGAGTTGGATCCGGGGGATGTGAAGGTGTTGCGGCTGGGGGCGTTCCGGGAGTTGGTCAGGCACTTTTAGGGCCAGGCCGCCCCGGCCCCGGCCCTGGAAGTGGTTCCAGGGGCGGGGCCGGTGGGGTCAGAGGGGGGCGATGGGGGTGAGGGTGCCGGAGTCGAGGGTCAGCCAGCGGGTGAGCGAGAGTTCGCGCAGGAAGCGGGGGTCGTGGCTGACCACGAGGAGGGCGCCCTCGTAGGAGTGCAGGGCGGTGACCAGGCTGCGGACGGAGGACATGTCGAGGTTGTTGGTGGGTTCGTCGAGGAGGAGGAGCTGGGGGGCCGGTTCGGCGAGCATCAGGGCGGCCAGGGCGGCCCGGAAGCGTTCGCCGCCGGAGAGGGTGCCGGTCCGCTGGTCGGCGCGGGCGCCCTTGAAGAGGAAGCGGGCGAGGCGGGCGCGGATGCGGTTGTTGGTGGCCTCCGGGGCGTAGCGGGCGACGTTCTCGACGACGGTGAGGTCGTGGTCGAGGACCTCGTCGAGGCGTTGCGGGAGGAAGCGGTGGGGGACGTGGACTTCGGCGGTGCCGGCGGCCGGCGGGAGGTCGCCGGTGAGGGTGCGGAGGAGGGTGGTCTTGCCGGAGCCGTTGCGGCCGGTGAGGGCGATCCGCTCGGGACCGCGCATGTCCAGGTCGGCGCGGGTGCCGTGGCGGGTGCGCAGGCCGGTGACGGTGAGGACGGTGCGGCCGGGCGGGACCGCGGTGTACGGGAGGTCGATGCGGATCTCGTCGTCGTCGCGGACGGCTTCGGCGGCCTCGTCGAGACGCTCCCTGGCCTCCTGGAGGCGTTCGGTGTGCAGGGCGCGGTGTTTGCCGGCCGAGACCTGGGCCTCCCCCTTGCGGGCGTTCATGACGATCTTGGGTTCGCGTTTCTGGGCGTACATCTTGTTGCCGTAGCGGACCCGGCGGGCCAGTTTGACCTGGGCGTCGGCCAGTTCGCGCTTCTGGCGCGCGACGTCGGACTCGGCGGCCCGCACCATCCGCTCGGCCGCCTCCTGTTCGACGGCGAGGGCCTCTTCGTAGGCGCTGAAGTTGCCGCCGTACCAGTGGACTTCTCCCCCACGCAGGTCGGCGATCCGGTCGACGTGTTCGAGGAGTTCGCGGTCATGGCTGACGACGAGGAGGACCCCGGACCAGGCGGCGACCGTGTCGTAGAGACGGCGGCGGGCGGGCAGGTCGAGGTTGTTGGTGGGTTCGTCGAGGAGGAGTACGTCCGGGCGGCGGAGCAGCAGGGCGGCCAGGCGGAGCAGGACGGATTCGCCGCCGGAGACCTCGCCGATGGTGCGGTCGAGGCCGATGGCGTGCAGGCCGAGTTGGTCCAGTGTGGCGCGGGCGCGCTCCTCGACATCCCAGTCGTCGCCGACGGCGGTGAAGTGTTCCTCGCTCGGGTCGCCGCTCTCGATGGCGTGCAGGGCGGCGCGGGTGGCGGCGATGCCGAGCGCCTCGTCGACCCTCAGGTGGGTGTCGAGGGCGGCGTGCTGCGGGAGGTAGCCGACCTCGCCGACGGCCTTGACGCTGCCGGCGGTGGGGGTGAGTTCACCGGCGATCAGCTTCAACAGGGTTGACTTTCCTGACCCGTTGAGGCCCACCAGGCCCGTACGGCCGGGGCCGACGGAGAACTGGAAGCCGTCCAGGACGGGGGTGCCGTCGGGCCAGGCGAAGCCGGTGTTGGTGCAGACGACGGCCGCGGTGGACGCGGCGGGAGGCTTTGGCATACGGGTCTCCTGGGAGGTGTGCGCGGGGTGGGGTGATGTGTGCGCAGGGAGACACCGCGGCAGTGCCGGGGATCGGGTACGCCGTGCGTACGCCGAGGTCGCGGACGGGCGCGCGGGGCGGGGATCGCGGAACGGATCGCCGGTCGCGGGCGCGGTGTCTGCCAGACCTCAGACGAGCAACGGCCTTCTCCTGTCGGGAGGGAAACCCGCTGGGCCGATGCCCGGGCGGGGTGGACGTCTACGACCGTAGAGGGTGGCGGGCGAGAATGCAAACGCTATTTTTGTTGCGTTTGGCGCGTTGGGTTGCGTTGGATTCCCGCCCGCCGTTGCGTTTGTTGCGTTCGTTGGCTTTGGATTCCCGCCCGCCGTCTCTGTGCCGGGGCCGGCCCCCTCCCGGGGGTAGGTCCCGACCCGGGGGCCGCTACAGGGCGCGGAGGCGTACCCGGGCCGGGCCGGTGGCCTGGAGGGTGATGCCGGCGGCGACCGGCACCTCCTGGTCGAGGGCGGTCAGTTCGTGGGAGCGGAGCAGGGTCGCCAGGGCCAGGACGGATTCCAGCATCGAGAAGTGCTGGCCGATGCAGGCGCGCGGGCCGCCGCCGAACGGGAACCAGGCGTAGCGGTGGCGCTCAGCCTCGCGCTCGGGGGCGAAGCGGTCCGGGTCGAACCGCTCGGGGTCCTCCCACAGGTCCGGGTGGCGGTGGGTGACCCAGGGGGCGACGACGACATCGGCGCCGGCCGGGAGGGGGAAGCCTGCCACCTCGGTGGCTTCGACAGCGCGGCGGCTGACGACCGGAGCCGCCGGGTAGAGCCGCAGGGACTCCTTCAACGCCCGGGTGAGCAGCGGCAGTCGGTCCAGGTCGGCGGCGGTGGGCGTACGGTCGCCGAGCACGCGGGCGAGTTCGGCGCGGACCCGGGACTGTTCGTCGGGATGCCGGGCCAGCAGGTGGAGGGTGAAGGCCATCGAGGTGGCGGTGGTCTCGTGACCGGCCAGCAGGAAGATCAGGACCTGTTCGCGGACCTCGGTGGCGTCGAGGGTGCCGTCCTCGTCGTTACCGGCCGTGGCGAGCAGGGAGAGCAGGTCGTTGTGGGCCGGTTCCCCGGTGGTGGCGTCGCCGGAGGCGGTAGCGCCTGAGGCGGTGCGGCGCTCGGCGATGATCCGGTCGCAGAGCGCGTTGAGTTCGGCGGTGACCCGGCGGTTGCGGAGGTTCCTGGGGGTGGGCCAGTCGCGGGGGACCTTCACGGGGGTGTAGGCGCGGCGGACGACGTAGTCGTTGATGATGGGGGCGCAGCTATGGAGGGCCGTCACCGCGGCCTCCGTATCGAGGCCGAAGAGGATGCGGGCGACGGTGCGCAGGGCGAGCCGGTTCATCTCGGGGACGAGGTCGACCACGCCGTCCGCGGCCGAGTGCCAGCGGGCGACGGCCGCGTCCGCCTCGGTGGTGACGGCCGCGGCGTAGCCGTCGACCCGGCGCCTGGTGAACAGCGGTTGCACCAGCCGGCGTTGCCGGAGGTAGTCGTCGTCCTGGCTGGTGAGCAGGCCGTTGCCGAACGCCTGGCGGACCTCCTCGTAGAAGGGGTGGTCCTTGCGGAAGTTGGCGGCCTGGGTGCCGAGGATCTGCTGGACGCCCTCGGGCGCGAAGACGGCGTAGAAGACGCTGCGGAAGCCGGGCGGGCCGGCCTCCAGGCGGACCACGTCGCCGTGTTCGCGCTGGGCGCGTAAGAAGGCGCCGAGCGAGTCGCGGTGGAGATCGAGCAGGGAGCCGATCACGGGGAGGCCGGCGGGCCCGGGGACCGGGCGCCGGGCGGTGGCCAGGGACGGGTGTGCGGTGCCGGAGCCGGAACGGGGCGAGGGGTTGGTCAGGGACATGCTCGGATGTCTATCCAGGAACGGGCCGGGGAATGTCGCGGGCCCGCGTGGTCTGCGCAACGGGCGGGGTCTGCCCAACGGGCGGGCTGTGGGCTGTGGGCTGTGGGCTGTGGGCTGTGGGCTGTGGGCTGTGGGGAGGATGGCCGGGACCGACGGTCGGTGGCCTGCGGCCGGCGGTCGGCGCGGAACGGCCCCGTACCATGGCGGGATGATCGAAAAGCAGGTCGGACGGGCGGGCAAGCAGGTCGGCGAGCGGGCGGGGCGGGCCACCGCGCAGCAGTGCCGGGTGACCGTCTGTCGCGGCTGCTGCTGCGGGGACGGGGCGAAGATCCCGGGCGTCGACCACGCCGGGCAGATTCCGCGGCTGCGGGCGGCGCTGGACGGGGCGGCGCCGGTCCGGGCCTCGGAGTGCCTGGACGTCTGCGACCAGGCGAACGTGGTCGTGGTGCAGCCCTCGGCCGACGGGCGGGCCGCGGGCGGGCGGCCGGTGTGGCTGGGCCTGGTCAACGACGACGCGGCGCTGGCGGACATCGCCGCATGGATACGGGCCGGTGGGCCGGGCCTCGCGGAGCCGCCCGGCGTACTGGACCTGTACGCGTTCACGGTGTCGCGGCGGGTGCGGGAGCAGCTGGAGAAGTAACAGGCGTAAACCGGGGGCGGAAGCCGGGGGCGGGGTGCGGCGGGCCGCGGAGACGGCCCGGTGGGAGTCTCGGCGCGCGAGGGCGCGCGGGCGGGTGTTGGCTGGAGATATGAGGCTTCTCCTGACGGCGCGCCCCGGGACGCGCCTCGCGGGAACGGCGGGCTGAGCGGTGCGCCGGGCAGTGCCGTCCGCTCCCCCGGGGCCGGCGCCCGGGCCGCCGCACCGTGTCCTCGTCGTCGCGGACGACCCGGCCGTCGCCACGGCCGTTGCCGCCGAGCTCGCCCGCGCCGGCCACACCACCGCCTACGCCACCGACGGCTTCACCGCCCTCGAACGCGCCGCGGACTTCGCGCCGCACGCCGTCGTCCTCGATCCGGCGCTGCCGGGCATCGACGGCCTGGAGCTGCGCCGCCGGCTGCGGCGACGCGGGGGCGGGCCGCCGGTTCCCGTGGTGCCGTTGGCCGCGGAGGGGCCCGCGGGGACGCGGGAGCTGGTGGGGCGGGTGACGGAGGCGCTGCGCGGGGCCGGGGGCGCGGGCGCGACATCGGCCGGTCGCCGCTCCGCGGACGTCCTGCGGGCCGGGGAGGTGGCCGTCGATGTCGGGACCGGGCGGGCGTCCCGCGCCGGACGCGAACTCGCCCTGTCTGCAGACGAGTTCGCACTGCTGGCGTTCCTGGTGCGGCACCCCGGGCGGGTGTTCTCCCGGGAGCAGCTGCTCAAGCGGGTCTGGGGGCGGGACTTCGGCGACCTGTCGGCGGTGGCGGCGCGCATGGCCCGGCTGCGGGCGGAGCTGGCGGCGGATCCCACCGCGCCTCGGCTGCTGACGGAGGTGTGGGGGTCCGGTTACCGCTTCGACCCCGGGGGTGCGGAGGTGGCGCCCGTGGGGGTGGGGACGGCGACGGGGAACGGGACGGTGGGCGGAGTCGGCGCCGGGGGCGTCGGGAGCCCTTGATCACTGCGGCGTGCGGGCGTTCGCGTCGGCGTTCATGTCGGCGCTCCTGTCGGCGTTGTCCTCCGGGGGGCGGGACGGGAGGTCGCGGGCCGTGCGGATCGGTGAGGCCAGGAGGATCAGGGCGGCGAGCGGGACGCCGGCGGTGGTGATCCACATGGCCGTACGGACCCCGAAGCCGGCGCCGAGCGCGCCGCCGAGCAGGGCGCCCAGCGGCAGCGTGCCGTAGTTGAGGAAGGCGGAGCCGGCGGTCACCCGGCCGAGCAGCCCCGGTGGACAGTACGCCTGCTGGAAGCCGACCTTGAGGATGTTTCCGCCGACCACGCCCGCGGAGACGCCGAAGCCGGCGACGACGTACAGGGCGGCGCCGGGCCCCGAGGTGGCGAGCGGGATGAGCAACGCCGTGGCGGGCAGGCCGAGTTCGAAGAGCAGGGTGGCGCGGGCGGTGCCGATCCGGGCGGCGGCCCGGCGGACCGCGAAGGCGCCGGCGATCCCTCCGGTGCTCGCCACCGCCAGCACGGTGCCCACGGTGCCCGGCGCCAGTCCGGCCTCGCGCACCAGGAAGACCGGCAGGATCGACTGGTATCCCATCAGGGCGAGGTTGGAGGCGGCGCCGAAGAGGGTCAGCGTACGGAGCCAGACATCGCCGGCGACCAGCCGCAGCCCCTCGGCGACCTCGGCGCGCAGGGACCGCGCGGCACGCTCCCCCGGGCCGGACGGGCGCGCCTCGCGGTGCCGGATGCCGAGCAGGCAGAGCAGGGAGACCAGGAAGGTGGCCGCGTTGGCGAACAACCCGTTGGCGGCACCGGCGAGTTGGACCAGGAAGCCGCCGGCGCCCTGCCCGGCGAGCTGCGCCGCCGAGGCGCTGCCGTGCAGCTTGGCGTTGCCCTCGGGCTGGTCGGCGGGGGCGAGGAGGCCGGGGAGGTAGGCGCTGTACGCGGTCTGGAAGACCACCGCGGCGGCGCCGCTCAGCAGGGCCGCGCCGATCAGCAGACCGAGGCTCAGCCCACCGCACCAGGTGACGACGGAGACCGCGGCGAACACCGCCATGGAGAGCACGGCGGCGCCCAGCATCAGGGGGCGGCCGCGGACCCGGTCCACCCAGGCACCGACCGGCAGCCCGATCAGCAGCCAGGGCAGCCAGCCGCAGGCGCTCAGCAGGCCGACCGCGAAGGTGTCGGCACGCAGGGCGGCGACGGCGGTCAGCGGCATCGCCACCCCGGTGACCGCGGCGCCGAACTTGCCCGCGACCTCCCCGCACCACAGCAGCCGGAAGTCGCGGTGGCGGCGGAGCAGGCCGCTCACGGGGTCGTCCGGTCGGTGTGGCTGCCCTGGTCGGCCCGGCCTGCCCGGTGCCTGCGGGGGAAGGACTGGAGCTGTACGATGACGGGCTGCGCGGCGGCCGCGCCCTCCTCCGTCTCCGTGGCGACGCCCCGGTACCGCTCCACGACCAGCGCCAACTCCTCGTTCAAAGCGGCGAGTTGATCCGGCGTCAGCGCCAGGTCGTGCCATTGGGCGACCGCGCCGGCGTCGCGCCACTCCGGGGCCCAGTCCTCGGCGAGGTAGTCGACGACTCGGTTGAAGTGCTGCTGGACGATCTCGTGGACGTAGACCGAGAGCGGCCCGCGGACGTCCGGGTCGTCGCGGAAGTCGGTGGTGTCGAGCCGGCGGGAGACCGCCACCGCCCGCCACCAGCGCTCGCGCCGGGTGCCGCGGCCGGTCTCCTCCTCGATGAAGTCGTGGTCGGCGAGGTGGCGCAGGTGCCAGCTGACCGTGCCGGTGTTCTCGCCGAGCCGGCGGGAGAGGCCGGTGGCGGTGTCCGGGCCGTCGAGGGTCAGCAGCTCCAGGATGCGCATCCGTAGCGGGTGGGCGAGTCCGCGCAGACTGCGGGCGTCCATCCGGCGGGTGGGGCGGGGCGCGGGGGACGTCTGGGACGCGGGGGACACGGGGGGCTCGGAGGCGTCGCCGTCGGCCGGGCGGTCGCCGGCGGACGCGTCGTCATAACTCATGAACGCAAGCCTAGAGATGCAGAGGACTCTCTGCATAGAGTTCTCTGCATAGGCTTCTCCGCAAAGAGTCCTCTGCAAAGGCCCCTCTGCATCTCGAACGGCCGGTGGCCGGTGGTACAGACGGGTGCGCGCGAGAACGGCGCCGTCGAGGGCCGCGTTTCGGCCATGGTGGCTGACTATCCTCGGGCGCATCCCCCGCCCCGCGCGATACGAGGTGTGCGACGTGACGGTGATCCTGCTCGCCCTTGCCGCGGCATGCTGTCTGGGCACCGGGTTCGTCCTCCAGCAGATCGCGGCGCAGTACGCCCCGCCGCAGGACTACCTCTCCTTCCGGCTGCTGCTCGACCTGGTGCGGATGCCGCGCTGGGTGGCCGGGATCGCGCTGATGGTGACGGGGATGGCGCTGGGCGCGGTGGCGCTGGGGATGGGTGACATCACCCTGGTCGAACCGCTGATGGCGACGAACCTGCTGTTCGCGATGGCGCTGGCGCGCCGGATCTCCCGGCAGCGGCTGGGCCGCAGCGGATGGACCGGCCTGTGGTTGCTGGCCGGCGGGGTGACGATCTTCATCGTGGCCGGGCAGCCGCACGGCGGGCACAACAGCGAGGTGGGACAGCTGGCCCAGTGGCTGATCATGGGTGGGGTGCTGTGCATCGCCCTGGTGCTGGCGGCGGTCGCCAAACGGGAGCGGGTGCACGTCAGTCTGGAGGCCGCGCTGCTGGGGGTGGCGGCCGGGCTGCTGTACGGGCTCCAGGACGCGCTGACGCGGATCAGCGGGCTGCGGTTCACGGCGGGCGGCTGGCGCGCGCTGCTGACCAGCTGGCAGCCGTACGCGATCGTGGTGCTGGGGGTGCTGGCGCTGGTGATGGTGCAGAGCGCGTTCGAGTCGGCGCCGCTGCGGATGTCGCTGCCCGCGCTGACCGCGGCGCAGCCGCTGGCGGGGATCGCCTGCGGGGTCGGCTTCCTGGGCGACCAGCTGCGGGTGACGCCGGGGGCGCTGGCCTTCCAGGCGGCCGGGATCGTCGCGGTGGTGGCGGGGATCGTGCTGATCGGCAGCCATCCGGCGATGCCGCCCGGGAGCGGCGCGGCCGACGACGTACGGGAGCTCCAGCCGCGCTGAGGCCGGGGTGCGCCGCGGGTGGTTCGATGGCCCCATGAGCGATCAGCGACCAGTCAGCGAGCAGGATCACCGACCAGTCAGCGAGCAGGAGCCGCTCAACGCGGACGAGATCCTCGACGTCGTCGACGAGCACGACCGGGTCGTGGGGCAGGCCCCGCGGGCGGTGGCCTACGCCCGCCGGCTGCGCACCCGGTGCACGTTCATCCTGGTCCGGGACGCCGAGGACCGGATCTTCGTGCACCGGCGCACCCCCCGGAAGCTGGTGTTCCCCTCGCACTACGACATGTTCGTGGGCGGGGTGGTGGGCACCGGCGAGAGCTACGACGAGGCGGCGCTGCGGGAGGCCGAGGAGGAGCTGGGGGTGTCCGGGCTGGCCCGCCCGGAGCCGCTGTTCCGGTTCCTGTACGAGACGCCGGAGCACACCTGGTGGTCGGCGGTCTACGAGGTGCGCTGCACCCTTCCGGTGGCGCCCCAGGAGGCAGAGATCGACTGGCACGCGTTCCTGCCCGAGGAGGAGCTCGCCCGGCGGCTGGAGGAGTGGCCGTGGACGCCGGACGGGCTGGCCGCGTACCGGGAGCTGACGGCCCGGCGGGCGGCCGGGGACGTCTACGGTGTCCGTGCGGACCGATGACCGGCCGGCATGGATCGACCAGCATGGAGCGGACATGACGAACCATCAAGCCGACATGACGGACCATCGAGCAGATGCGACGGGGCGTCATCCGACCACCACGGACGCCGACGCGGGCACCAGCACCAGTACCAGCACCGACGCCGTCCCCGAGCCCTACCTCACCGAACTCGCCCCGGGCGTCCATGCGTTCGTCCAGCCGGACGGCGGCTGGTGCCTGAACAACGCGGGCTTCGTCACCGACGGCACCGCCACCCTGGTCGTGGACACCGCCGCCACCGAGCGGCGGGCGCGGCTGCTGCGCCGCCGGATCGCGGAGACCGGCGCCCCCGCGCCCCGTACGGTCGTCAACACCCATCACCACGGCGACCACACCTACGGCAACGGCGTGTTCGCGCCCGAGGCGACGATCATCGGGCACGCGGCCTGCCGGCGGGAGGTGCTGGCCGCCGGGTACCAACTGCACGCGGTGTGGCCCGAGGTGGCGTACGGCGACATCCGGCTCACCCCGCCGGAGGTCACGTTCGAGGACCGGATGACCGTGCACGTCGGGGAGTCCGAGGTGCAGCTGATCCATCCGGGGCCGGCGCACACGCCCGGCGACACCGTCGTCTGGCTGCCGCGGCAGCGGGTGGTCTTCACCGGCGACCTCGTCTTCCACGGGGGCACGCCGTTCGTCCTGATGGGCTCGTTGAGCGGGTCGCTGCGGGCGATCGAGCTGCTGCGGTCGCTGGGCGCGGAGACGGTGGTGCCGGGACACGGTCCGGTGGCCGGGCCGGAGGTCTACGACGAGGTCGAACGGTATCTGCGGTTCGTCGGGGAGCTGGCGCGGGAGGGGCGGGCGGCCGGGCGGACGCCGCTGGAGGTGGCCCGGGAGGCGGACCTGGACGCGTTCGCGGAGCTGGCGGAGCGCGAGCGGCTGGTGGCCAACCTGATGCGGGCGTACGCGGAGCTGGACGGCGCGGCCCCGGGGGCGCCGCTGGACGTGGTGGCGGGGTTCCTGGCGATGGCCGAGATGAACGGCGGGGTGGCGCCGGCCTGCCACGCCTGAGCGGGCGGCCGGGGCGGGGCGGGCAGATACGAGGCGCCAGGGTGCTGGGGTGCCGGGCCGCGGTGGCGGAAACACGTCGGGTGACCGACGCCCCACGGCGGGGCACTGGACGCCATACCGACTAGTCGGCATGATCGGGCGGGACGGGCCCGCCGGCCCTGCACCGCCCAACCGTCACTCCGTACGGAGGAAGCACGATGAGCAACGGCACCCCGCCCCCGCCGGCCGCCGGGGAGGCACCGCCCGGCCTCGATCCGGAGCGCCTGCGGCAGCATCTGGACCGGGAGCGGCCGGGCCTGGTCTCCGGGCCGCTGCGGGCGCGGCTGATCGAGGGCGGCCGGTCCAACCTCACCTACCGGGTCACCGACGGCACCGCCTCCTGGGTCGTCCGCCGGCCGCCGCTCGGCCATGTGCTGGCCACCGCGCACGACATGCGCCGCGAGCACCGGGTGATCAGCGCGCTGCACGACACCGCGGTGCCGGTGCCGGAGACGCTGCTGCTGTGCGAGGACGAGACGGTGCTCGGCGCGCCGTTCTATGTGATGGAGCTGGTGGCGGGCACCCCGTACCGGACCGTGGACCAGCTGGCCCCCCTGGGCCCGGAGCGGACCCGGGCGGTGGTGCTGTCGCTGGTCGACACGCTGGTGGAGCTGCACGCGGTGGATCCGGCGGCGGCCGGG
This sequence comes from Streptomyces sp. S186, assembly GCF_051603415.1. NCBI lineage: Bacteria > Bacillati > Actinomycetota > Actinomycetes > Kitasatosporales > Streptomycetaceae > Streptomyces > Streptomyces sp. S186. The sequence goes on along the minus strand of NZ_CP193932.1, from coordinate 6,510,444 downwards.
CTGGCCGACTTCGGACGGCCGGACGGCTTCCTGGAGCGCCAACTCCGGCGCTGGGGAAAGCAGTTGACGGCCTCCAGGAACCGCGAACTGCCCGGCATCGACGCGCTCCACGAGGCGCTGGGCCGGGCGCTGCCCCCCTCCCCCGCGCCGGCCGTCGTGCACGGCGACTACCGGCTGGACAACGTACTCGTCGGAGCCGACGACACCATCACCGCGGTGCTGGACTGGGAGATGTCCACGCTCGGCGACCCGCTGACCGACCTGGGGCTGCTGGCGATGTACTGCACCGACCTCGGGCTGCCGAAGTCGCCGGTGAGCACCACCAGCGGCGCGCCGGGGCACCCCGCCCCGGAGGAGCTGATCGCGCGCTACGCCGAGCGCTCCGGGCGGGACACCTCGCGGATCGCCTGGTACACCGCGTTCGCGTGGTTCAAACTCGCGGTGATCCTCGAAGGCATCCACTACCGCTACACGCTCGGCCAGACGGTCGGCGCGGGCTTCGACCGGATCGGCGAGCTGGTGCCCGTCTTCATCGACCGCGGACTGACCACTCTCGCGGACTGACCACTCTCAAGGAAGGCTGAGGCACCGATGGACTTCGCATTCGACGCCCGTACCGAGGAACTGCGGTCCAGGCTGGAGGCGTTCATGGCCGAGCACGTGTACCCGGCCGAGCGGGTCGCGGAGGAGCAGCGGGCCGCGCTGGCCTCGCCGTGGGACACCCCGGCGGTCGTGGAGGAGCTCAAGGCCGAGGCCCGTCGGCAGGGCCTGTGGAACCTCTTCTTGCCGGACGAGGAGTACGGCGCGGGGCTGACCAACCTCCAGTACGCGCCGCTGGCCGAGATCACCGGCCGCAGCCCGCAGTTGGCGCCCACCGCGCTGAACTGCGCGGCGCCGGACACCGGCAACATGGAGGTGCTGGCGCAGTTCGGCGACGCCGAGCAGAAGAAGCGGTGGCTGGAGCCGCTGCTGGCGGGTGAGATCCGGTCGGCGTTCGCGATGACCGAGCCGGAGGTGGCCTCGTCGGACGCCACCAACATCGAGACCCGGATCGAGCGGGACGGCGACAGTTACGTCATCAACGGCCGCAAGTGGTACATCTCCGGGGCGATGAACCCGCTGTGCCGGATCTTCATCGTGATGGGCAAAACCGACCCTGACGGTGCGGACATCCGTCGCCAGCAGTCGATGGTGCTGGTGCCGCGGGGCACCCCCGGGCTGACGGTGAAGCGCGCGATGCGGGTCTACGGCTACGAGGACCACCACCACGGCGGGCACGCGGAGGTGCTCTTCGAGGACGTCCGGGTGCCGGTCGGCAATCTGATCGGCGAGGAGGGCGGCGGCTTCGGCATCGCACAGGCGCGGCTGGGGCCCGGCCGGATCCATCACTGCATGCGGCTGATCGGGATGGCCGAGCGGGCCATCGAGCTGATGTGCCGGCGGGCGGTGGCCCGTACGGCGTTCGGCCGGCCGCTGGCGCAGCAGGGCGTGGTCCAGGAGTGGATCGCGGACGCCCGGGTGGCGGTGGAGCAGCTGCGGCTGCTGGTGCTGAAGACCGCCTGGCTGATGGACACCGTCGGCAACAAGGGCGCGCACACCGAGATTCAGGCCATCAAGATCGCCACTCCGCGCACGGTCGTGGACATCCTCGACAAGGCGGTCCAGCTGCACGGCGCGGGCGGGGTGAGCCAGGACTTCCCGCTGGCGGAACTGTGGGCCGCCGCCCGTACGCTGCGCCTGGCGGACGGCCCCGACGAGGTCCATCAGCGGTCACTGGCACGGCGGGAGATCAAGCGGTACGTGTAGCGGCGGGGCAAAGGACCGTGGGGCCCGTCAGGGGCGCAACGCGCGCAGCAGCAGATCGGCCAGGTGGTCGGCGACCTGTTGTGGGGTGAGGGGGCCGTTTTCGCGGTACCAGGTGCCCAGGTGGTGCACCGAGCCGAAGTGGTAGTCGACGACCAGGTCGGCGGGGACGTCGGCGGTGAAGACCCCGGTGCGCTGGCCCTCCTCGATGAGCGCCCGGAACCGTTCGTGGTAGCGCCGCCGCTCGGCTCGCACCTGCTTGTCCTTCTCCGGGCTCAGATGGTGCATCGAGCGGAAGAAGATCTTGGTGTCGTCGAGGTTCTCGATGGTGGTGACCACGACGTCGGCGGCGGCGTCCCGCAGCCGTCGCTCCACCGGAGCGTCGGCGTCCGCGAAGTGGTCCAGCCGCTCCTGCTGGAGCCGCAGCACCCGGCCGTAGACCTCGTGGAGCAGGTCCTCCTTGGAACCGAAGTAGTGGTAGAGGGCGCCCTTGGTGACGCCCGCCGCGTCGACGATCTCCTGCACCGAGGTACGGTCGTAGCCCTGCTCCGCGAAGAGCCTGGTGGCGGTGGCCAGCAGCCGCTGCGCGACGGGCTTCGCCGTACCGCTCCCGTTGCCCGCGCCGTCCTTGATGCCGGCCATCGCCCTCACCGTTCCTCTGTTCCTCACGCGTCCGTCATGGGCGCCTGCCCGCGTCCATCATGGGCGCCCGCCCGCGTCCGCCGTGCGCACCGACGCGCGTCCGTCCTGCGCACCGGCCTGCGCTCCTTCATGCGCGCCGGCGCAGCTCCCGTCGAAGGATCTTGCCACTCGCGGTCTTGGGAAGCTCCGGCAGGATCTCCACCACCCGCGGATATTTGTACGCGGCGAGCCGCTCCTTGCAGTAGGCGGCCAGCTCGGCGGGGTCAGGGGACGCGCCGGGGCGCAGGCTGACGTACGCCTTGACGGTCTCGCCGCGGTAGGGGTCGGGCACGCCGACGACGGCCGCCTCGCGCACGGCGGGGTGGGCGTAGAGGACGTCCTCGACCTCGCGCGGCCAGACCTTGAAACCCGACGCGTTGATCATGTCCTTCTTGCGGTCGACGACGTACAGCCAGCCGTCGCGGTCCATGAACCCGATGTCGCCGGTGCGCAGTTCGCCGTCCGGGATGGCCTCTGCGGTGGCGTCCGGGCGGCGCCAGTAGCCGGGCACGACCTGCGGGCCGCGGACCGCGATCTCGCCCTGTTCGCCGAACGGCAGGTCATGGCCGGCTTCGTCGATGATCCGCACGACGGTCTGCGGGTCGGGGACGCCGACCGCGAGGGTGCCGGAGACCTTGTCGACCGGCGCCTCCTTGCCGGGCGGGACGGTGGCGCAGGGCGCGGTGCACTCGGTCAGGCCGTAGCCGTTGTGGAGGTGCGGGCCGAAGGCGGTGCGGAACTTCTCGACGAGGGCCGGCGGCAGCGGGGCGCCGCCGGAGCTCATGGTCCGGAAGGAGGTGAAGTACCCGGGGGTGACGTCCGGGTGGGCCATCAGCGCCATGTAGGCGGTGGACGGGCCGACGGTGAAGGCCGGGCGGTGTTCCAGGAAGGCGTCCAGGACGGTGCCGGCCTCGAAGCGGTGGGCCAGCGCCAGGGTGCCCGTGTTGGCGAGGCAGGCGGCCAGTTCGCAGACCATGCCGGTGATGTGGAAGAGCGGGGCGAGCGCGAAGTAGGTGGCGCCGTCGGGGAGTTCGAGGCCGGTGCGCATCCGTTCGGCGTTGTAGCTGATGTTGCCGTGGGTGTTGGTGGCGCCCTTGGGGGTGCCGCTGGTGCCGGAGGTGTAGCTGATGAGCGCGATGTCGTCGGCGGCCGGTTCGGGGGCGGCGGGGGCCGGTCCGCCGGTCCGGGCGGCGGTGAGCAGGTCGTCGGCGCCGCCCTGGGGGCCGGCCGGTTCGCCGCGCAGGACGCGGGGGTCGTCGCGGGTCTGGAGTCCGCGTTCGTCGGCGGTGAACGCGATCCGGACGGAGGGCGCGTCGGCGGCGGTGGCGCGCAGGAAGCCGGCCCAGGTGTGGTCCGCGCAGAGGACGGCGGTGACCTCGGCGTCGTCGAGGATGTGCCGGGTCTCCGCCGCCTTGTACATGGGGTTGACGGGGACGACCACGCCGCCGGCCTTCCAGACGGCGAGCGCCGCGAGCACGAAGTGCGGGGTGTTCTGGAGCATGACCACGGCGCGGTCGCCGGGCCGGAGGCCGCGGGCGGCGAGGTGGCCGGCGAGGCCGTCGGAAAGCGCGTCGGTCTCGGCGTAGGAGATCCGGCCATCGAAGTAGGCGAGCGCGGTGCGGTCGGGGGCGCGGCGGGCCGCGGCGCGGAAGGCATGCAGCGGGGAGGGCGGCGGCTGGACGGGGGCGCGCTGGGCGTCGGTGAGCAGGGCCAGCCACGGCTTGTCCTGATAGGCGGTCACCGGGCCTCCCCCTCCCGTGCCTCCAGCTTCTGCTGGAGGTGGTTCATCCCGGTCAGCCAGCGGTCCGGGGCGGTGGCGCGGGCGGTGTAGTGGCCGGCCGTCTCCGGGTGCGGCAGGACCAGGAAGCGGCCCGCGTCCATGGCGGCGAAGAGCGCGTCGGCGACCGCGTCCGGTTCGATGGCGGTCGGGGCCAGGACGAGGTCGCCGGCGGCGCCGGTGGCGGCGAGCATGTCGGTGCGCACGCCCTGCGGGCAGATGGCGTGCACCTCGATGCCGCGGTGGCGGTAGGTCAGCGACAGCCACTCGGCGAAGGCGAGGGCGCCGTGCTTGGTGACGCTGTAGGGGGCCGCGGCGATCATGGTGAGCAGGCCGGCCGCGGAGACCGTGGAGACGAAGCGGCCGCTGCCGCGCGCCAGCCACTCCGGCACCAGTTCGCGCGCCGCCCGCACATGGGCCATCACGTTGACATCCCAGGCCAGCGCCCAGTCGTCCTCGGGTGCCTCGGGGCCGCCGCCGGTGCCGACGCCGGCGTTGGCGCAGAAGACGTCGATGGCGCCGCCGAGCACCTCGCGGGCCGGGCCGACGATGCCGGAGGCGTCGCCGGGGACGGCGACCGCCCCGATCTCCTCCGCGGTCCTGCGCGCCTTGGCCTCGTCCAGGTCGTTGACCACGACCCGGGCGCCCTCGGCGGCGAACCGGCGGGCGAGTGCGGCGCCGATCCCTCCGCCCGCTCCGGTTACGACAACGGCCTTGTCCCGTACGGCTGCCACGCGGTGTCTCCCTCGGTCGTCGCCCTGGTTTGCGTCCGCGCACCGGTCACGCCGGCGCACCGGCAGGGGCAGACTAACCAGTCGGTATGTCTCGGCGGAAGCCTCTGTTTTCCGTCACGGCCGGGCGCGTTCCGTACCCGCCCCGACCGCGTTAGCGTGCACACGACACTCATCGGGTCGACCACCGCTCACGGAGGTGTGCGCATGGCTCTGTCGAGACGTGTTCTGCTGGGGCAGCTGGCGGCGACCGGGGCGGCCGCGGCGGCGGTCACCGCGGGCCCGGCCCCCGCCCAGGCCGCGCCGGGCACCGGCACCCGGCGCCGGGTGCGCACCGGCTTCGACCGCCTGGCCGCCGACGGCTACCAACTCCTGGACGGGCAGCGGGTGGGCATCGTCACCAACCCCACCGGCGTCACCACCGCGCGGCGGGCGGTCCGGCACATCGTGGACGTGATGCACGCCGACCCCCGGGTCCGGCTCACCGCGATCTTCGGCCCGGAGCACGGCTTCCGGGGCACCGCCCAGGCCGGCGGCTCCGAGGGCCGCTACGACGACCCGGCCACCGGCCTGCCCGTCTACGACACCTACGACAAGAGCGGCCGCGAACTGGCCGGCATCTTCACCGCCTCCGGGGTGGACACCGTCGTCTTCGACATCCAGGACGTCGGCGCCCGCTTCTACACCTACATCTGGACGCTCTACGACTGCATGGTGGCGGCCGTCCTGGCGGGCAAGCGGTTCGTGGTGCTCGACCGCCCCAACCCGGTGACCGGCCGCGCCGCGGCCGGCCCCGTCCTGGACCGGCGGTTCGCCTCCTTCGTCGGCCGGGAGCCGATCGCCCAGGCACACGGCATGACGGTGGTGGAACTGGCGCTGCTCTTCAACGACGTCTTCGTGCCGCGGGCCGCCGGACGGCCGGTGGCGCTGGAGACCGTCGCCATGACCGGCTGGCGCCGCGGCGACTTCTTCGACGCCACCGGCCTCCCCTGGGTGCCCCCCAGCCCCAACATGCCCACCGCCGACACCGCCCTGGTCTACTCCGGCACCTGCCTCTTCGAGGGCACCAACCTCTCCGAGGGCCGCGGCACCACCCGCCCCTTCGAACTCCTCGGCGCCGAGGGCCTGGACCACCGCTGGGCCGACGCCGCCACCGAACTGGGCCTGCCCGGCGTCCACTTCCGCGAGGCGTACTTCGCCCCCACCTTCTCCAAGTTCCAGGGAAAGACGATCGGCGGGCTTCAACTCCACGTCCACGACCGCACCGTCTTCGACCCGATCCGCACCGGCCTCGGCCTCCTGCTCACCGCCAGACGCCTCTGGAAGGGCTTCGCCTGGCTCCCCGACCACTTCGACCACCTGACCGGCACCGACACCGTCCGCACCCTGATCGACGCGGGCGCCGGCCTCGACGAGATCACCGAGTCCTGGCAGGACGGGCTGAGACGCTTCCGGGCGGTGCGGGAGCGGTATCTGCGATACCGGTGAGCGCAGGCCACGGGTGGGTCGTGCCCGACATCTCACCATCCAAGATGGACCAATTCACCTATTGACTGCCGTCTGCATCGACCGTGAGAGTGCGGCTCGTGCACAGTGACGCGACATCAGCGAGACCGGCGGACGCACCGGTCGAGAAGGCGACCGGTGGGGAGAGTCTGCGGCGGGTTGCCGTGGCCTCGTTCATCGGGACGGCCATCGAGTTCTACGACTTCTACATCTACGGCACGGCCGCGGCGCTGGTGCTGAACAAGGCGTTCTTTCCGACGCTCGACCCGGTCAACGCCACCCTCGCCTCGTTCTCCACCTACGCGGTGGCGTTCGCCGCGCGGCCGCTCGGGTCGCTGGTGTTCGGGCACTTCGGCGACCGGGTCGGGCGCAAGTCGGTGCTGGTCGCCTCGCTGTTGCTGATGGGGCTGTCGACGGCGTGCGTCGGGCTGCTGCCCGGCTACGGGACGTGGGGGATCTGGGCTCCGCTGGTGCTGATCCTGCTGCGGTTCCTCCAGGGCATCGGGCTGGGCGGCGAGTGGGGCGGGGCGGCGCTGCTGGCCGTCGAGCACGCGCCGCGCGCCCGGCGCGGGCTGTACGCCGCGTTCCCCCAACTGGGGCCGTCCGTGGGGTTCTTCGCGGCGACCGGGGTGTTCTGGCTGCTGTCCGAGGCGATGAGCGACGCGGCGTTCCGCTCGTGGGGCTGGCGGGTGCCGTTCCTGCTGTCGTTCCTGCTGGTCGGGGTGGGGCTGTTCGTCCGGCTGAAGATCAGCGAGACGCCGGTCTTCGCGAAGGTGCGGGACGCGCAGGAGGCCGGCCGGGTGCCGGCCGTGGACGTCCTGCGGCGGCATCCACGGGAGTTGCTGCTGGGCGCCGGCGGGATGATCGTCGCGTACGGACTGTTCTACACCGCCACCACCTACTGCCTCGCGTACGCCACCGGCACCCTGGGTGTCTCCCGTACCACCATGCTCGGGCTCTCGTTGGTCGCCTGCCTGTTCCTGGCGGCGGGCACCTGGCTGGCCGCGACCCGTTCCGACGGCATCGGGCGCCGGAAGCTGGTACTGGGCGGCGCGGGGCTCGCCGTGGTGTGGGGACCGGCACTCTTCCCGCTGCTGGACACCCGGCAGCCGGTGCTGATCGCGCTGGGCGTCGGCGGCGCGCTGTTCTGCATGGGCGTGATCTACGGCCCGATGGGCGCCTATCTGCCGGAGCTGTTCGGGACCACCGTCCGCTACTCGGGCGCCTCGCTCGCCTACAACCTGGGCGGGGTGCTGGGCGGGGCGGTCGCGCCGCTGTTCGCCACCCGGCTGCAGGCGGCGTTCGGCTCCGCGTCGGTGGGCTGGTACGTGAGCGCGATGGCGCTGGTGTCGCTGGGGTGCGTACTGGCGCTGCCGGAGACCCGGGAGCGGGAACTCCTGGGCTGAGCGGCGGCCCCCGGGGCGGCGGGCCGGAGGGGGCGGTCAGGGCCGGAGCCACCAGCGTTCGCTCTCCCAGGAGAGCGCCTCCCAGAGGCGGTTGAGCGGGTGCTCAGGACCGTAGGAGCCCCGCTCGCCGCGCCGGGTGAAGACGCCGACGAGGACCTCCGTCCGGGGGCCGACGTCCCCGGCGACCTCCAGGGTGCGCAGCCCCTCGGCCTCCGGGAGGTGGCCGTCCGACGCGGCCTCCCCCAGGCCCCGGGTGACCGGCATCGCGCCGCTGACCACGCCCGAGCGGAGCAGCTCGAAACCGTAGTGCGCGGCCTCTATCTCGGCGGCGACGGTCAGCTTCTGGCGGTAGTCGGTGCCGTACCAGGCGGTCAGGAAGCGGTCGATGAGCCCGCCGGTGGAGAGCACCAGCGGCAGCCGCGGCAGTTCGCCGGCCGGGAACGGGCCGGCGGGCAGCCGCTCCGGCGGCAGGTTCGTCAGCAGGGACAGCCCGCTGCGCCGCCACTCCATCACCTCGTACGGGGCGAGTTGGGCGGCCTCCTCGCCCTCGGTGACCACGACGCTGCCGCAGACCAGGTCCAGTTCCTGGGAGCGGAGCCTGGTGAAGAGGTCGGCGGTGCGGACGTGGGTGATCTTCAGGTCGACGCCCTCGCGGTCGAAGTCCGCGCTGACGTACTCCACGGCGTCCAGGAGGAAGCCGAGGGTGTAGCGGGTGGTGCCCACGGAGAGGGTGCGGCCGAGCCGGCGGCGGGCGTCGTGGACGCCGGCGGACCACTCGCCGAGGGTGCGCCGGGCCAGTTCGACCAGGGCCTCGCCGGTGGCGGTGAACAGCGCGTCGCGGCCCCGGCCCTGCTTGAGCACCAACTCCTCGCCGCAGAGCGCCGCGAAGGTGCGGTTCATGGTGTCGAGCTGCTTCTGCACGCTGGACTGCTCGCGGCCCAGCCGGCGGGCCGCGCCCAGCGCGGTGCCCGCCTCGTGCACCGTGATCAGCGTCCGCAGCTGGTCCATCGTGGTGTCGAGCAGCTCCGCCGGAAACTGCCGCGACCCCGGGTTCTGCCGCGCCCCCGAGTTCTGCTGCACACCTGGGTTCTGCTGCGGACCTGTCTCGGTCATGCGCCCCTACTCGCTTTTCCTTCCCCCGAATTTCCTTCCCCCGAATTCAGGAAGGAGCAGCATAGCCGTACCGGAATTCCCGGTGGCGCCGGTGTTCACGGTGGTGGCGGGGCCGGGGGAAACGCAGCCGGGCCCTGGGATGTTGGCACCCCAGGACCCGGCTTCGTTCCGTTCATGTCGTTTCGCGCCGCCGCCTGTCTACCTGTGGGCGGGGAACTCCACCACCTGCTGGTAGGTGGGGCGGTTCTGCCAGCTCATCTTGTCGTGGGTCAGGCCGCCCACGGCGCGGTGGACGATGGCGTCCGCGCACCACTGGTCGCCGGCCTTGCAGTTGTCGTCGCCCGGGTAGACCTGCTCGGCGGTGCGGGCGTCGGCCTGCCGCAGGGTGGCCAGGAGGGTGTCGCGGCAGGCGGCGAGGTCGCCGTTGCCGCAGTAGCGTGCGGCGAGCGGCCCCTGGACGCGGTCGCCGAGCACCGCGCGCAGGTCCTTGTCGGCATAGCTCCACCAGCCGTACTGGAAGGCCGATCCGGCGTGCGCTCCGGTGGGACCGTGGCCGGCCGACGGGGACTCGTCGATGGCGAGGTTGGCGTTCAGCGCATCGTAGAGGCCGGCGCCGAGGCCGGGCCGGAAGACGTCCCTGACCATCAGCGGCCACCACGCGTCCATCAGCCGGACCGCGTCGGCGTGGGCGTAGGTGTGCGCGCCGGGGGTGGTCTCGCGGCGCTGGGCGCCGTCCTTGCGCCAGGCGTCCAGCCGCTGCACCGCGGTGCGCAGCGCCGGGTCGGTGACCGGCTTGCTGTCCAGGACACGCAGCAGCCGCGGCAGGACGTCCTCGCCGCGCAGGTCGGTGAGGGCGGCGTCGGCCATTGCCCGGGTGAGGGCGGCCCGGGTGACCCCGCCCTCCTTGGTGAGGGCGCGCACCCGGTCGTCGAGGAGGTTGGCGCGGTGCACCGGGCCGTTGCCGAAGCCGGCCGAGTCGTAGTCCTTGGCCTGCTTGTTGTTCCAGGAGACGTAGTAGTCCTGGTCGACGGAGTGCGGGTGCTGGGCGGGCGGGGTGTAGGCGGCGGTGTTGGTGGCCGGGTCGAAGTCCCGCCACTCGTAGGCCGGTTCGGCCCGGACGGGCAGCGCGGCGTCGACGTCGGGGTTGCGGACGGGGTTGAGTCCGCTGTTGTAGTACGCGATGTCGCGGGAGTCGGCATAGAACCAGTTGAAGGCGTAGCCGATGTGCCGGGCGGCCTGCTGGAAGCTCCGGGCGTCGTGGACGTACGACGGGTCGTTGAACATCTGGAAGCCGATGATGGAGTCGGCCTCGTGGCGGTAGGTGGAGCGCAGCGCCGTGTAGGCGACGGGTTTGCCGCCGACGGTGGCGCGGTGGGTGACGATGCCGTACCGGGTGCGGAAGACCTGCATCCGGTAGGAGCCGGCCGCGGTGGGGTCGGCGATGGTGGGCTTCCAGGAGTTGGTGCGCTCCAGCTTCTCCATCGGCAGGCACCGGCCGTGGTAGCGGTAGGAGGCGGAGTCCCTGGTGGGCGCGGAGCCGTCCGGGTTGCACAGGTCGACGGCGTAGGTGTCGGTGATGTCCTGGCCGGCGGAGGTGGCGCTCCAGGCGTAGTCCTGGCCGCGGCCGAGCTGGACGTACATCCCGACGCCGGCGAACGAGGCGCCGCGGGCGCTGATGCCGGGGCCCTGGATCTCCTGGAGCATCAGCAGTTGAGGCGCGAAGTAGCCGGTCTGCGGGCCGAAGACGGCGACCGGGTGGCCGCTCGCGGTGTGCTTGCCGGAGACCAGCAGGGCGTTGGACATCCCCCGGTGCTGCGTCGGGTCGAAGCTCCCCTTGGGCAGCACGCCGTCCTTGAAGAGGCCCTCCAGCTTGCGGTACTTCCCGGGGGCCCGGACCGGATCGCGGGGCGGGGTGGCGCTCTTGGAGGCGGCGGCGCCGGTGCGGTCGAAGACCAGCGGTTCGGGGGTGACCGAGCCGCGGTCGGGCAGCGCGGTGCCCCTGGCTCTGGCGGGCTTGCCGGCGTAGGGGAAACTCTGGCCGTCGTGCAGGGTCTTGACCGCCTCGGGGTCGTTCCGCTCGCGGAAGGACTCCCAGACCCTGGTGCCCTTCTCCGGGCCGTACTTCTGCTGGGCGGAGAGCAGCGCGAGGGCGGACGGGACCTCTCCGCCGCCGCCGTTGCCGAAGAGGCCGCCGACGACGGAGGCCAGGGCTATCAGGTCGGTGAGCTTGAACGGGGCGATCTCGCCCTTGTTGGTGATCGCGTCGATATGGCCGGTGAGGACGTACTCACCGGGGAAGTAGCGCCCGTTCTTCGACTGCTCCCGATAGGCGTTGATGCCGTCCACGTATGCCTGGGCGTCCGCCATGGCCTGTTTGCCGCGGGCGCCGTTGTTGTCGCGGATGGCGTCGACCTGCGCCTGGAGGTCGGCCTCGGTGTACGGGGCGGAGGGCCAGAACTGCTGCTCCAGGCCCTGGTTGGCGGGGGCGCCGCCGGCGAACGAGGTCAGCTCACCGCGTCCGATGTGCCGGAAGAGGTCCATCAGCCACAGCCGGTCCTGGCCCGCGGCGTAGCCGGCGCCGTACTCGGTGCCGTAGCGGGTGGTGCCCTTGATGTGCGGGACGCCGGTCTTCCTGTCGCGGGTGATGGTGACGTCGGTGCGGGGCCTGGTGACCGAGCCGACCTGGTCCTGGGGGACGCCGAAGGAGGCGTCGTTGAAGAAGTCGGTGAGGGTGTCGTCGGTGAGCGAACGGTAGCCGCCGGCCAGGGCGTTGTAGGGCGCGATCTGGTCGGTGGAGTGCGCCGGGTGGGTGCCGAACAGTTTGTTGCCGAGGATCTGCATCAGGGTCGCGTTGCCCGTCGCGCCGGGCGGCAGGATGTCCGCGCACTGGCCCTGGCAGTAGTCGTCGGCGTCGTGCGGCGCAGTCGCGGCCGCGGTGGGGGGCGGTGCCAAGAACGTGGCACCCAGGGCGAACAGGGCAGCCGCCGCGGCGGCCCTGAGCCTTCCGGTACGTCGTTGCATTCCTGCTCCTCGGAGGGGCCCCTGCTCTTCCGGAGCGCGGGGAGGGTGCGCCGGACGTTACCGTCGGTTACTCGTGACGGGAAGATGAACAACAGTCACCTTTTTGAATTTCCCACAGCGGGAAGGCGGTTGGGTGCGCCGGGCGGCAGGACACCGCGTCACATCGCCACCCAAAACCGCAAAAGAATTCGATGGATCCAGGTGGCAGGCGCCCACGTCCATTCCCTGTCCAATCGGGATCCTCCTCGGAGGTGGAAGCACCATGGCCGGTTTCAGAGCCCTCGCAGAACAGGTCCGCGATCCGCGACTCGTCACCGTTCGGCGGCGTACCGCGCTGCGCAAGTGCCTGGAGCGCTTCGCTCCATACGGGCACCGCGCGACCTGGCACCATCTGTGCACCCGGGCCGGATTCGCCACCCACGACCGCGAACCCGACCCGGCGCGGCTGGTGGCCGCGCTGGCCGAGCTGGAGGAGGCACGTGCCCTCTGGCTCGCCTACGAGGAGGAGTTCGCCGCCCGGCGCCGCCGCGAGAAGCACCACGGCATCCGCCAGCCCGGCACCCTCGACGAGTGGCACCGCCGCACCTGGGGCGGCTACGACATCGTGCCCTGCGTCTCCGCGCAGCGGCACCCGGCGGCCCGCCTCTCCGAGGTGCTGCGCCGCATGATCGCGGCGATGGAGGCGGGACGCCCGCGCCGCGACTGCCCGGTCTGCGGCGGCACCCGCTTCGCGTGGGTCCCCGGCCCGGGCGGCTGCCCGGCGCCCGGGCCGGCCTGCCGGGAGTGCGGAGTGCTCGCCCCGGCGTCCGCGCTGACCCCGGAGGCGCTGCACACGGCCGCCGGGGTGCCCGGCGCGAAAACCTTCGCAGCCGCCTGAGCCCCTTCCGCGCGGCGCCTCGCACCCCGCACAGGGCGGACTGTCGGACCCGTCTGTCATCATCGGAACCATGCTTCAGATGCTTCAGGTGTGTCTCAACGGCGCTCGGACGGCGGCCGATTCGGGTGTGGTGCCGCTGTCGCCGGCCGCGCTCGCGGAGTCGGCGCGGCAGGCGGTCGCGGCCGGTGCCCAGGACGTCCACGTCCACCCCAAGACCCCGTGCGGGCAGGACTCCCTCTCGCCCAACGTGGTCGGTCCGGCCCTGACGGCTATTCGGGAGGCGGTGGACGTGCCGGTGGGCGTGACGACCGGCGCCTGGGCCGAGCCCGACCCCGCGCGCCGGGCCGAGCAGATCGCGTCGTGGACGGTGCTCCCCGATCACGCCTCGGTCAACTGGCACGAGGACGGCGCCGACACCGTCGCCGCCGCGCTGCTGGCCCGCGGCGTCGGCGTCGAGGCGGGCATCTGGGCCGGGACGGCCGCCGCCGCCCGCTTCGCCGCCTCCCCGCTGGCGCCACGGGTGCTGCGGGTGCTGGCCGAGGTCATCGACGACACCGACCCGCGCACCGCGCCGGCCACCGCCCGCGCGCTGCTTGCCGAGCTGGCGCGTATCCCGCACGGCCGCCCGGTGCTGCTGCACGGCTACGACGGCGGCGCCTGGCCGGTGCTGCGGCTGGCCGGGGAGCTGGGGCTGGCCAGCCGCATAGGCATCGAGGACACGTTGGCGCTGGCCGATGGGTCACCGGCGGTTGGGAACGCCCAACTGGTGGCGTGTGCCGTGGCGTTGGGGGGTGGGGGGTCCGGCGCCTGAGGCGTGCGGGGCGCCGCGCGGCGGCGCGGGCGGGCCCGTGGCCCCGCGGTGCCGGGCGGTCGGCGCGGGGGACGCCGTCCACACCCCGCCTCCCCGTGGCCGCCACCCGGCCTCGCGGCGCCCGCCTCACCCCTCACGGCCCTTTACGAGCCATCCCGCAGAGCCGTGCCGCAAACTGAAACAAATGCTGTCAGGCTGATCACCGGCGGACCCGCGCCCCGGCGCCGGCCCGTCCCGCCCGCACGGCACCCGGGCCGCGCGGGCCCCGACGAGAGGGTGGACGTCCATGGCCGAACTACACGACCTGACCGCGCTCGAACAGGCCGAGGAGATCCGGACCGGGGAGCTCTCCCCCGTCGAGCTCACCGAGCACTACCTCACGCGGATCGAGCGGCTGGACGACACCCTGGGCGCCTTCCTCACCCGTACCCCGGAGATCGCCCGCAAGCAGGCCGCGGAGGCCGAGAGCGAGGCCGTCGCCGCCCGCCGCCAGGGCAGCGCGCTGCCGCCGCTGCACGGCGTCCCGGTGCCCGTGAAGGACCTCAGCCAGGTCGCCGGGGTGCGCTGCACGATGGGTTCGGCCGCGCTGGCCGACTACGTCCCGGAGATCGACGACCACATCACCGCCGCGCTGCGCCGGGCCGGCACGATCCTGCTGGGCAAGACCAACACCCCCGAGTTCGGACTGCCCTGCTACACCGAGAACGCCCTCGCCCCGCCCGCCCGCACCCCCTGGGACCTGGAGCGCTCGGCGGGCGGCTCCAGCGGCGGGGCGGCCGCGGCGGTGGCCGGCGGGCTGGCACCGGTCGCGCAGGGCAGCGACGGCGGCGGTTCGATCCGCATCCCGGCGTCGGCCTGCGGGCTCTACGGCATCAAGCCCAGCCGCGGCCGGGTCAGCGACGGCCCCCTGCTGCACGACGTGACGGGCCTGAGCACCTCCGGCCCGCTGGCCCGTACGGTCGCCGACGCGGCCGCGCTGCTGGACGTGATGGCCGGCACCCTGCCCGGCGACCCGTATGCCGCGCCCTCCCTGCCGCCCGGCGAGACCTTCGCCGGCCAGGTCCGCCGGGACCCCGGCCGGCTGCGGATCGCGGTGCTCGACCAGGCGCCGCTCCCGGACGTCGAGGTGCACCCCGACTGCCGCACCGCGGTCGCGGAGACCGCCGCACTGCTCGGCGAACTCGGCCACCACGCCGAAGAGTTGACCTTCCCCGTCGACGACCGGATCCTGCACGCCTTCACCCGGGCCTGGTCGGTGATGGCCGCCATCCGCCCCGTCCCGCCGGAGGGCGAGGAGCTGCTGATGCCGCTCACCCGCTATCTGCGGGCCCGCGGCCGCGAGGTCCCCGGCACCGACCTCGCCACCTCCCTCTACGCCTTCCGGGCCCTCGCCCAGACCGTCGCCGACGACCTCATGCCGCCCGGCACCGGCTATGACGTGATCCTCTCCCCCACCCTGGCCGCGCCGCCGCACCCGGTCGGCGCGCTGCGCGACGACGACGATCCGCAGGCGGAGTTCGCCGCGGTCGGCCGTTTCACGCCGTTCACCGCCTTGTCCAACATCACCGGGCAGCCCGCGGTCAGCGTCCCGCTGCACTGGAACGCCGAGGGGCTGCCGATCGGCGTGATGCTGGCCGGCCGCTATGGCGACGAGGCCACGCTGATCGCGCTGTCGGCGCAGTTGGAGGCGGCGCGGCCTTGGGCGCATCGTAAGCCGATGATGTGGTGACGGCCTCCCACGTTGTCGGCTGTCCCGCCGTGAGGGGTTCGTCTTTGCGCCTTCGGCGCATCGCCGGTCCGCTGCGCGGGGCTGTTCGGCCGCGGTGACGGGCCTCCGGGGCAGGGGTGTGCCGGACTGCTTCGCTTTACGTCCGGCACACCCCTGCCCCTCCGACCCGTCCCCTCCCGTTGGAGGTCATGAAGACGGTGGGTGGGGGCTGGTGTACGTGGGCTGCTGACCGTCAGGGCTCCTGGTGCTGCTCCGGTTTCCCGGGCGTGCAGGTGGGGGTGTCCGGGGCGCAGGTCGCGGTGGCGGCCTTCGGCACGCGGGGCGGCGGGTTCTCGGTGCGGCGGTCCACCCGTAGTCGGCGGGCGCCGGGGCCCTGTTCGCCGAGGTTGTCGTAGGGGTTGGACAGCGCGCAGGTCTGGAGCGAGAGGCAGCCGCAGCCGATGCAGTCGGTGAGCCGGTCGCGCAGCTCGACGAGCTGGCTGATCCGCTCGTCGAGTTCGGTGCGCCAGACCTCGGAGAGCCGGGCCCAGTCCTCGCGGTTGGGGGTGCGCTCGTCCGGCAGCTCCGCCAGGGCGTCGCGGATCACCGCGAGCGGGATCCCGACCCGTTGCGCGGCCCGGATGAACGCGACCCGGCGCAGTGTCTCGCGAGTGTAGCGGCGCTGATTGCCGGCCGTCCGGGTGCTGCTGATCAGTCCCTTGGACTCGTAGAAGTGCAGCGCGGAGACGGCCGCGCCGCTGCGCGCGGAGAGCTGGCCGACGGAGAGCTCATGGACCTTGAACGGAAGCTGAGGCACGCCGTCAACCCTACGGCCTGCCCGGGGATCCGCCGGGGCGGCCGACGGCCGGGCCGTTGACAGCGTGCGCCCGCCCTCGCATGCTGAGCGAGCAGACACTGAGCAAGCGCTTAGTAGCACGGCTGAGGAGGCGGACGAGGATGGCAGAGCCCCGGGTGTTCGGGTCGGTCGAGGAACTGCGGGCGGCGGTCGGCGAGGAGCTGGGCCCCAGTGACTGGCTGGAGATCGACCAGAAGCGGATCGATCTGTTCGCGGAGGCCACCGGCGACCACCAGTGGATCCATGTCGACCAGGAGAAGGCCGCGGCCGGCCCCTTCGGCACGACCATCGCCCACGGGTATCTGACCCTGTCGCTGCTGCCCGTCCTGGTCCCGCAGCTGCTGCGGGTGGACAACGTGAAGATGGGCATCAACTACGGCACCAACAAGGTGCGTTTCCCGGCCACCGTCCCGGTCGGCTCGCGAGTGCGGGCCCGGGCCCGGATCGCGGAGGTGGCCGAGGTGACCGGCGGGGTACAGCTCACCACGGTGGTCACGGTCGCGCGGGAGGGCGAGGAGAAGCCGGTGTGCGTGGCGGAGTCGGTCAGCCGGTTCTATCTGTAGCAGCCCGTTCCATCTGTAGCAGCCGGTTCCACCGGTAGCCGGGGCGGCGGCCGCAGGGCCTGGCCTAGGTGGCGCCGCCGACCATCCGTAGGACGAGGTCGGCGTAGAGGGTGCCGACCTCGTCGGGCGTGCGCGGGCCCTCGGCGGAGAACCAGCGGGCGACGTCCACGCACAGCGACAGCACGGCCAGGGTGGTGCCGGGGACGTCGTCCACGGCGAACTCCCCGCTGTCCGCGCCGTCCTGGATGATCTGCCGGAGCATACGGTCGGTGCGGCGGCGCAGCGCGGCGATCTCGGCGTAGTGGTCCGCGCCGAGGGCCTGCAGTTCGTACTGGATGACCCGGGCGGTGGTGTGGTGCTCGGCGTGCCAGCGGGCGAAGGTGCGTACCGCGTCGCGGAGCCGGTCGGTGGCGCTGCCCGGGGCCTCGGCGGCGGCGCCCATGATGCGCAGGGCCTTCTCGTGGCCGATGCCGCTGATGCGGTAGAGCAGCTCCTCCTTGGTCTTGTAGTGGATGTAGAGCGCGGCAGGGCTCATGCCGGCGCGGCCGGCGATGTCACGGGTGGTGGTGGCGTGGTAGCCGCGCTCGGCGAACGCCTGGACGGCCGCGCTGACCAGCCGCCGCGCGGCGTCCGGGGTCACGTCGGACCACTCGCCGCTCTCCTCCGCCGCCCGCTCGGCCGCACCCATCGCCTCTCCCCGCTCTCGCTCCGCACGCTCCGCCAGGGGCCCTTCCTCTGCCGGATCGAACACCATACCGTGCTGCTGAGCAAGCGCTTAGGGGTCGCCTGGCGGCTGCCCGGGAGCGGGCGATGGGCGGGCTGGCTGCCGGCGGCCGACGGGCCGGTCAGAAGTCGGATACGTCGATCAGAACGCGGCGACGCCGGTCAGAAGGCGGAGACGCCGGTCAGGGCGCGGCCGATGAGGAGCTTCTGGATCTGGCTGGTGCCCTCGTAGAGGGTCATCACGCGGGCGTCGCGCAGCAGCTTGCCGACCGGGTACTCGTCGATGTAGCCGTAGCCGCCGAAGACCTGGAGGGCGTTGCTCGCGGCACGGACCGCGGCCTCGGAGGCGAAGAGCTTCGCCTTGGACGCCTCGGTGGCGAACGGCTCGCCGCGGTCGATCAGATCGGCCACCCTCCAGGTCAGCAGCCGCGCCGCGTCCACGTCCACCGCGATGTCGCTGAGCAGCTCCTGGACGAGCTGGCGCCCGGCGATCGGGGCGCCGAACTGCTCACGCTGCCCGGCGTATCCGAGCGCGGCGTCCAGCGCGGCCTGGGCGATGCCGACGCAGCCGGCGGCGACCGACATCCGGCCCTTGGCCAGCGCGGACATCGCGACCGAGAAGCCCTTGCCCTCGGGGCCCAGCAGGGCGCCGGCGGGCACCCGCACGCCCTCCAGGACGAGTTCGGCCGTCGCCTGGCCGCGCAGCCCGAGCTTGCCGTGGATCGGGCGACGGGTCAGGCCCGGGGTGTCGGTGGGTATCAGGAAGGCGCTGATGCCCTTGTGGCCGGGGGCGCCGCCGGTCCGGGCGAAGAGCAGGACGAGGTCGGCCCGGGTGCCGTTGGTGATGAACATCTTGGCGCCGTCGATGATCCAGTCGCCGCGCGCGCCGTCGCGGACCGCCCGGGTGGTCAGTGACGCGGCGTCCGAGCCGGTGCCGGGCTCGGTCAGGCCGAAGCAGCCGAGCGCCTCGCCGGAGGTCAGCCGGGGCAGCCAGGCGCGCTTCTGCTCCTCGTCGCCCCAGGCCGCGAGGGTCTTGGCGACCAGTCCGAGGGAGACCGAGACGATGCCGCGGACCGAGGAGTCGCCGCGGCCCAACTCCTCGGTGACCAGCACATAGGAGAGGTGGTCGCCGCCGGAGCCGCCGTACTCCTCGGGGATGGTCAGCCCCAGGAAGCCCAGGTCGCCGAGTTTCCGGACGATGCCCGGGTCGACCTCCTCGGCGCGGTCCCAGGCGGTGGCGTGCGGGACGATCTCGCGGTCGGTGAAGCCCGCGGCGAGCCGGCGTACGGCGGTCTGCTCGGGCGTGAGCTCCAGGTTCATCTCGGGCCCCTTGTCGGCGGGAACGGGAGGTGCGGCGACATGGATCAGCGTTGACGAGCGGCATCAAGCGGCATCAAGCCGGCATTAATTAGCGGTGCTAGTTTTTGCGGAGCAGCCCCTACTATGTGCGGCATGGCCCGACCCCGCAAGCCCCTGCTGAGCCGCGAGCGCATCGTCACCACCGCGCTGGCACTGGTCGACGCGGAGGGGCTGGCAGCGCTCTCCACCCGGCGGCTGGCGGCGGAACTGGGCGTCAGCGGCCCCTCCCTCTACAACCACTTCACGACCAAGGACGAGATCCTGGACGCGGTGGCCGACACCGTCATCGCCCAGGTCGACGTCTCTGTCCTGGCGACCGGCACCGACTGGCGGGCCGGCCTGCTCGCCTGGGCCCGCTCCTACCGCGCGGCGCTCGCCGCCCACCCGCACATCGTCCCGTTCCTCGCGCAGGGCCCCGGCCGCCGGCCCGCCGGGCTGAAGATGGCCGACGCGGCCTTCGGCGGCATGGTGGCGGCGGGCTGGCCGCCCGCGCTGGCCACCAGGGTCTGTGCGATGGTGCGGTACTTCGTCGCGGGCTCGGCGCTCGGCTCGTTCGCCCGCGGCTTCGTGGACGACCCGAGCGCGTACGACCCCGCCGACTACCCGCACCTCGGCCAGGCGCACCTGCTCGCCGAGCACCAACGCCAGGTGGACGAGGGCGCGTTCGAGGACGGACTGCGGGCCTTGGTGGACGGGCTGGCGCTCCAGCATCCGGAAAGGTGAAGCGCGGCTGTTTCCGCGCGGGCGACGCTTCTCGCGAACTACCTTGCGTGTTCCGGCCGTTACGGGAACGGCCGGCAGTGGAGGGGCTCCTTCGTGGCCGCCGTCAAGGGCGGAGTGGTGGCCTAGTACGGGCCAGGACGGCCTAGAAGACCACCAGGGCCCGGCCGCCCTTGCCGGCGAGCATCGCGTCGAACGCGGCCGGGATGCCGTCCAGTCCGATCCGGTCGGTGACCAGTGCGGAGAGGTCGAGCGCGCCGGAGCGGACGTGTTCGGCGATCAGCGGGAGGTCGCGGGCCGGGTCGCTGTTGCCGTAGACGCAGCCGGAGAGCGTGCGGCCGAAGTAGAAGAGTTCCAGGGCGGAGAAGACGACCTGCTGGTCCTTGCCGCCGATGCCCACCACCGTCGTCCGGCCGCCGCGGCGGGTGGCGGACCAGGCCGCGCGGATGGTCTCCGCGCGGCCCACGCACTCCACCGCGACATCGGCGCCGACGCCGCCGGTGAGCGCCCGGACCCGCTTGGCGCCGTCCTTCTCGAAGAACGCCGGGCCGTCGGCGACCAGGAAGTCGGTGGCGCCGGCGGCGCGGGCCAGTTCCTCCTTCGCCGGTGAGACGTCCACCGCCACGATCGGGCCCGCCCCGGCGATCCGCGCCGCCTGAAGCGTCGCCAGGCCCACCCCGCCGACGCCGACGACCAGCACCGACTCCCCCGCCCGGACCCGGGCGCTGTGGTGGACGGCGCCCCAGCCGGTGAGCACCGCGCAGCCGAGCAGGGCCGCGTCGGCCAGCGGGATCCCGTCCGGCAGCGGCAGCGCGGCGCGCGCGGGCACCACGGTCTCCTCGGCGAACGCGGCGGTGCCCAGGCCGGGGTAGAGCGCGCTGCCGTCGGCGCCGAGGGTGGCGTACGGGGCGCCGGCGGCCCGCCCGGCGTCGGCGCACAGCCAGGGCTCGGCCAGTCCGCAGAAGTGGCAGTCGCCGCAGGACGGCGCCCAGTTGAGGACCACCCGGTCGCCGGGCGCCACCCCGGTCACGTCCGGCCCCACGGCGGTGACGGTGCCGGCGCCCTCGTGGCCGAGCACGGCCGGGGCCGGCTGGCGCAGCGTCCCGTTGGACAGCGAGAGGTCGGAGTGGCAGACGCCGGCGGCGGCGAGCCTGATCCGGACCTGTCCGGGGCCGGGCTCGGGCAGCTCGATCTCGGTGACCTGGAGCGGGGCGTTGACGGCGGGCAGGACGGCGGCGCGGACCACGGGATCTCCTGGGGGCGTTGGTGGCGGGGCGGGCGGATGTACGGACGGGCGTCCCGTACGGGCTCGGCGCGGGAACGGGCTCAGAACTGGAGGGACTTGGTCTGGAGGTACTCCCTCAGGCCGTGCGGCCCCAGTTCCCGGCCGATCCCGGACCGCTTGTACCCGCCGAAGGGGGCGAGCGGGTTGAAGCGGCCGCCGTTGATGTCGACCTGGCCGGTTTCCAGCCGGCGGGCGAAGGCCACCGCCTCGGCGTCGTCGCCGGCCCAGACCGCGCCGGCCAGGCCGTAGACGGTGCCGTTGGCGATCCGCACGGCGTCGTCCTCGTCCTCGTAGCGCAGCACCGTCAGGACCGGGCCGAAGATCTCCTCCTGGGCGAGGGTCATCTCCGGGGTGACGTCGGCGAAGACGGTGGGGTGGACGTAGAAGCCGGGGCCCTCGGGCGGACGCGGGCCGCCGGCAACGGGCCGGGCACCCTCGGCGACGCCGCGTTCCAGATAGCCGACCACCCGGTCCCGCTGGCGGGCGCTGACCAGCGGGCCGAGCCGCTCGCCGGGGACGTACTTGGCGGCCGCGGCGGCGGCCAGTGCGACGGCCTCGTCGTACTGGTCCCGGTGCACCAGCATCCGGGTCCAGGCGCTGCAGGTCTGGCCGGAGTTGGCCATGACGTTGGCGACGCCGACCGCGACCGCCCGGCCGAGGTCCGCGCTCGGCAGGATGACGTTGGCGGACTTGCCGCCCAGTTCCAGGGCCACCCGCTTGACCGCGCCGCCGGCGAGCGCGCCGACGGTCCGGCCCACCGCGGTCGAGCCGGTGAAGGAGACCAGGTCGACGCCGTCGTGCTCGGCCAGCGCCCGGCCCGCGACCGGGCCGAGCCCGGTGACGACGTTCACGGCGCCGGCGGGTATCCCGGCGGCCCCGACGCACTCGGCGAACAGCCGGGCCACCAGCGGGGTGTCCTCGGCGGGCTTGAGGACGACGGTGCAGCCGGCCGCCAGCGCCGGGGCCACCTTGGCGACGATCTGGTGCAGCGGGTAGTTCCACGGGGTGATCGCGCCCACCACGCCGACCGGTTCGTGCAGCACGGTGGAGTTGCCGAGGGTCTCCTCGAAGGCGTGGGTGCGGGCGAGTTCGGCGTACGAGCCGCAGACCGCGACCGGCACCCCGGCGTGCACGGCCCGGCTGAAGGCGAGCGGCGCGCCGAGTTCGGCGGTGACGGTCTGTGCGATCTCCTCGGTCCGGGCGACGAGTTGGTCGCGCAGGGCGGCGATCAGGTCGGCGCGCCGGGCGGGCGGGGTGGCGACCCAGCCGGGCAGGGCGGCGCGGGCGGCCCGGACCGCGGCGTCCACGTCCTCGGCGGAGCCGGCCGGGACGGTGCCGATGACCTGCTCGTCGGCCGGGTTGACGACCTCGATCGTGCCGCTGCCCGCGGCGGGCCGCCAGCGTCCGCCGATGTACATCGTGTCGTGGTGCTGCACGCGGTGGTCCTCCCTGGCCGGTGATGGTGGCACCTTAGGGGTGCCCCGGGGCACTTCCCAGGGTGCCTCCGGTCAAACTAGCGCCGGTAGTTTCGTTGCCGTCGGCAGACCTGGCAGAGGCGTCTGCCCCGGTCGCAACGCCCGCACCGTCCAGATCGCGCGCCAGGTAGGCCCGGAGCAGCTCCTTGGTCTCCGTGACGATCTCCGGATCGCCCTCGGGGTCGGTGCGGAAGGCGAGCTGGAGCAGCGCGTCGGCGGTCTCCACGCCGACCAGGAAGACGGTGCGCAGCCGGTCGTCGGCGGGGTCCAGACCGAGCCGCCCGGCGAGCAGCCGCAGCAGCCGGTCGGCGACCTCGTGGTTGGCCTGCCGGGACTCGCGCGGGGCCGGCACGGTGAACTCCACCAGGGCGAAGCCGGGCACCGTCCGCTTCATGGCCAGGTATTCGTCGATCACCACGTCCATCGCTGCGCGCCAGCCCGGCGGCTGCCCGGGGGCGGCCAGCCGGGCGCTGATCCGGTCCGCGTAGGCGTCGAGGTTGCGGTGGGCGAGCGCCTCGGCCATGGCGCGTTTGTTGGGGAAGAAGCGGTAGACGGAACCGATCGGGACACCGGCGCGGCCGGCCACCGCGCGGGTGCTCAGGTCCTCGTAGCCGGTCTCGTCGAGCAGTTCGGCGCAGGCGTCGAGGATCCGGGCCAGGCGCTGGGCGCTGCGCCGCTGGACGGGCGCCCGGCGGAGCGGGGACGGCGCGGGGGCGGCGGGCTGTGGGACGGGGGCGGACCGCGGGGCGGGCGGGGGCGTCGAAGGCTGCACGAGGTCATCTTGCCCGTCGTACGGGCCGGGGATCGCCGGGCGGGGCGATCCGGCCACCTCGGCCGGGCTCCGGCGCGTTCCCGACGTGGCTCGAACAGGGACGTGGCGCGAACAGGCCCCAACAGGGCGGCATCCCGTCGTTGACGCGCCCTCCACGCAATCCTAAGGTCTTGCATAGGATTCCGGGCCGGTCCCGGATCCCGTGGTGCCTTGGATTCCGTGGACGTCTGGTTCCGTGAGCGGCGGGAGCGTGTGATGACAGGTACGGCCAACGAGCAGGCGAGGAAGGCGGCCGAGGGCCTCGCGTACTCCTCCGGCTTCGGCAACGAGCACAGTTCGGAGGCGGTCCCCGGCGCGCTGCCGGTGGGCCGCAACTCCCCCCAGCGGGCCCCCCTCGGGCTCTACGCCGAGCAGCTCAGCGGCTCGGCGTTCACCGAGCCGCGCCGCCACAACCGCCGGTCCTGGCTCTACCGCATCCGGCCGTCGGCCGCGCACCCGCCGTTCGCCCGCGCCAACCGCGGCGAGATCCGCTCCGCGCCGTTCACCGAGTGCCTGCCCGACCCCAACCGCCTGCGCTGGGACCCGCTGCCGGAGCCGGCCGACCCGACGGACTTCGTCGACGGCCTGTGGACGCTGGGCGGCAACGGCGACGCCACCCAGCGCACGGGCATGGCGGTGCACCTTTACCACGTCAACACCTCCATGGAACGGCGGGTGTTCGGCGACTCCGACGGCGAGCTGCTGATCGTGCCGGAGCGCGGCGGGCTGCTGCTGCGCACCGAGTTCGGGCTGCTGCGGGCCGAGCCGGGCCAGGTGGCGCTGATCCCGCGCGGGGTCCGCTTCCGGGTCGAGCTGCTGGACGCCACCGCGCGCGGCTATGTCTGCGAGAACTACGGCCGCCCCTTCGAGCTCCCCGACCTCGGCCCGATCGGCGCCAACGGGCTGGCCAACGCCCGGGACTTCCTCGCTCCGACCGCCGCCTACGAGGACGTCGAGGAGCCGGTCGAGGTGGTCAACAAGTTCTGCGGCCACCTCTGGACCGCGACCTACGACCACTCGCCGCTGGACGTGGTCGCCTGGCACGGCAACCACGTCCCGTACGTCTACGACCTGCGCCGTTTCAACGTCATCGGCTCGATCAGCTACGACCACCCGGACCCGTCGATCTTCACGGTGCTGACCTCGCCGAGCGACACCCCGGGGCTGGCGGGCGTCGACTTCGTCGTCTTCGCCCCGCGCTGGCTGGTCGGCGAGGACACCTTCCGGCCGCCGTACTTCCACCGCAACGTGATGAGCGAGTACATGGGCCTCATCGAGGGCGCCTACGACGCCAAGGCGCAGGGCTTCGTCCCGGGCGGCGGCTCGCTGCACAACATGATGTCGGCGCACGGCCCGGACCGGGAGACCTTCGAGCGGGCCAGTGCCGCGGAGCTGGTCCCGCAGAAGGTCGACGACGGGCTGGCCTTCATGTTCGAGACCCGCTGGCCGCTGACCCTCACCGAGCAGGCCCGGAACGCCGACCACCTCCAGCGCGGCTACGACGGCGTGTGGCAGGGTCTCCAGCGCCACTTCCGCCCGTAACACCGGGACCCGCACCGCAGACCGGGGAACGCCCTTGACCACCTTCGCTCCCGACTCGCTCGCCCTGAACCGCAAGTTGCCGCTGTGGTACCAGGTCTCGCAGTCCCTGCGCGCCTCCATACTCGGCCGCTCCCCGGAGGCGCCGCTGCGGCTGCCGACGGAGGAAGCACTCGCGGCGCACTACGGCGTCAGCGTGCTGACGATGCGTCAGGCACTCAAGGAGCTGGAGGAGGAGGGGCTGATCAGCCGGCACCGGCGCCGGGGCACCTTCATCGAGCCGCATGCGCGGCGCGGTGCGCCGGTGCGGCTGCTCGGGTCGGTGGACGCGATCGTGGCCCAGCAGTCCGGGATGCGCACCGTCCTGCTGGAGCACGGACCGGTACCGGTTCCCTCCGAACTGTCCGAGTATTTCCCGGACATGGCGGAGGTGGCCGGTTTCCGGCGGCTGCGCAGCGACGAGGAGACCGGGGAGCCGACCAACCACGCGCGCAACTACGTCCGCCCCGACGTCGCCGCCCGGATCGACCTCGCGGAGCTGGAGCGTTGGCCGATGACGAAGGTGCTGCGGGACGCGGTGGGCCTGCGGATCGGCCGGATCACCGACACCGTCGAGGCGCGACTGGCCGACCCGGAGACCGCGCGGCTGCTGCGGGTGCCACTGCTCAGCCCGATCCTGCACTACACCGGCGTCACCTACGACGAGTCCGGCCGGGTGCTGGACGTCGCCCTGATCCACTACCGGGGCGACCGCTTCTCGTTCACGGTGACGCTGGACGCTCACTGATCCGCGGCACGGCCCGCCC
This sequence comes from Streptomyces sp. S186, assembly GCF_051603415.1. Taxonomy (NCBI): domain Bacteria; kingdom Bacillati; phylum Actinomycetota; class Actinomycetes; order Kitasatosporales; family Streptomycetaceae; genus Streptomyces; species Streptomyces sp. S186. The sequence continues at coordinate 6,484,873 of NZ_CP193932.1, read as the reverse complement.
CGGAGAGGCGGCCGCGGCTCCTCAGATCCGTTCCAGGCTCCGCCCCGTGCTGCGCGGCCCCAGCAGCGCCACGTCCAGGCAGAGCAGCACCAAGAGCACCGCCGAGCCGACGAAGACCGCGGGCGCACCGAGGGCGGACAGCACGCTCAGCGCGACGAACGGCAGCACGGCCGAGGTGAGCCGGGACAGCGAGTACGCGATGCCGATCGCGCTGCTGCGCAGGCCGGTCGGGAAGATCTCGGTCTGGTAGACGTGGAAGGCGTTGGAGAAGACGTTGCTGCACACCGTCAGCAGGAAGCCGAAGGCGACGATCTCCCAGGTGGCGGCGGCGAAGCCGAAGGCCAGACCGCAGGCGGCCATGCCGAGCGCGGAGGCCACGATCAGCGTCCGGCGCTCGATCCGGTCGATCAGCGGGACCGACACCGCCGAGCCGATCGGGTAGCCGCAGTAGCTCAGCGCCGCGTACAGCAGGGAGTCGGTGACGGTGTGCCCCTTGGCGGTGAGCACCACCGGCGCCAGCGAGCCGAAGCCGTAGTAACCGACGGTCTGGAGCACCTGGAAGATCCACCACATCAGCGTCCGGCGCCGGTGGTCGCCGCGGAACATCTCCCCCAGCGGCACCTTCCGTTCCGGGATCTCCTCGACGTCCGGGACGGACGGCAGACTGATGCCGGTCTCCGCCGCCACCCGCCGCTCGATGCCGGTCACGATCCGGTCGGCCTCCTCCCCCCGCCCCCGTACGGACAACCATCGTGGGGACTCGGGGAGTTGACGTCGCATCAGCTGAATGAAGGCGGCCCCCAGCGCACCGGCGACCAGCAGCCAGCGCCAGCCGTCCACGCCCAGCAGCGGGTGCCCGGCCACCAGGCGGGCGCCGAGCAGGGCCGCGGCCGGGACGCCGACGAATCCGAAGGTGTAGGCCCAGGCGACATAGCGACCGCGGACCGCCCGCGGCAGAAACTCGGCCAAATAGGTATCGACCAGGACGAGTTCGGCGCCGAGCCCGAGTCCGGACAGGAAGCGGAGAGCGAGCAGCCACCCGAGGTCCGGCGCGCCCGCGGCGGCCAGCGAGAAGAGCGCATAGCCGCCCAGGTTCACCAGGAACATCCGGCGCCGGCCGAGCCGGTCGGCGAGCACCGACAGCACATTGGCGCCGGCGAACATCCCCAGGAACCCGGCGGCGATCACCCACGACTTGGCGGTGTGGTCCAGTCCCCACCGGTCGGCCAGGACCGCGGCGAGCACCCCGCCGAGGAAGATCTCGTAGAGGTCGAAAAAGGCACCGACGCCGACGACGAGGGTGATCCGGCGGTGCCACCGGGACGGCGGCAGCCGGTCCAGCCGGGCGGCGGCCCGGGTCCCGGCGGTGGCTCCCGGACCCGGTGCGGGCCTGGTGTCGGGGGTCCCCGCGCGCCGTTCGGGCGTGGGGGAGGTCTCCGGCATGGCGCTCCTCCCTTGGCAGGCGTTCCGGCCAGGACCGTACCCGGCCAAGATCGGCAAGCGGAAGACCGCGGCGGGGCGGGCGCGGTGAACGGGCGCCGGGCCCGCCGCTACGATGCCCGGGGGTCAACGACACGGTCCGGGAGGGGCTCCGCGTGACGGCGAAGCAGGGCGCGCCAGGACTGGGCGCGCCACGGCTGTCCGATCTGATGCCGTGGTCCGCGGCGCCGCTGCGGCTCGGCCGCTCCTGGGTGATGGGCCCGGATCCGGCCACCCTGCGCGCCCGTTGGAAGGTGCTCGCGGATGCCGCGGACCCGGCCGACCGGGAGCGGCTGTTCCGCCCGTCCCGGGCCCGCACCCTGCACTCCGCGGTCGGTCAGCTGCCCGGGCGGGACACCCCGACCGCGCGGCTGGCCCGGGCGGTCGGCCCGTGCCCGGAGCCGGTGCGGGTGCTGCACGGCCCGTTCGACCGGCAGTGGCTGCTGCCCGACCACCGGCTGATCGACGCGGCCCGCCCGGAGCTGTGGCGGGTGGCCGACGAACGCCAGCTGTTCCTGGTGGAGTTGGGGCAGGTGCCGGGGGTCTCCGGTCCCGCGGTGGTCTGCTCCGCGCTGCTTCCGGACGGCCGCTCGCCCGCCGGGCGCCCCGGCCGGATCCGTCCGCTCTACCGCCGGCCCGGCGGCACCGAACCCAACCTCGCGCCGGGCCTCGCCGCGCTCCTCGCCCGCCGCCTGGACCGTACGGTCCCGCCGGACGGCCTGCTCGCCTGGCTCGCCGCCACCGCCGCGCACTCCCCCGACGGCACCGTGGTGCCGCTCACCGCCGACCCGTCCCTGTGGGACCGCGGGGTGGCACTGGGCACCCGGCTGCTGTGGCTCTCCACCTGGGGCGCCTACCAGGGGAACGGCCCGAATGGGCCCGGCGGGCGGCCGCGGTTGCCCGGCGGCCGACGGCCGTACGTCCGGGCCGCGCTGCCCGCCCGCGGACTGCCCGACGCCCTCGCCTACGACCCCGGCGACGAGGCGCTGTCGCTCGACGGCGGCCGGATCGCACCGGTGCCGTCGGGTGCCTGGGAGTTCCATGCCGGGGGCGTACGGGTGCTCGCGGAGTGGTTCGCGCAGCGCGCGGGCGCGGCGGCCGCCGGCCAAGAGCCCGCCGAGCCCGGTTCCCTGGCGGCGCTGCGGCCCGCGGCCTGGCCGCAGGAGTGGACCTCGGAACTGCTGGAGCTGGTGACCGTGTTGGCGCTGTGGTCCGAACTGGAGCCGGAGCTGGCGCAGTTGGCGCGGGCGGTGGCGGACGGGCCGCTGATCGGGGCGGCGGAGCTGCGGGCCGCGGGGGTGCTGCCGGTACCGGCAGCGGCGGCCCGTCCGGCGTCGGTGCTGGACCACCGGGAGGAGGGCCCGGACGGCCAGTTCGCGCTCTTGTGAACCAGCGCCATGCCCCCTATGGCGCGCGTCCGGGCACACAAGGAACCACCCGCCACGAGGTGACGGGTGGTGAGAAGGAGGCACCTGGCGCTGCGCCGAGCCGGGGCGGTGGGTCGCCTGAGCCGGTGGTGCCGCTTCAGAGGTGACTCAGCCGTGGCCGCCGAAGAGCGAGCGGCGGAGCCTGCGCAGCGGGGCGAACAGCGACACCCGGTGGCCGCGGCTCTTCCTCATGCGCGTGTGGTCACGCGCGGTGATCTCCTGCATCAGCGAAGTGGCCCCCGCCGCCTCGCGCTGCGGGATGGCGGGACCGCCGAGCACCGCGAGGTGACGGTCGAGCCGCGCGCTGGACGCGCTGCTCCCGCATGTGATGGCAGGGACCCGCGCCCTGCTGCGCACTGTTATCTGTTCCATGAATCTCCCCACCCGTACGAGGGCACCCGGCCAACGGGCAGGGTAACCCTATCTCTCTTGGAGGACACGCGTGCAGACCGGTCAACGGATTCACCTGCCTTGCCTTGACGTTGACGAACACCATACGGAATGTCACGTACTGCGCGTGTGCCAGGGCGAGTTGAGCGGCCGCGGGAGGGTTCCGGCGAGGGCGGAGCGCGGAGGGGGAGGCACCCGCCCCCGCGCCCTGTACACGGAAGATCACGCAGCGGAGCCGAACACCGGGAGATAGCCCTCGGCTTGGCCCGCGGAGGTGGGGTGGTAGGACTCGTCGACGGGGTAGGTCACGCTGTGCAACCACGGGCTGCCGGAGCACAGCTCGTGGCCGGCGAAGGTGGGGTTGACATCGGCGTAGGCGAAGCCGTGGTCGGCGGCGCGCTTGGCGATGACGCCGTCGATGGCGTCGGCGGCGTCATTGACGGCGGCCCGGGACTTCTCGGTGAGGCCGGCGTCGCAGTCGCCGTCGAGCTTGTAGAGGCGGGGGTACCCCAGGGCGACGACGTGTGCGGAGGGCGCCTTGTCGGCGATGGCCTTGTACACGGTGTCGAGCTTGCCGGGGAGAGTGTGGTCGATGTAGTCGCGGGCCTCGGCGATGCGGGCGAGGCAGGCGCTCTCGCCCTGGAGGGCACAGGTGGTCATGGTGTCGGCGAATCCGGCGTCGTTGCCGCCGATGGTGATGCTGACCAGGCTCGTGGCGGAGTTCAGCGGGCCGAGCTGGCCGCTGACGACATCACCCGTTCGGGCCCCCGAGCAGGCGGTGAAGGAGAACGACGACGGGCTGTGCGCGGCCGCCCAGAGGGCCGGGTACGCCTTGGTGCTGCGCTTGCAGGAGCCGCTGCCGCTGTCGTAGCTGCCGGCGCCGACGCCGGCGGAGTAGGAGTCGCCGAGGGCCACATACCCTCCGGCGGCGGGGAGTTGGGACGCCGTCGCGGTGCCGGCGCCGGTGAGCGCGAGCGACGAGGCGACGAAGAAGGCGGATGTCAATGCCGCATATCGGGACACTCTCATGGAACCTCCCATAGCAGGATCGCTGCTCGATCCGTCGTATCAGGAGACCCGTGTCGTTGATAGTGTCCATGCCAAAAGTAGTACAGAGTTCATGACAAATCTGCCGACATGTCAGTTTCCACACTGCGCCGGCATTGCCCTTTCATGGCGTGTATATGACATCGCGTTGAGACTCTTGCTCCCTGTCCGCGGCTCATCGAACCTTTTGACGTCCGGTCAAGGACGTTCCCGGACCGGCTGATTGCGTACGGACCCCGTACGCCCACCTTGCGCGCGCACCACGGCGCGCCACCGATGAGGAGGACACCTCGCGATGGCAGTGATGCGTTCCACCACCCCCCAGGCCGCCCGCCGGCGTACCACCACCCTGCGGATCGCCACGGCGCTCAGCGCGGCCGCGGCCGCCGTCACCCTCGGCGCCCCGGCCCTCCCGGCCCAGGCGGCACCCGCCCAGGGCACCGTGATCGGCGCCGGCGCGGCGGACGCGGTGCCCGGCAGCTACCTCGTCACGCTCAAGCCGAGCGCCGGCCTCAGGGCCGCGTCGGCGGACGGCCACGGCGTGATATCCGCCCACGGAGGCACCGTCCGACGCACCTACACGGCCGCGCTCAACGGCTATGCCGCCACGCTGTCCGAGGCCCAGGCGAGACAGTTGGCGGCCGACCCCGCCGTCGAGCACGTCTACCAGGACCGCACCGTGCACGCCCTGGACACCCAGACCAACCCGCCGTCCTGGGGCCTGGACCGGATCGACCAGGCGAAGCTGCCGCTGGACAGGAAGTACAGCTACCCCGCCACCGCCGGCTCCGGCGCCACGGTGTACGTCATCGACACCGGCGTGCGGATCTCCCACCGGGAGTTCGGCGGCCGGGCGGCGAACGGCTACGACGCGGTCGACAACGACAACGTCGCGCAGGACGGCAACGGCCACGGCACCCACGTCGCGGCCACCATCGCCGGGAGCTCGTACGGCGTCGCCAAGAAGGCGAAGATCGTCGCCGTGCGGGTGCTCGACGACTCCGGCTCCGGCACCACCGCCCAGGTGGTCGCGGGCATCGACTGGGTCACCAAGAACCACAAGGGCCCGTCGGCGGCCAATGTGTCGCTGGGCGGCGGCCCGGACGCGGCCCTGGACGCCGCCGTGCGGAACTCCATCAAGAGCGGCGTGACCTACGCCGTCGCGGCCGGCAACTCGGGGGACAACGCGCAGAACTACTCCCCCGCGCGGGTCCCCGAGGCGCTCACCGTCGGCGCGACGACCTCGGCCGACGCGCGCGCCTCGTACTCCAACTACGGCTCCCGGGTGGACCTCTTCGCGCCCGGCAGCAGCATCACCAGCGCCTGGAACAACAGCGACACCGCCAGCAACACCATCTCCGGGACCTCGATGGCCACCCCGCACGTCGCGGGCGCCGCCGCGGTCTACCTCGCCGGGCACCCGACCGCGACCCCGGCCCAGGTCGCCACGGCCCTGGTGAACGGCGCCACCTCCGGGGTCGTGACCAACCCCGGCAGCGGCTCGCCCAACAAGCTGCTGAAGCTCGTCCCGTAGGGGACGCCCTGGCGGGGCCGCCCGGCAGCGGACCCTGCCAGGTCCTGTCGGGTGCGGACGCCGGCGGCCGGTCGGTCAGCCGTCGGCGTTCCGCCTGTGAGTGAGACCGGGCACGAGGAAGGCGGTGGCCGCCACGGTCACCGCCGCCAGCAGCAGGACCAGCGGCGTACGGGTGCCCAGCCCGATCAGCCACGCGCCCAGCAGTCCGCCCGCGAGCATCCCGCCGACCGAGCCGAGCCGGCGGGGCAGCGCGCCGGTGCCGTAGCCCAACCGCCGGTCGCCGCCCAGCGCCGAACCGCTCACCAGGGCCGTCATGGCACGGGTCGCCACCGTCGTGGGGAGGTCCGGGACGGCCACCCGCATCGCGGTGACATTGCGCACCCCCATCGCCACCGCCATCAGCGCGATCACCACGTAGCGCTGCGGCGAGGGCACTTCGCGGGCCGCCGGTCCGGACTCCCAGCCGGCCGCCGCCGCGCCGGCCAGCAGCGCCGCCTCGGCCAGCAGGGCCACCGGGAACCACGGGCGCCGGTGGGCGGCCAGCGTCGACTCCAGCCGGGCCCCGGCCACCGCCCCGGCCAGGAACGCGCCGAGCGAGACCACCGGCGCGGCCACCGGCAGCCCGCCCTGTCCCGCCAGGCCGAAGCCGAGGAAGAGCAGGTTGCCGGTCTGGTTCGCGGTGAAGACATGACCGAGGGTCAGGAAGCTGGCGGCGTCGAGCACTCCGGTCACCACGGTCAGGCAGACCATCACCACCGTCAGGGCGGCTCCGCTCGGCGGCTCCACGGGATCGGCTCCTTCCACCGGGCACCTCGGGCCGGCGCCCCGGCAGTTCGGCGTCCTGTCAGTCTCCGGACGGCCCTCACGGCCACCGGGCCATTGCGCCGTCTGTGGGCGCCTTGCCGTGACGGGACGTCAGGACGACAGGACGACACGCAGGACGGCAGGACGGCGTCGTGCGGGACCGGTCGTTCGCCGCCGGGCCCGCCCGGGAAGAGGTCCGGTGCCCGGCCGCCGCACCGCACATCACCAGCAGCAGCGCCAGCGCCGCCACCCCGACCACGACCGCCACCCCGAAGGCCGTCCCCCGGCGCCCCCGCAGCCGCCCGCCGTCCGCTCGCCCCGGCCCGTCCGGCCGCCCCTGACGTTCCCCACCTCGACGTCGCACGGCGGACCACCCTAGGACCGGCCCTGCGGGCGCGCACAGGGCGCGTTCCGGCGCGCGTACCGCCCGCCGGCGACCGGTCGGCGCAAGCGGACGGCGCAGCCCCCGGGGCCCGTCTCCTGACACCCCGTCACTTTCCGTACGCGCGCGCCTAATCCTGCGCGCGCCTACTCCCGCAGTTCGCGCAGGCGTACCGACAGGCAGGTGACGCAGCCCTCCCGCTTCTCGAACTCGCTGATGTCGACGGGCACCGGGCGGTAGCCGAGGCGGGTGAACAGCTGGGCGGTCCGGGGCGCGGAGGCCGCCATCAGCAGCGCGTCGCCGCCCAGCAGTACGACATGCGCCCCGGACTCCTCCAGGACGGGCCGGAAGTGCGGGAAGACCGACGGGTCCTCGATCAGCGGCGGGTAGCCGACGACGGTGCCGTCGGGGAGAGCGGTGACCGCCGACTTGAGGTGCAGCACCCGGCTGACCGGCACGGCGATCACCTTGGCGCCCAACGGCTCGAAGACGGCGCGCAGTTGCCTGACCCCTTCGAGGTTGGTGCGGCAGCCGCGGCCCACGTAGACGGTGTCCCCGACCTTGAGGACGTCGCCGCCGTCGAGGGTGCCGGGGGCGCGCACCGCGTTGAGGGAGCAGCCGAGCGCCTCGGCGGCCTCGCGGGCGGCCGGCAGCTCGGCGCGGCGGGCGTCGGCGCCGGAGCGGGCGAGCAGCGCGACGTTGCGGAAGACGACCATGGTGTCCTCGACGAAGACCGCGTCGGGGCAGTCGTCGGCGGGCGCGACCTCGGTGGTCCGCCAGCCGTGGTCGCGCAGCACCTGGACGTACGCCTCCCACTGGCGCAGGGCTCGTGCGGCGTCCACCGGCCGCCGCTCGATATGGGTGACCAGGCCGTCGGCCAGTCGGGGGCCGGGGCGTCGGACGAGGGCGTGCCGGCTGGGCATGGGCTCCTCCGGAGCTGGGGCGGGGCCGGGCCGTCCGGTCGGGGGCCCGGCCGCTGGTCGGGACGGACCGTCAGGCGCCGTCGTCGTACGTGGCGCGCAGGGCGTCGGTGACGGCGGCGAGCGCGGCGGGGCGGTCCAGGCCGAGGCGCCGGGCGCGGTGGGCGTAGGCCGCGGCCGCCGCGGCGGCCTCCTTGGCGGCGGCGTCACCTGCCGCGGCGACGAAGCTGCCGTTGCGGCCGCGGGTCTCGATCACGCCGTCGGTCTCCAGGGCGCGGTACGCCTTGGCGACGGTGTTGGCGGCCAGGCCCAGTTCCTCGGCGAGGCCGCGGACGGTGGGGAGCTTGTGGCCGACCGGCAGGGTGCCGGTCCGGGCCTGATCGGCGATCTGGGTGCGGACCTGCTCGAACGGGGCCTCGGCCGCCGCCGGGTCGATGGTGATCGTCAGCGTCTGCGGGGACACGGTGGCGCTCCTGGTGCTGGTGATGCCGCGGGTGCGCGGTTTTGTCGCATCCATTGTGCGCCAGGAGCGGCCACCGTGCCCGGGGACCGGGCGGGCGGGCCTAGGGCATGTCTGACACGCCCTACAGCTCCAGGGTGGTGCCGGTGGTGCGCAGCCAGGCGTCCATGCCCAGGACGAGTTCGGCGCCGGGGCGGATGTCGTGGTCGGCGCCGGGGGCGATGGCCTCGGCGAGCGCCCCGGAGTCCACCAGCGGGCGGACGGGGGCGTCGCGGTCGGCGGCCAGCTCCCGCAGCTCGCCGCGGAGCGCCTCGCCGTAGCCGGGGTCCTGGGTGCTGGGATAGGGGCTCTTGACGCGGTCGGCGACCAGGTCGGGCAGCACGTCGCGGGCGGCGGCGCGCAGCAGCGACTTCTCCCGGCCGTCGAACGTCTTCATCGCCCAGGGGGTGTTGAAGACGTAGTCGACCAGGCGGTGGTCGCAGAACGGGACCCGGACCTCCAGGCCGACGGCCATGCTGGCGCGGTCCTTGCGGTCCAGCAGGACCTGCACGAAGCGGGTCAGGTGCAGATAGCTGATCTCGCGCATCCGGCGCTGGTGGCCGGTGTCGCCGTCCAGGTAGGGGACTTCGGCGAGTGCCTCGCGGTAGCGGCGGTGCTCGTAGCCGGGCAGGTCGATCCGCTTGAGCAGGGCGCGGTCGAGCAGCGCCTCGCGGACCGCGTCGCCGCCGGCGAACCGGCCGGAGACGCCCGCGGCGATCCAGGGGAAGGTGTCGGCGTTGACCGTCTCCGGGTCGTGGAACCAGCGGTAGCCGCCGAAGACCTCGTCCGCGGACTCGCCGGAGAGGGCGACCGTGGACTGCTCGCGGACCGCCTTGAACAGCAGGTAGAGCGAGGTGTCGCCGTCGCCGAAGCCGCCTGGCAGGTCGCGGGCGGCGAGCACCGCGGCGCGGTGGGCCGGGTCCATCAGGGCCGCGGTGTCCAGCACGATGTCGTGGTGGTCGGAGCCGACGTGCTCGGCCAGCGCGTGCGCGTAGGGGCCGTCGGGGGTGCCGCGCAGGTCGTCGGGCTTGAAGTTCTCGGTGTAGCCGGTGAAGTCGACGGCGAACGAGCGGACCGGGCCGCTGCCCTGGGCCGCCAGCGCCCGGGCGGAGAGCGCGGTGATGGCCGAGGAGTCCAGGCCGCCGGAGAGCAGGGTGCACAGCGGGACGTCGGCGATCAGCTGGCGGGCGACGATGTCGTCGAGCAGTGCGCGTATCCGGGCGACGGTGGTGTCGAGGTCGTCGGTGTGCTCCCGGGCCTCCAGCGCCCAGTAGCGGCTGACGTGGACGCCGTTGCGGTCGACCCGGACGAGGTGGCCGGGGCGGACCTCGTGCAGGCCCTTGTAGACGCCGTGGCCGGGCGTCTTGGTGAAGGTGATCAGCTCGGCCAGGCCCTCGGCGTCGACGGCGGGGCGGACGTCCGGGTGGGCGTGCACGGCCTTGGGCTCGGAGCCGAAGAGGACGCCGTCGCGGGTCGGGCGGTAGAAGAGCGGTTTGATGCCCATCCGGTCGCGGACCAGCAGGAGTTGCTCGGTGCGCGGGTCCCAGAGCGCGAAGGCGTACATGCCGTTGAGGCGCTCGACGAACGCCTCGCCCCACTGGAGGTAGGCGTGCAGCACGACCTCGGTGTCACTGCTGGTCCGGAAGGCGTGGCCCAGCTTCTCCAGTTCGGCGCGGAGTTCACGGTAGTTGTAGACCTCGCCGCTGTAGGTCGTGACGACCAGGGTGCGGCCGTCCTGCTCGACGCTCATCGGCTGTTTGCCGCCGTCGATGTCGATGACGGCGAGCCGGCGGTGGCCGAACGCGGCGTGCGGGGCGAGCCATGTGCCGCCGGCGTCCGGGCCGCGGCAGGTCATCGTCGCGGTCATCGCGTCGAGGACGGGGCGCTGGGTGGTGAGGTCGTTGTCGTAGGAGATCCATCCGGTGATTCCGCACATGCCTGCGGCTCCTCCTTCGGGGTACGGCGAGCCGCCCGCCTGCCACGGCGGCGGCCTGCGCGAGCACCGTACGCCCGGATAGTTGCAGCGGCCACCTATACATACGGGGCACCGTCCGGAATTGGCCACTCCGATCCCACGCGCCGGAGGGACCGCCGGAGGGCCGGCGGGCGGACGACGGGACCCCTCCCCCTCAGCCCCCGACCCTCCCGAACTCGCCGCCGCTCTAGGGCGCTTCTGACGGGTCTCCGTGACGCCGCGGAGATCCGTCAGAAGCGCCCTAGTCCCGTTCGGCGGCGGCCACCGGGTGGACGAGCAGCGCATAGCGTTCGTCGTGCACCTCCCGGCCCCACAGCACCGGGTCGTCGGAGAGAGGTATCAGCTCCGTGCGGGTCGCCAACGGGGCGGTCAGCGCGGCGAGTTCGGCGGCGGTCAGGCCCAGCTGGGTGGACTCGCCCCAGCGGCCCTCCACCAGCACCAGCCGGCCGCCGGGGGCGAGCAGGGATGCCCAGCGGCGCAGGGCGGCCGCCGGGTCGGGCAGTGCCCACAGCAGATGGCGCACCAGGACGGCGTCGAACCGCCGCTCCCCCACAGGCGGTTGGGCGGCGTCGCCGACGACGAGCGCGGCGGACCGGCCGGCGAGCTTCCGCCGGGCGCGGGCCAGCATGGCCGGTGAGCGGTCGACGCCGGTGACCCGGTGGCCCGCTTCGGCGGCGAGCAGGGCCAGGCTGCCGGTGCCGCAGCCGAGGTCGAGGACGGCGGAGGGGGCGGGCGGCAGCCAGGCGCGCAGCCGGCCGGCCCAGGCGGCGCGGACGGACGGGTCGCGCAGGCCGTGGTCGGGCTCGTCGTCGTAGGTCGCGGCGGCGGCCTGCCAGTAGGCGGCGGTCGCGTCGGGCAGGGGTCCGGTCGCCGGTGCGGCGGAGGCTTCGAGGCTCATGTCGTCAGGGTGCCAGGCGGCACTGACAATGGCCGGTGACCTGCGCGGACGGACCGGCGGCGGGGCCGCGGGCAGGCGCCCCGGGAGGTTCCGGGAGTACCGTGGGAGGGGCTGGTGGTGCGCGGCGGCGACCGGCGTCAGGGGCCGTCGCGGGGTTGGAGCCGGCATTGGAACGGTCGTCTATGAGTGCCTCCCCGAGCAGCAGCGGCCTCCCCGGAGACGGGGCCCTCGACCTCACCCGGACCGCCGTGGTGCTGGCCGATCGGACGGGGGTGGTACGGGGCTGGACGGCCGGTGCCGAGTGGCTGCTCGGTCATCAGGTGTCCGGCGCCGTCGGCCGCCCGCTGGCGGAGCTGTTCGCGGCGGCGGACTCCGGGGCCGCCGCCGGGGAGCGGGTCTGGCGGGAGCGGCTCGCGGCGGAGGACGGCTGGAGCGGGCTGGCCGTGGTGCGCGACCACACCGGCCGGCGGCTCGACCTGGAGGTGCGGGTGCTGCCGGTGCTGGCCGGCCGGGAGCCGTCCGCGCGCCTGGTGCTGGCCGCCGAGACGGCCCGTACGCCCTGGGCGGGGGCGGGCCGGTCGCTGCTGAACGGCATCCTCGGGATGTCGCCGATCGGGGTGGCGATGCTCGACCGCGACCTGCGGTACGTCTGGCTGAACGACACCCTGGAGCGGATGGGCGGCACCTCCCGCGCAGAGCGGGTGGGGAAGCGGCTGGCCGAGGTGCTGCCGGGCCTGGGGGTGGAGTCCCTGGAGGCGGAGATGGGGCGGGTGCTGCGGACCGGGGTGCCCTCCCTCGGTTACGAGTACCTCGGACGCCCGGAGTCCGATCCGCAGCACGAGCACGCCTACTCGACGTCCTTCTTCCGGTTGCAGGACGAGACCGGCCAAGTGCTCGGCATCTGCTACATGGTCGTCGACGTCACCGAGAGCTACCGCGCCCGGCAGCGGATGGCACTGCTCAACCGCGCCGGGGAGCGGATCGGCGGTTCCCTGGACGTCTGGCAGACCGCGCAGGAACTGGCGGACGTGGCCGTTCCGGACCTCGCCGACTTCGTCACCGTCGATCTGCTCGAAGCGATGCTCACCGGTGCGGAGCCCGCGCCCGGACCGGTCGAGACCGCCGACCTGTTCACCATGCGCCGGGCCGGGCAGCAGTCGGTACGGGAGGGCTGCCCGGAAGCGGTGACCCCGGTCGGGGAGCGGACCGCCTACCCGCCGTCGGCACCGGTGGTGCTGAGCCTGACCGAGGGCGAGTCGGTGCTGATCCCGGACCTGGACCTGGAGCGGGCCGACTGGGCGGCCGACGACCCGGTGCGGACCGGGCAACTGCGGGCGCTCGGCTGCCACTCACTGATGGTGGTGCCGCTGCGGGCCCGGGGCAGCTTCCTCGGCGCGGCGGCGTTCGCCCGCTGGCGCCCCACCGGCCCGTTCCAGCCCGACGACCTGGCCCTGGCCGAGGAGTTCGTCACCCGCGCGGCGATCTCCGTCGACAACGCCCGCCGGTACACCAGGGAGCACGCCGCGGCGCTCACTCTGCAGCGCAGCCTGCTGCCGCGCGAGTTGCCCGAGCAGAGCGCGGTGGAGGCGGCGTACCGCTATCTGCCCGCCGATTCGCGGTCCGGGGTGGGCGGCGACTGGTTCGATGTGATCCCGCTGTCCGGGGCGCGGGTGGCGCTGGTGGTCGGCGACGTGGTCGGGCACGGGGTGCACGCCGCGGCCACGATGGGCCGGCTGCGGGCCGCCGTGCAGGCGCTGGCCGATCTGGACCTGTCCCCGGAGGAGTTGCTGGCCCACCTGGACGACATGGTCAACCGGGTCGCGCACGACGCGCACACCGACGACGGGGTGGTGGGGGCGACCTGCCTGTACGCGGTCTACGACCCGGTGGCCTGCTGCTGCGTGCTGGCCCGGGCCGGGCACCCGGCGCCGCTGCTGGTCGGCCCGGCGGGCGGCTGCCAGATGGTGGAGCTGCCGACCGGGCCGCCGCTGGGGCTGGGCGGGATGCCCTTCGAGTCCGTCGAACTGCCGCTGCCCGAGGGCAGCTTGCTGGCGCTCTACACCAACGGGCTGCTGCTGGGGAAGGCCCTCGACCCGGTCGGCGGGATCAACCGGCTGCGGACCGCGCTGGCCGATCCGCAGGCCCCGCTGGAGGAGCTGTGCGAGCGGGTCGTCAGCACCCTGCCCGGCCCCCGCCCGATGGACGACGTGGCGCTGCTGCTGGCCCGTACCCGGGCCCTGCCGCAGGAGCAGTTGGCGACCTGGGACATTCCCGCGGACCCGTCGGCGGTCGGCGAGGCCCGCCGGGCCGTCCTCGGCCAGCTCGGCCAATGGGGGCTGGCGGAGCTGGAGTTCTCCACCGAACTGATCGTCAGCGAGCTGGTCACCAACGCCATCCGGCACGCCTCCGGGCCGATCGGGCTGCGGATGATCCGGGCCGAGTCGCTGATCTGCGAGGTCTCCGACGGCAGCAGCACCGCACCGCATCTGCGGCACGCCCGGACGACCGACGAGGGCGGCCGGGGGCTCTTCCTGATCGCCGGGTACGCCCGGCGGTGGGGCGCCCGCTACACCCCGCACGGCAAGTTCATCTGGGCCGAACTCCCCCTGGACGCCGGCTCCGACGCCCCGGCGGCGCCGGCGTTCGCCTCGTTCGCCGAGGACCTGGACGGACTCGACGGGCCGGACGGGCCGGACGACCCGTAGGCGCCGCCGCTCCCCGACACCGGCCGGTGAACGCGACCGCCCTCCCCGGACACCGGACCCCCAACACCCCTTCCGGCACCCGTTCCTGTGGCCCCGCTTAGCGGCTCCTTAAGCGGACCATAAGGATCCGCCGGATCGGCCGACGGGGCTCAATTCCGCTGCTCAGGGCGGCTAGCGTCGGCTCCGCAAGGCGGGTTCGCGGGCCCGCCGGTGCCGTTCTCCGGGGGGCGGCACCGGAAATCGGCACGGGTCCGACCCCCCACCCCGCCTTCCGCCCCGGACGCGCGCGGCGCACCTCCCGCCCCCTCGGTGCGCCGCGCGCCCACCCCCACGCCCCCACACGCATCCGACGAAGGAGACCCCACGATGACCGCTGGACGCAAGGCCACCGTGTTCGCGCTGCTCGGCCTCGGCCCGCTGGCGCTCACCGCGCTCACCGCGACCCCGGCCGCCGCGCACGGGTCGATGTCGGACCCGGTCAGCCGGGTCGCGGCCTGCTACGCGGAGGGCCCCGAACACCCCACCTCCGCCGCGTGCAAGGCCGCCGTGCGGGTCGGCGGCGCCCAGGCGCTCTACGACTGGAACGCGGTCCGGGACGGCAACGCCGGCGGCAGGTCGAAGGAGCGGATCCCCGACGGCAAGCTGTGCAGCGCCGGCAACGACGAGTACAAGGGGCTCGACCTGCCGCGCGCCGACTGGCCGTCCACCCCGATGAAGGCCGGCCGGCACACCTTCCACTACAAGGCGACCGCCCCGCACAAGGGCACGTTCGAGCTGTACCTCACCAAGGACGGCTACGACCCGGCGAAGCCGCTGAAGTGGTCCGACCTGGAGGCCCGGCCGTTCGCGAAGGTGACGAACCCGGCGCTGAGCAACGGCAGTTACGTCTTCGACGGTACGGTGCCCGCCCGGTCCGGACGCCATCTGATCTACAGCATCTGGCAGCGCTCGGACAGCCCGGAAGCCTTCTACACCTGCTCCGACGTGGTCTTCGGCAAGGCCGGCGGCGGGTCCGCGGGCGCGCCGGCGGCGTCCGCGCCGAGCGACCGTCAGATCGCGGCCGGCGCCGGCAGGTCCTCGATGGACATGCGCCACCACGACCACGCCATGGGCGCCGCCGACGGCGCGCACCCGGACGGCGCGTCGGTGCCGGTCGGCGGGAAGCGCCTGGCCGAGACCGGCGGCGACGGCTCCACCGCCCCGCTGGCCGTCGGCGGCGCCGCGGTGCTCGCGCTGGGCGCCGGGGTGCTGTTCGCGACCGCCCGCCGCAGGGCCACCCGCCGGGGCTGAGCCGCCCGCCCGCCGCTGCCGCCCGGCCGGTCCCGTCAGGACCGGCCGGGCTCGGCGTGGTGGCCGCGGCGCTGGCGGTGCCGGCCGCGTTCGGCGCCGCCGACCTGGACCTGATGATGCGGGCCACCGCCACCTGCCTGGCCGCGGTGACCCTGGCGGGGCTGGCCGCCGCGCTGGTGCTGCTGCCGCGCCGCACCCCGCTGTGGTGGGGCGGGCTGGCCAGTGCCCTGCTGACCGCGGGGGTGCTCGCCTTCTCCGGGTGGCTGCTGCTGATCCCGGTGGTGCTGGCGGGGGCGTCCGGCGGCTTTCTGACGCTGCGCGGGACGGGCCGGGGCGCCCGCTGAGTCACGGGTGCCCCGGCCCGGAATCCCGGCCCGCGCGCCGACCGCGGGCCGACCGCGGGCCGGAGCGGCGCTCAGCTCGCGGCGGAGAGGCAGTTGCTCGGAGTGGCGTGGGCCGGGTCGAGCGCGTTGGCCGTCTCGTGGAAGGCGATCCGGTCGACCATCCCGATGGCCACGTGCTCGGAGAGGTCCACCGCGCACAGGTCCTGAAGCCGGACGTTGCGGACGTCGGGGCCCTTGAGGTACCCGGTGGTATACGGCGTCGCGACCTCGTCGTACTTGGTGGTGATGACGGTGTAGTGGATACCGGGGAGGGTGTCGCCGCCGGCGTTGAGGCGGTTGAGGAGCGCCGACCCGACGGCCTGGTCGGTCAGGCCCTGGGCGTGCTCGTCGATGTACTTCCGGGCGCCCGGGAAAAGGTCCAGCAGCTTGGTCAGGCCGCTGAGGGTGGTGCCGTGGTTGGTGGGAGCCAGCCCGACCAGCGTGTCCACCTTGTCCGCGCCGCCGTGGAACTTCAGGTACACCCGCGCCATCATGGCGCCCTGCGAGTGCCCGACGATATCGACCTTGGCCGCGCCGGTCGCGGACCGCACCCGGTCGACGTAGCCGGCGAGTTGCTGTGCCGACGCGTCCACCGGGCCGAGCCCGTGGAAGACCGGGACTCCGGGCAGCTGGCCGTAGTCCAGGGAGAAGACACAGTAACCGCGGGCCACCAAGTAGGGCGCGAGCCCTAACCAGTTGTCGACGGAGTTGCCGAGCGTTCCGTGGGCGAGGACGACCGGGCGGGGGTGGGCGGCGGAGGGCTTGCACGAGAAGTCGTTCCAGCCGCTGGTGACGGTGGGAGCCGCCGCCGCGGGAGTTGCCGTGGCGAGACCTGCGACCAGGGCGGCCGCCGGAACGACGGCGCGCAGTCTCGGCCAACGCAGCTTCATACGGTGCTCCTTGCGAGGTGAGGGTCCGAAGTGCTCGGTGAGCCGTCAAGCCGCGATCCGGATCGCAAGGGCCGACTTGTGAACTGAAAGTTAAGTTACGGGCGGGTAAGCGGGGTGTACCAGCGGTATGACGGTGAAGGAAGATCTGCACGATCTACACGGCATGACCGGGTGCGCAACAGCGGTTGCGTGCAGGGGAAACGGTGGCCCGGAGCGTGGGGCGGAATCGCGTGGTTGCGTGGAGCGGTTGCGCGGAGCAGCGCTACGGCTGAGCCGGGCGGCGCGGCCGGGCCGGTCCGGGGGCCGGGGCGGGGCCGAAGGCTCCCGCGGGGCGGATCGCCGCGGTGCCGAAGCGGGCGCGGGCGCGGTCGACGGCCGCCTCGACGCGGTGGGCCTTGTCGTCGGCGGCGTCGAACGACAGCTGGCGCGCGGCGTGTTCGGCCCGGCACAGGTCCTCGGCTCGCAGGGCCACCGCGCGCACCCGGGCCCGCTGGAGGCCGAGGGCGGCGTGCAGCGCGTAGGCGGCCGCGGTCAGCGCGGGGCCGTGCGCGGTCGGCGCGTCCAGCCGGCGGGTGCGGGTGGTGGTGGAGCGGTCGGCGTAGCGGACGGTGAGGGTGAGGGCGCGGGCCGCCCGGCCGCCGGCCCGCAGCCGGGCGCCGAGTTCGTCGGCGAGCGAGAGCAGCGCCCGGCGGCGCCGGTCGGGGTCCAGTTCGTCGTGGGCGAAGCGGTGTTCGGCGGCGATCGAGCGGGCGGCCGCGTTGGGGGTGACGGGGGTGGGGTCGATGCCGCGGGCGCGCTCGGAGACCGCCCGGCCGGCCCGGGCGCCCAGGATCCGCTGGAGGGTGGCGGGCGGTGCAGCGGCGATCTTGCCGACGCTGTCGAGCCCGTAGGCGGACAGCGCGCGGGCGGCCGCCGGTCCGACGCCGTACAGCGCGGAGGCCGGGCGGCGGTCGAGGAAGGCGGCGGCGGACCGCGGGTCGGCGGGCACCGAGCCGATCCCGCCGGGCGGGGCGTCCTGGGCCGCGATCCGGGCGAGCTGCGGGTTGCCGCCGACGCCGATGGTGCACCGCACGCCGTGCCAGGCCAGCGCGCGCAGCCGGATCAGCGCGGCGATGCCCGCGGCGTCGCGGTCGAAGTAGCGCAGCGCGCCGCGGACGTCGGCGAGCGCGGCGTCCGGCGGCAGCGCCTGGACGACCGGGGTGAACTGGCCCAGCAGGCCGAGCAGTTGCTCGTACTGGCGGGCGCTCACGGGCTCGCCGGCGGCGGTCCGGAAGCGGACGTACAGCGTGCCGGGCGGCCGCCGGGCGCCGGCCGGGGGCGGCGGGACGGGCGGGGCCTTGGGGGTCATCCGGCGCTCCCGGGGCTGGCGTGCCACAACTTGCGGCCCGTGGCGGCGCGTTCGCCGGGCGGCTGGAGGTCCGCCCACGGGTGCAGCTCGTAGCCGGTCTCCAGGCGGATGGTGCGGCCGGGGCCGGTCCCGGCCGTCTCGGCGGGCTCCGGCGCGGGCTCACCGGCGGCCCCGTCCGCCGGGGCGCCGTCCCGGGGCGCGCGCTCAGGTTCCGGTACGGCGGAGAGCTGGGCGGTGACCGCCTCCAGGCCGCCGGTGCGGCGGAGTTCGGCCAGTTCGGCGAGGTTCCAGGCGGCGCTGCCGACCACGCTGAGGCTGCGCGGGCCGCGCCGCTGGACCGTGCCGCGCACCAGCAGCAGCCACGAGTGGAAGACGGTGCGGGCGCAGGTCTCGTGGCTGTCGTCGAAGAAGGCGCAGTCGACCAGGCCGGTGCTGTCGTCGAGGGTGGTGAAGATGACCCGGCGGCCGGAGCGGACCGGCGGTGTCTGGGTGGCCGCCTTGGCGCCGGCGACCAGCACCGTCTCGCCGTGCCGGACGTCCCGCAGCCGCCGGGCCGGCACCGCGCCCAGCTCGGTGAGGAACGCGCCGTGGTCGGCCATCAGATGGCGGGAGGCGTCCATGCCGAGGACGCCCAGTTCGGCGCTGAGCCGTTCCACGTCGGTGAGGTCGGGCAGGCCGGCCGGCTCGACCGGTTCGGTGCCCTCCTCCCCGTCGGTGTGGAGCGTCAGCTGCCCGGCGGGGGCGCCGCGTCCGTGGTGGTGCAGTTCGGCGAGGTGCAGCAGCAGGTCGCGCCGGTTGGCGCCGAAGGCGTCCAACGCGCCGACCCGGGCGAGGCGTTCGGCCACCGGGCGGCTGGGGCGGGCCCGCTGCCAGAGGTCCTGGAGCGAGCGGTAGGGCTGCCCGTCCGCGATCCGCCGGGCCTCGGCCTGGCTGATTCCGTGCACGTCGGAGAGAGCCAGCCGCAGCCCCCAGGCGTCCGGAGCCCCCTCCCGACCGGACATCAGTTCGATCCGGTGGGCGACCGCCGACCGGTTCACGTCCAGCGGCAGCACCGGCACCCCGCGCCGCCGGGCGTCCGCGAGCAGCAGCCGCTTGGGGTACATCCCGGGGTCGTGGGTGAGCAGCCCGGCGTAGAAGGCCGCCGGGTGGTGCGCCTTGAGCCAGGCGGACTGATAGGTGGGCACCGCGAACGCGACGGCGTGCGCCTTGCAGAAGCCGTAGGCGCCGAACGCCTCGACGATCTCCCAGGTGCGCGCGACGACGTCGGGTGCGTAACCGCGGGCGGCGGCCCGCCCGGTGAACCAGGTGCGCACCTCGGCCTGCTTCTCCGGGTCGGCCAGGGCGCGCCGCCGCTCGTCCGCCTCGTCCCGGCGGCATCCGGTCATGATCCGCAGGATCTCGATGACCTGCTCGTGGAAGACCACCACCCCGTAGGTCTCGCGCAGCGGTTCCGCAAGGTCGCGGTGCGGGTAGCGGACGGGTCTGCGGCCGTGCCGGGCGTCGATGAAGGGCCGCACCATGTCGGCGGCGACCGGGCCCGGCCGGAAGAGGGAGATGTCGACGACCAGGTCGTGGAAGGTGGCGGGCTGGAGCCGGCCGACCAGGTCGCGCTGGCCGGGCGACTCGATCTGGAAGCAGCCCAGCGTCTCGGTCGAGCGGATCAGGCCGTAGGTGGCCGGGTCGCCGGGCGGCACCTGCGCCGGGTCGTCCAGGTCGAGGCGGACGCCGGTGGCCCGGCCGATCTCGGCGACCGCGTGCGCCATCGCGGACTGCATCCGCACGCCCAGCACATCGAGCTTGAGCAGCCCCAGGTCCTCCACGTCGTCCTTGTCGAACTGGGACATCGGGAACCCCTCGCCGCTGGTGGGCACGACCGGCGTGCGGTCCAGCAGCGTGGCGTCGGAGAGCAGCACCCCGCACGGGTGCATGGCGATCCCGCGGGGCAGCGCGTCCAGCGCCTCGACCAGTTCCCACAGCCGTTCGTCGGCGCCCTCCCGCACCCCGCGCAGCTCGGGCAGTTCGGCCAGCGCGGCGCGGGCGTCCCGGGCCCGGATGTGCGGGAACGCCTTGGCGAGCCGGTCCACCCGCGCCGGGTCCATGCCGAGGGCGGCGCCCACGTCCCGTACGGCGTGCCGGACGCGGTAGGTCTCGGGCATCGAGACGGTCGCCACCCGCGCGGCGCCGAAGCGGTCGAAGATCGCGTGGTAGACCTCCAGCCGGCGGGCCGACTCGACGTCGATGTCGATGTCCGGCAGCGCGCGCCGCCGCTCGGACAGGAACCGCTCCATCAGCAGCCCGTGCTCGACCGGGTCGGCGTGGGCGATGCCCAGAAGGTGGTTGACCAGCGAGCCGGCACCGGAGCCGCGGGCCGCGACGCGGATCCCCAACTCCCGGATGTCCGATACGACCTGAGCGACCGTCAGGAAGTACGAGGGGAAGCCGAGCCGCTCGATGGTGCGCAGCTCCTCGTGCAGCCGGGCCCAGCGCTCCCGGTCGCGGTCGTAGCCGCGCAGCACCATCGCGGCGGCGCAGCGGGAGCGCAGCACCCGGGCGGCGGTGCGGTGCTCCGCGCCGACCAGCCGGGGCTCGGGGAAGTGGATGCGGCCCAGTCCGATGTCGTCCCGCGGGTCCACCCGGCACTCCCCCGCGGTCTCCTCGGTCATGGCGAGCAGCCGGTGGGCGAGGCCGCGCCGGAAGCCGGCCGCCTCGGCGATCCGCTCGGCGGCGGCGGCCATCGCGGCGGTGTCCTTGAGCCAGCGTTCGCCGCTGTCCCAGGTCTCGGGGCGGCGGCGGTCCACCGGCACCAGGCGGCGGGCGGAGTCCAGGACGTCGGCGACCGGGCCCTGGCCGGGGTCGGCGTAGCGGACCGCGTTGGTCAGGACGGCGCGGACGCCCTGGTCGACGGCGAAGCCGAGGGTGCGGGCGGCCAGCCGCAGGGAGCCTGGGCCGCTGCCGGGGCGGCCGTGGTCGACGGCCTCCAGGCGCAGCGCGTCGCCGTACCGCTCGCGCCAGGGGGCGAGGAGCCGCGCGGCGCGGTCCGGCCGGCCGGCGGCCAGCGCCCGGCCGACCTCGGAGTCCGGCCCGAGCAGGACGGTCAGCCCGTCCGTGGCGGATTCCAGGGCGCCCGGGGGAAGTACGGGCTGTTCACCGCGGGCCGCGTGGGCGGCCGAGACCAGCCGGCACAGGGCGGCCCAGCCGGCGGCGCCGTCCCGGGCCAGGAAGACGACCCGGGCGGCGGACTCGTCGACGAAGGCGCCACCGCGCACCGGGGTGCGGGGGCGGTCGGCGGGCCGGGGCGCCGGTTCCCGTGCGGCCACGGCGAGTTCGGTGCCGAACAGCGGGCGGATGCCGGCCTCGGCGGCGGCCTTGGCGAAGCGTACGGCGCCGGCGAGCCCGTCCCGGTCGGTCAGTGCGAGGGCGTCCAGCCCGCGTTCGGCGGCGCGCTCGGCCAGCCGCTCCGGGTGGGAGGCGCCGTAGCGCAGCGAGAAGCCCGAAGCGGTGTGCAGATGCGTGAACCCGGGCATCCGCACCTCCTGCACCTCATACGCCCCCCGGCTGTATTCGCGTCCCTTGTTTCACTTCCTCCACCATAACGCTTCTTCGAACATTCGTACGAACACACGCCCGGGGACCGCTCCGGCCGGGAGATATCGCCCCAAAGGGATATAAAACCCCTGGAAGACTCCTGGAAGATCCATGGATCCCGGAACGGAGCGGCGCATGGCCACAACCGACGACGGCAGGCCCCTCACCTTCGTCGAGGAGGTACGGAGCGCGGTGACGACCCGCGCGGCGGTCCTGGTGATCGGGGTGCTGGGCCTGATGGTCGCGTTCATCACGTCGTACGCCGGCGCCTTCCACCACCCGAAGCCGGACCGGGTGCCGCTCGCCGTGGTCGCCCCCGCCCAGGTCCGCGGCGAGCTGGTGCACAAGCTCGACCAACTCCCGGGCGCACCGCTGGACCCGAGCCCGGCCGCCTCCGAGCAGGACGCCCGGCGCCTGATCGGGGACCGCACCCGCGACGCCGCGCTGCTGGTCGACCCGCGCGGCACCACCGACCGGCTGCTGGTCGCGAGCGGCGGCGGCGCCTCGCTGGCGCAGGCGGTCGAGGCGGTGGTGACGGCGGCCGAGAAGCAGCAGGGGCGGACCGTCCGCACCGAGGACGTGCTCCCGGCCGACCCCGGCGACGGCCGCAGCCTGTCGTCCTTCTACCTCGTCGTCGGGTGGTGCGTGGGCGGCTACCTGTGCGCCGCGATCCTGGCGATCAGCGCCGGGGCCCGCCCGGCCAACCGTCCGCGGGCGGTCATCCGGCTGGCCGCGCTGGCGCTCTACGCGATCGCCGCCGGGCTGGCCGGGGCGATCGTGGTCGGCCCGGTGCTCGGCGCGCTGCCCGGCAGCCTCTTCGGGCTGTGGGGGCTGGGCGCGCTGACCGTCTTCGCGGTGGGCGCCACCACCCTGGCCTTCCAGGGCCTGCTGGGCATCGTCGGCATCGGCCTGGCGATCCTGGTGATCGTGGTGTTCGGCAACCCGAGCGCGGGCGGCGCCTATCCGTATCCGCTGCTGCCGCCGTTCTGGCAGGCGATCGGGCCCGCGCTGCCGCCGGGCGCCGGCACCTGGGCGGCGCGCTCGATCGCCTACTTCCGGGGCCGGGCGCTGACCGGGCCGCTGCTGGTGCTCTCCGCCTGGGCGGTGGGCGGCGCGCTGGTCACCGTCGTCCTGGCCACGCTGCACCGGACGGCCGACGACCGGGCCGGCGGCGGGCCGACCGGCGACGCCGGGAGCCTGCCGGCCTGACCCCGGACGCCGGTACGGACGACGGCGCCCCGCACCTGCCACGCCCCTCCCGACGCGGCACGTACGGGGCGCCGTCGCCCATTCTCGCGGTCTTCGGTCCGGCCCGCGGGCAAACCCCCGCGGAACCGTCGATTCCCGGCCGCCGCCGGTCCGTCACACCGGTCCGTCACATGTGCGTACCGCCGTCGATCCGGATCTCGGTGCCGGTGATGAACGCGCCGTCCTCCGAGGCGAGCATCGCGATCACGCCGGCGACGGTCTCCGGGCCGGCGAAGCCCTGCCCGAGGGCCGGGACGAGCTTGGTGAACAGGCTCATGTCGGCGTCCTCGGGCAGGCCCGGACCGCGTCCGGTCGTCATGTTGCTGGCGATGGAGCCCGGCGCCACGCACACCGCGCGCAGCCCCTGCCGGCTGTACTCGGCGGCGATGGCGTGGGTCATCGCCTGGATGCCGCCCTTGCTGGCCGCGTACGCCGCCATGTACGGGTGGGCGAACGAGGCCGAGGTGGAGCTGAAGTTGACGATCACCGGCGCCCGCCCCGCCAGCAGGGCCGGCAGCGCCTCGCGGATCATCAGGAAGGTGCCGGTCAGGTTGACCGAGACGATCCGCTCGAAGAACTCCAGGGTCGTCGCGTGGGTGTGCGCGGAGCGCAGGATGCCGGCCGCGTTGACCAGCACGTCCAGCCCGCCGAGGCGGTCCACCGCGGCGGCCGTGCCGGACCGCACCGCGGCCTCGTCCGCGATGTCCAGCCGCGCGGTCTCCAGGCGGCCGGCGGTGCCGTCCGCGGCGGCCCGTTCGGCGGTGGCCGCCAGGCCCGCCTCGTCGACGTCCACCGCGACGACCCGGCCGCCCTCGGCGAGGATCCGGTGGGCGGTGGCCCGCCCGATGCCCGAGCCGGCTCCGGTGATCAGTGCGCGGCGTCCGTCAAAGCGGTCCATGGTGCTGCTCCGTTTCGTGAAGTGCCTGGGGGCTTTCGTGAAGTGCCTGGGGGCACGCCCCGCACCGTACGCCCGACTGGCACGATGTGCCATATTCGCATCTCATGCCGTTCTGTCGTCGCGCTCCGTAAGCTGACCCCATGCCCACCGCACCACGCCCCACCGCCCCGCCCGCCCCCGCGCGGCCGTCCCTCACCGAGCGACGCAAGGCCGAGACCCAGCTGGAGATCGCCCGCACCGCGGCGGCGCTCTTCGCGGAGCGCGGGCCGGGCGTCACCGCCGACGAGATCGCCCGCGCCTCGGGCGTCGCGCTGCGCACCTTCTACCGGTACTTCCGCACCAAGGAGGACGCGGTGGCCCCGCTGCTCGCGGTCGGCGTCCGGCAGTGGATCGGCGATCTGGCCGCCGTCACCGCGGGACCGGGGGCACCGTCCGCCCGCACGGCGCTGGAGCAGGCCGCCCGCCGGGCGCTGACCCCCGCCGGCGAACCGGCCGCGGAGGCGCTGCGCTGGACCCGCGGGCTGCTGCGCGCGATGCCCGGCGACCCGGCGCTGCGCGCGGTCTGGCACCGCGTCCACCACGACTCCGAGGAGGAGTTGCGGCCGGTGCTGGCGCGGCTCACCGGCGCCGATCCGCTGACGGTGCGGCTGGCCGCGGCCGCCGCGAACACCGCGCTGCGGGTCGCGGTGGAGGAGTGGGCCGCGGGCGACGCGCGGGCGGACGGCCCGCACGGCCCCGCGGAGCTGGCCGCCCGTGGCATGCGGGCACTCACCGCGGGACTGACCGATCTGGACGGGCACTTCGGTGAACGGGGCGGCGGCGAACGGGAGTTGAAGGCCACCGAGGGACTCGTCGACGACCATCAGGACCCGCCCGCGCACTGATCCACCGGCGAATCCCGGCCCCGCCCCTTCGGCCAATCACCGGAGATCGAAGCCCGGCCGAACGGACGGTCGGCGGCTGGAATCCTTCCCCCGGCGGCGGGCCGGGGCCTACCGGAGGGACTGCATCCGCGCTGGCAGCGCACCGGCCCCGGGCGCGCCGCCCCCTGCCGCCGGGCAACTTTCGCGCCATTACCCTCAGCTTTCATCTATCGACTGAAAGTGATCGGGCCGCGTGCGTTTGAGATGCGGATGGTCCAGACTCGCGTCCGGAATCTCCACCCACGACACAAAGGAGTGTTCGTCATGCGGTACATCACTGGGGCGGTCGCACTCGGCGCGGCGCTGGTTCTGGGCGCACTGTCCACCACCGCGCAGGCCGCCGCCGCACCGGCCCAGCCCGCCCGGACCGGTGGCCTCTACGCGCCCACCGAAATGGTCCTGACGATCGGTCAGGGCGACAGCCGCGCGACCACCACGTCGCTGCGCGCGGCGACGCTGAGCTGTATGCCGACCGCGTCCGGGAGCCACCCGTACGCGAAGGCCGCCTGCGCCCAGCTGCGTTCGGTCGCCGGTGACTTCACCAAGGTGACCGACGCCGCGGGCCAGCGGATATGCAACAAGATCTGGGACCCGATCGTGGTCACCGCGGACGGTGTCTGGCAGGGCCGCCGGATCTCGTACACCCACGTCTTCGCCAACTCCTGTGAGATGGCGGGCGGCAAGGACATGGTCTTCGAGTTCTAGTGCCGGAGCGCCGGCGCAAGGGCGCGCCGACGTGACGGAACGGCACCGGCCCCCGGACGAGGAGAGCGTCCGGGGGCCGGTTCGCGCCGCTGGCCGGAGCCGATCGGCCGTTCGGTTCAGCCGATCTGCGTGCCCGTCGCCTGGAGGGCGGCCGGCACCGGCTGGAAGAAGGTCTCGCCGCCCTGGGAGCAGTCGCCGCTGCCGCCGGAGGTGAGGCCGAGGGCGCTCTCGCCGTCGAAGAGGGAGCCGCCGCTGTCACCGGGCTCGGCGCAGACATCGGTCTGGATCAGACCGTCGACCGTGCCCTCCTGGTAGTTGACGCTGGCGTTCAGCGCCTTGACGGTGCCGTCGTGCACCTGGGTGGTGCTGCCGGACCGCTGCACCTTCTCGCCGACGGTGGCGTCCGCGGCCTTGGTGATCTTCTGGGTGCTGCCGTTGTAGAGGTCGACCTCGCTGGGGTGGTCGGTGTTGCCGGTGTACTTGGCGATCGAGTAGTCGTTGCCGGGGAACTTGGAGTCCTCGGTCGTCGCGATCGTCTGGCCGCCCTGCTGGTCGGACCACTCCTTGACGGCGTTGCCGCAGTGGCCGGCGGTCAGGATGTACGGCTGGCCGCCCTTGGTGACGTTGAAGCCGAGCGAGCAGCGGGCGCTGCTGCCCCAGATCGCGTCGCCGCCGGCGATGAGGGGCTTGAACACGCCCCGGGTGTGCCGGAGTTCGACGGTGTCGCCGAGGCTCCTGGCGACCTTGGTGAGCCGGTCCAGCTTGGCGCCGGTGACCGTGCGGTCGGCGGACACCACGACCTTGTTGGCCCTGGGGTCCATCGCCCAGGCGGTGCCGGGGATCGTCGCCCGGTCCTTCAGCGTCCGCCGGGCCGCGTCGAGCTGGGCCATCGAGTGCTTGACGATTCTGGCCTCGGCACCCTTGGCCCGGACGGCCGCGGCGGACGCCTCGTCCACCACGTTGACGACCAGCTTCTGTGCCCGGGCGTCGTAGAACGCGCCGGCCGTACCGGACTTGAGCTGGGACGCCAGGGTGGTCGCCGCGGCCGGGGAGAGCCTGGCCGTCGTGGGGGCGGGGGCCGCGTGGGCGTTGGCGAGGGTGACGGTCGCGGTGGCGGCGAGCGCGAGCGCGCCCGCGCCGGCCAGCATCGCGCGGCGGTGGGATATGCGTCGGTGCGTCAACTCAGTGCCTCCCGTGGGGGGATGGGCCCGGGACTGTGGGGAGTCGGGCAGGCCCGAGAGTGAGGTGCGAGTCCGAGCACGGACGGGTCGGCTCCGTGGCGGCCGCCGCGTCGCGTCGCGTCCATGCCAACGAGCCGAGTATTCCCATCCGTCCCACTCGTGCACAAGACCGGGTTCCGGTCTCCGGTACGGGAGTTCACGATTTCGGCACGCGTCGTTCACACCGATATGCGCGCGTTCATTTCCCGAGTGCGGACATCAGAGGGCGGACGGCGCCGCCGGGGGCGCGCGAAGTGTGAGGGTCGCACCTGGCCGGAAAACGCCCCCGGTTTTCCGCTACGGAGCGGAAAACCGGGGGCGGGGGAGAGGCGGTGCCCCGGGCTGTTACGGGAGGTTCTCGGCCTCCGGGAGGTCCTCCAGTGCCGGCAGGACGTCGTCGGCACGGCCGCTCTCCACCGGGGCCGGAGTCGGGGCCGCCGGGGCCGAAGGCGGGGTCGGGGCCGCCGGGGCCGGGGTCGCGTCGGGGGTCTCCGGCCGCTGCGCGCGGGCGCGTTCGGCCTCCGCCTCGGCGTGCGCGGTCTGCGCCTGGGCCTGGAGGCCGGAGCGCTCCAGGAACCGCAGCAGCTCCACGGGGAACGGCAGGACGAGGGTGGAGTTCTTCTCGGCGGCGACCGCCACCACCGTCTGCAGCAGCCGCAGTTGCAGCGCGGCGGGCTGGTCGGACATGGCCGCGGCGGCCTCCGCCAGCTTCCGCGACGCCTGGAGCTCGGCATCGGCGTTGATCACGCGGGCCCGGCGGTCCCGGGTGGCCTCCGCCTGCCGGGCCATCGAGCGCTTCATCGTCTCCGGCAGTGAGACGTCCTTGATCTCGACCCGGTCGACGCTCACGCCCCAGCCGATGGCCGGGCTGTCCATCATCAGCTCCAGGCCCTGGTTGAGCTTCTCGCGGTTGGACAGCAGATCGTCCAGTTCGCTCTTGCCGATGATGGACCGCAGCGAGGTCTGCGCCATCTGGGAGACCGCGAAGCGGTAGTCCTCGACCCGGACGACCGCGTCGGCGGCGTCCACGACCTTGAAGTAGACCACCGCGTCGACCCGGACGGTGACGTTGTCCCGGGTGATGCCCTCCTGGGCCGGCACCGGCATCGTGACGATCTGCATGTTGACTTTGCGCATCCGGTCGACGCCCGGGATGATCATGGTGAAGCCCGGGCCGCGCGGCGGGGAGGTCAGCCGCCCCAGGCGCAGCACCACACCGCGCTCGTACTGCTTGACCACCCGTGCCGCGGCCATCAGATAGACCGTCCCCGCGGAGGCCAGCGCCATTACGGCCGCCACCACTTCTCCGACCATCACGGCCCCCTGACATGTGCCGTCGCGTCGTCCAGGTCGCCTTGTCTCCCATGGTAGGCCCGGCCCGGCGGCCCGGCCCAGAGGCCGGTCGAGGCGTGCGGTGGGGCCGCCGGGCCGGGCGGGATCAGCCGGTCAGTAGACGCTCACGCCGTAGGCGCTGAGCGCCTCGGTGACGGGCTGGAAGAAGGTGGTGCCGCCGCTGGTGCAGTCGCCGCTGCCGCCGGAGGTCAGGCCCAGCGCCGTGGAGCCGGCGTAGAGGGGACCGCCGCTGTCACCGGGCTCGGCGCAGACCGTGGTCCGGATGAGGCCGGAGACGATGTCGCCGTTGCCGTAGTTCACCGTGGCGTTCAGGGCGGTGACGCGGCCGCTGTGCACGCCGGTGGTGGAGCCCCGGCGGGTGACCGTCTGGCCGACCGTGGGGTTCCCGGCCCTGGTGATGCGCTGACCGCCGACCGTACTGGGGTGCGCCAGCGAGGTGTTGGTGTACTTCACGATGCCGTAGTCGTTGCCGGGGAAGCTGGAGCCGGTGGTCGGCCCGATGGCGGTGGAGTGGGCGGAGTTGGTGTACCACGGCGGTTTGCCCTCGGTGCAGTGACCCGCCGTCAGGAAGTAATAGGTGCTGCCGCGGCGGACGTTGAAGCCGAGCGAGCAGCGCCAGCTGGGCGCGTAGATGGCGTCGCCGCCGGAGATCAGCTTGCGGATCCGCCCCGCGGTGCGCTCGATCCGGAGCGCGCCGGCGTTGCTCCCGGCGGCCTGCCGGATCTTCGCGAGCTGGGCCGTGGAGACGGTGCTGTCGGCGGTGACCACCAGGGTGTGGGTCGCCGGGTCGACCTGCCAGGCGGTGCCCGCGACGTCCGCGGCGCGGACCGCGTCGCCCGCGGCGGTGAGCCGGGCGGCACTGAACGTTTCGGGGGCGGGGGTGTGGGCGCCGGCGGCGGTCGGGACGGCGACGGCGACAGCGCCGACGGTCAGCAGTCCGGACGCCACGGCGATCAGCCGGGTGCGTCTCTGTACGCCGCTGCGGGGGGGTGGTGCGCTCGTTCCTCACTGATTCCTCCGAGGGGGATCGGGGGCCGCCGGTGGGCGGCCGGTGAGGCGCAGCCGAGGGGCGCGCGGACGCGCGCAGGGGAGACCCCCGCATTCTTTGCGTGCCCCTGACAAACGCTCCTGAGCGGGAGTCTCGGGCGCGGCGTCCCGCCGCGCAAGAGGGAGGACGCGATTCCGCGCCCGCGCACCACCCCGCCGGGCGCCCCCAACGCGCCGCCCCGGCAGCCGGGTTGGGGACTGCCGGGGCGGCGGGGCGGGGTCCGGCTCAGCGGAAGAGCGCGCTCCGCTCCCCCGCCCGCAGGGCGAACGGCAGGGTGTTGCCGGGCGGCGGGAAGGGGCAGAGGAAGTGCTCGGCGAAGGCGCAGGGCGGCAGCTGGGTGCGGTTCAGGTCGACCGGCACGGTGCCGTCGGCGGCCGGCGCGGGCGGCCGCAGGAAGCGGAAGCGATAGCTGTCGGCGCCGCTGGTGGCGTCCGCCAGCACCGCCCACAGCGAGCCGTCCGGCTCCACCGCGACCTGGAGGGTGTGCTCGTCGCCGTCGAGGGTGAAGGCCAGCTCGCCGCCCAGTTCGAAGCCCCGCTCCCGCCCGTCGGCGTTGGCCACTTGGACCGTCCGCCGCGCGGCGTACGGGCGGAACAGGCCCGGCCGCACCCAGCGCTCGTCGTACGGGTGGGCGTCGAGGCCGGCGAAGGCGCGCCGGGCCGGGGACTCCGGGTCGAAGTCGCGGACCGCCCACAGCCCCTCGCGGCACAGCACCACCAGGCGGCGCGCCCCGTGGCGGACCCGGGCGGCCGCGGGCCCGGCGTCCTCGCCGAGCCGGTGGGTGCCGGCGGCCGGTGCGCCGTCCACGGTGAGGCCGTCCCCGGGCGCGGCCTCCAGGACCACCGCGGTGCCGTCGGCGGCGGCCGTCCAACGGCCCGGCAGCCCGTCGATCCGGCCGTCGGGGTGGTCGGCGAGCCAGTGGGTGCCGGCGAGCGCGAGCGGGCCGTACGGGCCGGTGACCGCGGCCAGGCGCGCCTCGTGCCACTCCTGCCACTGCCGGGCGGCGTCCGGCGGGGTCGTGCTGCTGGTCATCTCAGTCCTTCCGTGCGGGGCGCGCCGGTTCCGGCAGCCCCAAGTGGGAGCGCAGGGTGGTCCCGGTGTATTCCGTGCGGAAGACGCCGCGTTCCTGGAGCAGCGGGACGACCCGCTCCACGAACGGGTCGAGGCCGCCGGGGGTGAGGTGCGGGACGAGGATGAAGCCGTCGGCGGCGTCGCTCTGCACGAAGGCGTCCATCTCGCGGGCGACGCTCTCGGGGGTGCCGACGAAGGACTGCCGTCCGGTGGCCTCGATGACGGTCTCCCGGATGGACAGCCCCTTGGCGCGGGAGAGCGCCCGCCACTTGTCCGCGACGGCCTGCGGGTCGGCGATCCGGACCCGGCCCCGGGCCAGCTCGCCGTCCGGGTCCGGGTCGGTCTCCGGCAGCGGCCCGTCGGGGTCGTAGGAGGACAGGTCCACTCCCCAGACCTGCTCCAGGGTGAGCAGCGCGGTCTGCGGGGAGACCTGCCGGCGGCGGATCTCGGCGGCCGCCTCCTGGGCCTCGGCCGCGGTGTCGCCGAGGACGAAGGTCACCCCCGGCATGATCTTGAGGTCCGCGGGCCGTCGCCCGTACGCCGGGAGCCGGCGCTTGACGTCCGCGTAGAAGGCCCGGCCGGCCTCCAGGCCGCTGTGCCGGGTGAAGATCACGTCGGCGGCCGAGGCGGCGAACTCCCGGCCCTCGGCGGAGTCCCCGGCCTGGATGACGACGGGGTGGCCCTGCGGGCTGCGCGGGAGGGCGAACTCGCCGCGGACGGTGAAGTGCGGCCCGCGGTGCCCGACCCGGCGCGGCGCCCCGCCGTCCACCGCGGAATCCCACAACTCCCGTGCCGTGGCGAGGAATTCGGCGGCACGGGTGTAGCGGTCGGCGCGGTCGAGGTAGCCGCCGCGGCGGAAGTTCTCCCCGGTGAAGGCGTCGGAGGTGGTGACGACGTTCCAGGCGGCCCGGCCGCCGCTGAGGTGGTCCAGGGAGGCGAACCGGCGGGCGAGTTCGTAGGGCTCGTTGAAGGTGGCGCTGACCGTGCCGGCCAGGCCCAGCCGCTCGGTGACCGCCGCCAGGGCGTTCAGCACGGTGAGCGACTCGGGCCGGCCGAGCACGTCGAGGTCGTGGATCCGGCCCTTGTGCTCGCGCAGCCGCAGCCCCTCGGCCAGGAAGAAGAAGTCGAACAGACCGCGCTCCGCGGTACGCGCCAGGTGCTCGAAGGAGGCGAAGTCGATCTGGCTGCCCGACCGGTCATCGGCCCAGACGGTGGTGTTGTTGACGCCGGGGAAGTGCGCGGCGAGGTGGATCTGCTTGCGGGGGCGGGGGTCGGAGCCCATCAGGAAGCCTCCCGGGCGAGGGCGTAGATGCTGGCGGGGCGCGGCAGGCCGAGGTGGGCGCGCAGGGTGGTGCCCTCGTAGGAGCGGCGGAGCAGGCCGCGCTCCCGGAGGAGCGGGACGGTGCCGTCGACGATCCGGGCCAGGTCGCGGGCGGGGTCGGCGGGGCGCAGGTGGAAGCCGTCGGCGGCGCCCTGGGCGTACCAGTCGCCGAGCAGGTCGGCGAGGCCGGCGGCGTCGGCCGCGGACTCCAGCTCGACCGGCAGCGAGGCCAGCACCAGCAGGGCGCCGGGGTCGCGGCCGTGCGCCGCCGCCCGCTCGCGCAGTGCGGCGCGGGCGGCGCCGGCGGTCTGCGGGTCCTCTGCCCGGACCAGCGCGACATCGGCCCGGGAGGCGGCGACCTCCCGGCGGGCCGTTCCCTCGGGCCCGCCGGTGTCCCCGGTCGCGTCGACGACGGTCACCGGGCGGCCCTGCGGCGGGCGGGGGACGATGGACGGCCCGCGGACCGAGAAGGTCCGGCCGGTGAAGTCGACGTAGTGGAGCTTGTCGCGGTCGACGAAGCGGCCGGTGGCCCGGTCGCGGATCTCCGCGTCGTCCTCCCAGCTGTCCCACAGCCGCCCGGCGACCTCGGCGACCTCGCCGGCCTCCGGCCACACCTCGGCGGGCGGGGCGGCCGGGCGCCGCCCCACGAGCGCGGCCTCGGCCTCGGTGGTGGACACCTCCACCGTCCAGCCGGCCCGGCCGCGGCTGACCCAGTCCAGGGTGGCCACGGCGGTCGAGACGTGGAACGGCTCGGTGTGGGTGGTGGTCACCGTCGGGACCAGCCCGATCCGCCGGGTGGCCGGCGCGACCCGGGCGAGCACCGCGAGGGCATCCGGGCCGGGGCCGCCGAAGCGGTCGCCGAGGGTGACGAAGTCCAGGGTGCCGCGCTCGGCGAGCCGGGCGAGCGCGGCGTAGTGGGCGGCGTCGGGGCGGGGCGGGTCCTGCGGGGCGCCCAGCGCGACGGCCAGCCGCGGCGGGTGGTGCGGTACGGGCATGGTGTGGAGCCTTTCTGTGCGGTACGGGGCCGGTCGTGCGGTACGGGCCGGTCTGTGCGGTACGGGCCGGGCGCCGGGTTCAGTCGGCGGTCCTGGGCAGTCCGGGCGGGTTGATCCGCGAGGTCGCGACGGCCTCGCCGGACAGCCCCCAGCGGGCCAGCACCCGGGCGTAGCGGCCGTCGGCGATGACCTTGCGCAGGGCCGCGGCATACGCCCCGGCCAGGCCGCTGCCCTTGCGGGTGGTGGCGGCGATCTCGCCCCGGAGGTGGGCGCCGCCGCCGGAGAAGGTGCCGGCGATCTCGGTCCGGCCGGCGGCGGCGACGTGGTAGGCGACGGTCGGGTTCGGGGCGAAGTAGCCGTCGATCCGGCCCGATTGGAGCGCGAGCTGCACGTCCGAGGGCTTCTGGAAGTACTTGACGTCCACCGGCTTGCGGCCGGCCTTCTCGTCCTCCCGGCTCCAGTCGAGGAGGATCTTCTCCTGGTTGGTGCCGGAGCTGACGGCGATGGTCCGGCCCGCGACGTCCGCGGGGCCGCGCACCTTCCAGCCGCTGCCCTTCCTGGCCTCCATGGCCAGCTGGTCGAGGCGGTAGGTGGCGAAGTCGTACTTCTCCTTGCGCTCCTCGGTGACGGTGACGTTGGCGAAGACCGCGTCGAGCTTGCCACTGTCCAGGCCGACGAAGAGGTTCTCCCAGGACAGCGGCTCGAAGCGGGGCTTCAGCCCGAGGGTGTCGGCGACGAGGGTGGCCAGGTCCTCCTCGACGCCGATGAGGGTGGTGTCGTCGGTGGCGTAGAAGGTCAGCGGAGGGCTGCTCTCGGCGCCCACCCCGATCCGCAGTTCGCCGGTCCGCCGGACCCGGGCGGGCACCAGCGCGGCGCTCCCCGGGTCCTCGGTGCCGCGGATGCGGTGCTGGTCGGGGCCGATGTTGAGTTTCGGGCCGCCGTTCCCGGCGGCGACCTCCGCGTTCGCCGCGTCGCCGGTGCCGCAGGCGGTGAGCAGGACGGACCCGGCGGCGAGGGCGAGGACGACGGCGAGCGTACGGCGGATCACGGGGGTGCCTCCTTGGGGGCGGCGTACGGGGGCGGCGTACAGGGGCGACGGGCACGTCGGAAGAACAAGAAGAACAACAGGACCTTTCACAGGACCTTCGAGAGGAAGGCCCGGGTGCGCTCGTGGCGCGGGTGGTCGAGCACCTGGGCCGGCGGGCCCTGTTCGACGATCCGTCCGCCGTCCATGAAGACGACGGTGTCGGCGACCTCGCGGGCGAAGCCGATCTCATGGGTGACGACGATCATGGTGGTGCCCTGGTGCGCCAAGTCCCTGATGACGTCCAGAACTTCGCCGACCAGCTCGGGGTCGAGCGCCGAGGTCGGCTCGTCGAAGAGCAGCAGCCGGGGTTCCAGGGCGAGCGCCCGGGCGATGGCGACCCGCTGCTGCTGGCCTCCGGAGAGCTGCCGGGGGTAGGCGTCCGCCTTCTCCGCGAGGCCCACCCGGGCCAGCAGCCGGCGGGCGGTGGCCTCGGCCTGCGCGCGCGGGCGGCGCTGCACCGCGACCGGTGCCTCGACGAGGTTCTCCAGCACCGTCAGATGCGGGAAGAGGTTGAAGTTCTGGAAGACGAACCCGATCCCGGTGCGCTGCTTGAGGATCTCCCGCTCCCGCAGCTCGTACAGCCTGTCGCCGGATCGCCGGTACCCCACCAGCGTCCCCTCCACGCTGATCCAGCCGCTGTCGACCTTCTCCAGGTGGTTGATGGTGCGCAGCAGCGTGGACTTGCCCGATCCGGACGGGCCGAGCACCACCGTCACCTCGCCGGCCGCCACCTCCAGGTCGATTCCCCGCAGCACCTCCACGGCGCCGAAACTCTTGTGCACGGACCGGATTTCGACCATCGCGCTCATCGCGCGGCCCCCTTGGCGTAGTGGCGTTCGACGTAGTGCTGGAGGACGGAGAGCACGGTGGTGAGGAGGATGTACCAGGCGGTGGCGACCATCAGCAGGGGCACCACCCGGCCGTTCCGTCCGTAGACGACCTGGACCTGGTAGAAGAGTTCGCCGATCGCCATCACCGAGACGATCGAGGTGCCCTTGAAGAGGGAGATCACCTCGTTGGTGGCGTTCGGCAGGATCGAGCGCATCGCCTGCGGCAGCACGATGCGGCGCAGCCGGCGCAGCCGCGGCAGGCCGAGCGCGGCGGCGGCCTCCACCTGCCCGCCGTCCACGGCCTGCACTCCGGCCCGGACGATCTCCGCGGCGTACGCGGCCTGGTGCAGCGCAAGTCCCAGGACCGCCGCGCCCATCGCGCCGACCAGCCCCATGGTGTCGAAGTGGAAGAAGCCGGGGCCGAACGGGATGCCGAAGTCCAGCCGCCGGTAGAGGTAGGCGAGGTTGAACCAGAACAGCAGCTGGACGATGAGCGGGATGGAGCGGAAGGCCCAGACGTAGCCGAAGGCCACCCAGCGCAGGAACGGGCTGGCGGACAGCCGCATCAGGGCCAGCACCAGGCCCAGCGCGAAGCCGAGGGCGGTGCCGTAGACGGTCAGCTGGAGGGTGACCCCGACCGCCTTCAGTACCGTCCCGCTCGCGAAGAACCGGGCGAACACCCCCCATTCCCAGGCCGGGTTGGTGAGCAGACCGTGGGCGAACTGGGCGAGCAGCACCGCGGTCACCGCGATGCCCGCCCAGCGCCAGGGGTGGCGTACGGGGACGACCTTCAGGGCCGCCGGATCGTCCGGTTCCGGTGGTCCGGCGCGCCGTGGGACGGGCCGGGCGTCCGGGGCGGGGCCGGCGGCGGGATCGCCGGCGAGGGCGGAGTCGCTGGTCAGCGGCATGGGCAGTCCTCGGGGGTGAGTGCGGGGACCGGGACCGGTGGGGCGGTGCGGTCGCGGAGGAGGGTGAGCAGGGCGCGCGCCGTCGCGTCGTTCTGCCGGAGGGCGGGCGCGTTGGTGCGGGGGCGGACGAAGGCGCCGCTCGACCGGGCGTCGGTGTGCGGGCCGAGGGCGAACCGGCGTGGGTGCGGCCGGCCGGCGCGGTACAGGATCCGGCCGTCGGCCGGGTCGACGGCCAGCAGCCCGCCGGCGGTGGCGCGGGCGCCGTCGGTGTGCAGGGCGTGCAGCAGCCGGTCCGTGGTGCGGGCCACGGAGGGTTCCGGCAGGCGCGCCTCCACCAGGGCCCGGGCCGTGGTCCCCGGCCCCGGCAGGCTGGTGGACCGGGCGCGGAACACCCCGCGGGCCTCGTCGGCGGTGACGGTCAGCCCGGCGCCCAGGAAGCGCACCACCCCGGCCCGGGACAGCGCCGACAGCTGCCGCAGCCGGGGGCCGGGCGGCCCCGAGGCGAGGAAGCTGAAGAAGCCGTGCCACCAGGGCCCCAGGTCGCCGAGCCGGGTCAGCTGGCCGTAGACCGACAGCAGCGCGAGGAAGACCGCCAGGTCGGGGCTGTGCGCGGGGTCGTGGCGGCGCTTGAGGTCGGCCTCGATGTGGGCGCGCAGGCCGGCCTGGAGGGCCGCGTCGTCGGTGTAGCGGACGCCGTCGAGCGGATGGTCGAGCGCGTCCGGGTCGAACCGGTCGGCCGGGTCGGGGACGGCGGCGGAGACCAGGGCCCGGAGGGCGGCGCCGCCCGGTTCGCAGGCGGCGTACTTCTCCTCGAAGTCCGGCCACGCCATCCGGGTGCGGTCGGCGTGCGCGGTGAACAGCCGGTGGTAGTGGGCGAAGCCCAGCTCCTTGTCGATCAGCGGCCGGACGTCCCGCCCGAAGTCGATGCCGCCGGGGCGGGCGAGCAGCGCGTCGGCCTCGGCGGGCCCGAAGAACCGCGGCAGCGGCGGCCGTTCACCGGACAGCGGGTAGCCGATCTTGGAGTGGTAGGGGACCCCGCGCCGGGACCCGACGTGCAGTACCGGTTCCCGGCCCGAGGGGTGATAGGTCAACTCCCCGCCGGGGCCGGTGGTGTACGTCCCGCCGCGCCCCTCGGTCAGCAGCACCATCAGGTCGACGAAGGCCAGCCCGAAGCCGCGGACCAGCACCGGCTCACCGGGCCGCAGCACGCTCAGGTCGCTGTCGGCGGTGAACGCCGGCGGCAGGTACGTCAGCCCGTGCCGGGCCGCGAACTCCCCCAACTCCCGTTCCGCCGGGCCCGGTCGGGACTCCAGATGGCCGAGCGTCAGCACGACCGCGTCGGCCGGCAGCGGGGCGGCGCGGCCCGCCAGCCACACCTGCTGGCGTCCGTCGCGCGGGCCGGAGACGCGCACCGCCCGCGTCCGGTGCGCGTGCACGGTGACGCCGGGCGGCAGGGCGGCCACCGTGTCCTCGTAGGCCCAGCGGAGGTAGCCGTTCAGCAGCCGGCGCCCGGCGAAGTCCCGCGGGCCCAGCGCCGCCGCGGCACCGCCGGGGCCGGGCGGGGCGGGCAGCCGTCCCTCCCGCACCGCGCGGGCCCACTCGGCGAGCGAGGGCCCCGGGCGCACAGGACCGGCCTGTTCGACGGTCTCGTCGGTGAACATGGTGACGTCCTCGGCCGTGGAGTTCATCCACAGCAGCGGGGACTGCTCCCGGCGCCAGATCCGGCCGCCGCCGGGCGGATGCGGATCGACCAGGTGCAGGTCGAGCGGCGCGTCGCCCCACAGCTCGGGGGCGTTGGCGGCGATCCGCTCCAGCACGCCGGTGCCCCGCGGGCCGGCGCCCACGATCACCACGGACGGCCGGGCCGGGTCCTGCGCGGCCGGGCTCACCGGGCACCCGCCGTGCCGCCGCATCGCCTGCGGCAGCACGATCCTGCGCAGCCGCCGCCCGGCCCCCAGCCCCAGCGCCTGGGCGGCCTCGGACTGGCCCCGGTCGACGGAGAGGAGGCCGCCGCGGACCACCTCCGCGGCGTAGGCGGCTTCGTGCAGGGTCAGTCCGATGACGGCGACGGCGGCCGGCGAGAGCAGGTCGACGGTCCGCACGCCGAGCACGACCGGGTACAGCGCCCCGATGTTGAACCAGAACAGCAGCTGCACCAGGATCGGCATCGACCGGAACAGCCAGACGTAGCCCCAGCCGATGCCGCGCAGCACGGGGTTGCCGGACAGCCGCAGCACGGCGAGCAGGGTGCCCAGCGCGAAGCCCAGCACCATCACCACGGCGGTCAGCCAGAGCGTCAGGCCCAGGCCGCGCAGCACGGCGGAGGTCAGGAAGTAGTCGGCGACCACGTCCCATTGGAAGGCGGGGTTGCGGACCGCGGAGGCGAGGGCGAGCGCCAGCAGGGCGAGGAGGACGGCGGCGGCCGCCCACTGGCCGGTGCGGCGGCGCGGCACGATGCGCGGGGCGGCGCGGTCCGGTGGGCCGGGCGGCGCCGCGGGCAGGGCGGGGGTGTCGAGGGTGCGGGAGGGCATGCGAAGGCTCCGTGGACACGTGGGATCCAGCACGGGAGTTGAGCGCCTTCACACAGGCGGAACGGGTCGCGCCCCTCAGCACGACCGGTCCTTGAGGCTATGGGGAGGGCACCGCCGCTTGTCAAGGGCCGGCCGGACGCGGGGCGCTCGGTGAGCGATGGATCACGTCGTGGTTGACGCGGAAACGGATGCCTGTTCCACTTGGTCGTATGCATCCACGGCAGCGGCTGGTCTCCCGTGACCACATCGACTTCGGTCGCGTGTGGTCGTCC
This sequence comes from Streptomyces sp. S186, assembly GCF_051603415.1. Classification (NCBI taxonomy): domain Bacteria; kingdom Bacillati; phylum Actinomycetota; class Actinomycetes; order Kitasatosporales; family Streptomycetaceae; genus Streptomyces; species Streptomyces sp. S186. Next base: position 6,446,907 of record NZ_CP193932.1, on the reverse strand, counting down.
TCCTGTTGAGCTGACCCCCTGCCCCTGTGGCCCGCCGTTCCGGCCGGGCCCTTTCCGCGGTTCTGCCTTCCCCGCCGCGCGCCTTCACACCCGCGCCGCCGTCCGGCGCACCCCTCCCCTCGTACCACCGCGCACGCTTCCTCTCGCAACTCCCCTGTCCCCGCCCCCCGTTCATCCGGCACGCTCGGACACCACCGAGCACCGCCACCGACCACGGAGGCGCCCCGATGTCCGTCGCGCCACGGCCGCCCCGCGCGGCCCGCCTGACGCTCCATCACACCACCGTCACCGACCCGCTCGCCCGTCCGCTCCTGGACGAGCTGACGCACGAATACACCACCCGCTACGGCCGTCCCGTCGACCTGAACCGGGAGTACCCGGCCGCCGAATTCGCCCCGCCCGCGGGGGCGTTCCTGCTGCTCCTGGAGGACGGCGTCCCGGTCGCGGGCGGCGCCTACCGCCGTCACGGCCCGGACACCGCCGAACTCAAACGGATCTGGACGCACCACGCGCACCGCCGCCGCGGCCTGGCCCGGCGCGTGCTGACCGCCCTGGAACAGCACGCCGCCGCCCGCGGCTACACCCGGATCCACCTCACCACCGGCCCCCGCCAGCCCGAGGCCCGGGGCCTCTACCTCGCGGCCGGCTACCGCCCGCTGTTCGACCTGACCGCCGACCCGGAGTCGATCGGCCCGCTGCCGTTCGAGAAGCACCTGGAGACCCCGCGCCCATGACCCGCCGCCGTATGCCCGCCGCCACCGCGCTGCGCACCGCCACGCTCCTGGTCACCGCGGCCCTGACGGTCACCGCCTGCGGCTCCGGCGTCCCGGCCGGCGGCGCCCGGGACGCCGGGCCGGCAGCGGCGCAAGCCGGGATCCCCACCACCGACGTCGTCTCCGGCGTCCGGCGATCCTGAAGAAGTGGGGCACCACCTCCTCCGCCCTCACCACCTCGCGGATCAGCCCGCCGGAAATCCACTGACCCGGCGGTACCGCCACGGGCACAATCCCTGGTCCGACGCCCTGGGATGTGTCCGAAACCGCTCGCGAGCCGTGACCGCTCCCCCCGTTCCCACCCCCGTCGACCGACCGGAAGCACCCCGTACGTACCGATCGTGACGCCATTCGTACTGTCAGTTCACCCACGGGGCACACGAGCTGACGGTGCACCACCCTCTTTGCACCAGATATGTCACGAACCCCCCGTGCGGCGGCTATCCGCTTGGCACACCCTCGCCCTCATGGACGACGATAGGGAGAACGGAACACACCCGCCGCGAGTGAGAGGAGGCGTCAATGGGATCGGTACGCAAGGCGAGCGCCTGGCTTGGCCTCGTCGACGACAACGATGACGAGCGCTACTACGACGACGACTACGCCGAGGGACCCGAGTCCGCCGACTCGGGCAGCGGTCCCTGGGTGACCGACCCCCGGGTCCGGGTGGCCGACGAGGCCGCCCGCACCCAGGGCACCCGCATCGCCACGGTCACCCCGGCCTCGTTCCGGGACGCCCGCGGCATCGGCGAGCTGTTCCGGGACGGCGTCCCGGTGATCGTCAACCTGACGGCCATGGAGCCCGCCGACGCCAAGCGCGTGGTGGACTTCGCCGCCGGCCTCACCTTCGGTCTGCGCGGCTCCATCGAGCGCGTCGCCACCCGGGTGTTCCTGCTCACCCCCGCCGACTACCAGATCGTCACCGGCGAGGCCCGTACGCACCGCAACGGCGGCTTCTTCAACCAGAGTTGACGAGTCTGCGGATGTCCTTTCCGGCCGGGGGGTGCGCGCCGGAAACGGGGGCGCTCACCGGAAGGCGTCGAGCCCGGTGAGCGCCTTGCCCAGCACCAGTTGGTGCATCTCCGCGGTGCCCTCGTAGGTCAGCACCGACTCCAGGTTCGTGGCGTGCCGCATGACGGGGTATTCGAGCGAGATCCCGTTGGCGCCGAGGATCGTCCGCGCGGTGCGGCAGATGTCGATCGCCTCGCGGACGTTGTTGAGCTTGCCGAAGCTGATCTGCTCCGGCCGCAGGGTGCCGGCGTCGAACCGCCGCCCCAGGTGGTGCGCGAGCAGCACCCCCTTGTGGAGCTCCAGCGCCATGTCGGCCAGTTTGGCCTGGGTGAGCTGGAAGCCGCCGATGGGCCGGCCGAACTGTTCGCGGGTCCGCGCGTAGTCCAGCGCCGCGTCGAAGCAGGCCCGCGCCGCCCCCATCGAACCCCAGACGATGCCGTAGCGGGCCTGGCCCAGGCACCGCAGCGGGGCGCCCAGCCCCCGGGCCTCCGGCAGCACCGCGTCGGCGGGCAGCCGCACCCCGTCCAGGACCAGCTCGCTGGTGACGGAGGCGCGCAGCGACCACTTGTGCCTGATCTCAGGGGCGGCGAAGCCGGGGCTGTCGGTGGGGACGACGAAGCCACGGATGCCGTCGTCGGTGTGGGCCCAGACCACCGCGACGCCGGACACCGACCCGTTGGTGATCCACATCTTGCGCCCGGTCAGCACCCAGTCCGTGCCGTCCCGTTCGGCGTGGGTGCGCATGCTCGCGGGGTCGGAGCCGTGGTCCGGCTCGGTCAGCCCGAAGCAGCCGATGACCTCGCCGGCGGCCATCCGCGGCAGCCACCACTGCTTCTGCTCCTCGGAACCGAACCGCCAGATCGCGTACATGGCCAACGATCCCTGCACGGAGACCAGGGAGCGGATGCCGGAGTCGGCGGCCTCCAGTTCCAGGCAGGCCAGCCCGTACTGGACGTGCGAGGCGCCGGCGCAGCCGTAGCCGGTCAGGGACATCCCCAGGGCGCCGAGCGCGCCCAGTTCGCGGGCGAGTTCGCGGACGGCGGGGAGTTCGCCGCGCTCGTACCAGTCGGCGATGTGCGGCAGGACCCGGTCGGCGGCCCACTGGCGGACGGTGGCACGGACCGCGCGGTCCTCGTCGGTGAGCAGGTCGTCCAGGCCCAGGGGGTCGCTGGGGTCGAACGGCGGGAGCGGGGACGGCGTTGCGGGCATGGCGGGTCCTCCGGCGGATTCGGCGCGCGAAAAACTAGCAGCGGTAGTTACGCGCGTCCGACGGTACGGGCCCCGGCGCAGGACGGGCAAGGGTCACCGCCGCGCGGCGGGCCGGCCGTCCCGCCCCGGTCAGCGGCCGGAACTCGCGGGGGCCGGCGCCCCCTCGCGCCCGGCGGGGGCGCCCTCCTCGGCCGCGGCGTCGGCCTCGGCCCGCTCCGCGGACTCCGCGGCCCGGCGCGGCAGTCGCAGCGCGAGCCCGGCACCGGCCAGCAGCAGCACCGCGCTGGCGACGAGGGTGACCCGCAGACCGTGGACGAAGGAGTCCCGGGCGACCAGCCGGAGCGTTTCCCTGGCGTGCTCGCCCAGCCCGGCGGCGACCTTGTACGCCTCGCCGAGCGAGTGCGACGCCGAGCGGGCGGCCCCGTCCGAGACCCCGGCGACGTGGTTCAGGCCCGGTGCATAGGCGGCGTTCATGACGCTGCCGAGCAGCGCCACACCGATCCCGGCGCCCAGCTGGTAGGCGGTCTCGCCGAGCGCGGCCGCACCGCCGGACTGCGCCGCCGGGGCCTCGCTGAGCATCGACTCGTACGCCCCGAAGAGCGTGGACTGGAAGCCGAAGCCGAGCAGCACGAAGCCGAGGGAGAGCTGCCAGAAGTGGTCCTGGCTGCCCAGCGCGGTCAGCGAGACCACCGCGATCGCGGTGAGGGTGAAGCCACCGGAGACCATCAGCCGCGGGCCGAGGGCCTGCAGCAGCCGGGAGCCGGTGAGGCCGGCGGCCATCGCGGAGAACACCAGCGGCAGCATCCGCAGCCCGGTCTCCAGCGGGCTCAGGTGCAGCACCAGTTGGAGGTACTGGACGGCGATCAGCTGCAGCCCGACGAGGGCGAGCATCGCCAGCACGATGCACCCGATCGAGGTGCCGAACGCCGGCCGGGCGAACAGCCGCATGTCGATCAGCGGATGGGCGCGGCGGCCCTGCCGGCGGACGAAGACGATCAGCAGCGCGGCGCCGACGGCGATCGGCAGCAGCGTGGTCACCCCGACGACCGGCGCGCCGCTGCCCAGCCGCTTGACGCCGAAGACGATGCCCAGCACGCCGAGCGCGGCGATCAGCGCGCCGGCCAGGTCCCAGGGACCGTTGCGCTCGCCCCGCGACTCCGGCAGCAGCCAACGCCCTATCAGGAACATCGCCGCCATCATCGGGATGTTGATCAGGAAGACCGAGCCCCACCAGAAGTTCTCGACCAGGAAGCCGCCGAGCACCGGTCCGACCGCGGCGCCGACCGCGGCCACCGCGCTCCACACCCCGATCGCCACCGCCCGCTCCCGCCGGTCGGGGAAGACCTGGCGCAGGATGGACAGCGTCGCCGGCATGATCATGGCGCCGCCGATACCGAGCAGTGCCCGGGCCGCCATCAGGATCTGCGGGTTGGGCGCGAGCGCCGCGGCGGCCGAGGCCAGCGCGAAGAGCCCGTAGCCGAGCAGGAGGACGCGGCGGCGCCCGACGCGGTCGCCGAGGGTGCCGAAGAGGATCAGCAGCGAGGCCGCGATCAGCGGGTAGACGTCGACGATCCACAGCAGCTCGACCGGACCGGGGCGCAGGTCCTCGGTGATGGAGGGCACCGCCACGTAGAGGATGGTGGTGTCCAGCGCGACGAAGAGCAGACTGACGCAGAGCACCGTCAGCACCGTCCAGCGGTTCACGCCGCCGCCTGTGTGCCCGGGAACACCACCCGTCCGCCCCCTGCCGGACGCGGTTGTCCCTGACATCCAGTACCTCCTGTCATGCGCTCGCCGTACTGGTCTCGCGGCCGCGGTCAAGGGCGCGACGACGCGCCGGCGGAACCGGCGGCACGGGCGAGTTGAGACGTCAGACTACGCGAGTCGCCATGAGGCCCGCGTGGCCCACCTCACGGTGAGACGCTCGTCGCAGCCCCGACGTTGCCCCGACCGCCCCGCCCGACGCTGCCCCCGCCACCTGGATAATCGACCGGGTGAACGATCTTGCCTCCACCGCCGCACCCGGCCGGGCCCTGTGTCCGCCCGCCGTCCGTGCCGCGCTGCGCCGCGCCGTCCCCGGCCTGGCGGCGTACGCGGCGATCCGGCTGCTCGGCCTGATCGTGCTCATGGCCTGGTCGGCCGCCAATGGCAAAAACTGGCACACGCTGCTGACCGCCCGCTGGGACTCCCTCTGGTACACCCGGGTCGCCGAGCAGGGCTACGGCTACACCGTCCAGCTGCCCAACGGCGACGTCCACTCCGATCTGGCGTTCTTCCCGCTGCTGCCCTGGCTGGAGCGGGGCTTGTCGGCGCTCACCCCGCTGTCCGCCGCGGACGCCGGGATGGCCGTGGCCTGGACGGCGGCGCCGGCCGCGGCGGCGGCGCTGTACGCCACCGGCGAGCGGCTGCACGGACGACGGGCCGGGGTGCTGCTGACCGCGCTGTGGGCCGCGCTGCCGGTCGGCATCGTGCAGTCGATGGCGTACTCGGAGTCGCTGTTCACCGCCCTCGCGGCGTGGGGCGTCTACTGCGTGCTGACCGGACGCTGGATCTGGGCCGGCGCGCTGGCCGCGCTCGCCGGGCTGACCCGGCCGGTGGGCGCCGCGGTGGTCGCCGCGGTGTGGATCAGCGCCGCGGTGACGGTGGCGAACGAGCGGGCCGGCGGGGTCCGGGCGCGCGCCCTCCTCCGCGGCCGGCACCGGCGGATGCTGCTCGGCGTGGCACTGGCCCCGCTCGGCTGGTGCGCCTACGTCCTGTGGGTCGGCGCCCGCCGGGGCTCGCTCACCGGCTATCTGGACGTCCAGGCCGGCTGGCACAACGGCTTCGACGGCGGCCTCGCCTTCGCCGCCTTCATCTGGCACCAGCTCACCGGCCCCGCCTTCGTCGCCGGCCTCGCCCTGCCGGCCGGCGTCGCGCTGGTGGTCTGGCTGTATGTGCACGGTGTACGGAAAGGCCAGCCGCTGCCGCTGGCGGTCTACGGCGGGACGGTGCTGCTGATCGCGCTCACCGCCAAGGGCTACTTCGGCTCGAAACCGCGGCTGATGCTGCCGGCCTTCCCGCTGCTGCTGCCGCTCGCGGCGGGCCTGGCCAGGTGGCGCCCGGCACGGTCGTGGCTGGTCATCGGGGTGGTGGCGGCCGGCTCGGCGGTCTACGGCGCGTTCTGGCTCAACGGCTCAGGACCGCCGTGACCGGAAGATCCCGCTCCGTAATGGCCGCGCCGAGGAAAACGCGCCACGACACCCGTGCGAATGACGGATAAACTCCGCCACCGAAAAACAGATAAACATCTGCGCCGGCGACACGCGGATGGCCGGAACGGAATCCGGCGCCCGGAGAATTCTCTTCGAAATCCCGGGAAGCCGACCGGGATTGAGACCCATTCCACATCACATCGTCATTACAAAGCGCACGGTTTGACCAAGTGCATACATCACACGCGGTAACGTCGTTTGAGTGCGTACCGATGACAAGCTCGACCAGATGGAGGAGCGCCTCCCGACCGATCGCGTCAGACCGCCGCGCATGACCCGGACCCGCCTGTGGCTGTTCTGGGGCACGCTGGCGGTGTATGCGGTGATCGTCGCCGGGGTGCTGGCCGACACCTCCCTGGTCACCATCGACTGGCAGCTGATGCTGTTCCGGCCGTACAAGCAGTGGCCGGCGATCCATGCCTTCCTCGACTACTTCGTCGTGCTGGGGCAGCGCGGCCCGACCGCGGTGGCGGTGGCGGCCTGGCTGGGCTGGCGCTGCTGGCGGCAGCGCAACCTCCACCCGCTGCTGGTGCTCGGCGCCTCGCTGCTGCTGCTGAACATCACCGTCGGGGCCGCCAAGCTCGGGATGGGCCGCCTCGGTCCGCACTACGCGACGACGGTCGGCTCCAACGAGATGTGGCAGAACGGCGACATATTCCCCTCCGGCCACACCGCGAACGCCGTGGTCACCTGGGGCGTACTGGCCTATCTGGCGACCACCCCGCTGCGCCGCCGCACCCTGTCGGTGATCGCCGCGGTGGGCGCGCTGGGCGTCGGGATGACCACCGTCTACCTCGGCACCCACTGGGTCAGCGACGTCCTGCTGGGCTGGGCCGCGGGCCTGCTGGTGCTGCTGGCCATGCCGTGGCTGGAGCCCGGCATCACCTGGGTCGAGGACCGGCTCATGGGCGTCCTGCTGCGGCTGTGGCTGCGGCTGTGCCCCCATTCGCTGCGCGGCCCGCTGCCGGCCGGCGCGCTGGCCTCCGAGGTCTCCCGGCAGCGGATCGCGCCGGACGGCGAGTTCCTGGTGCGGGAGGCGGTCGGCGCCGCCACCGGCAGCCGCGCCACCCGCGCCCCCGAGGGCTGGCCGCACCACCCGCCGCGCCCGCACACCTCGCGCGCCGAGCGGACCCCGGTCACCCCGACCGGCAGCCGCCGGCCGCCGCACGCGGACCGCGTCCCGCGCGGCGCCGCACCGTTCGGCCCGACCGCCGGCCGCCCCCGCAACGGCACCGGCTGACCACCGGACGGCGGGGCCCGGTACGCACACCCCCGCCCCGCACGAAGGCCCCGGTCGCTCCCTCTGGGAAGCGGCCGGGGCCTTCGCCGTCGTCCGGCCAGGCGCGGGCGGACCGCCCGTCAGCCCTGCCAGCAGCGCGCCACCACGCCGTCCTTGACCTCGAAATTGATCCGGCCGACGGCGTACTCCATGGTGATCATCGCGCCCGGCGGCAGCGCCCGGACGGTACTCCAGCCCTGCTCCCGGGCCCGCTCCTCGGCGGCCTCCTGGCCGAGGCCGACATACGCCTCGGGGTCGTCATCGATTTCCGGTACGTCGCCGGGCAGGTTCGGTTCGGGTGCCATGGCAGCCACCGTAGGCGCCCTCGGCGGCACGTGGAAGGGCGGTCCCCCGCACAGCGCCGTCCCACGGCGGTCCGTCATTGGTCACACTTGTGTCACGGCGAACGCTCGCGCGTTTGCCGGAACACCCGTCACCCTTACGCGCGGTACACCGCCGCAACCGGGTGGAAAGCAAAGCGGCCGGAATTCCCCCTTGATCGGTTACGGAAGGGTGTGCCGCCGGTTCGGGCAAGCCCGGGCAGTACGCCGGAATTAATCGTCCGGCCGCCCCGGAATCCCCTTACCCGACACCCTTTTCCGGCCGTCCCGGAATTGGCCAACGACACACATTCCGCACACATTTCCCGCACATCGTCCCGCGGGCCCCCGCGTGCGGGCTCACGCCCCGGCTGCGTCCCCGGCGTCGAGGGCGGCGACGAGCCAGTCGTGCGCGGCGCCCATCGACGAGCCCGCGCCGCCGGCCGCCTCGTCGGCATACCGCCAGTACGCCCGCATCCGCGGATCGTCGCCGGCCCGCAGGGACGCCCGCAGCCCGGCGCGGAAGGCGGCGCCGTCCCGCCGCCGGTACGCGCGGGCGTGCGCGGCCACGAAGCAGTCCGCCTCGTCCCCGGGTGCCGGGCGGCGGCCCGCGGCGAGGGCCGTGGCGGCCAGCGCGTACGCCTCGCCGAGGCCCTCGTAGAGCGCCACCGGGTCGGTCTCCCCGGGCAGGGCGGCGGCCGCCCGCACCCGGCGGCAGCGCACCGCCAGCCCGCCGTCGCGGTCCGCGGCCAGCGCGTGGAGCCGGGCGTAGCCGACGACCTGGGCGGGACGGGGATCGGCGGGCGGGGCGGGCACCGCGGCGTCGACGACGGCGGCGCGCAGCGCGGGCGGCAGTGCGCGGGGCAGCTGCCGGTGCCAGAAGCGGACCAGCGCGTCGGTGGTGGGCGGCTGCGGCAGGCCGCCCAGCAGCCGCAGCAGCTCCGGGCGGCGCTCCTCGGGGGCGGCGGTGAGCGCATGCAGGGCGGCCTCCCGCCAGCGCAGCGCGACCAGCCGGTCCCCGACGGCGGCCAGCTGGTCGGCCAGCGCCTGCTCCAGGGAGCCGCCGGCGAGCGCCTCGGCCACGGCGGGCAGCGGCATCCCCACGGCGCGCAGATCCCGGATCCGGTGCAGCCGGTCCAGGGTTTCCGGGGCGTAGCGGCGGTGCCCGCCGGCGCTCCGGCCGGCCTCCGGCAGCAGCCCGGCGTCGGAGTAGTGGCGCACCGTCTTGACCGTCACGCCCGCGCGGCGGGCCAGCTCCCCGATCCCCAGCAGCTCCCCGTCCGGCCCCCGTTCCACGGGCCGGCCCTACGTGTCCCGGACGGCCGGGCCGGTGACCCGTACGGCCAGGTCGTTGTCGAGCGTGTAGTAAGGGCCGATGCGCAGCTCTCCGCCGGGCGCCGGGACCGGCCGCGCCGGATAGCTGAACACCTGCTCCTTCTCCGGGACGTCGTCCAGGAGCCGGGCGATCCGGACCCTCGGCGCGCCCTCGGCGGGGCGCAGCCACAGATCCCAGTGCTCGTTGCCGTGCTGCCGGCGGGCGGCGAGCTCGCCGTAGGGGAGGGTGAAGTGGAAGTGGAAGTCCGGGCCGTCGACGGTCAGCGGAACGGCGACCGGGTCCCGGCCGGCGCCGCGGGGACGGGCCTCCGCCCGGGCGCCGGCCCCCGGGACCGCCCCGTAGAGGCGGCCGGTGACGGTGATGCCCTCGGGGGCGACGAGGATGTCGCCGGCCTCGGCGTGCGGCCCGCGCAGCCAGCTGCGCAGGGCGAGGTTGCCCAGCTTGGTGGCGTAGGGGATGCGCACGCCGAGCCGGCCGATGCCCGCCAGCGGCCGGCGGTCCACCAGCGACCGCAGGTCGTTGACGCCGGGCAGCAGCCTGCGCGGGTCGGCGCCGTCGCCGAGGTCGGCGTAGGCGTGCCAGCGGCCCTCGGCGAGCGCGACGGTGCTGGGCAGCACGGCGCGCAGCCGACCGGGGCCGTTGGGCCCGAGCGGCAGCCGCACCTCGTCGTCGGCATCGTTGTCGGCGACGGCGCCGGTCTCGTCCGCGCCGCCTCTCAGCCGCAGCACCAGGGCCGCGCTCCAGGGGGTGCCGGTGCCGTGGGGGACGTCCAGGTCGAAGGTGAGGCCGCCCGCGGAGTCCGCGATGCAGTCGGCCTTCAGGTCCACGGGCACCGACGCCCCTCCTCCTGTCGCGGCGGTCCGCCGCGGGCGGCCGGCCGCTCCGGGCCCGGTCACGGGTGACTGCGTCGAGGCGTTCATACCGTCCGCACCCCTCTCACCGCGGCGCGGGCCGCATCCTTGGTGGCGTAGGCGCCGCCGATCAGCGCACCCCGGGCGCGGTGCAGCGAGCCGCGCAGTCCGCTGCCGCGCCGCCGGTCGAGCAGTTCGCCGAAGAGCGCGGCGTGCCGCCCGGCGACCTCGGCCGGGTCGAAGCGGGCGGACGAGGCGAGCGCGACGGCGCCCATCCGCGTCCGGGCGGCGTCGTCGCCGATCAGCTCCAGCAGGGCCGTGGCCAGCGCGTCGGGGTCGCCGGCGGGCACCAGCCGCCCGGTGACGCCGTCCTCGACGAGTTCGCCCGGCCCGTAGGGGCTGTCGGTGGCCACGACGGGCAGCCCGCAGCGCATCGCCTCGGCGAGGGCCGTGCCGGCGGGCTCCCGGCAGGCGGGATCCACGGCGACGGCGCCCTTGGCCCACTCGGACTCCAGCGGGCCGGCCGGCCCCATCAGGAAGACGTGGTTGTAGAGGCCGAGTTCGTCGATCAGGGTGCGCAGCACGGGCTTCTCGGGGCCGCCGCCGTAGATCCGCAGCCGCCAGTCGGGGCGCTCGGCGGCCACCGCCGCGAAGGCCCGGACGAGCACGTCGTAGCGCCGGGCCCGGGTGAGGCGGCCGGCCGCCACCACCCACCGGCCGGTGCCGTCGGCGGGCGCCAGCCGCGGGGCCGGGACCGCCCGGGGCACCGCGGTGACCCGGACGCCGGGCAGCCGCATCAGGCGGAGGTGGGCGCGGGCGTCCGCCTCGGTGGCGGTGACCAGCGCGTCCAGCCGCGGGTAGGCGCCGCGCAGCGCCAGCCGCAGCGCCCGGCCGTGCGCGGCCAGGCAGTGTGGCTCCTGGCCGACCCGCAGCGGGCCGCGGCGGGTCTGCCGGGCGATGTGCACGGTGAGGCCGGGCCGGGTGCCGACCACCACGTCGGCCTCGGTCCGGCGCAGATGCTCGGCGATCCGGCGGTCGGTCAGCTCGCTGTACTGGCCGGAACCCGGCTCGGCGGCCGGGAAGACCCGGGCGGGCCGGCCGCGCGCCGGGTCGGTACGGTCGCCGGCCGGCCCGTGCTCCCGTAGGTCCACCAGGTGCCGCAGCGCTACCCGGGGCCCGAGGCCGAGCGCCGGGGTGTCGCGGTGCCGCAGGACGGAGACGATCTCCACGTCGTGCCGGTCGGCGAGGGCGTCCGCCAGGCCGAAGGTCGCCCGGACCGTCTCGCCGGTGCCGTACGCATGGTGAATCAGGAATGAGATGTGCATCCGTCCCCGTGTCCCCTGGTCCCTCGCACTCGTCCTGGTTCCCCCGCGATATCCCGGCCGCCGGGCGCACGACGGCGCCCGGTCGCCCGACTGTTGAAGGGTAAGACTGCGGAACGGCCTTCGGGGTTGGGGGTATTGGCCAAGTCGTGCCGAAAAAGTTAGGGCATCGGTATGGCGGGTCGGGAACTCTCCGGGGGCGGGTACCGCGCCCCGGCGGCGACCGCGGGTCAGCGGAGCCTGAGCCGGAGACCGGCGCACAGTTCGTCCGGGCGCTCCCCGACGACCGTGCGGTTGGCCTCGTACAGCTGCCGCCAGCCGCCCTCGACGTGGTGGCGCCGGGCGATCTGGGCGAGGCTGTCGCCGCGGCGGACGACATAGGTGCGGTCGTCGAGGAGGCCGTAGCGCCGGGCGCAGACGGGCCAGGCGCCCCAGCCCTGCTCGGCCTGGACCCGCTTGGCGACCTCGATCTGCTCCTCCCGGGTGGCCAGATCGGCCCGCCTGGCGTACTTGAGGCCGCCGAACCGCTCCCAGGTGGGCTGCCAGAACTGGAGGCCGCCGTAGTAGTCGTTGCCGGTGTTGATGTGCCAGTCCCCGCCGCTCTCGCACTCGGCGAGGCAGCCCCAGGGCCACTGGTCGTCGGCGCAGGCGTACGCCGGCCGGCCGCCGTCCTCTCCACCGCCGTCCCCACCCGGCGCCCCGTCGGCGGTGGCGCCGCCGGGCAGGCACAGGACCAGGGCAGCGGCCGCCGCGACGAGCAGCCCGACGGATTCCACGCGGCGCCGCGGCGCCGAAGAGATGTCCGACATAGCCGGTGACGGTAGGCAGCGAGCTGCCGGGCACCGGCGCGCCGCGCCCTTCCGGGGGGCCACCCCACCCCGTCCGTGTACAAAACGGAGCCCATCTGCGCCACGTCCTGCGCAGGAATTGGCGGTGCGTGACCGTCCGGGGACGACTTTTCACCGATTCCTCACCGCGCGGCGTGTTGGTTCGATTCTGTTCGCGTCCGCGCGTGACTCTCCCGGGGGTCGCCCGTTGTCCTTGTACGAGCCGGGAGACCGCCCGGCAGCCGCTCATGAAGATCGAGGAGCCACCCGTGCCGCGCATGCTCGACGTCAGCGACGACGTTCGCGCCGAGATCGGCGCCGAAGAAGCCGACCGGCTGCTGGCCGGAGAAGACGCCCCGGGCAGCTACGACTGCACCTCGTGCCGGACGCCGGGCAACAGCGAGCAGGAGCGCACCAGCACCGTCCTGTTCGTCGGCGAGGAGACCGCGGTGCTCGCGTTCGCCCACGCCACGTGTATCCCCTCGCAGGTCGTACCGGTCTCCGAGGAGCAGCTCCGCGGAGCCGTGCGCTCCATCACCGGTGAGGACGCCCGCACCGCGAGCGCCCCGGCCGCCCCGATCCCCACCACCGACCGGCAGGCCACCCTCGGCATCACCTGCGGCCTGGTGCTGATCAAGGACGAGCTGCACCCGGCCCTGGTCGTCGAGCCCAACGGCCCGATCGCCCGCCCCGGTTCGACGAGCGTGGAGGACGACTTCCTGCCGCTGCTCCTGGAGCACGGCTTCGCCCCGGTGACGGACATGAACCTGCTCCCCGCCCCGATCAAGGGCTGGTCCGCGCTGCTGGCCATGGGCAAGCTGCACGCGGTGCTCCAGCCCGGCACCGCCGGCAGCCCCCAGTCCGCCTGGTGGCAGGCGCACCAGCCGCTGGCCGTCTCGGACGGCTGGCGCACCGCGGCCAACAAGACGCACACCGTGCTGATGTACGCCGCGCCCTCGGGCACCATCGGCCACCAACCGCGCGAGGATCTGATGCGGCAGGCGCTGGAACAGGCGGCCGCCAATCACCTGCTGGTCGCGGCCTCGATGCCGCTGGCCGGAACCTGACCGTCCGCCCCCCGATCGCGGGAGCAACACCGTCCAATGGAGCGGGATTGCTCCCGCGATCGGCCATTTCGCCCCGAAAGCCGCATCCCGTGGGCATCGGGGTCGTTGGCACCTACGTGCACGCATACGACCCCTCCCGCGCCCAGTTCCCCCACCCCATCCCCGGCATGCGTCCGGCCCGCGACCACGGGGCGCCGCGCGGCGCCGACCGCGGTTCGGCCACGCCGATCTACGACGCGCTGTACGCCGAGTACCGCCGCGCCTTCCGGGCCCTGCCCGGGGACCGTACGGACGAGCCGGAGGTGCCGGAATCGCTGCGCGGCGGCAACTGGGGGCGCGGTGGCCCGTCGACGGGCCACTGGGAGGTGGTGGGCCGGCAGCCGTTCCGGCCGCGGGGCCAGCTCCCGGCGGCGCTGCCGCCGGGTCCGCGGGACGGCTCCCGGCCGCACGGCGGCCGCTGACCCCGCCGGCCGCCGCGGGCGGGGCCGCCGCTACTTCTTCTTGTTCTTGGTACCGCGCTTCTCGCGCACCCGTACGGAGATGTGGATCGGCGTCCCCTCGAAGCCGAACTCCTCGCGCAGCCGCCGCTCGACGAAGCGGCGGTAGCCCGCCTCCAGGAAGCCCGAGGCGAAGAGCACGAAGCGCGGGGGCTTGGTGCCGGCCTGGGTGCCGAAGAGGATGCGGGGCTGCTTGCCGCCGCGGATCGGGTGCGGGTGGGAGGAGACGATCTCGCCGAGGAAGGCGTTCAGCCGCCCGGTGGGGATCCGGGTCTCCCAGCCGGCCAGCGCGGTCTCGATCGCCGGCACCAGCTTGTCCATGTGGCGGCCGGTGCGCGCGGAGACGTTGACCCGCATCGCCCAGGGGATCTGGACGAGGTCCCGCTCGATCTCCCGCTCCAGGTAGAAGCGGCGCTCCTCGTCGAGGTTGTCCCACTTGTTGTAGGCGATGACCAGGGCCCGGCCGGCCTCCACGGCCATCGTGATGATCCGCTGGTCCTGGACGCTGATGGACTCGCCGGCGTCGATCAGGACGACCGCGACCTCGGCCTTCTCCACGGCCGCCGCGGTGCGCAGCGAGGCGTAGTAGTCCGCGCCCTCCTGGAGGTGCACCCGGCGGCGGATGCCTGCGGTGTCCACGAACTTCCAGGTCTTGCCGCCCAGTTCGATCAGTTCGTCGACCGGGTCGCGGGTGGTGCCGGCGAGTTCGTTGACGACCACCCGCTCCTCGCGGGCGAGCTTGTTCAGCAGCGACGACTTGCCGACGTTGGGCCGGCCGATCAGGGCGATCCGGCGGGGGCCGCCGACGGCGGTGCCGAAGGTCTGCTCGGGCGCCTCGGGGAGCGCGTCCAGCGCCGCGTCGAGCATGTCGCCGGTGCCCCGGCCGTGCAGCGCGGAGACCGGGTACGGCTCGCCCAGGCCCAGCGACCAGAGCATGGCGGCGTCGGCCTCGCCGGACGGGCCGTCGACCTTGTTGGCGACCAGGACGACCGGCTTGCCGGAGCGGCGCAGCAGCTTGACCACGGCCTCGTCGGTGTCGGTGGCGCCGACCTTGGCGTCCACCACGAACACCACCGCGTCGGCGGCCTCGATGGCGAACTCGGCCTGCATCGCCACGGACGCGTCGATGCCGAGGACGTCCTGCTCCCAGCCGCCGGTGTCGACGACCTTGAAGCGGCGGCCGTTCCAGTCGGCCTCGTAGGTGACCCGGTCGCGGGTGACGCCCGGCCGGTCCTCGACGACCGCCTCGCGGCGGCCGATGATGCGGTTCACCAGCGTCGACTTGCCGACGTTGGGGCGGCCGATGACGGCGAGGACCGGGAGCGGGCCGTGGCCGGCCGCGGCGATGTCGCCCTCGACCTCCTCCAGGTCGAAGCCCTCTTCCGCGGCGAGCTCCATGAACTCCGCGTACTCGGCGTCGCCAAGCGCACCGTGCTCCTCGCCGGTGGGGATCTGCTCGTTCATGAAGTCCGTTCCTCGTTCATCCATGTGGTCGGTGGGCCGCTCGGGAGGGCCCACTGCTCAAGTGTCGGTCAGCGCCCGGTAAGGCGCCGGGCCTGTGCCAGGTGGGCGGTCAGCCGCTCCTGGACCCGCACGGTCGCCTCGTCCAGCGCCTTGCGGGTGCGCCGCCCGCTGCCGTCGCCCGCCTCAAAAGCGTCGCCGAAGACGACGTCGATGCGGCCGCGCAGCCGCGGCAGGGCCGGGGTGAGCCGGCTGGGGCGGTCGGTGCCGCCGAGCACCGCCACCGGGACGACCGGGGCGCCGGAGCGCACCGCGAAGTACGCCAGCCCGGCCCGCAGCGAGGCGAAGTCGCCCTCGCCGCGGGTGCCTTCCGGGAAGATCCCCAGCACCCCGCCGGCCGCCAGCACCCCGAGTGCGTCGGTGATCGCCTTGCGGTCGGCGGCCTGGCGGTCCACCTTCAGCTGTCCGATGCCCCGCAGGAAGGGGTCCAGCGGACCGACGAAGGCTTCCTTCTTGATCAGGAAGTGCACCGGCCGGGGCGCGGTGCCCATCAGCATCGGGCCGTCGATGCCATGGGAGTGGTTGACAGCGAGGATCACCGGCCCGGAGGCCGGAACCCGCCAGGCGCCCAGCACCCGCGGCTTCCACAGGCCGTACATCAGCCCGATGCCGATCCGCCGGCCGACCGCGGCGCCGCGGGGGCTCGGTGCCTTGCCGCCGTCGGTCACCGGGTGTCCCGCCCCGCCTTCTCGGCGCTGACGCCCTCGATGAGGGTGACCACGCACTCGATGACCTGATCCAGCGTCAGGTCGGTGGTGTCGACCTCGACGGCGTCGTCGGCCTTGGCCAGCGGCGAGGTCTTGCGGGAGGAGTCGGCGGCGTCCCGCTTGATCAGCGCCTCGCGGGTGGCGGCCAGGTCGGCGGCGAGCTGGGGGTTCTTGCCCTTGAGCTCGCCGTTGCGGCGGGCTGCCCGGGCCTCCGGGGAGGCGGTGAGGAAGATCTTGAGGTCGGCGTCGGGCAGGACGGTTATGCCGATGTCCCGGCCCTCGACGACGATGCCGTGCGGGGCCTCGGCCGCGATGGTCCGCTGGAGGTCGGTGATCAGGGCGCGCACCTGGGGGACCGCGCTGACCGCGCTGACCGCGGCGGTGACCTCGGCGCTGCGGATCGGGCCCGCGGCGTCGGCCCCGTCGACGGTGATGGTCGGCGCCGCCGGGTCCGTGCCGGAGGCGATCACGGGCTTGGCGCAGGCGTCGGCCACCGCGGCCGGGTCGTCGACGTCGATGCCGTTGGTCAGCATCCACCAGGTGATCGCGCGGTACTGCGCGCCGGTGTCGAGGTAGCCCAGACCCAGCTTGCCGGCGACGGCCTTGGACGTGCTGGACTTGCCCGTGCCTGCGGGGCCGTCGATGGCGACAATCACTGCTGCCGGGGCGGTCCGATCGGCGGTTTCCACGGTGACGAACACCTTTCTTGATACACACGGGGCGCGGTCCAGGGCGCCAGGTCCGGTCGTCGACCGGCGGTCGGGGGTGCGACGGAGGGGCCGACGAAGGGACAGGGGCCTCGGACAAGGTTACTGGCTCGCCCGCGGCGCGCCGTCCACGGTGTCACTGCCGGATCGACCACCCCCGCTCCCGCAGCTCCGCGGTCAGCACCGGGACCGTCTGCGGTTCGACCATCAGCTGGATGAAGCCGGCCTGCTGGCCGGTGGCGTGCTCGATGCGGACGTCCTCGATGTTGACCCCGGCGCGGCCGGCGTCGGCGAAGATCCGGGCCAGCTCGCCGGGCTGGTCGCCGATGTAGACCGCGACGACCTCGTAGGCGGCCGGGGCGGCGCCGTGCTTGCCGGGGACTCGCTCGCGGCCGGCGTTGCCCCGGCGGAGCACGTCCTCGATGCCGTGGGCGCCGGTGCCGCGCTTCTCGTCGTCGGCGGACTCCAGGGAGCGCAGCGAGCGGACCGTGGCGTCCAGGTCGGCGGAGATCTCGGCCAGGACGTCGGCGACCGGGCCGGGGTTGGCGGAGAGGATGTCGATCCACATCGCCGGGTCGGAGGCGGCGATCCGCGTCACGTCGCGGATGCCCTGGCCGCAGAGGCGGACGGCGGTCTCGTCGGCGCCCTTGAGGCGGGCCGCGACCAGGCTGGAGACCAGCTGCGGGGTGTGCGAGACCAGCGCGACGGCACGGTCGTGGGCATCCGCGTCCATCACCACGGGGACGGCCCGGCACAGCGCGACCAGCTCCAGGGCGAGGTTGAGCACCTCGGTGTCGCCGCCCGGGGACGGGGTGAGGACCCAGGGGCGGCCCTCGAAGAGGTCGGCCGTCGCGGCCAGCGGGCCGGAGCGCTCCTTGCCGGCCATCGGGTGCGTGCCGAGGTAGGCGCCGAGGTCGCAGCCGAGCGCCTCCAGCTCGCGGCGGGGGCCGCCCTTGACGCTGGCGACGTCGATGTACGCCCGGGCCGCGCCGCGCCGGATCGCCCCGGCGAGCGCCGCCGCGACATGCGCCGGGGGCACGGCCACGATGGCGAGATCGACGGGATCCGCGGGCGGCTCGGCGGTGCCGGCGCCGAGCGCGGCGGCCGTCAGGGCCTGGGCGTGGTCGTGGTCCTCCAGGTGGACCTGGACGCCGCGGGCGCTGAGCGCCAGGGCGGCCGAGGTGCCGATCAGGCCCGTTCCGATGACGAGTGCGGTTCTCACTGGGCGATGTCCTTCCGGAGCGCCGCGGCCGCGCCGAGGTAGACGTGGGCGATGCCGGCCTTGGGCAGCGCGGTCTCGACGTGGGCGAGCACCCGCACCACCCGCTCCATGGCGCCGGCCACGTCCAGCTCCTGGGCGCAGATCAGCGGGACGTCGGCGATCCCCAGGGCGCGCGCGGCGGCGGCCGGGAAGTCGCTGTGCAGGTCGGGGGTGGCGGTGAACCACACACTGATCAGGTCGTCCGGCACCAGGCCGTTGCGCTCCAACAGCGCGGTGAGCAGCTCGCCGACCCGCTCCCGCATGTGCTCCGCGTCGTCCCGCTCCAGCTGGACGGCCCCGCGCACGGCCCGTACCGCCACGTCCCTGCTCCCCTGCGTCGTGTGCCGCGTACACGTCCGCGTACGCACTGCTCAGCGTAACCAGCGCCACCGACAGCCGTGTTCCGAGCTCCGGGAATCCGGTGGCCGGCAGCGCGTCCGCCCGGCGACAATTCCCGGCATGACGACCGCTCCTCCAGGCCCCACGGATCATGACCTCGTCACCGGGCACACCGTCTACGCGTGTGTGATGGGCTCGCGCGCCTTCGGGCTGGCCACCGAGGCCAGCGACACCGACCGGCGCGGGGTCTATCTCGCGCCCACCGCCCTCTTCTGGCGGTTCGAGAAGCCGCCGACCCATGTGGAGGGGCCGCGCGAGGAGGAGTTCTCCTGGGAGCTGGAGCGGTTCTGCGAGCTGGCGCTGCGCGCCAACCCCACCGCCCTGGAGTGCCTGCACTCCCCGCTCGTGGAACACGCCGACGCCACCGGCCGGGAGCTGCTCGCGCTGCGCGGCGCGTTCCTCTCCCGCGCGGTGCACGGCACCTACGTCCGCTACGCCGCCGGGCAGCTGAAGCAGCTGCGGGCCGGCCTCGCGCGGCACGGCGCGCCCCGCTGGAAGCCGGCGATGCACCTGCTGCGCCTGATGACCTGCGCCCGCGACCTGCTCCGTACGGGCGTGCTGACGCTGGAGGTCGGCGCGGCCCGCGAGGAGCTGCTGGCGGTGCGGCGCGGCGAGGTGTCCTGGGAGGAGGTGGAGCGCCGGCTGGCGGTGCTGTCCGCGGAGGCGGAGGCGGCACTGCCCGGCTCGCCGCTGCCCGCCGGCCCGGACCGGGCCCGGGTGGCGGACTTCCTGCACCGCACCCGCCGCGCCTCGGCCCTGCGGGGCTGACCGCGTCAGCCGGCGGCCGGGGCGCCGTCCAGCCGGGCCCGGACGACGAGATCGTGCAGCGCGTCCCGGCCGGCCGGCGCGGCCGGCAGGGCGGTGGCGGCCTGGGCGGCGTCCAGCCGGGCGTGCAGCGCCGTGATGTCGGTGCGCAGCCGGTCCGGGGCCACCACGTCGCCGGCCGGTCCGTGTTCGGCCGCCTCCTTGGCCGCGATCAGCTCCGGCACATAGGAGGGGGCGTCCGGCTCACCGGCCAGGGAGGGCAGATGGGCCTCCAGCCGCCCGGTGGCCATGAGGTGGATGCCGGTCAGCAGGACCCGCAGGGTGTAGAGCAGCGGCTTCAGTTCGCCGGTCTTCTCGAAGAGCCGCCACTGGGTGCCCGCGAAACCCCGGTAGTGGTGGGCGTGGTGGGCGGTGAACAGGCCGGGGGCGAGTGCGGTCAGCTCCTCGTGGACGGGGGTGCTGTGCACGACCAGAGGGGAGAGCAGCTGCTCCAGGACGTAGCCGTTGGGGCGCAGCAGAAGCCGGGCGAACTTCCGCAGGTCGTGCGTGACGAGGTCGGTCTCGACACCGTCCTGCTCCCCCATCAGCGTCCGGGTCTCCTCCGGCTCACGCAGTCCCACGAGGTCGGTCACCGGCAGCAGGTGGACGCCGCGCAGGTCCACGTCGGAGTCGCGGGACGGGAAGCCGTAGAGGTGGGCGCCGGAGACGGTGGCGAAGAGCAGCGGGTCGCGCTGCCCCGCGACGAGGGCGTCCAGGTCGACGGCGGGAAGTCCGGCCGCCCGCAGGACCGCGTCCCGGCCCGCGGCCTCGGGGGCTGTGGGGGCCATGGAGTTCTCAGACATCCCAGGCCGCCCCGAGGGCCAGGAGTTCCGCGCGGTACTCGATGCGGGCGGCCCACTCCTCGGGCCAGGCGCCGGCGCCGAGCCGGGCGCCCGCGAAGGCGCCGGTGAGGCAGGCGATGGAGTCGGAGTCGCCGGAGGTGCAGGCGGCCCGGCGCAGCGCGGTGACCGGCTCGTCGGGGAAGAGCAGGAAGCACAGCAGGCCGGTGGCCAGCGCCTCCTCGGCGATCCAGCCGGCGCCGGTGGCCCGGCACGGGTCGGCCTCCCGGTCGGGTGTGGCGAGCGCCGCGTCCAGCCGGTTCAGGACGCCCAGGCACTCGTCCCAGCCGCGGGCGATGAACGCCGTCGCGGACGGGGCCTGGGAGCGCCGCCAGAGGTCGCCGAGCCAGTCCTCGCGGTAGCGGGTGCGCTGTGCACGGGCGTACTGCCGCAGCAGGCCGGGGAGTTCGGTCGGGCGGGCACCGTCGGCGAGGGCGCGCACGGCGTACGCGGTGAGGTCGCTGGCGGCGAGCGCGGTGGGGTGCCCGTGGGTCAGCGCGGACTGGAGCTGGGCGGCGCCGGAGCGCTGCTCGGCGGTCAGTCCGGGCGCCAGCCCGACGGGCGCCACCCGCATGTTGGCACCGCAGCCCTTGGAGCCGATCTGGCCGGCGTCGGCCCAGGGCCGGTCCGGGTCGGCGAGCAGTTCGCAGGCGCGGAGGCAGGTGTATCCGGGTGCGCGGTTGTTGTCGGGCGAGCGCCACCAGGCGACGTACTCCTGCCTGACCGGCGGTTCGAGCGTCGCGGCGGTCAGCTCGCCGCCGGCCAGGGCCGTGCGCAGTCCGCGCCCCAGCGCCAGCGTCATCTGGGTGTCGTCGGTGACGCGGGCGGGCTCGGGCAGCTCCATCTGCCGCCAGGGCCCGCACTTGGCGAGGATCGCCGGTACGTCGTCGAACTCGGTCGGCAGGCCGAGCGCGTCACCGAGCGCCAGCCCGATGAGCGATCCGGTCGCCGCGGAAGATGCCGCCATGGAAGCCCCCATGAGAAAACCACCCCTTAATCGTCATGATGACGTTAAGGGGTGGTGGGCGGCCGCCGCAAGCCGTATCGGCTAGAGGCCGACCTCGCGCATCAGCATCCCGACCTCGGTGTTGGTCATCCGGCGCAGCCAGCCCGACTTCTGGTCGCCCAGCGCGATCGGGCCGAAGTGCGTCCGCACCAGCTTGTCCACCGGGAAGCCGGCCTCGGCGAGCATCCGGCGCACGATGTGCTTGCGGCCCTCGTGGAGGGTGACCTCGACGAGGTAGTTCTTGCCGGTGTTCTCCACGACCCGGAAGTGGTCGGCGCGGGCGTAGCCGTCCTCCAGCGGGATGCCGTCCTTGAGCCGCTTGCCCAGGTCGCGCGGGAGCGGGCCCTGGATGGCCGCCAGGTAGGTCTTGGTGACGCCGTAGCGGGGGTGGGTCAGGCGGTGGGCCAGCTCGCCGTGGTTGGTGAGCAGGATGATGCCCTCGGTCTCGGTGTCCAGCCGGCCGACGTGGAACAGCCGGGTCTCCCGGTTGGTGACATAGTCGCCCAGGCACTGCCGGCCGTCCGGGTCCTCCATCGTGGAGACCACGCCGGCGGGCTTGTTCAGCGCGAAGAAGAGGTACGACTGGGTGGCGACCGTCAGGCCGTCGACTTTGATCTCGTCCTTCTCCGGGTCGACCCGGACACCCTGCTCCATGACGATCTTGCCGTTGACCTCGACCCGGGCCTGGTCGATCAGCTCCTCGCAGGCACGGCGGGAGCCCATACCGGCCCTGGCCAGCACCTTCTGCAGCCGCTCGCCCTCCGGCTCACCGAAGGTCTTGGGGGTCTTGACCTGCGGCTTGTCGTAGCGGGCGCGGTTGCGCTCCTCGATCTTGGCGTCGTACTCGCGGGGGCGCGCGGGCGCCTGGCCCCGGCCGCGCTGCTGCTGGCCGCCCTTGCCGCCCGGTCCGCCGCCCCGGGTCGCGCCCGTACGGGGACCGCCCTTGGCGCCGCCCCGGGCCGCCGCGCCCCGGGCGCCGGACTTGCCGCCGCGGCGCTCGTCACCGCCCGCGGATCCGCCCACGTCGTAGCGGCGCTCCTCGGGGCGGGGGCGGCCGGCCCGCTGCTGCTTCTCGTCCCGCTGGTTGCCCGCGCCCCGGTAGTTGCCCCTACCGCTGCTGTTCCTGCCGCTGCTTCGCATCAATGATCCGTCTGAGAGTCGCCGCTGTCGTCTACGTCGAACGACGGGATGCCTTCCTGGGAATCGCCCTCGACCGCGTCCGCCTCGGGGAGGAACGGTGCCAGCTCCGGGAGCTCGTCCAGGCCGCGCAGGCCCATCCGCTCCAGAAAGTAATTCGTCGTCCTGTACAGGATCGCACCTGTTTCAGGTTCCGTCCCCGCCTCCTCCACCAGGCCGCGCTGGAGGAGCGTGCGCATCACACCGTCGCAGTTGACCCCGCGGACGGCCGAGACGCGGGAACGGCTGACCGGCTGACGGTACGCGACCACGGCCAGAGTCTCCAATGCGGCCTGGGTCAGCCGGGCGTGCTGGCCGTCCAGGACGAAGCCCTCCACGGCGTCCGCGTAGGCCGCGCGGGAGAAGAACCGCCAGCCGCCGGCCACCAGCCGCAGGTCGAAGCCGCGGCCCTGGCGGGTGTAGTCGTCGGACAGCTCGCGCAGCGCCAGCGCGACCGCCCGGCGGGGCCGCTGGAGCACCCGGGCCAGGTGCTCCTCGGTGGCCGGCTCGTCGACGACCATGAGGACGGCCTCCAGCGCGGGCTTCAGCTCCAGCTCGGCCACGCCCAGTGCGCCGGCCGGCGCCTCCGCGGTGCCGGGGGGCTCCCCCGGGCCCTGCTCGGTGATCTCGTAGCCCGGGTCGCTCACGCCGGCTCCTCCTGCTCGTCGCTCTCCGCGCGGCCCGCCGCGGCCGCGCCCTTCTCCGCCGGGTCGCCCGCCGCCCGGTCGAACTCGTCGGTGACCTGTGGGGCGGCCCCCTCCTCGCCCGTCCAGCGGACCGTCAGGGCGCCCAGCGCCTCCTCCTGGTCCAGGGCGACCACCCGCTCCCGGTAGAGCTCCAGCAGCGCCAGGAAGCGCGCCACGACGGTCAGGGTGTCGGGGGCGTCGGCGACGAGTTCCGCGAAGCCGGCCGCACCGGCCTCGCGCAGCCGCGCCATCACCACCTCGGCCTGCTCCCGGACGCTGACCAGCGGCGCGTGGATGTGGTCGACGTAGACCTGCGGCTTCGCCCTGGGCTGCATCGCCTTGACCGCGAGCGCGGCGAACCCCTCGGCCCCGATGCCGATCACGACCTCGGGCAGCAGCTCGGCGTGGTGCGGCTCCAGCCCGACGGTACGGGGGTGGCACCGGGCCTCCTCGGCCAGCCGGCCGCTGAAGATCTCCGCGATCCGCTTGTACGCGCGGTACTGGAGCAGCCGGGCGAAGAGCAGGTCCCGGGCCTCCAGGAGGGCGAGGTCGGCCTCGTCCTCCACTTCGGCGGCGGGCAGCAGCCGGGCCGCCTTGAGGTCGAGCAGGGTGGCCGCGACGACCAGGAACTCGGTGGTCTGGTCGAGGTCCCAGTCCGGCCCCATGGCCCGGATGTGGGCCATGAACTCGTCGGTCACCTTCGACAGCGCGACCTCGGTGACGTCCAGCTTGTGCCGGGAGATCAGCTGGAGCAGGAGGTCGAAGGGCCCCTCGAAGTTGTCCAGCCGCAACGTGAACCGGCCGTCCCCGGCCACCGGACCCGCCGCTTCGGCCTGTTCTTCGGCCTCTTCTTCGCCCTTTTCGCCCCCGTCGTCCGCATCGTCGGACGGAGCCGGGACCCCCGCGACCGGCGTCTCCCCGGCCGGCATCTCCCCGGCTGGTGCATCGCCCTCGACCGGGGCATCCTCGGCGGGGGTCTGCGCGCGGCCCTCCGCGGCGTCCTCCGCGGTCGCCTCTGGCGCCGCCTCCAGGAGGGTGCCCGAGCCCCGCCCGAGGGCGCGGCGGGTGCGGCGCGGGGCGGGGTCGTCGGCGTCGGTCGTCGGCATGGCGGTCCAGGGTGCTGCGGTCCCGCGCCGGGGCGGCGGGCTGGTCACGGGCGGGACACCCCGCCGGAGTGGCTCAGGCTATCCCGCCGCACGCCGGGGACCGTCCCCCAGGGCGTGTCGGACGCGCCAGGAGCGACCCTAGGGCCTGTCGTCAAACTCCCGCCTGCCTCGCAACGCCTGGCACGCACGCTCTCCGCGTTGTCGGGCTCATCCCGGTACGCCCAGTACCGGGATGACCCTCCGCCTTGAGATCGGCTCGGCTTCCGGGGGCGGATCCAAAGAGCCGAGACGGAGCGAGCGCAGCGAGCGGAGTGCACCAGACGTCGCGAGGCCCGCCCTCCGGGCGAACGACGGGAGTTTGACGACAGGCCCTAGCGGCCCCGGAGCCGCCGTACCAGGATGCTGGCCTCGCCGCGTGACTCCAGGTCGGCGAGGACCACGGCGACCGCCTCGCGGACGATCCGGCCGCGGTCGACCGCCAGGCCGTGCTCGCCGCGCAGGACCAGGCGGGCGTGTTCGAGGTCCATGAGCTCCTCGGCGGAGACATAGACGGTGATCTTCTCGTCGTGCCGTTCGCGGCCGCTGGGGCGGCGGTTGGCGCCGCGCGACCGGCGGCGGCCCGACGCACCGGCCGCCCCCGCGGACGCCGCGGCCTCCCGCTCGGCGCGGGTCCCCGCCCGGCCGGCCGGTGTCCGGCGTCCCCCGGCCTCCGGCTCCGGCTCCGGCTCGCGGCCGCCGTGTTCGGCCGGCTCCCCGGCGGGCGCCGTACGCGCCGCGGCGGCACCACCCTCGGCCGCCGGTGCCTCGGCGTCCGTACCGCCCGCGGCCCGCTGCCGGCGTGCCGCGGGGGCCTCCTCGGACGCGTCCGAGGAGGGGTCCGGCTCGCCGGCCGGCGCGGGCACCCGCGCGTCCTCGCCGCCGGCCGCGCCGGGCGCACGGCGGGGAGTGGACGCCTGAAGGGCCACTCCCCCGGTGGTGCGGAACAGTTCGTCGGCGCCGGGCAGACTCACTCGGCGTGACACCGGGCGAGCACCTCCCTGGCGAGCTGGCGATAGGCCGCGGCCCCAACGGAGTTGGAGGCGTAGGTGGTGATCGGCTCACCGGCGACGGTGGTCTCCGGGAAGCGGACGGTACGGCCGATGACGGTGTGGTAGACGTGGTCGTCGAAGGCCTCGACGACGCGCGCCAGGACCTCGCGGCTGTGCACCGTCCGGGAGTCGTACATCGTCGCCAGGATGCCGTCCAGCTGGAGGTCGGGGTTGAGCCGCTCCTGGACCTTCTCGATCGTCTCGGTGAGCAGCGCGACACCGCGCAGCGCGAAGAACTCGCACTCCAGCGGCACGATGACCTTGTGAGCCGCCGTCAGGGCGTTGACGGTCAGCAGGCCGAGCGAGGGCTGGCAGTCGATGACGATGTAGTCGTAGTCGGACAGCAGGGGCTTCAGCGCCCGCTGGAGCGTCGACTCGCGGGCGACCTCGCTGACCAACTGCACCTCTGCCGCTGACAAATCGATATTGCTGGGCAGCAGGTCCATGTTCGGGACCGCGGTCTTGAGCAGGACCTCGTCGGCCGACATGCCCCGCTCCATGAGCAGGTTGTAGACCGTCAGATCCAGTTCCATCGGGTTGACGCCGAGTCCGACCGACAGGGCGCCCTGCGGGTCGAAGTCGACGAGCAGCACCCGGCGGCCGTATTCGGCCAGCGCGGCACCCAGGTTGATGGTCGAGGTGGTCTTGCCGACCCCGCCCTTCTGGTTGCACATCGCGATGATCTTCGCCGGGCCGTGTTCCGAAAGCGGCCCCGGGATCGGGAAGTAGGGCAGCGGGCGCCCGGTCGGGCCGACCCGCTCACGGCGCTGGCGCGCCGCGTCCGGCGCGAGCGTCGCCGCGTATTCCGGGTCCGGCTCGTACTCGGCGTCCGGGTCGTAGAAGTGCCCTTCGGGCAGGTCGTCGTAGTCGGCGAGACGGGCGGGTTCTCCACTGCCCCGGTCGCCGGCCATGGCGTTCACGTGTTGGCCGTCCATGCTCTGGTGGGCTGTCGTGGAAGTGCTCTGTGGGGATGCGAAGGTGTGGACCGCTACGGAGCCGACAGCCTCGCGCCCCGAGGGACCGTGGCCCCGTGCAACCGCTCCTGGCCGACCACCTCCGGGAGTAAATGTCGACTCATTCACAAGTCGTCTTACCTCCTTGGATGTGACCAGGAAACTTATCGATAGGTCAGCGTGGCACCATGCCGACGGTTGGCGACTCTATGGCGTGTCGGGCGTCCGCAGCAACACAATCCGCCGGACCCGGTCCGATGTGTCGGTAACGGAACCCCCCGATGTCAAGAGTGCACAGCGCACAAGACGGAAGTTTTGGGGGTACGCGAATCGGTTAAAGGGTTACGTTCACGGCGAGTTGGGAGTCGGCCGCCGGGAGCCGCCCCCGGGGCGCGTCGCACACGCGACCGGCCGGGCCCTGTCGAGCGGGCCCGGCCGGTCGCGCGGTGCTTGACGCGTGCAGTTGACGCCGTCAGCCGAGGAGGGTGCGCAGCTCCACGTACTCCAGGCCGTGGGCCTGGGCGACCTCGGGGTAGACGACCTTGCCGTCGTGGGTGTTCAGGCCCTTGGCCAGCGCCGGGTCACGGCGCAGCGCCTCGACCCAGCCGCGGTTCGCCAGCTCCACGATGTAGGGCAGCGTGGCGTTGGTGAGGGCGTAGGTGGAGGTGTTGGGCACCGCGCCGGGCATGTTGGCGACGCAGTAGAAGACCGAGTTGTGGACCGTGAAGGTCGGCTCGGCGTGCGTGGTCGGCTTGGAGTCCTCGAAGCAGCCGCCCTGGTCGATCGCGATGTCGACAAGGACACTGCCGGGCTTCATCTTGGCGACCAGCTCGTTGGTGACGAGCTTGGGGGCCTTGGCGCCCGGGATCAGGACCGCGCCGACGACGAGGTCGGCCTCGACGACGGCCTTCTCCAGCTCGTAGGCGTTGGAGACGATCGTCTGCACCTTGGTGCCGAAGATCTTGTCGGCCTCGCGGAGCTTGTTGATGTCCTTGTCGAGCAGGGTGACGTGGAAGCCGAGGCCCACGGCGATCTGCACGGCGTTCCAGCCGGAGACGCCGCCGCCGATGACGACGGCCTTGCCGGCTTGGACGCCGGGGACGCCGCCGGGCAGCACGCCGCGGCCGCCGGCCGAGCGCATCAGGTGGTAGGCGCCGACCTGCGGGGCCAGGCGGCCCGCGACCTCGGACATCGGGGCGAGCAGCGGCAGCGCGCGGTTGGCGGTCTCGACCGTCTCGTACGCGATCGCGGTGGTACCGGACTCCAGCAGGGCGTCCGTGCACTCCTTGGACGCGGCCAGGTGGAGGTACGTGAAGAGGGTCTGGTCCTTGCGGAGACGGTGGTACTCCTCCGCGATCGGCTCCTTGACCTTCAGCAGCAGGTCGGCGGTGGCCCACACCTCGTCGGCGGTGTCGAGGATGGTCGCGCCGGCGGAGACGTACTCCTCGTTCGGGATGGACGAGCCGAGGCCGGCGTCCTTCTCGATGAAGACCTGGTGGCCGTTGCGGACCAGCTCGTGGACTCCGGCGGGCGTGATGGCCACGCGGAACTCGTTGTTCTTGACCTCGCGGGGGATACCGACCTTCACGTCGATCACGGTCCTTAAAAGAGCTTGCAGAAGGAATTATCCCTCATGCCATGCATGACGGAACTGACCGCGCCGAACGCGGCTCGACCAGTCTATTGAAGGACCTCACGTTGTCTAGCCTTGCAAAGACATAATTTTTCGGAAGGGCACTACCGATTTCGTAGGTCACTCGGAGCGCTCGTCGCGCAGTCGCTCCCCCACCGCCCGGTGGAGCCGTGCGGCCGCCGGGTCGCCGAGCCGGTCGAGCAGCTCCGCGATCCACAGGTGCAGGCGTGCCTCCTTCGTCACGTCGGCCGCGGCCCGGGCGAAATCGAGCGCCGCCCGGCAGCTGTGCAGCGCCTCGTCGAGCTTCCCCGCATGCTCGTGGACCTCCGCAGCCGCCTCCGCCGCGCGTCCCTGGCCTGCGGCGTCGCCCAGCCTGCGGAAGGTCCGGGCGGCCGCCCGGCAGTCCTTCAGGGCCTGCTCGTAGCGGCCCGCGCGGCCGTGCGCGGCGCCGATCCGGGCGTGCAGCCGGGCCGCGTCGGCCCGCTCGCCCCGGGCCAGCCGCAGCTCCAGCGCCCGTCCGTACCAGTCGGCGGCCCGGATCCAGTCGCCCAGCTCGGTGTAGGTGTCGCCGAGCGACTCCAGCGCCCGGCCGGTGGCCACCGGGTCCTTCACCGAGCGGGCCGCCTCCAGCGCGCCGCGGTAGCGGGTCAGCGCCTGCTCCCGCCGGCCGGCCCCGGCGTCCAGGTCGCCGAGGTTGAGCAGGGCGGCGGCCCGCTCGCGCGGCAGCGGGCGCCGCTCGGCGACCCGGAGGACCAGTTCGTGCAGGGTGTAGAGATCCGGCGCGGCGGCCTCGGGGCCGTGGTGGGCGAGCAGGGCGCGGGTGAGCGCGGCGATCAACCGCCGGTCCAGGGTGTCGAGTTGGCCGTCCGCGACGGCCATCCGGGCGGCGTCCAGCAGGGCGCCGCGGCGGGTGCGCAGCCAGTGCGCGGCGGCGGCCCGGGTGGCGAAGCGCAGCGAGCGGGGCAGCTCGGCGGCCTTGCGGCGGGCGGGGGAACCGGAGGGTTCGGCGGCCGCCCGGCAGGACTGCAGCAGCCGCACGGTCCGCTCCAGCATCCGGGCGCGGGCCAGCTGGACGTCGGCGGGCCGCTCGTGCTCGCGCAGCAGCTCCCGGGAGAGCGGCGCGAGGCAGCCGGGGAGGCGGTAGCGGGGGCCGGTCCCGTCGTCGGCGGGCCGGGCGCCCGGGCCGTCCTCCTCGGGGACGGGCCGCAGCAGGCCGAGCGCGGCGAAGTCGTGCAGGACCGCGGCGGCGGCCGGGACCGAGCAGCCGCCCAGCGCGGCCGCGGTGTGCGCGTCCACCAGGCCGTCCGGGGCGAGGGTGGCCAGGCGCAGTATCCGCGCGGCGGGCTGCGGCAGCGCCTCGTAGGTGAGCCGGAAGGCGCGGTGCAGGGGGCGGTCGCCGGCCGGCAGGTCAGGCGGCAGCGGGACGGCGAGCAGCGCCTGGCGCAGGTCGGCGACGGAGAGCTTGGGACGGGCGGCGAGCCAGGCGCCCGCCAGTATCAGCGCCGCGGGCTGGCCGCCGCACTCCTCGGCGACGGACTCCGCGGTCCGCGGATCGACGGTGATCCGGGTCGGCCCGGCGTAGTGGCAGAGCATCTCGACGCCGGCGGCGGTGTCCAGCCCGCCCAGGGCGCACGGCCGGACGTCCGGGATGCCGGTCAGCGGACCCTGCGCGACCACCACGACCAGGCAGTCCGGGGCGTCCGGGATCAGCGGTTCGACGTCCTCGGCGCCCGGTGCGTCGTCCAGCAGGAGCACCGTGCGGCGCCCGGCCAGGGCGGTGCGCACGGCCTCGGCGAGCTCGTCCTCGCCGGCGCCCGGCGGGGCGTCGGCGCCCAGTTCGGCGAGCAGGTCGCGGGCGGTCCGGGC
Organism: Streptomyces sp. S186; assembly: GCF_051603415.1. NCBI lineage: Bacteria > Bacillati > Actinomycetota > Actinomycetes > Kitasatosporales > Streptomycetaceae > Streptomyces > Streptomyces sp. S186. The sequence continues at coordinate 6,417,412 of NZ_CP193932.1, read as the reverse complement.
GAGGCCCGCCGGGGCGCCGTCCCGGCCGGTCAGCACGGCCCGCAGCACCCCGTCGGGATAGCCGTCCCCGACCTCCCGCAGCAGCGCCTCGGCCAGCGTCGTACGGCCCGAGCCGGGGCGGCCGGCGATCAGCAGGACCCGGCTGCGGGCGCCCCGGCGGCCGGTGAGGGTGTCCAGTCCGGCCCGGTCGATGTCGGCGCGCAGCGCCTTGAGTTCGTGGCGGCGGCCGGCGAATCCCGGGAGGCCGGAGCGGGCGGCGGCACCGTCCTGGCGGGGCAGTGTCGCCCGCCGTTCCCGGGCCGCCGTGCCGGACCCGCGCGCCGCCTCCGGTGCGAGGTGCCCCCCGCCCACCGCCTGGTCCGTCACCGGTCACGCTCCCGTCCGCCTGCGCGTCGCGTCCCCGCCGCGGGCGCGCGCGGGGACGCTGTCGAGCGTAGTTCACGGGCCGTCACGTTCCGTGCGGAGCGGGGCCGTTGGGTCACCCGATCGATCGGAGGATCATCCGACCGGGAGGCGGGGGCGGCGCCCGGCCCGGGGTCAGGCGTCGAAGGGGCGGGCCGGCCAGGGCGCGTCGGCCGGCCGGAGCGCGTCCAGCCCGTCGCCGGCCCGCGCCGCGGTGAGCGACAGCACGCCCACGACCAGGCAGTTGTTGTGCAGTTCGCCGGCGAGCACACCGCGGACCAGCTCGTCCACCGGGACCCGCGCCAGCTCCATGTCGGCTTCCTCCTCGGAGACCTCGAAGCGCTCGCCGTCGGCCTCGGAGAGCCCGCGGGCGAGGAAGATCCGCACCGCCTCGTCGCAGCCGCCCGGGGTGGTGTAGACGTCGGTCAGCACCCGCCAGTCCTCGGCCTTGACGTGTGCCTCCTCGTACAGCTCGCGCCGGGCGGCGTGCAGCGGGTTCTCCCCGGGGACGTCGAGCAGGCCGGCCGGGATCTCCCACAGCTTCTGCCGCACCGGGTGGCGGTACTGGCGCAGCACCAGCACCCGGTCGGCGTCGTCGAGGGCGAGGACCGCCACCGAGCCGGGGTGGACCTGGTAGTCGCGGGTGACGGTGGAGCCGTCCGGCATGACGACGTGGTCGGTGCGCACGCTCGTCTTGCCGCCGGTGAACGGCGTGCCGGACGCGGTGACCGTCCACTCCTCCGGGGTGTCCTTGATCGCCATGCGCGTACCTCCACTGAGACCTGTGCCGACACGAGAACCGGGGTACCGCCCCACGGCGTGGGACCGTACCCCGGCAACCGTAACCGGCCAGGTGCCGCCTACTTCCCGGCGCCCGTCGCCTTCGCCGCCTCCTGGCGCTCGACGGCCGCCTTCACCAGGCCGGCGAAGAGCGGGTGCGGGCGGGTCGGGCGGGAACGCAGCTCCGGGTGCGCCTGGGTGGCGACGAGGTAGGGGTGGACCTCGCGCGGGTACTCGACGTACTCGACGAGCTTGTTGTCCGGGGAGGTGCCGGAGAAGAGCAGGCCGGCCTTCTTCTCCAGCTCGCCGCGGTAGGCGTTGTTGACCTCGTAGCGGTGGCGGTGGCGCTCCTCGACGTAGGGCTCGCCGCCGTAGACCTCGCGGACGATGGAGCCGTCGGCGAGCTTGGCCGGGTACATGCCCAGTCGCATGGTGCCGCCCATGTCGCCCTCGCCGGCGACGATGTCCATCTGCTCGGCCATCGTGGAGATCACCGGGTGGGCGGCGGCCGGGTCGAACTCGGTGGAGTTGGCGCCCTCGATGCCGGCGAGGTTGCGGGCCGCCTCGATCACCACGCACTGCAGGCCCAGGCAGAGGCCGAGCAGCGGGAGCTTGTTCTCGCGGGCGTAGGTGATCGCGCCGACCTTGCCGTCCACACCGCGGTCGCCGAAGCCGCCGGGGATGCAGACCGCGTCGCAGTCGGACAGCTGCGCCGCGGCACCGGCCGGGGTCCTGCAGTCGTCCGACGTGACCCACTTGATCTTGACGCGGGCCTTGTTGGCGAAGCCGCCGGCGCGCAGCGCCTCGGTGACCGAGAGGTAGGCGTCGGGCAGGTCGATGTACTTGCCGACCAGCGCGACCTTGACCTCGTGCGAGGGGTTGTGGACCCGGTCGAGCAGGTCCGCCCACTGGGTCCAGTCCACGTCGCGGAACGGCAGGTCCAGCTTGCGTACGACGTAGGCGTCCAGGCCCTCGGCGTGCACGACCTTGGGGATGTCGTAGATCGACGGGGCGTCCGGGCAGGCGATGACCGCGGCCTCGTCGACGTCGCACATCAGCGAGATCTTGCGCTTGATCGCGGTGGGCACCTCGCGGTCGGCGCGCAGCACGATCGCGTCGGGCTGAATGCCGATGTTGCGCAGCGCGGCGACGGAGTGCTGGGTGGGCTTGGTCTTCAGCTCGCCGGAGGGGCCGATGTACGGGAGCAGCGAGATGTGCACGACGAAGACGTTGTCCCGGCCGACCTCGTGGCGGACCTGGCGGACGGTCTCCAGGAACGGCAGCGACTCGATGTCGCCGACGGTGCCGCCGACCTCGGTGATCACGACGTCGACGTCCTCGGTCGCCAGGCGCCGGATGCGGTGCTTGATCTCGTTGGTGATGTGCGGGATGACCTGCACGGTGTCGCCGAGGTACTCGCCGCGCCGCTCCTTGGCGATCACGGTGTTGTAGACCTGGCCGGTGGTGACGTTCGCCGAGCCGTCGAGGTCGACGTCGAGGAAGCGCTCGTAGTGGCCGATGTCCAGGTCGGTCTCGGCGCCGTCGTTGGTGACGAAGACCTCACCGTGCTGGAACGGGTTCATCGTGCCGGGGTCGACGTTGAGGTACGGGTCGAGCTTCTGCATCGTGACCCGCAGACCGCGCGCCTTGAGGAGCGCGCCCAGGCTGGAGGCGGTGAGCCCCTTGCCGAGCGAGGAGGCGACGCCCCCGGTGACGAAGAGGTGCTTGGTCGTCGTGGCTGCATTCTTTCGAGAAGCAGAGGGCGGCATGGCCAAGAGGGGGCTCCCGTGGTCGCGAGGTGGAGAGGTGCGAGGTGGCGCCGGCCTGGGATTCAGGGGTGCCGTCGCTGCGGTTCGGGGGTGCCGCATTTCTGCTGGGTCCCACCGGTCCACGGGGTACCAGGCTATCAGCGACCGGGGATGGTCGCGTCCGGCCACGCACCGGAGGGGGTCGCTCCGCAGGCCACTCGTTCGGAGCACCCCCACTCGACGCGAGCGTCGCGCGGAGCACCCCCCTGCGTCGTATCCTGCTCGGACACTCGCTCCGAGCCGTCCGGGAAGGCACCACCTCTCCCCAGCCACCGCTGGGAGGGAGCCCCACCCCCAGCTACCGCTGGGTGGTTCCCCCAGCCCGAAATTTCCGGTCCAGCTGCTCGGCGACGTTTCATGGGCAGAACGGACAGCACACAACGTCCCCTGGGGGGCGTGACTCCAGTTCGACGGGAGATGCACGTGGCCGGGCGCATCGAGGACTACGCACTGATCGGCGATATGCAGACCGCCGCGCTCGTGTGCCGGGACGGCACGGTCGACTGGCTGTGCCTGCCCCGTTTCGACTCCATGGCGGTCTTCGCGGGACTGCTGGGCACCGAGGAGCACGGCTTCTGGCGGATGGGCCCGGCCGGCGAGCCGCCCCGGGCCGCGGACCGGCGGCGCTACCGCGGGGACTCCCTCGTGCTGGAGTCCGAGTGGGACACTCCGCGCGGTACCGTCCGGGTGATCGACTTCATGCCGCCGCGGGACGGCGCACCGCAGGTGATCCGCATCGTGGAGGGCGTCAGCGGGCGCGTCCCGATGCGTTCGGAGCTGCGGATGCGGTTCGCGTACGGCTGGGTCGTGCCGTGGGTGCACAAGATCGACGAGCGGACGGTGGCGGTCGCCGGTCCGGACTCGGTGTGGCTGGACACGGAGGCGGAGACGTACGGGAAGGACCTGACGACCTTCTCCGACTTCACCGTCTCACCGGGCGAGCGGATCGCGTTCACGATCAGCTGGCAGCCCTCGCACCACCAGCCGCCGGCCGTGGCGGACCCGGAGGGGTCGCTGGAGGCCACCGAGGAGTTCTGGCGCGAGTGGGTCGAGCACTGCACGTACCACGGGCCCTACCGCGACGCGGTGGTGCGTTCGCTGATCACGCTGAAGGCGCTGACGTACGCGCCGACCGGCGGGATCGTCGCCGCGCCGACCACGTCCCTGCCCGAGTGCATCGGCGGCGTCCGCAACTGGGACTACCGCTTCACCTGGCTCAGGGACGCCGCGATCACCCTGTCGTCGCTGCTGCGCACCGGCTACCGCGAGGAGGCCCGGGCGTGGCGCGAGTGGCTGCTGCGGGCGGTGGCCGGCGATCCGGAGAACCTCCAGATCATGTACGGCATCGCCGGTGAGCGGGAGCTGGGCGAGACCGAGCTGAAGTGGCTGCCCGGGTACGAGGACTCGCGCCCGGTGCGGGTCGGCAACGGCGCCGCCGGCCAGCTCCAGCTGGACGTCTACGGCGAGGTCACCGAGGCGCTGCACCTGGCGCACATGACCGGGCTGGCCCGCAACGACTACGCCTCGCTGCTCCAGATCAAGCTGATCGCGTGGGTGGAGAAGCACTGGGACGAGCCGGACGAGGGCATCTGGGAGGTGCGCGGGCCGCGCCGGCACTTCGTGCACTCCAAGGTCATGACCTGGGTCGCGGTGGACCGCACGGTGAAGCTGATCGAGTCCGGGGACGTGGACGGGCCGCTGGAGCGGTGGAAGGACCTGCGGGAGACCATCCACCGGGACGTCTGCGAGAAGGGCTACGACAAGGAGCGGAACACCTTCACCCAGTCCTACGGCTCCCAGGAGCTGGACGCGTCGCTGCTGCTGATCCCGCAGGTCGGCTTCCTGCCGCCGGACGACAAGCGGGTGATCGGCACCATCGAGGCGATCCAGCGGGAGCTGTCCACCGAGGACGGGTTCGTGCTGCGCTACCCGACGTCCGGCGAGGGGCTCGGCGTGGACGGCCTCGAAGGCGACGAAGGGGCGTTCCTGGCCTGCTCGTTCTGGCTCGCCGACGACCTGGCGATGATCGGCCGCGTGGAGGAGGCCCGCAAGCTCTTCGAGAAGCTGCTCTCGCTCCGCAACGACCTGGGGCTGCTCGCCGAGGAGTGGGACTCCCGGCTCCAGCGCCAGGTGGGGAACTTCCCGCAGGCGTTCAGCCATGTTCCGCTGATCGACACTGCGCTGCGGCTGACTGCCAGTGGGGCGTACGGTGGTTGACGCCCCCTTCGGGGCGTCAACCACCCGGAGGTCTTCGCTGCCGTCCGTTTCCGGCTTTCCGTCCGTTCAGAACGGCGTCAGGGTGAGCGTCAGCTCCCTGGGGGCGTGGTCCTGGATGTAGGAGGCGAAGCCGGCGACGTCGTCGAAGGCGAAGCCGTATGCCTTGCCGTCCCGGGTCGCGGTGTGCATGGCGCGGGCGTAGTGGTTGGTGAGCGGCCGGCGGTAGAAGGCGGCGGGGTCGGTGACCGGCTGGGCGGCGTGGGTCGCCAGGGTGGAGCGGTTGAGGGCGGCGCCCAGGACGGCGGCGACCGGGCCGAGGGTGCCGTCGTTCGGGGCGGCCAGGGTGCCGTCGCAGAAGAGGACGTCGCGGGTGGTGGGCCGGGCGACGGAGACCGTGGCCGGGCCGTGGAAGGTGAGCCGGTCACCGCTGGTGCGTCCGGTGAAGGTGCCGGCGGTGGTGGTGACGGTGAGGTCCCGGGTGGCGTACGCGGACCACGCGGCGTCGATGGCGGGGGCGAGGTAGTCGGCGGCGAACAGGCCGCTGTCCAGGCCGTGGCCGGGGGCGATCACCCGGCGGTCGCCGACGACCAGGCGGTCGAAGCCCTCGGCGGCCCTGACGTCGGCGAAGATCCGGGCGCGGGCGCCGTCCTTGAGGGTGCCGGTGGTCTGGTCGGCGGCGCCGGTGAGCCGCAGGGCGAGCGGGACGCTGAACATGTCGACCATGGTGGTGTTGCAGTACATCCCGCCGGAGTTGTAGGTGAACTCGACGCAGTCGTGCAGTACGTCGTAGTTGGGGTCGCCGGCGACCCAGCCCGCCGGGTAGGCCAGCGCGGGCCGGCCGTTGCCGTCGGCGACCGCCTTGATTCTGAGCTTGGCGCCCAGGCTGGTGTAGATCCGGCCGGACATCGGGGGCAGTTGGAGCGTGGTGGTGCCGGTGGCGGCGAGCGGTATCGCGTAGTCGGTGAAGCCGTCCGGGCCGTTGTCGGAGAGGGCGACGGGGACGAGCCCGCCGTCCGGGGTGAGCCGGACCTGCCGGGTGCCGTCGTTGCCGAGGACGTAGATCCAGACGGAGCCGTTGGCGTAGGCGCCGGAGGTGTTGACGATGTGCAGCGGGAGGCCGGCCGCCGAGGGGCGGGCGGGGGCGCCGGCGGCCCGGCCGGCGAGGGCGGCGGTGGCGGCGCCGGCGGCGAGTCCGCCGAGCAGGGTGCGTCGGGTGATCATGAGGCGGCTCCTTGTGGGGGGTGGGGTGAGCGCTCTCCGTGTGACGTGCGGGCACCCTGCCCAGTCGCCCCCGTGACCGTCAAGAGGGCGGAGGGGACGGGGAGTTGAACGGCGGAACGGGTGGCGCGGGTGGGGCGGCGCGCGGGCCGGGCTCGGGCCGGGCGGGGGCCATCCGGATCGCACTCCTCCGGATCGGCTGACGCGCGGTAGCGTTCGCGCCATGGGGCCGCACGCGAGGATCGACGCCGACATCACGGTACGCAGGGCGCTGGAACTGCCGGCGCTGCGCCGCGGCCTGCCGGAGGTGCTGGCCGGCGAGGACCGGCTGGACCGGCCGGTGCGCTGGGTGCACGCCGGCGAGGTCCCGCACATCGCCTCGCTGCTCAAGGGCGGCGAGCTGCTGCTGACCACCGGCCTCGGGGTGGGCACCCGGCCCTCGGAGCAGCGCGCCTTCGTCCGCAGGCTCGCCGACCGGGACGTCGCCGCACTGGTCGTCGAGCTGGGCTCGCGGTTCGACGCGCTGCCCGCGGCGCTGATCGACGCCGCGCGGGACTGCGGGCTGCCGCTGATCCAGCTGCACCGCGAGGTCCCGTACGTCACGGTCACCGAGGAGATCCACACCGAGATCATCAACGGCCACTACACCCTGCTGCGGCGCGCCGACGCGCTGCTGCGGCGCTGCACCGACGTGCTGCTGAGGGGCGGCGGCGCGCCGGAGGTGCTGCGGCTGCTCGCCGACTTCACCGGCAATCCGCTGTGCCTGGAGGCGCCCGACGGCAGCCCGCTCTACGCGGCCGGGCCGGAGGGCGGCGACGGCGGGGCGGATGCCGATCCGCTGCTGGCCTGGGAGGGGCTGCGGGACTCCGGCGTACGGATCGAGGTGCCCGGCGGCGGGCACGGGCCCGACGCGGTGCGCGCCCGGCTGGTACTGCTGCCGGTGAACGGGCCGCCGGCGCCGGTGCACCGGATCGCCGCCGAGCGGGCCGCCGATCTGCTGGCCGTGGTGATGCTCCAGTCCCGCCAGGAGGAGGTGCTGGCCGCCCGCGGGCGCGGTGACTTCCTGGCCGAGCTGGCGGAGGGGCGGATCTCGGCGTCCGAGGCGCCGGCGCAGGCCCGGCTGCTGGGCTTCCGGCCGGGCGCCGACCCGGTGCTGCCGGTGGTGATGCGGCTGCCGGCCGCGCTGCCCTCGCCCGGCGGCTGGGCGCTGCTGGCCCAGGCGCTGCGCGAGGAACTGGCCACGCCGGGCGTGCCGGTGCTGCTCGGTGTGCGGCCCGTGGAGGGCCGGGTGCCGCTGCTGGTGGCGCTGCGGGCGGGCCAGGACCGGGCGGCGCTGGCCGACCGGATCGCGGAGGCGCTGCGGGCCGGGGTCGTCCGGGCCGGCCTGGACCGGCCGTCGGCGCACCGCCCGGTGGTGGTGGTCGGCACGGCGGGCGACTGGGCGGCGGCCGGACCCGGGCTGCGGCACGCGGCGGAGGCGGCGGCCGCGGCCCAGGGGCTGCCGGAGGCGCCCTGGTACGACGCCCGGCGCCTGGACATCGAGCTGCTGCTGTGGCGGATGCGGGAGCACGGCGAGGAGGGGGTGCTGACCGACTTCGTCGAGCGCGCCATCGGCCCGCTGCTGGCCCACGACCGGGGCGCCCGCCAGCCGCTGCTGCCCACCCTGGAGGCGTATCTGGCCAGCGCCGGCCGGAAGGCCGAGACCGCCCGCGACCTGAACGTCAACCGCCAGACGCTCTACGACCGGCTGGCGCGGATCTCCCAGCTGCTGGGCACCGAACTGGACGATCCGCAGACCGTGCTGGGGCTGCGGCTGGCCCTGCGGGCGCGGCGGCACACCGACCGCTAGGGCGTTTCCAATGGACCTCCGGCCGGCGGGCCGGTGGGGGTCAGGGGGCCGGTTGCGGTGGCTGGGTCAGTTCGTCGTAGACGCTGAGGACCTGGGCGACCGTGTCGTTCTCGCTGGGCCAGCCGGCGGCCTGGGCGCGGCCGGCCGCGGCGAGCGTGTCGCGGCGCACCGGGTCGGCCAGCAGGTCCAGGACCGTACGGGCCAGCCCGGTGGTGTCGCCGTAACGGACCAACTCGGCGGCGCGGCCGACGAGTTCGGGGGTGCCGCCGGTGTCGGTGGCCACCAGGGGGACGCCGGCGCGCAGCGCCTCCTGGGCGATCAGGGAGCGCGCCTCCCAGCGGCTGGGCAGCACCACCAGGTCGGCGGCGGCGAGGAGTTCGGGTACGTCGTCGCGGCGGCCGAGCAGCTGGACCGGCAGCCGTTCGCTGTCGATCCGGCGCTGGAGCGCGGCGCGTCGGCCGCCCTCGCCGGCGATGGCGAGCAGCGGCTGCGGGTCGAGTCCGCACCAGGCGTGGGCCGCGTCCAGCAGCAGGTCGTGGCCCTGGGACGGGTCGAGCCGGCCGACCGCGAGCAGCAACGGCCGGTCCACCACGCCCAGTTCGGCGCGCTCCTTGTCGCGGTCGCGCCCCGGGTCGGCGGCCACCGCGCCGGACCGGCCGGGCCGGGGGCGCGGGATGGCGACCGGCGCGAGGCGGGCGTCCTTGGCGCCGCGCTCGCGCGCCCGGTCGACGAGGTCGGAGCAGACGCCCAGGACGACCGCCGCGGCCCGGGCCACCCGGCGCTCCATCAGGTGCACCATCCCGGCCCGGGCGCCCTCGGTGTGCGCCTTGGTGTGCCAGGTGATGACGAGGGGCACCCGGTCGCCCCGGGGGCACAGTCCGCGCAGCGCCATCGACGCGCGCAGCCCGGCCCGCAGGCCGTGCGCATGGACCAGGTCCGCGTCCCAGCAGGCGCCGCGCAGCGCGGTGATGCCCGCCGGGTCCATCCGCGGGGCGATCGGTACGAACCGGGCGCCGGCCGCGGTGAAGCCGTAGGCGTCCTCGGCCTCCGGCGGGGCGCACACCGTCACCCGGACCCCGCGGGCGACCAGCCCCTCGGCGAGCGAGCGGACGTGTGCCGCGCTGCCGGCGCCGCCGTGGCCGAGCACCTGGACCGTGCGCAGCGGCGACAGCGCGTGCGGCGGGGCCGGGGTGCTGGTCACGAGGTCGGGCTCCTGGGTCGGGGCGGTACGGACCGTACCGGCGGGGCGGTTTGGCGCTGCGAGGTGCCGCGATGTGCCCGAGCACACCGACGCACCGGCCTGCGGGCAGGACGGAGCGGGCGCGCCCCGGCACTGCGCACCGCGCCCAGGATGCCAGTCCGGGACCGTCAATTCGCCACCGTGCGGACGCCGTTCCGGTGGGAACTCTCACCCCCGGTTCCACGGATTCACCCACATGGGCGACCCTGCGCGTGAGCGGATCGCCACCCGAACGGGGTGAACCCACCCCTCCGGCCGGCCTGCGCCACTGTCCAAAACCCGTCCCTGACTGTCCGGATCGGGTCGCTCCGGATCTCCCCCGCGCCACGGGCACCGGGGGGCGGTGCGGGCGCCGGTGGCGTCGGAGCGCCCCGGGATTGCGTCACAGCGGCCCCGGGATTGCGTCAGAGCGCCCCGGCCAGCCGGCTGACCCGGTCGCCGGCGGCCGCCGCGGCGACCAGCGCGGCGGCGTGCGCGGCCAGTCCCGCCCGGGGGTTCGTGGCGACGACGGCCAGACCGAGGGCGGCGCCGAGGGCGTGCGCCCCGGCGTCGCCGAGCATCGTCCGCTCCCCGAGGTCGTCCGCGGCGAGCGCGGCCGCGGCGCCGATCGGCACGGCGGCCAGCGCGGCACCCGGACCGCGGCGCAGCAGCCCCGGTGCGGCCAGCGCCACGGCGGCGCCGACGGCCCGGCCCGGCCGGACGTCGAGGAGGTTGACCAGGTGGGCCGAGCCGGCGATCACCACACCCGCCAGCAGCCGGTCGGCCGGGCGGTCCTTGAGCAGGGCGCCGGCGGCGAGCCCGGCGGCACCGATCCCGAAGAGCTTGACCGCCCCGCTGGTGACCTCGCCGTGCCGCAGCGCGCCCAGATGCGCCCGGAAGCCGCGCCGCGGGTCGCCGGCGCCGGCCAGATCGTCGTAGGCCCCGCAGCCGCCGGCGGCCAGGACGGCGAGCGCGGCCGCGCCGCGGGCCCGGGCGGGCAGGCCCGGCGCGGTGGCCGCGGCGAGCGCGGTGCCGAGCGCGGCCGCCGGGCCGGCGTGCAGGGTGACCGTCCGGCCCGCGTGGTTCTTCCGCTCCCACCGGGCCGCGCCGCCCGGTGGCCGGCGCCGCAGCGCCTCGTAGCCGGCCCGGGTCGCGGCCGCCGCGGTGAGCAGCGCCGTGCTCCGTGCCGGCGTCCGGCCGCCCGCTCCCACCCTCATGCCGCTCCCCTTCGTCTTCGTCGCCACCGGTGTGGTCAGGTGCCCGTGCGGGCGGTCTCCAGCAGTTCCTCGGCGTGGGCGCGGGCCGTCTCCGAGTCCTCCTGGCCCGCCAGCATCCGGGACAGCTCGCGGATCCGGTCCTCGCCCTCCAGGACGGTGACGCCGCTGCGGGTCACCGAGCCGTCGTTGGTCTTCTCCACCAGCAGCTGCCGGTCGGCGAACGCGGCGACCTGCGGGAGGTGGGTGACCACCACGACCTGCGCCGACCTGGCGAGCCGGGCCAGCCGCCGGCCGACCTCGACGGCCGCCTTGCCGCCGACGCCCGCGTCCACCTCGTCGAAGAGATAGGTCGGCACCGGGTCCGAGCCGGCGAAGACCACCTCGACGGCCAGCATCACCCGGGACAGCTCACCGCCGGAGGCGCCCTTGGCGATCGGCCGGGGCGGGGCGCCCGGGTGCGGGGCCAGCAGGATCTCGACCTCGTCGGCGCCGGCCGGGCCGTAGGCCACGGTGCGGCCGTTCACCTCGATGCCGTCGGTCTGCGCGGCGTCGCCGGACAGCTCGGTCTGGTGAAGGGCGACGCTCACCCGGGCGTGCGGCATGGCGAGTTCGCCGAGCTCGGCGGTGACCGCGGCCGCGAAGCGCTCCGCGGAGGCGGTCCGGGCGTCGGTCAACTGCTGGGCGAGTTCGCCCAGTTCGGCGCGGAGGGCGTCGTGCTCGGCGGTCAGCTGGGCGATCCGGTCGTCGTCGCCGTCGAGTTCGGCGAGCCGGGCGGCGCTCCGCTCGGACCACGCCAGCACCGCGGTGATGTCCTCGCCGTACTTGCGGGTGAGGTGGTTCAGCGCGGCGCGGCGCTCCTCCACGGCGGCCAGCCGCAGCGGATCGGCGTCCAGGCCGTCGGCGTAACTCGCGAGTTCGGTGGCGACGTCGGCCATCAGGATGCCGAGTTCGCCGAGCCGGTCGGCGAGCGCGGCCAGCTCCTGGTCGTGGCCGCGGACCGCCTCCAGGGCGCGGTGGGCGCCGGCGACCAGGGTGGTGGCGTCGACGCCCTCGGGGTCCTCGGGGTCGCCGGCCAGCGCGCCGTGCGCGACGGTCGCGGCGGAGGCCAGCGCCTCGGCGTGGCCGAGCCGTTCGGCCTCGGCGGCGAGTTCGGTGTCCTCGCCGGGCAGCGGTTCGGTGGCGGCGATCTCGTCCAGGCCGAAGCGGAGCAGATCGGCCTCCTGGGCGCGCTCGCGGGCCCGGGTGGTCAGCTCGTCGAGTTCGGTGGCGACGGTGCGCAGCCGGCGGTGCGCCGCGGTGTACTTGGCGAGCGGGACGGCGACCGCGTCGCCGGCGTAGCGGTCCAGGGCCTGGCGCTGGCGGGCGGGCCGCAGCAGGCCCTGCTGGTCGGTCTGGCCGTGCACGGCGACGAGGTCGTCGGCGAGGTCGCCGAGCACCCCGACCGGGACCGAACGGCCGCCGACGTGGGCCCGCGAGCGGCCCTCGGCGGAGACCGTGCGGCTGATCAGCAGCGCGCCCTCGTCCAGCTCCGCGCCGGCCTCCTCGGCCCGTACGGCCGCCGGGGACGCGGAATTGAGGACGATCCTGCCCTCGACCACCGCCGCCCTGGCACCGATCCGCACCAGCGCGGGGTCCGCGCGCCCGCCCAGCAGCAGGCCGAGGCTGGTGACGACCATGGTCTTGCCCGCGCCGGTCTCGCCGGTCACCGCCGTGAAGCCCGGTGACAGCTCGACGACCGCGTCGTCGATGACACCCAGGGACCGGATCCGCATCTCCTCCAACACGGGTACGACCTTACGAGGTCCGGGGGTCACCCCGCGACGGCCTCCCCCATACCGGCCCCCGGCTCCGGCCTCGCCCCGCCGGGACCGGGCCCGCCGCACGCCCCCGACGTGCGGAAAACCGCACCGCGGAGACGGGTGGCCGCCGCATGGTGGCCGGCCGGGGCCGGCGGGCACGCTGGCGGGGCAGTGCGGCGGCGCCCGGCCGGGCGCCCGCTCCGACGGCTGCCGGCACGGCCGTTCCCGGCTCCCGGCCCGGCGGCCGTCGCCTTCCGAGAGACCCGTCCCGACTTCCCCGAGGTACCCCATGAGTGATCCGGCAGCGCCCCGCCCGTCCATGAGTGATCCGGCAGCGCCCCGCCCGTCCCGCCGTCCGCGCCCCGCCGTCCTGGCGGCCCTTGCCCTGGTGACCGCGCTCGCCGGCTGCACCGCTCCGGCGGCCCCCGCCCGCGCAGCCGCGGCGCCGGCGGCCGCGTCCTCCCTGGACGGCGTCTGGCGGACCGACGGCTACGGCACCCTCGTCACGATCGAGGGCCGCACCCTGAAGACGTACGAGACCACCGCCGTCAGCTGCCTGCCGGGCGAGGTCACCGGCACCCGGGCGGGCACCCCCGGCCCGGACGGCACGCTGCGCTTCACGGTGCCGGACTCGGCGCCGCTCACCGTGGCCCCGGCGGGCGCGGGGCGGGCCCGGATGGCCTTCGACGACAACGTCGGCCACCGCGCCCTGCGCCGGGCCGGGGCGCTGCCGAAGCGCTGCGGTGCCCGGCCGGCCCGCGACCCGCGGGCGGTCTTCGACGTCTTCTGGCAGACATATGCGGAGAACTACCCCTTCTTCCGGGCGAAGGGCATCGACTGGAACGCGGTCCGGGACCGCTACCGCCCCCGGATCACCGCCACGACCACCGACGCCGAACTCTTCGCGGTGCTGCGCGCGATGATCGAGCCGCTGCACGACGCGCACACCCGGCTCGTGGTCGACCAGGACCGGTGGTTCACCGGCAAGCGGCCCGGCACCGTGCTGCCCACGCCCGAGTTCACCGCCCGGGTCGACGCGGCGATCGCCGCGAACCTCGGCCCGCAGACCGTCCGGCAACACTGGGCCGGCGGCCGGCTCTCCTACGCCGATCTGCCCGGCCGGATCGGCTACTTCAGGGTCACCCAGTTCGCCAAGTACACCGAGAAGGGCGACTACGCGGGGGACGTCGCCGAGCTCGACCGGGCGCTGGACGCGATCTTCACCAAGGCCCGTACCCAGGGCCCGACCGCGCTCCGCGGCCTCGTCCTGGACCTGCGGCTCAACGGCGGCGGCTCGGACGCCCTCGGCCTGCGGATCGCCTCCCGGCTCACCGACCGGCCCTACCTCGCGTACCGCAAGCGGGTCCGGAACGACCCGCGGCACCCGGACCGCTTCACCGCGCCGGAGCCGCTCACCGTCCGCCCGTACCGGGGGCCGGTCTACACCGGCCCGCTGGCCGTGCTCACCGGCCGGCTGACGATCAGTGCGGGCGAGACCTTCACCCAGTCCCTGATGGGCCGCTCCCCCGCGCCCACCCGGATCGGCGAGAACACCCAGGGCGTCTTCTCCGACGTGCTGGGGCGGGCGCTGCCCAACGGCTGGAGCTTCGGCCTGCCGAACGAGGAGTTCCTGACGGCCGGCGGCCGCACCTTCGACGGGCCCGGCATCCCGCCCGCCGTACGCACGCCGGTCTTCACCGAGGCGGAGCTGTCCGCCCGGCGCGACACGGCGCTGGCCCGGGCCCGGGAGCTGCTGGCGGGCGGCGGCGCGTAACGGGCGCCGCCGCAGACGCGCCCTAGTGGGGCGCGCCCCGCCAACCGGCCACCGGGAGGGCGAACTTGGCGACCAGCCGGTCGGTGAAGGAGGCGTGGTGCAGCCGGGCCAGGCGGACCGGGACGGCGCCGCGGCGGACCTCGACGCGGGCGCCGGCGGGCAGCTCGACGCTGCGCCGGCCGTCGCACCACAGCACCCCGTGCGGCGTCTTGGGCTGGACCTCGACGGCCAGCACCGAGGCCGGCGAGGTGACCAGCGGCTTGGCGAACAGCGCGTGGGCGCTGATCGGGACCATCAGCAGCGCCTCGACCTCCGGCCAGACGACCGGGCCGCCGGCCGAGAAGGCGTAGGCGGTGGAGCCGGTCGGGGTCGCGCAGACCACGCCGTCGCCGCCGAAGCGCGAGACCGGCCGGCCGTCCACCTCGGTGACGACCTCCAGCATCCGCTCGCGGGCGGCCTTCTCCACGGACGCCTCGTTGAGCGCCCAGTCGGTGTGCACCACGGCGCCGTTGTTGCGGACCAGGACGTCGAGGGTCATCCGCTCCTCGACCTCGTAGGAGCGGGTGACGACGCGGTCGACGACCTTGTCGAGGTCGTCGCGCTCGGCCTCGGCGAGGAAGCCGACCCGGCCGAGGTTGACGCCGAGCATCGGCACCCCGGACGTCCGGGCGAAGTCCGCGCCGCGCAGCAGCGTGCCGTCCCCGCCGAGGACGACGAGCAGTTCGCAGCCCTCGGCCGCGCACGGCTCGGACTCCACGCGCTCGACCGAGGCCGGCAGCGGCAGGTCCGCGGCCTCCTCGGCCAGCACCCGCACCCCGATCCCGCTGCGCAGCAGTCCCTGGACGACGAGTTCGGCGCTGCGGACGGCCGCCGGGCGGCCGGTGTGCGCGAGCAGGAACACCGTCCGCCCGGTGCGGCCGTCCTGCTGTGCCGCGCTGCCTTCAACTGCCTGGGTAGTGGTCAACTGGGCCCCTCCGCCACTGCACGGTCGACATCCGCCGGGTCGAGTGCAGGCGCCCCGGCGCGCAGCCACAGAAAGTACTCGACATTGCCCGAGGGACCGGGCAACGGGCTGGCGGTCACGCCGAGGACGCCCAGCCCCAGCCCGGCCGCGCGGTCCGCGACGCCGCGCACCGCCTCGGCCCGCAGCGCGGCGCTGCGCACCACCCCGCCGCTGCCCAGCCGCTCCTTGCCGACCTCGAACTGCGGCTTGACCATCAGCACCAGGTCGGCGTCGGGCGCCGCGCAGCGCACCAGCGCGGGCAGCACCAGACCCAGCGGGATGAAGGACAGGTCGCCGACGACGAGGTCCACGGGCCGGTCGTCGATCTGATCCAGGGTCAGCTCACGGACGTTGGTGCGGTCCTTGACGGTGACCCGCTCGTCGCTCTGCAGCTGCCAGGCGAGCTGCCCGTAGCCGACGTCCACGGCGACGACATGGCCGGCGCCGGCGCGCAGCAGGACGTCGGTGAAGCCGCCGGTGGAGGCGCCCGCGTCCAGGGCGCGGCGGCCTTCGACGCGCAGCCCGCGCGGGACGAAGGCGGCCAGCGCGCCGGCGAGCTTGTGGCCGCCGCGCGAGACGTAGTCCGGGTCGCTCTCGTCCTCGCGGACGACCAGGGCCGCGCTGGTCTCCACCTGGGTGGCCGGCTTGGTCGCGGTCGTCCCGCCGACGGTCACCCGGCCCGCGGCGATCAGCTGGCTCGCGTGCTCCCGCGAGCGGGCCAGCTTGCGGCGCACCAGCTCCGCGTCGAGACGGCGTCGTGCCACTCCTGCCACCTGTGGTTCAGCTCCTACCGTTCGTGACGGCCGGGTCGGCCGGGTCGTGCGTCGGGGACGGGGCGGGCGGCCCGGGGTGCTGGTCGAGGGAGGCCAGCACGTCGCGCAGCCCACGGTGGACATCCTCGTACATGTCCAGGTGGCCGCTCACCGGGAGGTGGTCGGCTTCGGCCAGGCGCCGCAAGGTGGCGTCGACCGCGGCCTGGCCGGTGGGGGCGAGTGCCACCCCGAGCGGCCGCGGACCGGCGGGCTCCGCGGGCTCCACGGATGCGGGCGCCTCGGGAGCGTCACGCGCCTCGGGTGCCTCGGTGGGCTCGGGTCCCTGCTGCGCGGCCGGGCCCGGCTCCGGGCCGTTCGTGGGGTCTGCCATGCCCCCGACGCTACCTCGGCCGTGCGCCCCCGGCCGTCCGTGACCTGGCGTATCGTCGGGCCCGATGGCAACTCTCGACCAGTGCCGCGCCGCGCTCGACCGGCTGGCCCACAACCTTTCCTCGGCGGACGGCGAGGTGCGCAGCGCCGCCGCGCTCGACCGCTCCGTCAGCTGCCGCATCACCGACCTGGACACCACCTTCGTCGGGCGGCTGGCCGACGGCGGCCTGCAGGACGTGACCTGCGTCGCCGGGCCGCCGCCGGAGAAGGCCGAGATCCGGCTGACGATGACCGGCGACGACCTGGTCGCGCTGGTGGACGGCCGGCTCAACTTCGCCCGGGCCTGGGGCAGCGGCCGGGTGCGGCTGGAGGCCGGGCTGCGCGACCTGATGCGGCTCAGGACGCTGCTGTAGCCGACGCCGCCGCGGCGGTCTCCCGGGGCCGGCGGGCGGCCGGGACGACCAGGGGGGTGCCGGTCTCGGGGTCGTCGATGATCCGGCAGTCGATGCCGAAGACCCGGCCCACCAGCTCGGCGGTGACGATCTCCGACGGCGCGCCCTCGGCGACCACCGCGCCGTTCTTCATGGCGATCAGATGGGTGGCGTAGCGGGCCGCCTGGTTGAGGTCGTGCAGCACCGCGACCAGGGTGCGGCCCTGCTCCTCGTGGAGGGTGGCGCACAGGTCCAGGATCTCGATCTGGTGCTGGATGTCGAGGTAGGTGGTCGGCTCGTCGAGGAGGAGCAGCGGCGTCTGCTGGGCCAGGGCCATGGCGATCCAGACCCGCTGCCGCTGTCCGCCGGAGAGCGCGTCGACATAGCGGTCGGCCAGCGCGGCCACGCCGGTCGCGGCCATCGACTCCCGGACGATCCGCTCGTCCTCGGCCGACCACTGGCGCAGCAGTCCCTGGTGCGGATAGCGGCCGCGGGCGACGAGGTCGGCGACGGTGATGCCGTCCGGGGCGACCGAGGACTGCGGCAGCAGGCCCAGGGTGCGGGCGACCTGCTTGGCCGGCAGCGAGGAGATCCGCTGCCCGTCGAGCAGGACCGCGCCGGCGGCCGGCTTGAGCATCCGCGACAGGGCGCGCAGCAGCGTGGACTTGCCGCAGGCGTTGGGGCCGACGATGACGGTGAAGGACCGGTCGGGGATGGCGACCGTGAGGTTCTCGGCGATGGTCCGCTGGTCGTAGGCGAGGGTGAGGTTCTCGGCCGTCAGACGGCTCACTGGAAGGCTCCTGGGGTGGTCGGGGTGGTCGTCGGGTCGCTGGTGTCCGCCGGGGCGCCGAGGGTTCCTGAGGTCGCGGTGGCGGGCGGTCGGCCGTTCACACCCGGCCCGCCCTGCGCTCGACGGCCAGCAGCCACAGCAGATAGCCGCCGCCGAGGATGCCGGTCACCACACCGACCGGCAGCTGGTCGGCACCGAAGATCCGCTGGGAGGCCCAGTCCGCGCCGACCAGCAGGGCGGCGCCCATCAGGGCGGCGGGCAGCAGGTTGGGGCCGGGCGAGCGGGTCAGCCGGCGGGCGAGCTGGGGCGCGGTGAGGGCGACGAAGGAGATCGGGCCGGCCGCGGCGGTACCGGCGGCGACGAGGACGACGGCGGCCAACAGGGCGGTGATCCGGACGCGTTCGGTCCGCACGCCCAGCGCGGCGGCCGCGTCGTCGCCCATCTCCAGCATCCGCAGCGGCCGCGCGCACAGCAGCAGCACCGGGACCAGCACCGCGCAGACCGCGGCCAGCGGCCCGACCTGGCTCCAGTCGCGGCCGCTGAGCGAACCGGTCATCCAGGTGGTGGCCCGGGCCGCGTCGTAGATCGTGGACTTCGTCAACAGGTAGAGCACCACGGCGTAGAGCATGGCGGCGGCGCCGATGCCGACGAGGATGAAGCGGTAGCCGTGGACGCCGCGCTTCCAGGCGAGCAGGAAGATGGCCAGGCCGGTGGCCACCCCGCCGACGACGGCGCCGGTGGCCACCGCGAAGGGCTCGCCGTGGAACCACACGATCACGACCAGCGCGCCGACCGAGGAGCCCTGGGCGAGGCCGAGCATGTCCGGGCTGCCCAGCGGGTTGCGGGAGACGGCCTGGAAGACCGCGCCGCCGAGCCCGAAGGCGGCGCCGACCAGCAGCCCCACCAGCACCCGCGGCAGCCGCAGTTCGTGCACGATGAACTCCTGGCCGACGGTGCCGCCGCCGGTCAGGGTGGTGAGCACCTCCGACGGGGTCATCGGGAAGTCGCCGGAGCCGATCAGGGCGACCGCGGCGGCGCCGGCGACGGCCAGCAGCAGCGCCCCGGCCAGGACGGCGCGCAGGTCCAGCCGGAGCGAGAGGCCGCCGGCGGTGCGCACCGTACGGGGCCGCCGCCGGGCGGCGGGTATGCCCGACTCCTCGACCTTTCCGGCCTTGCCGGGCTTCACTGTCGCGTTCACTGCCTCTCCTCGCTCGCCCTGCCCGCCGCGCCCGTCACGTGCATCGTGTCCGTCACACGCATCGCGTCCATCACGTACGTCATGTCCGTTACGCCCGTTCACAGTTGCGCCATCCGCCGGCGCCGTACGAGGTAGATGAAGACCGGTCCGCCGATGACCGCGGTGACGATGCCGACCTGGAGTTCGCCGGGCCGGGCCACCACCCGTCCGAGCACGTCCGCGCCGACCAGCAGCACCGGCGAGAGCACCGCCGAGTACGGCAGGATCCAGCGCAGGTCCGGGCCGGTGAGGGCGCGCACCGCGTGCGGCACCATCAGGCCGACGTAGACGATCGGGCCGCAGACCGCGGTGGCGCCGCCGCACAGCAGGGTGACCGCGACCATGGCCAGCACCCGGGTACGGGTGAGCCGGGCGCCCAGGGCGCGGGCCTGGTCGTCGCCGAGCGCTACGGCGTTGAGCGGGCGGGCGAGCAGCAGCGCGAGCAGCGCGCCGGCCGCGAGGAACGGCGCGATCCGGGTCACCGTCGGCATGGTGGCGGTGGCCAGCGAGCCGACCGTCCAGAACCGCATCCGGTCCAGCGCCGCGGAGTCGATGAGGTTGACGGCGTTGAGGTAGCCGGTGAGGACGGCGGTCAGCGCGGCGCCGGCGAGCGCGAGCCGGACCGGGGTGGCGTTGCGGGTGCCGCCGAGCACGTAGACCGCGGCCGAGACGAGGGCGGCGCCGGCGAAGGCGAACCACACATAGCCGGTCAGCGAGGTGACGCCGAGGAAGCTGATGCCGGAGACCACCGCGGCCGAGGCGCCGGCGTTGATGCCGAGGAGGCCGGGGTCGGCGAGCGGGTTGCGGGTGAGCGCCTGCATGACGGTGCCGGCGAGGCCGAGGGCGGCGCCGGCCAGCAGCCCGAGGAGGGTGCGCGGCAGCCGTACGTCGCGGATGACGACGTCGGTGGCGGAGCCGGAGTAGTCGAACACCCCGTGCCAGACCTGGTCGAGGGGGATCTGTTTGGCACCGACGGCGATACCGAGGACGGCGACGACGGCGAGCAGGGCGAGGGAGGCGAACAGCCCCGCGGCCCGGACGGCATGCCGCCGTCGGGGTGCGTCGGGGGCCGTCGCCGCGTCGGGCGGACTGTCAACGGGGGGGCTGTCAACCAACACGCCAGTTAGGTTAGCCTACCCTCACAAGCAGTCGATCTACCGGTCCTTCCGGTTTCGGCCCACCCGCCATGCCCGTTGGGGCGATCCGCCTCCAGAGAGAAGCACGAAGCCATGAGAACCCCTCGCAGCGTATCCCTGTCCCGACGCGGTGTCCTGGCCGCGGGTGGCGCCGTCGGCATCGGCGCCCTGCTCGCGGCCTGCGGCGGGAGCAAGGGCTCGGCGGGCTCGGGCGGTGGCGGCAAGGGCCGCCCGTGGTCCTTCACCGACGACCGCAAGCAGAAGGTCTCGCTGCCCGACACCCCGCACCGGATCGTCGCCTTCACCGGCACCGCCGCGGCCCTGCACGACTTCGGGATCGACGACCGGATCGTCGGCGTCTTCGGCCCCACCAAGCTGGCGAACGGCAAGCCCGACCCGCAGGCCGGCGACCTCGACATCGACAAGGTCACCATCCTCGGCAACGCCTACAACCAGTTCAACGTCGAGAAGTACGCGAGCCTCGCCCCCGATCTGCTGGTCACCAACATGTACGAGCCGGGCGCACTGTGGTTCGTCCCGGACGACAGCAAGGACAAGATCACCAAGCTGGTCAAGTCCGTGGCCATCACCTCGTCCCGGGTGCCGATGGACCGGATCATCGGGCGGTACGCGGAGCTCGCCGCCTCGCTCGGCGCGGACCTGAAGGCCAAGAAGGTCACCGACGCCAAGGCCCGCTTCGAGAAGGCCGCGGCCCGCCTGCGCAAGGCCGCCGCCGCCCACCCGGTCAAGGTCCTCGCCTGCTCCGGCGCCGCCGACTTCTTCTACGCCTCCAACCCCGGCATCAACGCGGACCTGATGTACTTCAAGTCCCTCGGCGTGGACCTGATCGTCCCCGACCACCTCGACAAGGGCGGCTACTTCGAGAGCCTGAGCTGGGAGAACGCCGACAAGTACCAGGCCGACGTGCTCCTGCTGGACAACCGGACCGCCACCCTCCAGCCCAAGGACCTGGCCGCCAAGCCGTCCTGGGCCAAGCTGCCCGCCGTCAAGGCCGGCCAGATCACCCCCTGGGCCAGCGAGCCGCGCTTCTCCTACGCCGGCGCCGCCCCGCTCCTGGAGTCGCTCGCCCAGGCCATCGAAAACGCGAAGAAGGTCAACTGACGCACCGCCGGGCCGGTTTCACCCGCCGGCCCGGCCCGCCCGCCCCAGTCCGTTCTCCGTCCCGGGAGGTTTCCCGTATGACCGCGACCGCCGCCCCCACCTCCGCGCCGTTCCGCTTCTTCGACGTCCGGGTCGCCCGCACCCGGCGGCTCGGCCCGTCCATGGTCCGGATCACCTTCACCGGCGAACGGCTGGCGGAACTGGCGTCCGGCGGCCGGGACCAGCGCTTCAAACTGTTCCTCCCACAGCCCCACCAGGCCGCGCCGGTCTTCGAGGACACCGGGGACGGCTGGTACGCCGCCTGGCGGGCGCAGGACCCGGCCGAGCGCCCGGTGATGCGCTCCTACACCATCCGCGAACAGCGGCCCCACCTCGGCGAGTTCGACGTGGACTTCGCGCTGCACGGCGCCGACGACCCGGCCTCGGCGGCCGGCGGCCCGGCCAGCCGCTGGGCGCTCGCGGCCCGGCCCGGCGACCGGCTGACCGTCCTCGCCCCGGCCGTCGAGGACAACGGCGGGGTGGACTTCCGGCCGCCGCCCGGCACCGACTGGATCCTGCTGACCGGTGACGAGACCGCCCTCCCCGCCATCGCCGGCATCCTGGCCTGGCTCTCCCCGGGCACCGTCGCCAAGGTCTGGATCGAGATCGGCCACGAGGACGACCGCCAACCGCTGCCGACCTTCGCCGACACCGAGGTCAACTGGCTCGTCCGGGAACACGCCGGGCCCGGCCGCGGCGAGCCCGTCCTGGACGCGCTGCGCGCCGCCGACCTCCCCGAGGGCACCCCGTACGCCTGGATCGCCGGCGAGGCCGGCACCGTCAAGGCGGTGCGCCGGCACCTCGTCCGGGAGCGCGGATTCGACCGCCGCGCAGTGAAGTTCACCGGCTACTGGCGGCGCGGCGCCACCGAGGAGGACCTGATCGCAGAGCTGACCGCGGCGGCCACGGCGGCCGCCTCCGCCGACGAGGAGTAAGCCGCCGCGCCACTACGCACGGCCCCGCCGCTCCCGGCGGGGCCCCTGGCGTTCCCCCCTGGAAACTGACGCGCCGTTACATCCCCAGCGTGCTCAGCGCCTTGGCCGCGTCCGCCGGGCAACTCCCCTCGCCCGCCGCGGTCCAGGCCGCCGCGCACAGCGCCCGCAGCCCGTCCAGCGGTTCGCCCGCGCCGTCCAGGAGCAGCTCGTCGCCGGCCGCCTCGGCCCGCCAGCCGCCGCAGCGGAAACCGGCGCCGTCGGCCGCCACCTCCGGCTGCGGCCGCAGCAGCCCGCGCAGATCCGCGTCCACATACGTCGGCCGGTGCGCGGGCGGCGCGGCCAGCAGGTCGGCCGGGGTGGTGACGCCGGTGAGCACCAGCAGGGAGTCCACACCGCCGTTCCAGGCGCCCTCGATGTCGGTGTCGAGCCGGTCGCCGATCACCAGCGGCCGCCGCGCACCGGTCCGCAGCACCGTCTCCCGGTGCATCGGCGGCTGCGGCTTGCCGGCGACCTGCGGCGCCCCGCCGGCGGCGATCCGCACCACCTCCACCAGCGCGCCGTTGCCCGGCGCGATCCCGCGCTCCTTGGGGATGGTCAGATCGGTGTTGGAGGCGAACCACGGCACCCCGCGCCGCACCGCGTACGCGGCCTCGGCCAGCTGCTCCCAGTCCAGCGACGGGTCGAAGCCCTGGACCACCGCCGCCGGGTCGTCGTCCGCCGACGCCACCGGCACCAGTCCCCGCTCGCGCAGCGCCACCCGCAGCCCCTCACCGCCGATCGCCAGCACCCGGGCGCCGTCCGGCACCTGCTCGGAGATCAGCCGGGCAACCGCCTGCGCGGAGGTGATCACGTCCTCCGGGGTCGCCGGCAGACCGAATCCGGCCAGCTGGCCGGCGACCGCCTGCGGTGTCCGGGACGCGTTGTTGGTCACGTACGCCAGGTGCATGCCGCCCTCGTGCGCCGCGGTCAGCGACGCCACGGCATGCTCGACGGCCTCTCCGCCCGCGTAGACCACGCCGTCCAGATCCAGCAGCGCCGTGTCGTACGCCGCGCTCAGCGCACCCGGGCACCCGCCGGGCCGGCGCCGTACGACGTCGCCCGACCGCTCGCCAACCTGCTCGCCCATGCCGTCCTGCTCCTCGCTCCTCGGTGCCGTACCACGGCCCGCCCGGTCGATATTTCTGGCCGATCGCGGCCTCTCCCCCGATCATCCCGCACCCCCTTCCCGGCATAGCATTCTTCAATGACCACCTCCGACGGCCTCCGCCTCCTCCCGTTCCGCGGCCTGCGCTACGCCCCGGACCGGGTCAGCAGCCTCACCGCGGTCACCTCCCCGCCCTACGACGTCGTGGTCCGCCCGGACGAGGTCCGGGAGTTGGAGACCTCCGACCCGTACAACATCGTCCGGCTGATCCTGCCGCACGCCGCGGATCCGGCCGCCCGGCACCGCCAGGCCGCGGAGACCCTGCGCCGCTGGCGCGAGGAGGGAATCCTCACACCGGATCCGGAGCCGGCGCTGTACGTCTACGAGCAGCGCTCCGGGGACGTCCTCCAGCGCGGCTTGATCGGCGCGCTCCGGCTGGACGGCCCGGTGCTGCCGCACGAGGACGTCATTCCCGAGGTGGTCGAGGACCGGGCCGCCCTGATGGGGGCCGCGGCCGCGAACTTCGAGCCGCTGCTGCTGTCGTACCGCGGCCAGGGCACCGCGAACGGCGCCACCGCGGTCATCGAGCGCACGGTCCTGCGCACCCCGCTGCTCGCCACAACCACCGAGGACGGCTTCGCGCACCGCCTGTGGGCGCTCACCGACCCGGCCGAGCTGGCCGCCGTCGACGCGGACCTGGCAGTCCGGGAGGCGCTGATCGCCGACGGCCACCACCGCTGGGCGACCTACCAGCGGCTCCACGAGCAGCGGCCGGAGGGCGGCCCGGACTCCCCGTGGGCGTCCGGGCTGGTGCTCCTGGTCGACACCGCCCGTTATCCGCTCCAGGTCCGGGCGATCCACCGGGTGCTGCCGCATCTGCCCCCGGAGAAGGCGCTGGCGGACGTGGCCGGCGCGTTCCGGGTCGCCCGGCTGCCGGGCGCGCTGCCCGCCGCCCTGGAGGCGCTCGCCGAGACGCCCGGCAACGCCTTCGTGCTGTCCGGCGGCCCGGACTCCTTCCACCTCCTGGACCGCCCCGACCCGCGGCTGCTGGACGGGGCGATCCGCACCGACCGGCCCGAGGCTTGGCGGCGGCTGGACGCGACGGTGCTGCACTCGGTGCTGCTGGACGAGGTCTGGCGGATCCCGGACCGCCCGTCGGACATCTGCTATCTGCACCACGCCGAGGCGGCGGTGGCGCAGGCCGCCCGGCACGGCGGGACGGCCGTGCTGATGCGCGCCACGTCGGAGGAGACGGTCCGTCAACTCGCCCAGCAGGGCGTGACGATGCCCCGCAAGTCCACCTCGTTCGGCCCCAAGCCGGCGACCGGTCTGGTGCTGCGCACGCTCGACGAAGGGTTTTGCTGAGGCGCCGCGGGAGGGGCCCGCCCCGGCACCCCGCACCCACCCGGCGATCCAGTTAGGTTAGGCTTACCTTACTGCGTCACCGGGCGGGTTTCCCTGCCCCTGTGCACACTTCCGCACCTGCACAGGACGCGGTCGACCCGCACCAGGGAGGGCCCTTCATGAGTCGCCTCGCGCACCCCGCCGAGGACCCGGCCGACAGCCGCACCTATCTCCTCAACAACCAGACCGCCGACCGCTACCGCACCGCCGTCACCGACAGCGTCACCCGGCTCAGCGACCGCTTCGCCACCACCGAGCGCCCCTTCACCGGCGTCTCCGTCGACGAGCTGGCACCCACCGTCGCCGCCGTCGACCTCGACACCCCGCTCCACGACCCGGCCGCCGCGCTCGACGAGCTGGAACACGTCTACCTCCGCGACGCCGTCTACTTCCACCACCCGCGCTACCTCGCGCACCTCAACTGCCCCGTGGTGATCCCGGCCCTCGTCGGCGAGGCGGTGCTCTCCGCCGTCAACTCCTCCCTCGACACCTGGGACCAGAGCGCCGGCGGCACCCTCATCGAGCGCCGCCTGATCGACTGGACCGCCGAGCGGATCGGCCTCGGCGCGGCCGCCGACGGCATCTTCACCAGCGGCGGCAGCCAGTCCAACCTCCAGGCCATGCTGCTCGCCCGGGACGAGACCTGCCGCCGCGAACTCGCCCGCGCAGACTCCCCCGAAGGCACCCGCCTCACCGACCTGCTGCCCCGGCTGCGCATCCTCACCTCCGCCGCCGGCCACTTCAGCATCCGCAAGTCCGCCACCCTGCTCGGCATGGGCGCCGAAGCCGTCATCGCCGTACCGGTCGACGACACCCGGCGGATGCGCACCGACGCGCTCGCCGCCGAACTGGAGCGCTGCCGCCGCGACGGCCTGATACCCATGGCGGTCGTCGCCACCGCCGGCACCACCGACTTCGGCTCCATCGACCCGCTCCCGGAGATCGCCGGCCTCGCCGCCCGCTACGGCGCCTGGATGCACGTGGACGCCGCCTACGGCTGCGGCCTGCTGGTCTCCCGCCGCCGCGAACTGCTCACCGGCATCGAACGCGCCGACTCGGTGACCGTCGACTACCACAAGTCCTTCTTCCAGCCGGTCAGTTCCAGCGCCGTCCTGGTCCGCGACCGCGCCACCCTCCGGCACGTCACCTACCACGCGGACTACCTCAACCCGCGCCGGATGGCCGAGAAGCGGATCCCCAACCAGGTCGACAAGTCGCTGCAGACCACCCGCCGCTTCGACGCCCTCAAACTCTGGCTGACCCTGCGCATCATGGGCGCACCGGCCGTCGGCGAACTCTTCGACGAGGTCGTCGACCGGGCCGCCGACGCCTGGAAACTGCTGCACGACGACCCGCGCTTCGAGGTCGTGGTGGAGCCCCAGCTGAGCACCCTGGTCTTCCGCTACCTCCCCGGCGGCACCCAGGACCCCGAACTCACCGACCGGGTCAATCTGCACGCCCGGGAAGCCCTCTTCGCCTCCGGTGACGCGATCGTCGCGGGCACCAAGGTCGACGGCCGGCACTACCTGAAGTTCACCCTGCTCAACCCGGAGACCACGCTCGACGACATCGCCACCGTCCTCGACCTGATCGCCGAGCACGCCGGCCGCCACCTCGCCGAGCAGCCCGGCGCCGCCCGCCCGGCCCCGGCCCTCAGCGCTCACTGACCCCGCGCAACCGTCCGACCATCTCCGAAGAGAGCCCCCCGTGACCGTCCCCCACGACACCCCCTACGACTTCCTGGCCATCGGACTCGGCCCGTTCAACCTCGGCCTGGCCTGCCTGACCGCCCCCATCGACGAGCTCGACGGCCTCTTCCTCGACGACCGGCCGGCCTTCGACTGGCACCCCGGCATGATGCTGGAGAGCAGCCACCTCCAGGTCCCGTTCATGGCCGACCTGGTCACCCTCGCCGACCCCACCTCGCCCTTCTCCTTCCTCAACTACCTCAAGGAATCGGGCCGGATGTACTCCTTCTACATCCGCGAGAACTTCTATCCGCTGCGCGCCGAGTTCAACGACTACTGCCGCTGGGCCGCCGGCAAGCTCGACACCGTCCGCTTCAACCACAAGGTCACCACCGTCGAGTACGACGAGACCGCCGGGGTCTACGTTGTCCACGCCGACCACCAGGGCGAACGGCACACCTTCCGGGCCCGCAAGCTCGTCCTGGGCACCGGCACCCCGCCGCACCTCCCCGACGCCTGCCGCAACCTGGGCGGCGACGCCCTGCACAACGCCGGCTACCTCGACGCCAAGGCCGCCCTCCAGGCCAAGGACAGCATCACTGTCATCGGCAGCGGCCAGAGCGCCGCCGAGATCTATTACGACCTCCTCCAGGACATCGACTCCCACGGCTACCACCTGACCTGGGCCACCCGCTCCCCCCGCTTCTTCCCCCTCGAATACACCAAGCTCACCCTGGAGATGACCTCCCCGGAGTACGTGGACTACTTCCACGCCCTCCCCCCGGCCACCCGCGACCGCCTCAACGCCACCCAGAAACATCTCTACAAGGGCATCGACTCGGAGCTGATCAACGACATCTTCGACCTGCTCTACCAGAAGCGCCTGGCCGGCCCGGTCCGCACCCGCCTGCTCACCAACACCGCGCTCCAGGACGCCCGTTACGACGAGGCCACCGGCACCTACACCCTCGGCCTGCGCCAGGAGGAACAGGGCCGCGACTTCACCCTCGCCACCCAGGGCCTGATCCTCGCCACCGGCTACCGCTACCGCGTCCCCGACTTCCTCGACCCGGTCCGCGACCGGATCGCCTGGGACGCCGCCGGCCGCTACGACGTCGCCCGCAACTACAGCATCGACACCACCGGTCAGGGCATCTTCGTGCAGAACGCCGAGCTGCACACCCACGGCTTCGTCACCCCCGACCTCGGCATGGCCGCCTACCGCAACTCCTGCATCGTCCGCGAGCTGCTCGGCCGCGAGTACTACCCGGTCGAGAAGGCCATCGCCTTCCAGGAGTTCGCCGCCCCGGCCGGCCCGCACCACCCGATGGAGATCCCCGCATGAACACCCCCGTCTTCACCCGCACCGACCCCGCGCTGGGGGAGTTCGCCCTGCGGCCCGTCGACCCCGCCGCCGACGCCGCCGTCCTGCACCCCTGGGTCACCCACCCCAAGGCCGTCTTCTGGCTGATGCAGGACTACGACCTGCCGGCCGTCGAGAAGGAGCTCGCCCGGATCGACGCCGACCCGTACCACGACGCCTTCCTCGGCCTGCACAACGGCACCCCCGCCTTCCTCATGGAGCGCTACGACCCCGCCCACCGCGAACTGGTCGGCATCCACGCCGCCCGGCCCGGCGACATCGGCATGCACTTCCTGACGGCCCCCACGGACACCCCCGTCCACGGCTTCTCCCTCGCCGTCCTCACCACCGTCATGGAGAGCCTCTTCGCCGACCCCGACGTCCGCCGCGTGGTCGTCGAACCCGACGCCCGCAACACCGCGGTGCACGCCCTCAACGAGGCCGTCGGCTTCGACGTCGTCCGCACCGTCTCGCTGCCCTCCAAAGACGCCCTGCTCAGCACCTGCACCCGCGACCAGTTCCTGGCCACCCGAGGAGCCCACCGATGACCACCCGGGAAACCCCCTCCCCCGCCCCGCACCAGCCCGCCCAGGACGCGGTCGCCCACCTCACCCCCGACCTCTGGGCCCGCGCCAACCGCGCCCTGGTCCGCAAGGCCCTCGCCGAATTCGCCCACGAACGCCTCCTGACACCCGAGCCGCTGCCCGAGGCCGACCGCTACGCCGTCCACAGCGACGACGCCACCACCGCCTACCGCTTCACCGCCCGCAGACGCGCCCTCGACCACTGGCAGATCGACCCGGACAGCATCACCCGCCACCGCGCCGGAACCGAACTCCCCCTGGACGCCCTGGACTTCATCACCGAGTTCCACACGTCCCTGGGCCTGTCCGCAGACGTCCTCCCCGTCTACCTGGAGGAGATCAGCTCCACCCTCTCCGGCACCGCCTACAAGCTCGCCGGCAAGGCCCCCACCGCCGCCGAACTCGCCACCGCTGGCTTCCAGGCCATCGAGACCGGCATGACCGAGGGCCACCCCTGCTTCGTCGCCAACAACGGCCGCCTCGGCTTCGGCGTCCACGAGTACCACGCCTACGCCCCCGAGGCCGCCGCCCCGCTGCAGCTGATCTGGCTGGCCGCCCACCGCGACCACAGCACCTTCACCGCCGGCGCCGGCCTCGACTACGACACCCTCATCGAGGCCGAACTCCCCGCGGAGACCCGGGCCCGCTTCACCGCCGCCCTCACCGGCCTCGGCCTCGACCCCGCCGACTACCACCTCTTCCCCACCCACCCCTGGCAGTGGTGGAACAAGCTCTCCGTCACCTTCGCCGCCGAGGTCGCCCAGCGCCGCCTGGTCTACCTGGGCCCCGGCGACGACCAGTACCTCGCCCAGCAGTCCATCCGCACCTTCTTCAACACCAGCCACCCCGCCAAGCACTACGTCAAAACGGCCCTCTCGGTCCTCAACATGGGCTTCATGCGCGGTCTTTCCGCCTCGTACATGGAGGCCACCCCGGCCATCAACGACTGGCTGGCCCGCCTGATCGACGCCGACGACACCTTCCGCGCCGCCCGCTTCTCGATCATCCGCGAGCGCGCCGCCATCGGCTACCACCACCGCCAGTACGAGGCCGCCACCGACAAGGGCTCGCCGTACCGCAAGATGCTCGCCGCCCTCTGGCGCGAGAGCCCCGTCCCCACCCTCGAACCGGGCCGGCGGCTGGCGACCATGGCCTCCCTCCTCCACGTCGACCGCGCCGGCGACTCCTTCGCCGCCGCCCTGATCGCCGAGTCCGGCCTGGCCCCCGAGGTCTGGCTGCGCCGCTACCTCGACGCCTACCTCACCCCCGTCCTCCACGCCTTCTACGCCTACGACCTGGTCTTCATGCCGCACGGCGAGAACGCCATCCTCGTCATCGAGGACGGCGCGGTTGCCCGAGTGATCTTCAAGGACATCGCCGAGGAGATCGCCGTGATGTCCCCCGACGCGGTCCTCCCGCCGGCTGTCGAACGCATCCGCGCCGACGTCCCCGACGACAAGAAGCTGCTCTCCGTCTTCACCGACGTCTTCGACTGCTTCTTCCGCTTCCTCGGCGCCACCCTCGACGACCGCGGCATCCTCGACGAGGACACCTTCTGGCGCACCGTCGCCGCCGCCGTCACCGACTACCAGGCGGCCCACCCCCACCTCGCCGACAAGTTCGCCGAGTACGACATGTTCGCCCCCGAGTTCGCCCTCTCCTGCCTCAACCGCCTCCAGCTGCGCAACAACCAGCAGATGGTCGACCTCCAGGACCCGGCCGGCGCCCTCCAGCTCATCGGCACCCTCCACAACCCCATCGCCCCCTACGCCCCCTGACCCCACCCCCATACGAAGAAGGGCGGACCCGCACCGGGCCCGCCCTTCTTCACACACTCACCTACTCGGGCTTCTCAGCCTTCTCGGCGCCACCGCCGGCCTGCGCCTCACCACCGGCCGCAGCGCCGTCCTGGCCCTGGTCCCGGCCCTCGGCCTCGTCGTCGTCCTCGACCAGCGCGTCGGTGAACTGCACCCCGTCCAGCTCGGCCAGCCGGTCCGACGCATCCGTGGTCCCGGCCTGGTCGGCCTCCAGCGCCTTGGCGAACCAGTCCCGCGCCTCGCCCTCGCGCCCGACCGCCAGCAGCGCGTCCGCGTACGCGTAGCGCAGCCGGGCCGTCCACGGGTGCACCGCGTTCGACGCCAGCTCGGGGCTCTGCAGCGTCACCACCGCGGCGTCCGCCTGCCCCATGTCCCGCCGGGCGCCGGCCGCGACCAGCCGCATCTCGACCTGACCGGCCTTGTCCAGCCGCTGCACCTCCGGCTCACCGGCCATCGCCAGCGCCTTCTCCGGCCGCCCGAGCCCGCGCTCGCAGTCCGCCATGAGCGGCCACAGCTCCGCACTGCCGGTCATCCGCCGAGCCGCCCGGAACTCCTTCAGCGCCTCGGCGTACTTCCCGACCCCGTACGCCGCGAAGCCGCCCGCCTCCCGGACCGCCGCGACCCGCGACGCCAGCCTCAGCGCCACCCGCGCATACCCGTACGCCTTCTCCGGGTCCTCGTCGAGCAGCCGCGCGACCATCACCAGGTTCTTGGCGACGTCCTCGGCCAGCGTCTTCGGCAGGCTCTGCAGCTCCTGCCGCACCGCCTTGTCGATCTCCTCGCCGGTCACGTCCTCCGGAATCGGCAGCCGCTTGATCGGCTCCCGATCGCGGTCGCGGTCGCGACGTTCGTCCCGACGCGGCCCGTCCCGGTCGTCACGCCGCTCGAACCGGCGGTCATCCCGGCCGCGCCCGCCGCCGTAAGGCCGCCGCGCCCCGCGCTCGCCACCGCGCTCGTCCCGCCGGAACCCACCACGGTCGCCACCACGGTCATCCCGCCGCGGCCCCCGATCCCGGTCATCCCGACGGAACCCACCACGGTCGTCATCCCGACGGAAGCCACCCCGGTCGTCCTCACGCCGGAAACCACCACGGTTGTCGTCACGGCGGAAACCACCGCGCTCGTCATCCCGCCGCGGCGCCCGCGCACGGTCGTCCCGCCGGAACCCCCCACGGTCCTCCCGCTCGTCCCTACGGAACCCGCCACGGCCACCACCGCGCTCGTCGCGCCGCTCGTCACGCCGCTCGAACCGGTCGTCCCTACGGAACCCGCCACGCTCGCGATCGTCCCGACGCTCATCCCGCCGGAACCCGCCCCGGTCGTCACGGCCCCGGTCGTCCCGCCGCTCGAACCGGTCGTCGCGCCGGAAGCCACCGCGCTCGCCACCGCGCTCGTCCCGCCGGAACCCACCACGGTCATCCCGCCGCGGCCCCCGATCCCGATCATCCCGACGGAACCCACCACGGTCGTCATCCCGACGGAACCCACCACGGCCACCGGGCCGATCGTCCCGCCGCTCATCCCGCCGCTCGTCGCGCCGCTCGAAGCGGTCGTCGCGCCGGTAACCGCCGCGCTCACCACCGCGGTTGTCCCGGCCGGTGCGGCTGTCGCGGTTGTCCCGGCTGTCGCGCCGCGGCCCCCGGTCATCGCGCCGGAAGCCACCACGGTCACCGCCGTCGCGCCTCGGCCGGCGCTCCGGACGATCGTCGGAAGGGTTGGTGGACATCGACGTGACTCCTGTCTTCGGTACTGCATTCATTCTCACGCACCGACCCGTTCGGCGCGCTCCGGCAAAACAAAAAGGACCCTTGGTCCCAGCGTGAACGCTGGGACCAAGGGTCCTTCACAAATTGTTCGGCGGCGTCCTACTCTCCCACAGGGTCCCCCCTGCAGTACCATCGGCGCTGAAAGGCTTAGCTTCCGGGTTCGGAATGTAACCGGGCGTTTCCCTAACGCTATAACCACCGAAACGCATTCGGGCCGCCCCGCAGAGCGGGAAATCGACACTTAGCGAACAAGCACACTCTTCAGTTAAAGAAGTGCAACTGTCACCCCGCCAAAGCGGGATATCAGCTGGTTCACCGACGCTGCGACTGTTCGCAACCCGGGAACCACACAGTGGACGCGAGCAACTGAGGACAAGCCCTCGGCCTATTAGTACCAGTCAACTCCAACCGTTACCGGTCTTCCATATCTGGCCTATCAACCCAGTCATCTACTGGGAGCCTTACCCCATCAAGTGGGAGGGAGCCCTCATCTCGAAGCAGGCTTCCCGCTTAGATGCTTTCAGCGGTTATCCTTTCCGAACGTAGCCAACCAGCCATGCCCTTGGCAGAACAACTGGCACACCAGAGGTCCGTCCGTCCCGGTCCTCTCGTACTAGGGACAGCCCTTCTCAAGACTCCTACGCGCACAGCGGATAGGGACCGAACTGTCTCACGACGTTCTAAACCCAGCTCGCGTACCGCTTTAATGGGCGAACAGCCCAACCCTTGGGACCGACTCCAGCCCCAGGATGCGACGAGCCGACATCGAGGTGCCAAACCATCCCGTCGATATGGACTCTTGGGGA
This sequence comes from Streptomyces sp. S186, assembly GCF_051603415.1. Classification (NCBI taxonomy): domain Bacteria; kingdom Bacillati; phylum Actinomycetota; class Actinomycetes; order Kitasatosporales; family Streptomycetaceae; genus Streptomyces; species Streptomyces sp. S186. Next base: position 6,384,722 of record NZ_CP193932.1, on the reverse strand, counting down.
AGATCAGCCTGTTATCCCCGGGGTACCTTTTATCCGTTGAGCGACGGCGCTTCCACAAGCCACCGCCGGATCACTAGTCCCTACTTTCGTACCTGCTCGACCCGTCAGTCTCACAGTCAAGCTCCCTTGTGCACTTACACTCAACACCTGATTACCAACCAGGCTGAGGGAACCTTTGGGCGCCTCCGTTACCCTTTAGGAGGCAACCGCCCCCCCAGTTAAACTACCCACCAGACACTGTCCCTGATCCGGATCACGGACCCAGGTTAGACATCCAGCACGACCAGAGTGGTATTTCAACAACGACTCCACACCAACTGGCGTTGGCGCTTCACAGTCTCCCACCTATCCTACACAAGCCGAACCGAACACCAATATCAAGCTATAGTAAAGGTCCCGGGGTCTTTCCGTCCTGCTGCGCGAAACGAGCATCTTTACTCGTAATGCAATTTCACCGGGCCTATGGTTGAGACAGTCGAGAAGTCGTTACGCCATTCGTGCAGGTCGGAACTTACCCGACAAGGAATTTCGCTACCTTAGGATGGTTATAGTTACCACCGCCGTTTACTGGCGCTTAAGTTCTCAGCTTCGCCCCACCGAAATGGAGCTAACCGGTCCCCTTAACGTTCCAGCACCGGGCAGGCGTCAGTCCGTATACATCGCCTTACGGCTTCGCACGGACCTGTGTTTTTAGTAAACAGTCGCTTCTCGCTGGTCTCTGCGCGGCCACCCCCAGCTCACACTGCAAGAGTGATCACCGGAAATGGCCCCCCTTCTCCCGAAGTTACGGGGGCATTTTGCCGAGTTCCTTAACCATAGTTCACCCGAACGCCTCGGTATTCTCTACCTGACCACCTGAGTCGGTTTAGGGTACGGGCCGCCTTGAAACTCACTAGAGGCTTTTCTCGACAGCATAGGATCATCCACTTCACCACAATCGGCTCGGCATCAGGTCTCAGCCTCAACGTGTGACGGATTTACCTACCACACGGCCTACACCCTTACCCCGGGACAACCACCGCCCGGGCTGGACTACCTTCCTGCGTCACCCCATCGCTTACCTACTACAAGTCTGGTCCGTCGGCTCCACCACTCCCCTACACTCCGAAGAGCTCAGGGCGGCTTCACGGACTTAGCATCGCCTGATTCAGTACTGGGCGCTTCAAAGCGGGTACCGGAATATCAACCGGTTGTCCATCGACTACGCCTGTCGGCCTCGCCTTAGGTCCCGACTTACCCTGGGCAGATCAGCTTGACCCAGGAACCCTTAGTCAATCGGCGCAAGAGTTTCCCACTCTTGTATCGCTACTCATGCCTGCATTCTCACTCGTGAACCGTCCACAACTCGCTTCCGCGGCTGCTTCACCCGGCACACGACGCTCCCCTACCCATCACAGCCTCCGTTAGGAGTAATGCTGCAATGACACGACTTCGGCGGTGTACTTGAGCCCCGCTACATTGTCGGCGCGGAATCACTTGACCAGTGAGCTATTACGCACTCTTTCAAGGATGGCTGCTTCTAAGCCAACCTCCTGGTTGTCTCTGCGACTCCACATCCTTTCCCACTTAGCACACGCTTAGGGGCCTTAGTCGATGCTCTGGGCTGTTTCCCTCTCGACCATGGAGCTTATCCCCCACAGTCTCACTGCCGCGCTCTCACTTACCGGCATTCGGAGTTTGGCTAAGGTCAGTAACCCGGTAGGGCCCATCGCCTATCCAGTGCTCTACCTCCGGCAAGAAACACACGACGCTGCACCTAAATGCATTTCGGGGAGAACCAGCTATCACGGAGTTTGATTGGCCTTTCACCCCTAACCACAGGTCATCCCCCAGGTTTTCAACCCTGGTGGGTTCGGTCCTCCACGAAGTCTTACCTCCGCTTCAACCTGCCCATGGCTAGATCACTCCGCTTCGGGTCTAGAGCGTGCAACTCAAACCGCCCTCTTCGGACTCGCTTTCGCTACGGCTTCCCCACACGGGTTAACCTCGCTACACACCGCTAACTCGCAGGCTCATTCTTCAAAAGGCACGCAGTCACGACGTTGAGCCAAAGACTCAACGCGACGCTCCCACGGCTTGTAGGCACACGGTTTCAGGTACTATTTCACTCCGCTCCCGCGGTACTTTTCACCATTCCCTCACGGTACTATCCGCTATCGGTCACCAGGGAATATTTAGGCTTAACGGGTGGTCCCGCCAGATTCACACGGGATTTCTCGGGCCCCGTGCTACTTGGGTGTCTCTCAAACGAGCCGCTGACGTTTCAGCTACGGGGGTCTTACCCTCTACGCCGGACCTTTCGCATGTCCTTCGCCTACATCAACGGTTTCTGACTCGTCCCACAGCCGGCAGACTGCAGAAAAGAGATCCCACAACCCCGCACTGGCAACCCCTGCCGGGTATCACACCAATACGGTTTGGCCTCATCCAGTTTCGCTCGCCACTACTCCCGGAATCACGGTTGTTTTCTCTTCCTGCGGGTACTGAGATGTTTCACTTCCCCGCGTTCCCTCCACACTGCCTATGTGTTCAGCAGCGGGTGACAGCCCATGACGACTGCCGGGTTTCCCCATTCGGACACCCCCGGATCAAAGCTCGGTTGACAGCTCCCCGGGGCCTATCGCGGCCTCCCACGTCCTTCATCGGTTCCTGGTGCCAAGGCATCCACCGTGCGCCCTTAAAAACTTGGCCACAGATGCTCGCGTCCACTGTGCAGTTCTCAAGCAACGACCAGCCACCCGTCACAACCCACCAACGTGGATCTTCACCGGGGCCGGCATCGCGAAGGTTCAGACCGTAGTCCGTACCCTCAGACACCCAACAGCGTGCCCGACCCGACCAGTTCACAGCTCACGTTCCACGCCGAAGCAGTACTAATGAACCCTCACCAATCGCGCCGAATAGTCAACGTTCCACCCATGAGCTAACCACCGTCGAACACTCGCCGACGTAGTGGCTCTGGACAGTCTTGCGACTGCCTAGATGCTCCTTAGAAAGGAGGTGATCCAGCCGCACCTTCCGGTACGGCTACCTTGTTACGACTTCGTCCCAATCGCCAGTCCCACCTTCGACGATTCCCTCCCACAAGGGGTTGGGCCACCGGCTTCGGGTGTTACCGACTTTCGTGACGTGACGGGCGGTGTGTACAAGGCCCGGGAACGTATTCACCGCAGCAATGCTGATCTGCGATTACTAGCAACTCCGACTTCATGGGGTCGAGTTGCAGACCCCAATCCGAACTGAGACCGGCTTTTTGAGATTCGCTCCACCTCGCGGTATCGCAGCTCATTGTACCGGCCATTGTAGCACGTGTGCAGCCCAAGACATAAGGGGCATGATGACTTGACGTCGTCCCCACCTTCCTCCGAGTTGACCCCGGCAGTCTCCTGTGAGTCCCCATCACCCCGAAAGGCATGCTGGCAACACAGAACAAGGGTTGCGCTCGTTGCGGGACTTAACCCAACATCTCACGACACGAGCTGACGACAGCCATGCACCACCTGTACACCGACCACAAGGGGGCGCCTGTCTCCAGACGTTTCCGGTGTATGTCAAGCCTTGGTAAGGTTCTTCGCGTTGCGTCGAATTAAGCCACATGCTCCGCTGCTTGTGCGGGCCCCCGTCAATTCCTTTGAGTTTTAGCCTTGCGGCCGTACTCCCCAGGCGGGGAACTTAATGCGTTAGCTGCGGCACGGACGACGTGGAATGTCGCCCACACCTAGTTCCCAACGTTTACGGCGTGGACTACCAGGGTATCTAATCCTGTTCGCTCCCCACGCTTTCGCTCCTCAGCGTCAGTATCGGCCCAGAGATCCGCCTTCGCCACCGGTGTTCCTCCTGATATCTGCGCATTTCACCGCTACACCAGGAATTCCGATCTCCCCTACCGAACTCTAGCCTGCCCGTATCGAATGCAGACCCGGGGTTAAGCCCCGGGCTTTCACATCCGACGCGACAAGCCGCCTACGAGCTCTTTACGCCCAATAATTCCGGACAACGCTCGCGCCCTACGTATTACCGCGGCTGCTGGCACGTAGTTAGCCGGCGCTTCTTCTGCAGGTACCGTCACTTGCGCTTCTTCCCTGCTGAAAGAGGTTTACAACCCGAAGGCCGTCATCCCTCACGCGGCGTCGCTGCATCAGGCTTTCGCCCATTGTGCAATATTCCCCACTGCTGCCTCCCGTAGGAGTCTGGGCCGTGTCTCAGTCCCAGTGTGGCCGGTCGCCCTCTCAGGCCGGCTACCCGTCGTCGCCTTGGTGAGCCATTACCTCACCAACAAGCTGATAGGCCGCGGGCTCATCCTTCACCGCCGGAGCTTTCCACGCACAGACCATGCGGTCGCGCGTCATATCCGGTATTAGACCCCGTTTCCAGGGCTTGTCCCAGAGTGAAGGGCAGATTGCCCACGTGTTACTCACCCGTTCGCCACTAATCCCCGACCGAAGCCGGTTCATCGTTCGACTTGCATGTGTTAAGCACGCCGCCAGCGTTCGTCCTGAGCCAGGATCAAACTCTCCGTGAATGCTTACCGGACTGTGTTTAATTAAAAACTGCCGGCAAAAACACTCGCGTTGAGCGGAACCATGGGGAGGAATAATCCCCACGGTTCACAGCGTCCTCGCTGTGTGTGCCTCCCGAACAGGTCGGAAGGTCTTTCAAAGGAACCTCGTCCCAACGTGATGTTGGAGACGGGGTATCAACATATCTGGCGTTGACTTTTGGCACGCTGTTGAGTTCTCAAGGAACGGACGCTTCCTTCGGCCTGCCCTCGTGGGCTTCCTCCGGGCGCTTCCCTTCGGTCTTGCGTCTCCGACTCTATCAGATCCTTTCGGCTCTGATTTTCGCCGGTGCGATCCGGCCTTTCGACTTTCTCGCGGTTCCGACTCTATCAGATCCTTTTTCGTTTCCGGCCGCTTCTCGATGAGCAGCTGCCAGCTTCGAAATTCGGTTCCGATTTTCTGTCGGAGGGGTTCGCCTTTCGGCGTGGTCACTACTTTAGCGGCTTTTCCTGGCGGCTCATAATCGGGCCGCTCCGGTCGAATTTCGGCAAGCCGAAAGAGACCCGGTCAGGGAGTCGTTCAGAGTAGTGGTTTGTGCCGCCTCGGGGGTACGCAGATAGCGCTGCCCGGAACCAGCGGCTCGGGATACGTTAGGCGCTTGGCGGGGCCGAGTCAAGCAGTCGGGACGCTGCGCCGCCTGGGCACGTGGGGGCGGTAGGGGCTGACGGTGGGGTCGCCGTCGATCCAGTAGCGCCAGGGGTGGTCGGCGCCGTCGCCGCCGACGCCGGTGCGGGGGCCGTTGCGCACCAGATCGCGCCGGGCCGGGGTGCCCTGGAGGATCGTGATCGGGCTGTGGTCGGTGCCGCAGACGTCGACGCCGTCCAGGGTGCGGTCGATGTCCAGGGCAGTGGCCAGGCGGGCGGGGCCCTTGGCCAGCTCGTTGGTGTTGCGGGCCTTGGGGCGGCGGCCGGCGGCGAGCGGCGTACCGGTGAGGATCTCGCCGGCGCGCAGCAGTACGGCGCCGGCCCGGCCTTCGGGGCCGCAGACCAGGTTGATGCTGAACCACATGCCGTAGATGAAGTAGACGTAGGCGTGGCCGGGCGGGCCGTACATCGTGGCGTTGCGGGCGGTGCGGCCCCGGAAGGCGTGGGAGCCCGGGTCGGACTCGCCGTCGTATGCCTCGACCTCGGTGAGGCGGAGCTCGATCGGGCCGGCGGGGCTGTGGCGTACCAGGGTGCGGCCGAGGAGATCCGGGGCGACGTCCACAACGGGGCGGTCGAAGAAGTCGCGCGAGAGAGGGGTGCGGGCCGGTACGTCCGTCATGCGTCCCGAGCGTAACCGAGAGGCACGGGTGGGCGGCGGGGCGATTCGGAAGGTTGTGGAAAGCGCGATGCGGTCGATCGGCTCGGGGTGCGCATGGATTCTGGCCATGATCTGCCGGCCGGCTGGGACGCGGGGTGCAGGGGGAGGTGCAGGATCCAGGGCGGGTCGGTGCCGCAGGCGGTCCAGGGGCTGTCCGTCGGGCTGCAGGCGCGGGTCGGGGGCGAGCTTCGAGCGGCTCGGGTTCCGGTTCGAGGCGGCCGGTCTGGAGCGGGGGCGGATCCACGGGACGCGGCAGCGGCTGCCGTTCTACCGGGAGATCGAGTTCTCGGCGCCGCCGCAGTACCGGGACTGAGGTAGGTGGAGCTGTCCTTCGTGGCCGACGGCCGGGAGCCGGGAGAGGGACGTGGTGCTGGAGAGGGACAAGAGGCCGGGGCCGTTCAGCGAGGGGGCGGACACCTACCGGTCGTTCACGGTGGGGCTGCACGACTTCGGGGGGACCGACCGGGCGGGATGTCCCAACCAGTGGCCGGCCGAGGTCGGCGGGCGGCACAGCTGGCTCTAACCTGGCCGGACGAAGTGTCAGCAAGCGACCAGGAGGTCCGAGGTGTCCGAGCTGAAGCGGCGGCCGCTCCCGCACGATTTCCACCCGCCGGTGGCGGAGTTCACGGTGGTGAGCGAGGAGGTGGAGCCGGGCGGGACGCTGCGGCCGGAGCAGGTCCACGCCGGCGGGAACCGCTCGCCGCAGCTGCGGTGGGAGGGTGCTCCCGCGGGGACCAGGAGCTACGCCGTCACCTGCTACGACCCGGACGCGCCGACCGGCAGCGGGTTCTGGCACTGGGTGCTGTTCGACATCCCGGCGTCGGTGACGGAGCTGCCGGCCGGGGCGGGCAGCGGTGACATGAAGGGGCTCCCGGAGGGGGCCGTGCACGCCCGTAACGACTACGGGACGCGGGACTTCGGGGGTGCCGCGCCGCCGCCCGGCGACGGACCGCACCGCTATGTGTTCACCGTCTACGCGGTGGACCAGGAGAAGTTGGGGCCGGACGCGGACGCCTCGCCCGCGGTGGTCGGCTTCCATCTGCGGTTCCACGCGATCGGGCGGGCCCAGCTGATCGGCGAGTACGAGGTGCCCGCCGCCGGCTAGGCAGGGCGTCCGGCGCAGGCCGGGTCCGACGGGCCCGCCGGACCCGTCAGGCCCGGAAGAAATGCGTTGCGCCCCGGTGTTTCCGCCGCGCACAGTGGTATCCGTACCGCCGCCTCCACGAGGCGGCGGGTAGCCGGTACCGCGGTGGCGGGAGCGCCGGGGCGCTGGTGTGTGCGCCCACTCCCCCATGTCCCAAGGGCATGGGAGGCGCGCCCGGCCCCGTCCGGAGTCCCGTGTAGGGGGACGTCCGCGTCGGCTGCCGGCCGCTCCGGGTTCCGTGTGTCACGGGGGTCGGGACCCGGAGCGCATTCTCTTGCCGCGCTGCTCGCGCGCGTTCGCCACTGTTGCGGCACACCTGTTCTTCATGCGGTGTCCACCCGCCATTTCCCTTGTGGCACACGGAAATTGCGTTGTCCGGGAAATACCTGCCCCTGCACAGTGGAGCCACTTCGCCACGGGGGCGATCAGGGTCCGGGAGGTGGACGGGATGCGCGAGACGCTGGTGCTGAATGCGAGCTTCGAGCCGCTGGCGACGGTGTCGCTGCGGCGCGCGGTGGTGCTGGTCATGCAGGACAAGGCGGTCGTCGAGCACGCCCACCCGGGAATGCGGATCCGGGCGGCGTCGGTGGACGTGCCGGTGCCGCGGGTGATCAGGCTCAGCAGATTCGTCCGGGTGCCGTTCCGAAGACAGGCGCCGTGGTCCCGGCGCGGGGTGCTGGCGCGTGACCAGCACAGATGCGCGTACTGCGGGAAGCGGGCGACGACCGTGGACCACGTGCTGCCGCGATCGCACGGAGGCGGGGACACCTGGCTGAATACCGTCGCCTCGTGTGCGGAGGACAACCACCGCAAGGCGGACCGGACGCCCGAGCAGGCGGGGATGCGGCTGCTCCGGCGGCCGTTCGTGCCGACGCCGGCGGATGCGCTGGTGTCGGCCCTGGGGGTGTCCGTGCGCGACGAGCTGCCGGACTGGCTGGCGCTTCCGGCCTAGATGAGTAGTCCGAACTCATCCAGGCAGACGGAGGGCCGGGCGGTATCGTCGTCCGACTCCCCCTATTTCAGGAGGAGTTGGACGATGGCCACCAGCCCCACCGCGACGATCACGGCGCGCAGGGCGATCGGTGGCAGGCGGCGGCCGATCCTGGCGCCTATCTGGCCGCCGAGGGCGGAGGCGACCGCGATCAGGGCGACGGCGGTCCAGTCGAAGCGGGCGACGAAGAGGAAGAAGACCGCCGCGACGGCGTTCACGAGGGCGGTGAGGACGTTCTTGAGGGCGTTGACGCGCTGGAGGTCGTCGCTGAGCAGGACACCCATCAGGGAGAGGTAGATGATGCCCTGCGCGGCGCCGAAGTAGCCGCCGTAGATGCTGGCCAGCAGCAGGCCGGTGAGGAGCCCGAGGCCGCCGTCGCGGTGGGCGGTGGTGCCGTTGCGGGCGCGGCGGGCGCGGACCGCGGCGGCGAGCCGGGGCTGGGCGACGACGAGGACGAGGGCCACGGCGATCAGCCCGGGGACGACCGCCTTGAAGGCGCCGGAGGGCAGTGCCAGCAGCAGGACCGCGCCGGCCAGGCCGCCGACGGCGGCGGCGACCCCGAAGCGCAGCACCCGGCTGCCCTGGCCGCGCAGTTCGCGGCGGTACCCTATCGCGCCGCTGATCGAACCGGGCACCAGGCCAAGGGAGTTGGAGACGTTGGCGGTCACCGGCGGGAGGCCGACGGCGAGCAGGACGGGGAAGGTGATCAGGGTGCCGGAACCGACGATGGTGTTGATGGTGCCGGCGCCGAGGCCGGCGGCGAAGACTGCGACTGCTTCCCAGGGGGACAAGTCCAACTCCTCACGTGATCAGGGTCGCCTCCCCGCCCTTGAGGTCGAGGGGCAACCCTGATCATGCACGAGGGGTGATGCGGCGTCAGTCGATCGGGGGTGCCTGGCGCTCGGGGCCGCCGCCGGGCTTGGGGATGGTGGCGCCGCCGCCGGCGGGGTTGAAGTTGCCGATGGCGCCGCCGAGGCCCTTGAGCGCGTCGCCGATCTCGCTGGGGACGATCCAGAGCTTGTTGGCGTCGCCCTCGGCGATCTTCGGGAGCATCTGGAGGTACTGGTACGACAGCAGCTTCTGGTCCGGGTCGCCGGCGTGGATGGACTCGAAGACCACCCGGATCGCCTGGGCCTCGCCCTCGGCGCGCAGGGCCGCGGCCTTGGCCTCACCCTCGGCGCGCAGGATCGCGGACTGCTTCTGGCCCTCGGCGGTGAGGATCTCGGACTGCCGGACACCTTCGGCCTGGAGGATCGCGGCGCGCTTGTCGCGGTCGGCGCGCATCTGCTTCTCCATCGAGTCCTGGATGGAGGTGGGCGGTTCGATCGCCTTGAGTTCGACGCGGTTGACGCGGATGCCCCACTTGCCGGTGGCCTCGTCGAGGACGCCGCGCAGCGCCGCGTTGATCTCCTCGCGGGAGGTCAGGGTGCGTTCGAGGTCCATGCCGCCGATGATGTTGCGGAGGGTGGTGACGGTGAGCTGCTCGATCGCCTGGATGTAGCTGGCGACTTCGTAGGTGGCGGCGCGGGCGTCGGTGACCTGGTAGTAGATGACGGTGTCGATGTTGACGACGAGGTTGTCCTGCGTGATCACCGGCTGCGGCGGGAACGGCACGACCTGTTCGCGGAGGTCGATGCGGTTGCGGATGGTGTCGATGAACGGGACGACGATGTTCAGGCCGGCGTTGAGGGTGCGGGTGTAGCGGCCGAACCGCTCGACGATGGCGGCACTGGCCTGGGGAATGACCTGGATCGTCTTGATGAGTGCGATGAACACGAGCACCACCAGGATGATCAGGACGATGATGATCGGTTCCACAGCGGCTCCCGTGCCCTTCGTTGCTGGTCCGTCCGGCCGCGGCCGGCTTTGAGGTTGATCAGTCTTTCAGAGGTGCGGGGCGTCGCGCATCGGGTTCGGTCAGATGACGAGAGCGGTGGCACCGTCGATTTCCACCACGTCGACCTGCTGGCCGGGTTCGTAGACGTGGCCGCCGTCGAGCGCGCGGGCGGACCAGATCTCCCCGGCGAGTTTGATGCGGCCGCCGTCGCCGCCGTCGACCCGCTCCAGGACGGTGGCGGTCCGGCCCTTCAGGGCGTCGATGCCGGAGGCGAGGCGGGGGCTCTGGCCACGGTGGCGGTTGGCGATCGGCCGGACGACGGCGATCAGCGCGATGGAGACCGCCACGAACACCAGGACCTGTGGAACGGTGCCGCCACCGAGCGCTGCGGTGACGGCACCGGCGATGGCGCCGACCGCGAACATCCCGAATTCGGGCATCGCGGTCACGACGAGCGGTATACCCAGTCCTACGGCGGCGATCAGCCACCACACCCATGGATCCACGGCCTCATGGTAGGTCCGCCGGCGGCCCCGGGGACAGGGCGCGATCGGTCAGCGGCGGCCGGTCACTTGAGGGGGAGGCCCTGGGCGGTCCAGCGGTCGGCGCCGTTGCGGTCGACGACGAGCGGGAGGCCGAAGCAGTGCGAGAGGTTGCTGGAGGTCAGTTCGAGGTCGAGCGGACCGGCGGCCAGCACCTTGCCCTGACGGATCATCAGGACGTGGGTGAAGCCCGGCGGGATCTCCTCGACATGGTGGGTGACCATGATCATCGAGGGGGCGTAGGGGTCGCGGGCGAGGCGGCCGAGGCGGCGCACCAGGTCCTCGCGGCCGCCGAGGTCGAGGCCGGCGGCGGGCTCGTCCAGCAGGAGCAGCTCGGGGTCGGTCATCATCGCGCGGGCGATCAGGGTGCGCTTGCGCTCGCCCTCGGAGAGGGTGCCGAACTTCCGGTCGAGGAGGGCGTTCATCCCGAGGCGGTCGAGGAAGGCGCGGGCGCGCTGCTCGTCGATCTCGTCGTAGTCCTCGCGCCAGGTGGCGGTCATGCCGTAGGCGGCGGTGAGGACCGTCTGCAGCACGGTCTGGCTGCGCGGCAGCTTGTCGGCGAGCGCGATGCCGGCGATGCCGATGCGCGGGCGCAGGTCGAAGACGTCGACGCGGCCGAGCTGCTCGCCGAGGATCCGGGCGGTGCCGGCGCTCGGGAAGAGGTAGCTGGAGGCGACGTTCAGCAGGGTGGTCTTGCCGGCGCCGTTGGGGCCGAGGATCACCCAGCGCTCCCCCTCCTTCACCGACCACGAGACCTGGTCCACCAGAGCCCGTCCGTCGCGGACCACGGATACGTCCACCAGCTCCAGCACATCGCTCATGAGCGCACTGTCTCCCATTGCTTCTCGGTCGTCGTGTGCGCCTGTAGGCGCAGCCCCCCTGCAAACCTACGCCACTCGCTGTCAGTGCTGTTCCCTAGGCTGGGGGCCATGCTCGACGAACCACGTTCAGGACGGCTGGCGGCATGGGGAAATGCCCTTTTGGCCGGACTTGTCTCACCTGATGACGCCGCGCACCGGATCGCGGACGACGACGCCGTCCATCGCGTCTCGGGCCTGCCCGGGGAGCACGGCCCGGTCGGCCTGACGCTCGCGCTGGGGCGGCTGCGGACACTCGGCGCGACCGGCCTGCGGGTGGCGCTGCCGGTGCCGGGGCATCCGCTGGGCCTCAGCGGCCCGCCGGAGTTCAACGCACGGGCGCTGGAGGCCGGGGAGGCGGTGCTCGCCCAGGGCGCCGGACTGGGCCTGGTCCCGGAGGTCCATGAGGCGGGCCCCGAGGGCGCGGCCGGACCCGATGTGCATGTCGAGGTGGTCTGGCACTGTCTGCCGGCGCGGGAGGCGCCGCCGGCCGATGTGCCGTCGCTGGGCGAGGCCGAGCGGGAGCTGGCGGAGGCGCTGCGGGAGGCGACGGAGGTGCTCTCCCGGCTGGACGTGGCGGGCTCCGGCCCGGTGGCGGAGGCGGCGCTGGCCGCGTATCGGGCGCGGGCGGAGGCCGGCCGGCAGCTGCTGGCGCCGGGCTATCCGCCGCGCGCGGTGCGGGTGCTGGAGCTGGCCCAGCGGGTGGGCGCGCTGATCGGCATCGCCCGGGACGCCGGCGGGAGCGGCGGGGAGCACGGCGCGGCGGTCAGCTCGTCGGAGATCGCGGCCCGCGCCGAGGCGCTGCGGCCGGTGGAGCGCACGGCCCGCCGGGCGCAGGTGGCGGCGTACGACTCGGCGGTGGAGGAGCGGGAGCGACGCCGGGGGTGAGACGGCAGAGGTCCCACCGGCCGTGGCGCGGCCGGCGGGACCCGGAGAGAGAGCCGGGGCGGAAGTGCCCTGGGCGGCCCGGGAGTTGAGCCCGGTGCCGAGTGGCGTCAGTTGTTGACGGCCGGGTTGCCGAAGGCGGAGTTGAGCACGCCCACGACGTTGGCGCTGTTGCCGGCGATGTTCGCCGGGGTGCGCACCGGGGACTGGACGACGTTGCCCGAGCCGACGCCGGGGGAGTTCACGGCCTTGCCGTCGGCGTGCCCGTGGGCGAACGCCGAACCGGCGGCGGCACCGACGGCGAGACCGGTGGTGGCAAGGACAAGGGCGGCCTTTTTGACGCTGTTCATGGTGGCGTGTTCCTCACGTGGTGGCACTGGGCCGGAATGACGGTGGTTGTGGAGAGCGGACCGGCCGCACGGCCAGGGCTGGCGGGGCCGGTCCGGCTGACCCTCGCGAGCCGTGGACGGCCCGGCGCAGGGTCAGGTGGTCGGAGCGGGCGCTCCGGCGGTCACTTGTTGGCGCAGGTGTTGCCGAAGACCGGGTTGAGCAGGCCGGGCGCGGAGGCGGTGTTGCCGCAGGCGTTCACGGGGGTGTCGGCCGGGGTCTGGACGACGTTGCCCGACAGGACGCCCGGGGACTGCACCGCGGCACCCTGGGCCGGCGCGTCGGCCGAAGCGATGCCGGCGCCCGCCAGGACGAGACCGGCCCCCGCCATCGTGATGGCCGCAACCCGCTTGATGTTCTTCACTTCTCTTGCTCCTCGTTGCCGATGCCGTGGCCAGCCGCCACGACTGCACTGGGAAACGGCCCGGCACGGAGCTGGGATACGCCAAACGGGCTACGTATACACGACAGTATGAATCTCAGATCCGCGGGACGACGTTGGGCTCATAGCTTTGATGGCCCGTCAGCATGCCCCGCTCCCCCGTGATTCAGGCCCCGATGCCGTGCCGTACGGCCCACAGCGCGGCCTGGGTGCGGTCGGCGAGGTCCAGCTTCATCAGGATGTTGGAGACATGGGTCTTGACGGTCTTCTCCGACAGCACCAGCGCGCGGGCGATCTCGCGGTTGGAGCGGCCGTCCGCGATCAGTGCCAGCACCTCGCGCTCCCGGTCGGTGAGCGAACCCCCGCGCCCCTGGCCGTTGTTGCCCTCCTCCTGGGAGAGCAGCGCGCCGGCCACCTCGGGCTGGAGCAGCACGTGCCCGGCGTGCACCGAGCGGATGGCGCCGGCCAGGGCGTCGGGGTCGATGTCCTTGTAGACGTAGCCGGCGGCGCCGGCGCGCAGGGCCGGGACGACGGTGCGCTGCTCGGTGAAGCTGGTGACGACCAGCACCTTGGCCGGGTTGTCGAGGGTGCGGAGCTGGCGGAGGGCCTCGATGCCGTCCATGCCGGGCATCTTGATGTCCATGAGGACGACGTCCGGGCGGAGTTGCTCGGTGGCGGCGATGCCCTCGGCGCCGTCCGACGCCTCCCCCACCACGTGGATGTCGTCCTGGACCTCCAGGAACGTCCGCAGGCCGCGGCGTACGACCTGGTGGTCGTCGACGAGCAGCACGCGGATCACGTGCCCCTCGCCCGTGGCGCGTTCCGTACCGCCGCGCGTGGTGTCAGCCACCGGGCACCTCCATCTCGACAGCGGTGCCCTTGCCGGGCTCCGATTCCACGGTGAGCTTGCCACCGACGCCGCCGGCGCGGTCGCGCATCGACACCAGTCCCAGGTGCCGGCCGGCCCGGCGGACCGCTCTGGTGTCGAAGCCCCGGCCGTCGTCGGCGACCCGCAGCAGGGCGCCCTGTCCGGAGCGGGTGACGCTGACCTCGACGCGTCCGGCGCCGGAGTGCCGCAGCGCGTTGTGCAGCGCCTCCTGGGCGACCCGGAGCACGGCTTCCTCCTGGGCGGAGGGCAGCGCGCGTACGCCGTGCGCGGTGAAGGTGACGTGGGCGGAGTGGGCGCGGTCGAGGACCTGGCACTGGGAGCGCAGGGTGGCCACCAGTCCGTCCTCGTCCAGGGCGGCGGGGCGCAGCTCGACGACGGCGGCGCGGAGCTCGTCGGCGGCCTCCGCGGCCAGTGCGGCGACCTGGTGGAGTTCGTCCTTGGCGCGGGCCGGGTCGCGGTCGACCAGGGCGGTCGCGGCCTGGGCGGTGAGCCGGAGCGAGAAGAGCTTCTGGGAGACCGCGTCGTGCAGCTCGTGGGCGAGCCGGGCGCGCTCGCCGGCGATGGTCAGCTCGCGGCTGCGCTCGTAGAGGCGGGCGTTGGTGAGGGCGATGGCGGCGTGCTGGGCGAGTATCCCCAGGAGCCGCTCGTCCTCCTCGGTGAAGCCGCAGCCGCCGGCGGGCTTGGGGCAGCGCTTGTTGGCCAGGAACAGGGCGCCGAGGATCTCGTCGCCGTCGGCGACCGGGAGGCCGAGGAAGTCGGACATGTCCGGATGGGCGTCGGGCCAGCCGCCGAAGCGGGGGTCCTCGCGGACGTCGGCGAGCCGCTCGGGGGTGGCGTTGTGCAGCATCGCGGCGAGGATGCCGTGCTGGCGGGGCAGCGGGCCGATGGCCTTCCACTGCTCGACACTGACGCCGTCGACGACGAACTGGGCGAAGCCCCCGTGGTCGTCCGGCACACCGAGCGCGGCGTACTCGGCGTCCAGCAGTTCGCGGGCCGAGGCGACGATCGTCTTGAGGACGTCGCGCACCTCCAGATGCCTGCTCATGGCCAGGATCGCGGTGCTCACCGCGGGGATCCCGGCTCCCGGTCCGTTGCTCATGGCCTCACCGTACCGGCGTGCCGACCGGGGCGTATCGGTCCGCGGACGCGCTGTGGCCGGGCCGGGGCCTACACCTCGGGGCCTAGGCCGGGGCGGCCGGCACCGGCCACAAAGGAGATATCCGGTAACGACACCTTGTCCCCTTATATAGGGACAGGAAGGACTATCGGGCCAGGAGAGGCGATACCGGTGATCGAGTTTCCGCCGTTCCCCTGCGTACCGGGGTGGAACCGCAGAGGCGGACCCCAGACTCGGGCCATGTCCTCTTCCTCACAGGCGCGTACCGCGCCGACATCGCCCACGAAGCGCTGGACGCCCACGCACGGTGGGCCCTACCGCCCGGTGCCGTACCGGCCCGACCGGATGCCCGCGGACGAGTCCCTGGCCCGCGCCGCCGAGCTGCGGGAGCGGATGGACCGCCGGCGGACGGTCCGGCAGTTCGCCGCGGACCCGGTACCGGAGCAGGTGGTCCGGGACGCGATCGCCTGCGCGGCCACCGCGCCGTCCGGGGCCCATCAGCAGCCCTGGACGTTCGTCCTGGTCAAGGACCCCGAGGTGCGCCGCCGGATCCGGGCGGCCGCGGAGGCCGAGGAGCGGCGTTCCTACGAGGGGCGACTGGGCGAGGAGTGGCTGGCGGCGCTGCGGCCGCTGGGCACGGACGAGGTCAAGCCGCATCTGACCGACGCCCCGCAGCTGATCGTGGTCTTCCAGCAGCGGTACTGGCTGGGCCCGGACGGCACCAAGCGCAAGCACTACTACGTGGACGAGTCGGTGGGCATCGCGGTCGGCATGCTGCTGTCCGCGCTGCATCTGTCGGGGCTGGCGGCGCTGGTGCACACGCCGAGCCCGATGCGGTTCCTGCAGGAGGTGCTGGGGCGGCCGGCCAACGAGAAGGCGTTCGCGGTGATCCCCGTCGGTTACCCGGCGCGGGACTGTCGGGTGCCCGATCTGGTGCGAAAGTCCCTTGACCAGGTGCTGGTCGAGGTCTGAGTCCGCGCAGCCGGCCCACAGACTGCGCACAGCCTGTGCGATTGCAATTACTACCGGCGAGATAAACCTCCTCCCGATGTGACCCCGCGCATAGGGCGCAGGTCACTTACGACCCCGGATAGTGGACTCCCCGACCTGCCGTGAACTGGGAATATTCTGCCCCGGACGCATTCCGGGCAGGATGGGTTCCACTAACCGGGGTCGTACGTCACATCATTGCCCGGCGAATTTCCGGCCGCTAAGAATGGCTCCCGTCGCTCGGCGCCGTGATCAGAACTCGGCGTTCTGCCTCCGCTCATGGCCCGTGCGTCGTCCCCCATCGGAAGAGGTCGAGTCCGCCATGCCCAAGCACGCCATCCCCGGTCTGAACCTGACCCGTTCCCACAAGATCACCGCCGCCGGAATCGCCGCCGCGGGTGCCGCCGCGCTGATCTTCACCACCGTTCCGGGGGCCGACGCCAGCCAGGGCAAGGCCGCGGCGGCTCCGGCCAGTGCCGACGTCCAGCCGGTGGCCTTCCGCGCCGTCGACACCGCCGCCCGCGCCCAGCAGGCGACCATAGCCCGGCAGGCCGACGCCTCCACCGCGCAGGGCAAGGCCGAGGCGAAGGCCGAGAAGGAGCGCCAGGTCAAGGAGGCCGCGAGCCGCGCCGCCGTCCGCAAGGCCGTCCCCGCCGCCGTCGAGAAGCCGGCCAAGGTCTACGCCAACAACCTGGACGGCTGGATCCGGCAGTCGCTGGACATCATGGCCCAGCACAACATCCCGGGCTCCTACAACGGCATCTACCGCAACCTGATGCGCGAGTCCTCCGGCAACCCGATGGCCATCAACCTCTGGGACTCCAACGCCGCGGCGGGCATCCCCTCCAAGGGCCTGCTCCAGGTCATCGACCCGACGTTCCGTGCGTACCACGTCCCCGGTACCTCCTGGAACATCTACGACCCGGTCGCCAACATCACCGCCGCCTGCAACTACGCGGCCGCCCGCTACGGCTCCATGGACAACGTCAACTCGGCCTACTGAGCCGGGCGTTCCGCCGCGGACCGCGCACCGTACACACCGCCGAGGGGCGGCACCCACTTCCGGGTGCCGCCCCTCGGGCGTGCCATGGCGGTGACCGCGGGCGCTACTTGCGCATGACCTCCGGCTCGTGGCGGCGCAGCAGCCGCGCGACGACGAAGGCGAGCGCCACGCCCAGGGTGACCAGGATGAGCACGTCCATGACGTAGACACCGGTCTGGTGCTTCCACAGCGGGTCCGGGTGACCGGGCTCCCACGGGAGCAGGGTGTTCATGTCCTCGGTGGCGCCGAGGGCGGCGACCGCCCAGCGGGACGGCATCAGCCAGGAGACCTGGGAGACGCCGACGGTGTCGAAGAGCTGGAAGAGGACGCCGGTGAAGACGACCTGGACGATGGCGAACATGACCAGCAGCGGCATGGTCTTCTCGGCGGTCTTCACCAGCGACGAGATGATCAGGCCGACCATCATCGAGGTGAAGCCGAGGGCGATGATCGCGACCGTCATCTCGACGGCCGGGGCCTTGGCGACGAGCAGGCCCTGGGACGGCATCTGCCGGGTGGAGAAGCCGATGGCGGCGATGATCACGCCCTGGAGGGCGGTGGCCACGCCCAGCACGATGATCTTTGACATCAGGTAGGCCGACCGCGACAGGCCGGTGGCCCGTTCGCGCTCGTAGATGACCCGCTCCTTGATCAGCTCACGGACCGAGTTGGCCGCGCCGGAGAAGCACATGCCGACCGCGAGGATCAGCGAGATGGTGCTCGCGTCGCGGTTGGTCTGGTGCTTGCCGATCGGGCCGTAGCCGAGGCCGTAGTCGCTGGGGATCAGCAGCGAGACCACGCCGAGGACGGCCGGCAGGATCACCATCAGGGCGAGGAAGCCGCGGTCGGAGGCGAGCACCGAGACATAGCGCCGCATCAGGGTCCACAGCTGGGAGCCCCAGCTCTGCGACTTCTGGATGCGGGCCGGCGGGGCCTGGACGCTGACCGACTGGGGCGGGGCGGCGTCGAGGTCCGCGGCGTACATCTGGTAGTGCGGGGAGCCGCGCCAGCGGCCGGCCCAGTCGTAGTCGCGGTAGTTCTCGAACGCCGAGAAGACGTCGGCCCAGGTCTCGTACTGGAAGAAGTTCAGCGCCTCCTCGGGCGGGCCGAAGTACGCCACCGAACCACCCGGGGCCATCACCAACAGCCGGTCGCACAGGGCGAGTTCGGCCACCGAGTGAGTGACGACCAGGACGGTGCGGCCGTCGTCCGCGAGGCCCCGCAGCAGCTGCATGACGTCGCGGTCCATGCCCGGGTCGAGGCCCGAGGTGGGCTCGTCCAGGAAGATCAGCGACGGCTTGGTCAGCAGCTCCAGGGCGACCGAGACGCGCTTGCGCTGGCCGCCGGAGAGCGAGGTGACCTTCTTGTCCTTGTGGACGTCGAGCTTGAGCTCGCGCAGCACCTCGCCGATCCGGGCCTCGCGCTCGGACTCCGCGGTGTCGCCGGGGAAGCGGAGCTTGGCGGCGTAGCGCAGCGCCTTCTGGACGGTCAGCTCCTTGTGGAGGATGTCGTCCTGCGGGACCAGGCCGACGCGCTGGCGCAGCTCGGCGAAGTGCTTGTAGAGGTTCCGGTTGTCGTAGAGGACCTCGCCCTGGTTGGCCGGGCGGTAGCCGGTGAGGGCCTTGAGCAGCGTCGACTTGCCGGAGCCGGAGGGGCCGATGACGGCGATCAGCGACTTCTCGGGGACGCCGAAGGAGACGTCCTTGAGGATCTGCTTGCCGCCCTCGACGGTGACGGTGAGGTGGCGGGCCGAGAAGGAGACCTCGCCGGTGTCGACGAACTCCTCCAGGCGGTCGCCGACCAGCCGGAAGGTGGAGTGGCCGACGCCGACGGTGTCGTTCGGGCCGACCGGTGCGCTGCCGGACTTGGGGATCGGCTGGCCGTTGACGTAGGTGCCGTTGTGGCTGCCGAGGTCGCGGATCTCGAACCGGCCGTCGGGGGTGGCCCGGAACTCCGCGTGGTGGCGGGAGACCTGGAGGTCGGAGACGACCAGCTCATTGTCGAGCGCACGGCCGATCCGCATCACCCGGCCCATGTCCAGCCGGTGGAAGGTGGTCGGGCTGCGGTCGCCGCCCTGGGCCTGCGGGGCCTGGGGCTGCGGCGCGGGCCGCTGCTGTGCGGGGACGGCCTGCTGCGGCGCGCCCTGCTGCGGCTGCCGGGCCTGGTGGGGCTGCTGGGGCGGGACGTACGGCTGCTGTCCGCCCTGTGCCGGGGCCTGCCAGTCCTGGTGGGCCGGCGGCTGCTGGGCGGGCGGCTGCTGCTGCCAGCCCTGGTGCGGCGCGGCCGCGGCGGGCTGCGCGCTGAAGGCGTCGGCGGGTGCCGCGGCGGCGGACAGGGTCAGCCGCGGGCCGTCGGTGGCGTTGCCCAGGTGGACGGCGGTGCCGGGGCCGATCTCCAGCTGCTGGACGCGCTGCCCCTGGACGTAGGTGCCGTTGGTGCTGCCGTGGTCTTCGATGAGCCAGCTGCGGCCGGACCATCGGAGGGTGGCGTGGCGCCAGGAGACCCTGGCGTCGTCGAGCACCATGTCACCCTGCGGATCACGACCCACGCTGTAGGTCCTGGACGGGTCGAGCGGCCAGGTCCTTCCGTTCAATTCCAGTACGAGTTCAGGCACTCCACGCCCCATTACATAGTCCCCCGAGTGACGCCCTGTGCGGGGAGTCTAGGGATGGCGAAACATCGTGAAGAACTATTTCAGGCTCGGCCCGCGGACCGGAAACCGGGACGGGACGGGGTGCGGGGCGCACCGACCGGCATCCGACGAACTCTCCTGGAGAGCCGGAAAGGCCCGCGGTGTCCGTCATGCGGGGAATTCCGGGCATTCGAACCGCCGCGTGTGACGCCGGGCGCCTTCCCCGGCTCGAAAACGCCATACCAAAAGGGGAGTTGACGCGCCGACCGGGCCCCTCGAACCGGTGCAATCGGGCCGCTGCGGAAACGAGTGCATAACGATCGCCTTCCGCCCCCGGGGCGTGGCGCGCGGCCGTCGCGGGGTGGTCCGGCACCCCCGGGAGCGCGGGGTCCGATCCCCGGACACCCGTACGGAGGGGGCCGTCCGCCGGTTACCGTAAGGGCACCATGAGCGCATCGCAGACCCCGCCTGCCACCGCCGCACCAGGCGAAGACGTACCGACTCTCCTCGTCAAGATCTTCGGGAAGGACCGGCCCGGCATCACCGCGGGCCTCTTCGACACCCTCGCCGCCTACGCCGTCGATGTCGTGGACATCGAGCAGGTGGTGACCCGGGGGCGCATCACCCTGTGCGTGCTGGTCACCACCCCCTCCCCCGGTCAGGGCACGACCGGCTCCTCCGAAGGCGATCTCCGGGCCACCGTGCACGGCTGGGCCGAGTCGCTGAACCTCCAGGCCGAGATCATCTCCGGCCGCGGCGACAACCGTCCGCGCGGTGTCGGCCGGTCCCATGTCACCGTGCTGGGGCACCCGCTCACCGCGGAGTCGACGGCCGCCATCGCCTCGGCCATAACGGCCACGGGGGGCAATATCGACCGTATTTTCCGGCTTGCCAAGTATCCGGTGACGGCCGTGGAGTTCGCGGTCTCGGGCGCGGAGACCGAGGCGCTGCGCACCGTGCTGGCCCCGGAGGCGGCGCTCCTCGGGGTGGACGTCGCGGTGGTCGCGGCCGGGTTGCAGCGCCGGGCGCAGCGGCTGGTGGTGATGGACGTCGACTCCACCCTCATCCAGGACGAGGTCATCGAGCTGTTCGCGGCGCACGCCGGGTGCGAGGCGGAGGTCGCCGAGGTGACCGCCGCGGCGATGCGCGGGGAGCTGGACTTCGAGCAGTCGCTGCACGCCCGGGTCGAGCTGCTGCGCGGGCTGGACGCGTCCGTGGTGGACCTCGTCCGCAAGGAGGTGCGGCTCACGCCGGGGGCCCGCACCCTCGTTAGGACCCTCAAGCGGCTCGGCTACCAAGTCGGTGTGGTCTCGGGCGGCTTCACGCAGGTCACCGATGCGCTCCAGGAGGAGCTGGGGCTGGACTTCGCCTCCGCCAACACCCTGGAGATCGTCGACGGCAAGCTTACCGGCCGGGTCACCGGGGAGATCGTGGACCGGGCGGGCAAGGCCCGGCTGCTGCGGCGGTTCGCCCATGAGGCCGGGGTGCCGCTGGCGCAGACCGTGGCGATCGGCGACGGCGCCAACGACCTGGACATGCTCAACATGGCGGGGCTGGGAGTCGCCTTCAACGCCAAGCCGGTGGTCCGCGAGGCCGCGCACACCGCGGTCAACGTGCCGTTCCTGGACACCGTGCTCTATCTGCTGGGGATCACCCGCGAAGAGGTCGAGGCGGCGGACACCCACGTGGAGTGAGCGGGGCGGATGCCCACGCGGAGTGAGCGGGGGCGGCCGGCGCTCCCGTGGGGTCGAGGTCCCGGCCTGCGGGGGGGGGGCATGGTCCGCTTCCGCGGGGGCGACGGCCTGCTTCCGCGGGGCCAGGGTCCGCTCTCGCGGGGGCGATGGTTCGCTCCCGGGGGCCAGGTTCCGCTCTCCGCTGGGCCAGGGGCGCTCCTGCGGGTTTTCGCCGCTCACGGACAGCGGCAAGGCCCCGGTGCGCGGGAAGCGCGCCGGGGCCTTGCCGTTCCGTCGGGGACCCGCCGCCGCGGGTCCCGCACCGTCCGGGAGGCCGGAAGGCCGGAAGGGGCGCCGCGGGCGGCCGGTGCACGGCCGGACCGGGGGTGCAGTCCCACGGGGCGCCGGAGTTCTCTCAGGCGTGCGGTGCCCAGAACGCCACCAGCCGGCCGACGCCGTGCTCGACCGACTTCCAGCTGCCGTTGAAGGTCAGCACGGCCATGGCCGACGTCGGGAAGCCGCTGCGGTTCATCCGCGCCAGCAGATCCCCGTCGGCCTCGCCCGCCAGGGCGTCGGCGAGGGCGTGCACCCCGGGGTTGTGCCCGACGACCAGCAGGTCGTTCACGTCCTCGGAGGTCTCGTTAAGGAGCGTGATGAGCTCGCCGAGGGAGGCTTCGTAGATCCGCTCGTCGTAGACGGTCTTCGGGCGCTGCGGAAGCTCGGAGACGACCAGCTTCCAGGTCTCGCGGGTGCGGGTGGCCGTCGAGCAGAGGGTCAGGTCGGGGGCGACACCGGCTCCGGCCAGCCAGCGGCCGGCGACCGGGGCGTCCTTGCGGCCGCGATCGGCGAGCGGACGCTCATGGTCGTCGCCATCGGACCATTCGGCCTTGGCATGTCGGAGCAGGACAATCCGGCGGGGTGTATCGACGCTCATGCGTCCCAGCTTCGCATGAAACCCGCCGTCCGGCGCGGGGTGTTGGAGCGCTCCGCTCGGCCGGGTGATGCTCCCCGCCCACCGCTGGAAGGCGCCCGCGCGCGGGCCCCGCTCACCCCGTGAGCCGGAGCACCCGGGCGAGCAATTCCAGCAGCGGCGCGAGGCTCTGCGTGGCCCGCGCCGCACCGGCCGCGCTCGCCTCGCCGGGACTGGCCACCAGCGCCAGCAGGGCTATGAAGGAGAGCACCGGCAGCGCCAGCCCCCACCACGGCAGCGCCTTCCGCAGGCGCGGTGCCTTCCCTGCGGACGGGCGGCTGAACGCGACGGACATGGCGGGCTCCAGGAAAGGTCGCAGGGACGACGCGACCACCCACGGCGGCGCGCCCACCGCCGTTTCGCGGTGTGACTACGACGCTACGGATCTTCGGCGGCCGTTCCTATCCGGGAAGCCACCCACTCATCCCTGATACCCGCCCCCTAGGGGATCGGGGGTCAGCCCCACCACGGGGCCCGCGGCGGCCAGGCCAAGAGGCCGGCCGCCGCCGGGTCATGGCGCGGCGATGCTCGCGATGATCGCGACGACGGCGGTCACCCCGAGCATCAGGCCCAGGACGAGCAGCAGCTTCTTCTGGCTGCCCTGCGGATTCGGTTCGAGCACTGGCATGGGCCCAGTGTCGCACCCGCCGCCGGCGCGACTTCTGCCAGGGCATGTGACGGGGTACGCGGGGCCCGGCGGGGTGCAGGTGGAGGCAGGTGGGGTGCGAGCGGAGTGCGGGTGGGGCTTGTGGAAGCGCGCCCCGGAGAGCCGGCGGCCCGCACTCCGCAGCCGGTCTCCGGCACGCGGCCCGGAGCGCCGTCGGCTCGCGTCCCTCGATGCGCCCCAAGGCGCCTCAAGGCACCTCAAGGCACCTCAAAGCGCCCTGAGACGGCGGCCCAAGGCAGCCCGGCCGCAGCGCTCAGCCCGCGGCCGGCACCGTCACCGCTCGTCCTCGATGCGGCGGTTCCGCCCCGCCAGCACACCCACCGCGATCTGCGGCACCATCAGCCCGACCATCAGCGCGATCGGCCGGCCCCAGCCGCCGCTGTGCTGATAGAGCGTGCCGACCAGCAGCGGCCCGGGGATAGAGATGAGATAGCCGACGCTCTGCGCGAAGGCGGAGAGCTTGACCACCCCGGCGGGGCTGGCGGAACGCATCCCGATCATCGTCAGGGCCAGCGGGAAGGCGCAGTTGGAGATGCCCATCAGCAGCGCCCAGGCCCAGGCGCCGGCGGCCGGTGCCAGCCACAGCCCCGTATAGCCGGCCAGCCCGCAGAGGCCCAGAACCACGGCCAGCGGGCCCTGGTGCCGCATCCGGGACGCCAGGCGCGGCAGGACGAAGGAGAGCGGGACACCCACCGCCATGGTGAGGGCCAGCAGCACCCCCGCGGTGCCCGCGGAGACGCCCGCGTCGCGGAAGATCTGCGGCATCCAGCCCATGGTGATGTAAGCGGCGGTCGCCTGGAGGCCGAAGAAGACGGCCAGCGCCCAGGCGGTCGGCGAGGCGGCGATCCGTATGGGCCGTTCACCGGAAGCGGGCTGTCCGCCCGGTGCCGCCGCCCCGGACGCGGACCGCCGCCGCAGCACCACCAGCCACGGCAGCACCGCGACCACGGCGAGCAGCGCCCACACGGCCAGGCCCGTACGCCAACTGCCGCCCAGCGCACCCGTCATGGGGACGGTGAGCGCCGCGGCGAGCGAGGTGCCCAGGGCCAGCGCCATGGAGTAGAGGCCGGTCATCGGGCCGACCTTGGTGGGGAACCAGGTCTTGATGACCACCGGCAGCAGCACGTTGCTGACCGCTATACCGGCCAGCGCCAGCGCACTGCCGGCCAGGAAGCCGGGCGTACCGCCGGCGAACGGGCGCACCGCGGCGCCCACCGCGATCGCGGCCATGCCGGCGCAGACGATCGCGCCGGGGCCCCAGCGCCGGGCCAGCCGGGGCGCGGCGAAGCCGAAGACGGCGAAGCACAGGGCCGGTACGGACGTCAGCAGGCCGGCGACGGTGCCGCTCATGCCGAGTCCGTCGCGGACCTCCTTGAGCAGTGCGCCGAGGCTGGTGATCGCCGGGCGGAGATTGAGCGCGGCGAGGACGAGGCCGGCGATCACGATCCGCGGCAGCCAGCGGGCGGCGGGCCCGGGCTCCGGGACGCGCTCGCGGGCGCCGTCGGTGGGCGCGGCGGGGGTCAGGGGCTCGGCGGGCGGGTCGAGGGTCGCAAGGTCTTCGTCTGCCATGCGCGCCATCATAGAATCATGGGATGAATGCCTGTCCAGCCATTATCGGTAGCCTCGGCTCGCCCCCACGGCGCCACGGACGCCGAGCCGCCCGCGTCCAGCGCACCGCCGCCCGCCCGGCCCACCGGGCCCAGCACCCCGGAGCCCAGCCATGCCCCTGACCTCGCCCCGCCGGTCCGCGCTGGCCGACCAGGTGATCGCGCAGCTGCGCGCCCAGATCACGTCCGGCGACTGGCCGGTGGGGTCCCGTATCCCGACCGAACCGGAGCTCGTCGAGCAGCTCGGGGTGGCCCGCAACACCGTCCGCGAGGCCGTCCGGGCGCTGGCGCACAACGGCCTGCTCGACATCCGGCAGGGCTCGGGCACGTACGTGGTGGCGACCAGCGAGCTGGCCGGGGTGATGAACCGCCGGTTCGCCGACGCCGACCCCGGGCACGTCGCCGAACTCCGCTCCGCCCTGGAGGCCGAGGCCGCCCGGCTCGCCGCCCACCGCCGCACCGAGCAGGACCTCCGCCAGCTCGACGCCCTGCTGGAGCGCCGGGAGCGGGCCTGGGAGTCCGGCGCGGCCGAGGCGTTCGTGGAGGCCGACGCGACCCTGCACACGGCGGTGGTGGCGGCCGCCCACAACGACGTACTGGCCGCGATCTACGCCGATCTGGGCGGCGTACTGCGCGACTTCCTGCGGGCCGACGTCGGCTCCGTCCTGCGCCCCGAGGCCCACTTGGACCACTCCCGCCTGGTCGAGGCGATCCGCACCGGCGACGGCGAACGGGCCGCCGCCGAGGCCGGCGCGCACCCGTACGGCTGCCGGGCGGGGGCGGGGGCTGGGGACCTAGGGGCGGTCGAACAGACCCCGTAAGGGTCGCGAGCGCCCCCTCGGGGGCCTCAACAGAGGCGCGGCGGGCGGGTATTCCCGCAGCGAACGGCATTCCCACGACAGAGTGTCCCGGGCGTCACCCCGCTTCGACGACAGGGTGTGTTCCAGGCGTCGCCCGGCAGGGACACGCGCCCCCACCAGCCAGGAACGCCCCTCCGGAAACAGGCGCCCCCGAACACACAACCGCCCGCCCCGGTCTCCCGGGACGGGCAGCGGCGCAGTGCGCGGGAGGGGGTAACGGGGTGCCGGACGCCCGCCCCCACGGGCATCCGGCACCCTCACCTCCGCTCTCAGGCGCCCATCATGTGCACGCCGCCGTCGACGTGGACGATCTCGCCGGTGGTGCGCGGGAAGAAGTCGGACAGCAGGCCGACGACGCCGCGGCCGGCCGGCTCCGGGTCGGTCAGGTCCCAGCCGATCGGGGCGCGGTGGTTCCACACGTCCGCCAGCTCCTCGAAGCCGGGGATCGACTTGGCGGCCATCGACTTGATCGGGCCGGCCGAGACGAGGTTGCAGCGGATGCCCTTCGGGCCCAGGTCGCGCGCCAGGTAGCGGTTGGTGCTCTCCAGCGCCGCCTTGGCCACACCCATCCAGTCGTACTTGGGCCAGGCGATCTGCGCGTCGAAGGTGAGGCCGACGATCGAGGCGCCGTTCCCCATCAGCGGCAAACAGGCCATCGCCAGCGACTTGTAGGAGTACGCCGAAACCTGCACGGCCGTCGAGACGTCGTCCCAGCCGGCCTCCAGGAAGTTGAAGGCGCCCTGCGGGCCGAACGCGATGGAGTGCACGATGCCGTCGAGCCGGGCGTCCTCGCCCTGGTGCTCGCGGATCCTGCCGGCCAGGCCGTCCAGGTGCTCCTGGTTGGTCACGTCCAGCTCGATGACCGGCGCGGGCTTGGGCAGCCGCTTGGCGATCCGCTCGACGAGGGAGAGCCGGCCGAAGCCGGTGAGGATGACGTCCGCGCCCTCGTTCTGGGCGACCTTGGCCGCCTGGAACGCGATCGACGACTCGGTCAGCACACCGGTGACCAGGATGCGCTTGCCTGCGAGGATTCCACTCATACTGATCAGTGCCCCATACCCAATCCGCCGTCGACGGGAATGACGGCTCCGGTGATGTACGCGGCCTCGTCGGAGGCCAGGAAGCGGACCGAGGCGGCGACCTCCTCAGGCTGGGCGTAACGCGCCAGCGGCACCTGCTTCACGATGTTCTCCCGCTGCTCGTCGCTGAGCACCCGGGTCATGTCGGTGTCGACGAAGCCGGGGGCGACGACGTTGACGGTGATGTTGCGGCTGCCCAGCTCACGGGCGAGCGAACGGGCGAAGCCGACCAGCGCGGCCTTGGAGGCGGCGTAGTTCGCCTGCCCCGCCCCGCCCATCAGGCCGACCACGGACGAGATCAGCACGACCCGGCCCTTGCGGGCCCGCAGCATCGCGCGGTTGGCGCGCTTGACCACGCGGAAGGTGCCGGTGAGGTTGGTGTCGAGGACGGCGCTGAAGTCCTCCTCGGACATCCGCATCAGCAGCTGGTCGCGGGTGATGCCGGCGTTGGCCACCAGCACCTCGACCGGACCGTGCTTGTCCTCGATCTCCTTGTACGCCTGCTCGACCTGCTCGGTGTCCGTGATATCGCACTTCACGGCCAAAAATCCCGCCGGGGGCTCGCCCGAGCGGTAGGTGATGGCGACCTTGTCGCCTGCCTCGGCGAAGGCGCGGGCAATGGCCAGGCCGATGCCGCGGTTGCCTCCGGTGACCAGAACCGAGCGGCTCAAGAGATCACCCTTTCCGTTTCCCGTCCGTCTTGCGTTCGGTACGAAACTATCGGTCGGGGCGCCCATCCGGGGAATCGAGCCCGGACAGGGGCGTGCCCCGGTTCACTGTCGGGTCTCCACAGAAGCGCGCCAGGAGGCGCCGCGGCACGGCATGATGCACCCGCCGACTACGGGAGGATGCCGTGCCAGCCGCACCCCACGACCTTGACGAGACCTTCCGCGCGCTGCCGCTGCGCGCGCTGGCCGACGCCGCACTGGCGCGGGCCCGCGCGCTGGGCGCGGAACACGCCGACTTCCGCCTGGAGCGGGTGCGCAGCGCGCTGTGGCGGCTGCGGGACGCACGTACCTCCGCCACCTCCGACACCACCGACCTCGGGTACGCGGTGCGCGTGGTGCACAACGGCGCCTGGGGCTTCGCCTCCGGCGTGGACCTGACCATGGACGCCGCCGCGCGGGTGGCCGGGCAGGCGGTGGCGATGGCGAAGCTGTCCGCCCGGGTGGCCGAGACGGCCGGCACCGGGGAGAAGGTGGAGCTGGCCGACGAGCCCGTCCACGCGGACCGCACCTGGGTCTCGTCCTACGAGGTGAACCCGTTCGACGTGCCGGACGCCGAGAAGACCGGGCTGCTGGCCGAGTGGAGCGCCCGGCTGCTGGCGGCCCCGGGCGTGGCGCACGTCGACGCGCAGCTGCTGGCCGTCCAGGAGAACAAGTTCTATGCGGACACCGCCGGCACCAGCACCACCCAGCAGCGGATCCGGCTGCACCCGGAGCTGACCGCGGTCGCGGTGGACCCGGCCACCGGCGACTTCGAGTCGATGCGCACCCTCGCGCCGCCGGTCGGCCGCGGCTGGGAGTATCTGACCGGCGGCCACGACTGGGACGGCGAACTGGCCTCGATCCCCGAGCACCTCGCCGGGAAGCTGCGCGCCCCCAGCGTCGAGCCGGGCGCGTACGACCTGGTCGTCGACCCGTCCAACCTCTGGCTGACGATCCACGAGTCGGTCGGCCACGCCACCGAGCTGGACCGGGCGCTGGGCTACGAGGCGGCGTACGCGGGCACCTCGTTCGCCACCTTCGACCAGCTGGGTTCGCTGGTCTACGGCTCGCCGCTCATGCAGGTGACCGGCGACCGGACCGCCGAGCACGGCCTGGCCACGGTCGGCTACGACGACGAGGGGGTGGCCGCCCAGTCCTGGGACCTGATCCGGGACGGCATTCTCACCGGCTATCAACTCGATCGCAGAATGGCCAGGTTGACGGGGTTCCCGCGCTCCAACGGCTGCGCGTACGCGGACTCCCCCGCCCATGTGCCGGTCCAGCGGATGGCGAACGTCTCGCTGCGCCCGGCGCCGGACGGCCCGTCCACGGAGGAGCTGATCGCCGGGGTGGAGCGCGGCATCTACCTCGTCGGCGACCGCTCGTGGTCCATCGACATGCAGCGCCACAACTTCCAGTTCACCCAGCAGCGGGCGTTCCTGATCCGCGGCGGGCGGCTGGCCGGGCAGCTGCGGGACGTCGCCTATCAGGCGACCACCACCGACTTCTGGGGGTCGTTGAGCGCGCTGGGCGGCCCGCAGACGTACGTCCTGGGCGGCGCCTTCAACTGCGGCAAGGCCCAGCCGGGCCAGATCGCGGCGGTCTCCCACGGCTGCCCGTCGGCGGTCTTCGAGGGTGTGAACGTGCTCAACACGACGCAGGAGGCGGGGCGATGAGTCCGCGCGGTAGGCGCAGCAACCGGCCGTACGAGATCGTCGAGCGGGCGCTGGAGCTGTCCCGCGCCGACGGCTGTGTGGTCATCGCGGAGGAGCACTCCGGTGTCAATCTGCGCTGGGCGGGCAACGCCCTCACCACCAACGGCACCGGCCGCGGCCGGACGGTCACGGTCGTGGCGACCGTGGACGGCGCGGAGGGCACCGCGTCCGGGGTGGTCTCGCGGTCGGCGGTGACCGCGCGGGACCTGGAGCCGCTGGTGCGGGCGGCGGAGGCGGCCGCCCGGGACGCCGGGCCGGCCGAGGACGCCCGGCCACTGGTCGCGGGCGGGGAGCCGACGGCCGGTTTCACCGACGATCCCGCGGAGACCTCCTCCGACGTCTTCGCCGCGTTCGCCCCGGCCCTCGGGGAGTCGTTCCGGCAGGCCCGGGCGGACGGCCGCGAGCTGTACGGCTTCGCGCAGCACACCGTGGTCTCGTCGTATCTGGGCAGCTCGACGGGGCTGCGGCTGCGGCACGACCAGCCCACCGGGACGCTGGAGCTGAACGCCAAGTCCCCGGACCGTGCCCGTTCGGCCTGGGCCGGCCGGGCCACCCGGGACTTCGCCGACACCGATCCGCGGGAGCTGGACGCCGAGCTGGCCCGGCGGCTGGGCTGGGCCGAGCGGGGGGTCGAGCTGCCCGCCGGCCGCTATGACACGCTGCTGCCGCCGAGCGCCGTCGCCGATCTGCTGGTCTACCAGCAGTGGTCGGCCACCGCCCGGGACGCCGCCGAGGGCCGGACGGTGTTCTCCAAGGCCGGGGGCGGGCAGGGCGCGGCCCGGACCCGGATCGGCGACCGGCTCGCCGCACTGCCGCTGACGCTGCGCAGCGATCCGGCGGCCCCCGGGCTGGAGTGCGCCCCGTTCGTGCTGGCCCACTCCTCCGGGGCGGACGCCTCGGTCTTCGACAACGGGCTGCCGCTGGCCGCCACCGACTGGGTGCACGAGGGGGTGCTGGACCGGCTGGTGGCCACCCGGCACGGTGCCGCGCTCACCGGGCTGCCGGTGGCGCCGGCCGTCGACAACCTCCTGCTGGAGGGCGGGAGTTCGGAAGATCTGGACGCGATGGTGGCCGCCGCCGGCCACGACGGTCCGGCGCTGCTGCTGACCTGCCTGTGGTACATCCGCGAGGTCGATCCGGCGACGCTGCTGCTGACCGGGCTCACCCGGGACGGGGTCTATCTGGTGGAGCACGGCGAGGTGACCGGCGCGGTCAACAACTTCCGGTTCAACGAGTCGCCGGTGGACCTGCTGGGCCGGGCGGTGGCGGCGGGGCGCACGGAGCGGACGATGTCGCGGGAGTGGGGCGACTACTTCCCCCGGACGGCGATGCCGCCGCTGCGGGTGCCGGACTTCAACATGAGCTCGGTCAGCCCGGGCGTGTGAGGGGCGGGCGGCCGGTGCCGGGCCCGTACCGGTGCCGGCCGCGGCGTCCGCGTACCGCCCCGGGCCCGTCCGGCCGGGCGGATATCGCGGTGAGCGGCCGATCCCGGCCTAATAGACTGTCGCCCTGTCCTCCCTCCGGGGAACCACGATCGATCAGGAACGCCATGACACGCCTCGGCGAATCCGTCGCCCGCGCCAGCGCACTGCTCTCCGCCGACCTCTCCTCGGACGGCACCGTCCGGGAGCTGCTCCAGGAGACCGGTGAGCGGCGCTATCTCGACCTGACGGACCTGTCGGCCAAGGAGCAGGCCGAGCTGATCGCGTCCCGGACGGTCGAGGTGCTGCCGGGTGTGGAGAAGCTCGCCGAGCGGATCGAGGAGCGCCGGGCGGCCGGCCGGGGCCTGCACGTCAAGCTGGGCATCGACCCGACGGCGACCGATGTGCACCTCGGGCACGCGGTGCCGCTGATCATCCTGAGCCGCTTCCAGCGCCTGGGCCACGACGTCACGCTCATCATCGGCGACTTCACCGCGAAGATCGGCGACCCGTCGGGCCGTACGGCCGAGCGTCCGCCGCTGACCGACGAGGACATCGCGCACAACCTCGCCACCTACCGCGAGCAGGTGCGCCCCTTCTTCGACTTCGAGAAGGTCAGCTTCCGGCAGAACAGCGAGTGGCTGGCGCCGTACACCTTCCCGGAGCTGCTGGGGCTGCTCGCCCAGGTGCCGGCCTCGCAGCTGCTGCAGCGCGAGGACTTCCGCAACCGGCTGGCGGCCGGCTCGGGCCTGACGATGACCGAGCTGCTGTACCCGATCGCGCAGGGTCTGGACTCGGTGGCGCTGGAGTGCGACGTGGAGCTGGGCGGTTCCGACCAGCTGCTCAACCTCCAGATGGGCCGCAAGCTGATGGAGCTGCGCGGGCAGCGGCCACAGCTGGTGGTGACCATGCCGCTGATCGAGGGCACCGACGGCACCGGCGCCAAGATGTCGAAGTCCAAGGGCAATTACGTCGGGCTGAGCGCGCCCGCGGACGATGTCTTCGGCAAGATCATGTCGGTGCCGGACCGTTTGATGGAGCCGTACCTCAAGGCGTGGACGGAGTGGACGGACGAGGAGGTCGCGCTGGCCCTGGGCCGGGTGGCGGACCGTTCGCTGCACCCGATGGACCTCAAGAAGGTCCTCGCCGGTGAGGTCGTCTCCGCGCTCTACGGGCTGGACGCGGCGATGGCGGCCCGGGCCGGCTTCGTGGCGCAGTTCTCCAAGAAGTCGTTCGCGGACGTGGAGTCGCTGCCGGTCGTGGACGCCGGTGAGCACGGCGCGCTGACGGTGGCGGCGGTGCTGACGACGGCGCTGGAGTTCACCCCGAGCGCCTCGGCGGCGCGGCGGCTGGCGAAGCAGAACGCACTGCGGCTGGTGGTCGAGGGCGCGTCGGGCCAGTCGACGCATGTGCTGGCCGAGGCCGACGCGGTGCGTCCGCTGGCCGAGGTGCTGGCAGAGAAGCTCTCCGGCGACGAGGGCACCGCGTACCTCAAGGCCGGGCGCAAGCTGGCCCAGATCACCGGCCGGCAGGCCGGCACGGCGTAGCGCCGTCGGCTCTCCCGCCGGGCGGGGCGCGGGGTTTGCGCCCTCGCGCGCCCGGTGGGAGGGCCGGCCGGACGAACGGCCGACGCGGCTCTACGGCATACGGCGGAGCGCTCGGTACGCCGCCGGCGCGACCCGGTCTCGTCGGGCGGGAAGGGGCGGCGTACCGTGGATTGCGACCGGAATGCGGGGAGAATCCGGCGGGACCGAGCAGGTGGTGGAACGTGATGCGGAAGCAGAGCGGCGGCGCACAGACCTTCCGGATCACGGGGGCCCGTCAGGGGCTGACCGAGGATGTGCGGGGTCGCCAGCGGCGGTATGTGATCTCGATGGCCGTGCGGACGGTGGCGGTGGTGCTCACCGCGGTGCTCTGGAACGTCGAGCGGCCGGTTGCCATTGCAACGCTCGTCATCGGCATGGGGCTTCCCTACATCGCGGTGGTCATCGCCAACGCCGGCCGGGAGAACGTCCCTTCGCTGCCGTCGACGCTGGTCACCGCCTCCCGGCGGGCGCTGACGACGGGCTCGGCGGAATCCGTTCCGGAACGGCGGGCCAAGGAGTCCGCGCGGCCGTACGAGGAGCGGGGCTGAGGTCCGCCGCACCCGATTGGCTCAGCAAAGCTCAAGAAAAGCTCAGATCAATCATGCGGTTCCGCTGCACCGCGCCCCGTTACCCGTGACATACTGCGTACGCGCTCCGCATCCCCCGTCGGAGCGACGGACCGACGCCGGGCGGCTCCCCCCGTGGCTGCCCGGCGTCGTCATGTCCGCGCTTCGTCATGTCCGCGCTCCGGAGCTGCCGTCCCGGGGAGACGGCGACGGAAGCGGGCGCGGGCCGGGTCGTAGGGTTGAGGAGTGAACTCCCCGAACGATTCCGCGAGTACCGTCATCTGCTCGGCCAAGGGCTGCCGCGCCGCCGCGGTGTGGGTACTGGCCTGGAACAACCCGAAGCTGCACACGCCGGACCGGCGCAAGACCTGGCTGGCGTGCGAGGAACACCGGGAGCATCTGTCGCAGTTCCTGGGCGTGCGCGGCTTCCTCAAGGACGTGGTGACGCTGGAGGAGTGGGAGGCGCGGTCAGCCTCCGATGGCTGACATCGGGCGGTCCGGCTGGAGGAAGGCGGGGTCGTCGAGGCCGGATCCCGCCTTCTTGCCCCACATGGCCACCTTCCAGAGGCGGGCTATCTCGGCGTCGGAGGCGCCGGAGCGCAGGGCGGCGCGCAGGTCGGTCTCCTCGGTGGCGAAGAGGCAGGTGCGGATCTGGCCGTCGGCGGTGAGCCGGGTGCGGTCGCAGGCGCGGCAGAAGGGGCGGGTCACCGAGGCGATGACGCCGACGCGGTGCGGGCCGCCGTCGACGAGCCAGCGCTCGGCGGGGGCCGAGCCGCGCTCCTCCCGGGCCTCGGGGGTGAGGGTGAAGCGGCTGCGCAGCGAGGCGAGGATGTCGCCGGCGGTGATCATTCCCTCGCGCTTCCAGCCGTGTTGGGCGTCCAGCGGCATCTGCTCGATGAAGCGCAGCTCGTAGTCGTTCTCGACGGCCCAGGCCAGGAGGTCGGGGGCCTCGTCGGCGTTGAGGCCGGGCATCAGGACGGTGTTGACCTTGACGGGGGTGAGGCCGGCGGCGCGGGCGGCCTCCAGGCCGTGGAGGACGTCGGCGTGGCGCTTGCGGCGGGTCAGGGCCTGGAAGACGTCGGGCCGGAGGGTGTCGAGGGAGACGTTGACCCGGTCCAGGCCGGCGGTGCGCAGGGCGGTGGCGGTGCGGGCCAGGCCGATGCCGTTGGTGGTCAGCGACATCCGGGGTCGGGGGGCGAGGGCGGCGACCCGCTCGACGATGCCGACCAGGCCGGGGCGGAGCAGCGGCTCGCCGCCGGTGAAGCGGACCTCCTCGACGCCGAGGTCGCGGACGGCGATGCCGATCAGGCGGACGATCTCGTCGTCGGTCAGCAGATCGGGCTTGGCGAGCCACTGCAGGCCCTCTTCGGGCATGCAGTAGGTGCACCGCAGATTGCACCGGTCGGTGAGCGAGACCCGCAGGTCGGTGGCGATGCGGCCGTAGGTGTCGATGAGCACTGGGCCCCCTCCCCGAGAGTCCGGACCGGTCCGTCGATCAGTACGTCGATCAGTACGTGTTCGAGACTACGCGATGGGTCCGACAGTGAGGAGGCGTGAGAAGCACGAGGTGGGCGGGGTGACGTCGTAGGTCTCTACGACATCACCCCGCCCGTGGGCTGTAGGGACGGCTCAGCGCCAGAGGGGAGGGCTCAGTGGGCGCCGCTTCCGGTGAGGGAGCGGACCTCCAGTTCGGCGTACTTGGCGGCATCCGGCTGCTCCTTGGAGAGGAGGGAGCCGGCCCAGCCGAGGAGGAAGCCCAGGGGGATGGAGATCAGGCCCGGGTTCTCCAGGGGGAACACCGCGAAGTGGGCGCCGGGGAACATCGAGCTCTCCTTGCCGGAGACGACGGGCGAGAAGAGGACGAGGAGGACGGAGGAGAGCAGGCCGCCGTAGATGGACCACAGGGCGCCCCGGGTGGTGAAGCGCTTCCAGAAGAGGCTGTAGAGGAGAGTCGGGAGGTTGGCGGAGGCGGCGACGGCGAAGGCGAGTGCCACCAGTCCGGCGACGTTGAGGCTGCGGGCGAAGACGCCGAGGACGATGGCGACCGCGCCGACGCCGACGGTGGCCCAGCGGGCCGCGCCGACCTCTTCCTTCTCGGTGGCCCGTCCCTTGCGGAGCACGTTGACGTAGATGTCGTGGGCGAAGGAGGAGGACGAGGCGAGGGTGAGGCCGGCGACCACGGCGAGGATGGTGGCGAAGGCGACGGCGGAGATGACGGCGAGCAGGACGGCGCCGCCGGTGGAGCCCGCGCCGCCGCCGATCTCCTGGGCGAGGAGCGGGGCCGCGGTGTTGCCGGCCTTGTTGTCGTGGGTGATGGTCCCGGGCTTGAGGAGGGCCGCGGCGCCGAAGCCGAGGGCGAGGGTCATCAGGTAGAAGACGCCGATGATGCCGATCGCCCAGTTCACCGACTTCCGGGCGGCCTTGGCGGTGGGGACGGTGTAGAAGCGGATGAGGATGTGCGGCAGGCCCGCGGTACCCAGGACGAGGGCGAGGCCGAGCGAGAGGAAGTCGATCTTCGAGGTGGCGGTGGCGCCGTACTTGAGGCCCGGTTCCAGGAAGGCGGAGCCCTTGCCGCTGTTCTCGGCGGCGGCGCCGAGGAGGGCGGAGAGGTCGAAGTGGAACCTCAGCGCCACCAGGAAGGTGATCAGCAGGGTGCCGGCGATCAGCAGCACGGCCTTGACCATCTGGACCCAGGTGGTGCCCTTCATGCCGCCGATGGTGACGTAGAGGATCATCACGATGCCGACGAGGACGACGACGAGGATCTTGCCGGCCTCGCTGGTGATGCCCAGCAGCAGCGTCACCAGGGCACCGGCGCCGGCCATCTGCGCGAGCAGGTAGAAGATCGAGACGACGATGGTGGAGGTGCCGGCGGCGGTGCGGACCGGGCGCTGGCGCATCCGGTAGGCGAGCACGTCGCCCATGGTGAAGCGGCCGGAGTTGCGCAGCGGTTCGGCGACCAGGAGGAGCGCGACGAGCCAGGCGACGAGGAAGCCGATGGAGTAGAGGAAGCCGTCGTAGCCGAAGAGGGCGATGGCGCCGGCGATGCCGAGGAAGGACGCGGCGGACATGTAGTCGCCGGAGATGGCCAGGCCGTTCTGGAAGCCGCTGAACTTCCGCCCGCCGGCGTAGAAGTCGTCGGCGCCCCTGGTCTGCCGACCGGCCCAGACGGTGAGGCCGAGGGTGGCGGCGACGAAGACGGCGAAGAGGGTGACGATCAGGGTGCGGTGCTCGCCGGCGGCGCCGGCGGCGAGGTGGGGGGCGAGGTTCATGCGCCGGCCTCCTGGACTCCGGTCTGCTCGGGGCCGTCCTCCGGGGCGGCCTGCGGGGGTCCGGTCCGCGCCGCACCGGCCCGCGGGGCGGTCGCGGGTGCGGGTGCGGGACCGTCCAGGCGGGCCTTGAGGGCCTCGGCGCGGGGGTCGAGGCGGGTGGCGGCGTGCCGGGAGTACCACCAGGCGATCAGGAACGTGGTGGCGAACTGGGCGATGCCGAGCACGAAGGCGACGTTGAGGTGGCCGGCGACCTTGGTGGCCATGAAGCCGCCGGCGTAGCTCGACAGCAGCACATAGCCGAGGTACCAGAGGACGAAGGCGAGGGTGAGCGGAAAGGCGAACGACCGGTGGGCGCGCCGGAGTTCGGCGAACTCCGGGCTCGCCTGCACCTGGGGGTAGTCGGGCGGGTCGTGCGGTCCCCGGTCGGCGTGGGGTGCGGTGATCACGGAGTCTCCTGACGCTCGGCGAGCTGATGCGGAGCCGGAAATAAGGCCCCGATAAGTGACGTGGATCACGCATCGTAGGACGGCCGGCCGTGATGCGACAGACGGTGGATGGTTGAATTCCCGAAGAAATCGGGGGAATGGGTGCACCGGCCGCCACCGCCCGGGCGACGCTTCGTTGAGCCGGTCATGACTCCGCCGCCCCAACAGGACCCGGCTCCGTACGCCCCGCGCCGGCGCCCGTACGGCAGCGTCCGGCTGTCCGCGCCACTCACCCCCGGCCCGTCGTGGCCGCGCCCCGGGCGGGAGCCCCGGCGCTGGTACGGGCCGCGGGTCCCGCTGCCGCCGCTGAGCATGGGCACCCTGCGGCGCCGCGACAGCGCGGGACGCCGGGACTGAGGACACCGGCGGCGCGCCGCCCTCGCACATACCTGACGGGACGTCAAACCACCTGACCGGGCGGCAATTTGCCACCCCTGAGAGGTTTTTTCCGCGTTCCGTTGCCGTGCGCCGGTGATCGCCGCTAGCTTCACCTGTCGTGCAACCGCCTGTGCGCGCCCCGCGCCCCGGCGGTCCGACGGATGAGGTGGAGTACCCATGGCACGTCCCCTTGCACATCCCCGGCGCAGACGCCTGCGGGCCCTGGCCGTACCGCTCGGGCTGGCGCTGACGGCGTCGCTCGGCTTCCTCCCGGACGCGGCCGGCGCCGCGCCGCCGGCCAGTGGCCCGCTGCTGTCGTACGTCGTGAACACCACCCCCGGCCACGCCGCGGTCGGCAGGGTCGAGCAGGCGATAGGACGGGCCGGCGGCAAAGTGATCACCGCCCACGAGCGGATAGGCGTGATCGTCGTCCACTCGGCCAATCCGAAGTTCGCCGCCACCATCCGGACGGTGGCGGGCGTGCAGTCGGCGGGCGCGACCCGCACCGCGCCCCTCAAGCAGTCCGGCACCACCGACTTCGGCAAGCCGCAGCGGCTGACCAGGGCCCAGCTCGTGGCGGCGGAGCGGGTGGCGAAGGCGAAGGGCGAGGAGCCGCTGGAGCCGCTCCAGTGGGACATCCCCGCCATCAAGGCCGACCGGGCTGCCAAGGTGAACCCCGGCAGCCGCAAGGTGACCGTCGCGGTCATCGACACCGGCGTGGACGACACCCACCCGGACCTGAAACCGAACTTCTCCGCCCGGCAGTCCGCCAGCTGCGTGGGCGGGGTGCCCGACACCTCCCCCGGGGCCTGGCGGCCCTACGACCCGGTGAGCGACGCGCACGGCACGCATGTGGCGGGCACCATCGCGGCGGCCCACAACGGCATCGGCGTGACCGGTGTGGCGCCGGGCGTGAAGGTCTCCGCCATCAAGGTCAGCGAGCCGAAGACCAGCTTGTTCTACGCCGAGAGCGTGGTCTGCGCCTTCGTCTTCGCCGCCGACCACGGCGTCCAGGTCACCAACAACAGCTATTTCGTGGACCCGTGGATGTTCAACTGCAAGGACGACGCCGACCAGGCGGCCATCGTCGACGCGGTCGGCCGGGCGGCGAAGTACGCCCAGGACAAGGGCGTGGTGAACGTCGCCGCCGCGGGCAACGCCAGCGCCGACCTCGGCGCCGACAAGCTCACCGACACCGGCAGCCCCAACGACTCCACCCCCGTCACCCGCACCGTCAGCCCCAAGACCTGCTGGGCCGTGCCGACCCAGCTGCCGGGGACGGTGACCGTCGCGGCGACCGGCTCGCACGGCCTGAAGTCCGGCTACTCCAACTACGGCCTGGGGCAGATCGACGTGGCGGCACCGGGCGGCGACGCCAAGCAGGTGCCCGAACTGCCCGCCAAGAACGGCAACGTCCTCTCCACGATCCCGGGCGGCGACTGGGCGTTCTTCGCCGGGACGTCCATGGCCTCCCCGCATGTCGCGGGCGTGGCGGCGCTCCTGAAGAGCGCCCACCCGAAGGCGAGCCCGCAGGAGATCCAGTGGCTGCTCAAGGAGCAGGCCGACAACCCCGGATGCCCGGCGGGCGACGCCACCTGCACCGGCACCCGGCACGTCAACAGCCACTTCGGCTACGGCATCGTCGACGCTTTGAAGGCGGTGGAGTAATAGCGACCGTCTGGTGAGGTGACCGGCGGCCCGGTGCCGCCGGTCCGTCACACGTCGCGGCCCAGATAGGCGGCGAGCCGGTCCGCGGCGGTGGCCCCGGGCGGGGCGGGGCGCTCCGGGGCGAACGAGCCGCCCGCGGTGCGCGGCGCGGCCCCGTAGAGGCGCCGCGCCGCCGCCAGGGTCTCCTCGGCGACCTCCGGCGCCAGATCGGCCGGGGCACCGAGCGCCCGCGCCAAGTCCCAGCCGTGCGCGAGGAGTTCGATCACGACCTGCTGGACGAGCAGCGCGCCGGGCGCCTCGTGGGGGCCGAAGGTGCGGGCCGTCATCCCGCTGCTCCGGAAGACCGCGAGCGCGGTGCGCGCGGACCCCTCGAAGGCGGCGCGGGGGTCGTCGCCGAGGTGGTCGGCGCAGTGGTCGGTACGCGGCGTCCCCTCGGCTATCGAGGCGACCATCAGGCTCTCCCACACCATGTGGTCGAGCAGTTCCCGGACGGTCCATCCGGCGCACGGGGTGGGCCGCGCAAGGTCCACCGGCCGCAGACCGGCGACGAGCCCGCCGACGGCGCCGACGACCCGCTCGTACGCACACAGCACCCGCTCCGGGTCGGTGCCGGCGAAGGCGCCGCGGTCCACCTCGACGGGGGTGAGGTGGGCGCGCAGCGCGGCGGCGGTCCAGGCGCCTGCGGCGCCCCAACGGGGCGGCGCGGGGCGGCCGGTGACGGTGCACAGCAGCCGCCAGTACCGCTCGACGAGAGGTTCGGCGGCGGTCTCCAGCTGCTCCAGCAGCCGGGCCCGGGCGGCCGGACCGTCCTCGGTGGGCGGGTCGGGCACGGCCGCCTGGGTGGGGAGCCAGGCGGCGACCAGTTCGGCGACGACCGGTGCGGCGGCGGGTGAGTCCGGCGCGATGCCGTCGGTGACGGCGGCCTCGGCGCGGGTGTGCATCAGGGCGGCGACGCGCTCGGCGGCTTCGGTGTCGGCCGCAGTGTGGCTGTCGGGGGCCGCCCGGGCGCTGTAGGCGGCCAACCGGCGCCAGGCGGCGCGGAGTTCGGGGTCGCGGACCAGGGTGGCCAGTTCGATCCAGGCGGCGAGCTGTTCGGGGGTGGGGTCGTCGGGCAGGTCGGGGGTGGCGGCCAGCAGGCCGCCGCGGTAGGAGGGGGCGGGTACGCCGGTCAGGGCGTCGTCGATGGCGTCGGCGACGATCCGGCGGCGTTCCCCGGCCGTCAGGCGGGCGAGTCGGGTCATCTGTGGCAGTTCCCTGGCTGTGGTGCCCCCTGCGGCCACCGCCCGCAGGACGGCGCGCTGCGCGTGCAGCGCGGCGATCTGTGCGTCCAGCGCCGCCGCCGAGCGCTCCGCCGTGTCGGCGAGGGTGCTCTCGCGGCGCATGACGGCGCGGATCGCCGCCGTTCCGACGCCCAGGTCGCGCAGGCTGCGCACGATCTCCAGGCGGGCCGGGGCGTCCGGTCCGTAGAGGCGGTAGCCCGCGGGGGTGCGGGCGGCGGGCGGCAGCAGGTCCTGGTCCGACCAGTTCCGGATGGTTTTGACCGGGATGCCGGTCAGGCGTGACAGTGCGCCGATCGGGAGCAGTTCCGTGCCGTCCTCGTACATGCCCCCACCTTCGGGTCTCCCACGGGGGGAGACTCAAGCGGCGCCGTACGCCAGCGGCGGGCGCGGTGCCGGGGGTGCGGGGGTGTCCGGGCCGGCCGCGGCCGCCAACACCCCTACGGCGAGGGCGTATTGGGCCGCCGTGTAGGTGAGCATGATCCAGAACTGGGGGGCGGGCAGGTGCGGCCAGTGGGCGAGGCCGCCGGCGATCAGGGAGTCGGAGAGCAGGAAGAGCAGTCCACCGGCGGCGGCGCGGGGGCCGGCGCGGAGCGCGCCGAACGCCGTCGCGGTGAGCAGCAGGCTGTATCCGGCGACGGGGATCCGCAGGTCGGCGGGCAGATCGGGCCACAGCAGCAGGACGGTGGTGACGAGCGCGGCCGCGTACAGCCCGGCGATCGCGGCGGTGCGCGGCGGCCGGGAGCCGATCGGGCCGCCGTGCCGGATGAAGAGCAGCAGGTAGCAGAGGTGTCCGGCGGCGAACGACCCCATGCCGATGCGGAACGCGGCCGCGCCGCCGATCTGGAGGAAGGTGTCACCGCCGCAGCCGAACAGCAGCGCCCCGGCCAGCAGCGGCGGGCCGCCGCGGAGCAGGACGTGGGCGGCGAGCAGCGGCATCAGGGCCGGCTTGGTGAGGTGGACGGCGGTGCCGGCGAGGGACGCGGGGCCGCTGCCGGGCACGGCGGCGGCGTGCGCCAGGAGGGCGGCGAGGTGGCCGGCGGCCAGTACGGCGAAGACGGCGAGCAGGGCCCGGGCGGCGCGCGGCCGGGGCGCGAGGGGTCTCACGCGACGGACTCCCCGACGGCGGACCCGGCCGGCTCGGCGGCCGGGGCCGCGTCCCGGAGTCGGGCCGGCTGCCAGCCGGGCCCGCGGAACACCCGGCCGGCGCGCTCGCCCCAGCTCTCGGCGGCCCGGACGTCGCGGGCGATGGCGACGTACTCGTGGGTGGCGACCCGCAGCGGGTTGAAGGTTTTGATGTTCTTGGTGAGTCCGAAGACGGGCCGCTCGGTCTCGGGGACGAACGAGCCGAAGATCCGGTCCCAGACGATCAGGATCCCGCCGAAGTTGCGGTCCAGATAGCCGCCTTGGGAGGCGTGGTGGACGCGATGGTGGGAGGGGGTGTTGAAGACGAACTCGACGGGTCGGGGCAGGGTCCCGATCCGTTCGGTGTGGACCCAGAACTGGTAGACGAGGTTGGCGCCGGAGGTGAAGGCGACCACGGCCGGGTGCACGCCCAGCGCGACCATCGGCACATAGAACGGCCAGACCGTCCAGGTCGTCCAGGGTTGCCGCAGCGCGGTGGTGAGGTTGAACTTCTCGCTGGAGTGGTGGACCACGTGGCAGGCCCACAGCACGCGGATCACGTGGTGGCCGCGGTGCGACCAGTAGTAGAAGAAGTCCTGGGCGAGCAGCATCAGCGGCAGCGTCCACCACGTCACGGGGATGCGCAGCGGGGTCAGCTCGTAGAGCGCGGCGTAGATCGCCACGATCGGTATCTTCCACAGCGCGTCGAAGACCAGGCTGCCGAGACCCATGGTGACGCTGGTGGCCGCGTCCTTCGCCTCGTAGCCGGCGGCGTCGTCGTCGGGGTGCAGGCGGTAGCTCACCATCTCCACGACGGTGAGCAGGACGAAGGCGGGCACGGACCACAGCACGACATCGGGCAGGTGCGGCATGACCCGCACCATAAATGCGCCGACGGGCGTACGGCTAGGGGTTGTTACTCAGAAGTATGTAAGACCCGGTGTCAGCTTCGGGGGTGGGCGTACCGGCGGTAGCCCCGGTTCGCGACGGCCGGGCTGATGCGGCGTCGGCCCCGGGCGGGCCGCGCTGGTGCACGGGTCCCGGCCGGATGTGCCCCGGCGGTTCGGTGGCTGTCGGTGGCGGCCCGTATCCTCAGTGACCATGCTCGAAGACCGCAGCGCAGCCGCCCCCTCGATCGCGCCGAAGATCGGCCGGCAGCCGGGCCCGCAGACGCCGCCGGCCGACTGGCCGGCCGGGTATCCCCAGGGATACGCGGTGGTCGATGTGGAGACCACCGGCCTGGCCCGCGACGACCGGATCATCTCCGCCGCCGTGTACCAACTCGACGCCCAGGGCGAGTTCCAGGACTCCTGGTACACCCTCGTCAACCCGCAGCGCGATCCCGGCCCCGTCTGGATCCACGGTCTGACGAGCGAGGTGCTGGCCGGCGCGCCGCTCTTCCCCGAGATCGTGCCGGAGCTCTCCGCGCGGCTGGCCGACCGGGTGCTGGTCGCGCACAACGCCATGTTCGACTGGTCGATGCTGGCCCGCGAGTACGCCCGCGCCTCCGCGGTCGCCCCGGTGCGCCAGCGGCTGTGCACCATCGCGCTCTCCAAGGAGCTGGGCCTGCCGCTGCCCAACCACAAGCTGGAGTCCCTCGCCGCGCACTTCGGCGTCGTCCAGCAACGCGCCCACCACGCCCTGGACGACGCCCGGGTGCTGGCCGAGGCGTTCCGCCCCAGCCTGCGCCGGGCCGCGCAGAGCGACGTCCGGCTGCCGCTGCTGACCTGCCAGCCGCTGACGGAGTGGTCGGACGCCCCCGCGCCCGGCCCGCGCGTCACCGGCTCCGCGTACCGCCCCGCGTCCTGGCGGCCGGCCCGCAAGCGCCCGGCCTGCCCGTACCCGAACCCGGGGCGCTACGAGCCCGGCGGCCCGCTGGTCCAGGGCATGCGGGTCGCGTTCTCCGGCGACACCTCCGTCGACCGCGAGCTGCTGGAGGACCGGGCGATCGAGGCCGGACTGCACGTGGCGACGAGCATGTCCCGGCTGACGAGCCTGCTGGTGACCAACGACCCGGACGCCCGCACGTCCAAGACGGTCAAGGCCGCCTCGTTCGGCACCGCCGTCATCGACGAGGCGGCGTTCATGCAGCTTCTTCAGGACGTCCGGCCGGCGGCACCGTCGTCCGGGTGAAGCCCGGCCAACACACCCGCCGGCACCTCGCCCGCCGGCGCCCCCGCCCGCACGCTGTGGCGCATGGCACGTTGTGAGGTTTGCGGAAACGACTACGGCATGACGTTCGAGGTGCACGCGCAGGGCGCGGTGCACGTCTTCGACTGCTTCGCCTGCGCCATCCACCGCATGGCGCCGATCTGCGAGCACTGCCGGGTGCAGATCATCGGGCAGGGCGTGGAGGCGGACGGGCAGTGGTACTGCGGTGCGCACTGCGCCCGCTCGGCGGGGCGGGTGGGCATCGTCGACCGGGTCTGACGACGCTCCCGGCCGCGGCGTCCGGCGTGCCCCGCGGCCCCGGCGGGCCCTGCGCGCGCCGCCGCCGGGGGACCCGCGGGCCGGGCGCCGGGGGCCGCGCGATACCGTCGCTGCCGTGTACCGCTTCCTGTTGTCCCGGCAGTGGGTGATCCTCACCCTCGTGGGCCTCGTCCTGATCCCGGTCATGATCAAGCTGGGGTTCTGGCAGTTCCACCGCCATCAGCACAGGGTGGCGCAGAACGCGCAGATCGCGCACAACCTCGCCGCCACCCCGGTCCCGGTGACCGACCTG
The DNA here is from genome assembly GCF_051603415.1 of Streptomyces sp. S186. NCBI lineage: Bacteria > Bacillati > Actinomycetota > Actinomycetes > Kitasatosporales > Streptomycetaceae > Streptomyces > Streptomyces sp. S186. Next base: position 6,341,388 of record NZ_CP193932.1, on the reverse strand, counting down.
ACCGCGGTCGGCCGGACCCTGCCGCACGGCGAGATGTGGCGCCGGGTCACCGCCACCGGAAGCTACGACACCGCGCACGAGGTCGTCGTCCGCCAGCGCACCGCCGCCGACGAGCAGAAGATCGGCTACTACGTCCTGACGCCGCTGGTGCTCGGCAACGGCCAGGCGGTGGTGGTCAACCGCGGCTGGATCCCGACCGGCGACGACCTCACCAAGTTCCCGCACGTGCCGGCCGCCCCCAAGGGCACGGTCACGGTCACCGGCCGGATGATGGCCGACGAGACCACCGCGGCCAGCGGGATCAAGGACACCAGGGGCCTGCCGCCCCGCCAGGTCATGCTGATCAACAGCCGGCAGCAGGCGAAGCTCAGCGGCCACCCGATGCTCGGCGGCTACATCGAGCAGACCGCGCCCAAGGCGGACTCCCCGGAGCAGGTGCCCGAGCCGGACCACGACTCCATCGGGCCGCACATGGCGTACGCGGTCCAGTGGTGGCTGTTCGCGGCGGCGGTGCCGGTGGGCTGGGTCGTGCTGGTCCGCCGGGAGCGCCGCGACCGGCTGGCCGCCGCGGCCGAGGAAGCCGGGCAGGGCGAGCCGGCCGAGCAGGACGAGGGTGACGAGGACGGCGAGGGCGGCGAGAAGGACGCCGGGCCGGCGGAGCGCGGCGGCGCCGGGGCCGTAGCCCGGACGGCGGTCGCCCCCGAGTAACGCACCCGCCGCGCGGGAAAGGCCGCGGAGTGTACCCACGCATCGAGGACTACGCGCTCATCGGCGACCTCCAGAGCGCCGCGCTCGTCGGCCGGGACGGCTCCATCGACTGGCTGTGCCTGCCCCGCTTCGACTCCCCCGCCTGCTTCGCCGCCCTCGTCGGCGGCAAGGACAACGGCCACTGGACCCTGGCGCCGCGCTCCGACGAGGCCCGCGCCGAACGCGCCTACCGCGGGGACTCGCTGATCCTCGACACCGTCTGGGAGACCCCCGAGGGCAGCGTCCGGGTCACGGACTTCATGCCGCAGCGCGACCGGATGCCCGACGTCGTCCGGGTCGTGGAAGGGCTGCGCGGCCGGGTCGAGATGCGCGGGGTACTGCGGCTGCGGTTCGACTACGGGCGGGTGGTGCCATGGGTGCGCGCCACCGAGGGCTGCCGGGTGGCGGTCGCAGGACCGGACTCGGTCTGGCTGCGCACCCCGGCCCAGGGCAGCACCTACGGCAAGGACTTCAGCACCCGCTCGGACTTCGCCGTCGCCGCCGGCGAGCGCGCCGCGTTCGTGCTGACCTGGCACCCCTCGCACGAGCCCCGCCCCGACCAGATCGACCCGTTCGAGGCGCTGGCGGAGACCACCGACGACTGGCACGCCTGGTCCGCGCGGTGCCGCTACGACGGCCCGTACCGCGCCGCGGTGATCCGCTCCCTGATCACCCTCAAGGCGCTCACCTACGCACCCACCGGCGGGATCGTCGCCGCCCCCACCACCTCGCTGCCCGAGGAGCCGCGCGGGGTCCGCAACTGGGACTACCGCTACTGCTGGCTGCGGGACGCCAGCCTGACCCTGAACTCCCTGCTCTGTGCCGGGTATCTCGACGAGGCCGGCGCCTGGCGGGACTGGCTGCTGCGCGCGGTGGCCGGCGCCCCCGACGACCTGCAGATCATGTACGGGCTGGCCGGGGAGCGGCGGCTGCCGGAGTTCGAGGTGCCGTGGCTGTCCGGGTACCAGGACTCGCTGCCGGTGCGGATCGGCAACGCCGCCGTCGAGCAGCGCCAACTCGACGTCTACGGCGAGGTGATCGAGACGTTCCATGTCGCGCGCACCGCGGGGCTGCCGGCCGAGCCGCACGCCTGGAGCATCCAGCGGGCGCTGATGGACTACCTGGAGTCCGCCTGGCGCGACCCCGACGAGGGCATCTGGGAGGTGCGCGGCCCGCGCCGGCACTTCGTGCACTCCAAGGTCATGGCCTGGGTCGCGGCCGACCGCGCGGTACGGGCGCTGGAGCGGCACCCCAGGTTCAGCGGGGACGTGGACCGCTGGCGGGCGATGCGCGACGAGGTGCACCGGGAGGTCTGCGCGCGCGGCTACGACGCCGAGCGGGGCACCTTCACCCAGTCCTACGGCTCCGCGGAACTGGACGCCGCGACGCTGCTGATCCCGCGGGTCGGCTTCCTGCCGGGGGACGATCCGCGGGTGGTCTCCACCGTCGACACGGTGCGCCGCGAGCTGTCGCACGACGGTCTGGTGCGCCGCTACAGCACCCAGGGGCGGTCGGTGGACGGGCTGCCGGGCGGCGAGGGCACGTTCCTGGTCTGCTCGTTCTGGCTGGCGGACGCGCTGCTGCTGACCGGGCGCCGGGCGGCGGCCCGGAAGCTGTTCGAGCGGCTGCTGACGCTGCGGAACGACGTGGGGCTGCTCGCGGAGGAGTACGACCCGGCCACCGGGCGCCAACTGGGCAACTTCCCGCAGGCGTTCAGCCATGTCGGCCTGGTGGGGACCGCCTTCGCGTTGCGGGACGGGGCGGGGGCAGACTAGAGCCATGGATCTTGGACTCACCGACCGGACGTATCTCGTCACCGGCGCCACCCGCGGCCTGGGCTTCGCCACCGCCCGCGAACTCGTCGCCGACGGCGCCAACGTGGTGCTCACCGGCCGCACCGAGGAGGCCGCGGCCAAGGCGGCCGCCACCCTGGGCGAGCGGGCCCTGGGCGTGGCCGCCGACAACGCCGACGCCGGGGCCCCGGCCCGTCTGGTGGCGGCCGCCCGGGAGCGCTTCGGCCGCTTCGACGGCGTCCTGATCAGCGTGGGCGGCCCGCCACCCGGCGGCGCCGCCGACACCACCGACGACCAGTGGCGGGCGGGCTTCGAGACGGTCTTCCTCGGCGCGGTGCGGTTCGCCCGCACGGCCGCCGCGGAGCTGGGCGAGGGCGGCGTCATCGGCTTCGTGCTCTCCGGCTCGGTGTACGAACCGATCGCCGGGCTCACCGTCTCCAACGGGCTGCGTCCGGGCCTGGCCGGCTTCGCCAAGTCCCTGGCCGACGAGGTGGGGCCGCGCGGCATCCGCGTCGTCGGCGTCCTCCCCGGCCGGATCGCCACCGACCGGATGACCCAGCTCGACGAGCTCTCCGGCGACCCCGAGGGTTCCCGCGCCCGCAACTCCGCCACCATCCCGCTGCGCCGCTACGGCGACCCCGCGGAGTTCGGCCGCACCGCCGCCTTCCTCCTCTCCCCCGCCGCGTCCTATCTGACGGGCGTGATGGTCCCGGTGGACGGCGGCGCCCGGCGCGGCTTCTGAGACCGACGGGGCGGGAGGGGCCACGGGCCCGTCCCGCCCCGGCCATCGGCGCCAAGACGTCTTCGACGGGGGAAAGGCGGAAAGGTCGCGGCGTCCGGTGGTGGAGGGCACCACGGAGCTCTCGGGACGCCCCGGCAACGCGGTGTGGGGCAACTCCCGGCGCCGGCCGGGGACATGCCGTACCAGGCGCCGCGACCCTGGCCGTGCCCCGTCGGACTAACTGACCCGTTCCGGCCGGTGGCGGACCGCCCGTAGGCGGACCTCGGTCGGCAGGCGGTCCAGGCCGGCCGAGGTGCGGGCGTCGGCCAGTGCCCGGGCGGAGAGCCGCAGTACCACGGTCCCGGGGTCGGCGTGCGGGGCGAGGACGAGCAGGGCGCGCACCCGCGGTGCGGTGCGGCGGCCGGTCAGCACGGTGGCCGCCCGGTCGACGCCGTCCACCGCCGCCGCCTCGGCCGCCAGGACGGCCTCCAGCGCCCGGCCCCGTACTGTCGCGCCCTCCCCGTCGCCGCTGTCGACCAGCACCGTGCCGAGCCGGCGTCGTCGCAGCTGCGCCAGCAGCCACCACAGCAGCAACAGCACCAGGACGGCCAGCCCGGCGATGACCGCCGGCCACCACCAGCCGCGGTCCGTGAAGCGGGTGCGGTCCGCCGCCGGGAGCAGGACGTCGTCCGGGCGGACCCACGGCCAGCCGGACGGCAGGTCGAGGTGCAGGCGGGCGGGCAGGTCGAGGCCGCCCAGCAGGACCAGCCCGCCGGCGCCGAGCAGGAGCACGCCGACCAGCCCGAGCAGCACCCGGTTGACGCTCGCGCGGACGGTGCGCATCGCGCGCTCACCTCCCTTTCGGGCGCCGGACGTCGACGGTCAGCCGCAGCCGGCGGGTCAGGCCGAGCCGGCGCAGGCCGTCGCCGAGCACCGTGGTGAGGTCGCCGCGGACCGCCTCCAGCTCACGGAAGTGCGCCACGGCCCGCGCCCGCGCCCGGCGCCGGCCGACGGTCAGCCGTACGGCCTGTACGCCGGCGACCTCCATGGCCCGGTCGCGCAGCACCAGCGCGGCGGCCGACCGGTCGAGGCCGGCGCGGACGCCGGGGGCGGTGCGCCGCATCGGCAGCACGGCCCGCAGCCCCGGGGTGGCGGCCAGGGCTAGCAGCCAGATCCCGAGGACCAGCGCGGCGGCCGCGGCGCCCAGCACCCAGGGGTCGTCGAGGTGCCGGACCGCGAGTTCGTGCGCCAGCCGCCGGCGCCAGGCCATCGCGGTGCGGCCGGCCCGTACGGCGGCGACGTCGTAGAGCAGCAGTCCGCCGGCGCCGAGCAGCACCAGGGCGACCAGCGCCGCGGGCACCCGGCGGGCCGACCAGAAGCGCCGGCCGGGCCCGCCGGCGACCGGGCCGGGCTCCCCGGCGTTCCCCGGCCCCGGCGCCGGCCCGCTCACCGCAGCCGCTCCCGGGCCCGGTCCGTCAGCAGCGGCGAGTTCAGCCGCTCCACCTGCACGGCCACCTCGGTGACCGTCATCTCCGTCAACGCCCTTACGCGCTCGGTAACTTGACGGCGCACCAGACGGCACTGGGCGCCAATGGGGGCGGGGTAGGCGAGTTCCACGGCGATCCGCAGCCGGGCCTCGCCGAACGGCGGGCGGATGTCGCGGCGGGTCACCGTCACCGTGGCATGGGCGTCGGTGGGGGCGCCGGGGGCCGCCTCGCGCAGCGCCTCGCGGGCCGCCCGCGCGGCGATCCTGGCGACCACCCGGTCGGCGATCCTGGTGGCGCCGCGCTCACCGGCCGGTACGTCGGTGGCAGCGGCGGGCGGGGCCGCCCGGTAGACGGCTGCCATCCGCGTTCACCGCCGCCGGTCGTCGCGGTCGCCGGTCCGGGCGCGGAAGAACTCCCCGGCCGCCAGGTCCCCGTCGAGGAACCTGCCGGCCATGAACCCGACGGCGCCCAGCGCCGCCACCAGGACGAAGGCCCCGAACCCGCCGAAGTAGCCGGCGAAGCCCAGCGCCATCCCGGCCACGAGACCGATCACGGTCATGCTCATCGTGCGCTCCTTCGCTACGGCTCCGGCCGGGCCCGGTCACTGGAGCCGGGGTTCCGCCGCCTCGGCCGGGCCGGGCCCGTAGTCGCCGTCCGCCTCGTCCGGCAGCTTCACATCACTCACCGCGATGTTGACCTCGACGACCTCCAGACCGGTCATCCGCTCCACGGCGGCGATCACGTTCTCCCGGACGGCCCGGGCCACGTCCGCGATGGCGACCCCGTAGTCGACCACGATCTCCAGGTCCAGCGCGGTCTGCACCTCGCCGACCTCGGCCTTCACCCCGCGCGTGGGGGCGGCCGACCGTCCGCCGCCGGGCACCCGGTCGCGCACCGCACCGAGCGTACGGGCGAACCCGCTGCCCATCGCGTGGACACCCACCACATCGCGGGCGGCGAGCCCGGCGATCTTCTCGACGACGCCGTCGGCGATGGTGGTGCGGCCGCGGGTGCCGGGGTCGCCGCCGCCCCGTTTCACCGGCGGCCTCGCCGCGTCCGCGCCCAGCTGGCTCTCGGTCATCGCCGCGCGTCCCTTCTGGGGATATGCACCTTTCACGCCATTCGTTCCGCTCCCCACAGTAGAGGCGGACGGCGGGGTACGCCCCGGGGAGTGCGGCAGCGGAGTGCCGCGGCCTGCCGCGGCGGGCGGGCTGGGGCAGGCTGGGGAGGTGCTCCGGGAAAGAGGTGACGCGGTGGCCGCGAACGGCTTGGCACACACCGTGCGGGAACAGCTCGGCATCGGCCGGATCCTGCCGCTGGGCGGCCCGGCGGACGGGGCCTGGATCACCGAACGCGCGGCCCGCGCGGCCCTGCTGCGGGCACCCGGCACCCCGCCCGGCGTACGCCTGGACGCCCTGCGGCTCTCCCTCGCCGCCCCCGGCGACGCCCCTGCGCCGACCGTGCCGGCGCCGCCCAGCGCCCTGCCGCCGGGCCCGCTGCGCATCGCCGCGGACCTGGCCGCACCGCCCGGCCGCCCACTGCCGGCGCTCGCCGCGCAGCTGCGGACGGCCCTGCTGGCCGCCGCGGAGGACGGCCTGGGGCTGCGGGTGAGCGCGGTGGACCTCCGGATCGGCGAACTGCTGGACGACCCTGCCGAGGCCGGCCCCGGGGACGGCGACCGGGCCGCCGGCCGGGCCCCGTCACCCGCCGCCGCGGAACCGGGCGGTGCCGCGGCGGACCCCGCGGACCTCGTCGCCCGGGTGCTCGCCGTCCCCGGGGTGGCCCGGCTCGCCCCGGCCCTGGCCGGCCGCTCCCGCCCGGTGGCCCGCACCGGCGGCCATGTCCTCGTCCAGCTGGCGACCGCCGCCGGCCACCGCCCCGTGGACGTGGCCCGCGCCGTCCGCCGGGCGGTCACCGGTCCGCCGCCGGCACCGCGGTCGGCCGCGGTACTGGTCACGGCGGTGGCGGACGGCTGAAGACCGGCGCCGCGGGCGGGCGTTCAGTCCCCGACGCCGGCCAGGTCCCGCAGCCGCCGTGCCTGGGCGGCACGCTCGGCGCGGCGCTGCTCCTCGTACGTCCGGTCCGCGGCGCCGGCCAGCAGGGCCTTGGTCTCGATGACGGCGTCCCGGGGCGCGGCGGTGAGCGCGGCGGCCAGGTCGGCCGCCGCGGCGTCCAGTTCGCCGCCGGGCACGACGAGGTTGACCAGGCCGATCCGCTCGGCCTCCGCGGCGTGCACGAAGCGCCCGGTGGCGCAGATCTCCAGCGCCCGGGCGTAGCCGACGAGTCCGATCAGGGGGTGGGTGCCGGTCAGGTCCGGGACCAGGCCCAGACTGGTCTCGCGCATGGCGAACTGCGCGTCGTCGGCGGCGACCCGCAGGTCACAGGCGAGCGCGAGCTGGAAGCCGGCGCCGATGGCGTGCCCCTGGACGGCGGCGATGGACACCAGGTCGTGCCGCCGCCACCAGGTGAACGCCTCCTGGTACTCGGCGATCGTGGCGTCCAGCGCTTCGTCCGTACCGCGCGCCAGATCGAGGAACGACGGCTCGCCGTCGAACCCTTCGGGCGTGAACGCCTGCCGGTCGAGCCCCGCGGAGAAGGACCTGCCCTCTCCGCGGAGCACCACGATCCGTACGTTTCCCGGCAGCAGCGAGCCCGCCTCGGCCAGTGCCCGCCACATGGCGGGGCTCTGTGCGTTGCGCTTGGCCGCGTTGGCGAGGGTCACCGTGGCGATCGCGTCGTCCACGGTGAGCCGCACACCGTGCTTGTCGAGCAGAGTCATGAGGGCGCCTCCGAGTCAGCCACCGCACCTGCGTGCGTAAGTGACTGAACGGTAACCTCCCGGCCGACTGCTCGGACGGCCGGGGGCACCGCCTTTACCCGGAGCCGCGGCCGTCAGACCGAGGCGGCCTTCTTGCCCCTCGTGGCTCCGCCGCGGCCGCGCAGGACCACGCCGGATTCGCTGAGCATCCGGTGCACGAATCCGTAGGAGCGACCGGTTTCCTCGGCCAGCGCCCGGATGCTCGCTCCGGCGTCGTACTTCTTCTTCAGGTCTGCCGCGAGCTTCTCGCGCGCGGCGCCGGTCACCCGGCTGCCCTTCTTCAGAGTCTCGGCCACCCGTGCCTCCTCGTGGGAAGTGCGCTCTGGACTCTCATGATCACCCCTCCCCGGCTTCCTGGCCACCCATTCCGCAAAGGTCTGTGCGACATCCTTCGCCGCCCCGCGGGCGCCCGGAGCGGTCGGAACTCCTTCTTCCGCGCGCCCTGCGACGCCGACGCACGCCCCGGTGGGCGAGAAGTGCCAGGTCAGGTGGTCTGTCGCCGAAACGGCGACGGCCGGGCCGAGAGGGCCCGGCCCCTTGCCGCAGGCTCGCCGGTGTACGAGCCGTTCTCACTCAGATGATGGATCACCCATGGGCCGAATGATCCAGCGGGCGTGATCCAACCGGTGGCGGCGGTACGGCGGTGATCAGGCCAGTGCGACCAGGTCCGCGTAGTCCTGGCCCCACAGGTCCTCGACGCCGTCGGGCAGCAGGATGATCCGCTCCGGCGCCAGCGCGTCCACCGCGCCCTCGTCGTGCGTCACCAGGACCACCGCGCCGGTGAAGGTGCGCAGCGCGCCGAGGATCTCCTCGCGGCTGGCCGGGTCGAGGTTGTTGGTGGGCTCGTCGAGCAGCAGGACGTTGGCGGAGGAGACGACCAGCGTCGCCAGCGCGAGACGGGTCTTCTCGCCGCCGGAGAGCACACCGGCGGGCTTGTCGACGTCGTCGCCGGAGAAGAGGAAGGAACCGAGCACCTTGCGGACCTCGACGAGGTCCATGTCGGGCGCGGCGGAGCGCATGTTCTCCAGGACCGTGCGGTCCGGGTCCAGGGTCTCGTGCTCCTGGGCGTAGTAGCCGAGCTTCAGGCCGTGGCCGGGGCGGACCTCGCCGGTGTCGGGCGTCTCGACGCCCGCCAGCAGCCGCAGCAGGGTGGTCTTGCCGGCGCCGTTGAGGCCCAGGATGACGACCCGGGAGCCCTTGTCGATGGCGAGGTCGACGTCGGTGAAGATCTCCAGGGAGCCGTAGGACTTGGAGAGGCCCTCGGCGGTGAGCGGGGTCTTGCCGCACGGCGCGGGGTCCGGGAAGCGCAGCTTGGCGACCTTGTCGGAGACGCGCACCGCCTCCAGGCCGGCGAGCAGCTTGTCGGCGCGCTTGGCCATGTTCTGGGCGGCGACGGTCTTGGTGGCCTTGGCCCGCATCTTGTCGGCCTGGGAGTTGAGCGCCGCGGCCTTCTTCTCGGCGTTGGCCCGCTCGCGCTTGCGGCGCTTCTCGTCGGCCTCGCGCTGCTGCTGGTAGAGCTTCCAGCCCATGTTGTAGATGTCGATCTGGGCGCGGTTGGCGTCCAGATAGAAGACCTTGTTCACGACCGTCTCGACGAGGTCGACGTCATGGGAGATGACGATGAAGCCGCCGCGGTAGGTCTTGAGGTAGTCGCGCAGCCAGGCGATGGAGTCGGCGTCGAGGTGGTTGGTGGGCTCGTCGAGCAGCAGGATGTCGGAGTCCGAGAAGAGGATCCGGGCCAGCTCGACGCGGCGCCGCTGGCCGCCGGAGAGGGTGTGCAGGGGCTGGCCGAGGATACGGTCGGGCAGGCCCAGGCTGGCGGCGATGGTCGCGGCCTCGGCCTCGGCGGCGTACCCGCCCTTGGTGAGGAACTCGGTCTCCAGCCGCTCGTACTTCTTCATGGCCTTCTCGCGGGTGGCGCCCTTGCCGTTCGCCATCCGGTCCTCGTTCTCGCGCATCCTGCGCAGCACGGTGTCCAGGCCGCGGGCGGAGAGGATGCGGTCGCGGGCCAGCACGTCGAGGTCGCCGGTGCGCGGGTCCTGCGGGAGGTAGCCGACCTCGCCGGAGCGGGCGACCGAGCCGCCGGCCGGGATGCCCTGGCCGGCCAGGACCTTGGTGAGGGTGGTCTTGCCGGCGCCGTTGCGGCCCACCAGGCCGATGCGGTCGCCCTTGGCGATGCGGAACGAGGCGGACTCGATGAGGACGCGGGCGCCGGCACGCAGCTCAAGGCCGGAAGCGGTGATCACGGGGAAAACTCCAGGGCAGGAAGACGGCGGGTTGGACGGACGGTCCGAGAGCGGTCTGCGCCGTCTAATGAACCCAGAGGAGAACTGCCATGCAGGCAGTCTAACGGGCCGGTGCAAGTCGTTTTCCGGCGTTGTCAGACCCCGCTGCGAGACTGTGAGCCAGGACACAGGAGTTCGGGCGGCGGGGTGTCGTCCGGTGCGCGACAGGCAGGGTGATCAGCGTGGCGGGCACGCCGGCGATGTTCCCGGGTTCCCGGGTTCCCGACGCTGCGCGGTACGGCGGGGAGGACGGCACGGTGCCGCATGCCGAACTCGCCTACGGGGACGGGGTGGTGAGGGTCGGCTCGAAGGGCCGCGGCGTACGACTTCCGGGACTGCCTCGCCCGGGACGCCGAGGGCGACGTCCGGAGCTTCGGCACCTGCCGGCCGGGCGGGGCGGGGGCATGGCCCGCCGGCGCCCGGCCGGGGTGGCCGGGGCGTCAGGCGCCGCCGGTGTGGACCTGGAAGGCGGCCCGGCGGACGGCCTTGGCGAGGGCCGGGTCGGGGTGCGCGGCGGCCAGCGCGACCAGCACCTGCACGGTGCGGGGGTGGCCGACGGCGCGGACCTCCGCCAGCAGCCGCGGCACCGAGCCCTGGACGGCCGAGTCCAGGTGCCGGACGAGGAGTTGGGTCTCCCCGTGGTCGGCGACGGCCGCCGCGGTGTCCACCCACAGCCAGGTCGACTCCTCGCGGGTGAGGACGCCGGAGGCGGTCTCGGGGTCGCCGCCCTCGTGCTCGAAGAGCCACAGCAGGGCGTAGGGGCGCAGCACGGGCTCGTCGGCGGCGGCGCGCACGGCCGGTTCTGCGGGGGCGCCGACGGCGCGCAGCGCCTCGAAGGCCAGCCCGCGCAGCAGCGCGTCCTCGCCGCGGGCGACGGCGAGGAGTTCCTCGACGGCGGCGCCGACGGAGCGGGCGGCGAGCCAGGCGCGGTACTCGGCGCGGGCCGGGCCCGGGGTCAGCCGGGCGCAGCCGCGCAGCATCGCCTCCGCGGACTGCTCGATGTTGCCGGCCGGGCTCTGCGCGGCGACGCAGATCTGCTCCAGCTTGACCCACACCGACCAGTTGCCCAGCGGCGTCAGCTGCGCCTCCTGGCCGTGATGGCCCTCGCCGGCGTCTTCGCCGGCCTCGTGGGCGCCGCGCGGCGGCATCAGCGCGCCGACCGCGAGCAGGGCGTCCAGCGCCCAGCGCAGGAGGTCGGCGAGCGGCGCCCCCGCGGCGTCGCTCGCCGGTCCCGCGGCGTCGGTGCCGTCCGCCGGGTCGGTGCCGTAGGGCACCTCGCAGCGCTCGGTGCGCAGTTCGGCGACGCGCTGGCCGAGCATGTCCAGCAGGACCGGCAGCCGGACGGGTCCGGCGGACAGGTGCAGCAGGGACAGCAGCTGCGGGACGGCCTCGACGACCTCGGCGACGGCGGAGGGGCCGGCCGCGGGCGGCGCGGCCAGGGCCAGCGACCAGGCGTCGAAGAGCGCGACCCAGCCGCGCAGGGCGGCGGTGTCGTCGCGGTCCCAGGCGCGCAGCCGCCAGCCGGGCCGGGCCAGTCCGTCGTGGAGTTCGACGAGCCCGGCGAGCCGGGCCCGGTCCCAGTCGGCGCGCACCTGGCGGGGGGGCAGGCCCAGGGCTTCGGCGGCGCCGGCGACGGCGGCCTCCGGGAGCGATCCGTCGGGGCCGGCGCGGAGGCTGCCCGCGTGGTCGGCCCAGCGCGCGAGTCGGGCCGCGCCGGCCAGTACGGCGCGGGCCTGGCGGGCCAGTTCCGCGGGCGGCGGGGTGCCCTCGGGGGGCCTGGGCGCCGGGCGGGCGGCCCGGGTGCTCACCGCCCGGCGGGCGGCCGCAATCGGTTGTCGGGGGACGAGTCGGAGCCGGGAGTCGCGCGGTGTACGGGACGTCACAGGAGCAGTCTTGCCGCTGACGGCCCGAAAACCCAATCGGAACCCTGCTCGCGGCTCTTCGGCCCCGCGTCACCCCGCGGTCCCGCTCCGGTCGGAGGGAGTTGTCCGGCCGGCCATCTCCGGCGCTGGCCGCGGAACCGGAGGCCCCCGGGGGTCCGCCGGGCGGCCGCGTCACATCAGGCGTCACATCAGCGGGGTGAGGAAGCGGCGCAGGGTCTCCTCGTAGCGATCCGGGGCGGCGTTCCACATGGCGGCGTGCGGGGCGTGCGGGACGGGGTGAAGGGTGATCAGCTCCGGGCGGCGGGCGGCCAGGCGGCGGGAGGCGTCCCAGGGGGCGAGGGTGTCCTCGGGGCCGTGGAAGAGGAGGACGGGCACGTCGAGTTCGTCGGCCTGGACGGCGTCGGCGGGGCGGTCGACGGGCAGTCCGGTGTGGCCCTCGGCGGCGCGCACGGCCAGGGGGAGCAGGGCGCGCGGGATGCGCCGGGCGGCGGCCAGCGCGCGGACGGTGGCGTGCCGGTCGAGCACCGGGGAGTCCAGGACGAGGCCGGAGACGCGGTCGCGCAGCGGGGAGTTGAGGGCGGCGCGCAGGGCCATGGTGGCGCCGGCGGACCAGCCGTGGAGGACGACCGCGCGGGCGCCGTGGCGGACGGCGTAGCGGATCGCGGCGTCCAGGTCGCGCCATTCGGTGTCGCCGAGGTGGTGGAGGCCGTCGGCGGTGCGCGGGGCGCCGGGGTCGTTGCGGTAGGCCAGGTCGAGGACGGGGAAGCGGTGCCGGTGCAGGAAGGGCAGCACCACCATGGGGTGTTCGCGGGTGGTGCCGAGGCCGTGCACGGTGATGACCCAGGTGTCGCGGGCGCCGGGCACGAACCACGCGGGCAGGGCGCCCAGTTCGCCGGGGATGTCGACGTCGGCGCAGGCGAGGCCGAGGGCGTCGTGGGGGTTGCCGAGGTGCACCTGCGGGGTCAGCCGCATCCGGGCGCCGGGCCGCAGGGTGCCGCGGGTGACGCGCTCCAGACGGCGGACGACAGCGTCGGGCGGATGCGGCGTGCCGTGGACGACGGGACCGACGACGGCGTGGCAGCCGGCGCCCGAGAGTCCGTAGCGGCCGGGTCTGAGGGAGCCCAGGCTGCGGGTGAGGACGATGTGGCCGCCGTCGGCGGAGTGGACGGTGAGCCGGGCGTCGCCCGGGAAGGGATGGCCGGGGGACGCTTTCAGGGCGACGCCACCGGCGTACCGCCCGGCCGCCACGGCGGCCGCCCCGGCACCGATCACGGTGGTGGCGGTCACCGCCGCCACGGTTCCCCGTCGCACCCCTCCAGTGTGCGCAGGGCCGCCGGTCCCGGCCACCGGGCGCCCGGGAGCGGCGGCCGGACCGGCGGGCGCCGTGCCGCGGGGGGCTACGGCGCGTCGTCGCCGGGCTGGCCGTAGCCGCGCAGCCGTTCGCCCGCGGCGTCGAGCTGGACGGGCGAGAGCAGGCTGGGGGTGTGGCCGGGCACGGAGGCGGCGGTGAGCCAGACCCGGCACATCCACTCCAGTTGGGCGGTGCGTTCCAGGGCCTGGGCGAGGCTGTCGCCGTAGGCGATGGTGCCGTGGTTCTGCAGGAGCGCGGCGGTGCGGTCGCGGAGCGCGTCGAGCATGTGGGCGGCGAGTTCGTCGCTGCCGTAGAGGGCGTAGGGGGCGACGCGCACGGGGCCGCCGAGCGCGGCGGCCATGTAGTGGACGGGCGGGAGTTCGGGGACGAGGGTGGAGACGGCGGTGGCGTGCGGGGCGTGGGTGTGCACGATCGCGGTGGCCTGGGTGTGGCGGTAGACGGCCAGGTGGAGCGGGAGTTCGCTGGTCGGGCGGAGTCTGCCGACGATCGGGCGGCCTTCGATGTCGACGCCGGTGAGGTGGGCGGGGCCCAGCCGGTCGTAGGGGATGCCGCTGGGGGTGACGAGGATCAGGTCCCGGACACGGACCGAGACGTTGCCCGAGGTGCCGACGACGAGGCCGTCGGCGGCGGTCCGGCGGGCGGTGGCGACCAGCTCGCTCCAGGCGTCGGCGAGGTGGTCGGGGTGGTCCTTCATGGGATCCTCCGGTGCGACGCTGCGGGACGTGCGGAAAGGCACGAGGGCGGTGCACGACACCGTATGGGCAGGCCGGGGCACTGTACGCGCCGGCACCGGCTGACCAGTATCCCCCGTATGGGGATGGCTGTTCCATTGCGGGCGACTGTGAGCGATTGGCCGGAGTTCGACCACCTTGCGTCGATCATCCGTTAACGTCGAGTGATCCCGCACCTCCTCACATGTCATCGCCAGGGGGCACCCCGGCCCAGCTCAAGGAATTTGCCGACGGGTGAGACGGAAGTGACGACTGAGGCGCCTCCGCGTGAACACTGCGGGGGTGTCACCGCGACGCCCGGCCGAGTTCACTTTCCGTTCACCCGCCGTCCGTACGTTCCCGAGGACACTGACCATCGAACGGATTGCCTGGGTGAATGGAACACATCACGCTTCTCATCGGGATCGTGATCGTCACGGCCTTGGTGTTCGACTTTACGAACGGCTTCCACGACACGGCCAACGCAATGGCCACCACCATCTCCACCGGGGCTCTGCGACCCAAGGTCGCGGTGGCGATGTCGGCGGGACTCAATCTCGTCGGGGCATTCCTCTCCGTTGAGGTGGCGAAGACCATCTCCGGCGGCATCATCGACGAACGGGCCGGCGTCAGACCGGAAGTGATCTTCGCCGGTCTGGTCGGCGCGATCATCTGGAACCTCCTGACCTGGCTCGCCGGTCTCCCGTCCAGCTCGTCCCACGCCCTCTTCGGTGGTCTGATCGGCGCGACCCTGGTGTCCGCGGGCGCCGACGGGGTGCACGGGCAGGCCGTGGTGATGAAGGTCCTGCTTCCGGCGGTGGCCGCGCCGTTCGTCGCCGGGCTGGCCTCGATGGCGGCGACCCGGCTCACCTACCGACTGACCCGCGGCCGCGCCGAGGAGGACACCGCCAAGGGCTACCGCGCCGGGCAGATCGCCTCGGCGGCGCTGGTCTCGCTGGCCCACGGGACCAACGACGCTCAGAAGACGATGGGCGTGATCACCCTCGCGCTGATCACCGGCGGGGCCATCGCCCCGCACTCCGACCCGCCGCTGTGGGTGATCGCCTCCGCCGGCCTGGCCATCGCGCTCGGCACGTACCTCGGCGGCTGGCGGATCATCCGCACGATGGGCAAGGGCATCACCGACATCCGGCCGCCGCAGGGCTTCGCCGCCCAGACGGGCGCGGCGGCCACCATCCTGGCCTCCTCCCACCTCGGTTTCGCGCTCTCCACCACCCAGGTCTGCTCGGGCGCCGTGATGGGCTCCGGGCTGGGCCGCAAGGGCGGCGTGGTGCGCTGGTCCACGGCCGGGCGGATGGTCGCGGCCTGGGGGCTGACGCTGCCGGCCGCCGGCCTGGTCTCCGCGGGGGCCGCGTTCCTCGCCGACCAGGGCACCTGGGGCGTGGCGGCGGTCGCCGTCCTGGCGCTGGCGATCTGCGGCGGCATCTGGGCGGCCTCCCGGCGCAAGCCGGTGGACCACACCAACGTCAACGAGGGTCCGGCGGCGGAGCCGGCCGGTGTCGTCACCACGGCGCTGCAGACCGTCTCCCCTCCCCCGGCGGGCCCGGTCGCCCCGGCGGCCACCGTCCCCGCAGCCGCCGGGTCGGACGGCGCGCCCGCTCCCGCCCGGCCCGTGTCCGCCACCTCCTGACGTCGACCACTCGTTCCAAGGCCCCCAAGAAGCCCAAGGACCCTAAGGACTAGCAATGCACATCGACTGGGCAGCTCTCGGCCAGGTCTTCGGCGTCAGCCTCGCGGTGACGGTCGGGATCGTGGGCCTGTTCACCGTCGGGATCGTGGGGACCTCCCGCAAGCCGGCCGCGGACGGCGACGGGGCGGCCACCACGGCACCGGCCGCCGGGGCGCGCGCCGGGGCACTGGCGGCCTTCGCGCTGTGCGCGGCGGCGGTGGCGTACGGGATCTATCTGATCGTCGCCGCCTGAGAACGGCGCCGGCGGATCTCCGGCCGTGGACGGGGCGTCAGGTGGACGCGGCAGCAGCCGCGGCCGCCGGGCGCCCCGTCCGTGTGTGTCCGGCTGGGGTGGTGCGCCGGCGGTCGCCCTGTGGTCTTGGCCACAGGTCCGGCGGCGGGGCTGCACCGCAGGTCAAGGGCGAGTTGACGGGCCTTCGCGGGCCGTGGTGGACTGCCCGGGCCAATCGGCGACAGCAGAGGAAGTCCGGTGCGAATCCGGCGCGGTCCCGCCACTGTCACCGGGGAGCGCTCCTCCAACGAGGGCCACGGTCCGTAGGACGTAGACGGGCGGGAAGGCCGGGGGCGGCGCCGATCCGGGAGCCAGGAGACTCTGGTCGCCGTCGCGTCGAGCCAGGGCGAGGACCCTGAGTGAGGACATACCGCCATGCCCGGCTGCCCGTCGAGAACCCCACTGCCCGCTGCCGCAGGGCCCGTTCACGGACGTCCGGCGGCCTGATCCGGTGCGCGGCGAACACGCGGGATATGCGTGCGGCGCGGCCCTCGGCTTCCTCGGTGATCTGATCGCGGCGGACCCGCGGCGCGGCCATCCGGTGGCCGCGTTCGGCCGGGCCGCGGGCGCCGTCGAGCGCCAACTGTGGCGCGACCACCGGGGCTACGGGGCGGTGCACACCGTGCTGTGCGCGGGCGGCGCGGCCGCCGGCGCCGCGCTGCTGGAGCGCGCCCTGCGGCACCGTCCGGGCGCCCGCACGGCGCTGACCGCGGCGGCGGTGTGGGCCGTACTGGGCGGCACCTCGCTGGGCCGGGAGGCGCGCGCCGTGGGCTGGGCGCTGGCCGTCGGCGATCTGGACGTGGCGCGGGAGCGGCTGCCGCATCTGTGCGGGCGCGATCCGCAGGCGCTGGACGGGCCGCAGATGGCCCGCGCGGTGGTGGAGTCGGTCGCCGAGAACACCTCGGACGCGGTGGTGGGCGCCCTGGTGTGGGGCGCGCTGGGCGGGGTGCCCGGTCTGGTGGCGTTCCGCGCGGTCAACACCCTGGACGCGATGGTCGGTCACAAGTCGCCGCGCTACCGGCGGTTCGGCTGGGCGGCGGCCCGCCTCGACGACGTCGCCGGCTGGCCGGGCGCGCGGCTGACCGCGGCGCTGGCGGTGCTGGCGGGCCCGGACCGGCGCGGTGCGCTGCGGGCCTGGCGGGCGGACGGCGCGGCACACCCGAGCCCCAACGCGGGCCCGGTGGAGGCGTCGTTCGCGGGTGCGCTGGGCGTCCGGCTCGGCGGCACCCTGGCGTACGGCGGGCGGGTGGAGCACCGGCCGGTGCTCAACGGCGGGGCGCGGCCGCCCGCGGTGGCCGACGTCGAACGGGCGGTACGGCTGTCCCGGCGGGTGGGTCTGCTGGCGCTGGGCGTCACGGTCGCCGGCCGGCTGGCGGTGGGCGCGCTGCGGCGCGGGAGCGGGAAGGGGACGCGGTGAGCGGGCGGCGGAAGGCGGCCGGGTCGGCCGTGGGCGGCGGGCTGCTGGTGGCCGGGACGACGTCCGACGCGGGCAAGAGCGTGGTGACCGCCGGCATCTGCCGCTGGCTGGTCCGGCAGGGCGTCTCGGTGGCGCCCTTCAAGGCGCAGAACATGTCGCTGAACTCGTTCGTGACCCGGGAGGGCGCGGAGATCGGCCGGGCGCAGGCGATGCAGGCGGCCGCGGCGCGGATCGAGCCGACCGCCCTGATGAACCCGGTGCTGCTCAAGCCGGGCAGCGACCGCAGCAGCCAGGTGGTGCTGCTGGGGAAGCCGGTGGGCGAGCTGAGTGCGCGGGGCTACCACGCGGGCAGACAGGAGCAGTTGCTGGGCACCGTCACGGACTGCCTGGCGGAGTTGCGCCGCACCCACGACGCGGTGATCTGCGAGGGCGCCGGCAGTCCGGCCGAGATCAACCTGCGGCGCACCGACATCGTCAACATGGGCATCGCCCGCGCGGCGCGGATCCCGGTCGTGGTGGTCGGCGACATCGACCGCGGCGGGGTCTTCGCGTCGTTCTTCGGCACCACCGCGCTGCTGTCGGCGGAGGACCAGGCGCTGGTCGCCGGTTACCTCGTCAACAAGTTCCGCGGCGATGTGACGCTGCTGGAACCGGGGTTGGAGATGCTGCGCGGGCTCACCGGGCGGCGGACCTACGGCGTCCTCCCGTACGCCCACGGGCTCGGGATCGACGAAGAGGACGGGCTGCGGGTGTCGCTGCGCGGGGCCGTACGGGAATCGGTGGTGGCACCGCCCGCGGGCGAGGACATCCTGCGCGTGGCGGTCTGCGCCGTCCCGCTGATGTCCAACTTCACCGACGTGGACGCGCTGGCGGCCGAACCGGGCGTGGTGGTGCGGTTCGTGGACCGGCCGGAGGAGCTGGCCGACGCGGATCTGGTGGTCCTGCCGGGGACCCGCGGCACGGTCCGCGCGCTGGCCTGGCTGCGCGAGCGCGGGCTGGCGGACGCGGTGGTCCGGCGGGCCGCGGAGGGCCGCCCGGTGCTGGGCATCTGCGGCGGTTACCAGATGCTCGGCGAACGGATCGACGACGAGGTCGAGTCGCGGGCGGGCACGGTGGACGGGCTGGGGCTGCTGCCGGTACGGGTGCGGTTCGCGGTGGAGAAGACCCTCGCCCGGCCGACCGGTGAGGCGCTCGGCGAGCGGGTGGAGGGGTACGAGATCCACCACGGGGTGGCCCAAGTGTCCGGCGGGGACGCGGCGTTCATGTCCGACGGCCGGGGAAACGCCCTGGACGGCTGCCGGGTGGGGGCGGTGTGGGGCACCCACTGGCACGGCTCCCTGGAGAGCGACGGGTTCCGGCGGGCGTTCCTGCGGGCGGTGGCCCGGGCGGCCGGCCGCCGGTTCGTACCGGCTCCGGACACCCGTTTCGGCGCGCTGCGCGAGGAGCAGCTGGACCGGCTGGGCGATCTGATCGAGGAGCACGCGGACACCAAGGCGCTGCTGCGGCTGATCGAGGAGGGGGTGCCGGAGGGGCTGCCGTTCGTTCCTCCGGGGGCGCCGTGAGGGCCGGGAACGCCGGCATGCCGCGCGGCTCACACAGTCCGACCGGCCACGGACGCAAGCCACTTGACGGACGCACGCCACTTGAGGGAGTGATCACCACATGAGCACCCGGTATCCGTTCACCGCCGTCGTCGGCATGGACGACCTGCGGCTGGCGCTGCTGCTGAACGCCGTCAGCCCGGCGGTCGGCGGTGTCCTGGTCCGCGGCGAGAAAGGCACCGCCAAGAGCACCGCGGTGCGTGCCCTGGCGGACCTCATGCCCGAGGTGCCGGTGGTGGCGGGCTGCCGCTTCAGCTGCGACCCGCTCTCCCCCGATCCGCAGTGCCCGGACGGCCGGCACGACGCCGGCCCCGCCGAGTCCCGCCCGGCCCGCATGGTCGAACTGCCGGTCGGCGCCTCCGAGGACCGGCTCGTCGGCGCGCTCGACATCGAGCGGGCGCTCGCCGAGGGGGTGAAGGCGTTCGAGCCGGGGCTGCTGGCCGCCGCCCACCGCGGCATCCTCTACGTGGACGAAGTCAACTTGCTCCATGATCACCTGGTCGACGTCCTCTTGGACGCCGCCGCCATGGGTGCCTCCTACGTGGAGCGCGAGGGCGTCTCCGTGCGGCACGCGGCCCGGTTCCTGCTCGTCGGGACGATGAACCCCGAAGAGGGCGAGCTGCGGCCGCAGTTGCTGGACCGCTTCGGGCTGACCGTGGAGGTCGCGGCGTCCCGGGACCCGGAGCAGCGGGTGGCGGTGGTCCGCCGCCGGCTGGCGTACGACGACGACCCGGCGGGCTTCGCGGCGCGCTGGGCGACCGAGGAACAGGAGCTGCGCGAACGGATCGCGCGGGCCCGCGAGTTGCTGTCGTCGGTGACGCTCGGCGACACGGCGCTGCGGCAGATCGCGGCGACCTGTGCGGCGTTCGAGGTGGACGGGATGCGGGCGGACATCGTGATGGCCCGCACCGCGACCGCGCTGGCGGCCTGGGCCGGGCGGACCGAGGTACTCCCGGAGGACGTCCGGCAGGCGGCGCTGCTGGCGCTGCCGCACCGGCGCCGGCGCAATCCCTTCGACGCGCCCGGGCTCGACGAGGACAAGCTCGACCAGGTGCTGGAGGAGTCCGGCGGGCAGGACCCGGAGGGCGACGACGATCCGGAGCCGGAGGGCCCGGACGGCGGTCCCGACGGTCCGGACGGCGGCCCCGACGGCGGGCCTGGTGGGCTGCCGCCGCAGGACGGCGAGCCCCAAAGGCCCCGGGAGCAGCCGGCGGACGCGCCGCACCCGGACGTGCCACGGCAGCAGGAGCCGGAGCGCCCGGCGCGGCCGGAGGAGTCCGAGCGGGAGCCGGCGGGCGAGCCGGCCGCTTCCGGTCCTGGTCCGGAGCAGGCCGCGGTGGGCGCCACCGAGCCGTTCCGCACCCGGCGGCTGGACGTGCCGGGGCTGGGCGAGGGCGCGGACGGGCGGCGGTCCCGGGCGCGGACCGCGCACGGCCGGACGACCGGGGCGCGGCGCCCCCAAGGCGCCCTGGGCAAGCTGCACTTGGCGGCGACCGTGCAGGCCGCGGCACCGCACCAGTGGTCCCGCGGGCGGCGCGGCCCGGGGCTGGTGCTGCGCCGGGACGATCTGCGGGAGGCGGTGCGCGAGGGGCGCGAGGGCAACCTCGTGCTGTTCGTGGTGGACGCGTCCGGGTCGATGGCGGCGCGGAAGCGGATGGGCGCGGTCAAGGGGGCGGTGCTGTCGCTGCTGCTCGACGCGTACCAGCGGCGGGACAAGATCGGGATGGTCACCTTCCGGGGTTCCGGTGCCGAGCTGGCGCTGCCGCCGACGTCGTCGGTCGAGGCGGGCGCGGCGCGGCTGGAGCAGCTGCCGACCGGCGGCCGGACACCGCTGTCGGAGGGGCTCCTGCGGGCCCACGAGGTGCTGCGGGTGGAGCGGATGCGGGACCCGTCGCGGCGGCCGCTGCTGGTGGTGGTCACCGATGGCCGGGCCACCGGCGGGCCCGAACCGCTGGGCCGGGCCCACCGGGCGGCGCGGCTGCTGGCCGCCGGGGGCACCGCGTCGGTGGTGGTGGACTGCGAGGCGGGGCCGGTGCGGCTGGGGCTGGCCGGGGAGCTGGCCCGGGAGCTCGGCGGCACCGCCGTCACCCTCGACGAACTGCGCGCGGACAGCGTCTCCGCGCTCGTACGGACCGTGCAGGGCAAGCCCGTCCGCGGCGGCAGCGCCGACCGGGACGGGGCACGGCTGGATCGTCACAACAGGCTCGATCGTCACAACAGGAAGGCCGCGTAATGCCGCAGGGACAGCCGTCCGTCGTACCGGACGACGGGCTCACCACCCGCCAGCGCCGCAACCGACCGCTGGTCCTGGTCCACACGGGCCAGGGCAAGGGCAAGTCCACCGCCGCCTTCGGGCTGGCGCTACGGGCCTGGAACCAGGGCTGGCCGGTCGGGGTGTTCCAGTTCGTGAAGTCGGCGAAGTGGAAGGTCGGCGAGGAGCGGGCGCTGAAGGTGCTGGGCGCCACCGGGGAGGGCGGCACCGTCGACTGGCACAAGATGGGCGAGGGCTGGTCCTGGGTGCAGCGCGACTCCCAGTTCAGCAACGAGGAGGCAGCCCGGGAGGGCTGGGAGCAGGTCAAGCGGGACCTGGCCGCGGAGACCTACAAGCTGCTGGTGCTGGACGAGTTCGCCTACCCGCTGAAGTGGGGCTGGGTGGACGTCGACGAGGTGGTGGCGGTGCTGCGGGACCGGCCCGGCACGCAGCATGTCGTCATCACCGGCCGGGACGCACCCGCGCCGCTGCTGGACTTCGCGGACCTGGTGACGGACATGACGAAGGTCAAGCACCCGATGGACACGGGCCAGAAGGGCCAGCGGGGCATCGAATGGTGAGCACGTCGTGAGCGGTGGCGCCGTGCCCCGGCTGGTGATCGCCGCGCCGTCCTCGGGCGCCGGGAAGACGACGGTGGCCACCGGTCTGATGGCGGCCTTCGCCGAGGCGGGGCTCGCGGTGTCGCCGCACAAGGTGGGGCCCGACTACATCGACCCGGGGTACCACGCGCTGGCCACCGGCCGGCCCGGCCGCAATCTGGACGCCTTCCTGTGTGGCCCGGACCGGATCGCGCCGCTGTTCCTGCACGGGGCGGCGGGCGCGGACGTGGCGGTGGTCGAGGGCGTGATGGGGCTGTTCGACGGGGCGTCCGGGATGGGCGAGCTTTCGTCGACCGCACAGGTCGCCAAGCTGCTGCGGGCGCCGGTGGTGCTGGTGGTGGACGCCTCCTCGCAGTCCCGGTCGGTGGCCGCGCTGGTGCACGGCTTTGCGTCGTGGGACCCGGAGGTGCGGCTGGCCGGGGTGATCCTCAACAAGGTCGGTTCGGAGCGGCACGAGGAGCTGCTGCGGGACGCCATGGGCTCGTCGGGCGTGCCGGTGCTCGGGGCGCTGCGCCGTACCGAGCAGGCCCGTACGCCGTCCCGGCACCTGGGTCTGGTGCCGGTGGCCGAGCGGCGCGCGGAGGCACTGGAGTCGGTGCGGGCGCTGGCCGCGCGGGTGCGCGACGGCTGTGATCTGGAGGCGCTGCTGGCGCTGGCGCGCACGGTGCCGGAGCTGCCGGACCGGCCGTGGGACCCGGCGGAGGCGGTGGCCGCGGCGGGGGCTCAGGCGGCCCCGCCCGCGGGGTCCGGTCGGCCCGTGGTGGCGGTGGCCGGTGGGCCCGCGTTCACCTTCTCGTACGCCGAGCACACCGAGCTGCTGGCCGCGGCGGGCGCCGAGGTGGTGCCGTTCGACCCGCTGCGGGACGAACAACTGCCGTCCGGTACACGGGGGTTGGTGATCGGCGGCGGCTTCCCCGAGGTGTACGCGCCGGAGTTGTCGGCGAACGCGCCGCTGCGGGCCGCGGTGGCCGGACTCGCCGCGTCGGGCGCGCCGGTCGCCGCCGAGTGCGCCGGGCTGCTCTACCTCTCCCGCTCGCTCGACGACCGGCCGATGTGCGGGGTGCTGCCCGCCGACGGCCGGATGACCGAGCGGCTGACCCTCGGCTACCGGGAGGCGGTGGCGCTGGGCGACAACGCGCTGGCCGCGGCCGGGACCCGGGTGCGGGGCCACGAGTTCCACCGGACGGTGCTGGAGCCGGGCGCCGGCGCGTCCCCGGCGTGGGGCGTGACGCACCCCCGGCGCGGGGTGGAGGGTTTCGTCTCCGGCGGGGTGCACGCCTCGTATCTGCATCTGCACTGGGCGGCGGAACCGGCGCCGGCCGGGCGGCTGGTGGCCGGGGCGGCACGGGGCGCGGTGCCCGGGCCGGCGGCCGGGCCCGCGTGACGGATGCGGGCGGCGGGCTCGTCGCGGGCGTCGGGGCCCGCCGGGGCGTGGCGGCGGCGGAGGTGCGGGAGTTGATCCGTGCCGCGCTGGCGGCGGCGGGCCGGGGGCCCGGGGCGCTGGTCGGGCTGGCGACGGTGGAGGCCAAGGCGGCCGAGCCCGGTCTGCTGGGCGCGGCGCGGGAGTTCGGGGTGCCGCTGTGGTCGTTCCCGGCGGCGGAGCTGGCGGCGGTGCGGGTCCCGGGGCCGTCCGCCGCCGTCCGGGCCGCGGTGGGCACGCCGAGCGTGGCCGAGGCGGCGGCACTGCTGGCCGCGGGGCCGGGGGCCCGGCTGGTCGCCGGGAAGCGGGTGTCGGCACCGGCGGGCCGGCCGGGTGCGGCGACCTGCGCCCTGGCCGCCACGGCCGCCGGGTGCACCCGGGACATTCCCTCCACTGCCTCCGGTACGGCGGGCGCGGCCGACGCCTCCGCGGCGGCTGCCGCTATCGTCGTCCCCTCCCCCCGCCTGCCCCGTCCCGGCGCGGATCGGCGGGCGGCGGAGGTCGGGGGCCGCCCCGACAGCGAAACCCCTGGTATCGAGGAGACGTTGTGGTGACCACCCGACCCGCACTGCTCATCGCCGGTCACGGCACCCGCCACGAAGGGGCGGCCGACGCCCTGCGTGCCCTGGTGGGGATGCTCGCCGAGCGGCACCCGGACGTGCCGGTCGCCGGCGGCTTCTTCGGCGCCCCGGCGTCGCCGCTGCCGCTGTCCGGCGCGGTCGACGAGCTGGCCGCGCGGGGCGCGGACCGGCTGGTGGTGGTGCCGCTGCTGCTGGCGCCCACCGGGACGATCCGGGAGACCCTGCCGGCGGCGGTGGCGCGGGCGGCCGCCGCGCACCCCGGCCTCGGCTTCGTCTGCGGGCCCGCGCTGGGGCCGCACCCCCGGCTGCTGGAGGTGCTGGGGCGGCGCCTGGACGCGGCGCTGGGCGGCGGGGCGCGGCGGCCCGAGGACCGGGCCCGTACGACGGTGCTGCTGGTGGGGCGGGGCGCGGCCGATCCGTACGCCAACGCCGAAGTGGTCCGGACCGCGCGGCTGTTGTGGGAGGGCCGCGGCTTCGCGGGCGTGGAGAGCGCGTTCGTGACGCTGGCGGCGCCGGACGTGCCGGCCGGCCTGGACCGGTGCCGGGTGCTGGCCGCGGCGGCGCCCGGCGGGCCCGGCACGGACCGGATCGTGGTGCTGCCGGGCTTCTTCTTCGCCGGTGACCTGCTGGAGCGGCTGTGGCTGCAGACCGAGGGCTGGGCGGCGGCGCACCCGTGGATCGAGGTGCTGGGCGCGGAGCCGATCGGTGCGGCGCCGGAGCTGGCCGAGGTGGTCATGGAGCGCTACCGGGCGACGGTGGCGGACGGGGCGGCGGGCGGCGCGCTGCCGGACGCGGCCGTGGCCGCCGCGGCCGCCGGGAGCCCGGCGTGACCGGGCCGGCGCCGTCCCCGGCGACCGCGGTGCCCCCGGCGACCCCGCACCGCGGCCCGGCGTCCGACGCGGTGGATCTGCGGCACCACGGTGACGCCGAGGTGCGCGGCGCGGAGCTGACGGACCTGGCGGTCAATGTCCGCGCGGGCACTCCCCCGGCCTGGCTGAAGGAGCGGATCGCGGCGTCGCTGGACGGGCTGGCGGCGTATCCGGACGGCCGGGCGGCCCGTCGGGCGGTCGCGGTGCG
The DNA here is from genome assembly GCF_051603415.1 of Streptomyces sp. S186. Lineage (NCBI taxonomy): Bacteria > Bacillati > Actinomycetota > Actinomycetes > Kitasatosporales > Streptomycetaceae > Streptomyces > Streptomyces sp. S186. The sequence goes on along the minus strand of NZ_CP193932.1, from coordinate 6,316,623 downwards.
GCACGGGCTGCCGGCGGAGCGGGTGCTGCTGACGGCCGGTGCCGCGGAGGCGTTCGTGCTGCTGGCGCGGGCGGTCCGGGCCCGCCGGCCGGTGGTCGTGCATCCGCAGTTCACCGAGCCGGAGGCGGCGCTGCGGGACGCCGGGTACGCGGTGGGGCGGGTGCTGCTGGCGGAGCGGGACGGTTTCCGGCTGGATCCGGCGGCGGTGCCGGACGACGCGGATCTGGTCGTCGTCGGCAATCCCACCAATCCCACCTCGGTGCTGCATCCGGCGGGCGCGCTGGCCTCCTTGGCGCGGCCCGGGCGCACGCTGGTGGTGGACGAGGCGTTCATGGACGCGGTGCCCGGGGAGCGGGAGTCGCTGGCCGGGCGCGTGGGCGGGCTGCCGGGGCTGGTGGTGCTGCGCAGCCTCACCAAGACCTGGGGGCTGGCGGGGCTGCGGATCGGCTATGTGCTGGCGGGCGAGGAGACCGTGGCGGAGCTGGCGCGGGCGCAGCCGCTGTGGCCGGTCTCGACGCCGGCGCTGGCCGCCGCCGAGGCGTGCTGTGCGCCGGCGGCGCTGGCGGAGGCGGCCGCGGCGGCCGAGGAGATCGCCGCGGACCGGGCCCATCTGCTGGCCCGGCTGGCGGAGTTCCCCTCGGTGGCGGTGGCCGGTCCGGCGACCGGGCCGTTCGTGCTGGTGCGCCTGCCCGGCGCGGCGGCGGTCCGGGCCGCGCTGCGGGCCCGCGGTTTCGCGGTGCGCCGCGGCGACACCTTCCCGGGCCTGGGCCCGGACTGGCTCCGGCTGGCCGTACGGGACCGGGCGGCCACCGACCGGTTCACGGCCGCGCTGGCGGACGTGCTGGGCGGGCCGCCCCGGTAGCGGAGAGCCCGCTTCGTGCAGTGCCCTCGCCGGGGCGGTCCACCGGGCCACGCCCCGGCGGGCCCCGGCGAGGGATGGGTGCGCCGCGCGGGCCCACGCGGCGCACCCCCGTCCCCGTACCGGCGCCCCCACGGCACCGGTACGGGGCGGGCTGTCAGCCGCGCCCGGTGGCCGCGGCGTTCCTGCGGTGGCGGACGTAGCCGAGCGCCCCGGCGCCGCCGGCGACCAGCAGGGCCGCGCCGCCGACGAGGTACGGGGTGGCGGCGCTGCCGCCGGTCTCGGCGAGGTTCTGCCCGCCGGAGTGCGCATGGGTACCGCTGCCGGTGCCCGGCGTGTGGGGCCCGCCGGAGTGCGGCGGGCCGCTGGGCTCGCCCGGGGTGCCGTGCGGGGTGGTGCAGGTGGCCCGGGCGAGGGTGACGTCGCCGTGCACCTGCGCGACATTGAGCTTCAACGGGTTGACCGAGACGCGGAGTTGGAGCGCGGTGGCGGCGGCGCTCGCCGAGGCGGTGCTCTTCTGCGAGAGGTCGAGCCGGACGTCGCCCACGCCGGGCACCTTGACCTCGGTGGTGCCGCCCGCGCGGAGCGCGACCCGCTTGCCCAGCACCTCGATGTCGCCGAGGACCCGGGACTCGGCCCGCGGCCGCCGGCCGGCGGTGCAGACGGCGCGGGCGGTGACCTGCTGGACCTGAGCCAGCGGCAGCGCCGGGAGGCCGGGGAGCTGGACCTTCGCCCGGACGAGGTTGGCGTAGCCCTCGGCGGTCCGGCCGTCGGCGGTGGCGCGCGCGGTGGCGACGTCGGCGCGCAGCAGGTCGACCGGCCGGCCGCCGTCGATGCCGTCCAGGCGGACGGTGAGCGCGGTCTTCTCGGCGGAGGCCGGGGCCTGGACGTCGTTGAGGACGGCCCGGACGGGGATGTTCAGGGTCTTGTCGAGCAGGCCGACGTCCAGGGCGGTGCGCAGCACCACCGCCCCCGAAGTGCCGTGGCCGCGGGCGTCGTTGCCGGCGGCGTACGCGGCGGGCGCGGCGGCGAGGGCGACGGCGGGACCGGCGGTCAGGGCGGCGGCGGCCAGAGCGGCGCCGATCCGCCGGGTGGTGCCGGTGGCGCCGGTGCCTCTGGTGGAACTGGTGGACACGTGTGTGGAACCCCCACATGAGAGATGGAGCCGCCGACCGCGTCAATGGGGGACATCACGCGGGCCGACGGCCTCGACCCGCACATCGTGTACGTACGGAGGGTGAACGGTCTGCCACGTGAGGTCAGTTCACCCCAAAGGGTGGTTTTCGCGCCCGTATTCGATTCCTCCCGACCCCTCCGCCCCGGCGGCCGTTCCGCGCCCCAGCCGTACCGGGCCACGCGGGCCCGGCCGGCCGCCGGCGGGCGCCGTCAGCGCATCAGCACGCCGCCGTTGACGTCGTATGTGGCGCCGGTGACGAAGGTTTCCCGGGAGGCGAGGAAGAGGGCGACCCGGGCGACCTCCTCGGGGGTGGCGATCCGGCCCATCGGCACCTGGGCGGTGAGCTCGGCGAGCGCCTCCGGGCCGACCGAGCGGACCATCGGGGTGTCGATCATGGCCGGGGCGACCGCGTTCACCGTGACGCCGTACGGGGCGAGTTCGGCCGCGAAGACCCGGGTGAGGGCGATCATCCCGGCCTTGCTGGTGCCGTACGCGGCGCCCGTGGGGCGGGGCGTCTGGCCGGCGATCGAGGCCATGTTGACGATCCGCCCGAAGCCTCGGTCGCGCATGCCGGCGGCGACCGCGCGGGTCAGCAGGAAGACCGCGCGCAGATTGACCGCGAAGACGTCGTCCCACTCCTCGGGGGTGATCTCCCACAGCGACTTGGCAAGCGGCCGGGCGGCGTTGTTGATCAGCACGTCGACCGGGCGCCAGGCGCGGACCTCGGCATGGGCGGCGGCGAGCGCGTCCGGGTCGCGCAGGTCGGCCCGGACCGGCCGGATCCGTTCGCCGCCGGGATCCAGCTCCGCGGCGAGGGCGCGGTTGGCCGCGTCGTCCACGTCCAGCGCGGCGATGTACGCGCCCTCGGCGTGGCAGGCGCGGACCAGGGCGGCGCCGAGCCCGTGGGCGGTGCCGGTGATCAGTACGGTCCGGCCGTCGAGTCCGGTGTCGAGCATGCCCGCCCCCTCAGGCCGTGCCGAAGAACAGCGGGCGGCCGACCCGGGCCTCGATGCGCAGATAGCGCCACAGCCGGCCGTCGCCGACCGGGGTGTCGCGGACGATGCCGCAGACCCGGGAGACGGTCTCCAGGTCGGGGACGTCGGCGAGGATGTACGAGGTCCAGGGCCAGGCGGTGGCGGCGCCGACCATCAGCCGGTCGTCGTCCAGGGTGCCGAGGACCCGGACCCCGAAGCGCTCGCCGAGCCGGTCGAAGGCGGGCGGGATGGCGGCGGCCACGGTGGCGCGCAGCGCGTCGTCGGCGGCGAAGAAGTCCTGGGTGACGCCGAGGCAGAAGAGGGTGCGCAGCGGGGCCGGGGCCGGGGCGTCGGCGGGCGGCGCCGGGTCGGGTGCCCGGTCGGGGAGGGTCATGGGCGGGTCCTCGGGAGGCGTCGATGGATAATTAGAGGGTCGTCAAAGCGTTGGCGATCACGACCGTAACACTCATTTAGAGAGTTCTCGAACAATGCCTCGTACGGACCCCGGTCGCACGCCGGACCCCGCCGCCACCTCCGCCCCGGCCGACCCCGACCAGCCGGAGACCGCCCTGATCCGGCTCGGGGACCTGCTCCAGGCGTTCAGCGACCCGCTGCGGCGGCGGATCGTGCACCGGCTCGCCACGGAGGGCGAGGCCGGCTGCGGGGACATCGAGCTGCCGGTCAGCCGGGCCACCGGCTCCTACCACTTCCGGATCCTGCGGACCGCGGGCTGGACCCACACCCGCCGGTCCGGCCGCGAGCGGTACATCTCGCTGCGCCGCGCCGACCTCGACGCGCGCTTCCCCGGCCTGGTGGCGGCGCTGCTGCGGGCAGACGCTGCGGAGCGGGAGGACGCCGTGGAGCGGGACGCGGCGGCGGAGCCGGAGAAGGTGCCGGAGGGGACGCCCGAGCCCGCTCCGGAGCTGTCGGCGGGCGTTCAGCCCACGACGCGGCCGCGCAGCACCACCAGGCGCGGCGCCGCCAGCACCCGGACGTCGGCGCGCGGGTCGGCCTCGTAGACGACCAGGTCCGCCGGGGCACCCTCGGTGAGGCCGGGGCGGCCCAGCCACTCCCGGGCGCCCCAGGTGGTCGCCGAGAGCGCGGCCTCCACGGGCAGCCCGGCCTTCATCAGCTCGGCGACCTCGTCGGCGACCAGGCCGTGCGGCAGCGAGCCGCCGGCGTCGGTGCCGGCGTAGATCGGGACCCCGGCGTCGTAGGCGGCCCGCACGGTGTCGTAGCGGCGCGCGTGCAGCCGGCGCATGTGGTCCGCCCAGCGCGGGAACTTCTCCTCTCCGCCGGCCGCGAGCTGCGGGAAGGTGGCGATGTTGACCAGCGTCGGGACGATCGCGACCCGGCGCTCGGCGAAGAGCGGGATGGTGTCCTCGGTCAGGCCCGTGGCGTGCTCGATGCAGTCGATGCCGGCCTCGACCAGCGGGGCGAGCGTCTCCTCGGCGAAGCAGTGGGCGGTGACCCGGGCGCCCAGCCGGTGCGCCTCGGCGATGGCGGCGGCCACCTCGCCGGGCGGCCAGCAGGCGGTCAGATCGCCGGCCGAGCGGTCGATCCAGTCGCCGACGAGCTTGACCCAGCCGTCGCCGCGGCGGGCCTCCTGGGCGACATAGGCGACCAGGTCGTCCGGCTCGATCTCGTGCGCGTAGTTGCGGATGTAGCGCCTGGTGCGGGCGATGTGACGGCCGGCACGGATGATCCGCGGCAGGTCGGCGCGGTCGTCGATCCAGCGGGTGTCCGACGGCGAGCCGGCGTCCCGGACCAGCAGGGTGCCGGCGTCACGGTCGGTGAGCGCCTGCTTCTCGCTGGTGGCGGCGTCCACCGGTCCGTGGGCGTCCAATCCGACGTGGCAGTGGGCGTCGACCAGGCCCGGCAGCACCCAGCCGGTCACCGTCCTGGCATCGCGTGCCAGGGCCGGCCGCTCGAAGGTGACCCGGCCGTCGATGACCCACAGCTCGTCGCGGACGTCGTCCGGCCCGACGAGGACCCTCCCCTTGAGGTGCAGCACCGCACCTTCGCTCATGGACGTCATGCACGCACTGTATGCGGGGGCGGGAGTCCGCGGCCATGGTGTGCGAGGGGCCGTACGGAGACCCGAATGGCCGCTTCGGCGGGCGGTTATCGGAAAACGCGCCGCGCACCGCGCGCGCATCAACTTGCGGGACTTCCCATATGCGCTCAGGAGCACCATCGGGAACTTCCCGCACGCCTTTGAAGAAGCCGTCGCGAGCGTGTCCTCGGGCGAATTTCCAATTCCCCAACAGAACAGCTTCCCGTATTCTTATGCCCGCTTTCCCTCGCCTCAAACGCCAAGATTTCGCTAGCGCCAAGTCTCATAATTCAGGCGCTTCACAGGAGCGTTACTGATCTGTGACCGACTACACAGCGTGTCCGTTTCGCCCCGAACCATCGGGTCAAATCGTGACATTCTGCAGCCGATTCGCGCGCTCGCGCGCTCCCGCGTGATAACACAAAGCCGCTTCTCACGTAACCCCTGCCCGCGATGCAATTTGCTTTTCGCCTCGGTAAATTTAATTTCCATGACCGCCGCACGAGCAGACCATGCAGGTGCCCGAAGCGACATCAGAGAAATTCCGGAGGGCTTCAAGCTCGACACCCCCCGGGTGGAGGACGGGGCAGCGATCTGGCGCATCGCCCGCGACTCGAAGGCGCTGGACCTCAACTCCTCCTACAGCTACCTCCTGTGGTGCCGCGACTTCGCCGCCACCTCCGCCGTCGCCCGCGACGCGGCCGGCGAGCCGGCCGCGTTCGTCACCGGCTACCTGCGCCCGGACCGACCGGACACCCTCGTCGTCTGGCAGATCGCCGTCGACGCGGCGCACCGCGGACGGGGCCTGGCCGCCGCCCTGCTGGACGGGCTGACCACCCGCGCCATCGACGAACTGGGCATATCCCGCGTGGAGACCACCATCACGCCGGGGAACGCCGCCTCCAACCGGCTGTTCGCGTCCTTCGCCGAGCGGCACTCGGTGCCGATCGAGCGCGAGGTCCTCTTCGACGCGGCGCTCTTCCCCGAGCAGGGCCACGAGCCGGAGGTCCTGCATCACATCGGCCCGTTCGAGACGCCACCCGGCAGCGGCCGCTGATCCGGGCCGCGCGCACGGCGCCGCCCCCAGACTTCTCCCTCCCGCACTCATCTCCCAGGAGCATGCTGTGACCATCACCCAGCCCGATCTGAGCGTCTTCGAAACCGTCGAGTCGGAGGTGCGCAGCTACTGCCGTGGCTGGCCCACCGTCTTCGACCGCGCGCAGGGCAGCCGCATCACCGACGAGGACGGCCACACCTACCTGGACTTCTTCGCCGGCGCCGGTTCGCTCAACTACGGACACAACAACCCGGTCCTCAAACGCGCCCTGATCGACTACATCGAACGGGACGGCATCACCCACGGCCTGGACATGTCCACCACGGCCAAGCGGGCCTTCCTGGAGTCGCTGCAGAACATCATCCTGCGGCCGCGCGACCTGCCCTACAAGGTCATGTTCCCGGGCCCGACGGGCGCCAACTCCGTCGAGGCCGCGCTGAAACTGGCCCGTAAGGTCAAGGGCCGCGAGTCGATCGTGTCCTTCACCAACGCCTTCCACGGCATGTCGCTGGGCGCGCTCGCGGTCACCGGCAACTCCATGAAGCGGGCCGGCGCCGGCATCCCGCTGGTGCACGGCACCCCGATGCCGTTCGACAACTACCTCGACGGCCAGACCCCGGACTTCCTGTGGTTCGAGCGGCTGCTGGAGGACCAGGGCTCCGGTCTGAACAAGCCCGCGGCCGTGATCGTGGAGACCGTGCAGGGCGAGGGCGGCATCAACGTCGCCCGCCCCGAGTGGCTGCGGGAACTGGCCGCGCTGTGCGAGCGCCAGGACATGCTGCTGATCGTCGACGACATCCAGATGGGCTGCGGCCGCACCGGCGCCTTCTTCTCCTTCGAGGAGGCGGGCATCGTGCCGGACATCGTCACCGTCTCCAAGTCCATCAGCGGCTACGGCCTGCCGCTGGCGCTGACCCTGTTCAAGCCGGAGCTGGACATCTGGGAGCCCGGCGAGCACAACGGCACCTTCCGCGGCAACAACCCCGCCTTCGTCACCGCGGCCGCCGCCCTGGACACGTACTGGGCCGACGGCCAGATGGAGAAGCAGACGCTGGCCCGCGGCGAGATCGTCGAGGCGCACCTGAAGGCCATCGTCGAGGAGCACCCGGGCACCTTCGCCGAGTACCGCGGCCGCGGTCTGGTGTGGGGCCTGGAGTGCACCGACAAGCCGCTCGCCGGAAAGATCGCCAAGCGCGCCTTCGAGCTGGGTCTGCTGATCGAGACCTCCGGCCCCGAGAGCGAGGTCGTCAAGCTGCTGCCCGCGCTGACGACCACCCCCGAGGAACTGGACGAGGGGCTGCGGACGCTCGCCCGCGCGGTCCGCGACTGCGCCTGACACCCCCCTTCCGAACGCCCTCACCGTTCCGCAGAAAGGCACCGACACACCATGATCGTCCGCTCGTTCAAGGACATCGAAGGCACCGACCGCCACGTCAAGGCGAAGTCCGGCACCTGGGAGAGCAAGCGCATCGTGCTCGCCAAGGAGCGGGTCGGCTTCTCCCTCCACGAGACGGTCCTCTACGCCGGCACCGAGACGTCGATGTGGTACGCCAACCACATCGAGGCCGTGGTCTGCACCGAGGGCGTGGCCGAGCTGACCAACGACGAGACCGGCGAGACGCACCTCATCACGCCGGGCGTGATGTACCTGCTCGACGGGCACGAGAAGCACACCATGCGGATCAAGGAGGACTTCCGCTGCCTGTGCGTCTTCAACCCGCCGGTCACCGGCCGCGAGGACCACGACGAGAACGGCGTCTACCCGCTGCTCACCGAGCCCGAGGCGGACTGACCGCGGAGCCGGCACCGCCGCGCGTCACCGCGACACCGCGAGATTCCGTACGAGAGGAGAGGAAGGCAACACCATGACCACCGCACCCGAGCGCACCGCCGACCTGTACCCGACCCGTGGGACGTCCGAGGTCATCACCCCGCGGCAGGACCCGGTGGTGTGGTCGCAGCCCGGAGCGCAGGGCCCGTTCGCCGCGTCCGAGCTGGGCGACTTCGAACGCGACGGCTTCTTCGCCATGCCGGAGCTGCTCACCGCGGACGAGGTCGCGGTGTACCGCGCCGAGCTGGACCGGCTGGTGACCGACCCGGCGATGCGCGCCGACCCGCGCTCCATCGTGGAGCCGACGTCGCAGGACATCCGCTCGGTCTTCGAGATCCACCGGATCAGCGAGGTGTTCGCGAAGCTGGTCGCCGACCCGCGCGTGGTCGGCCGGGCCCGGCAGATCCTCGGCTCGGACGTCTACGTCCACCAGTCGCGGATCAACGTCAAGCCCGGGTTCGGCGCCTCCGGGTTCTACTGGCACTCGGACTTCGAGACCTGGCACGCCGAGGACGGGCTGCCGCGCATGCGCACGGTGTCGGTGTCGATCGCGCTGACCGAGAACTACGACACCAACGGCGGCCTGATGATCATGCCCGGGTCGCACCGGTACTTCGTCGGGTGCGAGGGCGCCACCCCGAAGGACAACTACAAGAAGTCGCTGCAGATGCAGGACGCGGGCACGCCGTCGGACGAGGCGCTGACCAGGATGGCGGACCAGCACGGCATCCGCCTGTTCACCGGCAAGGCCGGCTCGGCGACCTGGTTCGACTGCAACGCCATGCACGGCTCCGGCGACAACATCACGCCGTACCCGCGCAGCAACGTCTTCATCGTCTTCAACAGCATGGAGAACACCGCGGTGGAGCCGTTCGCGGCCCCGGTCCCGCGACCGGAGTACATCGGGGCGCGGGCTCCGTTCACTCCGGTCAAGTAGGGGTTCGCCGGTGCTCCGGCGCCGGCTGAGTGGGGGTGCCGGGTGTGGGGCCTCCGGGGTGGGTGTGCGGACTGCTGCGCTTTACGTCCGCACACCCACCCCTCCGGCCCCGCACCCTCCCGCCGTCGGTCGCCGCGCGCCCACCGTCGTCAGTTGCCGTCGGCCAGCGTGGGGTAGTCCAGGTACCCGCGGTCGCCGCCCCCGTAGAAGCTGCGCCGGTCCGGGGTGTTGAACGGGCCGCCGGCGGCCAGGCGGCGCGGCAGGTCGGGGTTGGCGAGGAACAGCGCGCCGTACGCCAGCAGATCGGCCTCGCCGCGCTCGACGAGCGGGAGCTCCTCCGGGCCGGTGGGCCGGCCGACGGTGGCCGGGCTGAGCAGGAACGGGCCGCCGAACCGCTTCCGCAGCCGGGCCAGCAGCTCCCCGTCGTGCACGTCGCAGGTGTGCAGATAGGCCAGGCCCAGCGGGGCGATCGCCTCGACCAGCGCGGTGTAGGTGGCCTCGGGCGCGGGCTCGGCGATGTCGTTGAACGGGTTGCCGGGCGAGAGCCGCAGACCGGTGCGGTGTGCGCCGACCGCGTCGGCGACCGCCTCGGCCACCGCGATCGCGAACCGGGCGCGGGCCTCGTCGGAGCCGCCCCACTCGTCGGTGCGCAGGTTGGTGTTGGGGGCCAGGAACTGGTGGACGAGGTAGCCGTTGGCGCCGTGGATCTCCACACCGTCGAAACCGGCCTCGGCGGCGTTGCGGGCCGCGGCGGCGAACCCGTCGATGGTCGCGCGGATCTCCTCGCCGGTCAGCTCGCGCGGGGTGACGAAGTCCGTCGGGCCGTTCCGGGTGAAGCCCTGGCCGGCCGCCCTGACCGCGGACGGGCCGACCGGCACCAGCCCGTCGGGCAGCAGCACCGGGTGGCCGATCCGGCCGCCGTGCCACAGCTGGGCGAAGATCCGGCCGCCGGCCGCGTGCACGGAGTCGGTGACCCGGCGCCAGCCGGCGACCTGGTCGGCGGTGTGCAGGCCCGGGGTGCGCGGGTAGCCGCGGCCGACGGCCTCGGTCTGGGCGGCCTCGGTGATGATCAGGCCGGCCGAGGCCCGCTGGGTGTAGTACTCGACCATGGACGGGGTGGGGACGCCCTCGTCGGTGGCGCGGTTCCGGGTCATGGGGGCCATGACGATGCGGTTGGCGAGCGGGATGCCGGCGAGTTCTATGGGGTCGAACGCGGTGGTCACTGACGGCCTCTCAGCTGGGTGTCACGGTTCGTCAACTCGGCTGCCGAGCTGACCGCTTGGTCACTATCATCAGCCGTCGTCCGGCGTCCCGCATTCCCGTCTCCGCATTCCCGTCTCCCGCATTCCGCGCGTTCCGCCTCCCGCCCGCACACGGCCTGCGGAAGCAGATGCGTCCCCGGGTGGGGAGCAGTCAGGGAACCAGCAGGGACAACGCCCGGTCCACGTCCTCGGCCGAGTTGTAGAGGTGGAACGCCGCCCGCAGCAGCCCGCCGCGGACCGAGACCCGCACCCCGGCGCGGGCCAGCCGCGGTTCGGCGTCGGCCAGCCCCGGGGTGGAGACGATCGCGGAGCCGGGCGCGGGCCGCGGGGCGAGTCCGGCGGCTTCCAGGCCGGCCCGATAGCGGTCGGCCAGCGCGGTGTTGTGGGCGTGGACGGTCTCCACGCCCAGCTCCGCGAGCAGCCCGAGGGAGTGCTCGGCGGCCACATAGGAGTAGTGGGCGTACGGCTCGTCGTAGCGGCGGGCGGTGGCCGCCGGCCGGTCGATCACACCGTAGTTGGACTCCCCCGGGTCCTCCCCGGCGATCCAGCCCGCGTGCGCCGGCACCGGCCACCCGGGGCCGCCCGGCTCCCCCCGCTCCCCGCCGAAGACCATGAACGTCGTCCCGCGCGGGCACAGCAGCCACTTGAACGCCCCGCACACCACATAGTCGAAGTCGGCGGCCCGCAGCGGCAGCCAGCCCGCCGCCTGGGTGGCGTCGACGTACGTCAGCGCCCCGTGTGCGCGGGCGGCGTCCCGGACGGCGGCCAGATCGGCGATCCTCCCGTCCAGCGCGTGCACCGCGCTCACCGCGACCAGCGCCGTCCCGGGCCGCACCGCGTCGGCGAGCGCCTCCCGCGGCACCGCCCGCACCGTGCAGTCGGCGCGCGCCGCCAGCGGGTTCACCAGGGAGCTGAAGTCGCCCTCGGCGACCAGCACTTCACTGCCGGCCGGCAGCGAGCCGGCGACGAACGCCGACTGCACCGCGACCGAACTGCCCAGCGCCACCCGCTCCTCGGGCACCCCCGTCAGCCGCGCGAACGCCCCGCGCGCCCGGGCCGCCGCCCCGAAGTAGTCCGGCCCCATCGTGCCGTACGAGGCCGACTCCGCCAGGGCGGCGGTCACCGCGGCGGCGCTCCGGGCGGGCAGCAGCCCGCTGGACGCGGAGTTCAGGTAGACCGTCTCCGGCGCGAACTCGTCCCCGCCCAGTGCCGTCAGTGCCATGTGTCGCTGCATGGCCCCACTCTGGTCGGTCGCCGCCCCGGCGTCCACGGGAATAGCGGGGACGGACGCCGGGCGGGCCGGAGCCGGGCCGGCGTTGGGCGGTCAGACCGCGCAGCTCCCGTCGCCGCAGCTGTCCGCGTCATCGGCGGCCAGGACCTGGACGGCGGAGTCGGCGTGCGCCCGCTCCAGGGCCTGGCGGAAGACGTCGGCGGGCTGAGCGCCGGAGATGCCGTAGCGGCGGTCGATGACGACGAAGGGGACGCCGGTGGCGCCCAGCTCGGCGGCGGTGCGCTCGTCGGCGCGGACCTCCTCGGCGTAGGCGTCGGGGTCGGCGAGGACCCGCGCGGCCTCCTCCTCGGGCACCCCGGCCGCGACCGCGATGCCGGTGAGCACCGCGGCGTCGCCGAGCGGGCGGGCCTCGGCGAAGTTGGCGCGGTACAAGGCGGTGAGCAGCGCGTCCTGGACGCCGTGCGCCTTGGCCAGGTGGAGCAGCCGGTGCAGGTCGAAGGTGTTGCCGTGGACGCGGTCGGAGCGGTAGTCGAGCCCCTCGCCGGCGGCCGCCTCGGCGACCCGGGCCTCCATCGCCTCGGCCTGCTCCCGGCTGACGCCGTACTTCGCCGCGAGCATGTCCAGGACCGGGATGTCGGTGGGCGGCGGGGCGGCCGGGTCCAGCTCGAAGGACCGGTGGACGACCTCGACGTCCGCCCGTCCGGCGAAGGCCGCCAGGCCGGCCTCGAAGCGGGCCTTGCCGACGTAGCACCAGGGGCAGGCGATGTCCGACCAGATTTCGACGTGCATGGGGGTGACTTTCCTCGGGGGTGCGGCCGGGCCGGCCGGGGGTACGGAGGGGTGCAACGGCGCGTGGGCGCGGGTTATTCCGGGGGCCGGTTCTAGGGCCTGTCGTCAAACTCCCGCCTGCCTCGCGACGCCTGGCACGCGCGGGCGGCGGGTCGGCGGGCGGGCCGGCGCCAGGCGGTACCTTCCCGCTATGGGTACGTCATCGCCGCAGCGTAAAGCCGGGTTCTGGGAGACGGCCGGGGCCGCGTTCTGGGAGACGACCGGGGCCGCCAAGACGTTCACCCACCCGCTCGACCCGGAGCTGCTGGCGGAGTTCGTGCCGCGGACCGCGCGGGTGCTGGACTACGGCTGCGGGTACGGGCGGCTCACCGCGGAGCTGGTGGCGGCGGGGTACCGCTCGGTGCGCGGGGTGGACCGGTCCGCGGCGCTGATCGCGCGGGGGCGGCGGGAGCACCCGGAGCTGGCGCTGATGCGCTGGACCGGGCTGCCGCTGCCGTTCGTGGACGGGATCTTCGACGCGGCGCTGCTGTTCACGGTGCTGACCTGCGTGCCGGACGACGCGGGCCAGCGGGCGATCGTCGGGGAGCTGGGGCGGCTGGTGCGGCCGGGCGGGGTGCTGTACGTGAGCGATGTGCCGCTGCAGGACGACCCGTTGCACCGCGAGCGGTACGAGCGGTTCGCGGCGCGGTACGGGACGTACGGGGTGTTCGAGACGGAGGACGGCGGGGTGTTCCGGCACCATGCGCCGGAGTGGCTGCGGGGGCTGCTGGAGGCGGCGGGCTTCACGGTGCTGCGGGAGCGGCGCACGGTGGTGCCGACGATGAACGGCCGCACCACCGAGCGGCTGCAGCTCATGGCGCGGCGGGAGCCGGCGGCCGCTCCGGGGGAGCCAGCGGCAGGGTGAGCGCGAGGTGGGTGGCGTCGGGGGCGGGGCGGCGGTCGGGGTCGGGGTGCCAGCCGAGGCGGTGGTAGAAGGCGCGCGCCCGGCGGTTGTGCCAGCGCACGTCGAGGACGGCCCGGGAGAAGCCGGCGGCGCGCCAGGCGTGCAGGCAGGCGGCGTGCAGCGCGCGGCCCACGCCGGTGCCCCAGTGGGCCGGGTCGACGTGGAGCTGGTGGAGCGCGACGGTGCTCGCGGGACCGATGTGCGGGGTGTGCGCGGAGTGCTCCCGTCCGGTCGGGGCGGGCCGGGGGTCCCGCGCCGTTGAGGTGCGGGGGAGGTAGGCGGCGGCGCCGAGGACGGTGCCGTGCCGGACGGCGCAGAGGGTGGGGGTCCGGTCGCGGTGCAGCATCCGGGCCCAGGCGTCCCGCCGGCGGGCATACTCGGCGGGCGCGTCGAACGGCGCGTCCGGCACCCGGCCGCGGAGGTAGGCGGCCCGGGCGGCGGTGTGCAGGGCGGCGATCTGCTCCAGGTCGCCGGGGGTGGCGGGGCGGACCTGCGGGTCGGGACTCACCGGCCGGTCCCCTCCACCGCCGACTCCCTCGCCGACGCGCCGCCGGCGGTGTGCGCGGCGCGACCCGCGGCGTCCGCCGTGTCCGCCGTGTCCGCCGTCCCAACTCGCCCCCGGCGCTTCCCGTTTCGGGGGTCCACGCGCCAGACTGGTGCCGCTTCCGCTGCCCTCATGTGCGTCCCTCCCGGGCGAAGTCGTTGCCGCGCAGACCCTTGCCGCACACGGGACGACGTTCTCTATGCTGAACGCTGTCCCAGATGATGAATCCCTGGGACTCTATGGCCGTGCGAACAGAAGGGTCAAGGGCGATGGCAGCTGCCGAGACCGGTGGGGCGCAGGTCAAGTCGGCCGTGCGGACGGTGGAGTTGCTGGAGTACTTCGCGGGCCGCCCGGGCATGCACAGCCTCGCCGCCGTCCAGGAAGCCGTCGGCTATCCGAAGTCCAGCCTCTACATGCTGCTGCGCACCCTGGTCGACCTCGGCTGGGTGGAGACCGACGCCACCGGCACGCGCTACGGCATCGGCGTCCGCGCCCTGCTGGTCGGCACCTCGTACATCGACGGCGACGAGGTGGTGGCCGCCGCCCGGCCGACCCTGGACCGGCTCTCCGACGACACCACCGAAACCATCCACCTCGCCCGGCTCGACGGCACCCACGTCGTCTGCCTCGCCACCCGTCAGTCGCGGCACCACCTCCGCCCGTTCACCCGGGTCGGCCGCCGACTGCCCGCGCACTCCACCGCGCTGGGCAAGGCGCTGCTCGCCACCTGTACCGACGACCAGGTGCGGGCGATGCTGCCGGCCACCCTGCCGGCGCTGACCGCGCACACGATCACCGACCGGGAGCGGCTGATCGAGGAGCTGCGCACGGTCCGCGAGCGGGGCTTCGCGGTCGACCGTGAGGAGAACACCGTCGGCCTGCGCTGCTTCGGCGTGGCGGTCCCCTACCGCACCCCGGCCCGGGACGCGGTCAGCTGCTCGGTGCCGGCGGCCCGGCTGACGCCCGCCCACGAGCAGACGATCAAGGACGCGCTGTTCGACGCCCGGGACCGGCTGACGCTGGCCACCCGGCGACTCTGAGCCCCGCGGAACCCGGACGGCCCAGCCTGCCGGGCCCGCTCACCCGTTCTCCGTAGGCCAGCAGGACCGCCCGGTCGGCGGCGGCTTATCTCGTGGGTGGAGGCGCGGAACTCCACCGACTTCCCAGTGGCGCACGTGTGCCACGTCCGCGCTTCGCGGAGGTTGTTCCCATGCGTTCCACGCGACTGCTCACCGGTGCCGCGCTGTCCGCCGCCACACTGGGCCTGGCCGCCACCGCGGCGTACGCCGGCGATTTCGGCACCATCGAGGTCTCCCCGGGCACGGCCACGGGCGGCTCCACGGTCTCCCTCACCACCACCGGGTGCGGGGCCAGCCGCTCGGCGAGCGTGGACGCCGCCGCGCTGGGCGGGGGCACGGTCACCTTCGCCCCGGGCCCGGCCAAGGGCTCCCTGGTGGGAAAGGTGACGGTCAAACCCGGTACCAAGCCCGGGAATTACGGGATCGGCGGCAAGTGCGCCGACGGCAAGGCGCTCACCGGCACGGTCCGGGTCTCCGGCGAGGAGTCGTCCGCCGGCCCGGGCGCGAGCATGAGCCCGGGCACGAGCGCGAGCCCCGGGAAGGAGCACGGCAGCGCGGCGCCGAGCATGCCCGCCAAGAAGCACTCCGCCCTGCCCTCGCCCGGCGGCGCCGGCCCCACCACGCCGCCCAAGGGCAAGATGAAGACCGGTGAGGGCGCCACCAGCGAGGACGGCATCGACACCACCGAGATCGCGGCCGGCGCCGGGGTGGTGCTGGCGGCCGCGGCCTGCGGGGTCTGGCTGGTGCGCCGGCGCCGGCCCGGCGGCCGGTACTGACCCGGGCCGCGCGGCCGGCCCGTGCGGCGGCGGCCGCAGTCACCGTCCTGGCGTGCGCCGCCGGCGCCTGGCTGATCGCCGGCGGCACCCGCGAGACCGCGCCGCCGCCCCAGCCGCCCGCCGCGCAGGGTTTCACCGGCGGGCCATCCGCCGCCGAACGGGCCGCGCCGCCGCTGCCGCCCGCCGAACCGCTGCGGGTGGCGGTGCCGTCCCTGCACATCGACGCCCCGCTGACCCGGCTGGGGCTGGCCGCGGACGGCAGCCTCGCCCCGCCGCCCGCCGGCGACCGCGATCTGGCGGGCTGGTACGCCGAGGGCACCCCGCCGGGCGCCACCGGCACCGCCCTGATCGCCGGCCATGTGGACACCCGCACCGGCCCCGCGGTCTTCTACCGCCTGGGCGCCCTGAAGAAGGGGCACACCGTGCGGATCCCGCGCGCGGACGGCCGGACCGCGGTGTTCACCGTCGACGCGGTGGAGGTCTACGACGGCCGGCACTTCCCCGACGAGAAGGTCTACGGCGAGGCCCGCCGGCCCGAACTCCGGCTGATCACCTGCGGCGGCGGCTTCAGCCGGGCCCAGCAGGAGTATCTGGGCAATGTCGTGGTCTTCGCCCACCTGACGGGGAGTCAGACCAGTGGTACGGAGGCGGCGCCGCTGCCCTGGGCCCGGCCGCCGGCCGACCGGTTCAGCGCCCGCAGCGCGCCCCGTGCCGCACAAGCCGATTCGGCCACCCGGCCAACCGTGTTGACCGGTCGGGACGCCGCTTCCTAGCGTGTCCCTCCGTTCGTGGCACGCACGTCCCGCCCCGTGAATCCGGGCCCGGTTGGCCCCGGCCGGCGAGGTCCGCGGACACGGCCCCGCCGCCCAGCCGGAGGAGTACCGCCCATGACCGCACCCCGCACCGTCCTGCTCACCGGCGCCGCCGGCGGAATCGGCACCCTGATGCGCGCACTGCTGCCGCCGTACGGCTACCGGCTGCGGCTGTTCGACCGGCGCCCGATCGAGGGCGAACCGGAGGCGATCACCGCGGAGTTGGCCGACACCGGGGCGCTGCGCGCGGCGGTCCACGGGGTCGACGCGATCGTCCACCTCGCCGGGATCTCCCTGGAGTCGTCCTTCGAGAAGATCCTGCGGGCCAACATCGAGGGCACCTACCGGCTCTACGAGGCCGCGCGGGAGGCGGGCGTACGGCGGGTGGTCCTCGCCTCCTCCAACCACGCCGTCGGCTTCACGCCGCGGCCGCCGGACGGCTCGGCCGCCATCCCGGTCGACACCCCGCGCCGCCCGGACACCTTCTACGGTCTCTCCAAGGGCTTCGGCGAGGACCTCGCCGCCCTCTACTGGGACCGGCACGGCATCGAGACCGTCTCGCTGCGGATCGGTTCCTGCTTCCCGGAGCCGACGACGGTACGGATGCTCTCCCTCTGGCTGAGCCCGGCGGACTGCGCGCGGCTGCTGCACGCCGCGCTCACCGCCGAGCACGTCGGCCACACCGTCGCCTACGGCTCCTCCGCCAACACCCGCCTGTGGTGGGACCTGTCCACCGCCCGCGCCCTGGGCTACGACCCGCAGGACGACTCCGAGCCGTACGCCGCACAACTCCTCGCCGCCCAGGGCGAAATCGACCCGGACGACCCCGACCACGCCCACCTCGGCGGAACGTTCTGCACCAACCCGCCCATGTGGCCGCATTAGCAGCGTTTCCCGGGTGATCCGGCACCGTACGGAACCTCGTCCCCGTCCACGGGCGTCCTTGAGGGCACAACGCCCGCCCCGGTACCGGCACACCGCGTCCGGGCGGGCCGCAGCACACACGCGAGAACGAGGTACACACCATGGGCATCGTCAGCTGGCTTCTCCTGGGCCTGATCGCAGGCGTGATCGCCAAGGTCCTGCTGCCGGGACGGGACCCGGGCGGCCTCGTCGGCACCACCCTGACCGGGATCGCCGGCTCCTTCCTCGGCGGCTGGCTCTCCACCCGCTTTCTGCACCGCCCGATCCCCAAGGACTTCTACGACCCGGCCATGTGGATCTCCGCGGTGGCCGGCGCCCTGATCCTGCTGATCGTCTACCGGCTGCTCTTCGGCAACTCCCGGGCCCGGCGCTGACCGGCGGGGACGCCCGCCCCGGCCGCCTCCGGGGCGGGCCGGCGCGGGGAACCGCGTACACCCCCTGACCGTTAGGGCTGGCATGACCGCAATGACTCCTGGCTCGAACCTCCCGCTCGCCGCCGCGCGGGTGGCGGTGACCGTCACCGCCCCCGTCCGGCTGGACGTGTCGGGCCTGCTGCTGACCGCCGGCGGCAAGGTGCGCTCCGACGACGACTTCGTCTTCTACAACCAGCCGGCGGGGCCGGGGGTGAGCCACCGCACGGCGCCCGACGGCGACACCATCACGGTGGACACCGCCGCGGTGCCCGCGGACATCGACAAGGTCGTGGTCACCGCGAGCCTGGACACGCCCGGCGCCACCTTCGCCGGCACCGAGCCGACCGGCACGGTCCGGGACGCCGACGGCGGCGCCGTGCTGGCCACCTTCACCCCGCCGCGGCTGGGCCCGGAGACCGCGCTGGTGGTCATGGAGATCTACCGCCGCGGCGGTGGCTGGAAGGTCCGCGCGGTCGGCCAGGGGTATGCCGACGGCCTCGCCGGCATCGCCACCGACTTCGGCGTGAGCGTGGAGGAGCCGGCCGCCCCGGCGGCGTCCGCACCGCAGCCGCCCGCCGCGCCCCCGGCCCCGGCCGCCCCGCCGGCCCAGTGGGCACCGCCCACCGGCGCCCCCGCACCGGTCGCCCCGCCCCCGCAAGCCCCGGGGCAGCCCGCCGCCGTCGCTCCGGCCCCGGCCCCCGCCCCCGCGTCCGCCACCGGCAAGATCAACCTCGACAAGGGGCGGGTCAGCCTGCAGAAGAACCAGACCGTCTCCCTGGTCAAGGGCGGCCGCCCGCTGCTCGCCTCGGTCCGGATGGGCCTGGGCTGGGAGCCCGCCCGGCGCGGCCGGAACATCGACCTGGACGCCTCGGTGATCGCCTACGGCCCGGACCGCGACAAGATCGACAGCTGCTACTTCGGCAAGCTCAGGATCCTCGACGCCGCGATCCAGCACTCCGGCGACAACCTCACCGGTGACGGCGCCGGCGACGACGAGGTGATCACCGTCCACCTCGGCGGGATCCCCCCGCAGGTCACCGGCCTGGTCTTCGTCGTCAACTCCTTCTCCGGCCAGAAGTTCTCCGAGGTCGCCAAGGCGTACTGCCGGCTGACGGACGCGCAGACCGGCGAGGAGCTGGTCCGCTTCGACCTGACCGGCGCCGAGCCGCGCACCGGCGTGATGATGGCGAAACTCATCCGGCAGTACTCCGGCGAGTGGGAGATGACCGCGCTGGGCAGCTTCGTCGACGCCCGCACGGTGCGCGGCATGGTCAAGCCCGCGGCCGCCGCACTGTAGGCCGCTACGGAGTGGGTGCGGCGCCGGCCCCCGCACCCACCACCCGGCCGGCCAGCCCCGCCACCCGCGCCAGCCGCTCATAGGACTCCCGCAGCGCCGCCCGGTCGTAGGTGCTGGTGGTCACCAGCACCTCGTCCGCCGCCGTGCGCTCGATCAGCGTCCCGAGCGCCTCGGCGACCTGCTCCTCCGTACCGTGGACGTGCCCCCGCAGCGCGTCCTCGTAGAAGCCCCGCTCCCGCTCGGTCGTCATCGCGTCCCCGTCGGTCTCCGGCCGCAGCGGCGGGAACACCCCGTGCGTCCGCGAGTACGCCAGCGCCCGCGCCTCGGGTACGAGCAGCCGCCGGGCCGCGTCCGCCGTCCCGGCCACCGCGACCGTCCCGGAGATCACCACGTACGGCCGCGCCCAGAGCCCGGACGGGCGGAACCCGGCGCGGTACTCCTCGATGGCCGTGAGCAGCTTCTCCGGATCCCGGATGTCGCCGATGACCAGCGCCAGCCCGGCGCGCGCCGCCACCCGCGCGCCCGCGCCGGTGGCCAGCACGAACGCGGGCACCGCCAGCCCCTCGGCGGGCCGGGCGTGGACCTGCGGATGGGCGGTCTGGGTGCCCGTGAAGTAGCCCAGCAGCTCCGCCAGCTGCTCCTCGAAGTCCTCCGCGGCGTCCTTCTCCGTGCCCAGGGCCCGCCGGATGCCGCCGGTGAAGCCGACCGAGCGGCCCAGCCCCATGTCGATCCGGCCGGGAAAGAGCGATTCCAGGACACCGAACTGCTCGGCGACGACGAGCGGGCGGTGGTTGGGCAGCATCACCCCGCCGGTGCCGACCCGGATCGTGTCGGTGGCCGAGGCCACCGCGGCGGCCAGCACGGTGGGCGCCGACCCGGCGACGCCGGGCACGCTGTGGTGCTCGGCGACCCAGAACCGGTGGTACCCGAGGCTCTCGGCATCCCGCGCCAGCTCCACGGTGTCCCGCAACGCCGCGGCAGGCGGGTGTCCCTCCCTGGTGCGGGAGCGGTCCAGGATCGAGAATTGTGTCGTCCGCATTGTCGTCCGTATCGTCGCGCTCACCTTCCCTTCAACATCCGTCCGCGCCCAGGATTCCGTCCCCGCGCCCCCTCGGCCCCCTCCCCCACGCCTTACGACGAGGAGCGTCCGATGACCCAGCAGCCGCCCCCGGCCGGCGGATCCGACCGGCCCGGGCCCCCGGACCACCCGGACAGCGCACCCCGCCCGGATCTCCCCGACCGGGTCGCCGCCACCTACGGCGCGGAGGATCTCGGCACCGTCCCCGCGTTCACCGGCGGCTTCATCAACTTCGGGTACTGGGGCTGGCTCCCCGAGCCGGCGGACCGCCCGCTGACCGAGGACGACCGGCTCCGCAGCGAGCAGGACCTCTACCGACTGGTGCTGGACACCTACGACCGGCCGCGCGGCCGCACCGCCCTGGAGGTCGGCTGCGGGCGCGGGCTGGGCTGTGCGCTGGCCCTGCGGGAGTTCGACTTCGGCTCGGTGATCGGTCTGGACGCCCATCCGGACCAGATCGCCCGCGCCCTGGAGGCCAACGCCGACCTGCTCCGCGAGGACGCCGGCCCCCGCCGGCTGGAGTTCGTGCTCGGCCCGGCCCAGCGGATGCCGCTGCCGGACGCCTGCGCCGACTTCGTCTACTCCGTCGAGGCCGCCCAGCACTTCCGCGACCTGGCCGGCTTCGCGCGGGAGGCGGTGCGGGTGCTGCGCCCGGACGGGCGGTTCGCGCTGACCACGTTCTTCGCCCGGGTCCCGGACGCGGTCCGGGTGCTGCCGCAGCTGCTGCCGCCGTACGCCGACGGGCTGGACGTCCCGCACCTGGTGGACGACGTGGCCGCCACGTTCGCCGAGGCCGGCCTGCGGGACGTCGCGGTGACACCGATCGGCGACGGCGTCTGGGAGCCCTACGACCGCTACATGGAGCAGCGGCCCGAGCTGCGCGACAAATGGCCCCGGCAGTACCTGACGGCCTATCAGACGGGGCTGCTGGACTACTACTTGATCACGGCGGCGGCCCCGAAGGGCTGAGTGGCGACCCACCGGGCCGGAGCGCGCGCACCGGCCGGCTGAGCCGGGGCGCGCACCGAGGAGACCCTGGCTTTTCCGCCTAGTCGGCGCGCCGCGAGCGCGCCTTGAAGGCGGCCTTGCGGGCTTCCTTGGCGGCCTTCCGGTCCGGGTGCAGCCGGCCCATGGCCTCCAGCACCTCCGCGGTGGCCGGGTGGTCCACCCGCCAGACCGCGTCGAAGAACCCGCTGTGCTGCTCGGTCAGGGCCCGCACCAGATCGCTGAGTTCGGCCGCCGCCTCGTCGCCGGTGTCGCCCAGCTGGGCCGCGATGGTGTCCACCGTCAGCCAGAAGACCATGTCCTGGGACGGCTCGGGGATGCCGGGCAGCGCCCGCTCGGCGAGCCAGACCCGCGCCAGTCCGCCCAGGTGGCGGTCGTCGAGGACCTCGCGCAGCGCCGGCTCGGCTTCGAGGCCGACCAGCGAGAGGGCCTGCTGGGCGGCGAGCCGGCGCAGCGGGCCGCGGTCGTCGTCGCCGCGGGCCGCCGCGAGCAGGCCCCGGGCGGCGTCCAGCGGGGTGCGGGCGGCCAGCCACTGCTCGGCCTCCGCCTGCGCCAGCGCCTCGGGGTAGTCGGGCAGCGCCTCCAGCAGGACCTCGGCGTCCTTTTCGGTGAGGTCGCCGACGGCCGGGGCCTCCACGCCGGCGTCCAGCATCCGGGCGCGAACCGCCCACACACCGAGCGGGGTGAGCCGGACCATGCCGTACCGGGCGACGTCCTCGTCCGCCAGCGGCTCGGCGGCCCTGACCGTCTCGCCCTCCTCGTCCAGCTCCTCGATGAGCGCCTCGTCGACGGGCCGGTAGACGACCAGCCCGATCGGCTCCAGCACCCGGAACTGGTCGTCGAGCCGCATCATCGCCTCGGAGACCTCTTCGAGGACCTCGTCGGTGGGCTCGTCCATGTCGTCCGGGACGATCATGGAGGCGGCCAGCGCGGGCAGCGGGACGTCCTGGTCAGGCTGCTCGTTCAGCGCGCCGAGGAGGTAGAGGTTGCCGAGGATGCCGTCCAGCAGCTCGGCCTCCTCCTCGGGGTTCCAGTCGAGGGCGTCCAGGTCCAGTTCGCCGCCCTCGGCGAGCTGCTCGGCGATGTCGGAGAGGTCCGGGGCGACCGCGTCGGCGAGCACCGTCTCCATGCCGCCGAGCCAGATGTCCAGGACGTCCTGGGGGCTGCCGGCGGTGAGCAGACCCAGCTCCTCGCCGGGGGTGGCGGTGCCGACCGCGGCGTCGTCGGGGAGGTTCGCGGCCTCCTCGGCGTCACCGTCCTCGTGCTCGGTGATCTCGACCAGCCCGGTGTCCACCGCCAGCTGCCATGCCTCGGCGGTGTAGGAGGGGCCGTCCTCGTCGCCGGCCAGACCCAGGTGCTCGGTGGCGGCGGCCAGCGGCTTGGCCAGCAGCTCGCCGCCGACGCCGACCGGGACGCCGGACTCCGCCCAGCGGGCGAGCCGGGCGGCGCGGGCCAGCAGCGGGGCACTCAGCGCGGCCCGGGCCAGCTCCGCTTCGGGGTGCAGCCGCACCGGCGGCATCGTGGGGCGGTCTGCGGACATCTGGCTCAGCTCCTCGGACGGACGTCGGCTTGTGCGCCGCCCAAGCGTAGACGGAATTCTCCCCATGTCGGGCGGTTCACCCTCCCGTACGCTCCCGTCCACCCGGAGAACCTTGACAACTCCCTTGCGCGCACAAGAGATTGACGCGCGTAGCGCGAGCTCCGGCCCCGCTCCGCCACCTCTTCCACCCCCCTACCCCCCCTTTCTCCGGAGGCTTGGATGCCATCCCGTCGTACGCTCCGCAGACCGGCCGCCCTCACCGCGGCCGCCGCCTGTGCCGCCCTCGCCGGCGGACTGCTCAGCACGCAGTCCGCCGCGGCGGCCGGCACCCGGATCCACGACATACAGGGCAGGACCCGGATATCCCCGCTGGCCGGCAAGCAGGTCGACGGCGTGCCCGGCACCGTGACCGCGATCCGGGCGTTCGGCTCGTCGCGCGGCTTCTGGGTGCAGGACCCGCACCCGGACGACGACCCGGCCACCAGCGAGGCGGTCTTCGTCTTCACCGGCAAGGAGACGCCGAAGGTCGCGGTCGGCGACGCGCTCACCTTCGGCGGCACGGTCAGCGAGTACTACCCGGGCGGCAGGAACGCCGGCGGCCAGTCCGTCACCGAGATCACCGACGCCACCTGGCAGGTCACCGCGGCGCACCAGCCACTGCCGGCCCCGGTCAGGCTCAACGCCTCCGCGATTCCCGCGACTTACGCGCCCGCCGCGGGCGGCCGGAGCATCGAGTCGCTGCCCCTGCGGCCGGCCACGTACGCCCTGGACCGGCTGGAGTCGCTGGAGGGCATGCGGGTCACGCTCTCCGACGCCCCGGTCGTCGGCCCCACCAACACCCACCACGAGCTGTGGGTGACCGCCACCCCCGGCCACAACCGCACCCCCCGCGGCGGCACCCTCTACGGCTCCTACGCCGACCCCAACGGCGGCCGGATCAAGGTCCAGTCGCTGATCCCCTTCTCCCAACGGCCGTTCCCGGTGGCGGACGTCGGCGACCGGCTGACCGGCACCACCGCGGGACCGCTGGACTACGACAACTTCGGCGGCTACACCGTCCAGGCCACCGAACTGGGCCGGCTCGCCGCCCACCCGCCGGCGCCCGAGGTCACCCGCAAGCAGACCGCCGACGAGCTGGCGGTGGCCACGTACAACGTCGAGAACCTCGCGCCGGACAACCCGCGGGAGAAGTTCGACCGGCTGGCGAAGGGGCTGGTGCACAACCTCGCCGCGCCCGACGTGGTCGCCCTGGAGGAGGTCCAGGACGACAGCGGCGCCGAGGACGACGGCACGGTGACCGCCGGGGTCACCCTGAAGAAGCTCACCGACGCCGTCAAGGCGGCCGGCGGCCCGGCGTACCGGTGGCGGTCGATCGACCCGCGGAACGACGAGGACGGCGGCCAGCCCGGCGGCAACATCCGGGTGGTGTTCCTCTTCAACCCGAAGCGGGTGGCGTTCACCGACGTCAAGGGCGGCGACGCGACCACGCCGGTGAAGGTCGTCGACGACCACGGCCGGGCCGGACTGTCGGTGTCGCCGGGCCGGATCGCGCCGGGCGACGCGGCGTGGCGGAGCAGCCGCAAGCCGCTGGTCGGCGAGTTCGCGCTGCGGAGCAGGCCCGGCCGCCGGGTCTTCGTGATCGCCAACCACTTCAACTCCAAGGGCGGCGACCAGGGTCTGGACAGCCGTTTCCAGCCGCCGGCCCGGACCTCGGAGACCCAGCGCACCGCCCAGGCCGGGATCGTCAACGGCTTCGTGAAGCAGCTGCTGGCCAAGGACCCCAAGGCCGAGGTGGTGGTGGCCGGGGACCTCAACGACTACCAGTTCTCACCCGCGCTGAAGACCCTCACCACCGGCGGGGTGCTCACCGACCAGGTCACCAAGCTGCCGCCGGCCGAGCGCTACAGCTACATCTACCAGGGCAACTCGCAGGTGCTGGACCACCTGCTGACCAGCAGGGCGCTGACCCGGGCCGACTACGACATCGTGCACGTCAACGCCGAGTACGCGGACCAGGCCAGCGACCACGACCCGCAGGTGCTGCGGATCAAGCCCTGACGCACCGCGCTCACCTCCCTCACCTCACCCGGGGTGACCGTCTCGTCACTCCACCGGCCCACCCCCGGGGGCCAACCGCGCCCGGGGGTGCGGTACTGGGCTGTGTAAGCACCACTCTCGGCGAGACAAAAGGAGTCATGATGCCGAAGTCGCAGAACCGTAAGTCGGGCAAGCAGGACCGGGCCGCCGAGCGGCGCTCCGAACAGCACCGGTCGCAGTCGCCGGAGTCCGCCGCCGAGCGTACCCAGGACCTGAAGCCGCGGTCGCGCAAGGCTGACTGACGCGGGTAGGGCAGTACGCCCGAGCGGCCGCCGCACCGGCTGGTGCGGCGGCCGCTCCGTCGTTTCCGGGCGCCGTCGGACGCGTCACCGGGCGGCGGGCACGGACCGCCCCTCGGGCTCGTCCCCGCCGGCCGCCGCCCCGGCGTCCGCCCCTACGGGGACCAGGTCCCGCACCAGCAGGGTGGCCCCCGCGACCGCGCCCGGCATCAGCAGCACCGCCACGAACGGGATCAGGAACAGCAGCACCAGCGGCGTCCCGAAGCCGACCGCCAGCCCGAGCCGGCCGCGCAGCAGCCGCAGCCGCTCGCGGACCGGCACCTCCCGGCGCTGCATCGCCACCGTGGTCAGCTCCACGGCGAGGAAGAAGCCGGAGACGCAGAAGCCGACGGCCGGGACGACGGTCTGCCCGACGACCGGCAGAAAGCCCAGGAGGAAGAGCAGCACCCCGAACCCGGCGGCGCGCAGCAGGACATGGACCATCTCCCGCAGCGCGATACCGATCTCCCGCCACAGCGGGCGGTCCGGGCCGGGCGGGCAGCCGCCCTCGCTCTCCTCGACCCGCTCCGAGAGCGACTCGTAGAAGGGGTCGCCGATCAGCAGGGTGACGGCGGTGAACGTCAGCACCGACAGCGTCAGCCCGCCGGCCAGCAGCAGCGCCACGAACAGCCCGCGCAGCAGCCCCTGCCACGGGGAGCCCCAGCCGTCCGCGAACGGCGTCGCCCACGCGGCGACGTCGCCGGCCCACACGGCCAGCACCACGAGCAGCCCCGCGTAGAGCACCAGCGCGATCAGCGCCGGGATCAGCCCGAACCCCCACCACCGGCCGTGCCGCGCGGCCCACCGCACACCCCGGCCCAGATACCGCGTCCCCGCGACCAGATCACGCATGGGGCCACCCTATCGGCGCGGCACGGCGGCCGGTCCGGGCCCAGAAGCGGGCACGCCCCGGGCCCGGCGGAGGGACCGCCGGGCCCGGGGCGGGCAACGACTTCGGGGCGGCGCCCGGTCAGTTGTGGCTGTGCAGGATCTCGTTCAGACCGCCCCAGACCGCCTTGTTCGGGCGGGCCTCGACGGTGCCGGTGGTGGAGTTCCGGCGGAAGAGGATGTTGTCGGCGCCGGAGAGCTCCAGCGCCTTGACGATCTGGCCGTCGGGCAGCGTGACCCGGGTGCCCGCGGTCACGTACAGGCCGGCCTCGACCACGCACTCGTCGCCCAGCGCGATGCCGATACCGGACTCGGCGCCGAGCAGGCAGCGCTCGCCGATCGAGATGATCTGCTTGCCGCCGCCGGAGAGGGTGCCCATCGTGGAGGCGCCGCCGCCGATGTCGGAGCCGTCGCCGATCACGACACCCGCGCTGATCCGGCCCTCGATCATCGAGGTGCCCAGGGTGCCGGCGTTGAAGTTGACGAAGCCCTCGTGCATGACGGTGGTGCCGGCCGCGAGGTGGGCGCCGAGCCGCACCCGGTCGGCGTCGGCGATCCGGACGCCGGCGGGCGCCACGTAGTCGGTCATTCGCGGGAACTTGTCCACGCTGGTGACCTGGAGGTGCAGGCCCTCGGCGCGGGCGTTCAGCCGGGCCGTCTCCAGCTGGTCGACGGGCACCGGGCCGAGCGAGGTCCAGGCGACGTTGGCCAGCAGGCCGAAGACGCCCTCCAGGCTCTGGCCGTGCGGCTTGACCAGGCGGTGGCTGAGCAGGTGGAGACGCAGGTAGGCGTCGTGCGCGTCCAGCGGCTTGTCGTCCAGGGAGGCGATGACCGTGCGGACGGCCACGACCTCCACGCCGCGGACCGGGTCGGGGCCGATCGCCTTGCGGACGGCGTCGCCCAGCAGCTCGGCGGCGCGGTCGTCCGCCAGCTGCTCGGTGCCGGCCGGGCCGGGCGCGTCGACCAGCTCGGGCGCGGGGAACCAGGTGTCGAGAACGGTGCCGTCGGAGGCGACGGTGGCGAGCCCGGCGGCGACGGCGCCGGTCGTGCGGGAGGGGGTTGCAGCATCGGTCATGCTGGAAACCTAACCGGAGCCCGCCCGCGGAGGCGAACCGGTCTCAGCGATCGGTCCCGGGCCGCCCGGCCACCCGCTCCCCTGCGCCTCCCCGGGAGGTCACCACCGGCTCGCCCGCGGCGCCCAGCGCCCCCGCCAACCCCTAGGGCGCTTCTGACGGATCTCCGCGGCGTCGCGGCGCCTGGCACGCACTCTCGCGGCGTTGCCGAAATGTCTCCATAGCTCCGCTATGAAGCCATCCCGGCGCCTTGCGAGAGCACGCACCAGGCGCCGCTCCTTCCTCCACGGAGATCCGTCAGAAGCGCCCTAGCGCACCGCGTCCACTTGGAACGGCTGCCCGGTGAGCACGTGCTGTAACGGCGGGCGGCGCATTTCCCCGTGCACGACGAAAACGGCCGTGCCCGCCGGGAAAATCCGGCGGGCACGGCCGTGGCACCGAGCGCGGCGGGAGACCGCGCGAGGTGCTCAGACGTTGAAGCCCAGCGCCCGCAGCTGCTCGCGGCCGTCGTCGGTGATCTTGTCCGGGCCCCACGGCGGCATCCAGACCCAGTTGATCTTCAGCTCGTTGACGATGCCGTCGGTGGCGGACCTCGCCTGGTCCTCGATGACGTCGGTCAGCGGGCAGGCCGCCGAGGTCAGCGTCATGTCGACGGTGGCGATGTTGGCGTCGTCGATGTGAA
Source organism: Streptomyces sp. S186 (assembly GCF_051603415.1). Taxonomy (NCBI): domain Bacteria; kingdom Bacillati; phylum Actinomycetota; class Actinomycetes; order Kitasatosporales; family Streptomycetaceae; genus Streptomyces; species Streptomyces sp. S186. The sequence goes on along the minus strand of NZ_CP193932.1, from coordinate 6,289,021 downwards.
TGCCGTAGATCAGGCCGAGGTTGACGACGTCGATGCCCAGCTCGGGGTCGACGACGTCGTACAGCGCCTCGCGGACCTCGTCCTCCGAGGCCGGCTTGGTGGTGGTCGGGGTGTCGGTCATGCGGTCTTCGCCTCCTGGGAAAGGGCCTTGGCCGTGGCGTCCTTCCAGGCCATCCAGCTGAGCAGGGCGCACTTCACGCGCGCCGGGTACTTCGAGACGCCGGCGAACGCCACCGCGTCCTCCAGCACCTCCTCCATGGCGTCGTCCGGCTCCACCTGGCCCTTGGACTGCATCAGCTCCAGGAACGTCTCCTGGATCCGCTGCGCCTCGCCGAGCTCCTTGCCGACGAGGAGGTCGTTGAGCACCGACGCGCTGGCCTGGCTGATGGAGCAGCCCTGGCCCTCGTAGGACACGTCCTCGATCGTCGTGCCGTCGTACTTCACGCGCAGCGTGATCTCGTCACCACACGTGGGGTTGACGTGGTGCACCTCGGCGTCGCCGTCCCGAAGACCGCGCCCATGGGGGTGCTTGTAGTGGTCCAGGATGACGTCCTGGTACATGGAATCCAGCTTCACGACTCAGTCAGTCCTCGTCCTCATCCGCTGTGCTCATGCGGTCTTCATCGACCGAAGGCGGTGCTTAACCGAAGAAGTTGCGCACGTACTCCAGGCCCTCGGCCAGGGCGTCCACCTCGGCCGGAGTGGAGTACAGATAGAACGACGCTCGCGTGGTCGCGGGAATTCCGTAGCGCAGGCAGACCGGGCGCGCGCAGTGGTGCCCGACCCGGACCGCGATGCCCTGCTCGTCGAGGACCTGGCCCACGTCGTGCGGGTGGATGTCACCGAGCGTGAAGGAGATCGTCGCCCCGCGGTCCTCGGCCGTACTCGGGCCGATGATCTTCAGGTCGGGGACCTCCAGCAGCCGCTTGACGGCGTACTCGGTGATCGCGTGCTCGTGCGCGGCGATCCTGTCCATGCCGATCGAGGTGAGGTAGTCCACCGCCGCGCCGAGGCCGACGGCCTGGGCGATCGGGGGCGTACCGGCCTCGAACTTGTGCGGCGCGGGGGCGTAGGTGGAGGAGTGCATCGAGACGGTCTCGATCATCTCGCCGCCGCCGAGGAACGGCGGGAGGTCCTCCAGCAGCTCCTGGCGGCCCCACAGCACGCCGATGCCGGTCGGGCCGCACATCTTGTGGCCGGTGAAGGCCACGAAGTCGGCCTGCAGCGCCTGCACGTCCAGCGGCATGTGCGGCGCGGCCTGCGAGGCGTCGATCACCACCAGCGCGCCGACCTCCTGGGCGCGGCGGACGATCGTCTCGACCGGGTTGACGGTGCCCAGGAGGTTGGACACCAGGGTGAAGGAGACGACCTTGGTGCGCTCGGTGATGACCTCGTCGATGTCCGAGAGGTCCAGCCGGCCGTCGTCGGTCAGCCCGAACCACTTCAGCTTCGCGCCGGTGCGCTGCGAGAGCAGCTGCCACGGAACGATGTTGGAGTGGTGCTCCATCTCCGTGATGACGATCTCGGTGTCGCGGTCCACACGGTAGGGCTCGTCGGCCCAACCGAGCATGTTGGCCACGAGGTTGAGCGACTCCGAGGCGTTCTTGGTGAAGATGACCTCGTCGCGGCTCGGTGCGTTGACGAAGGCGGCGACCTTGTCGCGGGCGCCTTCGTACAGCGCCGTGGCCTCCTCGGCGAGCACATGCACGCCGCGGTGGACGTTGGCGTTGTGGCGTTCGTAGTAGGCACTCAGGGCGTCCAGCACCTGGCGCGGCTTCTGCGAGGTCGCCGCGTTGTCCAGGTACACGATCTTCTTGCCGTCGTGGACCTGGCGGTCCAGGAGGGGGAAGTCCTTGCGGATCGCCTCTGTGTCGAGGAGGCCCGGCAGCTGTGTCACGCGGTCGTACCACCCTTCACGTAAGCCTCGTAGCCCTCGGCCTCCAGCTTGTCCGCCAGCTCCGGGCCGCCGGACTCGGCGATCCGGCCGTTGGCGAAGACGTGGACGTGGTCGGGCTTGATGTAGCGCAGGATGCGCGTGTAGTGGGTGATCAGCAGGGTGCCGACCTCCCCGGTCTCGCGGACGCGGTTGACGCCCTCGGAGACGATGCGCAGCGCGTCGACGTCGAGGCCGGAGTCGGTCTCGTCGAGGATCGCGATCTTCGGCTTGAGCAGCTCCAGCTGGAGGATCTCGTGGCGCTTCTTCTCGCCGCCGGAGAAGCCCTCGTTGACGTTGCGCTCGGCGAAGGCGGGGTCCATCTGGAGGCGCTCCATGGCCTCCTTGACCTCCTTGACCCACGTCCGCAGCTTGGGGGCCTCGCCGCGGATGGCGGTGGCGGAGGTGCGCAGGAAGTTGGAGACCGAGACGCCGGGGACCTCGACCGGGTACTGCATGGCGAGGAAGACGCCGGCCCGGGCGCGCTCGTCGACGGACATCTCCAGGACGTCCTCGCCGTCGAGGGTGACGGTGCCGCCGGTGATCGTGTACTTGGGGTGACCCGCGAGGGAGTAGGCGAGGGTCGACTTGCCGGAGCCGTTGGGGCCCATGATGGCGTGCGTCTCGCCCTGCTTCACGGTCAGGTCGACGCCCTTCAGGATCTCGCGCTGGCCGTTCTCGGCCTCGACGGAGACGTGCAGGTCGTGGATCTCAAGCGTTGCCATGGGTGACTCAGGACTCCTGGGTGACGGAGACGAGCACGTCGTCCCCTTCGATCTTTACGGGGTAAACGGGGACGGGGCGCGTCGCGGGGAGGCCGGACGGCTTGCCGGTGCGCAGGTCGAAGCTGGAGCCGTGCAGCCAGCACTCGATCGAGCAGTCCTCGACCTCGCCCTCGGAGAGGGAGACGTTCGCGTGCGAGCAGATGTCGTTGATCGCGAACACCTCGCCCTCGGTGCGGACGAGCGAGACCGGCGTGCCGTCGATCTCCACCCTCTTCGGGGTGTCCTCCTCCAGCTCGCTCAGCGCGGCTGCGCGTACGTAGGTCATGCCGCGGACGCTTCCAGCTCGGATTCGATCTTGTTCATCAGGCGCTCCTCGACGTCCGGGACGCCGATCTGCTGGACCAGCTCGGCGAAGAAGCCGCGGACCACCAGGCGGCGCGCCTCGTCGGCCGGGATGCCGCGGGCCATCAGGTAGAAGAGCTGCTCGTCGTCGAACCGGCCGGTCGCCGAGGCGTGGCCGGCGCCGACGATCTCGCCGGTCTCGATCTCCAGGTTGGGCACCGAGTCGACCCGCGCGCCGTCGGTGAGGACGAGGTTGCGGTTGAGCTCGTAGGTGTCGGTGCCGGTGGCCGCCGCCTGGATCAGCACGTCGCCGATCCACACCGCGTGCGCGTCCTGGCCCTGGAGGGCGCCCTTGTACGTCACGTGCGAGCGGCAGTTGGGGGTGTCGTGGTCGACGAAGAGGCGGTGCTCCTGGTGCTGGCCCTGTTCGGTGAAGTACAGGCCGTAGAGCTCGGCCTCGCCGCCGGGACCCTTGTAGTCGATCCGCGGGTGCAGGCGGACGAGGTCGCCGCCGAAGGTGACGACCACGGACTTGAAGGTGGCGTCCCGGCCGATCAGGGCGTTGTGCTGGCCGCAGTGGACGGCGGTGTCGTCCCAGTCCTGGACGGAGACCACGGTCAGCTTGGCGCCGTCGCCGAGGAGGTAGTCGACGTTGGCGGCGAGCACGCCGGCACCGGTGTGGTCGATGACGACCACGGCCTCGGCGAACGCGCCCAGCTCCACGACCTGGTGGCCGAAGGCGGTGCCGCCCTCGCCGTGCACCCGGATCCGGATCGGCTCGGTGAGCACGGTCTCCTTGGGGACGGTGACCACGGACGCCTTCTCGAAGGCGCTGTACGCCTGGGCGGCGACCCGGTCCACCGGCTTGCCGGCCTTGCCGACCCGCGGGTCGGCGCGGTCGACGAGCTCGTGGGTGACGCCCTCGGGCGCGCTGATGTCGATCTTCAGGTCCGGGCCGCCGGCGGTGGCGGTGCCGTCGTGCAGCCCGCGCAGCCGGGCGAGCGGCGTGAACCGCCACTCCTCCTCGCGGCCGTGCGGGACGGGGAAGTCCGCCACGTCGAAGGACGGCGGTGCGCTCATCCGGGTGGCGACGGTGGACTCCGCGGCCACCGCGATGGAGCCGGTGGTCGTGGAACCCGCCGGGATGGTCGTCTGAGCCTCAGCCATGGCTGTCGTCTAGCTCGCTTTCTGCGTTCTCAGGGAGTCGTTCGCTGCGGGGGCCGGGGTCAGCCGACCGCGCCTTCCATCTGCAGCTCGATCAGCCGGTTGAGCTCCAGCGCGTACTCCATCGGCAGCTCGCGGGCGATCGGCTCGACGAAACCGCGCACGATCATCGCCATCGCCTCCTGCTCGCTCAGACCGCGGCTCATCAGGTAGAAGAGCTGGTCCTCGCTGACCTTGGAGACCGTCGCCTCGTGGCCCATGGACACGTCGTCCTCGCGGACGTCGACGTAGGGGTAGGTGTCGGAGCGGGAGATGGTGTCCACCAGCAGCGCGTCGCACAGCACGTTGGACTTGGAGCCCGCGGCGCCCTCGCCGATCTCGACCAGGCCGCGGTAGGAGGTCCGGCCGCCGCCCCGCGCCACCGACTTGGAGACGATGTTGGACGAGGTGTTGGGCGCCATGTGGACCATCTTGGAGCCGGCGTCCTGGTGCTGGCCCTCGCCCGCGAAGGCGATGGACAGGGTCTCGCCCTTGGCGTGCTCGCCCATGAGGTAGACCGCGGGGTACTTCATGGTGACCTTGGAGCCGAGGTTGCCGTCGACCCACTCCATCGTCGCGCCCTCGTAGGCGACGGCGCGCTTGGTGACGAGGTTGTAGACGTTGTTCGACCAGTTCTGGATCGTCGTGTAGCGGCAGCGGCCGCCCTTCTTCACGATGATCTCGACGACGGCCGAGTGCAGCGAGTCGGACTTGTAGATCGGGGCGGTGCAGCCCTCGACGTAGTGGACGTAGGCGTCCTCGTCCACGATGATCAGCGTCCGCTCGAACTGGCCCATGTTCTCGGTGTTGATCCGGAAGTAGGCCTGCAGCGGGATGTCGACGTGGACGCCCTTGGGCACGTAGATGAACGAGCCGCCGGACCACACCGCGGTGTTCAGCGAGGCGAACTTGTTGTCACCGACCGGGATGACGGTGCCGAAGTACTCCTGGAAGAGCTCCGGGTGCTCCTTCAGCGCGGTGTCGGTGTCCAGGAAGATGACGCCCTGCTTCTCCAGGTCCTCGCGGATCTGGTGGTAGACGACCTCCGACTCGTACTGCGCGGCGACACCGGCGACCAGGCGCTGCTTCTCCGCCTCGGGGATGCCGAGCTTGTCGTAGGTGTTCTTGATGTCCTCGGGCAGGTCCTCCCAGGAGGCGGCCTGCTGCTCGGTGGAGCGGACGAAGTACTTGATGTTGTCGAAGTCGATGCCCGAGAGGTCGGAGCCCCAGGTCGGCATGGGCTTCTTGTCGAACAGCTTCAGGCCCTTCAGCCGCAGCTTGAGCATCCACTCCGGCTCGTTCTTCTTCGCCGAGATGTCGCGGACGACCTCCTCGGAGAGGCCGCGCTTGGCCGAGGCACCGGCGACGTCGGAGTCGGCCCAGCCGTATTCGTAGTTGCCCAGCCCCTCGAGCTCAGGGTGAGCAGTCTCCGTGGGGAGCGTCATGCGGGGTTCCTCCCGGCCGTGCTTGCAGATGCTGTGGTGGTCTGTGTGGGGCGCTCACCGGTGCGGTGAGCCGCCTTGCCGGCGCCGGCCTTCGGGACGAAGGTCGTGCACACCCCGTCGCCGTGGGCGATGGTGGCAAGGCGCTGTACGTGGGTCCCGAGCAATCGGGAGAAGACCTCGGTCTCCGCCTCGCACAGCTGCGGGTACTGCTCGGCGACGTGGACGACCGGGCAGTGGTGCTGGCAGAGCTGTTCACCGAGCTGGGGATTGGGCGCGCTGCGCGCCGTAGCAGCGTACCCGTCCGCGGTCAACGCCTTCGCCAGGGCCTGGGTGCGGGCCTCGGGCTCGGCGCTCTCGACCGCCTCGCGGTAGCTCTCGGCCTGCGCGGCCATCCGGGCGCGGGCGAACGCGGCGACCGCCGCCTCGCCCTCGGCGCCGCCGCCCGCGCTCTGCGCGATCCAGCGCAGCGCGTCGGCGGCGAGGTCGTCGTAGGACTGGTCGAAGGCGTCCCGTCCGCAGTCGGTGAGGGCGAACGCCTTGGCCGGGCGGCCGCGGCCGCGGGCGCCGTAGACCCGCTTCTCCCGGGGCTCGACGACGCCCTCGGCGACCAGCGCGTCCAGATGGCGGCGGACGGCGGCCTGGGTCAGCTCCAGCCGGAGGGCCAGCTCGGCCGCGGTGGACGGGCCGTGGTCGAGGATGGAGCGAGCGACGCGATTGCGGGTGCCGTGCTGGTCGTCGTGGGCAGGGGCGGACGAAACGGGGCCGGCGGTCTGCCGGGCCGTTGGCCTCTTCCGGTCCTCGCGCACGTTTTTCACAACGCCATTGTTGCGTAATTCGTCAAATCGATTCAAGCCTGTACCGGATCACGGACCGGTGGCCTCCGTCACTAAGGGTTACCTAATTTCGGGGCCTTTCGTCACGCTCCGGAACCATCGCCGGTCGCCCGGAGGCCGCCCGCGCATCCACTCGTCTCGTCCCGATCCCGGAGCAGTTCCGGCCCCCGCTCCCCGCGCCCCGGCCCGCTCCGTAGACTTCCCGGCATGCCCAGCACCTCCCCGGGGGACGCCCCCCGCTCCGCCGGCGAGCCCGCCGTCGAGGTCGTCGGCCTGGTCAAGCGGTACGGCGCCAAGACCGCCGTGGACGGGCTCGACCTCACCGTCGCACGCGGCACCGTGACCGCCGTCCTCGGCCCCAACGGCGCCGGGAAGACCACCACCGTCGAGACCTGCGAGGGCTACCGGCGCCCGGACGCCGGACGGGTCCGCGTCCTGGGCCTGGACCCGGTCGCCGACGCCGCCGCGCTGCGGCCCCGGATCGGCGTGATGCTCCAGTCGGGCGGCGTCTACGCCGGCGCCCGGGCCGAGGAGATGCTGCGGCACACCGCCACCCTGCACGCCCACCCCCTCGACGTACCCGGACTGATCGAGCGGCTGGGCCTGGGCAGCTGTGGACGGACGCCCTACCGGCGGCTCTCCGGCGGCCAGCAGCAGCGCCTGGCGCTGGCGATGGCCGTGGTCGGCCGCCCCGAGCTGGTGTTCCTGGACGAGCCGACGGCCGGCCTCGACCCGCAGGCCCGCCGCGCCACCTGGGACCTCGTCCGGGAGCTGCGCGCCGACGGCGTCAGCGTGGTGCTGACCACCCACTTCATGGACGAGGCCGAGCAGCTCGCCGACGACGTCGCGATCATCGACGGCGGCCGGGTCGTCACCCAGGGCAGCCCCGAGGAGCTGTGCCGGGGCGGCGCCGAGAACAGCCTGCGCTTCTCCGGCCGCCCCGGCCTGGACCTCGCCTCGCTCCTCAAGGCCCTGCCCGCCGAGTGCGCCGCCGCCGAACTCACCGCCGGCACCTACCGCGTCCAGGGCCGGATCGACCCGCAACTGCTGGCCACCGTGGCCTCGTGGTGCGCCCAGAACGGCGTGCTGCCCGACGCGATAGCCGTCGAGCGCCACACCCTGGAAGATGTCTTTCTGGAACTCACGGGCAAGGAGCTGCGCTCATGAGGTCGGCCCACACGTCTCACGGCCGGGGGTCCGGGGGGCGTCCCCCGGGAAGGCACAGCTTGGAACTGACGGGCAAGGAGCTGCGCGCATGACCGCCGTCGAGACCGGTGCCGGCGCCGCCACCGGCACCTTCGCCCCGCGCCCCGGGGCGGCCCCGCTGCCCCGGATGATCCGCGCGCAGGCCGCCCTGGAGACCAGGATGCTGCTGCGCAACGGCGAGCAGCTGCTGCTGACCGTCATCATCCCGACGCTGCTGCTGGTGCTGTTCTCCGCCGTCCGCATCATCGACACCGGCGCCGGCAAGCCGGTGGACTTCCTCACCCCGGGCATCCTGGGACTCGCCGTGCTGTCCACGGCGTTCACCGGACAGGCCATCGCCACCGGCTTCGAGCGGCGCTACGGCGTGCTCAAGCGGCTGGCCGCCTCGCCGCTGCCGCGCTGGGGGCTGATGACCGCCAAGACCTGCGCGGTGCTGGTCACCGAGGTCCTCCAGGTCGTCCTGCTGACCGCGGTCGCCCTGGCGCTGGGCTGGTCCCCGCACGGCAACCCCGTCTCCGTGGTCCTGCTGCTCCTGCTGGGCACCGCCGCGTTCTCCGGGCTGGGCCTGCTGATGGCCGGCACCCTCAAGGCCGAGGCCACCCTGGCCGGCGCCAACCTGGTCTTCCTGCTGCTGCTCGTCGGCGGCGGGGTGATCGTCCCGCTGGACAAGTTCCCGGCCGGCGCCCAGCAGGTGCTCCAGTTCCTGCCGATCTCCGCGCTCTCGGACGGCCTGCGGGAGGTGCTCCAGCACGGCGCCGGACTCCCCTGGGCCGACCTCGGGATCCTCGCGGTCTGGGCCGTGCTGGGGCTGGGCGCGGCGGCCCGGTTCTTCCGCTGGGAGTAGCGGACACCCCGGCCCACCGGCCGGAACGCCCCCGACCCGACCCTCGTGAAAACTCGCACAAGCGGCCCGCCTACGATGGCTCCCGTGCCGAACACGCTGAATCCCTTTGAGCTGATCGCCCGCCGCTGGCAGCCCTCCGCGCGCTTCGTCGAACGGGCGGCGCTCGCCACCGTCGTGATGGCCGTGGTCATCGTCGTGACCGGCGGCGCGGTCCGGCTGACCGAATCCGGGCTGGGTTGCTCGACGTGGCCCCAGTGCACGTCGGACAGCCTCACCCCGACCGCCGAGATGGGCATCCACGGCCTCGTCGAGTTCGGCAACCGCACCCTGACCGGCGTCCTGTGCGCCTTCATCGGGGTGTTCATCGTGGCGGCCCGCGCCCGTGCGCCACACCGCCGCTCGCTCACCCGGCTCGGCTGGGCGCAGTTCTGGATCGTGATGGGCAACGCGGTCTGGGGCGGCATCGTCGTGCTGACCGGCCTGAACCCCTACCTCGTCGCCGCGCACTTCCTGCTCACCAGCGCCCTGCTGACCGTCTGCGTCCTCGCCTGGCAGCGCGCCAAGGAGGGAGACGAGGAGCCGCGCGACCTGGTGTCCCCGGCGGTCCGGCAGCTCTCCTGGGTGCTGGTGGTGGCGGTGGCCGCCCTCACGGTGATCGGCACGGTCGTCACCGGGACCGGCCCGCACGCGGGCGATGCCCGGAAGGTCCACCGGATCCCGCTGGACTGGCAGGAAGTGACCCAGCTCCACGTCGACTTCGTCTACATCGTCGTCGGGCTCTCGGTCGCCCTGTTCTTCACCCTGCGCGCCATCAAGGCGCCGCAGGCCCCGCGCCGCGCCACCCTGGCGCTGTTCGGCACCCTCGCCTTCCAGGGCGTCGTCGGCTACGTCCAGTACTTCATGAGCCTGCCGACGCTGGTCGTCGGGCTGCACATGTTCGGCTCGACGCTGGTCTGGATCGCGACGCTGCGGATCTTCCTCGCCCTGCGCGACCGCGGCCCGGTGCCCGCCACACCGGACGCACTCACCGACGGAGAGACCGCGACGGCCCGGCCGGCCGCCACCACCGCGGTCTAGGACGCCCCGGGAACCCCTACGCCGCGGGGGCCAGCCGGTAGACCCGGCGCGCGGTTCCCGAGCCGACCAGCTCGGTGATCCGCCGCCCGTCCGCCGCGGCGCACAGCCCCTCGGCGGTCCACTCCCCCACGACGCGGGCCATGGCCCGTGAGAAGAGCCGCGCGGCGGTGACGTAGAGCTCGGGCAGCCCGCGCGCCCCCGAGGAGAACATCAGCTTGCCGAACGGCGCCTGGCCCAGCGTCTCCTCGGGGCACGGGCCGGTGTCCGCGTAGACGTGCGGGTGCACGGCGGCGAGCTGCGCGGCCCGCCGGTGGTGCGGGGCCCGGGGCAGCAGGACGAGGTCGCAGCCGAGCCCGGCGGTGGCCCGCAGGAAGGCCGCCAGCGGCTGCGGATCGGCACAGTGCAGCTGCACCGGAAGGCCGGTCGCCACCGCGCTCCACAACAGGTGCCGGACGAGCGCCGGTTCCCCCAGCGGCTCCCCCGGGCGGCGCCCGCGCAGCCAGCGGTCCGCGGCCCGCCGCACCTCGCCCGCCTCCGGGGCCCGCCCCTCGCAGTAGCCGGCGCCGGAGGCGAAGGCGGTGGCGTGCTGGGCGGCGGAGTAGAGGGCCTCGGCGGTGTAGCCGAGGAAGGATTCGACGCTGCCGGAGGTGTCGGCGACCTGTTCGGCGAGTGGTTCCAGGCGGACGACCTCATGGGCGCGGCCCTGCGCGGCGGCGGCGAGTTCGGCCGCCGAGGTCAGGCCGCCGGGTGCGCCGGCCTCCACCAGGAACGTACCGATGCCGCTGCCGCGGAGCAGCGTCCGGCCCGCGCGGAAGGCGCCGATCTCGCGCCGCCGGGCCAGATAGCGCACCGGCGGGCAGTGCCGCTCCAGGCCGAGCAGCGGAGGGCACCAGCGGCGTAACGCCAGGCCGGTGCGGGTGTCGAAGTGGCTGGTGCCCGCGGGGGCCGGACCCTGGGCACCGACGGCGGCGGCCAGATGGGCCTCGAAGGAACCGAGGCCGAGTTCACCGTGGACGGCACCGTGACTGTACTGGTCGATGAGCGGGGGGAGTGTGTCCATCCGCCTCTCCTCGCCGTCAGCCCGCCGGGCGTGGCCGGTCCACCGCGCCTGGTGAGCTTAACGGCCGAGCGGGTGGTGAGGTAGCGGGCGATGCGCCCCGGCGCACGGCACCGGGGCGGGAGCGCGGGCTCAGGCGTTGGCCGGGCCGCCCAGCTGGATACCGGCCATCCGGGACCACTCGTAGCGGCCGGTGCGGACCTTGGCGGCCAGCTCGCCGTCGAAGTCGTCCTGGAGGGCGATGCCGGCCTGCTCGGCGGCCTTCTTGGCGGCGGCGTAGCTGTCCGCGACGAGGTTGCCCCACTCGCCGTTGGCGCCGACCAGGGCGATCCGGGTGCGGCCGCGGCCGATGTGGGCGAGCTGGCCCTCGGCGGCACCGCCGTGCGTGCTCGCGAAGGCGCGGATCTGCCGGGCGAGCCGGGCCGCCTGCTTGTCGGCCCGCTTCTCGGCCGTGGTCGCGGCGGCCGGGCCGCCCGCCGCCTGCTCGTCCGCGTGCTGGGTGTCTGCCATGGTCAGCATGCTACCCACCGGTAGCGCTTTTGTGAGGGTGATCCCCCACACCTGCCGACGGACCGTCCCGGGCCCGGTCGCCGAACTCCCTCAACGGCCCGGGAGAACCCGCCCGTTGGTCGGCCGTCGACGCCTGCCTCAGCGCAGGAAGGGGTCCACCGCGACCGCGACGAAGAGCAGCGACACGTAGGTGATCGACCAGTGGAAGAGCCGCATCTCCTTGAGCTTGGCGCCGGTGACGCCCGCCTTGGCGCGGGACTGCAGGGCGTGCGCCTCCCACAGCCAGAAGCCGCCGCAGGCGAGCGCGACGCCCGTGTAGAACCAGCCGGTGTAGCCCAGCGGCTGGAGCAGCAGCGAGACCGCCACCATCACCCAGCTGTAGACGACGATCTGCCGGGCGACGACCTTGTTGCCCGCGACCGCCGGCAGCATCGGCACGCCGACCCGCTTGTAGTCGTCGGTCACCTTCATCGACAGCGGCCAGTAATGCGGCGGCGTCCAGAAGAAGATGACGAGGAAGAGGATGAACGACGCCCAGGAGACCGTGTTGGTCACCGAGGACCAGCCGATGAAGACGGGCATACAGCCCGCGATGCCGCCCCAGACGATGTTCTGGCTCGTCCGCCGCTTGAGGATCATCGTGTAGACGACGACGTAGAAGAGCAGCGCTCCGAGGGAGAGCATCGCCGACAGCGGGTTGACGAGGAACCAGAACCACGCGGTGGAGCCGACCGCGAGGGCGGTGGCGAAGACCAGGCACTCGCGCGGCGAGACCACGCCCGTCACCAGCGGACGCTGGGAGGTGCGGTCCATCATCGCGTCGATGTCGCGGTCGAGGTACATGTTGTACGCGGCGGCGCCGCCGGCGGAGAGGTAGCCGCCGACGCAGGTGGCGAGGACCAGCCACAGGTCCGGCACCCCGCCGGCCGCCAGGAACATCACCGGCACCGTCGTCATCAGCAGCAGTTCGATGACCCGCGGCTTGGTCAGTGCGATGAACCCCTTGAGCCGGGCCCCGAACGGCCGGTTACCGGGACTCCCGGGGACCTGAGAGAGCCCCCCCGCAGGACGGGTTTCGACGGCCGTCACGCACACCCCTGGAAGTAACGTCTGCGGCCGCAGCCGCGGAGATGAGGCCAGCAAGCTCCGCCGGCGGTGAACACCCGGTAAAGGCTTGCGCTTACCACGCCACTTTAGACGTTGGCCATACGGCGGCTCTCGCGGGGGTGGGGTCGTGTTGGGCGCCCGGCCACGGGGCGGCCACGGCGCCTCCCCGGACGGGCCGGACGGCGGTTTGTCCGGAGCTTTCCCGGCTCGTCCACCGGGCGCCCGGGAGGCGGAGGCGCTCGCGGCCCGGCAGTCTGGACTAGGGGAAGCCCCGGGGCGCGGTCGGCGTCGGGAATGCCCCGAGTGCCGTTTTGGTTGCCCGAAGCGACAGATGTTCCCGCGCGTGCGACACCACCCGCCGGGTGAGCGCCAGGACCGCCGACTGAGCACCGACTGAGCGCCTGAATCGCCGACTGAGCGTCGAAAAGGCGGGCGTATGCGCGGGGGTAGGCTCGACACCGCCTGGGCGGATCTGCCGTCCGAGTTCGACATGTGGAGAGGAGCCCTGACTCAGGGTGAGCACCAAGCCGACCACCACAGATTTCGAGTGGACCGAACTGGACCAGCGGGCGGTGGACACCGTCCGCGTCCTGGCCATGGATTCCGTGCAGAAGGTCGGTAACGGCCATCCGGGTACGGCCATGAGCCTGGCGCCCGCCGCCTACGTTCTCTTCCAGAAGCTGATGCGGCACGACCCCGCCGACGCGGACTGGACCGGCCGCGACCGGTTCGTCCTCTCCGCGGGCCACTCCAGCCTGACCCTCTACATCCAGCTCTTCCTGGCCGGTTACGGCCTGGAGCTGGCGGACCTGGAGGGCTTCCGCACCTGGGGCTCGAAGACCCCGGGCCACCCGGAGTACGGCCACACCACCGGCGTGGAGACCACCACCGGCCCGCTGGGCCAGGGTGTCGCCAACGCGGTCGGCATGGCGATGGCGTCCCGCTACGAGCGCGGCCTGTTCGACCCCGACGCGGCGCAGGGCACCTCCCCCTTCGACCACATGGTGTACGTCATCGCCGGTGACGGCTGCCTCCAGGAGGGCATCGCCGCCGAGGCGTCCTCCATGGCCGGCCACCAGAAGCTCGGCAACCTCGTCATGCTGTGGGACGACAACCACATCTCCATCGAGGGCGACACCCAGACCGCCGTCTCCGAGGACACCCTCAAGCGCTACGAGGCGTACGGCTGGCACGTCCAGCGCGTCGAGCAGCTGCCCAACGGCGACCTGGACCCGGCCGGTCTGGCCAAGGCTCTGGAGGCCGCCAAGGCGGAGACCGAGCGCCCGTCGTTCATCGCGGTCCGCTCGATCATCGCCTGGCCGGCCCCCAACGCCCAGAACACCGAGGCCGCGCACGGCTCCGCGCTGGGCGACGAGGAGGTGGCCGCCACCAAGCGGGTGCTGGGCTTCGACCCGGAGAAGTCGTTCGACGTCGCCGACGAGGTGCTGGCGCACACCCGCCGCGCCCTGGACCGCGGCCGCGAGGCCCGCGCCGAGTGGGAGAAGTCGTTCGCCGCCTGGCGCACCGCCAACCCCGAGCGCGCCGCCGAGTTCGACCGGATCGCCGCGGGCAAGCTGCCCGAAGGCTGGGAGGACCACATCCCGTCCTTCGAGACCGGCAAGGCGGTGGCCACCCGTGCCGCCTCCGGCAAGGTCCTCCAGGCGCTGGGCGCGGTCGTCCCCGAGCTGTGGGGCGGCTCCGCCGACCTCGCCGGGTCGAACAACACCACGATCGACAAGACCTCGTCGTTCCTGCCGGAGGGCAACCCGCTGCCGGGCGCCGACCCGTACGGCCGCACCGTCCACTTCGGCATCCGCGAGCACTCCATGGCCGCGGAGATGAACGGCATCGCGCTGCACGGCAACACCCGCATCTACGGCGGCACCTTCCTGGTGTTCTCCGACTACATGCGCAACGCCGTCCGGCTGTCGGCCCTGATGCACCTGCCGGTGACGTACGTGTGGACGCACGACTCCATCGGTCTGGGCGAGGACGGCCCGACCCACCAGCCGGTCGAGCACCTGGCCTCGCTGCGCGCCATCCCGGGCCTGAACGTCGTGCGCCCGGCCGACGCCAACGAGACCGCGCTCGCCTGGCGCGAGATCATGCGCCGCTGGACGAAGGAGTTCCGCGTGGGCGCCCCGCACGGTCTGGCGCTGACCCGCCAGGGCGTGCCGACGTACGAGGCCGACGAGAACACCGCCAAGGGCGGCTACGTCCGCTTCGAGGCCGAAGGGGCCGACGGCGCGGCCGCCGAGCCGCAGGTCGTGCTGATCGCCACCGGTTCCGAGGTGCAGCTGGCCGTGGCGGCGCGCGAGCAGCTGCAGGCCGAGGGCGTCCCGACCCGCGTGGTGTCGATGCCGTCGGTGGAGTGGTTCGAGGAGCAGGACCAGGCGTACAAGGACAGCGTGCTGCCGCCGTCCGTGAAGGCGCGGGTGGCGGTGGAGGCGGGCATCGGCCTGACCTGGTACCGCTACGTCGGCGACGCCGGCCGGATCGTGTCGCTGGAGCACTTCGGCGCCTCGGCCGACGGCAAGCTCCTCTTCCGCGAGTTCGGCTTCACCCCGGAAGCGGTGGCCGCCGCCGCCCGGGAATCGATCGCCGCCGCCGCGCGCTGACGCCCGTATACGACAAGTAGGAGATGCAGAACCCATGACAGACGCACTCAAGCGCCTCTCCGACGAAGGCGTGGCGATCTGGCTGGACGACCTGTCGCGCAAGCGCATCACGTCCGGCAATCTGGCCGAGCTGATCGACCAGCAGCACGTCGTCGGCGTCACCACCAACCCGTCGATCTTCCAGAAGGCGATCTCCTCGGGCGACGGCTACCAGCAGCAGGTCGCCGACCTCGCCGCCCGCAAGGTCACCGTCGAGGAAGCCATCCGCATGATCACCACGGCGGACGTCCGGGACGCGGCCGATGTGCTGCGCCCGGTCTTCGACGCCACCGGTGGCCAGGACGGCCGGGTCTCCATCGAGGTGGACCCGCGGCTGGCGCACAACACCGTGGCGACGGTCGCCGAGGCCAAGCAGCTGGCGTGGCTGGTGGACCGCCCGAACACGCTGATCAAGATCCCGGCCACCAAGGCGGGCCTGCCGGCCATCACCGAGGTGATCGGTCTGGGCATCAGCGTCAACGTCACGCTGATCTTCTCGCTGGAGCGCTACCGCGAGGTGATGGACGCCTACCTCGCCGGTCTGGAGAAGGCCAAGGCGGCGGGCCTGGACCTGTCCGAGATCCGTTCGGTGGCCTCGTTCTTCGTGTCCCGTGTGGACACCGAGATCGACAAGCGCCTGGAGAAGCTCGGCACGGACGAGGCCAAGGCCCTCAAGGGCAAGGCCGCCCTGGCCAACGCCCGGCTCGCGTACCAGGCGTACGAGGAGGTCTTCGCCTCCGACCGCTGGGCCGCCCTCGACAAGGCGGGCGCCCACAAGCAGCGTCCGCTGTGGGCCTCCACCGGCGTGAAGGACCCCGCGTACAAGGACACCCTCTACGTGGACGACCTGGTCGCCCCGGGCACCGTCAACACCATGCCGGAGGCCACCCTGGAGGCCACCGCCGACCACGGTGAGATCACCGGCGACACGGTGCGCGGCACCTACGCCGGCGCCAAGGCCGACCTCGACGCGATCGCCGCGCTCGGGATCTCGTACGACGACGTCGTGCAGCTCCTGGAGGACGAGGGCGTGGAGAAGTTCGAGTCCGCCTGGAACGACCTGCTCAAGTCGACCGAGGCGGAGCTGGCGCGCCTCGCTCCCTCGGAGGGCTGATCCCCTTGACCGCTGTTCATGGAGCGAATCCGCTCCGTGACGCCGCGGACCGACGGCTCCCGCGCATCGCGGGGCCGTCGGGCCTGGTCATTTTCGGCGTCACGGGCGATTTGTCACGGAAGAAGCTGATGCCCGCGGTGTACGACCTCGCGAACCGGGGTCTGCTGCCACCGGGCTTCTCGCTGATCGGCTTCGCCCGTCGCGAGTGGCAGAACGAGGACTTCGCCCAGGAGGTGTACGAGGCCGTCAAGCAGCACGCCCGTACGCCCTTCCGCGAGGAGGTCTGGCAGCAGCTGGTCCAGGGCTGCCGCTTCGTCCACGGCGACTTCGACGACGACGAGGCGTTCGAGACCCTCAAGAACACCATCGAGGAGCTCGACAAGGCCCAGGGAACCGGCGGCAACTACGCCTTCTACCTCTCGGTGCCGCCGAAGTTCTTCCCCAAGGTCGTCCAGCAGCTCAAGAAGCACGGGCTGGCCGACCAGAAGGAAGGCTCCTGGCGCCGCGCGGTCATCGAGAAGCCGTTCGGCCACGACCTGAAGAGCGCCCAGGAGCTCAACCAGATCGTCCACGAGGTCTTCCCGCCCAACGAGGTCTTCCGGATCGACCACTACCTGGGCAAGGAGACGGTTCAGAACATCCTGGCGCTGCGGTTCGCCAACACCATGTTCGAGCCGCTGTGGAACCGCTCCTACGTCGACCACGTGCAGATCACGATGGCCGAGGACATCGGCATCGGCGGCCGGGCCGGCTACTACGACGGCATCGGCGCGGCCCGCGACGTCATCCAGAACCACCTCCTCCAGCTGCTCGCGCTGACCGCCATGGAGGAGCCCGCCTCCTTCGACGCGGACGCGCTGGTGGCGGAGAAGACCAAGGTGCTGGGCGCCGTCCGGCTGCCCAAGGACCTGGGCCGGGAGACCGTCCGGGCACAGTACGCGGAGGGCTGGCAGGGCGGCGAGAAGGTCGTCGGCTACCTCCAGGAAGACGGCATCGACCCCAAGTCGAAGACCGACACCTACGCGGCGATCAAGCTCGGGATCGACAACCGCCGCTGGGCGGGCGTCCCGTTCTACCTGCGGACCGGCAAGCGCCTGGGCCGGCGGGTGACCGAGATCGCGGTGGTCTTCCAGCGCGCCCCGCACTCCCCCTTCGACCACACCGCCACCGAGGAGCTGGGGCAGAACGCCCTGGTCATCCGCGTCCAGCCGGACGAGGGCGTGACCGTGCGGTTCGGCTCCAAGGTCCCGGGCACCTCCATGGAGGTGCGCGACGTGTCGATGGACTTCGCGTACGGCGAGTCCTTCACGGAGTCCAGCCCCGAGGCGTACGAGCGGCTGATCCTCGATGTGCTGCTCGGTGACGCCAACCTCTTCCCGCGGCTGGAGGAGGTCGAGCTGTCCTGGAAGATCCTCGACCCGATCGAGGAGTTCTGGGACCGCAACGGCAAGCCCGCGCAGTACCCGGCGGGCACCTGGGGCCCCGTCGAGGCGGACGAAATGCTCGCACGAGACGGACGGAGCTGGCGTCGGCCATGAAGATCGATCTGACGGAAACCACGGCCAGCGCGATCAACAAGGCACTGGTACAGGGCCGCCGCGCGATCGGCACCCCGGCCATCGGCATGGTGCTCACCCTCGTCATCGTCACCGACGAGGAGAACGCCTACGACGCGCTGAGGGCCGCCAACGACGCCTCGCGCGAGCACCCCTCGCGCACGCTCGTCGTGATCAAGCGGGTCAGCCGGACCCCGCGCGACCGCGCCAAGGCCCGGCTGGACGCCGAGGTGCGGGTGGGCACGGAGGCCGGCACCGGCGAGACGGTGGTGCTGCGGCTGTACGGCGAGGCGATCGACCACGCCCAGTCCGTGGTGCTGCCGCTGCTGCTGCCGGACGCCCCGGTCGTGGTCTGGTGGGCCGTCAACGCCCCGCTGGACCCGGCCAAGGACCCGCTCGGCGCGCTGGCCCAGCGCCGGGTCACCGACGCCTACGCCGCCGAGGAGCCCATCGCGGAGCTGACCGGTCGCGCCGACACCTACACCCCCGGCGACACCGACCTGTCCTGGACGCGGATCACGCCGTGGCGCTCGATGCTGGCGGCGGCGCTCGACCAGTCGCCGTGCCGGGTCACCTCGGCCGTGGTCGAGGGCGAGGAGTTCAACCCCAGCTGCGAGCTGCTCGGCATGTGGCTCGCCGGCCGGCTGGACGTCCCGGTCACCCGCGCCGTCTCGGCCGGCCCCGGGCTCACCGCAGTGCGGCTGGAGACCACCGCCGGCACCATCGTGCTGGGCCGCCCGGACGCCTCGCTGGCCACGCTCACCATGCCCGGCCAGCCGGACCGTGCGGTGGCGCTCAAGCGCCGGGAGACCTCCGAGCTGCTCGCCGAGGAGCTGCGCCGGCTCGACCCGGACGACATCTACGCCGCCGCGCTGAAGTACGGCGTGGAACGGCTCCAGGTGCCGGGCGCCGGGACGTCCGCCGCGGATGCCCGGACCGCCCCGGCGGACGGCGGCCCGTCGGCGGACACCGCGGACGCCGGGGAGGCGGGGGACGCCGCCAAGAAGGCGGCGAAGAAGGCGCCGGCCAAGAAGGCGGCCGCCAAGTGAGCACCCCGCAGGTCGTCGTCCACCGCGACAAGGAGCTGATGGCCAAGGCCGCCGCGGCCCGGCTGATCACCAGGATCGTCGACGCCCAGTCGGCCCGGGGCTCGGCCTCCGTCGTGCTGACCGGCGGGCGCAACGGCAACGGGCTGCTCGCGGCCCTGGCCGAGGCGCCCGCCCGGGACGCGGTCGACTGGTCCCGGCTGGACCTGTGGTGGGGTGACGAAAGGTTCCTGCCGGACGGTGACCCCGAGCGCAACCACACCCAGGCCCGTGCGGCGCTGCTGGACAGCGTCCCGCTGGACCCGGCGCGGGTGCACCCGATGGCGCCCTCGGACGGCCCGTACGGCCATGACGCGGACGCCGCCGCCGAGGCGTACGCCGCCGAACTCGCCGCCGCCACGGGCCCGGAGCACTACCAGTCGGCGACCGACGCCGCGGGTGCCACGGTGCCGGCCTTCGACGTCCTGCTGCTGGGCGTCGGCCCGGACACCCATGTCGCCTCGCTCTTCCCCGAACTCCCGGCGGTCCACGAGCAGGAGCGGACGGTGGTCGGCGTGCACGGCGCGCCCAAGCCGCCGCCCACCCGGATCTCGCTGACCCTGCCCGCGATCCGCGCGGCACGGGAGGTCTGGCTGCTGGCGGCCGGCGAGGACAAGGCCAACGCCGCGGCCATCGCGCTCTCCGGCGCGGGCGAGGTGCAGGCCCCGGCGGCCGGCGCCCGCGGCCGCAGCCGGACGCTGTGGCTGCTGGACGAGGCCGCCGCCGCCCAGCTGCCGCGCGACCTGTACCCCCCGGCCTCCTCCTGACGCGACGGCGCACCGGACCACCGGAGCACCGCCCTGACGCCGACGGCCCCACCCCCCTTCGCGGGAGTGGGGCCGTCGGCGTCCGTGGCTCAACGCCCGCGCAGCTCGCGGTACTTGGCGACCAGGCCGGCCGTGGAGTCGTCCAGGCCCGGCACCTCGGCGCCTTCGGTGAGCGCCGGCTCGACGCGCTTGGCCAGGACCTTGCCCAGCTCGACGCCCCACTGGTCGAAGGAGTTGATGTTCCACACCGCG
Organism: Streptomyces sp. S186; assembly: GCF_051603415.1. NCBI lineage: Bacteria > Bacillati > Actinomycetota > Actinomycetes > Kitasatosporales > Streptomycetaceae > Streptomyces > Streptomyces sp. S186. The sequence continues at coordinate 6,269,308 of NZ_CP193932.1, read as the reverse complement.
CCCTGGACGAACACCTTGTGCTCGTAGAGCGCGATCAACTGGCCCAGCACGGACGGGCTGAGCTCGGACGCCAGGATCGTGGTGGTGGGGTGGTTGCCCTGGAAGGTGCGGTGCGGCACCAGCTCCTCCGCGACGCCCTCGGCGCGCACCTCGTCCGCGGTCTTGCCGAACGCCAGCGCCTGGCCCTGCGCGAAGAGGTTGGCCATCAGCAGGTCGTGCTGGGCGACCAGGCGCGGCTGGAGGTCCTCGACCGGCCGGGCGAAGCCGAGCAGATCGGCCGGGATCATCTTGGTGCCCTGGTGGAGCAGCTGGTAGTAGGCGTGCTGGCCGTTGGTGCCGGGGGTGCCCCAGACCACCGGGCCGGTCTGCCAGCCGACCGGCCGGCCCTGGCGGTCCACGGACTTGCCGTTCGACTCCATGTCCAACTGCTGGAGATAGGCGGTGAACTTGGAGAGGTAGTGGCTGTACGGCAGCACGGCGTGCGACTGGGCGTCCCAGAAGTCGCCGTACCAGACGCCCAGCAGGCCCAGCAGCAGCGGGGCGTTCTCCTCCGGCGGGGCGGTGCGGAAGTGCTCGTCGACGAGGTGGAAGCCGGCCAGCATCTCGCGGAACCGCTCCGGGCCGATCGCGATCATCAGCGACAGACCGATGGCGGAGTCGAAGGAGTAGCGGCCGCCGACCCAGTCCCAGAACTCGAACATGTTGTCGGTGTCGATGCCGAACGCGGCGACCTTCTCGGCGTTGGTCGACAGCGCCACGAAGTGCTTGGCGACCGCTTCCTGACCGGCTCCGAGACCGGCCAGCAGCCAGTCGCGGGCGGAGCCGGCGTTGGTGATCGTCTCGATGGTGGTGAAGGTCTTCGAGGCGATGATGAACAGCGTCTCGGCCGGGTCCAGGTCGCGGACCGCCTCGTGCAGGTCGGCGCCGTCCACGTTGGAGACGAAGCGGAACTGCATGTCGCGGTGGGTGAAGGCGCGCAGCGCCTCGTACGCCATCGCGGGGCCCAGATCCGAGCCGCCGATACCGATGTTGACGACCGTTTTGATCCGCCGGCCGGTGTGGCCCTTCCAGTCGCCGGAGCGGACCCGGTCGGCGAAGGTGCCCATCCTCGTCAGGACATGCTGCACGGCGGGGACGACGTTCTGCCCGTCGCTGGTGACGACCGACGAACCGGGGGCCCGCAGCGCGGTGTGCAGCACGGAGCGGTCCTCGGTGAGGTTGATCTTCTTGCCGCGGAACATCGCCTCCCGCAGCTCGGCCACGCCGGTCGCCGCGGCGAGTTCGCGGAGCAGCCGCAGCGTCTCGTCGGTGACCAGGTGCTTGGAGTAGTCCAGGTGCAGATCGCCGACCTGGAGGGTGAAGCGCCCGGCGCGGCCGGGGTCCTTGGCGAACAGCTCGCGCAGGTGCACCTCCCCCATCTGCTCACGGTGCTTGCCCAACGCCGTCCACTCGGGCGTCTGGTCGAGCCTGCCGCGGCCTTCTGCGTTCATTGGGACATCAGCCTTCTTCGTCTCGTTAGCGGCCCCGCCGCCCTCCAACCTAATTGATCAGGGCGTGGTATGAGGTATCTGTCCGCTGTCGGAGGCTGTGACATCGGAGGCTGCGCTGTTGAACGACGTGCTGTCGAGCGATGTGCCGTCGAACGTCGTGCCGTCGCCGCCCCGGACAAGCGGTGTCAGCACCACCGCACCGGCACCCAGCAGCGCGGCGGCCACCAGCGCCGGGGAGTTGAGCCCCCAGGCCACCGCGGACCCGCCGCCCAGCAGCGCTCCCAGCGGCGTCCCGGCGATCGAGACGGTGCGGAACGCGGAGCTGATCCGGCCGAGCATGGCCTTCGGCGCGCGCTGCTGCACCAGCGTGGTCTCCAGGACGTTCCACACCGTGCCGGCGAAGCCGAACAGGCCCAGCGCCAGAGCCGCGGGCCACAGTGCCCGCACCGTGCCGAACGCCACCAGCGCCGCGGTCTGTACCACGCCGACGAGCAACAGGGTGCGGAACCGGCCGCCGACCGCGGCGACGACCCGGCCGGCCATCAGCCCGCCGAGCACCGTGCCGGCGCCGTAGCCCGTCGTCACCGCGACATAGCCGTAGTCCCCGGCGCCCAGCCAGTCCTTGACGACCACGACCAGCTCCGCGATGAGCGCGCCGATGCCGACGTTGCCCAGCGCCACCGACAGGCAGAGCCACCGCAGCACCCGGTCGCCCCACAACGCCCGTATGCCCTCGGCGACTTCCCGCCGCAGGGTGCGCCCGGAGGCGGCCGGCGGACGGGGCGGGCCGCCGGTGCGCAGCGACGCCACCAGGGCGGCGGCGACCAGATACGTCGCCGCATCGGCCGCGAAGGGCAGCGCCAGGCCCACCCCGATCAGCAGCGGTGCCACCGGTCCCCCGACGAACCGGCCGACGACCTCCTGGCCGGTCATCAGACGGGCGTTGGCGGAGGTCAGCGACTCCTTGGGCACCACCGCCGGCAGCAGGGCCGTGGCGGCGTTGTCGAAGAGCGTCTGGAGGGTGGTGAGCGCGAAGGCCAGTGCCAGCAGCAGGCCGATGCCGGCCGCCCCGGCCGCCACCGCCAGCGCGAAGCCGCCCATCAGCAGCCCACGCAACACATCGACCGCCCACATCGCGCGCCGCTGGTCCACTCGGTCCGCAATCGCGCCGCCGAGCAGCCCGAACAGCAGCCACGGCGCGAAGCCGCAGGCCGTGACCAGCGCGATCAGCAGCGGGTCGGACGTCAGCGCATGGGCGAGCAGCGGGAGGGCGGTGCCGCTCAGGGCGTCACCGAAGCGGGAGACCGCGGCGGCGCTCCACAGCCGCCCGAACCCGCCGCGCCAGGCGAACGCGCCGACTCCCGCCGCGCCGCCCACGTACGCTTCCGTCCGCGCCATGTCCGCCCCCGTACCGCGCCTCCACGGAACCCGAACGGGCTCCGTCTCTGCTCCCCACCGTACGGCCCGCCACTGACAACGGGCCTGGGGCAACTTCCCCGCCCCGCACCTCAGATGCCGTTGTCCCCAGCATCACGCAGCACCGCACGGCACCGCGCGACGGGCCCCGGGTACGCGAACGGCCCGGCGGAGGAGGCTCGATGTCCCCTCCGGCCGGGCCGGTCGTCGTGAGCGGTGTGCGCGGTACGCCGCGGAGCCGTCAGATCTCGCCGCGGAGCTTGGCGAGCGCCTCCGCGAGGATCGCCTCACCGTCGGCGTCGCTGCGGCGCTCCCGGACGTAGGCGAGGTGCGTCTTGTACGGCTCGGTGCGCGGCGGGTCCGGCGGGCTGTCCCGGTCCTTGCCGGCCGGGAAACCACAGCGGGGGCAGTCCCAGGTGTCCGGCACCTGGGCATCGCCGGCGAAGCTGGGCTGCGTCTCGTGCCCGTTGGAGCACCAGAAGGAGATGCGGATGCGCGGCGCGGACTCACCGCGCTCGGCCTCCCCCATCGGCCCCGCCCCGACCCGACTTCCTCGGATCGCGTTGCCACTTGCCACGGTCGTAACTCCCTGCGTAATGGTGCCGCGTGCCTCTCACAGCGACTGCGCTGCGGGCGCCCCAGTGTACGTAAGGCCCAACGCGCGTCCAGTGACACGAGTTACCGTCCCGGGACGCTGCCTTCATGATAGGCCGCGCCCTCGACGGTATGTCAGCTGCCGAGCTTGACCAGGATGCCGAGCACCACGATGCAGGCGAACCACAGCAGACCGATCACGATGGTGATGCGGTCGAGGTTGCGCTCGGCGACCGAGGAGCCGCCGACCGAGGACTGCATGCCGCCACCGAACATGTCGGACAGGCCGCCGCCCTTCCCCTTGTGCATGAGCACCAACATCATCAGCAGCACGCTGAAGATGATGAGGGCGATCGAGAACCCGATGACCACGGCTGGACCAACTCTCTGAGGACTGTCGGACGGAACGTGCCGGCCGGGCGCTGCCGGACGGTGCGGGGCCGGGCGGTGCGCACGACACCGGACCCGGCCCCGACAGGGTACGACGGGCCGGGCCCGTCGTCATAGCTGCTACTGATCGCGGAAGCGGACGATCTTCACGAATTCGTCCGTGTCCAGGGAGGCGCCGCCGACCAGGGCGCCGTCCACGTCGGGCTGCGCCATGATCGCCGCGACGTTGCCGGACTTGACCGAGCCGCCGTACTGGATGCGGACCTTGTCGGCCAGCTCCTGGCTGTAGAGCTCGGCGAGGCGGCCGCGGATGGCCGCGCAGACCTCCTGCGCGTCCTCGGGCGTGGCGACCTCGCCGGTGCCGATGGCCCACACCGGCTCGTAGGCGATCACGACGGTCTCGGCCTGCGCGGCCGGGACGTCCTTCAGGCCGCCGTCGAGCTGGGCGAGGGTGTGCGCGACGTGGTTGCCGGCCTTGCGGACGTCGAGGCCCTCGCCGACGCACAGGATCGGGGTCACGCCGTGCTTGAAGGCGGCCTTCACCTTGGCGTTGCAGATCTCCTCGTCCTCGCCGTGGTACTGGCGGCGCTCGCTGTGGCCGACGGCCACGTAGGCGCACTTGAGCTTGGCCAGCATGGCGCCGGAGATCTCGCCGGTGTAGGCGCCGGAGTCGTGCGCCGACAGGTCCTGGGCGCCGTACTTGATCTTGAGCTTGTCGCCGTCGACGAGCGTCTGCACCGAGCGCAGGTCGGTGAAGGGCGGCAGGACCGCGACCTCCACCTGGTCGAAGTCCTTGTCGTTGAGGGCGAAGGCGAGCTTCTGGACGTGGGCGATGGCCTCGAGGTGATTGAGGTTCATCTTCCAGTTGCCCGCCATCAGCGGGGTACGTGCTGCGGTCACGGTTGTTCAGTCCTCCAGAGCGGCGAGGCCGGGGAGCGTCTTGCCTTCGAGGTATTCGAGGCTTGCGCCGCCGCCGGTCGAAATGTGGCCGAAAGCATTCTCGTCGAAGCCGAGCAGGCGCACGGCGGCAGCCGAGTCGCCACCGCCGACGACGGTGAAGGCGGGCGAGTCCAGCAGCCCCTGCGCGACGGCCTTGGTGCCGTTCGCGTAGTCGGGGTGCTCGAAGACACCCATCGGGCCGTTCCAGAAGACGGTGGCCGCGTCGGCGAGCTTGGCGGCGTACAGCTCGCGGGTCTTCGGGCCGATGTCCAGGCCCTCCTTGTCGGCCGGGATGGCGTCCGAGGCCACCACGTCGTAGGTGGCCGGGGTCTTGCCCTTGAGGTCCGGGAACTCGGCGGAGACCAGCACGTCGACGGGGAGCACGAACTCCACGCCGCGCTTCTCGGCGCGCGCCAGGTATTCCAGGCAGGCCGGGACCTGGTCCTCCTGGAGCAGCGAGATGCCGACCTCGTGGCCCTTGGCCTTGAGGAAGGTGTAGGCCATGCCGCCGCCGACGAGGATGCGGTCGGCCTTCTCGATCAGCTGGTCGATGACGGCCAGCTTGTCGGAGACCTTGGCACCGCCGAGCACCACGACGTAGGGACGCTTGACGTCCTCGGTGAGCTTCTTCAGGACGCCGACCTCGGTGGCGATCAGGTCGCCGGCGGCGTGCGGCAGCCGCTTGGGCAGGTCGTAGACGGAGGCGTGCTTGCGGTGCACGGCACCGAAGCCGTCGCCCACGTAGAGGTCGGCGAGCTCGGCGAGTTGGTCGGCGAAGGCGCCGCGCTCGGCGTCGTCCTTGCTGGTCTCGCCCGCGTTGAAGCGGAGGTTCTCCAGGACGGCCACCTGTCCGTCGGCCAGACCCGCGACCACGGACGCGGCCGACTCGCCGACCGTGTCGGTGGCGAACGCCACGGCCCGGCCGAGGATCTCGCCGAGCCGCTCGGCCGCCGGGGCCAGCGAGAAGGCCGGGTCCGGGGCGCCCTTGGGACGGCCCAGGTGGGAGGCGACGATCACCTTGGCGCCGAGCCCGGCGAGCTTGGCGATCGTCGGGGCGACGGCGCGGATCCGGCCGTCGTCGGTGATGGTGGTGCCGTCCAAGGGAACGTTGAGATCGGCGCGGACGAAGACCCGCTTGCCGGCGACGCCTTCCGTGGCGAGGTCGTCGATCGTCTTCATGTGAAGTGACTCCGTTGTAGTCCGTCATGGGACGGGGCCCGCAGCACGCGTTTCCGCGCCCTGCGAGCCCCGTCCTCACATTCCGGTGCCTTGGGTGACGTCAGGCGGTGATCAGAGCTGGCCGCCGACGAAGGTGGTGAGGTCCACCAGGCGGTTGGAGTAGCCCCACTCGTTGTCGTACCAGCCGACGATCTTGACCTGCTTGCCCTGCGCCATCGTAAGCGAGGAGTCGAACGTGCAGGAGGCCGGCCAGTTCACGATGTCCGAGGAGACGATCGGGTCCTCGGTGTACTCAAGGATGCCCTTGAGCTGGCCCTCGGCGGCCTTCTGGAAGGCTGCGTTGATCTCGTCCTTGCTGACCTCGCGGTCCAGCTCGACGACGAGGTCGGTGACCGAGCCGGTGGGGACCGGGACGCGCATGGCGATGCCGTCCAGCTTGCCCTTGAGCTGCGGGAGGACCAGGGCGGTGGCCTTGGCGGCGCCCGTCGAGGTCGGGATGATGTTCTCCGCGGCGGCCCGGGCGCGGCGCAGGTCGCTGTGCGGGAAGTCCAGGATGCGCTGGTCGTTGGTGTACGCGTGGACCGTCGTCATCAGGCCCTTGACGATGCCGAAGCTCTCGTCGAGCACCTTCGCCATCGGCGCCACGCAGTTGGTGGTGCAGGAGGCGTTGGAGATGACGTGGTGGTTGGCCGCGTCGTACTTGTCCTGGTTGACGCCCATCACGATGGTGATGTCCTCGCCCTTGGCGGGCGCGGAGATGATGACCTTCTTGGCGCCGGCGGCGAGGTGCTTGGCGGCGTCCTCGCGCTTGGTGAAGATGCCGGTCGACTCGATGACGATGTCGGCACCGAGCTCGCCCCAGGGGAGCTGCGCCGGGTCGCGCTCGGCCATCGTCTTGAAGGTCTGGTTGCCGACCGTGATGGTGTCGTCGGTGTGGCTGACGTCCTGCTTGAGGCGACCCAGGATGGTGTCGTACTTCAGCAGGTGGACCAGGGTGGCGTTGTCGGTCAGGTCGTTGACACCGACGATCTCGATGTCCGCACCCTGCTCCAGGAGCGCGCGGAAGTAGTTGCGACCAATGCGGCCGAATCCGTTGATGCCTACGCGGATCGTCACGAACCGATCTCCTCGTTGGTACGCCGGTTTTGGATACCGGCGAGCTGTATGGGCTGTCCCCGACCGCCTCCGACCCTACCCCCTCAACGAGACGTACGTGACATTGACATCGGCGCCGAAAGATGCTCAGGTGAGCGGCTTCGAGCCCCTCTGACGCACGGCCCGCTCCGGCCCCTTCCGGCGGCCCGCACGCAGGCGCCCCCGGCACCCGATGACGGGCGCCGGGGGCGCGAGGGAAGAAGGCGGCCGCGTCAGCCGACCATGCCGTCCGCGAGCTCCTCGGTGAGATTGGACTCCGTGCCCGGGATGCCGAGGTCCTGGGCGCGCTTGTCGGCCATCGCCAGCAGGCGGCGGATGCGCCCGGCGACCGCGTCCTTGGTCAGCGGCGGGTCGGCCAGCGCGCCCAGCTCCTCCAGGGACGCCTGCTTGTGCTCCATGCGCAGCCGGCCGGCCGCGGCGAGGTGCTCGGGGACCTCCTCGCCGAGGATCTCCAGGGCGCGCTGGACCCGGGCTCCGGCGGCGACCGCGGCCCGCGCGGAGCGGCGGAGGTTGGCGTCGTCGAAGTTGGCGAGGCGGTTGGCGGTGGCCCGGACCTCGCGGCGCATCCGCCGCTCCTCCCATGCCAGCACCGACTCGTGGGCGCCGAGCCGCGTCAGCAGTGCGCCGATGGCGTCACCGTCACGGACGACCACGCGGTCGACGCTGCGCACCTCGCGGGCCTTGGCGCCGATGCCGAGGCGGCGGGCCGCGCCGACCAGGGCGAGGGCGGCCTCGGGGCCGGGGCAGGTGACCTCCAGGGAGGACGAGCGGCCCGGCTCGGTGAGCGAGCCGTGGGCCAGGAAGGCGCCCCGCCAGGCGGCCTCGGCGTCGCAGGTCGCGCCGGAGACCACCTGTGGTGGCAGCCCGCGAATGGGGCGGCCGCGGCCGTCGACCAGGCCGGTCTGCCGGGCAAGCTGGTCGCCGCCGGCCACCACGCGGACGACGTAGCGGCTGCCGCGCCGCAGGCCGCCGGGGGCCATCACCACCAGGTCGGAGGAGTGCCCGAAGATCTCCAGGATGTCCTTGCGGAGCCGGCGGGCGGCGATGCCCGTGTCGAGCTCCGCCTCGATCACAATGCGGCCGCTGACCAGGTGCAGACCACCCGCGAACCGCAGGATCGACGAGACCTCCGACTTCCGGCAGCAGGTCCGGGTGACGGGGAGCCGGGAGATCTCATCCTTCACCGCAGCCGTCATCGCCATGGGCCGATCCTTCCATGCATCCGAAAAATACGGTCGTACGCGGCTGCCAGCAGTTCCGGATCGTGCCGGTCGGGGGCTCCCCCGGCACCGGGCCGGGCGTCGTCTCCGCGTCGGGCGACCGCGGCCAGCTCGACCTCGCTGCCCACCAGCTGCTTGGCGGCAACCGTCAGACCATCGATGTCGGGCACCGCGGCCTCGTCGGCCAGCACCACGTCGAAGGCGAGTTTAGGGGCGTGTCGGGCCAAAACCTCCAAATGACGCTGCGGGGAGAAGCCGTCGGTTTCGCCCGGCTGGGGCGCGAGGTTGAGCGAGAGGACCTTGCGGGCCTGGGTCTCCTCCAGGGCCTCGCGCAGCTCGGGCACGAGCAGATGCGGGATGACCGAGGAGAACCACGAACCGGGACCGAGCACCACCCAGTCGGCGTCACGGACCGCGGCGACCACCTCGGGGACGGCCGGCGGGTCCTCGGGGACGACGTGGACGGACTGCACCTCGCCGCGGGTGAGGGCGACCGTGGCCTGGCCGCGGACCGTGCTGATCGCGTCCGGGTGCTCGGCGTCCAGCCCCTTGACCTGGGCCTGGAGCTCCAGCGGCACCGCCGACATGGGCAGCACCCGGCCGTGCGCGCCCAGCAGCCTGCCGACCAGGTCGAGGGCCTGGACGTGGTCGCCGAGCTGCTCCCACAGCGCGACGATCAGCAGATTGCCCACCGCGTGGTCGTGCAGCTCGCCCTCGCTGGCGAAGCGGTGCTGGATCACCCGGGCCCAGGTCTGGCCCCAGTCGTCGTCGCCGCACAGCGCGGCCAGCGCCTTGCGCAGGTCGCCGGGGGGCAGCACGCCCAGCTCGTCGCGGAGCCGGCCGCTGGAACCGCCGTCGTCGGCGACGGTGACCACGGCGGTCAGGTCGCGGGTGATGCGGCGCAGCGCGGCGAGGGAGGCGGACAGCCCCATGCCGCCGCCGAGCGCCACCACCTTGGGGGTGGCGCCCTTCGTCGCGCGGCCGCTGGGGACGAAGCGGCGGACCCGGCGGAGCCGTGGCGTACGGGAGGTCACTCGCGCCCCATGTCCCGGTGCACCACGACCGTTTCCACACCGTCGGAGGTCAGCCGGCGGGCCAGCTTCTCGGACATCGCGACGCTGCGGTGCTTGCCGCCGGTGCAGCCGACCGCGATCGTCACATAGCGCTTGCCCTCGCGGCGGTAGCCGGCCGCGACCAGGCGCAGCAGGTCGGTGTAGCCGTCCAGGAACTCCTTGGTGCCGGGCTGCTTGAAGACGTAGTCGGAGACCTCGTCGTTCAGGCCCGTGAAGGGGCGGAGTTCGGGGACCCAGTGCGGGTTGGGGATGAAGCGGCAGTCGACGACCATGTCGGCGTCGACCGGGAGGCCGTACTTGAAGCCGAACGACATGACCGTGGCGCGCAGCTCCGGGGCCTCCTCGCCGGCGAACTGGGCGTCGAGCTTGGCGCGGAGTTCGTGGACGTTGAGGCTGGAGGTGTCGATGACCAGGTCGGCGTCGCCGCGCAGCTCGCGCAGCAGGTCGCGCTCGGCGGCGATGCCGTCGACGATCCGGCCGTCGCCCTGGAGCGGGTGCGGGCGGCGGACGGACTCGAAGCGGCGCACCAGGGCCTCGTCGGAGGACTCCAGGAAGACGATGCGGCGCTTGACGTTCTGTGCGTCGAGGGTGGCCAGGGACTCCTTGAGGTTGGCGAAGAAGCGGCGGCCGCGGACGTCGACGACCACGGCGATCTTGGCGACGTTGCCCTGGGAGCGGGCGCCGAGCTCGACCATCGGCGGGATCAGCTCGGGCGGGATGTTGTCGACGACGAACCAGCCGAGGTCCTCCAGGCACTTCGCCGCCGTGCTGCGGCCGGCGCCGGACATGCCGGAGATGATCACCAGCTCGGGGATCGCGGCGCTCTCGCCCTGGTCGGCTTCGCGCATCGTGCCCGTACTCACCTGTGCACCGTCTCTCTCGGTTTCCTGCGTCTCGTGCGGTGTGGTCATCGGTCCTGCCCCCGTTCTGCTGACAACGCGGCCGGTGGGGCCTCGTCATCCTCAATGATCTCTCCTGTGGCGGTGTTCACCGCGGGGGCGGAGGGAGCCGCGGCGGCCAGCGCCGCGGCGACCGTCTCGGCGGTCTTCCGGCCGACGCCCGGGACCTGGCAGATCTCCTCGACCGTGGCCGCCCGCAGCTTCTTCAGCGAGCCGAAATGCTTCAGGAGCGCCTGGCGGCGGGTCTCGCCGAGCCCGGGGACGGCGTCCAGCGGGGAGGACTTCAGCCGCTTGCCGCGCTTGCTGCGCTGGTAGGTGATCGCGAAGCGGTGCGCCTCGTCGCGGACCCGCTGGAGGAGGTAGAGCCCCTCGCTGCTGCGCGGCAGCACCACCGGGTCGTCCTCGCCGGGCAGCCAGACCTCCTCCAGGCGCTTGGCCAGGCCGCAGACCGCGACGTCGTCGATGCCCAGCTCGTCCATGGCGCGGCGGGCGGCCGCGACCTGGGGGGCGCCGCCGTCGACGACGACGAGCTGGGGAGGGTAGGCGAAGCGCTTGGGGCGGCCGTCCTCGTCGGTGAGACCGGCGGCCGGGCCGGGCTCGGCCGGCGCGGCCCCTTCTCCCGCCGTGTCCTGCGCGGGCTCCTCCGTCCACTCCCCCGACTTCTGCTTCTCCTGGAGATAGCGCCTGAAGCGGCGGCCGACGACCTCGTGCATGGCGCGGACATCGTCCTGGCCGGCGAAGCCCTTGATCTGGAAGCGGCGGTACTCGCTCTTCCGGGCCAGCCCGTCCTCGAACACCACCATGGAGGCGACGACGTCCTCGCCCTGGAGGTGCGAGATGTCGAAGCACTCGATGCGCAGCGGGACCGAGTCCAGGTCGAGGGCCTGGGCGATCTCCTCCAGAGCGCGGGAGCGGGTGGTCAGGTCGGAGGCGCGCCTGGTCTTGTGCAGGGCGAGGGCCTGCTGGGCGTTGCGCGCGACGGTGGCCATCAGGTCCTTCTTGTCGCCGCGCTGAGGGATGCGCAGGGAGACCTGGGAGCCGCGGCGCTGGGTGAGCCACTGGGCGACCGGTTCGAGCGGGTCGGGCAGCGCGGGGACCAGCACCTCCCGGGGGACCGCGTCGCCCTGCTCGTCGCCGTAGAGCTGCTGGAGGGCGTGCTCGACGAGATCGCCGGTGGTGACCGCCTCGACCTTGTCGGTGACCCAGCCGCGCTGGCCGCGCACCCGGCCGCCGCGGACGTGGAAGATCTGGACGGCGGCCTCCAGTTCGTCCTCGGCGAGGGCGATCAGGTCGGCGTCGGTGGCGTCCGCGAGCACCACCGCGCTCTTCTCCATGGCCCGTCTGAGCGCGCCTATGTCGTCCCGCAGGCGGGCGGCGCGCTCGTACTCCATCTCCTCGGCCGCCTCCTGCATCGCCCGCTCCAGGCGGCGGAGGTGGGCGCCGGTACGGCCGGCCATGAAGTCGCAGAACTCCTCGGCGAGTTCGCGGTGGTCCTCAGGGGAGATCCGGCCCACGCAGGGGGCCGAGCACTTGCCGATGTAGCCGAGCAGACAGGGGCGGCCGATCTGGGCGGAGCGCTTGAAGACGCCAGCGGAGCACGTCCGCACGGGGAAGACCCGCAGCAGCAGGTCGACGGTCTCGCGGATGGCCCAGGCGTGGGCGTACGGGCCGAAGTAGCGCACGCCCTTCTTCTTGGCGCCGCGCATCACCTGGACGCGGGGGAACTCCTCGCCAAGGGTCACCGCGAGGTACGGATAGCTCTTGTCGTCGCGGTACTTGACGTTGAACCGCGGGTCGAACTCCTTGATCCAGCTGTATTCGAGCTGGAGCGCCTCGACCTCGGTGGAGACCACCGTCCACTCCACCGAGGCGGCGGTGGTCACCATCGTGCGGGTGCGCGGGTGCAGCCCGGCCAGGTCCTGGAAGTAGTTGGCCAGGCGCTGACGCAGGCTCTTGGCCTTGCCTACGTAGATGACCCGGCCGTGCTCGTCGCGGAATTTATAGACCCCCGGCGAGTCGGGGATCTGTCCCGGCTTGGGTCGGTAGCTACTGGGGTCTGCCATGCCCACCACCCTACTGACCGCCACCGACAATCCGGTCCGAGGCGGTGGAGCCCGCCCCTGCGGCACCCCGGGGTGTGGGGGCGGAGGGACGGGCTCCGGTGGAGCGGGCGGCGCGCGGTCAGCGGGCGCGGCGCCGGCGCACGGCCGCGGCGGCCGACAGGCCCAGGGCGAGCACGGCGGCGGCGCCCGCGACGGTGGAGGCGGCGGTCACCGGGAAGGCGTCGCCGGCCCCCGTCTCCGCCGCGGTCACGGGAGCCTCGTCCGCGGCGAGCGGGTGCGGCGCGCGGCCGCTGTCGGCGCCGGCCGGCGCACCGCCGGGGCCGAAGCCGCCGGCCTCGCCGCGCTTGTCGTACGCGGAGCCCGGGAGCTTGTCGCCGTAGGCGGCGGCGACCCGTTTCTGATAGGCGGCGACGGTGGTGCCGTGCGCGCCGACGGCCTTGCGGGCGGCGGCGTCCAGGGGCTCGATGCGGTCGCCGCGCTGGACGTACCAGGCGTCGATCTGCGGCTCGTGGAAGACCGTGCCGCCGCCGGGTCCGGCGCCGGCCGCGGCGTAGCGGGTCTCGTCGTCGCCGCTGGCGATGTTGACGACCTTCCAGGAGGCGCCCCGGCGGGCGGTCCATACGGACGCCGTGCGGCCGTCGGCGGCGACGGCCCTGGTCGCCATGAACTCCAGCCGGGCCACGGGGACGTCGGCCCGGCCGCGGACGAAGTCGGGCGAGAGGACGTAGACGGGGACGGTGGCGCCCTCGACGCGCGGGGCGGTCCGGGCCGGTGCGGTCAGCCCGGCGCGGGCCCCGTCCTCGGCCGGGGCGGCGGCGAAGAAGCGGGCCAGGGTGTCCAGGGTCGCCGGGGCGGTGGCCGCGTCGTGGGCGGCGGTCAGGCCGGCGCGCGGCGGGGCGGACGGGGCCGGCGCGGCGGCCAGGGCGGCGTGCGGGGCGAGGCCCAGGAGAGCGGCGGCGAGGGTGCCCGTGGCGGCGGCGCGGACGACGATGCGCTTCGGCATGGCCTCAGGCTCCTATCCGGTAGAGGGAGTGGGTCCAGGAGAAGGAGTCGCCGTTCACGTAGTAGTCGAAGTCGCCCCAGTTGTAGCGGTTGTTGGAGGCCCAGGGGTCGCCCCAGTACACCCAGTTGCGGGAGGTGTCGAAACCGTAGAGGACGTGCATGTGGCCGCCGCCGGACGCCCACTCGATACGGGTCTCGATGGGGCGGTTGGCGTTGATCTCGCTCTGGACGGTGCTGTAGCGGAGCCAACCGGTCACATATGAGCCAGGATTGATGCCCATCCAGTCGAATGCGTTCTGCACATTGCCCAGCGTGGCCTGGTTGTTGGGGCAGGTGGTGCCCTGCTGACGGTTGAACGCGGCGTTGCAGAACTGGTTCTGGCTGTAGTTCCGGCCGAACCAGGTCGCGATGGTGTTACCGGAACCGGCCCAGCACCAGTTGGTCTTCTGCTGGGCCTGCATGGTGATGTCGAGGCGGTTGGCGGCCTGCGGGGCGGCAGTGGCGGTGCCGGGGAGTCCGGTCAGGGCCACGGCGGCGAGGATGGCTGCCGACAGCCATCTGCGGCGCCCGCGCCGGGCGGACGGGGAGTGGGACATGGCGTTCCTCCCGTGTGGGGTGAGGGGGAGAGAGGAGCGCATCCGGATGCTGCTGAGGAGCATCGGGTGTTGTCGCAGGCAGGTCAACACGCTTCAATGCGAGGTGACATGGGGGTGTGGACGAACGGGCCCGGATGTGAACGACCGGTGCCCGGCGTCCTGCAGTGAACGAGCAGGGAGCGCGTGCGCCGTGCGTTCCGGTTGTGAACATTCACCGCGCGCGCCGGAGGATTGAGGCAATGGCACAGAACACTCCCGACACCGCGCAGAGCCTTCCCGTTTCGGCCGAGCTGGCGCAGCTGCTGCGGACCGGCCCCTTCCATCTCGCCCTGCGCAGCGCGCTCACCGCCCGCGGGCTGGCGCTCACCCGCGTCCAGCACAAGCTCGCCCAGCGCGGCATCACCATCGGGGTCACCAGCCTGAGCTACTGGCAGCAGGGCGCCCGGCGCCCGCAGCGCCCCGAGTCGCTGCGCGCGGTCCGCGCCCTGGAGGACGTCCTCGGCCTGCCCGACCGGTCGCTGCACCGGCTCCTGGTGCCCGAGGGCGGCCCCCGCCCGGAGGTCGAGCGGCCGCCGGGTCGCTCGTACCGCTCGCTGGTGGCCCCGGCCGACTGTCTCCAGCAGCTCTTCGCCGAGCTGGAGACCCCCGCGGACGGCGGGGTGCACACGGTCGGCCACCACGAACGGGTACGGATCGGGGCCCGGCGCGAGCTGAGCGAGCGGGAGTCGCTGCAGGTGGTGCGCGCCCACCGGGACGGCGTGGACCGCTATGTCGCGATCCACCGGGGCGACACGGGCTGCGACCCGTCGCGGGTGCGGGTGCGGGCGGGCGAGAACTGCCGGCTGGGGCGGGTGCGCGGCGACGGGACCAACGGCGTGATCGTCGCCGAGCTGCTCTTCGACACCCGGCTCCGGGCCGGCGACACCCATGTCTTCGGCTACGCCTTCGAGGACGGCAGCGGCGGCCCCAGCTCCGAGTACGTGCGCGGCTTCAGCTTCGCCGGCGGCCAGTACGTCCTCCAGGTGCGGTTCGACGAGGCGGCGCTGCCGGTGCGCTGCCGCCGCTTCGCCCAGACGTCGGCCGGCGCGCCGCGCACCGGCCGGCAGGAGCTGACGCTGAGCGGCCGGTACCACGCGGTGCACGTGGTCGAGCAGGGAGTGCGGCCGGGAATCCTGGGGATCGCCTGGGACTGGGGGTGAACGGGGCGGCGGCTCAGCCCGCGACCAGCTTGCCGCCCTCGACCTTGACCGGGACCTCCTCCAGGGGAGTGCTCGCCGGGCCCTGGGCGACCTTGCCGGTGGCCACCTCGAAGTGGCTGCCGTGCAGCGGGCAGACCGCCTGCCCCTTCTCGATCTTGTTCAGCGTCCCGCCCATGTGCGTGCACACGGCACTGAAGCACTTGAACTCGCCCTTCGCGGGCTGCGAGACCAGCAGCCGCTGCGCGGCGTAGAGCTTGGCGCCGCCGACCGGCACGTCCGCGGCCGGGCCCAGCTCGACCGGCGCGTCCGAGGACGGCCGCTTGGCGGCTCCCTGCTCGCCCGCGGCACAGGCGGCGGCGCCGAAACAGGCGATGCCGGCGAGCGCGGCCCCGCGCAGCACGGTCCGGCGGTCCGGGGACACGCTCATGGGATACCTCCTGGTCAGTGGGCGGCGTCGGCCCCAGACGATACCGGGGCGGCCCGGGCGGCCGGACGGCGGTGCACCCCGTTCCGGCGAAGCAGAGGAAGCGGCAGTACCGCCAGAACGTAAGCGCTTACGTCCTGGCCCTGCGCGCACGTACTGTGAGGGTTCGGGACGCCGGGGTGTCGCGGCGTCGGGGAGGGAAGAGCCGGATGGCGACGATGGTGGATGTGGCACGGCGCGCGGGCGTCTCCGTCGCCACGGTGTCGCACGTGGTGAACGACACCCGGCCGGTGCGCCCGGATACCCGGGCCGCGGTGCTGGCCGCCATCGAGGAGCTCGGCTACACCCACAACACCCTCGCCCGCTCGCTGGTCACCTCCCGCACCCGCTCCATCGGCCTGGCCGTCTCGGCGATCGGCAACCCGTACTTCACCGAGATCCTCCAGGGCGTCGAGGCCGGCGCCCTGGAGGCCGGCTACAGCCTGCTGATCGCCGACCCGCACGACGATCCGCGGCACGAGCGCAAGGTCGTCCGGCTGCTGCACGAGCGGCGGGTGGACGGCGTGATCGTCGCACCGTCCGCCGAACCGGACGGGATGGTCGACTACTTGACGAAGCGTGAGGTACCCACGGTGTTCCTCGACCGGCTGGTGGGTGACGGCTTCGACCAGGTCTGCGCGGAGAGCGCCGGCCCGGTCCGCCGGCTCGTCGAGCACCTGGCCGGGGCGGGGCACACCCGGATCGGGCTGATCGCGGGCCTGCCCGGACTGAGCACCACCACCGAGCGGGTCGAGGGCTACCGCGCGGGGCTGCGCGCCCGCGGCCTGCCGTTCGCGCCCGAACTGCTGGCCGGCGGCAACTCCGAGGCGGAGAGCGCCCGGGACGCCACCCGCCGGCTGCTCGCCGCGACGGAGCCCCCCACCGCGCTCGTCACCGCCAACAACGCGATGACCATCGGCGCGCTCCAGGCGCTGCGCGCCCTGGGCCTGGAGGTGCCCCGGGACATCGCGCTGGCCTGTTTCGACGACTTCTCCTGGGCCGACCTCTTCACCCCGCGGCTGACCGCGATCGCCCAGCCCAGCAGGGAACTGGGCGCCGCCGCGGTCCGGCTGCTGCTGGAGCGGCTGGACGCCCCGGACCGGCCGCCGCGCACCGTCCGGCTGCCCTGCACCTTCGTGCACCGCACCTCGTGCGGCTGCCCCGAGACCGCTTCGGACCGGCCCTCGGACTCACTCACCTAGCGACCATGCCCGGCCGTGCCCGGCCGGTGGAGGAAAGGACCCGCACCCCGTGATCGTCGTCGCCGGCGAGGCGCTGATCGACCTCGTCCCCAGTCAACAGCCTTCCCCGGACGGCTCGTTGCCGGCGCTGCTGCCGCGGCGCGGCGGCGGGCCGTACAACACCGCGGTGGCGCTGGGGCGGCTGGGCTCGCCCGTCGCGTTCTGCTCCCGGGTCTCGACCGACACCTTCGGCGCCTCGCTGCTGCGCGGGCTGCGCGACGGCGGGGTGGACACCTCGCTGGTGCAGCGCGGCCCGGAGCCGACCACTCTGGCGGTGGCGGACATCGGCGCGGACGGCTCGGCGGGCTACGGCTTCTATGTGGAGGGCACCGCCGACCGGCTCTTCACCCTGCCGCCCGCACTGCCCGAGGCGGTGCGGGCGCTCTCGCTGGGCACCTGCTCGCTGGTGCTGGAGCCGGGCGCCGGGGCGTACGAGGCGCTGCTGCGGCGGGAGGCCCGGCGCGGGGTGTTCACCGCGCTCGACCCCAACATCCGCCCGGGGCTGATCGCCGATCCGGACGCCTACCGGGCGCGTTTCCGCTCGTGGCTGGCGGACCTGGCGCTGGTGAAGCTGTCGGAGGAGGACGCGCTGTGGCTGGCCGGGGCGGCCCCGCGGCCGGCCGGGGCCGAACGGGCGGCGGTGTTCGCGGCGGCCCGGGAATGGCTGGCCGCCGGACCCGCGGCGGTCGTCCTCACCCACGGCGGCGACGGGCTGACGGTGCTGACGCGGGGCGGCGGCGAGGTGGCGGTGCCCGGGGAGCGGGTCACCGTCGTCGACACCATCGGCGCCGGCGACACCGTCAACGCGGCGCTGCTGCACCGGCTGGACGCCCATGGCGCGCTGTCGTACGCGGCGGTCGGCGAGCTCACCGGCGGCGACTGGGAGGACATCCTCCGCTTCGCCGCCCGGGCGGCCGCCGTCACCTGCTCCCGGGCGGGCGCGGAGCCGCCGTTCGCCGCGGAACTGGCCGGCTGAGCCGCCGGCGTCCCCGGGCAGGACAGCGGGGGCGGAGCCTCGGGGAGAGGCTCCGCCCCCGCTGTGCGGTGCGGCTGCGGCCGGTGCGGCGTCAGGAGGACCGGCGGGCCCGCGTCGCCGTCTTCTTGGCGGCGGACTTCTTGGCCGGTGCCTTCTTGGCCGTCGTCGCTGCGGACTTGGCCGTGGTCTTGGCGGCGGTCCTCTTGGCGGCGGTCTTCTTCGCCGCCGTCGAGGCCGTCACCGTCGTCTTCTCGGCGGACTTGGCGGCGGCCACCGCCTTCTTCGCCGTGGTCTTCCGGGCGGCCGGCTTCCGGGGCCCGCCGTCGACCGGCGCCGCGTCGCTGACCCGCTCGCCGAGGATCTCCCGCAGGAACTTGCCGGTGTGGCTGGCCGGGATCCCCGCGACCTGCTCCGGGGTGCCCTCGGCGACGACCATGCCGCCGCCGTTGCCGCCCTCGGGGCCCATGTCGATGACCCAGTCCGCGGTCTTGATCACATCGAGGTTGTGCTCGATGACGATGACGGTGTTGCCCTTGTCGACCAGGCCGGAGAGCACCTTGATGAGCTTGCTGATGTCCTCGAAGTGCAGACCGGTGGTGGGCTCGTCGAGGACGTAGACGGTGCTGCCCGTGGAGCGCTTCTGAAGCTCGCTGGCCAGCTTGACGCGCTGGGCCTCGCCGCCGGAGAGGGTCGGCGCGGACTGGCCGAGCCGGACATAACCGAGGCCGACCTCGTTGAGTGTCTTGAGGTGGCGGGCGATGGTGGGCACCGCCTCGAAGAAGCTCAGCGCCTCCTCGATGGGCATGTCCAGCACCTCGGCGATGGACTTGCCCTTGTAGTGCACCTCCAGCGTCTCGCGGTTGTAGCGCGCGCCGTGGCAGACCTCGCACGGGACGTAGACGTCCGGGAGGAAGTTCATCTCGATCTTGATGGTGCCGTCGCCGGAGCAGTTCTCGCAGCGGCCGCCCTTGACGTTGAAGGAGAAGCGCCCCGGCAGATAGCCGCGGACCTTGGCCTCCATCGTCTCCGCGAAGAGCTTGCGGACGTGGTCGAAGACGCCGGTGTAGGTGGCCGGGTTGGAGCGCGGGGTCCGGCCGATCGGCGACTGGTCGACGTGCACGACCTTGTCGACGAGGTCGTCGCCGGCGACCCGGGTGTGCCGGCCGGGGACCGACTTGGCGCCGTTCAACTCACGCGCCAGGTGGGTGTAGAGGATGTCGTTGACCAGCGTCGACTTGCCGGAGCCGGAGACTCCGGTGACGGCGGAGAGCACGCCGAGCGGGAAGGAGACGTCGATGTCGCGGAGGTTGTTCTCCTTCGCGCCGTGGACCGTCAGCTGCCGGTCCGGGTCGGTGGCGCGGCGGACGTCCGGCGTCGCGATGGCCTTCTTGCCGGAGAGGTACTGGCCGGTGATCGAGTCCTTGTTGGCCAGCAGCTGCTTCATGGGGCCGCTGTGGACGACCTTGCCGCCGTGCTCGCCGGCGCCGGGGCCGATGTCGACGACCCAGTCGGCGACCTTGATGGTGTCCTCGTCGTGCTCCACCACGATCAGGGTGTTGCCCATGTCGCGCAGCCGCACCAGGGTCTCGATCAGGCGGTGGTTGTCGCGCTGGTGCAGGCCGATCGACGGCTCGTCGAGGACGTAGAGCACGCCGACCAGGCCGGAGCCGATCTGGGTGGCGAGGCGGATGCGCTGGGCCTCGCCGCCGGAGAGGGTGCCGGCCGCGCGGTTCAGCGAGAGGTAGTCCAGGCCGACGTCGACGAGGAACTTCAGCCGCTCGTTGACCTCCTTGAGGACCCGCTCGGCGATGGTCTTCTCACGGGCGGTGAGCGTCATGCCGCGCAGGAAGTCGGCGCAGTCGCTGATCGACATGGCCGCGACCTCGGCGATCGACCTCCCCTGGACCGTGACGGCGAGCACGATCGGCTTGAGCCGGGTGCCGTCGCAGGTCGGGCAGGGCACCTCGCGCATATAGCCCTCGAAGCGCTCCCGGCTGCTGTCGCTCTCCGCCTCGCTGTGCCGCCGCTTGACGAACGGCACCACGCCCTCGAAGGCGGTGGTGTAGGCCCGCTGGCGGCCGTAGCGGTTGCGGTAGCGGACCTCGATCTGGGTCTTGTGGCCGTAGAGCAGGGCCTTCTTGGCGCGCTGCGGCAGGCCGGCCCAGGGGATGTCCGTCCGGAAGCCCAGGGCGTCGGCGAGGGCGCCGACCAGGCGGCCGAAGTAGTCCTTGGTGTGGCCGCCGGACCAGGGGTGGATGGCGCCCTCGTCGAGCGAGCGCTCCTCGTCCGGGATGATCAGCTCGGGGTCGACCTCCATGCGGGTGCCGATGCCGGTGCAGTCCGGGCAGGCGCCGAAGGGGGAGTTGAAGGAGAAGGAGCGGGGCTCCAGCTCCTCGAAGGAGAGGTCGTCGTACGCGCAGTAGAGGTGCTCGGAGTACATCCGCTCGCGCTGCGGGTCGTCGGCGTCGAGGTCGACGAAGTCGAGGATGACCATGCCGCCGGAGAGCCCGAGGGCGGTCTCCACGGAGTCGGTCAGCCGGCGCTTGGCGCTGTCCTTGACCGTGAGGCGGTCGATGACCACCTCGATGGTGTGCTTCTCCTGCTTCTTCAGCTTCGGCGGATCGGCGAGGTGGACGGTCTCCCCGTCGACCCGGGCGCGGCTGTAGCCCTTGGTCTGGAGGTCGGAGAAGAGGTCGACGAACTCGCCCTTGCGCTCGCGCACCAGCGGCGAGAGCACCTGGAAGCGACTGCCCTCGGGGAGCTCCAGGACCTTGTCGACGATGGCCTGGGGCGACTGCCGGGCGATCGGGCGCCCGCACTCCGGGCAGTGCGGCTTGCCGATCCGGGCGAAGAGCAGGCGGAGGTAGTCGTAGACCTCGGTGATCGTGCCGACCGTGGAGCGCGGGTTGCGCGAGGTCGATTTCTGGTCGATCGAGACCGCGGGGGACAGGCCCTCGATGAAATCCACATCGGGCTTGTCCATCTGCCCGAGGAACTGCCGGGCGTACGAGGAGAGCGACTCGACATAGCGCCGCTGCCCCTCGGCGAAGATCGTGTCGAAGGCGAGCGAGGACTTGCCCGACCCGGAGAGCCCCGTGAAGACGATGAGGGAGTCGCGGGGGAGGTCGAGCGAGACGTTGCGGAGGTTGTGCTCGCGAGCGCCACGGACGATGAGACGGTCGGCCACGCCGGTCGGCACCTTTCTTGGAGAGGGGCGGAAGCCACGGGCTGCGCCCGCCGCGCGGTGAGCGAGCAGAGGCGGCGGGACGGAGCGGGGCCCCCGACCAAGGGTATGGGGACCGCCGCGGCACTGTCTTTGGGATGCCACACACGAGCCTATAGCACGTGCATTCGATTTACGGGCCTCGCAAGCCCTCTTCACCCAAACGTGTGGCGGCGCCGTACCCTTCCCGCCGCGATGACCAGCCATTACGCCGTCCGGCGGCCGGCGCCCCGCGGTCAGTCCCGGCCCGGACCCCCGTCCGGCAACGCCCGCTCCAGCGCCTCGAAGGTGTGCCGGATCACTGCTTCGTGGTCAGCCGCCACCTCGTCCGCGGGGTCACCCGCCAGCTGCCGGGCGGCGGCTTCCACGTAGCACGTCCGCCACCCCGCGACGATCAGCGCCGCGGCCAGCCGGGCGCTCCGGCCGGGCCGCGCGGGGTCACCGCCGGCCGCCTCGGCCAGCGCCCCGGCCAGCGCGCCCTCGACCTCCTCGACCGCCTCCCGCGCCCGCGCCCGCAGCGACGGCGCCTCCAGCACCGTGCGGAAGAAGTACTCGAACCCCTCCCCCGGCCCGCCCAGCGGATGGCGCTCGGCCAGCAGGCCCAGGGCGAGCCGGCGCAGCGCGGCCAGCGGCGTCTCGTCCGCGCCGCGCTCCCGCACCGCACCGACGAGCAGTTCCACCGCCTCCGGAATCCGGTCGAGGAAGAGGTCCTCCTTGCGCGGGAAGTAGTTGAAGACCGTCATCGTGGAGACCTCGGCGGCGCGAGCCACCTCGGCGACGGTGACGTTGTCGAAGCCGCGCTCCACGAAGAGCCGGGTGGCGACGCCGGAGATCCGCTCCCGGGTGAGCCGCTTCTTGCGCTCGCGCAGGCTCGGCCGCGCGCCGCGCTCCCCCTCCTCGCCCGCCATGCGCCGCCACTCCCCCGAGGGCTTCTTTTCCGCCACCGTCTCTCCTTCCGCCGCCATCCCGGAGAAAATTGTAGCGGGGACAAATTTTTAGTGACTACACTCTCGCTCCATGAAGCACGACGCAGACGTAGTGGTGGCAGGGGGCGGCCCGGTGGGGCTGATGCTCGCCTGCGAACTGGCACTGGCGGACGTCTCGGTCGTCGTCCTGGAGCGACTGACCGAGGTGGACACCACGATCAAGGCGGGGGCCATCAACACCCCCAGCTCGGAAGCCTTCTACCGGCGGGGCATGCTGCCCGGGCTGGTCGAGGTGCAGCGCGCCGCCATGGCGCAGTTCAGCTCGTTCATGCGGCAGCGGCAGGCGGCCGACGCCTCTACGGTCAAGGCGGCGCCGCGGTTCGCCGGGCACTTCGCGGGCATCATGCTCCGCGCCGACCTCCTGGACGAGTCGGACCCGGAGTTCGGCACCAGCGGCCCGGCCGCCGAGGTCGGGCTCATCCCTCAGGAGGCCCTGGAGCGGCTGCTCGCCGCCCGCGCCGCCGAGTTGGGCGTGAGCCTGCGCCGCGGGGTGACCCTGACCGGCTTGGACGCCGACGACAAGGGGGTCCACGTCCACACCTCGGAGGGCTCGCTGCGCGCCGGCTGGCTGGTGGGCTGCGACGGCGGCCGCAGCACGGTGCGCCGGCTCGCCGGATTCCCCTTCCCCGGCACCGATCCGGAGATCACCGGCCACCAGGCCATCGTGGAGATGACCGGTGCCGACTCCCTGGGGGCCGGCTGGACGTGGACCGACACCGGCACCTACGTCCACGGGCCGATGACCGGCCGGATCCTCACCGTGGAGTTCGACGGGCCGCCCGCGGACCGCGACGCCCCCGTCACCGCCGAGGAGTTGCAGACCTCGCTGCGCCGGGTCTCCGGTGTCCCCGACGTAACGATCACCAAGGTGGTCACGGCCACCCGTTTCACCGACAACGCCCGCCAGGTGCCCGACTACCGCCGGGGCCGGGTGCTGCTCGCCGGTGACGCGGCCCATGTGCACGCCCCGTTCGGCGGCCAGGGCCTCAACCTCGGTATCGGCGACGCGATGAACCTCGGCTGGAAGCTGGC
Source organism: Streptomyces sp. S186 (assembly GCF_051603415.1). NCBI lineage: Bacteria > Bacillati > Actinomycetota > Actinomycetes > Kitasatosporales > Streptomycetaceae > Streptomyces > Streptomyces sp. S186. The sequence goes on along the minus strand of NZ_CP193932.1, from coordinate 6,246,172 downwards.
CGCCACGGTGCGCGGCTGGGCCCCGGAGGGGCTGCTCGACAGCTACACCGCCGAGCGGCACCCCATCGGCGCGTGGGTGCTGGAGTGGACCCGGGCTCAAGTGGCGCTGATGCGGCCGGAGTCGCACGCCCAGGCGCTGCGCGGGGTGATCGCCGAACTGTCCGGGACGTCCGACGCCACCACCTTCTTCGTCAAGAAGATCTCCGGCGTCCAGCAGCGCTACGACCTGCCCGGCAGCCACCCGCTGACCGGCCGCAGCGCGCCCGATCTGGAGCTGTCCGACGGGCACCGGCTCGCGGACCATCTGCATGGCGGCCGGGGGCTGTTGCTCGACCTCGGCGACGACCCGGCCCTGCGCGAGCGCGCGGCCGGCCACCGGGACCGGGTGCGCGTCCTGACGGTGACGTGCCCGGAGCGGCCCGGCCTGGCCGCCCTCCTGGTGCGCCCGGACGGCTGCACCGCCTGGGCGGCCGACACCCCGGGCGCCTACGAGGAGTTGGACGCGGCGCTGGACCAGTGGTTCGGGGCACCCGCCACGGTGCCTGTCTAGAGCCTGTCCGACCCTGACCCATCGGAGACGCCCCGGGTTCCCGCCCGTCGGACGGTCCCCGGAGGGGGCGGACGGCGTGGAAGAGGCGGTCGCCCCGTCCGCCCCTTCCACGCCCGCACGCACCGTCCGTGCCACCGGCACCACCCCGCTTCCGCCCGGAAGGCTGTGCCGTTCGCCTCCCGGACGGGCCCGCCCGGCGCTAGCGTCGGGGCCATGACCAACCCTCCTGATTTCCCGCGCGATGTGGCCGCCGTCCACGAGGCGACCGACCGGCTGCTGATCTCCCTGGGCAAGCTCGACGACGACGCGGTGGCCGAGCCGTCGCTGCTCCCCGGCTGGACCCGGGGCCATGTCCTGGCCCATCTGGCCCGCAACGCCGACGCCCTGAACAACCTCCTGACCTGGGCTCGGACCGATGTCCGTACGCCGATGTACGCGAGTACCGCGGTGCGCGACGGCGACATCGAGCGGGGCGCCGACCGTCCGCTGGCGGCCCACCTGGAGGACCTTCGGGAGTCCGCGGCCCGTTTCGAGGCGGCGGCGGAAGCCCTCCCGGAGGACCGCCGGGCGTACGAGGTCGAGATGCGCAACGGCGTCGTCGAACGGGCCGACCGGCTGGCGCTGCGCCGGCTGGCCGAGGTCGAACTGCACCATGTCGACCTGGGCGTGGGCTACACCGTCGACCAGCTGTCGCCGGCCTTCGTCGACCGCGAGCTGGACTTCCTCACCGGGATCAAGTTCGCCGGCCACCCGGAGCTGGCCGCGCTGGAGCTGCGCGACGACGACGGCCGCCAGTGGCACACCGGGCGCCGCGACCCCGTGGACGGCGGCGCGGCCGGTCCGGTGGTGGTGAGCGGCTCGGCGCGCGACCTGGTCGGCTGGCTGACCGGGCGCGCGGACGGCGCCCGTCTGGACACCCACGGCGGACCGCTGCCTGTCATTCCCCCGCTCTAGAGTTGGTGCCATGACCTACAGCGGAGCAGTGAAGGTCGGCGGACCGGCCGACGTGCACGAGCTGACCGACCTGATGATCTCGAAGGTCGCGGTCGGTCCGACGGACAACAACGCCTATGTGCTGCGGTGCCGGGCGACCGACGAGCAGCTGCTGATCGACGCGGCCGCCGAGCCGCACACGCTCCTCACGTTGATCGGCGACAGCGGTCTGGCGTCCGTGGTCACCACGCACCAGCACGGCGACCACTGGGGCGCGCTGCGCGAGGTGGTCGACGCCACCGGTGCGCGCACGTACGCGGGGCGGCACGACGCCGAGGGCATCCCCGTCCCCACGGACGTGCTGCTCGACGACGGCGACACCGTGACCGTGGGCCGCGTCCGCCTGACCGCGCGCCATCTGGTCGGGCACACACCGGGCAGCATCGCGCTGGTCTACGACGACCCGCACGGCCACCCGCACGTCTTCACCGGGGACTGCCTCTTCCCCGGCGGCGTCGGCAACACCTGGGGCAGCGCGGAGCGGTTCGGCACCCTGCTCGACGGCGTGCAGCGCAAGCTCTTCGACGAGCTGCCGGACGAGACCTGGGTCTATCCGGGCCATGGCGCCGACACCACGCTCGGCGCCGAGCGGCCGCATCTCGCCGAGTGGCGGGCCCGCGGCTGGTAGGCGGGCGAAGGCCGGCTGAGGCCCGGCGGGCGACACACCGCCCGCCGGGCCCTTACTTGTTCACCCGCGGGTGCCCGCCCTGGCCTCTTCGGCCGCCTCGGCGGACTCCTCGGCCGCCTGGCGCCGCGACGCCCGCAGACTGGTCACGGTCGTGATGACCAGCACCGCACAGATCACGCCCAGCGAGACCGGAATGCTGATCTCCGGCACGGCCACCCCGGATTCGTGCAGGGCGTGCAGCACCAGCTTCACGCCGATGAACCCGAGGATCACCGACAGGCCGTAGGAGAGGTGGACCAACTTCTTCAGCAGCCCGCCGATCAGGAAGTACAGCTGCCGAAGGCCCATCAGGGCGAAGGCGTTGGCGGTGAAGACGATGTACGGGTCCTGGGTCAGGCCGAAGATCGCCGGGATCGAGTCCAGGGCGAACAGGACGTCGGTGGTGCCGATCGCCAGCATGACGATCAGCATCGGCGTCATCAGCCGCCGGCCGTTCTCCACGATGAACAGCCTGGTGCCGTGGTACCGGTCGGTGGACGGGAAGCGGCGCTCGACCGCCTTCAGGAAGCGGTTCTCCTCGAACTCCTCGTCTTCGTGCCCGGACCGCGCCTCCTGGATCAGCTTCCACGCCGTCCAGATGAGGAACGCGCCGAAGAGGTAGAACACCCAGGAGAAGTTGGCGATGATCGCCGCGCCGGCGCCGATGAAGCCGGCCCGCAGCACCAGCGCGATCAGCACCCCGACCATCAGCACCCGCTGCTGGTAGACGGCCGGGACCGCGAACTTGCCCATGATCAGCACGAAGACGAAGAGGTTGTCGACGCTCAGCGACTTCTCGGTGATGAAGCCGGCGAAGAACTCACCGGCCGGCGCGCCGCCGCCGAACACCAGCAGGCCGAGCCCGAACAGCGCGGCGAGCCCCATCCAGACACCGGTCCAGATACCGGCTTCCTTGAGGGACACCTCATGGGGTTTGCGTCCGCCGATGAAGAAGTCGGCGGCGATCAGGGCACACAGACCGAGGATGGTCAGCGCCCAGAGGGTGGGGGAAACGTCCACTGCTCCTCCGGCAAGGTCGTACGGCACTCACAGCGTCGTCGCTGCCGGGGGACTCCGGCGCCCTCCGTACAAGAAAGAGTAAAGGCAGTTCATGAAATGGCAAAGGAAAGGGTAAAGCAGCAGGTGAGAGGCGCCCTCTGGGGCGGCTGACGGGTCAGCCGAGATACGGGCCCGCGGCGCGGCGGGCCTCGGCGACGCGGTCCATCACCCGGCGGACCACCTCGCTGCGCCGGGGCGCGAGCGGGGGCTCATACGTCCAGGCATGGCCGACCCAGGGGTCGGCGAGATGGTCGTCGGGCACCGGGGTCAGCCGCAGCAGGGCGCGCCACAGCGGGTCCAGGAGCGGCCCGTACTCCCGTGCCCGCTCCCGGTCGGCCACCAGCATCAGATGGACCCCGACCGCGGGGCCCTCGTCGGCCAGATAGCGCAGTTGGTTCAGGGCGCGGTCGTCGAAGCCGTGCGGGAAGTCATGGACGATCACCAGTTGCTCAGCCGGGTCCAGCTCCGGCGGCAGGGCCTCGGTGGCGCGGTGGCGCACCGCCATCTGGAGGAGGTCGACCCGGCGGGTCAGCGCGCCCAGCACCGCGGCCACGCCCCGGGCCCCGGCCGGCGGCGGCTCGGGCAGCGCGCCGCTCTCCCGCAACGGGGCCAGCGCCGGCCCGGCCGCCCCGGCGGCGTCGATGACCTGGACGGCGTACGCGCCCGGTGGATGGGCGGCCAGCAGGCGGGCGGCGAGGGCGACGGCGGTCTCCAGGGCTAGGCGCGCCAGCGTGGCCTCGTCGGGCTGCGCGTCGGTGAGCGCACTGCCCAGCTCCCGGCGGCCGAACTCCCGCTCCGGGTCGTACCCGGCGCGGGGATACGGGCCGGGGCCGCTGTCGATCCACAGGCCGCGCTCCAGGGGGAGCCGGACGAGCAGGGGAATGCGCAGGCCAGGGGCCTCCGGGAGGTGCAGATCGCCCAGCCGGACCGCCATCGGATGCTGCCGCGGCACCTCGTAGCCGTGCCACACCGGGTTGTCCCAACGGGCCAGCGCAGGCGGCAGCGCGGGCTCGACCACCTCCGACACTGCGGTGAGCTGGGCGAGGTCGCGGTCGAGGACGGCGCGGGCCCGGCCGACCAGGTCGGCGTGCCGCTCCCGGGCGGCAGCACGGGCGGCCTCGGTAGCGCCGTCCATACGGGCGCGGGGGTCGGCGAGCGCCGCGTCGAGCTCCCGCTCCAGACGGGAGGCGGCGAAGCCGGCGGCGCTACGGTACGCCGCGACCGACCGGGCCAGGTCCTCGAACATGCCCCGGACCTGGTTGTAGAGCCGCTCCTCCATGCTCCAGCCGTTGGCGTCGCCGGCGACCGGCACGGCGGGGCCCTCGGGGCCACCGGGCGCGCCGACGGGGCCGGCGGACGGCGGGAGTGGAGGCGCGGCGGACGGCGTGCGGGCCGCTGCGGGATCGGTGGGGCGCCGGGGGTGGCGGTAGTCGATGCGGGGGCCGGACGGCGGGGTGGGGGCGACGGACGGCGGGGTGGCGGGCGTGGCGGCCGGGTCGGGTGCCGTCACCGGGGTGTGGCCGGGGCTGGTCGCCGGGTCGGGTTCCGGGCCGTCCGGTGCGGACTCCTGACCGGCCGACGGTGTGGATGCCGGATCGGCCGGGGCCGGCTGCCGGCCGGTCGCCGTCGTGATCTCCGCGGCCAGTTCCGCGGCCTCCGGCAGTCCCTGATCGCGCAGCAGTTCCGCCGGCCCTCCGGCGTACCCCTGGCCCACGGCGCGGATCCGCCAGGCGCCCCGCCGCCGGTAGAGCTCCACGGCGACCAGCGCGGTCTCGGGGCCCAGGCCGCTGAGGGTGCAGCCGACGAGGTGGGTGCCGTCGGGGCTCGTCACGGCGACCGACGGCGCGGCGACGGCACCGAAGCCGCGCGGCACGCCGGGCCCGTCCGGCAGCACCAGCAGCACGCTCACCCGCTGCACCACCTCGGGCAGCGTGCCGAGATCAACCGCGATGCGCTGTTCGGCGGCCGCATGGGAGGGCACCTCGACGCCTGTCCGACGGGGCGCGCCCGGATGAGCCACCGCCTCGGTGCCCGGCAGCCGGCCCCGCTCGTCGCCGAGCGCGACCGCGGCCACTACGGGCACGGCGGCCGCGATCCGGATCTCCACCCGGGTGCGGTCCAGCGGGTGGTTCTGCCCCCGGACGAGCTCCGCCGTCATCGTTCTCCCCCTGCGTGTCGTACGGGTCGCTCGTCAGTGCCGCGGCACGCCCGCGGGTGCGCCAGGGCCGCCTCACCACTACCACCTCACTACTCCCGCCGACCGGTCCGGTGACCGGCGATCGGTGACCGGTGATCGGGCGGGCTTCTCCCGACCCTACGCACACGACCCGCCCGAGGGCGCGCCGAGCCCCCTCCCGTGGTGAAGCCTCAACACACCCCGGTGACGGACCTGCTGCCGACCCGGCGGCTCCGCGACCGCCCGCCTAGTGCCCCGGAGCGGGCCGCCGGTGGCCGCCGATGCCCCGCCGCCTACTTCAGTCCCGCCTCCTTCATCTGGCGCAGCTCCTTCTTCAGCTCGCCGACCTCGTCCCGGAGCCGGGCGGCGACCTCGAACTGCAGCTCGGCGGCGGCCGCCCGCATCCGCTCCGTCAGCTCCTCGATGGTCTCGGCGAGTTCGGCGGCGGGACGGTCCGTCAGCGTCTCGGTGCCCTTGCCGCCCTTGCCCTTGGCCGCCTTCCCGGCCTTGCCGGCCTTTCCGCCGAGTGCCGGGACCGGCGCCTTGGCCCTGCCGTCCTTGTCGCCGTGCTTGCGGTAGCCGGTGCCCAGCAGCTCCTGGGTGTCGATCTCCTCGCGGGCGAGGGTGGCGACGATGTCGCCGATCTTCTTGCGGAGCGGCTGCGGGTCGATGCCGTTCGCCTTGTTGTACGCCAGCTGCTTCTCCCGGCGGCGGTTGGTCTCCTCGATGGCCTTCGCCATCGCCGGGGTGACCTTGTCGGCGTACATGTGCACCTGGCCGGAGACGTTGCGCGCGGCTCGGCCGATGGTCTGGATCAGCGAGGTGCCGGAGCGCAGGAAGCCCTCCTTGTCCGCGTCCAGGATCGCCACCAGGGAGACCTCCGGCAGGTCCAGGCCCTCCCGGAGGAGGTTGATGCCGACGAGCACGTCGAACTCGCCCGACCGCAGCTCACGCAGCAGCTCCACGCGGCGCAGGGTGTCCACGTCGCTGTGCAGATAGCGCACCTGGATGCCGAGCTCCAGGAAGTAGTCGGTGAGGTCCTCGGCCATCTTCTTGGTGAGGGTGGTGACCAGGACGCGCTCGTCCTTCTCGGTGCGCTTGCGGATCTCGTGCACCAGGTCGTCGATCTGGCCGTCGGTGGGCTTGACCACCACCTCCGGGTCGACCAGGCCGGTCGGCCGGATGATCTGCTCCACAAAGCCGTCGCCGCGGGACAGCTCGTACGGGCCGGGCGTCGCGGAGAGGTAGACGGTCTGGCCGACCCGCTCCAGGAACTCCTCCCACTTCAGCGGCCGGTTGTCCAGCGCGGACGGCAGTCGGAAGCCGTGGTCGACGAGGGTGCGCTTACGGGAGGCGTCGCCCTCGTACATGGCGCCGATCTGCGGGACGGTGACATGCGACTCGTCGATGACCAGCAGGAAGTCGTCCGGGAAGTAGTCCAGGAGGGTGTTGGGCGCCGAGCCCGGCTCGCGGCCGTCCATGTGCATCGAGTAGTTCTCGATGCCCGAGCAGGAGCCGATCTGCCGCATCATCTCGATGTCGTAGGTGGTGCGCATGCGCAGCCGCTGGGCCTCCAGCAGCTTGCCCTGCTTCTCCAGGGTGGCGAGCCGGTCGGCCAGCTCCGCCTCGATCCCGGCGATGGCCTTCTCCATGCGCTCGGGGCCGGCGACGTAGTGGCTGGCGGGGAAGACGTAGAGCTGCTGGTCCTCGCTGATCACCTCGCCGGTGAGCGGGTGCAGGGTGGAGAGCGCCTCGATCTCGTCGCCGAACATCTCGATCCGGACGGCCAGCTCCTCGTAGACCGGGAAGATCTCGATGGTGTCGCCGCGGACCCGGAAGGTGCCCCGGGTGAACGCCAGGTCGTTGCGGGTGTACTGGATGTCGACGAAGCGGCGCAGCAGCAGGTCGCGGTCGATCTCGTCACCGACCCTGAGCGGCACCATGCGGTCGACGTACTCCTGGGGCGTACCCAGGCCGTAGATACAGGACACCGAGGCGACGACGACCACGTCGCGCCGGGTGAGGAGCGAGTTCGTCGCGGAGTGGCGCAGGCGTTCGACCTCCTCGTTGATGGAGGAGTCCTTCTCGATGTACGTATCGGACTGCGGGACATACGCCTCTGGCTGGTAGTAGTCGTAGTACGAGACGAAGTACTCGACCGCGTTGTGGGGCAGCAGCTCGCGGAACTCGTTGGCGAGCTGTGCCGCGAGGGTCTTGTTGGGCGCCATCACCAGCGTCGGGCGCTGGAGCTTCTCGATCATCCACGCGGTGGTGGCCGACTTGCCGGTGCCGGTCGCACCCAGCAGGACGACGTCCTTCTCACCACCGCGGATGCGGCGGTCCAGCTCGGCGATGGCCGCCGGCTGGTCGCCACTGGGCTGGTAGGGGCTGACGACCTCGAAGGGCGCCACCGTGCGTTCGATCTGTGAAACGGGCCGCATGGGATCCACCGTACGACTCGCCACTGACAATGCGTGCCGCTTCGGCCCTGACCTGCGATTTTCCGGGGCTTCCGGAGCGGCGGGGCGAGTCGGGCGGGACGCGTCGGGCGGGCCGCCGATCGCCGGTGGACCGCCCGCCCGCCCGCGGCGTCCGGGCCCGAGCGGGCCGGCGGACCGGAGCCGTCGAGGCCGGGCAGGACGGTATGCCCCGGTCGCGTCCGGTAAAAACGGTCAACTGCGCGACGGGTGACTCATCGTCGGTCAAGATGCGCGGATGCCGCGGCTCCGGCAAGTTGGACGACGTCGGGACGTACGTCTGCTGCACGGCCATTCCGGGCATCCTGCAACTGCGACGCTCCGCACGGAAAACCGGCCATTTCCCCTTCCACTCCCGGCCACCGCACGTCCGGCTCCCGCTCCGGCCCGGCTGCGAGGCTCCGTCCGTCCGCCCCGTTCACCTCACCTCACGTCAGCTCACCTCCACGACGTCACGAGGAGTCCGTATGCGTATCCGCCACGTCGTCGCCGTCACCGGTGCTCTCATGGGCCTGTCCGCGCTCGCCCTGCCCGCCTCGGGCGCCCAGGCCGTGGCCTACGGGCAGCATCCTCCTGTGGTGGTCGGCCATCGCGGCGCAGCGGCGTACGCGCCCGAGAACACGCTCGCCTCGGTGGACACGGCCGACCGGCTCGGCATCTCCTGGGTCGAGAACGACGTCCAGCGCACCAAGGACGGCGAGCTGGTCGTCCTGCACGACACCTCGCTGGCGAGGACGACCAACGCCAAGAAGCTCTTCCCGGGCCGCTCCCCATGGAACGTCGGCGACTTCACGCTCCGGGAGATCGAGAAGCTGGACGCCGGCAGCTGGTTCAGCTCCAAGTTCAAGGGCGAACGGGTGCCGACTCTGGAGGAGTATCTGGAGGAGGTCGAGGACAACGGCCAGAAGCTGCTGATGGAGCTGAAGAACCCCGAGCTGTATCCCGGTATCGAGCGGCAGGCGATCCGGGAGCTGCGCCGCGACGGCTGGCTGGACAGCGGGCACCTCCGGCGCCGCCTGATCGTCCAGAGCTTCAACGCCGACGCGATCAAGAGGTTCCACCGCCTGGACCCGGCGGTCAAGACGGGCTTCCTCGGCAGCCCCACGGTCGCCGACCTGCCCAAGTACGCCGCCTACTGCGATCAGATCAACGCGCCGCACACCGCCGTCACCCGGAAGTACGTGAAGGCGGTGCACGGACTCCGGGGCCCGCACCACCGGCGGCTGGAGGTGTACACCTGGACCGTCGACGACGCCAAGGGCGCGGTCGGCATCGCCGGCATGGGGGTCGACGGGATCATCAGCAACAAGCCCGACGTGGTGCGCGACGCGCTCGACGGGGACGGCTCCTGACCGCCCCGGCACGGCGGGGAGCGGGTCCGGCGGCGGCCGGCGGCCCGCTGCCCGCCGCGTAGTCGGTGGCCGGTCCTACGCTGGGCACGTGACGAACGCAGAGCACGGCCCGGAGTCGGCCCCGGCGCCGGACGCCGCCCCGGAGGCCGCCCGCCCGCCCCGCCGCGACTGGGCCTGGAGGCGCATCGATACCCCGATCGGCCCGCTGCTGCTCGCGGCGACCGGGGAGGGCCTGGTACAGGTCGTCTTCCACGCCGGTGAGCGGGTGACCCGGCGGGCCCTGGCCCGTCTGGAGGGCGCCTTCGGCGGGCCGCCGGTCCCGGAGGTACCCCATCTGGCGACGGCCGCCGCCGAGCTGTCCCGCTATTTCTCCGGTGAGCTGCGGAGCTTCACCGTCCCCCTGGACTGGTCCCTGTCCGGGGGCTTCAACGCCCGGGTGCTGCACGCGCTGGCCGATGGCGTCCCGTACGGCAGCGTGGTCGGCTATCAGGACCTCGCCGACCGGGTCGGGGAGCCGGGCGCGGCCCGCGCGGTGGGCGCGGCGATGGGCTCCAATCCGCTCCCCGTGGTCGTGCCCTGCCACCGGGTCGTGGCCAGCGACGGCGGGATCGGCGGCTTCGGCGGCGGCCTGGAGGCCAAGCGGCTGCTGCTGGCCCTGGAGGGCGTGCTGCCCGCTCCTCTGTTCTGAGCACCGCCCGGTCGCTCCGCCCCGGTCGTGTCCCGTCCGTTCCCCGTCCCTGCCGACGCGGTTCCGTCCCGCCGGCCGCCCCGTTCATGAAGGGCCGCGCATGTCCCGTCAGATCGCCCTGCTCCGCGGAATCAACGTCGGGGGCCACAACCGCTTCCCCAAGGCCCACCAGTTGGAGCTGGCCCGCTCCCTGGGGCTGTCCGAAGTCTCCGTCCTCCTGCAGACGGGCAACATCGTCTTCGCCGATCCGGGGGTACCGCCGCAGGAGACCGCCCGGCGGTTCGAGGAGCGGATCGCGGCCGAGCTGGGCCTGACGGTGCCGGTGCTCGTACGGACCCGTGACGAGTTGGCCGCCACCGTCGCCGGGAACCCGTTCCCGGCCGCCGTGCCGGAGCCCAGAACCCTGCATGTGACGTTCCTGTCCGAGGCGCCGGCGGACACCGCGGGACTGGACGCGCTCGACGAGGCGGCGTACGCGCCGGACCGGTTCCGGCTGCTCGGCCGCGAGCTGTATCTGTGGTGCCCGCAGGGCGTCGGGCGCTCCAGTCTCGCCGACGCGGTCGGCCGGGCCCGGCTCGGGGTGACGGCCACCGCGCGCAACTGGAACACCGTCACCAAGCTGCTGGCGCTGGCCGACGCCTGATCTTCCGGACGGCGTGTCCGGGACGGCGGCGCCTCCCGGACACGGAGCCCGTCAGCGCCAGCCGTGGAGTTCCCGCAGCCGGTTGGCGACGAGGTGGAAACGGCCCCGGTCGAGCGCACACGCCTCCCGCCGCATACCGCCCGGGTGGACCCGCAGCACCCGGTCCACCGCGACCCAGGAGTCGCGCCCCGCGCGGTCCCAGGGGCCCGCACCGATCGCCACCCAGTCCCGGTCGTCGTTGTGGCGCTTGCTCGACAGCTGCACGGCCAGCAGCGTCCCGGCCGTTTCCCGGGCCACCACCAGCACCGGCCGGTCCTTGCCGCGCCCGTCGTTCTCCTCGAAGGGGACCCAGGTCCAGACGATCTCGCCGGGGTCCGGGTCGCCGTCCGGGTCGGGGGCGTAGTCCATCGCCACGGCGCCGACGGCACGCGGCGGTATCTCCACGGTCGCGGTGGGGCCCTGACTGCCGGGCAGGGGCGGATGCGGGTCTGCTGCGTTGAACGATGCGGTCATCCCCGCACGCTATCGGCAGCGGTGAACACGCTGCTCAGCGGCCCGCGTTGGGGTGTCCACGGTCGATTGTCAGTGGTCGGCCGTACGGTTTTTCACAGCGGGGGACGGTCGCCGGGACCGCCCGGAAAGGACCGCCATGTCCAAGATCACGAGATACCTCTCAGCGGGCGGCTCAGCCGGCCGCTCCGCTCCAGGCCGGGCGGCGGGGATCGTCGGTGCGTACGACGACGTCCGCCGCCTCCTCCGGCCGGGTCTCGGCCTCGTAGCGGGCGAACGCCGGCAGCGTCCAGCGCTGGTCCTCCGGCGTACGGCGGGCGAGCGCCCCCGGCGACAGCTTCAGGTGCACGGAGAGATCGAAGGGGAACCAATGTCCGAGCAGCAGCGGACCGTGCAGCAACAACACTCCGCCCGGCGGAAGTTCCACGTAGGGACTGCGGGTCGCCCGGTCGGCCTCCGGGTCCCACAGGTCCGCGAGCACCCGCCCGGTGCCGCCCGGTTCCAGCGGCTGGAAGACCTCACGCCACAGGGCCCGCCGGTCGAACCACTCGTCGTGGTAGGCGTCGGGGTCCTCCCGGCCGTACTCCAGGCGCAGCGAGGCGGGCCGCAGAAAGCCGTGGGTGCCGGCCTTGTGCACCGCCCGCCCCCGGAGCCGCAGCGCCTCGGCGAGCCGCCCGGCGAGGTCGCCGGGGGCGGCGGCGGGAGCCCCGTCGACCGCCACCCGCAGCCAGGGACTCCCGTCGTGCGCGGTCAGTGCGTCGATGCGCGCGGCGAGCCCGTCGGTGAGCCGTTCCCAGGTGATCGCTTCGAGCCGCACCCGGCCATTCTGCCCCGTCGGCGGGCGTCGGGCGCCGGCGGTCAGCGGGAGTGCGGTCCGCCGGGCTGGTTACCGGGGTGGACGTTGGAGACGATGCCGGCCTGCACCACCATGCCGTTCACGCCGCCGCTGACGGTGTTGTGGACGTCCCGCACGGTGGCGCCCTGGTCGCGCCGGGGCGCCACCTCGTCGAGCAGCCGGCGCAGATCGGCCGCCGCGGCCGGGTCCTCGGTGAGCAGCCGCCGCAGTTCGATCCGCCACTGCCCGATCGCGTCCTGGACGGCCAACTCGTCGCCGTTCTCCTGGGCGTTGACGACCTCGGCACGCGTCTCGTCCAGCTCGCGGCCGACCTCCTCCTCTTCGGCGCCGCGGCGCCTGGCGAGCAGGGCTGCCATCCGCCGGCGGAGCGCACCCCAGCCCTCGGTCGCCATCTGCTGCACCAGCGTCGTCGCCCCGGTCGTGGCCAGCGCCACCAGTTCTGCTTCCATCAGACCCCCTCGGCCGTCGTGCGCGCGGTGTCGCACGTGGTGTCACAGTAGAGAGGCGAGTCGCCTCGTGCACGGCATTCGGGCCGTGCGGCGCCGTGATCCGGACTCAGCCCTCGATGGCCGGCCGGGCGGCTCCGTAGCGGCTGAGCACGGCCGCCGCCTCCTTCGTCGCCTCGATGACGCTCCGGGGGACGTCCGGCATCACGGTCTTCTGCTTGAGCAGCAGCACCGCGCCCATGATGGCCCCGTCCCACATGATCGGCGCGGCGCAGGAGTTCCAGCCGGCCATGCACTCCTCGTAGCCGACCGCGTGGCCGAGGTCGCGGACCTCCGCCAGGGAGGCGAGCAGCGCGTCGTTGTCCCGGTAAACACCGGGCCCCGCCTGCTCGGGCACGGGCTCGGCCAGTACGCGCTGCTGGAGGACCTCGGGGAGGTAGGCGAGGATGGTGCGCCCGGAGGCGCCGGTGCGCAGGGAGCGGGTCACGGACAGCACATCGCGCGGGGTCATGCCCAGTTCGGCGAGGTCGGAGTCGCCGACGGCCATGTCGACGCACTGCCGCTGAGCGCCGGAGAACGGCGCCACCATGTAGAGGAACGCCAGTCCGTTGCCGGTCGCCTCGCGCAGGTCGCTCAGGACCGTCTGCGCACCGTCGAGGCGGTGGTCGAGGGCGGTGAAGGCGAGCTGGGCGGCCGAGGTCCGCAGCCGGTAGAGGCCGCGGTCCACTCGCTCGAAGATCCGCTGGTAGATGCCGGATTGCAGGATGCGGTAGACGACGGAGTCGTCCAGGCCGGTGAACTCCGCGATCTCACCGGGCCCGTGGGCGGACCCGCCGAGTTCGGCGAAGGCGGTCTGGACGAGGAAGACCCGCTCGGCATGGCCGGATCCGGACGTCCGGGAGCCGCCGGAGGCCGCGCTCCTGGCGGCCCGGCCGGTGTGTCGGCCGGTGTGCTGTGCGGCCTCCGGAGCCGTGGACTGCGACGCTGCGGTGCGTTGGCCCATCGTGTGCTCTCTCTCCTGGCAGTGATCCGCGCCCGAAGGCGCACGGCGTGTGCGGTGCCCGGCGTCCCGCCCCCGAGGGCGCCCGCGTCACCGGGTGACGTCGAGGGCGAGTTTCCCGGTCGGGGTGCGGGCGGCGAGGTCGTGGTGCGCCCGCGCCGCCTCCCCGAGCGCGTAGGTGGCGCCGGTCAGTGTCCTGAGGGAGCCGTCGGCGACGGCGTCGAACAGCGCCCGCATGGAGGTCGCCAGTGCCGTCCGGTCCGCGTAGAGCTGGGGCAGCCAGAAGCCGGAGACGGTGAGGGAGCGCTCCATCAGCTCCCGGGTGGACACGTTCGCCAACTCGCCGCCGGCGAAGCCGTAGACGGCGAGCCGGCCGCGCGGCGCGACGGCGGCCAGGGTCCGGGCGAAGGTGGCGCCGCCGGTCATCTCCAGCGCCGTGTCGACCGGGCCGCCGGCCGCGTCCAGGATGCGCTCCGTGAGGTCCTCGGCGGTGGAGTCGACGACCGCGTGCGCGCCCAGGTCCAGGGCCAGTCGGCGCTTGGCCGCGGAGCCGGCGAGGCCGATGACCTTCGCGCCGGCCCGCGCCGCGAGCTGGACGGCCAGCGTGCCGACCCCGCCCGCGGCGGCCGGGACGACGACGCTCTCCCCCTCGGTGAGGCGCAGCGCGGTGAAGAGCAGGTGCCAGGCGCTGTTGCCCTGGAGGGCCAGCGCGACCGCCTGTTCGTCGCTGACGGCGTCGGGGACGTCCCAGGTGATGCGGCGGTGCAGCAGGGCCCGTTCCGCGTAGCCGCCGCCGCGGGTGAGTCCGACGACCCGCCGGCCGCCGTCGAGGGTTCCGACGACCTCGTTGCCGGGTATGTACGGCAGTTCGACCGGCGCGAGGTAGGTGTCGCCGCGGACGTGCACATCGGCGTAGTTGACACCCGCCAGCGTCACGTCGACGAGCGCGTGCCCGGCGCGGGGCGTCGGCTCGGGGGCGTCCTCCAGGCGGAGCACGTCCGGGCCGCCGAATTCTCGCATCACGATCGCGCGCACGACTCTCCCTCAGATTCTCCGGTGCGGTGCCCGCACAGGGTAGGCACGGCGCCCGCCGGACCGCCGCCTCCCGATCATTTCGCGCCAACCCTTCGGACTTTCTGGGCGCGGTGGCCTCCCTCGTACCCCGAATTCCCGGGAGTTTTCTCGTGTCGCGAGAAAAGTTCGGTTCACTTCATACCCATTGGACCGTTTTGGCGAGGATCTACCCGGCGGTATACGGCGGGTGGCTCCCACACATCCCTCATTCGACTTCGGCTACCGGAAGTGATCGACGCCGCCTACGATCCGGACGTGTGTCCGCCGTTGACGAGAGCCGACGGCCACGTTCCCAAGGGCAGAGCACAGCGTGCGAGGCAGCGGTGCCGGCCCGCCCGACCCGGTGAACCGGGCGGGGAGTGGCGGAGGACGGGGCCCGGGCCGCGGCAGGGCGGACACGGCCTGAGGGGGAATCATGATGGGGAAATCGGGGGGCGGCAGGCCGGCGTTGGCGCCGGCCTGCCGGGACCCGCAACGGGCTCTGCCTCTTGCGCCGGCACCTCTGCGCATCCTGCGAACCGCGTCTGCTTCCCTGCCGTCGTTGACCGCACGGGTCACCGACGCCGCCGACGCCGTCATCGCCGCCGCGCGCCGCCACTCCCGGCCGTACGCCGCACCGCCCTTTCTGGACGCGGCCCGGCCCCGCCGGGGATTCGCGCGCCATCGCCGAGAAAGGGACCGCCCATGAACGCGTCGAGTCGAACGACCAGCGCCGGGCTCCAGTTCACGCACCCGTACCTCGCCGTGGTGCTCGGCGGCGGCTTCACGGGCATGCTCGCCGCCGCGGCGCTGTCCGCGTACGCCGACGTGATCGTGGTCGAGCGGGAACGCCTGCCCCGGACGCCCGCGTTACCCACGGATCTGCCGCAGCCACGGCACACCCACCTGCTGGCGTCGGAGGGCGCGCGGGTCGTGGAGGGCCTGCTGCCCGGCACGGTCGAACGGTGGCTGGCCGAGGGCGCCCACCGGCTCGCGATGCCGTGGGCGGCCGCCGGTCCGCTGCCGCCCGGCCGGCCCGCCCGCCGGACCCGTACGCGGCAGGTGTTCGCCTGCTCCCGCGATCTGCTCGACCGGGTCGTGCGCGAGCAGGTGCCGGCCCTCCCCGGGGTGTCGGTCCTGGACGGCACGGAGGCGGAGCGGCTGACCGGCACCGCCGAGCACGTCACCGGGGTGTGGGTCCGCGACACCACCAGCGGTGAAACGTACCGTCTGGACGCCGATCTCGTGGTCGACGCCACCGGCCGCTCGTCCACCACCCCGGACCGGCTGTCGGCGCTCGGCCTGCCGGCCGCGCCGGAGGACGTCCGGGATTCCGGCATCGTCTGCGCCACCCGCATCTTCCGTACACCGCCCGGATACGAGAACTGCCCGGTGCTCACCGGCCGTTCGGACTCCCGTCCGGTCGGCGCCGCGGGTAGCGGCAACCCGGTGCCGGCGTCCCTGCTCCCGGCCGCGCGGACCGCGACGCTGGTCCCGATCGAGGACGGGCGCTGGCTGGTCACCCTCACCGGTGGCAGCGGCGGTGAGCGGCCGTCCGAACGCGCCGACCGCTTCGTGCCGTTCGCCCGCCGCGTCCACGCGGCCATCGGGGACCTCATCGCCGACGCCGAGCCGCTGAGCGAGGTACGGCTGACCCGCGACACCTCCAGCCGCCGCCACCGCTACGAGCAACTGCCCATCTGGCCCTCCGGGTTCCTCGCGCTCGGCGGTGCGGTGGCCTCGGTCACCCCGGACTCCGGGCAGGGGCTGTCCCTCGCCGCGCACGGCGCCGCCGCGCTCCGCGAGGCACTGCGGCGGCACGGTCTGGACGACCCGGCGCTGGGCCGCCGGGTGCAGCGCGCCGTCGGCCGCCTCGTCGAGGCGCCGTGGGCGCTGGCCACCGGCGCGGAGCTGCCGCCGTCGCCACGTCCCGGTACGCCGCGGCCGTCGTTGGCCACGCGCGTCGTGCGCGGCGCCATGAGCGGGTTACGCGCCCCCGCCGCCGTCCTGCCCCCGGTCTGCCACGCCTACGTGGACGTGGTCGGGCCCGCCGTCTCCGCGGCCCATCCGCCGCAGCCGCTCGCCCCGCGACCGGCATCCGCCCCGACGTCGTCCGCGGTACGGCCACCGGACCCCGACGCCCCGGACACCCCGCCCGCCCTGCCGTCCCCGCTCACCCCCTCCGCCGCCGCGCTCACGGCGCCGCCGCCCTCGGCCGCGCCGGGCAGCCCCGGCCCCGAGCAGACGCCCCGCCGGCTCCCCCGCACCCTCGGCTTCGGCCCCGCATCGCTGCGCCTGCGGCGGCTCAACGGCGGCCGTCGGAAGCCCGACGGAGGCTGAGACGGCCCCTGGCCCCGGCACGGCGCCGGCCCTGAATTACGGTGGGCGCCAGGTACACATCTCCGATCGCCGGCGGCGCGGCCACCGGCGATCGTCATCACCAGGGGGTTGCGGAAAAAGGTGACGCACGCTACAACGCAACCTGGCCGCGAACCGCGAACCGCGAACCGCGAACCGCGAACCGCGAACCGCGAACCGCGAACCGCGAACCGCGAACCGCGAACCGCGAACCGCGAACCGCGAACCGCGAACCGCGAACCGCGAACCGCGAACCGGGGGCTGGGGCAGGCGTCGGCGTCTGTGCGGGGGGCTGTGCATGCGCGGAGGCGGCTGACACCACCCATGGGCTGCTGCCTCCGCTGCGGGTGCCCGTGGGTGACGATCCCGAGCGCTGGCAGACGTTCCCCGGCGAGCGGCTGGTCGTCGTCATCGCCCGCACCGTCACCTCGACGGTCCGGGTCCTCGACGTCCTCCGCCCGGTCCTGCGCGACGACCCGCGTCTCCACCTGGTCTTCGCCTTCGATCCCAGCTCCGCCTTCAACGACGGCGTGCACGCCCTGCTGCACTCGGTCGGCGCCCGAGTGCTGCCCTGGCACCAGTTCCCGCGGATCTCCCCCCACCTGATCATCACGGCGACCGAGAACGCGGATCTCGCCACCGAGCACCACACCTGCCCGGTGCTGGTACTCCCGCACGGGGTCGGCTTCCACAAGGTCGTCCCCGACTCCCGCAGCGACCGCGACCGACTGGCCGGTGTCGTCCCGGACATGCTGCTGCGCAGCGGCCGCGCCCGGCTCGCGATCTCCCACCCGGACCAGGCGGCCCAGCTCGCCGCCGCCCACCCCGCCACCTCCGGCCGCACCCTGCTCGTCGGCGACCCCTGCTACGACGCGCTGCTCGACGGGCGGGCGCTGCGGGACAGCTACCGCCGGGCGCTCGGCCTCACGGACCGGCGGCGACTGATCATGATCAGCTCGACCTGGCGCGATCACTCGGTCCTGGGCCGGGACCCCGCCCTCCCGGCCCGTCTGCTCGCCGAACTCCCCCTGGACGACTACGCCGTTACCCTGGTCACCCACCCCAACATCATCTCCGCGCACGGCGGTTACACCCTCCGTTCGCACCTCGACTCCGCGCACGGCGCCGGGCTGCTGACGATCCCGCCGACCGCCGGCTGGCAGGCCACCCTGCTCGCCGCCGACCTGCTGATCGGTGACCACGGGTCGGTCACCTTCTACGGCGCGGCGCTCGGCACCCCGCTGCTGCTCGGCGCGTTCGGCGACGACGAGGCCGTAGCCGACACGCCCATGGCGGAGCTGGGCCGTATCGCCCCGCGACTCCGCCCCGAGGCACCGTTGCGTCCGCAGATCGAGCGGGTGCTCGACCTGGACGGAACGGCCGGCGACGACACCATGGAGCGGGTGCGCAAGGTCGGTGAAAGCGCCTTCGCCGCGCCGGGCCGGGCCCTGAGGCTCCTGCGCACCGCCGTCTACGAACTCCTGGGCCTCCCCGAGCCGACCGGCCCGCCACCTCCGCGCCGCGCCCCGGAGCCGCCCGTCCCCCAGAACCGCCCGGAACCGGAACCGGCCACCGCCTGTTACATCCACACCTCCCTCTCCCAGGGCGCCGGCGAGCCCGCCGGCGCCCGGATATCCCTCGAACGCTTCCCCGCCGCCGTCGCCGACCTCTCCTCCGACTCTCGACGCGATACTCCCGAGGGCCCGTTCCGCCATCTGTCCTGTGCCGACGACGAGTGGGACCGGCAGTGGCCGGAGAGCGCCTCCGTCCTCGTCCACCGGACCGCGGCCGATACCGCCGTGGGCGCGGACCGGTGGATCGACGACACCTTCGCCCGCTATCCCGGCTGTCTGCTCGCCGCCGTCACCGTCGCGGGCCGGGGCTGCCGAGTCGGGCTGTGCGACGGCCGGACCGTCGAGGTGTCCGCCACCGGCCGGTTGGACGACGCCGCCGTCCTGGCCGCCGTCGTCTACACCTGCCTGCGCGCCGAGCACCCGCTGGACGGCTTCGCCACCCTCGCCCTCGGCGGCCGTACCGAGGATGTGGCGCTCCGCCTCACCCGGCGGGCGAGCGGGCCACGCCCGGTCGGCTGACGGGCCCGCTCGCGGGCAGCCGCCGTGCGGCAGTTGCCCGCCGGCCCGCGCCGTCGGTGCTACCCCGCACTGCTGTCGGTGGTGTCTGTGCCGGTGTCGGGGCGGATGCCGGTGCCGGTGTGGCCGGCGCCTTCCCCGCCGCTCGTGCCGTTCCGGCCCTGCGCACCGGCCGAGGTCTCCGTCAGTCTGCGGCGCAGCTCCACGGCGCGCGGTCCGCCGCCCGCCTCGTATATCTCCAGGGCGCGCATCAGATGGCGTCGCCACCGCTCGTGATCCCCGCGCTGCTCGGCCAGTTCGGCCAGCGTCTCGCACACCTGCGCCTCGTAATGAACGGCTCCGCGCTCGCGGAGCATGGCGCCGGCCTCCTCCATGTCGCCACGGCCTCCGCAGGCCGCCCGAGGTCGCGGAGCACGCCCCCGATGGCGGCCAGCGCGCGGGCGCCCATCCGACGGTCGTCGATGGCCATGAACCCGTCGTAGGCTCCTTCGAGGGTGGCCCGGGCCTCCTCGGTGCTGCCGACGGCGTGCTGGGCGCGGCCCATGAAGTAGCGGCCGATGGCGATGCCCCGGTCGTCGCCCGCGGCGCGGTAGAGGACCATCGCCTCCTCGTAGGTCGCCACGGCGCGGACCGGGTCGCAGCGGTCCCAGTAGCGGCCGTAGAACTCGCGGGCGGAGGCCCGGAGCAGGGTGTGGCCGGACTCGTCGGCCCGGGCGACGGCGGTTTCCAGTTCCCTGCGGGCGCGGCGCAGCTCCTCGCGGTCCATCAGGGGGCGGGACAGCAGGGTGCGCAGACGGGCCTCGGCGGCTGGATTGCCGTCCGCCTCGGCATGGCGGACGCCCAAGTCGCCGCTTCTGACCCAGTCGTTGAGGTATCGGCGGTTGAGGAAGAGCGCGGTGAGCGCCTCGGCCAGCTCCCAGACCTGGCGGTGCCATCCGTGGTCCGCGGCGGCCTGCTGGGCGGACAGCAGCTCGGCGCGCCAGGTGTCCAGCCAGTCCAGCGCCTCCTGCCGGTCGCCGAAGGCGGTGGCGCGGTCCGCCTCCCCCAGCCGTTCCGTATACGTCCCGATGCGCATCCGGCGGCCCATGACGGCGAGATCGGCCTGTGCGGCGCGGATGAGCAGATGCTCGACGACGCGGGCCACGACCGCGGTGCGCGCGGCCTCGTCGTCCTCCTGGACGGCCTGTTCACGGGCGTGCAGGCGCACCAGGTCGTGGAACTCGTAGCGCCCGTCCGCGGCCACCGTGACCAGGCTCGCGGCCTCCAGGACGTCGAGCTGCCCGGCGGCGTGGGCAACGGTCGCCCCGGCTGCCGCGGCGGCCGATGCGGCGTCCCAGCGGCGGCCGGGATGCAGCCCGAGCAGTCGGTAGAGCCGGGCGGCGGGCGCGGGCAGCCCCGCGTAGGCCACTCCGAAGACAGCGGACACCGGGCGCTCCCCTCCCTGGCGCAGGGCCTCCAACCGGCGCCGGTCGTCGGCCAATTCATCGGCCAGCGCGGCGACCGGCAAACCTGGATGCATCACCAGTCGCGCGGCGGCGACATGCAGCGCCACCGGCAGGCCGCCGCAGCTCTCCACGATGCGCAGCGCCGCGTCCTCGTCACCCACGGCGATGCGCTCCTGCCCGCACAGCGCACGCAGCAACTCCAGCCCGTGCTCCGGCGACAGTGGTTCGAGCGACATGAGGCGGGCGCCCTCGCCGAGCAGTTCCCCGAGCCTCGACTGGCTGGTCGCGAGGACGACGCTGCCGGGGGCGCCCGGGATCAGCGCCCGTACCTGCGCCGGCTCGGTCACGTCGTCGAGCACCATCAGCACCCGGTCGTCCGCCGTCCGGCTGCGCAGCAGGGCCGTCAACTCGCCCAGGGTGCCCGGCAGATACTCGTCCTCGATACCGAGTGCGCGCAGGCAGTGGCTCACCCCGGCCGAGACATCGCCGCCCCGCTGCGCCCGCAGCTCGGCGAAGTCGATGTAGAACTCGCCGCCGGGGAAGCGGCCGCGCTCCCCCTCCGCCCATCTCCGTACGGTCGCGCTCTTGCCCACTCCGGGCAGGCCGCTGAGCACCGCCAGGCCGCCGGCGTCGCCCACCCAGCCGTCGATCTCCGCCAGCACCGGCTCCCGGTCGACGAACTGCCGGAGCGCGGCCGGCACCTGCCGTGGCACCGGATGCTCCCGCCGCGGCATCTCGAAGCGCAGATCGCCGTGGATCTCCCCGGCCTGGACCACCGGGCCGTGTGCGGTCCCACTGAATTCGTTCCGGACGCGTCCGACGTCCGCTCCGTTGTCCCCCATGACGGCTCCCCCCACATCGGTCGACTCCCTACGACTCCCTACGTGAAAAACGCTACTTGACGCCACTGACAACGCGGCACGGCGGTGGTTCGCGCGGACACCTGGCACGCCACCAACCAGTCATCATCAGCCCAAAGCGATGAGTTTCGGTCAGTGACGGGCCATCGGTGGATCACCGACGGGTGGGGGGCGACGAGGCAGATCAGACGGCTCCGCTTGTCGCGCTCTCCGACTCCTCCGACTCCTCTGACTTCTCTGACCTCTCCGTCCGCTGTCCCAGGAGGCGTTGGGCGAGGGCGAGGGTGGCGTGCGGATCGCGACTGGGGCCGGGCGCCGCGGTGCGGTGGCTGGGGAGCCGTTCGACGGTGGCGGCGCCGGTGTCCGACTCCAGGGCGGGGGCGTAGCCGGCGGAGCGCAGGGCGTCCAGCGTGGCGGCCGGTGGGCGGGCGCTGACCAGGACTGTCGGGGCGAGGGTGCGCAGCTCCAGCGCACGCAGGGCGCGGTGGGCGGCGAGTTCGGCGATCAGGGACTCGTCGTCGGAGCGGACACAGCAGGCGGCGGGCACGACCCGCATCCGGCCGTGGGTGCGGGCGGTGTCCTGGATGAGGTAGCCGAGGGGCTGTGGCAGTGTGCCGGTGGCCGAGGCGGCGGTGAGCGCGTCGCGGAGGGTGTCGGCCGTGTGGCCGGAATCCAGTGCGCGGCGGACCGAACCGGGGGTGAAGCGCCAGGTCACGGCGTGGCCCTCGGACTCCCGGTCGGCCGCGGTGGCGAGCAGCCCGGCGAGCTCGGGGGCGGGGCGGCCGGGCACGACGGCGGTCAGGTCGGCCTGGAAATGGGCCCGTTCGACGGGTGGCGGGAGCAGGTCGCGGAGCGGCTCGTCGAGGTCCGTCGGGTCGGCGAGCAGGGCCCGGCCCAGCGGGGTGAGCGTGCCGTGGGCGGTGAGCCCCAGGTAGGCCGCCTCGTGGAGGATGTGGGCGGCGCGCTCCTCGGCCATCGGCTGCTCGGTGACGGCGAGCGGTCGGTACCAGTCCGCCGTCCGCAGCAGGTGGCGGAGGGACGCGAGCGCGTGCTCGTCCTCCGGCGAATCGGGAAGCGGCAGCGGCGGGGGTGCCGAGCCGGTGCCCGGTGGGACGTCAGCCAGGGCGGCGAGGAGGGCGTGCCGCAGTGCCGGGGCGTGCCGGTCGTGGCCGCGGACCAGGGCGGTCGGCGTCTCACCGAACGGGGTGTGGGTGGGGATGTCCCACAGGGCGTACCAGGCGGCCAGTACGGGAGCGAGGCGGGCGCCGGGCGGGCGGGCCAACCACTCGTCGTAGGCGTGGGTGGGCAGCGCGGTGATCCCGGACGGGCTGCGGGTCAGCGCGATCAGGCCGGCGGCCAGGGCGAGATCGAGCAGGAGCCGGGTGTGCGGTTCGGTGGCGCCGGCCGCCTTGGCCAGGCGCTTGACCTCGCGGACGGTCAGACCGCCGGACTTGCGCAGCGTGGCGGGCTCGGTGGCCAGGCAGGCGAGCAGCCGCTCGACCGTAGTGGCCAGGTGCGCCGCGGCCGCCTGGGATTCGTCGGACGGCGAGGTCCGCGGGGCGGGCACGGCGGGGGCCCCGGCGCGGCCGTCGTACGGCACGGCGCCGTCGGGAACGGGTGTCGGGGCGTGCGGTGCGAACGGGCCCAGGTCGTGGGCGGCGAGGAGCTGCGGGATGCGGGGCGGCACGACGAGGGAGCCATCCTCGGCGGGGGCGGCGAGGCCGTCGGCGCACAGTGCGTCGAGGGCGGTTTCGGCGGCGGTCCGCGCGGGTCCGGGGGCGGCGGTGCCGAGCGCCGCATGGATGTCCTCGGGATGGACCGGTTCGCTGGCCAGCTGCGGGAAGGACAGCCGGTGGGCCATCAGGGATTGGTAGTCGGCGCCCGGGACGGGGGCTGCGGGCACGGCGGCGTCGCGGGCGGCGCGCTCCTGGCTGGTGCGGGCAGTGGCGGCGAGCACCTGCAAGCGCGGGTGATCGAGGTGCAGCACTATGTGGTGGAGGGTTTCGTAGGACCACAACGCACCTGCCAGGCCACGGAGTTCGGTGGGCGCGGGCCGGCGGGCGAGCGGCTCGGCATGGCGGGTGAGGAGCGCGGCGAGCTGTTCGGGGGTGCGCTGCGCGAGGGAGCGGGTGAGTGCGTCGAGACCTTCCACGGCCCTGAGGTTAGTCATCGTGCCAGCAGAGTGCTCAGGGCGCCCACGGGGTCCGGATCCGCGGGGCCGGTGGGCCACCAGTCGTCGGCTCCGGGCTCGGATTCGTAGGGATACCAGCGGTGGTCGCGACCGAAGCGCAGCTGGATGCCGCGGGCGGCGTCGGTGAGGTGGTTACCGTGCGGGCGCAGCGACGGCAGGCCGGCGGCCAGGAGAGCGCTGCGGGCCCGGTCGAAGTCGCCGGCCGGGGGGTTCCAGGTGCGTTCCAGGAGGGCGAGTCCTTCGGCGCCGCCCTGCCGCCACGCGGCGACGGAGCGCGCGATGTCCGCGGGAGTACGGCCGGTCGCCGCCGCGATCTCGCGGTAGAGCGCACGGGTGGTGGCCGTCAGGCCGGCGGTGGGGTGGGCGGTCGCGGCCAGACGGATGGCGTCCTCCCAGGGGGGCAGCGCCGCGAACGGGCCTGGGCCGCCCGGTCCGGCATCTCCGTCGGGGCCGGCGGCGGACAGCCAGCTGTGGGCGCGTGCCGCGGCGTCGCCGGCGAGGAGTTCGAGGGTCGCGGCGTCGAACGGGAGGCCGGCGGCGTCCGGGAGGGCCGGCGGTTGGCCTGGGCCCGGGGGCAGCGCCATGGGCGGCGGCAACGGCGGTCGGGCCCGGTCGGCGAGGGCCTGGCGGGCGAGGCCGCCACGGGGTACGGCCGCCGCGGACGCGGCCTCACCCTCGCTGTCGACGGCCTCTCGGGGCTGGGGCGCAGCGAGGGATAGGGATACGGCCTCCGGCACCGAGGGCGGCGCGGACGGCGTCGCCACGACGTCCCCAGTTGCCGAAGCCCGTGCCCATGCCGATGCCGACGTCGATGCCGGCGTGGAGACCGGCATCGATGCCGAAGCGGAACCTCCGCTCCCAGGTGCCCTCACAGCCAGGAGCGCGGCCCGCACCCGGCTTTCCCTGGTGTCGTGGCCGGCATTGCGGCGGGCCAGTTCGTCGAGGAGCTCCCGCTCGCCCCGGCCGCGGAGCAGCAGCAGGACGAAGGGATCGGCGTCCAGCAACCGGGCCACCTCGAAGCAGAGCGCGGCGGCGTGCTTGCAGGGCCGGCCGCTGTCCGGGCAGGAACATCGGGGCACCAGTTCCCCCGGCCCCGGCAGGAGGGGCACGTCCCCCTCGGCCAGCGCGCGGGGCAACTCCTTGCCCAGCAGCGCGGTGAGCCGGTCGGGGCGGGCGGCCACGCCGTCCAGCAGGGCTTCCCACTCCTGCGCACCGAGCGTCGTGATGCGCACCTCGGCGCTGTACGGGCGAGGCCGGCTGCCCCGTACGGTGGCGATCACCCGGCCCGGGGTGACGTTGATCGTGTCGACATGGCCGTCGCGGGCGTAGGCCCGGCCGCGGGCCAGGCGGGCGGCGTCGAGCGCGCTGCTCTCCAGTGCGTCCAGCCAGGCACGACCCCACCAGGACGCCGCGTACGGCCCGTCCGCGCCGTCGGAGCGCGGCAGGGGCGGGAAGGTGCGCGAGCGGTCGGCGCGGACCAGCCGATCCGCCGCCGCGGCGCGTCGGGGGCCGGCGGCCCGGCGCCGCAGCCCGGGGCTCATCGGGTGCTCCTCAGGGAGACGAGATCGGCGAGTTCGGCGTCGGTCAGCTCGGTGAGTGCGCTCTCGCCACCGGAGAGCACCGCGTCGGCGAGGGCCTTCTTGGCGATGAGGAGCTGGGCGATGTTGTCCTCCACGGTGCCCTCGGTGATCAGCCGGTGGACCTGGACGGGCTGGGTCTGGCCGATGCGGTACGCGCGGTCGGTGGCCTGCTCCTCCACCGCCGGGTTCCACCAGCGGTCGTAGTGGATGACGTGTCCGGCGCGGGTGAGATTCAGGCCCGTGCCGGCCGCCTTCAGGGACAGCAGGAAGACCGGCGTCCGGCCCTCCTGGAAGCGGTCGACCATCCTCTCCCGTTCGGCCACCGGCGTGCCCCCGTGCAGGAGTTGGTGGGGAACGCCCCGGACCGCGAGATGGCGTTCGAGCAGCCGCGCCATCCCGACGTACTGCGTGAAGACCAGTGTCGCGCCGCCCTCCGCGAGGATGGTGTCCAGGAGTTCGTCGAGCAGTTCGAGCTTCCCCGAGCGCGCGGCGAGGCCCGGGGCGGCCTCCCTGAGGTACTGCGCGGGGTGGTTGCAGATCTGCTTGAGGGCGGTGAGCAGCTTCATCACCAGGCCGCGCCGCGCCATGCCCTCGGCGCCCTCGATGCGGGCGAGGGTTTCGCGGACCACCGCCTGATACAGCGCGGCCTGTTCACGCCCCAGTGGGACCGGGTGGTCGGTCTCGGTCTTGGGCGGGAGTTCGGGCGCGATGCCGGGGTCGGACTTCCGGCGGCGGAGGATGAACGGCCGCACCAGTCCGGCCAGCCGTTCTGCCGCCCGCGGGTCCTCGCCGCCCTCGACCTCCCGGGCGTGCAGCGCCCGGAACGTCTTGAGCGGGCCGAGGAGGCCGGGGGTCGTCCAGTCCAGCAGCGCCCACAGCTCGGAGAGGTTGTTCTCCACGGGCGTGCCGGTGAGGGCGATCCGCGCGGGTGCCTTGATGGCGCGCAACGCCTTGGCAGTCGAGGAACGCGGATTCTTCACGTGCTGTGCCTCGTCGGCGACGACCCATGCCCAGGTGCGGCCGGCCAGTTCACCGGCGCTGCTGCGCATCGTCCCGTAGGTCGTCAGCACGAAACCGCCGTCCACACCGTCGAGACTGCGGCCGGCGCCGTGGAAGCGGCGCACGGGCGTGCCGGGGGCGAAGCGTTCGATCTCGCGCTGCCAGTTGCCCAGCAGGGAGGCGGGGCAGACGACGAGTACGGGGGCGGTGGGCCGCCGGTGGAGGTGGAGCGCGATGACGGTGATGGTCTTGCCCAGGCCCATGTCGTCGGCCAGGCAGCCGCCCACTCCGGTGGCGACCATGGTGTCGAGCCAGGCCATGCCGCGCAGTTGGTAGTCGCGCAGGGTCGCGCGGAGACCGGGCGGCTGGGGCAGCGGGCGCTCCCGGGTGGTGAGCCGGCCCCGCAGGTCGGCTAGTGCGCCCAGCGGCACCACCTCGACCTCCTCGCCGTCCACCTCCGCGGTGCCGTCGAGCGTCGCGGCGAGCGCCCGGGCCGGGTCCAGATAGCCCAGTTCGCGCTTACGTGCCTTGCGGACCAGGTCGGGGTCGACGAGAGCCCACTGGTCGCGCAGCCGGACCATCGGGCGGTGTGCCTCGGCGAGGGCATCCATCTCCGCCTCGTCGAGCGGTATCCCGTCCATGGCCAACTGCCAGCGGAACTCCGCCAGTTGATTGGCGTCGAAGAAGCCGAAGCCGTCCGCAGCCGAGCCCGGCGCGGGGCGCAGCACCGCCGTCGCGGTCAGGCCGCGGGTCAGCTCCCGGGGCCAGTGGACGGTGACCCCGGCGGCCCCCAGCCGGGCGGTCGCCTCCCCCAGCAGGTCGTACAACTCGTCCTCGCTGAGCGGGAGTACGTCGGGTACCGGGCGCTCCAGTAGGCGGCCGAGCGGGGGCCAGACACGGGTGGCCCGGCGCAGCGCGAGGAGTGCGCCGGCGCGGGACCGCGCACCGAAGGCGTCGGGCGCCCCGTCTTCCCACAGCTGGCGGGCATCGGCCATCAGCGTCGGATCGCTGAGGCTGTGGACCTGGAGGACGGCCGCCGCCGCTCGGCGCTCCTCGATGGCGCCGCCCCCGGGCGCCGCCCTTCCCCTGGCCTTACCCCCTGCGCCCTCCTCCGTGGTCACACTCGCCCCCGTGGTGTCGAAGAGCCGGGCCGGGGAGAGGTCCAGGCGGAGCGAGAGCCGTACTCCGGCGTCGGTACCGGCCGCGACCTCGCTCGCCCACTCCCGGGCGGCCGGAAGGTGCTGCGGCGCCGTCGCGGCGAACGGGGCACCGGCCACCAGCGCGGCGGCCGGGGTGCGCGGCAGGGTGTCGACGACGGCGTCCACGAACTCCCTTACCAGGGCGGCCGGGTCGGGCAGGCGGAGCGGCCGGCTGCCGGGAAGGGGGGCCGCGTACGCCTCTGCCGGCATGGCGGCGGCGATGGCCCGGAGGTGCGCGACGTCGTCCGGGTCGAGCGGGCCGGCCCGCCAGGCGTCGGTGTCCTCGCCGGTCAGGCCCGGCAGGAGCCGGCCCCGGGCGGCGAGGTGCAGGGCGTGCAGGGCGGCCGCGCCCCAGCAGGCCGCGGCCGGGTGGGCCTCCGGTGCGTGCCGGGCCCGGACCAGCATGGGAACGGCCTCCGGCAGGGGAAGCACCAGTGCGGGCACGCTACGGCTCCGCGCTCCGTTGCCATGGCGCCGGGCCACGGTCAGCCGTGTGATGTCGCCGCGCGGCTCCGCCTGATGGCCCTCGTCCGCCGCAGCTGCTCCGGTCACGGCATCGGGGAGCGCCCCGCCGTCCGGCCGCCAGAAGGCGACCGTTCCGGCACGCGGCGTCCCGGCGGGCAGGAAAACCGCGGCACAGCCCACCACACCAGCAGCCCGGTCACCGCCCCCGGCGTCAGCCGCGCCGGCCGTTCCCGCCGACACAGGCGCACCGCCGGCAGAGGTGACGGACGACCGAGACGCCTCTCCCGACGCCTCCTGCCACCTCGTCATTCCATCCCCTGCCATCGGATCGTTCGACGCCGATAACGGCGCCCACCGAGCCTGTCGCGCCCTGTCACCTTCTGCTACGTCCCCGACCTGCGAGTCTACGGTCGTCCTCATGTCGTCTCCCCCGTCGTTCTCCGGCGGCCGCGGCGATCTCCAGCGGTCACGGCGCGCTCTTCGGCCGGCCGGTCCCGCACCCCTCCCTTCTGCGCTTCCGCTCTTCTGCAACCTCCCGCGCCGTCCGCGCCATCGCGGCTCTGCGTGATGCCGAGGAAAGCAGACGCCACTGACAATCCGCCCGCGCACCGCCGCCGGCTCAGCCCGCACGCACCCCGGCAACGCGACCGACACTTTCGGATTCAGCCTCCTGACCAGCACAAAGACCCGCTGGCGCAGCCTCGCAGCCGACGCGCGACCGCCTCGCGGCGGAGTTATCCACAGGCCGAACACACCCCGCCCACGCCCACATCGATTCGATTACAGTCAGTAACGAAATCGCGCGCGGTGCCCGCCGGCACCTGACCGCGACAACGCACCGAACACACCGCACCGACGCCGAACCAAGACAGCGACCCGACATGAACGACGACACACACGGGAGCCCCCATGCACACCCCCACCCCCGAGCAGACCGCCGCGGCGGAAGCCTTTCCGACCGGCGCACACCTCGTGATCCAGGCCGGTGCCGGCACGGGCAAGACGACGACCCTGGCGATGCTGGCACACACCGCGCGCCGGCAGCGCCGCACCGGCCGCTACCTCGCCTTCAACCGCGCCGTCGCCCGCCACGCCGCCCGCACCTTCCCCGCCGAGGTGAGCTGCGGAACCGCCCACGCCCTCGCCTACACAACCGTGGGCCGGCACTACCAAGCACGCCTGAACGCCCCTCGTCAGGCAGGCTGGCGCACCGGCGCCGCCCTCGGAATCGAAGAGGGCATGTGCTTACGCATCGGTCCACGCAAGGTCAACAACAAGACCCTCTCCTACACCGTCCTGCGCACCGTCACCCGCTTCTGCCAGTCCGCCGACAAGGAGATCGCCCACCATCACGTCCCGCCGCTGCGCGGGGCCGAATCCGAGCCGCTGCACACCCACCTCGCCGACCTGGTCCTGCCCTATGCCCGCAAAGCATGGGCCGATCTGCACCATCCCGATCGCGGTGTGGTCCGCTTTGAGCACGATCACTACCTCAAGATGTGGGCGCTGAGCGACCCCGTCATTCCGGCGGACTTCCTCCTCCTCGACGAGGCGCAGGACACCAACCCGGTCGTCGAACAGGTCCTCACCGCGCAGCGCGATCACGCGCAGCTGGTCCTGGTCGGCGATTCCGCGCAGGCCATCTACGGCTGGCGCGGCGCCCGCGATGTGATGACCGGCTTCGACGGCACCCATCTCAGCCTCTCCCGGTCCTTCCGCTTCGGCCCCGCGCTCGCCGCCGAGGCCAACCGCTGGCTGGCGATCGTCGAAGCCCCCATCCGCCTCACGGGGTCACCCCACCAGGAGACCGAGTTGTGCCGGCTCCCCCGGCCCGAGGCGATCCTGTGCCGGACGAATGTGGGCGCCATGGTCGAGGTGATACGGCAGTTGGAGGCGAACCGTACGGTCGCGCTGGCGGGCGGCGGTGAGCCGCTGAGCGCCCTGGCCCGTGCCGCGCAGGACCTCGCCGCGGGCCGACGCACCGCGCATCCGGAGCTGATGCTCTTCGAGAGCTGGTCCGAACTCCGTGAATACGCGGAGTTCGACCCGGCAGGACGCGATCTGCTGCCCCTGGTGGAGCTCATCGACGAACACGGCGCGGACGCCGTGCTCCGGGCCTTGGAGCATCTCTCACCGGAGGCGTCCGCCGAGGTCACGGTGTCCACGGCCCATCGCGCCAAGGGCCGCGAGTGGTCCGGCGTACGCATCGCCGACGACTTCACCGGCCCCGACGATCTCGACGAGCGCGACGAGGACGGCACGCCGCTGCCCGGTCCGATCGACCTCGACGAGGCCCGCCTGGCCTATGTCGCGGTGACCCGCGCCCGGTCCCGGCTCGATATCGGCGGTCTGTCCTGGATCAATACCCACCCGGCCGGCGACCCACGCGCGGAGGGCGGTTCCCCGCCGGCGCCGTAGGGGCAACACCAGAGCGGATCTGCAAGAGAGGAGCACAACGGCACGTGACAGACATGACGGGCGTGACGGACGTGACGATCAGGAGGATGCTGGAGATGGGAGATGGATGGCCATGCGCACAGGTGATGAGCCACTTCACGCACGCAGCCCGCTGCGCATGCGGTTGGGGCTGGCCTTGTGGGGGCTGCTGTGGACGGTCGCCGGCGCCGTGGCGTTCGTGATGGCCGGCCGGCCGCAGTGGGCGGCCGCCTGTGCCGCACTGGCCGCGGTGACCCTCACGGACCTGGCCATGGTGATCAGGCACATCCACCAGGGACCGCACTACCAACCCGGCAGGAACATACCGCCCTACGAGCCCGATCGCGGACGCAACGAGATACGTGACACCGCCGGTCGACGGCGCGACTCCAGACCGTAGCCGCGGCCGGTCACCAGCGGTGGGCGGCGACGGGCTCGCGGACACTGGTCATCGCGGACACCGTCACGGAGCATCGCCATTCGGGCCGGCCGCGCGGTCACCGTTCCCCCGCTCAGGGCCGAAGCGGGCGGCTTCGAGGAATTCCGGACGCGGTTCCAAGGCCGCCGCCAGGCGGAAGTGCCGCCTGGCCTCGTCGGGACGGCTGGCGCGTTCCAGCGTGCGGGCGAGGGCGAAGTGCGCGAAGGCGTTGTCCGGTTCGCGCTCCAGGACGATCTGGAACTCCAACTCCGCGGGGCGGAGTTGGGCGGAGAGAAAGAAGGCACGGGCCCGCAGCAGTCGCGCCGCGGTGTTCTCGGGGTGGGCGGTGATGACCGAATCCAGCAGCCGGATCGCGCCGCGCGGGTCACGGGCGGCCAGCAGTTGCTCCGCGGCACGGTAGTCGATGACATGCGTCTCGGGACTGCGCTCGGGCACGGATCGTCTCCTCTCCGGGGTCGTCGGGGCAGGCCGCGGACGGCCATGCTCCGCACCGCGGTCTGTGCGGTGCAACAACCACGTCGTCAACACTCGGGACCGGTTCCGCATTCCCGGTCCGACGGCCTCGGCCGTCGGGTGCCCCGTTGTCGGTGGCGCGTCCCGCACCGACGTCAGCCCCTCACGCTGACGCCGACGCATCCGTCGCTAGAGGCTGATGTGGTACGCCTTGCGCAACGTCTCGTGCACCGTCCAGCGTGTGCGGTCGCCTTCGCGCAGGACGCAGGCGTCGCCCGGCCCGACCTCCAGGACCTGGCCGCCCTCGACCTCGATGGTGGCGCGCCCGCTGACGACCACGAAGAGCTCGTTGGCCTCGGTGTCCGTCACCACGCCCGGTGTGATCTGCCAGATGCCGCGGATCTGGCGGCCGTCCGGCGACTCCCACAGCACCTTGCCGGTCACCACCGGGTCACCGGAGACGATCTGTTCGGGGTCGAGGGGCTCCGGCTCCAGGTCGGTGTCGGCAAGTCCGGGGACGTTCACCACGAAGGAGGCAGAAGCAGCATCGGCGGGGCAGGGGGCCGGAAGGGACTCCACGGCAGCGGAGTCGGCCCCAGTGCCGGTACCGGCGGCCTTGGGGTCGAGTTCGGCAGGTGTGGGTGTAGGTGCAGGTGTCATGGCGGTGAGGCTATCGCCTGGTCTCAGGCGCCCCGCAGGCGCTTCCAGACCTCGCGGACCTGGGGCTCCAGCGCCTCCAGCGGACCGTCGTTGTCGATCACCAGATCGGCGATGGCGAGCCGCTCCTCGCGGGTGGCCTGCGCCGCCATCCGCCGCGCCGCCTCGTCCGCCGCCATGCCGCGCAGCCGCACCAGCCGGTCCAGTTGCGTCTGCGGTGCCGCGTCGACGACCACGACCAGGTCGTAGAGCGGCGCCAGGCCGTTCTCCGTCAGGAGCGGCACATCGTGGACCACCACGGCGTCCGGTCCGGCCGTCGCCTCGAGTTCGGCCGACCGTGCACCCACGAGCGGGTGCACGATCGCGTTGAGCGCCTTCAGCTTCTCCTGGTCGGAGAAGACCAGCGCGCCCAGCTTCGGCCGGTCCAGGGTGCCGTCCGCGGCGAGGACGTCCTCCCCGAACTCCTCGACCACCGCCGCGAGTCCGGGCGTCCCCGGCTCGACGACCTCGCGTGCGATCTTGTCCGCGTCCACGATCACTGCACCGTACGACGCCAGCAGCCGCGACACTTCGCTCTTGCCGGCACCGATCCCGCCGGTCAGCCCCACCTTCACCATGGCTCCACGCTATACGGCGGACGTTGCCGGAGAACGCCCGGGCGGCATCCGCGGCTCTCAGGCGCACCAGCCCAGCCCGTACGCCGAACCGGTCCGGACGCCGACCGGACCCGACACCAACTGCCCCAGGCCATCCAGCCCCCGTCCGGCCGGTCTCAGATCGCGCCCCCGCCGCCCTCGGCCTCGCGCTCCGCCAGGAAGCGTTCGAATTCCCGGCCGATCTCGTCGGCAGACGGCAGCTCCACCGGCTCGGCAACGAGGTTGCCCCGCGTCTCCGCCCCGGCCACCGCGTCGTACTGGTGCTCAAGGCCGGTCACCATGGCGACCAGTTCCTCGTCGCCCTCGGAGATCTGCCGCTCGATCTCCTCCTGCGTCCGCAGCGCCTCCGTGCGCAGCGCGTGCGCGGCGTTGGGCAGCACCAGGCCGGTGGCGGCCGTCACCGCCTCCAGCGCGGTCAGCGCGGCGTCCGGATACGCGGACCGGGCGATGTAGTGCGGCACATGTGCCGCCACGCCCAGGACGTCGTGCCCGGCCTCGGCGAGCCGGAACTCGACCAGGGACTCCGCACTGCCCGGCACCTGCGCCTCGTCGAAGAAGCCGCTGTGGCCCGGCATCAGGTCCGTGCGGTTGCCGTGCGGGGTGAGGCCCACGGGCCGGGTGTGCGGCACGCCCATGGGGATGCCGTGGAAGTTGACCGACAGCCGGACGCCGAGCCGCTCCACTATCTGCCGGACCGCCACCGCGAACCGCTCCCACTCCACGTCCGGTTCGGGCCCGGACAGCAGCAGGAAGGGCGCGCCGGTGGCGTCCTCGACCAGGTGGAGTTCGATGCTGGGGGCCTCGTACGCCGTCCAGCGGTGCTGTTCGAAGGTGAGCAGCGGCCGGCGGGCGCGGTAGTCGACCAGCCGGTCGTGGTCGAAGCGCGCCACCACCCGGTGCGGCAGGCCGTCCAGCAGCCGCTCCACGATCTGCTCACCGGTCTCACCGGCGTCGATGTAGCCCTCGAAGTGGTACAGCAGCACCAGACCGGCGGAGTCCCTGGCGGTGATCGCCTCGACCGCCGCCAGCCCGCTCGGTTCCCATTCGTACAACCCCTGCGGATCCAACACAGTGACCGCTCCTCCTCGTGTCCATGAATGACAACGTCCAGAGCAGCCCCGAGCATTCCCATCCCGCCGCCCCAGTCCGCACACCACGGACGCCCCGCTCACCTCCTCCGTCCTCCTCCCCCTCGCCCACCCTTCACGTCGATGAACCGTCATGCCTCCCGGACCGGTTGCCCCACTCCGCTCCCCCACCACACGGCGCTCGCCCGACCTTGCCCTCACCTCAACAGGAGCCCGTGACGCCACTTGGTCCACACCTCCAACTTCACCACGCTCCAACAATTCACTTTCCCGTCCAATGTTCATATGTGGAAAGGCAGTTGGATACGCGCACCAGAACCTTGGGTGTCTCCTCCGTCGCCACGCTCTTGACCGCGGCCGGCGTTCTAACCACCGCCATCACCGCCCCCAGCGCGCCTACCCCGGCCCGCACCTCCTCGGCGGCCTCCCCGCCCTCGTCGTCGACGTCTAGACCGCCGCGCAGCTCAAGAGCACACTGGCCGCCGCATCCGGCAGCACCGCATCATCGCGCATCACCCTGACCGGCTCCTCGAAGGCCGTGCTCACCGCGAGCGGCGGGTAGGGGCTCCGCCGGGGAAACAGCCGGGGAATGGGCGAGGGTATCTATGTCGGCAGCGCGGGCGGCACGCACGACGAGAGGGACAACGCGCGGATCCCGAACAACACGATCGGCGCGGATGTCGGCGGGGAGAACGTCGACCTCAAAGAGGAGGGCACCACCGGCGCCCACTTCGACGACTCATGGGCCGACATGACTCATGGGCCGGCCTCAAGGGCAACAAGGTGCTCATTGCGGACAACACCG
Source organism: Streptomyces sp. S186 (assembly GCF_051603415.1). NCBI lineage: Bacteria > Bacillati > Actinomycetota > Actinomycetes > Kitasatosporales > Streptomycetaceae > Streptomyces > Streptomyces sp. S186. The sequence goes on along the minus strand of NZ_CP193932.1, from coordinate 6,211,981 downwards.
GTGTCCACTACACCACCACGAACAACGGCTACGAGACCCACACCCAGCAGCCGGGCTGGGCCACAGCACGACCTTCCCCCAGCAACCGGTCCGATCTGAGCGGCGCTTCGGGAGCGGGGCCGCTGCGGCTTCGACATCACCAACCACGCGGCGGGCAACTGCCCCGTCACCATCGCGGGCGCCAACACGGTCACCGGCAGCCGGGGCATCGCAAATCCGGGCGTTCCGGTCGGCTGACGTGCGTCTCGTCGGGCGGGCCTGCCAGCGGTCCGGCGGCCGCTCTCCCGCCCCGGTCGGTCCGCTTCTCGGCCACCACCCGCGCCCGCACATGACGAAGGCCCGCCCCCCGAAGGGAGCGGGCCTCGCGTCTTCAGCTACCTCAACCGGCTAGCGCTGACGGTGGGACCGTTCAGCTCTGGCCGCCGGCCAGCTTCTCGCGGAGCGCGGCGAGGGCCTCGTCCGACGCCAGGGCGCCGGAGTTGTCCGCCGACTCCGAGGAGTACGAGCCACCGGAGACCTGGCCGCCGCCCTGGCCGCCGGCCGCCGGAGCGGCAGCGCCCTCGGCCGCGGCCTGCTCGTCGGCCTCGCGGGACTTGATGACCTGGGCCTGGTGCTGCTCGAAGCGCTGCTGCGCCTCGGCGTACTGCTGCTCCCACGCCTCGCGCTGGGCCTCGTAGCCCTCCAGCCAGTCGTTGGTCTCCGGGTCGAAGCCCTCGGGGTAGATGTAGTTGCCCTGGTCGTCGTAGGACGCGGCCATGCCGTACAGGGTCGGGTCGAACTCGACCGCCGACGGGTCGGCGCCGAAGGACTCGTTGGCCTGCTTCAGCGAGAGGCTGATGCGGCGGCGCTCCAGGTCGATGTCGATGACCTTGACGAAGATCTCGTCGTTGACCTGGACGACCTGCTCCGGGATCTCCACGTGGCGCTCGGCCAGCTCGGAGATGTGGACCAGGCCCTCGATGCCCTCGTCCACGCGGACGAACGCACCGAACGGAACGAGCTTGGTGACCTTACCCGGGACGACCTGACCGATCTGGTGGGTCCGGGCGAACTGCTGCCACGGGTCTTCCTGGGTCGCCTTGAGCGACAGGGAGACGCGCTCGCGGTCCATGTCGACGTCCAGGACCTCGACCGTGACCTCCTGGCCGACCTCGACGACCTCGGACGGGTGGTCGATGTGCTTCCAGGACAGCTCGGAGACGTGGACGAGACCGTCGACGCCGCCCAGGTCCACGAAGGCACCGAAGTTGACGATGGAGGAGACGACGCCGGAGCGCACCTGGCCCTTCTGCAGGGTGGTGAGGAAGGTCTGGCGGACCTCGCTCTGGGTCTGCTCCAGCCAGGCACGGCGGGACAGGACCACGTTGTTGCGGTTCTTGTCCAGCTCGATGATCTTGGCCTCGAGCTCCTTGCCCACGTAGGGCTGAAGGTCGCGGACACGGCGCATCTCGACCAGGGAGGCCGGGAGGAAGCCGCGGAGGCCGATGTCGAGGATGAGACCACCCTTGACGACCTCGATGACGGTACCGGTGACGATCCCGTCCTCTTCCTTGATCTTCTCGATGGTGCCCCAGGCACGCTCGTACTGGGCGCGCTTCTTCGAGAGGATCAGGCGGCCTTCCTTGTCCTCCTTCTGGAGAACAAGCGCCTCGATCTCGTCACCGACGGCGACGACCTCGTTCGGGTCGACGTCGTGCTTGATCGAGAGCTCACGGCTCGGGATGACGCCTTCGGTCTTGTAACCGATGTCGAGCAGGACCTCGTCCCGGTCGACCTTCACGATGACGCCGTCGACGATGTCGCCGTCGTTGAAGTACTTGATCGTCTCGTCGATCGCGGCGAGGAAAGCTTCCTCGTTACCGATGTCGTTGACCGCAACCTGCGGGGTGGTGGCGGTGGTCTCGGTGCTGCTCGTCATGTGGGAAAGGGCTCCGGTACGGACATTGAAGTCGTAGGTACTGCTACGCCGAGAGCCCGTATCGCCTCTGCATCAGACCGGACAGCGTCTAAGGCGCACCCTCCGGAGCCCCGCAAAAACCGGAGCCAACCGAAACGCCTCAAAACCGAGGGGACATTCATACAGATGCGAGCGCGGCCTGCTCCGTCCGAGGCGCGCAGGCCCGCAGCGCAACTTGTAGCATACGGGGGCAGCCGGACAGGGTCAATGCGCCAAAGGCGCGCAGCCGGGGCGGAACGCCCCATAACCGGCGCACGCGATTGTTCCGCGAGGTCGTACGGCCTCGCAGTCCCCCGCTGCGACAAGCACAGCGAAGACTACGACGACGGGCGCGATGAGCCAATACGTGATGGACAGCGAGCCGGAGGCGACGCGCCGTGACGCGTCGGACGCCGAGAGCAGCCGGGCCAGCCGCGGCTGGTGGGACAGCAACGCGGACGACTACCAGAGGGAGCACGGCGCTTTCCTCGGGGACGACCGGTTCGTGTGGGGTCCCGAAGGGCTCGACGAGGCGGAGGCCGCGCTGCTGGGGCCGGCCGCGGAGCTGCGGGGCCGGCGGGTCCTGGAGATCGGGGCCGGCGCGGCGCAGTGCTCCCGCTGGCTGGCAGCCCAGGGCGCGCTCCCGGTGGCCCTGGACCTCTCCCACCGGCAGCTCCAGCACGCGCTGCGGCTCGCCGGCACGGACACCGGCGGCCCCGTCGGCCTGGTGGAGGCGGACGCGGGCGCGCTGCCGTTCCGCGATGGCTGCTTCGACCTGGCGTGCTCCGCCTACGGGGCGCTGCCGTTCGTGGCCGATCCGGTACGGGTGCTGCGGGAGGTCCGGCGGGTGCTGCGGCCGGGCGGGCGGTTCGTCTTCTCGGTGACCCATCCGATCCGCTGGGCGTTCCCCGACGAGCCGGGGCCGGCCGGCCTGTCGGTGGCGGCCTCGTACTTCGACCGCACCCCGTACGTCGAGCAGGACGAGGCGGGCCGGGCGGTGTACGTGGAGCACCACCGGACGCTGGGCGACCGGGTGCGCGACGTGGTGGCCGCCGGCTTCCGGCTGGTGGACCTCGTCGAACCAGAGTGGCCGGAGTGGAACACCCAGGAGTGGGGCGGCTGGTCACCGCTGCGGGGGCATCTGATCCCGGGGACGGCGATCTTCGTGTGCGAGACGGACAGGGCGTAGCGCTCCCGGGGCGGGCGGCCGGCGGACGGCGGCCGGGCGGCAGACTGGAGCGGTGAGCCGCACTCCTTCCCCGGCCGCCGGTACGCCCGGCGCCGCCCTCGCCCAGCTGCCCGTCCGCAGTGCGCTGCCCGCGCTGCGGACCGCCCTCGACACGACCGGTGCCGCGGTGCTGTGCGCGCCGCCGGGCACCGGCAAGACGACGCTGGTGCCGCTGGAACTGGCCGGGCTCACCGGCGCGGGGCCGCGGCGGCGGGTGCTCGTCGCCGAACCACGCCGGATCGCGGCCCGCGCGGCGGCGCGACGGATGGCGTGGCTGCTCGGCGAGCGGGTGGGCGACCGCGTCGGCTTCACGGTGCGCGGGGAGCGGCGGGCCGGGCCCCGCACGGCGGTGGAGGTGGTGACCACCGGGGTGCTGCTGCAGCGGCTGCAACGCGATCCGGAGCTGGCCGGGGTGGACGTCGTGGTACTGGACGAGTGCCACGAACGGCATCTGGACGCCGACACCTGCGCGGCCTTCCTGCTGGACGTACGGGCGGCCCTGCGCCCGGAACTGCGGTTGCTCGCCGCCTCCGCGACGACCGATGCGGAGAGGTGGGCGCGGCTGCTGGGCGGTGCCGGGGAGCCGGCGCCCGTGGTGACGGCGGCGGACGTCTCGCACCCGGTGGAGGTCGTGTGGGCGCCACCGGAGCGGCCGGTGGCGCCACCGCACGGGATGCGGGTGGATCCGGCGCTGCTGGCGCATGTCGCGGCCGTGGTGCGGCGGGCGCTGCGCGAGCGGTCCGGCGATGTGCTGTGTTTCCTGCCCGGCGTCGGCGAGATCGGGCGGGTGGCCGGGCAGCTGGCCGGGATCGACGCCGAGGTGCTGCAGGTGCACGGGCGGGCGGCGGCAGAGGTGCAGGACGCGGTGCTGGCGGGGAGTACGGGCGGGGCCCGCCGGGTCGTGCTGGCGACCTCGGTGGCGGAGTCCAGCCTGACCGTGCCCGGGGTGCGGGTCGTGGTGGACGGCGGGCTGGCGCGGGTGCCGCGGATGGATCACGCGCGGGGGCTCAGCGCGCTGGCGACCGTACGCGCCTCCCGGGCGGCGGCCCGGCAGCGGGCCGGGCGCGCCGGACGGCAGGGACCCGGGGTGGTCTACCGCTGCTGGGCCGAGGGGGAGGACGGGCGGCTGCCGCGCTTCCCGGACCCGGAGATCAAGGTCGCCGACCTGACCGCCTTCGCCCTGCAGACGGCCTGTTGGGGCGATCCGACCGCGAGCGGGCTGGCGCTGCTCGACGCACCGCCGGCCGGGGCGCTGGCCGCGGCCCGGGAGGTGCTGACGGCGATCGGCGCGGTGGACGCCGCGGGCCGGGCGACCCGGCGGGGCATCCGGATGGCGCGGCTGGGACTGCACCCGCGGCTGGCCCGCGCGCTGCTGGACGGCGCGCCCGAGGTCGGCGTGCGGCGCGCCGCGGAGGTGGTGGCACTGCTGAGCGAGGAGCCGCCGCGGTCCTACGGGGACGACCTGGCGACGGCCTGGCGCACCGCGCGCCGGGGCGGCGACGCCTACGCCACGCGGTGGCGCCAGGAGGCACGGCGGCTGGCCTCGGCGGCCGGGGAGCCCGAGCGGGCCCCCGAGGAGCGGCCAGGGGCGGGCACCGGCCCGGTCCCGGAGGACGCGGCGGCCGGGCTGATCGCGGCGCTGGCCTTTCCCGAGCGGGTGGCCCGGGCGCGCGCGGCCGGCGGCTACCTGATGGCGTCCGGGACCGGCGCCGAACTGGCCGGGGCGGAGGCCGGGGGCCGGGCCGGGGACGGCTCGCGGCTGCGGGACGCGGCCTGGCTGGCGGTCGCGGTGGCGGACCGGCCGGTCACCGCGGCGTCCGCGCGGATCCGGCTCGCGGCGGTGATCGACGAGGAGACCGCCCGCGCCGCGGCCACGGTGCTGTACTCCTCCGGGGAGGAGGTGCGCTGGGCGGACGGCGAGGTGGTGGCCCGGCGGGTGACCCGGCTGGGCGCGATCGAGCTGGCGGCCCGCCCCCTGGCCGCACCGGATGCCGGACTGCTGCGGGAGGCCGTCGTGGACGGTCTGCGGCGGGAGGGCCTCGGGCTGCTGCGGTGGACGGCCGGGGCGACCGCGGTGCGGCAGCGGATGGCCTTTCTGCACCGGGAGTTGGGCGCACCGTGGCCCGACGTCTCCGACACGGCGCTGCTGGAGCGCGTCGAGGAGTGGCTGGGGACCGAGCTGGGGCGGGCCCGGCGGCGGGCCGATCTGGCGCGGGTGGACGCGGGGCAGGCACTGCCCCGGCTGCTGCCGTGGGCGACCGGTGAGGCGGTGCGCTTCGAGGAGCTGGCTCCGGAGCGGATCGAGGTGCCGAGCGGCTCCCGGGTGCGCGTGGACTACGGGGGCGAGCAGCCCGTACTGGCCGTCAAACTGCAGGAGCTCTTCGGTCTGCGGGAGTCGCCGCAGGTGGCGGACGGGCGGGTGCCGGTACTGGTGCACCTGCTCTCGCCCGCCGGGCGGCCGACGGCGGTCACGTCGGATCTGGCGTCCTTCTGGCGGGACGGCTACCGGGCCGTCCGGGCGGAGTTGCGCGGCCGCTACCCCAAGCACCCCTGGCCGGAGGACCCTTCGACGGCCGAGCCGACCCGGCACACCACGGCGCGGCTGCGGCGGGGGTGAGAGCCCGCCCGGCGGGGCCGTCCCACCGCGGGGCGGACGGCCCCGCGCGCCCCGCTCCCCCGGGGCGCCGGGCAACGTCAACTCCCTTGCCCGGCAGGTGTTTCGGGGATCGCCCGGCCGCTGCGTCCGCTTCGTCTCTCGCTGCGTCGTTCGCTTCGTCGATGTCATGCCTCCACGCTACGGCCGGCCACTGACAACGCCCGCGGACGCCGATCGCGCCGGCCGCGAGCGCGGGCGGGGGCGCCGGCCGCGGGCTTCGAGCAGCAGGCCGGCGGCGAGGAGGGCGGCGCCGAGGGCCAGGAAGCCCCAGGGAAGGTAGCTGGTGAGCAGCAGGACGAGGGTGCGCTGGGACGTGACGAGGGCGAGGGTGGCGGCGACGTAGTCGGCGCGCATCCTCACATGGCCGGCGAAGGCGGTGACCTTGCCGCCGCCGGGCACCAGTTGGCCGCCGCGCAGCTCTTCCTTGTGGATCTCCTCGCCGTTGACCGGGGCGCCGGTGACCGGGTCGACCCAGAACATCCGCCTGGTCGAGTACCAGCGGGTGGTGCCCGCCTTCGCGACGGTCTCCGGGGTGATGCCCTTGACCGGCATCTTCTTGGGCAGCGGGACCCTGGTCCAGGGGATGGTCTGCTCGAAGTAGTAGACCTCCAGGCCGTGGAAGGTACGGGTCCCCTCGTAGTGGATGGGGGCGGAGGTGCGGGTCTGGGCGTCGAAGTAGGCGTAGTCCCGCTTCTCGGTGAGGAACGGCCACTTGTACTCGATGCCGGAGCGGCGGACAGGGTCGCCGTCGACCATCTCCCCGGCGGCGTGGACGGGTTCCTGGGAGTGCGCGTCGAAGATGTAGCGCTCGGGGATCTCGGAGACCATCTTGCCGTCGGGTCCGGCGACGAAGGAGAGGGTGTCCCAGACCACGACGTCGCGGCCGGCGGTCCGCTCGACGCGGTGGGCCTCGGCGACGTTGCCCTTGAGGGTCTGCACGATGGTGACCTTGGGGACCTGCCGGGCCTTCATGGTGCCGTAGTCGAGGAGGGTGGCGGGCCGGGCCTCCAGGACCATGTCCTGGTACTGGCTGGGCGGGATCTTCGCGAGGCGGGGGAAGGCGTACCACCGCATCAGCGGGGACAGCGCGGCGAAGAAGGCGGCGAGACCGAGCAGGACGAGGCTCGCGGGGCGGCGCATCCCTCGTGCCGGCTTCGCCGGGTGCGCCCCGGTGCCGGGCGGGGTTCGGCGCATGGCGGTGGCGTCCCTCCCTCAGGGGTGTGCGGGGACGGTGGTCAGCAGCGGCTCGGGGGAGGTCCGGCCCTCGGGGGCGCCGATCGCGGTGACGGTGAAGACGAGGGCGAGCGCCGCGGCCAGTCCGATCGCGGCTGCTGTCAGGGCGCGCATGGCCGTCCTCCCGGAGAACTGTCTGATGCAGTGTCAGGGCGGGGGCACGGTAGCAACGGGCGGCCTGGATGAGAACACGTTTCACCGCCGTGCCGTCCCGGTGGACGGGCGGCACGGCGGTGACGGTGGCTCCGGCCGACGGCCGGTGGTCAGGAGGTGGCGGGCGGTGCCGTCACGGTGAGGGTGACGGTCAGCACGGCGCCGTCGGCGGTGGTCAGCCGGAGCCGGAAGGTGCCCGGGTGGGCGTCGGTGTAGAGCTTCGGGAGGGTGAGCAGGCCGTCGGCGCCGGTGGTGAGGCCGGTCAGGGTGCGGACGGGCTTGTCCTTGTCGGCGCCGGTGGCCTTGGGGTCCTTGAAGTAGGGGCCGCGGTCGTTCTCGACGGGCTTCTTGGGGTCGTCGGTGACCAGGGTGGCGGTGACCGGCACTCCGGCGGCGGCCTTGCCGTGGTAGGTCGCCCTGATCCGGACGGCGTCGTCGGCGTAGGCGCCGCCGGCCGCCGTGGTCAGCTCCTTGTCGGAGGTCCGGGCGAGCGCGTCGGCCTGGGGAGCGGGCCTGGCGGTGACGGTTCCGGTGAAGTCGACGGGCGGCACGGCGCGGCCGGTGGCCGTGGAGGTGGCGCGGACGGTGAACGGGCCGGCGGTGTCGCCGGCGTGCAGCGTCGGGGCGGTCGCCAGGCCGTCCTTGCCGGTGGTGACGGTGGCCTCGGTGGCACCGCCGGGGAACCGGGCGGCGGTGGCGTCATGGGCGCCGGGGAGGAGGAAGAAGCGGACGGTGACGCCGGCCACCGGCTTGCCCTCGGCGTCCTTGGCGCGCACCCGGGGCGTGGTGGCGAAGTCGGTGTCCACGGTGGCCGTCAGGGCCTTGCCGTCCTTGTCGGCGACCGCTTCGAGGGCGGTGAACGGGGCGGGCTTCGTGGGCGGCTTCGGGGTGGGTGTGGGCGTCGGGGTGGGTTTGGGGTGCGGGACCGGCCTGGGCTTCGGGGACGGGGCGGGGGTCGGTGTGCCGCCGCCGTGGGTCGGTCCGGTGGAGCCACCGGGTCGGGGCGAACCGCCCGGAACCGCCGGGGTGTTGGGCTTCGTCCGGCCCGCCGTGCCGCCGGGTGGCGGCGGTACGGCCTGCTCACCACCTGGGCGCTTTCCGGGACCGCCCTGGGTGGCGGGCGTGCCGCCGCCGCGGTGGACGGGGAGCGCGCCCTTGCCGTCCGGCACCTCGAACGTGCCCTTCCGGTAGAACGTGTACCAGGACAGCACCAGGCGCAGATAGTCGGTGGAGTCGTTGTAGCCGAGGACGGCCCGGTCGAGGTCGGCCTGGTCGGACAGGTTTCGGCCGTCGGCGCAGAGGTAGCGGCCGGCGGCGAGGGCGGCGTCGAAGACGTTGTTGGGGTCCTTGACGCCGTCGCCGTTGCCGTCGGCGCCCCAGCCCGCGCCGTGCGGGCCGCCCTGGGACCAGGTGGACGGGATGAACTGCATCGGGCCGACGGCGCGGTCGAGGGTGGTGTCGCCGTCGTAGCGACCGCCGTCGGTGTCGGATATCAGGGCGAAGCCGTGGCCGTCGAGCCGGGGACCGAGGATCGGCGAGAGGGAGGTGCCCGCGGCGTCGACCGCGCCGCCGCGGGCGTGGCCGGACTCCACCTCGCCGATCCCGGCGAGCAGTTGCCAGGGCAGCCGGCAGCCCGGGGCGGAGGCGCGGAGCTGGTCCTCGGCCTTCTTGTAGGCGGCCAGGACGGTGGCCGGAATGCCCGCCTGGGAGGGGCCGTGGAACACACCGCCGGCGTCACCGGAGTGGCCGGAACCCTTCGGTGGGGCAGGGGACTTGCGAGGCGGCAGGTCGGTGAAGTAGGACGAGCCGCCGTCGATGGGGGTGCCGGCGGGCGGCGGCGGGTTGCGGGCGGCGCGGGCGGCCGCACGCTCGGCGGCACCGGGCGCCTGGGAGGCGGTGAGCGCGGCCAGCGCGGCCGCCGCCACGGCCGTGGAGGCCACTCCTCTTTGGAGCCGCCGCCGGAATGTGGCTGCCATACGTGGTGTCCCCTCCGTGTCGACCTGCCGCGTGCCCACCGGTCGCCGCTGTCCGGCTTCCCGGGGTGTGACGCCGAATCGCGCTCCCCAGCGCCCAACTCCGGCGACACTACGACAACTCGGGCCGCACAGCCACCACTCCCCTCGGCCACATAATGATCCGAATCGATCAAGGAGGGGCCAATGCCGTTCACTCTGAGCCATGCCGCCGCCGTCCTGCCGTTCCTCCGCCGCACCGGCGCGGCCCGCGGCCCCCTGGTCGCCTCGGCGTTGGTCGCCGGGGCGTTCGCACCGGATGTCACCTACTACGCGGCCACCGTCGTTCCCGGCGGCATGGAGTTCGGCACGGTCACCCACTCCCCGGCCGGTGTGGTGACGGTGGACGTGCTGCTCAGCGCGGCGCTGGCCGGCGGCTGGCACCTGATACGCGAACCACTGTGCGCGCTGCTGCCGCGGGCCGGCAGGGAGCGGCTGGCGGCCGTCGCCCGGGGCCGGCCCCGACCGCCGCGCACGGCCCGCGAACGGGCCCTGGCGGCAGGCTGGTTCGTGGTGTCGGCGGTGCTCGGTGCCGCGACGCACGTCGGCTGGGACGCCTTCACCCACCCCGGACGCTGGGGCGCCCGGCTGCTGCCGGTGCTCGACACCGTGGTCGCCGGCCGGCCGCTGGCGATGTATCTGCAGTACTCGACCTCGGCGCTGGGCCTGGCCATGGTCGGGGCGTTCCTGTGGGCGGCGCTGCGGGCCCGCCCCGCGGCCGGGACCGGCGGGGCCGGGCCCGCGCTGCCCGAACTGCCGCCGCGGCTGCGGCTGTCGCTCACCGCGGTGGTGGCCCTGGGGACGCTGCTCGGCGGCGGATACCGCACGCTGCGCGCATACGCCGTCCACGGGGCGGCGGTGGGGTGGTTCGACTACCTGCCGGACCTGCTCTTCGGGGCGGGCGCCGGGCTCGCACCGGGACTGCTGGTCTGCGCGGCGGCGCTACGACTGCGGGGCCGGCGGGCACGGCGCGGCGAAGCCGCGGCGGACGCGAGCGCGCCGGGGCGTCCGGCGGGCGCCGAGGCCGGGCCCGCCTGACGCGGACCAACGGGGACGGAGCTGCCGGGGTGCGGACGGCGCGGCCACCGCACGCACCCCGGGACGGCATCAGTGCGCCGCCGACTCCCAGTCCCCGCCCGAGCCGATCGACACGTCCAGCGGGGCACGGAGCTCGACAGCGGCGGCCATCTCCTTCCGGACCAGCTCCTCCAGCTGGGCACGCTCCCCCGGAGCCACCTCAACCACGATTTCGTCGTGAACCTGCAGCAGCATCCGGGAAGACAGCTCCGCCGCACGCAACGCCGCGTCCACCCGCAGCATCGCAATCTTGACGATGTCGGCGGCAGTGCCCTGGATCGGGGCGTTCAGCGCCATCCGCTCGGCCATCTCGCGACGCTGACGGTTGTCGCTGTTGAGATCCGGCAGATAACGGCGACGGCCGAGGATCGTCTCGGTGTAGCCGGTGGCCCGGGCCTCCTCGACGACACGCTGGAGGTAATCCCGCACCCCGCCGAACCGCTCGAAGAAGGTGTCCATCAGCTTGCGGGCCTCGTCGGGCTGGATACCCAGCTGCTGGGACAGACCGAACGCGGACAGCCCGTACGCCAGACCGTAGGACATCGCCTTGATCTTGCGGCGCATCTCCGGATCGACCTCGGCCTTGGCCACCGAGAACACCTGGGAGGCGACGGTGGTGTGCAGGTCCTCACCGGAGGTGAACGCCTCGATCAGACCCTCGTCCTCGGAGAGGTGAGCCATCACCCGCAGCTCGATCTGGCTGTAGTCGGCGGTCAGCAGCGACTCATAGCCCTCACCGACGACGAAACCGCGGCGGATCGCCCGGCCCTCGTCCGTCCGCACCGGGATGTTCTGCAGATTGGGGTCGGTGGAGGAGAGCCGGCCGGTGGCCGCGACGGTCTGGTTGAAGGTGGTGTGGATCCGGCCGTCCGCGGCGATGGTCTTGATCAGCCCCTCGACCGTGGTGCGCAGCTTGGCCTGCTCCCGGTGGCGGAGCATGATCACCGGGAGTTCGTTGTCCGTCTGGGCGGCCAGCCACGCCAGGGCGTCGGCGTCGGTGGTGTAGCCGGTCTTCGTCTTCTTGGTCCTGGGCAGGCCCAGCTCGCCGAAGAGGACCTCCTGGAGCTGCTTGGGCGAGCCGAGGTTGAACTCATGGCCGGCCGCCGCGTGCGCCTCCTTGACGGCCTGCTGGACGGCACCGGCGAACTGCTGCTCCATGCGCTCCAGCCAGCCACGATCGGCCGCGATACCGGCCCGCTCCATCCGGGCCAGCAGCTCACTGGTGGGCAGCTCCACCTCACGCAGCAGATCCGCCGCACCGACCTCGGCCAGCCTGGCACCGAACGCCGTCCCCAGATCCAGCACCGTGCGGGCCTGCGCCATCAGGGCCTCCGCCTCGGCCTGCTCGTCCACGCCGAACGCCAGCTGACCGTCACCCGCGGCGGCCGGGGCGAGATCACGGCCCAGATACTCGATGGACAGCGCGTCCAGCGCGAAGGAACGGCGGCCGGGCTTGACCAGATAGGCGGCGAGCGCGGTGTCCATGACGACACCGTCGATGCGCCAGCCGTGCTCACCGAAGACCCGCATCAGACCCTTGGCGTTGTGCATCACCTTCGGGCGGGCGGCATCGGCACTCCAGGCGGCGAAGGCCCGCTCATCGGCCTCGTCCAGCTGCGCCGGATCGAACCAGGCCGCCGGGCCGTGCGCCGTGGCCAGCGCCACCTCGGCGACGCTGCCGCTGCCCAGCGTCCACACGTCGACGGTGGCCACACCCAGCGGCCCGGCACCGTGCTCGACCAGCCACGGGGCGAGCTCACCCGTGCCCAGGACCGTGCCGTCCACCTCGACACCGGCGGCCGGCGCGGCCGGCTCCACGCTCTCGGCAGCACCCGGATCCACCGCCAGCAGACGGTCCCGCAGGCCCTGATTGCGGATCTCCAGGGCGTTCAGGAAGACCTTGAGGGCCTCGCGGTCATACGGGAGGCGGGTGAGCTCGGCGGGGCCGCACGGCAGCTCCACGTCGCGGACCATCTCCGTCAGGCGGCGGTTGCGCTTCACCGACTCCAGATGATCGCGGAGATTCTGCCCCGCCTTGCCCTTGACCTCGTCGGCACGCGCCACCAGCTCGGCGAACGAACCGAACTGATTGATCCACTTGGTGGCCGTCTTCTCGCCGACACCGGGGATGCCCGGGAGGTTGTCCGACGGGTCGCCGCGCAGAGCGGCGAAGTCCGGATACTGCGCCGGGGTCAGCCCGTACTTCTCCGCGACCTTCTCCGGGGTGAAGCGCGTCAGCTCGGAGACACCCTTGGTCGGGTAGAGGACCGTGACGTCCTCGGAGACCAGCTGGAACGAGTCACGGTCACCGGTGACGATCGACACCTCGAAGCCCTGCGCGGTGGCCTGGGTGGCGAGAGTGGCGATGACGTCGTCGGCCTCGAAGCCGTCCACCGCGAAACGCTTGACATGCATCGCGTCCAGCAGCTCGCCGATCAGCTCGACCTGGCCCTTGAACTCGTCGGGCGTCTTCGAACGGTTCGCCTTGTAGTCGGGGAACTCCTCGGACCGCCACGTCTTACGGGAGACGTCGAACGCCACCGCGAAATGCGTAGGGGCCTCGTCACGCAGGGTGTTCGCGAGCATCGACGCGAAGCCGTAGATCGCGTTGGTCGGTTGCCCGGTCGCGGTGGTGAAATTCTCCACAGGCAGGGCGAAGAACGCCCGGTATGCCATGGAATGCCCGTCCATCAGGAGCAGGCGCGGACGGCCACCCGCCGCCTCGCCGCCGGTCGCTTCGCTCATCTTCACTGCCTTTCCTGCCACGCCCCCGATCCTGCCACGCCCCACTGACAATCCCCGCCGCGCCAGCCGACTCCCAGCCGCCACCCACCCCCCCCCGCCATCCCCTTACAGCCCGCCACACGTCCATGACAGGATCGGAAACGCACCACACAAAGTGACCGGCAACAACCCGCCACCACCCGGCAGCCCGGCACACGACCCCCAGGGAGAGCGCCATGGCAGGCAAGCCGCCCACGTCGGACCCCGCCCAGGACGCGCCCCAGGTCGGCGCACCCCAGCACTCCGCAGTCGGCATCCCCGCCATCACCCACGCCCTGAAGATCTCCCAACAGCAAATGGGCGTCCGCCGCACCGCCCTCACCCTCCTCCGCGTCAACCAGAAAAACGGCTTCGACTGCCCCGGCTGCGCCTGGCCCGAAGACGACAAACGGCACACCGCCGAATTCTGCGAAAACGGCGCCAAAGCCGTCGCCGAAGAAGCCACCCTGCGCCGGGTCACCCCCGACTTCTTCGCCACCCACCCCGTCACCGACCTCGCCACCCGCAGCGGCTACTGGCTCGGCCAACAAGGCCGCCTCACCCACCCCATGTACCTCCCCGAAGGCGCCGACCACTACGAACCCATCACCTGGGACCACGCCTTCGACCTCATCGCCGAGGAACTCACCGCCCTCACCTCCCCCGACGAGGCCGTCTTCTACACCTCCGGCCGCACCAGCAACGAAGCCGCCTTCCTCTACCAGCTCTTCGCCCGCGAGTACGGCACCAACAACCTCCCCGACTGCTCCAACATGTGCCACGAGTCCTCCGGCTCGGCACTCACCGACACCCTCGGCGTCGGCAAAGGCAGCGTCCTCCTGGAAGACCTCTACAAAGCCGACCTGATCATCGTCGCCGGCCAGAACCCCGGCACCAACCACCCCCGCATGCTCACCGCCCTGGAAAAAGCCAAGACCAACGGCGCCAAGATCATCTCGATCAACCCACTGCCCGAAGCCGGCCTGGAACGCTTCAAAAACCCCCAGACCCCACGCGGCCTCGCCGGCGGCGGCACCGCCCTCACCGACCTCTTCCTCCAAGTACGCATCGGCGGCGACCAAGCCCTCTTCCGCGCCCTCAACCGCCGCATCCTCGAAGAAGCCAAGACCACCCCCGGCATCCTGGACGACGACTTCATCCGCCAACACACCCACGGCTTCGAAGACTTCGCCACCCTCGCCACCGCCGACGAGGACTGGGACGAAACCCTGCGCGCCACCGGCCTCACCCGCGACGAGATCGAACGCGCCCTCACCATGGTCCTCGCCTCACAACGCACCATCGTGTGCTGGGCCATGGGCCTCACCCAGCACAAACACTCCGTCCCCACCATCCAGGAAGTCGTCAACTTCCTCCTACTGCGCGGCAACATCGGCCGCCCCGGAGCCGGCGTCTGCCCCGTACGCGGCCACAGCAACGTCCAGGGCGACCGCACCATGGGCATCTTCGAACGCCCCGCACCCGCCCTCCTCGACGCCCTGGAAAAGGAATTCGGCTTCACCCCGCCCCGCCACCACGGCTACGACGTCGTCCGCGCCATCCGTGCCCTGCGCGACGGCCACGCCAAAGTCTTCTTCGCCATGGGCGGCAACTTCGTCTCCGCCACCCCCGACACCCACGTCACCGAAGCCGCCATCCGACGCGCCCGCCTCACCGTGCACGTCTCCACCAAACTCAACCGCTCCCACGCCGTCACCGGCGCCCGCGCCCTCATCCTGCCCACCCTCGGCCGCACCGAACGCGACCGCCAAACCCGCCCGGACGGCACAAGCACCGACCAGTTCGTCACCGTCGAGGACTCCATGGGCATGGTCCACGCCTCCCGCGGCCGCCTGGAACCCGCCAGCCCCCACCTCCTCTCCGAACCCGCCATCGTCGCCCGCCTCGCCCGCCGCACCCTCGGCGACCGCAGCAACACCCCCTGGGAGACGTTCGAGAACGACTACGCCACCATCCGCGACCGCATCGCCCGCGTCATCCCCGGCTTCGAGGACTTCAACACCAAGATCGCCCACCCCGGAGGCTTCACCCTGCCCCACGCCCCCCGGGACAGCCGCAGCTTCCCCACCACCACCGGGAAAGCCAACTTCACCGCCACCCCCGTGCAATACCCCACCGCCCCCGAAGGACGACTCCTCCTCCAGACCCTCCGCTCCCACGACCAGTACAACACCACCATCTACGGCCTCGACGACCGCTACCGCGGCATCAAGAACGGCCGCCGCGTCATCCTCGTCCACCCCGACGACGCCCACCAGCTCGGCTTCCCCGACGGCTCCTACGCCGACCTCGTCAGCGAGTGGACCGACGGCAGCGAACGCCGCGCCCCCGGCTTCCGGGTCGTGCACTACCCCACCGCCCGCGGCTGCGCCGCCGCCTACTACCCCGAGACCAACGTCCTGGTCCCCCTGGACCACACCGCCGACACCAGCAACACCCCGGCCTCGAAATCCCTGGTCGTCCGGCTGGAGACCGCGCACAACGACTGACCGCCGCCAAGCGGACACCCCACAGCGGGCACCCGCCCGACGGCCTGATAGGAACAGGCACGGACCCGCGACGACCAACAGCGGATCCACGACCGCGTTCAAGGGCGAGCAAAACGGAGCAGTCCATGGGTGAGCAGAGCACGACCACGTTCCCGCAGGAGATCCTCGACCAATGGGCCGGCATCGGAGTCGACCTGCCCGCCCTCTTCTCCGCCGGACACCTCGGTGAACGGATGAGCGTCCAGGTCACCGAGGCCGCCCCGGAGCGCGTCGTCGGCACCATGCCCGTCGAGGGCAACACCCAGCCCTACGGACTGCTGCACGGCGGCGCCTCCGCCGTCCTGGCCGAAACCCTCGGCTCCGTCGGCGCCATGCTCCACGGCGGCCCCGCCAAGGCCGCCGTCGGCGTCGACCTCAACTGCACCCACCACCGCGGCATCCGCTCCGGACTCGTCACCGGCGTCGCCACCCCCGTACACCGCGGCCGAACCACCGCCACCTACGAGATCGTCATCACCGACGACCAGGACAAGCGGGTCTGCACCGCCCGCCTGACCTGCCTGCTGCGCGACGCCGACCCCGCCATGTACCGCGCCTGACGCCGCACATCAGCCACCCGGCAAGACTCCCGGTCCTGCCCCGCCCACAGAAAACGCCGGCGGCGCCCACAGGCACCGCCGGCGTGTTCAACCCCGGAACAGGCCGGAACAGGACCCAGGCCCTACTGGCCCTTCTCCTGCTCCTTCTTCTGCTCCTTCTTCGACTGGTCCTTCTGCTGCTGACGCTCCGCCGCGTCCTCGATGACCGCCTCGGCCACCTGGTGCATCGACAGCCGGCGGTCCATCGACGTCTTCTGGATCCACCGGAACGCGGCCGGCTCCGTCAGCCCGTACTGGGTCTGCAGAATGCTCTTCGCGCGGTCCACCAGCTTCCGCGTCTCCAGCCGCTGGGTGAGGTCCGCGACCTCCTTCTCCAGCGCCTGCAGCTCGGTGAACCGCGACACCGCCATCTCGATCGCGGGCACGACGTCGCTCTTGCTGAAGGGCTTCACCAGATACGCCATGGCGCCCGCGTCCCGGGCCCGCTCCACGAGTTCGCGCTGCGAGAACGCGGTCAGCATCAGGACCGGCGCGATGCTCTCCTCGGCGATCTTCTCGGCCGCCGAGATCCCGTCAAGGATCGGCATCTTCACGTCAAGGATCACCAGATCGGGGCGGTGCTCCCGGGCCAGCTCCACAGCTTTCTGTCCGTCCCCGGCCTCGCCGACGACGGTGTACCCCTCCTCCTCCAGCATCTCCTTGAGGTCGAGGCGGATGAGGGCCTCGTCCTCGGCGATCACGACGCGCGTGGTCAGCGGCGGTACGTGCGACTGGTCGCCATCGGCGACAGGCTGCTGGGGCTCGGCGGCGCTCAAGGGGACTCCTCGTTCCAGGCAGGTGGTGCCATTGCAGCCTACCTAGGGGCGGTGATCATTACTTACACGGTATGGTGTCTCGTGCCGCCGGCCGGGTTGGTGGAACGGCATACACGGATGTCTCAAACACATCTGCCCGAGAGGGCTTGCGGGTTCGAATCCCGCACCCGGCACTCACAGATCAAGCGGAATTTCACCTTCTCGTGAAGTTCGGCAGGAATCATTCCTTCCACACGCTTCGTCACGCACAGTGACGGTATGCGATTTCACGAGACAGAAGTACGACAGCAGGCGGTCGCCCGGCTCCGCGCGGGGGTGAAGAACGCAGACGTCGCTCGCGCCCTGGGTGTCCCTGTCGGAACCATCGGCTATTGGCGACATATGGACCGCGCCAAACGCGGAGAGTGTCCGGGGCGCCATGACCCCCGATGCCCTCGCTGCGACGGCTGCGAGCTCGACGAAGCGGCCTATGCCTACCTCCTCGCCCTCTACCTCGGCGACGGGCACATCATCCAGTACTCGGGACACCGCGTACCGAGCCTGATGATCACGTGCGACGACAACTGGCCCGGTCTCATGGACGACTGCGAGGCCGCGATGCGGGCGGTCTTCCCCGACAACTCGGTGTGCCGCGTCAGCAAGCAGGGCTGCCACAACGTGAAGGTCTACTCCAAGCACTTATGGTGCATGTTCCCCCAGCACGGCCCCGGCAAGAAGCACGAGCGGCCGATCGTCCTCGATGGGTGGCAGCAGCGGATCGTGGAAGCACACCCCTGGGAGTTCATCCGGGGACTCGTCCACTCCGACGGATGCCGGATCACCAACTGGACGACGCGGATAGTCGGCGGCGAGCGCAAACGCTACGAGTACCCGCGGTACTTCTTCACGAACAAGTCCGCGGACATCCGCCAGCTTTACTCGGAAACGCTGGACAGAGTCGGCGTTGAGTGGAAAGCCACCCGACGCGGCAGCGAGACCTACAACATCTCCGTCGCCAAGCGCGCCTCCGTGGTCCTCATGGACCAACACATCGGGCCGAAGTACTGACGGGACGGCGGTCAGTTACCTCGGCCCAGCGGAGTTGGTGCGGGTGCGTGCGGGTGGGGCTATGTGGGGCTACTTCTGGATGTCGTCCTCGCCGATGTGGTGGACGCGGACGAGGTTGGTGGAGCCGGGGACTCCGGGCGGGGAGCCGGCGGTGATGATGACGACGTCGCCCTTCTTGCAGCGGCCGATCTTCAGGAGCTGCTCGTCGACCTGGGCGACCATCTCGTCGGTGGAGTTGACGGTGGGGCCGAGGAAGGTCTCCACGCCCCAGGTGAGGTTGAGTTGGGAGCGGGTGGCGGGGTCGGGGGTGAAGGCGAGGAGGGGGATGGGCGAGCGGTAGCGGGAGAGGCGGCGGACGGTGTCGCCGGACTGGGTGAAGGCGACGAGGAACTTGGCGCCGAGGAAGTCGCCCATGTCCGCGGCGGCGCGGGCGACGGCGCCGCCCTGGGTGCGGGGTTTGTTGGCCTCGGTGAGCGGCGGGAGCCCCTTGGCGAGGAGGTCTTCCTCGGCGGCTTCGACGATGCGGGACATCGTGCGGACCGTCTCGAACGGGAACTTGCCGACGCTGGTCTCGCCGGAGAGCATCACGGCGTCGGTGCCGTCGATGACGGCGTTGGCGACGTCGCTGGCCTCGGCCCTGGTGGGGCGGGAGTTGTCGATCATCGAGTCGAGCATCTGGGTGGCGACGATGACCGGTTTGGCGTTGCGCTTGGCGAGTTTGATGGCGCGCTTCTGGACGATCGGGACGGTTTCCAGGGGCATTTCGACGCCGAGGTCGCCGCGGGCGACCATGATGCCGTCGAAGGCGGCGACGATGTCGTCGATGTTCTCGACGGCCTGGGGCTTTTCGACCTTGGCGATGACGGGGAGGAAGCGGTCCTCCTCGCGCATGATGCGGTGGACGTCCTGGATGTCGTGGCCGCTGCGGACGAAGGAGAGGGCGATGACGTCTGCGCCGTAGCGCAGGGCCCAGCGGAGGTCGTCCTGGTCCTTTTCGGAGAGGGCGGGGACGGAGACGGCG
Source organism: Streptomyces sp. S186 (assembly GCF_051603415.1). NCBI lineage: Bacteria > Bacillati > Actinomycetota > Actinomycetes > Kitasatosporales > Streptomycetaceae > Streptomyces > Streptomyces sp. S186. Next base: position 6,192,931 of record NZ_CP193932.1, on the reverse strand, counting down.
ACGCCGGGGAGGTTGAGGCCCTTGTGGTCGGAGACCATGCCGCCTTCGATGACGGTGGTGTGGACCCGGGGGCCGGAGACCTCGGTGACCTCCAGGGTGACCCTGCCGTCGTCGACGAGGATGCGTTCGCCGGGGGTGACGTCGCCGGCGAGGCCGGAGTAGGTGGTGCCGCAGAGGTGGCGGTCGCCTTCGATGCCGTCTTCCACGGTGATGGTGAAGGTGTCGTCGCGTTCAAGGAGTACGGGGCCTTCGCGGAATCGGCCCAGGCGGATCTTCGGGCCTTGAAGGTCGGCGAGGATTCCGATGCTGCGGTGGGATTCCTCGGATGCTTTGCGGACGCGGTCGAAGCGGGCTTCGTGTTCGGCGTAGGTGCCGTGGCTGAGGTTGAAGCGGGCGATGTCCATTCCGGCGTCGACGAGGGCTTTGATCTGCTCGTACGAGTCGGTGGCGGGGCCCAGTGTGCAGACGATTTTTGCTCGGCGCATGCTTCGACCCTATGACTTACCGGGCGGTAGGGAAGTGTGGTGACGTGACTGCTCAACGACCGCTTGGTGAAAGCCTGTTGACAAGTTTTGGAATGGGCGCGAAGCCGCTCCGATGAGCGGAATTACGGCTTCGCGCGGGGTGATCTCGCGGTGGTCCCGCGGTGGTCTCACAGTGCGGGGCGGGTCATGGTGAAGCGGGCGTTGACGCTGGCGTGGACGGTCTGGCGGTGGGGTTCGAGGTCGAGGGCGGGGGCGGTTTCGAGGGCGGCGCTGCGGGCGCCGGCGGGGGCGGCGAAGCCGTAGCCCTGTTGCTGGGGGTGGCTTTCGGCGCCGATGTCGGCGATTTCGAGGACGGCGTCGAGGGTGGCGCCGAGGGCTTCGGCGTATTCGCGGGCGCGCTGGATGGCTTCGTGGACGGCCTGGGTGCGGGCGCTGCGGTGGGCGGGCGAGTCGGGGCGGAGGGCCCACCAGGGGCCGTCGACGCGGGTGAGTTCGAGGTCGGCGAGGCGGGTGGTGAGTTCGCCGAGGGCGGTGAAGTCGTTGAGGGTGGCGGTGAGGGTGACGCGGCCGTGGTAGGCGCGGATGCGTTCGTGGCGGCCTTTGTCGGTGAGTTGGGGGGTGAGGGTGAAGCTGCCGGTTTCGAGTTGTTCGACGGCGTCGCCGTAGCTCTTGATGAGGGCGAGGGCGTGTTCGTTGCGGCGGGTGAGGTCGGTGAGGGCGGTGGTGCGGTCGGTTCCGCGGGCGCTGATGGTGATGGTGATGCGGGCGATTTCGGGGTCGACTTCGAGGTGGGCTTCGCCCCGGACGGCGAGGCGGGGGGCGTCGGGGGTGCCGTACGGGAGGGGTGGGGTGGGCTGGGTCATGGGGTCAGCTTGCCAGCCGGTGTGGGTGTTCCGGTCAACTGGTCGCCGGGGAGTCACCTGTTCGCAATGTTGTGGGGCTGTTGCGAGGGGGGTGGTTGGGGCCACAATCTACGCGCGTTGTTGCGAGGTGGCCTACCACCGGGCGCATTGGGACCATCTGACCTCTTGGGGGGAATCGCCATGTCGTTCAACCGCCGGAAGTTCCTGGGGCGTTCGGCCGCGGCCGGTGCGGGGGTGGCGCTCACGGGGGCGCTGCCGCAGGGTGCGCTGGCACAGGAGCGGGAGGCGCGGCCGGGGCGCGGGCGGGGCGGGCGGGTGCCGTTCCGGGTGCTGGGCACGACGGATGTGCACGGGCATGTGTTGAACTGGGACTATTTCACCGACAAGGAGTATGACGACGCGGCGCACAACGATGTCGGGTTGGCGAAGATCTCGACGTTGGTGGCGGCGGCCCGTAAGGAGGCGGGGCGGCATCGTACGTTGCTGATCGACGCGGGTGACATCATTCAGGGCACTCAGCTGTCGTATTACTACGCGCGGGTCGATCCGATCACCGCGCCGCACGGGCCGAAGCATCCGATGGCGCTGGCGATGAACAGGATGGGGTACGACGCGGCGGCGCTCGGCAATCATGAGTTCAATTACGGTATTCCGGTGCTGCGGAAGTTCCAGGAGCAGTGTGATTTCCCGTTGCTGGCGGCGAACGCGCTGGATGCGCGGACGTTGAAGCCGGCGTTTCCGCCGTATGTGGTGAAGCGGATCAAGGTGCCGGGACACCGGGATATCCGGGTGGGGATTCTGGGGCTGACGAATCCTGGTATCGCGGTGTGGGACAAGGCGCATGTGCAGGGGAAGTTGACGTTCCCGGGGCTGGTCGAGCAGGCGAGGGTGTATGTGCCGAAGCTGCGCTCGCTGGGCTGTGATGTGGTGGTCTGTACGGATCATTCGGGTCTGGACGGTGGGACGTCGTACGGGGATGCGGTGCCGTATCCGGAGAACGCGTCGTCGCTGGTGGCCGAGCAGGTGCCGGGTATCGACGCGATTCTGGTGGGTCATACGCACAAGGAGGTGGCGTCCCGGACGGTGGTGAACAAGGAAACCGGCCGGAGTGTGGTGCTGTCCGAGCCGCTGATGTGGGGGATGCGGCTGAGTGTCTTCGATTTCGAGGTGGAGTGGTGCCGGGGCCGCTGGGAGGTGGTGTCGGTGAAGGCGGAAGTGCGCAATGCCAATACGGCGGCGGAGGATCCGGAGATCGCGCGGCTGGTGCGGCGTGAGCACCAGGCGGTCGTGAAGTACGTGAATCAGGCGGTGGGGACGTGCAAGGCGGCGATGTCGGCGGCCGAGGCTCCGTACAAGGACACGCCGATCATCGACTTCATCAATTTCGTGCAGATGGACACGGTGCGGTCGGCGCTGGCCGGTACGAAGTACGCTTCGCTTCCGGTGCTGTCACAGGCGGCGTGTTTCTCGCGGTCGGCGGCGATTCCGGCGGGCCGGGTGTCGCTGCGTGATGTGGCGGGGCTGTATGTGTACGAGAACACGCTGGATGCGCGGCTGATGACGGGTGCGCAGCTGCGGGATTATCTGGAGTTCTCGGCGCGGTATTTCGTGCGGACGGCGCCGGGTGCGCCGGTGGATCCGGCGAAGCTGACGAACGCGGACAACACGCCTGACTTCAACTACGACGTGGTCGGTGGGCTCACGTATGACATCGACATCGCGAAGCCGGCGGGTTCGCGGATCACGAATCTGCGGTATCAGGGCCGGCCGTTGGATGACGGGGCGCGGTTCGTGCTGGCGGTGAACAACTACCGGGCGAACGGTGGTGGTGGTTTCCCGCATGTGGCGAAGGCGGCGTCGGTGTGGTCGAGTTCGGAGGAGATCCGGAACACGATCGTCGGGTGGGTGAAGGCGAAGAAGGTCATTGCGGGCCGAAGGTGGTGAAGCCCCTCTCCCCCGGTTGGTGCAGGGGGTAAGGGGTTGTGTTGGTGAGGGAGTTGAGGATGGTGGCGCTGCGCCAGGCGGCGAGGCCGAGGTCGGGGGCGCCTACGCCGTGGGTGTGGCGTTCGGCGTTCTGGTGACGTAGGTGGAGGGGAGGGGGTAAGGGATGGTTGGGGGAGTTGAGGATGGACGAGGCGCCAGGTGTTCGTCGATGCGGGGGCGCCGTTCGTGGGCGTCGGACGTAGACGGAGGTAGGGGGTCGAGGGCGGTGGTGTTCGAGGGTGTCGAGGCGGCGGCGGAGGTAGGGGTCGAGGGCGGCGAGCCGGGTGGCGAGGACGACGGTAGCGTCGGTGGTGACGGCGGGTGGAGCGGGCTGCGGCTGCCTTGTTGGGCGTGTTCGAGGTGGAGTTCGACTTTGGTGGTGCCGACGCGGCCGGCGGTGCGGACCTGGACGCCGGGGGTGAGGACGGTGTGGGGCCAGCCGCCGTCGAGGGTGCGGCGGTAGAGCTCGTCGTGGATGGCGGCGAGGGTGTCGTGGTCGATGCCCTTGTAGAGCTGCCATTGGGCGGGGAGGAGTTCGTCGCGGGTGCGTTCGGGGAGGGCGTGGAAGTAGCGGGTGTAGTCGGGGGTGAAGTGTTCCAGGCCGAGTTTGCTGTATTCCATGGGGGCGAAGGCGGGGGTGCGGGCGAGCCAGTGGAGGTTCTCGCGGCCGGCGGGGCGGGCGCGGAGCTGGTCGAGGAAGATTTCCGCGCCTGACTGGCCGGCGCCGATGACGGTGAGGTGGTCGGCGGCGAGGAGGCGTTCGCGGTGGTCGAGGTAGTCGGCGGAGTGGATGACGGGGACGGTGGGGGCCTCGGCGAGGGGGCGGAGGGGGATGGGGATGTGGGGGGCGGTGCCGATGCCGAGGACGAGGTTGCGGGTGTGGGTGCGGCCGAGGGCTTCGGCTTCGCCGTCGGCGTCGAGTTGGGTGTAGTCGACTTCGAAGAGGCGGCGTTCGTGGTTCCAGCGGACGGCGTCGATGTGGTGGCCGAAGTGGAGGGTGGGGAGGTTTTCGCTGACCCAGCGGCAGTAGGCGTCGTATTCGGCGCGGTGGATGTGGAGGCGCTCGGCGAAGTAGAAGGGGTAGAGGCGTTCGCGGGTCTTGAGGTAGTTGAGGAAGGTCCAGGGGCTGGCGGGGTCGGCGAGGGTGACGAGGTCGGCGAGGAAGGGGACTTGGAGGGTGGTGCCGTCGATGAGGAGGCCGGGGTGCCAGTGGAAGGCGGGGCGCTGGTCGTAGAAGGCGGTGCGGAGGTGGGTGAGGGGGTGGGCGAGGGCGGCGAGGGAGAGGTTGAAGGGGCCGATGCCGATGCCGATGAGGTCGAGGGGTTCGTCGGGGCCGGGGGTGTCGGTGGGGGTGTCGGGGTCGGTGTGCGGTGGGGTGTTCATCGCGGGGTGTGGCCTTCCACGAGTTTGAGGAGGGTGGTGAGGTCTCCGGGTTGGGTGTGGGGGTTGAGGAGGGTGGTTTTGAGCCAGAGGCCGGTGGGTGTGGTGGCGCGGCCGAGGACGGCGTGGCCTTCGGTGAGGAGGGAGCGGCGGATGGTGGCGAGGGTGGTGTCGTCGGCACCGGTGGGGCGGAAGAGGACGGTGGTGAGGGTGGGGCGGGAGTGGAGTTCGTAGCGGGGGTGGGCGTCGATGAGGTCGGCGAGGGTCTGGGCGGCGGCGAGGGTGCGGTCGACGAGGTCGCCGAGGCCCTGGCGGCCGAGGGCCTTGAGGGTGACGGCGATCTTGAGGATGTCGGGGCGGCGGGTGGTGCGCAGGGAGCGGCCGAGGAGGTCGGGGAGGCCGGCTTCGGTGTCGTCGTCGGGGTTGAGGTAGTCGGCCTGGTGGGCGAGGGGGGTGAGGGTGGCGGGGCCGGGGACGGCGAGGAGGCCGGCGGCGACGGGTTGCCAGCCGAGTTTGTGCAGGTCGAGGGTGACGGTGTGGGCGCGGGCGAGGCCGGTGAGGGTGGGGCGGTGGGTGTCGCTGAAGAGGAGGGGGCCGCCGTAGGAGGCGTCGATGTGGAGGCGGGCGCCGTGGTGGTCGGCGAGGTCGGCGAGGGCCGGGAGGGGGTCGATGGCACCGGCGTCGGTGGTGCCTGCGGTGGCGGTGAGCAGAACTGGTCCGCTGCGGCCGGTGAGTTCGGCGAGGCAGGTGTGGACGGTGGCGGGGTCGAGGGTGCCGTCGGGGGTGGGGAGGGTGAGGGGTTCGGGGAGGCCGAGGAGCCAGGCGGCGCGGTGGATGCTGTGGTGGGCGTTGGCTCCGCAGACGATGCGGAGGGGGCTGGTGGGGTGCGGGGGTCGGGTGTCCTCACACGCTGCTTCGCGGGCGAGGAGGACGGCGAGTTGGTTGGACTCGGTGCCGCCGGTGGTGACGAGGGCGTCGGGTGCGGTGGCCTCGGGGTAGACGAGGGCGGCGAGGGCGCGGGCGGTGAGGGTTTCGAGTTCGGAGGCGGCGGGGGCCTGGTCCCAGGAGTCCATGGAGGGGTTGAGGGCGCTGGCGGCGAGGTCGGCGGCGGCGGCCAGGGCGAGTGGGGGGCAGTGCAGGTGGGCGGCGCAGTGCGGGTCGGCGGGGTCGGCGGCGCCGGCGGTGAGGGTGTGGACGAGGGTGCGCAGGGCGGTGTGCGGGCCGGTGCCCTCTTCGGGGAGGAGGGGGAGGCAGGCGTCGCGGACGGTGCGGGCGACGGTGGCGGGGCCGCCGGGCGGGAGGGGGCCGGAGCGCTCCTGGGCGCCGGTGGTGAGGGCGTCGAGGACGGTGTCGAGGAGGGGGCGGAGCGCGCGGGGGCCGTCGGCGCCGCCTGCGAGGGCGGTGCCGGCAGGGGCGACTGGCATCAAGGGGCTCTTCTTCAAAGGGAGTTGGGTGCATGGGCACCGGGTCTTAGGCCGCCCTAAGTTACTGGTCCGGTACGGCGGGTATCCACCCGTTACGCCGGTATCACCCGTTCGTGGGATGGGTGTCCCGCAGATGTTCGGTTGCCTGCGGTCTTGCGCACCGTCGAGGAGCGGGAGCCGGGGGTGGCGCGGACGCGACACGGGTGCCACCGGCGGCTTCCGCCGGGTGACACCCGCGCCCCGCGCCGCCGGTGTTACCACTCCGTGTCGGCGTGCGCTACCGCTCGCTGTCGGCGGCGCGGACGCGCAACGCCCGGCGCAGGTCGTCGAGTTGGTCGACGAGGGTGCGCCGCAGGGCCGGTGTCGGGTCGCTCTCGGCCAGGCAGGTCTCGCCGAGGCGGAGGGTGGTGTCCTCGATGAAGGGGGTGGGGAAGGCGTTGCGTCCGGCGGCCCGGGCGAGGGCGGGGCCGCGGCGGGCGGCGAGGGCGGGGACGTCGGTGAAGTAGCGGGTGACGTAGGGGCGGAGCAGGTCCTGTTGTTCGGGGGCCCAGAAGCCGTTGGCGGTGGCGGTGAAGAGGTAGTTGGAGAGGGCGGTGTCCTCGTCGGTGGTGAACAGGGCGTCCCAGGCGGCCTGTTTGGCGGCCGGGTCGGGGAGGGCGGCGCGGCAGCGGGCGGCGCCCTCGCGGCCGGTGGCGCTCTGGTCGCGGGCGAGTTCGGCGTCGATGGCGGCGTGGAGTGCGTCGGTGGGGGCGGCGCCGAGGGTGGCGAGCCGGCCGAGGATGCGCCAGCGCAGTTCGTGGTCGAGGGCGGGGCCGCCGGGGACGCTGCCGTCGTCGAGCCAGTCCTGGATGGCTTCGGGGGTGGTGGCGCTGTCGATGAGGGTGCGGACGGCGGTCAGGCGCAGGCCGGCGGCGGGGCCGTGGCCGGGGCCTTCGGTGCGGCGCAGGAGGTCGCGGCTGAGGGCGGTGAGGGTGGTCAGGGCGGTGTGGCGGTCGGTGGGGGTGAGGTAGCGGTCGGCGATCTGGGTGCGGGCGAAGGCGAGGACGCCCTGGACGATGGCGAGGTCGGTCTCGTGCGGGAGGTGGTCGCGGGCGGCGTCGAGGTAGGCGGCGGGCGGGAGTTGGCCGTCGCGGACGAGGTCGCGGGCGGCGTTCCAGACGACGGCGCGGGTGAGCGGGTCGGGCAGTGCGGAGAGGCTGCGGGCGGCGGTCTGCCAGGAGGCGGGGTCGAAGCGGACCTTGGCGTAGGTGAGGTCGCCGTCGTTGAGGACGACGAGGGCGGGGGCGGTCTGGGGGAAGGTGTGGCGGGTGGGGTGGCCGTCGGTGGGGATGTCGATGTCGAGGCGGTCGCGCGGGGTGAGCCGGTCGGGGTGGTGGGGGTCGGGGTCGTAGGTGCCGACGGTGATGCGGTGCGGGCGGCTGCCGGTGTGGGTGATGTCGAGGTGCCAGCTGCCGGGTTCCGCGGTGACGGCGGGGGTGAGGGTGTCGACGCCGGTGGTGCGCAGCCAGCGTTCGGCCCAGTTGTGGATGTCGCGGTCGGTGGCGCGGGCGAGGGAGTCGAGGAAGTCGGCGAGGGTGGCGTTGCCGAAGCGGTGCCGGGCGAAGTGGTCGTTGATGCCGGCGAGGAAGTCCTTCTCGCCCATCCATGCGACGAGTTGGCGCAGGGCGGAGGCGCCCTTGGCGTAGGAGATGCCGTCGAAGTTGAGGAGGGCGGAGGCGGTGTCGGGGACGTCCTCGGGGGTCGGGGCGACGGGGTGGGTGGAGGGGCGCTGGTCGGCGTCGTAGCCCCAGCCCTTGCGGGCGACGGCGAAGCCGGTCCAGGTGTCCTTGAAGCGGGTGGCTTCGGAGAGGACCTGGTAGCCCATGTACTCGGCGAAGGACTCGTTGAGCCAGATGTCGTCCCACCACCGGAGGGTGACGAGGTCGCCGAACCACATGTGGGCCATTTCGTGGGCGATGGTCACGCCGCGGGTCTGGCGTTCGGTGTCGGTGACGGCGGAGCGGAACACGTACTCGTCGCGGAAGGTGACCAGGCCGGGGTTCTCCATGGCGCCGGCGTTGAACTCGGGGACGAACGCCTGGTCGTAGGAGTCGAAGGGGTAGGGCTCCTCGAAGATCTGGTGGTAGCGGTCGTAGCAGCGGCGGGTGAGGTCGAGGATTTCCTCGGCGTCGGTGTCGAGGTGGGGGGCGAGGCTGCGGCGGCAGTGGATGCCGAAGGGCAGGCCGGCGTGTTCGGTGCGGACGGAGTGCCAGGGGCCGGCTGCGACGGCGACGAGGTAGGTGCTGATGCGGGGGGTGGTGGCGGCTTTCCAGGTGCCGTCGGGGAGTTGTGCGGTGCGGCCGTTGGCGAGGACGGTCCAGGTGGGCGGGGCGGTGACGGTCAGGTCGAAGGCGGCTTTGAGGTCGGGTTGGTCGAAGGCGCCGAAGACCCGCTGGATGTCGTCCATGAAGAGCTGGGTGTAGACGTAGCTCTCGCCGTCGGCGGGGTCGGTGAAGCGGTGCATGCCCTCGCCGGTGCGGGAGTAGCGCATGGTGGCGTCGAGGTGGAGCTGGTGGGGGCCGGCGCTGAGGCCGGTGAGGGGCAGGCGGTTGTCGTCGAGGGTGGCGGGGTCGAGGGGCCGGCCGTCGAGGGTGGCGGTGTGGAGCGTGGCGGGCCGGATCTCGGCGAAGGTGTCGCCCGGTTCGCGGGCGGTGAAGTGGATGACGGTGCGGGAGGTGAACTCCTCGTCGCCGTGGGTGAGATCGAGGGCGATCTCGTAGCGGTCGACGTGGAGCAGGCGGGCGCGGGCTTCGGCTTCGGAACGCTGCAGTACGGGCATGTGGTGCAGCTTGCCACGGCTGTCTGGCGGGGGGGACGGGGAGTTTCGGGGAGCCGGGCGGAGGGGGCCGAGGAGACCGCGATCAGTCGGCGTCGGCGGCGTGCAGGACCGCGGCGAGGCCGGTCTTGGCCGCGGCGGCCTTGTGGGGGTGGGCGCGGGCCCACCCGGTCATCGGGCTCATTCGCCGGTGGCCAGCCCGGTTTCCCAGGCCCAGGCGGCGATCTCGACGCGGTTGCGGGCGGCGAGTTTGGCCTGGACGTTGGCGAGGTGGGTCTTGACGGTGGAGAGCGAGACGAAGAGTTCTTCGGCGATCTCGGCGTTGGTGCGGCCGGTGGCCAGGGCGCGGACGACCTGCTCCTCGCGTTCGGTGAGGGGTTCGGAGGGGGTCCTTGCGGGTGCGCGGCCGGTGTCGGGGCCCATGGTGCGCAGCAGTCGCAGGGTGAGGGAGGGTGAGACGAGGGCGTCGCCGGCGGCCGCGGCGCGCACGCCCTCGACGAGCAGGGCGGGGCTGGCGTCCTTGAGGAGGAAGCCGCAGGCGCCGCTGTGCAGGGCGGCGTGCACGTATTCGTCGCGGTCGAAGGTGGTGACGATGACGATCCGGGGGCGGTCGTGGTATTCGGGGTGGTCGACGGCGCGCTCGGCGAGCCGGCGGGTGACTTCCAGGCCGTCCATTTTCGGCATCCGGAGGTCGAGCAGGAGCACGTCGGGCTGGAGTCGTTCGACGGCTTCCAGGGCGGCGGCGCCGTCGGTGACGTCGTCGAGGACCTCGATGTCGGGCTGGCTTTCCAGGATCATCCGGAAGCCCGTCCGGACCATCTCCTGGTCGTCGGCGATGACCACGCTGATCGGCATGGTTCCATCGGAACCGCGGCGGGCGGGCCGCGCAAGCCGCGGGGGGCGGATGGCGGAACGGGCCGGGGCCCGGGCACACCCCCGGGCCCCGGCCGTCGCGGGTGCGGGCCGGGTCAGCCGCCGAGTTGGCCGGCGGCCTTCTTGATGTCGGCCGTGAAGGTGCTCACCTCGGTGTAGACGCCGGGTTTGCCGGGGCGGGCGCAGCCCTCGCCCCAGGAGACGATGCCGACCTGGAGCCACTGGCCGCCGTCGTCCTTGCGGAACATCGGGCCGCCGGAGTCGCCCTGGCAGGTGTCGGTGCCGCCGGTGTCGAGCTTGCCGGCGCATATCTCCTCGCCGGGCGTGAGGGAGTCACCGTACGCCTTCTGGCAGGTGGCGTCGTCGACGAACGGGACAGTGGCCTTGAGGAGGTAGCGCTGCTGGTCGCCGCCTTCCTTGTCGGCGCCCCAGCCGGCGATGGTGAAGTCGCCCTTGTTGAAGGTGTCGTTCTCGGCGATCTTCAGGGTGGGCTGGTCGATGGGCTTGGCGAGCTTGATGAGGGCCCAGTCCTTGCCCTTGCCGTTGTAGCCGGGGGCCTGCAGGACCTGGGTGGAGTTGACCTTGACGGCGGCCGCGTCCTCCAGGTCGACGGCGCCGGCGGTGGCGGTGATGGAGGTGTCGGGCCCGCTGCCGTCGACGCAGTGGGCGGCGGTGAGCACGATGTCCTTGGCGTAGAGGGCACCGCCGCAGCCCATCGACAGCCGGACCATGAAGGGGAATTCACCCTGGCCGGCGCGGGTGCCGCCGACGACGTGGGAGTGCACGGAGCCGCCTGGGGTGGGGGCGGGAGCCGCGTGCGCGGCGACGGGCTGGAGGCTGAGGGCGGCCAGGGCGACGGCGCCGGCGGCGGTGGATCTCTTGAGGTGCTTCAGGGAGCTGCGCAACGGGCTTCCTTTCGTGGGGGGTCGAGTGCGCCATGTCAGGCCCATGCCAATGCCAGGGCCGCGCATACCGACCGCAAAGTCCGCGTGAACGACGGCAGCACACCGCAAAGCCTCGGGGCATCCAGGCAATGAACCCGTAAAGCGCCCTGCGATTATGTGGACTGCGGGATAAGAGTGACAAGGGTCAACATCCGGCCAACTCCCGTACCCCGTAGGCCCCATACGCCCCGTACGCCCCGGTGCCGGGCCCGGCGCGCCGGCCGTAGAGTGTGCGGATGACGACCGGCGGCAGCGCGATCGCGCACGGCTTCCCCCATCTCGACACGGTCCGCGCCGCCCTCACGGCGCTCTTCCGGCGCCTGTCGCACGACACCGTGAGCACCTTTCCCACCAGCGTGCTGCCGGTCGACGTCGCCTTCGACGACGACGAGGACCTCCACCTCGGCGCCCAGCGGGTCGCCCGCGCCATGGTCCGCCAACTGCATCTGCCGGACGCCCGGATCGTGATCACCTTCCGCGAGATGGAGCACGCCGCGACCGTCGAACTGACCGCCGGGCCCGAGTACTTCGTCGAGCTCAACGACCGTTTCCGGCGCCACCGCAAGGACATCGGCGCCGCCCTCGCCCACGAGGTGACCCATGTCTGGCTGCACCGGCTGGACCTGTCCTTCCCCGGCACCCGCGACAACGAGATCCTCACCGACACCGCCGCCGCCTATCTCGGTGCCGGCTGGCTGCTGCTGGACGCCTACCGCGAGCACGGCCCGTTCTCCCAGAAGCTGGGCTATCTGACGCCCGAGGAGTTCGGCTACGTCCTGGCCAAGCGCGCCGCCTTCTTCACCGAGGACCCCGCGCCGTGGTTCACCAGCCCGCAGGCGTACGACGCGTACACCGCCGGCCGGGCGCGGGCCCGCCAGGACGACCGGCGGCCGCCGCTCGCCGCCGCCGGCTGGGCCGCCCGGCTCCGCTACGCCAAGGACCGCCGCGCGGCCCAGGGCCGGCCCGGCACCGCACCGCACCCCCGGCCGCCGGCCCACGGCCCCGGCGACGGCTACGCCTTCGAACCCGCCGCCGGCGACGCGCCCCTGCGGGTGTCCTTCCCCTGCCCGACCTGCTGGCAGCGGATCCGCGTCCCGGTCCGCGGCCGCCTCCAGGCCCGCTGCGGCCTGTGCAAGTCCCTCCTGGACTGCGAGACCTGACGAGACATCACCTCACTGCCCCGGTCGGATTCAACCCTCCGGCTCAGATCCAACCCTCCAGCCCGGCCAGGAACCCCTCCAGATCGTCCCGGTGGATGGTGTGCCCGGCGCCGTGCACCGTACGCACCTCGAAGCCCCGGCCGGCGAGTTCCTTCCCCGCCTCCTCGGTGAAGAGGAACCCCTCCCCCGCGATCTGCACCAGCGACGGCACCACCGGGCGCTCCGGCGTCCCGTCCCGCAGCCGGTCATCGGACAGCGCCAGCGCCGTCCCGGTGTCCCAGTCCGCGAGGGTGGCCAGCTCGATCTCGACATCGGCGTCGTCCCAGCGCGGGTTGAAGTACCGCACCACGCCCCGGTCGGCCTTCTTGAACGTCACGAACACCGCCGGGTCGATCTCCCCCTTCGGCCCCGTCGACCACGCCGGATCGCTGTAGATCGCCCGCCGCGGCCGCAGCCGCTCGACCGCCAGGGCCAGCGCCAGCCCGCCCAGCGAGTGTCCCAGGGCGACCTCCACACCGGCCGGCAGGGTGTCCACCAGGTCGTCGGCGAAGAGTTCCGGGCCGTACTCGCCGCGCGGGCTGCGGCCGTGGCCGCGCAGATCGACGGCGATGACGCGGTAACCGCGCGCGGCGAGGGCCGGGCCGACGCGGTGCCAGGTCCGGTGGTCGGACATGATCCCGTGGACCAGTACCGCGATCCGGTCGCCGGCGCCCCACTCGTGGGTGTGCAGCCGCATGCGTGTCTCACTCCTCCGCTCGCCTCCGCCCCTCCGGGCGCCGGTGCGCCGCGCACCGGGACCGAACTTACCCGTGCAACACGGGTGCGCACGGCTCTCGTTCCCGCCCTGCCCCGCTGGAGAGGAGGGAACCCGTCGTGCCCCTGACACGTCCCATCCGCGACCGACCGAGGAGGCACGTCATGCAGCACACCATCCACCACACCCGTCCGCGCACCCGTGTGACCGCCTGGGCCGTCTCGCTCGCCGCGGCCGGTGCCGTCGCGCTCTCCGGCTGCGGCCAGGCCACGCAGACGGTGCACAGTTCGCCGCCGCACCGCACCGGTGACGCCTTCACCCAGCGGGCCGCACAGATCGTCCAGGACTGGCCGAAGGTCTCCCCCGTGCCCGGCCGGCACGACGCGCTGCTGCCGCTGGCCGGCGCCGACCGCCCCGCGAGCCGCGACGTCCGGGAACTGACGGTGACCGTGGGCCACAGTGCCTGTGACGCCCGCTACGGCGCCCGGGTCATGGAGTCCAAGGAGCTGGTGGTGGTCTCCGGTTGGGGCAGGAAGAAGAACCCGAAGGGGATCTGCACCGAGCAGCTGGCCACGCAGAAGACGAAGGTGCGGCTGAGCAGCCCGCTGGCGGGCCGCAAGGTGGTGGACGCCGCCACCGGCAAACAGCTGCTGAAGGGCTGACGGCTGCCCCCTGGACGGGGCCCTGGGTGCAGGCCGCCGGCCCCGACGTCAACGCGAGGCGTACGCACCGCCGTTGACGTTCAGCACCTGGCCGGTGATGTGCCGGGCCCCCGGCGACGCGAGGAAGGCCACCGCGCCGGTGATGTCGTCCAGGGTGCCGGCCCGGCCGGTGGCGGTGGCGGCGATCAGCCGCTCCCGGCGCTCGTCGGCGAGCTTGTCGCGGAAGAACTCGGTGTCGGCGATGTAGCCGGGCGAGACGACGTTGGCCGTGACGCCGCGAGGACCGAGGGTCCGGGCCAGGTCGATGTTCCAGGAGGCCAGTCCGGCCTTGGCCGCCCCGTAGGAGCCGGAGCCCTGGTCGGCGGCGATGGAGCCGATGTGGATCACGGCGCCGCCGGCCGCCAGCCGGTCGTCCACGGCGCGGGTGGTCAGCGCGGCGCTGAGCAGGTTGGCGTCGAGGTTGGCGCGGAAGTCGCGGGCGTAGGAGGCCAGGTCGGTGGCGCCGTCGGCGTCGAAGTCGGTCTGGCCGCCGGCGTTGTTGACCAGGACGTCCAGGCGCTCGGGCAGTTCCGCGGCGAGCCGGAGCAGCGCGGCGGGGTCGGTGTGGTCGCAGACCAGGCCGGTCGCCCCGGGGAGCGCGTCCGCGGTCTCCTTGACGGGGCCGGGGCGCCGGCCCGTGATGACGACGTGGTCACCGTGGGCCGCGAAGTGCTCGGCGAGGGCACGGCCGATGCCGGTGCCGCCGCCGGTGATAAGGATGGTGCGTGCCATGTGCGGAATCCTTCTAATTTTTAGGTCTAAACGTACGGAGCGTGGAGCGGCCGTCGTTCAGTGCTAAATTTAGACCTGAACATAACACTTCCAGGAGGCCCGGTGGCAAGCGACTTCGAGGCGCGGGACGACGACGGGACGACGGCCGGCCCGTCGCCCTACCCGGTGGACGAGATCGCCGCCGCCTGGCAGCGCGAGCGCCCCGGCACACCGGTCTCCTCGATCGGGATCGTCACGCCGATCTGGCGGCTGGCGAAGCTGCTGGGCGACGACCGGCGCCGGGTGCTCCAGCGCGCCGGGGTGGACATCGCCACCCTCGACCTGCTGAGCGTGCTGCGCCGCAGCGGCCCGCCGTACACCCTGAGCACCCGGGAGCTGGGCCGGCGTTCGATGGTCACCGCCGGGGCGGTCTCCCAGCGGGTGGCTCGCGCCGAACGCGAGGGCCTGGTCACCCGCCGGCCCGGCGAGGGCCGCCCGCGCAGCGTCCTGGTCGAGCTGACCCCGGCCGGCCACGACCTCGTCGAGTCGACGGTGGACCAAGTCCTGGGCCGCGAGGCGGAGTTGCTCCAGGCGCTCGGCCCGGCGCAGCAGGAGCAGCTGGCCGGGCTGCTGCGGATCCTCCTCCAGGACGTCCAGCACCGCCTGGGCGACGACCGGATCACCCAGGTCGGCGGGGACTGACCTCCGTCCGGTCGCGCGGCGGCGGCACCGCGGGCGTGGGCGTCAGCACCTCGTCGGGCAGCCCCAGCCGGCCACGGAAGGCGGCCCGGCCGGCCTCGGTGATCGCGAGGATGCGGCTGGCGGGGGCCTTGATGATCCAGCGATGCTCCAGCGCGTGCCGGTACAGGGCCGCACCGACCGCGCCGGAGAGGTGCTGGCGGCGCGAGGTCCAGTCCAGGCAGGTGCGCACATGCGCCCGGTGGGCCGGCGAGTGGCCGGCGTGCGGGATGCCGAGCGCGGCGAGCCACTCGGTGCCGGCGGCGGTCAGCTCCAGCCCGTATTCCCTTACCAGCAGCCCGCGTTCGGTCATCGTCTCGGCGAGGGCCACCCCGAGGGCCCCGGCGATGTGGTCGTAGCAGGTGCGGGCGTGGTGCAGGGCCCGGCGGTGGTTGGCCTCGGCCAGCGAGCGGATCCGCACCTGGCGGTAGGGGGCGAGGCCGGCGAGGTTCTCCAGGGTCTCGGCGGTGTCGGGGCCGGCCAGCCTGACGTAGCGCCGCCGGCCCTGCCGCTCCTCGGCCAGCAGGCCGCCGGCGACCAGGAGATTGAGGTGTTCGGTCGCGGTGGACGGGGCCACCCCGGCGTACTCGGCCAGTTCGCCGGCGGTCCAGGTGCCGCCGTCGAGCAGGGCGATGCAGATGGCGGCGCGGGTACGGTCCGCGAGCAGCGCCGCGAGGGCGGCCAGATCGGGGGTTTCCGCGGTGTTTTCATGATCGGCGTCCCATCGAATCATGTGCAGAGCGTAATCGCATATAACACTTCGGTGAGCACCGAATCGTCCGGCTTCTATCCTCGGGAGCATGAAATCCGCGCTGGAGAAGAGCAGTTCGGTGGTGCCGGCGCTGCTGTCCACGGAGAACGACGACGGGACGTTCGTGCTGGTCGCGCTGCGGATCCGGTGGGACCTCGGGCCGGTGGTGAGCGTCTGGCTGCCCGCCCTGGGGCGCACCGCGCAGAATCTCGCGGTACGCCCCGACGTTGTCTTCAACCTGCCGCCCCAAGAGGACGCGGCGCAGGAGGGGACGGACTGCGGCACCGAGCCGGAGGGGCCGTGGACGGAGCCGTCCGAGCTGGTCCGGC
This sequence comes from Streptomyces sp. S186, assembly GCF_051603415.1. Classification (NCBI taxonomy): domain Bacteria; kingdom Bacillati; phylum Actinomycetota; class Actinomycetes; order Kitasatosporales; family Streptomycetaceae; genus Streptomyces; species Streptomyces sp. S186. Next base: position 6,177,020 of record NZ_CP193932.1, on the reverse strand, counting down.
CGCCCCGACTGGCGCACTGTCCGGTGCAGTTGGAGGCCCGCCGGGTCGGCGAGCGGACGATGACGGACGGCGCCTGGACCCAGATCGAGGCGCAGGTGCTGCGGGTGCACGCCGACCCGCGCTGGGTGCTGCCGCTGGGCGACGGCAGCATCGACGTGTCGGCCTGGCGCGCCCCGGTGCACGATTTCCGGCCGCCGGTCACTCCCCCGCCGGAGCCCGTCCCGGCGCCCGCCCGGGAACTGGCCCGGCAGTTGGGGCGGCGTTTCCCCACTCAGCGGGACGGCTGACCGGCCGGGAAGGACAGCGCGGCGCCTGCCCTCCGGTCGGGGGAGGGGACAGGCGCCGCCGTACGACGACCGGGCTCTCACCCGGTCCTCGTGCCTCCGTACGACGCTGTACGGGACATCGGATGACGGGGCGTCACACGGTCAGTGCGCGGTCCGTCGGCTTGATCGGGGCCGGCAGGGCGCTGGCTCCGGTGAGGTAGCGGTCCACGCCGCGGGCGGCGGAGCGGCCCTCGGCGATGGCCCACACGATCAGCGACTGGCCCCGGCCGGCGTCGCCGGCGACGAACACGCCGGGGACGTTGGTGGCGAAGTCCGCGTCGCGGGCGACGTTGCCGCGGGCGTCCAGCTCCAGCCCGAACTGCTCGACCAGGCCGTTCTTCTGGTCGGTGCCGGTGAAGCCCATGGCGAGGGTGACCAGTTGGGCGGGGATGCGGCGCTCCGTCCCCGGCTTCTGCTCCAGCTTGCCGTCCTTGAACTCCACCTCGATCAGGTGCAGCCACTGGACGTTGCCGTCCTCGTCGCCCTCGAAGTGGGTGGTGGAGACGGAGTAGACCCGCTCGCCGCCCTCCTCGTGCGCGGAGGTGACCTTGTAGAGCATGGGGAAGGTCGGCCAGGGCTGGCCGGCGCTCCGCTCCTCGCCTGGCCGGGGCATGATCTCCAGCTGGGTCACCGACGCCGCGCCCTGGCGGTGCGCGGTGCCGACGCAGTCCGCGCCGGTGTCACCGCCGCCGATGACGACCACGTGCTTGCCCTCGGCGCTGATCGGGGAGACCGTCAGGTCGCCCTCCTGCACCTTGTTGGCCAGCGGCAGGTACTCCATCGCGAAGTGGACGCCGTTCAGCTCGCGGCCGGGCACCGGCAGGTCGCGGGAGGTGGTGGCACCGGCGGCGATGACCACCGCGTCGTAGCGCTTGCGGAGCTTGGCCGCGTCGATGTCGCGGCCGATCTCCACCTCCGTGCGGAACTTGGTGCCCTCCGCGCGCATCTGCTCGATGCGGCGGTTGATGTGCCGCTTCTCCATCTTGAACTCGGGGATGCCGTAGCGGAGCAGGCCACCGATGCGGTCCGCGCGCTCGTACACCGCGACGGTGTGGCCGGCGCGGGTCAGCTGCTGGGCGGCGGCCAGGCCGGCCGGGCCCGAGCCGATGACGGCGACGGTCTTGCCGGAGAGCCGCTCGGGCGGCTGCGGGGTGACGTCGCCGCTGTCCCACGCCTTGTCGATGATGGAGACCTCGACGTTCTTGATGGTGACCGGCTGCTGGTTGATGCCCAGCACGCAGGCCGCCTCGCAGGGGGCGGGGCAGAGGCGACCGGTGAACTCGGGGAAGTTGTTGGTCGCGTGCAGCCGCTCGCTGGCCGCGGTCCAGTCCTCGCGGTAGGCGTAGTCGTTCCACTCGGGGATGAGGTTTCCGAGCGGACAGCCGTTGTGGCAGAACGGGATGCCGCAGTCCATGCAGCGCGACGCCTGCTTGGTGATGATCGGCAGCAGGGAGCCGGGCTGGTAGACCTCGTTCCAGTCCTTGACGCGCTCCTCGACGGGGCGGGTCTTGGCGTGCTCGCGCTCGTGGGTCAGGAAGCCCTTGGGGTCAGCCATTGGTCGCCGCCTCCATCATCTTCTCGTGGGTCTCGGACTCGGAGAGCCCGGCCTGCTCGGCGGCTTCCTTGGCGGCGAGCACTGCCTGGTACGTGGGCGGGACGACCTTGCTGAAGCGCGCGGCCGCGGCATCCCAGTCGGCGAGGAGCTTGGCGGCCACGGTGGAGCCGGTCTCCTCCTGGTGGCGGCGCACCACGTCGTGCAGCCACCGCTTGTCGTTGTCGTCCAACGGGCGGACCGCGCCGGCAAGTTCGGCGTTGACGTTGGCCGGGTCGAGGTCGACGACGTAGGCGAAGCCGCCGGACATGCCGGCCGCGAAGTTGCGTCCGGTCGCGCCCAGGACGACGGCGTTGCCGCCGGTCATGTACTCGCAGCCGTGGTCGCCGACGCCCTCGGAGACCACCGTGGCACCGGAGTTGCGGACACAGAACCGCTCGCCGACCCGGCCGCGCAGGAACAGCTCGCCGCCGGTGGCGCCGTAGGCGAGGGTGTTGCCGGCGATGGTGGAGTACTCGGCGAGGTGGTCCGCGCCGCGGTCCGGGCGGACGATGATCCGGCCGCCGGAGAGGCCCTTGCCGACGTAGTCGTTGGCGTCGCCCTCCAGGCGGAGGGTGATGCCGCGGGGCAGGAACGCGCCGAACGACTGGCCGGCGGAGCCGGTGAAGGTGAGGTCGATGGTGTCGTCGGGCAGGCCCGCGCCGCCGAACTTCTTGGTGACCTCGTGGCCGAGCATGGTGCCGACGGTGCGGTTGATGTTGCGGATCGCGACCTGGGCGCGGACCGGCTGGGCGGCCTCGGCGGTGTCCGCGGCCAGCGCGTCGGTGGCGAGCCTGATCAGCTCGTTGTCCAGCGCCTTCTCCAGGCCGTGGTCCTGGGCGGTGATCTGGTGGCGGACCGCGCCGTCGGCCAGGTCGGGGACGTGCAGCAGCGGGGCGAGGTCCAGGCCCTGGGCCTTCCAGTGGTCCACCGCGCGGGCGACGTCGAGGACCTCGGCGTGGCCGATCGCCTCGTCCAGGGTGCGGAAGCCCAGCTCGGCGAGGAGCTCGCGGACCTCCTCTGCGATGAACTGGAAGAAGTTGACGACGAACTCGGCCTTGCCGGCGAAGCGTTCGCGCAGCACCGGGTTCTGGGTGGCGATGCCGACCGGGCAGGTGTCCAGGTGGCAGACGCGCATCATGACGCAGCCGGAGACGACCAGCGGCGCGGTCGCGAAACCGAACTCCTCGGCGCCCAGCAGCGCGGCGATGACCACGTCGCGGCCGGTCTTGAGCTGGCCGTCGGTCTGCACCACGATGCGGTCGCGCAGGCCGTTGAGCAGCAGCGTCTGCTGGGTCTCGGCCAGGCCCAGCTCCCAGGGGCCGCCGGCGTGCTTGAGCGAGGTGAGCGGCGAGGCGCCCGTACCGCCGTCGTGACCGGAGATCAGGACAACGTCCGCGTGCGCCTTGGAGACACCCGCGGCGACCGTGCCGACGCCGACCTCGGAGACCAGCTTCACGTGGATGCGGGCCGCCGGGTTGGCGTTCTTCAGGTCGTGGATGAGCTGGGCGAGGTCCTCGATGGAGTAGATGTCGTGGTGCGGCGGCGGGGAGATCAGGCCGACGCCGGGCGTCGAGTGACGCGTCCTGGCGACCCACGGGTAGACCTTGTGGCCGGGCAGCTGGCCGCCCTCGCCGGGCTTGGCGCCCTGGGCCATCTTGATCTGGATGTCGTCGGCGTTGACGAGGTACTCGGAGGTCACGCCGAAGCGGCCGGAGGCCACCTGCTTGATCGACGAACGGCGCGCCGGGTCGTACAGCCGCTCCGGGTCCTCGCCGCCCTCGCCGGTGTTGGACTTGCCACCGAGCTGGTTCATGGCGATGGCGAGGGTCTCGTGGGCCTCGCGGGAGATCGAGCCGTAGGACATCGCGCCGGTGGAGAACCGCTTGACGATCTCGGAGGCGGGCTCGACCTCGTCCAGCGGGACCGACGGGCGGCCGGAGGCGAAGGAGAACAGGCCGCGCAGCGTCATCAGCCGCTCCGCCTGCTCGTTCACCCGCTGGGTGTACTGCTTGAAGATGTCGTAGCGGCGCGAGCGGGTGGAGTGCTGGAGCCGGAAGACGGTCTCCGGGTCGAAGAGGTGCGGTTCACCCTCGCGGCGCCACTGGTACTCGCCGCCGATCTCCAGGGCGCGGTGGGTGGCGGTGATGCCGGAGGCCGGGTACGCCTTGGCGTGCCGGGCCGCGACCTCCTTGGCGATGACGTCCAGGCCGGCGCCGCCGATCTTGGTGGTGGTGCCCTGGAAGTACCGGGCGACGAACTCCTCGTCCAGGCCGATGGCCTCGAAGACCTGCGCGCCGCGGTAGGAGGCGACGGTGGAGATGCCCATCTTGGACATGACCTTCAGGACGCCCTTGCCGAGCGCCTTGATGAGGTTCCTGATGGCCGTCTCGGCCTCCACGCCCGGCAGGAAGGTGCCGGCCCGGACGAGGTCCTCGACGGACTCCATCGCCAGGTACGGGTTGACCGCGGCGGCGCCGTAGCCGATCAGCAGCGCGACGTGGTGCACCTCGCGGACGTCGCCGGCCTCGACCAGCAGCCCGACCTGGGTGCGGGTCCTGGTGGCGATGAGGTGGTGGTGGACGGCGGCGGTGAGCAGCAGCGACGGGATCGGCGCGTGCTCGGCGTCCGAGTGGCGGTCGGAGAGCACGATCAGCCGGGCGCCGTCGGCGATGGCGGCGTCGGCCTCGGCGCAGATCTCCTCGATCCGGGCGGCCAGCGTCTCGCCGCCGCCGGAGACGCGGTAGAGGCCGGAGAGGGTCACGGACTTCATGCCGGGCATGTCGCCGTCGGCGTTGATGTGGACGAGCTTGGCCAGCTCGTCGTTGTCGATCACCGGGAACGGCAGGGTCACGCTGCGACAGGAGGCCGCGGTGGGCTCCAGGAGGTTGCCCTGGGGGCCGAGGGAGGAGATCAGGGAGGTGACCAGCTCCTCCCGGATGGCGTCCAGCGGCGGGTTGGTGACCTGCGCGAAGAGCTGGGTGAAGTAGTCGAAGAGCAGCCGGGGGCGCTCGGAGAGCGCGGCGATCGGCGAGTCGGTGCCCATCGAGCCGATCGGCTCGGCACCGGCCTTGGCCATCGGGGCGAGGATAACCCGCAGCTCCTCCTCGGTGTAGCCGAAGGTCTGCTGGCGGCGGGTGACCGAGGCGTGGGTGTGCACGATGTGCTCGCGCTCGGGCAGGTCGGCCAGGTCGATCAGGCCGGCGTCCAGCCACTCCTGGTAGGGGTGCTCGGCGGCCAGCTGGGCCTTGATCTCGTCGTCCTCGATGATGCGGTGCTCGGCGGTGTCGACGAGGAACATCCGGCCGGGCTGGAGGCGGCCCTTGCGGACGACCTTCGACGGGTCGATGTCCAGGACGCCGACCTCGGAGGAGAGCACCACCAGGCCGTCGTCGGTGACCCAGTAGCGGCCCGGGCGCAGACCGTTGCGGTCCAGCACCGCGCCGACCTGGGTGCCGTCGGTGAAGGTGACGCAGGCCGGGCCGTCCCAGGGCTCCATCATCGTGGAGTGGTACTGGTAGAAGGCCCGCCGGGCCGGGTCCATGGCGGTGGCGTTCTCCCACGCCTCGGGGACCATCATCAGCACCGCGTGCGGCAGCGAGCGCCCGCCGAGGTGGAGCAGCTCCAGGACCTCGTCGAAGGTGGCGGAGTCGGAGGCGTCCGGGGTGCAGACCGGGAAGAGCCGCTCCAGGTCCTCGTTTCCGAAGAGCTTCGACGCCAGCTGGGACTCGCGGGCCCGCATCCAGTTGCGGTTGCCCTGGACGGTGTTGATCTCGCCGTTGTGCGCGACGAAGCGGTACGGGTGGGCCAGCGGCCAGCTCGGGAAGGTGTTGGTGGAGAACCGCGAGTGGACCAGGGCGATGGCGGTGGCGAACCGGCGGTCGGAGAGGTCCGGGAAGAAGGGCTCCAGCTGGCCGGTGGTCAGCATGCCCTTGTAGACGATGGTCCGGGCGGACAGCGAGGGGAAGTAGACCCCGGCCTCCCGCTCGGCGCGCTTGCGCAGCGCGAACGCCTTGCGGTCCAGCGCCAGGCCGGTGTTCTCGCCGTCGGCCACGAACAGCTGGGAGAAGGCCGGCATGGTGGCGCGGGCGCCGTTGCCCAGCAGCTGCGGGGCGACCGGGACGACCCGCCAGCCGAGGACGGTGAGGCCCTCCTCACCGGCGAGCGTCTCGATCCGTGAGACGGCCGCGGCCGCTTCGTGGGCGTCGGAGGGGAGGAAGGCGATGCCGACGGCGTAGGAGCCGGCCGCGGGGAGCTCGAAGGTGGCCTCCGCGCGGAGGAACGCGTCCGGGATCTGGAGCAGGATGCCCGCGCCGTCGCCCGAGTCGGGCTCGGAGCCGGTGGCGCCGCGGTGCTCCAGATTGGTCAGCACGGTCAGGGCCTGCTCGACCAGGGCGTGGCTGGCCTCGCCGGTGAGGGTGGCCACGAAGCCGACGCCGCAGGCGTCGTGCTCGTTGCGCGGGTCGTACATTCCCTGCTGGGCGGGGCGGCCGTCCATGGGCGACCAAGCGGCGGCGGCGCCGCTGGTGGTCGCGGAGTGCGTGGACGCGTGGCGCATCGGCTCTCCCAACGTCGTCGTGGCAATAGGGGTTGCCGAGGGACGACGTTGGCCCTCCGCGAAATTTCGTGCAGGTTACAGGATGACTCGCTTCTCGAAAAGCGAAAGATGCCTTCCAACATCCGGACACCGCACGGGCGGTGCGCCTGAATTTCGGGGAATTTCGGGGATGCGGACGACTGCTTGCTTCTCGGACTGGGAGCCGCCCACTGCGGCGGCGTTCGGCGAGCGACACTGCCCGGCGACGCCAGGGCCTTATGCCCGGTCGTCAACAAACCGAAACCGCTGGGTAACGCGGCCATCATGCGGTCACCCGAATGGGACGTCAACCCACCGCCGTCCCGAACAGTGCGCCGAGGCCGTACGTCACCGCCGCCGCGGCACCGCCCAGCGCCAGCTGGCGCAGCCCGCTGAACCACCACGAGCGGGCCGTCACCCGCGCCACCACCGCGCCGCAGCCGAAGAGCCCGAGCAGCGCCAGCAGCACCGCAGGCCACAGCACACTCGCCCCCACCAGATAAGGAAGGAGAGGCAAAAGCGCGCCCAACGCAAAGGATCCAAAGGAGGAAACGGCGGCAACGATCGGAGAAGGAAGGTCCGACGGGTCGATGCCCAATTCCTCGCGGGCATGGATCTCCAGCGCCTGCTCGGGGTCGCGGGAGAGCTGCTCGGCGACCTTGCGGGCCAGCTCCGGCTCCACCCCGCGGGACTCGTAGAGGGCCGCCAGCTCCGCCTGCTCGTCCTTGGGGTGCTTGCGCAGCTCGGCCCGCTCGACGTCCAGCTCCGCGACCACCAGTTCACGTTGCGAAGCCACCGAGGTGTACTCCCCCGCGGCCATCGAGAACGCGCCGGCCGCCAGCCCCGCCAGGCCGGTGATCACGATCGTCTGCTGCGACACCGCACCGCCGGCCACGCCCGTCATCAGGGCGAGGTTGGACACCAGGCCGTCCATCGCGCCGAAGACGGCGGGGCGCAGCCAGCCGCCGTTCACATCGCGGTGGGTGTGGTTGTCGCGGTGCGCCGCATGCGTCGGCGCGGCGGCGTCCATGATCTCCATGACCGACATATCGAGACCTGCTCTCTGCTTGCGAGGCGTGGGCCGATGACGGCGCTTCCCCCTCCAACACCTCGAAGTTATGCGCGGATTACCCTCCTCCGCTAGCAAGGAAGGCCGAACTTACCTCTCTGACCTGCGGTTTCGCCGAGAGGGCGAGCTCGTGATCCGGATCACAAGGCCGTCGGCGGCCCTTGACGGCCGTACAAGGCGGTCGACCGGGTGACCCTGCGGCCCCGGACAGGAGACCCGGGCCGCCACGGGGGACGGATACGGGCGGGACACGGACTCCGCCCGCCCCGGCCCGCCGTCCGCCCCGACGGCCCCCTCAGCCCGCGAAAGGACACCCCGATGACGGACGCCGCCACCACCGCCGGCCCGGTACGGCCCGACCCGGAGCCACCGGACCCCGAGGGGTCGCGGGCACCCCGCGTCACCGGCCCGGAGCCCGGAGCGGACGGCCCGCCGCCCGCGCTCTCCCCTCTGGAGGACCGGGCGGCCGGCGCGCTCGTCGGGGCCGCGGTCGGCGACGCCCTGGGCGGGCCGGCCGAGGGCCTGACACCGGAGCAGATCGTGGCCCGGCACGGCGGCCGGATCGAGGGCATCGTCGGACCGTTCCACACGGACTGGCGCACCGCGCGGCCGCTCGCGCCGTACCACAAGGGCGACGGCCACATCACCGACGACACCCTGATGACCCATGCGCTGGTGCGCGTCTACGAGACGGTCCGCGACCACCTCGACGCCTACGCCGTCGCCGACCACCTCGTCCCCGACCTGATCGGCACGCCCCGCTGGATCCCCGAACTGGAGGCCGAGGCGCTGCCGTTGCAGCGGATCTTCCTCGCCGAGAAGTGGATCGTGGCGCGGCTGCACTACGGCCACGCCGATCCGCGCGAGGCCGGTGTCGGAAACATCGTCAACTCCGGTGCGGCGATGTACATGACGCCGGTCGGCATCGTCAACGCCGGTAATCCGGACCGGGCTTATGCCGAGGCGCTGGACATCTCGGCCGCCCACCAGTCCTCCTACGGGCGGGAGGCGGCCGGGGTGTTCGCCGCCGCGGTGGCCGCCGCGTTCCTGCCGGACGCCACCGCGGCCACGGTCGCCGGGCATGCCCTGCGGCTGGCGAAGGACGGCACCCGGGCGGCGATCGAGGCGGTCTGCGACGTGGCCGCGCCGCACACCGACTACGAGTCCGCGCTGGTGCCGCTGCGGGCGGCGGTCGCCCCGTACGACACCGTCGGCCCGGACCACCGCGAACCGTCGCTGGGCGCCCGCCGGCCCTCCCGCGTGCACGCCGTCGAGGAACTCCCCATCGCCCTGGGCATGTTGCTGGTCGCCGACGGCGACTACCGGGCCACCGTGCTCGGCGCGGTCAACTACGGGCGCGACTGCGCCGCGATCGCCACGATGGCCGGTGCGCTCGCCGGTGCCCTGAACGGCGCGGCGGCGGTGCCCGCAGAGTGGAGCACCGAGGTCGCCCGGGCCAGCCGGCTCGACCTGCACGCCCCGGCCGCCGCGCTGGCCGCCGTCGCCCGCGAGGTCTTCGCCCGCGACCGGACCCGCCATCTGCGCCACGCGCAGTCCTTCGGCGCCCTGCTGACGGGGACGCTGATGACCGAGGCCAGCGGGCGGTGACGGCCGGCCGGCACGGCGGGCCCGGCCGGCACGGCGGAGCGCCGGGCGGTCCCGGTGTGAGCGGGTCCGCCCGGCGCTCCGGTCGGATGCGGGCCGTCGGCGGCCGGCCTCAGGACTTCGTGCCGCCCGGGCTCCCGGCGGACCTGGCGGAACCGGAGGCGGAGCCGTCGGCCGCGCTCTTGGTGCCCTTGTTGCTCTTGTCGCTCTTCTCGCCCTTGGCGGTCCCGGCAGGCTTCCCGGCGTCCTGGCCCTCCTGGGCGCCCTCGGCGAGCTGCCACTCCGGCTCGACGATCTCCTCGCGGCCCGGGGCCTTCCGCGCGGAGACGATCATGTAGACGACGGCCAGGACGAAGACCACCAGCGAGGTCCAGTCGTTCAGCCGCAGGCCCAGGATGTGGTGCGCCTCGTCGACGCGCATGTACTCGATCCAGGCGCGGCCCACGCAGTAGGCGGCGACGTAGAGCGCGAAGACCCGCCCGTGGCCGAGGCGGAAGCGCTTGTCCGCCCAGATCACCAGCGCCGCGACGCCCAGGCACCACAGGCACTCGTAGAGGAACGTCGGGTGGTAGGTGCCGCCGATGCGGCCGATCGCCGGGTCCGGGTCGATCTTCAGCGCCCACGGCACGTCGGTCGGCTTGCCGTACAGCTCCTGGTTGAACCAGTTGCCCCAGCGGCCGATCGCCTGGCCGATGGCGAGGCCCGGCGCCAGCGCGTCGGCGTACGCGGGCATCGGGACGCCCCGGCGGCGGCAGCCGATCCAGGCACCGAGGGCGCCCAGCGCGACCGCGCCCCAGATGCCGAGGCCGCCCTGCCAGACCTTGAGGGCGTCGAGCGGGTGGCCGTTCTTGCCGAAGTACGGCTCGTACGTCGTGATGACGTGGTACAGGCGCCCGCCGACCAGGCCGAAGGGCACCGCCCACACGGCGATGTCGGCGACCGTGCCGGAGCGGCCGCCGCGCTGCACCCAGCGCCGGTTGCCGAGCCAGACGCCGACGAACACGCCGATGATGATGCAGAACGCGTAGCCGCGCAGCGGGATCGGCCCGAGATGGACGACACCGGTCGAGGGGCTGGGAATGAATGCGAGGTCCATGGCAGGACCGACGCTACCGCGCCGGGCGGGGTTGACGACAACCCGCCCGGCAACGGCTGCGTAACGGCCGCGGCGGCGCGGCGGTCCGTACCGGCTCCCCGGCCGGACGGCCGCGGCCGGGCTACTTGCCCTGGTCGGCCTCCAGGACCATCTTCTTCAGGTCCGCGGGGGTGACCCGGCCGCCCTTGAACTGGGAGAGGTCCTTGCCGTTGAGCAGGACGGTCGGGGTGCCGCGGAAGCCGCCGCCGGCGAACGCCTCGTTGGACTTGCGGACGAAACCGTCGTACCGCCCGTCGCGGACGCACTTGGTGAACGCGGCCGAGGTCAGGCCCGGGACCTTCCCGGCCAGCTGGAGCAGGTACTTCTTGTCGCCGAAGCGGTCCTGCTGCTCGGGCGGCTGGTGGGAGTAGAGGACGTCGTGGTAGTCGCGGAACTTTCCGGCGTCCTGGGCGCACAGGGCGGCGTTGGCCGCGTTCAGCGAGCCGGTGCCGCCGGCGTTCCCGTCGATGAGGGTGGCGAGGTGGTACTCCACCTTGAGCTTGCCGGAGTCCTGGAGCTGGTGGATCACCGGGCGGAAGCCGGTCTCGAACTGCTGGCAGGCCGGGCAGCGGAAGTCCTCCCAGACGGTGAGGGTGGAACGGGCGCGGGCCGAACCCACCGGGACGGCGGGCTTGTCGCCGTCGCTGGCCTGTTTGGGGAGGGCGAACGCGGTGTTGTCGGTACTGCTGCCGGTGCCGCCGCCGGAGGACACCCACACGGCGATCCCGCCGGCCACCGCGAGCGCCGCCACCACCGCGCCGGCGACGGCCGACTGGCGGACCCGCCGGGCGCGCGTCCTCTCCTTGTCACGCTGGGCCTGGAGCCGCTCGCGGGCGCTGCTCGTTCCGTCACGCTTCGGGCCGTCATGGTTCTTCTGGTTCACGCCCGTGGACAACGAAGCGGAGGGGCGCAGCCGCACCCCTCCGCTCCGAGGTTCGCCCGATCGGACGATCTGCCGGGGTCAGTCCCGGGCCGCGCCGTTCCGGCGCACGCCGTCGCCGAGCTGCCCGGCCAGGGCCCGGACGGCGGTCAGGCCGGCGTCAAGGTCGCCGTCCGCCGCCAGCAGGCACTTGACGAACGCCGAGCCGACGATCACACCGTCGGCGAAGCGGGCCACCTCGGCGGCCTGCTCGGCGTTGGAGACGCCGAGGCCGACGCAGACGGGGAGGTCGGTGGTGGCGCGGGTGCGGGCCACCAGGTCCTCGGCCTCCCGGCCGACGGACTCGCGGGTGCCGGTGACGCCCATCAGGGACGCGGCGTAGACGAAGCCGCTGCCGGCCTCGGTGATCCTGGCCAGCCGCTCGTCCCGGCTGCTCGGCGCGACCACGAAGACGGTGGCCAGGCCGTGCTGCTCGGCGGCCTTGCGCCAGACCTCGGACTCCTCGACCGGGAGGTCCGGCAGGATGCAGCCGGCGCCGCCCGCCTCGGCGAGGTCGGCGGCGAACCGCTCGACGCCGTAGCGGTCGACGGGGTTCCAGTACGTCATGCAGAGCACCGGCGCGCCGGTGGCGGCGTGCACGTCGCGGACCGTGCGGATGACGTCGACGATCTTGATGCCGGCGCGCAGCGCGATGTCGTCGGCGGTCTGGATCACCGGGCCGTCCAGGACCGGGTCGCTGTGCGGCAGCCCGACCTCGACGATGTCGCAGCCGCCGTCCAGCATCTCGGTCAGCGCCCGGATGCCGCCGTCTACGGTGGGGAAGCCGGCCGGAAGGTAGCCGACCAGCGCCGCCCGGTTCTCCGCCCTGGCCTGCGCCAGGACGGACGACAGGAGTTCGATGTTGCCCGCCATCACTTGTCCCCCTCGCCGGTGCCGGCCGCTTCGTCGGCGGCGGTGTTGTAGAGCCCGAAGTAGCGGGCGGCGGTGTCCATGTCCTTGTCGCCGCGCCCGGAGAGGTTCACCAGCAGCAGGCCGTCGGGGCCCAGCTCCCGGCCGACCTCCAGGGCGCCGGCCAGCGCGTGGGCGCTCTCGATGGCCGGGATGATGCCCTCGGTGCGGGACAGCAGCCGCAGGGCCTGCATCGCCGCGTCGTCGGTGACCGCGCGGTACTCGGCGCGGCCCGAGTCCTTGAGGTAGGCGTGCTCGGGGCCGATGCCCGGGTAGTCCAGGCCGGCCGAGATCGAGTACGGCTCGGTGATCTGGCCGTCCTCGTCCTGGAGGACGTAGGAGCGGGAGCCGTGCAGGATGCCGGGGGTGCCCTCGGTGAGGGTGGCGGCGTGCTCGCCGGTCTCGATGCCGTGGCCGCCGGGTTCGCAGCCGATGAGGCGGACGCCGGTGTCGGGCAGGAAGGCGTGGAACAGGCCGATGGCGTTGGAGCCGCCGCCGACGCAGGCCAGGGCGGCGTCCGGCAGTCGGCCGGCGCGCTGGAGGATCTGGCGGCGGGCCTCGACGCCGATGACCCGGTGGAAGTCGCGGACCAGGGCCGGGAAGGGGTGCGGTCCGGCGACGGTGCCGAAGAGGTAGTGGGTGCGGTCGACGTTGGCGACCCAGTCGCGGAACGCCTCGTTGATGGCGTCCTTGAGGGTGCGGCTACCGGACTTCACGGCGATGACCTCGGCGCCGAGCATCCGCATCCGGGCGACGTTGAGGGCCTGCCGCTCGGTGTCGACCTCGCCCATGTAGATGGTGCATTCGAGGCCGAAGAGGGCGCAGGCGGTGGCGGTGGCGACGCCGTGCTGGCCGGCGCCGGTCTCGGCGATGACCCGGGTCTTGCCCATCCGCTTGGTGAGCAGGGCCTGCCCCAGCACGTTGTTGATCTTGTGGGAGCCGGTGTGGTTGAGGTCCTCGCGCTTGAGGAACACCCGGGCCCCGCCGGCGTGTTCGGCGAACCGCGGCACCTCGGTGAGGGCGCTGGGCCGGCCGGTGTAGTTGACCATCAGGTCGTCGAGCTCGGCGGCGAAGGCCGGGTCGGCCTTGGCCTTCTCGTACTCGGCGGCGACCTCGTCCACCGCGGCGACCAGCGCCTCGGGGATGAACTTGCCGCCGAAGGCGCCGAAGTAGCCCTCGGGGCCGGGGACTTGACCCTCGGGGTCGGGAAGGAAGAACTCGCTGGGCATGCGGAAACCTCACGGTGAGTGTGTGGACACTTGAGCCGTGGGGCGGGGGGTCATCGCTTGGCTGCGGCCTCGTGTTGCCGGCCGCGCCCACGCGGCGGAGCCGCATGTCGACACAGTCCCGCGCCCCTAACGGGGCGCCTGCCATCGCATGCCGTTGATCTGCCCCGGCTCGCAGCCGATGTGGTAGCGGACCCGCCGGCCCCGCACGCGCCGTGCCGGGGCACGACAGCCACGCGGCCGGCAGCCGCGGGCGAGGCGGAGGAGGGCGGCGGCCATGGCGGTCAGTCCCGGCCGTGCCGGATCGCCGGGTGGGAGCCGGCCGCGACCAGGTCGGCGACCGCGGCCTTGGGGTCCTTGCCGGTGACCAGGGACTCGCCGACCAGGACGGCGTCGGCGCCGTCGTTGGCGTAGGCGATCAGGTCGTGCGGGCCGCGCACGCCGGACTCGGCGACCTTGACGATGTGGTCGGGGACCTCGGGGGCGACCCGGGCGAAGGTGCCCCGGTCGACCTCCAGGGTCTTGAGGTTGCGGGCGTTGATCCCGATGATCTTGGCGCCGGCGGCCACCGCGCGGGCGACCTCCTCCTCGTCGTGCGCCTCGACCAGCGGCGTCAGCCCGATCGACTCGGCCCGCTCGATCAGCGAGACCAGGGCCTCCTGCTCCAGCGCGGCGACGATCAGCAGCGCGAGGTCGGCGCCGTAGGCCCGGGCCTCCCACAGCTGGTAGGCGGTGACGATGAAGTCCTTGCGCAGGACGGGGATGTCGACCTTGGCGCGGACGGCCTCCAGGTCGGCCAGCGAGCCGCCGAAGCGGCGCTGCTCGGTGAGGACGGAGATCACCGCGGCGCCGCCCGCTTCGTAGTCGGCGGCCAGGCCCGCGGGGTCGGCGATCGCGGCGAGCGCGCCCTTGGACGGGCTGGAGCGCTTGACCTCGCAGATCACCCGGACGCCCTCGCCCTTCAGGGCGGCGACGCCGTCCTTGGCCGGGCGTGCCTTGCGGGCCCGCTCCTTGAGCTCGTCGAGGCCGACGCGCGCCTGCCGCTCTGCGAGGTCGGCGCGGACTCCGTCGATGATCTCGTCGAGCACGCTCACGCGAGCGGCCTCCTTCGTGAAGGGTGGAGGTGGACAGCGGCCCGTGGGGCGGGAACCGCCGTCACGGCTGCTCCTCCGATGGTATCCGCCGCGAGGGGCAGGTCCCGCATCCGGTTGACCGTGGTCCCACGACCCGGACAACTCCGGGTTGCCTCGCGGTGCGCCCCGGGGGCCGCGGCGGGCCGCGGACCGGTGCGCGTCACGGCCGCAGTCCGGCGCCGAGGGGGAGGTTGCGGACGAGGGTGAAGGCCAGCAGCAGCCCGCCCAGCGCCCACCAGTGGGCCGCCCGGGGCCGCGGGCCCGCGGTGGGCAGTCCGCGCACCGCGCGGGCCGCCCAGACCAGCCAGAAGAGCGCGAACGCGGCGTAGCCGGCCACCGCGGGGGCGTTGGCGGCGAGCGCCGCGAGGAGGTCGCCGTGCGCGACGGCGTGCGCGCTGCGCAGCCCGCCGCAGGCCGGACAGAGCAGTCCGGTGAGGTGCCGCAGGGGGCAGACCGGGTAGTGGCCCGGTTCGTTGGGGTCGACGGTGCCGACCCAGGTGAAGGCCGCGGCCACCGCCGCGAGGGTGCCGGCCGGCGCGGCGAGCCGGCGCAGCGGGCCGCGGGAGGCGTCCGGCCGCGGCCGGACCACAGGAGCGCTCACGGAGCCGATGGTGCTACCGGACGCGAGAAGGCGCAGCTTCTTCGCCGCCGTACGGGGCGCGGGCCGTACGGGGCGGGAAGCGGCGCCTTCGGGGGGCTGCCGAGCGGGGCTCAGCTCTCCTGCGGCTGAGCCTGGGCGGGGGCGGGCTTGGCGGAGCGCCTGGGCTCCTGGCCGAGGCCGGCCGCGCGCATCACGCCGCCCACGACGGCGCCGGCGGCGATCAGCACCATGCCCGCCCAGAAGCCGGCCACGTTGGCCATCACGATGAAGGCACCGGCCACGCAGAAGCCGATGAAGGCGATGATGACGCCGGTCCAGGCGGCGGGGGTGTGTCCGTGGCCACTGCTCGACATGGAGTGCTCCTCGTTACTGAAGTCGCGCCGGGGTCCGAGCGCGCGAATGTCGTCGTCCATTGTCACCGATGCCGGGCGAAGCCCTTTTACCGGGTGGGGTCCTCGCCGCGGTCCAGGGACTTCCAGATCTCCTCGGGGCGCTCCAGGTCCGGCGGCGCCGCGGCGCGCCGCGGGCCGCGGGCGCCGCCGGGGGTGCGCTCGTACCGGCCCGACATCGCGGGCCAGCGGCGGCCGAAGACCAGGGCCAGCACCCCGGCGAGGAGCAGCAGCAGGCCGCCGGCGGCGGCCACCCAGGGCCAGACGGTGTGGGTGACGTGATGCACGTCGGCGCCGTTCAGGCCGACCGCGTCGGCGGCTTTCTCGCGCAGCGCCGAGGTGTCGGCGTAGCCGAGGGCGGCGGCGGTGGTGATGCCCAGGCCGCTGAGGGCCAGCAGTGCGGCGACCACGATCCGGCCGGCCCGGCGGACCGCGAAGACGGCGACCAGGGCGGCCAGGCCGACCACCGCCAGCGCGCCGGGCAGGCCGGTCACGTCGCTGCCGGTCACGGTGCGCGGCAGCTCTCCCTGGGCCAGCGCCGCGGTGCCCCGGGCCCAGGTGCGGCCGGAGGCGAGCAGTGCCAGGCTCGCGCCGGCGGCGCCGAGCAGCAGCGCCAGGGCGAGCGAGCGCCTGGCGCTGCCGCGGGGCCGGGCCGGGGCGGGAGCCGGCTCGGTGTCGGTACGGGACTGGGGTACGGCACTCACGCGTACCACTATCGCCTACCGGCTCCGGCGGGCCGCCGCGCGGGGGTGCGGCGGGTCATTTGCCGAGGTGGTTGGCGGTGTGGACGGCGCGGAGGACGGCGGCGGCCTTGTTGCGGCACTCGGTGTCCTCGGCGTCCGGGTCGGAGTCGGCGACGATGCCGGCGCCGGCCTGGACGTAGGCGGTGCCGTCCCGCAGCAGGGCGGTGCGGATGGCGATGGCGGTGTCGGAGTCGCCGGCGAAGTCCAGATAGCCCACGCAGCCGCCGTAGAGGCCGCGCCGGGTCGGCTCCAGCTCCTCGATGATCTGCAGGGCGCGCGGCTTGGGGGCGCCGGAGAGGGTGCCGGCGGGGAAGCAGGCGGTGAGCACGTCGAAGGCGGTGCGGTCGGCGGCGACCGTGCCGGTGACGGTGGAGACGATGTGCATGACGTGGCTGTAGCGCTCGACGGACATGAAGTCGACCACCTCGACGCTGCCCGGCTCACAGACCCGGCCCAGGTCGTTGCGGCCCAGGTCGACCAGCATCAGGTGCTCGGCGCGCTCCTTGGGGTCGGCCATCAGCTCGTCGGCGAGCGCCTGGTCCTCCTGGACGGTCGCGCCGCGCGGGCGGGTGCCGGCGATCGGGTGCACCATGGCCCGGCCGTTCTCGACCTTGACCAGCGCCTCGGGGCTGGAGCCGACGACGTCGAAGGGCGCGCCCTCGGGGCCGCCGTTGCCCTCGAAGCGGAAGAGGTACATGTAGGGGCTGGGGTTGGTGGCCCGCAGCACGCGGTAGACGTCCAACGCGCTTGCCGTGCAGGGGGTTTCGAACCGCTGCGAGGGCACCACCTGGAACGCCTCGCCGGAGCGGATGCGTTCCTTGATGTCCTCGACGGCGGCCTTGAAGGAGTCCGCGCCCCACTCGCCGGTGTACGGGGGCAGGGCGGTGGGCGGGAGCGCGGCGGCGCTCGCGGGCGCGGGGCGGGCGAGGTCGTCGGCCATGGCGTCCAGGCGGGCCACCGCGTCCGCGTACGCCTCGTCGACGCCGGTCGCCAGGTCGTTGTGGTTGATGGCGTTGGCGATCAGCAGGACCGTGCCGCTCCAGTGGTCCAGGACGGCGAGGTCGGAGGTGAGCAGCATGGTGAGCTCGGGCAGGCCGAGGTCGTCGGCGGTGTGCTCGCCGACCTTCTCCAGGCGGCGCACGATGTCGTAGCCGAGGTAGCCGACCATGCCGCCGGTGAACGGGGGCAGTCCCTCGCCCTCGACGAGGTCGCGCGGGGTGTGCAGGGCCTCGACGGTGGCGCGCAGCGCGGCGAGCGGGTCGCCGCCGGTGGGGACACCGACCGGCGGGGTGCCGAGCCAGTGCGCCCGTCCGTCGCGGGTGGTGAGCGTCGCGGCGCTGCGGACGCCGATGAACGAGTACCGCGACCACGTGCGGCCGTTCTCGGCGGATTCGAGGAGGAAGGTGCCGGGGCGCTCGCCGGCGAGCTTGCGGTAGAGGCCGACCGGGGTGTCGCCGTCCGCGAGGAGGCGCCGGGTGACGGGGATGACCCGCCGGTCCGCGGCGAGCGTGCGGAAGGTGTCGAGGTCCGGTGTGGCGGTGCCGGTGGTTCCCGTGGTCATGGGAGCGGAGCCTACTGGTCGGTGGCGGGCGCGCTCACCGCGCTCAGGAGGATGTCCGTATCGAAGCAGGTGCGGGCGCCGGTGTGGCAGGCGGCGCCGACCTGGTCGACCTTGACGAGGACGGTGTCGGCGTCGCAGTCGAGGGCGACGGACCTGACGTGCTGGACGTGGCCTGAGGTGTCGCCCTTGACCCAGTACTCCTGGCGGCTGCGGGACCAGTAGGTGCAGCGGCCGGTGGTGAGGGTGCGGTGCAGCGCCTCGTCGTCCATCCAGCCGAGCATCAGCACCTCGCCGGTGTCGTACTGCTGGGCGATGGCCGGAAACAGACCGTCCGCGTCGCGCTTGAGGCGGGCGGCGACGGCGGGGTCCAGCGAGGATGCGGTGACGCGGCTGCTGCTCATGGGTCCATTGTGCCGTGCGGCATCCTGCTGCCATGGACCAGTCGCCCTCCCCTGACGCGCCACCGCCGCCGGACCCGGACCGGGTGGCGAGGGTGGCGGTGCGGGTGCTGGTGGCGGTCTTCGCGGCGGCGCTGGTGGCCGCGGTGGTGGTGGGGGTGCTGGTGCTGCGGGGGTGACGGGCCCAGAGGACGGGGGTATGCGCCGTGGCAGGTGGGGCGGGGCGGTCGTAGGGTGGCCGTATGTCGACCCATGCGAAGCGTGAACGGCTCCTTCTGGCCGACCTGTTGGAGAGCGCGGGCCCCGAGGCACCGACGCTGTGCGAAGGCTGGACGACGCGGGAGCTGGCCGCGCACGTGGTCGTGCGCGAGCGGCGTGCCGATGCGTCGGCGGGCATCCTGGTCAAGCCGCTGGCGGCGCGGCTGGAGCGGGTGCAGGCGGAGTTCGCGGCGAAGCCGTACGAGGAGCTGCTCCAGCTGATCAGGACGGGCCCGCCGAGGATGTCGCCGTTCGCGCTCAAGCAGATCGACGAGGCGTCCAACACCGTGGAGTTCTACGTCCACGCCGAGGACGTGCGGCGGGCCCAGCCGGACTGGTCGCCGCGCGCGCTCGACCCGGTCTTCGCGGACGCGCTGTGGACGCGGCTGGAGCGGGCCGCCCGGGTGCTGGGCCGCAAGGCGCCGGTGGGGCTGGTGCTGCGCCGGCCGGACGGGCAGACGGCGGTGGCGCATCGCGGGACTCCGGTGGTGACGGTCACCGGCGAGCCGGGCGAGCTGACGCTGTTCGCCTTCGGCCGGCAGGAAGCGGCGCAGGTCGAACTGGACGGGGACAAGGACGCGGTGGCGCGGGTGCTGGAGGCGGACCTGGGGGTGTGACCCCGGATGGCCACCCTCGCGCCCGCGGGCCTCAGTTCGTCGCCTCCGCCAGGTGGGCCCGCAGGATGCGGTCGAGTTCGCGGGCGGCGCGCGGTGGTGAGACGTCGCCGCGGTGCGCGACCGAGACCACCCGGTGCATGCCGGGGGTGGCGAACGGGGTGACGCGCAGGCCGGAGCGTTCGGCGACCATGCTGGGGACGACGGCGATGCCGAGCCCGGCCCGGACGAAGCCGAGCACCGCGTCCATCTCACCGCCCTCGACGGTGAAGGCGGGTTCGAAACCGGCCGCGCGGCAGGCCGCGGTGGTGAACTCCCGCAGGTCGTAGCCGCGGCGGAACATCGCCAGCGGACGGCCGCGGAGGTCCTCCACGCGGATCCGGGTGCGCCGGCCGGTCACCGGGGCCGGGCGGCCGGGGGCGGAGACCACCACCAGCTCCTCGCGCAGCAGCTCGGCGGTGGCCAGCGCCGGGGCCTGGCCGGGCAGCGGGGTGATGATCAGCGCCAGGTCCAGTTCGCCGTCGGCCAGGGCCCGGACGAGGTCCTGGGAACCGTCCTCGGTGACGATCAGGTCGACGCCCGGATAGGCGGTGTGGAAGGCGCTGAGCACGTCGGGGACGAGGCTGGCGCAGAGGCTGGGCGGGGCGCCGAGGCGGAGCCGGCCGCGGCGCAGCTGGGCGACCTCCTGGACCTCGCGGCGGGCGGTCTCGGTGTCGGCGAGGATCCGGCGGGCCAGCGGCAGCAGCGTCTCGCCGGCGTCGGTGAGGGTGATGTGGCCGCGGGCGCGGTGGAAGAGCTCTGCGCCCAACTCCCGTTCCAGGGCGCGGATCTGCTGGGAGAGCGAGGGCTGGGCGACGTGTTCACGCTCGGCGGCGCGGGTGAAGTGGCGGGTGTCGGCCACGGCCGTGAAATAGCGGAGCTGCTGCAGCTGCATGGGGCGAATATAAATCAGCGATAGGCCCAGCCTATGGAGATCAGCTCCACCATGTCTTGGACTAATGGTGGGCCCCGTCCCTACCGTCGGCCTCATGGCACTGGCAACGCGGACGGACCGACGGTCGTCCATGGCCCATACGATGTGGGACTCCACCGTCGGCAAGAAGACGGTGATGGCCGTCAGCGGCCTGATCATGCTGCTGTACCTGGTCGCCCACATGATCGGGAACCTGAAGATCTTCTTCGGGCCCCCGGAGTTCAACCACTACGCCCACTGGCTGCGCACCGTCGGCGAGCCCTTCATGCACTACGAGTGGACGCTCTGGCTGATCCGGGTCGTCCTCGTCGTCGCGGTGGCCGCCCACGCCACGTCCGCGTACCAGCTGAGCCGGCGCGACATCAGGGCACGGCCGAGCAAGTACGTGCACCGCAAGCCGCGGGCGAGCTACGCCACGCGCACCATGCGGTGGGGCGGGATCATCCTCGGCCTGTTCATCGTCTGGCACCTTCTCGATCTGACGACCGGCACCGTGCACGCGGGCGGCTTCCAGGAGGGCCACCCGTACCAGAACGTCGTGGACACCTTCTCCACCTGGTACGGCAATGCCATCTACCTCGTGGCGATGCTCGCCCTCGGGCTGCACATCCGGCACGGCTTCTGGAGCGCCGCCCAGACCCTCGGCGTCGGCAGCCGGGCCCGCGACCGTGCCCTGAAGACCGTCGCCAACGTCCTCGCGCTGCTGCTCACGGCCGGCTTCGTCGCCGTCCCCGTGGGCGTCATGACCGGAGTGGTGAGCTGAGATGTCCCCCTACACCCCCTACACCGCCTACACGACCGGGGAACCGGCCGCCGACACCAGGGCCCCCGCCGGCCCGATCCACGAGCGCTGGGACCGGCGCCGCTTCGAGGCCAGGCTGGTCAACCCCGCCAACCGGCGCAAGCACACGGTCATCGTCGTCGGCACCGGGCTCGCCGGCGGCTCCGCCGGCGCCACCCTCGCCGAACAGGGCTACCACGTCGTCCAGTTCTGCTATCAGGACTCGCCGCGCCGGGCCCACTCGATCGCCGCGCAGGGCGGCATCAACGCCGCGAAGAACTACCGCAATGATGGAGATTCCATCCACCGGTTGTTCTACGACACCGTGAAGGGCGGCGACTTCCGGGCCCGGGAGTCCAACGTCCACCGGCTGGCGCAGATCTCGGTCGAGATCATCGACCAGTGCGTGGCGCAGGGCGTGCCGTTCGCCCGCGAGTACGGCGGTCTGCTCGACACCCGGTCCTTCGGCGGCGTCCAGGTCTCCCGTACCTTCTACGCCCGCGGCCAGACGGGCCAGCAGCTGCTGCTCGGCGCCTACCAGGCGCTGTCCCGGCAGATCGCCGCGGGGAACGTGGAGATGCGGCCGCGCACCGAGATGCTGGACCTGATCGTCGTCGACGGGCGGGCCCGCGGCATCGTGGCGCGGGATCTCGTCACGGGGAGGATCTCCGCCCACTTCGCGGACGCGGTGGTGCTCGCCTCCGGCGGCTACGGCAACGTCTTCTACCTGTCGACGAACGCCATGAACTCCAACGCCACCGCGGTGTGGCGGGCCCACCGCCGCGGCGCCCACTTCGCCAACCCCTGCTTCACCCAGATCCACCCGACCTGCATCCCGCGCACCGGCGACCACCAGTCGAAGCTGACGCTGATGAGCGAGTCGCTGCGCAACGACGGCCGGATCTGGGTGCCGAAGGCCACGGGCGACACCCGCCCGCCGCACGAGATCCCCGAGGACGAGCGGGACTACTACCTGGAGCGGATCTACCCGTCCTTCGGCAACCTCGTGCCCCGCGACATCGCCTCCCGGGCCGCGAAGAACGTCTGCGACGAGGGCCGCGGCGTCGGACCGGGCGGGCAGGGCGTCTACCTGGACTTCGCCGACGCGATCCGGCGGATGGGCCGCGCGGCCGTCGAGGCGAAGTACGGCAACCTCTTCGACATGTACCAGCGGATCACCGACGAGGATCCGTACCGGGTGCCGATGCGGATCTATCCGGCCGTGCACTACACGATGGGCGGCCTGTGGGTCGACTACGACCTGCAGACCACCGTCCCGGGCCTGTTCGCGATCGGCGAGGCCAACTTCTCCGACCACGGCGCCAACCGGCTGGGCGCCTCCGCGCTGATGCAGGGCCTGGCCGACGGCTACTTCGTCCTGCCGGCGACGATCAACGACTACCTGGCGCGCAACCCGCACCAGGACCCGGTGACGGCTGAACACCCGGTCGTCCAGGAGGTGTTGGCCGAGACGGAGGACCGGCTGAACCTGCTCCTGTCCGTCGACGGCGACCGCACCCCCGACTCCTTCCACCGCGAGATCGGCGCACTCATGTGGGAGTACTGCGGGATGGCCCGCACCGACGCGGGCCTGCGCAAGGCCCTGGAGCGCCTCCCGCAGATCCGCGGGGAGTTCTGGCGGCGCGTCAAGGTGCCCGGCACAGGCGAGGAGTTCAACCAGTCGCTGGAGAAGGCCAACCGCATCGTCGACTATCTGGAGCTCGCCGAGCTGATGTGCCTCGACGCGCTGCACCGCGCCGAGTCCTGCGGCGGCCACTTCCGCGAGGAGTCGCAGACCCCGGACGGCGAGGCCGCCCGCCGGGACGAGGAGTTCGGCTACGCCGCCGCCTGGGAGTTCACCGGCACCGGCACGGCCCCCGTCCTGCACAAGGAAGACCTGGTCTTCGAGTACGTCCACCCCACCCAGCGGAGCTACGCATGAGGCTCACCCTGCGCGTCTGGCGACAGCGGAACGCCGGCGCCGACGGCGCCATGTCCACCTACGAGGTCGACGGCATCTCCCCGGACATGTCCTTCCTGGAGATGCTCGACACCCTCAACGAGGAGCTGATCCTCAAGGGCGAGGACCCGGTCGCCTTCGACCACGACTGCCGCGAGGGCATCTGCGGCGCCTGCTCGCTCGTCATCAACGGCGACGCGCACGGCCCGGAGCGGACCACCACCTGCCAGCTCCACATGCGGTCCTTCAAGGACGGCGACCGCATCGACATCGAGCCGTGGCGGGCGGCGGCCTTCCCGGTCGTGAAGGACCTGGTCGTCGACCGCTCGGCCTTCGACCGGATCATCCAGGCCGGCGGCTACATCACCGCGCCGACCGGCTCCGCGCCGGAGGCGCACGCCACGCCGGTGCCGAAGCCGGACGCCGACGCCGCCTTCGAGCACGCCGAGTGCATCGGCTGCGGCGCCTGCGTCGCGGCCTGCCCCAACGGCGCGGCGATGCTGTTCACTTCCGCGAAGGTCAACCATCTCAACGTGCTGCCGCAGGGCGCGCCGGAGCGCGAGACCCGCGTCCTGGACATGGTGGCCCAGATGGACGCGGAGGGCTTCGGCGGCTGCACGCTGGCGGGCGAGTGCGCCACCGCCTGCCCCAAGGGCATCCCGCTGTTCAGCATCACGCGGATGAACCGGGAGTTCGTCCGGGCGGCGGGCAAGCGGCGCTGACCGGGCGCGCCGGTCACCGCACCGGGTGACCGGCCTCCCGCAGCGCGTCCTTGACCTGGCCGATGCGCAGATCGCCGAAGTGGAAGACGGAGGCGGCCAGCACCGCGTCGGCGCCGGCCGCCACCGCGGGCGCGAAGTGGTCGAGGCGGCCGGCGCCGCCGGAGGCGATGACCGGGACGCTGACGTGCCGGCGGACCGCCTCGATCATCTCCACGTCGTAGCCGTCCTTGGTGCCGTCGGCGTCCATGGAGTTCAGCAGGATCTCCCCGGCGCCCAGCTCCGCGGCGCGGTGCGCCCACTCCACGGCGTCGATCCCGGCCGAGCGGCGGCCGCCGTGCGTGGTGACCTCGAAGGACCCCGAAGCGGTACGGCGGGCGTCGACGGAGAGGACCAGGACCTGGCTGCCGAAGCGTTCGGCGATCTCCTTGATCAGCTCCGGGCGGGCGATCGCGGCGGTGTTGACCCCGACCTTGTCGGCGCCGGCCCGCAGCAGCTTGTCGACGTCCTCCGCGGTGCGCACCCCGCCGCCGACGGTCAGCGGGATGAAGACCTGCTCGGCGGTGCGGCGGACCACGTCGTAGGTGGTCTCGCGGTCGCCGGAGGACGCGGTGATGTCGAGGAAGGTCAGCTCGTCGGCGCCCTCCTCGCCGTAGATCTTCGCCATCTCGACCGGGTCCCCGGCGTCGCGGAGATTCTGGAAGTTGACGCCCTTGACGACGCGGCCGTTGTCGACGTCCAGGCAGGGAATGACGCGGACCGCCAGGGTCATGACGGGTTAGCCCTCTCGTTCGGTGTCCCGGGAGGTGTCCCGGAACGCTTCTAGTTCTACTTCCACCAGGACCCGGGAGTCGACGAAGCCGGAGACCACCACCAGGGTGGCGGCGGGCGGCGCGGCCTCGAACAGCTCGCGGTGGGCGCGGGCGGCGGCGTCCGCGTCCCGCAGGTGGGTCAGGTACATCCGGGTGCGCAGGACGTCGGCGGCGCCCAGCCCGAAGGGTTTGAGCGCCGCCAGCGCGTTCCCGAAGGCCACCTTGGTCTGGACGTAGGGGTCGCCCTCGCCCTGGAGGACGCCGCCGACCAGCGGCATGGTGCCGGCGACCAGGACCCGGTCACCGGCGGCCACCGCGCGTGCGAAGCCGATGGACTCTTCCCAGGGACTGTCGGTCCGAACCCGCTCGATGCTCATCACGCCGCCTTCCACATGTGGCCGGTTGCGGCACCGCGGCTACGACACCGCCGCCAGTGCCTCTTCGAGGGTGAACGCCTTCGCGTAGAGCGCCTTGCCCACGATGGAGCCTTCGACACCCGCCGGCACCAGCGCGGCGATCGCCCGCAGGTCGTCGAGGGAGGAGACGCCGCCGGAGGCGACGACCGGGCGGTCGGTGGCCGCGCAGACGTTCTTCAGCAGCTCCAGGTTGGGGCCCTGGAGGGTGCCGTCCTTGTTGATGTCGGTGACGACGTAGCGGGCGCAGCCCTCGGAGTCCAGGCGGGCCAGCGTCTCGTAGAGGTCGCCGCCGTCCCGGGTCCAGCCGCGGCCGCGCAGGGTCGTGCCGCGGACGTCCAGGCCCACCGCGATCTTCTCGCCGTGCTCGGCGATGATCCTGGCGACCCACTCCGGGTTCTCCAGCGCCGCGGTGCCGATGTTGACCCGGGTGCAGCCGGTGGCCAGGGCGGCGGCCAGCGAGTCGTCGTCGCGGATGCCGCCGGACAGCTCGACCTTGATGTCCATGGAGCGGGCGACCTCGGCGATCTGCGCGCGGTTGTCGCCGGTGCCGAAGGCGGCGTCCAGGTCGACCAGGTGCAGCCACTCGGCGCCGGCCGACTGCCAGGCCAGCGCGGCCTGCATCGGGTCGCCGTAGGAGGTCTCCGAGCCGGACTCGCCGTGCACCAGGCGGACGGCCTGGCCGTCGCGGACGTCGACGGCGGGCAGCAGTTCAAGCTTCTTCACGGCGTTCGCCTTCACAGGGTTCACAGCGTTTCGATCCAGTTGGTGAGGAGCTGGGCACCGGCGTCGCCGGACTTCTCGGGGTGGAACTGGGTGGCCCACAGCGGGCCGTTCTCGACCGCGGCGACGAACGGCTCGCCGTGCGTGGCCCAGGTGACCTTCGGCGCGGCCATCTGGACGTTGCCGATCTCCAGCTCCCAGTCGTGGACCGCGTAGGAGTGCACGAAGTAGTAGCGGGCGTCGGCGGGCAGCCCGGCGAAGAGCCGCGAACCCTCGGCGGCGCGGACGGTGTTCCAGCCCATGTGCGGGACGACCTCGGCCTTGAGCGGGCCGACCGTGCCGGGCCACTCGTCGAGACCCTCGGTCTCCACACCGTGCTCGATGCCGCGCCCGAAGAGGATCTGCATACCGACGCAGATGCCCATCACCGGGCGGCCGCCGGACAGCCGGCGGCCGATGATCCAGTCGCCGCGGACCTCCCGCAGCCCCCGCATGCACGCGGCGAACGCGCCGACGCCGGGCACCAGCAGCCCGTCGGCGTTCATCGCGGTGTCGTAGTCGCGGGTGATCGTCACGTCGGCGCCGACGTGCGCCAGGGCCCGCTCGGCGGACCGGACGTTGCCGAAGCCGTAGTCGAGGACGACGACCTTCCTACGGGAGCCGGCGGCGCTCAATTCCACACCTCCAGTCGCAGCACCCCTGCCACCAGGCACATCGCCGAGGCGATGGCCATCAGGGTGATCACGGACTTGGGGATCTTCTGCTTCCAGAACGAGTAGACCCCGCCGAGCAGGAAGAGGCCCACGAGGATGAAGACGGTGGACAGGCCGTTCATCAGAGGGCGCCCTTCGTGGAAGGGAGGATGCCGGCCGCCCGCGGGTCGCGCTCGCTGGCGTAGCGCAGGGCCCGGGCGAGCGCCTTGAACTGGCACTCCACGATGTGGTGGGCGTTGCGCCCGTACGGGACGTGGACGTGCAGCGCGATCTGGGCCTGCGCGACGAACGACTCCAGTATGTGCCGGGTCATCGTGGTGTCGTAGGTGCCGATCATCGGCGCCATGTTCTCCGGCTCGGTGTGCACCAGGTACGGACGCCCCGAGAGGTCGACGGTCACCTGGGCCAGCGACTCGTCCAGCGGGACGGTGCAGTTGCCGAAGCGGTAGATGCCGACCTTGTCGCCGAGCGCCTGCTTGAAGGCGGCGCCCAGCGCGAGGGCGGTGTCCTCGATCGTGTGGTGGGTGTCGATGTGCAGATCGCCGTCGGTCTTGACCTTGAGGTCGAAGAGGCCGTGCCGGCCGAGCTGGTCGAGCATGTGGTCGTAGAAGCCGACGCCGGTCGAGACGTCGACCTGGCCGGTGCCGTCGAGATCGATCTCGACCAGCACCGTCGTCTCCTTGGTGGTGCGCTCCACGCGCCCCACGCGGGCGGTCGCCCCGCTCATCGCTTGTTCTCCTTCAGGCTGCGTTCTTTCAGCACCGCGCGCACCGCGTCGAGGAACGCGTCGTTCTCGGCCGGGGTGCCGGCGGTGACCCGCAGCCAGCCCGGTACGCCGTTGTCGCGGACCAGCACGCCGTGGTCGAGGATCGCCTGCCAGGCGGCGTGCGCGTCGTCGAAGAGGCCGAACTGGACGAAGTTGGCGTCCGAGTCGACGACCTGGCAGCCGCTCGCACGCAGTTCGGTGACCAGGCGGTCCCGCTCGCCCTTGAGCTGCTCGACGTACGACAGCAGCGTATCGGTGTGCTCCAGGGCGGCGAGCGCGGTGGCCTGGGTGACGGCCGAGAGGTGGTACGGCAGCCGGACCAGCTGGACGGCGTCGACCACGGCGGGGTCGGCGGCGAGGTAGCCCAGCCGGAGCCCGGCGGCGCCGAACGCCTTGGACATCGTCCGGGAGAGGACCATGTTCGGCCGGCCCTCGATCAGCGGCAGCAGCGACGGGCGGTGGCTGAACTCGACGTACGCCTCGTCGACCACCACCAGCGCGCCACCGGTGCCGGCCCGGGCGACCTGCGCGGCCTCGTACAGCGCGAGGACGGTGTCGGCCCCGACGGCGCTGCCGGTGGGGTTGTTCGGCGAGCAGACGAAGACCACGTCGGGCCGGTGCTCGGCGATGGCGGCGCGGGCCGCCGCCACGTCGATGGTGAAGTCGTCGTTCCGCGGGCCGGAGATCCAGCCGGTGCCGGTGCCGCGCGAGATCAGCGCGTGCATGGAGTACGACGGCTCGAAGCCGAGGGCGGTGCGGCCGGGGCCGCCGAAGGTCTGGAGCAGCTGTTGGATGACCTCGTTGGAGCCGTTGGCGGCCCAGACCTGGCCGGTGGTGACCGGGTGGCCGGCGGTGCGGGTGAGGTAGGCGGCCAGCTCCGTGCGCAGCTCGATCGCGTCCCGGTCGGGGTAGCGGTTGAGGTGGCGGGCGGCCTCGGTGACCCGCTCGGCGATCCGCCGCACCAGCGGCTCGGGGAGCGGGTAGGGGTTCTCGTTGGTGTTGAGGCGCACCGGGACGTCCAACTGCGGCGCGCCGTAGGGCGACTTGCCGCGCAGCTCGTCCCGGATGGGGAGATCGTCGATCCTGGTCACGTGCCTGCTCACTTGCTCGGGGGAACCGTCCAGTCATACCTCGCCTTGATCGCCGCGCCGTGGGCCGGGAGGTCCTCGGCCTCGGCGAGGGTCACCACATGGTGGGCGACCTCGGCCAGCGCCTCCCGCGAGTAGTCCACGACGTGGATGCCGCGCAGGAACGACTGGACGGACAGGCCGGAGGAGTGGCAGGCGCAGCCGCCGGTGGGCAGGACGTGGTTGGAGCCGGCGCAGTAGTCGCCGAGGGAGACGGGGGCGTAGGGGCCGACGAAGATCGCGCCGGCGTTGCGGACCCGGGCGGCGACCGCGGCGGCGTCCGCGGTCTGGATCTCCAGGTGCTCGGCGCCATAGGCGTCCACCACCGCGAGGCCCTCGTCGAGGCCGTCGACCAGGACGATCGCGGACTGCCGGCCGGACAGCGCCGGCACGATGCGGTCCTCGACGTGCTTGGTGGCCGCGATCTGCGGGGCCAGCTCCTTCTCGGTGCGGTCGGCCAGCTCCTCGGAGTCGGTGACCAGGACCGCGGCGGCCATCGGGTCGTGCTCGGCCTGGCTGATCAGGTCGGCGGCGACGTGGACCGGGTCGGCGGTGTGGTCGGCGAGCACCGCGATCTCGGTGGGCCCGGCCTCGGAGTCGATGCCGATCCGGCCCTTGAGCAGGCGCTTGGCGGCGGCGACGTAGATGTTGCCGGGGCCGGTGACCAGATTGGCCGGGGCGCACTCGTCGGTGCCGTAGGCGAACATCGCGACGGCCTGGGCGCCGCCCGCGGCGTACACCTCGTCGACGCCGAGCAGGGCGCAGGCGGCGAGGATCGTCGGGTGCGGCAGGCCCCCGAAGTCGGCTTGCGGCGGGGAGGCGACGGCGAGCGAGCCGACGCCGGCCTCCTGGGCGGGGACGACGTTCATGACGACGGAGGACGGGTAGACCGACCGGCCGCCGGGGACGTAGAGGCCGACCCGCTCGACGGGGACCCAGCGCTCGGTGACCGTGCCGCCGGGGACGACCTTGGTGGTGACGTCGGTGCGGCGCTGCTCGCGGTGGACGATCCGGGCGCGCCGGATGGACTCCTCCAGGGCGGCGCGGACCTTCGGATCCAGCGCGTCAAGGGCCTCGGTGAGGGCCTCCGCCGGGACCCGGACCCGCTCGATCCCGACGCCGTCGAACCGCCGCGCGTACTCGATCAGCGCCGCGGTGCCGCGATGGCGTACGTCCTCGCAGATGGGCCGGACCTTCTCCAGGGCGGCTTCCACGTCGAACTCGGCACGGGGCAGCAGGTCGCGCAGGGCGGCACCCTCGGGGAGGGCGGCGCCACGCAGATCGATTCGGGAGATCACTCCCCCAGTGTCTCAGACCCGCCGCCGGGCCCGAGCGGCCGTATCGGTGAGTGATACGCAGTGTGGACGGGCCGGGCGACCGCCGGACCGGAGACCGCGAAGTTGACCGGAGTTGGCCCTGACCACGCGTGTTCAACCCGTCACCGGGCGGGCAAGGGGTCGGTGCGGGCTCACGGGGAGCCCCGCGGGGCGGGTGGAACGGCGCCTGCCGGGACGCGTCCGAACAGGTATCGGGACCGGATACCGCACCGCCGGGGGCGAGAGCGAGGGGGAGCCACAGTGACCGGAGCCAGGGACGGCGACGCGCCTGCCGACCTGCGACTGACGTCCGCGGAGTGGAGCATGTGGCAGGCGTTCCGCAACGGCAGCACCTGCGACCTCCACAGCGGCGACCCGTCCCGGGACGATCCGCACGGGCAGCACCTGTGGGGCCCGGAGCGCCGGGTCCGGGCCCGGGTGGTGGCGCTGCTGCTGCTCGACGGACCGCCGGCGCAGCCCGGGCGGGTGTCCGGACTGCACCTCACCGGTGCGTACATCACGGACACTCTCGACCTTGCGGGCGGCACGATCAAGCCATTCGTGGAGCTGCGGGACTGCCGCTTCGAGGCCGAGGTGCTGCTGCCGGAGAGCCGGTTCACCACCCTGCGGATGGTGAACTGCGCGATACCCAGGCTGGAGGCGGCCCGGCTGCACACCGAGGGCGATCTGCATCTGCCGCGGTGCGTGGTGCACTCGGGCATCCGGCTGACCGACGCGCACATCGGCACCGACCTGATGCTCAATCAGGTCGTGGTGCACAAGGACCGCCAGGGCCGCTCGGTCATGGCGGACGGGATGACCGTCGCCCAGGACCTCCAGGCCGAGATGCTGGAGTCCTACGGCGAGCTGTCGCTGCGCGGCGCCACCGTCGGGGTGTCGCTGAGCCTGCGCGGGAGCCATCTGAGCAATCCGTTCGGCCGCCGGGCGCTGAACGCCCCCCAGCTGACCGTCGAGCGCACCCTCTATCTGACCGCCGCGGGCCTGGCCAACTCCCCGTTCTCCAGCGGCGCCACGCCCCCGTACGGCATCACCCACACCCCGGCCCGGGGCACCCGGATGCAGCGCTTCGAGTGCGAGGGCGGGGTGCGGCTGGACGACGGGCGGTTCGGGGACGCGGTGGACCTGGAGCACGCGCGGTTCATCATGGAGTCCGACCAGGAGCTGTCGCTGCGCCGCATCCAGACGCCGGAGCTGCGGTTCCTGGGCGAGCGCCCGCAGCGCGGCCGGGTGATCCTCTCCGGCGCCCGGGTCGTCAACCTCGTCGACAAGTCGGCGAGCTGGCCGGGGCTGGGCGGGCTGATGATGGCCGGCTTCGCCTACGAAACGCTGATCCCGCGCGGCCACTTCCCGCTGGCGCTGCGGCTCCAGTGGGTGGCCGCGGCGACCCCGGAGTACGCGCCCGAGCCGTACGAGATGCTGGCCGCCTCGCTGCGCGCGATGGGCGAGGACGCGGACGCCCGGGAGGTGCTGCTGGCCAAGCAGCGGCGGCGCCGCGAGACGCTGCCGCTGGCGGCGAAGGCATGGGGCTTCCTCCAGGACTGGACGGTGGCCTACGGCTACCGCCCGGGGCGGGCCGCGGTGTGGATGGCGATCCTGTGGGCGATCGGCACGGCGTACTTCGCCTCGTACCCGCCGCCGCCCCTCAGGCACGACGAGGCGCCGCAGTGGAACCCGTACCTCTACTCCCTGGATCTGCTGCTGCCGGTCATAGACCTCTACCAGGGCGGCGCGTGGAAACCGGGCGGGGCAGCCCAGTGGGTGGCGGCGGTGATGATCATGGTGGGGTGGGTTCTGGCGACGACGATCGCGACCGGCGCCTCCCGGCTGCTGCGACGGCAGTAGGGCCGCCCGGGAGCCGCCCGGGGACGGCCCCGGTCGGGACGCACCGGACAGGCCGTAGGCTTACGGACTGTGTCCTCCGTGCGTCTGCCCCTGTTCCCGCTCAATTCGGTGCTGTTCCCGGGCCTGGTGCTGCCGCTGAACGTCTTCGAGGCGCGGTATCGGGCCATGATGCGCGATCTGCTGGAGCGGCCCGAGGACGACCGCCGGTTCGCGGTGGTCGCCATCCGGGACGGCCGGGAGGTCGCGTTCACCGCGCCTGGGCTGCCGGACGCCACCGCGCCGACCGCCACCGGCCCTGCCGCGGGCTTCGGCGACGACCCGGTCCGGGCCTTCCACACGGTCGGCTGCGTCGCGGACGCGGCGACCATCCAGCAGAAGGCGGGCGGCGGCTACGAGGTCCTGGCCACCGGCACCACCCGCTTCCGGCTGCTGTCGGTGGACGCCTCCGGGCCGTATCTGACGGGCGAGTTGGCGCCGCTGGAGGAGGACGACGGGGAGGGCGCGGGCACCCTGGCGTCCGGCGTGGTGCGGGCCTTCCGCACCTATCAGAAGCGGCTGGCCTGGGCGAACGAGCGGACCCTGACCGGCGACCAGGAGCTGCCCGCCGACCCGTCGGTGCTGTCGTACCTGGTCGCCGCGGCGGCCGTGCTGGACGTGCCCGCCAAGCAGCGGCTGCTGGCGGCGTCGGACACCGCGTCCCGGCTGCGTCAGGAGCTGGAACTCCTTCGCCAGGAGGCGGCGGTGATCGGTAAGCTCCCGTCGCTGCCGGCCGTGGAGCTGACCCGGCAGCCGACCAGTCCCAACTGACGCACCGGCAGCACGAGATACGGTCCCGGGGCCGTCGGCTCCGCGTTCGAACGAGGCGAGACACGTTGACCAAGCAGCCGAAGCAGTCGAAGAAGCCGAAGCAGGGGAAGAAGGGCGCCGCGCAGTCCGGGGGCACGCCGGCGACGGTGGCGCTGACCGCGGCCGGCGTCCCGTTCACGGTGCACGCCTACGACCACGACCCGGCGGCCGCCTCGTACGGCGAGGAGGCCGCCGAGGCGCTCGGCGTCTCCCCCGACCAGGTCTTCAAGACGCTGCTGGCGGACGTGGACGGCGCCCTGACGGTGGCCGTGGTCCCGGTCTCCGGCTCGCTGGACCTGAAGGCGCTGGCGGCCGCGGTGGGCGGCAAGCGGGCCGCGATGGCCGATCCGGCGGCGGCCGAGCGCAGCACCGGCTATGTGCGGGGCGGGATCTCGCCGCTGGGGCAGCGCAAGCGGCTGCGGACGGTCGTGGACGCCTCGGCCGAGGGCCGGCCGACGGTGTGCGTCTCGGCGGGCCGGCGCGGCCTGGAGGTCGAGCTCTCCCCCGGCGACCTGGTCGCCCTGACCGACGCCCGGGTCGCACCGATCGCACGGGGCTAGCGATTCTCCGGTGGGGGTTCTCGCGTGGGTCAGGGGTTCGGGCTCGCGTACCCGAAACCCGCCGTCCTGAGCCCCGTCGGTGCCGCCGCGCGCCCCCGGGTGTCGCGGCCCGCGCTGTGGTGGGGCTTCCCCGGGCGCCCGTCCTCGGTTACGACCGGGGAGGAGGTACGCCATGTCGAAGAGAACCCGTAAGCGGAAGTGGCGCGTCCGGAAGGGGCGGGCCAACCACGGCCGCCGGCCGTCCTGAGGGGGGCGGCCGGCAGGGCGGTTCAGCCGGCCGTCGGCGGCTGCTGGTGGTGTCCGGACCAGTCCGGCACCATCAGCGCGTCGGCCTCCGGATCGCGCGGCCCGAAGAGCCCGGTCAGCGCGATCTGAGTGATCATCCCGGCGATCGGCCAGGCCAGCAGGGCGCCCTTGGCCTGGAGCCGCAGCGGCCCGTCGAAGACGACCCCGGCGCCGACCTGCTTGGCATGCGCGACCACGTCCGGCGTGGGGCCCAGCCACATGCCGGTCAGCCAGCCCAGCACCGCGCCCAGCAGCCCGCCGGCGGCCAGCGACACCACGAGCGGGATGCCGCCGCGGCGCCGGAGGAGGAAGACCACGGCCGCGGTGACCACGCCGAAGCCGAACGCCAGCAGGAAGAAGATGCCGTCGGCGCCGATCGCCTCCTCGCCCTCGGTGTTCTTGAGGTAGACGTTGCGGGTGTCCGCGATCAGCGGGACGCGCGGCGCCAGCCAGGCCCACAGCACGCCCAGCAGCACCCCGCTGACCGCGACGGCCAGCGCGATCAGCACGCCTTCGCGCAGTTCGCGGGCGAGCTCGGGGTGGCCGCCGGCGGAGGCGGCGGGTGCGCCGGATTCAGCGGATTCGGCGGACGCACCGGCGTCGGCGGGTGTGCCGGAGTCGGGGCCGGCGGAGTCGCCGGGGGCCGCGGGGTGCCGGTGGGGCTCTTCGGGCGGTTGGTTCTCGTGGGGCGTCTGCGCTGCGGTCACCCCGTCATCGTGCCAGGCCGGCGCCGCGGTCCCGGCAGCAGGACGCCCGCGTGCCCCGTGTGCGCCGGTTGCGCCGGTGCCGTCGTTCACCGGACCGCCGCCCGGCGGTACGCCCAGGTGGCCAGGGCCAGCGAGAGCACCCCGACGGCCGCGCAGATGCCGAGGTCGCCGACGACCGCGGGCCAGTCCGGGTGCGGGGCGAAGGTGCGTGCCAGCGCCTCCACCCCGTAGGTGGAGGGCAGCAGATCGCGGGCCCAGCCGATCAGCTCGGGCATCCGCCCGGCCGGCAGCACTCCCAGCAGCAGCGCCGCCGACATGCCCAACTGGCCGCCGAGGGTGGCGAGTTCCTGGCGCGGGGCGAGCAGCCCGAGGGCCGCGCCGAGCCCGGACAGCGCCGCGCCGGCCAGCGGCACCACCGCGGCCAGCACCCACAGGTGGGCCATCGGCAGCTGGAAGAGCAGACAGCCGACGACCGCGGTGACCGCCGTGCCCGGCACGGTGAACGAGGCGTAGGCGGCGGCCGCGCCGAGCACCACGGCGGCCGGCGGCACCGGCAGCGTCGCGTAGTGGTCGAGGCCGCCGCCGGCCCGCAGCTGGCCGAAGTACTGGGCCAGGAGGTTCAGCGCGACGAAGGCGACGACCAGCACGGCGGAGCCGGAGACCACCGACCAGGCCGGGTCGCCGCCGCTGACCACCCCGCGCAGCAGGACCATGATCCCGACGGACTGGAAGGTGGCGACGAACAGCAGCGGAATCCGGGCGACCCGGGCCCGGGAGAGCTGGGCGCGGTAGACGGCACCGAGGGCGGGCAGCAGCCGGGCCCGGGGCGCGAGCGGAGCGGCGGCGCCGGTCCCGTCCTCCGGTCCGGCGCCGTCGCCCGTTCCGCCGCCCGTTCCGGTCGCTGTCCGCGCGGACATCACACTCACGCCGCCACCCGGCTTTCCTCGACACGCGGTCGGTCTGTCGTGCGCACGAGCGGCCGCCCGCCCGCGTTCCTGCTCGTCCGGGCCCCGGCCGGAGGCGCCGCCGCGCTCACGCCTTCACCAGACCCTCCGCGCGCCCGCCCAGGGAGACGTAGACGTCCTCCAGGCTCGGCGTGGCCAGGGTGAAGTCGTCCAGGGCCGCGAAGGCGGGGCCCGCGGTGACCGCGGTGACCGCCAGGCGGGCCCGGTCGGCGGGGAGCCGCAGGGTCCAGCGGCGGCCGGTGGCGCGGGCGTCGGCGGCCAGGGCGGCGACCTCGGGGACGTCGAGCGGGGGCCGGTCCCGCCAGACCAGCTCCAGCCGGACCTCCTCCCCCACCAGTTCCTTCAGCCGGCCGGGCGTGTCGCAGGCGATCACCCGCCCCTGGTCGATCACCGCGACCCGGTCGAGCACGCTCTCGGCCTCCAGGACGTTGTGGGTGACCAGGACGACGGTGACGCCCCGCTCGGCGCGGCGGCGGTCCACCGCGGCCCACACCGCGCGCCGGGCGACCGGGTCCATGCCGGTGGTCGGCTCGTCCAGCACCAGCAGCGGGCGCTCGCCGGTCAGCACGGTGGCGAAGCAGGCCAGCCGCCGCTGGCCGCCGGAGAGCTTCTTCAGCGCGCGGCCGGCGAGCGGTCGCAGGCCCAGCTCGTCGAGGACCGCGTCGCGTTCGGCGCGGGCCGCGGCGGCGTCCAGGCCGCGCAGCCGGCCGGTGGTCTCCACGGCCAGGGAGACGGTCAGCTCGTCCAGCGCGGTCGACTCCTGACCGAGATAGCCCAGCAGGCGCGCGGCCCGCTCCGGGTGCCGCACCAGGTCGTGGCCGAGGACGGTGATGCTGCCGGCGTCCGGCCGGAGCAGTCCGGTCAGCTGGCGGACCAGGGTGGACTTGCCGGCGCCGTTGGGGCCGAGCAGCCCGAAGATCTCGCCGCGGCGGACGTCGAGGCTGATGCCGTCGCTGGCGCGTACCGCCGGCGCGCGCTCCGCCCCGCGCCGCCCGCGCGGCGCGGGATAGGTCTTGACCAGGTCCCGCACGACGCACACCGGCGCGCCGTGCTCCACCTGTTTTGCGCCCGTCTTCACGAGCTATGAGGGTACGCGGCCCGGGGCGGCCGCCGGTCCCGGGGGCAGCCCGAGGACGGGCGCGCCCAGCCGGCGCACGGCTCCGGGCCGCGCGGTCAGTCGCCGGCCGGGGTGTGTTCGGCGGCGGTGCGGAGGTCGACCTCGCGCCAGAAGCCGGCCCGGATGGCGTAGCGGTCGTGCTCGTCGATCTGGTCGTCCTTGTGGGCGAGCAGGCCGAAGCGGGCGGCGTAGCGGAGGAGTTCCCCGTCGATGCGGTGCGGGATGCGGGGGTACTCCGTGGAGAGCTGCTGGAGGTGGGCGGCGTCGGAGAGCCGCTCGGTCCAGCGGCGGGCGAAGACCTGGCCGACCTCGAAGGGGTCGCCGCCGACCGCGGTGATGTCCTCCTCGCGGTCGGCCCAGCGCTGTTCGGCGCTGGTGAGCTGGGCGAGGGTGGGCAGCGAGGCGGTCTCGGCCGGTTCGCCGAGCGGGCCGCCGCGCTCGATCCAGCCCTTGTCGGAGGACCAGCGGAGGGTGGCCGCGGGCTGGCTGCCGTTCTGCGCGGGGCCGGGGACGGAGTTCTGCGGGGCGTGCGCGGGGCGGCCGAGGCCGGCGAGGTCCTTGGGGGTGGGGACGCCTCGGGAGCCGCCGGCGCCGCTCTCGCCGCCGGGCTCGCCGCGGTCGTCGGCGGAGGCCGGGCGCGGTGCTCCGTCGTGGCCGTCCACCGGGTCGGGGCCGGAGGCGGCGGCCGCCGCGGCGGCGACCGCGGTCTCCGGGAGCGGGGCGGAGAGGATCGCGGCGATCTCGGGGCGCGGGGCGGGCGGCGGGGCGCAGGGGCCGCCCAGCTCCTTGGCGCGGACCGCGCCGGTGATCCAGGCGCGGTCCAGCACCCGCCGCTCGTCGGCCTCGGCGACCAGGTCCTCGGACTGGTTGTAGTCGCCGTCGGCGGCCTGGACGGCCCAGAGGTGAACGGCGACGCCGTGCTCCTTGGCGGACATCAGGCCGGGCAGCAGATCGCCGTCGCCGGTGACCAGCACGATGTCGGAGCAGGCGCGGTTGCGGGCGAGTTCGGTCAGCTCGGCGTGCATGGCGGCGTCCACGCCCTTCTGCGCCCAGCGCCCGTCGCTGCGGGTCAGGGCGCCCAGCCGGACGGTGACCCGGGGCATCACCCGCAGCCGGCGGTGCTCGGGCTGCGGGACGCGGTCGGGGGCGCCGTCGAACCAGTAGATCCGCAGCAGCGGCCGTTCGGTGTCGGCCTCGGCGCGTTGGCGCAGTCCCTGGATGAGGGCGGCGTGGTCGACGGTGATCCGGGAACGGGCGGGTTCTCCGGCGAGCAGGCTGGCGGCGGCACCGAGCAGATACCCGGCGTCCACCAGGACGACGCAGCGGTCCACGTTCCACCCTCTTCCCTGAGGTGCTGAAGTCCGGTCGCCCCCGGCTCGGCCCGTGGCACGAGTGCTCTTCGGCTTCCTTCGAGTCTGCCCGACCGAACGGGGGTTATCTGCACGAACTCGATCTTCGGCGTGGCGGATTCACGTTCGGCCGTCCGCACGACGGGTAACTGCCGTTGTCACCCAGGGTAATTGCCCGAAATGCAGGGATGTGTCCGCCGTGTAAGTCTGATTCCGGCCGATCCCAAGATCCCCCTCAGGAGGCACGATATGGCCAAGAACAAGAAGGAACGGAAGCAACCCAAGGAGAGTCAGGCCGAACGCGGCCAGCAGTCGTCCGAGAAGTCCACCCTCGAAGCGATCTCGCACTCGCAGGCGCAGGGCAGCCCGGCGGACGTGGCGCGCAAGCACCAGCGCCGCTTCGGCCACAACTGACGGTCCGGACAGGACCGCCGCGCGGTCCCCCAACCTCCGTGCGCCGCCGAAGACTTGGGAGGGGCGCGCCCGAACCGTGCGGGCGCGCCCCTCGTCGTACCGGGCCGGGGCGTCAGCGGCGCCCCGGCCGGATGTCTCAGCCGGCCAGGCAGGACGGGCCGAGCAGCACCTTCAGATCGCCGAACAACGACGGGTCGGCGGTGACCCGGTGGCGGTCCAGACGGAGCACCGTGGTCTTCCGTACGCCCTGCAGCCGGATGCGGACCTCGGTGGAGCCGCGGTGGCTGCTGAGCACCTCGCCGAGCTTCTCGACCATCGGCGGGGTGACCTTCACCGCCGGAATGGTGATCGTCACCGGGGCGTTGGCGCCGGCCTCCGAGAGGTCGGGGACCATCATCTCCATGGCGACCAGCCGCGGCACGTCCTCCCGCTTGTCCAGCCGGCCCTTGACGAACACCACGGCGTCCTCGACGAGTTGGGTGGACACCAGCTGGTACGTGGCCGGGAAGAACATGCAGTCGAGGGAGCCGGCGAGGTCCTCGACGGTGGCGATGGCCCAGGCGTTGCCCTGCTTGGTCATCTTGCGCTGGAGGCCGGAGATGATGCCGCCGATGGTGACGATCGAGCCGTCGGCGTAGTCACCGCCGGTCAGCTGGGCGATGGCGGCGTCCGCCTTGTCGCTCAGCACGTGCTCCAGGCCGAAGAGCGGGTGGTCGGAGACGTAGAGGCCGAGCATCTCGCGCTCCTGGGCGAGCAGATACGTCTTGTCCCACTCCTCCTCGGAGAACTGCACGTCCAGCCCGAAGCCGGGGCCCTCGTCGGAGGAGTCGTCGCCCATCCCGCCGAAGAGGTCGAACTGGCCCTCGGCCTCCTTGCGCTTGACCTGGACGACGTTGTCGATCATCGCTTCGTAGTGCGCCGTCAGGCCCTTGCGGGTGTGGCCCATCTCGTCGAAGGCGCCGGCCTTGATCAGCGATTCGGTGGTGCGCTTGTTGCAGACCACCGCGTCGACCTTGTCGAGGTAGTCGGGGAAGGAGGCGTACTTCCCCTTGGCCTTGCGGCAGCGGATGATCGAGTCGACGACGTTCTGGCCGACGTTCCGTACGGCAGTGAGGCCGAAGAGGATGACGTCGTCGCCCTGGGCGGCGAAGTTGGCCTCGGACTCGTTGACGTTCGGCGGGAGGACCTTGATGCCCATCCGGCGGCACTCGTTCAGATAGACCGCGGACTTGTCCTTGTCGTCGCGCACGGACGTCAGCAGCGCGGACATGTACTCGGCCGGGTAGTTGGCCTTGAGGTAGGCGGTCCAGTAGGTGACCAGGCCGTACGCGGAGGAGTGCGCCTTGTTGAAGGCATAGCCGGCGAACGGGACCAGGACGTCCCACAGGGCCTGGATGGCCTCGTCGGAGTAGCCGTTCTTCTTGGCGCCGGCCTGGAAGATGGTGAAGTTCTTGGCCAGTTCCTCGGGCTTCTTCTTGCCCATCACACGGCGGAGGATGTCGGCCTCGCCCAGCGAGTAGCCGGCGATGATCTGGGCGGCCTTCTGTACCTGCTCCTGATAGACGATCAGGCCGTAGGTCAGGCCGAGGGTCTCCTTGAGCGGCTCTTCCAGCTCCGGGTGGATCGGGGTGATCTCCTGGCGGCCGTTCTTGCGCTCGGCATAGTTGATATGCGAGTTCATGCCCATCGGGCCGGGCCGGTAGAGAGCCGAGACGGCGGAGATGTCCTCGAAGTTGTCGGGCTGCATCTGGCGCAGCAGCGAACGCATCGGACCGCCGTCGAACTGGAAGACGCCGAGGGTGTCGCCGCGGCAGAGGAGTTCGAAGGTCTTGGGGTCGTCGAGCGGGACGGAGAGCAGCTCCAGGTCGATGCCCTTGTTGGCCTTCACCATCTTCAGGGCGTCGTCCATGATGGTGAGGTTGCGCAGGCCCAGGAAGTCCATCTTCAGCAGGCCGAGCGACTCGCACTGCGGGTAGTCCCACTGCGTGATGGTGACGCCGTCGGTGTGCCGCACCCAGACCGGGGCGTGGTCGATGATGGGCTCGCTGGACATGATCACGCCGGCGGCGTGCACGCCCATCTGCCGGACCAGGCCCTCGACGCCCTTGGCAGTGTCGATGACCTTCTTGACGTCCGGCTCGTTCTCGTACATCCCCCGGATCTCGCCGGCTTCGCTGTAGCGCGGGTGCGAGGGGTTGGTGATGCCGTCGAGGTCGATGCCCTTGCCGAGGACGTCGGCGGGCATGGCCTTGGTGAGGCGGTCGCCCATGGCGTACGGGTAGCCGAGGACCCGGGCGGAGTCCTTGATGGCGTTCTTCGCCTTGATCTTGCCGTAGGTGCCGATCATGGCGACCTTGTCGGCGCCGTACTTCTCCGTGACGTACCTGATCACCTCGACGCGCCTGCGCTCGTCGAAGTCGATGTCGACGTCGGGCATGGAGACGCGCTCGGGGTTGAGGAACCGCTCGAAGATCAGGCCGTGCTCGATCGGGTCGAGGTCGGTGATGCCCATGGCGTAGGCGACGATCGAGCCGGCCGCGGAGCCACGGCCGGGGCCGACCGCGATGCCGTTGTTCTTCGCCCACATGATGAAGTCGGCGACCACGAGGAAGTAGCCGGGGAACCCCATCTGGATGATGACGTCCATCTCGTACTCGGCCTGCTTCATGCGGTCCTCGGGGACGCCGGCCGGGAACCGGCGCTCCATGCCGCGCCGGACCTCCTCCTGGAACCAGGTGACCTCGGTGAAGCCCTCCGGGATGTCGAACCGCGGCATCAGGTCGCGCTTCTCGAACATGCCGGTGGTGTCGACCTGCTCGGCGACCAGGAGGGTGTTGCGGCAGCCCTCCTGC
The DNA here is from genome assembly GCF_051603415.1 of Streptomyces sp. S186. NCBI lineage: Bacteria > Bacillati > Actinomycetota > Actinomycetes > Kitasatosporales > Streptomycetaceae > Streptomyces > Streptomyces sp. S186. Next base: position 6,136,706 of record NZ_CP193932.1, on the reverse strand, counting down.
CAGGCGTCCGAGGAGTCGATGGCGTACATCTCGTCGGTGGACTTGAGGTAGTAGCCGGTGCCGTCGAACTTGAAGCGGTCGGGGTCGGAGAGGTTCTTGCCGGTCTGGATGCACAGCAGCGCGTCGTGCGCGGTCGCCTCGTGGGCGTAGGTGTAGTGCGAGTCGTTGGTGACCAGCGGGGGGATGCCGAGCTTCTTGCCGATCTCCAGGAGACCGTCGCGCACCCGGCGCTCGATCTCGATGCCGTGGTCCATCAGCTCCAGGAAATACCGGTCCTTGCCGAAGATGTCCTGGTACTCGGCGGCGGACTTCAGGGCCTCGTCGTACTGGCCCAGGCGCAGCCGGGTCTGGAGCTCGCCCGAGGGGCAGCCGGTGGAGGCGATCAGGCCCTCGGACCACTGGGAGAGGGTCTCCTTGTCCATCCGGGGCCACTTCTGGAGCCAGCCCTCCTTGTAGGCGTCGGAGGAGAGGCGGAAGAGGTTGTGCAGACCGGTCTTGTCAGCCGCCCAGATCGTCTTGTGGGTGTAGCCACCCGAGCCGGAGACGTCGTCGCGCTTCTGGTGCGGCTGGCCCCACTGGATCTTGCGCTTGTTGCGCCGCGACTCGGGGGCGACGTACGCCTCGATCCCGATGATCGGGGTGATCCCGGCCTTCTTCGCGGAGTGGAAGAAGTCGTAGGCCCCGTGGAGGTTGCCGTGGTCGGACATGGCGATGTGCGTCATCCCCATCTCCTGGCACGCCTTGAACATGTCGGAGAGCCGCGCCGCACCGTCCAGCAGCGAGTACTGGGTGTGGACATGCAGGTGCGTGAAGGGCGGCTTGGCCACGGCGCTGAACCTCCGGTGGTGACAGTCGTCAGGGTCGTCGGGAGCGGTCGGAAGGGGCGGGCGGAGAGGTCGGGAGGGATGGGTGGAACGGTGTTGAAGTCTACGACCCGGCGCTGACAGCGGCGGCCGGATCCGGGCACTCCCGGGCGTCCTCGCGCGTTCTCCCGTCTGATCTCCCTCCGCTTTCCCGGCACTCCAGGAGGCACCAGCGATGCCGATCCCCCATGCCCCGGCACGGCACAGCACGCACCCCGGCCAGGACACCGACCGTCGCGACGGGGCGATCCTCGCCGCCCTCGACGCCGTCCCCGGACCGTCCCTGCGCCGGATGGCCGGCTCCCCCGCCGCGTTCTTCCGGGGCGCCGCGGCCTTGTTCCACCACGACCTGGCGGCGTCCGGCGCGGGCGCGCAGGGAGCGCCGTATCTGGACGAGCGGACCAGCCGGGTGTGGATCCACGGCGATCTGCACGCCGGGAGCTTCGGCGCGTACCTGGACGCCACGGGCCGTCTGGTGTTCGGCGTCACCGGATCGGATGAGGCGTACGTCGGCCCGTTCACCTGGGACCTGAAGCGGTGCGCGACCTCGGTGGCGCTGCTCGGCCACGCCCGGGGGCTGAGCGATGCGCGGATCACCGAACTGGTGCGAGCCTTCGCCGCGTCCTACCGGGAGCACGTCCACGCGCTGGCCTCCGGCGCGGACGCGGCGCCGCCGTGCACCCTGGACACCGCCGACGGCCCGCTGCTCGCGGTGCTGCGCGCGGCCCGCAGCCGGACCCGGGCCGGGCTGCTGGCGCCGCTGACCGAGCTGTCCGGCGGGGAACGGCGGTTCGCCGGCGGGCACGGCGGCGTCGAGCTGGACGCGGCGGCCCGCTACACGGTCCTGGCGGCGTTCGACGGATATCTGGAGACGCTGCCGGAGACCGGCCCGGCCCGCCCCGAGGCGTACCGGGTCAAGGACGTGGTGGGCCGGCGCGGCCCCGGCACGGACGGCGCGGCCGCCTACGACCTGCTGCTGGAGGGCGCCAGCGACGTCCTGGAGAGCGATGTGGTACTGACCATGCGGCCGGCGCCGGCGTCGTCGCTCGCCCGGTACCGCCCGGTCCCGGACGTCGCGGAGCATGTCCGGCACGACGGGCACCGGGCGGCGCTGGCCCGCCGGGCCCTCCAGGCGCACGCCGATCCGTGGCTGGGCTGGACCGCGCTGGACGGTGCGGGCTTCCTGGTCGGCGAGGTCGCGCCGTACACGGCCGGGCTGGACTGGTCCGCGCTCGACGACCCGGAGGAGATCGCCACGGCCGTCGCCGGGCTCGGCCGGGTCACCGCGGCCGCGCACGCCGCGGGCGACGGCAAGGAGCGGCATCCGCTGGTGCCGTTCCGGCCCGAGCGGGCCGTCGACGCGGCCCTCGCGGCCGACGAGGACGGCTTCGGGCCACTGCTGGCGGACTTCGCGCACTCCGGCGCGGCCCGCGCCCGCGCCGACCACCGGATCTTCGTCGACCTCCTCCGCGACGACCGGTTCCCGGGCGCGTAGGGCGTGCCGCCCGCGGGGCTCTTCCCCGTCGTCGGCGCCGCCCGGTCCCGCAGGCACGCGGGCGTGCCCCCTTAGTACCCCTTTAGCCGGCCCCCATGGCACACTCGCTGGCGATGGACATCTCGGCGGCACACCTGCGGGCACTGCGCGCGGCGCTCTTCACGGCGCTGTGCGTCGCGCTGTCCTCGGCGTCCCATGTGCTGCTCTCCCGTATGCCGCTGCCGCCGGTCACCGTCGCCGGGACCGGCGCCGCGGTGTTCGCGCTGGCCTACGCGCTGGCCGGCCGCGAGCGCGGCTACTGGCGGATCGCCGGGCTGCTGCTCCCCCTGGAGCTGGCCGCCGACGCGGTCTTCAGCCTCGGCCAGCACACCTGCTACGGCGCGGACGGTGCCCCGGCCGGGCCGGTCCACTCGCTGAGCACGATGCTGCTCTGCGGCGGCGGACCGGTCGGCGGACCACTGGCCCAGCTGGCCCGTGAGGGCGGCGCCCCGGCCCCGGCCTGGCTGCTGCTGCTCGCCGCGCACCTGGCCGTCGGGCTGCTGGCGGCCGGCTGGCTGCGCCGCGGCGAGGCCGCGCTGGTGCGGCTGCTGGGCGCGGTGGCCGGCTTCGCCTTCCGCCCGCTGCTGGTGGCGGCCGCGGTCCTGGGCCGCGTCCTGACGCCGCGCCGCGCGGTGCCCGCCCCCGTACGGACCGCGCTGGCCCCCCGCTCCCTCCCCCTGCTCGTGCACTCCGTCGTGCGCCGCGGGCCGCCCTGCGCGCTCGCCGCCTGAGGCCCGCCCCCGGGGCCCGGCGGCCGGCGCACGCCCGTACGGCAGGCACGGCGCGTACGCCCCCGGTAGCACGCCCCCGTCCCACGGACCACGGAAACCACGGAGCAGAACAGTCATGAGCAACCGCAACAGCCAGGCCAACAAGCAGGCAGCCCGCGAGCGGCTGCGCGCCGAGCGCGAACGGCAGGCCAAGAAGGAACGCACCCGCCGGCAGTTGATCGTCGCCGGCTCGGTCGTCGCCGTGCTGGCGGTGGCCGGCGGCATCGGCCTCGCGGTCGCCACCTCCGGTGGCAGCGACGGCGGCAGCGGCTCCAGTGCCGACGTCTGGGCGAAGGCCGCCAAGGCCAAGCCCGTCCCGCCCGCCCACACCAGCGGCCCCAACGGCACCACCGTCGTCGTCGGCAAGGCCGACGCCAAGAACACCCTGCAGCTCTTCGAGGACCCGCGCTGCCCCGGCTGCGCCGTCTTCGAGGAGACCGTCGGCGCCACGGTCGAGAAGGACATCAGCGACGGCAAGTACAAGGCGGAATACCACATCGGCACGTTCCTGGACGGCAACCTCCAGGGCACCGGCTCCAAGAACGCGCTCAGCGCCCTGGGCGCCGCGCTGAACGTCTCCCCGGACGCGTTCCTGAAGTACAAGTTCGCGCTGTACTCCAAGCAGTACCACCCCGACGAGACCGGCCCGGACAAGTTCGCCGACGACGGCTACCTGATCAAGGTGGCCGACACCATCCCGGCGCTGAAGGGCAACGCCGCCTTCCAGAAGGCCGTCAAGAGCGGCACCTACGACGCCTGGGCGATGGCGATGTCCAAGGAGTTCGACTCGCACAAGGACGTCCGCAGCACCCCGACGGTGAAGATGAACGGCACGGTGCTGGGCACCCAGACCGCGCAGGGCCCGGTCGCGCCGTCCTCGGCCGCGGACTTCACCGCCCAGGTGGACAAGAACCTCAAGAAGTGACCCCAGGGTCCTGACGCCGGGCTCCGCCCCGGCACCGGCATCGGCCGGCGTGCACCGCGCACGCCGGCCGATGCCAAATCTTGACCCGGATTTCCGTCGTGCCCATGGCAGACTCCCGGCCATGCAGGGGAGGGGAGTTGGCCCGGCGGCCCGGCCCGGGGCCTCGCCCGGGGGCCGCACGGGGGTCCGTACCCCGGCCTGTGCGCACACCGGCCGTCCGCTCCCGCCGCCCGCGCCGTGCGTACGCCGCCGCGGCCCGCCCGGCCCGGTCGCCGTCTGACGCCCGTACCGCACCAGCCAGGCAGCACCGAAGGATCGGACCCCCCATGAGCAACCGGAACACCCAGGCGAGCAAGCAGGCCGCCCGCGAGCGGATCCGCGCCCAGCGCGAGAAGGAGAAGAAGAAGGAGCGGCTGCGCCGCCAACTCGTCGTGGCGGTCTCGGTCGTCGGCGTCCTGGCGGTCGCCGGCGGCATCGGCTACGCCGTGATGAAGGCGAACGAGCCGACCGGCTGGGAGGCGGCCAAGGAGGCCAAGCTGGTCACCCCGGCCCACACCCAGGGCAAGAACGGCACCGAGATCCTCATCGGCGACAAGAAGGCCACGCAGACGCTGGAGGTCTTCGAGGACGTCCGCTGCCCGGCGTGCGCGGCCTTCGAGCAGAGCACCGGCGAGGAGCTGCTCAAGGACATCCATGACGGCCGCTTCAAGGTCCGCTTCACGATGTACTCCTTCATCGACGACGCGCAGGGCGGCGAGGGCTCCAAGAACGCGCTCAGCGCGCTCGGCGCGGCCCTGAACATCAGCCCCGAGGCGTTCCTGAAGTACAAGGCGGCGCTGTACTCGGCCAAGTACCACCCCGACGAGCGCGAGGACCTCTACGCGAAGGACACCGAGCTGCTGAAGGCGGCCGGCGACGTACCGGAGCTGAAGGGCAACAAGGCGTTCGAGAAGCAGGTGAAGGACGGGACCTACGATCGCTGGGCGATGGAGCTGACCGCGCTCTTCGGCCGCAAGGGCGTGCGCGGCACCCCCACCTTCATGCACGGCGACAAGAAGCTGACGATGGCGGAGATCCCGCAGCGGCGGATGACGCAGGAGCAGTACAACCAGCTCGCGCGGGCCAACTTCCGCAAGATGATCGACGCGGAGTTCGGCCCGGCGAAGGACGGCGGGGGCAAGGACGGCGGCGCGGACAAGGGCGGGGACGCCGGCAAGGACGGCGGCGGCCAGGGCATCGCCAAGGGCGAGAAGGACCCGACCGGCGGCAACTGACCACCGCGGCACGGTGGTTGGGCCCCGCCCCGTCACGCCGTGCCCGGACCGCCCCGCCCCGGCTCAGCCCCGCTCGGGCAGATCGGCCAGGAACCCCAGCGCCACCTTCCAGGCGCTCTCCGCCGCCGACGCGTCGTAGTCCGGCAGGTCGGGGTCGGTGAAGAGGTGGCCGGCGCCGGCGTAGCGGAACACCTCGACGTCGGCGCCGGCCCGGCGCATCCGCAGGTACCAGGCGTTCAGCCAGTCGTGCGGCTCGTACGGGTCGGGGTCGGCGACGTGCAGCTGCACCGGCAGCTCGTCGGCGACGGCGCCGTCGGCGATGTCCGAGGTGCCGTGCAGCAGGAGCAGCCCCCGGGCCTTCTCGTCGGCGAGGGCGAGGTTCTGCGCGACCGCGCCGCCGAAGGAGAAGCCGGCGTAGACCAGTCCGCGGTCGGAATACGGGGCGGCGGCCGCGACGGCGCGGCGGAGCAGCTCCTCCTTGCCGATCTCGTCCTTGATCACGATGCCGTCGGCGACCGAGCCGGCGGTCCGGCCGCCGAACAGGTCGGGGACGATCACCTCGTGGCCCGCGGCCCGCAGCCGGTCCGCGCCGGCGTGCACCGCGGGGCGCAGCCCGCACACCGAATGAAACAGCACGATGGTGGAGGAACCGCTGGTCGCGGGCTCGGCGGAGGCGGGCACAGACATCACTTCCCTGGGGTTGGATCGCTTGCCCCCCATCGTGCCAGCTACGGTCGTGGTACCCGGCAGGAGCACACCGCACCGAGGAGGAGACCGTGTCCCTGGAGGCCGTGCTGCGCCCGATAGCCGTCGTCGGGGGCTCGCTCGTGGTCACGACGGTCCTGGTCTGGCTGATCGACCGGACCCTCGCGCGGATCGACACCCGGCACCCGGAGACCCCGCTGTGGGGGCTGCTGCGGCGCTGCCGGATACCGCTCCAACTCATGCTCGCCGCCGCCCTGTTGCTCGGCACCTTCGACCAGACCGAGATCCCGGCCGTGGTGGACCACGCGGTGGGCATCGGCCAGGCGCTGACGCTGGTGCTGATAGCCGCCACCGCCTGGCTGCTGGTGCGGGCCGCGGCGGCGATCGTGGAGTCGTCGTACACCCGCTATGCGGCCGGCGCGCGGGACGCGGCGCGGGTGCGGCGGGTGCGGACGCAGGTGACGCTGATCCAGCGGGTGGTGACCGCGGCCGTGATCGTGATCGCGGCGGCCTCGATGCTGCTGACGTTCCCGCAGATGAGGGCGGTGGGCACGTCCGTGCTGGCGTCCGCCGGGCTGGTGGGCATCGTCGCCGGTATCGCCGCCCAGTCCACGCTGGGCAATCTCTTCGCCGGACTCCAGATCGCGTTCGGCGACATGGTCCGCATCGGGGACACCGTGGTGGTGGACGGCCAGTGGGGCACCGTCGAGGAGATCACGCTGACGTTCCTGAGCGTGCGGACCTGGGACGAGCGCCGGATCACCATGCCGGTGTCGTACTTCACCAGCAAGCCGTTCGAGAACTGGTCGCGCGGCGGCGCCCAGATGACCGGCGCGGTCTTCTTCCATCTCGACCACTCCGCCCCGGTGGAGAAGATGCGGCAGCATCTGCACGAGCTGCTCCAGGAGAGCCCGGAGTGGGACGGCCGGTCCTGGAGCCTGGTGGTCACCGACACCACCCCGTCCACCATCGTGGTGCGCGCCCTGGTCACCGCCCGGGACTCGGACGCGCTGTGGACGGTGCGCTGCCAGGTCCGCGAGCGGATGATCGAGTGGCTGCGCACCGAGCACGCCTACGCGCTGCCGCGGATCGCCACCGCGCCGGCGCCGTCCGCCGAGGAGCACGGGCGCGCCCAGTGCCCTGGGGACACGTCCTAAGGAGCCGCCCGCAGGCTCCGCACGTCCAGATGGCGCAGCACCCGGTCGACGATCTCCGGGTCGGCGCCCGGTTCGCTGCGCGCCGCCAGCACCTCGTGCCGGGCGGCCGAGAGCATCTCGTTCTGGATCCGCTGGACCTTCTTCAGCCGGGAGATGCGCTTCTCGAACAGCTCGCGCCGCTCGTCGTCGACGATGTCCGGCGCGATCCGGGCCCCGATGTCGTAGGCCCGGCGGGCCAGTTGGTCGGCGACCTCGTCGGACACCTCCTCGACCTCCAGGACCTCCTTCAGCCGCCGCTTGGACGCCCTGATCACCCGCAGCGCCAGCTCCCGCTCCAGCGCGTCCGCCGCGTCGGTGTCGGCCCGCACCCGCAGCCTGCGCACCAGCCACGGCAGCGTCAGCCCCTGGACGACCAGGGTGGCGAGCACCACCGCGAAGGCGATGAAGAGGATCTCGTCGCGGGCCGGGAAGGGCCCGCCGTCCACGCCGAACGGGATGGCCAGCGCCAGCGCCACCGAGGCCACCCCGCGCATCCCGGACCACCACATGATGACCGTCTCGCGCCAGCTCATCGGGATCTCCTCGTCGTAGTCCCGGCGCTTGTGCATCCGCTTGGCGAGCCAGGCCGCGGGCAGCAGCCACACCAGACGCACCGCGACGACCACCGCCACCACCGCGGCGCCGGCGCCCAGCATCGGGCCCCAGCGGCCGGCGGCGGCGCCGATGATGGTGTGCAGCTCCAGGCCGATCAGCCCGAAGGCGACGCCGGTGACGAGGGTGTCGACGACCTCCCAGAAGGTGTAGCCGGCCAGCCGGCCCAGCACGTCGTCCGCGTCGACCGCGTACTCGGCCAGGAACAGCCCGCAGGTCAGCACCGCGAGCACGCCCGACCCCTTGAACTCCTCGGCCAGCACGTACGACACGAACGGCACCAGCAGCGTCAGCCCGATCTGCAGGGTCGGATCGCCCAGCCGTCCCATCAGCTGGTTGGTGACCCAGCCGAGCGCCAGGCCGACCGCTATGGCGACGACGGCGGAGAGCACCAGCGAGCCCACCGCGCCGGGCACCGAGAAGCTGCCGCTGACCACCGCGGCCAGCGCGACGTGGTACAGCACGATCGCGGTGACGTCGTTGAACAGCCCCTCGCCCTCCAGGATGGAGACCATGCGGCGGGGCAGCCCGAGTTTGCCGGCCACCGCGGTGGCGGCCACCGGGTCGGGCGGGGCGACCAGCGCCCCCAGGACCACCGCGGCGGCCACCGGCATCCCGGGCACCACCGCCTGGGCCACCGCCGCGACCGCCGCCGTGGTGGCGAAGACCAGCAGCACGGCGAGCAGGAAGATCGGCCGGATGTTGGCGGTGAACTGCCGCCAGGAGGTGCGCTGGACGGCCGCGTAGAGCAGCGGCGGCAGCACGATCGGCAGGATGTATTCCGGCGGCACCTGGACGTTGGGCACGAACGGGAGCAGTGCCAGCACCGCGCCCGCGAGCGTCATCAGCACCGGCGAGGGCAGGCCCAGCCGGTCGCCGAGCGGCACCATCACCACCGCTCCGAGGAGGAGGACGAACAGCAGGGCCAACTGATCCACGGTGGCTACGCTCCGAGGCGGTCGATTTCGATCACATTCCGCCCCAAGCGTGCCACGAAGTGATCAGATGCCCGCTTTCACGCCCCGGACGTCAGTAGCTCTCCTCCCGGACGGTGTCCAGCGCGTGCTGGAGATCCGCCGGGTAGGCGTTCTCGAACTCCACCCAGCGCCCGTCCGAGGGGTGCTCGAAACCCAGCCGCACCGCGTGCAGCCACTGCCGGGCGACGCCCAGCCGCTTGGCGAGGGTGGGGTCCGCGCCGTAGGTCAGGTCGCCGACGCAGGGGTGCCGGTGCGCGGACATGTGCACCCGGATCTGGTGCGTCCGGCCGGTCTCCAGCTTGATGTCCAGCAGGCTGGCCGCCCGGAACGCCTCGATCAGGTCGTAGTGGGTGACCGAGGGCTTGCCGTCGGCGGTCACCGCCCACTTGTAGTCGTGGTTCGGGTGCCGCCCGATGGGGGCGTCGATGGTGCCGCTCAGCGGGTCCGGGTGGCCCTGCACCAGCGCGTGGTAGCGCTTGTCCGGCACCCGCTCCTTGAACTGCCGCTTCAGCGAGGTGTACGCCCGCTCCGACTTGGCGACCACCATCAGCCCGGAGGTGCCGACGTCGAGACGGTGCACGATGCCCTGCCGCTCGGCCGCCCCGGAGGTGGAGATCCGGTACCCGGCCGCGGCCAGGCCGCCGATGACGGTGGTGCCGCTCCAGCCGGGGCTGGGGTGCGCGGCGACCCCCACCGGCTTGCCGATCACCACGACGTCCTCGTCGTCGTGCACGATCTCCATGCCCTCGACGGGCTCGGCCACGATCTCCACCGGCGCGGCCGCCGGCGGCATCTCGACCTCCAGCCAGGCGCCCCCGTGCACCCGCTCGGACTTCATCACCTCGGAGCCGTCGACCCGGACCTTGCCGGCCGACGCCAGCTCGGCGGCCTTCGTCCGGGAGAAGCCGAACATGCGGGCCAGCGCGGCGTCCACGCGCTCGCCCTCCAGGCCGTCCGGTACGGGCAGGGTGCGGATCTCGGGGAAGGTGCTCACCCCACGAGTATGGCAGTCCCCCGGCACTGCCCCGCCCGGCGGAGGGCCCCGGCCACCGGGCCGGGACGCGGACCGGCCGTCAGTCCTTGTGGAGCGTCCCGTCCGGGTCCAGGCCCCGGAAGGACAGCAGCACGATCAGCACGCCGCCGCAGACGATGGCGGAGTCGGCGAGGTTGAAGACCGCGAAGTGGGCCGGGGCGATGAAGTCCACCACCGCGCCCTGGAAGACGCCGGGCGAGCGGAAGATCCGGTCGGTGAGGTTGCCGAACGCGCCGCCCAGCAGCAGGCCCAGCGCGATCGCCCAGGGCAGGCTGCGGAGCTTGCGGGCGATCCGGGCGATCACCACGATCACCACCGCGGCGATGATGGTCAGGAACACCGTCAGCGCCTCGCCGAACCCGAAGGCGGCCCCGCGGTTGCGGATCACGCTGAACTGCAGCAGCGTCCCGACGATCTCGACCGGCGCGTGGTGCTCCAGCTTGGCGACCACCGCGAGCTTGCTGCCCAGGTCGAGGAGGTAGACGACCGCGGCCACCAGCAGCAGCGCGGCGATCCGCCGCTTGCCGCGCCCGGTCGGCCGCTCGCCCTCCGCCGGCCGGCCCCCTTCGGATCCCGCCGCGGTGTCCGCCCCGGAACCCGGTTCGGATTCCGGCGTACCGGTGATGCGTTCCGCCTCTGCCACGTGTGCGTCCCTCAGCCCGTCGAGTCCTTCACCAGGCCCAGCCCGGCTGCCCACGAGAGTACGGCACCCGCCTGCGGGAACGGGCCGGACGGGTGCCGGCCGGCTCGCCCGGCGCGGCGGCGCACGGCTCAGCGCCGCTCCTGCTTCTGCTTGCACTCCACACAGAGCGTCGCCCGCGGGAACGCCTGCATCCGCGCCTTGCCGATCGGCTGGCCGCAGTTCTCGCACAGGCCGTAGGTGCCGGCGTCCAGCCGGCCGAGCGCCCGCTCGGTCTGGTGCAGCATCTCGCGGGCGTTGGAGGCCAGCGCCAGTTCGTGCTCGCGGGTGATGTTCTTGGTGCCGGTGTCGGCCTCGTCGTCGCCCGCGCCGTCCCCGGAGTCCCGCATCAGCCCGGCGATGGCGTCCTCGGCCGCGGCGATCTCCGCCCGCAGCCGGCCCACCTCGTCCATCAGGCCGGTCCGCGCCTCGGCCACCTCCGCCGGCGTCCACGGCTCCTCACCGGCCCGTACCGCGAGTTCGCCGGGTGCCGCGGCCGTACGGGCCGGGGGCGCCCCGGACTCCGCACCGTCCGTGGCCGGCGCGGCCACCGTCCTCTTCGCCACCACCGTCTTGGCTCCCGTCTCCTCCGCCGGCCCGGCCGTCTCCCCGGCCGCCGCCTTCGCGACGGTCGCCTTCTTCGCCGCCGGCTTCTTCGCGGCGGTCGTCTTCTTCGTGGCCGCCTTCTTCGCGGCGGTCTTCTTCGCCGCCGTCTTCTTGGCCGCGGCCTTGGCGGGCGCCGCCTTCTTGGCCGGCGCCTTCTTCGCGACAGCCTTCTTGGCCGGCGCCTTCTTCCCGGCGGCCTTCTTCGCGGCCGCCTTCTCCGGCGCGGGCCCGGTCGCCTCCTCGCGCGCGGACTGCTGCGCGACGTCCTCGTCAGTGGGCCCGGCGGACGTCGTGGTCTTCTCCGCGGCGGACTTCTTCGCCACCATGGCCGCGACCCCTTCACATATGTGATCTTGTTCGCGAATCGTGACCGGAACGATAAATCGCCTCACGGCACGCGGCAACGGGACGCACCGCCCGGCCACCCCGCCACCGGGACCGTACGTCCGGTCTGCCTCGTTTGTGCCCCGCTGTCCGCGCGGTAATCCGCCCCCGGACGACCGACTGCGCGGGTCCCGGCATTCGGGTCAGCCGCCGAGCGGCGGCCGGCGGCCCGAATTCCGGTCGGCCGGTGTCGGCCCGGCCCTTTACACTGGGGCCCAGCGAAAGGCGTCGATGGGACGAGTAGCGTCATACGCAGCCTGCAGCGATCCGGGGACGGTGCGAGCCCGGAGGCGTGCATGACGTGAAGATCACCCCGGAGCCGCCGGAAGAAAGCCGGAGAGCAGCGGACCCCGCCCACGGGCCGCGGATCCACCGGCGACTAGAACCGGCAGCGCGACCCCAATGAGGGGGCGGTGCGGCGCGCACCGCCAAGGAGGGTGGTACCGCGGGAGCCAGCGCTCTCGTCCCTCCGGTCGGAGAACGCACCCAGGTGTCCGCCGGAGGAACCGATGAGTCCCACACCCCAGTACCGACCGGTACCCGCCCAGGTAGACCTGCCCGCCCTGGAACACGCGGTGCTCGACTTCTGGCAGGAGCGGAAGGTCTTCGCCCGCACCCTCCAGCAGTCCGAGGGCCGCCCCGAGTGGGTCTTCTACGAGGGCCCCCCGACGGCCAACGGCATGCCCGGCGCCCACCACATCGAGGCCCGCGTCTTCAAGGACGTCTTCCCCCGGTTCCGCACCATGCAGGGCTACCACGTCGACCGCAAGGCCGGCTGGGACTGCCACGGCCTCCCGGTCGAGCTGGCCGTGGAGAAGGAGCTGGGCTTCAGCGGCAAGAAGGACATCGAGGCGTACGGCATCGCCGAGTTCAACGCCAAGTGCCGCGAGTCGGTGACCCGGCACACCGACGCCTTCGCCGCGCTCACCACGCGCATGGGCTACTGGACGGACCTGGACACCCCGTACCGCACCATGGACCCCGACTACATCGAGTCGGTGTGGTGGTCCCTGAAGGAGATCTTCAACAAGGGCCTGCTGGTCCAGGACCACCGCGTCGCCCCGTGGTGCCCGCGCTGCGGCACCGGCCTGTCGGACCACGAGCTGGCGCAGGGCTACGAAACGGTCGTCGACCCCTCGGTCTTCGTCCGCCTGCCGCTGACCTCCGGCCCGCTGGCCGGCCGGGCCGCCCTCCTGGTCTGGACGACCACCCCCTGGACCCTGGTCTCCAACACCGCCGTCGCCGCCCACCCCGACGTCACCTACGTCGTCGCCACGGACGGCAGCGAGCATCTGGTCGTCGCCGAGCCGCTGCTGGAGAAGGCGCTGGGCGAGGGCTGGACGGCCACCGGCGAGACGTTCACCGGCCGCGAGATGGAGCGCTGGGCCTACGACCGCCCCTTCCAGCTCGTCGACCTCGACGGCGCCAACTTCGTCGTCAACGCCGAGTACGTCACCACCGACGACGGCACCGGCCTCGTCCACCAGGCCCCCGCCTTCGGTGAGGACGACCTCAGGACCTGCCGCGCCTACGGCCTCCCGGTGGTCAACCCGGTCCGCCCGGACGGCACCTTCGAGGAGCAACTGCCGCTCGTCGGCGGCCAGTTCTTCAAGAAGGCCGACGAGGCGCTGGTCGCCGACCTCGACGCCCGCGGTCTGCTCTTCCGCCACGTCGCCTACGAGCACAGCTACCCGCACTGCTGGCGCTGCCACACTGCGCTGCTCTACTACGCCCAGCCGTCGTGGTACATCCGCACCACCGCGGTCAAGGACGCCCTGCTGCGGGAGAACGAGAACACCAACTGGTTCCCGGAGTCGGTCAAGCACGGCCGGTTCGGCGACTGGCTGAACAACAACATCGACTGGGCGCTCTCCCGCAACCGCTACTGGGGCACCCCGCTGCCCATCTGGCGCTGCGAGGAGGGCCACCTGACCTGCGTCGGCTCGCTCGCCGAGCTGTCCGAGCTGACCGGCACCGACCAGTCCGGCCTGGACCCGCACCGCCCGTTCATCGACGCGGTCACCTTCGGCTGCACCCACGAGGGCTGCGCCCTGGAGGCGACCCGCGTCCCTGAGGTCATCGACGCCTGGTACGACTCCGGCTCGATGCCGTTCGCGCAGTGGGGCTACCCGTACCGCAACAAGGAGCTCTTCGAGAAGCGGTACCCGGCGCAGTTCATCTCCGAGGCCATCGACCAGACCCGCGGCTGGTTCTACACCCTGATGGCCGTCGGCACCCTGGTCTTCGACAAGTCCTCGTACGAGAACGTGGTCTGCCTGGGCCACATCCTCGCCGAGGACGGCCGGAAGATGTCCAAGCACCTGGGCAACACCCTCCAGCCGATCCCGCTCATGGACCAGCACGGCGCCGACGCGGTCCGCTGGTTCATGGCGGCCGGCGGCTCCCCCTGGGCGGCCCGCCGCGTCGGCCACGGCACCATCCAGGAAGTCGTCCGCAAGACCCTGCTGACGTACTGGAACACCGTCGCCTTCCAGGCGCTCTACGCCCGCACCTCCGGCTGGGCACCGTCCGCCGCCGACCCGGCCCCGGCCGACCGCCCGCTGCTGGACCGCTGGCTGCTCGGCGAGCTCAACACCCTGGTCGAGGGCGTGACCGAGGCCCTGGAGAGCTACGACACCCAGCGCGCCGGCAAGCTGCTCTCCGCCTTCGTCGACGACCTCTCCAACTGGTACGTCCGCCGCTCCCGCCGCCGCTTCTGGCAGGGCGACGCGGCCGCGCTGCGCACCCTGCACGACGTCGTCGAGACGGTCACCCGGCTGATGGCTCCGCTCGTCCCGTTCATCACCGAGCGGGTCTGGCAGGACCTGGTCGTCCCGGTCACCCCGGACGCCCCGGATTCGGTCCACCTCACCACCTGGCCGGTGGCCGACCGCGCGCTGATCGACCCGGCGCTCTCCGCGCAGATGCAGTTGGTGCGCCGGCTGGTCGAGCTGGGCCGCGCCACCCGCGCCGAGTCCGGCGTCAAGACCCGCCAGCCACTGTCCCGCGCCCTGGTCGGCGCCCACGGCTTCGCGGACCTCTCCGAGGACCTGCGCGCCCAGATCGCCGAGGAGCTGAACGTCAGCTCGCTGGCCTCGCTGTCCGAAGTGGGCGGCTCCCTGGTGGACACCACCGCCAAGGCCAACTTCCGGGCCCTGGGCAAGCGGTTCGGCAAGGGCGTCCAGGCGGTCGCCAAGGCGATCGCCGGCGCGGACGCCGCCGCCCTCTCGCTCGCGCTGCGCGAGGGCACGGCGAGCGTCGAGGTGGACGGCGAGACGGTCGGCCTCACTCCCGAAGAGGTCATCATCACCGAAACCCCGCGCGAGGGCTGGTCGGTCGCCTCCGACCAGGGCGCGACGGTCGCCCTCGACCTGGAGATCACCCCGGAGCTGCGCCGCGCCGGCCTGGCCCGCGACGCGATCCGGCTGATCCAGGAGGCCCGCAAGAACAGCGGCCTGGACGTCGCCGACCGGATCGCGCTCCGCTGGGCCGCCGCCGACGACGAGGTGCGCACGGCACTGGCCGACCACGCCACGCTGATCGCCGACGAGGTGCTGGCCACCGACTTCGCCGCCGGTGAGCCGGACGGTTCCTACGGCCCGGCCTTCACCGACGAGGCGCTGTCCCTGACCTTCCACCTCCGCAAGGCATAACGGAGCACGGAAGCACGGCAGAGCACGACCGGGCCCCGGCGCACCGCGCGCCGGGGCCCTCGCTCTTGTCCGCCCCCGCGTACCACCGCCGCGCCCCCCGCACGGACGACGGCGGACGATCGGCGCCCGCACGGCGGCACGAACAGGGCCGGGCCCCGAGGGAGATCCCTCGGGGCCCGGCCCTGATTGCCGACTCCGCGCGCCGTACCGGCGTCAGCCGTCCGTCAGTTGTCGTCCTCGTCGATGAGGAAGCCACGCATCGGCGACGGCGTCTGCTGCATCGGCGACGGCCCCTGCGGCCGCACCGGTGCCATCGGCTGGGTCATCGCCGGCGACATCTGCTGCTGGCCGCCGTAGGACGGGCCACCGCTGGACGGGCTGCTCATGGAGTGGTTGCCGCCCATCGACTGGCCGCCACCCATGGTGTGGTTGCCGCCCATGGTGCCCGCACCGGCCGACGCCATCGACGGCGACGGCGGCAGCGAGGGGGCAGCCGGGGTCCGCGGCGGAGCCAGCGAGTCGTCGGACTGGTTCTCCAGCTGACGCAGCTGGCTCTCCAGGTACGACTTCAGACGGGTGCGGTACTCGCGCTCGAAGCCGCGCAGGTCCTCGACCTTGCGCTCCAGCGTCGCGCGGGCCGACTCCAGCGAGCCCATCGCCACGCGGTGCTTCTCCTGCGCGTCCCGCTCCAGCGCGTCGGCCTTGGCGCGGGCGTCCCGCTCCAGGCCCTCGGCACGACTGCGCGCCTCGCCGACGATCTTGTTGGCCTCGGAACGGGCCTCCGCGATCGCCTGGTCGGCGGTCTGCTGTGCCAGCGACAGCACGCGGGCCGCGCTGTCACCGCCGGGGCCGCCCTGCTGCTGGGCCGGCTGCGGCAGTTGCTGTCCGGGGCCGCCCAGCGGACCGCCCAGCGGGCCGCCCTGGCCCATCGGGCCGGGACCGTGCGGACCCTGTGGACCCGGACCGTGGCCACCGGGACCGGGAGGCAGCTGCGGTGCACCACCGGGCAGTTGGGGCGGGCCACCCATCCCCTGCTGCTGCGGCGGAACCGGCTGCGGACCGGATATGGCGGCGGGCACCGGGGCCCCCGGCCGCTGCTGCTGCTCCTGCTGCTGGTCGGGACCCTTGCGCAGACCCTGCTGCTGGTTCTGCGCGGCGGCACGAGTGGCGGCGGCCAGCTTGGCGCGCAGGTCCTCGTTCTCCCGGAGCAGGCGGGTCAGTTCGGCCTCGACCTCGTCGAGAAAGGCATCGACCTCGTCCTCGTCATAGCCTTCTCGGAGGCGGACGGTCGTGAACTGCTTGTTCCGCACATCCTCGGGGGTCAACGGCATCTCTACTTCACCTCAACGTAGTCGTCGGCAATCGGCAAGACCGTATCGTTCACACCAACAACACCGACCTCACGACGGTGATCAGGATGTAGACGATGATCATCAATACGAAGAAGGACAGGTCGAGCGCCACGCCCCCGAGACGCAGCGGCGGGATGACCCGCCGCAGAAGCTTGAGTGGCGGATCGGTGACAGTGTAGGTGGCCTCAAGAATCACCACCATCGCCTTGCCGGGTTGCCATGAACGGGCGAACTGGAAGACATAGTCCATCACCAGGCGGAAGATCAGCAGGATCAGGAAGCAGTACAGCGCGATGTAGATCACCTGACCAGCGACACTCATCTCGCGCTTCCCTCTCCCCTTGTGTGTTCCTGTGCCGACCTTACGGCCTTGGTGTGCCCGGTGTTGCGTCTCAGCTCTGGTTGAAGAATCCGCCCTCTGCGATACGGGCCTTGTCCTCCGCCGTGACATCGACGTTAGCAGGCGACAACAGGAACACCTTCTGCGTCACCCGCTCAATGCTCCCGTGCAGTCCGAAGACCAGACCGGCCGCAAAGTCGACAAGTCGCTTCGCGTCGGTGTCGTCCATCTCCGTGAGATTCATGATCACCGGAGTGCCCTCACGGAAGTGTTCCCCGATGGTACGGGCTTCGTTGTAGGTCCGGGGGTGCAGTGTGGTGATGCGGTAAGGCTCCCGCTCGGACACAACTTTGGGCATGATCACCGGTGCGTTCTTCTCCAGGCTCGGGCGTTCGGGTGTGATGGATGCCACGGGGGCGATACGCGCGGGTCGTCCGCTTTCCGCGGCGAGCGGGGCGGGTTCACGCGGCGCGGGAGGCGTCACGGCACGGACCGGTTCCTCCCGTTCCGGGCGTGTTTCGGCCGGGACTTGGTGCTGTTGGCGCCGTCCCCGATCGGGCTCCGGGTCCAGCTCGGGCTCGAACTCGTCGTCGGGGTCGAACCCCCGGCCGTCGTACCCATCGTCCTCCACGAGGCCGAGGTAGACCGCCATCTTGCGCATCGCGCCGGCCATTCTCTGCGTCCTCCGCTCTGTGGTGGATCGGCTCCGTCACCGGGGCCCTTGGATCCACTCGGCCTGCCCGCCTCCTGCGGGAATGACCATATTTTGTGCTGTGGTCCGACTTGCTTGGCGACGTTACCCGAGCCGTGGTCGGACTCCGAGTACCGCGGTACCGATGCGCACATGTGTCGCCCCGGCCGCCACCGCGTCTTCGAGGTCCGCGCTCATGCCTGCGGACACCATGGTGGCAGCAGGATGGGTCACGCGCAGGTCGGATGAGATTTCCATGAGCCGCTCGAAAGCGGCGCGTTGACGTCCCGCGTACGGCCCGGCCAGCGGCGCGACCGACATCAGACCGTCCAGACGCAGCCCTTGCGCGGCGGTGATCGCCTCGGCGAGTTCCGCGACACCTTCCGGCGCCACCCCGCCACGGTCTCCCGTGATGCGCCCGTTCTGTCCTGACTCGACGTCAAATGCCACCTGGATCAGACAGCCCAGCTCCCGCCCGGCACGGACCGCCTCCCGGGAGAGCGCGGTGACGAGCCGGGGCCGGTCGACCGACTGGACGACGCCGGCGTAGCCGGCCACCGACCGCACCTTGTTGGTCTGCAATTGACCGACGAAGTGCCAAGTCAGCGGCAAATCGGCACATTCGGCCGCTTTGGGTGCCGCTTCCTGATCGCGGTTCTCCGCGACCTGCCGCACCCCCAGCTCCGCGAGCAGCCGGACGTCGCTCGCGGGGTAGGTCTTGGTGACGACGATCAGCGTGACCTCGTCCCGTGACCGGCCGGCCTTGGCGCAGGCTGTGGAGATACGATCCTCCACCCGCGCCAGGTTGTCGGCCAGTTGCGTTCTGCGGTCGTCGGTCACAGCTCAGCCTCTCCGGGGCCGCCCCCGAGCCATACGTAACTCGCGAGCCGCCCGGTCGTGCGGTCGCGCCGGTACGAGTAGTGGTCCGCCGACTCCCGGGTGCAGATCGGCGATTGCGCCCGCAACTGCACGCCCTTCGCGGCGAGTTGGGCGCGCACCCCTGCGGTGACGTCCACCGACGGGGTGCCCCAGGAGGTGGTCCCCCAGGATTCCGGCACCACCGCGGCGACCTCGGCGCGCATCTCCGCGGGCACCTCGTAGCAGCGTCCGCAGACCGCGGGCCCGGTGTACGCGAGGATCCGGGACGGCTCCGCGCCCAGCTCGGCCATGGCGGCGAGGACCTCCGGGACGACCCCGGCGACCAGCCCCGGCCGGCCGGCGTGCGCGGCGCCCGCCACCCCGGCGACCGGGTCGGCGAGCAGGACCGGGGTGCAGTCGGCGGTGAGCACGGCCAGCGCCAGGCCACGACGCGTGGTCACCACCGCGTCCACGGACGGGATCCCGCCCTCCCCCCAGGGTCCGTCGACCACGGCCACGTCCCGGCCATGGACCTGGTTCATCCAGACCACCGCGGCCGGGTCCAGGCCCAGGTCCCGGGCCACCAGGTCGCGGTTGGCGCGGACGGCGGCCGGGTCGTCGCCGACCGCGCCGCCCAGATTGAGCTGCTCATACGGAGCGGCGCTCACCCCGCCCCACCGGTCGGTGAAGGCGAAGTGCGCGCCGCTCACGTGGTGCTGTTGCCCTATCACGTCGGTGCTTACGTCACTTCAGGAAGTCGGGAACGTCCAGTTCCTCGGCCGCGGAGTCCGAGTACGGACGGGCCGGGGGAACCGAGGGGCCGCCGGCCGGCGGGGTGGACACCTCGCCCAGCGACGGGGACTCGGACGCCGGGGCCTCGTCCCGGACCGGCGGGACCGCGCCCAGGCCGCCGAACGACGGCGCGGGGCGGGGCGGCTCGACCGGGGGCGCGGTCGGGCGGACCGGCGCCGGGGCGGGCTCGTCGCGCTTCGGGGAGGGCATACCGGCCTGCTGGGTGTCCCGGCGGGCCGGCGGCTGACCGCCGTCGAAGCCCGCGGCGATGACCGTGACACGGACCTCGTCGCCCAGCGCGTCGTCGATGACCGCGCCGAAGATGATGTTGGCCTCGGGGTGCGCGGCCTCGCTGACCAGCTGCGCGGCCTCGTTGATCTCGAAGAGGCCGAGGTCGGAGCCGCCGGAGATGGAGAGCAGCACGCCGCGGGCACCGTCGATCGACGCCTCCAGGAGCGGCGAGGAGATCGCCATCTCCGCTGCGGCGACCGCGCGGTCGTCGCCGCGCGCCGAGCCGATGCCCATGAGCGCCGAGCCGGCCTCGGACATCACGGACTTGACGTCGGCGAAGTCGAGGTTGATCAGACCGGGGGTGGTGATGAGGTCGGTGATGCCCTGGACACCCGACAGCAGCACCTGGTCCGCGGACTTGAACGCGTCGAGCACGCTCACCTGGCGGTCCGAGATGGACAGCAGACGGTCGTTGGGGATCACGATGAGGGTGTCGACCTCTTCGCGAAGGCTCGCGATGCCGTCCTCGGCCTGGTTGGCGCGGCGCCGGCCCTCGAAGGTGAACGGCCGGGTGACCACACCGATCGTCAGGGCCCCCAGCGAGCGGGCGATGTTGGCGACGACCGGAGCACCGCCAGTGCCCGTCCCGCCGCCCTCACCCGCGGTCACGAAGACCATGTCGGCCCCCTTGAGGACCTCCTCGATCTCCTCGCGGTGGTCCTCGGCCGCCTTGCGGCCCACGTCCGGGTTGGCGCCGGCGCCGAGTCCGCGCGTCATCTCGCGGCCGACGTCGAGCTTGACGTCGGCGTCGCTCATCAGCAACGCCTGCGCATCGGTGTTGATCGCGATGAACTCGACGCCCTTGAGCCCGACCTCGATCATCCGGTTGATGGCGTTCACGCCACCGCCGCCGATGCCGACGACCTTGATGACTGCGAGGTAGTTCTGCGGTGCTGCCACGTCGAAGGCCTCTCGCCTCGATTTACGTGTCGTCGCCGCACATTGCGTGTGGACGCCGACTGATGCCGAAGGGATGGTCCGCTCTGCCGACCCGAACCCTAACCCTGAAGTTTAGGGTTACTGTGCCTGTGTTCCTGGTTCCACGGTCCCTTTGGAACGAGACACTAAGTCGACAAGGCGCGCGCGTTCAACGAACACGCCGAACCTCCCGTTTTTCTTTTCACCCTATGTGATCACCCATAGTCGTAGCCATCCAGGGTGCTGGCCTGCGCCTCGGTACGTCAACTCCCGGACACCGCGGGCGCGCTGGGCACCGAGATGTCGAGGTGGCGCGCGTCACGCGCGGCCTTCATCAGCTCGGCCAGCACCTTCGCCTTTTCGGCGCCCTGTTCGCTGCTGCCCCACATCACCGTGCGGCCACCTGCGAGTTCGAGGGTGACGGAGTCATAGGAGCGCATCCGGAGCGTGCGGATGTCCTTGCGGACGGCGTCCGGGAGGTCCCGGGCGACGGTGACCGCGGCGCGCAGCAAACGGCTGGTTCCGAAACGGCGCAGGCTCGGGGAGTCGGAAACGGTCATTTCCAGAAGCGGGATACCGGGGGGCGCGTGGCTCACCGTGGCGAAACGGACGCCCTCGCCGTCCACTTCCACGAACTTCCCGTTCGCTCGCAGCAGCAGTTCCGGCGTCCGTTCGGTCACTTCCAGTCCGAGGGTGTGCGGCCAGGAACGGGTGATGTCAACACTCTTGAGGCGCGGGAGCCGGGCCAGCAGCCGGCGTCGCACCGCGTCGGTGTCCACGGAGACGAGCGGAGCGCCCATCGGCGCGGAGGCGGCGGCGACCACCTGCTCCGGGGTGAGCACGTCGGTGCCGGAGGCCCGGACGCGCTCCAGCCGGAGCCAGTCCGAGCCGTAGAGCGCCCAGGCGCCGAACCCGCCCAGCAGGGCCGCGAGAACCACAACGATGATCACACCGCGGCGGCCCGGACGGCGCAGCCGCGGGCGCGGCAGCCGGAGGCGAAGGCCGCCGGACCGCGGTGAAGAGGGCGGGCCGGACCGCGACTTCTTCGCTCCGCGCCTGGCGGTGGTCGGTCCGGCCACGCTCTCCGCCTTCTCTCGTCCGCTACTTGCGGCGCTGCTCGATCGCGTCGTAGACCATGCCGACCAGCAGCTCGTCGGCGTCCCGGCGGCCGAACTCGGCGGCCGCGCGGGACATCTCGTACAGCCGGTGCGGATCGCCCAGGACCGGGAGCACGTTGTCCTGCACCCAGTCCGGGGTGAGCTGGGCGTCGTCGACCAGCAGGCCGCCGCCGGCGTTGACCAGCGGCTGGGCGTTGAGCCGCTGCTCGCCGTTGCCGATGGGCAGCGGGACGAAGGCGGCCGGGAGCCCGACGGCGGACAACTCGGCGACGGTCATCGCGCCCGCGCGGCAGAGCATCATGTCGGCCGCGGCGTACGCGAGATCCATCCGGTCCACGTACGGTACCGGGACATAGGGGGGCATTCCCGGCATGTTGTCCACGTGCGGCAGTTCGTTCTTCGGGCCGACCGCGTGCAGCACCTGGATGCCGGAGCGCTGGAGCACCGGGACCGCGGCCTGGACGACCTCGTTCAGCCGGCGGGCGCCCTGGGAACCGCCGGACACCAGCAGGGTCGGCAGGTTGGGGTCGAGGCCGAACGCGGCGCGCGCCTCGGGGCGCATCGCGGCGCGGTCCAGGGTGGCGATCGAGCGGCGCAGCGGAATGCCGACATAACGGGCGCCGCGTAGCTTGCTGTCCGGGGTGCTGACGGCTACGTACGTGGCGTAGCGCGAGCCGATCTTGTTGGCCAGGCCGGGGCGGGCGTTGGCCTCGTGGACGACGATCGGCACGCCGAGCCGCTTGGCGGCCAGATAGCCGGGCAGCGCCACATAGCCGCCGAAGCCGACGACGCAGTCCGCCTTGGTGCGCTCCAGGATCTGCTCGGCGGCCTTGATCGTGCCGCGCAGCCGTCCGGGGACGGTGATGAGTTCGGGGGTGGGCTTGCGGGGCAGCGGTACCGCCGGGATCAGTCCCAGCTCGTAGCCGCGCTCGGGGACCAGCCGGGTCTCCAGGCCGCGCTCCGTGCCGAGTGCCGTGATCCCCACGGTCGGGTCCTGCCTGCGCAGGGCGTCCGCGAGGGCGAGCGCGGGCTCGATGTGGCCGGCGGTCCCCCCACCGGCGAGTACGACATGCACCGAAATTCACCGCTCTCCGGACGGCCGCCTCTTAACGCGCCGTCGCATCGTCTTCCATCTCACCCCAGCCGGTTTCCTGCCGGGAGCCGGCTTCCGCGCCGACCGTGCCGTCAACGCCGCCCGTGCGGCGGGCTCGTCACGCGCGAAGGCGATCAGCAGCCCGACGGCGAACATCGTCGGCAGCAGGGCCGAGCCCCCGTAGGAGAACAGCGGGAGCGGGACACCGGCGATCGGCAGGAGGCCGAGCACCGCACCGATGTTGATCACGGCCTGGGCCATGATCCAGGTGGTCACACCACCCGCTGCGTACCGTACGAAGGGGTCCTCCGTGCGTCCGGCCACGCGGATACCCGCATAGCCTAGAGCCGCGAAGAGGGCGAGCACCGACAGCGTCCCCGCCAGGCCCAGTTCCTCCCCGGTGATGGCGAAGATGAAGTCGGTGTGCGGTTCGGGGAGTTCCCCCCATTTTTCCATACTCGCCCCGAGCCCGGAACCGAAGAGGCCGCCGGAGGCCAGCGCGTAGATGCCGTGCACGGCCTGCCAGCACTGGTCGCCGGGGCCCGGATCGGTCGCGCCGATGCAGGCGAGGCGGGACATCCGGTGGGCGCTGGTCTTGATCAGCAGCAGGCCGAGCACGGCCGCGGCGCCCAGCACCCCGGCGAACAGCCGGGTCGGGGCGCCGGCCAGCCACAGCAGGCCGAAGAGGATCGCGGTGAGAATGATCGTGGTGCCCATGTCGCCGCCGAGCATGATCAGCCCGAGTACGAGAAATGTCACCGGCGTCAGGGGAACCAGCAGCTGCTTCCACTGCGTCAGAAGTTTCTTCTCCTCCTTGCGGGCCAGCAGGTCGGCGGCCCACAGGACGAGCGCGAGCTTGGCGAACTCGCTCGGTTGCACCTGGAAAGGCCCGCCCAGGCTCAGCCAGTTCTGGTTGCCGTTGACCGAGACGCCGATGCCCGGGATCTGCACCATGCCGAGCAGGAAGACCGAGCCGGCGAGCAGCGGATAGGCCAGCGACCGGTGCCGGCGCACCGGCATACGGGAGGCGAGCAGCAGCAGCCCGCCGCCGATCGCGGCCGCCAGCAGCTGCTTGCGGAAGAAGTACGACGGCGCCAGACCGGACTGCAGGGCCTTGATCTGGGAGGCCGAGTAGACCATCACCAGGCCCAGCACGGTGATCAGCAGGGGGGCGCCGAGGATGAGGTAGTACGCCGTGAGCGGGCGGTCCCAGGCCCGCCGGGCGCGGGTGTAGAGCCCGCGCGGGCCGGGCGGCGTCCGCACGACCCGCGGCGGGCGCACCTTGGCGGGGGTCCGGCGGACCGGGCGCTGCGGCGCCGGCTTCGCCGATCGGGCGGTCATCCTCGTCCCCTCCACAGGTGCGCTCGCCGCCGGCGACGACGGCAGCGGGGAGAACCGGGCTAGTGACCCGCGGCGGCCAGCTCACCGACCGCGTCGGCGAACGCCTCGCCCCGCTTGTTGTAATTGACGAACATGTCCATCGAGGCACAGGCCGGGGCCAGCAACACGGTGTCGCCCGGCTCGGCCAGCCCGGCCGCCTCCCGGACCGCCTCGGACATCGCCCCAGTGTCGGTCCGGTCGAGGTCGACAACCGGGACATCCGGGGCGTGTCGCGCCAGTGCTTCCCTGATCAGCGCCCGGTCGGCGCCGATCAGGACCACCCCGCGCAGCCGGCCGGCGGCCGTGCGCACCAGGTCGTCGAAGGTGGCGCCCTTCGCCAGTCCGCCGGCGATCCACACGATGCGCTCGTACGCCGCCAACGACGCCTCGGCGGCGTGGGTGTTGGTGGCCTTGGAGTCGTCGACGTAGGAGACCCCGGCGACGTCCGCGAGGTGCTGGATGCGGTGGGCGTCCGGGTGGAAGGACCGCAGCCCGTCGCGGACCGCGGTCGCCGGGACGCCGAAGGCGCGGGCCAGCGCCGCGGCGGCCAGCGCGTTGGCGATGTTGTGCGGGGCGGCCTTGCCGGAGGCGGGCGCGATGTCCGCGACCTCGGCGAGCTCCTGGGCCTGCTGCTGCCGGTTCGCCACGAAGGCGCGGTCGACGAGGATGCTGTCGACGACGCCGAGTTGGGAGGGGCCGGGGGTGCCGAGGGTGAAGCCGATCGCGCGGCAGCCCTCCTCGACGTCGGCCCGGCGCACCAACTCCTCGGTTGCCGGGTCGGCGGCGTTGTAGACGCAGGCGATGGTGTTGCCCTCGTAGATCCGGCCCTTGTCGGCGGCGTAGGCGGCCATGGAGCCGTGCCAGTCGAGGTGGTCCGGGGCGAGGTTGAGGACGGCCGCGGAGTGCGCCCGCACCGACGGCGCCCAGTGCAGCTGGTAGCTGGAGAGCTCGACGGCCAGGACGTCGTAGGCCGTCTCCTCGGTCCGGCCCTCGCCGAGCACCACGTCCACCAGCGGGACGCCGATGTTGCCGACCGCGGCGGTGCGCAGGCCGGCCGCGGCGAGGATCGAGGCGAGCATCCGGACGGTGGTGGTCTTGCCGTTGGTGCCGGTGACCGCCAGCCAGGGCGCCGCCTTGGGGCCGCGCAGCCGCCAGGCCAGCTCGACGTCGCCCCAGACGGGGACGCCGGCCTTCCCGGCCGCCAGGAAGAGCGGGCTGGTGGGCTTCCACCCGGGGGAGGTCACCACCACCTCGGTGCCCTCGGGGAGAGTCTCCCCGTCGCCGAGCCGGACGGTGATCCCGAGCTTCTCCAGCTCGGCCGCCTGGGCCCGTTCGCGCTCGCCGTCGCTGCCGTTGACGACGGTGACGCGGGCGCCGAGGCCGGCCAGGGCGCGGGCGGCGGGGACGCCGCTCACGCCGAGACCGGCCACGGTGACGTGCCTGCCGGCGAAGTCCTCGGGAGCCTTCGGGTCGTACACGGTCACTTCGCCGCCTGCCAGCCGCCGTAGAAGATGCCCAGACCGACGATCACGCACATGCCCTGGATGATCCAGAACCGGACCACCACAAGGACCTCGGACCACCCCTTGAGTTCGAAGTGGTGCTGGAGTGGCGCCATCCGGAAGACCCGCTTGCCGGTCATCCGGAACGAGCCGACCTGGATGACCACCGACATGGTGATCAGGACGAACAGGCCGCCCAGGATCGCCAGCAGCAGCTCCGTGCGGGAGCAGATCGCCAGGCCGGCGAGCGCGCCGCCCAGGGCCAGCGAGCCGGTGTCGCCCATGAAGATCTTGGCGGGCGAGGTGTTCCACCACAGGAAGCCGAAGCAGGCGCCCATCAGGGCGGAGGCCACGACCGCCAGGTCGAGCGGGTCGCGGACCTCGTAGCAGCCGGGTCCGGCGGTGATCAGGTTGGCGCAGGACTCCTGGTGCTGCCAGATGCCGATGAACGTGTACGCGCCGAAGACCATCACCGAGGCGCCGGTGGCCAGGCCGTCGAGGCCGTCGGTGAGGTTCACGCCGTTGGACATCGCCAGGATCATGAACAGCGCCCAGATGACGAAGAGCACCGGGCCGATCTGCCAGCCGAAGTCCTGGGTGAAGGAGAGCCGGTCGGAGGCCGGGGTGGCGCCCCGCAGATCGGCGAACTGCAGCGAGAGCACCGCGAAGGCGATGCCGACGATCAGCTGGCCGGCCATCTTCGCCTTGGCGCGCAGGCCCAGCGACCGCTGCTTGACGATCTTGATGTAGTCGTCGAGGAAGCCGACCAGGCCCATGCCCGCGAAGAGGAAGAGCACCAGTACGCCCGAGAAGGTCGGGTCGCTGGAGGTGATCACCTTCGTCAGGGCGTAGGCGATGATCGTGGCCAGGATGAAGGAGATGCCGCCCATGGTGGGCGTGCCCTTCTTGCTGCCGTGGGTGCGGGGGCCGTCATCGCGGATGAACTGCCCGTAGCCCTTCTTGGCCAGCAGCTTGATCAGCAGGGGGGTGCCGATCAGGGTCAGGAAGAGCCCGATCGTCCCGGAGAAGAGGATCTGCTTCATGGAGTTCATCGGGACGCGGCTCCGCCCTCGGCGCCGCAGCAGCCCTCGCCGTCCAGCAATGCCGCGGCCACCCGCTCCAGGCCCACCGACCTGGACGCCTTCACCAGCACGACGTCTCCCGGTCGCAGCTCGCTGCGCAACAGGTCCACCGCCGCCCGCGTGTCGGACACGTGCACCGACTCCTCACCCCACGAACCCTCGTTCTTGGCGCCCATGTCGAGCCAGGCCGCTTCCCTGCCGCCGACCGCCACGAGCTTGCTGACGTTGAGCCGGACGACCAGCCGCCCGACCGCGTCGTGTTCGGCGAGCGACTCCTCGCCCAGCTCGGCCATCTCACCGAGCACCGCCCACGTCCGGCCCCCCTTCGCCCTGGCGGCAGTGCCCATGGCGACCAGCGCACGCAGCGCCGCCCGCATGGACTCGGGGTTCGCGTTGTAGGCGTCGTTGACGACCGTCACGCCGTCCGCGCGCTCGGTGACCTCCATACGCCAGCGGGAGAGCGTGCCGGCTTCGGAGAGCGCGGTGGCGATCTCGTCTGCGGGCATGCCCAACTCATGGGCGCGCCGACCGGCGGACGGCGCCGCGCCGGCTTCCACGGCGCCGGCGGCGAAGTCCCGAGACGACCGAACAGCCCCCGGTGACCTCGCGGCCCGGGTCCGGTGATCGTCCCGTCCGGTATGTCGTGCTGCTGCCCGCCGACGATGCTCGCGATCTCGGCGAGGGACAGGGAGATCACAGGTCACCCCCGGGGCCGTGCAGGAGGTGCCAACAAGAGGATTGTGCGCGCATGGCGGTGTGTCATCCCTGGTGGTTCGGCTGCTGTGACTGCTGCGGCGGCTGCGCTGCCGTGGCGGACTCGATCGCGGCGCGCAGCACCTGACGGTCGTCGAAGGGGCGTACCACTCCGGCGATGTCCTGACCCTGTTCGTGGCCCTTGCCCGCGACGATCACGGTGTCCCCGGGCTCGGCGCGGGCGACGGCGGCGGCGATGGCGGCGGCCCGGTCCTCCTCGACCAGGACGGTGCCGCGCTCGTGGACGGGCACCTCGGCGGCGCCCGCGAGCATGGTGGCGAGGATCGCGAGCGGGTCCTCGGAGCGGGGGTTGTCGGAGGTCAGCACGGCGGTGTCGGCGAGCCGGGCGACCGCGGCGCCCATCGGCATCCGCTTCTGCCGGTCGCGGTCGCCGCCGCAGCCGAGGACGGCGTGCACCTTGCCGGTGGTGACCTTGCGCAGGGCGCGCAGAACCGATTCGACGGCGTCGGTCTTGTGGGCGTAGTCGACGACCGCCAGATAGGGCTGGCCGGCGTCCACGCGCTCCAGGCGGCCGGGGACTCCGGGGATCGCGGCGACGCCGTCGGCCGCGGTCTGCGGGTCCACGCCGGCGACGGCCAGGGCCGTGATGGCGGCGAGCGCGTTGGAGACGTTGAACGGGCCGGCGATCGGGGAGGCGGCGCGCAGCGTCACGCCCCCGGGGCCGTGCACGGTGAACGTCGAGCCGAGCGCGCCGACCTCGACGTCGGCGGCGCGCCAGTCCGCGTCCGGGTGGCCCTCGGCGGAGAACGTGGTGACCGGGACCTCGGACTCGCCGGCGGCCAGCCGGCGGCCGTACTCGTCGTCGAGGTTGACCACGCCGGCCTTGCTGCGCGCCTTGGTGAACAGCTGCGCCTTGGCCTGGAAGTAGTCCTCCATGCCGGAGTGGAACTCCATGTGCTCCGGGCTGAGGTTGTTGAAGACGGCGACGTCGAAGACGCAGCCGTCGACCCGGCCGAGCACCAGCGCGTGGCTGGAGACCTCCATGGCGACCGAGCGGACGCCGCGCTCGCGCATCACCGCGAACAGCGCCTGGAGGTCGGTGGCCTCGGGGGTGGTCCGCTCGGACTTCAGGCGCTCGTCGCCGATCCGCGACTCGACCGTGCCGATCAGTCCGGTCAGTCCCCCGCCCTCTTTGGCCGCCGCCGCCCGCAGCCCGCCCTCGATGAGGTACGCGGTGGTGGTCTTGCCGGAGGTGCCGGTGATGCCGATCTGGAGGAGGTCGTCGCCGGGTGCCCCGTAGATCGAGACGGCCAGGGCGCCCATCCGGCCGCGCGGGTCGTTGACGGCCAGGACCGGCAGGCCGGTCGCGGCGGCCCGCTCGGCGCCCGACGGGTCGGTCAGGATCGCGGCGGCGCCGAGGTCGGCGGCCTGGGCGACGAAGTCGGCGCCGTGCAGACGGGCGCCGGGCAGCGCGGCGTAGACGTCACCGGGCCGCACCGCCCGGGAGTCGTGGGTGATGCCGGTGACCTGGACGGCTGAGGAGCCGTCCGGGAGCGGGATCGCCAGCTGCTGGGCGAGGTCGGCCAGGGGGGTGGGGCGGACCTCGTCGGGGCGCGGCGCACCCGGATATCTGCCGGGGCCGCCCTTCTCCGCGTGCTGGGCTTTCGGGGACTGATCAGCTTGTGACACGGCGGTGAGCGTACCGGGCAGAACGGGCCCGGGGCGAAGTGAGGGCTTCGCCGGGGGGCCGTCGCCGGGCAGCTGCGGGCCGTCGGGGGTGATGGTCGTCACGGCGGTTGTGCCTCGATTTCATTCGCCTGGCTTGAAGGTGACCGGCAGCCGCGGCGGCTCGGCGCCGGTCGGGGGGACCTGGAGGGTCTTCAGTGCGAACGCCATGACCTGCTGGAAGATCGGGCCGCAGACCTGGCCTCCGAAATAGCTGCCCCGCTTGGGGTTCTGTACGGCGCAGTAGACGGTGACGCGGGGCTGGTCGGCGGGCGCGAATCCGGCGAAGGAGGCGGTGTAGCCGTGGTAGCGGCCGGTCTTCGGGTCCACCCGGTTGGACGTGCCGGTCTTGCCGCCGACCCGGTACCCGTCGATCTTCGCCTTGGCGCCGGTGCCCTCCTCGTCGTCGACCACCGACTCCAGCATGGCGGAGAGGGTGGTGGCGGTCTTCGGGCTCACCACCCGGCTCCGGGCGGGCGCGGGGACCGGGGTGTAGCGGCCGTCCGGCCCGGTGGTGCCGCGCACGAGGGTGGGGGCGATCCGCTCGCCGCCGTTGGCGATGGTGGAGTAGACGGAGGCGGCCTGGACGGCGTTGAGGGAGAGGCCCTGGCCGAACGGGATGGTGTACTGCTGCGAGGTGTTCCAGTTCTGCGGCTTGGCCAGGATGCCGTCGGTCTCGCCCGGGAAGTTGAGTCCGGTCGGCCGGCCGATGCCGAATTTCCGCAGGTAGGAGTAGAGGACCTGGTTGGCCTGGGGCTGGGTGGTGCCCAGCTGGCCGGTGGCCAGGATGGTGCCGATGTTGCTGGACTTGGCGAGTACGCCGTTGAGCGTGAGGTTCCAGGTGGCGTGGTCGACGTCGTCCGCGAAGAGCCGGTCGCCGCGGTGCAGCCGGTTGGGCACGGTGACCCGGGTGTACGGGGTCGCGGCGCCCTCCTCCAGGACGGCCGCCATCGACATCAGCTTGCTGGTGGAGCCGGGCTCGTAGGCGTCGGTGAGGGCGGGGTTGCCGAGCGTGTCGGGGCCGGCCTTGGAGAGGTCGTTGGGGTCGAAGCCGGGGGCGTTGGCCAGGGCCAGGATCTGGCCGGTGCGGGTGTCCTGGACGACGACGTAGCCGCGGTCGGCGTCGGACTTCTCCACCTGGCGCGAGATGGCCTGCTGGGCCGCCCACTGGATGTCGCGGTCGATCGTCAGCTGGACGTCGGTGCCGGGGACGGCGGGGTGCTCTTGGGTGTCGGCGGTGGGGACCCGTCGGCCGCCGGACTGGGCGTAGACCAGCTTGCCGTCCTTGCCGGCCAGCTGCTTGTCGAGCTGGGCCTCCAGGCCGCCGGCGCCCTTGCCCGCGCCGTTGACGAAGCCGAGGAGGCCGGCCGCGAGGTCGCCGCCCGGATAGACCCGCTTGCTGTGCTTGTCGGCGAAGATCCCGACCAGGACGTTGGGGCGGGGGGCGCGCTTGGGGGCGGCGGCCGCCCTGGCGTCCAGCTCCTTGCGCAGGTCCTTGATCCGCTTCCAGACCTGGGGGGTGCGCTGGCGGGCGAGCAGGACGTAGCGCGAGGCGGGCTGGTCGAGCTTGGCGGCGAGGGTCTTCTCGGACTCGCCGAGGATCGGCGCGAGCAGCGCGGCGGCCTGCCGCGGGGCGTCCTTGATCTTGGTCCGGGCGGGCGCCAGCAGGCTCGGGTCGGCGGTGATGTCGTACGCGTCCACGGTGGTGGCCAGTGCCACGCCGTTGCGATCGGTGATCGCACCGCGCTCGGCGGCCAGTTTGACCGGGACGTAGCGGTTCTCGTTGGCCCTGGCCGCGTAGGCCGCGGCGTCCACGGCCTGCACCTGCACGAGCCGGAAGACGAACGCCAGCATCACCAGCGTCAGCGCCAGGGCCACCAGCCGCAGCCGGGGGCGCGGGCTGACCGGCCGCAGCGTGCCCCCGGCCGGCCGGGGGCGGCCCGCGGCGGGGCGGCGGGCGGCGGGCGTCCGGGGCGCGCCGGAGCGGCCGGCGGACGGGCGGCCGCCGGTCCGGGCGGGGCGCGGAACGCGACGGGGTTCCCTGGGCTCGGTCATACCGCGGTCTCCGGGTCGGGCACGGGGGTGGCGGGGAGCGGCGCGGCGCCGTGCGCCCCGGGGGCCGGGGCGGCGGGACCGCGGCAGCGACGGGCGGCGGGCGTCACGCGGTCACCTGCCGGAGGCCGACGGGGCGGGCGCGGTCTGGGGCCCGGCCGGCGGCTCGGACAGGCGGACGGCGGCGGACGGGGCGGGCGCGTCGGGTGTGAGGACGGACGCCGGGGCCGCGGGGGTGGCCGGCGGGCCCGCGGGCAGCAGGAGGCCCGGGGCGCTGGGGGCGAGCGGTCCGAACGCGGCGCGGACGGCGGGGGCCGGCGCCGGCAGCACGGACGCCGGCGGGGTCTCCTGGGGCGCCGGCCGCGGCGGCATCGGGCCGAGCGGCAGCGGCGCGGCGGACGCGGCCGACGGGGTGCCGGAGGACGAGACCGGGCCCGGCGCGCCGCGGACGGTGCCGTCCGGCATCAGGAAGGCCGGGTTGCCGCCCGGCACCATGCCCAGTCTGTGGGCCCGCCGCGCCAGCTCGTCGGGCGCGGAGTAGCCGTTGACCTCCTGCTGGAGCTCCTGCTGCTCGTCCGTCAGCTCGCCGGTCCTGCGCTCCAGCCGGCTCAGCTCGAACGAGCCTTGGTTGAGCGCGGAGTTGAGCAGCAGCAGGGTGATCAGCCCGGAGCCCAGGAGCACGACGACGAGCAGGACGAAGGGGGTGCGCGCGGCGGTGCCGCCGCGGGGCGGGGAGGGCAGCAGCGCGGCCAGCCGCTGCCGGCCGCGTGGGCGGCTCCCCTGCCCTGTCACGCGATGTCCTCGCGGATGCGCTCGGCGCCGCGCAGCCGGGCGGGGGCCGCCCGCCGGTTCTCGGCGACCTCCTCCTCCGTGGGCAACTCGGCGCCGCGGGTGAGCAGCTTCAGGCGCGGCTGGTAGCGCTCGGGGACGACCGGCAGGCCGGGCGGCGCGGTGTTGCTCGCGCCGGCCGCAAAGACCTGCTTGACCAGCCGGTCCTCCAGCGAGTGGTAGGAGAGGACGGCGATCCGGCCGCCCACCGCGAGCGCCTTGACGGCGGCCGGGATGGCGCGCTCGACGCAGGCCAGCTCACCGTTGACCTCGATGCGCAGCGCCTGGAAGGTGCGCTTGGCCGGATTGCCGCCGGTGCGCTTGGCGGCCTGCGGCAGCGCGTCGCGGATCAGCTCGACCAGCCGGGCACTGGTGCTGAACGGCTCCTTCTCCCGCTCCCGGACCACCGCCGCGACGATCCGCTTGGCCTGCTTCTCCTCCCCGTAGGAGCGCAGGATGTGGACGAGTTCGCCGGGCGGGTAGGTGTTGAGGACCTCGGCGGCGCTGATGCCGGTCGTCTGGTCCATCCGCATGTCGAGGGGGGCGTCCTGGGCGTAGGCGAAGCCGCGGTCGGCCTCGTCGAGCTGCATGGAGGAGACCCCGAGGTCGAACAGGACGGCCTGGACATGCGGCAGCCCGAGCCGGTCGAGTACCTGGGGCAGCTCGTCGTAGACCGCGTGCACCAGGGTGGCGCGGTCGCCGTAGGGGGCCAGCCGCTCACCGGCGAGCCGGAGCGCGGACGGGTCGCGGTCGAGGGCGACGAGCCGGGCCTCCGGGAACCGTTCGAGCAGCGCCTCGCTGTGCCCGCCGAGGCCGAGGGTGCAGTCGACGACGACCGCGCCGGGCTCGGCGAGCGCGGGGGCGAGCATGTCCAGACAACGCTGGAGCATGACCGGTACGTGGCGAGTGTTGCTGCTCATGCGCCTTCCGATGGTGGGCGGCAGGTGGGTCCCCGGCCGTTGGCTGGGGGATGCCGCACGTACCGCTTGGTCCCCGCCCGCTCTGAAGGGGAAGTGGCCCTCCGGCGACGGGGAAGTGACGTCGGATGACCGGTGGAGCGGGAGGAGGCCGAACCGTACGTACGGTCACGCACGCGAGGGATCCGGGATCCAAGGAGAGCGTCACGCCTCCCACTTCGCGCCACTTTAGTCCACCTGCCGCCCCGGTCAATCAACCGGTTCCGCGCGTCCCCCGCAGGGTGTGCCCGAAGGTTTTCGTGCGGCTTTGCCTGGGGACGTCCCACCCTGTGGATTACCTCACAAGGTGTGATGTTGCCCCCTACGCCCTGCTTTCCGGAGGGGCCGAAAAAGCCCTGAACGTTTACGGTGAATCCATGGCCATACCCGCGTCGCAGCCGCTGCCCCCGTCCGCCGACAGCACGCCCGCCGCCTCCGAGGGCACGGTCACCGACCAACTCGTCGAGGCGAACCGACGGTACGCCGCCGCCTTCACCGACCCGGGCATGGACGCCCGGCCGGTGCGCAAGGTCGCCGTCGTGGCCTGCATGGACGCCCGTATCGACCTGCACGCCGCGCTGGGCCTGGAGCTCGGCGACTGCCACACCATCCGCAACGCCGGCGGCGTGGTGACCGACGACATCATCCGCTCCCTGACGATCAGCCAGCGCGCGCTCGGCACCCGGTCGGTGGTCCTCATCCACCACACCGGATGCGGTCTGCTCGGCCTGACCGAGGACTTCCGGCACGAGCTGGCGGCCGAGGTCGGCCAGCGGCCCACCTGGGCGGTTGAGGCGTTCAAGGACCTCGACGAGGACGTCCGGCAGTCCATGCAGCGGGTGCGCACCTCGCCGTTCCTGCCGCACACCGACGACGTCCGCGGCTTTGTCTTCGACGTGACGACGGGCCTGCTGCGGGAGATCGACCCGCGGCACTGAGCTGGTACGGGACCTGCCGCGCACGGCGGCGGGTCCCGTTCGCTTCTCCTCCCTCGCGCCCGGTTCGCCGGACTTGTCCCGTTGGTCGGACTCGAAGGGTGTGAGTTGTCCACAGGCCATGACGCGGGGCCGCGCGGGCGGCCAGAATGCGTACGTGACATCGCCCCGGCCCGAGCCGGGCGGGATGCGCGCGGGGAGGACCGGGTCCGTCGAGGGGGCGTCGGCCACCCGTCGACGGGCCGAGGAGGGCCGAGTGACGACGTATGACGAACGAGCGAGCCTTGCCGATCTGACCACCACCGCCGGGCGGGTGCACCGGTCCGTGGAGGGCGTGATCGAGGGCAAGCCGGAGGTCGTACGGCTCGCGCTGACCGTCCTGCTGGCAGAGGGGCACCTGCTCATCGAGGACGTGCCCGGCGTCGGCAAGACGATGCTCGCCAAGGCGCTGGCCCGGTCCGTCGACTGCTCGGTGCGGCGCATCCAGTTCACCCCCGACCTGCTGCCGTCCGACATCACCGGCGTCAGCGTCTACGACCAGCAGCGGCAGGACTTCGAGTTCAAGCCCGGCGCGATCTTCGCCCAGATCGTGATCGGCGACGAGATCAACCGCGCCTCCCCCAAGACCCAGTCCGCGCTCCTGGAGTCCATGGAGGAGCACCAGGTCACCATGGACGGCCAGACCTACGACCTCCCCCGCCCCTTCATGGTCGTCGCGACGCAGAACCCGGTAGAGATGGAGGGCACCTACCCGCTCCCGGAGGCGCAGCGGGACCGCTTCATGGCCCGGGTGTCGATCGGCTACCCCAGCCCGGCGGCCGAGCTGCGGATGCTCGACGTGCACGGCGGCACCTCCCCGTTGGACGATCTGCGCCCGGTGGCGCACGCCCACGAGATCGTGCGGCTGACCGAGGCGGTGCGCACCGTCCACGTCGCCGAGGCCGTCCGCCGGTACGCCGTCGACCTCGTCGCGGCCACCCGCAGCCACCCCGATCTGCGGCTCGGCGCCTCCCCGCGGGCCACCCTGCATCTGCTGCGCGCGGCGAAGGCCGCGGCGGCCATGGCCGGGCGGGAGTTCGCGCTCCCGGACGACCTCCAGTCGCTGGCGGTGGCGGTGCTCGCGCACCGTCTGCTGCCCACCGCGCAGGCCCAGTTGAACCGCCGCACGGCCGAGCAGGTGGTGCTGGAGATCGTGCAGCGCACACCGGTGCCCGCCCCCTCCGCCCCGCAGTGGCGGCAGCCCGCCCGCGGCCAGCAGCCGCCCGGCGCCCGGGGGTTGTGATGTCCGGCGGGGGGAGCACCGGGGCGCCCGAGCCGGGCGGGCCGCGCGCCGCGCTGGCGGGGCTGACGACGCGCGGTCGGTCGTTCCTGGCGGCCGGGGTGGCCGCCGCGGCCTGCGCGTATCTCCTGGGGCAGGCGGATCTGCTGCGGGTCGGACTGCTGCTGGCGGTGCTGCCGCTGGTGTGCGTCCTGGTGCTGTACCGCACCCGCTACCGCGTCGCGGGCAGCCGCACGCTCACGCCCGCCCGGGTGCCGGCCGCGGCCGAGGCCCGGGTCCGGCTCCGGGTGGAAAATGTGGCCCGGCTGCCGACCGGCGTGCTGATGCTCCAGGACCGGGTCCCCTACGTCCTCGGGCCCCGCCCGCGCTTCGTCCTGGACCGCGTCGAGCCAGGCGGGCACCGTGAGGTGTCCTACCGCGTCCGCTCCGACCTGCGCGGCCGCTATCCGCTGGGGCCGCTGCAGCTGCGCCTTTCCGACCCGTTCGGGATGTGCGAGCTGACGCGGTCCTTCAGCACGTTCGACACCCTGACGGTGGTGCCCCGCGTCGAGCCGCTGCCGCCGGTCCGGCTGGCCGGCGAGGCCGCCGGGTACGGCGACGGCCACCGGCGTTCGCCCGCGCTGGCCGGCGAGGACGACATCATCCCGCGCGGCTACCGCCACGGCGACGATCTGCGCCGGGTCCACTGGCGCTCCACCGCCCGCCACGGCGAACTGATGGTCCGTCGCGAGGAGCAGCCGCAGAAGGCCCGCTGCACCGTCCTGCTCGACACCCGGGCCGTCGCCCATGAGGGCGCGGGGCCCGACTCGGGCTTCGAGTGGGCGGTGGCCGGCGCCGCGTCGGTCGCCCTGCACCTGCTGGAGCGGGGCTTCTCGGTGCGGCTGCTGACGGACACCGGCCGCGCGGTGCCCGGTCCGGAGGGCGGCGGCTTCGCGGGCGCCGGCGAGGCCGCCGACGCGGGGGGCCTACTGCTGGACGCCCTGGCCGTGGTGGAGCACTCCGCCGAGGAGGGCCTCGCCGCGGCGTACGACGCGCTGCGCGGCGGCACGGAAGGACTGCTGGTCGCCTTCTTCGGCGGTCTGGACGAGGAGCAGGCCGCGCTGGCCGGGCGGATCCGCCGGCGCAGCGCCACCGCGGTCGCCTTCGTCCTGGACACCGACGCCTGGTCCAGGGGGCCGGACGGGATCCGTCTCTCCCGCGACGGGGCACCGGTCGGCGAGCGGGTCCGGATGCTGCGCGACGCCGGCTGGACGGCGCTGCCGGTGGCGCCCGGCGTCGCGCTGGCCGATCTGTGGCGGGCCGCCGACCGGGCGGGGGCGACGCCGGCCGCCACGGCCGGGGCGTCCCCGGGCCGCGGCGGAGACGGCAGACCCGGACGGAGCGGGGGCGCGGCATGAGCGGGCGGGCGCGGCTGGCGCTGTGCGCGATGGTGGCGACGCTGTGCGCCGGGGGCACGCTGCTGCCGCTGGTGGACCCGGTCACCTGGATGTTCCAGGCGGCGCTGCTGCTGGCGCTGGTGACGGGGGTGGGCGCGCTGGCCCGGCGGATCCCGCTGGCCCGGCCGCTGACCGTCGGCGTCCAGGCGCTGGCGGCCGTCCTGCTGCTCACCGTGGTGTTCGCCCGCGGCCAGGCGATCGCCGGACTGCTGCCGGGCCCGGACGCCGTCAGCGCGCTCGCCGACCTGGCGCACGCCGGAGTCCGGGACGTCGGCCGGTACGCCATCCCGGCCCCGGTCACCCCCGGCATCCGGCTGCTGCTGGTCTCCGGGGTGCTGCTGATCGGCCTGGTCGTGGACGCGCTGGCGGTCACCTACCGCAGCGCCGCGCCCGCGGGGCTGCCGCTGCTCGCGCTGTACTCCGTGGCGGCGGGGCTGTCCCAGGGCGGCTCGGGCCGGCTGTGGTTCGTGGTGGCGGCCGTGGGCTATCTGCTGCTCCTGCTCGCCGAGGGCCGCGACCGGCTCACCCAGTGGGGCCGGGTGTTCGGCGGCCCGTCCGCGGGGGCGGGCCGGCCGGGAGAGCGCCGCGGCGGTCCGGTGCCGATCCGCCGGGGCCGCCGGATCGGCGCGCTGGCGCTGGGCGTCGCGCTGCTGGTGCCCGCCGTGCTGCCGTCCCTGGACGGCGGGCTGCTCGGCGCGAACGCCGCCGGCGAGGGCCCGGGCGGCGGGGGTGGCACCATCTCCGCGGTGAACCCCCTGGTCTCGCTCCAGGACAGCCTCAACCAACCGGAGGACCGCGAGGTCCTCAACTACCGCACCACCGCCCTCGACACCCGCGAGATGTATCTGCGGATCGTCGCCCTGGACCAGTTCGACGGCACGGCCTGGAAGCCCTCCGAGCGCACGGTCACCGACGTCCCCGCCGAGCTGCCGCGGCCGCCCGGCCTCAGCCCCGACGTGCCCGTCACCCGGATCAACACCTCCCTGTCCACCGCCCAGTGGTACGCGCAGAACTGGCTGCCGCTCCCGTATCCGGCGGCCAAGGTGGACATCCCCGGCCGCTGGCGGTTCGAGCCCGAGGGCCGCACCCTGGTCGGCGACCGCGGGCAGAACACCCACGGCCTCCAGTACCAGGTCGAGAGCCTCCAGGTGCGGCCCACCGCCCGCCAGCTGGCCTCGGCCCCGCCGCCGCCCGCCGCGCTGCGGCGCGAGTACACCAAGGTGCCGGCCTCGCTCCCCCCGGTCGTCCGCACCACCGCCCGCCAGGTCACCCGCGGCGCCCGCACCGCCTACGACAAGGCGGTCAAGCTCCAGGACTGGTTCGCGCTCTACGGCGGCTTCACCTACAACACCGAGGTCCGGGCGGGCAGCGGCACCGAGGCGATCGCCCGCTTCCTGCACGACAAGGAGGGCTTCTGCGTCCACTTCTCGTTCTCCATGGCGGCGATGGCCCGCACACTGGGCATCCCCGCCCGGGTGGCGGTCGGCTTCACCCCCGGCACCCGGCAGCCCGACGGCACCACGTCGGTCGGCCTGAAGGACGCGCACGCCTGGCCCGAGCTGTACTTCCAGGGCGTCGGCTGGACGCGCTTCGAGCCGACCCCGAGCCGCGGCAGCGTCCCGGACTACGCCTACCCGGACACCTCGCAGACGCCGGGCTCCACCGGCCCGGAGCACACACCGGCACCGTCCGCGGTGCCCTCCACCGGCCCGTCCGCGATCCCGTCCTGCGGCGCCGGCGACCGTCGGGCGGACTCCGGACCGGACTGCGCGGCCGCTCCCCCGGTGCCGACGGCCGGCCCGCCGGGCGGCGGGCCCTCGCCCTGGACGCTCGCGGCCGTCGTCCTCGCCGCGCTCCTGGTCGTGGCGCTGCCCGCGGCGCCGGTGCTGTGGCGGAGCCGGGTCCGCGCCCGCCGGCTGGCGGGCGGCCCGGGCGGTGACGCCGCGGCGGGCACCCTCGCCGCCTGGCAGGAGTTGCTGGACACCGGTTGGGACTTCGGGATCTTCCCGGACGAGTCGCTGACGCCCCGCGCGGCCGCGGCCCGGATCATTCGCATCGGGGAACTGCAACCCGACGCCGCGGCCGCCGCCCGGCGCGTCGCCACGGCGGTCGAACAGGTCCTTTACGCCCCGCGGCCTGCCCCGGCGGCCGGGCTCGCCGCCGACGTCCGGCAGGTGCGGGCCGGGCTGCGCGACGGGGCGCCGCGGGCCCTGCGGCTCCGGGCGCAGTTCGCCCCGCGCTCGGCGGCCCGGCTCCGCCACGCCTGGGCGGCGCGCACGTCGGCCCTGCGCCTGCGCTGCCGCAACAGCCGCCCGGCCACCCTGGCCCGGCACGCGACGGCCGCAGCCGCACTGCGCACGGCGGGGTGGCGACGCGGCGAACGGGCGTAGGCGGGGGCGGGGGCCCGCGGCGTGGGGGCGCGGGATGCAGGGCTCGGGGCGGTGGGGGCCGGCCGGGGCCGCATCACGGAAATCGGAAATCACCTGCGGCGGGCCTCACGAGCCAAGCACGTCAGACGACACGGACGCCGGGCACCCTCACCCCGTACGGCCCGCACCCCGCACGGCACGACAGCCGTAAGTCGATCACCGGGGCCGGCCCCAGCCCCGCAGTCGCCGAGGCGGAAAAGATTGGCCGGATCCATGCCACGGAATCCAACGAGAATCCGAGGAACGGAATCCAAGGAGAAGAACGCGCCGGGCGCCGGAGGCGGGGGCTTCGGAGGCGCCGGTCAGTGGCCCTGCTGCTCGTCGCGGCGGCGCTGCCAGCGGTCCTCGATGCGGTCCATCATCGAACGGCGCGACTTGACCTGCCGGCGGGCCTGCGTCCCGGCCGGGCGCGGCGCACCGCGCTCACCGGGCTTGGGGGCCTTGCGCCAGCCGGTGACGGCCAGGACGGCGCAGCCCAGCATGACGAGGAAGCCGACGATGCTGACCCACCAGATCTGCTGCGCGACCATGCCGGCCATGAGCAGGCCGATACCCACCAGGAAGCCCGCGACCGCTTGGTAGACCCGTCGCCGGGTGTACGTACGCAGCCCGCTTCCCTCAAGCGCTGTCGCGAACTTGGGATCTTCGGCGTACAGCGCTCGCTCCATTTGCTCGAGCATGCGCTGCTCGTGCTCCGAGAGCGGCACGGAGTCCTCCTACTCGTCGGTCGCGGGGGGCGACCGGGTGCGGCCCTTTCAGGATAGGCAGGGAATCGCCCCCGTGAAACCCGCCCCTCTGCGCCACTTCACCGTCCGCACCGCCGCGGCTGCGCGGTGGTGATGCTGGCTGCATTCCCCACCCGCCTGTCCGTCATGCCGGAACGTGGTACCCCGATCATACGGGGCGAAGCGGCTGTTCGGGTGGCCTGTGGCCGACCGCACGCGGTGCTCGCGGGCGTCGCCCGGTCACCTCGACGGCGCTCCCGCGCGGCCCGCCGCCCCCGTCCGTGACGGCCATGGTCCCGGGCGCGCCGGTGCGACGGCACGGACCGGCGCCCCGAGGCGGGGCTCAGGGGCGGTACGGAGCGGTGTGCGGTCGACGGACGGCCGCGCCGGTGACCAACCGGCCGCGCGGCCGGTCAGTCGCGCTCGGCGAGGACGTGCAGCTGGGTGGCGACGGAGTGGAACGCGGGCTGCTCCGCCGCGGCGGTCTCCAGCTTCAGCAGGGCGTCCAGGGCGCCGGGCTCGGTGTCGACCAGGACACCGGGGACCAGGTCGGCGAAGATCCGTACACCGTGTACCGCGCCGACCTGGAGGCCGCT
Source organism: Streptomyces sp. S186 (assembly GCF_051603415.1). Lineage (NCBI taxonomy): Bacteria > Bacillati > Actinomycetota > Actinomycetes > Kitasatosporales > Streptomycetaceae > Streptomyces > Streptomyces sp. S186. The sequence goes on along the minus strand of NZ_CP193932.1, from coordinate 6,096,403 downwards.
GGCGGTGACCAGGTCGGTGAGCTGCTCGGCGGTGAACCGGCGGGGCACCGGGTCGCCCTCGCCCCAGCGGCCGGCGGGGTCGGTGAGAGCCCGGCGGGCCTCGGTGAAGTGACCCGCCAGGGCGCGGGCGAGGACCGCCCCGCCCAGGCCGGCGGCGAGCAGGCTGAGGGTGCCGGCGGGGCGCAGGGCGCCGACGGCGTTGCCCAGGCCCTCGGCGGGGTCGTCGACGTACTCCAGCACGCCGTGGCAGAGCACCGCGTCGTAGCCGCCGCGCTCGACGACCTGGAAGAGGCCGTGGGCGTCACCCTGGACGCCGCGGATGCGGTCGGCGACCCCGGCCTCGGCGGCCCGGCGCTCCAGGGCGAAGAGGGCGTTGGGGCTGGGGTCGACGACGGTGACGCGGTGGCCGAGGCGGGCCACCGGAACGGCGAAGTTGCCGCTGCCGCCGCCGGTGTCGAGGACATCCAGGGCGTCGCGCCCGGCGGCCTTGACCCGGCGCTCCAGGGCGTCCTTGAGGACGTCCCAGACCACGGCGGTACGAAGGGAGGCGCGCGGGCGCAGCGGGTCAGACACGGTGGGTGGCTCCTCGGCGGGGCAAGAACATCCAGTCGCTCACCACCCTATTCCGTATTCCGCCGGGTGCCGCGCCCGGCCCGCGCGCCGCCGAGGCACGGGCCGTCAGCCGGCCCGCTCGGCCCGCTGCGGCGGCAGCACCGGCTGGGACCGGAGCATCCGCTCGACGAGGCGGAGGAACATCCCGGCGTCCCGCAGGAGGTCGTCGGCGTCGCGGTGGCTCGCCGCGCCGGCTATGCCGGCCTCGGCCCGGGCCCGGCGGTCGGCGCCGGCCGCGAACAGGGCGCTCCACTCGGCGAGTTCGGGAGCGACCTCGGGCAGCACCTCCCAGGCGCTACGGATGGTCTTCCGGCGGCGCGCGGTGGGCTCCGGCCGGCCGCGCACGGCGAGGACCGCGGCCGCGGCGCGCAGCGCGGCCAGATGGGCGGTGGCGAAGCGTTCGTTGGCGGATTGCAGGGTCTCGGCCTCGTCGAGACCGTGCTGGGCCTTGGTGAGCAGGTCGAGGGCGGCGGGCGGTGCGGCCGCCCGGCGCAGGACGGGGTGGACATCGCTCGGGGGACCGTACGCAGCGGAGCTGCCCGCGGCGGGACGAGCTGCCATGACGAACCTCCTTTCGTCGCACGGCGGTTGGGGACCGGCGTGCCGATGCGGACCGTATGCACCCATCGTGCGGCACACCACTGACAATCGGCCCTGGCCTGCGGTTTTGCCGGAAAACGGACATCGGGCGGGGAACCGGAACGGGGTTTCACGGAATTCCGCGGAACCTCTTGCGGAGGGCGGGAGGGCTCCCTACTTTGAACTGACCAGTCAGTGCAGGGAAGCGCCCCGTGTGCGGCGGGCACGACGAGGAGGGGGCGACCGATGCGCTCGCCGAAGCTGGCCGCGCTGGAGCTGAAGCGGTTCGGCAGGGGGAAGCTGCCGCGCGCCGCGCTGGCCGCGCTCCTGCTGCTGCCGCTCCTGTACGGCGCGCTCTACCTGTGCTCCTTCTGGGACCCCTACAGCCGGCTGGACCGGATACCAGTCGCGCTGGTCGACGAGGACCGGGGCGCCGACGTCGGCGGGCAGCACCTCTCCGCGGGCGACGGCCTCGTCGCCGGACTGCGCGACAGCCACACCTTCGACTGGCACCGGGTGGACGCCGAGGAGGCCGGCCGGGGAGTCGAGGACGGCACGTACTTCCTCTCGCTGTCCATTCCAAGGGACTTCAGCCGGCGGATCGCCTCCAGTTCCGGGAACCACCCGGAGACCGCCGCCCTGAAGGTGCGCACCAACGACGCCAACAACTACATCGTCGGCCAGATCTCCCGGACGGTGTTCTCCGAGGTGCGCGCGGCGGCCTCGGCCAAGGCGTCGCGGACCTTCCTCGACAGGATCTTCGTCTCCTTCTCCACCCTGCACGGCAGGACGGAGCAGGCCGCCGACGGCGCGGGCCGGCTCCAGGACGGCATCGGGCAGGCCAGGGACGGCGCCGGCAAACTGGCCGACGGCCTGGGCACCGCCAAGAACGGGAGCGCCCGGCTGGCCGGCGGCCTGGGCGACCTCGACGCCGGCGCCGGGCGGCTCAGCCGGGGCAGCGCCGACCTCGCCCGGGGCGCCGGCACCGCCGCCGGGGGGTCGCGCCAACTGGCCGACGGTTCCGGGCAGGTGGCCCAGGGAACCCAGCAGCTCGCGGACACCGTCAACGGGATCGCCGGCAAGGTGGGACCGTTCGTCCGGGCGCACGGCAAGGAGATCGGCGAGGCCGCGCGACTGGTCGCGGACGGCGCCCAGGCGGTGCGCGACCACCTGGACAAGCTGCCCGCCGCGGCGTCCACGGGCGCCACGCTCTCCCGCGGCATCTCCGACCACCTCGCCGCCTACTACCGGCTGCGCTGCGGCAGCGGCCTCGGCCTGGCGGCCGACTGCGCCGAGCTGAAGCAGCTCACCGAGCAGGCGGACGCGGCCGCGGACACCGCCGAAGAGGTCAGCGGCTACGTCCACGACCAGAAGAACCTCGACCAGCTCGGCCGGGATCTGGACACCCTGCACTCCCTCGCCTCCGAACTGGCCGCGCACGGCCCGACCCTCGGCGCCGACATGGACGCCGCGGTGCGGAAGATCAACGACCTCAACGAGGGCGCGCACAAGGTCTCCGCCGGCGCCCGCAAACTGGCCGCGGGCAACGCCCAGTTGGCGGCCGGAGCGGACCGGCTGGGAAACGGGGCCCGGCAGTTGCACGACGGTACCGGGCGCGCCGCCTCCGGGATGACCGACCTGGACGCCGGCGTCGGCCGCCTCAAGGACGGCGCGCAGACGCTGGACGGCGGGATGTTCAAGCTCTCCGACGGCTCCGCGCGGCTGGCCGGCGGACTGCGCGACGGGGCGCGGCAGATCCCCGACTACGGCAGGAAGGACCGTGACGCGCGCACCCTGGTCATGTCCGACCCGGTGCGGCTGGCGTCCGGTTCGGCCCACAAGGCGCCCAACTACGGCACGGGGTTCGCCCCGTATTTCATCCCGCTGTCCCTGTGGGTGGGCGCGATGGTGGCGTACATGCTGATCCCGCCGCTCAACCGGAGGGCGCTGGCGATGGGCGCGCCCTCCTGGCGGGTGGCGCTGTCCGGTTGGCTGCCGGTGTTCGGCATCGGGGTGCTCCAGACCGCCGCGCTGATGGCCGTGCTGCACTTCGCGCTCGGCCTCCAGATGGCCCGGGCGGTCGGCACGATCGGCTTCCTCGTCCTGGTCACGGGCTGCTTCTCGACGCTCGTGCAGTGGCTGAACGCGAAGTTCGGGCCGGCCGGCCGGATCCTCGTCCTGGCGCTGCTGATGCTCCAGCTGACGTCGGCGGGCGGCACCTACCCGGTGGAGACCAGCCCGGGCTTCTTCGGGGCCATCCACCCCTTCCTGCCGATGAGTTACGTGGTCGAGGGGCTGCGCCGGCTCATCACGGGCGGCGACCTGGCGCCCGTATGGCAGGGCGGTGCGGTGCTGCTCGCCTTCACCCTCGGGGGGCTCGCGCTGACCGCCCTGGCGGCGCGCGGCCGCCAGGTGGTGCGCATGAAGGACCTCCACCCGGAGCTGAGCCTGTGAGCGTGCGCACAGTGATTACCGGCAGAATCGCCCCTATGGACAGCTCCAACACACGCCGCGACGCCACCCGGCGCAAGCTCTTCGAGGCCGCGGTCACGCTCATCGCCGAACAGGGCTTCTCCTCCACCACGGTGGACGAGATCGCCGAGCGGGCGGGGGTCGCGAAGGGCACGGTGTACTACAACTTCGCGAGCAAGAACGTCCTCTTCGAGGAGCTGCTGCGGCACGGCATCGAGTTGCTGGCGACGTCCCTCCAGGCGGCCGCCGAAGAGGTCGCCGACGGGGGCGGCACCCGGGTCGACGCCCTGGACGCGATGATCCGGGCGGGCCTGGACTTCATCGCCCGTTACCCGGCGCTCACCCAGCTCTACGTCGCCGAACTGTGGCGCACCAACCGCGCGTGGCAGTCCACGCTCATGGTGGTGCGGGAGCGGGCCATCACGGTGGTGGAGGACGTGCTGCGGGAGGCCGTGGCCGGCGGGGAGCTGAGCGAGGAGATCGACATCCCGCTGACCGCCTCGGCGCTGTTCGGGATGGTCCTGGTGGCCGCCCTGGACTGGCAGTCGTACCAGCCGGACCGGTCGATCGACGACGTGCACGCGGCACTGTCGCGGCTCCTCCAGGGGCGGGTCACCGGCCGGCGCGCCTAGGAAGCCCCCGCTCCCCGGAGCGCCACACATGCCCTTACGGACATATGAGCCCGTAAGGGAAAATGGGTGCTGCCCTGGCACGGATCGTTCCCCCGACCGATCCGACCAGGGCAGCACCGTCCCCCGTCGTTCCCCCGTACTCCCCCGTCGTTCCCCCGTTCCGTCCGGGAGCCGCGCCGTTCCGCCGCCCCGTGTCGGCGGTGCGGCGCCGCTTCCCTTCCGTGGTCTCCACTCTTCCGTCCCGGCGGGCGCCGGCCCATCCGCGTACCTACTCATCTCGCCGTCTGAGTACGGATACTCAAAGCTGAGCACCTCGCGCCATGAGCCGGGCGGCGGGGCCCTCGCAGCGCCTACGATCTGCCGGGTGTCCGTACTTCCCTTGGTCTTCACCAGCGGCTGGGCGAGCGGGATCAACGCCTACGCCGTCGTCCTGCTCCTCGGTCTCCTCGGCGTGACCGGGGTCTCCGACGAGGTCCCCGCCGCACTGGAGCGGCCGGATGTGCTGATCGCCGCCGCGGTGCTCTTCGTGGTCGAGGCGATCGCCGACAAGGTCCCGTACGTGGACTCCGTCTGGGACGCCGTGCACACCGTGGTCCGGCCGATCGCCGGCGGGGTGGTGGCGGCGCTGCTGGCCGGGCACGACGGGTCGCTGCCCCAGCTGGCGGCCGGTGCCGTGGGCGGCTCCACGGCGCTGGTGAGCCACCTGGTCAAGGCGGGCACCCGGATCGCGGTCAACACCTCGCCGGAGCCGGCCAGCAACATCGTGGTGAGCCTGGCCGAGGACCTGGGCGTCGCCGGGCTCATCGCGTTCGCGCTGTTCCACCCGTGGATCGCGGCGGGCATCGCGGCGGCGCTGCTGTTCGCGGGGGTCGCGGTGGTGATCCTGCTGTGGTCGCGGATCCGCCGGTACCTGCGGCGCCGGCGTGCGCGGCGCGCGGAGAAGCGGCTCGCCGCGGCGGACGCCGGCGCCGCGCCACCGGCCGGCTGAGCCCACCGCCGGACCGGGCGGCGGCCGTCGGCGGCGGCGTTGTCAGTGCCGCCGGATACAGTCGCAGGCATGGCAGGGATTGCGGTGATCGGCGCCGGGATGGGCGCCATGGCGGCCGCCGCCCGGCTGGCCGTCGCGGGCCACCGGGTGGCGGTGTTCGAGCGCGGGGCGACGTACGGCGGCGCGGTGGGACGGTTCGAGCGGGACGGCTTCGCCTTCGACACGGGGCCCGGCCTGCTGCATCTGCCGGCGGTCTACCGCGATCTGTTCGTCAAGACCGGCCGTGAGCCGCTGGAGCGGTGCGTCGAGCTGACCCAGGTCGACCCCGCGAGCCGGCATGTCTTCCCCGACGGCACCGTCGTGACGCTGCCGAACGCCTCCCGGGCCGGCGTCCTCGCCGCCCTCGACGAGGCCCTCGGCGCCGGCCGCGGCGAGCGCTGGAGCGACCTGATGGTCCGCGCCCGGGAGGCGTGGGACACCGCCCGCCGGCCGCTCCTGGAGGAGCCGCTGCGGGCCGACTGGCGGGTGCTGGGCCGCGATCCGTATCCGGCGGTGCGCCGCCGCCTGTTCGGGCTGGGCGGCGGCAGGGGGCCGACGACCGCCACCCTCGCCGAGGTCGCCCGCCGCGAGCTCGCCGACCCCCGGCTGACCGCCCTCCTGGAGAGCCACGCCCTGGCGTACGGCTTCGACCCGCGCACCGCCCCGGCGAGCGCGGCCGTGCTGCCGTACATGGAGCAGACCTTCGGCAGCTGGTACGTCGGCGGCGGCATGCGGGCGCTGGCCGACGCACTGTACGCGCGCTGCCGGGCCCGCAAGGTGGAGTTCACCTTCGGCGCCGAGGTGACCCGGATCGTGGAGAAGGACGGCCGGGTCGCCGGTGTGGAGCTGGCCGACGGGCGGCCGGCCGACGCCGAGTTCGTGGTCGCGGGCATCGACCCGGCCCGGCTGCCGGAGCTCTGCGCCGGCCGCGCACTGTGGGGCGAGGGCGACGTCCGCCCCGCTCCGGAGCCGGGCGAGGGGGCCGCCGCGCGGCTGACGGTCTGCCTGGCACTGCGCGGCGCCCGCCCGGCGGACGCGGTGCACCGCACGGTGGTCCACGCCGCCGACCGCGCCGCGGAGCCGGCCGGCGTCTTCGGCGACGGACACGGCCGCCGGGAGCCGTGCGCCCGGCCGACGGTGACGGTGCTGCGCCCCGACGACCCCACGACCCGGCCCGACGACGACCACGAGGCGGTGACCCTCACCGCCACCGTCGCCCCGCACGGCCCCGTGGACTGGCGCGACCCCGAGGCCCTGGAGCGGGCCGCGGACGGGCTGGTCGAGACCGCCGAGGCGGCCGTACCGGGCCTGCGGGAGCGGGTGCTGTGGCGGGAGGTCCGCTCGCCGGCCGACAGCGGCCCGGTGCCCGGTCCGGCGCTGCCGGGCCGGGAGGGGCGCTTCCTGCGGCCCGGCAACCGCACCCGGATACCGGGGCTCTACGCCGTCGGCGGCTGGTCCCACCCCGGCGGCGGGCTGGCGCACGCGGGGATGTCCGGGGCGCTCGTCGCCGGCCTGATCGTGCACGGCGACGACTGGCACGGCTCGGAGTGAGCCCCGGGCCGCCTCCGGAGCTCCGGGGGCGGAGGCGGCACCAAGGGCCGGGCCACGCCCAACCAGGCTTCAGGCACCCGGAGTTGACCCGCCGGTCCGCCGCTCAGTAGTGGTACCGCTGCTCGCCGTACCCCGGCTCCTGGGGCGGGTAGGCCGGCTGCTCCGCCGGGTGCCCGGTGTCGCGCTGCTGCGGCACCCACACCCCGTCCGGCGGCGACTGGGGGTACTGCTCCTGGCCGTACGGCTGGCCCTGCTGCACCTGTTGGCCCTGATGCCCCGGCTGCCCGCCGAAGGGGTCGTAGGCGCCGGGCTGGTACGGCGCCGCGCCGAACGGATCGGGCTCCTCGTACGGGTCGTAGTGCGCGGCGTACTGCTGGGCGCCGATGTACGGGTCGGAGTAGGGCGCCTGGGTGCCGTGGTGGTAGGCGCCGTCGTCGTAGGACGGGTAGGGGTCGGCGTAGCCGTCCTGGCCGGCGGGCTGACCGGCCGGCCGGCCGTAACCGCCGTCGTAGCCATGGCCGTTGCCCTCGCCGTAGCCGAGGCCCTCGCCCTCTGCAGTGACGTTTCCGAAGAGGTCGTACGAGGCGCCGGCGGGCTGGTCGGGGCGGGCGTCGGGGCTGTAGACGCCGTAGGTCCCGGTCTCGTCGGGCATCGGCTGGGGGGCGTAGACGGTGGGGGCGTCGGCGTAGGCGTAGGCGAAGTCCGGGGCGGCGGCGGGCGGTTCACCGCTACCGGCCGGGTCCTGCGGCGGCGCGTAGGGGCCACCGGTCCCGGTGGCGTCCTCGCCGTGGCCGCCGGCCGCCGCCGGCTCCGCGCCGCTCCCGGCGGCGTCCGGCGCCGTCTCCTCCGTCAGCCCGGAAACCTGGAGGTTCGGTCCGGCGGCGGCGCCGCGGGAGGGGCGGGCGCGGCGCCGGCGGCCCGGCTTGGGCCGGCCGCCGATCGTCCAGCCCTCGGTGTAGCCGCGGCGGACGGAGAGCGTGACATACGTCTGCCCGACGGCGAAGGCGACCGCCCCCAGCGCGATCACGATGACCGACGGCAGGAGCACGCCGGTCACCACGCCGAGGAAGCCGCCCAGCGCCAGCAGCCGCCAGCGCAGCGGTGCCTTGTTCTGGAACAGCACCTCACCGAGCAGCCACAGGGCGACCAGGGCGAACGCGATGTAGAGGATCGTCCAGCCCATATGCGCCCCTCTTCCGCCGGATTCCGGCCGCCGTGCTCAGGGCCGCTGGTGCAGCCCCAGATTCTCGTAGATTTCCAGCGTCGCCGTGGAGTGGTTCAGGGTGATGAAGTGCAACCCGGGCACGTCCTCGGCCATCAAGCGCGCACACAGGTCCGTCGCGTACTCGATGCCAATGGAGCGTACCGCCGCCGGGTCGTCCTTGACGGCGAGGATGCGCGCTGCGAGCTCGGGCGGGAAGGCGGCATTGCTGAGCTGCGCGAACCGCTCGATCTGGCGCACGTTGGTGACCGGCATGATCTCCGGAATGATGGGCGTCGGGCAACCCGCGGCGTGGACCCGGTCGCGCAGCCGGAGGTAGTCCTCCGGGTAGAAGAACATCTGCGTGATGGCGAAGTCGGCGCCCGCGCGGCACTTGTCGACGAAGTGCCGGATGTCGGTGTCCCAGTCCGTCGAGCGCGGATGCATCTCGGGGAAGGCGGCCACGCCGACGCAGAAGTCGCCGGACTCCTTGATCAGCCGGACCAGGTCGGCGGCGTACACGACGCCGTCTGGGTGCTTGATCCACTCGCCCATGGGGTCGCCCGGCGGGTCGCCGCGCAGCGCGAGCATGTTGCGGATCCCGGCGTCGGCGTACTGGCCGATGACGTTGCGCAGCTCGGCGGTGGAGTGGTTGACCGCGGTCAGGTGGGCGACCGGGGTGAGGGTGGTGTCGGTGGCGATGCGCTCGGTGGCGCGGACCGTGCCGTCGCGGGAGGTGCCACCGGCTCCGTAGGTCACCGACACGAAGGTCGGGGCGACGGCCTCGATGCGGCGGATGGCGTTCCACAGCGTCCGCTCGCCCTTCTCCGTCTTCGGGGCGGCGAACTCGAACGAGTAGGAGCGCTTACCGGAGGCAAGCAGGTCGCGCACGGTTCGTGCGCGATCAGTCCTGGTGGAAGCTGTACCTAGGGCCATACCGGCAGGTTAACCACACCCCGGGCGGACACCAACCGGCATCGGCGTAATGCCTGGTTGGTGCGGTTCCTGTCCACCACGTGGACATCTCGCGGCCATCCCGGGGCTCCCCGGGGGCGCCGGCCGCTGCTCAGGCGGACCAGGTCCGGATGCGCTTGGCGAGTTCCGCGGCGGCCGCGCCCGGGTCGTCGGCCTCGGTGAGCGCGCGGACCACCACCACCCGGCGGGCGCCGGCGGCCAGCACCTCGTCGAGATTGCCGGCGTCGATTCCGCCGATGGCGAACCAGGGGCGCTCGGGCGCGCGCGCCGCGGCGTACCGGACGAGATCCAGCCCGGGGGCGGGCCGGCCGGGCTTGGTCGGGGTGGGCCAGCAGGGGCCGGTGCAGAAGTAGTCCACGCCGGGCTCGGTGAGCGCGGCGTCCACCTCCGCCTCGGCGTGGGTGGAGCGGCCTATCAGGGGCTCCGGGCCGAGGAGGGCGCGGGCGGCCGGGACCGGCAGGTCCCCCTGGCCGAGGTGGAGCACCTCGGCGCCGGCGGCGTGGGCGACGTCCGCGCGGTCGTTGACCGCGAGCAGGGTGCCGTGGCGCCGGCAGGCGTCCGCGAAGACCTCCAGGTGGCGCAGCTCCTCGCCGGCCTCCATGCCCTTGTCGCGCAGCTGGACGATGTCCACGCCCGAGGACAGCACCGCGTCCAGGAACTGCGGGAGGTCGCCCTGGCGGGTGCGCGCGTCGGTGCACAGATAGAGCCGGGCGTCGGCCAGGGCCTGTCGAGCGGTGGTCATGGGGCGGCTTTCCCCCTCGTCGGCGGCGTACGGACCGGGCGGGCCGGTCCGTACGCCGCGTGGATGCGGTGGTGTGGTGCGGTTGCTGCGGGACGCGGTGCGTCAGACGGCCAGCGCCTGGGCCCGGCGCTTGACCTCCGTGCCGCGATTCTCGCGCAGCGCCTGCGCCGGGGTGCCGGGCAGGGTGTCATCGGCGGTGAAGAGCCACTCCAGCATCTCCTCGTCGGTGAAGCCGTCGTCCTTGAGGAGGGTCAGCGTGCCGGCGAGCCCCTTGAGGACCTTGCCGTCCTTGATGAATTCGGCGGGCACCTGGAGCACGCGGTTCTCGCCGCGGCGCACGGCGATCAGCTGGCCCTCCTTCACCAGCTGCCGCACGCGGGTCACCTCGACGCCGAGTTCCTCGGCGATGTCGGGGAGGGTGAGCCAGGCGGGGACGAGTCCATCGATGTTTGCGTCAATCTCGGTCACAGGACAAGCGTGCCACCTCCCACTGACAGCCGGTAGCCGGGCATCGCCGTCGGGGCGCGCGTGCACACCGCCGGGTGAGCGGCGGCGGGCCGGGGCGCGCCGCCCCCGTCCGGCGGCCCGGGCCCGGACCGCCCTACAGGACCGCGGACTTGAGCGGAACGGTCGCGTCCGCGGCCCGCTCCCGGTCGAGCAGCGCGCCCTTCTCGATGAGCCGGCGCCCTTGTGCCAGGTCCCGGGGCCGCCCCACGGCCAGCAGCGCGACCAGCCGGCCCGCCGGCCGCCCCGCGCCGCCCCCGGCCGGCTCCCGGGTGCCCCGGAGCCAGATCACCGACCAGGCGGCGCCGGCCGGATCGCCGCGCCAGACCAGTTCGTCGGCGTCCACGTGATGACCGGCGTACTGCACGAACCGCCCGAACTGCTCGGACCAGAAGTACGGCACCGGGTCGTAGACGACGCCCTCCGCCTCGCCGCGGGCGATGTTCTCGGCCACCGTGCGGGGCCCCTGGAGGGCGTTGTCCCAGTGGTGGACCAGCAGCCGGATGCCATAACGGGCCGACGGGAAGGAGGCGCAGTCGCCGACCGCGTAGACCCCGGGGACGGAGGTGCGCAGCCGCTCGTCGGCCAGCACCGAGCCGTCCTCGGGCGAGAGCGCGACGCCGGAGCCGGCCAGCCAGGCGGTGGCGGGGCGGGCGCCGACCCCGACGACCACGGCGTCGGCGGGCAGCACGGTGCCGTCGGCGAGCGTCACCGCGTCGCCGGTGACGGAGGCGACGCGGGCGCCGGTGCGCAGCTCGGCGCCCGCGTCCGCGTACCAGCCGGTCATGTACGCGGCGACCTCGGCGGGCAGCGCGCCGGCCAGCGGGTGCTCGGCGGCCTCGACGACGGTGACCTCGCAGCCGGCCTCGCGGGCGGCGGTGGCGAACTCGGCGCCGATCCAGCCGGCTCCCACCACCACGACGCGGTGCTGGGCGGCGAGCACCGGGCGCAGCCGTTCGGCGTCGTCCAGGGTGCGCAGCAGGTGGACGCCGGGGAGCCCCTCGCTGCCGGGCAGCCGGACCGGCTCGGCGCCGGTGGCGATGACCGCGTAGTCGTAGCGGACCGGGCCCTCGGCGGTCTCGACGACGTGCTCCCCGGGGCGCAGCGCGGTGACCGGGCGGCCGAGGTGGAGGTCGATGCCGAGGCCGGCGAAGTCGATGTCGAACGCGGAGCCGTCGGCCTTGCCGAGCAGTACCGCCTTGGACAGCGGGGGGCGGTCGTAGGGCTGGTGCGGCTCGTCGCCGAGGAGCGTGATCGCGCCGCGCCAGCCTTGTTCGCGCAGGGCCACGGCGGTCTGCACACCCGCCATCCCCGCGCCGGCGATCACCACCCGCGGCGTGCGGTCAGGGGCCTGGGGAGACTTGCTCTGCTCGCTCACCCGCTCACTTTAGGACGGCGGGCGACGCGGCCCGCAGCACCGCGCAAGGAGATCTCTGACACAGCGTCACAAGCCGGGACGCCGGGGCACGGCCCGCGGGCGGCCCGGCCCGTGGCCCGGCCGCTCCCTTACGGCGGTCCGCGGCCCGTACTAGGGTGACCGGTGCACGCACTCGCGGGAGCCCGGACGCACCGGGCTGAGAGGGAGGCTGACCGGCCTCCGACCGTACGAACCTGATCCGGGTCATGCCGGCGAAGGGAGGGGCTGGACGCCCATGCATCCATCTGCCACACCATCGGACCCGCCGCGGGCGGCGGACCGGCACCCCGATGTGCTGGTCGTCGGCGGCGGCATCATCGGGCTGGCCACCGCCTGGCGGGCGGCCGGCCGCGGGCTGCGGGTCGCGGTCGCCGACCCCGCGCCCGGCGGCGGCGCGGCACAGGTCGCGGCCGGAATGCTGGCCGCGGTCACCGAGCTGCACTACGGCGAGGAGACGCTGCTGGGGCTCAACCTCGCCTCGGCGCAACGGTATCCGGAGTTCACCCGGGAACTGGAGGAGGCGAGCGGGCAGCGCATCGGCTACCGGCGGTGCGGCACCCTTCAGGTCGCACTGGACGCCGACGACCGCGCCCACCTGCGGGAACTGCACGCCCTCCAGGTCCGCTGCGGGCTGGACTCGCAGTGGCTGACCGGGCGGGAGTGCCGCCGGCTGGAGCCGATGCTCGCCCCCGGGGTGCGCGGCGGCCTCCGGGTGGACGGCGACCACCAGGTCGATCCGCGCCGGCTGACGGGCGCCCTGCTGGCCGCCTGCGAGCGGGCCGGGGTGGCCTTCCACCGCACGCGGGCGGAGCGCCTGACGACCGCCGGCGGGCACGCCTCGGGCGTCGAACTCGCCGACGGGACACGGCTGTCGGCCGGTCAGGTCGTCCTGGCCGGGGGCAGTCTCAGCGGCCGGCTGGCGGGCGTCCCGGAGGCCGTGCGGCCGCCGGTGCGCCCCGTCAAGGGGCACGTACTGCGGCTGCGGCTGCCGGAACCGCCGCCGGGCGGCCCGCCGTTCCTCTCCCGCACCGTACGGGCCGTGGTCCGGGGCAGTCCCGTCTACCTGGTGCCCCGGGAGAGCGGTGAACTGGTCCTCGGCGCCACCACCGAGGAACTGGGCTGGGACACCACGGTCACCGCCGGCGGGGTCTACGAGCTGCTGCGGGACGCCCACGAGCTGGTCCCGGGCCTCACCGAACTGCCACTGACCGAGAGCCTGGCCGGGCTGCGCCCCGGCTCGCCCGACAACGCGCCGCTGCTCGGGCCGACCGCGCTGCCCGGCCTCCACCTGGCCACCGGCCACTTCCGCAACGGCGTCCTGCTGACGCCGGTCACCGGGGACGCGATGGCCGAGCTGCTGTCCACCGGGACCGTCCCGGAAGTGGCCCGCCCCTTCTCCCCCGCGCGCTTCTCCCCCACCGTCCAGGAGGAACAGCGCACCCGCGCCGCAGAGGAGCAGCCCGTATGAGCGCCGCCGGTACGCCCGGTATCCCCGACACCAACGACCCAGCCGACATCGCCGATAGCACGGACAACTCCGGCGCCCCCGAGGGCCTCACGGTGTCCGTCTCCGTCAACGGGGAGGCCCGCCGGATCCCCGGCGGCCTGACCCTCGACCGGCTGGTCGCCACGCTGTCCCAGGCACCGACCGGGGTGGCGGCCGCGGTCAACGAGACCGTGGTGCCGCGCAGCCAGTGGCCCACCACCGCGCTCGGCGACGGCGACCGCGTCGAGGTGCTGACCGCCGTCCAGGGAGGCTGATCCGCCGACATGACCGACACCGCAGTCGAACGGGGCACCGCCCCCGCGGCGCCCGGCACCGGCCCCGCCGGCGCCGACCCGCTCACCATCGCCGGGACCTCCTTGCGGTCCCGGCTCATCATGGGCACCGGCGGCGCGCCGAGCCTCGACGTCCTGGAGCGTGCCCTGCTGGCCTCCGGCACGGAGCTGACGACCGTCGCCATGCGGCGGCTGGACCCGACCGTGCAGGGCTCAGTGCTCTCCGTCCTCACCCGGAACGGGATCCGGGTGCTGCCGAACACCGCGGGCTGCTTCACCGCGGGCGAGGCGGTGCTCACCGCCCGGCTCGCCCGGGAGGCGCTCGGCACGGACTGGGTCAAGCTGGAGGTCGTCGCCGACGAGCGGACCCTGCTGCCGGACCCGGTGGAGCTGCTGGACGCCGCCGAGATCCTCGTGGACGACGGGTTCACCGTGCTCCCGTACACCAACGACGATCCGGTCCTGGCCCGGAAGCTGGAGGACGTGGGCTGTGCGGCGATCATGCCGCTCGGTTCGCCGATCGGCTCCGGCCTGGGCATCCGCAATCCGCACAACTTCCAGCTGATCACCGAGCGCGCGGGTGTCCCGGTCATCCTGGACGCCGGCGCCGGCACCGCCTCGGACGCCGCGCTCGCCATGGAGCTGGGCTGTGCGGCGGTGATGCTGGCGTCGGCGGTGACCCGTGCGCAGGAGCCGGAGCTGATGGCGTCGGCGATGCGGCACGCGGTGGCGGCGGGCCGGCTGGCACACCGCGCGGGCCGGATCCCGCGCCGCCACTTCGCGCTGGCGTCCTCGCCGACCGAGGGTGTACCGGAGCTGGACCCGGAGCGGCCGGCCTTCTAGGGCACGCGGTCCGCCGCCCCGGCCCGGTCCGCGAACTCCGCCGGGGCGGCGGTGATCACCTCGTCGAGCAGGTCCCGGGAGGCCAGCAGCGCCTCGATGGAGTCGGTGAGCCGGGCCCGCTCCCGGTGCAGCTCGCCGACCAGCTGCGGACAGGTCGGCACCAGGCGCCCGTCGTCGTCGCGCAGGCAGGGCAGCACCTGTGCGATGGTCGCGGTGTTCAGCCCGGAGGTGAGCAGGGTGCGGATGCGGCGGACCTGGGCGACGTCGGCCTCCTCGTAGAGGCGGTAGCCGGCGGCCGTCCGTCCGGGGCTCAGCAGGCCCTGCTCCTCGTAGTAGCGCAGCAGCCGCTCGGTGGTGTCGGTCCGCCGGGCCAGCTCACCGATCAGCAGCGTCGTCATGGACTCCCCCTTCCTTCATGGTCTCCCCCCTCTTCCTCTGGTGCGGTGGTGCGAACGGGGGCGGCGCGCCCTGTCCCCTGGGATGCGACCACGTCCGGAGCCGGATTATTCCGGGCCGGACCGGGCCGGAAGCCGGCCGCCCCCCTTGTCACGGTTCCGCTGCGGTCGCCCGGGAGGGTGGCCGGGACGTCCGGCGTGTCGGTGCGGGCTCGTAGACTCGTCTGCCGTGGATACGACGCTGCAGGACCCGCTCGTGGGCCGGCTGCTCGACGGCCGCTATCGCGTCGAGGGGCGCATCGCCGCCGGGGGCATGGCCACCGTCTACCGGGCCATGGACACCCGGCTGGACCGTGCGCTCGCACTGAAGGTGATGCACCCCGGCCTGGCCGTGGACGAGGCGTTCGTCGACCGCTTCATCCGGGAGGCCAAGTCCGTCGCCCGCCTCTCGCATCCCAATGTGGTCGGCGTCTTCGACCAGGGCACCGACGGCACCTACGTCTATCTGGCGATGGAGTACGTCGCCGGCTGCACCCTGCGCGACGTGCTGCGCGAGCGCGGCGCCCTGCAGCCGCGGGCCGCGCTGGACATCCTGGAGCCGATCCTGGCCGCGCTGGGGGCCGCGCACCGCGCCGGCCTGGTGCACCGCGACATGAAGCCGGAGAACGTCCTGATCGGCGACGACGGCCGGGTCAAGGTCGCCGACTTCGGCCTGGTGCGCGCGGTGGACACGCACACCACCGCCTCCACCGGCTCGGTCCTGGGCACGGTCTCGTATCTGGCCCCCGAGCAGATGGAGCACGGCACCGCGGACGCCCGCGTCGACGTCTACGCCTGCGGTGTGGTGCTCTACGAGATGCTCACCGGCGGCAAACCGCACACCGGCGGCTCCGCCGCGCAGATCCTCTACAGCCATCTGCACGACGAGATCACCCCGCCCTCCCAGCTGGTGCCGGGCCTGGCCCCGGAGCTGGACGAGTTGGTCGCGGCGGCCACCGCCCGCGCCCCGGAGGCCCGCCCGCACGACGCGGTGGCGCTGCTGGCCCGGGCCCGGTCGGCCCGCGCGCTGCTCACCGACGCGCAGTTGGACGTCGTCCCGCCGCAGGCCAGGGAGGCCGCCGCGGACGAGGAGCGGACGGACGTGATTCCGCGCCCGGCCGGTGTGCAGCTCCCGCTGCCGGCCGAGGCCGAGGCGCCGCTGGACCGCACCAGCCGGCTGGAGATCCCGCCGGCGGAGCCGGCGCCCGCGGACGGCCGGACCACCCGGCTGCGGCCGGTGCGCCCCGAGCCCGGCGCGGGGCCGGCCGACCGGCGGCTCCGGCAGCGGCGGATCACCACCATCGTGGCGGCCGTACTGCTGGTCCTCGGCATCGGCTCCGGCGTCTGGTACGTCAACGTCGGCCGGTTCACCCACGTCCCGGCGGTGCTGGACATGACGCAGGCCAAGGCGCAGCAGACCCTGCGCGACGACGGCCTGGGCGTGAAGGTGGAGCGCGGCTTCAGCGCCAACGTCCGGCGCGGCCATGTGATGGCCACCAAGCCGGGGACGGGCGAGCGGATCCGCGGCAACGGCACGGTCACCCTGGTCGTCTCCCGCGGCCCGGAGCGGGTCACCGTCCCCGATCTGGCCGGCACCCCGCTCGCGGACGCCCGGCGCAAGCTGCGCGACCTGGGCCTGGTGCCGGGCACCGAGACCCGGACGTTCAGCGACGAGGTCGCCAAGGGGTCGGTGATCCGTACGGACCCGGCCGCGGGCAGCAGCCGGCGGCCGGACACCGCGGTGGCGCTCACCGTCAGCCGGGGCGCGCCGGTAAACGTGCCGGACGTGGTCGGCAAGGCGCGCCAGGACGCCGCGTCGGCGCTGCGCCAGGCCGGCTTCCAGGTGCGCTTCGCCGATCAGCCGGTGTTCGCGCCGCAGGAGAAGGACGCGGTGGCGCGCCAGTCGCCCGGCGCGGGCGGCACCCTGGGCAAGGGCGACACGGTCACCCTGACGCTGTCCAAGGGCCCGGAGATGGTCACGGTGCCGGACGTCGGCGGCAAGAGCACCGCGGACGCCACCAAGGCGCTGACCGACCTCGGCTTCGCGGTCACGGTGGACAAGCCGTTCCTGTTCCCGCAGGACAGCGTCGCCTCCCAGTCGGTCGCGGCCGGCGAGCAGGCCCCCAAGGGCAGCACGATCACGATCCGGCTCAAGGGCGCGCTCTAGGTCTGTTGCCGTGCCGGGTGTCCTGCGGGCGGTCGCGGTCGGTCGCGGGGCACCTGGCACCCTGGGAGGGTGAGTACTCCCCTGTCCCCCGAGGGCGCCGCGCAGCGCGCCCGCGCACGCAATCCGGTCGGCGGCCATGTGCCGGTGGCCGGCGGCCTGGCCAAGGTGGGCCTGTCGTACGCCCGGCAGATCGGCTGCGAGGCCGTCCAGGTCTTCGTCGCCAATCCGCGCGGCTGGGCGACGCCGCCCGGCAGCCCCGAGCAGGACGCGGCGTTCCGCGCGGCGTGCGCCGAGGAGGGCATCCCGGCCTATGTGCACGCGCCCTATCTGATCAACTTCGGTTCGCACACCGCGGCGACGGTCGAGAAGTCCGTGGCGTCGCTACGCCACTCGCTGCGCCGGGGCTGGGAGATCGGCGCGCTCGGGGTGGTGGTGCACACCGGCTCGGCGACCGGCGGACGGCCCCGGGAGACGGCGCTGGCGCAGGTCAGGGAGCAGGTGCGGCCGCTGCTGGACGAGCTGACGCACGACGACGACCCGTGGCTGCTGCTGGAGCCCACGGCCGGCCAGGGCGCCTCGCTGTGCGCGCTGGCGGAGGACCTGGGGCCGTACTTCGACGCGCTGGACCGCCATCCGCGGCTCGGGGTGTGCCTGGACACCTGCCACGCCTTCGCCGCCGGGCACGACATGGCGGCGCCCGGCGGGACGAAGGCGCTGCTGGACGAGCTGGTGGAGGTCGCCGGCGAGGGCCGGCTGAAGCTGATCCACGCCAACGACTCCAAGGACGTGGCCGGCGCGCACAAGGACCGGCACGCGAACATCGGCGCCGGCCACATCGGCGCGGGGCCGTTCGCCGAGCTGTTCACCCACCCCGCGACCAGCGGCGTCCCGCTGGTGATCGAGACCCCGGGCGGCGAGGAGGGCCACGCCGCGGACGTGGCGCGGCTGAAGGAGCTGCGGAGGCCCTGAGCGGGCGGGGCCGGGCGGGGCCGCCCCGGGGTTCAGAGCTCCGGGCCCTCGCCCGGCTCCTCCTGGTAGGTGTAGCGCTGCTCGCGCCAGGGGTCGCCGAGGTTGTGGTAGCCGCGCTCCTCCCAGAAGCCGCGGCGGTCGGCCGTCATGTACTCGACGCCGCGGACCCACTTGGGGCCCTTCCAGGCGTAGAGGTGCGGCACGATGAGCCGGACCGGGAAGCCGTGCTCGGCGGTGAGGAGTTCGCCGGAGCGGTGGGTGGCGAAGAGGCAGTTCTCGGCGCCGAAGTCGCCGAGCCGGAGGTTGGAGCTGAAGCCGTACTCGGCCCACACCATCACATGGGTGGCCTCGGGCGCGGGCGGCGCCAGCTCCAGGATCGTGCGGGTCAGCACCCCGCCCCACTCGGCGCCCAGCATGCTGAACTTGGTGACGCAGTGCATGTCGGCGACGACGGTGGTGTACGGCAGCGCCGTGAACTCCTCGTGCGTCCAGCAGTGCTTGGCCCCGTCGGCGGTGGCGCCGAAGACCCGGAACTCCCAGCGCTCGGGGCGGAACTTCGGGACCGGCCCGTAGTGCGTCACCGGCCAGCCGCGCTGCAGCCGCTGTCCCGGAGGCAGCACAGGCTCCTCTTCGCGACGTTCCGGCTGACCCATGCCCCCATGGTGTCAGACCCCGGAGGGTGCCGATGACCAGGGCGGTATGGAATCGGGCAACTCGTGCTAAGTGTGAACTTACTGGACGGCTTGCTCGGCGCGGTGCGAGGATGCGCGGCACCTGCCCAGAACTCGCGTGAAAGGGGCCCGCAGCCATGCAGGGCGACCCCGAGGTCATCGAATTCCTCAACGAGCAGCTGACCGCCGAGCTGACCGCGATCAACCAGTACTTCCTGCACGCGAAGATGCAGGAGAACTTCGGCTGGTACAAGCTCGCCAAGTACACCCGCGCCGAGTCCTTCGACGAGATGAAGCACGCGGAGACGCTGACCGACCGCATCCTCTTCCTCGAAGCGCTGCCGAACTACCAGCGGCTGTTCCACGTCCGGGTCGGCCAGACCGTCACCGAGATGTTCCAGGCCGACCGGCAGATCGAGGTGGAGGCGATCGACCGGCTCAAGCGCGGCATCGAGATCATGCGGGCCAAGGGGGACGTCACCTCGGCCAACATCTTCGAGGACATCCTCGCCGACGAGGAGCACCACATCGACTACCTCGACACCCAGCTGGAACTGGTCGAGAAGCTCGGGGAGGCGCTCTACATCGCCCAGGTGATCGAGCAGCCGAGCTGACGGCCCGGCATGACGCACACCGGCGGGGCGCCTCAGAGGGTCACGCGGCCGCCCGGAGGCCCACGGGCGCCGGTGCGTCCGCCTCCGCGGCCGGCGGCACGGCGGGCACGGACGGCACGCCCGGCACAGCCGGCTCGTCGGATGCCCGGCCCGACGGCTCGGACTCCGGCCGCAGCGCGTCGGGGGCGCCGCTGTCGATCAGCTCCCGGCGGGGGCACGCGCCCCGGCCCAGCAGCGCCTGGATGCGGCGCACGCAGCTGCCGCAGTCGGTGCCGGCCTTGCAGGCGGAGGCGACCTGCCGGGGCGTGCAGGCGCCCCGGTCCGCGTGCTCGCGGACCTGCTGCTCGGTGATACCGAAGCAGGAGCAGACGTACACGCGGGTTCACCTCCGTAAGGGCGCCTCACCCGATCCCGGTGATCGTCAGTGAGGTAACCCTTACCTTACCTGCGGCAGCGGGCGCGGAACAACGCGGGGCAACGCAGTGGGGCGCGGATCACAGGATCCGCGCCCCACTCGTCGTACGCCGCTCGCTACTGGTCGCGGTACATCTCCGCCACCAGGAAGGCCAGGTCCAGCGACTGGCTGCGGTTCAGCCGCGGGTCGCAGGCGGTCTCGTAGCGCTGGTGCAGATCGTCGACGAAGATCTCGTCGCCGCCGCCCACGCACTCGGTGACGTCGTCACCGGTCAGCTCGACATGGATGCCGCCCGGGTGCGTGCCGAGGCTCTTGTGGACCTCGAAGAAGCCCTTGACCTCGTCCAGCACGTCGTCGAAGCGGCGGGTCTTGTGGCCCGAGGCCGCCTCGAAGGTGTTGCCGTGCATCGGGTCGCAGATCCACACGACCTGGGCGCCGGAGGCGGTGACCTTCTCCACCAGGGAGGGCAGCTTCTCGCGGATCTTGTCCGCGCCCATGCGCGTGATGAAGGTGAGCCGGCCGGGCTCGCGGTCCGGGTCGAGCCGGTCGATGAGGGTGAGCGCGTCCTCCGGCGTCGTCGTCGGGCCGAGCTTCACACCGATCGGGTTGCGGATCCGGGAGGCGAACTCGATGTGCGCGCCGTCCAGTTGACGGGTGCGCTCACCGATCCAGACCATGTGCCCTGAGACGTCGTAGAGCTTCCCGGTGCGGGAGTCCACGCGGGTCAGCGCCGACTCGTAGTCCAGGATCAGCGCCTCGTGCGAGGCGAAGAACTCCACGGTCCGGAACTCCTCCGGCTCCACCCCGCAGGCGTTCATGAAGTTCAGCGCCCGGTCGATCTCGCGGGCCAGCGCCTCGTACCGCTGGCCGGAGGGCGAGGACTTCACGAAGTCCTGGTTCCAGGCGTGCACCTGGCGCAGGTCGGCGTAGCCGCCGGTGGTGAAGGCGCGGACGAGGTTCAGGGTCGCCGCGGAGGCGTGGTACATCCGCTGGAGCCGCCTCGGGTCCGGGATGCGGGCCTCGGGGGTGAACTCGAAGCCGTTGACGGAGTCGCCGCGGTAGGTCGGCAGGGTCACCCCGTCGCGGGTCTCGGTCGGCTTGGAGCGCGGCTTGCTGTACTGGCCGGCGATCCGGCCGACCTTGACCACCGGCACGGACCCGGCGTACGTCAGCACGGCGCCCATCTGGAGGAGCGTCTTGAGCTTGTTGCGGATGTGCTCGGCGGAGACGGCGTCGAACGCCTCCGCGCAGTCGCCGCCCTGGAGGAGGAACGCCTCACCCCGGGCGACCGCGCCCAGGCGCTCGCGCAGCTGGTCGCACTCGCCGGCGAAGACGAGCGGCGGATAGGACTCCAGCTCCGCGATCACATCGCGCAGAGCCTCTTGGTCCGGCCAGTCGGGCTGCTGCGCCGCGGGCAGGTCTCGCCAGGTGTTGCCACCGGCGTGGGTTTCAGCGTTCACGGTCACACCCCCACATTACGGGGTCCGGTCGGGGTGTCCGTTTCGGCATCCGGACTGTGAGACGACGCCGCGGCGGAGATCCGGTAGGGTGCCGGCCATGCAGACGCGACCGGCCATGCACATGAACTGGTGGTGGACCGCCCAGCCGGCGGCCCACTGATTCGCGTACGCATCCCACAGACCGCGAAGGCCGCCCGAGGGGCGGCCTTCGGTGTTCCCGCGGCCGTTCCCTCCGTACCGGAAGCACTCCCGGAAGGAACCGCCATGCACCCCGATCCCCAGACCCGGCCCGACGCCGCCGCGCTGGTCCAGCGGCTGCTGGACCCCGCCTGCCCGCCGTTCGCCCTGCTCCGCCGCCGCGCACCGGGCCGGGACGACACCCTCGTCGAGGTGCTGATCGGCGAGGTGACCGAGGTCGGGCGCCTGGCCGACATCCCGCTCGGCGAGGGGGCGCCGGCCGCGCCGGTCACCGACGCGCTGGCCCTGGTCCCGTTCCGGCAGATCCGCGAGCGCGGCTTCCGGGCCCACGACGACGGCACCCCGCTGGCCGTGCTGCGCCCCGCCGAGCGCCACGAACTGCCGCTGGACGCGCTGCTGGCGGCGCTCCCGGCGCATGCCGTGCGGGTGGACGACGGGGCCTTCGACGTCGACGACGCGGCCTACGCGGAGATCGTCGAGCGGGTGGTGCGGGAGGAGATCGGCACCGGCGAGGGCGCCAACTTCGTCGTCCGCCGGACCTTCGAGGGGGAGATCCCCGGCTTCTCGGCGGCCGACGCGCTGGCGCTGTTCCGTCGGCTGCTGGCCGGCGAGCGCGGCGCGTACTGGACGTTCGTGGTGCACCGGCCGGGGGTGCGCACGCTGGTCGGCGCCAGCCCGGAGGTGCACGTCCGGATGGCCGGCGGCACCGTGGTGATGAACCCCATCAGCGGGACCTACCGCTATCCGGCCGAGGGGCCCAGCCCGGAGGACCTGCTGGCGTTCCTCGGCGACCGCAAGGAGGTCGAGGAGCTGTCGATGGTGGTCGACGAGGAACTGAAGATGATGTGCACCGTCGGCGACCGGGGCGGGGTGGTGGTCGGGCCCCGGCTCAAGGAGATGGCGCACCTCGCGCACACCGAGTACGAGCTGCGCGGCCGCTCCACCCTGGACGTGCGGGAGGTCCTCAAGGAGACGATGTTCGCGGCGACGGTCACCGGGTCGCCGGTGCAGAACGCCTGCCGGGTCATCGAGCGGCACGAGCCGGTCGGCCCGGACGGGCGGGGCCGCGGCTACTACGCGGGCGCGCTGGCGCTGATCGGCCGGGACGCGAGCGGGGCGCAGACGCTGGACTCGCCGATCCTGATCCGCACCGCGGACGTAAGCGCCGAAGGCAGGCTGCGGGTGCCGGTCGGCGCCACCCTGGTGCGCGCCTCCGACCCGGCCGGCGAGGTCGCCGAGACGCACGCCAAGGCGGCCGGGGTGCTCACCGCGCTGGGGGTCAGGCCGGCGCCCGCGCGGCCCGCGGCCGGACCGGTGCCGCGGCTGGCCGACGACCCGCGGGTGCGGGCCGCGCTGGACGCCCGCCGCGCCGACCTGGCCCCGTTCTGGCTCCGGATGCAGACCACCGCCCCGGTCGCCGGGCTGGACGGCCACGCCCTGGTGGTCGACGCCGAGGACACCTTCACCGCGATGCTGGCGCACCTGCTGCGCACCTCGGGGCTGACGGTGACGGTCCGCCGCTACGACGAGCCGGGGCTGCGCGCGGCCGCCCAGGCGCACGAGGGACCGGTGGTGCTGGGCCCGGGGCCCGGCGACCCGTCCGACACCGCCGATCCCAAGATGCGCTTCCTGCGGTCCCTCACCGCCGACCTGGTGGCGGATCACCGCCACGGCCTGCTCGGGGTCTGCCTGGGCCACGAACTCCTCGCCGCCGAGCTGGGGTTGGAGATCGTCCGCAAGGAGGTGCCGTTCCAGGGCGCCCAGGAGCGGATCGACTTCTTCGGGCGGACCGAGACGGTGGGCTTCTACAACACCTTCACGGCCCGCTGCGACGACCGGACCGCGGCCGAACTCGCCATGCACCGCGTGGAGTTGAGCCGGGACGAGACCACCGGCGAGGTGCACGCGCTGCGCGGCCCGGGCTTCGCCGGGGTGCAGTTCCACCCCGAGTCGGTGCTGACCCTCGACGGTGCCGCGGTCACCGCGCGGCTGCTGGCAGCTGTCCTCGTCTGACCAGGAGGTTCTCGCTGGTGCGGCCGGCCAGATGGTCCTCCACGTTGGCCACCGTGGTCGCGATGATCTGGCCGACCGCCTCCTCGGTGAAGTACGCCTGGTGCGAGGTGACCAGCACGTTCGCGAAGGTCATCAGCCGGGCCAGGACGTCGTCGCCGATGACGTCCAGGGACTTGTCCCGGAAGAACAGCCCGGCCTCCTCCTCGTAGACGTCCAGGCCGACGCCGGTGAGCCGGCGGGCCTTGAGCGTCTCGACCAGGGCCGCGGTGTCGATCAGCCCGCCGCGGCTGGAGTTGACCAGGATCGCGTCGTCCTTCATGGCGGCCAGCGCGGCGGCGTCGACCAGGTGCCGGGTGTCGTCGGTCAGCGGGACGTGCAGGGTGACCAGGTCCGCCTCGGCGAACAGCCGCTCCCGGGGGACGTAGTGCATACCCAGCGCCCGGCACTCGGGGTTCTCCGCGAGGTCCCAGCCCAGCAGCCGCATCCCGAAGCCGTGGGCGATCCGGGCGAAGGCGGTGCCGATCCGGCCGGTGCCGAGCACCCCGGCCGTGCGGCCGTGCAGATCGCGGCCCATCAGGCCGTCCAGCCGGAAGTCGAAGTTACGGGTGCGGTGGGTGGCCGGGATCAGCCGCCGGTTCACCGCCAGCGCCAGCAGCCAGGCGAACTCGGCGACCGCGTACGGCGAGTAGGCGGAGACCCGGCCGACGGTCAGGAGGAGGTCGGCCGCGGCCTCCAGGTCGATGTTGTTGAAGCCGGTGGAGCGCTGGGCGACCATCTTGGTGCCGCCGGCCGCGAGGGTCTGCAGCACCTCGGCGCGCAGGTCGTCGTTGACGCTGGTGGAGACGACCTCGTAGCCGTGCGCGATGGGGGCGGTGTCGCGGTTGAGGAAGACGTCCAGGCAGCGGACCTGATGGCGGCCCGCGAACGCCTGCTCCAGGAGCGGCCGCTCGTCCGCCTGCACGCCGAAGGCGACGATCTCCACGGTCTTCTCCCCGTTCTCCCCCGAGGAAGCAGCGGGCTGGACGTACCAGATATGCCGGGTATACCGCTTATGACGGATGTATCGCGTCATGGCGAATACGGCGAATATACGGCCCCTCGCCCGGCGGTGCCGCCCGGGAAGCGAACGGCACCGCCCGGCCGGGGCCCGGCGTCAGCCGAAGAAGACGCCGGCCTCGGCGTAGAGCGCCGGATCGACGGTCTTCAGCCTGGCGGTCGCCTCCGCCAGCGGCACCCGGACGATGTCGGTGCCGCGCAGCGCGACCATCACGCCGTAGTCGGCGTCGTGCACCGCGTCGATGGCGTGCAGCCCGAAGCGGGTGGCCAGCCAGCGGTCGAAGGCGCTGGGGGTGCCGCCGCGCTGGGTGTGGCCGAGGACGGTGGTCCGGGCCTCCTTGCCGGTGCGCTGCTCGATCTCCTTGGCCAGCCACTCGCCGACGCCGGACAGCCGCACGTGCCCGAAGGAGTCGGTGCTGCCGTCCTTGAGCACCATCTCGCCGTCCTTGGGCATGGCCCCCTCGGCGACCACCACGATCGGCGCGTAGCTGGCCTTGAAGCGGGACTCGATCCAGCGGCAGACCTCGGCGATGTCGAAGCGCTGCTCCGGGATGAGGATGACGTTGGCGCCGCCGGCCAGGCCGGAGTGGAGCGCGATCCAGCCGGCGTGCCGGCCCATCACCTCCACGACCAGGACCCGCATGTGGGACTCGGCGGTGGTGTGCAGCCGGTCGATGGCCTCGGTGGCGACCCCGACCGCGGTGTCGAAACCGAAGGTGTAGTCCGTGGCCGACAGGTCGTTGTCGATGGTCTTGGGCACGCCGACGCAGGGGATGCCGTGCTCCATGAAGAGCCGGGAGGCGACGCCGAGGGTGTCCTCGCCGCCGATCGCGATCAGCGCCTCGACCTCCTGTTTGGCGAGCGTCTCCCGGATCCGGCGGACCCCGTCCTCCTCCTTGAAGGGGTTGGTCCGCGACGAGCCGAGGATGGTGCCACCGCGGGGCAGGATGCCGCGCACCGCCGGGATGTCCAGCCGCACGCCGGTGCCCTCCAGAGGGCCGCGCCAGCCGTCCCGGAAGCCGACGAACTCGTATCCGTACTCCTGGGTGCCCTTGCGGACGATGCCCCTGATCACCGCGTTCAGACCCGGGCAGTCGCCGCCGCCGGTCAGTACTCCGACCCGCATCGCTTCACCTTCATCCCGTCCGTGGCCGCGTACGGCCGTCCGTGAGCATTAATGCCGGCCACGCTAATGGTGACCTGGCTCACTCCGGGATGGTGCGGGCGGCCGATTCCCGTCCGCTGCACGGGAGTTGACGCGCGGCGTTCACCCTTACGAGCGGACGGCCGCGGCCCCGGCGGGGGACGTCCGGTGCCTCAGACGCCGTCGAGGCCGCGCTCTATCGCGTACCGCACCAGCTCGACGCGGTTGTGCAACTGGAGCTTGCCGAGGGTGTTCTGGACGTGGTTCTGCACCGTGCGGTGCGAGATGACCAGCCGCTCGGCGATCTGCTTGTACGAGAGCCCCTTGGCGACCAGGCGCAGCACCTCCGTCTCCCGCTCCGTCAGCCGGGGAGCGCCCGGGTCGTCAGCGGTCGCGGGGGACGGCTCCGCCGCCAGCCGGCGGTACTCGCCGAGGACCAGGCCGGCCAGGCCCGGGGTGAAGACCGCGTCGCCGGCGGCGGTGCGGCGGACCGCGTCGAGCAGCTCCTCGGTGCTGGCGGACTTCAGCAGATAGCCGGTGGCGCCGGACTTCACCGCCTCCAGGACGTCGGCGTGCTCGCCGCTGGCGGAGAGGACCAGCACCCGCAGCGACGGATCGCCGCCGACCAGTTCCCGGCACACCTGGACGCCGGGCAGGCCCGGCAGATTGAGGTCCAGGACCAGCACGTCGGGCGCCGCGGCCTGGGCCCGGCGCACCGCCTGGAGCCCGTCCCCGGCCGTCGCCACCACGTCGAACCCGGCCTCCGCCAGATCCCGGGCGACCGCGTCCCGCCACATCGGGTGGTCGTCGACCACCATGACCCGCAGGCCCGTCTCGTCACTCATGTCCGTGCCTCCCCCGTCGTCCGCCCTCGGGCGCGCGGCCCTTGGGAACCTTCAGCTCCACTTCCGTGCCCTGGCCGGGGACCGAGATCCACTCGGCGCTGCCGCCCAGCTCCCGCAGCCGGCCGCGGATCGACAGGGCCACCCCGAGGCGGCCCTCGCGCTCGGCCGCGGCGAGCCGCCCCTCGGCGATGCCGGGGCCCTCGTCGCGCACCGTCACCAGCACCGCGTCCGGTTCGTCCTCCACCAGGATCCACGCGCGGGCGTCGGCCCCCACGTGCACCCGGACATTGTCCAACGCGGCACCGACAGCGGCGGCCAGCTCCCCCGCGGCCACGGCCGGCAGCACGACCGGGGAGCCCGGGCCGGAGAGCGCCACCCCGGCCCCGGCGTGCGGGGCGAGCAGCGCCATCAGGTCACAGGGACCGCCCGGCGGCGGGCCGGGGACCGCCGCCGGGCGGGCCGGCGCCGCGGCGTCCTGCGCGGGGCCGGCCGCGGTCCGCTGCCGGGGCACCGGTCCGACGGCGATCAGGGTGCGCAGCGCCACCTCCTGCTCGCCGGCCATCCGGCCCAGCTCGGCCGCCTCGCCGCCGATCGCGGTGCCGCGCCGCTGCACCATGGCGAGCACCTGCAGCACGCTGTCATGGATGTCGCGGGCCAGCCGCTCCCGCTCGCGGGTGGCGGCCTCGATCTGGAGGGCGCGGGCCAGGGTGCGCTCACTGGCCCGGGCCACCTCGACGACATAGCCGATGGCGACGCTGGCCACCCACACCAGCACCACGTTGTGGACGGTGTCCCGGGCGAACCCCTGGCGCTCGAAGAGGTTGACCGCCGCCACGATGGCGGAGGCCACCGCGGCCCACCGCCAGCCGCCCTTGATGGCGAAGCCCAGCACGGCACCCGCCGTCCAGATGGACGGCAGCGTCGGGGCGCCGCCCATGATGCGGGCCTGGGTGTCGATCAGGGTCGTCAGCAGGATGCCGCCGACCGCGAAACCGAGGTCGGCGACCAGGAACTGCCGGGTGCAGCGCTCCGCGGACATCGTCCGGCGCCAGGTCAGCGCCGTCCAGAGGGTGAGCGCGGCCATGTAGGCGGCGGCGCCCAGCGGGTGCGCGTAGCGCGGGTAGGCGACCGCGAACAGGCCCAGGACGTAGACCAGAGTCAGGATGCGGTAGCCGGTGAGCGCCCGCCACAGCGGCAACTCGACGGACATCCGCAGCGCCTTCGGGCGCCCGCCCGGCCGCGCGCCGCGGCCGCCCCCGGCGGCGTCGCCCGCGGTCCGTATGTCGTCCCTGTCGGCATCCGTCATGCCGGCCCCACCCCTCACCAGGGCCGCCCCGCCCCGGTCTCGGCTCGTCCGTCCCGTCTGTCCGGCGGCGGCCCGAACGGCCCCGCGCGGTGACAGGGCCTACGCCCCGGCCTTCTTCTGCGCCTCGGCGGCCTTGGCCGCCTCGGCGATCTGCCGCTTGGCCGCGGTCGCGTAGATGTCGACGTACTCCTGGCCGGAGAGCTTCATGATCTCGTACATCACCTCGTCGGTGATCGAACGCAGGATGTAGCGGTCGCCCTCCATGCCCTGGTAGCGGCTGAAGTCCAGCGGTTTGCCGATCCGGATGCCGGGCCGGACCATCTTGGGAAGGACCTTGCCGGGCGGCTGCACCTTCTCGGTGTCGATCATCGCCACCGGGATGACCGGCGCCCCGGTGGCCAGCGCCACCCGCGCCAGGCCGCCCGGCTTGCCGCGGTAGAGGCGCCCGTCCGGGGAGCGGGTGCCCTCCGGGTAGATGCCGAACAGCTCGCCGCGCTCCAGCACCTCGATACCGCTCCTGATGGCGGCCTCGCCGGCGCCGCGGGCGCCCGAGCGGTCGACCGGGAGCTGCCCCACGCCCTTGAAGAACGCGGCGGTGAGCTTCCCCTTCACGCCCGGGGAGGTGAAGTACTCGGCCTTGGCGATGAAGGTGACCTTGCGGTCGAGGACCGCGGGCAGGAAGAACGAGTCCGAGAAGGACAGGTGGTTGCTCGCGAGGATCGCCGGGCCCTCGGCGGGAACGTTCTCGATGCCTTCCACCCAGGGACGGAACGCGAGCCTCAGCGGACCGCCGATGGAAAACTTCATTGCGCCGTAGATCAACCGACTGCCTCCTGTGTCTGACGCACTGACCTTAACCCCCGCGCGGCGCGCCGGGGGCCGCGGCGGGCCACGAGACCGCGCGCGGGCCCGCCGGAGGCCGTGCGCAGGGCGGTTTCCGGCGGGCGTCCGCGCCCCTGGCCGGGCCACGGCCCTACCCCCGCCGCGGTCACTCCGCGTACCCTGAGGTAACCCGCGAGCCCTCTCACCGATCGGAGTCCCCCGGTGCCGCTCCTCCCCGGAGCCGAGCCGTTCCGCCGCGACGGCGGAGACGTCGGCGTCCTCGTCTGCCACGGCTTCACCGGCTCCCCGCAGTCCGTCCGCCCCTGGGCCGAGTACCTCGCCGACCGGGGCCTGAGCGTCACCGTCCCCCTGCTGCCCGGCCACGGCACGCGCTGGGAGGACATGCAGCTGACCACCTGGCAGGACTGGTACGCCGAGGTCGACCGCGAGCTGCGCGCGCTGGCCGAGCGCTGCGCCAGGGTCTTCGTCTGCGGACTGTCCATGGGCGGCGCGCTGGCCCTGCGGCTGGCCGCCCGGCACGGCGACACCCTCAGCGGCGTCGCCCTGGTCAATCCCGGCAACAGGGTCCATGACACGGCGGCCCCGCTGCTGCCGGTGCTGCGGCACGTCGTCCGCTCGACGAAGGGCATCGCCAGCGACATCGCCAAGCCCGGTGCGGTGGAGGTCGGTTACGACCGGGTGCCGCTGCACGCCGCGCACTCGCTGCGGCGGTTCTTCCAGCTGGTCGACTCCGAACTCCCGCGCGTCACCCAGCCGTTGCTGGTGCTGACCAGCCGGCAGGACCACGTCGTCCCGCCCGTCGACTCCGAGCGCATCCTCGGCCGGGTCTCCTCCACCGACGTCCGGCACATCCTGCTGGAGCGCAGCTACCACGTCGCCACGCTCGACCACGACGCGGAGCGGATCTTCCAGGACACCCACGACTTCATCACCCGGCTCGCCCCGGAAGCCCGGCCGGAGGCGGCCGAGGAGGGGACGGCGGCCCGTGGCGGAGCGTAGCCCCCGCGACCCCCGGGACCCGCTCGACGAGGAGGCCGCGTGGGCCGAGATCGTCGCGGGGTACGGCGAGCGGCCGGAGTTCCCGGCGGCCGGGGAGCGCCCGGACCGCGCGCCGGCGGACGGCGACGCCCCGGACTCCCCCGCCGCGCGCCCCGGTGACGGCACGCCCGGCAGCCCGCCCGACGCTCCGCCGTCGCGCCCCGGCAGCTTCGTGGTCTACGCCCCCGGCGTGGGGCCGCGCGACTGGACCCCGGAGCAGCCCTCCGACGACGACCTCGACGAGACCGACGAGGGCCACTTCACCCCGCCCGAGCCGCCACCGCTGCCGAGCGCCGACACCACCACCAAGTTCGCCTGGATCGCGGCCCTGGGCGGTCCGCTGCTGCTTCTCGGCACGGTCGTCCTCCAGCAGCCGGTCACCTGGTGGATCGCGGTGCTGGGCATCGGCGGCTTCCTGGGCGGCCTGGCCACCCTCTTCGCGCGGATGGGCAACGACCGGGACGACGACGAGGACATGCCGGGCGGCGGCGCGGTCGTCTGAGGACCACGGGCCGGCCGGTCAGCCTTCGGCCGGCACCCGCAGGGCCGCCAGCACCGGCAGATGGTCCGAGGCGGCCAGCAGATCGGCCGCCCGCAGGCCCGGCAGGCCGTACGGCACACCGCAGCCGAGCACCTCGACGCCGCCGGTGGCGAACAGCGCGTCGATCCGCTGCCGCGGTGCGTGCGGCGTGGAGGTGAACTCCCCGCCCCACGGCGCGGCCGCCCAGCCGTCCCGGAGCGCCCCGGCGATCCGCCGGAAACTCCGGCCGTCCGGCCGCTCGTTGAGGTCCCCGCCGACCACCGCGTGCGGCACGCCCAGCCCGGCGACCCGCTCCAGCAGCAGCCCGGCCTGGCCGTACCGCTCCCGGGCGTCGAGGCTGAGGTGGCAGCTGACGACCCCGAGCCGGGCCCCGGCGAAGCGCAGCACGGCGGTGGCCAGGCCCCGCTGGTGCAGGCCGGGGGTACGGGGCAGCAGGACGTCCTCGGTGCGCTCCACGTGGGCGCGGAGCCGGGCGAGGATCATCGGGCCCGCGGTGGTGGCGCCGCCGGTGACGTACGTCAGGCCGGTCGCCCGGGCGAGGCGCTCGGCGGCCTTGCGCCAGCGGAAGAAGCGCGGCGCCTCCTGGACGAGGACGAGATCGGGGGCGCAGGCCCGGATGACCCGGGCCAGCGCTGCCCGATCGTCGCGCAGGGAGCGGATGTTGTAGCTGAGCACCCGGACGACCGCGCTGCCGTCGGCCTCCGTGGCGGAGGGCGGGAGTCCGGCGGCGGAGCCGGCCGCGCCGCTGCCGGGACCGGGGTCCGCCGTGCCGGACGCGGTCCGTCCGGAGCGCTCGGCCGCCATCCGCGTCAGCCCTGGCGCGCCAGGTCGGCGGCGCCGACCAGCCCTGCCTTGCCGCCGAGTTGGGCGGCGAGCACCTGGGCGTGCGGCCGCCACTGGCTGCCGACGAGCCAGCGCCGGAAGGACTTGCGGATCGGGTCGAGGACCAGCTCGCCCTCGTCCGAGACGCCGCCGCCGACGATGAAGGCCGACGGGTCGAAGAGCGAGGCCAGGTCGGCGAGGCCGGCGCCGGCCCAACGGGCCAGTTCGCGGAAGGAGTCGACGGCGACCGGGTCGCCCTGGCGGGCGGCGGCGCTGATGTGCCGGCCCTCGATGCCCTCGGCGGTGCCGTCGCCGAGCGCCAGCAGGATCTCGGCGTTCTCGGGGGTGGCGAAGGCACGCTGCCGGGCGTAGCGCAGCAGGGCGCGGCCGGAGGCGTACTGCTCCCAGCAGCCCTGGCTGCCGCAGCCGCAGAGCAGGCCGTCGGGGACGACCCGGATGTGGCCGAACTCGGCGGCGACGCCGAAGCGGCCGCGGCGGAGCTTGTTGCCGATGATGATGCCGCCGCCCAGGCCCGTGCCGAGGGTGATGCAGATGACGTCGCTGTGGCCCTGGCCGGCGCCGAAGCGGTACTCGCCCCAGGCCGCGGCGTTGGCGTCGTTCTCGACGACGACGGGGAGGCCGACGCGCTGCTCGACCTTGTCCTTGAGCGGCTCGTGGCGCCAGTCGATGTTCGGGGCGAACAGCACCGTGGCCCGCTTCTCGTCGACGTAGCCGGCGGCGCCGATGCCGACGGCCTCGACGTGGTGGCCGGCTCCTACCGTGCGGACGGCGTCCGCGATGGCCTCGGTCAGCGCATCGGGTCCTTGCGGGGTCGGTACCTTGCACGTCTCAAGGATCGAACCCTCTTCGTCGACCACGCCGGCCGCGATCTTCGTGCCGCCGATGTCGACGCCGATGGTGAGTCCCATGTGTCCCTCAGTTTTCGCTCGAACCCCGCCGGGACCCACCGTACCGGAGGCAGGGGGAGCTCCCTCGCCGGTCAGGGCCGCCGGGGCGGGGAGCGCGGGGGGATCGCGGGGGCTCTCCGGCGCCCGCGGCGGCGGGCGTCAGTCGAGGTCGATGCGCTCGGTGCCGGCCGGGCCGTCGTCGCGGGGGTCGTCGGCCGGGCCCTCGGGGCGGCCGGCCGGGCCGGTGTCGCGGGTCCAGCGGCGCTCGCTGCCCGTCACCGCGGAGCGGTAGGCGGCCAGCAGCTCGGAACCGGCCGCGGCGAGGTGGTCGAAGACATCGGGATTGCGCTCGATGACCGGCTCGACGGCGGCCTTGGCCTGCCGCAGCAGCTCGCCCACCGCGCCGCTGGCGGCGATCCCGCCGAGCGCGCCGGGCAGTTGGATGGCGGCGAGCTTGTCGGTCACCGCCTCGGCGAGCCGGCGCAGCTCCTCGGCGGCGCTGCCCGGCTGGGGGCCGTACTCGGCCCGGCGGCGGGCCTGTTCCGCAGCGAGGTCCTCGGCGCAGGCCGTCTTCCAGGCGTCGGCGTCCGGCTCGGCGCGGCGGTCGGCGGGGCGCTCGGTGGCATCACTCATGGCGGACTCCGTGGACTCCTGCGGGCGGTACGGACCGTACGGGTGCCGTGCGCGGACGCACGGCGGTGACGTCTTACGACGTTACCCGAACGGGGGTGCCGGGATCAGTCGCTCGACGCGGTCCGCGGCCAGAGTCCCGGATCGGGGGTGAAGCGGATCTCCAGGGCGCCGTCGCGCAGGGAGGCGCCGGAGACGGTGCAGCGGCGCAGCGCGGAGGGCAGGGTGCGGATCCGCCGGAAGCGGCCGACGGTCACCACGATCTCGTCGCCGCGGCGTACCAGGCCGAGGCCGTCCCGCCGGGCGCCGGGCAGCGGCACCCGCCAGACGAGGAGGCCGTCGGACGCCAGCCGGTCCTCGACCGTCCAGGGGTCGTCGGCGGGCGGCGCGGGGGGCGGAGTGCCGGCGGCACCGTCGAGCAGCGCGCCGAGCTCCTCGACGCCCTGGGGGTCGCGGCCGAGGTGCGGCACCTCGTGGACCGGGATGTCGGTGAACTCCTCGCGCAGCGCCTTCAGGGCGGTCTGCTGGATGCCGGAGAGCCCGGCGAGGAAGGGGTCGGCGGAGCCGGTGGGCAGCAGCCGGTTGACCAGGACGGCGTCGGTGCGGCGGCCGTGCAGCGCCAGGCCGGCGCGGAGGGTGCGCAAGGCCGCGGTGGCGACCGGGCCGGCGTCGGTGACCAGCCGGACGGTGGTGCCGGGGGCGTCCACCACCCGCTGGACGGCGGCGAGTTCGCGCTCCCAGCGCTCGGCGGCCTCGTACAGCTTCTGGGCCGGCATGGGGACGCCGGCGAGCTGGGCGAGCACCGGGCGCAGCGCGCGGGCGGCCTGGCGCTCGGGCGGCAGCAGGCGGCGGAGGTAGCGGCGGACCTGTGCGGGCAGGGCGAGCAGCCGGATCGTTTCGGCGGCCGGCGGCATGTCGACGACCAGGAGGTCCCAGGCGTCCGAGGCGTGTGCGGCGCGCAGCGCGTGCAGCAGCGCGAAGGACTCGGAGCCGGGGAGTTCGGTGAGTTCGTCCTCGTCGAGCGGGGCCGCGCCGAGCAGGTCGAGGGCGGCGCCGGCGCGCTCCTGGAAGGCGAGGAACTCCTGGCGGAAGCGGTCGGCGGGGTCGATGCGGTGGGCGTGCAGGCCGGGGGCCGCCGCTATCGGCGCGGGTTCGGCGACGCCGGGGCGGACGCCGAGGACCGCCTCCGGGGCGCTGCTCTGGGTGGTGAGCAGGAGGGTCCGCGCGCCCTGCCGGGCACCGGCCAGGGCGGTCGCGGCGGCGAGCGTGGTGCGGCCCGCGCCGCCGGGGCCGGTGACGAGGACGGTCCGCACGCTCAGTGCTTCTCGGCCTCGTCGTTGGCGGTCGCGCCGGACGTGGCGGGGCCGCTCTCGACGCGCTTCTTCAGCCCGGCCAGCGCCCGGTCGATGATGACCTTCTCGGCCTTGCGCTTGATCATTCCGAGCATCGGGATCTTGACGTCGACGGTGAGCTGGTAGGTGACCTCGGTGCGGGTGCCGCCGGCGAGCGCGGTGAGCCGGTAGGAGCCGTCGAGGACGCGCAGCATCTGCGACTTGACCAGCGACCAGCTGACCTCGTTCTCGCCGGTCCAGGTGTAGGCGAGGGTGTGGTCGTCCTTGATGGCGCCGGCGTCCAGCACCAGGCGCACCTTCTCCGCGCGGCCCCGGTCGTCGGTGGCCAGGATCTCGGCCTTCTTGACCTCCCCGGTCCACTCCGGATAGCGGGCGAAGTCGGCGATCACTCCCATCACCTCGGCCGGTGCCGCCTCGATCGTGATGTTCGAGCTGGTGTGTTCGGCCATCGCCGTGACTCCTCCATGCCGATTCATGCCGGTCCGCCGACCCTTCCCCGGGCTCTCCGCTCCGAGCCGGGGCGACCCCGTTGCGCGGTGTCTGTGCTGCTGAAGGCTACCGCGCGGCGCAACCCCGGCCGACACCAGCGGGCCCACCGCGACGGCCCGGCCGCGCGGCCCGGTGCCGGGCTCACCACTCCAGCACGTACGGCCTGCCGGTCGCGTTGAAGTGCCCGACATTGACGCATTCCGTACCGCCGACCCGGGCCCGGCGGGCCAGCGGCTGGTGGACGTGGCCGAAGAGGGCGTAGCGCGGCCGGGTGGTGCGGATGGCGTGCAGCAGGGCGGCGCTGCCGCGCTCGAAGCGGCGGGCGACGGTGTCGTAGCAGAGTTCGGGGACGTCCGGCGGGATGTGGGTGCACAGCACGTCCACCTCGCCGACCGCCTCGATCTTGGCGGCGTACTCCTCGTCGCCGATCTCGTAGGGCGTCCGCATCGGGGAGGTGAGGCCGCCGCCGACGAAGCCGAAGACCCGGCCGCCGATCTCCACCCGCTGCCCGTCGAGGACGGTGGTGCCGGGCCGGGCGTATTCCGGCCACAGACGCGGGATGTCGACGTTGCCGTAGGTGGCGTAGGTGGGGGTGGGGAACGCGGCGAAGAGATCGGCGTACTGGCGGCGGACCGCGGCCTCGATGACCTCCTCGCGGCTCGCGCCGTCGCGGTCCAGCCCGGCCCAGAGCCGGCGGCCCAGCTCGCGGGCCTCGTCGAAGCGGCGGGCGGTGCGCAGTTCGATCAGGGCGGCGGCGTTCCGGGCGCCGAAGAGGTCGGGGAAGATGCCGCGCGAGTGGTCCGCGTAGTCGAGGAAGAGGACCAGGTCGCCGAGGCAGACCAGGGCGTCGGCCCCGTCCCCGGCGGCCGCCAGGTCCCGGCTGTTCCCATGGACATCACTCACCACGTGCACGCGCATGACGTCACCCTATGAGCGCGCGGGGCGCCGCGGGGAGGCGGGGCGGTCCGCCGGTTACTTTCGGGTCACCTCTGGGCTGGACTAGTCTGCGCGTGCAGTCCCCAAGACGTGTCCGCCCACATGTGACGCATCGAACATCTGGCCGCGCACCCCTATCCCAAAGGCAATACCGGTGGGTAACGTCCGGCCCGTCCAATCCCCCGCATGATCATGGACCGCAAGCCGGTGCGCACACAGCGTCGTGGTGCCGGCGCTTTCGAGGAGCAGCAGTCTTGCGCGAGTTCAGCCTTCCGGCCCTGTACGAGGTCCCCGCGGACGGCAATCTGACGGACCTGATCCGCCGCAATGCCGCGCAGTACCCGGATGTCGCGGTCATGGGACGGAAGGTGAACGGCACCTGGCAGAACGTCACCGCCGCCGCCTTCCTCGCCGAGGTCCGGGCGGTCGCCAAGGGCCTGATGGCCGCCGGGATCGAGCCGGGTGACCGGATCGGCCTGATGTCGCGCACCCGTTACGAGTGGACGCTGCTGGACTTCGCCATCTGGAGCGCGGGCGCCATCACCGTCCCCGTCTACGAGACCAGCTCCGCCGAGCAGATCCAGTGGATCCTCGGCGACTCCGGCGCGGCGGCCTGCCTGGTGGAGACGCCCGACCACGAGGCGACGGTGGAGTCGGTCCGCGACCGGCTGCCGGACCTGGCGAACATCTGGCAGATCGAGCGGGACGCCGTCGCCCGGCTGCGGGCCGCCGGCGACGGCATCACCGACGAGGCGGTCGACGAGCGCAGCGCGCTGGCCACTGCGGACTCCCCCGCCACCATCGTCTACACCTCCGGCACCACCGGCCGCCCCAAGGGCTGCGTGCTCAGCCACCGCAGCTTCTTCGCCGAGTGCGGCAACGTCGTCGAGCGGCTGAAACCGCTCTTCCGCACCGGCGACTCCTCGGTGCTGCTCTTCCTCCCCGTCGCGCACGTCTTCGGCCGGCTGGTGCAGGTCGCCTCCGTCATGGCGCCCATCAAGCTGGGCCACGCGCCGGACATCAAGAACCTCACCGACGACCTGGCCTCCTTCCGGCCGACGATGATCCTGGGCGTCCCCCGGGTCTTCGAGAAGGTCTACAACTCCGCGCGGGCCAAGGCCCAGGCCGACGGCAAGGGCAAGATCTTCGACAAGGCGGCGGAGACCGCGATCGCCTACAGCCGGGCGCTGGACACCCCCGGCGGGCCCTCCTTCGGCCTGAAGGTGAAGTACAAGGTCTTCGACCGGCTGGTCTACGGCAAGCTGCGGGCGGTGCTCGGCGGCCGGGCCACCCACGCCATCTCCGGCGGCGCCCCGCTCGGCGAGCGGCTGGGCCACTTCTACCGCGGCATCGGTTTCACCGCCCTGGAGGGCTACGGCCTGACGGAGTCCTGTGCGGCCACCGCGTTCAACCCCTGGGACCGGCAGAAGATCGGCACGGTCGGCCAGCCGCTGCCCGGCTCGGTGGTCCGGATCGCCGACGACGGCGAGGTGCTGCTGCACGGCGAGCACCTCTTCAGCGCGTACTGGAACAACCCGACGGCCACCCAGGAGGCGCTGTCCGACGGCTGGTTCCACACCGGCGACCTCGGCACCCTCGACGAGGACGGCTACCTCGCCATCACCGGCCGCAAGAAGGAGATCCTGGTGACCGCGGGCGGCAAGAACGTCGCCCCGGCCGTCATCGAGGACCGGATCCGCGCCCACGCGCTGATCGCCGAGTGCATGGTGGTCGGCGACGGCCGCCCGTTCATCGGCGCGCTGATCACCCTGGACGAGGAGTTCCTGCCCCGCTGGGCCGAGGAGCACGGCCACCCGGCCGACGCGACGCCCGCCGGGCTGGCCGACGACCCCGAGCTGCTGGCCGCCGTGCAGCGCGCGGTCGACGACGGCAACGCGGCGGTCTCCAAGGCCGAGTCGGTCCGCAAGTTCCGTATCCTGCCGACCCAGTTCACCGAGGAGTCCGGGCATGTGACGCCGTCGCTGAAGCTGAAGCGGAACGTCGTCGCGAAGGACTTCGCGGAGGAGATCGAGGCGATCTACCGGGGCTGACGGGCGCCCTCGCGCCGTTGGGCTCAGTGCGGTCGCGCGCCTGTCGGCCGTCCGTGGTCGCTCGCGCAGTTCCCCGCGCCCCTCACCGGGCACGGGGAACCTACAGCAGCTCCCGCAGCCGCTCCGCGAGCAGGTCCCAGCGCCACTTCTCCTCCACCCAGGCACGGCCCCGCTCGCCCATCCTGCGGCGCAGGTCAGCGTCCTTCAGAAGCGTGACGAGGCGGTCGGCGACGGCCTCCGGGGAGCCGCCGGGGACCACCCAGCCGGTCTCGCCGTCCAGCACCGCGTCCGGAGCACCGCCCGAATCGCCCGCGACGACCGGGAGTCCGGTGGCCGACGCCTCCAGGTAGACGATGCCCAGCCCCTCGACGTCCAGCCCGCCGCGGCGGGTGCGGCAGGGCATCGCGAAGACGTCGCCCGCGCCGTAGTGGGCGGGCAGCTCCTCCCACGGGACGGCACCGGTGAAGCGGACCGCGTCGGCGACGCCCTTCTCCAGGGCCAGCCGGTGCAGCCGCGCCTCGTGCGGGCCGCCGCCGACGATCAGCAGCACCGCGTCCGGCACCGCGGCGCGGACCGCCGGCAGCGCCTCGACGAGGGTGTCCTGGCCCTTGCGCGGGACGAGCCGGGAGACGCAGACCACCACCGGCCGGCCGGCGAGCCCGAGCCGGGCCCGTACCGCGTCGCCGCCCGAGTCCGGGTGGAAGGTCTTCGTGACGATGACCAGCACCGACAGCGGGGCGGACCCGACGGGCCCGCCCACCCGGTCCGCCCCGCCCGGCACGTCCGCCCGGGCCGCCCGGACCGCCGGTTCCGCGGTCGCCGCCTGGACCGCCTGGGCCGCGACCCGGGCGCTGCTCCTGCTGTGCGTCCTGCGGGTGCTGGTGCTGCCCGGCCCGGACGTCACCACCGACGTCTCGGTGATCTACCGGGGCTGGGCCGAGGTCCTGCGCTCCGGGACCTTCCCCCTGAACGACGTCACCTGGCAGTACCCGCCGGCCGCCGCGCTGCCCGTCCTGGCCCCCGGCCTGCTGCCGTTCCTCTCCTACCCCACCGCGTTCTTCGTGCTGGTGCTGGCCGTGGACGCGGCCGCGCTGGCGCTCTTCCTGCGGGCCGGCGGCACGCCGGGGCACCGCCGGGCCGGGGCCTGGGCATGGATCGCCGGCGTCGCCCTGCTCGGCCCGACCGCCTACGCGCGCTACGACCTGCTGGTGGCGGCGGTGGCCGCGGCGGCGCTGTTCGCGGCGGCCCGCCGGCCGCGCACCGCGGGCGCGCTGGTCGCCTGCGGCGCCCTGCTGAAGGTCTGGCCGGTGCTGCTGCTGGCCGGGGCGCCGCTGCGCGGCCGCCGGGCCCGCGCCCTGTGGCGGAGCGCCGCCGGCTGGGCCGCCGGGCTGACGCTGACCGCGGTCGTCGCGGCGCCGGGCGCCCTGGCCTTCCTCACCTTCCAGCGCGACCGCGGCACGGAGGTCGAGTCGCTGGGCGGGCTGGTCCTGCACCTCGCCCGGCACGCCGGCTGGCCCGGCGAGGTGCAACTCCACTACGGCTCGCTGGAGTTCCTCGGCCCCGGCGTGCCGCTCGTCAGCGCCCTCTCGCTGGTGCTGACCGGCGCCGCGCTGGCCTGGCTGGTCCACTGGCGGCTGCGCGCCGCCGGGACGCGCGGCGAACCCTCGGTGCTCTGCGACGCCGCCTTCACCGCCGTCCTCCTCTGCACCACCACCAGCCGGGTGATCAGCCCGCAGTACCTGCTGTGGCTGGTCGGACTGGCCGCGGTCTGTCTGACCGTACGGGCGAGCCGGCAGGCCCTGCCGGCCGCGCTGGTGCTGCCGGCCGCCGGGCTGACCCTGCTGGAGTTCCCGGTCGGCTTCGCCGACGTGGTGGCCGGCGACACCCGGGGCATCGCCCTGCTGGTGCTGCGCAACGGCCTGCTGGTGGCCGCGTCCCTGCTCGCCTGCCGCCGGCTGCGGACCGCCACCGCCCCCGGCCGGAGCGCGCGACCGCCCGGACTGCCCGGCCCTGCCGCCGAACTCCCGCCTGCCGCGCGGACGACGCGGGTCTGACGACGGGACCTGGACGAGTGAGTCCGCCCCCTCAGCCCAGTTCGCGGCGCACATAAGCGCGCCACATCGCGGTGAACTCCGCCAGCCCGACGCCGAGTTGCTCGCGCATGGCGCGCTCCACCAGGCCGCTGCGGTGACTCCTGGGGCCGTGGCCCACCGCGGGGGCGGCCGGGCGGGCCGGGGCCGTCGGCACGGCCGTCCGGGCCTCCATGGGCGCCGTCGCCGGACCGGCCGCCGCGTCGCGGAGCCCGCGCCGCCCGGTGTCCCGGTAGAAGGCGATCAGCCGGTCCTCGCCCCACTTCCCGGCGATCAGCCGGCAGGCCAGCCAGCCGCCCTCGTACGCCTTGGCCAGCCGTTCCGCGCCGGCTCGGAAGCCGAAGTCGGCGTCGCCCGGCAGGCTCGCCGGCTCCCGTCCGGCCGCGACCGCCCGGGAGAGCTCCGGCGCGGTGACGGCGGGCCGGCGGTGCACCTCCCGATAGGCGACCCAGTCCGCGAACCCCTCGGAGAGCCACAGCGGGGTGGCGGACGTGGTGAGCCCGCGGGTGGCGACATGGGTGGTCTCGTGGGTGAGGACCACCGAGCGGCCCAGGTCGTTGAGTTCCTCGTACGCGTCCGGGTTGACGATCACCCGGTCCGCGGGGGCCGCGGCCGACGCGCCCGCCTCGCCGGTGGTGACCGCCGCGATCCCGGCGTACCCGGACGGATCGTCACCGCCCATCAGCTGCGCCATCCGCTCGACGCTGTCCGGCGCCTCCACCACCACCTTCCGCGCCCAGGTCCCCTTCCAGGCCGCGGAGACCGCGGGCACCGCCGCGTCCACCCTGGACCCAGCGCGCAGCGGTCCGCGCCCCGCCCAGGACGGCTGACCGGGTGAGGACCGGGCCCTACTGGGCGGCGCCCTGGTCGCCCGCGCCGTCGGAGTCGGAGCTGACCAGCCAGCGGCCGCCGCGCTCGGTGAGGGTGAGGTACTGGACGCTGGTGACCGGCGCGGTGTCGAAGCCCTTGAGGCGGTAGCGCAGCCGCACCTGCGCGGCCAGCCGCTTCCCGTCGCCGAGCGGCAGCCGGAAGGCGCCGGTGGACACCAGGTCATAGCGCCAGTCGGCGAGCGGGACGGCGGCGAGGTGGTCGAAGACCGCGCGCTGCCGGCCGCGGAAGGCGGTGGCCCGGGGATCGACGGAGGCCAGGAAGGCCGCGGCGTCGTGCCGCCGGACGGCGTCGGCCCGCGCGTCGAGCATCCGCTGGGCGCCGGGGTACTGGTCGGTGGGCCCGTCCGCGGGGGCGCAGCCGGTGAGCTGGACGAGCAGCGCCAGCAGCGGTGCCGCGCAGCCGGCCGCCCGCGCGGCCCGCCACGGCCCCTGGTGTCGCGCCCTCTGGTCCGGCATGCGGCCGATCGTAAGGGCGGCCCGGCCGGGGCAACACCGCAGGGGGCGCGGCCGGGAACGGCTCAGGGCCGGGTGATCGCCTGGATCGGCATCATGCCGACCGGGTCGTAGCGCACCCGGGCGCCCGGGTAGGGCGCGTGCACGACCTGTCCGTTGCCGACGTACATCCCGACATGGCTGGCGTCCGAGCGGTAGATGACCAGGTCGCCGGGGCGGGCCTCGGACAGCGGGATGCGTGCTCCGGCGCCGCGCTGGGCCTGCGAGGTGCGCGGCAGCGAGACACCGGCCTTGCCGTAGGCCCATTGGGTGAGACCGGAGCAGTCGAACGCCCCGGGACCGGCGCTGCCCCAGGCGTACGGGGAGCCGACCGCGGCGCGCACCGCGGCGACCGCCGCCGCGGCCCGGTCCGTGCCCGGCACGATCCCGGTGAGGTCCGGGATGAACTCGTCCTGGCCGTCGCTGCGGGTGGCCCGGTCGTAGGCCGCCCGGGCCGGTGCGGGCAGGGAGTCGAGCAGCCGCCGCGCGCCGGCCAGCTTCCGCTGGACGTCCTTCTTGTGGCGGGCCACCTCGGCGCGGCCGGCCTCCAGCACGGCCAGCTTCCCGGCCGCCTCGTGGCGCTGCTGCTCCAGCTGCCGGATGGCGGCCCGTAGCCGGTGCAGCTCGCGGGCCTCGGTGCCGTTGAGCCGGTCCAGCGCGGACGCCTTCTCCAGGTAGCTCTCGGGCCGTTCGGAGAGCAGCAGCCGGACGGTGGGGTCGATCCCGCCGGAGCGGTACTGGGCGGCGGCCAGCGCGCCGAGCCGGGCCCGCATGCGGTTGACCCGCGCCAGGGTGCGGGCGGCGCCGTCCTGGAGGGCCGACACCTCGTCACGCAGCGCGTCGGTGCGGGCGGTGGCGCCGTTGTACTTCTCGGTGGCCCGCTCGGCCTCCTCGTAGAGCTTGCCGATCTGTGCGGCGGCGCCCTCCCGGCCGGCCGACGGATGCTCCGAGGGGTCCGCGCTGGCGGGCTGAGCCGACAGGGCGGCGGCCGCGGTCGCCAGGGCGGCGGACAGGACGGTGACCGAGGCGAGGGTGGTCTGACCGCGCTGCGAGGTACGGCGATGGGACACCACGAGGGCCGCAACTCCTTCCGTGTGCAGCCCCTGCCGCCCGGGCGGGACGGTCGGTGATCCGGCAGCTGCGAGGGCAGACAGTAACCGCGTCCCGGCACACCGGCCAAAGACCGCTTCGCCTGCACGAAAAGCCGCTCCGCCGGTGACTTCGCAGGTCACCGGCGGAGCGGAAGGTCAGCGGCACAGGCCGCAATTCGCCCGATCGGGCGGAGGGTTGCGGGTTTTGTGAGTCTTTTCAGACCCGCACGCCGAACTGGAACGGCATGTTGTTGATCGATTCGTAGCGGACCGCGGCGCCCGGCTTCGGGGCGTGCAGCACGGTGCCGTTGCCGGCGTAGAGGCCGATGTGGTGCAGGTCGCCGTAGAAGAGCACCAGATCGCCGGGCTTGAGGGCGCTCTGGGAGCCGATCCGGGTGCCGGCGTTGGCCTGCTCCTGCGAGGTGCGCGGCAGCGACTGGCCGGCCTGCGCGTACGCCCAGGACGTCAGGCCCGAGCAGTCGAAGGAGGACGGGCCGGTCGCGCCCCAGACGTAGGGGGACCCTATCTTCGACTGGGCGGCGGCCAGGGCGGCCGCACCGCGCTGCGAGGCGGGCACGTCGTTGCCGAGGTCGACCCGGTCGTTGCCGCGGTTGGCGCGGTCGTTCGCGCCCTCCATGGCCGCCCGCTCCTTGGCGGTCAGCGTGTTGAGCAGCTCCTGCGCCTTGGCGAGCTTGCCCTTGATCTCGTCCTTCTTGTCGCCGAGCGACTTGCGGGTCTCGGAGAGGTCCTGGATCTTGCTCGCGGCCTCGGCGCGCTCCTGGGCGAGCTGGCGCTGTTTGTCCGCGATCGTCCTGAGCTGCTCGGCCTGCTTGCCGCTCAACTGGTCGAGGGTGGCGGCCTTTTCGAGGTAGGTGTCCGGGTCGCCGGAGAGGAACAGCTGGACCGAGGGGTCGATGCTGCCGCTGCGGTACTGGCCGGAGGCGATGGCGCCCAGGCCCTTGCGCAGCTGGTTCAGCTCGCCCTGGCCGCGGGCGACCTTGTCCTGGAGGTCGTCGACCTCTTTCTGGAGCTTGTCCTGCTGCTCCTTGACGCCGTTGTACTTCTCGGTGGCCTGCTCCGCGTCGTTGTAGAGCTTGTCGACCTCGGACTTGACGTCCTTCTTCGACGGGGTCGGCTCGGCGAACGCCGCCTGGGACGAGAGGGCGACGGCCGCGGCGGCGGTCGCGGTGAGCACGGTCACACGAGTACGGCTCGGCTGTTTGGGTCGACGGTGGGACGCCACGGGGGCGAGCTCCTTCTTCCTCCAGCCGCCTACCGGGAGTGGGGGGAGCATGGCCCCGGCTCCGCGCGAACGCCGCGGACTCGGCGGTACCTTCACTGACCATCCCGGTTGGATAATCACCTGTATGAAGGTTCGAGGCCCGACCTTAGTAACCGAGTTGTGATCGCTTCAAATCCTCCCGGGGAAAATGTGTATCGGGAGCCCCATCTTTTACCAACATCACACGGCCCGTGAGCGCCATTTGACGCTCCGGTACGGCGCGCGGGCACATCCCCCCGGCACCATTCCGGGCAACAGGGGATATGTCAGGTTCGGGCAAGTCGCTTGAGCAGCAGGGCCGATGCGACCGGCCGGGCCCCCGCCTTGGCGACCCCGTCGGCCACCTCGCGGTCCGAGGAGACCACCACCACGGGCCGGCCGGCCGGCTCGGCCCGGACCAGCTGGCGGATCAACTCGTCCGCCGTCACGCCCGGTTTGCTGAACAGCACCCGCACCCCGCGCGGTGGCGCCAGCAGCACCGGCGCGGCCAGCTCCGCCCCGTCGAAGACACAGGTCATCTCCGCACCGGTCTGCGCCGCCAGCACCGCCAGGCCGCCCAGCAGCCGCAGCCGCTGCTTCTCCAGCGGCATCGTCGGATAGCCGGTCTTGGTGACGTTGTAGCCATCCACCACCAGGTGTGCCTGGGGCAGCGCCAGGAGTTGGTCCAGCAGCGCCGGATCGGTCTCCGACAGCGCCCGGGCGGCGATGTCCCTGGGCGTCATACGGCCCGGCGCGACCGCGTCGACGGTGTCCGCCGGGCGGCCCGCGGCGGGCGGCAGCGCCAGCTCGCGGCGCAGCCCCTGGGCCGCGTCCAGCACCGTGTCGAGCAGCAGCCGCAGCCGCATGTCCTCGAC
This sequence comes from Streptomyces sp. S186, assembly GCF_051603415.1. Lineage (NCBI taxonomy): Bacteria > Bacillati > Actinomycetota > Actinomycetes > Kitasatosporales > Streptomycetaceae > Streptomyces > Streptomyces sp. S186. The sequence goes on along the minus strand of NZ_CP193932.1, from coordinate 6,052,468 downwards.
GCTGCGGCCCTCGCGGGCGGACCGCCGGCTGGCCTCCAGGGCCGCCTCCGCCTCCGCGATCCGGGCCTTGAGGCGGCGCAGTTCGCTGTCGGCCGCGGTCTTCTCCGTCGCCGCCCGCTCCCGCGCCTCGGCCAGCGCGGCCTCGGCCTTGCGGGCCGCCGCCTCACCGCGCTTGACGTCGCTGAGCGCGCTGCGCAGCCGGCGCTGCAACGACTCGTTCTCCTTGCGGGCCGCCTCCAGGTCCGTCCGGACCCGGTCCGCCTCCGTACGGGCCTCGCCGCGCGCCCGCGCCAGCTCCTCGCGCAGCCGGGCCAGCTCCCGCTCGGCCTCCTCGCCGGCCCGCTCGGCGCGCGCCCGCTGCGCCTCCTCGCCGGCCGCCGCGACCAGCTTGACCCAGCCCTCGGGACGCAGCACATACGCCGCGGCCGCGACGTCCAGCGGGTCGGCGGCGGCGGGCGGGGTCCCCTGTTCCAGGGCGTCGGCGAGCTCCGGCTGGGCCTCCCGGAGCTTGCCGGCGATCCGCTGCCGGAAGACCGGGTCGCTCTCCAGCGCCGCGGCCATCGCGTTGCCGGCGAACTTGGCCCGACGACTCGGGGTGAACCGGGCGTACTGCCGCAAGGGGGGCGGCAGTTCGGCGACCGTCAGCGCCCCGAACCACTCCGCGGTGAGCGCCACGACACGGCGCCGTACGCCCTCGGGCAGCGGCTGGTCGAGCACCTCGTCGGCCACCCCTCCGGGCGCGTCCGCACACTCGGCCCCCGGAGCCCCTTCTGGACGTTCCACCACGGCTGCATCGCTCCGATCTCAGGCGCTCGCGCCCGGACGGTCCACCAGCTCGATCTGGTCGACCGCGTTGCACCAGCGGCAGCGCACGGACTCGATCGTCTCGCTGACGACCTCGCGCTCCTCCACCCGCGGCTCCCCGGCGAGGTCGAGGTGGACGTACTCCACGACCTTGGACCGACGGGTCACGTCGAACCGGGTGAGGTTCCCGCAGAGCGTGCAACGCCACCGGGTTTCCGCCGTCGGCAGGGGAACAGCCATCGTGTCGTCCTCTTTCGTGCTCGTGCTGCGATGCGGCTCACGCGGTGCGCCGTCGGACTGCGGAAATACGCAACGTACTGCTTGCAACCCTACGGCCTGACGGCGGGCCGGTGCGGGCCCGCCCGGAAGCCGGGACCCGGCGAGGCGGTCTGTCCCGTGTGCCCGCATTACGCCATGATCACTTCATGACGGCGCCCGTCCACCCCGTCCGCTCGCTGCGCGCGGTGTTCTCCCGGATGACCAACGTGCTGATCGGCCTGTGCTGCGCGCTCTTCGTGCTCGGCCCGGTCTCCGGCCTGAACCGGGCGTACGGCACCGGTGACGCCCTGGTCCACGCCCAGAACGGGTACTTCGCGCGCTGGGGTGTGATTCCGCTCGATGTGTGGAGCGGCTCGCCGCGGGCCCTGCTCACCCCGCTCACCGCGCTGTTCGTGCACGCCAACTGGCTGCATCTGCTCGGCAACGTGCTGTTTCTGTACGTTTTCGGCGGCATGCTCGAAACCCGGATGGGCCGGCTCCCGTTCACCGTCTTCTACCTGACCGCCGGCTACCTGGCGCTGCTGGGCTACGCGGCCGCACACGCCTCCTCGGCGCAGACGCTGGTCGGCGCCTCCGGTGCCGTCTCCGGCGTCCTCGGCGCCTTCCTCTTCCTCTTTCCGCGGGCCCGGGTCACCAGCCTCTTCCCGTTCCTGTTCTTCCTGCCGCTGCGGTTCCCGGCCTGGCTCGTCCTGCCGTTCTGGTTCTGCCTCCAGTGGCAGGCAGCCGACCACGACCCGGCCGGCCCCGGCGTCGCCTACCTCGCCCACGTCGTCGGCTTCGCCCTGGGCTTCCTCTACGCGTGGGCCCGCTACGGACGGCGGGATACTGTGGGTGCCACCAGGGACAACGGACCGTCGGCCGAGGGAGAGAGCCAGCCGTGATCACGTCGATCGTGCTGATCAAGACCAGCGTGGATCAGATCCCCGAGATCGCCGAGCGGATCGCCGCTCTGAACGGCGTCAGCGAGGTCTACTCCGTCACCGGCGCGTATGACCTCATCGCGATGGTGCGGGTCGCCAACCACGACGACCTCGCCGACGTCATCCCCGGCCGCATCAGCAAGGTGCCCGGCGTCGCGTCGACGGAGACGCATATTGCGTTCCGCACGTATTCGCAACATGACCTTGAGGCCGCGTTTTCCATCGGTCTCGACGCGTAACGCTGCGCTTGACCTTGCTTCCCACGTAGTCGGCTTTCCCGCCGTAGGGGTTCGCCTTTTTGCGCCTGGCGGCGCTTGCTTGTTGTCCGCTGCGCGGGGCTTTTGGGTGCGGTGCCGGGCCTCCGGGGCAGGGGTGTGCCGGACTGCTGTCGCTTTACGTCCGGCACACCCCTGCCCCGGAGGCCCGTCACCTCCCGTGGGTGGTCATGGAAACGGTGAGTGGGGGCGTGCGTGAGTGGTCCGTGCGGGTCGCTCATCAGTCGAGAATTGCCGGTCACCCATCAGTCCGGGGCCTGCACTAGCCCACCGGGCATGAGCCGCAACCGGCCTGTCATCTGACCCTCAACGGGAGGGGACGGGTCGGAGGGGCAGGGGGTGTGTCCGGACGTAAAGCGACAGCAGTCCGGACACACCCCCTGCCCCGGAGGCCCGGCACCGCGGTCGAACAGCCCCGCGCAGCGGACCCGCAATGCGCCGCAGGCGCAACAGGCAAGCGGCAAACCCCGGCGGAACGCCGGCTACGCAGGAACGCAACGCCCGTCCTCGACCCGGTAGTTCCAGCGGGCGCCCTCCGCAACGAGCTCCCCGACCGCACGCAGGAAGCGGTCAACATGCTCGTCGGGCGTGCCGGCGCCGAAGGAAACGCGGATCGCGTTGAGGGACCGCTCCCCCGGCGCGGCCTCCGGGGCGCCGCATTCGCCCTGGGTCTGGGGGGCGGAGCCCAGCAGCGTCCGGACGAGCGGGTGGGCGCAGAACAGGCCGTCGCGGACGCCGATGCCGTACTCCGCGGAGAGCGCGGCGGCGAAGTGCGAGCTGTTCCAGCCCTCGACGACGAAGGAGAGGACGCCGACGCGCGGGGCGTCGTCGCCGAAGAGGGAGAGGATCCGGACCTGCGGAACGTCGGCCAGGCCCGTCCGGACCCGGGCGATCAGCTCCCGCTCACGGGCGACCAGGGTGTCCCAACCGGCCTCCGTGAGCGCCTTGCAGGCCGAGGCGATGGCGTAGGCGCCGATGACGTTGGGCGATCCCGCTTCGTGCCGCGCGGCGCTCTCGTGCCACTCGACGTCCACCCCGCCGTCGGTCCGCCGGGCGACCTTCCGGCTGGCGCCGCCGCCGGCCAGGTACGGCTCGGCCGCCCGGAGCCAGTCGGCGCGGCCGGCCAACACCCCGGCGCCGAACGGCGCGTACAGCTTGTGGCCGGAGAAGGCGACCCAGTCGGCGTCCAGGTCCGCGAGGTCCACGGGGTGGTGCGGGGCGAGCTGGGCGGCGTCGAGGACGATCCGGGCGCCGTGGGCGTGGGCCGCGGCGGCCAGTTCGCGCACCGGCCACAGTTCGCCGGTGACGTTGGAGGCGCCGGTGACGCAGACCAGCGCCGGCCCGTAGGGCTCGCGGGCGGACAGCGCCTTCTCCAGGGTGTCGACCGCCTGCCGCGGGGTGCGCGGGGCGTCGAGGTAGGTCACCGTCAGATCCGCGCGGTGCTCCCAGGGCAGCAGCGAGGCGTGGTGCTCGGTCTCGAAGACGAACACCCGGGTGCCCTGCGGGAGCGCGGCGGCCAGCAGGTTCAGCGAGTCGGTGGTGGAGCGAGTGAACACCACCTGGTCGTCGGCGCGGCAGCCGAGGAAGTCGGCGACGGTCCGGCGGGCGTTCTCGAAGAGGTCGGTGGAGAGCTGGGAGAGGTAGCCGGCGCCGCGGTGGACGCTGCCGTAATACGGGGCGTAGGCGGCGACGTCGTCCCAGACGCGCTGGAGGGCGGGGGCGCTGGCGGCGTAGTCCAGCGCGGCGTAGACGGCCTCGCCGCCGGTCACCAGGGGGACGAGGACGTCCCGGCCCAGAACCGGCAGCGGGGCACAGACGGAGCGGTCGGCGGCAGCAGTGGAGACAGACATGGCGAACTCCCGTGAGAAGTAAGCGAGTTCGCTGCGACGGATCTCTCCGGTACGGCATCCGAAAACGTCAACGCACGGCGGACGCGGCGTCGCAGCGTGAAAGGGAAAGAAAGGTGTGAAAGGGGAAGAGAGGAGAGGTGTGGGGAACGGGCCGTCAGGCCCTACCGCATTCGCTTCATCACGGGGGAACTCCCTCGAGGACCAGGATCCCTGGCGAGGGATCCGCGCTTGCCGCAGACCTCGCTGCCTGCGGCCTGGTCATCACCCGGGGCACCCCGCCACGGAAGGAGGGTTGCCGGACAGCGGGCCGGGGCCTGTGTCGCTGTCACTCGTGACCTGGGCTGAATCATGCCACACGATCAAGGACACGCAAGCCCCGGTCCATATCCCGGACCGGGGCGTACGTCACGTCCGCCGGCGTCCCTCAGGCGTTGCTGGCCGCCACCCAGCGGTCCAGCGTCCGCCGGGCCGCGCCCGAGTCGATCGCCTCGGCGGCCTTGCGCAGGCCGTCCCTGATCCGGTCGGTCAGCGGGGCGGCGGAGGGCTCCAGCGCGGCCAGCGCGGCGGCCGCGTTCAGCAGCACCGCCTCCCGTACCGGGCCGGTCTCGCCGTCCAGCAGCCGCCGGGCCACCTCCGCGTTGTACGACGCGTCGCCGCCGCGCAGCGCCGCCACCGGGACCAGGCCGATGCCGATGTCCCGCGGGTCGAAGGGCTCCTCATGGACCGTACCGTCGCGGACGATCCACACCCTGGAGGTGGCGGTGGTGGTCAGCTCGTCCAGGCCGTCGTCGCCGCGGAAGACGAGCGCCGAGGAGCCGCGTTCGGCGAGGACGCCGGCGAGGATCGGGGCCATCCGGGCGTCGGCGACGCCGGTGGCCTGGGCGCGGACCCGGGCCGGGTTGGTCAGCGGGCCCAGGACGTTGAAGGTCGTCCGGATGCCCAGCTGGCCGCGGGCGGCCGCCACGTGCCGCAGCGCGGGGTGGAACTTGGCGGCGAAGCAGAAGGTGATGCCGGCCTCCGCCGCGACCTCCACCACCCGCCGCGGCGACAGGTCCAGGTTGATGCCCAGCTTCTCCAGGACGTCCGTGGCGCCGCTGGCCGAGGACGCGGCGCGGCTGCCGTGCTTGACGACCTTGGCGCCGGTGCCGGCGACCACGATGGCCGACATGGTGGAGATGTTGACGGTGTTCGCGCCGTCGCCGCCGGTGCCGACGATGTCGACGCTGGGGCCGGGGACGTCGATGAGGGTGGCGTGCGCGTACATCGTGCGGACCAGGCCGGAGATCTCCGCGACCGTCTCGCCCTTGGCGCGCAGCGCGACCGCGAAGCCGGCGATCTGCGCGTCGGTGGCCTCGCCGCGCATGATGCGGTCCATGACCCAGGCGGTGTCGTCGGCGGTGAGGTCACGGCCGTCGAGGAGGGCGTTGAGTACGGCCGGCCAGGAGCGGTCCGCCACGTTGCCGCCGCCTGCCGGGGTCACGACGTTCATGGTGCACGCTCCTGGTTCGTCTCCTGCCTGTGTCGTCACCCTATCGACCCCCGGGCATGCCGGAGGGCCCCGTCCTCTTCGTGGACGGGGCCCTCTGGGTGGCGTACTACCAGCGGTGCGCGTCGCCGCGCCCGCGGGGATCAGTGGTGGCCGTGGCCGCTGGTGATCTCCTTGTACTCCTCGACGGTCGGCTTGGGGATGACGTTGTCCTCGCCGTAGTAGCTCTTGGAGAGCTTGGCGCGCAGCTTCTGCGAGCGCTTGAACTTGCGCCGGACACCGTTCTCGTCGACCTCGGGACCGAGCTCGAACGGCTCGGGCTGCTCGTGCTGGGTGAGGACGTGCAGCTGCTCCTGGTTGAGCGGCTCGTGGACCTCGATGAACTCACCGTGCGGCAGGCGCTTGATGATGCCGGACTCGCGTCCGTGCAGCACCTTGTCCTTGTCGCGGCGCTGGAGACCCAGGCAGATCCGCTTGGTGACGACGAAGGCCAGCACCGGCCCGACGAAGAACGCGATCCGGACGAACCAGGTGATCGAGTTGATCGACAGGTGGAAGTGGGTGGCCCACAGGTCGTTGCCGCCACCGATCAGCATCACGAAGTAGGCGACGAGCCAGGCCACACCGAAGCCGGTGCGGTTGGGCACGTTGCGCGGGCGGTCCAGGATGTGGTGCTCGCGCTTGTCGCCGCGGACCCAGGACTCGATGAACGGGTAGACCGCGATGGCGACCAGGACCAGCGGGAAGACCAGGATCGGGATCAGCACGCCGAAGTTGACGGTGTGGCCCCAGAAGTTCCACTCCCAGCCCGGCATGACACGCACCAGGCCCTCGGCGAAGCCCATGTACCAGTCGGGCTGCGCACCGGTGGACACCTGGTCGGGACGGTACGGGCCGATGGCCCACACGGGGTTGATGCTGGCGACCGCGGCGATCACCGAGATCACACCGAAGACCAGGAAGAAGAAGCCTCCGGCCTTGGCCATGTAGACCGGCAGCAGCGGCATGCCGACCACGTTGTTGTTGGTCTTGCCGGCACCCGGGAACTGCGTGTGCTTGTGGTAGAAGACCAGGATCAGGTGCGCCACCAGCAGGCCCAGCATGATGCCCGGCAGCAGCAGCACGTGGACCGTGAAGAACCGCGGGATGATGTCGTGACCGGGGAACTCGCCGCCGAAGATGAACATCTGCAGGTACGAGCCGACCAGCGGCATCGCCAGGATGACGCCCTCGATGAAGCGGACGCCGGTGCCGGAGAGCAGGTCGTCCGGGAGCGAGTAGCCGGTGAAGCCGGTGAACATGCCCAGGACGAACAGCAGGAAGCCGAAGAGCCAGTTGACCTCACGCGGCTTGCGGAACGCGCCGGTGAAGAACACCCGCATCATGTGGACCATCATCGCGGCCAGGAAGACCAGCGCCGCCCAGTGGTGGATCTGCCGGATCAGCAGACCGCCGCGCACGTCGAAGCTGATGTTCAGCGTCGACTCGAACGCCTGGGTCATCTTGATCCCGTGCATCGGCACGTAGGACCCGTGGTAGGTGACCTCGGCCATGCTCGGGTGGAAGAACAGCGTCAGGTAGACACCGGTCAGGATGATGATGACGAAGCTGTAGAGCGCGACCTCGCCCAGCATGAAGGACCAGTGGTCCGGGAAGATCTTGCGCATGTTGGCCTTGGCCAGGCTGTAGATGCCCAGCCGGCCGTCGGCCCAGTCGGCGATCCGCTCACCCCGTGGCGCCTGGCCACGGCGCGCAGTGGTCGCGGTTGTCTCGTTACTCATCCGCGCTCCCAGAAGCTCGGGCCGACGGGCTCCGCGAAGTCGCTGACGGCCTCGAGGTAGCCGTCCTTCACCGTGATGTGCAGCTGCGGCAGGGCGTGTCCGGCCGGACCGAAGATGACCCGACCGCCGTCGGAAAGGTCGAAGGTCGACTGGTGGCAGGGGCAGAGCACGTGGTGCGTCTGCTGCTCGTACAGGCTGATCGGGCAACCCACGTGGGTGCAGATCTTCGAGTAGGCCACGATGCCCTCGTGCGACCAGGCGAGTTCCTGCTTGTCCTTGATGTTCTGCGGCTGGATCCGCACGAGCATCAGGGCGTCCTTGGCGATCTTGTTGGCGAAGTCCTCGTCGCTCTCCTCCAGGCCCTCGGGCTTGGCGAACGTGAGGGAGCCGACCGCGATGTCCTCGGGACGCAGCGGGAGGTTCGTCGACTGGTTGACCAGGCGGACGCCCTTCTTCCAGCCGGTGGTCCGCAGCTTCTTCTCGGGCAGCGGGCCGAGGTCGCGCAGCAGGACGACGCCGGAGAGCGGCACCAGGGCCAGCGCGCCGAACATCGTGTTGCGGATCAGCTTCCGCCGGCCGAACTGCGACTCCTTGGCGCCCTGCGCGAAGTCCGCCAGGACCTTGGCCTTGACCTCGGGGGTGGCCTCGATCGGGTGCCGCTCGTCGGCGACCTCCTCGTCCGACATCAGCGTGCGGGCCCAGTGGACCGCGCCGGCGCCGATGCAGAAGAGCGCCACGCCCAGCGTCAGACCGAGCGCGAAGTTCAGGCCGCTGATGTGGCCCAGCGGAAAGACGTAGACGATCTTGTCGATCGGAATGGCCACGTACGACGCGATGAACGCGACGGTGGCGAGCATGGAGACCAGGAAGAGCAGGGCGACGGTGCGCTCGGAGCGCTTGGCGGCCCGCTCGTCGATGTCCTGGATGCGGTGCTCGTGGGGCGGCAGCCCGGGGTCGGCGAAGGGGTTGTCCGCCTTCCCCACCGCGCCCTCGTGAGCCGTCTCCCGCTCACTGGGAAGGTTTTCTTCTGTCTCACTCATGACTTCTTGGCCTTCGTAGTCCGGGCTGCGACCCAGATGGCGACCGCGACACACGCACCCAGGCCGAAGATGTAACCGAAGAGACCTTCGGTCACCGGGCCCAGACCACCGAGTTCCATACCGCCGGGGCTCGCGGTCTTGTCGCCGTTGACGGCACCGAGGTACGCGACGATGTCCTTCTTGTTCTGCGGGCTCAGCGTGCCGTCACCGAAGGAGGGCATGTTCTGCGGGCCGGTCTGCATGGCCTCGTAGATGTGCTTCGGGTTCACGCCCTCAAGCGTCGGTGCGTACTTGCCGTTGGTGAGGGCGCCGCCCTTACCGGTGAAGTTGTGGCACTGGGCGCAGTTGGTGCGGAACAGCTCGCCGCCCTTGGCGACGTCGGCGCCGTCCGCGCTGTACTGCGACTTGTCGGGCACGGACGGGCCCGCGCCCAGCGACGCGACGTAGGCCGCGAGCTGGTCGATCTGGGCGTTGTTGTAGATGTTCCGCTTCCGCGGCACCTGGGCGCCGGGCTGCTGGGCCGGCATACGGCCGGTGCCCACCTGGAAGTCGACGGCGGCGGCGCCCACGCCGACCAGGCTCGGGCCGTCGGAGGTGCCCTGACCGCCGGTGCCGTGGCAGCTTGCGCAGCCCACGGCGAAGAGCTTCTTGCCCTCCTTGATGGCAAGAGACTGGGCGGTGTCATCGGCTTGAGCCTTGTCCGCCGGCGCGAACGCGGCGTACAGCCCCCCAGTGACCGCCAGCGCGAAGAGTAGGACGACGAGCGCCGCCAGCGGATGGCGCCGTCGTGCGGAGAGCTTTTTCACGGATTACCCCGGTGTCAGGATCTTCTGCGTCGATGCTTTGGCTATGTCTGTCCGATATGCGGTTCCGGTCCGATTCCGGTCGGACCTGTTACCGAATCAGGTAGATCGTGGCGAAGAGGCCGATCCAGACGACATCGACGAAGTGCCAGTAGTAGGACACGACGATGGCCGCGGTGGCCTGCGTGTGGGTGAACCTCTTGGCCGCGTACGTCCTGCCCAGGACCAGCAGGAAGGCGATCAGGCCGCCCGTCACGTGCAGTCCGTGGAAACCGGTGGTCAGGTAGAACACCGAGCCGTAGGGGCCGGACTTGAGCGAGAGGCCCTCGTCCTTGACCAGCTCGGTGTACTCGAAGATCTGACCGCCGATGAAGATCGCACCCATGATGAAGGTGACCACGAACCACGCGCGGAGCTTCTTGACATCGCCGCGCTCGGCGGCGAAAACGCCGAGCTGACACGTCAGGGAGCTGAGCACCAGGATCGTGGTGTTGGTCGCGGAGAACGGAAGGTTCAGCGCATCGGCCGATTCCTTCCAATAAGCCTCTCCGGTCACGGATCGAAGGGTGAAGTACATCGCGAAGAGGGCCGCGAAGAACATCAGCTCGGAACTCAGCCAGATGATGGTTCCGACGCTGGTGAGGTTCGGCCGATTGACCGACGGGTGCGCGTGCCCGGTTTCTACTGTCGTTGCTGTCGCCACGACCGACATTATGTCGGTCGCTTATCCCGCCCTCACTCCGGGGGGTGCCGTTCGGTGTGTCAAGGCCATATGCCCTGCTCGTCCGGGCGGTGACGACGGTCGCCCGATGGGGGGACGCGCACACCCAGGTGCCGCCCGCGGCCCCTGGGAAGGCCGGTCCTGACGGGGCGTCGGCCGCATCCGGGGGCCGTACGGCCTCTCCTGCCGGGGCCCCGTCCGGGAGTAGCATCGCGCAACGGTTTGATCCGGGAACCGTGCCGCTACGAACGTCCCGCGACAAAGGTGGAGGAACGATGCAGGCGACTGCCACGGTGCTGGTCTACAGCGACAACGCCAACACCCGCGAGCAGGTCCGGCTGGCGGCCGGACGCCGCCCGGCCCCCGACGCCCCGCAGATCGAGATCCTGGAGTGCGCCACCGCCCCGGCCGTCCTGGAGGCCCTGGAGCAGGGCGGGATCGATGTGTGTGTGCTGGACGGCGAGACCGCGCCGGCGGGAGGTATGGGCGTCTGCCGGCAGATCAAGGACGAGGTCTTCCGGTGCCCGCCGGTGCTGCTGCTGATCGGCCGCCCGCAGGACGCCTGGCTGGCCACCTGGAGCCGCGCGGACGCCGCGGTGACCCATCCGCTGGACCCGGTGGCGTTCGCGGAGGCGCTCGCCGGGCTGCTGCGCCGCCGGGCGCTCGCCCAGGACACGGTGCCGGCCTAGGGCCTGGGCCCTCACGGGGGCGCTGAGCGGTCCTCAGACCTGGGGGCGCAGCCGGGCGTCGGCGGCGGGGTTCTGCTCCTGCTCGGCCGCGCCGGTGGTCGTGGGGGCCTTGTTGCTGAGCGCGCTGCCGGCGCGCCAGTCCTTCCAGGGCATGTTCCAGTCGCCGAAGCCGTTGTCGAACGGCGTCATGGTGGCGCCGCCGCTGTTGACCACCTTGACGATGTCGCCGACCCGCACGGTGTTGAAGAACCACTGGGCGTTGCCCGTCGACATGCCGGTGCAGCCGTGACTGACGTTGGCGGCGCCCTGGGAGCCGACCGACCAGGGGGCGGCGTGCACGTACTCGCCGCTCCAGGTGACCCGGGTCGCCCAGTAGACGGGCAGGTCGTAGGCGTCCGAACTCCCCGCGGCGATGCCGACGGTGGAGCTGCGCATCCGTACGAAGCTCTCCTTGCCGAGCACGACCTTGACGCCGTTGCGGGTGGAGAAGCCGGGTTTGCCGGTGGTGACCGGGATGGTGTTGATCGTCTTGCCGTTGCGCAGCACGGTCATCCGGTGCGCGGCGGCGTCGGTGACGGCCTCCAGCCGGTCGCCGGTGGTGAGCCGGACCGGCTTGGCCGGGCCGCCGTAGAGCCCGCCGGCGATCTTCAGGCCGTCGAGGTTGCTGTGGACGGCGACGGTGGCGTGCGCGGGCCAGTAGTCCTTGGGGCGGAAGTGCAGCTTCTTGCCGTCCACCCAGTGCCAGGCGCCCTCCACACGGGGCGAGGAGTCGACCTTCAGCGCGCTCTCGACGACGGCCCGGGCCTTCGGGTCGTTCACCGGCTTGCTGAGCTCGGCGGTGATCGGCTGGCCCACGCCGTAGACACCGCTCTCCGGGCCGAACTTGACGGTCAGCCGGTCGTCCGCGTCCTTGGTGTCGACCACCAGGGTCTTGCTGCCGGGGGTGCCGTCCTCCTCCTCGGTGCTGACCTGCACCGTGTAGCGGGTGCCGGCGGCCAGCGGCACGGTGGTGCGCCAGTGCCGGCCGTCGGCGCTCAGTTCGCCGCGGACGTGGCGGCCGGCCGCGTCGGTGGCGGTCACATCCGTGATCCGTGAGTCGTCGCCGTTGAGGGAGACCTCAAGCGGCTTGTCCGGGTCCGCCTTGTGCCTGCCGTCCGCCGGGATGTTCGCCGATATCTGGTCGGACGCGTCGTAGGGATTGGCCGAGAGCGGTTCCGACGACGAGCCCCCGCACGCGGTGGTGCTCACCGCGAGGGGCACGAGCAGAAGGCCGCAGCTCAGCACCGTCCGGGTTCGAGGTCTGTGACTCATGCCCCAAACGTACGAAGGATCCCGTTCGGCGGCGCGCTGGATGACTGCAAACGGGTCGGGCCCGGACACCTGTTGGAGTGTCCGGGCCCGCCCGTACGGCGTGTCTGCCGCGTTGTCGCGTTACCGCGTACTACTGGGTGCGGTTCTCGCCGTGGTAGTACTCGAAGACCCAGCCGAAGAGACCCACGAGGATCACCGGCAGGGAGAAGTACAGCAGCCAGAAGCCGAAGCACACGCTCATGAAGGCGAGTGCGCCACCGACGGCCAGGGAGAGCGGCTGCCAGCTGTGCGGGCTGAAGAAGCCCAGCTCACCGGCGTCGTCCGCGACCTCGGCGTCCTCGTTGTCCTGCGCGCCCGCGTCGACCCGCCGGGCCGTGAAGGCCAGGTAGTAGCCGACCATGATGCACAGGCCGAAGGCCAGGAAGAGCGCGGTGGTACCGGCCGGCTCCTTCGACCACACGCCGTAGACCACGGCCATGGCGAGGATGAAGACGCTCAGCCAGATGAACATCTTGCCCTGGATCTTCACTTGCCCGCCTCCTTGCCGCCGGCCAGCGCCTTGTCACCCTCGCGACCGTTGTGCAGCGCGTCCAGCGCGGCGATCTCGGGGTGGTGCAGATCGAACGCCGGGGATTCGGAGCGAATACGCGGCAGGGTGAGGAAGTTGTGCCGCGGCGGCGGGCAGGACGTCGCCCACTCCAGCGAGCGGCCGTAGCCCCACGGGTCGTCCACGGCGACCTTCTCGCCGTACTTGGCGGTCTTCCAGACGTTGTAGAAGAACGGCAGGATCGACAGGCCGAGCAGGAACGAGCTGATCGTGGAGATCGTGTTGAGCGTGGTGAAGCCGTCGGCGGCGAGGTAGTCGGCGTAGCGGCGGGGCATGCCCTCGGCGCCGAGCCAGTGCTGGACGAGGAACGTGCCGTGGAAGCCGATGAACAGCGTCCAGAACGTGATCTTGCCCAGCCGCTCGTCCAGCATCTTGCCGGTGAACTTCGGCCACCAGAAGTGGAAACCGGCGAACATCGCGAACACGACCGTACCGAACACCACGTAGTGGAAGTGCGCCACCACGAAGTACGAGTCCGAGATGTGGAAGTCCATCGGCGGCGACGCCAGGATCACACCGGTCAGACCACCGAAGGTGAACGTGATCAGAAAGCCGATCGCCCACAGCATCGGCGTCTCGAAGGACAGCGAGCCCTTCCACATCGTGCCGATCCAGTTGAAGAACTTCACCCCGGTCGGCACCGCGATCAGGAACGTCATGAACGAGAAGAACGGCAACAGCACGCCACCTGTGACGTACATGTGGTGCGCCCACACCGTCACCGAAAGACCGGCAATCGACACCGTCGCGGCGATCAGACCGATGTAACCGAACATCGGCTTCCGGGAGAAGACCGGAATGACCTCGGAAATGATGCCGAAGAACGGCAACGCGATGATGTACACCTCGGGATGCCCGAAGAACCAGAAAAGGTGCTGCCACAGCAGTGCGCCGCCATTGGCCGCGTCGAAGACATGGGCACCGAATTTACGGTCCGCCTCCAGGGCGAACAGCGCGGCCGCCAGCACCGGGAAGGCCAGCAGGACCAGCACACCGGTCAGCAGCACGTTCCAGGTGAAGATCGGCATCCGGAACATCGTCATGCCCGGAGCGCGCATGCAGATGATGGTGGTGATGAAGTTGACCGAACCCAGGATCGTGCCGAAGCCCGAGAAGGCCAGACCCATGATCCACATGTCGGCGCCGACGCCGGGCGACCGCACCGCGTCCGAGAGCGGCGAGTAGGCGAACCAGCCGAAGTCCGCGGCACCCTGCGGGGTGAGGAAGCCGGCGACCGCGATCAGCGAGCCGAAGAGGTAGAGCCAGTAGGCGAACATGTTCAGCCGCGGGAACGCCACGTCGGGCGCGCCGATCTGCAGCGGCATGATCCAGTTGGCGAAACCGGCGAACAGCGGCGTCGCGAACATCAGCAGCATGATCGTGCCGTGCATCGTGAACGCCTGGTTGAACTGCTCGTTCGACATGATCTGCGTACCCGGACGGGCCAGCTCGGCGCGCATGAGGAGCGCCATCAGGCCGCCGACGCAGAAGAACGCGAACGACGTGACCAGGTACATCGTGCCGATGGTCTTGTGGTCAGTGGTCGTGAGCCACTTGACGGCAGCGATGCCTGGCTGCTTCTTGCGTACGGGCGGTGCTGCCGGAGCCGTTGCCGCGGCGGCACCCTGAGGTTCGTTGAGAATGCTCACTGCTTCTTGGTCTCCGCATTCCTGGCGTGGTCAGTCTGCTTGATACCAGCCGGCAGGTATCCGGTCTGACCCTTCGCCGCCAGGTCCTTCAGGTGCTGCCGGTACTTGGCAGGCGAGACGACCTTGACGTTGAAGAGCATCCGGGAGTGGTCGACGCCGCAGAGCTCGGCGCACTTGCCCATGAAGGTGCCCTCCTTGTTGGGGGTCACCTCGAAGACGTTGGTGTGGCCCGGGATGACGTCCTGCTTCATCAGGAACGGCACCACCCAGAAGGAGTGGATGACGTCACGCGAGGTCAGCACGAACTGGACCGTCTCGCCCTTCGGCAGCCACAGCGTCGGGCCCGGGTTGCCGGTCTGCGGGTTGCGCGTGCCCGGCGTGCCGTAGTCGTAGACGCCGTCCGCACCCTGGGGCGCGGACTTCTTCCACTTGTCCGGGATCGCGGCGAGCTCCGGAGAGTTGATGTTCGTCGTCTTCGGGTTGCCGTCGACGTTCTCCAGGTAGTTGAACGCCCAGCTCCACTGGAAGCCCACGACGTTGACGACGTGGTCCGGCTTCTTGGACGTCTTGAGGAGCGCGCTCTCGTCCCGTGCGGTGAAGTAGAACAGCACCGCGATGATGATGAACGGGACGATGGTGTACAACGCCTCGATCGGCATGTTGTACCGCGTCTGGGCGGGGACCTCCACCTTGGTCCGGCTGCGGCGGTGGAAGATCACGCTCCAGATGATCAGGCCCCACACCAGCACGCCCGTTGCGAGGGCGGCGGCCCAGGAGCCCTGCCAAAGAGAGAGGATCCGCGGCGCCTCGTCGGTGACGGGCGTCGGCATGCCGAGGCGGGGGAAGTCCTTGTATGTGCAACCGGTCGAGGTTGCCAGGACCAGGCCCGCAGCAAGCACCTGCGGCAGCTTCCGCCGCATCGGGCGCCGCGACGAGCGGTCGGAGCCGTTGGGACTCACGTAGCGCCTTCCCGAGAGTCTCGCCCGAGCGGTCGGCTGCGGCCTTACTCGCTGGTCGGTCGCCGCCCTGCGTCGGGCAGGGGTTTGGATGTTTATGCGGACCAAACCCTACTGGACGCTATTTGGGGTCGCGCGGGGAGGGTGCCCAACGCGCCGCGTCGCACCCCCAAGGGGCGGCGGGGCCCTTTCGGGCCGCCCGGTCCCGGCCGCTATCGCCCGTCTGTGCCGGGCATCTGACGGCCCGCCCGGCGGCCCGTCCGGCGGCCCGGCGACCGGTGCTCTACCGTCTCGTACGTGCCCTACTTCGACGCCGCCTCCACCGCCCCGCTGCACCCCGTCGCGCGGGAGGCCCTGCTCGCCGCGCTCGACGAGGGGTGGGCCGATCCGGCCCGCCTGTACCGCGAGGGGCGGCGGGCCCGGATGCTGCTGGACGCGGCGCGGGAGGCGGCCGCCGGCGCGGTGGGGTGCCGGACCGACGAGCTGACGTTCACCCCATCGGGGACGCATGCGGTGCATTCGGGCATGTTCGGTGTGCTGGCGGCCCGTCGGCGCGCCGGGCGGCGCCTGGTGCACTCCGCCGTCGAGCACTCCTCCGTCCTGCACGCCGCCGAGGTGCACGCCGCGGCCGGCGGCACGGTGACGGAGGTGCCGGTGGACCGGACGGGCCGGGTGGCGGCCGCGGAGGTGGCCGCGGCGCTCGGCGGGGACGCGGCGCTGGTGTGCCTGCAGTCCGCCAATCACGAGGTGGGCACCGCGCAGCCGGTGGAGGAGGTGGCCGCGCGCTGCCAGGAGGCCGGGGTGCCGCTGCTGGTGGACGCGGCGCAGTCGGTGCCGTGGGGGCCGGTGCCCGGCGCCTGGTCGGTGCTGACGGCGAGCGCGCACAAGTGGGGCGGGCCGCCCGGGGTGGGGCTGCTGGTGGTCCGCAAGGGGACCCGGTTCGCGCCCCAGGGGCCGCTGGACGAACGGGAGTCGGGCCGCAGCCCGGGGTTCGGGAACCTCCCGGGGGTGGTGGCCGCGGCGGCGGCGCTGCGCGCCCTGCGGGCCGCGGCGGAGAGCGGTCCCGACGAGGCGGCGCGGCTGCGGGGGCTGGTGGATCTGATCCGGGCCCGGGTGCCGGAGCTGGTGCCGGACGTGGAGGTGGTCGGCGATCCGGTGCGCCGGCTGCCGCACCTCGTCACCTTCTCCTGTCTCTATGTCGACGGGGAGGCGCTGCTGCACGAACTGGACCGGGCCGGTTTCTCCGTTTCCTCCGGTTCGTCGTGTACGTCCAGCACGCTGACGCCGAGCCATGTGCTGCGCGCGATGGGGGTGCTGTCGGAGGGGAACGTCCGGGTCTCGCTGCCGCTCGGTACGGAGGAGGCCGACGTGGAACGGTTCCTGCGGGTGCTGCCGGAGGCGGTGCGGTCGGTGCGGGAGCGGTTCGGGGTGCCGGCGGAAGGGGCGGCGGCCGGGCCGGTCGCGGAAGCCGCGGCCCCGGAGGCGGCGGCGCCCGGGCTGGTGGTGGACGCGCTCGGCCGGCGCTGCCCGGTCCCGGTCATCGAGCTGGCGAAGGTGATCGGCGAGGTGCCGGTCGGCGGCACGGTGACGGTGCTCTCCGACGACGAGGCGGCGCGGCAGGACATCCCGGCGTGGTGCGCGATGCGGGAGCAGGAGTACGTGGGCGAGGAGCCGGCCGAGCGCGGCGCCGCGTACGTGGTGCGGCGCCGCGTCTGAGGCCGGGGCCCGCGGGTCAGAGCAGGTGCTGCCGGACCTCGGCGGCGGCCTCGTGGCCGTACGCCTTGGTGAAGCGGTCCATGAAGTGGCTGCGGTGCAGCTCGTACTCCTGGGTGCCGACGGTCTCGATGACGAGGGTGGCCAGCATGCAGCCGATCTGGGCGGCGCGCTCCAGGCCGACGCCCCAGGCCAGGCCGGCGAGGAAGCCGGCGCGGAAGGCGTCGCCGACGCCGGTCGGGTCGGCCTTGGCCTTCTCCTCCGGGACGCCGACCTCGATGTCCGGCTGACCGACCCGCTGGATGCGGACGCCGTCGGAGCCGAGGGTGGTGACGCGGGTGCCGACCTTGGTGAGGATCTCCTCGGCGGTCCAGCCGGTCTTGGACTCGATCAGCCCGGCCTCGTACTCGTTGTTGAAGAGGTAGGTGGCGCCCTCCATGAGGAGGCGGATGTTCTCGCCGTCCATCCGGGCGATCTGCTGGGAGAAGTCGGCGGCGAAGGGGATCCCGCGGGTGCGGCACTCCTCGGTGTGCCGGATCATCGCCTCGGGGTCGTCCGCGCCGATCAGGACGAGGTCCAGGCCGCCGACCCGCTCGGCCACGGCCTGCAGCTCGATCTGCCGGGCCTCGCTCATGGCGCCGGTGTAGAAGGAGCCGATCTGGTTGTGGTCGGCGTCGGTGGTGCAGACGAAGCGGGCGGTGTGCAGGACCTCGGAGATACGCACCGAGCGGGTGTCGACGCCGTGCCGGTCGAGCCAGGCGCGGTACTCCTCGAAGTCGGTGCCGGCGGCGCCGACCAGGATCGGCCGGATGCCGAGCTGGCCCATGCCGAAGCAGATGTTGGGGGCGACCCCGCCGCGGCGGACGTCGAGCTGGTCGACCAGGAAGGAGAGGGAGACCGTGTGCAGCTGGTCGGCGACCAGCTGGTCGGCGAAGCGGCCGGGGAAGGTCATCAGGTGGTCGGTGGCGATGGAGCCGGAGACTGCGATACGCACGGCGGGTCTGCTCCTGCGGAGGGCGTGGGGTTGTGCGGACGGAGGGCAACGCTACCCGGCGGCAGGCCCGGCATCTGCCCATTCCTGGACACTCGTCATAGGAAGAAAACACCTCATCATAGGGCGTTTCGCCGGCCCGGAGGGAGCGGATCTCCCGCCGGGCGGCCCGGCCTGTGGGCGCCGTCACAGACCGTGCGGGCGGCGCGGCGGGCGGCGCGGGGGCAACCGGGGAACCGTACGCGCCCCGGTTCCGTCCCATCGGCGTCCACCCGGCCGGGTGGCACGTCAGACGACCGGCGGAGCTGAAGGAGCAAGCGTGAGCACCGAGGACACCCCGGAGACGCAGGACACCTCCCAGGCCGCCCGGACCGGACGGCGCGGGCGGCGCACCCCCCTGGTGATCGCGTCGGTGGCCGGCGCGGTGCTGGTGGCCGGGGGCGGCGCGGCCTACTGGGCCTCGTCGGCGTCGGGCGGCGCCGGCCCGGCCGGTCCGGCCGACGGCGGCCCCCCGCCGCTGGTGCTGGACTCGGCGTCGATCGCGGTCGGCGAGCCCGCCCCGCGGCACGATCATTACCGCGTGGTGGGCACGCTTCCCGAGGGCCCGCGGTCCGCCCCCGTCTACCGGCCCGCGGGCGGAATCGACCAGTCCGCCGTGGAACGACTGGCGAAGGCCCTGGACGTGGCCGGAACCGTGCGGTCGGACGGCAACTGGTGGACGGTCGGCACGCCGGGTCCTGACGGGCGCGGCACCACGCTGCGGGTCGCCAAGTCCGGCGCGGGGAACTGGGTGTTCAGCCGGTACGGCGGCGGGGACGGGACCAAGTGCCCGCTGGTGGACGAGCGGCCGGGCTGCCCCTCGTACCGCGGCGGGACGGATGGCGGGACGGATGGCGGGGCAGGTGCGGGCGCGGACGCCGGCAGCGGTCCGGCGTCCGAGGCGAAGGCCCGGCAGGCGGTCCGGCCGGTGCTGGCGGCGCTCGGCCAGCCGGGCGCCCGGCTCGACACGCACCAGACGTACGCCGCGGTGCGGGTGGTGACCGCGGACCCGGTGATCGGCGGGCTGCCCACCTACGGCTGGCAGAGCCGGCTCCAGGTCGGCTCGGACGGGCAACTGGTCGGCGGCAGCGGGGAGTTGGCACAACCGGTCAAGGGCGCGACCTACCCCGTCCAGGACGCCCGGACGACGCTGAACGCGCTGGGCGGCGACGGCCGGACGATGCGGCCGCCGGCCCACTGCCCCTCCGTGCCCACCTTCCAGCACAAGGAGGGCAAGGCCCCGCAGGGCGGCGGGATCGCACCCTGCGAGCCGCCGCCGACCGGCCGGCAGCCTGAGTCCGAGGTGACCGGCGCGGTCTTCGGGCTCGCCGCGCGGTACTCGCAGGGCGGGGAGGTGCTGGTGCCGTCCTGGCTCTACACGGTGCGCACGGCGGGCGCCGGGGGCGCGCAGGGCGCCACCTCGACGATTGCCGGGACCGCGGTGGACCCGAAGTACCTGCGCGGCAGCGAGCCGCCGGCGCCGAAGCCGTCCGCGCCCGGGACGACGGCGATGGCGCTGTCCGGCTACACGGTGGGCGACGGCGGCCGGACGCTGACCGTCCACTTCTGGGGCGGGGTGTGCAGCACCTACGAGGCGAGCGTCCGGGAGTCGGCCGACACCGTGCGGGTCTCGGTCACCGGCAAGGAGAAACACCCCGGGCAGATCTGCGTGAAGATCGCCAAGGACTTCAGCAAGACGGTGACGCTGGAGAAGCCGCTGGACGGCCGGAAGGTCGTGGACGGCACGTCCGGCAAGGCGGTGCCGCTGCGGTGACGGCCTGAGGCCCCGCGGCGGACGACGACGAGGGCGGCGCTCCCCGGTGGGGGCGCCGCCCTCGCGCGTCGTGACCCGTGGGCCCGAGGCCGATCAGCTGAAGGAGTCGCCGCAGGCGCAGGAGCCCGTGGCGTTCGGGTTGTCGATCGTGAAGCCCTGCTTCTCGATGGTGTCGACGAAGTCGATGGAGGCGCCGCCCAGGTAGGGAGCGCTCATCCGGTCGGTGACGACCTTGACGCCGTCGAACTCCTTGACGACATCGCCGTCGAGCGAGCGCTCGTCGAAGAAAAGCTGGTAGCGCAGGCCGGAGCAGCCGCCGGGCTGGACCGCCACCCGCAGCGCGAGATCGTCCCGGCCCTCCTGCTCCAGCAGGCTCTTGACCTTCGACGCGGCCGCGTCGGACAGGATGATGCCGTCGGTGACGGTGGTCTCGTCCTGAACGCTCATCTACATCTCTCCCGGGTTGTACGGACCGCTTGCCATCGGTTGCGAACAGCTTCAACCGGCGGCGTCCCGGATTAATTCCGGCTGCGCGTGATCTGTCCTTGCTCTTTCTTCATGCTCGCACACCGGCCGCCGGACACCGCCGGCCGCCGGTGCACACGGGTGCCCGCTCGTGCCGCGGGGCTGATGCGTCACATCGACACTATGGCCATCGTCAAAGTGACGTGAAGGAGCTATGATAGATAGCGTCAAATAGACGAAAAGGCGGTGCCGCAGCGCACCCCGCCGTCTTCGCAGAGACCGTCCGCAAGGACTTTCCGCAGAGAAGAGAGGGTGCGTGTCGTGACCACCGCCCAGCCCCTGGACGTCCAGCCGACCCCGCTGGCGCTGCTCCTCCTCGGCCGCGAGGCCGACCCCAGGAGCGAGCGCGGCGTGGAGTGCCCCGGTGACCTGCCGGCGCCCTCCGACCCGGACCTGGTCGAGCGCGCCCGCGCCGCCAAGGCGAAGCTGGGCGACAGGGTCTTCGTCCTGGGGCACCACTACCAGCGCGATGAGGTCATCGAGTTCGCGGACGTCACCGGTGACTCCTTCAAGCTCGCGCGGGACGCCGCGGCCCGGCCGGACGCCGAGTACATCGTCTTCTGCGGTGTGCACTTCATGGCCGAGTCGGCCGACATCCTCACCGGCGACGACCAGCAGGTCATCCTCCCCGACCTGGCCGCGGGCTGCTCGATGGCCGACATGGCCACCGCCGAGCAGGTCGCCGAGTGCTGGGACGTGCTCACCGAGGCCGGCATCGCGGAGTCCGTGGTTCCGGTCTCGTACATGAACTCGTCCGCCGACATCAAGGCGTTCACCGGCCGCCACGGCGGCACCATCTGCACCTCCTCCAACGCCAAGCGGGCGCTGGAGTGGGCCTTCCAGCAGGGCGAGCAGGTCCTGTTCCTCCCCGATCAGCACCTCGGCCGGAACACCGCCGTACGGGACCTGGGCATGTCCCTGGACGACTGCGTGGTCTACAACCCGCACAAGCCGAACGGCGGGCTGACGGCGGAGGAGCTGCGGGCCGCGAAGATGATCCTGTGGCGGGGCCACTGCTCGGTCCACGGCCGCTTCTCACTGGAGTCGGTCGAAGATGTCCGCGCCCGGATTCCCGGCGTGAACGTGCTGGTCCACCCCGAGTGCAAGCACGAGGTCGTGGCGGCGGCGGACCACGTCGGGTCGACCGAGTACATCATCAAGGCCCTGGAGGCGGCCCCGGCCGGCTCCAAGTGGGCCATCGGCACCGAGCTGAACCTCGTCCGCCGCCTGGCCAACCGCTTCGCGCCGGAGGGCAAGGAGATCGTCTTCCTCGACAAGACGGTCTGCTTCTGCTCGACGATGAACCGCATCGACCTGCCGCACCTGGTGTGGGCGCTGGAGTCGCTGGCGGACGGCAAGGTCGTCAACCGCATCCAGGTCGACAAGGAGACGGAACACTTCGCCAAGCTGGCACTGGAGCGGATGCTGGGCCTGCCGTAGGCAGGCGGGCAAGCGGTCACAAATAGAGCTGCCGACGGCAGGACGTGCAACGCGTCTTGCCGTCGGCGTTTTTGTCGATCTCGCCGTGATCGCAGGGCTCCGGCAGCCGGGCGCCCCGGCTGACCGCGACCCGCACGACGTCGCGCAGCGCCTCGCACAGCACGGCGTTCGGCACGGGCCTGTCCTCCAACAACTCCTCGGCGGCGTCGATCAGTTCGTCCTCGACCTCGTCGGCCAACCGGGACATCCGGCTGTTCGGATCGTCCGTCGACAGGTAGCACGGCGCCCCGTCCTGCCGCGCCCAGGGCAGCAGCCGAAACGGGCTTCCTTCGCCTGATGTTGGGAACATTTCTCTGTACCTGCCTCGTCTGGAGTTCGGATCCCGGCTGCGCTTACCGTCTGTATCGCCACAGTCGCCCTGTGGGATGTGGCCTGAACAGGCCCGCACCGTCCCCGCATTGAGCACGGGATGATTCGAAAGGCGGAGCACATGAAGTTCGCACCCAAGACCCTGACGCCGTATGTGTCGGCCCGGCACTACTTCGGTTCCGAGCAGCGGCGCCACCGCGAGATCGCCAAGCTGTCGCTCGTACAGCTGGCGGGCATTGTGAACTCCAGTAAGAGCAATCTGGCGCGCATCGAGACGGCGGAGCTGATGCCGCCGCCGGAACTCCCGTCCGCGCTGGACGCGGCGTTCGGCACGGGCGAGCACTTCCACGGGCTGTATCAGCTGGCGAAGCGGGAGGCGCATCCGGATCAGTACCGGCGATTCATGGACTTCGAGGCGCAGGCCGAGGTCATCGAGAACTACGAACCCCAGGTCGTCCCCGGCCCCTTGCAAACCCCGGAGTATGCCCGCGCATTGCTGCGTTGCCAGGAAGACCTGGCCGAGGAGCAGGTCGAAGAACGCGTTAACGCCCGCATTTCCCGTCAGGAACGTCAGCACGGCGACAATCCACCACTGCGCTGGGCAATCATCGACGAGTCGGTGCTCCGACGGCGGATCAGCAGCGCCAAGTGCATGCGCAATCAGCTGGCTTCACTGTTGGAGCAGGCGGATACTCGTGACAGTAAGGTTCAGGTGATGCCGTTCAACGCGGGTGGGCACTCCCTCATGAGCGGTGCGCTGACCTTGCTGACACTCCCAAACGGCTCCACGGTTGCCTACGAAGAAGGCATCGAGGTCGGCCACCTCTACGAGGATCCGCAGAGGGTGAAAAAGTGGCGACGTCAATACGAAGTGCTTCGAGCCAACGCCCTCTCGGTGGCCGACACAGTGAAGCTGATCCGAACCGCGATGGAGGACTACACGTCATGCGACACACCCCCGAGCTGAGCACCGCCCGTTGGCGAAAGAGCAGCTACAGCAACACCAACGGGGGCAACTGCGTCGAGATCAGTGAGGACTTCCCCGGCATCGTCCCCGTCCGCGACAGCAAGACCCCCGACGGCCCCGCGCTCGTCGTCCCCGTGCCTGCCTGGGCGGCGTTCGTTCAGACGCTCAAGGACTGAGCGGGGGCGCCCGGAAGGCGTCGGCGAGGTGATCCTGGAGCCGGGCGTGGCGGAACTGGTAGACCGTGCCGGCCTGGCGCAGCACGCCTCGCCGATGGGCGTCCTCCAGGAAGGCGCTCACCGCCCAGGGCAGCCGCCCCGTCAGCGGCAGCCAGATGCGGGACAGAGCCACCCATTGCCCCCAGGCGGTCAGGCTGAGCCCGTACGCCAGCCCGCCGCCCAGCCCGCCCACGACGGCGATCGCGATCCAGTCAATGATCCTGGCCCGCTGCGTCAGGCACAGGATCCCACCCGCGGCTCCGATGGCGAGCACGAGCACGAGCGACTGGAAGAGCACCGTCGTGCGGTTGGTGCTCAACTGCTCAGAGGGACTGACGGCGGTTTCGATGTCGATGGGGGCTTCGAACCCGGCCATGAGCGCGTACACGAGCCCGGCAGTGGGACCGAAGTAGAGCCCGCTGGTGAGCCCCGCCTGTAGCCCGCTGGTGAGCCACGCCAGGAAGCCGGACGGGAACCCCGGCACGAGTCCGCCCAGGGTGTTGGCCACGGCATAAGCCAGCACCACGAAGCCGAACACGCCCACGAATCCGACCACCAGCCTGGGGACGAACTTTCTGCGCATCTCCTTTGTGCCGCCGAGGAGCCGTACGCGGACGCGCGACGGCTCACATGCCGCGTCCCCGAATCTGAGCCCGTACACGAGCGCGAAGGCCAGCCCGGACGCGGACCCGAACGCGAGCCCGTTTTCCAGGCCGTTGATGAGGCCGTTCCAGAATCCTGGGTCATACCCGACGAGCCAGGTCATGACGCACATCAGAAGCCCGTCCAGGAGGCCGAAGACCAGACCGGTCAGGAGCCCGATCACGCGTATCCGCGACGAACGGCGAAGGGTGCTGCCCAGCTGCCACCAGGCGAGGTCGCGGGTGCCGAGCTGGTCCAGGTGCTGGGCGAGGTAGCCGAGCCGGTGTGGGATGCGTTCGCGGAGAGCGGGGGGCTGGTCTCGGTAGACCGTGGAGACGAAGTTGTCCAGGAGGTGCCTTTCGAGAGCGTCGGGGGTGCTGAACCGGTCGGTGTCCAGCAGTGCCGACGGGTCGCGGTCCGAGGTGTCGCTGTAGATGGTTCGGGCGAGCGCGACCATCAACGGAGTCGTCAGCACCGTGGAGAGCTGGATGCCGGCCGGGTGCAGAGGACGGTCGCGCAGGTGCTCCAGGACGGGGCTCCACACGGTCGCGCGGGTGGTGCGCGGCAGGTAGCTCTCCAGGTCGGCCGGGGAGAGGTCGGTCAGCTCGATGCAGGCGGCGGAGGCCAGGACGCGGGTGCGCGACACGGCGGCGGCGTATTCGGCGCGGCGGCTGGTCAGCAGCAGCGGCCTGGTGAAGTCGTTGAGCTTGTCCAGCGCGCCACGGTGCAGGTCGGCGGCGATCTCGTCGAACCCGTCCAGGACGGGCAGGATGCGGTTGTCGTGTACCAGCTCCGCAGCCAGTGTCGGTCCGTCGGGGCCGGGCTCCGCCAGGCCGGGATGGTCTCGCTCAAGTTGGCTGACCAGCCAGGCGCGCAGGGGGGTTGTGGCGGGGTTCCACGATCCGAGGCTGAAGATCACCGGCACGGCGGGGACGGCGGTGGTGGGAGATCCCAACAGGTCCAGCAGGAACCGTATGGTCAGGACCGACTTTCCCGACCCCGCCCGGCCCAGCACCACCAGCCGTCCGGACGGTATCCGCAGGTAGACGTCCACGATCTCGTCCAGCCGGCCGGCCAGGGCCAGCGGACGGGAGACGGCCCCGTCCTGGGAGCGCCGGATGTTGGACCAGTGGTCCGTCAGGTCATCGGGCGCCGGTTGCCAGCGGACCGGCAACGGAATCGGGTCCTGTGTCCTGCGCTGTTCTTCCTCGGCCAGCCACTGCTTGTGGACCGCCTTCGCGAGACGTTGGGCGGCATCGTCCAACGTCTCCTTGAGACTTGGGGGAGGCCGGCCCCCGATGTTCAGTTGGCGGATCGTCCTGGCCTGGATCAGCGAGCCGACCGTGCTGTCGCGCACCGTGTTGTGCGTCGTGTTGTGCGTCGAGCCCTCGCGCGGCGTCCGTCCCCCGCCGGACCGGAGACGGGGGACGATCTTGCCGAGGGCCGTCCTGACCGTGACGGTCACGGGTGCCGCAACCGCTTCATGATCAGCTTCACGAAGTCGTTCATGTCGGCCTGCAGGCAGGGGTCCTGGGCGTGCTTGCCGTTGCAGCCCCTGGCCCACGTGCTGCCGTCGCCGTAGTCGGCGAAGCGGTACGGGATGCCTGCCGCCTTGAGGTGGGCCGCGGTCGTCACGGCCGACTGGCGGTCGACCTTCTCGGCCACGGCCAGGACCGGGTTGTCCGTCAGATCGCCGCCGTTGCCGGCATACATCGCGACGCCCATGCCGCGCAGCGTTCCGACGTTCTGGGCGGCGCTCGCCTTGTTCCAGGCACCATCGAGCGGCCACACCGGCGGCCCGAAGATCGCGTCGGGCGCGGCGGTCGGCGTACCGATGTTCGGCAGGAGCTCGCTGCCGACAACGGCGGCGCGCAGCAGCGGATTCTGCAGGTCGAGGACGCCGGAGAAGCTGCCCACGTAGCTGAAGAGGCCCGGCCGGTCCTCGGCGTAGTGGAACGCGCCGAAGCCGCCCATCGAGTGGCCGGTGATCGCCCGGCCCTCCCTGGTCGGGATGGTCTTGAGGTTGGCGTCGACGAACGGGATCAGCTCGTCGAGATGGAACGACTCCCAGTTCTGGCGCCCCCGGGAGTCGGGGTGCACCCAGTTCGTGTACCAGCCGCGCGCGCCGCCGTTGGGCGTCACGGTGATCAGCGGGACGCCCTTGGTCGACCGCTCGGCGAGGGCCTGGTATCGGGAAGAGTTCGGGTACTCCGGGCTGCCGTGCAGGTCGTAGAGCACCGGGTAGCGGGTGCCGGCGGTGCCGTCGTACCCCTCCGGCAGGGTGACCATGACGACGTGCTCGCCGGAGACCTGGTCCTTCAGCACGTCGTAGACGGGTACCTGAGTGGACTTCACGGTGATGACGAACGTGCGCCTGTTTGCGTCCACCCACTTCGGCTGGCTGACCACGGTGAGGCCGAAGCCGTTTGCGAAGTGCGGTGGCGCGGTCACGGCATGCGCGGCGGGCGCGGCCGGTCCCAGCAGCATTCCGAACGTGGCGACAAGGCCGGTAAGTGTGGCGGCCCAGCCGCGTAACACGGCCCTGGAAAGGATCTTCATGTGATTCCCCCGTATTCGGCGTCGGACGACGCGACCTGGCTGCAGAGCTGTTGCAGAGCTGTGCTGTTGCAGAGCTTCAGATGGTGAAGCGATCGATCGACGGTTGTCAACACCCCCTATTCGCCGATGAGTTGACCTTGGCGTGACGGGAGTTGGCCTTGGGATGACGGTGGTGTGACCGAGCTCGGCTTGACCGCGGAGGCCCAGGTCAGTCCGTCCCGACCCACTGCCGGGACGGGCGGCATGCCGCGGACATGACATTGCGCCTGCCGTCTCACCGGGAGAGACACCGCGACCAGCAGAAACAAGGCCCGGGACCCCTTCCGCTTTCCGGGCCGGCCGCGGGAACCTCGTGGCCAGGGGATCCAACGGGCCCGGCAGGGCACGGAGTTGAGGAGGCGGCCACACCGTGAGCACCGACTGGTACGTGGATGACCGCTGCACCGACTGCGATGTGGCGCGGCAGCTCGCGCCGGGGCTGATCGAGCAGATCGGCGGCCGGTCCGAGGTGGTCCGGCAGCCGCGCGGGCCGGCGGAGGAACGGCTGCTGGCCGCCGCGGCGTTCGCCTGTCCGACCCGGTCGGTGCGGCGGACCGGCGGCCGGGTGGCGGCGGAGCTGGACCCGTTCCCGCTGCGGCTGGACGACGCGGTGAGCTTCTGCGGGCACAACTCGCGGCACACCGCCGGGGCCAACGCCTATCTGCTGCGGCGGCCGGACGGGACGCAGATGATGATCGACACCCCGCGGTTCGCCGAGGCGCTGGCCGCCCGCTACGAGGCGGCCGGGGCGGTGACCGACGTCCTGCTCACGCACCGGGACCACGCCGCGCACGGCCGCCGCTACGCCGACCGCTTCGGTGCCCGGCTGTGGATTCACGAGGGGGATCTGGCGGCGGCGCCGGACGCGGACCGGGTGCTGCGGGGCACCGGGCCCACGGACATCGCCCCGGGCGTGGTGGCGCATCCGCTGCCCGGCCACACCGAGGGCAGCGTGCTGTATGTCGCGGACGAGCGGTACTGCTTCAGCGGCGACAGCTTCTACTGGTCGCGGACGACCGGCGATGTCGAGGTGGCGGAGAGCGTCACCTGGTACTCCGTCACCGAGCTGGCCGCCTCACTGGCGCGGACGGTGGAGCGGCTCCGCTTCCGGTGGCTGCTGCCCGGGCACGGGGACCGCGCGCAGCTGCCGGAGGACGAAATGGCGCGGCGGATGCGGGAGTTGGCCGACCGCACCCGGGCGCTGCGGCCGCGGCCGGTGGACTTCACCGCGGTGCGGTGGTGAACGGGCGGTGCGGTGTTGAACGGGAGGCCCCGGCCGGTCAAGGCCGGGCGGGTGCGGTGTCCGCCTCCAGGTCCCGGGTCAGCAGGTCGACGACGTCCCGGAGGTCGCCGCGGCGCCGGTAGGCGGCGCGCTGCCGCTCCGCGCCGCCGCCGCGCTGCCGCAGGCGCTGCCACACCCACCGGACGAAGGGCAGTTCGCCGGCCTCCTCCAGGAGCGGGGCGGCCCGGCCGATGAGGCGGGCGGCGAGGTCCGCGGCGGGCCGCAGGCGGCCGGTGGCCAGGTCCAGGCCGGAGCCGGACAGGCCGTCGCGGGCGGCCCGCCAGTGGGCGGCCCGCAGCAGCGCGTCGTCGACCTCGGGGGCCGGCCGCCCGCGGCGGACGTCGGCCAGGAGGGCGCCGGTCAGCGCGCGGGTCAGGGAGGCGACGAGCAGGACGGTGTCCAGGTCCGCGTTGACGTCGGGGACGCGGACCTCCAGCGTCGGCCAGCGTTCGGAGGGGCGGGCGTACCAGTAGACGAGTTTGCGGTCGAGCAGCATGCCGGAGGCGACGAGCGTGTCGACGAAGGTGTCGTAGGCCGTCGCGTCCCGGAACAGCGGGGTGGGGCCGGCGTGCGGCCAACGACCGAAATGGAGCACGCGCCAGCCGGCGAATCCGCTGTCCCGGCCGTCCTGGAAGGGCGAGTTGGCGGCGAGCGCCTGGAGCGTCGGCAGCCAGGGCCGTAAGTGGTTGCAGAGCTGTACGGCCTCCTCGCGGTCCGGGACGGCTACATGGACATGACAGGCACAGACGCCGGTGTTGCGGTCGCCGACGACGAGCGGGGCGTAGTAGTCGGCCATCCGCCGGTAGCGCGCGTTGTCGGCGATCTCCGGTGGGCCGGGGAAGGGGATGACCGGCGTGCCGGACGCCACCACCCTGCAGTCGACCTCGGCTGCGGCGGCCACCAGGTCCGCGCGCAGCGCGCCGAGCTGCTGCCGCAGGTCCTCCAGGGTGGTGACGGGCGGGGTGCGGGTCTCGACCGTGGTGGTGAAGAGTTCGGCGCCGATGTGGTCGCGGAAGTCGGCGCGGGTGCGGGCGATGACGTCCGGGGCACGGGCGACGGTGGCCCGCGTGGCGCGGTCGGCGAGGAAGAACTCCTCCTCGACGCCGAGCGTCGGTAACGCTCCGGAGGAGGACCGCCCGTGCCCGGTGTCGGGGCGGGGCGTCGGGGCTCTCTTGCCTTCCGGCTCTAACAGCACGATGCGACAACCTTCCGGCCAGGAGCGGTCAACTCGCCGATACTGCGCGCCTGATGATAAGGCGGACGGCGGGCGACACGGGGGTGCGCGACGGTCGCCCGGGCACCGCAGCGGCGCGTTCCGGCCACCCCGCCCGCCGGGGCGCGCCGGGCGGGATGGCCGGCGCGCCCCGGGCGGGCGTCAGACGCCGGCCGGCTCCGGCGTGCGGTCGGTGTCGGCGGGGGCCGCGGGGCCGTCGTCCTTCCCGGCCCGCCGGGCCGCCTTCTTCGCCGCCCGGCGCTCCTTGCGGAGCTCGATGATCGCGTAGAGCGTCGGGACGAGGAGCAGGGTGAGCAGGGTCGAGGTGATCAGACCGCCGATCACGACCACGGCCAGCGGCTGGGAGATGAAGCCGCCGTCGCCGGTGACCGACAGGGCCATCGGCAGCAGCGCCATGATCGTGGCCAGCGCCGTCATCAGGATCGGGCGCAGCCGGTGCCGGCCGCCCTCGACGACCGCCTCGACCACGCCGTACCCCTTGGCCCGGTACTGGTTGATCAGGTCGATCAGGACGATGGCGTTGGTGACCACGATGCCGATCAGCATCAGCATGCCGATCATGGCGGGGACGCCCATCGGGGTGCCGGTGGCGACCAGCAGACCGAGCGCGCCGGTCGCCGCGAACGGGATCGAGATCAGCAGGATCAGCGGCTGGACGATCGAGCGGAAGGTGCCGACCAGGAGCAGGAAGACGATCGCGATGGCGGCCAGCATGGCGAGGCCGAGCTTGCCGAACGCGTCGGTCTGGTCCTGGGAGACGCCGCCGACGGTGGCGGTGGCGCCGGCCGGCAGCTTCAGCGACCTGATCTCGCTCTGCAGCTTGGCGGAGACCGCGCCGGTGTCGTCGCCGGTCGGCTTGGCGGTGATGGTCGCCGAGCGGGCGCCGTCGATCCGGGTCATCTGCACCGGTCCGGCCACGGTCCTGACGGTGGCGAGGTCGCCGAGCCGGGCCATGCCCGACGGGGTCGGCAGCGGCAGGTCCTTCAACTGGGCCTCGGTGGTGGCCGGGTGGGCCGACCTGATCACCACGTCGCGCTCGGTGTCGTCGAGCACGGCCTTGCCGCTGGGGGTGCCGTTGACGGCCTGGGCGACGGCCGCGCCGAGCGTGGCCTGGCTGTAACCGGCCGCGGCGGCCCTGTCGTTGGGCGTCACGGAGATCCGCGGCACGCTCTGCGCGAGGTCGCTCCGGACGTCGGTGACGTGGTCCAGGCCCGCGACGGCCGTGCGGACCTGCTCGCTGGCGCGCTTGAGCACGTCGGCGTCGCCGGCCTTGACCACCACGCTGAGGTTCTGGTTGCCGAAGCCGCCGCCGCCCGCGCTGACGGAGGTGTCGCCGGCGGCCGGGCCGAGCTTCGCCAGCTCGGCGCGGAGGTGCTCGGTGACCTTGTCGGAGTCGGCGGAGCTCTTCAACTTGACCTGGTAGCTCGCCTGGTTGGCGCCGGAGCCGCCGCCGAAGGCCGCCATCATCCCGGAGGAGCCGACGGTGACCTGGTAGTCCTGTACGTCCTTGTCGGCCGCGAGCACCTTCTCGACCCGCTTGGCCTGCGCGTCGGCCGCGCCCAGGCTGGTGCCCGGCTTCAGCTCCTGCTTGATGCTGAGGGTGTCCTGCTTTCCCTGGTCGAAGAAGGTGGTCTTCAGCAGCGGCGCCATCCCGAAGGTGCCGAGGAGGATCACCACGGCGATCAGCACGCTGAGCGCGCGGCGGCGGGTGGCGAACCGCAGCACCGGGACGTAGAGCCGCTGCAGCGCGCTGCGCGTCTCCTTCTCCTCGGCCGCGCGGCGCAGTTCCTCGGGGTCGGTGCCCGCGGGGATCTCCGGGGCGCGCAGGAACCAGTACGACAGCACCGGCACCACGGTCAGCGAGACCAGCAGCGAGGAGAGCAGGGCGACGGTGACGGTGATGGAGAAGGAGCCGAAGAGGGCGCCGACCATGCCGCCGACCACGCCGATCGGGAGGAAGACCGCGACGGTGGTCAGGGTCGAGGAGGTGATCGCGCCGGAGACCTCCTTGACGGCCTTGAGGATGGCCTCGCGGCGCTCCTCGCCGTAGCCCAGGTGCCGCTTGATGTTCTCCAGGACGACGATCGAGTCGTCCACGACCCGGCCGATCGCGATGGTCAGACCGCCCAGGGTGAGCATGTTCAGGGACAGGTCACCGGTCCACAGCACGATCAGGGTGAGGACCACGGACAGCGGGATGGAGACCGCGGTGACCAGCGTCGAGCGCAGGCTGAGCAGGAAGACCAGGATCACGACCACGGCCATGACCAGGCCCAGCAGGCCCTCGGTGGTCAGCGACTCGATGGACCTGGAGACCTGCGGGCCCTGGTCGGAGGCGATCGTGACGTGGGCGCCCCTGCCCAGGTCCTTGCGGATGCCGTCCAGCTTGCCCTTGACCGCGTCGGAGATGGCGACCGCGCTGCCGTCCTGGTTCATCGTCACGGTGACCGCGAGGCTGGGCCGGCCGTCGGTGCGGGTGAGCGAGGTCGGGGTGGCCGAGGTCTCCTTGACCGTGGCGACGTCGCCGAGCCGGACCGGCTTGCCGCCCCGGCCGCCTTGGCCGCCGCCCGCCGCGCCGGCCGCCGGGGTGACCATCAGGTCCTTGATCTGCTGGACGGAGGTGAAGCCGGCGCCGACCTGCACGGTCTTGCTGCGGCCGCCCTCGGCGAAGGCACCGGCCGGCACGGCGGTGCCCCCGGCCTGCAGCGCCTGCCCGAGCGCCGCGGAATTCAGACCCGCGGCGGCCAGCTTCGCCTCGTCCGGAGTGACCGCGACGATCCGGTCCTGCACGCCGCCGACGTTGACCTGGCCGACGCCGTCGATGTTCTTCAGGTCCGGGACGACGGTGCGGTTGAGCTGGTCGGCGAGGGTCTGCTGGTCCTTCGTCGTGGAGGACACGGCGAGGACGACGGTGGGCAGGTCGTCCGTGCCGCCGGAGACCACCTGCGGGTCCACGTCCTTGGGCAGCTTCGCCCGGGCCCGGTTGACGGCCTGCTGGACGTCGGCGACCAGGCGCTTGGAGTCATTGCCGTAGTCGAACTGCGCCATCAGCACGCCCGAACCCTCGCTCGACGTGGAGGTGACGCTCTTGATGCCGTCGACCGCCCGGACGCCGTTCTCCAGCGGCTCGATCACCTGCTTCTCGACGACGTCGGGCGAGGCGCCCTGGTACGGGGCGATCACGGAGACCATCGGCAGGTCGATGGAGGGCAGGAGCTGCTGCTTGAGCTGCGGGATCGCGATGGCGCCGAAGGCGATCGCGACGATCGACATCAGCGCTATCAGGCCCCGTTGTACGAGGCTGATACGGGACAGCCAGGACATGGGTGGGGGTCTCTCTTCTGTTCAGAAAAGCGGGTATCGAGGGCTGGGCACGCCGGCGGGAGCCGTGCCCGGCACCGGCGGCAGGGCCGACACCGGCCCACCTACACCCTCCGCCACGGCCCGGCCGGTTTTCCTCGCTCGCAGGTCGGTTTCCGGCCGCGGCCCGTACCGCGTCCGCAGTACGGCCGACTCCCCCCGCCCTGCACCCCTGGGCGTACGCTCCACTGCTCCCGCTCAGTGCGCCCGCGGGCGGACCAGTCCCGACTCGTAGGCGATGACGACCAGTTGGGCCCGGTCGCGGGCGCCGAGCTTGGCCATCGCGCGGTTGACATGCGTCTTGACGGTGAGCGGGCTGACGTCGAGCCGCTCGGCGATCTCGTCGTTGGACAGCCCGCCGGCGACCAGCACCAGCACCTCGCGCTCCCGGCCGGTGAGCGTGGCCAGCCGCTCGGCGCCGGCGCCGCCGGGCCCCTGGGCCGCGCCGTCGCCCTGCGCCAGGAACGTGGCGATCAGGCCCTTGGTGGCGGCGGGCGAGAGCAGCGCCTCACCGCCGTCGGCGATCCGGATCGCGTGCAGCAGCTCGTCCGGCTCGGCGCCCTTGCCCAGGAAGCCGCTGGCGCCGGCCCGCAGCGCCTGCACGACGTAGTCGTCGACCTCGAAGGTGGTGAGGATGACCACCTTGACGCCGGTCAGCTCCGGGTCCTGGCTGATCATGCGGGTGGCGGCCAGCCCGTCGGTGCCGGGCATCCGGATGTCCATCAGGACGACGTCCGGGCGCTCCCGGCGGGCGAGTTCGTACGCCTGCGCCCCGTCGGACGCCTCGCCCACCACCCGCATGTCCGGCTCGGAGTCGACAAGGATGCGGAACGCGCTGCGCAGCAGCGTCTGGTCGT
Organism: Streptomyces sp. S186; assembly: GCF_051603415.1. NCBI lineage: Bacteria > Bacillati > Actinomycetota > Actinomycetes > Kitasatosporales > Streptomycetaceae > Streptomyces > Streptomyces sp. S186. The sequence goes on along the minus strand of NZ_CP193932.1, from coordinate 6,019,291 downwards.
CGGCCAGCAGCACCTTGATGGTCATCCCGTCGCCCTCACGCTCATGTCGTCCCGCCGGTGCGCGCGCCGGCCAGCGGCAGGGTGACCCGCACCTGGAAGCCGCCGGCCGCGCGGGGGCCGGTGACGACCGTGCCGCGCAGCGCCTGGACGCGCTCGCGCATCCCGATCAGACCATGGCCGCCGCCGGACGCCGGCACGGCCCCCTCCCCCGGGCCGTCCGCCGCCCGCGGTGCGGGGCCCCGGCCGTCGTCCTGGACGGTCACGGTCAGCGCGTCCTCGGTGCGCAGGATCCGCACCGTGGCGCGGGCGCCGTCGCCGGCGTGCTTGCGGACGTTGGTCAGCGCCTCCTGGACGACGCGGTAGGCGGTCAGGTCCACGGAGGCGGGCAGGGCCGGCTGCGGGCCGGGCGGCAGGTCCAGGGCGACCGGCAGGCCGGCCCGGACGAACCCGTCGACCAGCTGGTCCAGGACGCCGAGGCCGGGCGCCGGCTCGGTGGGCGCCGTCGGGTCGTCGGACTGGCGCAGCAGGCCGACCGTGGCGCGCAGCTCCTCCAGCGCCGAGCGGGACGCCTCGCGGACGTGCGCCAGGGCCTGTTTGGCCTGGTCGGGGCGGTTGTCCATGACGTGCGAGGCGACTCCGGCCTGGACGTTGACGAGGGCGATGTGGTGGGCGACCACGTCGTGCAGCTCGCGGGCGATGCGCAGCCGCTCCTCGGCGACCCGGCGGCGGGCCTCCTCCTCGCGGGTGCGCTCGGCGCGTTCGGCGCGTTCGCGGATGGCGTCGACGTAGGCGCGGCGGCTGCGGACCGCGTCGCCGGCGGCGGCCGCCATGCCCGTCCAGGCGAAGATCGCGAGGTTCTCCTGGGCGTACCAGGCGCGGTGCCCGAGGAGCATCGCGGCGGCGGTCAGCCCCACGCAGGTGAGTGCACCGATCCGCCAGGTGGTGGGCCGGTCGGTGCGGGAGGCCACGGTGAACAGGGCGAGCACCGCCGCGCCGGCGACCGGGGCACGCGGGTCGTCGGACCGGGCGGCCAGTTCGACGACGGTCAGCGCGCCGGTCACGGCCAGCACCGTGCGGGGCAGCCGCCGGCGCAGCACCAGCGCGCCGCAGGCGAGGGCGGCCAACACCACGGTGGTGGCGGTGAGTTCGCGGGCGCCGAAGCGGGGGAAGTGGGCGCCGTGCGGGCCGTGCGGGCCGGCCACCGCGCCGCAGAGGATCGCCACGAAGGCCACCACCGCCACGGCGGCGTCGAACGCGAGCTGGTGCGTCCGGTGCCACTGGCGGAGCCGGGCGACGCGGGTGACGTCCTGGGCGGCCACGTCACCGCGGCGCGCGGCGCGGGCGCTCGGGGCGGCGGTGGCTGACGGCGGGTTCACAGGGAGAAACGGTAACGCCCCGGTCCCCCAACGGGGCCGGGGCGCTGTCCGTAGTGCGCTGGGTGTGCGGGTGCGGTCGCGGGCTCAGCCCGGGATCAGACCGTCGTCGCTGAGCATCTCCCGGACCTCCTCCAGACTGGCGTCCGGGGAGGGCAGGATGAGTTCGGAGGGTTCCAGTGCGTCGTCCGGCAGCGGGGTGCCGAGGCGGCGGACGGAGTCCAGCAGCGCCCCCAGGGTGCGCCGGAATCCGGCTTCGTCACCGCTCTCCATCTCGTCGAGCAGTTCGTCGTCCAGCTTGTTGAGCTCGATGAAGTGGGCGTCGTCCAGCTTCACCTGCCCCTCCCCCATGATCCGTACGATCACGACGGTCTCCCTCGTTCAGGTCGGGCGGGGCCGCGGCGGCGGACCGCCGGCGCAGGCGGTCCGCCGCCGTCGGTCACTGCTTGTCGAGACGCGGGTGCTGCTGCTGCGGCGCCTGCTGGGCGGCGCCGCCCTGGCCGCTCTCCAGGGCCTGCTGCTGGGCGGACGGGCCGCCCGCCAGCTCGGCCTTCATCCGCTGCAGCTCCAGCTCGACGTCGCTGCCGCCGGAGAGCCGGTCCAGCTCGGCCGTGATGTCGTCCTTGGCCATGCCCGACGGGTCGTCCAGCGCGCCGGAGGCCATCAGCTCGTCGATGGCGCCGGCCCGGGCCTGCAGCTGCGCGGTGCGGTCCTCGGCCCGCTGGATGGCCAGGCCGACGTCGCCCATCTCCTCGGAGATGCCGGAGAACGCCTCGCCGATCCGGGTCTGCGCCTGGGCAGCCGTGTACGTGGCCTTGATCGTCTCCTTCTTCGTGCGGAAGGCGTCGACCTTGGCCTGGAGCCGCTGCGCCGCGAGCGTCAGCTTCTCCTCCTCGCCCTGGAGCGTCTGGTGCTGCGTCTCCAGGTCGGTGACCTGCTGCTGCAGCGCGCTGCGCCGGGTCAGCGCCTCGCGGGCCAGGTCCTCGCGGCCGAGCGCCAGCGCCTTGCGGCCCTGGTCCTCCAGCTTGGCGGACTGGCCCTGGAGCTGGTTGAGCTGCAGCTCCAGGCGCTTGCGGGAGGTCGCCACGTCGGCGACGCCGCGGCGTACCTTCTGCAGCAGTTCGAGCTGCTTCTGGTACGAGTAGTCGAGGGTCTCGCGCGGGTCTTCGGCCCGGTCAAGGGCCTTGTTGGCCTTCGCGCGGAAGATCATCCCCATCCGCTTCATGACACCATCGCTCATGGGCCTCGCGCGCCCCCTTCTGACCGACTTGCATCGGGCTTAGGCTCCAGCACATCTACAGACCCCACAGTACGGGCCCTGGTTCCATTACCGCACTGTTCGGGCCCGGATGCGCTCCTCCTCCAGGACGATCAGGCCGTCCGGCTTCTCCAGCCCAGGGAGTAGGGCGCCCCCGAGGTACCGCCGCACCGCCCGGTCTGTCCGCTTACGCCCCCACGGGAAGGCCGGTGCCGTTGTCGGATCGTTCCCCGTCGGCCGGTGGCTCATTCGCGGCGAGCACGTACTCTTGGGTGTTGTGTTCCGAAGCCGTTCGAAGGATGAGCAGGCCGCGGCCGCCAAGGTGACCGCGTCCCAGCCCCAGCAGCCCCGCGACCCGCAGGCCCCCAAGGGCCGCCCGACGCCCAAGCGCAGCGACGCCCAGTCGCAGCGCCGTACGCGTGCGCACACGCCGGCCAACCGCAAGGACGCCATGAAGGCGCAGCGGGAGGCCCGGCGCGCCGACCTGGCCCGCCAGCGCGAGGCGCTGGCCAACGGCGACGAGCGCTATCTGCCCGTGCGCGACAAGGGCCCGGTGCGCCGCTTCGCCCGGGACTACGTCGACTCCCGGTGGTGCGTGGCGGAGTTCTTCCTGCCGGTGGCCGTGATCATCCTGGTGCTGACCATGGTCCGGGTGCCGCAGATCCAGTCCCTCGCGCTGCTGCTGTGGCTGGTGATCATCGTGCTGATCGTGCTGGACTCGGTGCTGATCTGGTTCCGGCTGGGCAAGGTGCTCCAGCAGCGCTTCCCCAAGGAGAACCTCAAGGGCGCCCGCGCCTACGCGGTGATGCGCACGCTCCAGATGCGCCGGCTGCGGCTGCCCAAGCCGCAGGTCAAGCGGGGCCAGCGCCCCTGATCGCGAGCGGCTCGGGACGAGGGGGCCGGCCGCGCCGGCCCCCGTCGCTGCTGCTTGTGCTCATTCCTCGTCGGCGTGCAGGCTCATCGGTCCGGCGTAGATCTCGGTGCCCTCCTCGAACAGCCGGACCTGGTCGACGCCGCCGTCCAGCAGGTTGCGCCACTGCTCCCCGATCCAGGACTCGGCGTCCCCCTGGGTCGTGAACTCCTCCGGTTCCACGGTGGGCACCGCCTCCGAACCGTCCGCCTTCTCGAACCGCCACGTCCACACCATGTGCGCCTCCTGGAGTCCCACCGGGTCCGCCGGGTCCGCCGATCCCACCGCGTGCGCCGGATACCGCGCGCCGCGCCGTGCCTGCTGATCGTGCTTCCCCGCTTGATCGGAAGCCTAACGGCCGTGTCGAGGGGCGCCCCGCGCGCTCCGCGAGCCGGGCGGTGGTGGTCCGCGGGCGCCCCGCCGCGCCGCCGCGGGCCGGACGCGAGAGACTTCCCGGGTGGACCTGACTCTCCTCGGCACCGGCGCCCCGCTGGGGCTGCCGCGTCCCGACTGCCCGTGTGCCGCCTGCGCGACCGCCGTCGGCGACGAGGCGCGGGCGGCGACCGCCCTGCTCGTCGACGGCGCGCTGCTGCTCGACCTGACCCCGGGCCCGGCCTTCGCGGCGGCCCGCGCGGGCCGGTCGCTGGCCGGCGTACGGCAGGTCCTGCTCTCCCATCCGCACGACGGGCCGGCCCTGGAGGTGCCGGCCGGGCTGCCGCAGCCGGGCCGGGTGGCCGACGGGCGGGAGCTGGCGCTGCTGGACGGGCACCGGGTGCGGGCCGTGGCGGTGGACGTGCCCGGCACCGGCTACGAGATCACCGGCGGCGACGGTGAACGGCTGCTGTACCTGCCGCCGGGCGCGGCACCGGCCGGGCTCGACGAAGGCGGGAACGGCCCGTCCGCGGCGCCCCCGGGGCCGTACGACCTGGTGCTGCTGGACGTGCTGGCGCGGCCGGAGGCGCTGGCCCGGCTGCGGGCGAGCGGCGCGGTGGACGCGGCGACCGACGTGGTCGCGGTGCACCTGGACCACACCGTGCCGCCCGGGCCCGAACTCCACCGGCGGCTGGCGGCGCTGGGCGCCCGCGCGGTGGCGGACGGCAGCACGCTGGTGGTCGGCGAGTACCACGCGGTGCCCGATCTGCCGCGCCGCACGCTGGTGCTGGGCGGGGCGCGCAGCGGCAAGTCGGTGGAGGCCGAGCGGCGGCTGCTGGCGTTCCCCGAGGTGGTGTACGTGGCCACCGGCGGCACCCGGGAGGGCGACGAGGACTGGGCGCGGCGGGTGGCGCTGCACCGCGAGCGGCGCCCGGCGGGCTGGCGGACCGTCGAGACCTGCGAGCTGGTGCCGCTGCTGGCGGAGCCCGCGACCGCGCCGCCGCTGCTCGTCGACTGCCTGGCGCTGTGGCTGACGCACGCCATGGACGAGGCCGGGGCGTGGGACGACGCGACATGGGAGGCGGGCGGCCGGCGGGCGCTGCGGGAGCGCTGCGAGGCGCTGGTGGCGGCCGTGCGGGAGACCCGGCGGCGGGTGGTGGCGGTGAGCAACGAGGTCGGTTCGGGGGTGGTCCCGGCGACCCCGGCGGGCCGGCGCTTCCGGGACGAACTCGGGCGGCTGAACGCCGCGTTCGGCGCCGAGTGCGAGCAGTTGCTGCTGGTGGTCGCGGGCCAGGCGCTTGCGCTGCGCGGCTGACAGCGGCCCGGCGCGGACCGTGTCCGCTTGCCCGCGGGGACGCCGGCGGGTCCGCTGGGACCGTGACCGAACTTTCCCGGTATGGCGGGTGCGGCTCCTTCTTCCGGCGCCCCCGTCCGCGGCACGGTGCCTCCGGACGTCCCGGTCGGGGCGGCCCGGGCGCGCCCGGCGAGCTGAGCGCCCCCGCCGAGGCGGCCGTCCGCGGCTATCTGGCGCGCCGCCCGGATGCCACCGTGGTGGTCCTCGGCGAGGGCCTGGGGACCGGCTTCCGGCGGCTGGACAACGGGCGGCTGACCTGGCTTTCGGTGCTGCCGGACGGGGACGCGGCGGCCCGCCGGATGCTGCTGCCGGACGTCCCCCGGCGGCGCACCGTCGGCCGCCCGGCATCCGGGGCCGGCTGGCCCGCCCTGGTGGGCGCGGTGGAGCGCGGGGTGGTCGTGGCGGTGCCGGGGGCGCCCTCGGGGCTGCCGGCGGGCGCGGCACGGGAGCTGCTCGCGGTGTGCGCGGCGCGGTTCCCGGGCGGGGCGCTGGTCCTGGACGCGCTGCCCTGGCGGGCGGCGGTGGCCGTGTTCCTGACGGCCCGCCGCCACCGGGCCGTCGCCGCGGTGCGCGCCCGGCCCCTGGCGCCCCGCCGGCCGTCCGGCCCGTCCCGGCCGGGGCGGCGGCCGCCGTCGTGGACGGCGGTGTGCGAGGTGCGGTTCACCGCCGGGAGCAGCGCCTGACGGGACGTCAGCACAGCGGGGCGTGCCCCGGTTGCGGCGCCGCCCCCGGCGCGCGCCCCGCCGACGCGCCGTTGCCGGTAATCTGCGCCCAATGAGCGCCCTGAACCTCGATGACTTCGCCCAACTGATCGAGCGCCCGGACGGCGATCTGCGCCGCGCCGCCGAGGAGCGGCGGGCCCGGACGGCCGTGCCGCCCGGCGCGCTGGGGCGGCTGGACGACCTCGGCGGGTGGCTCGCCGCCGTCCAGCAGCAGGTGCCGGTGCGGCCCGTCGAGCGGCCGCGGGCGCTGCTGTTCGCGGGCGACCACGGCGTGGCGCGGCTGGGCGTCTCGGCCCGGCCGGCCGGCGGCACCTGCGACCTGGTGCGGGCCGTCCTGGACGGGGCGAGCCCGGCCGCGGTGCTGGCCCGCTCCGCCGGGGTGCCGGTGCGGGTGGTCGACATGGCGGTGGACTGCGACCCGGCGGAGCTGCCGGCGGAGGTCACCCGGCACCGCGTGCGCCGCGGCTCGGGGCGGATCGACGTCGAGGACGCGCTGACCGCCGAGGAGGCCGAGGCGGCGTTCCGGGCCGGTGTGGCGATCGCCGACGAGGAGGCGGACGCCGGCACCGACCTGGTCGTGCTGGGCGATCTGAGCGTGGGCGGCACCACCGCGGCGGGCGCCCTGATCGCCGCGCTGTGCGGGACGGACGCCTCGGTCGTCACCGGGCGCGGCGGCCGGCCGATCGACGACCTGGCCTGGATGCGCAAGTGTGCGGCGATCCGGGACGCGCTGCGCCGGGCCCGGCCGGTCCTCGGCGACCAGCTGGAGCTGCTGGCGACCGTCGGCGGCGCCGACCTGACCGCGGCCACCGGCTTCCTGCTGCAGTGCGCGGTCCGCCGCACCCCGGTGATCCTGGACGGTGTGGTGTCCGCGGCCTGTGCGCTGGTGGCGCAGCGGGTGGCGTTCCGGGCGCCGGACTGGTGGGTGGCCGGGCAGGCGAGCGGCGAACCGGCGCAGGCCAAGGCGCTGGACCGGATCGCGCTCAACCCGCTGCTCGACCACGGCGTCACAGCGGGCGAGGGAACCGGGGCACTGCTGGCGCTGCCGCTGGTACGGGCGGCGGCCGCCCTGGCGGCGGAGCTTCCGGTGCACGACTGACACCGGGCGGGCGCGCCCGCGCACCGCCCGCGACGGCACCCGGCCGGCCCGGCGACGGCTCCCCGTAGGATCGCTTTTTGCACGTTTTATCGGGAGACATCGCTTTGAGTCCGGAGGAAGACCTCCCCCACGGCCGGCGGGCGGGGCGCGGCGCCGCGTTCGGCGACCCCGCGGACGGCCGCCGCGTGAGGCGCGAACGCACCGGCGCCGAGGGAGAGTTGCGGGCCCTGCCGGGCTTCGCACCATGGGGCACCGAGGGGCAGTCACCGGAGCCGGTCCGGCGGGCGGAAGAGGCGCGGATCACTCGGCTCCCGCTCAACTTCGCGATCTTCCGCTCCGTCTTCGAACGGGGGTCGCGGCTCGGCGCGGGCCCGGCGCTGCGGTGGCGGCGCTCCCTGCTCGGCCTCTTCTCCCGGTGGTGGCACATCGAACCGCTCGCTCGCGCCCACGCGACATACCGACCCGTCCGGGAGCCCCGGTACCCGTTCTTCGAGAAGAGCGGCAAGCAGCTGGAGCGCGGCAGATGAGGGGCCCCGGCAGAGGGCCGGGGACGGCGTCCGCCATACGGGGCGCCGTACGTGCCGAGTGGGGCCGGCTGCTGTGGACGGTGTGGCCCGCGCTGGTGGCGCGCCGGCTGCGGGCGATCCCGCTGACCCTGGCCGCGGTGTGCCTGACGCTGGCCTTCCACTTCGTCCAGAAGCAGTCCTGGGGCTACCACGCCGTCCAGGACATCGGCTCCGTCCAGGCGTACGAGCACCTGTGGGTGGCGCTGCTGCGGACCCCGCTGTCGCTGTTCGTACCGGCCCTGGACCTGCCGGTGTGGGGCGCGCTGGCGCAGATCCTGGTGGTCTTCGGGATCGCCGAGATCTGCCTGGGCCGGTGGCAGACGCTGCTGGTCGCCTACGCGGCCACGCTCGCCGGCACGATGTACGCCCGGATCGGCCTGTGGATCGGCCCGGACAGCCCGATCGGACTGCCGGACTCCGACAAGTTCGTGGTCGACACCGGCCCGTCGGCGGCGGTGGTCGGCCTGGCGGTGGTCGTCTGCTGGCGCTACCGGGCCCGCTTCACCTGCGCCGCGGTGGTCGTGGCGATGGTCGTCGAGGTGGTGTTCATCAAGAACAACCTGGCGGGCAAGGAGCATGTCGCGGCGGTGCTGGTGGTGCTGGCGCTGTGCATGGCGTGGGACCGGTGGCGGCCGCTCAAGCCGTACGACGCCCAGTACACCCGGGGCCGGGACCGCCCCTGGTGATCCGCCCGGCCGGGCGGGCCGGCCCGCCTCCCCGGGTACCCTGCCGCGGTGACCGACACCGCCCCCTCCCCCGCCTCGCCCCTCGACGGGCTCCGCTTCGCGTTCGGCACGCTGACCGTGCTGCCGGTGCGGGTGACCCGCTGGGACCGGGCCGCGGCGCGCGGCGGGATGCTGTGCGCGCCGGTGGCCGGGCTGGTGGTCGGCCTGTGCGCGGCGGCGTTCGGCGGGGCGCTGCTGCTGCTCGGCGGCGGCCCGCTGCTGGCCGCGACCGGCAGCGCCGCGGTACCTGCGGTGCTCACCCGCGGCCTGCATCTGGACGGGCTCGCGGACACCGCCGACGGCCTGGGCAGCGGCAAGCCCGCCGAGGAGGCGCTGCGCATCATGAAGCGGTCCGACATCGGGCCGTTCGGCGTCATCACCCTGCTGTTCGCGCTGCTCGCCCAGGTGGCGGCGCTGTCCGGGCTGTACGCGGCGGGCTGGACGGCCGGCGCCGCCGGGGCGGTGGTGGCGGCGGTCACCGCCCGCGGCGCGCTGACCCTGACCTGCCGGGCCGGGGTGCCGGCGGCGCGGCCGGAGGGGCTGGGCGCGGCGGTCGCCGGGACCGTCCCGGTGCCGGCCGCGGCGGGCTGCGCGGCGCTGGTGGCGGCCGGCTGCGCGGCGTTCGGCGCGACCGCCGGCGGCCCGTACGGCGCGCTGCGCGCGGGGGCGGCCGCGCTGCTGGGGCTGGCCGGCGGGGAGTTGCTGCTGCGGCACTGCCGGCGGCGGTTCGGCGGGGTGACCGGCGATGTCTTCGGCGCCCTGGCGGAATGCGCCGGACTCACCGCGCTGGTCCTGCTCACTCTTGGCTGAACACCACCGGGCGGCGTCAAATCCCTTGCTTCGCGGGCGAGTTGCGGGGAACGTCCGAGGTTGGGCGACGCCCCGTCAGGCGCCGGTGCCATGACCGGCCGGGCCGGGCGGCGCCACCGAGCGTAGGCTCGGCCGCAGCAGCGCATACGCGCGAAACGGATTCCCCGGACGGAACAGGACCTTCATCACCGTGACTGCACTGACCCTCAGTACTTCTTCCGCCGCAACGGTGCGCGCGGATGCCGTCGTCGTCGGCGCGGCGAAGGGCGCCAAGGGCGTCGTGGTCGCCCCCGGCGCCGAGGCCGTGGACAAGGCGTTCGGCGGCAAGCTCGCCGCCGTGCTGGAGACCCTCGGCGCGAGTGGTGCCGAGGGCGAGGTGACCAAGCTTCCCGCGGCCGACGGCATCAAGGCACCGGTCGTGCTGGCGGTCGGCCTGGGCGACGCCCCGGCCAAGGGCGAGTCCTACGACCACGAGGCGCTGCGCCGCGCGGCGGGCAGCGCGGCCCGGGCGCTGGCCGGCGCCAAGAAGGCCGCCTTCGCGCTGCCGGTCGAGTACGCCGGGGCGGCCGCCGCGGTGGGCGAGGGCGCGCTGCTGGGCGCGTACACCTTCACCGCCTTCCGCGGCGACGCGAACGGCAAGGGCACCAAGGGCCGCAAGGCCGACGCCAAGTCGGCGCCGCTGGGCGAGGCCACCGTCCTCGGCGGCAAGCCGCGGGACAAGGAGTTCAAGGCCGCCGCGGCGCGCGCCCAGGTGCTGGCCGCGGAGATCAACCGCGCCCGCGACCTGATCAACACCCCGTCCAACGCGCTGGACCCCAAGCAGTTCGCGGCGCAGGCCCAGGCCGCCGCCAAGGAGTTCGGCCTGACCGTCGAGGTGCTGGACGAGAAGGCGCTCAAGAAGGGCGGCTACGGCGGCCTGATGGGCGTCGGCCAGGGCTCGGAGGCGCCGCCGCGGCTGGTGCGGATCGCGCACACGCACGCCGACGCGGAGCGGACGCTGGCGCTGGTCGGCAAGGGCATCACCTACGACTCCGGCGGCATCTCGCTGAAGCCGGCCGGCCACAACGAGACCATGAAGTGCGACATGAGCGGCGCCGCCGCGGTGTTCGCCGCGGTCGTGGCCGCCGCCCGGCTGGACCTCCCGGTGAACGTCACCGGCTGGCTGGCGCTCGCCGAGAACATGCCGTCCGGCGCCGCCACCCGCCCCGGCGACGTCCTGACCATGTACAGCGGCAAGACGGTCGAGGTGCTCAACACCGACGCCGAGGGCCGGCTGGTGCTGGCCGACGCGCTGACCCGGGCCTCGGAGGAGTCGCCGGACGCGATCGTGGACGTGGCGACGCTGACCGGCGCGATGGTGCTGGCCCTGGGCCACCGCCACTTCGGGATCATGGCCAACGACGACGCCTTCCGCACCTCGATCCACGAGATCGCCGAGGAGGTCGGCGAGGACTCCTGGCCGATGCCGATGCCCGGTCACCTCCGCAAGGGCATGGACTCCCCGGTCGCCGACCTCGCCAACATGGGCGAGCGGATGGGCGGCGGCCTGGTCGCCGGCCTCTTCCTGAAGGAGTTCGTGGGCGAGGGCATCCCCTGGGCCCACCTGGACATCGCCGGCCCGGCCTTCCACGAGGGCGCGCCCTGGGGCTACACCCCCAAGGGAGGCACCGGCTCCTCGGTCCGCACCCTGGTGCGGCTGGCCGAGCGGACCGCCGAGGGCGACCTGGGCTGATCCGGGCCCGGTCGGAGCCGCGGCACGGCCCCGGGCGGCGCCCGGGGCCGTCGTAGGCTCGCTCCCAACGCCCGCAACGTGTTCGCCCTCGACGAAATCCGCACGTGGGTACGCCCCACCGAACCGACAAGGCGGCTGATCGGCCGTCCACAGCCCGGCCCCGCGTCCCGGCTTCGTGGAACAAGTGCGAAGATGGGTTCTCGGCAGGACAGGGCCCCCCTTACCCAGGGCCGAGACAAAGCGGCCGAACAACAGCCGCGGACCGGTCACCGAAGACCGGCTCCGGCGCACCCATGCATGGAGGACGTGACGTGGCGAACGACGCCAGCACCGTTTTCGACCTAGTGATCCTCGGTGGCGGCAGCGGCGGTTACGCCGCCGCTCTGCGCGGGGCGCAGCTGGGTCTCGACGTCGCCCTGATCGAGAAGGGCAAGGTCGGCGGCACCTGCCTGCACAACGGCTGCATCCCCACGAAGGCTCTGCTGCACGCCGGTGAGATCGCGGACCAGGCTCGCGAGAGCGAGCAGTTCGGCGTCAAGGCCACCTTCGAGGGCATCGACATCGACGCGGTCCACAAGTACAAGGACGAGGTCATCTCGGGCCTGTACAAGGGCCTGCAGGGTCTGATCGCCTCGCGCAAGGTGACCTACATCGAGGGCGAGGGCCGGCTGTCCTCGCCGACCTCCGTCGCGGTCAACGGCCGGCAGGTCCAGGGCCGCCACGTCCTGCTCGCGACCGGCTCCGTGCCGAAGTCGCTGCCGGGCCTGGAGATCGACGGCAACCGCATCATCTCCTCGGACCACGCGCTCACGCTCGACCGCGTCCCGAAGTCCGCGATCATCCTGGGCGGCGGCGTGATCGGCGTCGAGTTCGCCTCGGCGTGGAAGTCCTTCGGCACCGACGTCACCGTCATCGAGGGCCTCAAGCACCTCGTCCCGGTCGAGGACGAGAACAGCTCCAAGCTGCTGGAGCGGGCCTTCCGCAAGCGGGGCATCAAGTTCAACCTCGGCACCTTCTTCGACAAGGCCGAGTACACCGCCGACGGCGTCCGGGTCACCCTCGCCGACGGCAAGACCTTCGAGGCCGAGGTGCTGCTGGTCGCCATCGGCCGCGGCCCGGTCTCCGCCGGTCTGGGCTACGAGGAGCAGGGCGTCGCGATGGACCGCGGCTACGTCCTCGTCGACGAGTACATGCAGACCAACGTGCCGACCATCTCGGCCGTCGGCGACCTCGTCCCCACCCTCCAGCTCGCGCACGTCGGCTTCGCCGAGGGCATGCTGGTGGCGGAGCGGCTCGCCGGCCAGAAGGTCGTCCCGATCGACTACGACGGCGTCCCGCGCGTCACGTACTGCCACCCCGAGGTCGCGTCGGTGGGCATCACCGAGGCCAAGGCCAAGGAGCTGTACGGCGCGGACAAGGTCGTGGCGCTGAAGTACAACCTTGCGGGCAACGGCAAGAGCAAGATCCTCAAGACCTCGGGCGAGATCAAGCTCGTCCAGGTCAAGGACGGTGCCGTGGTCGGCGTCCACATGGTCGGTGACCGTATGGGCGAGCAGGTCGGCGAGGCCCAGCTGGTCTACAACTGGGAGGCCCTGCCGGCCGAGGTTGCGCAGCTCATCCACGCGCACCCCACGCAGAACGAGGCGCTCGGCGAGGCCCACCTGGCCCTGGCCGGCAAGCCCCTCCACTCCCACGACTGACACCAGTCCGGGCGCGACCACATCCGTACTTGCGATAGGAGCAACTGAAACCATGACGGTTTCCGTAACCCTGCCGGCGCTCGGCGAGAGCGTCACCGAGGGCACCGTCACCCGCTGGCTGAAGGCCGAGGGCGAGCGCATCGAGGCCGACGAGCCGCTGCTGGAGGTGTCGACCGACAAGGTCGACACCGAGATTCCGGCTCCGGCTTCCGGCATCCTGGCCTCCATCAAGGTGGCCGAGGACGAGACCGTGGAGGTCGGCGCCGAGCTGGCCATCATCGACGACGGCACGGGCGCCCCGGCGGCCGCGCCGGCTCCGGCCGCCGCCGAGGCTCCGGCCCCGGCCGCACAGCCCGAGCCGGCTCCGGCCCCCGCGGCCGAGGCTCCCGCCCCCGCGGGCGGTGCCGAGGGCACCGACGTGCTCCTCCCCGCGCTCGGCGAGAGCGTCACCGAGGGCACCGTCACCCGCTGGCTGAAGGAGGTCGGCGAGGAGGTCTCCGAGGACGAGCCGCTCCTGGAGGTCTCCACCGACAAGGTCGACACCGAGATCCCGGCTCCGGTCTCCGGCACCCTGCTGGAGATCCTGGTGGGCGAGGACGAGACCGCCGAGGTCGGCGCCAAGCTCGCGGTGATCGGCGCCAAGGGCGCGGCTCCGGCCGCCGCCCCGGCACCGGCCGCCCCGGCACCGGCCGCCCCGGCTGCCGCTCCGGCTCCGGCACCGGCCCCCGCGCCGGCTCCGGCCCCGGCCGCTCCGGCGCCCGCCCCGGCTCCGGCGCCCGCCCCGGCTCCGGCCCCCGCGCCGGCCCCGGCTCCGGTCGCGCCCGCCCCTGTCACCCCCGCCCCGGCGGCCGGTGAGGCGGACGGCGCCTACGTCACCCCGCTGGTCCGCAAGCTCGCGGCGGAGAACGGCGTCAACCTCGCCACGGTCAAGGGCACCGGTGTCGGTGGCCGGATCCGCAAGCAGGACGTCATCGCCGCCGCCGAGGCCCTCAAGGCCGCCGTGCCGGCCCCGGCCGCGCCGGCCGCTGCGCCGTCCAAGGCCCCGGCGCTGGAGGTCTCGCCGCTGCGCGGCCAGACCGTCAAGATGCCGCGGATGCGCAAGGTCATCGGCGACAACATGATGAAGGCCCTGCACGGCCAGGCGCAGCTGACCTCCGTGGTCGAGGTGGACATCACCGCGATCATGCGGATGCGCAACAAGGCCAAGGACGCCTTCGCGCAGCGTGAGGGCGTCAAGCTCTCCCCGATGCCGTTCTTCGTCAAGGCCGCCGTCCAGGCGCTGAAGGCCCACCCGGTCGTCAACGCCCGGATCAACGAGGACGAGGGCACGATCACCTACTTCGACACCGAGAACGTCGGTATCGCGGTGGACGCGGAGAAGGGCCTGATGACCCCGGTCATCAAGGGTGCGGGCGACCTCAACATCGCCGGCATCGCCCGGAAGACCGCGGAGCTGGCCGGCAAGGTCCGGGCCAACAAGATCACCCCGGACGAGCTGTCCGGCGCGACCTTCACCATCAGCAACACCGGTTCGCGCGGCGCCCTGTTCGACACCGTGATCGTGCCGCCGAACCAGGTCGGCATCCTGGGCATCGGTGCCACCGTCAAGCGCCCGGTGGTCATCAACCACCCGGACCTCGGCGAGACCATCGCCGTCCGCGACATGACCTACCTGGCCCTGTCGTACGACCACCGTCTGGTGGACGGCGCCGACGCGGCCCGCTACCTGACCACGGTCAAGCAGATCCTGGAGGCCGCGGAGTTCGAGACCGAGATCGGTCTGTAGCGGTCACCCCGGGCGACCGAGGATCGCAACGAGACCGAAAGCGGTCTCGGACGCCGACTCCCGCCAGGGAAAAGGCAGTTGTGCACAGGGGCCGGCCCCGGTTCGTTCCGACGAGCCGGGGCCGGCCCTTTGGCACGTCCGCGTCCGGCGATAATGGCCCCGGCACCACGTCTCGCGGCCCGATCCGCTCTGAAGGAGCACCAAATGACCCCGCCCGTCGTCCACTCGCTGCGCGAACAGATCCGCGAGCACATCCTCGAGGGGATCGTCAGCGGCCGCTGGCAGCCGGGCGAGCGGATCGTGGAGCGGCGGATCGCGGTGGAGCTGGAGGTCAGCCAGACACCGGTGCGGGAGGCGCTGCGGGAGCTGGAGTCGCTCCAGCTCATCGAGTCGGCGCCGAACAAGGGCGTCCGGGTGCGGAACCTCACCGCGGACGACCTCAAGGAGAGCTACCCGGTCCGGGCCGGGCTGGAGCAGGTCGCCGCGGAGCTGGCGGCGGGCCGGCTGGCGGAGGACACCACGGCGCTGGAGCGCGAGGTGGCGGCCCTGCGGGAGGCCGACGCGGCGGGTGACGGCGAGGCCCAGGTGCGGCACACGGTGGCCTTCCACCGGGAGATCGTGCGGGCGGCCGGGAACGCCGTGCTGCTGCACACCTGGGAATCGCTGGGCATCGAGGTCTGGACGACGCTGTCGATCCGCTGGTTCAGCCCCGAGCAGCGCTCGCACGCCCAGGACCACCAGGAGCTGGTGGACGCGTTCCGGCGGCGCGACCCGCGGATCGGCGCACTGCTCAAGGCGCACGTACTGAGCTGCGCGCCGCGGGTCTAGCGGGCGCGTCGGAGACGGAGCCGGCCTTTCGGGCCTCAGGAGGGTCCGCCGGGTCCGTCGGCTCTGTCGGTTCCGGCCTGTGCCGGGGGCGCTCCGGGGCGTAACGGAGGCGGGCTCCGGAGCTGGCACGCGGTGCCCCGAATTGCGGCACCCCGTGCCGACCTGCGGTTTTTCCTCCGTTCGGCGTTGATCGATCATCGATCAGAGAGTTATCGTCGACAGCTGGGGCGCGACACCCCTGTCCTGCCGACTGCCTGCCGCACTCGCATTCCCACCCGTCCGGAAAGGGGCCACCCATGCCCGATCCCGTGCGCCTGCCGTACAGCCAGCTCGACCAGCTCCCGGACCGCGACCCCGAGGAGACGGCCGAATGGCGCGAGTCGCTGGACGCCGTCACCAAGGCAGCGGGCCCGCACCGCGCCGCGTACCTGATGCGCCGCGCCCTGGAGCACACCGCCCGCACCGAGGGCGCCGACCTGCCCTCGCTGCTGGAGACGGACTACGTCAACACCATCCCGACCTCCGCCGAGCCCGCCTTCCCCGGTGACGAGGCCATGGAGGCCCGGATCACCGCCTGGAACCGCTGGAACGCGGCGGCCATGGTGACCCGCGGCTCCAAGCTCGGCCTGGGCGGTCACATCGCGACCTTCGCCTCGGCGGCATGGCTGTACGAGACCGGCTTCCAGCACTTCTTCCGCGGCAAGGAGGGCGACGGCTCCGGCGACCAGCTCTACATCCAGGGCCACGCCTCCCCCGGCATCTACGCCCGCGCCTTCCTCGAAGGCCGGCTCACCGAGGAGCAGCTGGACCACTTCCGCCAGGAGGCCGGCGGCGAGGGCCTGCCCTCGTACCCGCACCCGCGGCGGCTGCCCTGGCTGTGGGAGTTCCCCACCGTCTCCATGGGCCTCGGCCCGCTCTCCGCGATCTACCAGGCGCGCTTCAACCGCTACCTGGAACACCGCGGCATCAAGGACACCGGCAACTCGCACGTCTGGGCCTTCCTGGGCGACGGCGAGATGGACGAGCCGGAGTCGACCGCCGCCCTGGCGCTCGCCGGCCGCGAGGGCCTGGACAACCTCACCTTCGTCATCAACTGCAACCTGCAGCGCCTGGACGGCCCGGTCCGCCCCAACTTCAAGATCGTGCAGGAGCTGGAGGCCCAGTTCCGCGCCGCCGGGTGGAACGTCGTCAAGGCCCTGTGGGGCCGGGCCTGGGACGAGGTCTTCGCGCTCGACACCGACGGCGTGCTGGTCCAGCGCCTCCGCGAGACCCCGGACGCGCAGTTCCAGACGTACGCCACCCGCGACGCCGCCTATCTGCGCGAGCACTTCTTCGGCGCGAGCGACGCCCTGAAGGCGATCGGCGCGCAGCTCTCCGACGCCAAGCTGCTGGAGCTGTTCCAGACCTCCCGCGCCGGCCACGAGCCGCGCAAGGTGTACGCCGCGTACCAGGCCGCCGTCGAGCACAAGGGCGCGCCGACGGTCATCCTGGCGCAGACCGTCAAGGGCTACACCCTCGGCACGGGCTTCGAGTCCCGCAACGCCAACCACCAGATGAAGAAGCTGACGATGGCGGAGTTCCGCACCATGCGGGACCTGCTCGAACTCCCCATCCCGGACAGCGCGTTGGAGGGCGACCTGGTGCCGTACTGGCGCCCGGCCGAGGACTCCCCGGAGATGCGGTACCTGCGCACCCGGCGCGCCGCCCTGGACGGCCCGGCCCCGGCTCGCAAGGTCGTCGCCAAGCCGCTGCCGATGCCCGCCGACAAGAACTTCGACGCGCTGAAGAAGGGCTCCGGAAGCCAGGAGATCGCCACCACCATGGCGTTCGTCCGGCTGGTCAAGGACCTGATGCGGGACAAGGAGACCGGCAAGCGCTGGGTCCCGATCGTCCCGGACGAGGCCCGCACCTTCGGCATGGAGTCGCTCTTCCCGACCGCCGGCCTCTACTCCCCCAAGGGCGCGACGTACGACCCGGTCGACCGGGACCAGCTGCTCTGGTACAAGGAGGCCAGGAACGGCCAGATCCTCAACGAGGGCATCACCGAGGCCGGTTCGCTGGCCGACTTCACCGCCGCCGCGACGTCGTACGCGACGCACGGCGAGCCGATGATCCCGTTCTACATCTTCTACTCGATGTTCGGCTGGCAGCGGACCGCCGACCAGTTCTGGGCGCTCGCCGACCAGTTGGGCCGCGGCTTCGTGATCGGCGCCACCGCCGGCCGCACGACGATGACCGGTGAGGGCCTCCAGCACGCCGACGGCCACTCGCACCTGATCGCCTCCACCAACCCGGCGGCGCTCTCGTACGACCCGGCGTTCGCCTACGAGGTGGCGGTGATCGTCAAGGAGGGCCTGCGCCGGATGTACGGCGCGACCGCCGAGCACCCCGCCGGCGAGGACGTCTTCTACTACCTGACGGTCTACAACGAGACCAAGGTGCAGCCGCCGATGCCGGAGGGCGTCGAGGAGGGCATCCTCAAGGGCCTCTACCGCTTCAAGGAGGCCGGCTCCGTCGAGGGTGCCCCCGGGGGCGCCGAGGCCCCGCGGCTCCAGCTGCTGGCCTCCGGCACCGCGATCCACTGGGCCCTGGAGGCGCAGCAACTGCTGGCCGCCGACTGGGGCGTGGCGGCGGACGTGTGGTCCGCGCCGTCCTGGACGGAGCTGCGCCGCGACGCCCTGGAGTGCGACGCGGCCCGTCTGGAGGGCGAGGACCGCATCCCGTACGTCACCCGCGCGCTGGCCGGTGCCCCCGGCCCGGTCGTCGCGGTGAGCGACTGGATGCGGGCGGTCCCGGACCAGATCGCCCCGTGGGTCGAGCAGGACTGGACCTCCATCGGGACGGACGGCTTCGGCCTGTCCGACACCCGCGAGGCGGCCCGCCGGCACTTCGGTGTCGACCCGCAGTCGGTGGTCGTCCAGGCGCTGGCGGCCCTGGCCCGGCGCGGGGACGTCAAGCCGGAGGCGGTCAAGGAGGCCCGCGAGCGCTACGGGCTGTAGGCCGGCACCAGGTTGCGGGTGGCCCCGGCCGACGCCGGGCGCCGCCCGCCCGCACACTCCCGTGCGAAGACCACCACCGCGCCCGGGGTCTTCGCACGGGACCCTCTTCGCTCCGCTTCGCTCTTCGTTCGGCGTCCGCGGGGCGTTGTCAGTGGTGCCGCGCATGATGGATCCATGCGTGCCGCACGGCTGATCAGAATGGTGCTGCTGCTCCAGTCGCGGCCGTCGATGACGGCCGGCGAGCTGGCGCGGGAGCTGGAGGTCTCGGAGCGCACCGTCGCCCGGGACGTGCTGTCGCTCTCGGAGGCCGGTGTGCCGGTCTACGCCGACCGCGGCCGGTCCGGGGGCTACCGCCTGATAGGCGGCTACCGCACCCGTCTGACGGGCATGGGCCGGAGCGAGGCGGAGGCGCTCTTCCTGTCCGGAGTGCCCTCCGCGCTGCGCGAGATGGGCCTGGCCGACGTCGCGTCCGCGGCCCGGCTGAAGGTCTCCGCCGCGCTGCTGCCGGAGCTGCGGGACGCCCCGTCGGGCGCCGCCCGGCGGTTCCATCTCGACGCGCCGCGCTGGTACCACGATCCGGAGACGCCCGCGCTGCTGCCGGTGATCGCCGACGCGGTGTGGGACGACCGCCGGCTGACGTCCCGTTACCTCCGGGACGGCCGCGAGGTGGTCCGGGAACTGGAGCCGTACGGCCTCGTGTTGAAGGCGGGCGTCTGGTATCTGGCGGCGCGGGTGGCCGAGCCGCCCGAGGGGCCCGCGGGGGCCGGCTTCCGGGTCTATCGCGTCGACCGGTTCACCGCCGCCGAGCCCGCAGGTCCTGCGGCCGACCCTCGAAGCGGCCGATCCGGCGGGGACGCGGCGGACGGCGGGCGCTTCGTCCGTGATCCGGAGTTCGACCTGCCCGCGTTCTGGGCCGAGCGGGCCGAGCAGTTCCGGCGGTCGCTGCTGCGCGAGCAGGTGCGGGTCCGGCTCTCCCCGCGAGGCGTCCTGCAACTGCCCTACGTCACCGAGCCGGCCGCCGCCCGCGAGGCGGTGGAGCGGGCGGCGGCCGCGGGCGGGCCCGATGCCCAGGGCCGGCTGAGCATCACCCTCGCCGTGGAGTCCGAGGAGGTCGCCTACGCCCAGCTGCTGGGGCTCGGCCCGGAGGCCGAGGTGCTGGCGCCCGCCGGGCTGCGGGAGCGGTTCGCGGCGGCCGCCCGCCGCGCCGCCGCGCTCTACGCCCCTGCGGAGGAGGCCGTCGACTGCCCGGACGCGCCCTCGCGATAGTCCTCCGGGCGCGCGTCCTTGCCGCCCAGCACCACGTCCGCGAAGTAGCCGAAGCAGTCCGGCCGGGTGCCGTCCGCGTCGGTGAAGTCGTACTCCTTCGCCAGCCGGCCGCTGGAGAGCGACCGGCCGCTGAAGCGCGCCTTGTCCGGATCGGCGGCCAGGGCCCGTACCGCGCGGCCGATCAGGACCGGGGATTCGGCGATGGCGAAGTGCGGTTCCCGGGCGATCGCGTCGCGCCAGGTCTCCTCGGTGACGCCGAAGTGGTCCAGCATCTCCTCGGAGCGCAGGAAGCCCGGGGTGAGCGAGACCGCGGTGCCGCCGTACTCGCGCAGTTCACTGGCGAGTCCGAAGGCGATCCGGTGCGGGACGTTCTTGGTGACGTCGAAGCAGAGGCTGTCGCGGTAGGCGCGGTTGAAGTCGGCGGTGCCGTCGGTGACCTCGACGACGAGTCCGCCGGGCCGCCGGATCAGCAGCGGCAGCGCGAAGTGGCTGGTGATGACGTGGGTGTCGATGCCGAGCCGGAACATCCGCAGTCCGCCGGCCAGGTCCAGGTCCCACACCTTGGTGTCGAACTGGATCAGCCGGTCGCCGCCCCAGACGCTGTTCACCAGGACGTCCAGCCGCCCCTGTTCCCGGTCGACGCGTTCGACGAGCGCCCTGACCTGCGCCGGCTCCAGGTGGTCGGTGGGCACCGCGATCCCGGTGCCGCCGGCCTCATCGACCAGCTCCGCCGTCTGCTCGATGGTCTCCGTGGGCCGGCCTACCTCGCTGACGCTGTCCCGGGTCGTGCGGCCGGTGACGTAGACCACCGCACCGGCCCGGCCCAGTTCCACCGCCATCGCCCGGCCCGCGCCCCGGGTGGCTCCGGCGACCAGCGCCACCCGCCCGGTCAGATCGCCCTCGGGCGCCCGCCCGCCGGGCGCCGCGGCGGCCCTCCGCCCGTCCACCGCCGCCACCCGCTGCGCCGTGTTCTCCCGCGCCGTCACGTGTCACTCCTCGCTGCTGCCTCTGCTGTGCCGTCGTTGCGGCCGTTGCAGGGCGACCCTGACAGCGAATCCCGACACCTCCTGTCGGGATTTCCACGGACGTTTCCCCGGACGCCGCCGACGCCGAACCGCCCCGCCCACGCCACGCCCCGCCGCCTACGGCCGCAGTGCCCGCAGGCTCCCGCCGTCCCGCAGCCGCCCGGCGACCTGCACCGGGGTGTCCCGGGTGGCCGGGACCGCCAGCGTCGGCGCCGCCGCGCCGGCCCGCACCCCGCCGGTCACATTGATCGCGGACACCTCGCCACTGCCCGCCGCGAGCAGGTACCACTTCCCGGACTTGGCCTGCCAGTGGATGTCGCCGAGCACATGCCGGCCGAAGCGGCTGCACACCGCCGTGCCGACGGCCCGGCCGGCGACCCGCCCCGGATCGTTCGGCCCGGCCGCCGACGTCTGGAACTGCACCATGGCCCGGCCGGGGCCGCGCCAGGTGTCGGCGCGGTTGCACACCCAGGTCGCGGTGCCGCCGCCCTCCGGGAGGACCTGCTGGGCGTAGACCCAGTTGTTGACGGACCGTACGCCGGTGCCGCGCAGCGCTCGCAGGGTGCACGCGGTACGGGCCCAGCTGCGCAGCGCCGGGGCGCCGGTGGCCTCGCCAGGGCCGCCGCCGGCCGCGGGCGGCGGCAGATACGTCAGATGCACCGGCGCCAGGTCGCCGAGGTCGGTCATCAGGAAGGAGCGGCGGTCGTCGATCCGCGGCGAGGAGCGGAACTCGGCCGCCGGCCAGTGCCCGCAGGGCGCGCCGTCCGCGGGCGGGAGGGGGATGCGGTCGGTGACACCGTCCGGGGCCAGGTGCAGCCCGCGCGGCGGGGCGCCCGGGGCGAGCAGGTCCCGGACCGCGACGCCGGAGACCCAGGGCGCGATCAGATAGCGCATCCAGCCGTTGCCGCGGCCGATCACCAGCCCGCCGGCGGAGGTCAGGTCGGCGTTGTCGACCCGGGCGAAGTGCAGGGTGGGGGTGGCGCCTTCCGGTTCGGCGTACCGCACCAGCCGCTCGCCGTCGTGGAAGACCACCACCATGACGTTGTCGATCAGGCCGGCGTACAGCAGCCGGGGCGGGGCGGCCGGCGGACGGGTGGAGGTGTCCGCCGCCGTGACGATCCGGGTGCCGGGAGGCGGCGCGGCCCACACCCGCAGTGCCCGCGCCAGCAGCTCCCGGTCACCGGCCTGGCGGCCGCGCGGCGGCCAGGCGGTGAAGTCCACCCGGGCGGTCCGGGCCCACTGCTCGTTGGGGGCGCGCAGCAGCCGGCCGGGGTCGAGGGCCTGCGCGGCGGCGGTGGGCACGCCGCCGTCCGCGGGCCGGCCGGCGGGCAGCGCCAGGGCGACCACGCCGGCGACCACCACCGCCGCCAGCGCGGCCGTCGCCCGGACGCGCTGCCGGCGGCGGAGCAGGTCGGTCGGCCGGGCCTGGACCGTGCAGGGGTCGAACTCCCCGGAGTTGAGCAGCGCCCCGGCCCCGGCGCCGGTCCGCCGGTCCAGCTGCGCCGCCGCCCGCTGCGCCACGTCGGGGTCCGGGACGCCGGCCCGCGCCAGCACGGTGCGGGCCGCGTCCGCGTCCAGCCCCTCCAGGTGCCACAGCCCCAGCGCGGCCCGGACCGCGGCCGGGACCGCCGACAGGGCCTGGTCCAGGGCGAGTTCGTCGGCACCGCCGGCCCGCGGGAAGAGCCGCAGCCCCCAGACGAACGGCACCGTCGGCAGCAGCACCGCGGGCCGCTGCCGGTCCTCGTAGGCCAGCGCCAGCTCCACGGTGCGCTGGCGGACCAGGTCGTAGCCGGCGCCGGCGTCCGAGCCGCGCTGGGCGGGCAGCGCGCCGGCCGGCCGGCGCGGCAGCCGCCAGGGCAGTGCCCGCTGCACCAGGCCGTGCGCGGTGAGGACCTTGCGGTGGCGGCCCATCGACGGGGGCAGGACGAGATAGGCGAGGCGGACCAGCCGCGGATAGTGCTCGACGAGGGCCGCCTCGGCGCGTTCGACCTCGGCCCGGGTTCGTTCGTCCATGGGCATGGCGGTATGCGCCCTTCACGAAGTGGGAGTGCGGGGGTGGGGGTGAGGGGTGGGGGATGCTGCAGGGGACCGGTGGGGGATTGCGGCAGGTTTGTGCTGCCGTCGTGCATGCCGCACAACGACGGAGTCCCGGCGCGGTCACCGCCGGGTCACCCCTCCCGGCGCCCCGGACCGCCGGCCCGGATGGCGCCCCGGCGCGTCCGGGGCACTCCGCGTGCGGGGCGCGGCGGCAGGGCGGATGCTGGAGCGGTGATGGACGAGACGGACTTCTGGGAGCTGATCGACAGCTCCCGCGCGGCCGCCGGGGGCGACCCCGAGGAGCAGGCCGACGCACTGGTCGAGCGGCTGCTCGGACTCGACCCGGACCGCGTCATCGACTTCGCCCGCCACTTCGAGGAACGCTACAACCGCGCCTACACCTGGGACCTGTGGGCCGCCGCGGCCCTGATGCTGGACGGCGCGAGCGACGACGCCTTCGACTACTTCCGCTGCTGGCTGATCGGCCAGGGCCGGCACGTCTTCGAGGGCGCGCTGGACGACCCGGACCAGCTCGCCCGTCTCGTCGGCGACTTCGACGAGGACACCGACGGCGACGCCGAGGAGCTGGGCTACGCCGCCGACGAGGCGTACGAGCAGCTGACCGGCGCCGTCATGCCCGACCTGCGGCTGCCGCCGGCCCCGCCGGAACCGCTCGGCGGCTACCTCGACTTCGACGACGACGCGGCCCTGGCCGAGCGCTTCCCACGCCTGTGGGCCCGCTTCCGCCGCTGAGCCCGCCCGGTCCCCCGCATCGCCCCGGATTGCGGGCAGGATGGCCCCATGCGGATCGCGATCACCGGCTCGTCCGGACTCATCGGCACGGCCCTCGTCCGGAACCTGCGCGCGGACGGCCACGACGTCGTCCGGCTCGTCCGCCGACGGCCGGCGGCGGCCGACGAGGTGGCCTGGGACCCCACGGGGCGGCGGCTGGACCCGGCCGCGCTGGCCGGCTGCGCGGCGGTGGTGCACCTCGCCGGGGCGGGCGTCGCCGACCACCGCTGGACGGCCGCGTACAAACAGGAGCTCCGTGACAGCCGGGTGCTGGGCACCCGGACGCTGGCCACCGCGCTGGCCGCGATGGACGAGCCGCCGCGGGTCCTCGTCAGCGGCAGCGCCATCGGCTTCTACGGCGACACCGGCGACCGGCGCACGGACGAGAGCGCGCCGGCCGGTACGGGCTTCCTGCCGGAGCTGTGCGTGGCGTGGGAGGAGGCGGCGGCGCCCGCCCAGGAGGCCGGCATCCGGACCGTCTTCGCCCGGACCGGCCTGGTCGTGGCGCGCTCCGGCGGTGCCTGGGGGCGGCTCTTCCCGCTGTTCCGGCTGGGGTTGGGCGGCCGGCTCGGGGACGGCGGCCAGTACTGGAGCTTCATCTCGCTGCGGGACCACCTCGCGGCGCTCCGTCATCTGCTGGCCACCGAGGGGCTGTCCGGGCCGGTCAACCTCACCGCGCCGGAACCGGTCACCAACCGCGAGGCGACGGCGGTGATGGGCCGGGTGCTGCGCCGCCCCACGCTGTGCACGGTGCCGGCGCCGGTGCTGCGGCTCGTCCTCGGGGAGTTCGCACAGGACGTGCTGGGCAGTCAACGGATCGTGCCGCGGCGGCTGCTGGAGTCCGGTTTCGCCTTCGCTGACCCGCGGATCGGCGACGCGGTGCGCGCCGCCCTGGCGTCGTAGGACGGCCCGCGGGCACCCGAGCCGGGACGTGGCGCGGGGGCCGCTCCGACGCGCCCCCAGGGCGCCCCTGTCGGCCGGGGCGCGGTGGTCCCTACGGTCCTCTGACACACCACTGGGCATCCCGGGCGGCCGCACCGGGCATCAGAACCGTGCGCTGCCGCTGGGACCGACATCGGGAGGGGAATGTGCTGCGCTCCGCATCGGCCGTCGACGTCGTCATCGTGGGGGCCGGGCCGGCCGGCCTCGCCGCCGCCCGCCATCTGACCGGGGCCGGGCTCTCGGTCACCGTCCTGGAGGCCGCCGAGCGGGTCGGCGGCCGCTCCGCCACCGACGAGGTGGACGGCTTCCGTCTGGACCGCTGCGGCCGCCCGCTGGCGGTCTCCCCGGTCGTGCTGCGCCGGACACCCGGCCTGGCCGAGCTGACGCTGCGTCCGTTCGCGGCCGGTCTTGGCCTCCACAACGGGCAGCGGGTCCAGCGCATCAGTCCGCTGCGGTGCACAAGGGGCGCACTCTCCGCGGCACGCGCCCTCACACGCGCCGACCGGCGCACGGAGCGGACCGCCGACCGGCCGGTCAGCGACGCCCTGGCCGGCCGCCCGGCGTTCCCGCCGCGCACCCACGACACCTTCCTGCGGCCGCTGCTGGGCGCGCTGCTCTGCGATCCCCGGCTGGGCGGCTCCAGCCGGGGCGCGGCACAGGTGCTGCGGGCCTTCGCGGAGGGCCGGCTGGCGCTGCCGACGGGCGGCGCCTCGGCCGTGCCGGAGCTGCTGGCGGCCGGCCTGCCACCGGGCACCGTACGGACCTCCGTGGCGGTCACGGCCGTGGACACCAACGGCGTCCACACCCGCGAGCACGGCCGGATACCGTGCCGGGCGGTGCTGGTGGCGACCGGCGCGCGGGACGCCGCCGCCCTGCTGCCGGGGCTGCGGATGCCCGCATTCCACCCGCTGACGGTGCTGCACCACACCGCGGACGCCCCGGCCGGCACCCGCGGCGGCCCCGCCCGGGACACCGCCCTGATCCTGCCGAGCGAGGGCCCCATCGGCTTCAGCTACCTCGCCGGCGCGATCGACCCGTCCCGCACCCCGCCCGGCCGGCCGCTGGTCACCACCGTCGTCCTCGGCCCCGCCGCGGCACTGCCGCTGGACGTCCTCGACAAGACCGTCCGGCCCCGGCTGGACCGGATCTACGGCGTGCGGACGGACGACTGGCAGCTCCTGACGGGCCATCACGACCCGTACGCCGTACCGGCGATGGCCACCCCGCACGACCCGCAGCGCACCGTACGGGTGCTGGCCGGGCTGTATGTGTGCGGCGACCACCGCGACACCAGCACCCTCCAGGGCGCCCTGCGCTCCGGCCACCGCGCCGCCCGCGCCCTCCTCCAGGACTTCGGCCTCCCGGCCCGCCCGGAACCGGACACCGTACCGGCGGCCGCCTAGCGCGCGTCCGCAAAGGGACCGACGGGCCGGGGCCGCACAGCCCGTCAGCCCAGCGCGGCCACCCGCTCCCGGTAGCCGCGCACCGCCGGCGCGTCCCGGTACGGCTCCAGCCTGCGCTCGAAGTCCCGGACGTACTCGTGGGCCCGGACGGAGCGCATCTCGGACGCCTGCAGGGCCGCCTCGGCGCCGAGCGTGCACGCCTGCTCCAGTTCGCCGAGGCCCAGCCGCGCGGTGGCCAGCACCACCCGGCAGAACAGCCGGCTGCGGGCGAACCCGGCGGCGCGCAGCTGCAGCGAGCGCTCGGCGTGCTGGGAGGCGGCACGGTACTGCTGGAGATCGCGATGGCAGTGCGCGAGTTCGTCGGCGAGCTGCGCCTCGTCGAAGAAGCGCGCCCAGTAGGGGGTGTCGTCCCCGGGGCGGGCGCTCTCCAGGGCCCGTTCGGCGCGGGCCAGCGCGGCCGTGCAGGCCCGGACCTCGCCGAGGACGCCGTGGCCGCGCGCCTCGGCGGCGTGCAGCAGCGCCTGCACGGTGGGCGGCACACCGCTGCCGACGCCCTGCTGGGCGACCCGGGCCAGCTGGACGGCCTCCCGGCCGTGCCCCAGATAGACCGCCTGCCGGCTCATCGTCACCAGGACATAGGCGCCGTACGCCCGGTCGCCGGCGGCCTGGGACAGCCGCAGCGCCTGGACGAAGTACCGCTGCGCCAGCCCGTGCGCGGCGATGTCGTACGAGGTCCAGCCGGCCAGCCGGGTCAGATCGGCGGCGGCCGAGAACAGCCGACGGCCGACGGTCTCCCCGTAGGTGCCGCGCAGCATCGGCTCGGCCTCGTGCTCCAGATAGCGCACCAGGGCCTGGCGGGCGTGGCCGCCGCCGTAGGCGTGGTCCAGGGCGCGGAACAGCTCGCCGACCGAGCGCAGCGCCGCGATGTCGCCGGAGGTGACCCGGCCGCCCTGGGTACGGTCGACCCGCTCGGTCTGCCGCTGCCGGGGCACGGCCGACCGGCCGCCCTGCGGCGGGACCCGCTCGCCGGCCTGGCCGGCCTCGCCCGTCGGCTCACCGTGCGCGACGCGTTCGTCGGGGCGGCCGATGAGCCAGTCCCGGCTGGGCACCACCAGGCCGGCCGGGGTGAAGGCGATCTTGCGGAGTTCGGCGTGGCTGCCGGAGTCCTTGCGCCACAGTCCGCTGACGATGTCCACCGCCTCGGTCGGCGTGGAGGCGAATTCGAGCCCGGCGTACACCGGCGCGCAGGCATCCAGACCGAGGTCCTGCGCGGAGAGTCGGCGCCCCAGCCGGCGGGTGAAGACCTCCGCGATCAGTGCGGGGGTGGTGCCTCTGGGCTGCTGCCCGCGCAGCCAGCGCGTCACCGACGTCTTGTCGTAGCGCAGATCGAGGCCGTGCTCGATGCCCAGTTGATCAACCCGTCTGGCCAGCCCTGCGTTGGAGAAGCCCGCCTCGGCGATGAGCGCGGCCAGTTGGCGGTTGGGCGTGTGGTGCGGGGGTCGTTCCGTCATCAGCTTTACCGGTCTCCTGCCTTCCGGGCCGGGCCGCCGGGTTCGACTGATCCCGTCCGGCATGCTCTTCGCCCTTGTGGAACGGCGTGAATGTAACGGCCTTCAGCGCCTTTCTCGCGGCTTGCGCCCCGCGTTCATCCGATCGTGTGAGCACGTCACGGGCGCTTCGAGGGCCGTGCGGCGCACTGGCCCGGTGATGGGGGCGCGGAGGGCGGCCGTACAGTGGCATGGGCGCGACGTGGCATCGGAAGTGCCTCGCAAGAGGCATCGCACGTCGCAGGGATCTGCGACAAGGGTTCGAAGAGGAGCTGCCGTGACTGCGATCTCTCGGGGGGAGACCCCCGTACCCGAGGGGCTGCGCTTTGTGCATCTGGGCTTCGGGACGGACGCCGTCGAGTACGAGTCGGCGTGGCAGGAGCAGCGGCGTGTCCACGCGGCCCGGTTCGCCGACGAGATCCCCGACACCTGCCTGCTCCTGGAGCACCAGGCCGTCTACACCGCGGGCCGCCGCACCTCCGAGGACGAGCGCCCGCTGGACGGCACCCCGGTCGTCGACGTGGACCGCGGCGGGAAGATCACCTGGCACGGCCCGGGCCAGCTGGTGGGCTACCCGATCCAGAAGCTGCCGCGCCCGGTCGACGTGGTCGCGCACGTCCGGCGGCTGGAGGAGGCCCTCATCCGGGTCTGCGCCGAGTTCGGCGTCGAGGGCACCCGGGTCGAGGGGCGCAGCGGTGTCTGGGTGCTCGGTGACCCGGTAGAGCAGCGGCCGGCTCTCGGCGGCCTGCAGCTCGACTTCGACCCGCGGACCGCGGACGAGCTGTTCGACCCGCGGCTGAACGGCCCGGAGTACGCCCCGTCCAACGCCGGCCAGCGCGGCGAGGACCGCAAGCTCGCCGCGATCGGCATCCGCGTCGCCAAGGGCGTCACCATGCACGGCTTCGCCCTCAATGTGAATCCGGACACCACCTCGTTCGACAAGATCGTGCCGTGCGGCATCCGGGACGCCGGCGTCGCCTCGCTCTCCGGCGAGCTGGGCCGCGAGGTCACCATCGCCGAAGTCCTGCCGGTCGTCGAGAAGCACCTGGGGGACGTCCTGGAGAACGCCGTCCTGCTCCCCCGCGCGGTCTGAGCGCCGCACCCGCGGCCCGACCGCGGGAATGCCGCCCTCCCGTCCGGGGTTCGGCCAAGCACGACCCGCACGTGGAAATGCGTGCGAATTGACGGGCGTACCCTGGTGTACGCCGAAGAATCGAAGTGGTTAGGGAGCCGACGTGTCCGCAGTCGCACCCGACGGACGCAAGATGCTGCGCCTGGAGGTCCGCAACAGCCAGACCCCCATCGAGCGCAAGCCCGAGTGGATCAAGACCCGGGCGAAAATGGGTCCCGAGTACAACCACCTCCAGGGCCTGGTCAAGAGCGAGGGTCTGCACACGGTCTGCCAGGAGGCGGGCTGTCCCAACATCTTCGAGTGCTGGGAGGACCGCGAGGCGACCTTCCTCATCGGCGGTGACCAGTGCACCCGCCGCTGCGACTTCTGCCAGATCGACACCGGCAAGCCGCAGGCGCTGGACCGCGACGAGCCGCGCCGGGTCGCCGAGTCCGTGCAGACCATGGGCCTGAAGTACGCCACGATCACCGGCGTCGCCCGCGACGACCTGGAGGACGGCGGCGCCTGGCTCTACGCCGAGACCGTCCGCCAGATCCACGCCGCGATGCCCGACACCGGCGTGGAACTGCTGATCCCGGACTTCAACGCCGTCCCCGAGCAGCTCGCCGAGGTCTTCTCCTCCCGCCCGGAGGTGCTGGCCCACAACGTCGAGACGGTCCCGCGGATCTTCAAGCGGATCCGCCCCGGCTTCCGCTACGAGCGGTCGCTGGAGGTGATCACCAAGTCCCGCGAGGCCGGCCTGGTCACCAAGTCCAACCTCATCCTGGGCATGGGCGAGACCCGCGAGGAGATCAGCCAGGCGCTCCAGGACCTGCACGACGCGGGCTGCGAGCTGATCACGATCACCCAGTACCTGCGCCCCTCGGTCCGCCACCACCCCATCGAGCGCTGGGTGAAGCCGGCCGAGTTCGTGGAGCTCAAGGAGGAGGCCGAGGAGATCGGCTACGCCGGCGTCATGTCCGGCCCGCTGGTCCGCTCCTCCTACCGCGCCGGCCGCCTCTACCAGCAGGCGGTCGAGCGGCGCGAGGTCGAGGCGTCCAGTCAGGCGGTTTGACGCCCCCGGCGCGCCAACTTGTGAAACGTGGCACATGCTTGGAAGACGCGGCCCCGCACTCCCCCAGGCAGGGGGGCGTGGGGGCCGCGTCAACGTTTCATAGGTGTTTGACCGGCAGGTCATCCGTTGGTAACACCGTTCGGTAACGATGGATGTACGCACCGCAAGACACCTCCCCCCGCCCCCTGTTCGTTCCGTTCCGTCCGAGGGAGACCATCACCATGGAGGTCGCGCCGCTCCGCGCCACCGCTCGCCCCATCCCCTCCGTCACCGGTGCCCTGCGTGCCATCGAGGCCGTCCTGCTGCGCGGCGGCCAGCGCACCGCCCGCCGCAACGCCTGGACGTCGGTCCTGGAGGACCGCCGCCGCGCCAAGGACCGGTACGACGCCGGATACGTCCTGGAGGCCGCGGCCACCCGGCGTCCGCACGCCACGTAAACTTCGGAGTATGGCGAGGAAGGCAAACGCAACCGGCGCTGGCGGCGCTGAGAACTCCGGGCGGCTGAAGCAGATCGCCCTGACCTACAAGATGACCCGTCGGGTCGATTCCAAGGTCGGTCTTGTCGTCGCTGGCACAGGAATCGTCGTCTTCGGCGTCCTCCTCGCCATCGGCTTCGCGATCGGCCACCCCGTCTACGCGGGCGTCCTGGGCTTCGTCCTGGCGTTCCTCGCGATGGCGATCGTCTTCGGCCGGCGCGCCGAGCGGGCGGCCTTCGGGCAGATGGAGGGCCAGCCCGGTGCGGCGGCCGCCGTCCTGGAGAACGTCGGCCGCGGCTGGACGGTGACCCCCGCCGTCGCGATGAACCGCAACCAGGACGTGGTGCACCGCGCCGTCGGCAAGGCCGGCATCGTGCTGGTCGGCGAGGGCAACCCGAACCGGCTGCGCGGCCTGCTGGGCGCCGAGAAGAAGCGCATGGCGCGCACCGTCGCGGACGCCCCGGTGCACGACGTCATCGTCGGCGACGGCGAGGGCGAGGTCCCGCTCAAGAAGCTGCGGACGCACCTGCTGAAGCTCCCGCGGGTCCTCCCCGGCCCCCAGGTGACGGCCGTCAACGACCGCCTGCGCGCCCTCGGCGACCTGATGAGCAACATGCCGGTCCCGAAGGGCCCGATGCCCAAGGGCATGCGGATGCCCAAGGGCGGCGGCAAGACCCGCTGACCGGCTCCGCCGGTTCTCCCCCAACCACGTGCGACGCCCCGAGGCTTGGCCTCGGGGCGTTCGGTGTCGGTGGGGGCCGTCCGGTGTTGGCGGGGAGCCTGAGGGCCGGGGCCTCCTCGGGGCTGGGGTCTGTCCCGATGGGTCCCCGATGAGTCAGGGCCTGGATCGATGGGTGAGGGCCCAGGCAGTGTCTAGATCCGCACCTGCACCGCGCGGCTGAGCCGGTCGTGCAGCCCCCGGCCGTCCCGGTCCCAGATCGCCGCCGGGATGACCAGCACCAGCAGCAGCGTCCGCAGCACCACCCGCGGCAGGGTGATCCGGCCGCCGCCCTCGGCGACCACCCGCAGACCCAGCAGCCGCTTGCCGGGGGTGCAGCCGACGGTGCCGACGGTCAGCACGCTCAGCACCGCGAACACCAGCAGCGCCCAGTTGCTCGTCGACTGCGGCTTGCCGTCGCTGAGCAGCCCGTGCGCGATGAGCAGGCACAGCGCCCAGTCGATGAAGAGCGCGCCGAAGCGGCGGCCGACCCGTGCGATCGAGCCCGGGCCCTCCGCGGGCAGCCCGAGCTGCTGCCCGCGGTAGCCGAAGTCGACACCCATGTCCTCGGCTGCCGCCCGGGGCCCGGAGATCCACGATCCGATTGCTTGCCTGTTGTCCACCCGTCCACGGTACTGCGACCGCATACGTTCCCCGGGCGCCGGGTTCCCGGACGGCCGTGACCGCACCGCGGCCACCGTGCCCCGGCAGCCGTACCGCAGCCGTGCCGCACCCGGCTCCGCGTCCGCTCCCGCGGGCGCACACTGGGGGTGAGAGCGACAGCGCGCCGGTTAACCTCGGCGAAACAAATGGGTCATGCTTGGGAAATCCCGCCTGCCTATGGTCGGGCGAGCGCGCCACCGCACGAGGTCGCGCTCCGAGTCGCAACCCCGCGTCCGCCGAGCGGTGACCGGGCTAGGAGGAGTTGGATGTTCCAGAACGCCGACGACGCGAAGAAGTTCATCGCGGATGAGGACGTGAAGTTCGTCGACGTCCGTTTCTGCGACCTGCCGGGCGTGATGCAGCACTTCACGATCCCCGCCGCGGCGTTCGACCCGGACGAGGACCTGGCCTTCGACGGATCGTCGATCCGCGGCTTCCAGGCCATCCACGAGTCGGACATGGCCCTGCGCCCCGACCTGTCGACGGCCCGCCTGGACCCGTTCCGCCAGGAGAAGCACCTCAACATCAACTTCTTCATCCACGACCCGATCACGGGCGAGCAGTACAGCCGCGACCCGCGCAACATCGCCAAGAAGGCCGAGGCGTACCTCGCCTCCACCGGTGTCGCGGACACCGCGTACTTCGGTCCCGAGGCGGAGTTCTACGTCTTCGACTCGGTCCGCTTCGAGACCTCCGCGAACCAGGGCTTCTACCACATCGACTCCGAGGCCGGCGCCTGGAACACCGGTGCCCTGGAGGACAACCGCGGCTACAAGGTCCGTTACAAGGGCGGCTACTTCCCGGCCCCGCCGGTCGACCACTTCGCCGACCTGCGCGCCGAGATCTCCCTGGAGCTGGAGAAGTCCGGCCTGCAGGTCGAGCGCCAGCACCACGAGGTCGGCACCGCCGGCCAGGCGGAGATCAACTACAAGTTCAACACCCTCCTCGCCGCCGCCGACGACCTGATGCTGTTCAAGTACATCGTCAAGAACGTCGCCTGGCGCAACGGCAAGACCGCGACCTTCATGCCCAAGCCGATCTTCGGTGACAACGGTTCCGGCATGCACGTCCACCAGTCCCTGTGGCAGGGCGGCCAGCCGCTCTTCTACGACGAGCAGGGCTACGCGGGCCTCTCGGACACCGCCCGCTACTACATCGGCGGCATCCTCAAGCACGCCCCCTCGCTCCTCGCCTTCACCAACCCGACGGTGAACTCCTACCACCGCCTGGTCCCCGGCTTCGAGGCCCCGGTCAACCTCGTCTACTCGCAGCGCAACCGCTCCGCCGCCATGCGCATCCCGATCACCGGCTCCAACCCGAAGGCCAAGCGCGTCGAGTTCCGCGCCCCGGACCCGTCGTCCAACCCCTACCTCGCCTTCTCGGCCCTCCTCCTCGCCGGCCTCGACGGCGTCAAGAACAAGATCGAGCCCGCCGAGCCGATCGACAAGGACCTCTACGAGCTCGCCCCGGAGGAGCACGCCGGCGTCCCCCAGGTCCCGACCTCCCTCCCGGCCGTCCTCAACGCCCTCGAAGAGGACAACGAGTACCTCCAGCAGGGCGGCGTCTTCACCTCCGACCTGATCGAGACCTGGATCGACTACAAGCGCACCAACGAAATCGCCCCGATCCAACTCCGCCCCCACCCGCACGAGTTCGAGCTGTACTTCGACATCTAAAGGGCGGGGTCGGGTGACCTGAGCCTGAGGCTCGGAAACCTGCTGTGACCTGGGAAAACACTGCTCGACAGTGCTCGCTGTTCCCAGCTGGTTTCCAGGGTCTTGTGCACCGGGTGTGCACCGGCCGCCTCGGCGCCTGACCCACAATCAGATACGCGAGTGAGGGCCGCCATCTCCGGGGAGGAGGTGGCGGCCCTCACTTGTGCGATGAAATGCAGTGTAGTCGCCACACGGGTAGGGGGGCGGACCTGTCAGAGCCAGCCCTCAGGTGCCAGATAGAGCGCCTCGAAGCCGTCGGCGTTGAGATTCTGGATTACGCCCCGGACCCGGTCGAGGCTGGTTGAACGTCGCCTCGGCCACCTTCGCCGCAGGCACCATGCGCGGACAGCAGCACATCTAGGCCCACCGCAAGATCACCGGCGACCCCGAGCTCAGGCCACATCGTCCGCAGCTGATCCAGAGGCCCATATGTCTACTGCATCCTTGAATAGGGGCATTTCAGGTTTCGACCCAATAGCTGGCGAGGTGTGATTTTAAGTCAGTTCCAGCAAGTGAGTAGAGGGCGGCGCGGGACTGCGGCGAGAATCCCTTTGAACCTGGCCGCATCGGCATCCTGGGAGTACCGTGACGGATTTTTCCGCCTTGTCTGCTGTGATCGGCGCCGGACTGACCCCCACCATGACGTTCCTCTACCAGCGTCTCGAACGGCTCTTGGACCGCGGTGACGCCCCCGAGTCCGATCCGGAGATTCCCGCTGAGCTGACGGGAACCCTCAGCTTCCCCCTACAGGTCAATTCCGACCAACTCGCCGCACGCCGACAGGAGTTGGAGCGGCTGCGAGGCGAGTTGAGCGTGTACCACCGTGGGAGTGCTCCCATCGATCTGACTGATGCCCCGCTAATGCAGGCGTTGGGACGACTGCGCTGCATCTTGGAGGAAATCTACGGCCAGCGCCTGACATTCGTTGGCGAAGAACGCCAGGAATCAGGACCCTTCGTGCACCAGCGCGCCGAACACGTCGCGGGCCAGCAGACTGGCATGGACGCCGATGAGATCACCGGAGCGGCCAGCGTGCTTCAGGAAATCGGCACCGTGGAGCAGGGCGGCGTCAGCATCGGCATGCGCGCGCGCCGGATCGGCGGTCCTCGGCCGTCATAAGTGCCCCGCACGTCGGAATGTCAGTGCCCGTTAGCCGTCTGCGAGATGTAGGAATGACCACCGAGAGCGACACCCCACCCCCGCCTCAGCTTGACACGCCGCCGAGCCCTTCTATTCCGCCCAACACCCGCGACGACTTGAGTGACACTCCACCTCCTGCCTTCGAAGGCCCTTCTCCGGAGAACACTCCAAGGCCCTCCGCAATGGGCGGGCAGCCTTTCGCGGACCGCTCCGAGCCGCCGGCGTCTACCCAGGATGCCCCCTCTCCCGACAGCCAGGCACCTTCAGAAGGGCCGCACGGGCCGTCGCGGGATGAGCAGGAAAGGGCAACCCAGGACCCGGAGGGTGGCTCGGCTGATGACTACGACCCTCAAATCTCGGTCGAGCAGCGATTCGGACGTAACTACGGCGTTGCTATCGGCGTCCAGATCGCTCAGGAGATCCACCGGCTGCGCGGTGACCTGCTGAACCCGGACTGGGTCGCCCAGCGTCTGGCAACCTACGAACGGTCCCCTGAGGAGCGGGCTGCGCTGACCAACATTCTCTCCAGGGGGAATGTGCTCGTGCTGCATGGCCCGGAGGGTGCTGGCCGCTACACCGCTGCCCTGGACGCCCTTCATCAGATGGTGGGTACATGTATTCGGCAGGTGCGACGCGAACCCGGGGAACCCTTCAACGGTGCCGAGGGTCTGCAGGGTAAGAACACCGGCTGGATCCTGGACTTGCGTGACGAGGGGGACAAACGCCACTCGGGGATCGGCCCCGCCCTGGCTGAGGATGCCCCACATCTGCAGGACTCCGACTCCTACCTGGCCGTCCTCATCAGCACCGAAGCCTGGGAACGAGCCGCCAAGGGAACCACCGGCCTCGACCATGAACTCGCGTATCCCGACTCTGAGCAGGTCCTGCGAGCCCACCTGGAGAAGGTCGCGCCGCCGGTGGTAGCGGATCGTTGGCTCAACACCGAAAAGATCACCGAGGGCATCAAGGACCTAGTCCCGGCTGCAGCGGTCGAGTGGGCCCACATCATCCGGGAGGCCGAACGCCTTGAAGAGGAAACGGAACAGTCCTTCGAGGAGTTGGTCGACCATGTGGTCGAGGCAGCGGAAGACTGGCGCACCCGGCTGCTGGAGTGGCACAACGAACACGACGATAGCGCCCACCGCAACTACCTCCTCGCTGCATCTGTCTTGGAGGGTGCCCCGACGGAGATCGTGTACGAAGCTGCCGACGCCCTCGCCCGCGCTCTGGGCGAGACTCCTGCACCTCACACCGGCCAGCAGGGCCTAGGCGTCATCGCCCTGACCGATGCCATCGAAGCCGACCTGACGGAAGAGGACACCATCGCCTTCCGCCGGCCCCGCTTCGCCGAGGCCATCGTCGACTACTTCTGGGCTGACCGTCCCCATCTCATCAAGAACTTCACTCGCTGGACCGCGGCGCAGACCAACGACAAGGATCTGCCAAATAAGATCACTGACCAGCTAGCTGACCGGGTGATTGGCTGGGCGCTGGACTACATGCATCGCAAGCGCACCACAAAGCTACTGCGTGAGATCGCCGAGCAGTGGGCTGAGTCCCTTCCTGAGCAAGCTTGTGACCTCCTCACCGCAGCAGCCCTGGACCCCGAGACCAGTCGCCGTGCGTGCACGGCCTACCTGACCTGGGCCCGCCGCGGCGACGAGGAAGTCCCGCCTCGCCTCAAGGTGGCGCTGGCCAAGGCGTGCGAGCGTCTCGCCGCTGCCTACCCGACCATGATGCTTTTGAGGTTGACCGAACTGGCAGCCCACACCGAGAAGGAGGAGGTTCTCGGCGCGGTCGGACAAGCGCTGACTGTGCTGTGGGACCAGCCCAAACAGCGGCAAGCCATCCAGGAAAGGCTCAAGGAGTGGGCTGCCAGCACGCAGGAAGGCCGCCGTACCGCCGCCCACCACGCCTTCGTTCACCTGGCCGCACGCACAACTGAAGATGGCCGCCCCGTCCTGCTGACCGCAGCACGCGAGGACGCCCACTGGGGCTGGCATGCTGCCCGCTGGCGAGGCTTGCTGGACAACAGCGTGCCTCTCCAAAAGCCCCTTGGGAAGGCTCTCAACGTTTGGATGGACGCGGCAGCCGCGCACTCTGATTTGCGTGAGCCGATCCTGGCCATCCTCCAGTACGCCGTCTATCAACCGCAGACCGATCCCATCTATGTGGCCGACCGCTTTCTCGCTCTCCACCGCCTGCTCTACGCCTGGGCGCCCGTACAATCTTCGCATTCGTCTACCGTGCAGGAGCGCCTGCGGGACCAGTTGGTCGTTGTCCTGAACCGCGCTGACCCAGCTGCCCCCATGTCCGAGCCGCATGCCCCAGTGGGCTAGCAAGCCGTGGCGTCGGCGGCGTCACGGCAGACTGGATTTGAGCTGCACCCTGCCCAGCCGAACCCCCGGATATCACTTCGAGGCGCACTTCACCGGTGCCTGGCAGGACCTGCCTGGACGTCATCGGCACCAGAATCCGCATGACGCGGCCGCCACCCATGCGCTGAACGTGGCCCAGGGAATCGCTGGAAAACGGCAGCTCAGTATGGAGGCAGCTGCCCAAGCAACCATCAATAGCCGCCTCGGCCAGGCTGTCGACGTGCCGGGGGCGCCCGTCCGACTGCTGTGGGCCCGCGTCCATCTGACTGTCGACCCTCACCAAGCTGCCGACATCAACCGTCTCCTACGCGACCAGCACCAGGCCGAACGACGTGCCCTCGACGACCAACATCGCCTGCAACGAGCTCGAGATCTGCGTGATGCCCTACTCAGCGACCCATCTCTGGCTTTCGCCTACTGGTTCCTCGACCACCCTGAGGCCATCGACGCGGAGACTGTGACACGGGTTGAAAGGCTTGTTGCCTCTGCGGCTTCTTATGCTCCACACAACGCATGGGTACAAGTGGCCGCGCTGTTACAGGACTTCGTGCGGGACCTAACGGGAGACGCTCACCAGCACCTGGTCACCAGCCTGGCCCATATATTTGACCGCTACGGCCAGCCCGAACGTGCTCAGAGCCTGCGAGCCCTGAGAGATGAGATTGTGACGCCGCAGCACCCTTCATCGGACCCGCTATTGGCGGATTCGCGCGAAGGGGGGACGCCTGGCGCGGCGCTGAATTAGGGGCAGGGGAGAACTAACTGGTCTGAGTTCCAGTTGATCCGTGGCGTATTCGTTCCGCGCCCGGAACCGCGCTCCCGACGGTACCGAGCGCGCAGGGCGGGCATGGTCGTGAACCATGTGGATTGCCATGGGCCGCCGTCGTCGTTTCCGGGGCAGTGGGCTCTATCGCCAGCCGTCAAGGGAGACCTCCGGGCCTCCCGCGAGATGCCGCTGGAGAGCGCTTGAGGTGGTTTCGACAAAGTTCTCGGGGATGGCGTCGACGTCGACCCAGCGAACCTGTGCGTGCTTGCGCGGTTCGCGGTTTTCGGGTTCGCCGGTCCAATCGTGGGCGGCGAAGACGACGGTGAGGAAGCCGTTGGGGGCTTCGACGCCCCAGGCGCCGTGGATGATGTGGGCGACCTTCAGGGACTCCGGCTTAACCGTTAGCCCCGTCTCCTCGTAGAGCTCGCGGACGGCGGTCTCGGTGATCGGTTCGCCGGGTTCGCTTTTGCCGACGGGGAGGTCCCACATGCCCTGGGCGAACTTGGCGTTCTCGCTGCGCTGGAGGAGGACGACGCGGTTGGTGGCTTTGTCGTGAACGATGACGGCGGCGACCAGCAGGGTCATGGAGTCGAGGGCGGGCTTGAGGGCTTTGGGCTGGTCGTCGGTTGTCGACTGAGCCACGGTGGTCCCTTCATCGGCCGGGTTGGTGGGCATGTTAGGCGAGTGCCTCGCGTGCGCGGCGGGCGAGTTCGGCGGCGCCCGGTACTTTGCGTCGCTGGTAGATGGCGAGGGTGGAGCGGAGTGAGGTGATCGCCTTGCGGGTGCGGTCGGAGGTCATGCCTTCCATGAGGGTCAGGGCCTGGGCCCAGGTGGCGACTGCCTCGTCGGCGCGGGCCTGGGCGGCGAGGCTGTCGCCGAGGTCGGCGTAGGTGAGGGCGTGGACGCGCTTGTACTTCTGAGGGTCCCAGCGAATGAGGGCGTCACGGTGCTGTTGCTCGGTGCCGATGTGGTCGGCGAGGTCGGTCAAGGTGCGTGCGGTGTGGCTGGCGACGGTGCCGGCGGCCGGGCCGCTGACGCGGGAGTAGCTGGGCTGAGGCCCGTCGTCGCGTAGGAGGGCGTCTTCGGCTGCGAGGAGGGCGCGAGCTGCGGCGGGTTTCTCGCCAATCGCGGCGTAGGCGCGGGCGTGGGTGATGTGGAGGAGGGCTTCGGTCTGGCCGTCGATGCGGCCGAGGCCGCGGGTGAGCGCAGCGGCGGCGAGGTCGACGCAGTGGTGGGGCTGTTTGAGGCTGAGGGCCTGGTGGGCGAGGGCGCGCATCATCCAGGCGGCGTGGCCGTGGGGGTCGGCTTCGCAGGCGAGTTGGTAGCCAACCTGGTAGTAGCGCTGGGCGGCGCCTTCCTGGCCGAGGTCGTGGTGCTTCCAGCCGGCCAGATAGGCGAGTTCGGCGACCGCGCTGAAGGCGGCTCGGCGTAAGGCTTCGTTGGGGAAGCGTCCGTGGAGCATGGGGGCTGCGGTGTCGGCAAGATAAGCGGTGACGGTGGTCAGGCCGTGGCCGCCGCCGAGGCGTTCGTCGGCGGCGCTGAAGGCGGTGGTGATCTGGCGTACGACGTCCACGTCCTCCGCGCCGACCAGG
This sequence comes from Streptomyces sp. S186, assembly GCF_051603415.1. Taxonomy (NCBI): domain Bacteria; kingdom Bacillati; phylum Actinomycetota; class Actinomycetes; order Kitasatosporales; family Streptomycetaceae; genus Streptomyces; species Streptomyces sp. S186. The sequence continues at coordinate 5,980,411 of NZ_CP193932.1, read as the reverse complement.
GCCGTGGCAGTGCGTACGCGGAGCATGCGGGCGGTGGCCTCGTGGTCGTAGGCGAGGGGCATGGCGACGCCGGCGGTGGTGAAGGCGGCTACGGCGAGGAAGCGGCGGCGTTCGACGTCGGCGCGGCCGAGGTCGGTGGCAGCGAGGACCGGATCCGATTCCGTTGGCACTTCGGCGTCGGCTGGGCGCAGGCCGATCTCGGTTTGGGTGATCGTGCGGCCTGCTCGGCGGGACAGGGCCTCGGCGAGGTACTGGCCAGTGTGACCGGTGGGCTGGCGGGTGCCGTTCACCCAGTGGGAGACGGCCGACTTGTTGGTCTGAACGATCTCGCCGTTCTCCGCGGCGATGCGCCGCACGTCCTTGGCCAGGGCCTCGTACGTGCAGCCGATCGCGTCGATGGACTCGCGCAGGCGGGAGTTGGGCGCTCTCTGCGCTGCCACGATCGCCTCCGATCCGGAGCTGTAAACCGCGTATACCGCTTCAACTCCCTCTCACCGTACCCACTGTGCGTGAAGGAGGGTTCACTAATCACCAGCCGCCCGGAACGGCGCGACCGTGATCCAGGCTCCCCCTTGGGCCGGGTGGCTTCCCGAAGTTCCGTACGCCTACACCGGCTTCGGGCACCCCTGTGCCTGAAACCGGCCGAAGAGAGACGGAGACACGGTGACCACCATCGACACGACGGCCATCACGGTCGAGCTTCCCGAGGCGTTCGACGACCGATGGAGCCGTCTGCCCGGCATCCAGGTCGACGGCCGGCGCATCACCATCGACCCGACCGAGTACTTCTTCCGCTTCGAGTCCCACACCTGGCTCGTCGCCGACTGGGAGCTGGTCAAGTCCCAGCTCTTGACCGTGTACGAGACGACCGAGAGCGCGGTCGAGCAGCTCGCGCTGAACTTCATCAAGGCTCACAGCCAGTCCACGTCGGACGCCGCCCACGTCCTGGCCACCGCGTACGAGGTATACGCGTATCTGTTCCGCGACGAGCACCTCGCCAGCCTCGGCCTGCCGCAGATCACCACCGAGCACCTGCGGATGCTACGTGAGGCGGCGACGTTGATGGCGCTGAACAAGGTGGAGCTGAACGGGCACATCTCCAACGTCGGCCCGTGCTGGTTCTTCCCCGCCGCCACCTCCGTCGTCTTCGACCTGGACGAGGAGATGGGCGGGCTGCTCGACGAGGTCTACCACGGCGGCTGGTTCAACGAGCACCGCCGCATCGAGTCCATCAAGGCCCACGCGGCCCTCGGCGGCCGGCTGGTGCACGGCTGCCAGTCCGTGCCGGACCAGTCCGGCGGCGTCGTGGCGCCCTACGGTGCGTCGATGACCACCTTTCGCGACGACCTCGCGGCCTTCAAGGCCCGCTGGATCGAGCAGGTCTACGCGCACCGCGTGAGCCCTGCCGCGTAGTCCCCTTCCGCCAGGCTCCGGGGCGGGTCGGCACCACTCGCCCGCCCCGGACGCCTCCAACCCCACACCGGAGCCCCCGCATGGACGCGAACCTCAACGCCGAACTCCTGGACAACCTGCTCAGCATCGCCGACCGCCCCGCCCCAACTCGCAAGAGGGTGCGTGTGTGGTCCATGTCCGGCGTCGAACGACTGACCTTCCCCGACGGCACCACCGCCATCTTCAAGTACGCCAAGAAGCCGTTCGACAACGAGGACCGGGCCCTCCGCCTGGCCCACAGTCACGGCGTCCCGGTCCCGCAAGTCCATGCCTCTGCCGTCCTGGGTGGCTGGCTCGGGATGCTTCTGGAAGACCTCGGCCCTGCCATCCGCGAGGCCGACGACCTCGACGGCGCCGCCGCGGCCGTGGTCCTCCACCACACCCCCACGGCTGCCACGCTGCCCGTCCTCGACCGGGCACGGCTGCTTTCACTGCCGAGCCGAGCCCTGGATCACCTCGATCAACTCCGGAAGGAGGAACGGTGGCAGGCGGCAGACGATATCGAGGATGCCCTCGATCGGATCGTCCGCGCCGCTGAGGCCCGTTCGGCCGGGGCGACGGTGGCACCGTTCGGCTGGGTCCACTCGGAGTTCCATCCCACCAGCCTCCACATCGGCCAGAGCGGCTGGAAACTGCTCGACTTCGCCCGCGCCTTCACCGGCCCCGGACTGCTCGACCTCGCCAGCTGGCACGGCACCCTCGACACCCCAGACCCCGTACGCCTGCGCGTCTTCCTGGAGGTGTACGTCACCGAAGGCGGCACTCCCGATGCCCTCGCCGAGCGTGGTGGGCTCGCCGCCGAGAAGTGGGCGCTGGGCTGGCACCGCATGTGGGCCGTCGAGTGGTTCATGGAGCAGGCCATCCGCTGGATCAACGACCCGTCCACCGACCCCGCGTACATCAAGACCGTCCGCCGCCACCTGACCGACGTCCTCCAGCTCCTGGAGATCTAGATGTTCGCCCAGGCTTCCCCGTGGTACGTCCACGCTCTCCAGCGCACCGAGGCCGGCCCCGCCGAACCGCTGTCCGTGCCAGCGCGGATGGAGTGGACCACGTGGCCCGGCCGAGGCCCTGGCGCCGAGATATTCGGCGTGGACCTGGGCGGCAAGCGGGTGCTGGAACTCGGCTGCGGCCCCGGTCACAACGCCGCCTACCTCGCCACCCGCCGCGGAGCCCGAGTCACCGGCGTCGACCTGGTCGGCCTTCAGGTCCGTCGAGCCCGCTCGCATTACGGACGGCTGAGCAACCTGACGTTCGTAGCCGGCCACGCCTTGCACTACCTACAGGCATCCGACGAGCGGTTCGACGCGATCTACTCCGTCTTCGGCGCGGTCGGCCTCGTCGCCCCCGAACTCCTGCTACCCGCCATCGCCCAGCACCTCAAACCGGGCCGCACCCTGGCCTTCTCCACCCCCCACCCCCAGCGCGGTGGCAGACGACCAACCACTGATGACCGGCCCTGCCTCGACTACGTCACCCTGCCCGACCGCACCCGGCTCCCGATCGCCCGCTGGGACTTCGACACCGGCCGCTGGGAAAAGCACCTCGACCGCGCGGGCCTCTGGCTCACGTCAGCCCGGGAGTTCCACGACACCCGCGGCTGGCCCACCACCTTGCTGATCACCGCACGCAAGCTCTGATCTCGCCCGGCTTCCTCTGGAGGAACCGATGCGCCTGCCCTACTTGCTCCTCGACATCGACGGCGTCCTCATACCGTTCCCCGACGACCACGGGAACACCCCAACGACCCACGCCCGCCACGATGTCGTCCCCACCGGCCGGAACGCCGACGATCCGGTCACGGTCTGGCTCAACGCTGCCGACGGCCCCATGCTCATGGACGTAATCCGCAGCGGGCTGGTCTCTCCGGTCTGGTGCACGAGCTGGCGCCAGGACGCCACCACCCTGATCGGGCCGCTGCTCGGCCTCCCGCCCCTGCCGTACGTCGATCTTCCCCGGCCGCAGATCACCACCAGTCACCCCAACGGCTACCTCTGGAAACGTGACCACGTCGATGCCTGGCTGGCCGACGCACCGGCCGTGTGGATCGACGACGACTTCACCAGCCTCGACCACGCCTGGGCCGCGGAACGCACTGCCCACAGCGCGGCAACCCTTCTTCTTCAGCCCGATCCTCGTGTCGGGCTGCAGGCTGAGCACCTGGTCGAGGCTCTGGAATGGGCCGGGCACTTGCCTGTAACGCCAGCTTGCGGGTCCGGTGCTTCGCACGGAACCGAAGCAGCCTGACGTAATCACAGGGCAGGGTGCTGATGGTGCCCTCGCCCCGAGAAGCGGTGAGGGCACCACGCTGGATCAGCGGCATCGAGGAGTCTGGGGCGCTATCGGCATCGTCCTCGTTCCTCGGGCCTGATGTTCACCAGTGTGGCCACGGGCTGCGGTGCCTGCGTAGCGCGTGTGGTGTTGAGAGTGTTTGGCGTGCGTGCTGCCTGTGCGCGCTTGTTCGGCTGGGCGGTGATGCGCCAGTTGAGGACCTCGGCCGGGCGTTCGGCGGAGTCGAGTTCTCGGCGGGCGCTGACTTCGGCCAGCAGGTGGCGGGGGTTGTGGCCGGCGGATTCGGCGCGGGCCAGGGTCGTGGCGAGGGCGAGCCAGGCAGGGTCGGTGAGGATGCGGTCGGCGTGGTCGGGAACGGCCTGGCGCACGGCGGCCTCGAAGCGCTGGACGGTCTGGGGGCGTGGGGCGCGGCGGGTGAGGCCCGCCAGGACCGGCTCGGCGGCCTGCTGGTAGCTGTCCTGTAGGTGGCGGACGGCTTGTTCGGCTGCGGCGGCCTGCTGCTCGTGGCCGCGTTGCTCGTGCCACTTGACGGCGGCGCGGGCCACATGCAGGGCCGCGAAGAGCACGGCGATGACCAGGCCACCGGGAAGGTTGGGGGCGTACGCGAGTTCCTTGGCGGCTCGGCGCAGTTCGGTGGCGGCTTGGTGGTCGGCCCGGATCGCCGAGCGGCGGGCGCGGTTGAACGCCTGGGCTGCCGCTTGCAGTTGCTCCTGGTGCGGGCCAGGTATGGCGCGGGCGAGGTTGTGCAGGATGTCGCCGAAGGCTTCCAGGTGCCCTTGGGCCACGGCATCGTCGCCCGCATCGAGAACCGTGCGAGCCGTGCGCACGGCGGATTCGGTACGGCGCCACGAGTCGGCCGGGTCCGCCGCCTGCTGGGGTCGGTCGGCCACCTCCTGGGTGGGGAGGCGTTCGGTCAGACGGTTGTAGGACAGGTCGGGGGCGAGTTTGGAGCCGCCGTACCAGACGGTGTCGCCGGGTGCGGCCAGGCTGTAGCCATCCACTTCACCGGTCTTGGTGCTGATGCGCGGCTTGACCTGGATGCCGAGCGAGCCCAGCACGGTGAAGTAGTCATCGATGCTGTGGACGGCGGCGGCGACCGCGTACGCCTGCTCGCGCAGCCACTCCCGCGCGGTCACGTCCTGCCCCTGGCGCTCGGCCTTGGCCCGCTCTGCTCCGGTCGGCGTGCGGGGCGCGGTGAGGTCGCCGGGCTTGAGGCGGCGCAGCCCGAACTCGGCCTCGATCTTGCGGCACTCCTTCTGGGCCCGCCAGCCGTCCCGGTTCGTCCGGGGCCGGCGGCCATCGGCGCGGACAGTGGTGGCCAGGATGTGGATGTGGTCATCCGCGTGCCGTACCGCGATCCACCGGCAGGCTTTCTCGTCGCCCTCGGGCGCGATGCCGGTGGCGGCAACGACGCGGCGGGCGACCTCGGCCCACTCGGTATCGGCCAGGTAGCGGTCACCGGGCGCGGTGCGCACCGGACAGTGCCACACGTGCTGCGGCGGCTTCTTGCCACCCAGCTCGCGCGTGCGCAGGTCGACGTGGTGGTCGAGACGGTTGGCAAGTTGGGTGTAGGTGGCCTCGGGGTCACGGCCGGGGTCGGGGGCGCCGGCCATGTCCCAAGCGGCCACGATGTGCGGGTCGGTGTGCTCGTCGCGCCAGCCCTTGCCAAAGAGGTAGTTGATCAGGCCGCGGGTGTCGGAGCCGGTGGAGACGTCAGGCACCATGCGCGGCGCCTTCCGCCAGGAGCTGGTCCATCAGCCGGTAACTGGCCTCGGCGGCCTGCTCGATGTGGTCGAGGACGGCCTCGGTGCGCTCGGGTATCGCGCCGGAGTGGACGACCATGGTGATCTGGTTGAGGTTGGTGCCGATCCGGTTCAGTGCCTTGGTGTGCGCCTCGATGGCCTCTACCAGTGGGCGGATGGGGTCGTCCTCGGGGCTGCCGGCCATGTTCGTCTTACCGAGCGCGACCGCCAGGGCGGCGTCGCCGACGAACCCGGCGAAAGTCTGGTTTCGCCGCTTGGCTTCTGCATCGATGATCCGTACGGCGGTCGGGGTGAAGCGGATGGTCTTGTCTCGGTCGCGCTTCTCGGTGGTGCGCTTGCGGTTCATCCGCGCGGGCAACGTGGGGGCATCCGGCTCACGCCACGAGGGCTGCTCAATGGGCGTTCGATCGTCGGCGGGCGGTTCGGTGTGTGGGGTGGCGGAGTCGGTAGCGGGCTGCTCGGCGCTGTCGGTGCAGGGCGCGGTGCTGGGCTGCCCCTCCCCTGGCTCGGGTGCCCGCTGGCGCCCGGCCCCCTCGTCCTCCGCCACCCCTGGGGCGGGGGCAAGCGCGGACGAAGCCTCGTTAGAGGCTCGTTCGCTCCAGCTTGCTGCTGTTCGTCGGGCCAGGCCGAACCATCCCCAGCGGCGGGAGGAGGCGGGGTCGGTGTCGTTGTCAGTGTGCATGGCGGTGCTCCAGTGGCATGAGGGGTGGGGCTGTGTCACGTCCGTTGCATGCGTCGCATGCCTGGTCAGGACAGGTACGGACACCAGCCCAGGTACGGAGAAGTGCGTCCCGGCGAAAACGTCCGTCCCCGCGCTGACCTGCGCGGGGACGGTTGCGACGCAGTGCTACGGACTACGCCCCGGGGTGGGATCAGAGAGTTCGCCTCGGCCCGGCGGAGCCTGGCGGGCCGACGGGCAGCGAACCCGCCGGGGCGGTGGGCGGCTTGCCCTGGGCCGGACGGGCAGGCGCGCCGCCGTGTATGGGCTCGGGTGTCGCCTCGGTGAGGTCGGGGCAGTGGCGGGCCCAGGCATCCAGGAACCGGTTGCGCGTGTACGCCTTGGCCTGCCTGCCGCCCGCGAAGCGGTAGTTGGCCGGGCCGATGCCGAAGTCCCGCAGCAGGTTGCCCAGGTGGTAGGCGTTCAGTCCCTTGGTGCCGTGCTCCGCCCACGGGGCGTCGGCGTCCTGGATCAGCGCGGCGACCAGGTCCTGGGTGGACAGGGCCTCGGGGTTGTTCGCCCGCTCGAAGATGCGGTGGATGTCGCGCAGCAGCCGCACCTTCACGCTGGTCTGCTCGTCCTGGACCGCCTCGAAGCGGGTCATGGCCACGCATGCGGCACGGGCCTGGGCGGGCCAGTGACCGCCGGCCAGGTCGGCGATGATGACCAGCGGCTCCCAGGTATCCGCCGCCCGGTCCTCCACCGGCATCTGCGGCACCATACGGGCCGCCGTGCTCCGCAGCGGCCCCAGCCAGGCGGCCAGCCGGTCCCGTAGCGCGTTGAGTTCAGGCGCTGCGTACCGCGAGCGGAACGGGGCGACCTTCTCGCCGGGCTTGCGCTTTTGTATCCGCAGCACGACCGACCGGTCTGTGATGGTGTCGGGCAGGTCACCGATCCCCGCGATCGCGGCCATCGCGAAGGTGGGGAACGGGGTGGGCTTGTGTTCCGGACCGGAGATCCGCCAGGCGGGCCGGTTGCGCTGATGGCCCGCGTTCAGCAGACCGCGCAGGATCTCGCTGTCGCCACTTGCCTTGGGGCCGAAGATGGTGTCCGCCTCGTCCACCAGCAAGGTGGGCGGGATCTTGCCGATGGTGCGGAAGATGACCGCCGGAGAGGTGTTCACCGTCATCATCGGGTCGAGGACGGTCTCGTAGAGCACGTCCAGCACACGGGACTTGCCGCACCCCTTGGTCGCACTTATCACCGCCAGGCGGGGCGCGTGCTGCAGAGCGGTCTGGATGTGCGTGGCCGCCACCCACAGAGTGACCGCGGTCAGCGCCTCCTGGCTGGGCAGCACCACGTACTTGCCGATCGCCGCCCGCAACTCATCCAGCAGCACGGCCCCCTCACCAGCTGCCACGGCTTCGGCACCGTCATGGTCCCCAGTGCCCGATCCGTCATCGGGGACCGTGACGTCGGGAGGCACGGGACCGTCGGTCCCCAACGGGGTATGGGCAGCACGGTCCCCGTTGCGGTCCCCTGGTGCAACGTGCGCATCTTGGGGACCGGTCCCCGTCGTCACGCCGCTGACCTGTGTGTTTCCAGCAGACTGGGAGATCGGGGCCGTAGCTTGCGGGGACCTGGAAGCGGGCACATCGCGGGGACGGTCCCCAGCCGCCGTATCAGCGGCACGCTGGTCCCCGCATGCGGCCTCCTTCGACGAACGCTCAGGGGTCCTCGCCACGGGCGACGGTGTGTCCGCCTGGTTCTCGCGGCGCCAGGGGATGCCCTGGCCTGGGACGGCCGCGGTGGGCCAGATCGTGGGGGATGTGATCGTAGTGGTGGTGGACGTAGAGTCCTCCATAGACGTTCCTCTCCGGTGAGGGGCAGGACGGGCAAGGTCCCGCCCTTCACCAGCTCGTTCGTTCAGGGATGGGCGATCAGTTGGGGAATCTGAGGCCCTCGGCGACGAATCGCCGGGGGCCGCTTCTCTGCCCGCGTCAGCTGCAGGGTCAGGCCGTGAGGTCGTACGAGGTCTGGGCGTTCAGCCACGCATCCACCTCCTGCCAGCGGTAGCGCAGGTGCCGGCCGACCTTCAGGACGTTGGGGCCAATGCGGCGATGGCGCCACTGGTACAGGGTCTTCACCGGCACGCCGAGGTAGACCGCAACCTCCTCCGGCGTGGCCAGCGGCGCACGGACCACACCACCGGCATCGGCCGCGGGGCGAGGGTTTCGGGGCATGGGGCTCCTTCACGGGAATGGCGGGATGGACAAGACAGCCACAGGTTGTCTGCGGCGTCCAGCGGCATTGTGCGGAAATTCCACGGCCGCACCAAACGGCCCTTCGCCGAGTGGGACCAAAACCGTAGTCCCGAATCCCCGGTTGCCGAAATCACGCCGGAAAGCGAGAGGCTCTGTCCGGTTTCTTCCCGGATCATCACCGCCCCGCATGCCAGCCAGCGCCGAAGCACCAGGCCAGAACCATTACAAGCCCCCAGGCCAGAGGCTGTCCGAGGCTCGCCAGATTTCGCGGCGCGGGACCATACCACGGAAATCCGGCTTCGCCGAGCCGCCCAAATAGCCAGCGTCAGCAAGTTTTCTCGGGTGCTTGAGTAAACTCTTGCCATGGCCGGTCTTTTCGAGTTACAGCTATCCACCATGGCTACTCGACCAATTGAAATAGGCCCCGCCGGAATCCGAACCGCGCGCAATATCGAGCGCCTGCGCCTCGCGCGCGGCCTCTCTCAGCAGCAGCTCGCCGAGCGCTGCACCGCCCTCGGGCGCCCGCTGACCAACACGGCCCTCCGCCGCACCGAACGCGCCCGACGCCGTTGTGACGTAGACGACCTCGTCACCATCGCCACCGCCCTCGGCGTCCCCCCGGCCTCCCTGCTCCCGGTCTCCCTGGCGGCACCGCGTGGCTGAGCCGTACGACCGCTGGCACAAGAAGCGGCCGCAGGCCGACGAGGAGAAGTGCACAGCCCACAACAAGGTCCCCTCTCGCGAACACGGTCGCGGCAAGAGGTGGTTGGCCCGGTGGCGCGACCCCGACGGCGAGCAGCAGAGCGAGAGCTTCGACCGGTACGAGGACGCCCGGCAACACCTCACCAAAATGCAGGGCAGCGTCGACGACGGCACGTACGTCGACCCCAGGAAGGGCGAGGCCCAGCTCAAGGCCGTCGCCGAGCAGTGGCTGGAGAACCAGACGTTCGACAATCCCCGGACCTACGCCCAGTACGAGTCCCGCGTCCGCAACCACATCATCGAGCCACTGGGCTCACTCAAACTGCGCCAGATCAAGTCGTCCACCGTGCAGACCTGGATCAAGCGCCGGCTGCAGGTGCTGGACGAGACGACCGTCGGGCTGATCTTCACGCACCTGTCGTCGATACTGGCGATGGCCGTGGACGACGACCTGATCGCCAAGAACCCTTGTGAGACAGGGTCGGTGAAGCGCGTCAAGCCGAGGCGGTCGAAGAAGGCGGCGAAGGACGTGCCGCTGTCCTGGGAACAGACGGACGCCGTGCGCGAGCACCTGCCCGACCGCTACCAGGCCACCGTCGACTGCGGCCGAGGACTCGGCATGCGACAGGGCGAGATCTTCGGGTTCAGCCCCGAGGACGTCAACTGGCTGCAGAAGGACAAGGTCGTTCACATACGCCGCCAGATCACCCACGACCGCGGCACGCTCGTCTTCGCCCCGCCGAAGGGTGGCACCGACGATGACCCCAAGGACCGCTTCGTGCCGGTCGGCGACGAGTTGGCCGTGCGGCTCGCCGAGCACATTCGCAAGCACCCGCCGGTCGAGGTCACCCTGCCGTGGATGACCAAGGACGGTGAGCCGGTCACCGTGCGCCTGGTGTTCACGACGCGGGAGCGCAAGCCGCTGAACAAGAACTACTTCAACTACCTCTGGAAGGATGCTCTGGAGGCGATCGGCGCGATCAAGGCGCTCAACGACAAGCCCGCTGGCAAGGGCCGCAAGTGGGAAGAGTGCCGCGACAAGATGATGCACGCTCTGCGGCACCTCTTCGCTTCCGAGGCGATCAACGAAGGTGTCGACGTCTACACCCTCGCCGACCTCCTCGGCCACGAGGATCCGGCATTCACGCTGCGCCGGTACGTCCACCGCGTGACGGGCGCAGTCGAAAAGGCTCGCAAGGCGATTGGTAAGCGGTACCGGTTCGCGGCTTAACCGAGACGGCTCGCCCGATTCCCGAAGTGTGGCCGGCGGAGTATGCCTTGGCGGGCATGGTTCTGGGATGGCCACGGAGCTGCCAGCGTGCCGGGGCCGGGCGGTGCACAGGGGCGTGACGGCAGAATCCCCTTATGAGCACGTCGACTTCAGCATCGGGCCCAGCCAGACAGCCCTTCAACCGCCGCGTCCACGTTGTCGCCGCAGTCCTGAACCGTCCTGAGGAGCTGGACCTGCTCCGGCAGGTGTGCGACGCGATGGGCTGGCCCCTACGCGAGCCGCTAGCCGGGGAGACCACGGTGACCACGGAGACCAGTTGGACGCTGCGCGTGATCGAGGTCCGTATCCGCGGCGTCCGCGAGACAGCCGTGGAACAGGCGGTCGCCACCCTGGACACGCTGGCCCAGAACGCCGAGCTCTCCCTGCACTGCCGTGACGCCACGCTCGTGGAGCGCGTCCACCAGCCGCAGATCGAGTGGCACCTGCGGGGCAGGCGGAGGCCAGTGAACCGACGGCTCCGCCACGCACTCCACTCGGCCATGCGGACCGGCGAGCACGATCCGCATGCGGGCACTGTCCGGCTGGTCCGCGTCCCGGCCGGTCTCGACGAGCCCCGGGAGCGCCGTCTGGCGCGCACCCGACGCACCGCCCGGGCCACGCTTTCGCACCACCCGCTGGTACTGCGGCGGCTGGACCCGGGCGTCCATGAAGTCGGCAGGCCCTCGGCGTCCCGGGGCTGGCACGCTCTGGCCTTCCTGGCGCTCGTCGTCACCGCGACAGCGATCTGCCTGCTCGGCGCCGGGCTCTGGCCCGCGATCGGCGCGGACAGCCCACGGGTTGGCGGTCCTCTCGTGGTTGTAGTCGGAGGCTACCTGCTGGGCGGAACGTACCTGGCAGTGCGGCGCACCCCCACGCACCGCGCGCTTCCATGGCTCGTCCCGCTGGCAGTACCCCTCGCGGTTCCCCTCGTGCCGTGGCTCGGGACGCTCGTCCAGCGGGCCTACTTGTCGGCGTTTGGGGTGCGCCCCGCGCCGGGGACGGACGGGCTGGGCGACATCCAGGCGGGGCTCTGGGTGCTGTGTGTGTTCGTCGCGGCCGCGCTGCTGCCGGTGGCGTACCTGGGTTGGATGCGGCTCCTCGCCCCCTCCCTGCGGGTCCAGGGACCGTGGCTGTCCTGGGCGCCCGCAGTGACCTTGGGTATAGGGATGGGCATGCTATTCAGCCTGCTCGTCCTCCACACCGCGGCGCGCAATGGCGCGGAGGACCGCGCGCTCGCCTTGGCACCCCGGGACATCCCGGGGTACTTCGGCATCAGCGCCGAGTACGCGTGCGTGGAACCAACCTCTTCCGAGGCGCCGTACTACGGGACGCCGCCTCCCCACGACCATCCGGTGGTGATCTTCGCGCAATCCGGCGACCGAGTTGAGTTCTGGGATCCTGCCAGCAGCCGGAAGACGAGCATCCGTTTGGAAGATGCCCGTATCAGAGTCGTCTCCCATAGCAACTCACCGTGCGCCAAGGCCGCCCGGTAGCGCGCTCACAGAGCTCCCGACGGGTGGGGCTCGCCCCCGGCCGGCGGCGACCAGTGATGCGCCCGCCTCGAACAGGTCATGGCTTGGCTGGGCGTGCACTGACCGGTCGGCAGGCCCAGACAAACACCTGCCTTCCCTGCCATGTGCACCGGTTGTGCACCGGACCCGTCGATCAGCACGGATCCGCGCAGGTCAGAGGGTTCGTATAGCTTTACTTCGATATCTAAAGATCGTCCCCGGGTCGGAGCGTGCTTGCTGCCGCTTCGGCCCGGGCGTGTGTCAGCCGTCGGCCGTGCCTTCCTTTTCGGGAGGGCACGGCCGACGGCTTTTGCATGCGTCGACGCTGGTCAGGTCCGGCTCGTCCTTGGCGACCCGGAAGAGGCGGCGCGGGCGTCGGTGCCGGTTCCGCACTCTGCTCTTCTGTGGGCCCGTGAGGGGAAGTTGTGATTCTGGGTGGGGTTCCGAGGACCGGCTTCCGGTTGAAGGGGAGGACGGTTGCCTCGTTGGCTGTAGGGCTCCGCACCACTCCACTCCCCCCACCAGCCCGGACGCTGCAGGCCGGTGCGCCGGCCCGGAGTGTGGCGCGTTCCGGGCCGGGCGGTGGGTCGACTGGTGGGGCTAGGTCAGCAGTTGTCGTAGAGGAGGGCTCGGACCAGGCGGCAGGTGGTGTCGGAGGGGTGGTGGACGCCGATGGCGAGGGCGGTGGAGCGGATGGTGGCGTTGGTGGCGTGCTCGGGGCGGTAGACGCCGGTGTCGAGCAGGGCTATGGCCAGGCGCATGGCCTTCAGGCGGCGGTTGTGGGATTCGTACCGCTCCCGGGGCCAGCCGGCGGGGAGCGGTTTCTTGGGCAGCGGGTGGGCCGGGAGGGGTTTCGTCATGAGTGTGGCAGCGGCCATCCGGCAGACCTCCTGGAGCTTCGGTGAACCCTCACTTACTGGTTTCTATTTTACTGCCGGGCACTGACAAAAGCCCCTGACCAGGGGGGATTTGAGGGCGGCGAGGCAGGGTGCGGGGAGTGGTTCAGGGGGTCGGGGTCGGGAGGGTGCGGAGGAGGTTTTTGTCGGGCTTGCCTACGGGGGTGAGGGGGATGGTGTTGAGGAGGTGGACGGCGGCGGGGGCGTAGAGGGCGCCCTTGTGGGCGGTGACGAAGGCGCGGAGGGCGGGCAGGGAGACCTCGTCTGCGGAGTGGCCGGGGGCGGGGACGACGGCGAGGTGCACCTCCTCGGTCTCGTCGGGGAGGCGGACGCCGTAGGCGGCGGCGTGGGCGACGGCCGGGTGGGTGTGCAGGAGGTCCTCCAGTTCGGAGGGGTTGACATGGCCGCCGACGACGATGACGACGTCCTTGAGGCGGTCGACGAGGTAGAGGCGGCCGTCGTCGTCCAGGTAGCCGACGTCGCCGGTGCGCAGCCAGCCGTCGCGGAGGACCTCCGCGGTGAGGTCGGGGCGCTTCCAGTAGCCACGCATCACGCCGGCGGAGCGGACGTGGATCTCGCCCGGCTGCCCCGGGGGCAGGTCACGGCCCTCGGTGTCGCGGACGGCGAGGGCGACACCGGGTATCGGGCGGCCGACGGTCATCGGGCGGTCGGTGCGGATGTCGGCGTGGTCGGCGTGGCCGGCCTCGGTGATCGACATCGCCTCGGACTGGCCGTACCAGCCGTAGAGGACCGGGCCGAATGCCTCGGCCGCCTCGCGCATCCGGGACGCGGAGGCGGTGCAACCCCCGTAGGAGATGCGGGTGAGAGATCCGAGGTCGGTGGACGGGAGGGTGGGGTCGTCCAGGAGGCGGTAGAGGAGCGGCGGCAACAGCCAGAGGTGGGTGATGCGTTCGCGGGCGACGGTGGCCAGGACGGCGGTGGGGTCGAACTCCCGGTGGAGGACGACGCTGCCGCCGGCCACGAGGGTGGCGTCGGCCACGATGCCCGCCAGGTGGGCCAGCGAGGTGCAGGCCAGGAAACGGGGCGGGGCGCCGGCGGCCTCCCAGGAGGTGCGGCCGAGCATTGCGGCAATCCCGCTGTGCGCCATCCGAACGCCCTTGGGGACACCGGTCGTTCCGCCGGTGTGCCGGATGCACCAGTCGTCCTCGGGGCGCGCCGCGCCGGGGACGGTGGGGGTGGCGGGGAGGGCGGCGCAGGCGGCGAGCAGGTCGGGACCGAGCGGGGCGGCGCCGGCAGGGGGCGGGCCGAAGGTCATGGCCTCGGGGCGGAGGCCGGTGCAGCCGTCCAGGAGGGCGCGGGCGGTGTCGTGCAGGTCGGGGTCGGCCAGGAGGAGGTCGGTCTCCGCGCTCTCGGCCACCGTGGCCAGGGTTTCGGCGGCCATCCCGTCGTAGAGGAGGACCACCCGCGCGCCCAGGAGGTTGACGGCGTAGCGGGCGGCGAGCGCCTCGGGGCGGTTGCGACTGAGGATGGAGACGGTCCGGCCGCGGCCGACGCCATGGGTGCCGAGGACGGCGGCCATGCGGTGGACGGTGGCGTGCAGGGAGCCTGCGGTGATGTCGTGGCCGTCGGCCGTGGTGACGACGGGGAGGTCGGGGTCGCGGGCGAGGGCGTCGAGCACGAGGTCGACGTAGCTGGTGAAGGGCGGGGTGGTGGTGGGCATGGTGGCTCCTTGAGGGGGGCGGATCCGGTGGGTGGCGGATCCGGTGGGTGGCACGGTGTGTCGGACTACGGTGTTGCCGGACTTACGGTGTGCCGGGCGGTTGTGACGTTAGGCGCGGTCGGTCATGCCTTCCATGACCAAATTCGCCATGTGGTCATGCCGTTGGGGTTATGAAGGGCCTCGGGACGGCTTCTGATGTGGGCGGCGGGTGGCGGAGGGGCTGCGGCAGCCGGCCGTCCATGAATGGCACGTCGGGAGCACCGCGGCCACCATGGGCATCGATGCCGGCGAACTCATGTGCAGGGTCCGGGACTTGGGTTTCGCGGGGTTGCTGCGGGAGCGCAGCCGCGTGCCTGCACGAGGGAATGCCAGGCGTTTTGCGGTGAATCGTCGCAGAATCAGAGGATGTCCGACTGGGTAACCTGTGGTTCACATACGGGCAACGGTCGGGAAACGGCCTGTTGCGAGAGTGCTCCGGTACGCCCGCACGCGTACTCGCACCGACCTGTATAGGAAGACCCCGTGACCATCAAGGCCGAGTACATCTGGATCGACGGCACCCAGCCGACCGCCAAGCTCCGCTCCAAGACCAAGATCCTCAAGGACGGGAGCTCGCTGCCGCGCTGGGGCTTCGACGGGTCCAGCACCAACCAGGCCGAAGGTCACTCCTCGGACCTCGTGCTCGACCCGGTCTTCAGCTGCCCGGACCCGATCCGCGGCGGCGACCACCTGCTGGTGCTGTGCGAGGTGCTCAACACCGACCTCACACCGCACCCCTCCAACACCCGGGCCCTGCTGCGCCCGGTGGCCGAGCGCTTCGCCGGCCAGGAGCCGCTCTTCGGCATCGAGCAGGAGTACACCTTCCTCAAGGGCGAGCGCCCGCTGGGCTTCCCCGAGGGCGGCGGCTTCCCCGCGCCCCAGGGTGGCTACTACTGCGGTGTCGGCGCCGGTGAGATCTTCGGCCGGGAGATCGTCGAGCAGCACCTCGACCGCTGCCTGGCGGCCGGCCTCGGCCTGTCCGGCATCAACGCCGAGGTGATGCCCGGACAGTGGGAGTTCCAGGTGGGCGCGCTGTCGCCGCTGGATGTCTCCGACCACATGTGGGTGGCGCGCTGGCTGCTGCACCGCACCGCAGAGGAGCACGGCATCACCGCCTCCCTGGACGCCAAGCCGGCCCGTGGCGACTGGAACGGCGCGGGGGCGCACACCAACTTCTCCACCCGCGCGATGCGCGAGGGCTACGACGCGATCATCACCGCGTGCGAGGCGCTGGGCGAGGGCGACAAGCCGCTGGAGCACGTCCGCCAGTACGGCACCGGCATCGAGGAGCGGCTGACCGGCGCCCACGAGACCGCGCCCTGGGACCAGTACTCCTACGGCGCCTCGGACCGCGGGGCCTCGGTGCGCATCCCGTGGCAGGTCGAGGTCGAGAAGAAGGGCTACATCGAGGACCGCCGGCCGAACGCCAACGTGGACCCCTACGTGGTCACCCGGCTGATCGTGGACACCTGCTGCACGGAGCTGGAGCGGCGCGCACAGGTGTGAGCGACTGCCCGCGGGAGCGGGGGAAAGCGGCGGGGCTGGACCGGTGGGTCCGGCCCCGTCCGTATGTCCGGGCGATGGCGACGGCGGCGGCGTTGGCGAGGGCGCGCCCTCGCCGCCGGGCGGTCGCGGGCCGAGCGGCCACGGGCCGGACGGTCGCCGGCCGGGCAGCCGCGGGCCGTTGTCAGTGGCGGATGGCACGCTGGACACATGCCGTGATCACCGTGCGGACCGGGTCCGGGTCGTGCGGCGGCGAGGAGGGGCGCGGGATGGCCGGTAGCGGAGGGGGACGGGACGTGCGGAGCACGGTGCGGAGCGGGGGCGGGTCGCAGGGCAGAGGGCGAGGCGGGGCGCTGCCCTGGGTGACGCCGTTGTACGTGGGGGCGTTGCAGCTCGGGGCGTATGCCACCGCCCGGCTGCCGGCGCGGCGGCGGACGGAGCTGCTGCGAGCGCACTCCACCAATGTGGCCAATCTGCGGGCCGGCCGGTGGGGGACGCTGGCCACCAGCGCGGCCTTCGTGGAGGAGCCGCTGCCGGTGGCCTACGGGGCGGCGCTGCTGGCCGCACTCGGGACGGCCGAGGCGCGGTGGGGCGTCGGGCACGCGGCGGCGGTGTTCGCGGCCGGGCACGTCGGCGCCAGCCTGCTGGTCTATGCCGGTCTGCGGGTACGCGGCCGGGCCCGCCCTGCCGGGGGCGCCACCGCGCACGCCGTCGACGTCGGGGCGAGCTACGGCTTCTACGCCACCCTCGGGGCGCTGGTCGCTTCGCTGCCGCACCGGGGCGCGCGGGTGGCGGCGACCGGCGGGCTGCTGGCGCTCGGCGCGGTGCCGGTGGTTCGCCGCGGCCGGACGTTCACCGACGCCGGACATCTGACGGCACTGGCCCTCGGGGTGGCCGTGGGGGCCACGGGGGTCGCGGGGACGGCGATACCGGCACTACGCAGGGCGATACCCACACCACGCAGGGGGATACCGGCCCTGCGCACGGCGATATGGAGGCATGGGACGGCGATACCCGCGCCGTGAACGGCGATCCAGGAGCGTTTTCCGGCCAGCGGGCGGAGTGCCGCCGAGGCGACAACGCGCTCAACTCCCGTTCGCCGGCGGGCAACTCCCGTGCGCTGGCGGGCAGTCGGAGTCGCCACGTCAGCGGCTCGCGGGGCGGTGGGGCCGGTCCGCGGCGGGATCGCGTCACAGCTGGGCCGGGGCGAAAGACAGATCGATGACCGTCTGGTTCAATAGAGCCATGGCCAGCCTTACAGACACCGCGACGGGTCGCAGCGACCTTGAGCCGTTCTGGCCGTCCCGGCAGGCGCACGCCTTCGACCGTCTGTGTTGCCGCGCGCACTGAGCGCGGGCCCGCACTCTCCTCGCCGACACCGCTGACCGGTGTCCCCAGCCCTGCCCGCGCGCACGTCCCCCCGACGATCCCCTGCGCGAAAGAGCTGACGTTCGATGACCAATCTCCGTACCGTGCCTGCCGGTTCCGCCACGGCCGCCGTTCCCCCGCCGTCCCATCCCCGTCACCGGCTGCGCGCCGTGGCGCCCGACGAGGCCCTCCACCCACCGGCCACCACCGGGAGGTACGCCCAGCCCGCCACCGCCCCCGGCAGGGACGTCGCGCGCCACAGTCCGCAGCAGGTCGCCGAGTTGCTGGCCTCCGGCGCGACCTGGCTCCCGGCGCCGCAGCACAGCCTGCCCGCCCTGCCCGGCCAGCCGCCGATGGTCGGCTACCTCGTCCTGGTACCGGCCGAGCAGGCGCCCACCCCGCCCCAGCCGCCCGCCGGACCCACCACGCCCGCCGGGCCTGTCACCGCCACCGAGGACGACTGGACCGGCGACGAGACCGTGCGGATCGACCCCGAGCAGCGGACCGTGTACGTCGACGGCCGACTGCTGGACCTGACGTATCTCGAATTCGAGCTGCTGGCCCATCTGGTCGCGCATCCGCACCGGGTGCACACCCGCGACCAGTTGGTGACCACGGTGTGGGGCTACGGGCACGTCGGCGACGGCCGCACCGTGGACGTCCATGTCGCCCGGCTGCGGCGGAAGCTCGGCACCAAGCACCGCGGCTCGATCGTGACCGTCCGCCGGGTCGGCTACAAGTACGTGCCGAGCGCCTGACCGGCCCGGGCGGGCGCCCCGGCGGCGTCGGGCACCCGGCCGCCGCCGAGGACCGCCCGCTCGGCGGCGGCCGCCAGCGCCCGCCGGTCCAGGCCGCGGCCCGCCGTGGGCAGCGCCGGGTGGACGGTGATCCGCACGGTCAGTCCGCGGGCGGCGGCCACCCGGCGCAGCGAGGCGGCGAAGCTGTCGTCCCCGCAGAAGGCAGCCACCGTGGTGGGGCGGCCCTGTTGGGCGTAGGCGACGGTCACCGGGCGGACGGGGGCGCCGGCGTCCAGCGCGGCCTGGAAGGTGGCCCGGCGGAAGGCGCCCTGCTCGGCGGTGCACCAGGTGGTGGCCTGCGGGAAGACCGCCACCGAGCGGCCGGCGGCCAGCAGTGCGGACAACTCCCCTACGGTGTACGGGAGTCGGCGCGGATTGGTGCGGTCGATGAAGTGGGTGCCGGCGCGCCGGGCCAGGCCACCGACCAGCGGCCAGCGGCCGACCTCGCGCTTGGCGAGCAGCGTGGCCGGTTCCACGGCGAGCAACGCGACGATGTCGAGCCATGAGACGTGGTTGAGGACGATCAGGGTGCCCGGGGAGCGGGCCGCTCCGGGGGCGCGCTCCGCCGGCCCGACCGCCGGTTCCGTACGGGGCACGGACAACGGGCCCGCCACGCCCGCCACACCCGCCACGCCGGCCGCACCGGCCACGCCACGGACCTCCAGCCCGACCGCCAGCGCCGCCAGCAGTGCCCGGGCGTGCGCCCGTAGGCGCACCGGGTCCCCCAGGCGCGGCCCGGCGGCCAGGGCCCGGCCCACCGCGCCGGTGAACGCGGCGGCGCGGGGCGCGGTTCCGGTGAACGGGAGGCGCGGGACGGCGTGCGCGGCACAGCCCGGGGTACACACCGGACGGACGTCGAACGGGCCGTTCACCACGCGCCCGGGCATGGGCCCGTTCACCGCTCGCCCAGGCAAGGGCCCGTTCGCCGCTGTCCCAGTCAAGGCCCCGTTCACCGCTCCCCCAGTCAAGGCCCCGTTCACCGCTCCCCCAGGAAGAAGCGTCGGTAGCGGTCGCCGAGCCGTTCGATGTCCAGGACGGTGAAGAAGTCGGCGACCCCGAAGTCCGGGTCGTGGGCGGGGGCGCCGCAGATCCAGGAGCCGATGCGGAGGTAGCCGCGCAGCAGCGGCGGCAGCTGGGCGAGGGCGGGGCGCTCGGGCAGCGGTGCGGTGGGGTGCCAGGGGCGGCGCGGGGTGACCAGGAACGCGGGCGGCGCGGCGTGGCGGGTGCGGGCCAGCGCCCAGGCGTGGGCCGCGGCGGTGCCCCCGTCGGCGAGCGGTACGGAGGCGCAGCCGGCGAGATAGCGGTGGCCGGAGAGCAGGGTGTAGCGGGCCAGGGC
This sequence comes from Streptomyces sp. S186, assembly GCF_051603415.1. Taxonomy (NCBI): domain Bacteria; kingdom Bacillati; phylum Actinomycetota; class Actinomycetes; order Kitasatosporales; family Streptomycetaceae; genus Streptomyces; species Streptomyces sp. S186. The sequence goes on along the minus strand of NZ_CP193932.1, from coordinate 5,960,879 downwards.
GGCCCACATCTGGTTGATCACGGCGCCGTTGCGGTGGTCGGGGTGGACGCAGGAGCGGCCGGCTTCGATGAGGGCGGGGCGCACCGCGTCGAGGGCGGTGAGGTCGAACTCGCCGTCGGAGTAGAGGCGTTGACTGCGGCCCGGGGGCAGCAGCCGGTAGGTGCCGACGACCGCGCCGGTCGGGGTGTGGGTGACGACCAGGTGGTCGGCGAGGTCGTCGACGGCGTCGATGTCGTGTCCGGGGAGCGGGCTGTCGAGGGCGGCGCCCAGTTCGTCGCCGAAGACCTGGTGGCGCAGGCGCTGGGCGGCCCGGACCAGGTCGGGGGTGTCGGCGATCAGGGCGGCGTAGTCGGGGCCGGCAGGCTGTGTGGCGGCAGCCGCTCCGGTGAGTGGGGCCTCCCCTGCTCGAACCGGGTTGAGAGCTTGAGGAACGGTGCTTGCACCGCGGGCCGGGGCTGAGGTGTGCGGGGCGTTCGAAGCGGGGGGCGCAGTGGGTGCCGTGCTCATCAGAGCCTCCGTAGGTGGTGTTGGGTACGCGCCCTACGGGGTGCGCAACCCAATGACCTGGCGTTCTCCTACCCGGCAGACTGTTCCCGCGCCCTACGGCCGGGTACGTGAAGCCCAGGGAGCGTACGGATGAGGGTCCGCAGAACACTGGTCGCCGCGGCGCGGGGGCCGGCGCTGCACACACGCCCCCACGTCGAGATCCGGCCAATCGACGGCACGGACCGGAGGGTGCCGCCGCCCCTCCCCCGGCGGGGCGCCGCCAACTGCCCTGGCGGGCGGCGCGGAACCCCCGTCCCAGGCCGGTGGAAGCTCGTCCGGGCGCCGCGTACGCTGACCGCCACAGCTCACGCGAGCAACGCGAGTAAGGGGAGCAGGACATGGGCACCGCAGCCGACAAGGAATGGCTCTACGGCCTCGACATCTCCGACGCCGTCTGGCAGCGCCCGCCCGGTGGTGACCCCGAGGCGGAGGCGGTGGAGATCGCCTTCCTGGAGCGCGGCGCGGTGGCGATGCGCAACTCCAAGGAGCCCGAGGTCGTGCTGCGCTACACCGAGGCGGAGTGGCGGGCGTTCGTCCTGGGTGCCCGGGACGGGGAGTTCGACCTGGACCGGCACCACACGGCCTGACGTGCGTCGCCGGGCCCGCGCGGGGTGCGTCACCCGTCCGGGCGGGACCGGCCGTCGGTGACCATCACAGGATTCACTCGTTCCACGGAATGTGGAGCAGCAGCATGCGGTGACCCCGCGCCCGGACCGCGCCTCCCTCGTCGGGCACGCCGACGGGGATGAGCCCATCGACGTCGAGCAGGCCGAGGCGGCCCTGGTCGAGCACTACCCCCGGCTGGCCCGGCTGGCCTATCTGGTGCTGCCGCCGGCCCCCACCCGCGGGCGGCGGGTGCTGGCCGCGCACGCTGTGGTGCAGCGGGCGCTGCCCCGGCGGCCCGGCCCGGCGGCCACACTGCCCGCTCAACGTGGCGCGGACCCGGCGGTCGATCCCGGTTACGCGCTGATGCGGCTGCGGGTACTGAGGGCGGCGCTCACGGGGCGGCGCCGTTGGCGGCCGCCGGCCCCGCTCCCCCAGGTCTGGGGCCTGCGACTTTTCCCACGCTCCGGGGGTGCCGACGAACTCGCCCTCGACCAGGCCCTGTCGGCGCTCTCCGGCCCGGCCCGGGCCGCGTTCGTGCTGCGGGATCTGGAGCGGCTGTCGGTCCAGGAGACCCGGCGGGTGCTGGAGGCGGCGGGGGTCGCCGACGCCCGCGAGGCGCTGGCCGAGGCGGACGGGGCGGCGGTGCCGGCCGGGAGCCGGGACCGGGCGCTGCTGGAGTCGGTGGAGTTCGATCCGTGCGCGCTGCAGGCCCGTCCGACGGACCTGATCCGGCGCCGCCAGAACAGCCGGGCGGCGCTGGCGGCCGGGGCCGCGGTGCTGGTGTGCGGGGCGCTGCTGGGCCTGCCGGGCCAGGGCTGGGGCCCGTATGGTGCCGCGGCCCCGCCGTACGCCCGTAATGCCGCCGCCGAAGCGGCCCTGGATCCGGGCCGGTTGGCGGTCTCCCCGGCGACGGCCTGGAAGACCGCGGCCCGGCCGGACTTCTCGGCCTGGCCGGCCCGCGGCGACCGGACCGGCGACCGGGCGCTGCTCCGGCGGGCGCTGGCGGTGTGGGCCCGGCCCGGCGCCCGGGTGCCGGTCACCGCGACGCCCGGCACACCCGTGGGCCCCTCGGCCGGCCCGCCGCGGCTGCTCTTCGCCGGCGTGGTGGACCACGCGGTGGTGGTGCTCTTCCACGACGGGTTGAGGGTGGTGCGGTACGCCGAGGCGTCCGACGGCCAGGGGCGCGGTGACGGCTCCGGGGCGTCCCTGGACTTCGCGCGGACGGACGACGCGACGGCGGACTCCGCCGGCCTCCTGGTGGTGAACCGCACGGAGGGCAACGTCCGCTATCTGACGGCCCCTTGGGTGACGTCGGTACGGCTGGTGGATCTGCTGAAGCCGGACGCGGCCGGCGAGTCGGTCGCGGTCGGCGCCGACGGCCTGACGGCCCCCGTACCGGCGCCGCGCACCCCGGAGAACTGCACCCGGTGGCCCGCCCTCACGGTCGGCGGGCACCTGGACGGGCAGCCGGGCGGGGTCCCGGGCGGCCGGTCCACCGGGGAGCTGCTGACCGACCTCGGGGAACTGACGCCCGCACGGCTCACCTACGGACCGCCGGGCAGCCCGGGCGCGGTATCCGGGTCGGAAGGCCGTACGGCCTGGGCGCGGACCGCCTGCCAGCTGCCCGCGCTCCGTTCGCAGGGCGTGCGGACGGTGAACACCTGGCGGTTCGCCGAGCAGCCGCTCCCCGGGGGCGCGGGCGTCGCAGCCTGGCTGTGCACCCGGGCGGAGACCTGGCGCGGGGCGGGCGGCGGGGCGCTGGCGCAGTTCCAGGCACCGGCGCCGAGCGGGCAGCGGTACGCGGCGGGGTCGGTGACGGCCCGCGCCGGCGGCGGTACGGCCTGCGGCCCGCGGGAGCCGCGGGTGCTGTCGGGTGTGCTGTGGAAGAGCGGCGGCGGCCGGTGGTGGCTGTTGGCGGCGGGCAGCGACCGGATCACGTCGATCACCGCGAGCGGCGGGGTGCGGGGGCACGCGTCAGGCCGGCTGCTGGCCGTCCCGGCGGCGGCGGGCGCCCACGCCGACCTGAAGGGCACGGTGGCGGGCGGGGGGATGGTGCGGGCGTTGCGGTGAGAGGTGGACGGTGAGGGGCGGACGGGGATCGCGAGGCGGGCTCATTCTTTCGGTGCCCAGGGGGCTCGTTCTCTCGGTGTTCAGCGGGCTCGTTCTTTTGGTGTCCAGGGGGTTTCGGTGTTCAGGGGGTATCGACATTCCTTACCCGCCAGTACATTGACGCCATGTCTAATACGGCCTCGTTGCGGCCCCAGCCGGTCGCGTCCGAGCACACCCCGCTGAAGGCCCGCAACGTGGCCTTCGACTGGGCGGACACCCCTCTGCACTGGATCCCCGGCGATCCGTCCAGCACCCACACGATCAACGTGCTGCATCTGTTGCTGCCGGCCGGTGAGCGCTGGTTCGTGCACGTCTACAAGCAGGTGCTGCCCTACATCCGCGACCCTCAACTGCGCGCGGACGTCATCGGGTTCATCGGCCAGGAGGCCATGCACTCCCGGGCGCACGACGACGTCCTGCCACACCTCAGGGAGCAGGGCCTGGACCCCACCCCGTACACCACGCAGGTCGACTGGTTCTTCGAGAAGCTGCTCGGCGACCGGACACTGCCACCGGGGCGGGCCCGCACGTGGTGGCTGAAGGAGCGGGTGGCGCTGATCGCCGCGATCGAGCACTACACCGCTTTCCTGGGCGACTGGGTGCTCAACGCCCGGACGCTGGACGCCCGGGGCGCCGACCCGACCATGCTCGACCTGCTGCGCTGGCACGGCGCGGAGGAGGTCGAGCACCGGTCGGTGGCGTTCGACCTCTTCGTGCATCTGGACGGCGGCTACCGGCGGCGGGCGCGCACCTGGGCGACGGCCTTCTCCACGCTGGTGTTCCTGTGGCAGCGCGGCATCAGGTTCTTCATGGAGAACGACCCCACGCTCGTGGGCGGGAAGGCCACGGTGAAGGACTTCGTCCGGGGTGGGCGGCAGGGTGTGCTGCCGACCACCGGGGCGATGGTCCGTTCCATACCCCAGTACTTGAGCCGCACCTACCACCCCTCGCAACACGGGAGCACCGAGCAGGCCCTCGCCTACCTCGACCGTTCGCCCGCCGCGACCGCCGCCGCTGCCGCTGCCGCCTCCGGAGGGGTCTGAAGTGGCCGCGCCTGTCCGTGTGTTCACGTCCGCCGGCCGCGGCGGGCCGTTCGGTACGGGCCTGCCGCGCCTCCGTACCGTGCTGGCGGTCGCCGGGACCGCGCTGGTGGCCCGGCGGGCCCTGCGGCGGCGGATCCGGCGGTCGCCGCTGTGGCCGCTGCCCGCTCTGGAGCAGCCGATCTCCGGGCAGGGCCGGGCGGCGCTACGGGAGACCGGCGCGGCTCCGGGGCCTGAGGAGGGGCGGCCGGCATCGCTGCGTCTGCGGGTGGCCGAGCGGACGGCGGCCGCCGAGGGCGTGGTGGCCCTCCGCCTGGAGGGCGAGCGGCTGCCCGCCTGGGAACCGGGCGCGCACCTCGACCTCGTACTGCCCTCGGGGGCCGTACGGCAGTACTCGCTGTGCGGTGAACCGGCCGACGCCATACGGGCGGACGGCGGCTCGTACACCCTCGCGGTCCGGCTGATCGAGGACGGCCAAGGCGGCTCCCGGGAGGTGCACGAGGCGCTCCGCACCGGCACCACGGTCGAGGTACGCGGCCCGCGCAACCGCTTCCCCCTGGAGGACCACCACGCCTACCTCTTCATCGCGGGCGGTATCGGCATCACCCCGATCCTCCCGATGGTGCGGCAGGCCGAGGCGGAGGGGGTGCCCTGGCGGCTGCTGTACGCGGGGCGGTCGCGGGCGTCGATGCCGTTCCTGGCGGAGGTCGAGAAGCTGGCCGGGGGCCGCACCGGGGCGCCCGGTGGCGGGCGGTTGACGGTGGTCGCGGAGGACGAGGACGGGCGGCCCGACCTGGCCGCCGCGCTCGCCGGCGCGCCCCCGCACGCCGCCGTGTACTGCTGCGGGCCCGAGCCCCTGATGGACGCCGTGGCGAAGCTGCTGCCCGAGGGGCCGGAGGGCCTCACCCTGCAGATGGAGCGCTTCGGGCCGGCGGCGTCCGAGGCGGGGGCCGGGCCCGGCGAGGACGTGGCGTTCGAGGTCGAGTTGCGGCGGACCGGCCGTACGGTGACGGTCCCGGCCGGCACCAGCGTGCTGCGCGCGATCCGCGAACAGGCCCTGCCGGACCTGCCGTACTCCTGCGAGCAGGGCTTCTGCGGCACCTGCCGGCAACGGGTCGTGGCCGGTGAGGTGGACCACCGGGACGAGCTGCTGACGGACGCGGAACGCGAGGACTCGCTGCTGATCTGCGTGTCCCGGGCGAAGCCGGGAACGGGGCTGGTCCTGGACCTCTGAAACCGGGGTGGGGCGGCCGCGCCCGCCCCAGGGGCGAACGACCGGCGTGCTCGCTCGGTGGTGCCGTTGTGCGGGCGGTCGTTAGGGTGGGCGCATGGCCACCGGGGTACGCCGCAGGATGGGGGTCGAGGAGCGACGGGAGCAGTTGATCGCCGTTGCGCTCGACCTCTTCAGCCACCGTTCCCCCGACGACGTCTCGATCGACGAGATCGCCGAGGCCGCCGGCATATCGCGGCCGCTGGTCTATCACTACTTCCCGGGCAAGCAGCAGCTCTACGAGGCGGCCCTGCGACGCGCCGCAGACGAGCTGACGGCCCGGTTCGTCGAACCGCACGAAGGGCCGCTCGGCGCCCGCCTGTTGCGCGTCATGGAGCGGTTCTTCGACTTCGTGGACGAGCACGGGCCCGGCTTCTCGGCGCTGATGCGCGGCGGCCCGGCGATCGGCTCGTCCCGTACGAGCGCGCTGATCGACGGCGTGCGGCAGGCCGCGTACGCCCAGATCCTCGCCCACCTCGACATCGACCCCCAGGGGCCCTCGCCCCGGCTGGAGTTGGTGGTCCGGTCCTGGATCTCGCTCGCCGAGACGACCGCGCTGCTGTGGCTGGACGGGCGGCGGGTGCCGCGCGAGGAGCTGGAACGGCAGCTGGTGCACGACTTCGCGGCGCTGGCGGCGGTCAGCGCGGCGTACGACGAGCGGATGGCGCAGGTGGTGCGCCGGATGCTGGCCGACGAGCCCGCGGACGGGATGTTCGCGGATCTGGTGGGGCGGTTGCTGGAGCTTCCGCAGGCCGCGTGACGCAGGCGGCGTGACGCAAGTGGCGTGGCGCAGGCGGGCGGCGGCCGGTCGGGGCGGATTGTCAGACCCCTGCTTTAACGTCGTTGGTGTGGCGGCGCGTTGGACCGCCGCGGAGGCCGAGGGAGGGGCGATGGACTACGGCAGAGTCCGGGGCGTGGACGAGATCACTTATCGGGCGGCCGATCTGGGTGTGGGGGACGACCTGGCCGTTCTGGTCGGGCTGTACGACGCGGCGGCCCGGTGGATGGTGGAGCGCGGCATAGATCAGTGGAAGCCGGGCGGCAAGGACGAGGAACACTTCCGGCTGCGGATCAAGGAGGGGGAGGTCTGGCTGGCGGAGGCGGCCGGGCGGGTCGTCGGCGGCTTCGAGCTGTGGTGGGAGGACGAGCCGGCGTGGGGCCCGCAGCCGCCGGTGGCGGGGTATGTGCACCGGCTGATGGTGGACCGCTCGTGCGCTCCGGCGGGGACGGGGCGGGCGCTGCTGGCCCACGCCGAGCGGCGCATAGCGGAGTCGGGGCGGCCCTGGGCGCGGCTGGACTGCATAGCGAGCAATCCGCGGCTGCGGACGTATTACGAGGGGGCGGGCTATGCGGTCGTGGGCGAGCAGCCGGTCAAGGAGGGGAGCGGGGGGAGCCGGTATGCCGTGACGTTGCTGGAGAAGCGGGTGGGATAGCCGGCGAGCCGGCGCTCCCAGCGCTCGCCCTCAACGAGTGGGGAGCCGGCCCCCAGGCCCGCCCCCAACGAGTGGCTAGCCGGATCCCAGGCCCGCCCCGCCCGCTTCCCCCCTCCCCCTCACCCCTCCTCCCCCGGCGTCAGCCGCGGCGGAAGACGGCGGCGGTGCGGGGCGGGACGGTGAAGGTGCCCGAGGCCCGGTCGTAGGCCGCGGTGGCGGTGGTGCGGTCGGTGCCGTGGGCCTGGAGGGGGTGCAGGGCGTAGGGCTGTCCGGCGAGGGCCGGGACCGTCTGGTCCTGCCGTTGCGGGGTGGCGTTGAAGACGACGACGAGGTCGGCCAGGCGCATGGTGAGGACGCCGGGGGTCTCGTCCGGACCGGAGAGGGGGAAGGCGAGAGCGGACTGGACGGCGGCGGTGGTGGACAGGCCGAAGGCCGGTTCGGTGGCGTGGATGCGGAGCAGGTCGCGATAGGCGGCGGAGACGGCGGTGCGGGTGGCGCAGTCCGGACGGAGGGCAGGGTCGGCCAACAGGGGCTTGGCGTAGGGCCACTTGTCCTTGTTGTCGGCAGCCGGCGGCAGACCGCGCCCGAAGCCGTTGCCATCCCCGATATCCCTGGCATCCCCGACGTCCCTGCCGTCCCCGATGTCCCTGCCGTGCGCGCCGGTCGCGCCGTCCCTGGGGTCGCCGGTCGCGCCGTCCCGGGAATCGTCGGTGCAGCTCCAGTGCAGGGCGTTGAACCAGTCGCCGCTGTTGAAGGAGTTGCGGTCCAGGGACTTGGAACGCAGCAGGTCGGTGCCGGCCTGGGAGAGCGCCGGGCCCTGGGAGAGGGCGGCGGTGGCCAGGGCGACGACCTGCATCCGGGCGCGGTCGACCGGGGAGGCGGTGGGCGGCAGTTTGTAGGCGAGGGCGTCGTAGAGGCTCTCGTTGTCGTGGGCGTCGGCGTAGGCGAGGGCGTCGCCGGGGGCGTCGGCGTAGCCGGCGGGGGCGCCGTTGTAGTCGATCTGCGAGCCCTTGACCCGGCGGCCGGTGGTGTCGGTGAAGGTGTAGTCGGCGAGGTTGCCGGTGAGGCCGAGCTTGATCAGGTCCTGGTAGTGGAGGAGGCGGGTGCGCTGGGCGTGGGGATCACCGTTGGCGGGTGAGGAGTTGGGGTCGGTGAAGAGGCCGGAGGCGAAGCCCTGGATGCGGGGGTCGGCGTCGAAGGGGCTGCCGCCGCGGACTGCGTCGCGGGCCCGGTCGCTGAAGGTGGCGATGCCGGTGCCGGCCATGTTGCGCTGGGTGGCCTGGACGAAGCGGGCGTCGTCGGCGGCCTCGCCGAAGTTCCAGCCCTCGCCGTAGAGGATGATCGACTTCCCGTCGACGCCGTCCCGGGCCGGAGTGAGGGCGTCGAGGGCCTTGCGGACGGCGAGGATGTTGGCCTTGGGGTGGTGGCCCATGAGGTCGAAGCGGAAGCCGTCGACCTTGTACTGCCTGGCCCAGGTGACGACGGAGTCGACGACGAGCTTGCCCATCATGGTGTGTTCGGGTGCGGTGCCCGCGCAGCAGGTGGAGGTGGCGACGGTGCCGTCGTCGAGCAGGCGGTGGTAGTAGCCGGGGACGATGCGGTCCAGGACGGAGCGCGGGTCATCCTGTCCGGACGCGACGGTGTGGTTGTAGACGACGTCCATGACGGTGCGCAGGCCGATGCCGTTGAGGCCCTGCACCATGCGGCGGAATTCGACGGTCCGGGCGGTTCCGTCGGGGTCCGAGGCGTAGGAGCCTTCCGGGACGGTGTAATGCAGCGGGTCGTAGCCCCAGTTGTAGCCGTCCCGGTCGGCGGTCTTCGCCACGCACTCCTGCTGACGCGCGGAGTCGGCGGGCAGCGCGGGCAGGTCGCAGTCGGGGCGCTGCTGGTCGGCGCGGCGTTCGGGGACGGAGGAAAAGTCGAAGGCCGGCAGCAGGTGGACGTGGGTGGTGCCGGCGGCGGCGAGGGCCCTCAGGTGCCGCATGCCGGCGGAGCCGGTGTCGGTGAAGGCGAGGTACTGGCCGGGGTGGTGCGAGGTGGGGTCAGCTATGGAGAAGTCGCGGATGTGGAGTTCCTGGATCCGGGCCCGGCGCAGCGGGACCGCGGCCGGTTTACGCAGGTCGGCCCAGCCTTTGGGGGCGAGCCTGGGGGCGGCGAGGTCGACGACGAGGCTGCGGGCGGAGTCGGCGGTCAGGGCGGTGGCATACGGGTCGGTGACGGCGTTGGTGACGGTCCGGCCGGCGCTCGGGGCCCAGACGGTGACCAGATAGCGGTAGGGCTTCCCGGTCCAGTCCCGGTCGCCCCGCACGCTCCATACCCCGGTCGCCTCGTCGCGGTGCATCGGGACGCGGCGGCCGGCGAGTTCGAGGGCGACGGTGCGGGCGGTGGGCGCCCAGACGGAGAGGGTGGGGACGCCGTGGTGGAACACCGGCCCCAGGGCGGCGCGTTGGGCGCGGGTGCCGTAGAGGTCGTCGAGGACGCCGGGGATCTGCACGCCGGTGGTGTGCTGCTGCCCGTCGGAAGTGGCCTGGGTGGCGACCAGCCGCTGCCGTAGGGCAGTGCGGGCCAGGGGGCGGTCGCGGGGGTCGACGGTGAAGGCGGGGTAGCCGGCCAGGTGCGGGTAGGCGGCGCGTTCGGCGGGGGTGAGGGTGCCGGGGGTGAGTCGGATGCGACCGCCGGGGCGGCGACCAGGCTCACCGAACTCCAGTCGCGCGGCGCTGGGTTGGGCGCCCTTCCAGACCACGGTGGTGCGGTCGATCCATTGGGCCTCGGCCTTGACCTGTCCGCCGGAGGGGGCTGCCTGGGCGCCCGGCTGCGCCGGGAGGGCCAGTGCGGCGGCGCCGGCCAACAGGGCGAGGACGGCGGCGATCCGGCGGCGGGCGCGGTGCGCGGTGGAGGGCATGGCCCCTGGTTGTAGTCGCGCGGAAGGTTTGCTGCAAGACCTTTCGCAAGAGATTGCAACGGTGTTACGTTCCCAGGCGAGCCGGTCCGGCCGGCCGGAGGACCGCCCTGCGCGGCGGTCTTTACGCGCCCGGCCGACCGGACCGGCCACCACGCCCCACACGCCGCACACGCCACACCTGTTGGCGCATAGTCACCCATCCGGCACGCAGGGGGAATTGCCCGGCCGGACGCGGGGAATCCCCTCACCATGATCAACAACCCCGAGAAGGTCACCGCCCGAACCCCGCACCACCACGACGACGCGACCCGCAGCTACTACGACACCGGCGACGTCGACACCTTCTACGACACCGTATGGGGCGGCGAGGACATCCACGTCGGCATCTACGCCGAGGACGACGAGCCGATCGCGGCCGCCTCGCACCGCACCGTCGAACACGCCGCCGACAAGGCCGCCGACCTGCTCGGCCCGCACGCCACCGTGCTCGACCTCGGCTCCGGATACGGCGGATCGTCCCGCGCCCTCGCCGAACGCTTCGGCTGCCGCGTCACGGCCCTCGACCTGAGCGAGCGGCACAACCAGCGCCACCGCGCGGCCAACGCCCGACGCGGGCTGGACGGCCTGATCGAGGTCACGGCCGGCTCCCTCAACGACCTGCCCTACGAGGACGACCGGTTCGATGTCGTCTGGTCCCTGGAAGTGCTGTGCCATGTGGTGGACCGGGAGGGCGCCCTGCGCGAAGCCGTACGCGTGCTGAAACCGGGCGGCGCCCTGGTCTTCTCGGACATCATGCTGGCCGAGGAGACGCCCGCCGAGGCGGTACGGCCGGCGTTCTCCCGCCTGGGCGTCGAGACCCCGGCGACATCGGCCTTCTATCTGGACCGGCTCGCCGAACTCGGCCTCAAGGACATCGACTTCGAGGACCGCACCCCGGACCTCGCCACCCACTACGCGCGCCTCGACGAGGAGATCCACCGACGCGCGCCCGAACTACGGGACGTCATCAGCCCGGCCTACGTGGACGAGCTGCTGGCCAATCTCCCCGTCTGGACGGACATCACCCGCCGGAACCTGCTCCGCTGGGGCATCTTCCACGCCCGTCGCTGAAGCCGTTGATCTTTTCGCCACGCCGCTTCTTCCGAGCATTCCCGAGTACTCCCGAGCATTCCCGAGCACTCCCGAGTCCCTTACGGAAACGCTCGGTTGACCTCCGCGAGGCCCGCGGCTCCTGCCTGCGGGCCTCGCGGATCACTGTTCGGCCTCGCGGATCACCGTCTCAGGCCGGCCTGGGTCAGGTCTCCAGGTAGGCGCCCCACACCCAGCCCTCCTGGCCGCTGCCCACGTAGCCGTACCACCAGCGGTGGCCGTCGTGTCCCGGCTTGCTGCACAGGGTCGAGAACGAACGCCAACCGCCCGTCACGACCTTGGAGGAAGCGTAAGGAGACTCGTGGATGGGCGTGGCCGGGCCCATGGAGTGCAACTTGTCCACTTCCTTACGCGTGCACGCGCTGGCGCCGACGGCCGAGGCCGTCGGAGCGGTGACGGCAACGGAAGCAAACGCCAGGGCAGCGGTGGCACCCGCTAGCACGGCCGCCCTCAAGGACTTCTTCATCAAGCTTCTTTCCTACGGAGGTACCCGGAGAACCGGGAGATTCTCGACACTCCGATCGTTCGGCGACGATCAAGTGTCCGAAAAACCTAACACTCCAGGAAGACTCTGTCGCATAGCAGTTGACCTGCGCTTACCTGCTTCCCGCCGGCAGGTCGAGTTCGGCGCGGACGACCTTGCCGATCGGGTCGCGATCGAACACCGCCCAGCGGGAGGCCAGCGCCGTGACGAGGATCAGCCCACGGCCGGTCTCGGAGTCGGGCGGCGGCGGCACGAGCGTGCCCGGGGCCGGCGGGCGCCGCTCCGTCCGCGTGTCGGCGACCTCGATCCGCAGGGTGCCCGACCCGCTCGGGCCCGGCAGCCTCACGAGCCGCAGCTCGAAGTCCCGGCCGGGCACCCGCCCGTGGGTGGCCGCGTTCGCGGCGAGTTCGCCGACGATGGCGGAGGCGGTGTCCGAGACCTCGCCGTCGTACGGAAAGCCCCACACGTCGAGTTGCTGGACGGCGAGATAGCGCGCGAGGCGGGCGCCCCGCCGGGTGGCACTGAAACGCTGCGTGAACATGTGTGCGGGGGCTGCTACTTGGGCTGACATGGGAGAAACGGTGCTGGTCAGCGGCCTCGTACGCCAGGAACTGAGGTCGTACTTCGGGAAGTGTACGAGTTGAGTACGTGGACGGGTCGGGTAACGGGCCGTAACGATGGGTGACTTGCGGGGACGTCAGCACCATTGACATCGGGAGCACCCGACATGGAAGACAGCAGCACCGACAACTACGACGGCGGCAAACCGGAGCCCTCCGGCAGTCTGCGGACCTTCGGCGCCGTCTATCAAGGGTTTCGCGAGAACGCGGGATTCACGCAGGAGGCCCTGTCGCCGGTGATCCGGTACTCGGCGCACTACATCGGCTCCGTCGAACAGGGCCGCCGCCTCCCGTCGAAGAAGTTCATCGACCGCTCGGAGGAGGCGCTGTGCGCGAACGGCGTGCTGCGGAAGGCGGCCGGGCGGCTGTCCAAACAGCCGGGGCTGGCCAGGTGGTTCCGGGAGTGGGCGGAGCTGGAGAAGCAGGCGATCAATCTCTACACCTATGAATGCCGCCTGGTTCCTGGGCTTTTACAGTCGGAGCCGTACGCGCGGACGTTGTTCGAGAACCGTGTCCCGCTGCTGTCCGAGGAGGAGGTCGAGACCCAGGTGGCCGCCCGTCTGGAGCGGCAGAAACTGCTACGGGACCGGCCGAACACGGGGTTCAGCTTCGTCATCGACGAGCATGTCTTCAGGCGCCCGACCGGCGGCGCGGACGTCGTCCGAGGAGTCATCGACCACGTCCTGGAGTGCATGACGCTCCGGAACGTGGAGGTGCAGGTGATGCCGCTGAGGCGGGGCGTGCATGCCGGTCTGAACGGGCCGATGCAGTTGCTGGAGACACCGGACAACCAGTGGCTCGGCTACTGCGAAGGCCAGGAAAGCAGCCAGTTCATCACCGATCCGCAGACGATCAGCACCCTCTACATGCGCTATGCGAAACTGCTTTCGCAGGCTCTCACCCCCGAAGACTCCGAGAGCCTGCTGAAGCAGATCCGAGGAGCGCTATGAGCAGCACCCCCGAACTGACCTGGTTCAAGAGCAGTTACAGCGGCAGCTCCGGCGACGACTGCGTAGAAGTCGCCCTCTCCTGGCGCAAGTCGAGCTACAGCGGCGACAGTTCCGGCGACTGCATAGAGATCGCCGCCTGCCCCACCACCGTCCACGTCCGCGACTCCAAGGACAAGGACGGACCGCAGCTCGCCGTACCGGCCGGAGCCTGGGCGGCGTTCCTCACGTACGCCGCCGCGCAGGGCCGGTAGAACCCCGTACGACCAGTTCCGGCTGGAAGACGAACTCCGTGCGCTGGACGGGGTTTCCCTGGATCTCCTCGATCAGCGCGCCCACCGCGGCGGTTGCCATCGCCTGGACCGGCTGCCGCACCGTGGTCAGCGGCGGGGCGGTGAAGGCGATCAGCGGGGAGTCGTCGAAGCCGACGACGGAGAGCCGGCCGGGGACGTCGATGCCCCGCTGCCGGGCGGCGCGCACCACGCCCAGCGCCATCAGGTCGCTGCCGCAGACGATGCCCGTACATCCGTCGTCGAGCAGCGCGGCGGCCGCGGCGTGGCCGCCCTCGACGCTGAACAGGGTGTGCCGGACGAGGCGTTCGGCCTGCCCCCTCCGCAGGCCGAACACCTCCTCCAAGGCCGCCGTGAAGCCCTCCGCCTTGCGGCGGGAGGGCACATAACGGGCCGGTCCGACGGCCAGTCCGATGCGTTCGTGGCCCAGTTCGGCGAGGTGGCGTACGGCCATCCGGGCCGCGGCGCGGTCGTCGGGCGAGACACAGGGCGCGTCGACCCGGCCGTTGTAGCCGTTGATCAGGACATAGGGCACGCCGCGGGAGGTCAGGCGGGTGTAGCGGGAGGGGTCGGCGGCGGTGTCGGCGTGCAGGCCGGAGAGGAAGACGATGCCGGTGACGCCGCGCTCCTCCAGTTGCTCGACGAGTTCGTCCTCGGTGGCGCCGCCCGGCGTCTGGGTGCACAGGACCGGGGTGTAGCCGTGGCCGGCCAGGCACTGCTCGATGATCTGGGCGAAGGCCGGGAAGATCGGATTGGTCAGCTCCGGGATGACCAGGCCGACCAGGCCGGCGCTGCGCCGGCGCAGCCGGACCGGGCGCTCGTAGCCGAGGACGTCGAGCGCGGCGAGCACCCGCTGACGGGTGCCCGCCGCCACGCCCGCCCGGCCGTTGAGGACGCGGCTGGCGGTCGCCTCGCTGACCTGTGCCTGGGCGGCGATGTCGGAGAGCCGCGGGGTGGGCCGGGGCGCCGGGAGGGTCACTCCGCCCACCAGATCGTGGTGTCGGCCGGGATTTCACGAAGTTCAAAAAATTCGCGATTCTCGGGAATCCCTTGGCCGTGCCGTGCGTTGGACGGTTCACAGGAAGCGGAGTGGGGACCGGAAACGGAGGGAGCGTGCGATGGGGCGAACGGGGCCCGGGAGGAGAGCAGTTGGCGGACGGGCGGCAGCGGCAGCCGCACGGCCTCCGCCGTGGTGTTGACCGTGCAGAGGAGGCCGCCGGGGCGGCGGAAGGCCAGCACGCCGTCGGGGGCGGGCAGCCACTCGACGGAGTCGCCCGCGCCAAGGCCGGGGTGAGCGCGGCGCATCGCCAGTGCGCTGCGGTAGAGCTCCAGGGTGGAGTCCGGGTCGCCGGTCTGGGCCTCGACGGTGAGCGAGCCCCAACTGTCGGGCTGGGGCAGCCAGGTGGCGCCGGTGCCGAAGCCGTACGGCGGTGCCGTGCCGCTCCAGGGCAGCGGTACGCGGCAGCCGTCGCGGAGCCCTTCCTGGCCGCTGGCGCGGAAGAAGGAGGGGTCCTGGCGGACCTCGTCGGGGAGGTCGGTGACCTCGGGGAGGCCGAGTTCCTCACCCTGGTAGAGGTAGGCCGAGCCGGGCAGCGCCAGCATCAGCAGGGTGGCGGCGCGGGCGCGGTCGAGGCCGCCGCCGAGGCGGGTGCGGTGGCGTACGACGTCGTGGTTGGAGAGGACCCAGGTGGCCGGTGCGCCGACGGCGCTCAGGGCGGAGAGGGAGGTGTCGATGGCGGTACGGAGCGCGGCGGCGTCCCAAGCGGTGCTCAGGTAGTGGAAGTTGAAGCCCTGGTGGAGTTCGTCGGGGCGGACGTAGCGGGCGAGCCGCTCGACGGTGGGGGCCCAGGCTTCGGCGACGCCGATCCGCTCCCCCGGGTACTCGTCGAGGATCGCCCGCCAGGAGCGGTAGATGGCGTGTACGCCGTCCTGGTCGAAGAAGGGGAGGAGCTGTGAGCCGATCAGGCGGGCCTGTTCGCCGTGGCCGATGTCGGGGAGGCCGGGGGCCTTGACCATGCCGTGGGCGACGTCCACGCGGAAGCCGTCGACGCCCAGGTCGAGCCAGAAGCGCAGGAGCGAGCGGAACTCGTCCTGGACGGCGGGGTGGTCCCAGTTGAAGTCGGGCTGTTCGGGTGCGAAGAGATGGAGGTACCACTCGCCGTCGGGGAGGCGGGTCCAGGCGGGGCCGCCGAAGACGGACTCCCAGTCGTTGGGCGGGAGTTCGCCGGATTCGCCGCGGCCCTTGCGGAAATGGAAGCGTTCGCGCAGCACCGAGCCGGGGCCCTCGGCCACCGCGCGACGGAACCACGCGTGCTGGTCGGAGCAGTGATTGGGGACGAGGTCGATGATGATGCGAAGACGGTGGTGATGGGCCTCGCGGATGACCGCCTCGGCGTCCGCGAGGGTGCCGAAGAGCGGGTCGACGGCCCGGTAGTCGGCGACGTCGTAGCCGGCGTCGGCCTGCGGGGAGGCGTAGAAGGGGCTCAGCCAGACGGCGTCCACGCCCAGGTCGCGCAGGTGGCCCAGCCGGCCGCGGATGCCCGGCAGGTCGCCCATGCCGTCGCCGTTGCCGTCGGCGAAGCTGCGCGGGTAGATCTGGTAGATCACGGCGTCGCGCCACCACGCGGTGGCCACGGAATCCGTGGTGTCCGATGTGGCAGCCCCGGCCGTGGTGTCCGAAGTGGCCGCCCTGGAAGGGGTGTTCGCCGGATCGCGGGGCCCGGACCGGGCGGTGTCGGGCATGGCGGCGTGCTGTCGGGTCATGTCATCCCTTGGTGGTGCCGGCGGTCAGGCCGGCGACGAGGTGGCGCTGGGCGAAGGCGAAGACGAGGGCGGCCGGTACGGCGATGAGGACGGCGGCGGCGGTCATCGAACCCCAGTCGTTGGTGTACTGGTTGACGAAGGTCTGCAGCCCGCCGGCGAGGGTGAGGTTCTCCTCGCCGGTCATGAAGGCGGAGGCGTAGGCGACCTCGGCCCAGGCCGTGACGAAGGTGTAGAAGCCGGTGACGGCCAGGCCGGGGCGGGCGAGCGGGAGGACGAGTCGCCAGAAGGTGCCGAAGGGGTTGAGGCCGTCCACCCGGCCCGCCTCGTCGATCTCCACCGGGATGGTGTCGAAGAAGCCCTTCATCATCCAGGCGCAGAACGGCACGGCGATGGTCAGGTAGGTGAGGACGAGGCCGAGCGGCTGGTTGAGCAGGCCGAGGGAGGCGAGCAGGTTGTAGAGCGGGACGATCAGCACCGCGACCGGGAACATCTGGGTGATCAGCAGCAGCCACAGCAGCGGGCGCATGCCGGGGAAGCGGAAGCGGCTGACGGCGTAGCCGGTGGTGGCGGCGGTGAGGACGCCGATGACGGTGGTCAGGCCGACGACGACCACGGAGTTGCCGAACCACGTGAGGAAGGAGGTGCCGGTCAGGACGTGGGCGTAGTTGTCGAGGGTGAAGTGGGTGACGAGGCTGGTGGTGAAGGCGTCGTTCTTGGGTTTGAAGGAGGTGATCAGTAGCCAGAGCGGCGGGAAGACGGCGATGACGACGGCGGCCCACAGGGCCAGGTGCAGTCCGACGGAGGCCAGCCAGTGCCGCTGACCACGGACGCGACTGCGAGTGCGGACGCGGGAGCGGGACCGGGTGCGCGCTGGGGTCACGGTCACCACACCTCCCCTTGCTTGCGCAGCGCCCTGCGGTAGCCGACGGCGACGAGGGCGAGGAGGGCGAGGATGACCACGCCCCAGGTGGCGGAGGCGGAGTAGTCGCGGGGGCTGTCGACGAAGGAGAGCCGGTAGGCGTAGGTCACCAGGATCTCGGTGGCGTCGCCGGGTCCGCCCCGGGTGAGCAGGAAGATCACCGGGAACATGTTGAACGTCCAGATGGTGGAGAGCAGGATCACGGTGCCGCTGACCGCGCGCAGTCCGGGCACGGTGATGTGGCGGAAGCGCTGCCAGGCGCCCGCGCCGTCCATCTCGGCGGCCTCGTAGAGCTCGCCCGGTATGGACTGGAGCCCGCCGAGCAGCGCGACGAGCATGAAGGGCACGCCCAGCCAGACGTTGACGGCGATGACCGAGAGCTTGGCCCAGGTCGGGTCGTTGAGCCAGGGCACGGCGTCGATGCCGCCGCCGGCCAGCAGCTTGTTGAGGAGGCCGTTCTTCTCGTTGTAGAGCATCCGCCAGGTGAAGACGGAGACGAAGGCGGGGATGGCCCAGGGCAGGATCAGCGCCAGGCGGTAGAAGGTGCGGCCGCGCAGCCGGCGGTTGAGCAGGGTGGCGAGGGCGAGTCCGGTGAGGAAGGTGAGGAAGACACAGCCGACGGTCCACACCACGGTCCAGCCGAGGCGGCTCCAGAAGACGCCGTCGGTCAGCACCGCCCGGTAGTTGTCCAGGCCGGTGAAGTGGTAGGTGGCGGGGATGTGGTTCATGCCGATGGAGCGCTCGACGTTGGCCTCGTTGGCGTCGGTCAGCGAGAAGTAGACGCCGCGGACGAGGGGGAGCCCGATGATGACGCCGATGACGAGGACGACCGGGGCGGCCATCGTCCAGGCGTACCAGTGGGTGCCGAACGCCCGGCGGATCCGGGCGGTGAGCGTCACGTGTAGTCCTTGAGCAGCTTCCGGTAGGCGTCCCCGACGGCCTTGGCGGCCTGTTCGGGCGTGGCGGCGCCGGTGAGCACCTTGTTCATCTGGACCTTGAGCGGTTCGAAGAGGGAGTTGCCCTCGGCGATCCAGGGGCGCTGGACGGCGTGGTCGACGGCGGGCTTGAAGAAGGCGACCATCTCGTTCCGCTTGACCGCGGGGTCCTTGTAGACCGAGGTGCGGGTGGGCAGCAGGCTGAGCTTGTCGGTGGTCTCCCGCTGGACCTGCGCGGAGCTCATGTACTTGACGAAGGCGTAGGCGGCCTGGAGGTTCTTGCTGCCGGCGTAGACGGAGAGGTCCCAGCCGCCCTGCGGGGAGCCCTGGGCGGCGGATCCGCCGGGCACGGGGGCGACGCCGAGGTTGCCCTTGTCCTGGAACGCCTTGCCGGCGCGGGCGCCCTCGATGTCCCAGGGGCCGTCGACCGCCATCGCGACGGTGCCGTCCTTGAGGGCCTTGAGCTGGTTCTCCTGCCCGTCGGTGGCGTCGGTGACGGCGGCCTTGGAGTCCACCAGCTGTTTGATGGTGCGGAAGGCGCGGACGCCGGCGGCGTTGTCGACGGTGACCTTCTTGTGGGCCGCGTCGACCATGCCGCCGCCCTCGCCGTAGAGGTAGGGCAGGAACCAGTAGGAGTCGTCACCGCGCAGGTAGAGGGCGGTGGCGCCGGTCTTCGCCTTGATCTTCTGTGCGGCGGCGGCGAGTTCGGCGAAGGTCTTGGGTACGGGGACGCCGGCGTCGTTGAGGAGCTGCTTGTTGTAGAAGAGCGCGAGGGTGTCGATGACCTGTGGTGCGGCGTAGGTCTTGCCGTGGAATCGCGTCGAGCCGACGGCCTGCGGGAGGTAGTCGCCGGTGTTGTCCAGGGCGGGGGTGCCGTCGAGCGGGGCGAGATAGCCGAGGTTGGCGAAGTCGGCGACCCAGGCGACGTCGGTGCGCATCACGTCGGGTGCGCCGGCGCCGGCGCCCGCGGCGTTCTTGAACTTGGCGTTGGCGTCGCCGAAGGGGACGTTCACATAGGCGACGTGGACCTTGGGGTGCTCCTTCTGGAAACCCTCGGCGAGCTTCCGGTAGGTGGCCTTCTCGGCGTCGTTGGAGGTGTCCCAGAAGGTGACCGTTCCGGACAGTTCACCGCCGGCCGCGCCGCCGCCCCCACCCCCGCTCCCGCACCCCGTCGCCGCCAGTGCCAGGCCCGCTACCAGCGCGGTGGCAAGAGCGCCACGTATGCCACGCCGCATGTGAACTCCTTAGGGAAAGCCTCGGTTGGCGGTCTGGAACGTAACAGCGCCGCGAACGAACCGAAAGATGTTGCGAGACTTTTCTGCAAGAATTCTGGAAGGGATTGCGGCCTCTTGGCCGGAACAGGCCCTCCCGGGTACCGTCGCACCGTCACCCCCCGCCCCGCCGAGCGTTGAGTCCGTGGAAGCACCTTCGCCTCATGACCTGACAGGGACGGCAGATGACCCAGGAGCTCACTTCCCCCAGCCCCGCCCCCCAGGCCGCCGGAGACGACCGAGCCCGGAAGTGGTGGCGCGACGCCGTCATCTACCAGGTCTACGTCCGCTCCTTCGCCGACAGCGACGGCGACGGCATCGGCGATCTGCGCGGGGTGCGCGACCGGCTCCCCTATCTCAAGGCACTGGGCGTGGACGCCGTCTGGCTCACCCCGTTCTACGCCTCCCCGCAGGCCGACGGCGGCTACGACGTCGCCGACTACCGCGCCGTCGACCCGCTCTTCGGCACCCTCCAGGACGCCGACGAGCTGATCCGCGCCGCGCACGCGCTGAAGCTGCGGGTGATCGTGGACATCGTCCCCAACCACACCTCCGACCGGCACCCGTGGTTCCAGGACCCGGACCTGGCCCGGCAGCGCTACGTCTTCCGCCGCGGCCGGGGCGAGCACGGCGAACTCCCGCCCAACGACTGGGAGTCGGTCTTCGGCGGCCCGGCCTGGACCCGCACCGACCGCGGCGACTGGTATCTGCACCTCTTCGCGCCCGAGCAGCCCGACCTCGACTGGGAGCGGCCCGAGGTGCACGAGGAGTTCGCCGCGATCCTGCGCTTCTGGCTGGACCTGGGCGTGGACGGCTTCCGGGTCGACGTGGCGCACGGCATGGTCAAGGCGCCCGGCCTGCCCGACATCGGCCACGGCGAACAGGCCCGGCTGATCGGCAGTCAGGTGCTGCCGTTCTTCGACCAGGACGGTGTGCACGCCATCCACCGCGACTGGCGCCGGCTGCTGGACACCTACGGCGAGGCCCATGGCCGGGCCGTCATCGGGGTCGCCGAGGCGTGGGCGCCCAGCGCCGAGCGGCTGGCCCTCTACGTCCGCCCGGACGAGCTCCACCAGGCGTTCAACTTCCAGTTCCTGACCACCCCGTGGGAGGCCGGGGCGCTGCGCGCGGTCATCGACTCCTCGCTGGCCGCCACCGTCGCCGTCGGCGCGCCCACCACCTGGGTGCTCTCCAACCACGACGTCGTCCGGCACACCACCCGCCTCGGCGGCGGCCTGGCCCGGGCCCGCGCCGCCACCCTGCTGATGCTGGCGCTGCCCGGGTCCGCGTACCTCTACCAGGGCGAGGAGCTGGGGCTGCCGGAGGTCACCGACCTGCCCGCCGAGGTGCGCCAGGACCCGGCGTTCTTCCGCGGCCGGCTCGGCGGCGACGGGCAGGAGGCGGACGGCTGTTCCGGCGCCGGCGGCCAGGACGGCTTCCGGGACGGCTGCCGGGTGCCGCTGCCCTGGTCCGGCGAACTGCCGCCGTACGGCTTCGGACCGGGCGGCAGCTGGCTGCCGCAGCCCGCCGACTGGGCCCCGCTGAGCGTCGCGGCGCAGACCGGCGACCCGTCCTCCACCCTGGAGCTCTACCGCGGCGCGCTGGAGCTGCGGCGCCGTCTGCCGGGCCTGGGCGACGGGGAGATGACATGGGAGGCGGCCCCCGAGGGGGTGCTGGCGTTCCGCCGGCCCGGGGTGCTGTGCACGGTCAACACCCGCCTCCAGGAAGCCGCGATCCCGCTGCCCGGGGAACTGCTGCTGGCCAGCGCGCCGGTGGCGGTCGACGGCGCCTCGGCGGTGCTGCCGGGGGACAGCTGCGTCTGGTGGGCAATCTGACATGCGCCCGGTACAGTCCACTCCCATGACCGCACGGCTGGCCGACATCGCAGCACAGGCGGGTGTCAGCGAGGCCACCGTCAGCCGGGTTCTCAACGGGAAGCCCGGTGTCTCCGCCACCACCCGCCAGTCCGTGCTGGCCGCCCTCGACGTGCTGGGCTACGAGCGGCCGGTGCGGCTGCGGCGGCGCAGCGCGGGGCTGGTGGGGCTGATCACGCCGGAGCTGGAGAACCCGATCTTCCCGGCGTTCGCCCAGGTCATCGGGCAGGCCCTGACCCGCCAGGGCTACACCCCGGTACTGGCCACCCAGACCCCGGGCGGCTCCACCGAGGACGAGCTCACCGAGATGCTGGTGGACCGCGGGGTGGCCGGCATCATCTTCGTCTCCGGGCTGCACGCGGACACCTCCGCCGACATGGGGCGCTACGAGCAGCTGCGCGGCCAGGGCGTGCCGTTCGTCCTCATCAACGGCTTCTCCGACAAGGTGCAGGCGCCGTTCGTCTCCCCCGACGACCGGGCCGCGGTGGAGCTGGCGGTGACCCATCTCACCGCGCTGGGGCACCGGCGGATCGGGCTGGCGGTGGGGCCCAAGCGGTTCGTGCCGGTCCAGCGGAAGATCGCGGGGTTCCTGCGCTGCGCACAGGAGCAGCTGGGCATGGCCGCCGCGGAGGCGGAGCCGTTGGTCCAGCACTCGCTCTACACCCTGGAGGGCGGGCAGGCCGCGGCGGCCGCGCTGATCGAGCGCGGGGTGACGGCGATCGTGTGCGCCAGCGACATGATGGCGCTGGGCGCGATCCGGGCGGCCCGGCAGCGCGGGCTGGACGTGCCGCGGGAGATGTCCGTGGTGGGCTTCGACGACTCCCCGCTGATCGCGTTCACCGATCCCCCGCTGACCACCATCCGGCAGCCGGTGCAGGCCATGGGGCAGGCGGCGGTGCGGGCGCTGCTGGAGGAGATCGGCGGCACCCCGGCGCCGCACAGCGAGTTCGTCTTCCATCCCGAGCTGGTGGTGCGGGGGTCCACGGCGTCGGCGCCCGGGCCGGCGTCCGGCACGGCGAAGGTGCCCCGGCCGCTGCGGGCCGGACGGTAGGGGCACCCCTTACGGGACCCGGGCGGGGCGGCCTGCCGGGGGCGTCCCCTAGGGGATGCCCCCTCCTTCTCCGGGTAGAGGCCAGGCGTCGTTTACCCGACCGGAGGATGATCGGGCGTTGAACCCTTTCTGGCAGACTGTCCTCCCATGGGTGAAGTGCACGTGAGGACTCTGGACGATCCGCCGGCCGCCCCGCCGGCCGTCGGGGAGCACACGGAGAGTCCGGCCGGCGAGGGCCGAGTGGCCCGGCTGCGGACCCCACGCGCACCCCGTCTCTGGTTCGAGATCCTGCTGATCGCGGTCAGCTACTGGACGTACTCGATGATCCGCAACGCGGTGCCGGAGCAGAAGGCCCAGGCACTGCGGAACGCCGACTGGATCTGGCGGGCCGAGCACAGCCTGGGCATCGCCGTCGAGCACACCGTCAACCACGCCGTGAACTCGGTCACATGGCTGATCGTGTCGATGAACTACTACTACGCGACGCTGCACTTCATCGTGACCATCGGGGTGCTGGTCTGGCTCTACCGCTGGCATCCCGGGCGGTACGCGGCGGCCCGGCTGGCGCTCTTCGCCACCACCGGCGTCGCCCTGGTCGGCTACTACTTCTATCCGCTGGCGCCGCCCCGGCTGATGCCGGACGGCGGGTTCGTCGACACCCTGATCGAGCACGGCACCTGGGGCTCGATGGCGTCCGGGAACCTCGCGTCGATGTCCAACCAGTACGCCGCGATGCCGTCGATGCACATCGGCTGGTCGCTGTGGTGCGGCATCACCATCGCACTGCTGGCGAAGCCGCTGTGGGCGAGGGTGCTGGGCCTGCTCTACCCGGCCACGACGCTGACGGTGATCGTCTCCACCGCCAACCACTTCTGGCTGGACGCGCTGGGCGGCGTGCTGTGCCTGGCGTTCGGCTACGCGCTGGCCCGCGCCTGGTACGGGCGGCTGCCGCACCGGCTGACGCGGTACGCGAGGGTGGCCGAGCCCCTCAAGGCGTGACCCGGCGCGGGGTGTGACCGGCGCCCGGATCACGCCCCGTAGAACAGCTCCTCGACGACCGCGCGCGCCCGCCGGGTGATCCTCCGGTAGTCGTCGAGCATCTCTCCGACGTGCCCCTCCTCGTAACCGAGGTAGCGGCCGACCGCCGCCAGCTCCCGGCCGTCCGTCGGAAAGGTGTCCCCGGGGCGGCCGCGCACCAGCATCACCGCGTTGCGCACCCGCGCCGCCAGCACCCATGCCTCGTCCAGCGTCCGGGCGTCGTCGGTGCCGATCAGCCCGGCGGCGTGCGCGGCGGCCAGCGCGTCCCGGGTGCGGGTGGTGCGCAGTCCGGGCAGCTCCCAGCCGTGCTGCATCTGCAGCAGCTGGACGGTCCACTCCACGTCGCTCAGCCCGCCGCGGCCCAGTTTGGCGTGGGTCGTCGGGTCCGCGCCGCGGGGCAGCCGCTCGGACTCCATCCGGGCCTTGAGCCGGCGGATCTCGCGGACCGCGTCCTCGCCCAGCCCCTCGGCCGGGTAGCGCAGCGGGTCGATCAGCTCGACGAACCGCTCCCCCAGCTCCGGGTCGCCGGCCACCGGCTCGGCGCGCAGCAGCGCCTGCGCCTCCCACACCAGCGACCAGCGCCGGTAGTAGGCCGCGTACGAGGCCAGGGAGCGCACCAGCGGGCCGGACTTGCCCTCCGGGCGAAGGTCCGCGTCGATCGGCAACGGCGGGTCGGTGGAGGGGAGTTGCAGCAGCCGGCGCATCTCGTTGGCGACCGCGTGGGCGGCCCTGGCGGCCTCCTGCTCGTCGGCGCCCGCGCGCGGCTCGTGGACGAAGAGCACATCGGCGTCCGAGCCGTAGCTCAGCTCGTGGCCGCCGAAGCGGCCCATGCCGATCACCGTGAACCGGGTGGGCAGGGTGTCGCCCCAGTGCTCGCGGACCGCGGCCCGCAGGGCGCCGGCGAGGGTGGCGGCGTTGACGTCGGAGACCGCCGAGCCGACCATGTCGACGGCATGGCCGTGGTCGGTCTCGGCGGGGCTGGACTCGGTGCCGTACGCGCCGATGACGTCCGCCGCGGCGGTCCGGAACAACTCCCGGCGGCGCACCCCGCGGGCCACCGCCACCGCCGCCTCGGCGCCGTCCGCGCGGCCGACGGCGGCCAGCACCTCCTGTTCCAGGGCGGCCCGGCCGCGCGGCTGGAGCCCGTCGGCGGCGCCCAGCAGGGCGACCGCCTCGGGGGCGCGCAGCAGCAGGTCGGGGGCGAGCCGGCCGGCGGACAGCACCCGGGCGAGGTTCTCCGCCGCGGCGCCCTCGTCGCGCAGCAGCCGCAGGTACCACGGGGTCTTGCCGAGCGCGTCGGAGACCTTGCGGAAGTTGAGCAGTCCGGCGTCCGGGTCGGCGGAGTCGGCGAACCAGCCGAGCAGGACGGGCAGCAGCGTGCGCTGGATGGCGGCCTTGCGGGTCACCCCGGACGCCAGCGCCTCCAGGTGCCGCAGCGCGCCGACCGGGTCGGCGTAGCCGAGGGCCTCCAGGCGGTGCCCGGCGGCCTTGGCGGAGAGCCGGGCCTCGCCCAGCTCCAGGTGGGCGACGGCGTCCAGCAGCGGCCGGTAGAACAGCTTCTCGTGCAGCCGGCGCACCTCGCGGGCGTGCCACTTCCACTCCCGGCGCAGCGAGGCGACGGGCTCGGTGCGCAGTCCCAACGACCGTGCCAGGCGCCGGAGTTCGGACTCGTCCTCGGGCATCAGGTGGGTGCGGCGCAGCCGGAAGAGCTGGATGCGGTGCTCCAGGCTGCGCAGGAAGCGGTAGGCGGCGTCGAGCGCGGCGGCGTCCTGGCGGCCGACGTAGCCGCCGGCGGCGAGCGCCGCCAGGGCGTCCAGGGTGGTGGCGCTGCGCAGGGTGGCGTCGGCCCGGCCGTGCACCAACTGCAGCAGCTGGACGGCGAACTCGACGTCCCGCAGCCCGCCGGGGCCGAGCTTGAGCTCCCGGTCGACCTGGGCGGCGGGGATGTTCGCCACGACCCGGCGGCGCATCTGGCGGACGTCGGCGACGAAGTTCTCCCGCTCGGCGACGTCCCACACCATCGGCGCCAGCGCGTCGACGTACTCCTGGCCCAGCGCCAGGTCGCCGGCCATCGGACGGGCCTTGAGCAGCGCCTGGAACTCCCAGGTCTTGGCCCAGCGTTGGTAGTAGGCGAGGTGGCTGGTCAGGGTGCGCACCAGGGGTCCGTTGCGGCCCTCGGGGCGCAGGTTGGCGTCCACCGGCCAGATGGTGCCCTCGGCGGTGCTGTCCGAGCACAGCCGCATCATCCGGGAGGCGAGCCGGGTGGCGGCCTGGAGCGCCTTGGCCTCCTCGGCGCCCTCGCGGGGTTCGGCGACGTAGATGACGTCGACGTCGGAGACGTAGTTCAGCTCGCGGCCGCCGCACTTGCCCATGCCGATGACCGCGAGCCGGCACTGCGCGGCGTCGCCGGGCTGCTCCTCGTAGGCGATCTCCAGGGCGGCGCGGACGGTGGCGGTGGCCAGGTCGGCGAGTTCGGCGGCGGTCTCGGCGACGTCGGTGGTGCCGCACACGTCGCGGGCCGCGATGCCCAGCAGGCAGCGGCGGTAGGCGGCACGCAGGGCGTCCGCCCGCGGCCGGTCGGCGCCCCGCTCGCCCCAGACGCCGTCGGCGAGCGCCTGCTCGAACTCCGGTGTGGTGGGGTGCAGATCGACCGACTCGTAGGTGACCAGCGACCGCCAGTCCCCCGGGTGCCGGGCCAGGTGGTCGCCGAGCGCCTCGGACGCGCCGAGCACGCCCAGCAGCCGGTCGCGCAGCGGCTTGGCGGCGGCGACGGTGGCCAGCAGCTCCTGCCGCTCCGCCGGCGGCAGCGCCTCCACCAGCCGCACCAGGCCGCGCAGCGCCAGGTCGGGGTCGGGGGTGGCGCCGAGCGCCTCCAGCAGCACCAAGTCGTCGCGTACCGGGGCGAGTTCGGGGGCGTCGAGCAGCGCGCCGGCCGCGGAGGGGTCGGTGAAACCGTGCCTCAGCAGCCGGGTGAAGGTGCTGCTCCGCCGTCCCTGCGGAGCGGGTAGTGCCATGGGGCGGCCTCTCGGTGACTGGACGGCTCGGACACGGGGCTGGTCCGCGGGGAGCGGGGAGACGCCCCGGGGAGACGCCCCTGGCTCACAGCACCGGCAGCATCTTCCGCAGCTCGAAGGCGGTGACCTCCGACCTGTACTCCTCCCACTCCTGCTTCTTGTTGCGCAGGAAGAAGTCGAAGACGTGCTCGCCGAGGGTCTCGGCGACCAGTTCGCTGCGCTCCATCAGCTCGATGGCCTCGCCGAGGTTCTGCGGCAGCGGCTCGATGCCCATCGCCCGGCGCTCGGAGTCGGACAGCGCCCAGACGTCGTCGTCGGCGCCGGCCGGGAGCTCGTAGCCCTCCTCGATGCCCTTCAGGCCGGCCGCGAGCAGGACCGCGTAGGCGAGGTAGGGGTTGGCGCCGGAGTCGACGGAGCGGACCTCGACGCGGGTGGAGCCCATCTTGCCGGGCTTGTACATCGGGACCCGGATCAGGGCCGAGCGGTTGTTGTGGCCCCAGCAGATGTACGAGGGGGCCTCGCCGCCGGCGCCGGCGGTGCGGTTGGCGCCGCCCCAGATGCGCTTGTAGGAGTTGACCCACTGGTTGGTGACGGCGGAGATCTCGGCGGCGTGCCGGAGCAGGCCGGCGATGAAGGAGCGGCCGACCTTGGAGAGCTGGTACTCGGCGCCGGACTCGTGGAAGGCGTTGCGGTCGCCCTCGAAGAGGGAGAGGTGGGTGTGCATGCCCGAACCCGGGTACTCCGAGAACGGCTTGGGCATGAAGGTGGCCTGCACGCCCTGCTCCAGGGCGACCTGCTTCATCACCAGCCGGAAGGTCATGATGTTGTCGGCGGTGGAGAGCGCGTCGGCGTAGCGCAGGTCGATCTCCTGCTGGCCGGGGGCGCCCTCGTGGTGGCTGAACTCCACCGAGATGCCCATCGACTCCAGCATGGTGATGGCCTGGCGGCGGAAGTCCATGCCGACGTTCTGCGGGGTGTGGTCGAAGTAGCCGGAGGAGTCGCCGGGGATCGGCCGGGAGCCGTCGACCGGCTTGTCCTTGAGCAGGAAGAACTCGATCTCGGGGTGGGTGTAGAAGGTGAAGCCGAGGTCGGAGGTCTTGGCGAGGATGCGCTTGAGGACGAACCGCGGGTCGGCGTACGAGGGCGAGCCGTCCGGCATCAGGATGTCGCAGAACATCCGGGCGGTGCCCGGGGCCTCGGCGCGCCACGGCAGGATCTGGAAGGTGCCGGGGTCGGGCTTGGCGATCATGTCGGATTCGTAGACCCGGGCGAAGCCCTCGATGGCCGAGCCGTCGAAGCCGATGCCCTCGTCGAACGCCTGCTCAAGCTCGGCCGGGGCCACCGCCACGGACTTCAGGAACCCGAGGACGTCGGTGAACCACAGCCGGACGAAGCGAATGTCGCGCTCTTCCAACGTCCGGAGCACAAACTCCTGCTGCTTGTCCATGGCTCACCAATCCTTGCAGGTCATTCGGCCTGTCCACGCGCGTGGATCATCGCGTTCGGGCCCACCAGTATCACGCCGGCGGGTTACCGTCACATTACGCACCCTTGGCCTGAATCAGAACCGTCGAACCGTGACCCCCTCGCCGCCTTCTGCCGCGCATCTTCCCCGCCGCGTCCAGGGTCAGCGCCCGGCGGCGCCGGAATCGAGGGCCTTGGCCCAGTCTTGGACGGCCACAGAACGCCTGTTGACCTGGTGTTGAGCGGTCCGTGTGACGGTGTTCGGCGGTACCCGGCGGGCCGACGCACGGCCCTCAGCCGAGGTCCAGCACGGCCCGGGCCACCGTGTCCGGCGCGTCCGCCATGACCAGGTGGCCGGCGGGCGCGGCGACCGCGCAGCGCGCGCCCAGCTCCGCGGCGAGCGCCCGCTGCCGGGCCAGCCAGCGCAGCTGACTCCGGGACCCGCTGCCGTCGTGGGCGGCCAGGACGGTGACCGGGACCGCGGGCAGCGGGCGGAGCCGGCGCAGTGCGGCGAGGTCCGCGGCCTGGTAGGGATAGGTCGCGTTCTCCAGGGCGCAGGCCCGCAGCACCCGGCTGGTGCGGTAGCCGGCGCGTTCCCAGCCGCGCCGCGGGTGGCGGCGCAGTGTCCCGGCGCGGGTGAGCAGCCGGCGCGCGGCGGGGCCGAGGAGCTGGGGCAGGCCGGCGGCGGAGAGCGCGCCGGCGGCGCCGCGCGCCCAGGCCGTGCGGATCCGCCGCGGCAGCCGGGGGCGAGGGTCCTCCTCGATGCTGCCGTCGACGAGGACCAGGCCGGCGCAGCGGGCGGGGTGCAGCCGGGCGAACGCCTCGGCGTGGAAGCCGGCCAGCGAGTGGCCGACGACGGTGGCCGGCGCCCGGTGGCCGAGGGCGTCCAGGACGGCGGCGATCCGGTCCGCCTCGGCGGCGAGGTCGGGCGGTGCGGCGGCCGGTGCGCTCAGGCCCAGGCCGGGCCGGTCGAAGCGGACGACGGTGCGGTGCGGGACGAGCCGGGCGGCGACCGCGTCCCAGTCGAACCACGCCATGCCGAGGCCGGCACAGAGCACCACGACCGGGCCGGTGCCCTCGCTCAGCACGTGCAGCGGCAGTCCGCCGACGCGCACCATCCGGCCGGGGGCGGGGCGGAGGTTCATGGGGCTCCTCGGGGTGGGTCGTGGGGCGCGGACGGGGTGACTGACGGGGTGCCGGGGCGGGCGTTGCGAGCGGCCCGGGCGTCGCGGGCCAGGCAGCCGGCGAGCAGGGCGACGTAGAGGGCGACCAGCAGCACCTGGAGGCGCTGGCCGACGCCGAGCGCCCAGGTGCCGCGGCCCGCGGTGAGGGCGGCGACCTCGGCCAGCGTCCAGGCGGTGGCGGCGAGTTCGGCGAGCACCAGGGGCGGGCCGAGGCGGGCGAGCGCGGGCCAGTGGCCGTACCGGCGGGCGGCGACGGTCAGCAGGAGAAGCGCGGCGAGCGCGCCGAGCATGGCCAGCGTGCTGCTGACGGCGTGCGCGGTGTGGGTGGCCGGGACCAGTCCGGCGGTCTCCCGGGCGGCGCAGACCGGGTCGCTGGTGGGGGCGCAGCTCAGCGGCAGCCGGGAGTCCAGCGCGGTGGCGGCGCCGAAGAGGGCCAGGGCGCTCAGGCCGGCCGCCGTCCAGGGCCGGCGCCGGACCGCGGCGAGCGCGGTGAGCGCGCCGGCCAGCACCAGCGCTCCGGCGACCAGGTCGGTGGCGCGGAACAGGCCGCCGAGCGGCTGGTCGGCGGCGGCCAGCTCGCTCACGTAGGCGCGCACCGGGTCCAGGCCGGTGGCGATCACCAGCTCCAGCACCCAGGCGGTGTAGGCGAGCGCGCCGAGCAGCAGCAGGACGGCGGCGGCCGTCGCGGCGGGGCCGGTGCGGGCGTCTGCGGCGGGACGGATCGGGCTCACGGACATCCTGGTGTTCGGGTGATCCCGACGGCGCGTCCGAAATGCCGGATATGCCGTGGGCGTGGGAGGACCAAGAATAGGCAGACGGTCCACCGGACGCGGCGAGCGCGGCGCGATGGGCCACCTCCGGGGGCGGCGCCCCGGGAGCAAGGCTGCGTCCGTAGGTCCCCGGCCGTCGAGAGGTCCGCGATGGGTGAACAGCGCAAGGCCGCCCGGCCCGGCCGCCCGCTGCGCGGACCGCGGCCGATATCCCCGGCCGCGCCGCGCCCCTGACCGCCGGCCGGGGCCCGCCCCCGGCCTCCCCGGACCCGCGCCGCTCCCCCGCTCCCATATCGCCACGAGGTGCTGCCCCCATGGATTCCCTTCATACGCACTCCCGCCGCGCCGTGCTCGGCGCGGGCATCGCGGTCGCCGGCGGCGGTCTGCTCGCCGCCTCCGCCGGCGCGTCCACCGCTCCGGAGAGCCGGCCAGAGCAGGACCGCGCGTCCAGCGGCCGCTATGTCGATCCGCACGGCCCGGAGGTCGCCGACTGCGAGAGCCGGCGCTCCTCCTCCGGACGGGTGCGCCGGCTGAACGTCGAGGCCCGCAGGGACCGGATCGACATCGGCGGCCGGACCGTCCAGACCTGGGTGTACGGCGACCGGCTGCCGGGCGAGGAGGTCAGGGTCACCGCGGGCGACACCCTGTCGGTGGTGCTCGCCAACAGCCTGCCGGAGTCCACCACCATCCACTGGCACGGGATGGACCTGCGCAACGACATGGACGGCGTTCCCGACGTCACCCAGCGCGCGATCCAGCCCGGCTCCTCCTTCCACTACCGCTTCCGGGTGGCGCGGCCCGGCACCTACTGGATGCATCCGCACGTCGGCGTCCAGCAGGACCACGGGCTCTACGCCCCGCTGATCGTCGACGACCCCAGGGAGCCGCTGGAGTACGACCACGAGTGGGTCGTGGTGCTGGACGACTGGCTGGACGGGGTGGACGGCAGCACCCCGGACGACGTGCTGGACGAGCTGACCCACGGCCGGGGCGCCATGCACGGCGGCAGCGGCTCCGGCCATGACGGGCACGGGGCCGGCCATGACGGGCACGGCTCGGGCAGCGGGCACGGGTCCGGCGCCACGCACAAGCGCAAGGACCCCGGCGGCCGGCCGTCGGGCCACGAGAGCCACAACGCCAGCCACTCGTCCGGTCACAGCACCAGCCACGCCTCCAGTCACAGCTCCAGCCACACCACGGCCCACGGCACCGGCAGGCACCACGACCCCGGCAGCCACAGCGGTCACGGCCGCATCGACGGCGGGGCGGCGGACGGCGGACGGGCGGAGCGCCCGGGGGTCCCGCCGGTCCTGGACGGTCTCGTCCACGACACGAACCGTCAGACCGCGGACGGCCTGGGCCTGGGCCTCGGCCTGGCGAACGCGGGCGTGAACGGCACCGGCCTGGGCGGCGCGCCCTCGCACGGCATGACCGCCTCCGCGGGTGCCTCCACATCTGCCGCCACCTCCGCCTCCGCGGGCGCCGCGTCCATGGCCACCGCACGGGCGAGCCGCGGGGCGCGCCGCGACGACGGCCCCGGGCACGGCAAGCACGGCCACAGCAGCCCGTCCCGGCTCCTGCCGTCCGACAGCCGCAGCAGCGTGCTGGGCGGCATGCCGGGCAATGTGAACTACCCGTACCACCTCATCAACGGCCGTACGAAGTGGGACCCGGAGACCTTCCGGTGCCGGCCCGGCGACCGGATCCGGATCCGCTTCATCAACGCCGGCAGCGACACCGCCTACCGGGTGGCGCTGGGCGGCCACCGGATGACGGTGACGCACACCGACGGCAATCCGGTCGAACACGTCCGCGCCGAGCAGCTGCTCATCGGCATGGCCGAGCGCTACGACGTCATGGTCACCGTCGGGTCCGGGGTCTACCCGCTGGTCGCCGTCGCCGACGGCAAGGGCCGGAACAAGACCGCGCTGGCCGTGCTGCGCACCGCGAGCGGCCGCCCGGGGGACCCCTCGGTCCACCCCAGGGAGCTGGACGGGCCGCTGATGACCGCGGACCGGCTCCGGGCGCACGGGAGCGTACGGGCCCGGACCCGGCAGCCGGACCGGATCCTGAGGATGAAGCTCACCGGCAGCATGGACAAGTTCGACTGGGCCATCAACGGGCGCCCGTACACCCCGTCGCAGCGCTATCCGGTCCGGAGCGGCGAGCGGGTGCGGCTGGTGTTCCGCAACGACACCGACATGTGGCACCCGATGCATCTGCACGGGCACAGCTTCTGGCTGCCCGACGGCGGGCCGCGCAAGGACACCACGGTCCTGCGGCCCAACCAGCGCCTCGCGGTGGAGTTCGACGCCGACAACCCGGGGCTGTGGATGCTGCACTGCCACAACGTCTACCACTCGGAGTCGGGGATGATGACGATCCTCGGCTACCGGCGGGACTGACCGCCGGGCCCGGCCGGGCCGCCGCACACCCCCATCGCGTCAGCCCACACCCCCCATTGCGTCAGAAAGACGATTAGACTGGCGGGGTGCCTCAACTACGTCTCGCCCTCAACCAGATCGACTCCTGCGTCGGCGACCTCGCGCGGAACGCCGAGACGATCGTGCACTGGACCCGGCACGCCGCCGGCCAGGGCGCGCACCTCGTCGCGTTCCCCGAGATGGCACTGACCGGCTACCCCGTCGAGGACCTCGCGCTGCGCCCGTCGTTCGTCGAGGCGAGCCGGGCCGCACTGTCCGAGCTGGCCGCCCGGCTGGCCGCGGAGGGGCTGGGCGACGTCCCGGTCGTCGTCGGCTACCTCGACCGCTGTCCGCAGGCGCTGCCGCGCTACGGCCGGCCCGCCGGCGCCCCGCAGAACGCCGCCGCGGTGCTGCACCGCGGCGCCGTCGCGCTCACCTTCGCCAAGCACCACCTGCCCAACTACGGCGTCTTCGACGAGTTCCGCTACTTCGTCCCCGGCGACACCCTGCCGGTCGTCCGGGTCCACGGCGTCGACGTGGCGCTGGCCATCTGCGAGGACCTCTGGCAGGAGGGCGGCCGGGTGCCGGCCGCGCGCAGCGCCGGCGCCGGGCTGCTGCTGTCCATCAACGCCTCGCCGTACGAGCGGGACAAGGACGACACCCGGCTGGAGCTGGTCCGCAAGCGGGCCCAGGAGGCCGGCTGCACCACCGCCTACCTCGCGATGATCGGCGGGCAGGACGAGCTGGTCTTCGACGGCGACTCGATCGTGGTGGACGGCGACGGCGGGGTGATCGCACGGGCCCCGCAGTTCGCCGAGGGGTGCGTGCTGGTCGACCTGGAGCTGCCCGCCGCCGCGCCGGAGGCGCCGTCCGGGGTGCTGGACGACGGGCTGCGGGTGGACCACGTCGTGCTCTCCGCCGACCCCCTGCCGCCGTACCCGCCGCAGACCCTGGGCGGGCAGGCCGAGCGCCTGGACGACCTGGAGGAGATCTACACCGCCCTGGTCGTCGGGCTGCGCGCCTACGTCGCCAAGAACGGCTTCCGTAGCGTGCTGCTGGGGCTGTCCGGCGGGATCGACTCCGCGCTGGTCGCCGCGCTGGCCTGCGACGCGGTCGGCGCCGAGCAGGTGCACGCGATCGCGATGCCCTCGCGCTACTCCTCCGAGCACTCGATCGGTGACGCCGCCGAACTGGCCCGGCGTACCGGGCTGCACTTCCGCACGGTGCCGATCGGCCCGATGTTCGACTCCTACATGGCGGCGCTGGGGCTGACCGGGCTCGCCGAGGAGAACCTCCAGTCGCGGCTGCGCGGCACGCTCCTGATGGGCCTGTCCAACCAGGAGGGCCACCTCGTCCTCGCGCCGGGCAACAAGTCCGAGCTGGCGTGCGGCTATTCGACCCTCTACGGCGACTCGGCCGGCGGCTACGGCCCGATCAAGGACGTCTACAAGACCGTCGTCTACGAGCTGGCGCGCTGGCGCAACGAGGCCGCCGCCGAGCGCGGCACGACCCCGCCGATCCCGGAGCACACGATCGGCAAGCCGCCCAGCGCCGAGCTGCGGCCCGGCCAGGTCGACACCGACTCGCTGCCGGACTACGCGGTGCTGGACCGGATCCTGGAGCTGTACGTCGACCGCGACCGGGGCCGCGCGGAGATCGTGGCGCAGGGCTTCGACGCGGCGCTGGTGACCCGGGTGCTGCGGATGGTGGACCACGCCGAGTACAAGCGGCGGCAGTACCCGCCGGGCACCAAGATCTCCGCCAAGGGCTTCGGCAAGGACCGGCGGCTGCCGATCACCAACCACTGGCGGGAGGGCGCCTGAGGCGCCGGAGGCGGACGGGCGCTAGCTGTTGACGGCGTCCGTGGCGGGCGCGGGCGCGGCCGTCGGCTCCGGCTCGCCGCCGCGGGCCACGATCCGTGCGGGGTCGGGTGCGCCGCGGTCCAGGAGGCCGGCTGCCACCGCGACGACCAGGCCGGCGGCGGCCAGCACCGCGCCGGCCACGGTGGGCGAGGTCCAGCCCCAGCCCGCCGAGAGGACCAGGCCGCCGATCCAGGCGCCGCCCGCGTTGGCGAGGTTGAAGGCCGACTGGTTGGAGGCGGCGGCCAGCGTCGGCGCCTGCCGTGCCTTGTTCATCACCAGCATCTGCAGCGGTGTGGTGGTCAGGAAGCCGATGCCGCCGACGAGGACGACGGTGACCAGCGCCGCCCACTTCACGGGAGCGGTGAAGTGGAAGGCCGCCAGGACCAGGGCGAGCGCGCCGAGGGACCCGTAGAGGGTGGGGCGCAGCGCCCGGTCGGTGAGCGGTCCGGCGGCCAGCGCGCCGAGCGTCATACCGATGCCGAAGAGGGCGAGGACCAGCGGCACGGAGCCGGCGGCGAAGCCGGTGACCTCGGTCATCATCGAGGCGAGGTAGCTGTAGACGGCGAAGACCCCGGCGAAGCCGAAGACGGTGGTGAGCAGGCCGAGCAGTACTTGACGGTCGCCCAGGGCGCGCAGTTCGCCGGCCAGGCCGGTGTGCCGTTCGGCCGGCAGCTGCGGGATCAGCCGGGCCAGGGCGGCCATCGCGACCAGGCCGACGGCGGCCACGACGAGGAAGGTGGCGCGCCAGCCGAGGTGCTGGCCGAGCAGGGTGGCGGCGGGTACGCCGACGATGTTGGCGACGGTCAGGCCGAGGAACATGGTGGCCACCGCGCGGGCCTGGCGCCCCTCCTTCACCAGCCGGGCCGCGACCACCGCACCGACGCCGAAGAACGCGCCGTGCGGCAGCCCGGCCAGCAGCCGGCCGGCGACGAGCAGGCCGAAGGTGGGGGCGAGGGCGGAGGCGAGGTTGCCGACCGTGAAGACCGCCATCAGCACCACCAGCATCCGCTTGCGGGGGACGCGGGAGCCGAGGGCGGTCAGGAGGGGTGCGCCGATGACGACACCGAGGGCGTAGGCGGAGACGAGGTACCCGGCGGTGGGCACGGAGGTGCCCAGATCGTCCGCGACGTCGGGCAGCAGGCCCATCATCACGAACTCGGTTGTCCTGAGTTAAGCACACAGGTGCCCGGACCAGCCAGCGTCGATCAAGCCGTCTGGGCACCTACCGGCGCCCAGACGGCAGCCCTCATGCGGAGACGTGTGCTTCCTGGCTCTCCCGGCTGTCGCCGCGGGCGATGACCCTGGAGATCGAGCCGGTGGCGTGCCGGTCCAACATTCCCGCGGCCAAGGCGATGGCAAGACCGGCCGCCGCGAGGGCGGCGCCGACCAGAGCCGGCGACGTCCACCCGAAGCCGGCCGATACGACGACACCGCCAACCCATGCCCCACCGGCATTGGCAAGGTTGAACGCCGACTGGTTGGACGCGGAGGCAAGGCCGGGCGCGTCCTTCGCCTTCATCATGACGAGCATCTGGAGCGGCGTGGTCGTCATGAAGCCGACGACGCCGAGGAGCACGACGCCGAGGTACATGGCCCATGTGACATGCACGGCCCAGTTGAACGCCAACAGGACGAGTGCAAGGGCAGCGAGCGAGCCGTACAGCGTGGGCCTCAGGGCCCGGTCGGTAAGCGGCCCGGCGATCAGCGCGCCCAGCGTCATCCCGACGCCGAAGAGGGCCAGGACGACGCTGACGCCCGACTCCGGCAGCCCGGTTACCTGGGTGACCATCGAGGACAGGTAGCTGTAGACCGCGAAGACGCCAGCGAAGCCGAACACCGTCGTCAGCAACCCCAGCAGCACCTGCCGGTTCCCGAGTGCGCGGAACTCGGATCGGAACCCTGCCTGCTGATCTTGCGCAATGGGTGGAACCAGTGCGGCGAGCGAGATCATGGCGATCAAGCCGATCCCCGTGACCACGAGGAATGTGGCGCGCCAGCCGAGGTGCTGACCCAGGGCAGTCCCAACCGGGACGCCAACGATGTTGGCTACGGTCAGCCCGAGGAACATGGTGGCCACGGCGCGCGCACGGCGTTCCTCCACAACCATCCGGGCAGCGACGACGGCGCCGGCGCCGAAGAACGCGCCGTGCGGCAGGCCGGCCAGTACGCGGCCGATGATCAAGGTGCCGAAGTCAGGCGCGATCGAGGCCACGAAGTTGCCCAGGGTGAAGAGCCCCATGAGCAGGATGAGCGTGAGCTTCCGCGGCAGCCGGTTCCCCAGCACCGTCAGAAGCGGGGCGCCGATGACAACGCCAAGGGCGTACGAGGTGACGAACCAACCCGCGGTGGGGACGGTCACCCCGAGATCAGCCGCGACGTTGGGCAGGAGGCCCATCATCACGAATTCTGCGGTGCCTATTCCGAACGCGGCGACTGCAAGAGCGAGCAGGGCCAAGGGCATAGCGCGGTGGTCCTCCGGCGAGGTGTGCGAGCGGGTGATGGGGGGCTGCCGACTGCGGTGTCAGGCACGGAAAAGGCCGGTGTGTAAGACACCGGCCCTACAGGCTCTCAGATACAGCGGCAGCCTGCACATCGGTATTCCGCACGCTACCCATGGCGTGCGTCACTTCGAGCCGACGCGTTTATGTGGTGACCGCGGAAGGCTCGACGAAGTCTTCCGGCAGGGCGTCCATGAGGAGCTCGTCGGCGGGCTTCCCGAGCCAGTATCCGGATTGGCGCAAGCGGCCGACGTGCTTGAAGCCTGCCTTTTCGTAGGCGGCGATGCCTGCGTGGTTGGGTGCGAGGACCTTGAGCCAGACCATGCGTAGGGAGGCGATGTGGAAGGCCCAGTCGAGGGTGAGGTGGGTGGCTTCGGCTGCGTGCCCCTTGCCGCGTTCGTGCGGGGCCAGCATCATCACGAATTCCGCCGTCCGAGCCACCTGGCTGACGTGGAGAGTGGTGAGGCCGATGGCTGCTTGGTCTTCGGTCCGGACGACTTCGAACTGCGGTGAGCTGGCACTCTTGCGGAGGCGTTCCCACCCGGCGGCGCGGGATTCCCAGGACTGGGGGAATTGGGCACCGTAGCCGAGGAGGGTGCGGGGGTCGGTCTCCCAGCGGTGGTATTCCGGCAGCATGTCCTCGCGCGGCATGCCCAGGGCGAGGCGGTCACCGGTCAGCACGATGTGTGGGGCGCTCACGTTGCGTTCTCCCTCCGGGCCCGGCGGGCGGGGCCGGGGCCGTCTGGCGTGTAGGTGGCGGTGTAAAGCAGGGTGTCCTCGGGTTCCTCGACGGGCCTCCCTCGGGAATCAACGATCCAGGCGTGTAACCGTACGGGGTCCGTGGCTACACCGTGGCGCCATTCGGCTCGGCGGCCGGCGAGGGCCAGGAGTGCCGCGGCCGCGGCGGATTCCTCAAGGCAGGCCCAGGCGGTGGGCATGGCGTACGAGGCCCAGCGGACGGCGCGGACGGCACATTCGGCCTGGGCGTACGTCGCGGGTGCGAGGTGTCGTCCCATGCAGGCGAGTCGTACGAGGCGGCTGAAGCGGCGGCGCCGTCGTCCGCACGCGCGTGCTGCGGCAGTGAGGAGTACCGCCAGGATCGCGGCCAGGCGCCAGCGGGCGGGAGCGGAGCCGTTGGGGGTGAGGGTGGCGCGGGTTTCCGTTGTGCCCCAGGTGGGGGTGGAGGGCTGGATGTGGACGACCGTGCCGGCGACGGGCCGGCCGTCCAGCCGACGGAGTTCGGTGTCGCCGGTGGTGTAGTTGATGATCACGCGGGCGTTGGCGGTGATGGCGACCACGGTGTGCGCGGCGGGGTTCATCGGCCACCCACCGGGGCGGGTGTGGTGGTGTGCCATCGGACGGCCGGAGTGCGGTTGATGGTGGCGAGCCACTGCTCGGCGGCCAACGTGGCGAGGAGCGTGGGCCAGTTGGTCTGTGCGCCCATCGCGGCGGCGTGGAGGGTAGTGCGGAGGGGGACGGGGTTGATCAGGCCGCGGGCGGCGAGGTGGCCATCGGTGAGGTCCAGGACGTGGTCGAGGTTGGTGCGGAGGCCGTGGTGGAAAGCGGAGGTGAAAACACCTTTGGTGGCGCGGTCGCGGTGGGGTGCGGGGAGCAAGTCGCCTACGGCGTCCACGAGGAGGGGCTTGTATCGATGTGCGGAGAACCGGTCTTTGGCTGGGGCGGAGGCGACGGCGGTCAGGACCGTGCCGTCCAGGTAGGGGTTGTGCAGTTCGATGCCGACCGCGTCGCAGAGTTGGGTGTCGGCGTGGGCGGTCCGTGCCACGGTGCGGATGGAGGCGATCAGAGCCTGGGTGTCGGTGACCGGACGCCAGCGGGGTGCGGAGGGGTCAGCAGTGAGCCAGGGCGGGCGGGCCAGCCCGGGGCGCGCGATGCCTTCGGTGTCGCGTCGGAGTGCGGCGGCGATGAGTGGGCCGGGAGCTTGCCGGCGGAGGCGTGCCCAGGCCAGGGCGTCGCGGACGAGGGGGAGCCAGCGCCGGTTGTGGGCGTAGTCCACGAGGTGTCGGGGTGAGGTGAGGAAGAGGTGGTCGCCGCCGTCGCCGGTGAGGTGCCGGAGGGTTCCGTGGGCTCTTGCGAGGCGGAGTTGGGCAGAGAGCATGGCCCACACGGCGGTGGAGGGCGGTGGCTCGTCGGTCGCCGGGATCGGCGTTGCGGCAGGTGAGAACGGCAAGTGCCCTGTCTCGACAGGGAATTCGATCTTGGTCAAGCCCGGTACGCGGAGAGCGCGGGCGTAGTCGAGGTCGCCGCCCTCGGTGTGACCGAGGGGGTGGGCGGTGATGGCGGTGAGTGGGCGGTGGCGGGCGGCGATGACCGCGAGGGTGGCAGAGTCGGTGCCGCCGAGGTCGGTGGCGGAGGGGGTGTTTTCGACGCGGGCGCGTATGCCCTCGGTCAGTGCGTGGCGAAGGCCGCTGAGGGCTTCGGTGCGCGGGCGCGGAGTCGGGGCCGACCACCAGGGGTCCATGAAGCGGGCGCCGTCCGGGGCGAGGGTGAGGACGTGGCCGGGTGGTACGGGGCGAACTCCCTTCCACGGGCTGCGGTCGTCGGTGGGCGCCGCGGTGTCCCAGAGGTAGCTGGCGAGCCAATCGGGGTCGATCTCCCCGCTGGCGAGGGAGGCGAGGGCGCGGGCGCTGGAGGCCCACACGAGGCCGTTGGGGGTTTGGGTGGTGTAGAGAGGGCAGGCGCCGGAGGGATCGGTGACGATCTCAACCACGGCGCGGGTGGTGAAGCGCACGGCGGTGTAGGACCCGGGCCAGTGCCCGACGGCCTTGGCGAGGTCGCGGGCGGTGAGGGCGGGTGCGAGGTCCTGCTGCGTGGCAGCGCAGGGGCCGATGACGGCCAGGAGCGCGGTTCTGCTCTTGGCCATGTGTATCAGCGGGGTTGGCCATTTGCCTGCCATCCATAGCCGGGGTTCGCTCCAGAGCACCCGGGCGCCCTCAGGGATGATCTGCGGGCCGTCCGGAGCGCATCCTCCAAACCAACGCATGGGCCGTGCCACCTCTTTCGGCAGTGCGGTAGGGGATGAGACGGGTGGCCCCCGTGCCGGAGCGCGGGGGCCACCTTGGTGACGTGCTGGTGCGATCAGTCGTAGGGCGCGCGCTTGTTTTCCACGCCCGTGTCCTCCCCGCCGCGCGTCAGCGTGGCGGCGTTGCCCAGGTTGATCACCTCGGGCTGGTCACCGACCGGCGGCTTCGCCTGTCGCGTGTCCCCGTTCTGGTTCTCTCCGTTCTGGTGGGACAACGTCCTTACCTCCTCTCGGTGTTGTCGATGGGGTGGGGTGCCGCCTTCGTACGGTCGGGATTGCCTGTGCCGGCCGCAAGAGGGCGGAGTCTGGGAAGCCCTAGTTCTTCTTCTTGTTCTGCTTGTCCGCGGCGCGACGCTCGGTTCGGTTCCCGTTCGGATCTGGCGTGATGCCGACCCTCTTCACCTTCGGGGAGTGCATCGCGTCGCCCACGGGCTGGGGGCCTTGTCTTTGCGTGCCACGTGTGTCGTTTCTCCTTTGGCGTGCTGGTTTCTTGCTGGCCCGCCCCGGGCCGCGGACGGGGTGAACGAGCTCGTCGCCCGGAGCGGGAGTCTTGGCAGTGAGCGCTTCGGTGTTCCTCGTGCTCACCGTGGCGTGGTGCGTGGTGCGGCCCTAACCCGAACGGCCGCCATGGGTGTGGTGCGGTGTCGCGGCCGCCCGCCCACGCTGGCTGACATGGGTATGGGCGGGCGGCTGGTGGGACGGGGGCGTTCCGAGCGGCGCAGCGCTCCGTCCCATCCCGGGCCGCTGACGGTGCTTGCTCAGGGCGTCGGCGGCGGTGCAGGTTGCCCCGGGCGGTGGGGAGCCCGCCCCTACCGCCCGGAGCAGGAGTCATGGCGGCGGCTAGCCGCTCGGCTCTTCGAGTTCGCGCACGGCATGCCAGAACGAGGCGTCGGAGCTTGACCCCGTTGTTCCTTTCCTGATCCGGCGCGCGAGCTCTTCGTTGATGCGTCGTTCCGCCGTGGCGAGTTCTTCGGGGGTGTACATCGCCTCGACACCCAGGTGGGCGGCGTCGAGGAGCTGGTACAGCTTGCGGTGGGTGACGTGGCGCCCCCACCACTCTTCGAAGGCCCACAACGCGCGCCCCAGTCGCAGGGACGGCCGCATCACGTCCCGCCCTCTTGCGGAGAGGCGTGGTGTGCCAGCGGCGCTCGCGAAGAGGTATGCGACTGGCTGGGTTGGCCGTTGTCCTCCGACAAACCCAGAGCGTCGAGGATTACGGTGCGGTCGTCGGGGTCGCGTGCGTACTTGCGCACCAGGCCCCGCACGGCTGCTACCTCGTCAGTGGTGCAGTCGCGAGGCAGAGGTAAGAACGTCTTGAGCGCACTCCTTTTCCTCGTCATAGCGGGGCTCCCACAGCGATTGGGCGGTGGGCTGCGGTCGGATGAACTGCCGCCGGCCTGCCAGCGCTCCCCCAAGACACCTGGACGCGGCGCGTCTGCCGGGCCGCGAGTTCCAGCTCGAACCACATGTAGTACGGGCGCACGAGGCCGACCTCGTGCCCGTCGAGCGGCATACGGCGGTCCCGCACGTGATCGGGCAGAGGGCGCCGGTCGTACGCCGCCCGCGGAGGGATGGCGGGGGTGGACCCCGGAGGCGGGGGCGGGGAGAGCCAGTCGCGGGCGCGACGGCGCAGGGTGCGTAAGCTCTGGCGGAGGGGTTCCCCCAACCAGATGAACAGGCAGGCGATAAAGTCGCGCATGCGTTGTCATTCCTTGAGTCGGGTGTGGTGGCGTTCCGCCTCGGCGGCCGGGCCAACGGCCGCCGAGGCACTGCCGGATGTGTTCAGCGCCTCCGTTTGGGGTGGGGGGTGGTGGCGGTGTCGCATGTGGCCAGACGACCGGAGAGGTCGTGTTCGTACATCGCATCGGCGGCCCGCGGGTCGCCGCCGAGGCGGCACAGCAAAGCCTGATACAGCCAGTACCAGTGCTCGTCCGCCCGGCCGACGAGGTACAGCAGTAGAGACCGCAGGATGCGCGGTATCACCGGTGGTCCCCCGCGTGATGGCGACGGATCAGGACGTTGAAGTCGCTCTCCGCACTGCCATCCCCGCGCCGGATCGCAACCTTGCGGTCCCGGTGGAGCGTTACGCACCGGTCGCAGCCCGCAACGGGCTGGGGGACTTCGGGCCAGCCATACATCGAGGGGTAGGTCATTCCGGATAGCCTCCGAGCCGTTCTTGATGCCTGTTGATCTCTTCGTTCAGCCTCTCGGCCTGTGCCAAGAGGTCTTCGACGGTGGGGCGTTCCGTGGCCCCCGCCTGCTCGGCGGACCCGCCTGCGGGCGGCGCGTACCGCTCATCGGCGGGCCTCCCCCATCCCGGCTCGGCCCGCCGCTGCACCACCCGAATTTCGCCGGATTCGTCGGCCGGCCATTCCCTGAAGCCGTTGTCGCGGAGCCAGGGGACGCCGTCGACAATGTCCGTTACGACGGCGGTACGCCCGGGGGCGTACTCGACCACGTCACCGGCTTCCGGCAGCGCCGCGCTGACCTCCGGCGAGTTGGACGGGGTGGTCACGCCAAACCGCCGTAGTGGAGCCACGTCTCCCAGGCGCTGGTGTCCCAGTCACGGGGGTCCCCCCTGCGTGCCTGAAACTCCTTCGCCGCCCTCGGAGTGGGCTTGACCTTGGTGGTCAGCTGCGCGCTCACCGGCTGCGAGCGCGGACCAACGGTGGACGTGTGACGCAGGGGTGGTGCAGGGGGCATCGAGAACCCTCCAAACAGATCGCTGCTGAGTGCGGGCCGGCCCGGGGGTGGGGAGAGGGCCGGCCCACGGCACCGCTACGACGTCCGGCTCCCACCTGACCTTTGCGGCTCCCGGATGCGGGAGCCGTGGGGCTCGGAGGCCGTATCGGCTTACGTCCAGTTGAACTGTTGCG
Organism: Streptomyces sp. S186; assembly: GCF_051603415.1. Classification (NCBI taxonomy): domain Bacteria; kingdom Bacillati; phylum Actinomycetota; class Actinomycetes; order Kitasatosporales; family Streptomycetaceae; genus Streptomyces; species Streptomyces sp. S186. The sequence continues at coordinate 5,918,501 of NZ_CP193932.1, read as the reverse complement.
GGGTGGTGAGTGGGAGGAAAGTTGGGGCTGTTTCTGCTCGCACGCACCCGGAAATTTCCGCCCTCAGAGCAGCCAGCTTCCGGTTCGCTGGCTACTGTGAGTTGGGTGACCGAAAATTCCCGTCTGAAGTTCAAGATGGAACAACTCGGCCTCACCCAACGCGAGTTGGCTCTGGCTGTAAACGATCACCTGCGCGCCGCCGGCGAGCACGACACCGTGAGTGAGCGCACGGTTCGGACGTGGCTGACCGGAAGGTCGACCTGGCCGCGTAAAGCGAAGCGCCGTGCCTTGGAGGGAGTATTTCGGTGCCCCGTCGAGGAGTTGGGCTTCACTCCGCCACCCTCGAACGCACGCCCGAAGGAGGGCCCTCACGTGTTCCGCCGCACCTTCATCAGTTCATCCGTTGGTGTCGCAGCGTCACCTCTGATCGGTTCACGGCGTCTGACCGTTGGTGCACCCGACGTAGCCCGGCTCCGGGAACGTCTTGACGCGTTGACCGCCTTGGACGACCAGCGGGGAGGCCACTTGGAACTGGAGGAGGCAACACTCCAGGGAGCCAGGGAAGCTCTTGAACTCCAGAAGGGCTCAGCGTCTCAACGGATCAGGTTGCGCCTGTTCAGCCTGGCTGCCAGCTACACCACAAACGCCGCGTGGTCCTGCATCGATGCACGCCAGCTCGACCGGGCACAGGTGCATCTCAACGAAGCACTGCGGCTGGCCGGGATGGCACAGGACTCAATCGCCCAGGTTCAGGTATGGAACGCGACCGCGATGCTCGCCCACCAACGACGTGACCACGGCGGGGCAGTGGCCGCTGCCCAAGCTGCGCAGGCCCTCGGCGCGACCCGGCGGGACCCTATGGTTGCGTCCTTGGCCCATGCCCGCACGGCGCTGGGCCACTCCAATCTGAGGGACGGCACCGCCGCACTTCGATCCCTTCGCTACGCGGAATCGGCACTCTTGAAGGCGAAGCCCGAACCCCGGCCATCATGGATGCAGTTCTACGGCGTGGCGGAACTGCATGCCTTGACCGCCATTGTCCTTGACCGCCTCGGAGAACACCCAGCCGCCGAGGCCGCCTCTTACCGCGCCCTGTCCGCTCTACCGCAGCACTTCCGCCGCAACCGGGCCCTGGCCACCGCGAGGCTCGCCTTCTCTCAACTCCACCAAGGCGAGGTGGAACAGGCATGCGCGACCACCGAGGGAGTCTTCTCACTCATGGAGGGCACGCCACTGCCCGCTCGCATGCGCTCCCTCCTCGGCGACTTCTACCGAGACCTGCTCACACTTGCGCCGGACGCCTCAACGGCGCGAGCGTGGGGCGATCGTTACCGCAGCGAATGGAGCACCACGTGACGGCGACCATAGAGCTACGCAGGTACACACACGACGACCTCGACGAGATCCGCGACGTTCTCCTCGAAGTGCACGCCGACGCCTACGCGGCTCAGATGGATGACCCCTTCAACCAGCGGTTTCCCTGGTTCGTCAACCACTGGGGCGAGAACCCGGGATTCTCTTGCGTGGTCGGCTACGACGGCTCGGAGCCGGTGGGCTTCGCCTACGGAGCGCCGGCTGCCGACGGACGCGAATGGTGGCGCGAGCACCTCATTCCGGCCCCGTTCGATCCTTCGACCTTCGCGGTGTCGGAGCTGATGGTGCGGGTGAAGTGGCGGAAACACGGGCTCTCCGAGCAGCTGCACGAAGCGCTGTTGAATGCCAGGAACGAGGCCCTGGCTGTCTTGCTCGTAGATACCGCTCACCCAAAAGTTCAGGCCCTCTACGAATCATGGAAGTACCGGAAGGTGGGTGAGCGGCAACCGTTCCCCGACTCCCCTCGGTTCGCGGTGATGGTGCGCGAGTTGAAAGCTGCCACATAGCGTGGCCATCCGGCTCTGCCGAAACGCAAAGTGCCCCCGCTCCGGCACCTGGCCGGAGCGGGGGCATTTCGGTATTCGCAGTACGAGCCGTTTACGTCTTTTCGTGAGAAGGGTCTGGGTGTTCTTCAGCCGGTGCCTTCGGCTCCGCCCGTTGTCGCCGTTTCGGTGATGCCCGGCGCGGGCGGTCCGCGCGGCCGGGTTCAGATCTTCAGGGTGGCCGCCACCGGGCGGTGGTCGCTGCCGGTGGCCGGGAGTACCCAGGCCTTGACGGGGTCGATGCCCTTCACCAAGATCTGGTCGATCCGGGCCATCGGGAAGCCGGCCGGCCAGCTGAAGCCGAAGCCGTCGCCGGCGGCGCCCTGGGCGGAGCGCAGCTGGGAGGTGAGCGGGGCCAGCGAGCGGTCGTTCATGGTGCCGTTGAGGTCGCCCAGGAGCACGACCTGGCGGACCGGGTCGGCGGCGATCGCCTCGCCCAGCGCCCGGGCGCTGCCGTCGCGCTGGTTGGCGGTGAAGCCCTTGTCGACGTGGACCCGTACCGAGGGCATGTGGGCGACGTAGACCGCGACCTGCCGGCCGTCGGGGGCGCTGACGGTGGCGCGCAGCGCCCGCACCCAGCCGATCTTGATGTCCACCGGCCGGGTGTCGGCGAGCGGGCGCTTGCTCCACAGGCCGACGGTGCCCTGCACGGTGTGATACGGGTAGGCGGCGGCAAGTCCCTTGCGGTACACGGGAAGTGCCTTGCCGGTCAGCTCTTCCAGGGCGACCACGTCGGCGCCGGACGCCACGATGTCCCGGGCGGTGGCCGCCGGCTCCTTGTTGTCCGCGTCGACGTTGTGGCTGAGCACCGTCAGATTGCCGCCGGTGCCGGACTTGTCGGTGATCTGCCCGCCGAAGAGGCTGACCCAGGCGACCACCGGCAGCACCAGCGCCACCAGCGCGGTCGCCGAGCGGCGCAGCAGGGCGCAGAGCAGCAGCAGCGGGACGCCCAGCCCCAGCCACGGCAGGAAGGTCTCCAGCAGACTCCCCAGATTTCCCGCGGTGTTGGGGATCCGGGCGTGCAGCAGCAGCGCCAGCCCGAGGAGCACCGCGAGCACCGCGAGCACGATGCCGCGCCGCCACATCCCTTCGCGGCGCCACCAGTTCCGCAGGCGCCCGGACCGGGCACCGGCCCGCTCGGGCCCCCGGCCCTGTTCCGGCTCCGTCATGTATGCCTGCGCCATACCGCTGTCCTCACTGCCTTGCCGCCCTGCTCCGGTGCGCCTCACCTGTGATCTTCGACCCTAGGTGATGGCCGTGAAACGCTTTCTTAGATCCGTCTCACGTCCTTGCGCCGGATCCGTCCGCGCGTTCCGCAGGGGAGGACGGTGGGCCCGGGGGCCCGGGTTCCGGTCCGGGCGTTCGTGACGGCGGCTGTGACAGAACGGGCATGGTCCCGTCATACGCGGCCGGGCTCCGCCGGCGTCCGCGGCCGGACGCCGTCCAGCACCGCGTCGACGATGTCCTCGGCGAGGCCCTCGGGCAGTTCCTTCCACTCGTGCAGGAGGGCGCGGGCCAGGAAGGGGCCGATGAAGAGGTCGGCGAGGGTCTCCAGGTCCTGGTCGGCGCGGATCTCGCCGCCGGCCACCCCGCGCCGCAGCACCGCGAGCAGCGCCTCGTGCCGGGCCCGGACGACCGTCGTGTGGTACTCCGCCCACAGCTCGGGCTGGGACCGGACGTGGCTGACGACGGTGCGCAGCACGGCCGAACTGCGCTGGGACAGGCCGCGGCGGCGCAGGAACTCCAGCAGCCGCACCAGGTCCTCGCGGACCGAGCCGCCGTCCGGCGGCGGGCAGGGCACGTCCAGCGACCGCATCACATCGAGCAGCAGCGCGCTCTTGCCGGACCAGCGGCGGTAGAGGGTGGCCTTGCCCACCCCGGCCTCCCGGGCGATCCGCTCCATGGACAGCTCGCCTATCGCGACACCGTCCTCGATCAGCCGGAGCACCGCCTCGACGATGGCGGAGTCGGCCGCGGCACTGCGCGGGCGGCCCGGGCGCCGGGGGGCCGCCGCACCCGCTCGCGCCCCGGCCGCCCGTCCGCGGTCTTCCGCCACCCGGCTCATCGTGCTGCGCCCGCCTTCCGTCCGTCCCGCGGCTCCGCGGCGTGCGGGGCCGGGCCCATTTTGCCCGGCAGGAACGCGGCGACGATCACGGCCCCGACCAACGAGACGGCCGCCGAGCCCAGCGCGGTGACGTGCATGGCGTGCAGGAAGGCGTCGTCGGCCTTGATCGTCAGCGCGCGGGCGGGCAGCGGGTGCAGCCGGGCGGCGAGGCCGAGGGTGGCCTCGATGGACTCGCCGGCCGCGGCCCGCACCGGGTCGGGCACCCCGCGCAGCGCGTCGAGGCTGCCCTGGATGCCGGTGCGGTAGCTGGTGGAGAGCAGCGAGCCCAGGACGGCGATGCCGAGGGTGCCGCCGACCTGCCGGAAGATGTTGTTGAGCGCCGAGCCGGAGCCGGCCTTCTCGCGCGGCAGCGACTGCATGATCGTGACGGTGACCGGCGGCATGATGTGCGCCATGCCGGTGCCCTGGAGGAAGAACAGCACCTCCAGCACCCAGATCGGGGTGTCGGTACCCAGCAGCAGCATCCCGGCCATGGTGACGGCCACCACCAGCATGCCGACGGTGCACACCGCGCGGGCCCCGAAGCGGTCCACCGCGAGCCGGGCCCGGGGCGCGAAGACCAGCTGGGCGGCGGCCAGCGGCAGGATCAGCAGCCCGGACTCCAGCGGGCTGTAGCCGCGCACGGTCTGGACGTAGAAGACGATGAAGAACGTGACGCCCATCAGCGCGAAGAAGACCAGCGCGATGGCGGCGACGGCGGCCGAGAAGGCCGGCTTGCGGAACTGGCCGATGTCGATGGACGGGTGGTCGCTGCGCTTCTGGTGGACGACGAACCCGGCCAGCACCACCAGGCCGCTCAGCACCGTGGCCAGCACCCGGGGTGCGGTGAAGTCGGCGAGCTGGCCGCCCTTGATGATCCCGTAGACCAGCAGGATCAGGCCGACCACGGAGAGCAGCACGCCGACCGGGTCCAGCCTCCCAGGGGCGGGGTCCCTGGAGTCGGGCACCAGGACCACCATCACGGCCAGCGCGATCAGCACGATCGGGACGTTGACGAGGAAGACCGAGCCCCACCAGAAGTGGTCGAGCAGCAGGCCGCCGGCGATCGGGCCGATGGCGATGGCCAGCCCGACGCCACCGGCCCAGATGCCGATCGCCCGGGGCTGCTCCTCGCGGTCGAAGACGTTCATCAGGATGGCGAGGGTGGCCGGCATGACGAAGGCGCCGCCCAGGCCCATCAGGGCGCGGAAGGCGATGAGCTGGGTGGGCGAGGCGGAGACCGCGGCGAGCACCGAGCCGGTGCCGAAGACCGTCAGACCGAAGAGGAGGACCTTCTTCCGGCCGAGGCGGTCGCCGAGCAGGCCGGAGGTGAACAGCAGCCCGGCGAAGACCAGCGTGTAGGAGTTGATCGCCCACTCCAGCTCGCTCTGGGTGGCGCCGAGGCCGGCCGGGGCCGGGGTCGCGATGGTCTTCATCGCGACGTTGAGGATGGAGTTGTCCAGCACCACGATCAGCAGGCTGAGCATCAGCACGGAGAGGATGAGCCAGCGCCTGCGGTGGATGTGCGCGGGGATGCGGGAGGCGGCGGACGCGCCGCAGGGACCGGGAGCGCCGGGTGCGCCCGGCGGGGGCGGTGAGGTGGCCATGGCGTCACCATACGCTCGTTGCGATACGGGACCGTTCCGTATTGGTGAGTCGCCGTCCGAGGCCACCGGTTCGCCGGAGCGACCCGGTGCCCGGCGGCCCGTCGCCGGTCTTCACCCGCGCCCGCTCCCCCGCCCCCGGGGCGGCCGCGCACGGCCGGCCGCCGCCCCCTTTTGCTCCAGGGGCACCCCGTGCCAGCATGGACGGGAGTCCGGAGACACCGTCAGGGTGCTTCGAGATGAGGAAACAGGAGCCGTCACCATGACGCAGCTTTCGCCTGCCCGGAAGCCGGCCGCGGGGGCCACCGCCGAGCCCACCGCCAAGCCCGCCAAGGACAACCCCAAGGCGCTCTACGGAGGCACCGCCTCGCGCCGCCTCACCGTCCGCGACATCGCCGCCGCCAAGGAGCGCGGCGAGAAGTGGCCGATGCTCACCGCCTACGACGCGATGACCGCCTCGGTCTTCGACGAGTCCGGCATCCCGGTGCTGCTCGTCGGCGACTCGATGGGCAACTGCCACCTCGGCTACGAGTCCACCGTGCCGGTCACGCTGGACGAGATCACCATGCTGTCCGCGGCGGTGGTCCGCGGCACCAAGCGCGCCCTGGTCGTCGCCGACCTGCCGTTCGGCTCGTACCAGGAAGGCCCGGTCCAGGCGCTGCGCAGCGCCACCCGGCTGGTCAAGGAGGCCGGGGTGGGCGCCGTCAAGCTGGAGGGCGGGGAGCGCTCCGCGCACCAGGTGGAGCTGCTGGTCTCGTCCGGCATCCCGGTGATGGCGCACGTCGGGCTGACCCCGCAGTCGGTGCACGCCTTCGGCGGCTACCCGGTCCAGGGCCGCGGCGAGGAGGCCGCCCAGCAGCTGCTGCGGGACGCCAAGGCGGTGCAGGACGCCGGGGCGTTCTCGGTGGTCCTGGAGGCGGTGCCGGCCGAGCTGGCGGCCGAGGTCACCCGCTCGCTGCACATCCCGACCGTCGGCATCGGCGCCGGGGCCGAGTGCGACGCCCAGGTGCTGGTGTGGACCGACATGGCGGGCTTCACCGCCGGCCGGGTGCCGCGGTTCGTCAAGCAGTACCTCCGGCTGCGGGAGCTGCTCGGCGACGCGGCCCGGGAGTTCGCCGAGGACGTGGTCGGCGGCGCCTTCCCGGCCGAGGAGCACACCTTCCACTGAGGCCCGGCGGACGGGCCGCCGACAGCCGCTGCCACCGGGCTGTCGGCGGCCTGTCGGTGCGTTGTCGGTGGCGTGCGGCACCGTTGAGGGCATGACGCGAAAGACGACAACCACCAGGGGCGGCAACGCCGTTGAGGTGCGCGGTCTGGTCAAGCACTTCGGCGAGGTCAAGGCCGTCGACGGGGTGGACCTGGACGTGCGGGAGGGCACCGTGCTCGGTGTCCTCGGCCCCAACGGCGCCGGCAAGACCACCCTCGTCCGCTGCCTGTCCACCCTCCTGGTGCCGGACGCCGGCCACGCCGTGGTGGCCGGCTGCGACGTGCTGCGCCAGCCCCGCGCGCTGCGCCGCCGGATCGGCCTGACCGGGCAGTACGCCTCGGTCGACGAGAAGCTCTCCGGCTGGGAGAACCTCTACATGATCGGGCGGCTGCTGGACCTCTCCCGCAAGGAGGCCCGGTCCCGCGCCGACGCGATGCTGGAGCGGTTCTCGCTCACCGAGGCCGCCCGGCGCCCGGCCGGGAAGTACTCCGGCGGCATGCGGCGCCGGCTCGACCTGGCCGCCTCGATGATCGGCCGGCCCGCGGTCCTCTATCTGGACGAGCCGACCACCGGCCTGGACCCCCGCACGCGGAACGAGGTGTGGGAGGAGGTCCGGCGGATGGTGCGCGAGGGCGCGACGGTGCTGCTGACGACGCAGTACATGGAAGAGGCCGAGCAGCTGGCGGACGAGCTGACGGTGATCGACCGCGGCCGGGTCATCGCCGAGGGCCGGGTCGAGGAGCTGAAGGCCAAGGTCGGCGGGCGGACGCTGCAGATCCGGCCGGCCGCGGCGGGCGAGCTGGACCAGATGGCGGGCGCCGTCGCCCAGGCCGGTCTGGACGGCGTCGCCGGGGCGACGGCCGACCACGACGGGGGTGTGGTCAACGTACCCATCGTCAGCGACGAGCAGCTGACCGCGGTGGTCGGGCTGCTCGGCCGGCAAGGCTTCGCGCTGGCCGGGATATCCACCCATCTGCCCAGCCTGGACGAGGTGTTCCTGGCCGTCACGGGCCAGAAGACGTCCGACGCGGCGGACGGCGGCACGGCCGGCGACGCCAACGACCGGCAGTACGCGGAGGTGACGGCATGAGTGCCGCGACGATGACGGCGCCGGCCGGGAAGGCCGGCGCGGACGAGGGCCGGATCGGGCTGCGGAGCAATCTGCGGCACATCGGCGCACTGGCCCGGCGCAACCTCGTCCAGATCAAGAACGACCCGCAGACGCTGTTCGACGTCCTCCTGATGCCGGTCATCTTCATCCTGCTGTTCGTCTACGTCTTCGGCGGCGCGATCGCCGGCAAGGGCAACCAGCACGGGTATGTGCAGTATCTGGTGCCCGGCCTGATGGCGATGATGGGCATCAACGTCGCCATGGCGGTGGGCACCGGCGTCAACGAGGACTTCCGCAACGGCGTGATGGACCGCTTCCGGACGATGCCGATCGCCCGGTCCTCGGTCCTGATAGCCAAGATCGTGATCGAGGTCGGCCGGATGCTGCTGGCCACCGCGATCCTGCTGGGCATGGGCGCCCTGCTGGGCCTCGAAATACGCGGCTCGCTGCTGGAGTTCGCCGGCGCGGTCCTGCTGTCCACGGTCTTCGGCGCCGCCCTGATGTGGATCTTCATCCTGCTGGGGCTCAGCGTAAAGACGCCGCAGGCGGTGCAGGGCATGGCGACGCTGGTGCTGATGCCGCTCCAGTTCGGCTCGTCGATCTTCGCGCCGACGGCGTCGATGCCCGGCTGGCTGGAGGGCTTCGCCAAGGTCAACCCGCTGTCCAACCTCGCGGACGCGGTCCGCGCGCTGATCAACGGCCAGGGCGCGGTGGCCCATTCGGCGCTGATCACCCTCGGCTGGACGGTCGCCGTCACCGCCGTCGCCATGCCGCTCGCGGTCAGGAAGTTCCGCTCCAAGACCTGACGCGCGTCAGAGGAGGGCGGCGGCCTCGTCGAGCGAGAGGCCACCGCCCTCGGCCCGGGCGGCCTCGTAGTCCGGGTCGGCCAGCAGCGCGCGGACGGCCTCCTCGGCGCGCGCCCGGCCCTCGCGGACGGAGCGCGGCGGCACCTGCGCGCCGCCCCACAGGGCGTCGAAGGCGCCGATCAGCCGGGCCGCGTCCCGGGCCCCGGCCGCGCCCCGGACGGCCGCCAACACCCGGGCGCCGAGCATCAGTTGCACCACCGGCAGATCCGGGTCGACCATTTCCGTGAGCGGGTCCCGGGTCAGCTCCAGCGCCCGCCGGAGCCGCGGGAGGAGTTCCGGACCGTGCTGCCCCTCGTCCACGTCCAGCGAGAGCAGCAGAGAGTCCAGCAGGCCCAGGAAGAGATCCGGGCCGTGCCCGGCGAACGTCTCCCGCACGGCGAGGAGTTCGCGGCGGGCCTCCTGGATACGCCCGGTGACCGACATCTGCACGGCCAGCGCCATGCGCGTGAACGGCACCGCGTCCCGGCCGCTGCTGCGGGTCTCCGCCTCGGCCAGCACCTCCCGCAGCATCCGCTCGCCCTCGTCCGCCCGGCCGGACTCGAACAGCACGCCGCCCAGCCGGGCGCGCAGCATCAGGGTCTGACCGTGGGCGCCCAGCGCCTCGGCGTGCACCATGGCGGCCTTGTAGTCGTGCGCAGCGGCGTCGTACGCGCCACGCTTCTCGGCGGTCTCGCCGCGGCCGGCCAGGGCCTCGGACGCGCCCCAGGCGTCGCCCAGCCGGTGGAAGATCCGCAGTGCCTCGTCAGCGTACGAGGCCGCCCGGGCCGGCCCGCCGCGGCGGCCGTTGCGCACCCGGGAGCGCAGCTGGAGGACGAAGGCCAGCTCCCAGTCGTAGCCGTGGCGGCGGCACGCCTCGACCGCGGCGTCGAGGAGTCCGCTCAGGTCCTCCCAGCGGCCGGTGAGCACCACCGCGAAGTACCACATCACCCCGGGCACCTTGCAGGTCTGCGGCATCCCGGGCCGGTAGGCGGCGAGGATCCCGGACAGCTCCTCCCGCATCTCCGGGCTGTGCAGCGCCCGCAGGCCGGCGTCGAGGGTGGACAGCGCCACCAGCCGCACCTGGCGACGGGCCTCCGCCAGCTGTGCGGGGGCCATCGGCGGGGGTGCGTCGATGGGCCGCTCGTACAGGTCGGGGGCGGGGACGACGGGCGGGGTGAACGGGTTGGGGCCCAGGGCGCCGGCGGCGCGGGCCCAGGTGTGGGCCTCGCCGCGGTGGTCGCGCAGGGACCAGAACCACTGGAGGGAGAGCACCAGGCACAGCGCCTCGTGCTCGTCGCCGGCGGCGATCGCCCGGCGCAGCGCGGTACGGAGGTTGTCGTGCTCCAGCTGCAGCCGGTCGATCGCGGCGCGCTGCCCGCGGCCGCGCAGCAACGGGTCGGTGGTGCGGGCCAGTTCGCGGTAGCGGACCAGGTGGCGGCGCTCGGTGGCGGCCCGCTCCCCGGCCTCGTCCAGCCGCTCCCCGGCGTACTCGGCGACGGTCTCCAGCAGCCGGTAGCGCATCTGCGCCCCGGCCCCGGCGGCCCCGGAGTCGTCGGCGGCGCCGTCCGGGTCGGCCACCGCCAGCGACTTGTCGATCAGCGAGCCGAGCAGCCCGGCGACCTCGTACGGCGCCACGCCGCCGGCCGCGCAGACCTCCTCGGCGGCGGCCAGGTCGCAGCCCCCGGCGAAGACCGACAGCCGGCGCAGCACCGCCCGCTCGGGCTCGTCGGTGAGGTCCCAGGACCAGTCGACCACCGCGCGCAGGGTCTGCTGGCGCGGCAGCAGGGTGCGGCTGCCGCTGGTCAGGAGCCGGAAGCGGTCGTCGAGGCGGTCGGCGAGCTGACGGGGCGTCATCAGGCGGAGCCGGGCGGCGGCGAGTTCGATCGCCAGCGGCAGGCCGTCGAGCCGGCGGCAGATCTCGGCGCAGGCGATCGCGGTCGCCTCGTCGGCGTCGACCCGGAAGCCGGGGCGGGCGGCGGCCCCGCGGTCGGCCAGCAGCCGCAGCGCGACCGGGTCGGGCAGCGGCTCCACCGGCCGCAGCACCTCGCCCGGCACGGCCAGCGGCTCCCGGCTGGTGGCCAGCACCGTCACGCCCGGGCAGGCGGTGAGCAGCCGTTCGGCGAGCTCCGCGGCGGCGCCGATCACATGCTCGCAGTTGTCCAGGACCAGCAGCATCCGGCGGTCGGCGCAGTGTTCGGCGAGCCGGGCGTGCGGGTCGCGGACGGCGTGGTCGGCGGCGGCCCGCAGACCTTCGGCGGTGGTGGCCCGGACGACGGTCTCGCGGGCCCCGAGCGCGGTCAGCACCGCCTCCGGCACCGTCCGCGGGTCGTCCACCGGGGCCAGTTCGGCCAGCCAGACGCCGTGCGGCCAGGCGTCCGGCAGGGCGGCCGCGGCGGTCTCGGCGCCCTCCTGGGAGAGCCGGGTCTTGCCGGCGCCGCCCGGACCCAGCAGCGTCACCAGCCGGTGCGCGGCCAGATCGGCGCGGAGCGCGGCGAGGTCCTGCTCGCGGCCGACGAAGGAGGTGAGGCGGGCCCGGAGGTTGCCGGGACGGGCGGGGGCGGCGGGCGCTTCCGGGGCGGGGGCAGGGGCGTCCGGGGCAGTTGGCGCGGCGGGCACGGCGGCAACCGCCACTGGGACCGACACGACTGCCGGGACCGCCGTGCCCGCCGGGACCCTCGCGAGGTCCGGCTGGAGCAGTTCGGCGTGCAGGGCGCGCAGCTCCGGGCCGGGGTCGGCGCCCAGCCGCTCGGCGAGGCCGGTGCGTATCTCCTCGTACGCGGCGAGCGCCTCGGCGGTGCGGCCGGCGGCGCGCAGGGCGCGCAGCCGCAGCGCGTGCAGGGGCTCGTCCAGCGGGTGGTCCTGGCACAGCGCGGTCAGGGAGGGCAGCGCGTGGGCGGCCCGCCCCAGGGCGAGGTCGGCGGCGAGACGGATGCGCCGGGCGTCCAGCCGACGGCTCTCGGCGCGGGCCGCCTCGACGGCCGCCTCCGGCAGGTCGGCGAGGGCCGGGCCGCGCCAGAGCGCCAGCGCCTCGTCGAGCAGGGCCGCGGCGCGGTCCGGGTCGGCGGCGTCCAGCGCCCGGCCGCCCTCCGCCGTCAGCCGCTCGAAGCGGTGCAGATCGACCGCGTCCGGCTCGGCGCACAGCAGATAGCCGCCGTCCACGGAGGCGATCGCGGAACGGCCCAGGGCCCGGCGCAGCCGGCCGACCAGCGCCTGGAGGGCGCCGGGCGCGTCGGCCGGCGGGTCCATGGCCCAGACGTCGGCGATCAGGGCGTCCGCGGGCAGCGCCCGGCCGGGGCGCAGCGCGAGCGCGGCCAGCAGGGCGCGCAGCCGGGGGCCGCCCAGGGCGACGGGGGTGCCGTCGGCCCGGCCGGCCCGGGTGGTGCCGAGAATTCCGTAGCGCACCGGCCCATTGTCGCCCGCCGCCGGAACTCCCCGGGCACCGAACGACGTTTCCGGGTACGGGGCGTGCCCGACCCGGCCCGACCCGGCACGCCCAGCCCGGCCCCGGCCCGCTCCGGCCCGTGCGCCGGCGGCGGCCCGGCGGTTACGGTCATGGGCGGCCCGTCCGCGGGCCCGTGGCCGGAATCCCCGCCCGTGGCCGGGAAACCCCGCCCGCAACCGACCGCCCACGACCGACCCCTTGGGAGCCCCGTACCGATGACCACCGCAATCCCGCGCGCCGACCGCCGCGTCAGCCCGGTCTTCCTCGCGCTCGTCGCCATACTGGCGGTCTCCGGCTGGGCCGTCTGGAGCGGGACGCTCGCGGCCAGCACCGGCTTCGCGGTCTTCCTGTTCGTGACGGCGGCCTGGGTGGTGTCGCTGTGCCTGCACGAGTACGCGCACGCCCGCACCGCGCTGCACGGCGGCGACATCACGGTGGGCGCGAAGGGCTATCTCACCCTCAACCCGTTCGTCTACTCTCATGCGCTGCTGAGCATCGTGCTGCCGGTGCTCTTCGTGGTCATGGGCGGGATCGGGCTGCCGGGCGGCGCGGTGTTCATCGAGCGCGGCCGGATCCGCGGCCGCTGGAAGCACAGCATGATCTCGGCGGCCGGGCCGCTGACCAACGCCCTGTTCGCCGCGGTGGTCAGCGCGCCGTTCTGGCTGCACGCCCTGGACGGCATCCCGGACCCGTTCCGCTACGCGCTGGCGTTCCTGGCGCTGCTCCAGGTGACCGCCGCGATCCTGAACTTCCTCCCGGTGCCCGGCCTGGACGGTTTCGGCGTGCTCGAACCCTGGCTGTCGGACCGGGTGCGGCGGCAGGTCGCGCCGTACGCGCCATTCGGGATGCTGGCGGTCTTCGGGCTGCTGTGGGTGCCCGAGGTCAACCAGGTCTTCTTCGAGCTGGTGCACACCGTCCTGCGGGGGCTGGGCGTGCCGGCCTGGGACACCTACTGGGGCCAGGAGTTCTTCCGCTTCTGGCAGGGCGAGCCGCAGGTGCCGCAGCTCGTCGGGACCGGGACGGCGTAGGGACGCGCCCCGGGCCCGTCTTCGAGAGCCGTCAGGCGGCGGGGCCGCCGGTGGCCTCGGCCCGGCGGGCCCGCTCCAGCTTCGCCTTGCGGACGTAGTACCACGCCATGTTGCTGGAGACGCCCGCCAGCAGGACCCACACGATGCCGACGAAGCTGCCCTCGACGAAGGAGACCACCCCCGCGGCGACAGCGAGCACGCACACGGCGAGGGCGAGGGCGGCGAGGCGCCGGTCCGGTCCGGGCGGGGGCAGGGAGGGCATGGGGTCGGCTCCTGTCGGGTCGTGCGGTCCGTCCCAGTGTCCCTTATGCCGGGCGGCGCCCCGCCGGCCCCTCCCCCGCCCGGACCCGGAAGCCGGTGCGGGGCCGGCTCAGACGTCGGTGACCCGGAGCCCGGCGTGCGCCTTGTAGCGGCGGTTGACCGAGATCAGGTTGGCGACCAGCGACTCGACCTGGTGGGCGTTGCGCAGCCGGCCGGCGAAGACGCCGCGCATGCCGGGGATGCGGGCGGTCAGCGCCTGCACCAGGTCGGTGTCGGCGCGGCGCTCGCCGAGCACCATCACATCGGTGTCGATCTCGGCGATCTCCGGGTCCTGGAGCAGGACCGCGGAGAGGTGGTGGAAGGCGGCGGTGACCCGGGACTCCGGCAGCAGTGCGGCGGCCTGCTCGGCGGCGCTGCCCTCCTCGGGCCGGAGCGCGTAGGCGCCCTTCTTGTCGAAGCCGAGCGGGTTGACGCAGTCGATCACCAGCTTGCCGGCCAGCTCCGCGCGGAGCGCCTCGAGGGTCTTGGCGTGGCCCTCCCAGGGCACCGCGACGATCACCACGTCGCTGCGCCGGGCGCAGTCGGCGTTGGCGGCGCCCTCGACGCCCAGGCCCAGCTCGTCGGCGGCGGCCTCTGCCCGCTCGGCGGCCCGGGAGCCGATGATCACCTTGTGGCCGGCCCGGGCGAACCGGTAGGCCAGGCCGCGGCCCTGGTCGCCGGTGCCGCCGAGGACGCCGATCACCAGGCCGGAGACGTCCGGCAGGTCCCAGGGGTCGCGGGGGGCCGGCTTGGCGGCGGACGAGGGCTCGGCCGGGGACCCGGCCGGGGTGGCAGCAGCGTCGGAAGTAGTCATGACAGCGATACTGTCACGCCCGGGTCGGTGCCGGCCGCGTGGTCACGCCTTGACGCCGCCCTCGGCCGGCCCGGTGCGCCAGTACCGCTGGAGCACCGTCATCAGGGCCATCAGCGGCAGTACGGACAGCAGCGCGCCGCCAACCGTGTACTGGTAGAGCACCGGCTGCCGGTCCGCGTAGCCCAGCCACGTCGTCAGCCCCAACTGGACCGGGTAGAGGCCGGAGTCGGAGAGCATCACCAGCGGCAGGAAGTAGTTGTTCCAGATGTGCACGAACTGGAACAGGAAGACGGTGACCAGCGCCGGGCCCATCAGCCGCAGCCCCAGCCCGGCGAAGATCCGCGCCTCGCCCGCGCCGTCGATCCGGGCCGCCTCCAGGAGCGCGTCCGGCACCGCCGCGGCCGCGTAGATCCGGCACAGATAGACCCCGAACGGGCTGACCACACTGGGGATCAGCACCGCCGCGTAGGTGTCGGCCAGGCCCAGCGCGCTGAAGAGGAAGTACAGCGGCAGGGCCAGCGCGGTGGACGGGATCAGCACCCCGGCCAGCACCAGGCCGAAGACCGCCTCCCGCCCCCGGAACGGGAACTTCGCCAGCGCGTAGCCCGCCGCGGCGGACAGCAGGGTGGCGCAGACCGCGCCGGCCCCGGCGTAGAGCAGGGAGTTGGCGAACCAGCGGACGTAGACGCCGTGGTCGTAGGTGAGGACGGCGGCGAGGTGGGCCAGCGGCCGCGGGTGGCCGGAGAACCAGAAGCCGAAGGTGCCGAAGAGGTCGGCGCTGTTCTTGGTGGCGGAGACGGCCAGCCAGTAGACGGGCGCGAGGAAGTAGAGGGCGGCGACGGCCAGCAGGGAGCTGGTGATGATCCGGTGGCGCACCGGGACCGGGCTGCTCATCGGCGGTCCTTCCGGCGCCCGCCGGCCAGCCGCAGGAAGACGGACGAGGCCGCGCACGCCACCAGCGCCAGCAGCACCGCCTCGGCCGCCGCCCGGTGCTGGTTGCCGCCGACGAACGCCTCGCTGTAGGCGTGCAGGTTGGGGGTGTAGCCGGAGTCGATGGCGGAGGTGAGCGGGCGCAGCACCATCGGCTCGGCGAACAGCTGGAGGGTGCCGATGATGCTGAAGACGGTGGTGAGCACCAGCGCCGGGCGGAGCAGCGGGAGCTTGATGTGGCGGGCCACCTGCCAGGCGCTCGCGCCGTCGATCCGCGCGGCCTCGTACAGCTCGCCGGGGACGGACTTCAGCTGGGCGATCAGCACCAGCATGGTGTAGCCGGTGAACTGCCAGGTGACGATGTTGGCCAGGGACCACAGCACGCTGCCGCGGGAGAGGAAGTCGACGTCCCAGCCGGCTCCTTGGGCGATCCGCACCAGCGGGCTGAGGCCGGGGACGTAGAGGAAGCCCCACAGGATCGAGGCGATCACCCCGGGCACCCCGTAGGGCAGGAAGAAGGCGCCGCGGAAGAAGGCGACCCAGCGGGCGGCGGCGCTCTCCAGGAGCAGCGCCAGCGCGGTGGCGAGCACCGTCATCAGCGGGATCTGGACGGCGCCGAAGAGCAGCACCCGGCCGAAGCCGGCCAGGAACCGGTCGTCGGCCAGCGCCTGGGCGTAGTTGACGAGGCCGGCGAACGCCTCGCGCTCGGTGCCCAGGCCGAGCGGTCCGGTGCGGGTGGTGCGCCGCAGGCTGGTCCACACCGCGTAGCAGACGGGGGCGAGGTAGCAGAGGGCGAAGACGGCGAGAAAGGGCAGGACGAAGCCGGCCGCGGCCCGGGCGTCGCGGCCGCCGGGGCGCGCGGTCCGGCGTGCGACCCGGCGCGGGCGCCGCGCGGTGGCCGCCCCGGCCGCGGGCCCGCCGCGTCCGCTCATGCGCCGCTTCATGTGCCGCTCTCCGCCTTCAGGCCCTTGTCCCGCAGGTCGGCGACGGTCTGGCGCTGCACCTGGGTGAGCGCCGAGCGGAACGAGCCGCCGTCGGCCAGCGCGTCGGTGAAGGCGTCGCCGAGCCGCTGGAAGAGGGTGTCCACGCCCGGCCCCCACTGCCAGCTGGTGTCCACGTGGGCCCCGGCGTCGGCGAAGACCCGGCTGTAGGGCTGGCCGCCGAAGAAGTCCTTGTCGGCGTCGAGGGCGGTGGCGGCGTAGCCGGCCTTGGCGCTGGGGAAGCCGTAGCCGCCCTGGATGAGCAGGGCGATCGACTGCGGGTCGGTGTTGAGCCAGACGGCGAAGTCCAGGGCGTCTCGGGGGTAGCCGGCCCTGGCGAAGACGGCGGTGGTGGAGCCGCCCCAGTTGGCGTGGGCCCGGCCGCCGGGGCGCCACTGGGGCAGCGGGGCGGCCCGCCACCTCCCCTTGGTACCGGGCGCGTTGCCGGCCAGCAGGGCGTCGCCCCAACTGGCGCCCACCCAGGCGGGGATGGCGCCGGTCTGGAGGTCCTTGTACCAGGCGTCCCGGCGGTCCGGGATGGTCAGTACGAGCTTCCGGCGGACCAGCGCCTCCCAGTAGTCGGCGACCCGGCGGGTGGGGGCGTCGTCGAGGTGCACGATCCAGGTGTCGCCGTGGGTGGCGTACCACCGGGCGCCGGCCTGCCAGGCCAGGCCGGCGAAGCGGTTGCCGTTGGTGGGGGCGAAGGTCTCGATCCAGGCGCCGTGCCGGCGGATCTCCTTCGCCGCGTCCGCGTAGTCGTCCCATGTCCGGGGCACCTGGATGCCCCACCGGTCGAAGAGGTCCTGGCGGACGAAGAGCCCCATCGGGCCGCTGGCCTGCGGGACGGCATAGATGCCGGAGCCGAAGACGGCCTGCCGCCACTGCCAGGCGAAGAACCTGTCGCGGTACCGGGCGGCGCCGAGCGGGGCGAGGTCACGCAACCCGCCGTCCAGGAGGAAGCCGGGGAGCACCGGGAACTCGATCTGGCCCAGGTCGGGCGGGTTGCCGGCCTTGATCGCGGCGTGCATCTTGGCGTACTGCTCGCCGTTGACCGCCGACACCTTCTCCACCCTGACCTGGACGTCGGGGTTGCGGCGGTTCCACAGGTCCACGGGGCGGTCGATGCCCGGCACCCAGGACCAGAAGGTGAGGGTGATCTTCTGGCCCTTCTTCCGCTCCCGGGGCGCGCCGCCGCCGTCGCCGCTGTCGCAGCCGGCGAGCGCCGCGCCGGCTGCGACGGCGGCCGCCCCGCCCAGGACCGTTCTCCGGCGGACGCCGCCGCGAGGGCTGTCTGTGCTGGTCATGCCGGCTCCTTGAGGGGATGCGGCGGAAGGCGGGGGTCTCGCGGGCGCTGCCGTCGCCCGTCGGCTCACCCCTCAGCTGGGCGGGACGTAGGACGTCCCTTGTCCTGCGGACGATAAGAAGGCCCCAACTGCCCGTCAAGGCACGGCACATGACGCCTTTCCGTGTCGGCGACGACACCGGCGACACGGGGTGAAATCCGGGTGAACGGGGCGACCGGGGCGGGGCGGAGCCGGGCATGTGGCACACCGCGCCCACCCGGACCGTCGGACGAGCCCGGCGCGCGGCACACCGGGCAGGCCCTGTCCGCCCGGCCGGGGCACAACCCACGCTGCCGGCCCCTACGCCGTCAGCCGCCGCCGGATCCCGTCGAAGTGCCGGTGCATCGCCGCGACGGCCCGTTCCCCGTCGCCCGCCTCCAGCGCGTCGACGATCTCCGCGTGCCGGCGGTAGGTCACCTCCGGGTCCGTCCGGACGTCGGCGAGGTCGTCGCGGACCCGGCGCAGCGCCGCCCAGAACGCGTCCAGCACCTCGCTCAGCAGATGGTTGCCGAGCGACCGGTACAGCGCGAGGTGGAAGGCCCGGTCGGTGGCGCTGAGCACCTCGCCGCCGCGCGCCTCCTCGGCCATCCGCTGCACCAGCCCCCTGAGGACCGTGAGGTCCGCGTCCGACAGGCCGCGCGCCACCGTGCCGATCAGCCCCGCCTCCAGGGCCTCGCGGACCTCCAGCAGCTCGTAGAGGCTGGGCTCGCCCTGGTGGTGGCGGACGGCGGCCCGGAAGGCGACGCCCTCGACGAACGGTTCCAGGCTGAGCGCGCCGACGTAGGTGCCGAAACCGTGCCGGATCTCGACGATCCGCATGGCCTGGAGCGCCTTGAGCGCCTCGCGGACCGAGTTGCGGCTGACGTCGAGCATGGCGACCAGCTCGGCCTCGGTGGGCAGCGGATCGCCCGGCGTCAGCCCGCGCTCCAGGATCAGCTGCTTGATCCGCGCCTGGACGTCCTCGGACATCGTCCCTCGCGCCATCCCCATCGCCCTCTTCCGTCTCCCGCGCCCCATGTGCCGCGCGCCGTCACCCTGTTCGGCCGCCGTCGGGGCGGCACTCCTTGACCGGGTACCTGCGCGCACACTTATTGTGAACCGCGATATCGGACATCCCATGTCCGATGTCCCAGCTCAGCGCAGCCCTTGGAGCCCTCATGGCACTCACCGTTCCGCTGCACGGCGTCATCCCACCGGTCTGCACCCCGCTCGACCCGCACGGCGAGGTCGACACCGACTCCCTGTCCCGCCTGGTCCGCCGCCTCCTCGACGCCGGGGTGCACGGCCTGTTCGCCCTCGGCTCCACCGGAGAGGCGGCCTACCTGACGGATCGTCAGCGAGCCGCCGTCCTGGAGACGGTGGTCACCGCGGCCGCCGGCCGGGTCCCGGTCCTGGCCGGGGTCATCGACACCACCACCGCCCGCGTCCTGGAGCACGCCCGGACCGCCGCCGCGCTCGGCGCCGACGCCCTGGTCGCCACCGCCCCCTTCTACGTCCGCACCCACCCCCGCGAGATCGCCGCCCACTTCCGCCGGCTGCGCGGCGCCACGGGGATGCCGCTGATCGCCTACGACATCCCGGTGTCCGTGCCCGGCAGGCTCTCCCCCGCCCTGGTCCGCGCCCTGGCCGAGGACGGCACCCTGGCCGGGCTCAAGGACTCCAGCGGCGACGACGGCTCGCTGCGCCGGCTGCTGGTCGGGCTCGGCGGCCGCACCGCCCGGCGCACCGGCCCCGCGCCCGCCTTCGCCGTCCTCACCGGCTCCGAACTCACCGCGGACGCGGCCCTGTTGGCGGGCGCCGACGGCATCGTCCCGGGCCTGGGCAACGTCGATCCGGCGGGCTACGTACGGCTCCACGACGCCGCCCGGGCCGGCGACTGGCCCCGGGCGGCCGCCGAACAGGAGCGGCTGGTCGCCCTCTTCGGCCTCACCGACACCGGCCCGGAGGCCGAGATGGGCCGCGGCTCCTCCGCCCTCGGCGGCTTCAAGGCGGCGCTCCACCTGCTCGGTGTGATCGCCCACCGCGACACCGCCCTGCCGCAGATCCCCCTGAGCGAGGAGTCGGTGGCGGAGGTGGGACGTCGGCTGACCGAAGCGGGGCTGCTCCCGGCACCACACCCCCCGTACGGGTGACACCGCACGTTCCGGCCTCCGTCGGGCCCGTCCGTGCGGCACCATGCCGCGCCATGGATGCCGTACGCGTCGCCCTGCTGCGCGAGGTCCTCGCCGGGACCGAGTGGATCGAGGCCACCCGCCGCTTCGCCGGTTCGCTGCGGGCCGCCGTCGCCCCGCACGGCGGCGGTCTGCTGCTGGTCGGCACCGCCGGCTACGAGCCCTGGCACCTGGCCGCCCACCTCGACGACGAGGCCGCCTGGTCGGGACTGCCGGAACTGTCGCCCACCCTCGTCCGGCACCGCGTCCCCGCCGGGGCGCCCGCGCACCTCGCGGTGGGCCCGGGACGGCTGGCGGCGGCCGGGCGCGGCGCGACGCTGCTGGTGGTGACGCCGGAGCCGCCGGACGACGGGCTGCTGGAGCGGGTGCACGACGCGCGCCGCAACGGCGCCACGGTGCTCGCGCTGGGCTCCGGCGACCGCGATCTGCACGCCCTGGCCCACGACGCGCTGACCGCCGCCCCACCACCGGAGGACCCCACGGCCGCGCCGCCCGGCCCCGGCACCCGGGACGCCCCGGACCTCCCGCGGCCCGCGGACCTCGACCTGGACACCGTCCAGCACCTCGTCAGCGCCGCCGCCGGGGAGAACAGCCGGCCCGCGCCGCGGCACCGCCGCCGCTTCCGCGACCGCCTGGCCCGCCTCGCCGAAACCCTGGCGGCCCCACCGCCCCCGCGCTGGTGAGCCCGCCCGGGCCGGCGCGGGGCGGCGGACCGGCCCTGGCGCGGACCGGCCCTGGCTAGGCCGCGCCCCCGCCGCCCCCGTCACCCCCGCTCTCGTTCTTGCCGCCGCTGCCGCCCTTGCCCATGTCGTGCCACCTGGGGTCGGTCTCCCACTCCAGGTTGCGCTCGCGGGCGGTCTCCATGGCGTGCGCCGCCTCCTCGCGGGTGGCGTACGGGCCGAAGCGGTCGGCGGCGCGGCACTGGGGCCCCTCCTCGACCGTCCCGTGTACGAGGCAGTAGAACCACTCGCCCGGTTTGCCGACCGTCCGCCGTTTGAACAGCGCCATCGCCGCCTCCTGTGCTGGGCTCCCGTGCCACCATCCTGCCCGACGGCCCGCGGATACACTCGCTGGCATGTCTGGCCAGTCGCTTCTTGTCCCGGGGGAGATCTCCCCCACCCGCCCCGTCCCCGCCTCGATCCGCCGCCCCGAGTACGTGGGAAAGCCCGCGCCCACGCCCTATACGGGACCCGAGGTGCAGGACGCCGACACGATCGAACGGATGCGGATCGCCGGCCGGATCGCCGCCCAGGCGATGGCGGAAGCCGCCAAGCACATCGCGCCCGGCGTGACCACCGACGAACTGGACCGGGTCGCCCACGAGTTCATGTGCGACCACGGCGCCTACCCCTCCACGCTCGGCTACCGCGGCTTCCCCAAGTCCCTGTGCTCCTCGGTCAACGAGGTCATCTGCCACGGCATCCCCGACTCGACCGTCCTGCGGGACGGCGACATCGTGAACCTCGACGTGACCGCGTACATCCACGGCGTGCACGGCGACAACAACGCCACGTACCTGTGCGGTGACGTGGACGAGGAGTCGCGGCTGCTGGTGGAGCGGACCCGGGAGTCGCTCAACCGCGCGATCAAGGCCGTCAAGCCGGGCCGCCAGATCAACATCATCGGCCGGGTCATCGAGTCCTACGCCAAGCGCTTCGGCTACGGCGTGGTCCGCGACTTCACCGGCCACGGCATCAACTCGTCGTTCCACTCCGGCCTGATCGTCCCGCACTACGACAGCCCGCACCACACCACCGACATCAAGCCCGGCATGACCTTCACCATCGAGCCGATGCTGACGCTGGGCACGTACGAGTACGACATGTGGGAGGACGGCTGGACGGTGGTGACCAAGGACCGGAAGCGGACCGCGCAGTTCGAGCACACGCTGGTGGTCACGGAGACCGGCGCGGAGATCCTTACGCTGCCCTGATCCGGGCGGGAGTAGCGTTTTTACCGACAGGTTGTCGGGAACAGGTTGACCAGGGCCCGCTCTGCGTAGTGAGGTGATCCTGACCTGGCGGCTGCGCGTATCCGTCACGCATCCGTCACGGCCTGTTCCCGCCGCACCACCGCACGCCGCACGACTCCTGTCCGCGCTCTCCCGGTCCCCCGGAGGCCCGCCTTGGAAGCGTCCCGCCCGACCCCGTCCTCCCCCGAGCCGCCGGCCCCGCCGGTGCAGGAGGAGGCCCCGTCGTTCTCGACGGCCATCCGCACGGCGTCCCACGCGCAGCACACCGAGGCCGAGAACTCCCCGTTCATGGGCCACCTGCTGGGCGGCCGGCTCGGCGTCGCCGCGTACCGCCGCTACACCGAGCAGCTGTGGTTCGTCTACCGCGCGCTGGAGGACGTCCCGCAGCGGCTCGCCACGGACCCGGTCGCGGGCCCGTTCCTCCGCCCGGAGCTGGCCCGCACCGCCGAGTTGGCGCGCGATCTCGCCCATCTCGGCGGCCCCGGCTGGCGCACCGGCCTGGCGCCGCTGCCGGCCACCGCCGCGTACGCCGAGCGGATAGCCGAGTGCGCCCGCACCTGGCCGGCCGGCTATGTCGCCCACCACTACACCCGGTATCTGGGCGACCTCTCCGGCGGCCAGATCATCCGCGGCACCGCCGAGAAGACCTGGGGCTTCGCGCGCAAGGGCGACGGCGTCCGCTTCTACGTCTTCACGGACATCGGCAACCCCGCCGCCTTCAAGCGGGAGTACCGCGAGCTGCTGGACGGGCTGCCGGTGGACGATCTGGAGAAGCAGCGGGTGATCGACGAGTGCCGGCGCGCGTTCGCGCTGAACGGCGCGGTCTTCCGGGAGTTGGCTGAGGAGTTCCCGCACACGGCGTGAGGCGGCGGGCCGGGGCGCGACGCCCGCGCCCCGGCCCCGCCACCGGTCACGGCACGTCCGGCACCCCGGCGCGCACCCGGCCGCCGATCTCGATCGTGCCGTCGGCGCACGGCCGGGTCAGCAGCTGCGAGCCGGCCCCCTGACGGATGTCCAGGGCGCGGCCCAACTGGTGCGTCAGGAGCAGGGCCGCGGCGCCGGTCGCCTCGTCCTCGACGACAGCGTCGCCGCGCCGCGGGAAACCCCGGGCGCGCACCGTGCCCGCGGCCTCGTCCTGCCAGGCCCAGGCGTAGAGCCAGCCCTCGCCGGGCGGCGGCGCGGGCAGCGCGTCCACCTCGGCGACCGAGCCGTACCGCGCGGTGCGGCGTTCGGGGACCCAGGCGGCGCGGGCGCGCACCCACGTCAGGTCGCCGTCGTGGCGGACGTCGACGACGCCGGCCGGCGGCCGCAGCGACCGCACCGGCCGGCCAAGGCTCCGCAGCAGCCAGGCGAGGCCGACGAGGGGGTGCCCGGCGAACGGCAGGCGGACGCTGGGGGTGTGGATGTCCACGGCGGCGAGGTCCGGGGCGTCGCCGGGCGCGGCCGGGTCGAGGAACACCGTCTCGCTGTAGCCGAGTTCGGCGGCGAGGGCGGCCCGGTCGGCCGGGTCGGGAAGGGCGGCACCGTCCAGGACGACGGCCAGCGGATTGCCCCCGCCGCCGTCCGGTCCGCAGAAGACCCGGAGCAGCTCCACCCCGGGGCGGCCGCCGTCGGACACCTCGCCCGGCTCGTCCAGGTCGTTCGACTCGTTCAGCTCGTTCGACTCGTTCAGGTCGTTCGGCTCGTTCGACTCGTTCGGCTCGTTCGGCTCGGTCATCCGCGTATTGTCCGCCGGGCGCCCCGCCGGTCACCGGCCGGGGACGAACGTCACCCCGACCCCCGCGCCCGCCGCGCGCCACCGGGTATCGTTGCGCCGAATCCGTGCCACCCCGGCGGCCCGCGTCCGCCCCGGTCGCCCCGAAGGAGCCCGAGCCCCATGACACGCAGGTCGCCGTTCCGGGTGCCCGCAGCAGTGACGTCGGCAGCAGCCGCGCTGGTGCTGCTGAGCGGATGCATGACGGTGCACGGCGAGCGCGAGGTGCTGCCCGCGGTGTCGCACGCCGACGCCGCCAAGGCGCTCAAACGCTTCACCGACGGCTTCAACAAGGCCAATCGCACGCTGGATCCGACGGTGAACGCCTCGTTCGAGGCCGGTGCGCTGCTCGCCATCGACCAGGCGCAGATAAAGGCCGCGCACGGCGTCCGGCCCAACGGCAACCCCAGCTTCGCCCCGCTGTCGTTCACCGACACCCACTTCACCGTGCCCAAGCAGAAGGGCTGGCCGAAGTACTTCATCGGGGACGCGCTCAGCAACCGCCGGGACCGCAGCGGCGAGAACACCCGCTGGTACCTGGTGTTCAGCCGGGACAGCATCAAGGCGAGGTGGCGGGCGGTGTACTTCGCGACCTTCCCCGGCAACTCCGCTCCGGAGCTGAAGACCACCGGCGGCTACGCGGAGCCGGTGCCGCTGGACGGCTCCTCGGGGCTGACCGTCGATCCGGGCAAGCTCAGCCGGGCGTACGCGGACTACCTCGGCACCGGTAGCGGCGGCCAGTTCGCGTCCGGCAGCGAGACCGACCAGCTGCGGGCCTGGCGCGCCGGTCAGGCCAACCAGCCCGGGGCCCGCATCCAGTGGGAGGACCAGGCGTCGGACCTGCCGCCGGTGGCGCTGCGGACGACGGACGGCGGCGCGCTGGTGTTCTTCTCGACCGTCTACCACCAGCTGAAGACGGTCTCCAAGGGCCTGATGATCACGGTGCCGGCGCAGCTGCGCGGGATCATGGACGGACCGGTGAAGAAGACCACGCGGATGGCGTTCACGACGGTGTCGGGCCAGGCGGTCACGGTCCCGGCGAAGGGCACCGGCGGCAAGATCAAGGTGCTGAACCGCATCGAGGCGAAGACCTCGGCGAAGGCCCTGTAGGGATCGCAGGGAGTTTCGCTACAGGGATCTCAGGGAGTCTCGCTGCAACGGATCTCGGGGAGCCTCAGGGGATCTCCGAGGGTCTCCGGAAAGGGGCCGTCGGGCGACCGGCGGCCCCTGGTACGTCTGGAACGCCCGGCGGGTCAGCGGCCGATCGGCCAGGCCGGCGTCTCGTGGTCGGCCTCGCGGTCGATGACCTCGGCGCAGGCGTCGGTGAGGGTCGCAAGCAGCGTCAGCGGGTCCGGCAGCGCCAGCTCGGGGCCGCGCAGCCAGGTCACCGCGGGCTGGTCGCCGGGGAGGGCGGAGGGCGGCAGGAGGACGTAGCTGCCGCGGCAGTGCCAGCGGAAGCCGGGATGCTCGTCGAGGGTCTCGGGATGGCAGTCCAGCTCGCACGGCCACCACTCGTCCTCGTCGTCGGGGGTGCCGCGGGTGGCGGTGAAGAAGAGCATCCGGCCGTCGCCGAAGCCGGCGCCGCTGAGGCTGACCGGGCCGACGTCGACACCGGCCGCGTCCAGCCGGCCGAGGGCGCTGCGGCCGGCCTCCACGGGGACGTCGAGGACATCGTGGGCCATGCCCGTGGCGGTGATGAAGTTGGCCTGCGGGAGGGTGCGGACCCAGGCGGCGACCTTGGCGCGGTCGGTGGTGGCGACGGTCTGCCAGCCGAAGGAGATGGGGTGGCGGCCGGGGGTGGGACAGCCGATGCGCTCACAGGAACAGCCGTAGCCGGAGGGGTGCGCGGCGGGGGCGACCGGGAAGCCCGCGTCGACCGCCGCCATCAGCAGGTCCTCGCGGCCGCGCGCGGCCGCCGATCCCGTGTCCGTATCGCCGCCCGTTCCGCTCCTCGGCCGGCGCAGCCACTGGGAGAACCTGCTCTTGCGTTCCATCAATCCCCTCACTTCGAGCGGTGGTCTGGGGTCAATGCTGCCACCATCCCGGGCCCCAGGTGACCGGTGTGCGGATCCGGGGTGAACGCGGTACGGGCGAACAGGGCATTTCACGCCAACGCCGCCCGCCCGCCCCGAACGTCAGGTACGCCGGCGCAGACCGCGGAGCACCTGGTCGACGAGGGTGTCGACGAACTCGTGGGTCAGCTCCCCGGTGCGCATCAGCCAGCGCTGTGAGAAGGGACTCAGCACCATCTCGGCGGCGATCCGGAGATCGGTGTCCGGGTCCAGTTCACCGGCGTCCCGGGCGGCCCGGAACCGGTCGACGTAGACCCGGATGCCCGGTTCCATCAGGCGGCCGACGAAGGTACGGGAGAGCTCCTCGTCGTTGGCGCCGGCCGCGGCCAGGGCGCGGTAGGGGGCCTGCCAGGCCGCGTCGTTGAACTCGTCGGCGGTGGCGCGCAGCACGAACTTGAGGTCGGCGGCGAGGTCGCCGGTGTCGGGGAGGCCCTCCTGGTCGTACGCGTCGACGACGGCGCCGAAGGCGTCGAGGAGGACGGCGGCCTTGGAGGGCCACCAGCGGTAGATGGTCTGCTTGCCGACGCCGGCGCGGGCGGCGATGCCTTCGATGGTGAGCTTCTCGTAGCCGACCTCGCCGACCAGGGCGAGGGCGGCCTCGAAGATCGCCTGACGGGAGCGTTCGCTGCGGCGGGAGGCGTCGGGGGCTGCTTTGTTGGCCATGGGTGGGAGTGTAGTCAGAGAGAGGCGAGACGTATCGTCTTGACAAGACGGATCGTCTCGCTTGAGGATGGGGGCATTGCCGGGCGAGACGAGTCGTCTCGCTCGTGGTGTGGGGCGCGGCACGCGTGCGGCCCCGCACGGCCCACCGGTCCCACAGGAAGGAACTCACCTCATGAGCAAGGGAAATGCCGGCGGAATGCTGGGCATCGGCGGGACCCGCAGCAAGCTCTCGCGGGGTGCGCTGCGCGGCGGTGCGGGCGGCCGCGGCCGGGGCGCGGCCGGGCAGCAGGACCCGCAGCGACAGCGGCGCGAGCTGCTGGAGAAGATGCGGGAACGGACCCGGAGCACGTGACGCGATCCGGTCCCCGGGGGCGGCGGGCGGCCGCGGCCTCGGGGACCGGAACCGGCCTCAGTGCGGCCAGGCGTCGCCCCAGGCCGCGTCGCGGGCCTCGCGGTAGGCGGCGCCGTGCCGCTTGGTGACGGTGTCGCGGCGCAGGGCCTCGTCCGCGGTGCACAGCTCCAGCAGCACCTGGCCCTTGCGGATCTGCGGCTTGCGGACGATCCGGGCCGCGGCCGGCTCGGCCGGCAGGCGGGTGGCGGCGACATAGCCGAACTTCTCGTCCTCGTAGGCCAGCGAGCCGCCCTTGACCTGGCGGTGCAGCGAGGAGCGGCTGACCCGGGCGGAGAAGTGGCACCAGTCCTGCCCCGGGACGATCGGGCAGGCGGCGCTGTGCGGGCACGGCGCGACGATCCGCAGTCCGGCGGCGACCAGCTGCTCCCGGGCCTCGCGGAGCCGCAGATAGCCCTCCGGGGTGCCCGGTTCGATCAGTACGACGGCGCGGGCGGCGGCCGCGGCGGCGACCACCGCGCGGCGGTCCTCGGGCCGCAGCTCGCCCAGCACGTAGGAGACGGTGACCAGGTCGGTGCCGTCGGGGAGGGCGAGGCCGTCGCCCAGGGCCTGCCGGCGCCAGGTGACGTCCGGCAGGATTCCGTCGGCCAGTTCGCGGCCGAGGTCGAGCGCGGGCTGCGCCCAGTCCAGGACCGTGCTGCGCGGGCCGTCCCAGGTGGCGGCGGTGGCCCAGGTGGCCGCTCCGGTGCCGCCGCCGACGTCGACGTGGGTGGCCGGGGACCAGTCGGGGACGCGGGCGGCGAAGGCGGCCAGCGCGGCCCGTACCGCCTCGAAGGTGGCCGGCATGCGGTACGCGGCGTACGCGGCGACGTCGCCGCGGTCCCGGAGCACCGGGGCGTCGGTGGGGGTGCGGCCGCGGTAGTTGGCGATCAGCCGCTCGACGGCCTGCGCGGCCTGCTTGGGCGGCAGGCCGTCGAGCAGGCCCGCCAGGGCGGCGCGCAGTTCGTCGTGCATTCCGGAAAGTCTACGGGGGCTCCGGGCGGGGCCGTGCCGGGCCGGGACGGTGTCAGAGCCGGCTCGGGGCGGCGCTCACCGCGCGGGCCAGCCGGGTCGCGGCCGCCGCCCGTGGCGCGCTGCCGCCGGTCCGGCGCCGGGGGTGGACGGTGTTGGCGAGCAGCACCAGGAAGCTGTCGGTGGCGCGGTCCAGGACGAGGCTGGTGCCGGTGAAGCCGGTGTGCCCGGCCGCGCCCCGGCCGGCCAGCTCGCCCATGAAGTACGGCTGGTCGACGGCGAATCCGAGGCCGGGCGGGTCGAGCAGGGCGGCGACCGCGGCCGGTCCGAGGATCCGGGCGGTGCCGTACCCGCCGCCGTTGAGCAGCGTCCGGCACAGCACGGCCAGGTCCTGGGCGGTGGAGAAGACGCCCGCGTGCCCGGCGACGCCGCCGAGCGCCCAGGCGTTCTCGTCGTGCACCTCACCGCGCAGCAGCCCGCGGTCCGCCTTGGCCCACGGCCGCCGCTGGTCCTCGGTGGCGGCCACGCCCTGCGGCGCCAGCGGGCCGTAGCAGGTGCTGGTCATGCCCAGCGGGCCGGTGATGCCGTCGCGGACCAGGGCGTCCAGGCGGCGGCCGGTGAGCCGCTCCAGCAGGAGGTGGAGGGCGATGAGATTGAGGTCGGAGTAGCGGTGGACGCCGTACGGGCCGGAGGGCGCGGCCGCCTCCGCCCACAGCGGCGCCAGCGGGTCGGGCCCGCCGCGGTGCTCGTAGAAGGGCAGCTCGGGCGCGAGGCCGGAGGTGTGCCGGAGCAGATCGCGGACGGTGATGCCGGGGGCGAAGGCCGGCAGGTGGGCGGCGACCGGTGCGTCGAGGGCCAGCCGGCCGCGCTCGGCCTGCTGGACGGCGGCGATCGCGGTGAACAGCTTGCTCAGCGAGGCGAGATCGAAGACCGTGCCGATCCGCATCGGCTCCCACCGGTCCCGGGGCAGGTCCACCCCCCGGTCGCGGCCGGGGTCGTACGCGCGGTAGCGCACCGCCCAGCCGGTCGCCGCCTCGGCCGCCACCACCGGGCCCCGGCCGGCCAGCACCACCGCGCCGGGGCACCACGGGGGACGGCCCTCGGGCAGCGTACGCACACCACTGACCAGCCGCTCCATCCAGGCGGGGTGCAGTCCCGCCTCGGCGGGTGTGCCGGGCCGCAGTCGCGGGGCGTTCGGTGCGTTCAGAGCCCAGTCCTCTCGCCGGCGGTGCGTTCCCCCTTACGCTGCCACGGACGGCACATTCCCAGGAAGCTCACGAGCGCGAGAACGGCACACGACAGCTGGACGACCGCCATCGGAACGGCCGTCCGCTCGCCGGCGATCCCCACCAGCGGCGAGGCCACCGCGCCCAGCAGGAAGGTCGAGGTGCCGAGCAGCGCGGAGGCGGAGCCGGCCGCGTGCGGGGTGCGCAGCAGCGCCAGGGTGTTGGTGCTCGGCATGACCAGGCCCATCGAGGACATCAGCACGAACAGCCCGGCGGCCACCGGCACCAGCCCGGCCTTGCCGAAGACCCCGGACGACATCAGCAACAGGGCGCCGCCGGCCAGCGCGATCAGCGCCAGGCCGGTGCCCAGCACCTTGTCCAGGCCGACCCGGCCGACCAGCAGCTTGCCGTTGATCTGGCCGACCGCCACCAGCCCGACGGAGTTCAGGCCGAACAGCAGGCTGAAGGTCTGCGGGGAGGCCCCGTAGATCTCCTGGACGACGAACGGCGAGGCCGAGATGTAGGCGAACAGCGCGGCGAAGGCGAACGCGCCGACCAGCAGATAGCCGGAGAAGACCCGGTCGGCGAGGAGGTCGCGCATGGTGCGCAGGGCCGGACCGAGGCCGCCCGGCTGCCGGCGCTCCGGCGGCAGCGTCTCGCCCAGCCGCCGCCAGACGAGGAGCGTCAGCAGCAGCCCGACCACGGTCAGCACCACGAAGACCCCGCGCCAGTCGGTGACCCGGAGGATCTGGCCGCCGATCAGGGGCGCGACCACCGGCGCCACCCCGGAGATCAGCATCAGCGTGGCGAAGAACCGGGCCATCGCCACCCCGTCGTACAGGTCGCGCACCACGGCCCGGGCGATGACGATGCCGGCCGCGCCGGCCAGCCCCTGGAGCAGCCGGAAGGCGATGAGGATTTCGGCGTTGGTGGCGAGGGCGCACAGGGCGGTGGCGAGCACATAGACGACCATGCCGATCAGCAGCGGACGCCGTCGGCCCCACTTGTCGCTCATCGGGCCGACGATCATCTGGCCCAGGGCCATGCCCGCCAGGCAGGTGGTGAGGGTGAGTTGGACGGTGGCGGCCGGGCTGTGCAGGGCGGCGGTGACCTGCGGCAGCGCCGGCAGGTACATGTCCATGGAGAGCGGCGGGACGGCGGTGAGCCCGCCGAGGACGAGGGTGACGAGCAGGCTGGTGCGGCGGGCGGCGACCGGTGCCGCGGGCGCGGCCCGCCCGGATATGGCGGGTCTTTCGGGGCGGTCGTCCCGGGCCTCGGTGGCGGGGGCACCGGACTCTGTCATGTGCGTCTCCATGATTCGGTGGTGGCGGCCCTCATCGTGGCACGCGGGACGCACAGCACGGGGCGAACGGAGGCGGTCCTTTGGTCCTGGGCCTTCCGGCGGATCCGGGGTGGAGGGGTCCTACGTCCTACGTCCGCCGTAGGGGTCGGGGTCGGGGTCGGGGTCGGGGTCGGGGTCGGGGTCGGACTAGGGCGCACCGCCCCCGGCCCGCCGTCAACTGCCGCCCGATCCGCGGCTGCTGGCAGCATCGTCCGGCTCGCGCCCGATTCGCGCCCTGTTCGCGCCCGGTTCGCGGCCCGTCCGCCGTTACGCTGCCGACATGGCATATGACGCAGAGCGGGCAGGGGCGGCACAGGCGACACCGGTGGCACGGGCCGGGCAGGTGGGCGGCACTGCGACCGCGGCCCGGCCGACCCTCCCGGCACCCGCCTCCCGGGGCCGCACCCCGCGGACGGCCCCGGTGCCCCGGGAGGCCCGGGAGGACGGCGCGGCGGGCCGGAAGGTGGCGCTGGTCACCGGCGCGGGCTCGGGCATCGGCCGGGCGGTCGCGCTGGCGCTGGCCGCCGACAACTGGACGGTGGTGCTGGCCGGCCGGCGTGCCGAGGCGCTGGAGGAGACCGCACGCCAGGTGGGCTACGCGGGCATCGAGGGCCCCGCCGTGCTGCCCGTCCCGACCGACGTCACCCGCCCCGACGAGGTCACCGCCCTGTTCACCGCGATCCGCGACCGCTTCGGCCGGCTGGACCTGCTCTTCAACAACGCCGGCGCGTTCGGCCCGCCGGTCCCGCTGGAGGAACTCTCCTACGAGGACTGGCGGGCGGTGGTCGACGTCAACCTCAACGGCGCCTTCCTGTGTGCCCAGGCCGCGTTCCGCACGATGAGGGAGCAGGACCCGCAGGGCGGCCGGATCATCAACAACGGCTCCCTCTCCGCCCATGTGCCGCGGCCGCACTCGATCGCGTACACCGCCACCAAGCACGCGATGACCGGCCTCACCAAGTCACTTTCCCTGGACGGCCGTCCGTACCGCATCGCCTGCGGCCAGATCGACATCGGCAACGCGGCCACCGAGATGACCGGCCGGATGCAGAGCGGCATCCTCCAGGCCAGCGGCCGCACCGAGGTCGAACCGATGATGGACGCGGCCGACGTGGCCCGTACGGTCGTGCACATGGCGGCGCTCCCGTTGGAGGCCAATGTGCAGTTCGCGACGGTGATGGCGACCACCATGCCGTACGTCGGGCGGGGCTGACGCACCGCGGGCCGCGGGCCACGAGCCATGGGCCGCGGGCCGCGTCCCGCCCGGGAATAGCCGGGCGGTGGCGGATGGTTACCGGATCATGACTGCCGACACCGCCGCCGGGGACACCGCCCGCACCCCCGAGATCCTCCGCTACACCGCCTTCTCCGCCGACCCCGCGGGGGGCAACCCGGCCGGCGTCGTCCTGGACGCCACCGGGCTGGACGACGCCGCGCAGCTGGCCATCGCCGCCGAACTCGGCTATTCCGAGACCGCGTTCCTCACCGCGCCGCCCGAGGGCCTGGGCGAGCCCGGCCGGGCGTTCACCATCCGGTTCTTCAGTCCGCTCGCCGAGGTCGCCTTCTGCGGCCACGCCACGGTCGCCACCGCGGTCGCCCTGGCCGAGCGGCAGGGCCCCGGCGAGCTGGTCTTCGCCACCCAGGCGGGCCCGGTCCCGGTCACCGTCACCCGGCAGGACGGCGCCCTGCGGGCCACCCTCACCAGCGTCGAGCCGCACATCGAGCCGATCGCCCCGGCCGACCTCACCGAGGCGCTGGCCGCCCTGGACTGGCCGGCCGCCGACCTCGACCCCGCGCTGCCGCCCCGCATCGCCTACGCCGGCGCCCGCCACCTGGTCCTCGGCGCCGCCACCCGCGAGCGACTGGCCGAGCTCGCCTACGACTTCGACCGCCTGGCCACCCTGATGCGCCGCCTCGACCTGACGACCCTTCAGCTGGTCTGGCGGGAGAGCGACACGGTCTTCCACGTCCGCGACCCGTTCCCGGTCGGCGGCGTGGTGGAGGACCCGGCGACGGGCGCCGCGGCCGCCGCCTTCGGCGCGTACACCCGCGCCCTGGGCCTGACCACCACCCCCGCCACCCTCACCCTCCACCAGGGCCACGACCTCGGCCGCCCCGGCCTCCTCACCGTCGACCTGCGCCCCGGCGACCCCCGCTCCCACGTCAGCGGCACGGCCACCCGCATAGGGGCGACGGGCGCCTGACCCACAGGTATCGCCCCCCGGGAACGCCTCCACAGCGCCCCGGGAGGAGGCCCCCGGTCGCCGATCCCTCACTCCCACTCCACACCGTGCCCCCTGCCACCCCACCGCCCCCGGTGGCAGCCTGGCTGCTCCGATCCGCCCCTATCGATCGGAGTGACACATGCGCCCAACTCCCGCCGCCATACGGGCCGTTGCCGCCACCGCACTGCTCGCCCTGCTGCTCCCCGCCGGCCGGGCCGGCGCCGCCACCCCACGCCCCAGCCGCCCCGCCCCCGCTCCCGCCACCCTCGCCGCCCCAAGCCTCGACACCTTCTGGACCGCCGACCGGATGCGCTCGGCCACCCCACTCGCCCCACTCGACCGCCCACCCCGTTCCACCACAGCAGTCCACAGGACCACGGTCCCCCGCAGCACCCCTGAGAACATCCTCCCCACCCTCCCCAATCTCCCCCAACCCCAGCTCCCGCAACTGCCGTCTCTCCCACCCCTGCCACCCCTGCTCCCCGGCGTCGAGACCGGCGGCCCCTGGACGGCCCGCGGCGCGGTCACCCACACCACCGGCCGGGTCTTCTTCACCTACCAGGGGCGCCCGGCCTCCTGCTCCGGCGACGCGGTGACCAGCGCCAACAAGAGCACGGTGCTGACCGCCGGCCACTGCGTGAAGCTGACCGGCAGCTGGCACACCCACTGGGTGTTCGTCCCCGGCTACCACGACGGCTGGGCCCCGTACGGGAAATGGCGCGCGACGAAGACCCTCGCCACCCCCCAGTGGGCGGCCCGCGAGGACCTCGACCACGACGTGGGCGCCGCGGTCGTCGCGCCCCTCGGCGGCCGCAGGCTCACCGACACCGTCGGCGGCCAGGGCCTGTCCTTCAACTCCGGCTACGGCAGGCAGACGTACGCCTTCGGCTACCCCGCCGCCGCCCCTTACGACGGCAGCAAGCTCATCTACTGCTCCGGAAAGACCCTCAGGGACCCACTGCTCTCCACCGACCACGGCCTCCCCTGCAACATGACCGGCGGTTCCAGCGGCGGCCCCTGGTTCACCTCGTTCAACCCGCGGACCGGCACCGGCCTGCAGTCCTCGGTGAACAGCTTCGGCTACCAGCTCCTCCCGAACACCATGTTCGGCCCGTACTTCGGCACCGACGCCAGGAACCTCTACGACAGGGCCCAGCACTCCTGAACCCCGACACCATGAGGGGCACGAGGGGCCGCTCCGCCCGGACAATGCGGGCGGGCCCCACCCCTCACCCCTCACTCACCCGACGCCCGCAACCGCCCCCTCCGCTCCCCCGCCCCGCACCGCACACGCCCCGTCCCGCGACCTGCAGGACACCGTGAACACTCCGGTCCCGACCCCGCCGGACGGCCGGACGGTCACCCCACCCTCCCGGTGCCCGGCACCGAAGGTGTCGTCCCGCCACCCCAGCAGCGCCGACGCCAACACCACGATCAGCACCAGCACCACAAAAACCAGCAACGGCCGCGCCCGCTCCATCAGCCGACGCACCCGCCCGTCTCGCCACCCGCTCCCACGGGACGCCCCCGGCCCGCACCGCACACGCCCCGTCCCGGGACGGCGGCGCCACCCCAGCGCCCGCCCGATCCGCCGCTTCCAATACACCAGCCGGTAGTAGTGCTTCAGCACCTCGGCGCCCCCTCATGTCACTGCCCGGGAAGCCACGAGACTACTGCCACCCATCAACCCCGGCCCCCTACCCGTACACCAAAGGCCCCGCCCCGGCCCCCTGAGCAGGCGGGGGCGGGGCG
Source organism: Streptomyces sp. S186 (assembly GCF_051603415.1). NCBI lineage: Bacteria > Bacillati > Actinomycetota > Actinomycetes > Kitasatosporales > Streptomycetaceae > Streptomyces > Streptomyces sp. S186. The sequence goes on along the minus strand of NZ_CP193932.1, from coordinate 5,884,341 downwards.
GGGCCCAGGCGGCATCCGCCGCGTCAGCCAAGGCCGGCCAGTCCCTTGACCGGCAGCTGGTCCGTCGACGGCAGCCCCTTCGTGGGCAGCTCCTTCGTGGGCAGGCCGCCGCCCAGCGCGTCCCCGGACACCGCGTCCGTCAGCGCCTTCCCGGACAGCGCCTCGGCCGGCCCGTGCCCGTGCCCCTTCTTGTGCCCGGACATCCCGTGGCCGTGCCCGTGTCCGTGCTGGGACAGCCCCTCCGTCGGCAGCCCACCGAGCAGTCCGCCGCCGGCGGTGCCCGCCTGCGCCGCCTCACCCAGCAGCCCCCCGGTGGTTCCGGCGGCCGTCCCCGCCGTCTCCGCGGCCGTCGGCGTCAGCTTCGACGCGGCCCCGCCGGCGGCGTCGCTCGCCGCGGGCACCACCTTGTCGACGACCGTGCCCTGGGCCCCGCCCGCGACGTGCGTCACCTGCTGCGCGGCCCCGTCCGCCGCGCTCCCCAGGCTGTCGGAGTCCACGTTGGACAGCCCGCCCAGGTCGGGGGTCTTCGGTACGTCGGCGGCGTGGGCTCCGGCAGCCGACCCCAGCGTCACCGCAGCCGCGGCCATACCCACTGCCGTCAGAACTCGTCGCATCAAGGCTCCTCAAGGAATGGAGATCTGCTTGTGTGATGAGAACGATGAGCTACGCACCCGGACACGCCCCACCGCCACCGGCCCGGCGCACAGAGCAGCCGGGGGGCGGACGGGACGTCCGGGCACGCCGGGGGAATTCGGGCGCACCCGAATCTGCTGCGTCCAGCCTTCCTCTCGCAGGCTTCCTGGTCAGCGACGGTTGCGGGGCACCCGCGCAGTCGTCAGCGTCGCGTTCGGCGCCAGACGGGCGAGGACGGGATGACCGGCGGAATCGGAGGCCAGGGTGGCGGCGCCGACCACCGCGCCGCCGATGGTCTGCCACCGTGGGGCGGGCCCGGCGCCAAGAGTGGCCAGGCTGGTGGTGCCGTCGTTGTTGCGGGCGGCCAGGAGCACGCCGTCGTCAGTGGGGTGCAGGGCGAGTGCCCCGTATCCGCGGGCGACCAGACCGACGCGTTCGCCGCGCCAGGCCCCGCCGCCGGCCGGAAGACGGTGGACGAGCGGGCGGGCGGACTTGGCCTCGCGGAACGCGAGGAGGAGCGAGCCGTCGGGCCGGGCCAGCGCGGTGGGCGGATCCGCCGGGCTCGGCAGGCCGGTGCGGCGGAGGAAGAACTTCCCCCCGGGGTACTCCTGTTGCCAGTGGTGGACGGTGTTGTGGCCGGACCCGAAGACGTGGACACATCCCTTGCCGTCGGTGACGGCCGTAAGTCCCTCCTGAACCTCCGCGGCGGCCAGGTCCGTCCAGTCGTCCCAGGTACCGTCGCCGCGCAGTTGACGGGCGGAGACGGACTTGGCCCAGTTGCGGGCGAAGAGCCACGTCGTCCCGTCGGCGCCCCGGGTCACGACGGGACCGCCGACCCGGCGTCCGTGATCGGGCGTGCGGTCGGGGGTGCCGAGCGAGGTCCAGGCGCGGAACGGGCCGCCCTGAACGGACTGTTCGGTCATGATGATCTCGCGGCGGTTGTCCGGTGCCTTGGGGCCCAGGGCCGCGATGCGCTCGGCGAACAGCTGCCAGCGACCGTCTTCGGTGAGGGTGGCGGACAGCCCCGGCAACAGTCCGTCGCCGCCCAGGAGTTCCGGCGAGGTCCAGGTGCCGCTGCCCCGGCCGGTCTCCTGCCATCTGACGGCCTGCCCGGCGAGCACGGCGAACGCGGTCAGTCGCCCGTCGGCGGCCTGCCGTACCTGCGGGGCGGCGGTGGGATAGCGCAGGCTGGTGCGCTGCAGCCAGCCGGTGCGGTAGGAGCGGTTCCGGCCGACGTCGTAGTCTCCGCAGCCGCCGGGGAAGGTACAGGAATCCGGGGCGCCACCATAGGCGTTGAGCGCCTCGGCCTTGTCGCGGATGAGCTGTGCGGGAAGGTTGTCGGGCCAGCGCTCGTTGTAGTAGCCGCGGTATGCCGTGACGGCGTGGAGGCGGCCGTCGCCGGGGCCCTTGTAGCGTGCGAGGGCCGCGTAGGTGAAGAGCGCGGCGGCCGTGTGGTCGGGGTGGTCGGAGTAGCCGGCCTGGTCGTGGTGGCGCCGGTGCCGTGCGTCGTGCACCTGCATGTCCGGGTCCGGATCGAGGGTCCGCACCAGCGTGGGCCGGTACCGGTCGAGGAGCTGAACGAGAACGTCGATCAGTTTGGACCGGGTGACTTTCTGGGAGAGGCGCACGGGAGAGCCCGTGCTGACCAGCGTGCTGGTGACCATGGTGGGGTCCGCCCACAGGTCGGGCAGGCCGCGCTTGCGGCCGCGCCCGGAGCCGGAGTGCTGGTGCACGCCCAAGAAGACCAGCTGGATGCCGGGGTGGCCGGCCAGGGTGTTCACTTCGACGAGCGTGCCGTCGGGCAGTGCCAGTGCCTGCATCCCCCAGCCCGCGTGCGGGTCGCCGGTCGCCATGAGCGCGTATGCCTGGCGCAGGCCCTGGCGGCGGGCGCCCGCGTACATGGCGAGATTGGGCTTGGGCCGCGGCTGGCCCGGCACCTTGTTGACGCCACCGGTCTCGCCGCAGTTCAGATAGACGCTGACGAGCTGGTCGTTGGCCCCGATGGTCTGCTGGACCTCGGGGTTCATGAAGTACAGGTCGTCGTCCGGGTGGGCGAGTATCTGCATGACCCGGCTGCCGTTCCGGCCGTCCTCCGCCGCAGCCACCGCGCCGCGTCTGGCGGACGGCGGGGAGACCGTCCGCGTGGCGCCGCTGCACCCCGCCGCGGTGAGGGCGGCGAGGCCGGCAACGAGGGTGCGGCGGGTGGGCTGTGGTCGCACAGGAGCTCTCTCGCGGGTCAGCGGGGTAGTTCGTAGCGGCTGGGCACCGGGAAGTACGACTCCAGGAACGGGCGCAGCAACGCGGCGCTCCGCTCGAAGTCGTCCTCGGTGGAGAGGGTGTCGTTGAGGCAGAACACCCCCTTGTCGCGCTTGAGGAGGAGCCGGTCGAGCCGGTTGGCGGTGTTGGGGTGGGAGACGTCGAGGTAGACGTACTCCACGTCGCCGGGCAGCGCCCGCCGGGTGTGGAAGGCGTAGTAGTGGTGGAGGGACGAGGGAATGGAGAGGTCCGTACCGCTGCGGAACCGCTGTGCGGCCGTCATGCGGTGCTGCTCGCCGAACTCCTGCTCGATCTCTGCCAGGACGCTCCGTCTCAGCGCGTGCGGGACGTGACGCATCTTGCGCACGGGGGTCGTACCGAAGCGTTCCTGTATCAGCGCGCGGTTGTTCTTTCCCGCGATGGAGACCGGTACGTCGTCCGGCGAGGGCGGTCCGAGCGGGACGAGGGCGGGCGAGGGGAAGAACTTGGTCAGCCCGTTGGCGAGGAAGAAGTCCCTGGGGGTCAGCTCGGCGCCGAGGAAGACGTCGTCGTTGAAGTAGAGGAAGTGTTCCGACAGGCCGTCGATGCGGTGGAGTTGGCTTTCGATGGCGTGCGAGTTGAAGGTGGGCAGGTGCGCGGGGTCGTCGAAGATCTCGCGGTGGCTGACGACCTTGATGCCGGGCTGGGAGGTGTCCAGCCAGGACGGGGTCTGGTCGTCGGTGACGAGGTAGACGTTGCGGACCCACGGTGCGTACATCGCCAACGACCGCAGCGAGTACCGCAGTTCTTCGTGGTCGGCGTAGCGCGCGGCGTTGGCCGCCTCCTCGTGGTACGCCGTGCCGGCGAACTCGGCCCGGCGGCGCTGCCACAGGGGGTCGGCGCCGTCGACCCAGGTGTAGACGACGTCGATGGGGAAGGTGACGTCCTGGGGCACGGCCATGGTGAACTCCTCACGGGTGCGCACCCGCACCGGTGAGGCGTCCCGCGTCCCGTGGGGAGCGGTGAAGTCGGCCATGGGGACCCGGAGGTAGGGAGCCTGGGCGGGGACGGACTCCGTGATGGAATTGCGTCGCGGAGCGATCAGCCGGTCACCTTCGCGCTTCCAGAACTCGATGTCGCAGCCGTGCTCCGGACCCAGGACGAGACGGTGGGTCGGATCGGTGCGGTACGAGAACAGGCGCAGCGACGTCGCCTTGACGTAACGCCGCCAACCGGCGATCCGGTAGGCGGGGATGACACGCCCGCCGTCCTCACCCTGCGGACCGAAGTACGCCGGACGCGTCCGGCAGAACTCCGCGAGGGCACGCAGCGCGCGTCCCCGGTCCTCGGCGGAGACGGCCACCGTGGTCCCGCCGGTCTCGGCGCGCACACAGAAGTGGTCGATGTCGGCGGCCTCCAGGGCCGCGGTGACCGCGCCGAGGTTGGCACGTCGGGCCGTCTCCGGCGAGAGCCGCTCCTCGACGCAGGCGATTCGCGGCCGGCCGTCCACGGCCAGTACGACGCCTTGCGCGGCCTCGACCAGGACGCGCTGCTGCGCGGCAAGGCCGGCGCAGCCCGCCCGCTGGACGCTGCGGCCGACCGCCGCGGCGCTGACCAACCGCTTGACGTTGCGCCGCATTTCGGGGGAATACCGGCCGGCCACCGCTCGACGCACCCGCTTGGGGACGACCTTGCGGTAGACGGCGACGACGGGCGACGCCTCGGTGTTGACCCCGCCGTCGCCTCCGGGGACCGCCCCGGCCGCGCGCGGCGTGTGCTGGCGCCTGGCTCCTGCTGCGCTCCGCTCCGCGGGCCGCGCACTCTCGATCTGCTTCATTCCCTCTCGAGTCCCCCGGTCACAAATACCGTTTTGCGCCAGAAAAAGTAACTTTACCAGTGCACTACCTTTAGCACGAAACGTAAATAAACATTAAGGTGATCTTGCCCTACTGGCGCGGAAGAGGGCAAATCGGGCGAGGGGGATGCATGGGGTCGCGAGTGATTCAAATCACTTGATCGCGGTGAATCAGGGCATTTTTTTGCCACCGCCATGCACATGTTTGACACTGAGCGCTGGCCACCGGGCCAAGAGGAGAGATGACGAAGCGCCATGAGTGAAGCCCTGCTGTCCCACGCAGTGGCGGCGGCCAAGCGTGCCCGCCGTACCGCGGGCCGCATCCGCCGCCGTGTGGAGCAGATCAACACCGTTCCGGCGCTCGGCGCCCGCACCCGCCCCCGGCCCACCGTCCGCCCGGTCCACCTCTCGGTCCTTGCCGGCCGCACCCTCAACCTCGCGGTGCCCTGGCCCGGGAGTGCCGCGGACGTGACGGAGGCCCGCCTCGTACTGGAGCGCCGGGGCCGCCGGCACAGCGTCGTCCTGGAACGGGAGCCGCAGCCCGACGGCCGGCTCCTGCTCACCGCTACCGCGCCGTTGCGGCACGCACGGCACGACGACCCCGCCGCCCCCGGCCCCCGACTCGACGACGGCATCTGGCGGTTGACCATCGCGGCACTCGGCGCCGACGGACAGAAGTTCCGCCACGCGATCGCAGCACCGGGCGTACCGGCCGCGGACGGCCCCACGCTCCCCAGCCCGCCCAGCGCGACCAGTGGCGCCACCTTCCGGCCCGTGCGGTCCGTCGACGGCCACGCCATGCTCAAGGTGACCGGGCCGCGTGAGCACGCCGAACTGATCCGCTTCGACCTGCGCTGGGACCGGATCACCGTGCACGGCCGCCTGCTCGCCGCCGGCCTGCCGCCCGGCGACTACTCGGTGGAGGCGGTGCGCCGCGGCTCGGGAACGGTCGTCGCCGTCACCCCCACCTGGGACGGCGACCGCTTCGCCTTCGACGTCCCGCTCGCCGCCATGACCCGCGACGTCCGGACCCAGCGCATGTGGGACTTCCAGCTGCGCCGCGGACGGACCCGCATCAAGATCGCGCGTCGGCTGACCGATGTGCGCCGCCCCAAGAAGGTCTTCCGCACCCCGTTCCGGACGATCGCCACGGAGGACGGTGCGTTGCTGCGCGTGCACGCCCACCTCTCCGCGGCCGGCACCTTCGCGGTCAGCTGTGCTCCCTTCACCACCAACGAGGAAACCGCCTGATGAAGATCACGTTCCTGCTCACCTGGGGCGACGAGATGGGTGGCACCGAGATGGCCACCTACACCCAGGCGGCACATCTGGCCCCGCGTCACGAAGTGGAGGTCCTGAGCGTCCTCAAGACCCGGGAGGAACCCTTCTTCACCGCCGGGCGCGCGATTCCCCGCCGGTACCTCGTCGACCGCACCGGCCCGTACGGCCGCCCGGTGCGCGACAGCGGCCTGGACGAGCAGGCATGCCGCACGCTCACCTCCCTGCCCAGCGAGCTGATCAAGCCCGCCTGGGAGGCCACCTTCGACCGGCTCACCGACATCGAGATGACCGCCGCGCTGGGCTCGCTGGACACCGACGTGCTGGTCACCACCACGCCCGCGCTGATGGCCGCCGCGGCCGAACTGGTGCCCTCCCGTGTCGTCACCGTCCACCAGGAGCACCGCGCCTCCCAACTGCGCGGCGTCAGCGGTGAGCCGCTGCTGGTGTACGCGCCTCGGATCGATGCGCTGGTGTCCCTGACCGAGCGCACCAACGACTGGTTCGCCGACTCGCTCGGCGACACGGCCCCCGAGTTGGCGGTCGTCCCCAACGCCGTCCCCAGCGGCTTCCGACCGCGCTCCGACCTGGACGGCAAGACCATCGTGCTGGCCGCCCGCATGACGCCGGAGAAGCAACTCGACCATGCCATCGAGGCGTTCGCCACCCTGGCCGACCAATACCCCGACTGGTCGATGCGGATCTTCGGCGACGGACCACAGGAAGTGCGTCTGCGGCGCATCATCGACGGCCTGGCCCTGCACGACCGCGTCCAGCTCCTGGGCCGTTCGCCCGATATGGAACAGGAGTGGGCCAAGGCCGGTCTGGCGCTGCTGCCCTCCCGCAACGAAGCGTTTCCGCTCGTGCTGCTGGAGGTATTCGCCGCCGGTGTGCCGGTCATCGCCTACGACATCGTCACCGGCCCGGCCGAGATCGTCCGGCACGGCGTCGACGGCCTGCTCGTCCCGGCCGGCGACAAGGACTCCCTCGCCGTCGCCATGGACAAGCTGATGGGCGACGACGAGACCCGGCGGGCGTACGGCAGGGCCGCCCGCGAGGGCGTCCACGAGCGCTTCGCGGCCGAGAAGATCACCGCGCGCTGGGAGAAGCTCTTCACACGCCTGGTGGCCCGTCGCGATGATCCTCAGCGGCTGGCCGACCGCGCCGACCGCACCGCCCGCCGCATCGCGGCCGGCGGCAGTCGCAGCTTCAACGTGGCCGCGCCCATCAGCGTGCTCTCCGGATCCGCCGACGAGCAGAAGGCGCGCGAGGTGCTGCTCCAGGCCCAGGACCGCAGCGGCACCCTCGTGCGCTCCGCCGGCCGGCTGGCGGAGGTGCGCGACGACGTCCTCGCACCGCGCATGGCCGAGTGGAACCTGGAGATCGCCACCGCCGCACTGGCCGCCCACGGCATCCCCTACGTCCTGCTGCGCGACGGCGGGACCTCCTACCGCGTCGCCGTCGAGGTCGAGCGTCGCGAGCAGGTCCTCGAGGCCCTTGCCGCCGAGCTGCACGGCAAGCCCGTCTACGCGGAACTGATCACCCCGCGCGGGGCCGCGCCCGGCGCCGTACTCGCCGAACGGCTGCGCGAGGCCGGCGATGTGGCGGGCCTGCGCGTCTTCAAACCGCTGACCACCGAGAGCCGCACCCTGCGCTACGGGCCCGCGTTCGGCTGCACCGTGGAGTTCTGGACCGAGAACGCCGAGGACGAGGAGCTGCCCGGCTGGCGCAGCACGCCCCGCGGCTCCACCCTCCTCGGCCCGCGGCTCCCGTCGCTGGAAGCGGGTGCGACCCTCCGCGTCGGTGAGCGCGACCACCCGACCGTCGCCGCCTTCACCGACGATCTCATGTGGGACGTCACCTTCCCCATCGACGTCGTCTACACCTGGGTCGACGACACCGATCCGGCGTGGCGCGAGCGCCGCGACGCCGCCAAGCGCGCCGCGGGACTCGCCGACGGCGGTGCGGACAGCGGCGACGTGCGCTTCCGCAACCGCGACGAACTGCGGTATTCGCTGCGGTCGTTGGCGATGTACGCACCGTGGGTCCGCAACGTCTACCTCGTCACCGACGACCAGACCCCGTCCTGGCTGGACACCTCCCAGCCCGGCATCAAGGTCGTCAGCCACCGCGAGATCTTCGACGACCCCGCGCACCTGCCCACCTTCAACTCACACGCCATCGAAAGCCAACTCCACCGCATCGACGGCCTGTCGGAACACTTCCTCTACTTCAACGACGACGTCTTCCTCGGACGTCCGCTCACCCCGCGCTCGTTCTTCCAGAGCAACGGCACGGCCCACTTCTTCCGCTCGCCGACCGCCGTCCCGCCCAGCCGGCTCTCCGAGGACGACGAGGGGTACTTCGCCGCGGCGAAGAACAACCGCAGCCTGCTCCAGCGGGAGTACGGCCGCACCGCCACCCACGGGTTCCTGCACGCCCCGCATCCGCTGCGGCGCAGTGTCATGGCGGAGATCGCCGAGAAGTTCCCGGAGGAGATCGCAACCACCGCGGCCAGTCGGTTCCGCGCAACCACGGATCTGTCGGTGGCGTCATCCCTGCACCACCACTACGGCTACCTGACGGGTCGCTCCACCCCGGCGTCCCTCTCGTGCTCCTTCGTCAACGCGGGCGACTACACCCATCACACCCGGCTCAGCCGCATGCTGGCCACCCGTAGCCACAGCGTGTTCTGCATAGGCGAGTCGGCGGACGCCGAGGTGCCCGCCGACGAGCAGGACCGCGTGCTGCGCGCCTTCCTCGGCGCGTACTTCCCGGTGCGCTCGCCGTTCGAACGCGGCTGATCGGAGACCGTCCGCCCCGGGTCCCTGAACGGAGGGGCCGGCCTGGTCAGGGCCCGGGACGGACCGGTCGGCGGACGGACCAGTCGGCAGCTACGCCGGCTTCTCGGCGGCAGGCGTTGCCGCCGAACGATGCGCCGGGCCGCCCGACGTCAGGCCGAATCCCCCGCCCGCGCAGGCGACAGCGTCCGTTCGTCCTGCGCCGCGTGGGGCGCGGTGGGCGCGGGCGGTGCGGTGAGGGGTCGGGCATGCCGGCGGCGCGGCGTGACGTTTCGGCGGACGTCGTCGATGCCGCGCCGCATCGTGGTGCGGAGCCACTTTCCCAGGGGCCGTTCGACGAGACGGTGGATGAGCCAGGCAGCCACCAACATCAGAGCGGTCACCGCGGCCACCAGGACCGGCGCCGGAATCCTGTTGCGGTAGTGATGGATGAGCGTCATGCCGATGTTCATGTGGATGACGTAGAGCGGGTACGTGAGCGCCCCCGCCGTGGTGAGCCACTTCCACTGGACGCGGTCGAAGACGCCCAGCGCGATGGCGCCGACGGCAGCGAAGGCCGCAATGATCAGCAAACGGGCCGGCCAGGTGGGCAGAACGTCCGCTGCGGCCTTGCCGAGGTTCGTTGCCAGACGGTAGTCGATATAGCGCTGGGCGAGCAGGAGCTGCAGGATCACGATCGCCCACAGGACCGCGTTGGGCCGATAGCGGCGCATCAGGTAGAAGGCGATGCCCGCTATGAAGAAAGGCGCGTACTGCGGCATCGCGAAAGCCGTGAGCAGCGGCGTCCCCAAGACCGGGGCGAGTGCGGCCGCGGCGGTCCATACCCCGCACAGGACCAGGCAGTTGCGGTAGGTGACGCCGAACAGCATCACCACGACCATGATCAGGTAGAACTTCAGCTCCACGAAGAGCGTCCAGTACACCGGATCCACGTGGGGCGTGTTGTTTCCGCTCTGGAGCATGGTCAGATTGGTGATCACCGTGTCCCAGCCGCGCAGGGAGGCGATCTCCGGCCACAGCTTCACCACCACGACGGTGAGCAGGATGCCGGTCCAGTAAGCCGGAAACAACCGGGTCAGGCGGGATACGGCGAATTCACCCACCGTGCGGCCCCACACACTCATGCAAATGACAAAGCCACTGATCAGGAAGAAGACCTCCACGCCCAGCCAGCCGTACTGCGCCAACTTATGGGCGGTCGGAAAGATCGTGTCCGTCTCGTGACCCCATGGCCGCGCCAGGGCGACGTAGTGGTAGAAAACCACCATCAATGCGGCGAGCAACCGCAGCCCGTCCAGAACGGCAAGCCTGTTCCCTGTGCGGCGTTCGGCCATTGTGTATCCCCCGTAGCGCCCTGGTCAGTGGCGCCCCATGGTCGAAGAAGCTCACCGCTTGCGGCGAACCGGCGAGCAGGCTGTCCGCTTGTCATGCTTCCACAGACCCGCGGGCAGCCGACCCTTGTGCCGTGTGGCGATAACCACAACATGAATCTGGAACGGACGTCAGCGTTCCGGATTCCGGCCCGCACTTTCCTGGGGGCTCACCCGCACTTTCCTGGGGGCTCAGACGAATCCGCATCCACTCGCACAGCGAGGTCGACCGCCCAACTACAGGCGGGCGGCCAGCCGTTCACACCACCGGAGCACACGCGCCACGAGCGAAAACACCCGACCCATGGGATTTAGAAATCCTCACCCACGGCCATTCCCCTGAATTCGTCGACGGCAAGAATACGTCGCCTCATGCCGAGCGTGCCGGATATCTCCTGATCCACCCCAAATACCCGCATCCTCTTCGACAGGAACAGTTCTCCGCCACCGGAAGTGCGTCCCACGATCCCCATCGGCATTCACCGAGAACTGAAGGGGAATCGCGATCACGTCGAAACCTCTTCATTCGGCCGCCATTTGGGCAACATGCCGAAAAATCCTTCCGCAGCCGTGACCGGCTCATGCTCCCCGGCCGCCCCCGCTTGCCCCTCAGTCGGTGCCCCTGACGCCGCGAGCGCGGCGTACGGCGAAGACCGCTCCGGTGCCCAGCAGCAGGGCGGCGCCGCCCGCGAGGGCGAGCTGCGGTACGGCGGACGGCGTCCCGGTCGCGGCGAGGCCGCCCTTGGCGGTGTCGGTGACGGCTACCGGCTTGGACGAGGCGTTGCCCTGCGCCGAAGGGTTCGACGCGGCCTTCGGCTTCGGACGGTCCTTGTCCTCGACCTTGCCGGGCTTGGCGTCGTCGGTCTTGCCGGGCTTGCTGCCGACGGGCAGCACCTCGAAGTCGTAGCGCTTCATCGGGCCGAGCAGACACGGGTTGTACCGGTCGGAGGCATCGCCCGCGAGGAGGGCGAAGGCCTTGTCGGCCGGCGCCTTGTCCTCGATCGTCATCCGCATCTTCACGTCGGTGCGGGCGCCGGGCCCGAGGGCCTTGACGGCGGCTATGTGGGCGGGCCCGTTGACGCTGTCCAGTTCCTGCCAGCCCGAGCCGTTGGACCACTGCACCTTCATGAAGTGCTGGTCCTCCTGCTTGGTGCGCAGGGTGAAGAAGACCAGCGGGTCCACGTCCAGCGTGCGTTCGGTGCCGTTGGCCACGGTGAACGAGAAGTCGACCGTGGTGCCGGCGACCACCTTCGAGGGCAAGCCGTTCGCCAGAACGGTCAGGCCCGGCACCCGCACGCACTCCTTGGCGGCGGCGAGCCTCTCGCCGGCGACATCCTTCGCCGCACCGGCCTTGTTCAGGGCAACGGAGAAGGTGTTGTACTCCTGTGACGCCGCAACGCGGGCGTCACTCCAGGCGTCCCGGGCGTCTTCCAGCCTGGCGTCCGCATCCGCCTGGGCGGCCTCGGCGTTCTTGGCCCGGGCCTCGGCCACGGCGAGCGCCTTGCCGGCTTCGGCCTTCCCGGCCTCGTCCGTGGCCGCGTCCAGCTCGGCCTTGGCGTCCGTGACGGCCCGGTCCGCGGCCGCCTTCTCGATGCCGGCCGCCTTGGCCGCCTTCTCCGCGGCGAGCCGCGCCGCCTTGAGCGGGTGGCTGTCCTCGTTCAGGGCGGCCATGGTGGCCTTCAGCTTCTCCAGCCCGGCCTTCATGGCCGCGACCGCTTCGTCATACGCCTTCTTCGTGTCCGCGGCGTTCTTCTGCAGCTCCGCATAGGTCGGCCTGTGCTGCGTCTGCGCCGAGGACTTGCTGTCGGCGAAGGCGGAGCCCGTGGTGAGCAGGACGGTGGGCACGGTCACTGCGGCGACGACGGCGGACGCGAGGGCGCGGCGAAGAATCACTGGAGCCTTTTCCTGGTCAGAGAGAAGGAAGCCCGCAGCGCGACGTGATGCCGTGCGTGCGGGGGGCCTTGATCGTATGACCGAAATAAGGAGGGAAGGCAATGAATCCTTGCCCTGCACATGCGGCCCTCCGCCCCCTTGGCTACTCAAACCGGGGCAATCGCGAGCAGTTGCACCCGTTGTTGCAGATTTCTCTGTGATCTATCCGACTCACCCTGCGAACGACGACCCTCGCGCCCTCGAGGGCGCCCCCCACGAACGTCCCGCGACGCCCCCAGCCGGAGGCCCATATATCCGAATTCACCTCCGAGGGGCGTTCTGTATGATTTGCGCTTCGACAGCAACCGCTCGACTGCCGGGTGCGGCCTGCACCCCGTGTGCTCCTCGCGCCGCAGACCGTCGGGCTCGTACGTCCAGGACCCCCACTTCATGTCTTCGCACCCGCACGCGCCCACCGACCACCGGCCCACGCTGCGGGCGGCGCATCTGAGCATCCTCGCGCACCCCGACGACGACCTTTACTTCATGAATCCGGAGGTCCTGCAGGCGATCCGTTCCGGGGCGCCCACGACCAGCGTCTACCTCACCAACGGCGAGTCCGACGGCCGCAATCCGCGCCCATGGGAACCGCGCGACCAGGTGCCGGCCGACCGGGAGGCGTACGCCAAGGCGCGGCAGAACGGCCTGATGGGTGCGTATGCCGCGATGGCGCTGGCCGACCGCGGCGCGCGCTGGACGCGTACCGCGATGCGCGGGCCGCACGGCACGGTGCTGGAGGTGTGCCGAATGGAGCGCGCCCCGCACATCACGCTGGTCTTCCTGAACCTCCGCCAGTACGCGCCCGAGGACCCTCAGGTGCGGCTGCGCACACTGTGGACAGGTCAAGCCGCCTCCCTGCGCACCATCGTGCCGGCGGGCGGCACGGTCGAGGCGGAGTGCACCTACGGCCGCGACGCCCTCGTCGACGTACTGGCCGGGCTGCTGGAGCACTTCCGGCCCACGGCCGTGCGCATCATGGACCCCGACCCGGACCATCAGGAGCACAACGCGCAGTTCCCGCAGCGGCACGACTACGGGGACCACTCCGACCACCAGGACCACACCTACACCGCGCTGTTCTCGCTGGCGGCAATCGAGCGCCACCGCTCGTCGGGGGCGGCCCGGCCCTTCACCGTCACCTCCTACCGCGGCTACTACAACGAACGCTGGCCGCACAACCTCGGTGTGTACGCGAGCTCGCGCAAGGAGCACTACCTCAACATCTACGGCGCCGCCGACGGCTACGACTGCGGAGACCCGGCGGGCAGCGGCGACTACTCGGTCGGGTTCGGCGCCCGGGGCACGGGATGGGTGCAGAGCACCGCGCACCGCTACGCCGGGGGCACCGACTGGCTCCGGCGCGACGGCAGCGGGCGGCTGACGGCCTTCGGCGTACTGGGCGGCGAGGCCGTGGTGTGGCAGGAGACCGGACCGGGCACCGGGCAGTGGGGAGGTCCGTGGCAGCTGGGCGGCGGGCAGCTGGCGCCGCAGCTGTCCGTGTGCACCACCCCGGACGGGCGACTGCACGTCTTCGGCCTGCGGTACGCGGCCCTGGGCGCGCGGGCCGACGCACATCGCCGCCGGCTCGTGTATCTGGCCCAGGCAGAGCCCGGCGGCCCCTTCGGCCAGTGGCAGGACCTGGGCAACCCGGCCGACTCCGCCGACCGCGTACGGCAGTTGGGGGCGCCGGTGGCGGCGGTGGACGGGCAGGGCCGACTGCACGTGTTCGTGCGCAACTGGGGCAAGGGCGTCAGCTCACGGGTGCTGGATCCGGCGGGCGATTGGGGCGACTGGATCGACCTTCGCGGCTCGCAGCTCCAGGAGGGGTTGAGCGCGGCGGTGAACCACGACGGACGGATCGAGCTCTTCGCACCCGCCCGCGACCGGGTGGCCCACTGGGTCCAGGACGAGGACGGGCCGCTGCTGCGACTGACGCCCCGCTTCCGGCTGTCCACGCCCGCCGGGCCGACGACGAGCGCGGTACTGGCCAACGGTCGGGTGATCGCGATCTACCGCAAGCCCGAGCACGCCGGGACGCTCGTCGGGCGGCAGGGCGACCCGGGCGGCGGCTGGCCGCACGGTCCGCAGAGCCGGGGCGGGCGCGGCGGTTACGGCCCGGTCGCGGCCACCGCCCTGGCGGCCGGCGGGCTGGAGGACTGCGCGCTGCTGGCCACCCGCAACGACTTCGGCGGGGTCAGCTGCGCGGTACTCACCCCCGACGGGGCGAACTGGGCCGACCTCGACCTGGACGGCATCGCGGGCGGCCTGATCGGGGCACCGTCGGTCAGCGTGGACTCCCTCGGGCGGGGCGTGGTCGGCGCGGTCGGTGCCGACGCCCAGCTCTACGTCGCCCGACAGACCGCCCTGGCGGCACCGGTGTTCTCGCCATGGCTGAGGGTCGGCTGAGCACCGGCTGAGGCGGCGTTCGGGGCCATCGAGGCCGGGAGGGGCCGACGCGCCCCTTTTCGCCTTTATGATCATTTTCGCTGTTCTCGTGGCCAATGACATGGTCGCTCCGACTTGATGCACCTGATCCTTATTCGTTACCTCCGATGTGTCCGATTTGGGCGAATTGAGAAGTTGAGGACGCTAAGGACCTTGTTAAGGTTCACGAGTTTGCACGGAGCAGACGATTTCTTGACCTATGGATGACCTACTGATCGACAGCTGAGCGTTCCTCCGCGGCCCACTCCGCTCCCCCACGGCCCCGTCCTGCACCCGTCCCACCGCAGTGCGCCGCGGCGTCGCGGATGCCGCCCCACTGTCCCCCGCCCCCACACCACGAATACGGCCCATTGAGTTCCAAGTCCCGTGCCACGGCTGCCGTCAAGCACCTCAGGAAGCCGTCGGCGCTGCCGCGCGCGGCCCGGCGAAGGCTGATCGCCGCGCTCGCTCCGGCGCGCGCCCGGCTGATCGCGAAGGTGTGCTACCCGGTGCGCTCCCGCTGGTCCGCCGCGGTGCGGTACGCAGCCGTACTCGACGGCCACACGCTCAGCCTGCACGCCGTCCTGCCGGCCGGTGTGCGCGAGGGCGTCGAGGGCCGCGCAGCCCAACTGGCGGTGTCCCGGCGGGGAAAACGCCATCGCGTACCGGTGCGGGTCTACCGCGACGGCGACAGCCGCCTGGCCATGGACGCGACGGTGCTGCTGGGCTCCGAACTCGGTGGCCTGCCGGTGCGGCCGGGGCGCTGGCGGCTCACGCTCGTGCTGCGCGGGCCGGGCGGGCGCAAGCGCATCCCCCTCGCGCTCGCCGTGCCACCGACTCCGTACGGCGGACCCACCCGCCCCATGACGACCTGCCCGAGGACGGGCATGCGGCACCGCGCGGGCCGCACCTTCACCGGGCGCCTGCGGCTGGTGTGCGCGTCCCCCGCCGCACAGGCGGAGGTCGCCCGCACCGAACTGCGCTACACCGGCGCGGACGTGGAGTTCCGGGTGTTGGGCACCCGGCGGTCCCGCTGGGAAGTGGAGTTCACCTCGGGTGGCCGGAGCCTGACGCGGCGCGCCGCCCACCTCGGGGACGGGCTGCTGCACGTCAGTCTGCCCGTCGAGGAGATGTTCCCGCAGCGGCGCAAGGAGAACTGGACGCTCTACGCCCGTCCCGTCAAGGGCGGGCCGCGCATCGCGCTCGGCCGCCGCCTGCACGACGTCCGCAACCCGCTGCGGGTCTTCGCCATCCGGCACATCGTGATGGCGGTCGGCGAGGGCCGGATCATGCGCGTACAGCCGCGCTACACGACGGCGGGCACGCTGCGCTTCACCTGCGAGCAGATGCCCGAGATGCACGAGGTACGACGGTGAAGATCACCTTTCTTCTGACATCGGCAGACACCATCGGCGGCACCGAACGGGCCATCCTCAACCAGGCGGGCGCGCTGGCCGGCCGGCACGACGTGCGTGTGCTGAGCGTCTTCAAGACCTCCGCCGAGCGGTTCTTCGACGCCGACCCGCGGGTGCGCATCGAGCACCTCATCGACACCAGTGGTGCCGTGCCGCGGCTGCTGCGGACCTCTCAGCTGTCCGCGGACGCCTGTGCCGCGCTGGCCGCCCAACCGAGCCAGCTCGTCGACCACAGCTGGGACGCGTCCTTCAACCGGCTCACCGACTTCGAACTCCGGCACGCGCTGCGCCACACCGACACCGAGATCCTGGTCTCCACGACTCCGGCGCTGATGGCACTGGCCGTCGAGCTCGCACCGCCCCACGTGGTCACCGTCCACCAGGAGCACCGCGTCTCCGAACTGCGCGGCAGTTCCGGCGAGCCGCTGCTGCGGTTCTCCTCCCAGTTGGACGCGCTGGTGCTGCTCACCCACCGCACCAAGGACTGGTTCGCCGAGGCGCTGGGCCAGTGGGCACCGCGGCTGGACGTCATCCCCAACGCGCTGCCCTCCGGTTACCGCCCCCAGTCCAGCCGCGAGTCCCGCACGGTCGTGCTCGCCGGCCGGCTCGTCGCCGAGAAGCAGATCGACCACGCGCTCCACGCCTGGGCCGTCGTCGCGCGGCAGCAGCCGCTCTGGACGCTGCGGATCTTCGGTGACGGCCCCTGCAGCGGGCTGCTGCGCCGCCAGATCGACCAGCTGGGGCTGCACGACTGCGTGCAGCTCAACGGCAACTCCCCCCACCTGGCCGAAGAGTGGGCCAAGGCCGGTATCGCCCTGCTGACCTCCCGCAACGAGGCGTACCCGCTGGTGCTCGGCGAGGCACAGGCCGCCGCCGTGCCCGTGGTGTCCTACGACTGCCCCAACGGCCCGCGGGAGATCATCGCCGACGGCGAAACCGGCTTGCTGGTGCCGCCGGGCGACATCGAGGGCCTGGCCGCCGCGCTGCTGCGGCTGATCGAGGACGCCCCGCTGCGGCACGCGATGGGCCGGGCCGCCGCCGTCGCCGTGCGCCGGATCTCCGAGCCGGTCGTCACCGAGCGCTGGGAGGCGCTCTTCCGCGAGCTGCTGGCCGCGCGCCGTGGGCCGGGTGCCGCGGCCAAGGCCGACCGGCAGGCGCTCCAGGCGGCCACGGCCGGGGCGGGCGGAATGCCGCAGAGCGCGCCGGTCACCCCCACCGGCGTCGCACCGCGCGAACAGCGCGCCCACCAGGACCGGGTGGCGCGACGCCACCCCGAACTCGTGTACAGCGGTGGCCAGTTGGCTCAACTGACCGATGCCGCCACGCCCTTCGACGTCATGCAGGGCAACCTCGACCTGGTCGTGGGCGCCCTGGAGGCCGCGGAGATCCCACATCTGCTCGTACGGGACAACGCGCTGCGCTACACGGTGGCCGTGCACTCCTCCCAGCGCGAGGCGGTGCTCGCCGCTCTTGCCACGCACCACCGCGAAGCCGCGGTCTACGTGGCCGCGCTCAACGCCCGGCAGGCCGTGCAGAGCACCGCACTGGCGGGCCTGGCCGAGCGGGCCGTCGGCCCTCAGCACCCGCTGGTACGCGTCTACCGGCCCGTCACCACGCCCTCGCAGACACTGCGCTACGGAGCGGTATACGGCTGCGACATCGCCTTCTGGGAGGACGACCCGGAGGACCCCGAGGTCTTCCGTTCCCCGACCCGTACCCGGATCGGGGACACCGTGCCGCGCGACGCGCTGATACGGGCCCGGACCACGGTGACGGGGCGCAGCTACCAGACCATCGAGCCCTACACCCGCACCCTCACGGATGACATCGGCTTCCCCGTCGACGCGGTCTACACGTGGGTGGACGGCAACGACCCCGCCTGGCTGGCGCGCAAGAACACGGTTCTGACCGCGCGCGGGATGGCCCCGGCAGTGGCCGCCGCGGACTCCGCACGTTTCCGCAACCGCGACGAGCTGCGCTATTCGCTGCGCTCCATCGACATGTTCGCGCCGTGGATCCGCACCATCCACATCGTGACGGACCGCCAGGTACCACCGTGGCTCGACCTCACCCACCCGCGGGTGCGCGTCGTGGACCACAGCGAGATCTTCGGCGAGGACGGCGCACTGCCGACGTTCAACTCGCATGCGATCGAAAGCCAGCTGCACCGCATCCCGGGCCTGTCGGAGCACTTCCTGTACTTCAACGACGACGTGTTCCTGGGCCGGGCGCTCCAGCCCCACCTGTTCTTCCACGGCAACGGGATCGCCAAGCACTTCCTGTCGCCCACGCCCGTACCGATGACCCCGATCTCGGCCGAGGACGATTTCAACATCAGCGCGGCCAAGAACAACCGCGCCCTGCTGGAGCAGGTCTTCGGGCGCACCCTCACCCACGCCTTCCTGCACACGCCGCACCCCCTGCGGCGCAGCGTCCTGGCGGACGTGGCGGCGTACTACCCCGAGGCGTGGGCACGGACCGCGGCGAACCAGCTGCGCAGCCACACCGACATCTCCGTCGCCTCCTCGCTGCACCACTACCTCGGCTACCACACCGGGCGCAGCGTGCCCGGCAGCATCAACTGCGGCTTCGTCAACGTCGGCCTGCGCGAGCACCACACCCGGCTCAACCGGCTGCTCATCAGCCGCCCGCACGACGTGTTCTGCCTGAACGACTTCCACGACGGGGACGTCCCGGCCGAGGAGCAGAGCGCCATCCTGGCGGCGTTCCTGCCCAGCTACTTCCCCATCGCGAGCCAGTTCGAGCGGGGCAGCGCGCGCAACGCCCGCCTCGGCAGCGCCTACGGGCGCGCCGCGTGACGGGCCGCCGCTCCTCGTGAGCACGGGACACCGGCCACCTCGTCGCACCACCTAAGGACACCGACCGCATGACCAAGCACACCCGCCGCAAGCCCCGCACCCGCGGCGCGCGCATACGCCGGGCACTGGGCTGGACCGTTCTGACCCTGGTGGTCGCCGCCGGCGGTCTGGGCTACTGGGCGTACACCCACCTGGACAACAACCTCAGCACCGTCGACATCAATCAGGCCCTGGGCAAGGACCGCCCCAAGGACGTGGACGACGGCGCGCGCAACATCCTGATCCTCGGATCGGACTCCCGCTCGGGCGCCAACAAGGACCTGGCAGGCGGCGACACGGGCGGCACGGCCCGCTCGGACACCGCGATGGTGGTCCATATCCCGCAGGGCCGGAAGCAGGCGACCGCGGTGAGCATCCCGCGCGACACCCTCGTCAGCCGTCCCGGCTGTACCACGGCGAGCGGCTCCTCCCTGCCCGCCGCGGACCGCGTGATGTTCAACTCGGTCTACACCAGCGGCGGTCCGGCCTGCGTGGTCAAGACCGTCGAGTCGATGTCCGGCGTGCGCATGGACCACTACGTCGAGCTGGACTTCGCGGGCTTCAAGGGACTGGTGGACGCCCTGGGCGGGGTACCGGTCACCCTCGACCGGCCGATCCACGACAAGGAGAGCGGCCTGGACCTGTCGGCCGGGACGCACCGGCTGGACGGCACCCGCGC
This sequence comes from Streptomyces sp. S186, assembly GCF_051603415.1. Lineage (NCBI taxonomy): Bacteria > Bacillati > Actinomycetota > Actinomycetes > Kitasatosporales > Streptomycetaceae > Streptomyces > Streptomyces sp. S186. Next base: position 5,864,861 of record NZ_CP193932.1, on the reverse strand, counting down.
ACTGGCCTTCGTCCGTACCCGGCACGGCATCGGGGACGGCAGCGACCTGGGGCGCATCGGCCTGCAGCAGAAGTTCATCCTCGCGCTGCTGTCCGAGACGAAGCGCCAGAACGTCCTCGGCAACCCCGCCAAGCTCTACAACATCGCCAACGCCGCGACCAAGGCACTCACCACCGACTCCGAGCTGGGCTCCCTCACCAAGCTCGCCTCCTTCGCCGGCTCCCTCAAGGGGCTGGACACCTCGAAGATGGAGACCGTGATGCTGCCGGTCGACTACGACACCACCGACCCCAACCGCGTCGTCGCCGCCCAGCCCCAGGCACGCGAGCTGTGGACCGCCCTGCGCGAGGACCGCCCCGTCCCCGCCGGCTCCAAAAAGTCGCCGGCGCACGGGGGTTAGGAGATCCGTCAGAAGCGCCCTAGACGCAGGTGTGGGTGCGAGGGCGGGGGCCGGTCACCGACACGCTGCAGAGTATGGGCTCTGGCACGTCCTCGGTGTTGAAGACGAAAGTGGCACCCGAGTCGGCGACACGGATCGCACACTGGTCGTCGTCGGTCAGCGGCTCGTAGTGCTCCCAAGGGCACCCGGCCGCGTCCAGCGCCCGCAGGACTTCACCGTACGCGGGACAGCCGGGGAACGTCTCGGCCCGGCCCGGCTCCTGCGTCGGCCATTCCATCGTGGGCCAGTCCGTCTGGACGACGATCGACTCGATCGTCTGGCAGTGGGCCTGGCAGGTGCCGAGCTCCAGGCATCCGTACGCGTACAGATACGGCAGCCCGTCGGCCCCGATGAAGGAGCCGCTCGCCCACGGAGGGCCCAACACCTCGGTGATGTCCTTGAGTTGGGCTCCCACCCGCGCCGCACCAATGCGGCCAGTCAGAGCAAAAGGCGTAAGAATGTCCAGAACGCGCATATGGTGCAGGCTTTCATGGCGGCGTCCCTACCGTCCAATGCCGTGACGACGCAACGCCACCTCATCGGACGGGCCCCGGCCACGGCTGTCGCGCGTCATCACGGCACAAGCGGCACGCACCGGCACACGGCCTACACCCGCTGCCACGCCTCCAACGCCAGGCCCCGTTCCGGACGTTGCCGGGTCACTCGGAGTGTGCCGTCGGTGCCGAGGGCCGCGAGCACCAGGCGGCCGAACGCGTCCACCGCCAGGGCGGGGTGGCCCGCGCACCCCTCGCCCGTCGCCGTCCACCACACACCGCCCGCCTCGGCGCCGGTCACGCAGGCACCCAGCGCCGGGCGGCCGTCCGCGCCGCGGTAGGCCAGGACCGTGCAGTCGTGGCCGTCGACCTCGGAGCGGGTCGCGGAGAGCGGCCCGCCGCCGGGCGTGCCGCCGAGCGCGAGCGTCCCCTCCCCCGGGCGATGGGCGACGATCCCCCCGCCCTCGGTGTCGCTCCAGTAGTACGTGAGCCGGTCCGGGCCGGTCTCCAGGGCGACCGCGGAGCCCTCGCGCGGCACGGCCGGAACGTCCTCGGCCCGCTCGAACGCGCCGCGCGGCGCGGGCTGGTACCAGCGCAGCACCGAGGTCTCGGCCGGCGCCAGCAGCTCGACCCGTCCGGCGCCCGTGGCGACCGCGGCCATCGCGCCCAGCACCCGCCAGCCGCGGATGTCCTCCCACTGCGCCCACTCACCCGTCGCGGTCTGCCGCCGTGCGAACACCCCTCCCCCGGCGTTGCGGACGAACACGTGCAGCGCCCCGTCGGCGCCCACGGCGGCCGTGGGGACGCCGAGTTGCGCGGCAAGCTCCGGCTCCTCGTGCGGGTTGCCCACACGACGCCAGGCGACGAGGGGGCGCCCCGACTGGAACTGGGTGGCGTGTGCAAGGTCCACCTCCGCGTCGCCCTCGGGACCCGGCCGGCTGCATCGCGCCACCAAGTGCGCGTAGCCGTCGGCCCCTTGGGCGACGGCGAGATGGTCCGCGCCAGGAAGGGGGAAGACGTCCGGGCCACTCCATTCAGGGCCGCCGGGACGGGCCTCGGTCCAGCGGAGCACGGCGCCGGGGGCCAGGGCGTAGGCGGTGAGCCGGTCGTCCTTGCCCCGCAGCAGCCAGCGCCCGGCGGCAGGCAGAGCCGCGGCGAGGGCTGGGCCGGCGGGGAGTTGGCCGGGGGCCGGCCGAGCGGCGACGCGCCGTGGAGTGCCGGACGAGGTCACCCGCCTCCGGCCGGACCTGCGTACGGACCGCAACCCCATCGCTCGCCGCCAACCTTCCGTACTTCCGTGCCCTGCAACGCCCAGGGTCGGTGCGGCAACTGCACAGTGGCCAGGGGTATCGATCCGCCGGAAAAGCACGTTCGCCCGGTACATCGGATACGACTCAGGCGCGCCGCCACTCCTTGTATGCCACTGATAGTACCATTTCAGCTGGTAAAGGGCGTTGGGCGAGGGTTTCTCCGCGAGCGGAAGCTCCTGCCGAGCCTGCCTGCACACCGCCAGCGACCGTGACCGGCAAGGCGAAGGATCCGGGGTCCACCAGTTGGCAACGCCCGGGAAATAACGGCAGGTTGGCGGGACCTCGCGAGCGAACGAAGGTGAGCCTCGCCGCAGGATCCCAAGGCATCACTTCAAGGCAACGTCGGCGGCGCGAGCCTTGACGGGCCGACAGTTCGGTTGACATGTCATTTTCTTCTGTAAAGACTGAGTTAATAATAGGTCATCCCGCCTTATAGGGCGTGATGCAACGAATGTCCAACTAACTGGAGAAGTACGTGGGTTTCCGTCCCGGCCGTAAGCGCGGTCGCGCACTCACCAAGATCGCCGTCGCGGGGCTCGCAGCCGGCCTGCTCGGTGCGGCGACCGAGGGAACTGCAGTCGCCGACAGCCCCGACCCCGTTCCGGCGCCTTTGCAGAACGTCCGGCCCGAGGCGCTGAAGCTGACCGTTCCCTGGTCCGCCGAGGGCAAGGCCCCGAACGCCCCCGAGAGCCGCATGGCCGCATCCGCGCTCGCCGCCCCGGGAGCGGTGAGCGTCCCGTCCTTCCACCTCTCGGGCATATCGAAGGGCGGCAACCTCTACCAGCAGCTGCCGAACGGCAACGGCTTCGAGCCGCGCACCCTCGTGGGGCCCGGCTGGGACGTCTTCAAGGCCGCACAGAACGTCGACCGCGACAAGGACGGTTTCGCCGACGGGCTCTACACCTGGGACACCGACGGCAAGCTGCGCTTCACGGCCCCGAAGAACGAGTTCGAGACCGGGACCGTTCTGGTCGGCGGGGGCTGGAACATCTATGACAAGGCCCTCTCCCCCGGCGACCTCGGCGGTGGGACGGAGCCCGACATCATGGCCGTCGACAAGGCGGGCGTGATGTACGTCTACCTCGCCTACTCCGACGGCAAGCTGACCGACCGGGTCAAGATCGGTGGCGGCTGGGACCAGTACACCCAGATAGCCGGCCAGGGCGACCTCACCGGCGACGGCAAGGCCGACATCGTCGCCCGCGACAAGGCGGGGATCCTGTGGCTCTACAAGGGCACCGGAAACTGGCGGGCCCCCTTCGAGCCGCGCGAGAAGATCGGCGGCGGCTGGAACATGTACGACCGCCTGCTCTCCACCGGCGACGTGGACGGCGACGGCAACGCCGACCTGCTGGCCCGTACCCCCAGCGGCGACCTGATGCTGTACAAGGGCAACGGCAGTGCCGCGGGCGCGTACGACAAGCCCGTCAAGATCGGCTGGAACTACGACACGTACCGGCTGATGTTCTGACGCCACAACACCCCTCGCCGTGGACGCCGGGGGTCGGGCTGCGCCAGCGGCCCGGCGCCCCCGCCGCCATGCAGTTACACGGGCGACATGTCACCCCATTCTGATCAAGATTTGATAAAGAGTGGAACTTTTTTTGACTGGGCGTCAGTTCACCCCGACCCCTGCGGCGACAGGCCAGAAGGGCGCTTTCGGAGAGATGGGCAGCCCTTTCACGTCAACGCGCGGCATTGAATCTCTTGGTCCAGACCTGGTACTTACTTAACCAGACATTTACGGACACTGCCCGCCGTCAACGGGCGACGCTCAGCGGGGGATTCGACCAGTCATGATCACGGAGGCTGCGCCAGCGCCCCCTGCTCCGGGCTCAGACCAGGAACGATCGGGCCGGTTCCGCACCATGTCCCGCTTCCGTGGGGGCGAGGAGTAACGGGCAAGAGAAACACCACGCAAGGCGCCGGCAAAGAGCCACACCGCTCCGGCGGATGCGCCGGAAGCCACCGGTCACCGACACGTTGGTTTCCCCGTTTCACGAGCGAGCCGACGCGCCGGCAAAAGCACCACAGGGGCTGAATCGCATGCCCTGGAAGGCAAACCGTCCCCGAGGGGACGGTCCTGGGCGCCGCGATCAGACCCGGGGGCCCGGGCCGGCTTCGGTATTCCCGGCCTCGCCGCACACCCGGGCCCACAAAGGACCTTGTGCGGGACGAGCGGGAAAAGACCGCCGCTCCCTCCCCTCTATCCGTCGACCGACGGCAATCGAAATCTCCGAGTTGCGTTTCCGCCTGCCCGCACACTCCGGGCCGCGCCCACGAGACGCTGGAAGGGTTACTGAACACAGAATGGAAAAGAGCCGTACCAACAACGCGGGAATGCGGCGGGCCGTCAAGCGGGGGATCGTGACCGCCACCGCGCTCGCGGCGGTCACCGGCGTGGCCGCACCGGTTTCCTTCGCCGCGCCGACGGACTCGGTGGCCAGGGCAGCGGGGATCGGGACCAACGACAAGCAGCGGGTGGATGCCGCGGCCGTGGTCCACCTCGACCCGAGCCCCGACGTGATGCTGTTGAGCGATGGCGACTTCATCCACGCGCTGTGGCAGAAGGCCAGGGACGCCGGCGAGTCCCTGCAAGCGGTGCGTACGGCCGCCGAAGAGGTCATGATGGTCGGCACCTCGGCCGAGGACCAGGTGCGGTTCATCACCACCGGCATCCACGAGGCGTACGAGGTCGACAAGCAGCGGGAGAAGGACCACGCCGCTGCGGACCGGGCGGCGCGGACCGCCAAGCAGCAGGTCCTGATCAAGATCGGTATATCGGTCACCCCGGAACTGCTGGGGCTCAGTGACGACAACTTCATCCGCGCCGTCATGAAGGACGCGGCCTCCGGACCGGAGGTCCGGGACGCGGCTGCCCGCGCGTTGGCCGGTGACGCCGCCTCCTGGCAGGAGTTCATCGCCACCGGTGCGCGTGAGGCGCGCGACCGGGACGTGGCCAACGAGCTCAAGGAGAAGGCGGAGAAGGAGGCACAGGAGCTCAAGCGCAGCGAGGAACTCAAGGACCGCAAGGGCACCGCGACGCTGTTCGAGACGCGCTTCGACCTCTCGTTCTCCGATTCCGTCTACGAGCTCAGCGACGACAACTTCATCCGCGAACTGCTGCGTCGCACCCCCGCCGACGGCCGGCACACCGAGCTCTACGCCGCGGCCCAGCGGGCCGTGCTCAGCTCCAACCCGGCGGACTGGAAGGCGTTCCTGCACGCCGGCGCCATGCAGGCCAACAACCTCGACGCCGAGAACCTCCGCAAGAAGCGGGCCGACGCGGACCGCAGGCTGGCGCTGCAGATCCAGACCCGCGCCGAGAAGACCGGGGTCCACCCCCATCTGGTCGCCACGGCGAAGAAAGCGCTGGCCGGCAGCGACCAGGACGTCGCGCGGTTCCTCATGGAGGGCCAGTACCGCGCACTGCGGCAGTCCTTCCAGGCGAGCGGTGCCCAACTCGCCGGCTGGTACGTCCGCCAGTCCGACGCGGACAAGGGAGAGACCTTCCTCGCCCCTGTCAACGGCAAGGACAAGCAGACCGCCCGCGAGGACGCCACCTGGATCATCGTGCCCGCCCTCACCGGCCAGTCCGGTTGCTACTCCTTCGAGTCGGCCCGCAAGCCCGGCTACTACCTGGCGCAGAAGGACCGCCGGGTCCGGCTGGGCGCCGACGACAAGAGCGGGGCGTTCCGCAAGGACGCCACCTGGTGCGCCCGCAAGGGCCTGGCCGGCTCCGGCACGTCCTTCGAGTCGGCGAACCAGCAGGGGCGCTGGCTGCGGCAGTTCCAGGGCGATCTCTACGCGGCCGACAAGGGCGGCAAGCAGCGCTACGAGGCCGAGAAGGACTTCGCCCAGGACGCCACCTGGAAGATCTCCACGCCGCTCGCGCGCTGACGCCCCCTCTCCCGGCGCATCCACGCCCCTCCCGACCGAGCAAGTCCTCACGAAGCACGAAGCAAGAAGGACGGAACACCCCCATGTCCCGGATCACCCGAGTCGCGCTGGCCATCGGCGCCGGCGTCGCAGCGCTGGCCGGCAGCGTCACCACGGCACACGCGGACGGGGCCGAGCCCCGCGCCGCCGCCGTCTCGCCGACCGTCGTCCAGCTCCAGGCGGCCCACAGCGGCCAGTGTCTGACCATCGCCGACGGCAGCTTCCGCAACGGCGCCAACGCGGTGCAGTCGAAGTGCGCCGACGGGGCGGACGGTCAGCTCTTCGAGCTGGTCTCCACCGGTTCGGCGACCTTCGAGGTGCGGGCCAAGCACAGCGGCAAGTGCCTTGAGGTGGAGAACAGCGGCACCCAGGCCGGCGCCAACGTCCAGCAGTGGTGGTGCACCGGCAACAACCAGATGCGCTGGCGCCTGGTGATGGTCGACATCGCCAAGGAGCTCTACGAGCTGCGGCCCATGCACACGGACCTGCGCTGCCTGGACATCAAGAGCGCCAGTCTCCAGGAAGGCGCCAACGCGCAGAGCTGGTACTGCAACGGCTCCGACGCGCAGCGCTGGCACCTCAAGCCCGCCAAGGTCTGACCCCGCCCGCGGCCGCCGAGCCGGTCGCCACCCCTGACCGGCTCGGCGCCGCCGGGTCCCACCCCGCGCCCCACCCCGTCGGGTTCCCCACCCATCGAGAAGAAACGGACTTCCAGATGTCTCGGACCATCCGAGCCGCCCTGGCCATCGCCTGCAGCGTCGCCGCACTGACCGCCGGCGCAACCACCGCCCACGCGAGCGGGGACGACTCCGCCAAGGCTGCTGCCAAGGCCGCCCGCGAGGCGGCGTCCAAGGCCGCCGCCAAGGACTCCGCCGCGGACGCCGCCAACAAGGCAGCCGAGGCCGCCCGCGAGGCCGCCAACAGGGCCCGGACCGCCAAGGACGCCGCCTCGGACAAGGGCGACACCGTCCGACTCCAGGTCGCGAGCAGCGGCAAGTGCCTCGGCATCGACTCCGCAAGCAAGGACGACGGCGCGGCCGCCCTGCAGTGGACGTGCAACGAAGGCCAGGCACAGCAGTGGCGCGCCATCCCCACCGTCGACTCCTCCTACGTGCTGCGGAACGAGTACAGCGGCAAGTGCCTGGAGGTGGAGAACAGCGGCACCAAGGCCGGTGCCCGTGTCCAGCAGTGGAGCTGCAGCGGCGGTGGCGCCCAGCTGCGCTGGCGGATGGTACTCGTCGACCCCGTCAACAAGCTCTACCAGCTGCGCCCCATGCACACCCCGGATCGCTGCCTGGACATCGACCACGGCAAGAAGGACGACGGCGTCAAGGCCCAGCAGTGGTACTGCAACCAGACCGAGGCGCAGCTGTGGCGGGTTCTGCCGGTCAAGTGACCTCTCGATCAGCGCCATGGAATCCTCCGAGCTCGAAAGGCCAACAGTGAGCCGTAAGTTGTGGGTCGCCCAGGCAGTGGTGGCGGGCCTGCTGGCCGGTGGGGCCGCCGTCACGGCGGTGACACCCGCCTGGGCCGACGCCCCGGTGTCCGCCGTCGCCCAGGCCGACCAGTCGGCGGACCGGGCCGGGTCCGCCAAGGCCGCGGCGGCCGAAGAAGCGCGCAACTACGTCCACCGGCTGGCGATGTCGGGTATGCCCGCCGAGATCCGTACCTCGGCGTGGAACGCGCTGCGCAACTCCCGCGGGGACGAGGCGATCGCGGAGTGGCTGGCGCCCGGCGGCGGCTACGACTACGCCAAGCAGCGGCTGCGGGACACCCGGCTCCGGAACAAGGCGTTCTGCGAACGGGTCGTCCAGACCCACACCGCCGAGTTCTCCCCGGCGGCACGCGCCGCGGCCGCCCGTGCGCTGAAGGGCACGGACGCGGACCGGGCGGCGTTCGTGCGGACCGGGTACGCCGAGGCGCTGCGGCGTGACCGGGCCGCCCGCGAGGCGGACGACCAGCGAAGGCTGGAAGTCGGCCTCAGGGACCGTGAGTTCGTCCGCTCGGTCGCCGAGACCGACCCGGGCGAGCAGGTACGGGTGGCAGCCCAATGGGCGCTGCGGCCCGGCGCGACCGACGCGGACATCGCGGAGTTCTTCGGCTACGGCTGGGGGAACGGCGCGACCCTGGACCTGGAGAGCTACCGACTGCGGACCGCGGACGCGGAGCGGGTGCGGCACAACACCCTGTCCCGTCTGATCAAGCAGGCGGAGGAGGCCGAGGCCGCGGTGAACGGCGCGGTCGACGCGGCAAAGGCCAGGGCCGAGGCCGAACGTGCCTGGCAGGCGGTTGCCGAGCATGCGGGCGCCGCGCAGAAGGCATGGCTGGCCGAGCAGGCAGCGGCCAAGACCCAGGCGGAGAACTGGAAGCACGTCGCCGAGCTCGCCAGGCAAGCCGCGGACGGGATCTGGAAGAGCATCGCCGATCCGGCCGAGTCCACCGGTGACACCTGGGCCAAGGAACAGGAGCAAGCGGTCGGGACCGCCCGGTTCTGGCGGGACATGTACGACCGCGCCCAGGCCGCCGAGAGCCGCGTCAAGGGCTGACCTTCCCAGTCGTTCAGCCGGCGCGCGGCCATGCGCGTCGGCTGAAGCCCCCTGCCCTGCTCGCACATACAGGGCAGGGGATTTTTCTGTATATCCAACTCATCCCTATTGGGGGTTTCTTTCCGTGATGGATAGATTCCGGCCGAGAGCCGGAAGACCACGCGGCGGCGGTCTCGCCGGAATAGCGCGCAAGACGGTGACCACGACGGTGGTTGTGGCGCTGCTCGGCGGTATGACGAGCCAGGCAACGGCCGCGACCGCAGAGCACCTGCAGCGCGCCGAGAGCAAGGCCGACTTCACCCAGGCGATGGCGACCCTGGACCGGCTGGCCGCCTCGCTCCCGAAGACGTCCGCCACACCGGCCGCCGCGCCGCGCTCGGAGCTGGACCGGCTCAGCGCGGAGCGCGACCGTCAACTCGTCGAGGACTTCGCGGAGTTCGACGAGGAGGACGAGGTCCGCGAGGCCGCCAAGAAGGCCCTGGAGAGCGACGACCCGAACGCGATCCGGGAGTTCCTGGAGCACGGCGAGGCCGACGCCCGCCGGCGCGCCAAGGACAAGAAGAGCGGTGCCGACGCCGAGAACCGCAAGAAGATCGAGGCGATGCGCGGCACCGGCGGGCCGACGTTCAACGCCGAGGTCGAACGCGTGCTGGGGCCGAAGGCGACGGCCAAGGACCGTGAGGACTTCCTGGCCTTCGGGGCGGAGATCGCCCGCCAGAAGGACCAGAAGGACGAGAAGAACGCCAAGGAGCGCGCGGCCGAGCTCCGCAAGCGCGTGGAGCTGCTGGCCAACGCCGGTGGCCCCGAGGTGAAGAGGGCCGCCCAGGCCGCACTGGACGCGGGCACCGACAACGCGATCGAGGAGTTCCTGGAAAAGGGCTACCAGATCGCGGCGAAGAAGGACGCCGAGGACCGGGCGGCCCAGGAGAAGGCCCAGAAGGAGGCCCAGGAGGCCGCCGAGAAGCTGCGTGAGCTGGCCGAGAAGGCCAAGCGCGCGGCGGAGGCCCGTACCAAGCTGATCGGCTTCCACGGCGATGCCGTCAAGGCGCTCAAGGACGCGTCGAACGCGATGACGTCCGCGGCCCAGGCATCGCGTGAGGCCGACCGGATGCTCTCCGCGGACCGGGCCGGCAAGCGGCTGTCCTCCTACGACGACGTCAAGGGCGAGGTCGAACGCCAGGTCGGGTACGCCGCCGAGGCGGCCAGGCGGGCCAAGGTCGCCGCGGGCCAGGCCAAGGTGGAGGCCGACGTCCTGGTGGAGACCGGGCTGACCCACGGCACGCAGTGGTCCGAGGTCGCCTCGGGCATCGCGGCCGCGGCGGACGCGGCGGCCAAGGCGGCCCGGACCGCACAGCACGCCGTCGACGCCACCGCCGCCGACGCCGCGGCGCTGGACGGCAAGAACGCCGCCGAAGCGCACGAGCAGCAGGCCAGGAAGTGGCGGGCCAACGCGGAGGAGCACGCCAAGGCAGCGGCCGAGCTGGCAGCGTCCGCCGACAAGCAGGCCAAGGTCGCGGCCGACGCGGCGGCCCGCGCCAAGCAGGCCCGCCTCGACGCCGAGAAGGCCGAGCGGGAAGCCTGGGAACACGCCAAGAAGACCCGCGAAGCCCGCGTCGAGGCCCAGCGCCAGGCCAAGATAGCGGCCGAGCAGCGCGCGATTGCCGAACGCGAGCGCAACCTGGCCGCCCAGGCCCGCGCCCGCGCCGAACGCGAACGCGACGCCGCCGCCGCGGCACGGGCACGTGCGGAGGCCGAGGCCCGTACAGCGGCCGCGGCCCGCGCGGAGGCCCAGTCGGCGGCGGCCAGGGCTGCCTCGGCACGGGCCGGCGCCGCCGAGAAGGAAGGCATCGCCGCCAGGGCGGACGAGAAGGCCCGCGGCGAGGAGACCAACGCCCGCAACGCCCGCAACGAGGCGTTCAAGGCCGAGCAGAACCACCAGGCCAAGGAGGCACGCGCCAAGGCCACGGAGGCGATGGCCGCTTCGGGCCGCGGCACCGCTGCCGCGGGCGAGGCCAATGCCGCGGCACAGGCAGCACGCGCGGACGCCAACGCCGCCGGTGTGGCGGCCGGTCAGGCCCGCAGCGCCGCCGACACGGCCAGCGGTGCCGCGGTACGTGCCCGTTCGGCGGCCACCGAGGCCGCGGGCGCGGCTGCCCGTGCCCGGGCCGCGGCGGCCGAGGCCGGCGCACACGCCGCACGAGCCAACGCCGCCGCCAACAAGGCCGAAGCCGCCGCCTCGCGTGCCAACGCCGCCGCGAACAAGGCCGAAGCCGAGTACCAGGCAACCCACGCCGCAGCGCTGAAGGCCAACACCAAGGCGGCCGAGGCCACCGCCCAGGAAGCCCGCGCCGGCATCGCCGCGCACGAGGCATCCCGCCTCGCCGGGCAGGCCGCCGTCGAGGCCAACCAGGCCCTCCAGGCAGCCAACCGCACCAAGGAAGAAGCCGAGGGCGCTACCCGCGAAGCGGCCATGGCCAGGCTCCAGTCCACCATTGCCGTCCAGGCGTCCGGCGCCGCCCGCAACACCGCCGCCGGGATCGCCGATCCGGCCAACACCGCCATCGAGCTGACCGCCCCCTTCGCCGGCAAGGACGTCGACGCCGACTTCGCCGCCGAGGTCGCCAAGGCCGCCCAGGAGACCGGCGCGGAGCAGGTCACCGCAGCCGAGGCCAAGGCCGCCGAAGCGGTCAAGGCCGCCGAAGCCGCCGAAGCCGCCGCCAAGCGGGCAGGCGCCCAGGTCGCCCCGGCCTTCAAGGCCGCCGCCGACGCCGCACGCTCCTCGGCCAACGCCGCACGTTCCGCGGCCGCGGCCATGAAGTCCGCAGCCGAAGCCGCCGTCGACGGCGCCAAGGCACGGACCGCCGCGGCATCCGCCAACAAGGCCGACGCACAGGCCAAGGGCGACGCCAGCCTCGCCCGCCAGGCCGCCAACCAGGCCGCCGCGGACGCAGCAGCCGCACGCAAGGCAGCCAACGAGGCCGAAGCCGAAGCCGCACGCGCCCGCAAGGCCGCCTCCGAGGCGGAGAGCCACGCCGCCGCGGCCAACAGCGCCGCCAACCAGGCCGAACACGAAGCCAGCGTCGCCCAGGGCGCGGCAGCCCAGGCAGAGAAGGACGCCGCCGACGCCGGCAAGCTGGCCGACTCCGCCGAATCCCACGCCAAGTCCGCAGAGGCCGCCGCCAAGAACGCCAACAAGTACGCCAAGGAAGCGGACGAGGCAGCAAAGAAGGCCGAGGAATACGAGCGCGAACAGGAGCGGAAGCGACGGGCGGAGGCTGCCGCGCAGGATGGCAAGGGCGGCGGCTCCAAGCTGAACGCCCTCCAGGAGGAGGCGCTCAGAACTTCCGGCATGACGCCTGAGGAGTACGAGGAGGCCCGAAAGGCCGATAAGTCAATCAGTGACTTCATCAAGGAAAACGGTGGCAAGATCCTTGAAGAACTCCTCGGCCTCGACGACATCAAGAAGTGCTTCACCGAAGGCAACGTCGAAAGCTGCATCTGGACACTCGTCGGTGCCCTCCCTTGGGGAAAGGCACTGCAGGCCGTCAAGAAGTTCCCCGAGATTTCCAAATCCGTCTATCGTGTCGTCACTGGCCTCGGAAAGTTCATTCGCGAATCTTCTGCGGCAAAGAAGCTGATCAGCAAGGGCCAAGCGGCCATTGACAAGTTCCGCAGGACCCCTGCATCCTGCGTGCGGAACAGTTTCACACCGGAAACACCGGTACTGATGGCCGATGGCTTGGGCAAGAAAATCAAGGACGTCCGCATCGGGCAGCAGGTTCTGGCTACTGATCCCAGTACCGGAAAGACCGACACGCGAGCCGTCACCAACGTGATCGTCGGTGACGGACAGAAGCACCTGATCGAGATCACCATCGACGCCGACGGTGAAGCCGGGAATACTACCGGAACGATCCGAGCCACCGATGGACATCCATTCTGGGTGGACAACCAGCAGCGTTGGCTGGACGCCAAGAATCTCAAAGTTGGCGACCGCCTTCGCACCCCAGATGGCGCGCTGCGGCAGGTCCTCAGCACTCGAGCGTGGACCGGAAACCACAAGGTCTACAACCTCAGCGTCGAAGGTATTCACACCTACTACGTGCGAGCGGGGTCGACATCGGTACTGGTCCACAATTCCACTTGTGAACCATACTCGCACGTCTCACCGAGCGGTAATGGGATCATGGCGACTCTTAACGACGAGGGGCTCGTCGAATTTGTGATCACGTCCGGCCCGGACACTCCGCGTGGCGGCGAGATGTTCAAGTCCGCCCTTGCCCACTTCGGCGACAAGGCCAAGGGAGTGAAGGCCTACTGGCAGAACGGTGGCAAGCTGAGCGACAATCTCAACTCCTTCAACGAGGCCATCCGTTCCGGAAAGTCACTGGAGGAGGCCGCACGATCCACTTTCACAGGGAAAATGTCCACACGGTCGGGCTTCTCGAAGGAAGTTGAAGTCGTCGAGTTGCGCGGCATGCCCGGAGAGTACACAAACGTTGGGGTTGTCTTCCGCTGACCAATGAACCTCCGCCCACCTGAGTGATCCACAGCAGGCTGTCCCAGCAGGGGCGGCCTGCTGCCACATTGGGGCAAATTTTGATATTGGCCGCGGTGCAGGCATGATTGACTTGAAACGAGATTAGCTCGCATCAGATCATCGAGGTGCCGGATGAACGGGATGAGGAACATGGACTCTGTTGTCGCCGAGTTGCAGTCAGCGCGGGAGCGCGGCGCCGGAGCCATTGAGGCCGCGCAACTCGCTCGAGACCTTCTGCAGAACGGGTTTGGCGTCATCTCCTTTGTTGCGGCTTTCGGAAAAGCCTTCGGGATTCCGTTGAGCGTTCTCCAGAGGGCTCAAGCATGGCAGGGGTTCGGGTGGGGCGGTATCGCCATCTCTGATGAGGAGTTTGAGAAGATCCTCAGCCCATGGTTCGCGTCGAAGTGAGGTTCCCCCGAGATACGGGGAGAGGTGACAGCAGGTCAGATGGGGCTCACTGAAGAGCTCTGACGGTGCCTGCCCCGAGGAAGTACCCCAAGGTCACATAGTTAGGGTGACATCGCGGTTGCCAAGAGGGAGGGGTGAATCGGGGCATGTACCGCATATGGGGATGGGGCTCCTGGTAGAGCGAGGAAGCCGACCACGGTCTTCCGATTCGAAGGAGTCCCGTTGCCCAACCAGTGTGCTCACGTGCGCTGTCGCCGTCACCGAGGGCGTGTACGCCCGGACATCTGGGGAACTGGCCCAGCAGTTCCCCTTCGAGCTCGTCGACGACGTTCTGTTCCAGACACGCACCGTGCAGACGAGAGCCCGAAATCTGCCGTCGCGGGTGAGCATGTACTTGTCCTGGCTTTGGCGCTCTTCCCTGGCCTGGGATACGCGCGGTTATGAGACAAACTCACCGCTGGCCTTCGACAGTTGTCCATACGGCGTCCGTCGGAGAAGTCCCTGCGTGACCTGCGCCGCCGACTCGGGGCGGCGCCGTTGCAGCAGTTGTTCACAGCCCTGGCCGGACCCGTTGCCGGGCCCCGGACCCCGGGTGTGTGCTACCGGCGCTCGAGGACCGTTGCCTTCGACGGATGCAGCTCCGCCGAGGCGCCCGCCCGGCCGCGGGTATGTGCCTGGCTTGGCAAGCACAAGCACCGCTACGGGCAGGGGGGCTACCCGAAGCTGAAGCTCCTGGCGCTGCACGAGACCGGAACCCGAGCCCTGCTCGGCGCGGCCTTCGGACCGATGCCGCCGAAGGAGACCGCGTACGCCGAGCAGCTCCTGCCGCTGCTGGACGACAGCATGATGCTGTTGAACGACCGGGGCTTCGTCGCCGACTGGGGCTGGGCGACGCCTGGTGCTGCGTGGCTTGACGCCTCGTACTGGGTGATCTGCCTGATCACCGAGGGACACGCGCCGAGCCAGGCCGAGGCGGTCGCCCCCTTGCCGGCATGGCGGACGGCCCCCTGAGACGGCGTGACAGTCTTCGTCACGCCAGCGTCCACCTATGGCGCGAGATCAACGCTTCGGGGGCGACGCCTGGACGAAGGCAATGCGCGACGCTTCAGAACGCTGGCTCGCCTACCGCCTCTCGTGACTCCGTTCGTACGCCCCGTCAGGGGCTCCCCCACCGCCACACAATCGCCCCACAGGACCAAGAATCAGCCCGAAACAGGCTCGAAGAGCCAGCAAGTGACTGCACTGCCCCCGGGACAACGAAAGGCCCTCTGGCCTGCGACTTCGCTGGTCAGAGGGCCCTAGTCAGCCGACCAACGGACAAGCCGACCTGAACGCCGGGGATAATGAGCGCTTTCGCCGAAACCCGGCATGACCTGCGCGAATACCCCCCCAGGCCACCACAGTGCACATCCCATGCACGACATATGTGATGACTCGACACATATCGGTCAGCGGTTCCTGCGGCATCACCGCCGGGGCGCCAACCCGAACCGTGGGCACCGTTCGCCATGCGGCAGCGGCCAACGTAACTGATCTGTGTGGCGCGGCGGACACTGGCAACATGATTCGGTGCCCTTCCTCCTGCTCCGCGCAGAGCGGCCCAGCAGCGCACCGATGTGAGTGCGGGTGCGAGACGATCCTCATATCACGCCACCCGCAGCCCGACAGCACCGCCGCCCGCGGCGTTCGGCTAGCTGCACTCCGTACTGCACTGCCCTTGGACAAGATAGGTAAAGGAACGTAGTCGACGGTGGTCCATTGATCTGCAGCGGCTAACTTCGTTGCCCGGGGGGCATTTGAATGGAGTTATCCGATGGCGGTGAATGGGATCACGCCGCACGTCGACCGTGACAGCGTCCCTGCGAGGGATGACGATTTCTCCCCGCACCACATGATCGGCGCGGCCTGTGCCATGCGCAGGGACGCCACCGTCGGCGAGACGCTCGATGTCGCCAACGCCCACGGCCCCGACCGCTACACCCTGGCCTCCGTGCGGGGGGGGAGGGGCGACCTGGGTGCTGCACGGGAGCCCGACGGAGAGTGCCGCGCTTGCTGTCATCACGGGCCCGATCATGGGGATCACGGAGGAGGTGAGGGCGGTGGTGGATCCGGGCCTCGCGCTGTCCTCTCTGGCGGGCACGGAGGGGACGTGGAGTTCTCTTTCCGCTGCCTCCAGGAAGCCGACCTGCAACAGACTTGGCAACCCCTACGCGACGCATGAGAAGCGGGTCTCCACCCTGTGGGCCATGCTCCGAGGCGGCAGGCTCTATACGGCCGGCTCTACGAGGACGATATCTACGCCCTGACGAAGCGACCCGTAACTGCAGGTAAGTGATCAGTTTCACTTGGTATGGGGCTCTGCTCGCGGCCCATGCCGGTCTCCCGGCTGCCATCATCCCTACCGGCGCGGAATCAACGGACTCCGTGCGGACCAAATGACCACGAAAACTGGGGTGTTGGCGTGAAATTAACGTGGCCGCGGCGGATTTCGCCAAGGCGGGCAGGCGCTGGTGCGGATTCCCGTCGGAGGATGCCGGGATCGGTCCGGCGCTCGTCTGCGATGAGGCGTGTGGCAGGGGTCGGCGCGGCCGCCGCGCTTCTCGGTCAGCTCCTCGGCGGAACGCCCGCCGTGGCGCACGCCGGCATCCTGCCGGGATCCGCGTTCCCCCTCGTCCTCGACGTGGACCTGACGCCGAATCCCGTGTGCGACGGAGCCGTGCACGGCCGGGTGGAGATCTACGACCCCGCCGCGGCGAAGGCCAACGCCACCGTGGAATGGCGGGTGCGCGCGGGCGAGAAGCAGTTGGCCGGCGGGCGCCTGGCCATGGCCGCCACTGTCGGTACGGCGACGTTCGACATCCCCTTCGACCGGGTCCCCGAAACCGAGACCGCCCTGCAGGTCGACGCCCGCATCGCCGGCTCGTCCGACGGCCAGGCGCCCGGCCACTACGGCAAGGTCTGGCGGGACACGATACGCCGGGGATGCCACCCGGTGCGGGTGGCATCCGTCGGTGACTCCGTGGTGTGGGGGCAGGGCCTGGACCACGACCAGAAGTTCCCCTACCTGACGGCCCAGTCACTCGGCCGTCAGACCGGCCGGGGCTTCCAGCACTTCGACTACTCGATCTCCGGTGCGGTGCTCGACGCACCCGAGCTGCCCGCGGGCAACCGTGACGCGGACTGTCTGCGCACGACGGAGCGGCAGGATCCGGACGGCGACGGGGAGATGGAGTTCGGCGAGGTCACCCAGCAAACCCCCGACGTGTTCTGCCAGTTGGAGAAGGCGGGCGCACAGGCCAGGGCGGGCGGCTACGGCCTGGACCTGGTCGTGATCAACGGATGCATCAACGACCTCGACCCCTTCTTCGGTATCGGCGTCGGCATCACCCCCGGCTCGGAAGACCTGCCCAAGGCAGTCAAGCGCGAGTGCTCCGGCATCGGCGCCGCAGCGAAGAACCCCGCCAAGGACGTGCCCTACTTCAGCGGCGCGAAGGTCGGATACGGCGGACGCGGCATGCAGGCGGCGATCGAGAAGGCTCATTCCCTGCCGGGGCGCCCGAAGGTGCTCGTGGCCGACTTCTACTACGCGCTGAGCCGCAGCAGTTCTCCCCTTCCGGTCAGGAACTGCTCCACGCCGGGAGTCACCGGGTTCTGGCTGACCTCCTGCAAGGGCGCCCTCGGTGGCGTGGCCAAGCGCTATGAGCAGTACACGCAACTGGCCAATGCCGCCTACCACCAGGCGGCGGACGCCGCCAACCAGGCATCCACGGACGGACCCTACGCGGTTGCGGCCGACGGACTGTTCACCGTGGACAACGCCGTCCTCGCCAGCGACACCAAGGTCTGGAACACCCCGGTGACCGACCCGGCGTTCCCGCTGCGCACGCGGGCCTGCCCCGAGCTGAGCGCGACTCCTCTCCAGTGCCTGAGTGCGGCCGTCGGTCACCCCGACATCCAGGGCGCCCGGCAGTACGCGGACAACTTTCTCCTCAACCCGCGTCTGCGCACGTGGTTCCACCTCCCCCGGCAAGGCCCCCGGGCCCGCCTGAACGCTCCGCACAGCGCACACGTCGGCAGTGCCGTGCCCCTGTCGGTGACGGTGGACGGCACACCGCCCGCCGCCGGGTACCGCTACCACTGGTACTTCGGCGACGGCATGCAGCAGGAGACCGACGAGGCGACCGTCACCCATGCCTTCGACCGCAACGGCCCCTGGCTGCCGCGAGTCGTGATGACCGGTCCCGACGGAGGAAAGGTCCTGGCCGAGGCCGTTCAGCCCCTCACCGCGGACTGACGGCACCATCCCAGGGGACGGCACCATCCCAGGGGGCGGCTCGCCACACGGGCCGCCCCCTGGCGCACCCGCGCCGCCACCACGCAGACCCTTCCTTGCGCTCCTCACGGGCGTTTGCCCTGCGGAACACGGCGATCACGTCCGTCACGGCCCCCGGCGCGGGGCCTCGACGGCGGCCGTCTTCACCAAGCCGACCACTGGAGATCAGTGCCCCTTCGCGACACCCGCAGCTCCGTGAGGTACCGCTTGGTGACCCGACCTCCGTACCGCCTGTCGATCAGTGCGGCGATGCACTCCAGCAGTCCCTCCCTGGCCCGCGGCGGCAGTCCCCGGTGGCCGGAGTAGGTCCGCAGCACCTCCAGGTATTCAGCCGTGGTGTACGTCAGGTCCCACTCATAACGCCGGAAGACGACAGGGCCGTACCGGCCGCTGCGTGCGACCCCATCCGTGTGATCCGAGGTTTCGATGTCTGCTGCGACAGAAAGCCGCAACCCCGGAGGGGTGGCCGGATCGAAACGCTCGTAGCAGTCCTGGACCTCGACGAAGAACTCCTCGCTGCCGCCCGCCACGCGGCAACCGCGTTCGGCGAGCGGCAAGGTCGCCTTGCCGGTGCCCGCCCCCACCTCAAGGACACGACAGCCGGGGCCGATGCCGGCCAACTCGGCAAATCTCGGCGGTCTTCCCGGTCCTCGACCTCGCCGCGGCCCTGGCCGTACCGCACCCGCCGAAGGAGACGGCCGACATCCAGGAGACGGTGCCGGCAAGCGAAGGCCGCGACGTCGTCTCCATGGAGAACGACGCGGAATCCGGGCTGACGAGGGCGACAGACGTGCATGGCCCATGCCTACGAGCCGGCAGCCCGTCCGTCGTCTTCACCGCTGGCTTGGCCGGTGTCTTGGCCGGTGTCTTGGCCGGAACGGATGATCACATCCACCTCGTGCGTCGCCGGCGCCACGAACCGCAGCAGGCCGATGCCTTCCTCCGCCAGCTCCGCTCTCTCAGCGGTGGACAGTGTCCTGAACGGCGTGATGACGAGCGCCGAGCGCTTGCGTTCCCGTTCGAGGTGCCATCGACCCCGTACGAACCCGTCCACGAGAACCGTCCCAGGCACAAGGGCGTTCTTCGTGGTGATCCGCTTCTGGTCAGCGCTACTGATGATCCGGGAGCGATCGGCATGGGACAGCACGGCGTTGTCGAACTCGGCAAGCAACCGTACAGGGCTGTCGACGTCCGGGCCGGGACGGGGCGCGTCAGGCAGGTCGAAGAGTTCGTTTCCCGCCTCATCGGTGAACCTGGCCAACTCCCGGCTCTCAGCCTCGACGACCTCGCGGAGATGGGTGAGCCCGCACCATGCCTGGATGTCGGCAACCGTGGCCGGCCCGAAAGCCGCAAGATAGCGGCGCACCAGGGTCGCAAGCGACGGCCGGGGAGCCAGCGGACCACCTACCCATGCTTCGACCGTGGCGTAGGTCGGCCGGCCGGACTGCCCCCAGAGCCCCCGCGGCGGGATTTGCACCATGGGGATCACGGCACGCAAGGCGCGGTTCAGCAGCTCGCGATCCGCGTCAGGCCACCGCTCGCCGAGAATTAGACCCAGCTGCTGGGCGGTGCGCGGCTCCTCCTCAAGCAGCGCACGGCCAACGGCGGCCAGTTCGCCAGGCTCGACGCCCTCCAGACGACGCCAGCCTTGGGGCCCCACGGCACGGTCGAGACAAGGCTGCACGGTCGGCCGCAGAGAGAGACAGTCGGCAGCGCTGACCAGGTGGACCGTACTGCGCGCTGAAATTCCGTCGGCTGCCGTTCGGCCGGCGATCCTCTGCAGTGCCGTGTGATTGGGCGATACGCCACGCCGCGGCCTGACTTGATCCATCTCCCTCGGGTTCTCGGAGCAGACGTGGCACTGCCAGTATCTGCGGATGCTTCGACGGCGGAACGTGGCGCTGCTGGTGGTGGCTGGCGCGTATGGCCTGTCATCGATGGGTGACCAGGTGGCGGTCGTGTCCCTGACCCTCCGACTTCACGATCAGGGACAGCCCGGATGGGTGATCTCGACACTCGTCATGGCCAGCGTGGTGCCTGTTGTGGTGGTGGGACCGTTTGCCGCCCCGCTGGTGGACCGTGTGGAGAGCCGCCGCCTGATCGTCATCGTCACCGCACTGCAGACCATGGTTGCCGTAGGGCTGGCCATGGCCGACGACGTAGCGGCGACGGTCGGGCTCCTGATTCTGCTGGGGGTTGGCCTCGCACTCGTCTCACCGGCACTGCAACTGCTCGTCCCACAGCTTGACGGCCATGACCAGGCTGCTCGCGGCTACGCCCGGCTGGAGACGTTCCGCACAGGCGGCAATATCGCCGGACCCGCTCTTGCCGGCGTACTGGTAGCGCAGTTCGACGGCCGCATCGCGCTGCTCGTCAACGCCGCCACTTTCGCCGTGATGACAGTGGCCTTCCTGCTCTTGCCGGTACGACGTGACCCGGTATCCGAATCCGACGGCCGTAGCGGCAACGGATGGCTGACGCAGGTACACCAGGGAATCGGCGTACTCACGGGCGACCGCCTGCTGCGGAGCGCGATCGGAACGCTGGCCTGCGCCATCGTCTTCACGGCCATGCTGAACGTGGCCCGGGTCTTCTTCATCCGCGACAACCTGCACGCCTCGGACGCCGGCTACGGATGGCTCGTGACGGCACACACCCTCGGCATGCTCCTCGCCTCTCTCCTGCTCGCCGGCCGCATCCCGCTGCGTTGGCAACCACGCATCCTCGTCGGCGCCGGATGCCTCATGGGGACCGCACTGTTCGTCAGCGCCGGCGTGCCCGTGTTCACCGTCGCCCTGGCCGCGTTCGTCCTGACCGGCATGGCCAACTCCCTTCAGGGACTGGCCATCCGCAACCTCATCCACGATCGTGTCCCACGCGAGGTACGTGGCCGCGCCTTCGCCTCCTCCGGCGCGGCTCTCAACGGCGCCAACCTGACCGGAACCGCGCTGGGCGGCCCGGCAGCCGGCCTGCTGGGCGGAGCCGGTGCCCTCCAACTGGCCGGAGCCGGAACCCTTGTGGCGAGTCTGATCGCCGTCCCCGTTCTGATCCGCGTTCCCCAAGCGGCGATTGCGCCGACGACTCCAGCTGATGCGTCGGAGAGGGACGGCGCGAGCGACCAAGTGTCCGATTCATGACATCACGCTCTGAGCTTGGCGTTTCCCCTGAGATCTCCTGGAGACATCAGCGTGAGAACGGCGACGTCGGACTGGCCCTCCGGTCCAGGCGCCGCCTCTGGACCTGAACGAGAGGCATGTCGCGTCCCGCCACCGCCCGCTCCTCATGCGGGTGATGTTCCCGCTGAAGAACCCTGTGGGCTGGTAGAGGTGGGCGTCGCTCGTGACCTACTTCGAGGAGGCAGAATGCCCGCCAGTGCGTGGACGGACGAGGTGCTGGACCTGATGCGGGGCACCGGTGATGCGACGGGCGACGCCGCGATCACCGAGACCTATGAGCTGGGCCGGCAGGAAGAGGTACGGCAGGCGCTGCGCGGGTTCGGCAAGAACAGCGAGGAGGTGCCCTCCGGCCTGCCGCCCAGGCTCCAACGCTACTTCGAGCTGAGCTCGGTACTGCCCGAGTGGGCCGATCCGGAGCTGATCGAGCGCGGCCGCAGCCTGCTGGGCCGGTACGAGGCGCTGGTCGTCTCGACGCTGCTGTGCGGCTCCCTCCCCCTGTGCTACGGCTGCGGTAACGGGGCCGAGGTACTTGCACGTTCGCAGCGGCTGACCTCGGGGGTGTACCGGCGGCTGATGGAGACCTCGCAGTTCGTGGTCGACGTCCTCGACGACGGTGGGCTGGGGCCCCGGGGACGCGGGCTGCGCTCGGCGCAGAAGATCCGTCTGCTGCACGCCACCATGCGGTATCACGTCGGCCGTCAGGGCGACTGGAACGGGTCCTGGGGGCTGCCGGTCAACCAGGAGGACCTGGCCGGGACACTGATGAGCTTCTCGGTCGTCATCCCCCGGGGTCTGGCGCGGCTGGGCGTCGAGCTGCCGCGCGCGGACCGCGACGCCTTCTTCCACGTCTGGCGGGTCGTCGGGCACGTCCTGGGCGTCGACAACCGGCTCAACCCGTCCACGTTCGACGACGGCGCGGAACTCTTCGACACCATCCTCCGGCGCCAGCAGAGATCCTCGGAGGCCGGCATCACCCTGACCAAGGCGATCCTCGACTTCATCCGTGAGGTGCTGCCCGGACCGGCCTTCGCCGGTGCCGGCCCGACCCTGATCCGGCACCTGATCGGAGACCCGGCCGCCGACCTGGTCAAGGTACCGGCGGCGGACTTCACCAAGACCGCGCTCCAGGCCGGGTCCGTAATGAACTTCGGCTACGGGAAGACCGGCGACACCGTCCCCCTCGTCGCGAAGGCAGCGAGCGAACTGGGGCTGGCTGTGTTCAAGAACGGCCTGCGGCTGACCAACAAGGGCCGCCGCTACGAGTGGCAAGTCCCCACCGGACTGGCCGAGACGACCTGACCGAGACGACCTGATCGAGACGATCTGACCCGAAGCCGGCTCGCTGAGCGCTTCAGCCGGCAAGTCCCGCCAGACGGAGCGCTCAGTCGCACCCACCGACGCCAGCTCGTTCTCCGGAGCCGGAGCGGCCTGGTCCTCGTTCCCTTTCAGTTTCCCACTCCAGGCGGACCAACAGCAGCCCGGCGGCCGTGAAGGCGTCGATCAGGTGGGGGCGGCTGTTCCCAACAGGGTGTAGGGGAACCACAGCAGCGGCGAAAATCGGGACCACTGCCTGGACAACGAGAATGAGAACCGCCCGGCCGCCTGGCCCCCTGCCCGCCTGCCCGCCCGGCCTGATGTCCTGTGACATAAGGCCGCCATCCCTGTAAACAAAGACCGCTTCCCCTACCCAGTAAGGACCCCCGCACCATGACCACCCCGCACGACTTCCCCCTGAAGCCCACCCCGATCCATGTGCCCGACGAGGTCCTCGACGACCTGCGCGCCCGCCTCACATCGACCCGTCCGCCACTGGACGAAGGCAATGAGGACTGGTCCTACGGCGTCCCCGACAGCTATCTGCGTCAGCTGGTCGCCTACTGGCGGGACGGCTATGACTGGCGCAAGGCCGAGGCCGCCCTCAACGTCTACGAGCACTACCAGGCAAGCGTCGCCGGTGTCCCGGTGCACTTCCTGCGCAAGCCCGGCCGCGGCCCCCGCCCGATCCCGTTGATCCTCACCCACGGCTGGCCGTGGACGTTCTGGCACTGGTCGAAGGTGATCGACCCGCTCGCCGACCCCGCCGCGTTCGGCGGTGACCCCGCCGACGCCTTCGACGTCATCGTCCCCTCCCTGCCCGGCTTCGGCTTCCCCGGCCCGCTCACCGGCTTTCCGGACGTCAACTTCTGGAAAGTCGCCGACCTCTGGCACACCCTGATGACCAAGACCCTGGGCTACGCGAAGTACGCCGCCGGCGGCTGCGACATCGGCGGAATCGTCTCCAGTCAGCTCGGCCACAAATACGCCGACGAGCTGTACGGCATCCACATCGGCTCCGGGCTGCCGCTCGACTTCTTCACCGGACCCCGTGCCTGGGACTTCGCCCGCAATCGGCCCCTCACCGACGACCAGCCCGCCGACATCCGTGCCCGCATCATCGAGCAGGACCACCGCTTCGCGTCCCACCTCGCCGTGCACATGCTCGACGGCGCCACCCTGGCCCACGCACTGAGCGACTCCCCCGCCGGACTCCTCGCCTGGCTGCTGGAACGCTGGAACGCCTGGAGCGACAACGGCGGCGACCTCGAATCCGTCTTCACCAAGGACGACCTGCTCACCCATGCCACGATCTACTGGGTCAACAACTCCATCGCCACGTCGATGCGTTACTACGCCAACGCCAACCGCCACCCCTGGGCCCCCGCCCACCACCGCACCCCGGTCGTCCAGGCCCCGGTCGGCCTCACCTTCGTCACGTACGAGAACCCGCCCGGTATCCACACCGCCGACGAGCGCGTCCAGGCATTCAAGACCGGCCCGCAGGGCGACTGGTTCAACCACGTCAACGTCAACGCCCACGACCACGGCGGCCACTTCATCCCCTGGGAGAACCCCGACGCCTGGGTGAACGACCTGCGCCGCACCTTCCACGGCCGCAGGCCCTGACACCCCTGAAGGCTCGTCCGACGTCCGGCGCGAAGGAACGTCCTGCGCTACGACTTCGCCGGGGCGTCGACCAGCACGCCGGAGAGTCGCAACAGCTTGCCCTGCCGGTTGGTGACGTAGATCAAGCCCTTGACGCGGTCGAGTCCGAGGCCGCAGACCGTGCCGAGACCCTCGGCCGCCACGCGCTGAAGGCCCCTGGCCTCGCCGTCGGCCACGGTGACCTCATGCAGCTTGCCCCGGCCGAGTCGGCGACGTATGCGTTGACCGTGCCGTCCAGCGCTACACGGACGCTGTTCCCGAGGTTGGTGGCCACTGCCTTCGGGGTGCCCTTCGGGGTGCCGGCATCTGCCGTCAGGTCGACCTCGTACAGGCCGCCGAGGTCGTACTGGCCGACGTACGCCTTGCCCCCCGTCAGCGCTACTCCGGCGGCCCTCGGCACGTTCCAGGTGCGCTTTTCCGCCGCCGGGGCGCTGTTCAGGTCGAGCTCGATCAGCTTTCCCTTCTCGACGTCGGTGACATAAGCCTTGTTGCCGGGCAGGTCCAGCGCCACATCGCGAGCGGTCTCCCGCACCGCATAGGCGCCCTGCCGCTCGCCGAGGCTGGGATCCGTTGCCGAGCCGACAAGGGCTGCGCCGACGGCACCGCCGCGTGCCCTCCCCCACCCGAGACTGCTGGGAGAAGCTCTCCGTAGATCACCAGGCCGTCAACGCCTCACCGTGAGGCGGCAATGCCCCAAGCCAGCGGCTCGGCTCGCGTCGTTGATTGGGTAAATCGACGGTCTGGGCTGGGTGCTCTGCTGTGAGCGGGTGGCGTGCCTGTGGGGCTCTGTCTAACATCACCCCATGACTGCTGAAGTCGAGCCCCCGGCGGAGCCCGAGGTCACGCTCACCAGCCCGGCCGAGTTGTTGGCGGGCTATCTCGATTTCTACCGTGATGCCGTGCTGCGCAAGCTGGACGGCCTGACGGACGCGGAGCTGCGGGGCAGCCGGCTGCCATCCGGTTGGGCGCCGCTGGAGCTGTTGAAGCATCTGGCCTATGTGGAGCTGCGCTGGCTGGAGTGGGGCTTCGCCGGCCAGCAGGTCGAACAGCCGTGGGGCGACATGGAAGCCCGTGGCGGCAGGTGGCGTGTCGAGGCCGGTGAGACCGTCGAGGAGGTAACGGAGTTCTTCCGTGCCCAGTGCGAGCGATCCCGGGCGATCGTCGCCGGCGCGCGGCTGGAGGACCGGATGGCCACTCTCGGGGGCCGCATCCCGCCCGAGGAGGAGCGACCAACGCTGATCTGGGTTCTGTTCCATCTGCTCCAGGAGTACGCGCGGCATGTCGGGCACCTCGACATCGCCCGGGAGCTTGCCGACGGCGTCACCGGCGAGTAGCCGGAGTCCGCGTCCCGCCGGCTCTCGATCACCCGGTCAACGACGCGAGCCGAGCCACTGGGTTCGCGGTACGGCGCCGCTCCAAACGGCGTCGGGATAGTGCATGGCACCCACCCTCGGCATGGTCGCGACCGCCCGGCGGGGAAAAGACTGGCGCCCGTGGAGCTCCCGAGTTGACCACGAGGACCAACACAACACCGGCAACTTCGTCGGACAGCAGTAGCCGGCCAAGGCCCGCGACCAGCAACCCTGCCCCAACCCCACGTCGAAACGAACATCAACTCACGAGCCACCCCTCTAACAGTGGTCGATGAAGGACTGTTACACAGCCTGCAGACCACCGCTAGCCGTCGCTTCTAGATTCGGTTGCCGACCGATCCATACGAAGTGGGATTCAGAAGTAGGATCCCCGCGAAAACGGGAGCGAACGCCATGCAGCGCAGTACCACTCACACCACTCACCGCACGCACACCACTCACACCACCCGGCGTCGTACGAAGCGCACGAAGACCGTCATCGCGACCGCCCTGACCGGAGTCGCCGCCCTCGGCATGTTCGCCACCGCCCAGGCAGCCCACGCCTCCGTCGGCTCCGCGGCCGGGGCCGGGGCCGAGGCCGGGCACGCCGCGCACGCGGCGGACTTTGCCCGTACCAGCGCCACGCCCTACGTGATCAACCACTACGGCGAGGAGAACGCCGACAAGGGCCGCGCCGAGCGCAGCCCCAAGCACCTGGTGCTCTCCGAGTTCACCTCGATACACGGTCTGCGCTGGAAGGAGTGGGGCGCGAAGAAGGCGGTCGCCACCGGGAAGGTCACCGGCACCTGGTGCCTCGACACCTGCCTGGACAAGCCGCTCAAGGCGACCGTCACACTCTCGGACCCCAAGACCGTGAACGGCAGGAAGGTCTTCTCCACCTTTACCCTGAAGCTGGCTAAGGGCACCGGAGCTTACGATTCCGAGGATCTGCGAGGCAGCAGCCGTCCGCTCGCCACCAGCTGACGTGCGACGTGAAGAACCGACCTTGAACATGCCCACGGCCGAGGCCACCGTAGCCGTCGTGGCCCTGGCGGCCGTGGGCACCATCGGATGCAGCAAGCCCGCCAAGCCCCACATCGAGGGCGCCGCCCCGAGCCCACCCAGGTCTCCGGCTTCAGGACATCCGCAAGCCTCGGCATCCCCACCCCAACTGGGGCCGCTGACAGCCAACATGCCGGGGCCTCTGAACAACGTCAGGGCCAATCATTCCCTTTGGTGGGTTGGAGACCCCTACCCAACTCGTCCACGAAGGCGAGACGATCGCAGTTCGAGACGATCACCGTTAAGGTCGCCGAAGTCAACCTTCAGCGTCACCGCGTGCGACTGTGCTCTGCTGACGGGGCAGGCAACCCAGGCTGACGACGACTGCCCGAAGCCCGCGCCAGTCGCTACAGCCAGGGCCGGTCCCGTGATCACGTGACGGGACCGGCAGATTCCAGGGGGCGAGCGTCGGCACGGGGCCCGGAGTAACTGCGGACGTGCGCGGGTGTTAGCTTCCCGTCCCGTGATGGAGCACCAGGACGAGACCAGGGCGGCCTATGACGGGGTCGTCGAGCGGTATGCATCGATGTTCGCCAATCGGTTGGAGACGCAACCGTCCTCGCGGAACATGATCGGCATCTTCGCCGAGCTGGTGCGCGGGACGGAGAACCCGCGGGCGGCCGACGTCGGCTGCGGGCCGGGACATCTGACGGCCATGCTGCACGACCTGGGACTGGACGCCTTCGGTCTCGACCTCTCCCCCGGCATGGTCGACCACGCCCGACGGGCCCATCCGGAGCTGCGGTTCGACGAGGCGCGGATGGAGGCCCTGCCGGTCGAAGACAGCACGCTCGGCGGCGTGCTGGCCCACTACTCGATGATCCACACCCCTCCTGCGGAACTACCCGCGCTGCTCGCCGAGCAGGTGCGCGTCCTGGCACCAGGGGGCCTGCTCCTGGTCTCGTTCTTCGCGACCGACGGACCCGAGCCGATCCGCTTCGACCACAAGGTGACCCCCGCCTACAGCTGGCCGGTGGACCGGTTCGCAGAGTTGCTGGCCGAGGCCGGGCTCGACCCGTTCGCCCGACTGCTCCACGACCCGGCCTCCGAACGGGGCTTCCTCGACGCCCACTTGCTGGCCCGCCTCCACTAGGACCTGTCCTATGGGTTGAGTCGGATGACGAGGCCGACGGTAGGTCGTCGTGGACAGCCCCGGCTCAGGCTCGCCGAAACCGAGGGACTCCTTGCGGGACTCCTTGAGGGACTCCTTGCGGGACTCCTTGAGGGCGCTCAACCCGGCTTGTCCCCAAGGGGATCGCCGAGGGCTTTGAAGAGGTGGCCGTCAGCGTTCTGAACGGTGTGACGCCTAGCGCCGAGAGTGCCTGCCGCCGGTTTCCGGCTTGCGGTTTCCGCTGCGTCAACTTCTACGGTCTTCTGTGAGGCCGGAGAGACCGGCCCGGCGATGGGAGGCAGGGCAATGGCCTGGTCGATCGCGGAAGTGGCCCGGATGTCCGGGGTGACGTCCCGGGCACTGCGGCACTACGACGAGATCGGCTTGCTGCCGCCGGCGTGGATCGGGAGCAACGGGCACCGCTACTACGAGGAGGCCGATCTGCTGCGGTTGCAGCAGATCCTGCTGATGCGTGAGCTGGACCTGGGGCTGCGCGAGATCCGGGCGGTCCTGGACAGCCGGGTCGATCAGGTGGCTGTGCTCCGCGAGCACCACCGACGGCTGCTCGCAGAACGGGACCGGTTGGAGACGCTCGCCCGCACGGTCGGCCGCACCCTCTCCGAACTCGAGGAAGGCAAGGACAACAACGACATGGTGAAGATCAACAGGCCGGAGAACCTGTTCGAGGGCTTCGAGCCCTCCAGTCCCGAGATCGATGCCGAGGTCCGGGAGCGGTGGCCTCAGGCGTGGGAGCAGTCCCGGCAGGCCGTCGGGAAGGTGACCGCCGAGGAGACGGAGCAGTGGCAGCGCGAGGTGACGGCGCAGATGATCCACATGGCGGAGTTCATGGCGGCCGGCACACCGGTTGCCGATCCTGCGGTGCAGGCCGCGGTGGAGGCCCACTACCAGTTCGTGTGCCGGTTCTGGACCCCGAACGCGGCCGCTTACAAGGGGATGGGCCAGCACTTCGTCGATGACCCGCAGTTCCGCGCGAACTTCGACAAGATCGCCGACGGGCTGGCCGACTACCAGCGCGATGCGATGGTCTTCTACGCCGATGCCCGACTGAGCTGACCGGAGGATCCGCCTACCGGGGGCTGCAGACCCCGGCGGCAAGCCCCGCCCCCGCCCCCGCCCATACTCTGCCGCGCTCAGCCCAATTCGGCCCACCGGACAGGCTCCAGAGGTGTCTTGGATCGGGCTGTGATCAGTGTCGGGTTCCGGGATCTCCCGCCGACGCGTTCCGTCCGGCGGCGTTCGCCTGCCACTGGCGGCCGATGGAGCGCATCAGCGCCGGGTACACCCCGATGTACCGGAAGGGCTTGATGGCAGCCATATAGAGGGTGCCGAACAGGCCGTTCGGCTTCACCAGGACGGCCATCTGGCCGCGGTAGCCGCCGGAGCCGTCCGGCACCCAGCCGATGTGCATCACCGCGTGCACGGTCTTGTTGCCCATCTCGGCGGCCCATTCGTCGTCCCTCTGATAGAGGGAGGTGAACGGGGACGAGCCGAGATCGGGGCCCTGGGGGCCCTCGCGAAGGTCCGCCGGCAACCGGTCGCGCAGGGAAGGCAGTCGGGTGCCGATGCCGGTACCGGACCTGTCCCAGCCGAGCAGTGCTCCCAGCTTCCAGCGGACAGCGAAGAGCACACGGGAGACGGGACCTTCTCCGTTCACCCCACTCCTGAGCCCTTCGGCAGTCTGGCGCACCAGCCACACAAGGTCATCAGGCCCGCCGGGGGTGGGAAGTGCCCACACGTCCTCGACCGTGAAGTCGTCGGCGATCTCGTGGATCCGCCAGGGGCGGCCGGTGTGGGCAGTTCGGGGAAGTCGCATGAGCAGGCCCCTATCTATACGGCATACGGCATACGGCATACGGCATCTATACGGTGGCGTATAGAGAGAACATAGACCCATCTATACGCACCCGTATACTCGGCAGGGACGTGAGGAGGCACACACCATGGGCGCGACCCGCACGCCACGCGACAAGTGGATCGAGGAAGGTTTGCGGGCACTGGCCGCAGGCGGACCCGAAGCCGTCCGGGTCGAGGCACTGGCGCAGGCACTCGGCGTCAGCAAGGGCGGCTTCTACGGGTATTTCCGAAACCGGGGCGCACTGCTCGCCGAAATGCTCGACACCTGGGAGTACGAGGTCACCGAGAGCGTGATCGAGCAGGTGGAAAGCGGCGGAGGAGATGCCAGGGCCAGACTGGAGCGGCTGTTCGCCATCGTCGCCGCCAGTACCGACGGGCCGGTGCGGGGCACCACCGCCGATATCGCGATCCGTGACTGGGCCCGCCGAGACGCAGCCGTCGCCGAACGGCTGCGCCGCGTCGACAACCGCCGTATGGACTACCTGCGTTCCCTGTTCTCCGCCTTCTGCCACGACGAGGACGAGGTCGAGGTCCGCTGTCTGCTCACCGTCTCGGTGCGCATCGGCAACCACTTCCATGCGGCCGACAACGGCAAGCGCAGCCGCGCGGAAGTGATGGAGCTGATCAGGCAACGACTGCTGGAATAGCCGCCCCCGCAGCTGTCGTAGGAGTTCGTCAGCCGTACGAGTTCGTCAACCGTAGGAGTTCGTCACGGGCACCACCGCTACAGGCACCACCGCTCGCCGTTCAGTGCCGTCGAAGCGATGCTGAACGCAGGGCCGGATCCGGCCGTTGCGCAGACGAGGGCGAAGTAGAGACGGTCGGTGGAATTCGCCGTCCAGGACGTGGACAGCTCCTGCATCACGGAATCCATGTCCTCTGGCTTGACGGTCGAGTACGCCGCCAAGGCCGACCGTACGAACGAGGAATCCGCGGTGAGGGGTTCGTGATCGGTGGGAATGACCGTGACAGCCCAGCCGTGCTCCTCGGCCAGTTTACGCAGCCAGTCGGCTTCAAGGCCGTGTTCGTTGCCGAGAATCATGGCATTCGCCACCAGCCTGCCGTGCGCGGCCAGTGGGACCCGCTGCATCACCGCGTTCAGCAGCACGGTTCCGTCCGGTCCGCCGTGTCCCGTCCACGGCAGATCGAGAATGCCGAATGTGGGCATCATCGGTGCGTTGATAGCGATGGTGTCGAAAGTTGCGTCAAATTCCGCTTCACGCGCATCACACCAGAGGGCATCCACCTTCGCCCGGCACCTGTTGATGCACATGTTCAGCTCGAACAGGGGCGCCACTTTCTCATCGATTTCGACTGCTGTCACGGAGGTTGCCGAGGCGGCCATGACAGTTGTCTGGCAGCCGGTGGACGAGCAGACGTCGAGACACCTGCCCCGCGCACCTATGAGCTGCCGCCCGATGCCTATCGAGTCGCGGCCGTACCAGCCGAATCCACTGTCGTTGACGGCACCGACGAAGACAAGCTGACCGAAGTGCTCGACCAGCCGGATGTGGGAGAGCTCGACATCTCCACCGGATACCGTTGCGGCGCCGATACCGAGGAGATGGTCGAGTATCGGATCGGTCAGCATCGATGCCGCTTTGCGGGCGGGAACCGGCCGGGACAGACAGAGCAGATCGACGGCCTCACCCATCTCCGGCGCAAGGCGCGGCCGGTCCCGGGCGATCGCGTCCTTCCGCAGTCCACTCGTTCCATAGGCGCGAAGCAGACTGGCCAGCCCGATCCTTTCCACCTTGCCCACGAATTCGGTTGCCGCAGTCTCCAGGATGCGCGGGTAAGTGTTCTGGTGAACTGTGGACACCTTGTATCAGTACCTTCCTGGGGACGCGAATACCTGCAACTGCTGTCGGCATCGGAAACGTCTGCTCAGCCCCGGCCTGTCTCCTGCCCCGGTCCTGACCCCGGTCGGGGCTCAAACGAGCCTGCCAATCGCCGGTGGCCCCGGGCAACCCCCTACGACCCCCCTCACCGGCCGGTCCCGAACGGAAAGGAGAACGACTTGCGGGCGGGCTGCGCTCAACCACAGCAGTTGTAGACAGCTCTGCCTGTACTCATCCTGTGCTCATCGCGGCTGGTTCACCGGCGTGACAGGGGTGGATGGCTGTGGGTGGACGACGACGCCGACCACGACAGGGCGTTCGGGACGGTTGCCACGGGCGGAGGCGACGGACAGCGGCGAATGGCTCTTATTAGTGGTGCCGTTGGGGTGCGCCCAACGTGACAGTTGTGTCGCAGGGTTGGGGCCCACTTGGATGTGCTGAGGTAGCGATCACTCCGCCGAGCTGGGATTTTTGCGCTGTTTGGCGTTGAGGCGCGCCTTCTTCTGGCGATTCCCGCACGTGTTCATGTCGCACCATTTGCGGGTGCGGCTTCGGCTGGTGTCGAAGAAGGCGGCTTGGCAGGTTGGTGATGCACACAAGGCCAGTTTTCCGTCTCGTTCGCCTGCGATGATGCTGATCGCGTCGCCGGCGATCACGCCGAGGGCATCTTCCACGCAGGAAGCCGAGCCGAGCCGCCATTGCCGCTTGCCCTCGGCCGTCAGGATCGCCGCGGCCCGACCCTGAACGCTGAAGTCATTGATGACTTGGACAGCCGTTGCAGGGAGAGCGTCCTGGAGCGCGGCCGCTGTCGCGGCGGCGTGAATCGACTCCCTCAGTTCCAGAGCGAGGTCGAGCTGGGCAGTGGTGCAGGAGCCCACGGCGAGGCCGCTCACGGCCAGCCAGTCGACGAGTCGCTGCGGCGTGGGAATGCGCTCCACAGCGTTGCCATGACGCTCCGACAGAGTCCCCGTGAAGCTGGTCGCCAGCACGCCACCGAGGCGGAAGTCAGGGAACGCAGGACGCATGGAACCACCTTAGCCGGTTGCAGCGTGGCTCGGAGGACTGCTAGAACGGCCTTAGCCGGTTCGCGATCGTTCGTAGCCGGTTCCGCGATGGCCAGGAGGTCTCATGCCCCGTCCGACCAGCGACGTGCAAGCATTTGAAGCCCACGCAGCTGACGCCGACCTCGACGATCTGCGCGCGCGACTGGCCGCGGCGCGGCTACCGGAGGCCGAGACGGTCCACCGCGCCGCGCCCGACCCTCGCCGATGGGAACAGGGCGTTCCGCTCGCCGACCTCGTCGATGTCGTGAACTACTGGCGCACCGGGTACAACTGGCGGTCGTTCGAAGAGCGCCTTGACCGGATCGGCCAGTTCCGCACGACCATTGATGATCTGGGAATCCACTTTCTGCACCGCCGTTCCGCACGCGCAGATGCCACTCCTCTGATCCTGACGCACGGCTGGCCGGGCAGCATTGCCGAGTTCATCGATGTGGTGGACGAGCTGGCAGATCCGAAAGATGCGGACGCGCCGGCGTTCCACGTCGTGGTCCCGTCGCTGCCGGGCTTTGGTTACAGCGACAAGCCGGCCACCACCGGATGGGGAACCGAAAAGATCGCGGCCGCATGGGTGGAGCTGATGGGAAGGCTCGGCTACAGCAAGTTCGCAGCCCACGGCGGCGACTGGGGAGGCAATATCACCACGGTCCTCGGCGGCAGGTTTCCGGCGCACGTTCTCGGTATCCACACGACGTTCGCGGAGACACCGCCCGGGTTGACAACGGACGGGCTGACAGCGGTCGAACGCAAGTGGACCGAGGAAACCCGCGACTTCTGGCGCCACCGCGCGGCGTACGCGAAGCAGCAGGCGACCCGACCGCAGACCATCGGCTACTCGCTCGTCGACTCACCGGTCGGGCTTCTTGCCTGGATCCTCGACAAGTTCGCCGAGTGGTCAGATACCGAAGACAGCCCGTTCGAGACGATTTCCAGGGACAGAGTTCTTGACGACGTCACCTTGTACTGGCTGACGCGGTCCGGCGCATCGTCGGCCCGCATTTACTACGAAAGCCACAACTCGCTGGACCCCGAACTTCGGGTCGATGTCCCGTCAGCAATCACTATGTATCCCCGCGACATCGAGAAGTGTCCGCGCCCCTGGGCACAGGAGCGGTACCGACAGATCGTCCGATGGAGGTCGCCCGAAACCGGGGGGGCATTTCCCGTCGCTGGAGGTTCCCGAGTATTTCGTCAAAGATCTGCAAGAGGGCCTCGCGGCAGTGCTGGCCGCTCATCGGTGAACGCGGCTCGGCGCCCCGGCGGCTCGGCGACCCGGCACTCGATCACCGCCTGTCGGATCCGCCGGCCGTGGCAGCCGGAAGCACCACTCAAAGCAATCCTTTTAGATAGATGCCAGTTTGCTTATTTGGCTTATGCGGCGGGTTTGGGTAGCTTTCCGGTGGTCATTCCGATAGGCAACCGCGCGCGTATCGGTTTCACTTTCAACCGATTTGGTGGAGTTTCCTGTGACGACCGAGCCGCGGCCGGCGATCCCCTGGGCCCCGATGGCCGCGACGGCGGTGTTGTGGGGATCGGCGTTTCCCGCCATCCGTATCGCGCTGCCGGACTACACGCCGACGTCGATCGCCGTACTGCGGATCGCTGTGGCGCTGGTGCTGCTGGTGCCGTGCCTCGTGCTCGGCCGCGTAGGCCGGCTGCGGCGGGGAGACGTGGCACGGATGGCAGCGTTCGGGCTGACCGGCATGACGGCCTACCAACTGCTGCTGTACACAGGCGAGCAGAGCGTGGAAGGCGGCACCGCGGCTCTGCTGATCACTGCCTCCCCGGTCTTCGCCACCCTCCTGGGCATCGCCTTCCTGAAGGAACGTCCCGGGGTCCGGGGGGTTGCCGGGCTGGCCATCGCCCTGTGCGGTGCCGTACTGGTCGCCGTCACCACGGGCGGGGGCAGCGGCTCCCTCACCGGGGCGGCTATGATCATCCTCGCGGCGGCCGCGCAGGCCACGTCCTTCATCCTGCAAAAGCCGCTGCTGAACCGCTATTCGGGCGTGGAGTGCACCTTCTACGGCAGCCTCTTCGGCCTTGTCCCGATGCTCCCCCTGGCTCCGTCGGCCCTCGCGCAGGCAACGACCGCCCAGGGGCATCGCACCGCAGCCGTCATCTGGCTCGGCCTCGCCTGCACCGCGCTGGCTTTCTGGACCTGGTCCCGTACCCTGCGCACGGCGAGCGCGGCCACGAGCTCGCTCGTCCTGTACGGCGTCCCGGTTGCGGCGCTCGCCCTGGACGCCGCCCTTCTCCACAGCTTGCCCGCCCCCACCGCGCTCCTGGGAGGTCTCCTCGTCCTCGCCGGCATCACCGTCGCCGCCACCCGCCGCACCACCCCCCGCATCGTGGCCCAGAGCCAGAAGTCGTCCGCTCCGCCGGCCGCACGGCCCAGCGACCGCATCACGGAGCCCACCTCCCGTACCTGAGGCCGCCTGAGAACGCTGTGTGCCGCCTCCGGCGTCGGCGCCGTGCGAGGGGTGGCGGGCGCAGGGCCTGCTGAAGGGCCCGCCGGGAGCGCGCCCACGCTACGGGCGCCAGGTGGGACCTGCCACCGGGGCCACTGTGAGCGTTGTCCGGGGACCCACCGGAACGGCATACGAGTTGTGCGCCGTCGAGATCAACGACCGTTCGCTACTTGCCAGTTCGAGCGAAGAAGACGCGTACATACGACTGTGGGATGCCGCGACCGGGGAAGGCGTCGCGGCACTCGAAGGCCACACGGGAGACGCCGTCCTCGCTCTGTGCGTGCTCGACGCCGCCGGACAGCAGCTGCTCGCCAGCGGCGCCGACGACCACACCATCCGGGGCGAGGAGAAGACCATCCGGCTGTGGGATCCCCTTACCGGGGAGGCCGCCGGAATACTGACCGGCCACACGGACCGCGTCCGCGCGCTGTGTTCCTTCAGCGTCGACGGCCGCACACTGCTCGCCATCGCAGGCTCCGACGGTGAGGTGAGGCTGTGGGATGTCCGAGCCGGAGCCACCGTCAGCACTCTCAAAGGCCACTCCGGTCCCGTCAACGCGGTGAGCGCCGTCGACTTCAACGGACGCGGGCTCCTGGCCACCACAAGCACCGATCGAACCGTGCGTCCATGGGATCCGGTGAGCCTCTCGCCGGTCACGGAAATCCCGATACGGCACCAGAAGGTGGAAGTTAGGCTAGCCTTATATTGGGGTGTTGATAAGTTCTTTTCGGAGGTGAGCCATGCGAGCTGTGCCACGGTCGGCGCTGGTCGAAGGCGCCATTGAACGGCTGAAGTCCCAGATCGTCAGCGGAAAGTGGCCGATCGGCAGCAAGATCCCCATCGAGGACGAGCTCGTCGAGAAACTTCAGGTCAGCCGCAGCACGCTGCGGCAGGCCGTTCAGGCCCTGGTCCACGTGGGCCTGCTCGAAACCGCCCAGGGCCGGGGGACGTTCGTCCGCGGCACGCACGAGGTCGACGCCGTACTGACCCGCTACCTGGCCGACGCCGAGCTGCTGTCCGTACTGGAGACCCGCCGCGGTCTGGAGGTGGAGGCGGCCGGACTCGCCGCCGAACGCCGCACCGACGCCGACCTGGCCCGACTGTCGGCCGTCCACGAGCGCCAGACGGCCGCCCACCGGGACGGCAGGAGCCGCACCTTCAACCAGGCGGCAGTGGAGTTCCACCTGGCCGTCGTCGAGGCCGCCGGCAACCCCGTCCTGGCCCGGCTCTACGGAAGCATGCTCGGCTCCGTCCGCGAGTCCGTCCGGCTCGGTGGCGTGCGCCGCCCCGACGAGCACTACGAGGACGACGGGCACGCCCGCATCCTGGAGGCGATCGGCGACGGCGACCCGCAGGCCGCCCGGAACGCGGCCGCGGAGCACGTCACCACCTTCCTCACCGCGCTCACCCGGGGCGACAAGGAGGCGCGGTGACGGACCGGCACTTATCGCCCTCCTCCCCCGACGGAGCGGAGCCGTCCCTCGACGGAGCGGAGCCGCTCTTCACCCGAAGTGCCGTAGCGGCGTCGTGTCTTGGCATGGTGGTCATCGGCGCGCTGCTGGCCCTCTACGGGCCGGTGGTCCCCGCGTTGCGCGACCGCTTCGGCCTGTCGGAGCCGACGGCCGGGCTGGCCCTCGCCGCCCAGTCGCTCGGCGCCGTGGTGGGCGTCGTCGGCTTCCACTCCCTCCATCACCGGATCGGCAACCGGGCGCTGCTCGCCTCGTCCTACCTGACGATGCTCGCCGGCACCCTGGTCTTCGGCCTCATCGGGGTATGGCCGCTGATGCTGGCGGCGGCGGCCGTCACGGGACTCGGCCTCGGCGGCGTCGACTTCGCCATCAGCCGCCTGTTCCTGATCGGCCTCGGGTCACGTGGACCGGCCCTGGTGAACGTGGCCCACGGCTGCTTCGGCCTCGGCACCGTCCTGGCGCCCGCCGTGATCGCCGCGGCCGGCCCCGCCCACTACGGCCCGGTGTTCGTCGCCCTCGGCCTGCTGAGCCTGATCCCCCTGGCCTGCGTTCGCGGCATCCGCGCCCGGCCGACCCCCGCCGAGCTGTCCCCGGCCGCCCCCGCAGGCGACCGCCGCACCGGCGAACGCCGGCTGCCCGTGGTACTCGCCGGATTCGTGGCCCTCTACCTGCTGCACTTCGCGGTGCAGAGCGGTATCGGCAGCTGGGAGCCCACACATCTGCACGCCCTCGGCCACAGCATGACCAGCGCGACCGCGGCGACGTCGGCCTACTGGCTGGCCATGACCGCCGGCCGCTTCCTGGTCGCACCGCTCGCCCGCCGCTGGTCGCCCGCGACGATCGTCACCGTCTCCTGCGCCCTGATGACCGTCAGCGTCCTGCTCGTCATGCTGCCGGGCCCGACCCCATGGGCGTACGCCGCCGCCGGGCTGTGCATCGGACCCATCTTCCCCAACGGCCTGAACTGGCTGAACCGTTCCGCACCGGCATCGGGCAGCGCCATGGCCTACGTCATCGCCGCGGCCATGCTCGGCTCCGTCGCCTTCCCACCCGCACTGGGCGCGGCCATCGAGGAATACGGCGTCGGGGCTCTGCCCGTGCTGCTCTCCGGCCTCTGCCTGGCCACCGTGGCCATCAGCATGACCTTGGCCCTCGCCGGACGGCTCCGAGGCCCCCGGCAGCAAACGGCCGTGCGCCGCCCGGCCACGCAGCCCCCACAGGCAACTCCCACGACAACGACCGCAGGCAGCACAACAGCAACACAAGAGAAAGGCGCCTCATGACCCAGCAGTGGGTGGCGGGCTTCCGCACCGCGGTCATCAGCCCGTACGAGAAGATCCAGCTCAACGAACCGTACGGCTTCACCAGTCAGACGGTCCGTCAGATCCTGCGGATGGCGGGCGGCGGCGAGCAACTCCGGGTCCGCCTCTCCAACCGCTACGGCCGCTCTCCCCTGACCGTTGCCGAGGCCCGGGTCGCCGAGGGCAGGACCGCCGACGAGATCGTCACCGAAACCGACACCGCGCTGCGCTTCCACGGCCTGGCGCACGTGACGATTCCGGCAGGCGGCGAAGTGGTCAGCGACGCCGTCCACCTGCCCGTCCAGGCAGGCACCGACCTCGTCCTCAGCCTCTACCTGCCCGAGGAGACCGGCCCGGCCACCTTCTCCCACATGCCCGTCGAAACCTCCTACATCGCCGACGGGAACCGGACCGGAGCGGCGAGCCTCCCCGGCGCCGAGCAGGTCCAGTCCAGGTTCTACGTCACCGGGATCGACGTACTCGCCCCCGAAGGCACCACAGTCGCCGTCGCGTTCGGAGACTCCTGGTTCGAGGGCGTCGGCACCACACCAGGCACCAATCGCCGCTCCGTCGACGCCCTCAACCGTCGACTGGAGCGCGGCTGGACCGTCAACCAGGGCATCGCCGGAAACCGGCTGCTGACCGACGGGATCGGCGAGCACGCCCTGGCGCGCTTCGAACGAGACGTGCTGTCCGTGCCCGGCGCCGCCCACGTGCTCGTCAACTTCGGCATCAACGACCTGGGACTGCCAGGCATGGTCGGCCTGCCTCCCGCCACGGCCGACGACCTGATCTCCGGCTTCACCGAGCTGGCCCGCCGCGCGCACACCGCCGGACTGACGATCCACACCGCGACCATCGGCCCGTTCGCCGGTGCGATCTACCCCGGCCACAACACTCCCGAAGGACTTGCCGCACGACGCCGGGTGAACGACTGGATCCGCACCAGCGACGCCTTCGACTCGGTCTTCGATGTCGCCGACGCCGTGGCGGACCCCGCCAGGCCGGACCACCTCCACCCCGAGTTCGACTGCGGCGACGGCATGCACCTCAACGACGCCGGAGCCCACACCATGGCCGCCACCGTCGACCTGGACGCCCTCCGGCTCTGAACTTGCCGGGTGCCCCTCTGCGAGGGTACGAAAAGGCCCGCCGAAGGCGTGTCCCCTGGCCAGAGGAGAGAAAGCGGACGAGTCGGCGACGAGTCGGCCTGTACGCCGGGGACAACTGGTGCTTTTGCCGGATGCCGGTGTGACCTGCGCGAATACCGCCCGCGGACCAGCGCAGTGCACATCCCGTGCACGACATTCGTGACGTCTCGACAGATCCGGCGATCGGTGGTTTTCCTGCGCACTTCGTCCGTGACCGATGTTCGCAGCAACACCGTTGCGTTAGGGCTGTGACCTGCGGTGCAGAGGGGCTGTACGAGACAACGGGACTCCCGTAGATCAACGATCGGCGAAGAAGGTCGATCAAGGTCAGGGGTCCCGTTGCAGGAGAAGTCTGTCATCACGTCCGTGATCGAGACAGCCCCGGGGGTGTTCGCTCCCGGGCATCTGGGTGAGTTGACCCCAGATCGTGGAGTTCGCCTTGGTGGACGCGGTGCCGGAGGAGGCCAGTGGACGCGAGCGACGAATCCGGCTGCTGCCCTCGCGAGTTGTGGTCTACTTCGTTCTCGCCCTGGCCCTGTTCGAGCACTGCTCCTACCGCACGGTGTGGTCCAAACTCACCGCCGCGCTCACCCCGCTCGGCCTGCCCATACCGGCCGTCTCCTCGCTCGCGCGGGCCCGCCGCCGGGTGGGATCCGCGCCCCTGCGGCGCCTGTTCGAGACGCTGGCCGGCCCGGTGGCACGGCCCGGCCGGTCCGGTTCGTTCTACCAGAACCTGCGTCTGGTCGCGGTGGCCGGCACCCTGCTGAACGTGCTGGTGGCGCTGGTCGAATGCGGTATCCGCGCCCTGATAGCCGCCGCCTTCGGCCCCGAGAGTCAAAGTGAACTCACCTACACCACAAGGCTGCTGGCCTCACTGTGCGTCCCACCGGATACCCGGCCTTCCGCCCCCGCAGGGGGACTGGCGCACGGTGTCCTGGAGCAGTCCCGATCAGGGGGTTCGGTCGCTACTGGTGGGGTCGAGGTCGGTGATGAGCCGGTAGGTGGTTTCGGTTTCCTGGGTGACGGCGTGGAGCAGTCCGTAGCGCGGCAGGTCGGGCGGGGCAGGGGCGTGGTGGTGGTCGAGGGCTGCTGCCAATTCGTCAAGGGCGCGGGACAGCTGGTGGAGGGCGTGGCGGTCGGCGGCGCAGCCTCCGGCGCAGTGTGTGGTGGTGACGGTGATGGCGTCGGCGGTGCGTTCCAGTTGGACGACGACCGGCCACCAAGCGGCGGCTGTGGTGGAGATCGGGGGTGGTTCGGAGAGGGTGCGTTGGAGGGATGTGCGCAGGTCGGCCAGGGTGTTATAGGTGTGGCGGCGGGCGGCGGGGCCGCGCGCGGGGTCGTCTCCCAGCGCGTCGTCGAGGTAGCGGCGCAGGGCCCGGGTGGCTTCGGCCATGCGGGCGCCCAGGCGGGGGCGCCAGGTGCCGGGCCACAGGAGGTAGCCGAGGACGAGGGCGATCGCGCATCCGGCCAGGGTGTCGAGAAGGCGGGTGGCGAAGAGGCTTTCCCCCGTTCGGGTGCCGGTGTCGATGGAGGTCACGAC
Source organism: Streptomyces sp. S186 (assembly GCF_051603415.1). NCBI lineage: Bacteria > Bacillati > Actinomycetota > Actinomycetes > Kitasatosporales > Streptomycetaceae > Streptomyces > Streptomyces sp. S186. The sequence continues at coordinate 5,824,463 of NZ_CP193932.1, read as the reverse complement.
GAGGGGGGTGAGGAAGGTGGCGAACATTCCGTAGTTGCGGGCCATGGCGATGGGCAGCATGGCCGCGTACACCGCGATGAAGGGCAGCAGCAGCGGGCCGGTGGGGACCAGGTCCAGGACCGCGGCGCCGATGCCGGTGCCCACGAGGGTGCCGAGGCAGCGTTGCACGCCGCGGGCGAAGACCGAGCCGGCGTCGGGTTTGAGCACGATCGCGGTGGTGAGCAGGACCCAGTACGAGCGGTGGAGATGCGCGGCGGAGCTCACGATCTGGGCCGTGGCCATGCACAGGGCCATCCGGGCCACGTGTTCCCAGGTCTGGTGTCCGCCCAGTACCTGCCCGGTGCGGGTGGTGAACCGTTGCCACAGCGGCTCTACGGGGAGAAGCTCGGCGGGACCGGGAGAACCGGGCGTCCGGCCCGGTAGATCTGCGACAGTGGTGCAGGCGCGGCGCAGTTCGCGTACGGCGGTGTCCTGGGCCGCTCCGGATTCCGGTGCGGGCGGGGCCGGCGGTGGCAGCCCACGCATGACGGCGTCGGCCACGGTGTCGGCCCACGCCTGGTAGCCGGCCGGTGCCGAGCGGCGCGTCCGGGCGATGCGCACGGCCGCGTCGGTCACCGGAGTGGCGGCGTTGAGCAGGTTGGCCAGGCGGCGGAACTCGGCGTCGCGGCCGCCGCTGCGGGCGCGTGCTCCCGTCAGGGTCTCCCACGCGGCACGGCTCGCATCGGCCAGCTCGGACCGGGCCTGCGGCACCTGGTCGGTACCGGTGGCACCGAGCAGGCGGCCGACGGCCCGGTACGCCTCGGCCACCCCCTGCCGTTCCGGCACGCGCCGGCCGCCGGCCAGGCACGTCAGCACCGAGACGGCGGTGGCCCAGGCACCGCCGCAGACGAAGAGCAGCGGCGCAGGGACGGGGACGGGCGGCATGCTCGGCCCCACGCCTAGGCAGGCGAAGATCAGCAGCAGGAAGCCGCTGGCCGACAACAGTGCATTGACCACGCCGATCAACGCGCCCGCCCCGCCGAGTGCCGCGAAGGCGACGGCCGGAAGCCAGCCGGTGGTGCCGGCCACGTGCAGCCCCACGACCCATCCGGCCAGGCCGAAGCAGCAGCCGAGGACGTTGTGCGCCACGCGCTTGCGCAGCGGCCCGCCGCGGTCGGCGATATAGCCGGACAAGGCACCCAGGAACACCACCGCCCCTTCGGCCACACGGCCCGTGAGCAAGCCCGCAACGGACGGGGCCACGATGACCGCCACGGCATGTGCCACATCCGCCCAGCGGATCGGCGCCGGCCGCGGCCGTACCACCCGTACCAGCCACTCCGGCGCGTACGGCCTCGTACCGGCCACGCCCCGGACCGGATGCGGCAGCCGACGACGCGAGCCCAACTCACCCTCCACAAGTGCAACGGCCTGAGCCCCTTGCCCGCATATGCGGTGGCCGAGCCATCCTGACAGCCCAACACCCGGCCCTGCAGCAGCCGTGACGGGCACGAGGTCACCGGCACCCGAACGGTGCCGCTGGCTGCGGTGACACCGGTGGGGACAGATGACGACCGGCCCCATCCACCGTGAGAGGGCGGATGAGCTGCCGCCGCGGTACGTGCAGTGAGCTGGGCTCCGCCGAGCGGCCCCGAGATGCGGGGTGCCGGGGCCGTCGTGTACTGACGTGATGGGGGGCGGTCGGCGAGGACGGGGGAGAGCTGCCATGACCACGGACAGGCCCATGCGGATCGGCATGATCGGGCTCGGCCGGATGGGCGCGAACCTGGTGCGCCGGCTGATGCGCGCCGGCTGATGCGCGACGGCCACCACTGCGTCGTCAACGACCTGACCCCCAAGGTCGTCCGCGCGCTGGAGAAAGAGGGGGCCACCCCCGCCTTCTCGCTGCAGGAATGCGTGGAGAAGCTGGAACGGCCAAGGAATCTGTGGCTGATGGTGCCCGCAGGCGCGGTACGGTCCACGCCCGACGAGCTGACCGGCCTGCTCGACCCGGACGACACCGCCGTCGACGGCGGCAACTCCTACCACCGCTCCTACTGCCGCGACGGCGTCGCCCGCCCCCGGCAGCTCGCCGCGCATGGTGTGCACTACGTGGACCGCGGCACCTCGGGCGGCGTCCGGGGCCTGGAACGCGGCTGTTGCCTGATGATCGGCGGCGAGGACGAGCCGCCCCCAGCCGCACCCGGACCGGCGACGCTGCGCCCCAGGGTTGTCTGCACTGCGGACAGAGCGGCGCCGGTCGCTTCGTGAAGACGGTCCACAACGGGGTCCAGTACGGGATGACGGCGGCCGTCGCCGAGGGACTGAGCATCATCCGGCACGCGGACGCGGGCTTGCGGCGGCGCACTGTCGACGCGGAGACCGCCCCACTGCGTGATCCCGACGCCTACCGGTACGAGATCGATGTCGCCGAGGCGGCCGAGGCGTGGCGCCGCTGTTCGGTCGTCAGCTCCTGGCTGGTCGGCCTCAGCGAATTCGCGGGCCGCGCCGAGAAGAAGGAGCGACCCATGGCGAGCGACAGCCGCTCCGGCTCCGCCGCGCAGCGCGGCCCGGTCCCCGGGAACCATGTCGTCGTGATCTTCGGTGCCACCGACGACCTGGCCCGGCGCAAGCTGCTGCCGGGGCTGTTCCATCTCGCCAACGCCGGTCTGCTGCCCGCCCGTTACCGCATCATCGGCTCCGCACCGGCTGCGGACGCTCTGGACGGCGGAGGGTTCCGCAAGCACGCACGGGAGGCGGTCGCCGAATTCGGCAGAGCGAAACCCGAGGGGCTGCGTGGCGGGCGTTCGAACAGGCCCTGTCCTTCGGCGCTGCGGACCCCGGCGCCACCGGCCCACTGGAGGCAGCCGCACGCGACGCCGAGCAGGCGATCGGCGGGCACCCACAGCGGCTGTTCCACCTGGCCGTGCCGCCGAATGCCTTCCCCTCCGTCGTGGACGAGCTCGGCTCCACCGGCCTGACCAAGGGCCGCCGGCTGATCGTGGAGAAGCCCTTCGGCACCGACTTGTCCTCGGCACGCGCGCTCGACGAGACCATCCACGCCGTCTTCGACGAGTCCCGGGTCTTCCACATCGACCACTTCCTGGGCAAGGAGTCCGTCGACAACATCCTCGCCCTGCGTTTCGCCAACGGGCTGTTCGAGCCCATCTGGAACCTGGCGACGCAGCGTTCGGTGGGGTGGAGTCCGGCAGCTTGGCCTGCGGCGAGGACGGCGGAGGGGAGGTCGATGAGTTCGCCGTGTTCGCGCCAGGGGCGGGTGGTGATGACGGCTGTGCCGCCGGGCCGGAGCATCTGGCGGCACTGGGCAAGGATTTCGGTGAAGGCGTGCAGGAGCCGGTCGGTGGAGACGTGGGCGAGGTTGGCGCGGTCATGGCTGTAGCGGAAGTCCTTCTTGACAACGCCGCGCTCACCAGTTTCGCGGGTGGAGCGGACCTGTCCGTGGACGCTCGGGCCGTAGGGCGGTGAGGTGACCACGAGAGCCACCTCGCCGCGAGCATCGGCGGGGACGAGGTCGATGAGGCGGCGGGCGTCGCCGCAGCGGACGTTCCGCTACCGGTGCGGCTTGCCTGTGCGGCGGAGCGGGTGTTGAGAGAGGCAAGGGTTGCCCACTGGGGTTCGTACTCAACGCCGAGGGCGTTGCGGCCGAGGTGGAGGGCTTCGACGAGGGTGGTGCCGATGCCGCACATGGGGTCGAGGACGAGGTCGCCGGGGTGGGTGTAGGTGGCGATGGCGTGGGCGGCGATCCCGGGGTGCATCTTGGCCGTCTGGATCGCCAGCTGCCCCCCAGCCAGCGGTTCTCCCCGTTCCCATGTCCCTGGGTCCCCCGCCCAGCGCCCGAGACTGCGCGGATCAGCATCGCTACTGGTCGATGCCCTCGCAGATACCGGGGTGCACAGCATCCGCGCAGGTTCATACCCCGGGGACGCACACGACTCCACGGAGAATCCTTCACGCCGGAGCCCAGCGTCTCGGCAAATTGGAGGAGCCGTCACCACGCAGTGCCTCCAATGGGAAGCTCGGCCGCCGTGAAGGGTTCCTGCTTGGCGAGGCGTGCCGGATCCGGTCGCTGCCCTCATAGCCATAATGGCGTCAACTCCGCCACCCCTGCGGCCAATCATCTGGAGTTTTTGGGGGTGGGGGGAATTAAGGTGTCATCTACACACTCCCCCGATCCGCTGGGCTCAGGCGGCGGGGGACCTGAAGGGACAGGCGTGGGGTGTGCAGTGCCGTAAGGGCCCTGCGCGATCTACGAGGCCCCCTGGGGCGTATAGGCCCATCGAGAGGGTAATGGGAGCAGCAGCGGATCCGTCGGAGGTTGTCGCTCACCTCAAGCAGGTGATTTGCGCGCAGCGCTGAGGTTCACCGCGGCATGGTGGGTGGTCAGTCCTGGCGGCGGTGGTGGCTGTCGTGACCCGTATCGTCGGAGTACACGAATCCTTCCTCTGCCATTTCCTCCACCGCTTCAGCGCCGATGGCCGATTCGAGCAGGTCACCGAAAAGCCCTCGCAAATGGGCAAGTCTGGCTGGGACCCTGCGCTCGGCGAGGTAGTCGACCAAGATCACGGGGTCCGCGCCTGCCCCGATCCGGGACAGGATGCGGTCGAGGGACACCACGAATTCTTCGAGATCTTGGAAGGCCAACGCTGCGTCGTCGACCGGCAGTGGCAGGTTTCCGCTTGGCGTGTTCATCGGGCCACCCGAATGTTCGTGACTTCCAGGTCACCGTCGGCGACCCATTCCGTGAAGCCAAATTTTGAATTATACCTGGACGAGACGCGATCCGCGGGCGCATCGAACTCAACGACGTTGTTCCCTCGGCCGCGGCCGATTCCGAGTTTCGCTTCAGCGTCGCGCGGACTCATCAGTTTTCCCTTGGCGGGAACCATGAAGACCTTGTTCTGGTCGCTTGCTTTGATAACGCCACTGTCAAGGATTCCTTGCTTTCCACGGGAGTTCGTGTAGTGCCTCATCCTAACCGTTGGGGCGGGTTTGTCCTCCGCCTTCTTGTTCGGATAGGGAGAGAGCCCCTGTGGGTCGATCCACATGAGCGGGTTGGAAACGTACGCGACAGGATTGTCTGCTGGCTCCAGTCCCAGCGGATCGGCCGACAGGTATCGCCCGGTCTCCGGGTCGTAGTGCCGGAAGTAGTTGTAATGGAGGGCCGTCTCGTCGTCGAAATATTGCCCTGGGAATCGCAGCGGTGTGTACGCGGTTGCAGTGCGGTTCCAGGTGAGGGCGCCCCAGAGGGTGGTGCGGGTGTGCCAGGCGATCTCGCCGGTTTCGGAGACGAGTTCAGTGGGAGTGCCTGCGAGGTCGGTGGCGATGAGGAAAAAACGCTCGTCGATCACGGACTGGGGCGCTTGGGACAGGTCGGATGGCCAGCAGCCGGGCACGGTACCGGACGCTGCGTCATGGACAGGACTGGCACCGCCGCCGGTCTCCGTTCCGGCCTCCGGGCGCCCTGCTGCTACCAGCTTGCGCTCGGTCTGTGCGACCGGTGTCCATCCGAAGTGGTCCCAGGTGAGCGCGATGGCCTCAGTGGCTGCCGGAGCGTAGCTGACCTGTTCAGCAAGGACGGTACCGTCCCAGGTGAAGTCCGTTCGCTCAATCACTGTCCGGCTGTCCGGGCCTAGCCTCTCCTTTGCAATCCGGCGCCCGAGCGGGTCATAGCGGTACCGCCACTGCGTCCCGTCGGGGGTGGTGACGCCGGTGAGGCGGTCCTCGGTATCCCAGGTGTAGTGCCAGCTGTCGGCTGGGCGGGAGAGTCGGACCTTTTGGCGGAGGGTGGTGCGGCCGAGCGCATCGTGTTCGTAGCGGATTCTTCCGGCACGGGTGACGCGGGTGCCGGTGTAGGTGCGTTCTCCGCAGGCAGCCGAGCCAGGGTGTCCGGCAGGCCATTCGGCGTGGGTTTGGTTGCCGGCCTCGTCATAGGCATAGGACTCGGTCCAGTTGCCCGCCTGAACCGCGGTGACGCGGCCCAGGGGATCGAGAGTGAACGCGCGAGTGATCCCGCTGAGTTGGTCGTGGAGAGCGGTGAGGTTGCCGTCGTCCCGGTAGGTGTAGTCGCGTTGCTGGAGCGGACGCGAAGGGCTTGTGGCGCTGGTCAGGGTCTGGGCGCTGAGGCGGCCGGTGGGATCCCAGACGTTGGCCAGCGTAAAAGTGTCGCCGAAGGAGCGGGTGGTTTCGCGGCCTGCGGCGTCGTGGATGCTGGTCAGGACGCGGCCGGCGGAGTTGAGGACGGTACGGTTGCCGGCCGCGTCATAGCTGTAGGTGGTCGTATGGCCGGCCGGAGTGGTTCGGCTGGTCTGTCGGCCGAGGGCATCGTAGGTTGTGCTTAGTGTGCGGCCGTTGACGGTTTCCGCGGTAACCCGGCCCAAGGCGTCACGCACGAGCGTGACGGTCGCGTCCGGGCCGACGGCCTGCAGGAGGTTGCCGGCTGCGTCGTGGTGATAGCTGGTGAGGTACCCGGCCGCGTTCTTCTCGGTGATACGACCGGCGGTATCACGTGTGAAGGCGATCGTCTCGCCAAGTGCGTTCGTACGGGTGGCGAGCCGGCCGGCGGCATCGTAGGTGTAGGTGAGGACGCGTTTGTCGAAGTCTGTCTCGGAGACCAGGCGGCCGGCTGTGTCGTATGTGTAGCACCAGGTGAGGCCCTGCGGGTTGGTGACCTTCTGCAGCCGGAGTTCGGTGTCGTGGAGGAACTCGTGCCGTGTTCCGTCGGGGTCGGTGCGCGCCGTCAGCTGATCGAAGTGACCGTACTCGAACGTGGTGACCTGACCCAGGGGGTCGGTGTGGCTACTGCAATTACCTTCGCCGTCATGTGTCCAGGCTTCCTCGGTGCCGTCCGGGTTCCGCCGGGCGGCGAGATGGCCTTCGGGGGTCCAGCGGTAGTGGGTGGTGTTGCCGAGAGGGTCGGCGACGGAAAGAGGGCGGCCGAACGCGTCCCGGCGGAAGTGTGTGACAGCGCCGAGCGGGTCGGTGATGGTACGCGGGAGCCCCGCCTCATCGCACTCGATTCGGGTGGTGTTTCCCAGGGGGTCGGTTACCGAGGAGAGGTGGCCACAGCCGTCGTAGGTGAATCGGGTGGTCCAGCCAGCGGCGTCGGTCACCGCGATCCGGTTACCTCTGGAGTCGTACTCCTGGCGGACCGTCTGGCCATCCGGGCCGGTGACTTCAGCAGGCAGGCCCAGGTCAGTGTATGTGGCGGTGCTGCTGGTGCCGTCCGGGTGGACCACCGAGACGAGGTGGCCGCATTCGTCGTATGCCAACTGCGTGGTGGCGCCCAGCGGGTCGGTGATCGTCAGGGGGCGGTCGTCTGTGTCGTAGGTGGTGCGTGTGGTGTTGCCGAGAGGGTCGATGACGCCGACGATCTGAAGACGGTCGTTGATGAGGTACCGGGTGACGGCGCCCTGCCCGTTGGTGTGGGTGGTCGTGCGGTTGCCGGTCTCCGGATCGGCCTCGCCGTAGGAGAACCTGTTGGACAGATGCCCCTCGGTGCCGGACTGGGCGGTGCAGCGGTGGCGGTGGTCGTAGGTGTACTCGTAGCGGGAGTCGTTGGAGTCGACCCAGGCGGTCATCCGGTGCTCGGTGTCGTACTCGAACCGGGTCACCGCGCCGGTGGAGTTGGTGACGGTGGTGAGGTCGCCGGCCTCGTCGTGTCCGTAGGACCTGATCAGCTGGTCCGAGCCGTCCTCAGCCGCGCCGGCCAGGTGCAGGGCGGTCAGGCGGCCGTCCTCGTCGCAAGCGAGCTTGAGTTCGTAGCCGGCGCTGTGACGGATCGCGTACGGGATGCCGGTCTCGTCCGCGTAGTCGAAGGTGATCCGGTGCCCGTTGCGATCCGAGATCTCATCGGGCAGGGCGATGCCGGGTGCGTGCAAGGCGTCGCTGAAGTAGCGGGTCTGCCCCGTCTCCGGGTCGCTGACGGCCCAGTCGCCCTGGACCGTGCGCATCAGCGGCCAGCGCGGGCCGTCCTTCGGCAGCACCCGCTCACCGGTCTCCGGGACCGGGTAGCGCAGCAGCATGCCGGTTTCGGTGACGAAGACGACGCCCTCGTCGTCGATCTCCAGGTGCTGATCGATGGTGGAGGACCAGGACGGGCCGATGTGGCGGCCGATACGGGTCGAGGACTCGTATTTGCGGGTGAAGGTCAGGGGCAGGGCGCCGGGCAGGGTGATGTCGGTCTGGGACAGGAACACCTTGCCCGAGGCCAGGTCGACGGGGTCGGTGCCGTCGGTGCACTTGCTGTCGTCGCGGCGGGTCTTGTCGTTGGGGTGGCCCGACTCGGCTTCGCCACGGGCGCTGCGGGAGGTACCACCTCCGCCGCGGGGACGGCCGCCGCCGGTCGTGGTGCGCGGTGCGCGCGGCATGTCGTGCTTGTTGCCCTTGAGGAGCTTGTCGAGTTCCGCGGCATGTTTGGCGTCGTTCTCGGCGTGGTTGGTGGCGACCTTCTTCAGCCGGCCCCCGGCATCGTGGTACAGGTCCTGGACGGCCTTGCTCGCGTCCTTGGCCAGGGTCTTGCCCAGCTTCTCCGCGCCGTGCTCCAGCGCCTTGACGATCCGGTTGCTCACTCGAAGCTCACCCCCGCAGCCTTCGACTCGAATTCGGCGGCGTGCGACGCCACCGTCCGCGCATGCCCACGCAACACCTCGGCGCGCTTGTGCAGCTCCTCCGGATGGATGGAGAAACTCGCCCCCGCGCCACCCCCTCCCCCGCCGCCGGAGACCCCGAGTGCGGACTCGGCGGCCTGGAAGACCATCCCGCTCACCGCCTTGCCGACCACCTCCACCAAGGGGTTGATCGCGGCCTCGACGACCTGGCCGATGATGTACTGCTCCAACTGCTGCTCAAGGAAGTTGACCAGCTTCTTGCCCGCGGCTATCACCAGCGCCTCGGCCGCCTCCGCGATCCCCAGCGTGGCCACCGCGGCAGCCTGATCGGCAACGAACGTGATCGCCAGCACGATCAGCTCACCGATCGCCTCGACCTTCATCGCCACAATCGTCTCCGCCGCGACGTCCAGCGCGGTGGCCACCGTGTGGCAGGCGTTGACCAGCTCCGTCATGTGCCCGTCGGACAGCTGCCCCCACTTGGCCAGCAACGCCTCGTACGACGCCCCCTGATACACCTCGGCCATCTGGTGGATCGTCGAGGTCGAGTCCTTGTGGGTCTCGTCCAGCTTCTGCGCGAAGTCCCTCACATGGGACGCGAACTCGCGGACCTTGTCCTCATTGACGCTCGGCCAGTTCACCCCGATGAACTGAAGGAACGTCACCACCTCATCCGGCAGCTCAATCGCCATACTGACCCCCCTCAGCACTACCGACGCAACAGCCCATCAGACGATGGCCAAGAGATGGCAATGGAAAGGCAATGATGCCCCCTGGATGTCGCCATAAGTGCATCTGGCAGCACGGATACCTTTTGCATCTGCCGTCAAGTTCACTTGCCGCGGGCAAGTAGCTGCCGGTCTGGTGTCACCGGACGCCCGGATGGGGCTCGTGGGGAAGCTCGGGAAGCAGCCCCGGTGGCGATCCAGATCCTCTTCTGGCAGGACCGGCTGCCGAGGCCGCCGACCTGGCGGAGTCGGTGATCGCCCGGTATGGCCCTCTGGGAGGTGAGCTGCTGCGAGCAGGGCGTGCCATTTCGCAGCACCCTCCTTGCTGGCGAGCTCCACGCGAGGGTATCGGCGACAGCTCGCCTCCAGCGTTGCGCGGAGCACATCCCGGCCGGTCGAAAACCGGGAGAGGATTTTCGCTGGATCGCGAAGCAGCTGCCGGCACGCCCCGCCGAAGAGCTTCAACGGAACCACGCGGACTGGAGCAGTGCCACGATTCGTCTGAGCACCGGCTGAGAAGCCCCCTCTGCTACGTCGTCCCCGAACGCACCGTTGAGGCAGATTGTGGCCCACCGAGGAATCCTCAGTGGCCACGTCCGCCCTGCCAGGGGCAACGCCTACCGGGGACACGTCGAGCGCTGTCATCCCCGGCAGTGAACTGTGGATGGTGAGCGAAAGCAGTCCCGGTTGTCGTCGGCGGCGAGGTCCATTGGTGCACCCGCGATCAATGGCTGCGAGAGGCCCTACGTGCCCTCGACAGTGACCACGGATCCGGAAAACTGCACGTCACGCCCATTCCCAGGTGGACGCCCCCCTGACGGGCCTGGCGCGCGTGCACGCCCCAGTGCACAACCAGTGCACATTCGCGCGGGAACTCGCGGGAAACCGCAGGTCAGGGAGGGGAGCCCAGCAGCCCCCGCAAAGGCCCCGAGCGGGGCGTTTTCGCTGGTCAGGGCGGGAAAAAGCGGACGAGTCGGCCTGTACGCCGGGTTTTGTCTCCGGGCGACCTTGCGGTCGGCCGGGAGGCGGCCATCCATCTAGGGCTGTCGTTGCCGGCAGCCTCGTGCGGTCTACCCGCGGACTCGGGCGGGCAGCCCTCGATCGTCCGCGCAGGGCCATCAGGCGATGGCCCCTCTTGACCTTGCTCCGGGTGGGGTTTACCTAGCTGCCCAGGTCACCCTGGGCACTGGTGGTCTCTTACACCACCGTTTCACCCTTACCCGGCCTTGCGGCCGGGCGGTTTGCTTTCTGTGGCACTGTCCCGCGGGTCACCCCGGGTGGGTGTTACCCACCACCCTGCCCTGTGGAGCCCGGACGTTCCTCGGGGGGATCGATGATCCCCACGCGACCGCCCGGCCGGCTCGTCCGCCGTGCCGACCATGCTACCTGGCGGATTCCACGGATTCTGACGGGTTGACCTTGCCGTTGCGTCAACGTTTCTACTGGCGGCATGCGAATCGGGGAACTGGCCGGGTTGGCCGGCGTCAGCGCGCGGGCCATCCGGCACTACCACCACCTGGGGCTGCTTCCGGAGCCGGAGCGGAGGGCGAACGGCTACCGGGAGTACGGGCTGCGCGACGCGGTGGCGCTGGCGCGGGTACGGCGGCTGACGGAGCTGGGCCTCGGGCTGGAGGAGGTGAGGGATGTGCTCGCCGATGACGCGGGGCGGGAGCTGCGGGAGGTGCTGGCGGAGCTGGACGCGGATCTGGCGCGGCAGGAGGACGCGCTGCGGGCCCGGCGGGCGCGGCTGGCGGAACTGCTGCGGCGTACCGAGGAGCCGGACGGGCTGCCGGAGGAGGGGCCGGTGTCGGAGCAACTGGCGGAGCTGTTCGGGGAGATGGCTCGGATGTCGGCGGAGCTGCCGGGGCCGGAGCCGGCGATGGCGGTGCGGGAACGGGAGATCCTGGCGCTGCTGGAGGCGGCGGGCGACGACCGGGCGCGGGGAGCGATGGCGGCGGCGCTGCGGGACATGTTCACGGAGCCGGGCTCGATGGAGCGGGCGTATGCCACGTACGGGCTGCTGGACGCGCTGGCGGGGGCGGAGGTGGGCGATCCGCGGGTGGCCGAGGCCGCGCGGGCGATGGTGGAGTGCGTGCCCGAGGAGGTGGTGGCGGCGATCGCGGCCGGGGCCGGGGCGGTGGAGGGTTCGGGGCACGGGGCCGAGGTCTGGGCGGAGCTGCTGGTGATGGAGCTGGCGCCGGCACAGGCGGAGGCGATGCGGATGGCCATGCGGATGATCGCGGAGGGGGAGCGATGAGCGGAGGGGGAGGAAGAGGGGAAGTGGGGGTTGGGGGGCGGGGGTGGCGGCTGGTTCGGCATGAAGGGTTGTGGCTGGCGAGTCTGGTGTGGTGGGTGGCGCGGCGGCGGGTCGGGGTGCCGGCGGGGGCGCGGGCGCTGCCGTACGCGGGGGCGCAGGCGGCGATGCTGTACGGGCTGGCGTTCGTGTTCGTGGTGGAGACGGTCGGGGTGAGCGTGCTGCTGCGGGACGAGCCGGGGCTGCACGCGGTGATGCTGGTGGTCGACGTCTACACCGTGCTGATGGTGCTGGGGAGCCAGGCCGCGGCGGTGACCCGGCCGCATGTGGTGGGGGCGGACGGGGTGGTGTTGCGCGACGGTGCCCGGATGGCGGTGCGGATTCCGTTGGAGCGGATCACGTCGGTGCGGTACGACCTGCGGTTCGGGCGGAGTGCGCGGGAGGCCGGGGCGGCGGACGACGGGGTGCTGGAGTTGGCGGTCGGCGGGCAGACGTCGGTGACCTTGGAGCTGGCCGAACCGATCGTCGCGGTACGGCTGTTGGGGCGGCGGGAGACGGTGCGGACGGTGCGGTTCCATGCCGATGACGCGCGGGGCGCGGTGCGGGCCGTACGGGAGGCGGTGCGGGAGGGGATGCGGGAGGGGATGGCTGACGCTGCGGCTTAGGTCGCCCTCCAGGAGCCGGTCGAGCCGGTCGAAGCGGTCACACGGGGGTGAAGAGGACTGGTTCGTGGCCTGGGTCGGCGGTGGTGAGGCGGACTCTGAGGTAGCCGCCGAGGGGTAGTGGGGGGCCGGCGGGGGCGGCTTGGACCGGGGCGATCACGGCCGGTTCGCGGAGGTGGACGGTGCCCCGGGTGGGGTCGTCGTGGTGACGGTCGACGACCACGGCCTCGAAGGTCTCGCCGACGCGGTCGCGCAGCAGGGCCGCCTCGACGAGGTCGACGCAGGCCCGCTCGATCCGGTTGGCGCGCTGGGTGCCGGTCTCCATCTCGTGCGGGAGGGCGGGGAGGGCGGCGCGGACCCAGGCGGGCGGGGTGCGGCCGGCCGCGGCGGCCAGGCACAGCTCGGAGGTGTAGCGGTCGACGAGCCGGCGCAGCGGAGCGGTGGCATGGGCGTAGGGGGCGGCGACCGCGGCGTGCACGACGGTGCCGGCCGGTGGGGCGGTGCCGTCGAAGACGGTGTAGCCGGCGCCGCGGAACAGGGCCGTGCACTCCTGGAGGAACGCGGCGTGGGCGGCGCGGTGCGGGTCGAGGGTGCGGATCAGCGCCGCGTACGAGGTGTGGTGGGGCCAGTCGACGCCGAGGGCCTGGGCGGTGAGGCGGAGCCGGGCGACCGAGCCGTCGGGGGCGGTGGGCAGGGTGCGCAGGATGCCGGTGCCGGCGGCGAGCATCAGCTCGGCCGCGGCCATGCCGGTGAGCAGGGAGATCTGGGCGTTCCAGGCGGCGGCCGGGAGGGGGGCGCGGTAGGCGAGGGTGTAGCGGCCGTCGCGTTCGACGATTTCCTGCTCGGGGACGGTGAGGGAGATCGCGCCGCGGGCCGTCTCCTGTTTCTCGCGGAGCCGCCCGATCTCGCGGAGCAGGGCGAGCGGCTCCTCGGCGGTGCCGTCGTCGAGGACGTGCTGGACGCCCGGGTAGTCCAGGCGGGCGCGGGAGCGGACCAGGGCGCGGCGGACGGTGGTGCCGGTCAGCGCGCCGTCGGCGTCGAGTTCGAACTGCCACAGGACGGCCGGGCGGTCCTGGTCCGGCAGCAGGCTGGCGGCGCCTTCACTGAGGACGGTGGGGTGCAGCGGGATCCGCTCGTCGGGGAAGTAGAGGGTGGCCACCCGGTGGTGCGCCTCGGCGTCCAGGGCGCCGCCGGGGGTGACGAAGGAGGCGATGTCGGCGATGGCGTAGTGGACGCGGTAGCCGCCCTCCCGGCGGCGGGCGAGGAACATCGCCTGGTCCAGATCGCGGGCGCCGGGCGGGTCGAGGGTGAAGAGGGGCAGGTCGGTCGCGTCGTACAGGGTGTGCTCGGTGGCCACCTCGCCGTCGCCGGCCGGAATGCGCGGGGCGCGGGCGGCGCTGTCCGCCTCTGCCTGGGCGGTGGGCGGGAAGTGGTCGGGGACGTCCAGCCGCACGCGCAGCTCGTGCAGGGCGGCCCGGAGAGGGGCCTCCGCTGCGTCGGTCACATGCATATGGCGACGGGGCATGGAACCGAGCGTATGGCCGCCGGGCGCTCCCGGCGCGGTGTGCGGGCGCCGGGCGGACGACGCGCCGGGCGGCCGGGCTTCTAAGCTTTTCGGCGGGGCCGCACCCCTGCTCGTACCGCCGTGAAGGAGAAACACCGTGCTCGTGCTGTTGCCGCCGTCCGAAGGGAAGGCCGATCCGATCGAGGCGGCGCGAGGGGGCGCCCCCCGGGGTGCGCTGGACCTGGGGGCGCTGTCGTTGCCGGGGCTGACCGCGGCGCGGGCGGAGGTGCTGGCGGAGCTGGTCGATCTGTGCTCGGCCGACGCGGTCAAGGCCCGGGAGGTGCTGGGGCTGAGCGAGGGCCTGAAGGGCGAGGTGGCCAAGAACGCGGGGCTGCGCACCGCGGGCACCCGGCCGGCCGGGGAGATCTACACCGGGGTCCTCTACGACGCCCTCGGGCTGGCGTCCCTCGACGCGGCGGCGCGGAAGCGGGCCGAGCGGTCGCTGCTGGTGTTCTCGGGGCTGTGGGGCGCCGTGCGGATCGACGACCGGATTCCGTCGTACCGCTGCTCGATGGGGGTGAAGCTGCCGGGGCTGGGCGCGCTCGGGGCGTACTGGCGGGGGCCGATGGCGGAGGTGCTGCCGGAGACCGCCGGGGCCGGGCTCCTGCTGGATCTGCGGTCGGCGGCGTATGCGGCGGCGTGGAAGCCCAAGGGGGAGCCGGCGGAGCGGACCGCGACGGTGCGGGTGCTCCAGTCGAAGATCGTGAACGGGGTCGAGAAGCGGTCGGTGGTCAGCCACTTCAACAAGGCGACCAAGGGCCGGCTGGTGCGGGACCTGCTGGTGGCCGGGGCCGAACCGGCGGACCCGGCGGAGCTGGTGGAGACGCTGCGCGGACTGGGTTATGCGGTCGAGGCCGAGGCCCCGGCGAAGGCCGGCAAGCCATGGGCCCTGGATGTGATCGTGACGGAGCTGTGAGCGTGACGGAGCTGTAAAGGGCTCCGTCCGCCCCCGCATCCGCGGCCCGTCCGCCCCGTGTCCGCCCCTGTTGCAGCATCTGCAACGAGCGTTGCGGGCGGTATTTCGACCGGTCCAGTATGGGCGGCGTGACTGACGCCGCCTCCTCTTCCGCCGCGCCCTTCCCCGCCTTCCTCGGGCTCGCCCCGGTCGCCCCGGTCCTCCCGGTCGTGGTCCTGCGGGACGCGGCGGACGCCGTGCCGCTCGCGCGGGCGCTGGTCGCCGGCGGGCTGCCGGCGATCGAGGTGACCCTGCGCACGCCCGCCGCGCTGGACGCGATCCGGTCCGTCGCCGAGGAGGTCCCGGACGCGGTGGTCGGCGCCGGGACCGTGCTGGACCCGGAGCAGGCCGTGGCGGCCGCAGCGGCCGGAGCGCGGTTCCTGGTGAGCCCGGGCTGGTCGCCGCGGCTGCTGGGCGCGCTGCGGGACTCCGGTCTGCCGTTCCTGCCGGGCGTCTCGACGGCTTCGGAGGTGGTGACCCTGCTGGATGAGGGGATCAGCGCGATGAAGTTCTTCCCGGCGGAGGCGGCGGGCGGCACCGCCTACCTCAGGTCGCTGGCCGGCCCGCTGCCGCAGGCCCGCTTCTGCCCGACCGGCGGCATCGGCCCGGCCACGGCCCCCTCGTACCTGGCACTGCCCAACGTCGGCTGCGTCGGGGGCACCTGGATGCTGCCCGCGGACGCGCTGGCGGCCAAGGACTGGCCGCGGATCGAGCGACTGGCGCGGGAGGCGGCACAACTCGGCCCGTCCGGCATGTGAGGACGCTCGGTCCGGCATGTGAGGACGCTCGTCGCGGGCGCAACGGCGCCGCCCCCGGCTACCGGTGGCGAACCGCACCACCGGTAGCCGGGTCGGCCGAGATCACCGCAGGTGGGACGTGTCGTTCAGCAGGCGCAGCGACGCGTTCCCGTCCGCGTAGTACGCCACCGCGGAGAGCGACGCCGCGGACAGCTCCATACGGAACAGGGACTCCGGCGGGGCGCCCAGGGCCAGCCGGACCAGCGTCTTGATCGGGGTGACGTGGGTGACCAGGAGGACGGTCCGGCCCGCGTACCGGGCGATCAGCTTGTCGCGGGTGACCGCGACCCGGCGCGCCACCGCCGCGAAGGACTCGCCGCCCCCGGTGGGCGCCGCCTTGGCGGAGCGGAGCCAGGCGTCGAGATCGTCGGGGTGGCGTTCGCGGACCTCGGCGAAGGTCAGCCCCTCCCAGGCGCCGAAGTCGGCCTCGCGGAGCCCGTCCTCGACGCGGACGTCCAGGCCGAGCCGGGCGGCGATCGTCCCGGCGGTCTCCTGGCAGCGGCGCAGCGGCGAGCTGACCACGGCCTGGACGGTGCCGCGGGCGGCGAGCGCGGCGGCGGTCGCCTCGGCCTGCCGGCGGCCGGCGTCGGAGAGTCCGGGGTCGGTCCCGCCGCTGCCGGAGAAGCGCTTCTGCGGCGTCAGCGCGGTCTCGCCGTGCCGGAGCAGGACGAACGTCGCGGGGACGCCGAGGTCGGGCGCGCCCCAGCCGACGGGCGGCGCGGCCGCGCTCGGGCGGCCCTCCGCGGCCTCGGCCTCTTCGGCGGCCGCGTCCGCGGCACGGGCCGCGGCGCTGCGGGCGGGTGCCGCGTCGGCCGGGCCGGCGAGCGCCGCCCGGGACTCGCGCGGCTCCCACTGCCTGCCGTCCCGGCCCGCGTCCATCGCCTCGTTGGCGAGTCGGTCGGCGTGCTTGTTCCGGGAGCGGGGGATCCACTCGTAGGTGACCCGGCCGGGCGGGAAGACCGCGGCGGCCGCGGCGGCCAGCGGCTTCATGTCCGGGTGCTTGATCTTCCAGCGGCCGGACATCTGCTCGACGACGAGCTTGGAGTCCATCCGGACGTGCACGGCGGCCTCCGGGTCCAGGGCGTGCGCGGCGCGCAGCCCGGCCAGCAGGCCCTTGTACTCGGCGACGTTGTTGGTCGCCGTCCCGATGAACTCGGCGGCCTCGGCCAGCGCCTCGCCGCTCGCCGGGTCGAGGACCACCGCGCCGTAACCGGCCGGCCCCGGATTGCCCCGGGAGCCGCCGTCCGCCTCGACGATCAGCTCGCGCGCCACGGCCTACAGCCCCGAGTCGGGCGTGCGGACCAGGATGCGGCTGCAGTTCTCGCACCGGACGACGGCGTCGGCGGCGGCCCGGCGCACGTCGTTGAGCTCGGTGATGTCCAGCTCCAGCCGGCAGCCCTCGCAGCGGCGCTGGTAGAGGCGGGCGGCGCCGATGCCGCCCTGCTTGGCGCGGATGCGGTCGTAGAGCGTGACCAGTGCCTCGGGGATGTCGGCGACGGTGAGTTCGCGCTCCTTGTTGACCGTGGCGACCTCGGCGTCGATCTCGGCGTGGGCGGCGTCCCGGCGAGCGGTGGCGTCGTCGACCTTGGCCTGGATGGCCTCGACCCGCTCGGTCAGCTCGCGGACCCGCTCCTGGGCGGCCTCGCGGCGCTCCATGACCTCCAGGACGACGTCCTCCAGGTCGCCCTGGCGCTTGGCCAGCGACGCCAGTTCGCGCTGGAGGCTCTCCAGGTCCTTGGGGGAGGTCACGGCGCCGGAGTCGAGGCGCTTCTGGTCGCGGGCGGCGCGCTGGCGGACCTGGTCGACGTCCTGCTCCGCCTTGGTCTGCTCGCGGCTGGTGTCGCTCTCCTCGGTCTGCGCGGCGACGAGCAGATCGCGCTGCTGGGTGAGGTCGGCCTCCAGGGTCTGCAGCTCGGCCAGCTCGGGGAGGTTCTTGCGCCGGTGCGCGAGCTGGGTGAGCCGGACGTCGAGGTTCTGGACGTCCAGGAGGCGGATCTGGTCGGCGGGCGCGGCGTTCAGCGGGGGGCTCCTGTGGTGTGCGAGGTGTCAGCGGGGCGGGTGAGCGGGGCGGACGCCGCGTGGGCGGTCCAGGGGTCGGTGACCGTGTGGGAGACGTGCGTGCGCAGTCCCCAGCCGTGCCGGTCGGAGACCGCGTCGAGCTGGGCCGCGGCCTGCTCGCACCACGGCCATTCGGTGGCCCAGTGGGCCGCGTCCAGCAGCGCCGGCGGGGTGTTCCGTCCGGTGGTCTGGGTGGCCTCGGAGGCCGGGTGGTGGCGCAGGTCGGCGGTGAGGAACGCGTCCACGCCGGCCGCCCGTACGTCGTCGAAGAGGCTGTCGCCGGAGCCGCCGGAGACCGCCAGGGTGCGGATCTCGCGGTCCGGGTCGCCGGCCGCCCGGATGCCCTGCGCGGTGGCGGGCAGGCGGGCGGCGGCGTACGCGGTCAGCTCGGCCAGCGTCATCGGGTGCGGGAGCTCGCAGATCCGGCCCAGGCCGCGGCGGCCGGCCGGATCGCTCGGGTCCGGCACCAGGGGGCGCAGGATCCGCAGGTCCAGCGCGCCGGCCAGGGCGTCGGAGACGCCGGGGTCGGCGGTGTCGGCGTTGGTGTGCGCGACGTGCAGGGCGATGTCGTGCTTGATGAGCGTGTGCACGACCTTTCCCTTGAAGGTGCCGGCGGCGACCGTCGTCGTCCCCCGCAGATAGAGCGGGTGATGGGTGACGAGCAGGTCGGCGCCGAGCCGCACGGCCTCGTCGGCGATCTCCTGGACCGGGTCGACGGCGAACAGCACCCGGCCGACCTCGGCGTCGGGGTCGCCGCAGACGGTGCCGACGGCGTCCCATCCTTCGGCCCGCTCGGGGGGCCAGAGGACGTCGAGCGCGGCGAGGACTTCAGACAGTGCGGGCACGGGGGAAGGTTACCTCTCCCCCGCGCCCGCGCGCCGGGCCGCGGTGCGCGCGGGGACCGCGGGCCGGCGCGCGCCGGGGGTTTCCGGCCACCGGGCGCTAGCCGTGGCGCGCGCCATCCGGCCGCCGCCGCAGGCGACTTGAGGATCCGGCGGCTCGATGGGACGGCTACTTCACGAGGAAGGCCCGCAGATCGGCCAGGACGCTGTCGGCCGCGGTGACGCCGAGGCCGAGGTACCAGGTCTCGTCCTTCACGTTCCGGGCGTGGCCGTCCTTGACCGCCTTGAGGTTCTTCCACAGCGGGTTCTGCTCGGCGGTGTCGCGCTTGGTGGACCGGGGGTCGCCGTAGACGCCGGTGAAGATCCAGTCGGCGTCGGCCTGGTCGATGTTCTCCGGGCTGACCTCGGTGGCGAGGTCGTCGGCCTGCTGGTTCTTCGGCCGGGGCAGGCCGACGTCCTTGAGGACGGTGCCGATGAAGGAGCGCTGGGCGTAGAGGCGGGTGAACTGGGGCATGTAGCGCAGCATCGTCACGGTCGGCTTCTCGGGGCCGATGTCCTCGCCGAGCTTCTTCGCCCTGGCCTCGTAGGCGGCGAGTTCGCGCTTCGCCTCCGCGGTCTTGTCGAGGGCGGCGGCGTTGAGGAGGTAGTTCTGCTTCCAGGTGAAGCCGGGGCGGATCGAGAAGACGGTCGGGGCGATCTTGCTGAGCTGTCGGTACTGCTTCTCGGCGCGCAGCTTGCTGCCCAGGATGAGGTCGGGCTTGAGGGCGTTGATGGCCTCCAGGTTGAGGCCGTTGACGGTGCCGACGCTCTTGGGGTGGCCGGCGCTCTTCGCGAGGTAGTCCGGGAGGGCGGCGTCGCCCTCGGTGGGCGCGTAGCCGACCGGCTTGATGCCGAGCGAGACGGCGTTGTCGAGCTCGCCGACGTCGAGGACGACCACGCGCTGGGGCGCGGAGGGGATGGTGGTGGCGCCCATGGCGTGCCGGACGGTGCGCGGGAACCGGCCCGGCGCGGCGTCGGTGCCCATCTTCGCCGTCTCGTCGGCGGCCCTGCCGAAGTCCTTGCCGCCCTGGGCCACGGACTTCGAGCCCGCCCCGCGGTCGCCGCCACCGTCCGCGCCGGACGCCCCGCACCCGGCGAGCACGAGGGCACCGGCGGCGGCGAGGGCTGCCCCTCGGACTATGGCGGCGGCGCCGCGGCGGCGTAGGGGCATCACGTCACTCCAGCTCGACATGCGGGTGCCGCCGGGCGGCCGGGAGCCACCCGGCCACCCGACGGCAACTTAGGTCCACCTAACTTTAGACATCCTTGAAACTCCGAGCACACCCACCCCTCCCCATACCGGCGAATCGGACAATGGCCACCCTTATGCGTGAAGACCGGCAACTGCCGTTGATCGGCCGGAAGTGCGAAAACTAACGTCCCTCCACTGGAGGTGGCACCCCCATGACGATCTGTGCCAGTGAGGACACCGCGGCGCTCGACAGCCCGCACCGTGCGGCGCTGACCCTCTCCGCCGACGGCTCGTACGGCGCCCGGCTCGCCCGTCACGACGACGCCGCCGGGAGCCGGTACCCGGAGCGCTGGACGATCGGCGGCCCGGAGCCGTACGCGGTCCCGCTGCCGGGCAGTCAGCCGGAGGAGCCGGACAGCGCGCTGCTGCCGCTCGCCGACGGCCGGGTGCTGATCGTCCGCCGGGTCGCCGACCGCTTCACCGTCTCCCTGCTCTCCCCCACCGGGCCCGGCACCCAGGAGGTGCTGGTCGGCGCGGTGGCGGCGCGGGAGCTGACGCTGCTGCCGCCCGCTCCCGGCGGACGGCTGGGCTACGCGCTGGCGCCCGGCGCCGGGACCACCGCGCTGTGGCGGGTGCACGGCGGAACGGCGGGGCCCGAGCGGATCGCCGTGGTGCCGGGCCACTGCACCGGCGGGGTCTGGCTGGATCACGACGGGCGGCTGCTGGCGGTGGACCGGGAGCTGGACGGCCGCAGCAAGTCCGTGGTGGTGGACCTGGCACGCGGCGGGGAGATCAGCCCGCTGCTGCAGATCACCGAGGAGAGCAACGACCGGCTGCTGCTGGCCGATCCCGACAGCGGGCTGCTGCTGGTCCGGTCGGACGCCCCCGGCCACGACCGGCTGGGCTGGGGCGTGCTGGACAGCAGCCTGCCGGTGCGCTTCCCGGAGTGTCTGCGGGCGCCCGACATGGCGGTGACGCCGTTCGCGATCCAGCCGGGGCGGGCGCTGCTGCCGGAGAGCTGCGCGGTGGCGTTCCGGCTCGACGGCCCGGACGGCACCCGGCTCGGCGCGTGGCGGCCCTCGGAACGGCGGTTGCGGCGGTTCCCGGCCCCGGACGGCTGGCTGGCGGGCAGCGGCCGGTGGACGCCGGACGGCGCGCTGCTGCTGCCGTACGCGACGGGGGCGGTGCCGTGCGGGGTGGCGCGGATGGCCGTTCCGCTGGGGCCGGTTGTGGGGGCGATTGCGGGGGCGGCCGGGGGAACGGGAGTTCCGGTGGCGGAGCTTCCGGGACTTCCGGGACTTCCGGAAGTGGCAGTTCCGTCCGGACGGGGATCCGTGGACAGCGAGGAGATTGTCCTGGAAGCGGGCGATAGCGACCTCGGCTCCACAGCATCTCCACAACCGGACGCCGATGACGAGGAACCGCTCATGTGTTCCCCGCATCCCCGGATGTGCAGGCCAGTTCCACTGCAACAGGCGCCTCTCGCGTCCCGGGAGTCCCCGTGAAGTGCCGTTTCCCGCCCCGTTAGTATTCCGGCGGGGGCTGTGCAGCCGGTTGACCCGGCCACCGACGGCACCGCACGGGGTGTGTTCCGGTGGGAGCCGGGGGAGGTCCCGACGCGTACAGCTGCAAGCGATCTGACGGAGTGACTCTTTCCATGTCCGAAGCCCAAACCGACACGACCCAGGCGCGCCCGCAGGAGGCAGCCGCCCAGGCCGCCGAGGCCGTAGGCTCCGGCAGGCACCGCGGCCCGGCCGCCTCGGAGGAGGCGCAGAGCGCCGCCCAGGGGCGGCACCGCCGCGACCACCCGGTCCGGGTCTCCTGAACCGACCGGCACGCCGCAGGCCGTGGCCGCCGCACCGCGAACGCGGGCGGCGGCCACGGCCGTTGTGGCGGCGGCCACGGCCGTCGCGCGAACCGAACCCGAACCGAACCCGAACCGCCGCGCCCCGGGCGTCAGTCGTGCTTGAGGCCCAGCACCTCGGCAGCCGCGAAGGTCTCGTGTGCCGGGCGCCCGGCGTAGTACGGGGTGAGCAGGCCGTCCAGCTCCTCGTAGCTGAAGACCTCCTTCGCGGTGTCGAACTTCGCGGCGATCCGTGGGCGTTCGGCGATCGCGACCATGCCGCCGTGGACGACCAGCAGCTGGCCGTTGATCCCGGAGGCGGCCGGCGAGGCGAGATAGCCGACCAGCGGCGCGACGTGCTCGGGCGCGAGCGGGTCGAGCCGGCCGTCCTCGGGGGCCGCGAGGCCGGCGAAGACGTCCTCGGTCATCCGGGTGCGGGCGCGCGGGCAGATGGCGTTGGCGGTCACGCCGTACTTGGCCAGTGCCAGCGCCGTGGACGTGGTCAGACCGACGATGCCGCCCTTGGCCGCGGCGTAGTTGGGCTGGCCCGCCGAGCCGGCCAGGAACGCCTCGGAGGAGGTGTTGACGATCCGCCCGAAGACCGGGCCGCCGGCCTCCTTGGATCGGGCGCGCCAGTGGGCCGCGGCGAAGTGCGTGGTGTTGAAGTGGCCCTTGAGGTGGACGCGGATCACCGAGTCCCACTCGTCCTCGGTCATCGAGAAGACCATCCGGTCCCGCAGGATGCCCGCGTTGTTGACCAGGATGTCCAGCCGGCCGTAGGTGTCGATCGCCAACTGCACGAGTTCACCGGCCTGTTGGTGGTCGGCGACGTCGCCGGTGTGGGCGACGGCCCGGCCGCCGGCGGCGCGGATCTCCTCGGCGGCCTCCTCGGCGGGGCCGGGCGACGCGGCGCCGGAGCCGTCCCGGCCCGGCTGGCCGAAGTCGTTGACGACCACCCGGGCGCCGAGGCGGGCCAGTTCCAGGGCCTCGGCCCGGCCCAGTCCGCGCCCGGCACCGGTGACGAGCGCGGTCAGGCCCTCCAGTGGCTGTGCCATGAGCGTCCCCTCAGCTCTCTCGTCAGATCTCGATGCAGGTGCGCAGCGCGGTGCCCGAACGCATCTGGTCCAGGGCGTCGTTGATGCCGTCCAGCCGGACCCGGTGGGTGATCAGCCCTTCGAGGTCGATCCGGCCGGCCCGCCACAGGGCGATGGCCCGCTCGTAGGAGCGCAGCACGTCCCCTCCCCCGTACAGCGACGGCAGGATCCGCTTCTCGTCGAAGAACAGCTCGAACATGTTGACCTGGAAGGTGTCGTCCATGGCGCCCGCGCCGACTACACAGAGGGTGCCGCCGCGCCGGGTCGTCTCGTAGGCGGTGCGGGCGGTGGCGGACTTGCCGACGACCTCGAAGACGTAGTCGAAGCCCTCGCCGCCGGTGATCCGGGCCTTGGCGTCGGCGAGTTCCTCGGGGGCGACGGCCTCGGTGGCGCCGAACCGGAGGGCGGCCTCGCGGCGGGCCGCCACCGGGTCGACGGCGATGATCTGGGCGGCGCCGCAGGCCCGGGCGCCCTGGATGACGGAGATGCCCACACCGCCGCAGCCGATCACCGCCACCGACGAAGCGGCCGCCACCTTGGCGGTGTTGAGGGCCGCGCCGAGCCCGGTGGTGACCCCGCAGCCGATCAGGGCGGCGATCTCGTAGGGGACGTCGTCCGGGATCGGGACGGCGCAGTCGGCGGGGACCACCACCTCCTCGGCGAAGGTGCCGGTGCCGGCGAAGCCGAAGACGTCACCGCCGGGGCGCCTGAAGTTGGGGGTGCCGGCGTTCATGAACCCGGCCAGGCAGAGGTGGGTCTGGCCGCGTTTGCAGGACGGGCAGTCGCCGCAGGCGGGCAGCCAGCACATCAGGACCCGGTCGCCGGGCCGCAGTCCGGTGACGCCGTCGCCGACGTCGAGGACCTCCCCGGCCCCCTCGTGCCCGGGGACGAACGGCGCGGGCTGCGGCAGCACCCCGTTCATCGCGGAGAGGTCGGAGTGGCACAGTCCGGTGGCCCGGATCCGGATCCTGACCCGGCCCGGCCCGAAGCCCACCGCCTCGACGTCGTCGAGCACCTCCAGCTTGTCCCGTCCCGTCTCCTGCTGAATGGCTGCGCGCATGCGACACCCGCTCCTCTCGTACGTACGACATGCTGGTCCCGCCCCGGCCGGCCGTCGGGGTATCGCGGCCTGGCGGCCGCTCGTCCTCAAGCGCCGGACAGGCTTGGTACGCCGTGCTCGACCACCGTGTCCGCCAGCACCGGTGCGTCGTCCCGCTCGGCGGCAGTGACCGCGACCCGGACGCGGCCGCCCTCGTCTTCCCCGGTCCGCTCCCGCCACATCCGGATCCGCAGCGTCTCCCCCGGGAACACCACGCCCGCGAACCGCGCGGTGTACGACCGCACCCGGGAGACGTCCCCGTCCAGCGCGGCGTCCACCACCGCCTTGAGGGTCACCCCGTACGAGCACAGACCGTGCAGGATCGGCCGGTCGAAGCCGGCGAGCTTGGCGAACTCCGGGTCGGCGTGCAGCGGGTTCCAGTCGCCGGAGAGGCGGTAGAGCAGCGCCTGGTCGGCGCGGACGAGGCGTTCGGTGGTCAGGTCGGGTGCCCGGCCGGGCAGTTCGCCGCCGACCGAGGGGCCCCGCTCCCCGCCGAAGCCGCCCTCGCCGCGGACGAAGATCTGGGTGTCGCAGGTCCACAACGGCCCGTTGTCGTCGGCGACTTCGGAGCGCAGCACGATGACGGCGGCCTTGCCCTTGTCGTAGACGGCCGGGACGGTGGAGGTCTGGGTGGCGCGGCCGCGGACGGGCAGCGGGCGGTGCACGGTGACGGTCTGCCCGCCGTGCAGCACGGCCGCCAGGTCGACGTCGATGCCCGGCGCGGAGAGCCCGCCGGCCAGCGCCATGCCTCCGCCGGCGACGGTGGCGAAGCTGGGGAGTACGTGCAGTGCGCTCTCCAGGGTGTAGCGGAGTTCGTCGGGGTCGGTGGCGGCGTGCGGCCTCTCCGGGGTGGCCGCGCCGGCGCCGATGCCGAGGTGGTAGAGCTGGACGTCCTTGTGGTCCCAGGCGAGTTCGGTGGTCCGCGGCGGGGCCGCGGTGGCCTTGGCGGCGTCGATGGGCATGGAGGTGCTGCTCCTTCACCACGGTGTGAGACCCCGGCCCGGCCGTCCGCACCGTCGGCCGCGCCGGGGTCGTATCGGGTCGGCGGGCCCGCGCTCCTCGGCACTTCTAGAACGCGTTCTAGCCGATAGCAGTCATGTATAGCCGATCGGGGCGGGAGCGGGAAGACCCCTGACGGTATGTCAGATGTGCAGGGTGCGCGTTCCGGACGGCCTGGCCCGTCCTTCTTCGGCCCGCCGGCCGATGACATTCGTCCCGCCGGCCCATGACATTTGTCAGGGCCGTTCCCCCACATTCGCCTCTGCCGCGCGGCGGCCACGCTCCGTAGCGTCTTTGGCAGCGGGTGCGACGACGTCACCGCACCGGAGCGTCGCCCACGGCCAGGTGCCGGGGCCGGCCACGGTGGCGGTACCGGCCGCCTGGCTGGCACTCTTCGGCGGTTACGCGGTGTACGCGGACGCGCAGAGTAGACCGTACAGAACGGAGCGAACGGCATGAGGCGAGGAACGGCATGGCACGGATGAGAGGGCGGCGGGAGCGGGGCGGAGCGCCCGGCGGCGGAGCGGAGCAGGGCCGCGCGGCGGGGGCGCGGCCGTGCGAGCGGGAGCCCAGGGGCCCCGGCCGGTACGCCTTCCTGCCCTGGCTGCTGATGGGGCTGGGTGCGTTCTCCAACATCATCCACGGCAGGTCCGGCAACCCCTGGCTGGCCGGCGTCGGCCTCCTCGCCTTCAACTCCCTCTATGTGACCGTCGTCTTCTCCGCCTTCAACCCCCGGCGGCGCGACACCCGCTACCCGCTCTACGCCCTGGCCGCGCTGGCCGCCGTCACCTACGCCGTCGCGCTCGGCTTCGGCGGCGAGTGGTTCATGTTCTTCCCGCTGCTGTCGCTGGCCTCCGGCACGGTCCGCACGCTGCGCGGCAGGCCGCTCGCCCTCTGGCTGATCGTCCTCAGCGGGTCCGCCGGGTTCCTGTCCGGCTGGTACGACCAGAGCCCCTGGGGCTCGTTCGGCATCGGCTACGGCACGTTCCTGTCCGGGATGGTGACGGCCTCGGTGCTGAGCCTCTTCGACACCATCCAGGAGCTGCGGGCCACCCGCCAGGAGCTGGCCCGCAACGCCGTGGAGAAGGAACGGCTGCGGTTCTCCCGGGACCTGCACGACCTGCTGGGCCACACCCTGTCGGTGGTGGTGGTGAAGGCGGAGGCGGTGCGCCGGCTGGCGCCCCGCAACCTCGACGCGGCGCTGGCCCAGGCCGCCGACATCGAGGCGGTGGGCCGGCAGGCGCTGACCGAGATCCGCGAGGCGGTCAGCGGCTACCGCGAGGGCAGCCTGGCGACCGAGCTGGACCGGGCCCGTTCGGCGCTGGGCGGCGCCGGCATCGAGCCGGTGGTGCGGCAGTCCGGGCCGCCGCTGCCGCCGCAGGCCGCCGCGCTCCTGGGCTGGGTGGTCCGCGAGGGCGTCACCAACGCCGTGCGGCACAGCGGCGCCACCCACTGCGAGATCGAGGTGCACACGGACGACGACCGGGTGCGGCTGACGATCACGGACGACGGCCGCGGTCCCGTAAGCTCCCAAGCGTCCGACGCACCGTCCGACGCACCATCCGGCGCCGCCTCCGGGCCGGTGGGCGGTACGGGCCTTGCGGGGCTGGCCGAGCGGCTGGCCGCGGCGGGCGGCACGCTGCGCAGCGGTCCCGACGGCCGGCGCGGCTTCCGGGTCACGGCCGAACTTCCGGTGGACGCGGGCGATCTGGCGGATGCGGAGGAGTTGTCCAAGTGATCAGGCTCCTGCTGGCCGAGGACCAGCGGATGATGATGGGCGCGCTGGCGCTGCTGCTCGACCTCGAGGACGACATGGAGGTGGTGGCGCAGGTGCCGGCGGGCGATCAGATCGTCGCGGCCGCGCTGGAGACCCGTCCGGACGTCGCACTCCTGGACATCGAACTGCCCGGTCGCAGCGGCCTGGACGCCGCCGCCGACCTGCGCGACGCGTTGCCCTCGTGCAAGGTGCTGATCGTGACGACGTTCGGGCGGCCCGGCTATCTGCGCCGCGCGATGGAGGCCGGGGCGGCCGGCTTCCTGGTGAAGGACGGCCCGGTGGAGGACCTGGCGGCGGCGATCCGCCGGGTGCTGGCCGGTGAGCGGGTGATCGACCCCGGTCTGGCCGCCGCGGCCCTGAGCGCCGGGCCCAACCCGCTGACCCAGCGCGAGCGCGATGTCCTCACCGCTGCCGTGGACGGCGCGACGGCCGCCGACATCGCCGCCAGACTGAGCCTGTCGCCGGCCACGGTCCGCAACTACCTCTCGGCCGCCATCGGCAAGACCGGCACCCGCAACCGCATGGAGGCAGTACGGGCGGCCCGGCGCAACGGCTGGCTGTAGGGCGGGGCCGGGAGAGCGGGGCGGCCGGCCGCCGGGGCCGCCGGCGGCTGGGGCGGTCGGGGCGCCCGCTCAGCCCTGGGCCGCGTCCGTCCGACGGCGCGGCAGCGCCAGCAGCATCAGCGTGACGCTGCCCGCCAGCACCATCGCGCCCACCAGGAACGCCAGGCCGTAGCCGTCGGCCAGGCCCACCCGGCCGGGCTCCGCCGTGATCCGGGAGGCGGCGACGGTGGAGAGCACCGACAGGCCCAGCGCGCCGCCCATCTGCCGCGAGGTGTTGATCAGGCCGGAGACCAGCCCCTGGTCGGCCGGGTCGGCGCCGGAGGTGGCGATGGCGGCGACCGGCGTCGCGGTCAGCCCGGCGCCCAGCGCCATCAGGACGCCCGGGCCGAGGATCGTCCCGAGGTACGTCCCGTCGACCGTCATCGTGCTCTGCCAGGCCATCCCGGCCAGCGAGATCACCGCACCGCCGACCGCCAGCGTCTTGGCGCCGAGGCGGCGCATCAGCAGGGGCGCGACCTTCGAACCCAGCACGATGGACAGCGAGTGCGGGATGAAGGAGAGACCGGCCCGCAGCGGCGTGTAGGAGAGGACGTTCTGCACGTAGAGCGACAGGAAGTACCACATGGAGAACATCGCGGCGCCGGACAGCACCATCGCCGCGTTGGCCGAGGAGACCGAGCGCAGCCGGAACAGCCCCAGCGGCATCAGCGGGGCCTTGGCACGCGCCTCGACCGCGACGAAGACCGCGACCACCACCAGGCCGGCGGCCAGCGGCAGCAGCGCCGGCGCCGAACCCCAACCGTGCGTCTCGGTCTGCACGATGCCGTACGCCACCAGCCCGAGCCCGGCGGTCACCAGCAGCGCACCGGGCACGTCCAGGCGCCGCGCGGTGCCCTGCCGGCTCTCGGTCAGCCACAGCGCGGCGCCGGCCAGCACCAGCGCGCCCACCGGCACGTTGATCAGCAGCACCCAGCGCCACGACAGGTACTCGGTGAGCACCCCGCCGACCAGGCCGCCCACCGCGCCGCCGCCCGCGCCGACCGCCGTCCACGTCGCGATGGCCCGCGTACGGGCCGGACCGGCCGGGAACGACGTGGTCAGGATGGTCAGCGTGGCCGGGGAGAGCACCGCGGCGCCCACGCCCTGGATGGTGCGGGCGGCGATCAGCTGCCAGGGCTGCTGGGCGAGGCCGCCGGCGACGCTCGCGAGAGTGAACAGCGCCAGCCCGACGAGGAAGACCCGCTTGCGGCCGAAGAGGTCGGCGGCCCGGCCACCGAGCAGCATGAAGCCCGCGAAGGTGATCACATAGGCGTTGACGATCCATTGCAGGCCCAGCTCGGACAGGCCGAGCCCGGAACGCATGGCGGGCAGTGCCACGTTCACGACGGAGACGTCCAGCACGACGAGGAACTGTCCGGCGCAGACCAGCACCATCACCAGCCAGGCCGGTGCGGCCGTCCGCCGTGTGGACGTGGACAGCGTGGGAGAAGTGGCTATCGGGGGCATGCCGACCATGCTCGCACCAGCCCCTCACCACCCGCATCGGGATATCGGTGCATTCACCATGCGCTCGGGTCCTAGGGCGGGGGATGTAGGGCAACGGGGCGGCGGGGCGGGGGCCTTAGGGGGTGGGGGCGACGGTCCCCTGGGGTGTGTCGGTGGCTTGTGACAAGTCGCAACAAGTCGTGACAAGAGCCTCGGATTCCGCCAGGGGGCATGAACGGCGGTGTCACGCACACCTGTTGGTCACCGGGAAGATGTCAGTCCTGCTCGACTTCCGGTGTGCCGTCAAGGGTCTCTGTGAGGCAGGCGCGGGCTGGCTTCAGCGATGTCACGCTACTCGCGGGCTGTGCTGCGGCCGCTGTTGCCGGTGAGTAACAACCGATGCGGTCGGTGGCGGGACCACGGTCTGTGGCTCCGGTCGTGATCCCGGGTGGGCGCGACCGCATGCGGGAGCGGTCCTCAGTGGCGGACCAGGCAGAACGGATGACCTGCCGGATCGGCATAGATACGCCAGCCCCGCCCGTCCGAACCGTCGTCCAATACCGTCGCTCCCCGGGCCAGCACCTGCTCCTGGGCACGGTCCAGGTCCACGACGCCGAAGTCCAGATGGAACTGCTGGGGCCGGGAAGGGCAGGGCCACAGCGGCGGCTGATAGTCCACCGCCCGCTGGAAGGCGAGGACGAGCCCGGACGGCGTGTGCAGTGTCGCCCAGTCGTCGTCAAGTGCCCACCTCTTGTCCTGCTGATTGACGGTCCCGCCCAGCAGTGACCGGTAGAACGTCGCGAGTTCCGCCGGATCAGAGCAGTCCAGCACCACGCACTGCAGGTCAGCGATCACGGGCCGATCCTAGACAGCCTCCCAGCGGACCCGGCCCCGATACCCAAGATCGCAGGGACAGGCCCTAGTACAGGGCCTCGCCCATCGGGGAGCTGTCGCCGACGATGTAGGCGCGGATCGATGCCAGGTACGCGTCACGGCCGACCCGGCCGTCGCCATCGGCATCCAGCGCGTCGAATGCAGCGGCGGCGTTCCCCGGCGGGTTGTTCAGCGCGGTGCGCAGCGTGGTGAACTCGGCTTTGTCCAGGGCGCCGTCCCCGTCCGCGTCGGCGAGGTCGAAGAGCGCGCCGAGCGCGAACCGGCAGATGTTGTCGAACTTGTCGGCGCCCACCCACGCGTTGTACTCATCGAAGGTCAGCTTGCCGTCGTTGTTCGCGTCCATCGCCCCCCAGGCTTTGATGCCTTCCGTGCGGGCGGTGACGACGAGTGGGTCGTCCTCGGTGCGCTCGGTGGCCAGGACTGTCCGGTCGATGCGGGAGAGATAGTCGTGCCGCGTGATGACCTGGTCCCCGTCGGCGTCCATCATGGCGAACACGCGCGCTCTCGCGGCGGTGGCGGCTGCGGCGGTCATACGGCTCACTCGGGACTCCCCTGCTCGGTTCATGTTCCGATGCGACGAAGGCTCGTCCGGCCCTTCCTACCCGGCACCTTCCGGATGCCACGCGTCCCGCCGGGCGGACAGGCGTGCACGACGGCGCCATGGGGGGGGCATGCGCCGGTGGCGCACTTCGAGACGCCGATCAGCCGATGCGACACCTGGGTAGTCAAGTCCATATATGTGGCAGACGAGTCCACATATATGGCAGACGACTTGCTGGAGGAGCATGTGATGAGCAGGCGCGGTATGACGGTGACGCTGGGGTCCCTGGCGCTGGTGTTCTCGTCGCTGGTGTGGGCGCCGGCCGGCCAAGCCCGGACGGGCGGGCACGAGGCCGTCAGCTGCACGGGCAACGCCCACGGCAGCTACGATCCGCCGCTCACCCTCCTGCCCCGCAGGACACACATCCACGCGGACGTGCACTACACGTGCACCACCGCCCCTGGCCGCACCGCCCCGGCGACAGGCTCCTTCGACGCCCTCGCGCCGTCGGCATCCTGCCTCTCGCTGTCCGGCGCGAGCGGCAGGGAAGTCGTCCGCTACGCCGACGGCAGCCGGTCGGTGATCGTCATCGACGGTGCCGTCACCGCTCGCGTCACGGGCGTCCTGGTCGTCCTGCAGTCAGGCCGGGTCGTGGCGGGACGCGACGAAGGCCACCTCGTCCGCCGCACCGTGACCGCACTGCCCGATCAACTGCCCACGGACTGCCTCACCTCCGGCCTCCAGGGCCCCCAAAGCACGGTTCGGCTGGAAATCCTGCCGTAGCACCAGCCCGCCACTGCACCGGCCACGTACCGAGTTGTGGGACCGTCACCGCCGCAGTACTCCTCATCTGTCTCTCCGATCATGATCGGAGAGACAGAACCCGGGCGGCGGTAACGCCTACGGCCTCGGCGAGTTGGGCTGCCTCGTCGCGGAATGCACGTGGTGCCTTCCGCCAGAGATCGGCTACGACTCCCCGTGCTGACGGGGTGTATGCCACGGTTTCCCGACTGATCTTGCAGGCGACTCCCCTGACATGGAGGGCGGCTGTGCGGTCGCCACGTTGAAGGTGGCCGCGGGCTACTTCGACCCAGAGCCGAGTGGTCGAATGAGTCCGGCCGCTTCGGTAACCACCCGTAGCGCTTCGTCCGGGTACGCGGTTTCGCGCAAGATGTTGCCCATGTTCCACGCCGCCGCAGCAACCGCGGCAGGGTCGTCTGCGTTCTGCGCCGCTGCCAACGCGCGGTCGGCTGCCACCCACGCGAGTTCGGCCGGCGCTACGTAGGCAGTCGCCTGTCCGACGAGCCGGTAGACATCCGGCAGCCTGGGCACTCAGAACGGCACGCCTTGGGGCGCCCGGGGCGTAGTGATCGGCCCTTCACCACCCGGTAGGCCCGTAGGGGGAGCGGCTCGGTGTCCTGGTCACCTCGGAGGATGAGTGATCTTCAGCCCCGGGCTCGATGCCCTCCAACGCGGGCCCGTGGAACGGTGTCTCGGACCAATATCTTCCCTCTCGTCAGGAGACCCGGGCCATGTCCGAATTCGCTGCCTCTCGTCCAGGGAACGCAGTTGCTGAGGTTTCGCCCCCGCCCCGGTGGGCCGTCCGAGCCGCTTATGCCTCGGCGCTCTCCGCGACCGTCGGGTTCATCCCACTCCACGCGGTCTGGGCACTGGGCATTCCCCTCTGGGCGGACAAGGGCAAGTTCCGCGAGTGGTACGCGGTCGGTGGCGGTCCCTACCTGTTCGTACTCAGCGGCCTGGCCCTGCTGGCGGGCATCCTGGCGTTGAGCCTGGTCCGGCCGTGGGGTCTGGTATTCCCGAGCTGGACCCCGCTCCTCGCCGGATACAGAGTCCCGCACCGCACGCTGGCCGCCACGGCCTCCGCCGTCTCGGCCTTCCTCCTCCTGTACACCATCTGGGCCGCTGCGCAGACGATCAACGACTTCAACGACGACGGCGTCTTCAGCCCCTGGATCGTCGTCTACGGCATCCCCCAGTTCCTGGTGTGGGGCATCGGCTTGGCCATCGCCGCACACTCCTATCGCCGCCGCACATCATCCGGTCGCTAAGTACTGTACGGCGGGTCACGAACGAAGCCAGAGGCGCATGGTTGCGACGGTCACGGTGCCGTAGTAGGCCGGAACGATCTCCACGCGGCAGGGCGGCCGGGGCGGGGCCTTAGGGGGTGGGGGCGGCGGTCCCCTAGGGGTCACGAGGGCCCCCAGGAGGCCAACTACCCGCATGATGACGGGAGTTAACGTGCCGGACTTGCCGGACTGCCCCCGGCGGCGTCACCTGCGGAGCAGGGTGACCACTGCGGCGCCGCCAAGGCCGATGTTGTGGGCGAGGCCGATGCGGGCGCCGGGGACCTGGCGGGCGGCGGCCGTGCCGCGGAGCTGCCGGACCAGCTCGGCCGCCTGGGCCAGGCCGGTGGCGCCCAGCGGATGCCCCTTGGAGATCAGCCCGCCGGACGGGTTGACCACCCAGCGGCCGCCGTAGGTCGTGGCGCCGTCGGCGACCAGCTTCCCCGACTCGCCCTCCGGGCACATCCCCAGCGCCTCGTACGTCAGCAGCTCGTTGATGGAGAAGCAGTCGTGCAGCTCGATCACGTCGACGTCCTCGATGCCCAGGCCGCTGTCCTCGTAGGCACGGCGGGCCGCGGCCCGGCTCATCGGCGCGCCGACGACGTCGATGCAGGAGCCGGAGGCGAAGCTCTCCTCGGTGTCCGTGACCATGGCCTGCCCGGCGATCTCCACCGCGCGCTCCGCCAGGCCGTGTTCCCGGACGAAGCGCCCCGAGGCGACCACCGCCGCCGCGGCGCCGTCGGACGTCGGCGAGCACTGGAGCTTGGTGAGCGGGCGGTGGACGGTGCGCGCGGCGAGGATCTCCTCGACGGTGTACACGTCCTGGAACTGCGCGTAGGGGTTGTGCGCGGAGTGCCGGTGGTTCTTGGCGCCGACCATGGCCAGCTGCTCGGCCGTCGTGCCGTGGCGCGCCATGTGCTCGCGGGCCGCGTTGCCGAAGATCTGGGCGGTGGGCGGGGTCATCTCGAAGCCGTGGGCCGCGGCCATCACGCCGTAGTGACGGGCGACCGGCGACGTCGCGAAGTCGCCGCCGTCCGCGCCGGCGCCCAGCGCGCCGCGCTTCATCTTCTCGAAGCCGAGCGCCAGCACGCAGTCGTTGAGGCCCGAGGCGACGAACTGGCGGGCCATCATCAACGCGGTGGAGCCGGTGGCGCAGTTGTTGTTGACGTTGTAGACGGGGACGCCGGTGAGCCCCAGTTCGTACACGGCGCGCTGGCCGGCCGTCGACGCCTGGTAGCAGTAGCCGACGGGCACCTGCTCGACCGCGTCGTAGTCGATGCCGGCGTCGGCGAGCGCCGCACCGCCCGCCTCCTTCGCCATGTCCCAGTACTGCCAGTCGCGGGTCTCCGGCTTCTCGAACCGGGTCGTCCCGACGCCGATGATGTACGCCGTGCCGGTCATGCGATCCTCCAGGGGCCAGGGCCAGGTGGCGGGGCGGTGTGCATACGGCTGCCTGTGGGCGCGGTCAGATCAGAGGGCGCGGTTCCGGGTCGCGGGGCAGGCCGAGGAGGCGTTCGGCGACGACATTGAGCTGGACCTGGGTGGTGCCGCCGGCGATGGTCAGACAGCGCGACATCAGGAAGTCGTGCAGCGCGCGGGCGCCGGGCCCCTCACGGACCGCGCCGGCCGGGCCGAGGAGTTCCAGGGCCAGGTCGGCGACCTTCTGCTGGTGCGCGGTCTGCACCAGCTTGCGGATGCCGGCGCCGGCGCCCGGCTCCCGGTCCGACACCCGCTGGAGGGTGGTGCGCAGCCCGATGCAGGCGAGCGCGTGCGCCTCGGCGGCCAGCGCCCCGACCCGGGCCCGGACCGCGCCGTCCGCCTCGGCGGTGTGCGCGACGAGCGCCTCCAGGCCGGTGTCGAAGGTCATCTGGTCGGCCATGTGGACGCGTTCGTTGCCGAGGGTGGTGCGAGCCACTCGCCAGCCGTCGTCGACCGCGCCGACCACCGCGTCCGCGGGCAGCAGCACATCGTCGAAGTACACCTCGCCGAACAGGGCGTCGCCGGTGATCTCCTTCACCGGGCGGACGTCGATCCCCGGCGTCGACATGTCGACGACGAAGAAGGTCAGGCCGTGGTGCTTGGGCGCGTCCGGGTCGGTGCGGGCGAGCAGGATGCCGTGGTCGGCGGTCTGCGCGGCCGAGGTCCACACCTTCTGGCCGTTGATCCGCCAGCCGCCGTCCGCGGTGTGCTGCGCGCGAGTACGCAGCGACGCCAGGTCCGAACCGGCCTCCGGCTCGGAGAACAGCTGGCACCACAGCAGATCACCGCTGAGCGTCGGCGGCAGGTACCGCTCCTGCTGCGCGGCCGTGCCGTGTGCGAGGAGCGCGGGCACCACCCAGGTGGCGATGCCCAGTTCGCCGACCCGGATCCCGGCGGCGGCCATCTCCTGCTGGATGGCGAGCTGTTCGACGGGGCCCGCACCCAGTCCGTACGGGGCGGGCAGATGCGGCGCGGCGTATCCGGTGGGGGCCAGTGCACGGCGGACGGCGGCGTCACCGGCGGCGTCACTGATGTCGTCCGTGGCGGCGTCGCCTGTGTGGGGAGCCGGGCCGCGTACCCGGTCGAGGGCGGCCCGCGCCCGCTTCCTGAACTCCTCGGCCTCGGCGGGGAGTTCGACCAGGAGGGTGCGACGGGCACCGGCCGCGGCATGGCCGGCGGCGCGCAGCCGGTGGGCGTCGGCGCCGCCGAGCAGCTGGCGGGCGGTGACCGCGCGGCGCAGGTGGAGGTGGGCGTCGTGCTCCCAGGTGAAGCCGATACCGCCGAGGATCTGGATGCAGTCCTTGGCGCAGCCGACGGCGGCGTCCAGGGCGGTCGCGGTGGCCAGCGCGGCGACCAGGCCGCGCACCTCGGGCGGTTCGCCGGCGGCCCGGGCCGCGTCCCAGACCAGGGCGCGGGCCTGCTCACAGCGGACGAGCATGTCGGCGCAGAGGTGCTTGACGCCCTGGAACCGGCCGATCGGCCGGCCGAACTGCTCGCGGACCGCGGCGTGTTCGGCGGCGGTGCGCAGCGCCCAGCCGGCGGTGCCGCACCCCTCGGCGGCGAGCAGCAGCCCGGCGAGATCCCGGACCAGGGCGCCGTCGACCGCCAGCCGCCGGTCACCCGGCACCGCCGTCCCGTCCGCGCGGATTTCGGCGGTCGGCCGGGTCGGGTCGGCGCTGTCCTGGACGCGGACGGCGAGGGCGGCGGCGTCCACCGCCAGCCATACGGTGCCCCCGGCGGCCTCCGCGGCCAGCACGACCAGATCGGCGTCGCCGCCGGCCAGGACGGGCGGCGCGATGCCGTCGAGGAGGTAGCCGTCGGCGCCTTCCACGGCGGTCAGGGAACCGCTGCCGAGGGCGACGGCGGCGATCCGCTCGCCGGCGGCCAGCGCCCGGACGAGATGCCGGGGCGCGCCGCCGCGGTGCAGCAGTTCGGCGGCGAGGACGGTGGGCAGGTACGGGCCGGGGAGCGCGGCGCGGCCGAACTCCTCCAGGACGACGGCGAGATCGAGCAGGTCGCCGCCGCCTCCGCCGTCGGCCTCCGGGAGGTGGAGACCGAGCAGGCCCTGGGTGGCGAGCCCGTCCCAGTGGGCGGGGCGGCCGGTCCGCGCGGGCGGCGCGTCGAGGAGCTTGCGGACGTCTTCGGGCGGGACGGCCCGCGTGACCCAGCCGCGCACCGCCCCCGCGAGGTCGCGGTGGTCCTGCGTGATGCCGATGCCCGTGTCGATGCCCCTGTCGATTCCCGTAGCGGTGTCCGCGCCGTTGCCCGCCCCGTTGGCCGTTGCGATACCCATGGCGGGCACAGTAGAACACGTTCCAATCTGATGGAAGGTCAGGTGCGGAGAGGGGCGGGTGACGCGACCCCGGCGGTGGCCCGGAAACGGCCCGGTGAATTCCGTGCGGCCGGCCGTCCGTCCGCAATTCCGGGCGCGCGCCGCTCACGGCGGTTTATCGACGGGGCAAGCCGGTGCGTTCCCGCTCTCCCCCTCCCCTTCCCCCTCCCTCTCCCTCTCCCGAGCCGGAATGCGGGAATTCACGGCCGCCGGGAACCACCGTCCGGCATCGAGAACGAACGGCGGAGCGGCGAAACGGCGGGACCGATGGAACGGCGGGATCGGCCGGCGCGGGTCCGCGCACCCGTCGCGGAAACGGAAAAGCGAACCCCCGTTCATATATCGCCCGGGCCATACGGCACGATCCCCTACGGACCACCATCCCGACGAACCACCGCCCCCACAGACCACGGACAGCCACCAGGAGGACGCCCATGACCGCCCCCACCGCCCCGACCGCTCCCCGGCCGGAGATCCTCGCCGCGTTCGAGGCGGCGAAGGGCTTCATGCCGGTGGACGAGGGGCTCGCCCTGTACGCGGCGGCCGGTGAGGCGGCCGCGCTGGGGCTGCCGCTGGTGGAGATCGGCAGCTACTGCGGCCGTTCCACACTCCTGCTGGCCGAGGCGGCGCGGGCCGCCGGTGTGCCGGTCGTCACCGTGGACCACCACCGGGGCAGCGAGGAGCAGCAGCCCGGCTGGGAGTACCACGATCCGGAGGTCGTCGATCCGGTCGTCGGCCGGATGGACACCCTGCCCGCCTTCCGCCGCACCCTGCACGCGGCCGGCCTGGAGGAGCACGTGATCGCCGTGGTGGGCCGTTCGCCGCTGGCCGCGGCGCTGTGGCGGGCGCCGGCCGGTCTGGTCTTCATCGACGGCGGGCACACCGACGAGCACGCCACCGCCGACTACGAGGGCTGGGCCCCGCGCGTCGCGGACGGCGGGCTGCTGGTGATCCACGATGTCTTCCCGGATCCGGCGGACGGCGGCCAGGCCCCGTACCGCATCTACCGGCGGGCCCTGGAGTCCGGCGCGTTCACCGAGGTTTCGGTCCACCGTTCGCTGCGCGTGCTGCGGCGCACCGGGGCCGGAATCTGAGGCGGCTACCATCGCGCAGGTGTCGAACGGCAGTACTTTCCCCCCGCCCCGCCGCTCGCGCGGCACCGTGCTGATCGTGCTGGCGGTGGTGGTGGCGGTCGGGGTGGGCGGCTGGCTGGTCTGGTGGCCGCCGGGCGGCGGCCGCTCCCCCGCCGGTGCCGCCGCCTCCGGTTCGCCGGCGCCGGGCACCCCCGGCCCGGACGGCGGCGGGGAGGGCCGCGACGGGGACACGGGCGGCGCGGACGGCCCGGCCCAGGCCCACGGCCCGGACAGCCTCCGGGGGAAGACCGTGCTGCTCGACCCCGGACACAACCCGCACAACCGCGACCACACCCGGGAGATCGCCCGGCTCGTGGACATCGGCAACGACCGCAAGGAGTGCGACACCACCGGCACCGCCACCGACGACGGCTACGCCGAGGCGTCGTTCACGCTGGACGTCGCCCGGCGGGCCCGGGCACTGCTCCAGGCGGAGGGTGCCCGGGTCGTCCTCACCCAGGACGGGGACCGGCCGTACGGACCATGTGTGGACGGGCGGGCCACGGCGGGCAACGAGGTGCACGCCGACGCGGCGGTCTCCGTCCACGCCGACGGGTCGGTGCCCGGCAACCGGGGCTTCCACGTCATCCTCCCGGCGCGGGTCACCGCGGGCGCGGCCGACACCTCCCGGATCGTCGGGCCGTCGCGGGAGCTGGGCGAGCGGCTGGCCGACCGGTTCGCGGCGGTTACCGGAAGCGCTCGTTCCAATTACCTCGGCCACGGAACCGG
Source organism: Streptomyces sp. S186 (assembly GCF_051603415.1). Classification (NCBI taxonomy): domain Bacteria; kingdom Bacillati; phylum Actinomycetota; class Actinomycetes; order Kitasatosporales; family Streptomycetaceae; genus Streptomyces; species Streptomyces sp. S186. The sequence continues at coordinate 5,786,714 of NZ_CP193932.1, read as the reverse complement.
GCTGGACACCCGCTCCGATCTCGGCGGACTCAACCTCTCGGCGGTACCGAAGGTGTTCATCGAGTGCGGCAATATGCGCGATCCGAAGGATGCCGCGCAATTGACCGATGCACAGTGGCGAGAAAAGGCGGCCCGGGGGATAACGGAGGGCATTACGGACTTCTTGACGCGCTGAACGCACTTTCGATCCACTGAACGGACTTGCGGCCGGGGCCGGACCGATACCCGGGCGGCCCACAGGATTCGACGATAGGTTCCCTTTACGATGGGGGGCCATCGCCGTGCCTCGCACCGCGCCAGCGACAGCGTCGACGCTCACGAAGTCGACCAGGAACACGAAACCGACAAAGGACCTTTACGTGAACATCCGCTCCCTCAGTCGAGGCGACGGCGTGGTGATCGGAGCAGCGGTGCTGCTGTTGATCGCCTCGTTCCTCAGCCTCTCCGCGTACGGCGACGTAAACGCCTGGCAATCGCTGCAGCTGCTGATGAGCGTCTACCTGGCCGGCGTCATCGCGGCCGCGCTGATCGTCACGGCGCGGGCCCTGCCGCATCCGCGCAAGGTCGCCGGGCTGGAGCTCGGCCAGTTCGGGGTGGCGCTCTCCGTGTTCGCCGCCTGGACCGCGTTCTGGGCGATCATCGACAGCCGGGGCGCGGGCGCGGGCCTGATCCTCGGCCTGATCGGGGCGCTGGCCCAGGCGGGCGCCGCGGTGGCCACCCCGCTCGTCCCGGCGCTGAAGGTCGCCCTGGTCGGCGCGGAACGCCCGCGGGTCAGCAGCCCGTACGGCGGCGGCGCCGGCACCCAGGGCTACGGCTACCCGGGCGCCCAGCAGCAGGGCGGCTACGGCTACCCCGGCGGGCAGCAGCCCGGCCAGGGCTACGGCGGCCAGCCGGCCGCGGCAGGGGACCCCGGCGCCACGGCCGGCGGCGCGACGGGCGCCACCCCGGCGGCCGGTGGACCGGCGGACTTCGCCCCGTTCTGGTTCGCGGTGCCGGTGCCCCGACCGCTGTACGGCGAGGACGGCTCGCCGTCGCCGATCGCCGAACTGGCGCCCGGCACCTGGTACCTCGCGGTGGAGCAGCGCGGTGCCGCGCTGATCGCGCAGACCCAGGACGGCCGGCGCGGCATCCTCCAGGACACCACCGGCATCCAGCGCGGCTGACGCCGCCGCACCCCGCGGTCCTGTCGCGGCCCCCACGGGCCGGCCCGGCCCCTCGCACTCACGGGCGGGGGGCCGTTGCCATGTCCACGGCGGCGCCGTACAGTGCGCGGACCCGCCGCTGACCCCCCGTCAGCCAGCGGGCCGGCAACCGGTCGTCGACGGAGGGCGGGCCCATGCGACTCGGTCTGGCACTCGGCTACTGGGGCCGCGGCCCCGACCCCCGGCACCTCGAACTCGCCCGCGAGGCCGAGCGGCTGGGCTACGACTCGGTGTGGACCGCGGAGGCATGGGGCTCCGACGCGTTCACCGCGCTCACCTGGATCGCCGCCCACACCTCGCGCATCAAACTGGGCACCGGCATCGCCCAGATGGCCGCCCGTACACCCACCGCCACCGCGATGCACGCGCTCACCCTGGACCATCTCTCCGGCGGGCGGGTGCTGCTGGGACTGGGGCTGTCCGGGCCGCAGGTCGTCGAGGGCTGGTACGGACGGCCGTTCCCCGAGAGCCCGCTGACCGCCACCCGGGAATACGTGGACGTGATCCGCCAAGTACTGGCCCGCAAGGGCCCGGTGACGGCCGACGGCCGCTTCCACCCCCACCCCTACCAGGGCCCGGACGGCACCGGCCTCGGCAAACCACTGAAGCCCATCACCCACCCCTTGCGGGCCGACCTGCCGATCCTGCTGGGCGCCGAGGGGCCCCGGAACATCGCCCAGACCACACGGATCGCGGACGGCTGGCTGCCGCTGTACTGGTCGCCGTACCGCACCGAGGTCTACCGGGAGTCGCTGGCGGACGCCCCGGAGGGCTTTCTGATCGCGCCCATGGCACGGGCCGTGGTCTGCGACGACGTCGCCGAGGGGCTGCTGCCGGTCAAGGCGATGCTCGGCTTCTACATCGGCGGGATGGGGCACGCGGCCCGGAACTTCCACGCCGACCTGATGGCACGGATGGGCTTCGAGGAGGAGGCCCGGCGGGTGCAGCGGCTCTTCCTCGAAGGCCGGAAGGAGGAGGCGGTACTGGCCGTCCCGGATGCCTTCGCCGACGAGATCTCGCTGGTGGGGCCGCGGGAACGGATCGCTGCGCGGCTGGCGGCGTGGCGCGAGGGGCCCGTCACGGATCTGTTGGTGACAGCCCCTGATCTCCGGACCCTGCGGATACTCGCGGAGCTGAGTTTCTGACCTCCCACGTAGCCGGCGTTTCCGCCGGGGTTCGCCGCTTGCCTGTTGCGCCTGCGGCGCATTGCCGATCCGCTGCGCGGGGCTGTTCGGCCGCGGTGCCGGGCCTCCGGGGCAGGGGTGTGCCGGACTGCTTCGCTTTACGTCCGGAACACCCCTGCCCCTCCGACCCGTCCCCTCCCGTAGGTGGGTGGTTTCCAGGTTGGTGGGGGTACGCGTCGGTGGGTTGTGTGGAGGAGGTGGTGGGTTACGAGAAGGAGGAGTAGGTCAGCCAGCGGTCCAGTAGGGGGCGGTCGCCCAGTACCTCGATTCCCTCGGCGTCGAGGGGGCGGCGGCGATAGAAGGCCAGGAGGAGGTCGGTGAGGGGGGCGCGGAGGGCGACGGCGGCCTTCTCGTGGGTGCGGCGGTAGGTGACGTGTTCGCCGGTCAGGTCCAGGAACCACTCGGCGTGCAAGGCGGGCGGGGTGTCGGTGGCGTGCAGATGGAGGGTGCGGCCGGGGCCCAAGAGGGCCTCGGCGCGGTCGGCCCAGTGCTCCTCCACGACCGGCGACGCGCACAGTTCGAGCCACTCGTCCAGGCAGTCGATGGCGACCTCCGGCGGGACCTCGTAAGCGGCGCCGGTGGTGAGCGCGGCGTCGGCGCGGTGGATCACCGTCTCGTGGACCATTCGGCGGGCCCAGAAACCGGCCCGGTCGTCGCGCGCCCAGGACCACACGGGGGTGTCGGGGCCGACCTCGCGGAGTGCCGCCACGGTGCGTTCGGCGCCCTCGGCCAGCCAGGCGTCGAACGCCTCGGGGGTGGCCTCGGCGGGTCCGCCGGCGCCCGTGACGGTGGTCGGGTCGATCATGGCGGTGGCGCGGGTGGCGACCAGTTCGCCGGCCCAGCGGTGTGCGCCGCCGACGTGCCGGGCGAGGTCGGCCAGGGTCCAGTCGGGGCAGGTCGGCACCGTGGCCGTGAGATCCCCGTGACGGACGATTTCCCTGAACTTCTCGGATTCCACAAGCAGTTGGGCGCAGTATTCCTCGTAAGCGAGGGAACCTTGGAACGTCATGCATCGAACACTAGTGCGCAGCCATCACTCGTTTCCACCAACCCGCACCAGCCCACCGACATCCGCCCCAACCGGCCTGGAATCCTCCCACCCACGGGAGGGGACGGGTCGGAGGGGCAGGGGGCGTCCGGACGTAGAGCGAAGCAGTCCGGACACCCCCTGCCCCGGAGGCCCGGCACCGCACCCGACAGCCCCGCGCAGCGGATATCAAGCCCGCGAAGCGGGCCGGAAAACGCGCCGTCAGGCGCAAGGGCAGTCCGGCGCCAGGCCCGTAGGCAAGCGCTCGCCGCCGAAGACCGACGTCGTGGCCTCGTCGCCGCCCAGCGCGGCCACCGCGAGCAGCAGCGAACCGGCCGTCCAGGACGTCTGCTCCTGAGGCCAGATCGCCTTGTCCTCGAAGACGTAGCCGGTCCAGTACATGCCGTTCTCGGCGCGCAGGTGCCGGATCCACTTCAGGATCTCGACGGCCCGGTCGGACTCCCCCATCGCCCAGAGCGTCAGCGCCAGTTCCGCGCTCTCGCCGCCGGTGACCCAGGGGTTGGGCACCACGCAGCGCACGCCCAGGCCGGGGACGACGAAGCGGTCCCAGTCCGCGTCGATCCGCTCCCGGGCCGCCGCGCCGCGCACCGCGCCGCCCAGCACCGGGTAGTACCAGTCCATGGAGTAGCGGGACTTGTCGAGGAACCGCTCGGGGTGGTGGCGTATCGCGTGGCCGAGGCGGCCGAGGGCCAGTTCCCAGTCGGGCTGCGGCTCCTCACGCTGCTCGGCCAGAGCCAGGGCGCAGCGCAGCGCCTGGTAGACGGAGGACGAGCCGGTCAGCAGCGCGTCGCGGACGGGGGTGCCGTCGTCCTCGCGCTTCCAGCCGATCTCGCCGCCGGGCTGCTGGAGTTCGAGGACGTACTCGATCGACGCGTGGACCGCGGGCCACATCCGGTCGAGGAAGGTCTCGTCGCCGGTGGACAGGTAGTGGTGCCAGGCGCCGACGGCCAGGTAGGCGCAGAAGTTGCTCTCCCGGCCGCGGTCGGTGGGGGCGTCCGCGTCGCCGTCGGCGTAGGCCGCGTACCAGGAGCCGTCCGGGTTCTGGTGCCGGACCAGCCAGTCGTAGGCGGCCTCGGCGCGCTCGTGCTCGCCGGCGGCGTCCAGCGCCATGGCGGCCTCGGTGTGGTCCCACGGGTCGAGGTGGTGGCCGCGGAACCACGGGATGGCGCCGTCCGTGCGCTGGGTCGCCAGGATGCCCGCGACGGTGCGGGCGGCCTGTTCGGCGGTGAGCACGCCGGGGAGGACGAGCCGTTCGGTACGCCCGGGACTCGTCACTTGGCGGCCCCGCGGGCGGCGGTGCGCTGGGCGGCGGGCTTGGTGGCGGTGCGCTTGGCGGCGGCAGCCTTCTTCGGCTTCGGGGCGGGCTCCGGCACGGGCACGGGCTCGGGGTCCTCGCCGCGGAGCGAGGGGGCGTGCGGCTTGGTGGCGTAGGCGACGAAGCTCTTGCCGATGAGCGGGTTGAGGGCCTGCTCGGCGAGGCGGGTGGCCAGCGGCTTCTTCATGATGTCCCAGACCAGCAGCTTGTGGTACGCCTTCACCGGCAGCGCCTGGTCGTTGTCCACACCGAAGGCGCACTTCAGCCACCAGTACGGGCTGTGCAGCCCGTGGGCGTGGTGGGTGCCGTACGGCTCCAGGCCGGCCTCCCGCATCTTGCCGAGCAGTTCGTCGCCGCGGTAGATGCGGATATGGCCGCCCTCGACCTCGTGGTAGGCGTCGGAGAGTGCCCAGCAGACCTTCTCCGGGCCGTAGCGCGGCACGGTGACCGCGATCCGGCCGCCGGGGCGCAGCACCCGGACCATCTCGGCGAGCACGCCCTTGTCGTCGGGGATGTGCTCCATCACCTCGGAGATGATCACGACGTCGAAGCTCTCGTCGGGGAACGGCAGTGCCAGCGCGTCGCCCTCCATGGCGGTGGCGGAGGCGCCCGCCGGGGCCTCGCCGGCCTCCTTCATCGCGGCGAACCACCTGGCGACCTCGCGGATCTCCTCGCCGTTCCGGTCCAGGGCGACGACCTGCGCGCCGCGCCGGTAGCACTCGAAGGCGTGCCGGCCCGCGCCGCAGCCCAGGTCGAGCACGCGGTCGCCGGGGGCGAGCGGGAAACGGGAAAAGTCGACGGTCAGCACGGCGTTACTGCTTTCGTCCGGCGGTCAGGGGCGGAGGGAAGTGCGGTGTGGGCAGGGAAGTCCGGTGTGGCTGCGGGTGGACGGCATGGTGCGGCGACGGCATGGTGCGGCGGCAGGTCACCGGCCGCCGACGGCCGTCGGGGCGGCGACCGTCGCGGCGGTGGCGCGGCCGGCCTGGCGGGCGATGGCCTCGCGGTAGCGGTCGGCGGTGCCGAGGGCGGCCTGCCGCCAGGTGAAGCGGGCCAGTACCCGCTCCCGGCCGGCCGCGCCCAGCCGGCGTCGGAGCGGTGCGTCGCCCAGCAGCCGGAGCAGCCCGGCGGCGAGCGCCCCGGCGTCGCCCGGCGGCACCGCGAGGCAGGTCTCGCCGTCCGGCCCGGCCACCTCGGGAATGGCGCCGCCGGTGGTGGCCAGCAGCGGGGTGCCGGTGGCCATCGCCTCGGCCGCGGGCAGCGAGAACCCTTCGTAGAGGGACGGCACACAGGCGATCTGCGCACCGCGCACCAGGTCCACCAGCTCGGCGTCGCTGATTCCCTTGACGAACTCGATGGCGCCGGACAGGCCGAGCCGTTCGATGGCGGCGGCCACCGGCCCGTCGTCGGCCCGCTTGCCGACCACGACGAGATGGGCGTCGGGCTGCTCGGTGCGCACCTTGGCCAGCGCCTCGACGAGGTGGACCAGTCCCTTGAGGGGGACGTCCGCGCTGGAGGTGGTGACGATCCGGCCGGGCACCTCGGGGACGGACGGGTCCGGGGAGAAGAGGTCGGTGTCGGCGCCGATGGGGACGACGTGGATGCGGCCGGGGTGGACGCCGAGGTCGTCGACGATCTCCTGGCGGGAGGAGCCGGAGACGGTCAGGACCGACGGCAGCCGCCGGGCCACCCGCTTCTGCATCCGGGTGAAGCCGTACCAGCGGCGGACCGAGAGGCGGCGCTTCCAGTCGTGCGCGGCGGCCAGGTCGAGCCGCCGGTCGACGGTGATGGGGTGGTGGATCGTGGTGACCAGCGGGGCGCCGAGCGCGCCGGGGCCGCCGAGCAGGCCGTAGCCGAGGGTCTGGTTGTCGTGGACGACGTCGAAGTGGCCGCGGTGGGCGGCGAGATGGCGCCGGGCGCGGAGGGAGAAGGTCAGCGGTTCGGGGAAGCCGCCGGTCCACATCGTGGCGACTTCGAGGCCGTCGATCCAGTCGCGGAACTCGTCGCGGCGGGGGGTGCGGAACGGGTCGGGCTGGCGGTAGAGGTCGAGGCTGGGCAGCTCGGTCAGCGTCACGCCCTCGTCCAGGACGGGGTAGGGCTGGGCCCCGATGACCTCGACGGTGTGGCCGAGGCGGGCCAGCTCGCGGGAGAGATGGCGGACGTAGACGCCCTGTCCGCCGCAGAACGGGTTCCCCTTGTACGTGAGCATGGCGATTCTCAGGGGACGCCCGCGGTCCGTCGGGGCGGAGGCCGAGGGGGTCTCCGCCGGGCGGGGCGCGGCTGCCTGGACGGCCTCTGCGGTCACGCACGGCCCCCTTCTCACTGGACTTTCGCCGGAGCGTAACCGCTGGCGGTAATCTAGAACAAGTTTCAGAACTGTTCAGAACCGAAAAGCTACTGACCAGTTCACCGAGTTTCGAATCTACCGGCCGGGAACGGAGCGAAAAGAGCCGCACCAGGTGATTCGCGCCACGGCACGGCCCCTGCCATGCTGTGCCGATCACGCACCGCCGGCACTCACCGCATCGCGGAGGGAAAGTCACGGAGCGGAGGGAAAGCCACGGAATGGGACACATGACTACGGAACCCAAGGCGGCCGGGCCGGCGCTTCCGGCGCTTCCGGCGAGTCCTCCCCTGACGGAGCGACAGGAGGCCCGGCGCCGCCGCATCCTGCACACCAGCGCCAGGCTTGCCGGCCGCGGCGGCTTCGACGCGGTCCAGATGCGCGAGGTCGCCGAGTCCTCCGGCGTCGCGCTCGGCACCCTCTACCGCTACTTCCCGTCCAAGGTGCACCTGCTCGTCGCCACCATGCAGGACCAGCTCCAGCACATGCACGAGACGCTGCGCAAGCGCCCCCCGTCGGAGGAGGACCCCGGCGCCCGGGTCGCCCAGACGCTGATGCGGGCCTTCCGCGCGCTGCAGCGCGAACCGCACCTGGCGGACGCCATGGTGCGCGCGCTGACCTTCGCCGACCGCTCCGTCAGCCCCGAGGTCGACACCGTCTCCCGGCTGACCACCGCGATCATCCTCGACGCGATGGGACTGGACGGCCCGCCGACCCCGGAACAGCTCTCCGCGGTCCGCGTCATCGAACACACCTGGCACTCGGCACTGATCACCTGGCTGTCCGGACGCGCCTCGATCGCCCAGGTGAAGATCGACATCGAGACCGTCTGCCGCCTGATCGATCTGACGGCGCCGGGGGCGGGGCCGAGGTCGAGGTCGGCGCCGGAGTCGGGGCCGGTCACCCGTTAACCTTCCCGCCTTCGTTAATCCCTCAGCCTTCGTTAACCCTCCCGCCTTTCCGGGTAGTTGGCTCACAAGGGGCCCTCGCACCCCCTAGGGGACCACCCTCCTCACCCCCTACGGGCCCGCCCCCGGCCCCAGCGGAATACCCGGGTCGCGTCCCGAGTTGATGCTCCGCATGACGATCATCCGCTACCTCGGCGGCCCCACCGCCCTCCTCGACTTCGGCACGGCCCGCCTCCTCACCGACCCCACCTTCGACGCCCCCGGCACCTACCCCATCGGCACCCGCACCCTGGCGAAGACCGCCGGCCCCGCCCTCGCCGCAGCCGAGCTCGGCGCCGTGGACGCCGCGCTGCTCTCCCATGACCAGCACCCCGACAACCTGGACGCGGCAGGGCGGGCCTACGCCCTCGGCACCCCGCTCGTCCTGTCCACAGGGTCCGCCCAGGAGCGGCTCGGCGGTCCCGTCCGGGCGTTGGCCAACTGGGACTCGTACGACCTCGAAGGCGGCGTGCGCATCACCGGAGTGCCCGCACAGCACGGGCCCGACGGCAGCGAGCACCTCGTCGGCGAGGTCACCGGCTTCGTGATCGAGGGAGCGGGCCAACCGACCGTTTACGTCAGCGGGGACAACGCCTCACTCGATGTCGTACGCCGGATCGCGGACCGCTTCGGGCCGGTCGACATCGCCCTCCTGTTCGCGGGCGGGGCCCGGACGCCGCTGGTCGGCGACGCCTACCTCACCCTGCCCAGCGACGGCGCGGCCGAGGCCGCCCGGATCCTGGGCGCACGTCATGTCGTCCCGCTGCACTTCGAGCACTGGGCGCACTTCACCCAGGGCCCTGACACCCTCGAACCGGCCTTCGCCCAGGCCGGACTCGCGGACCGGCTGCACCTCCTCAAGCCCGGCGAGCAGATCGAGCTCTGAGCTCCAGAGATACGACGGTGAGGGCCGACCACAGCCGCTCCGCCGGGCGCTCACCGCGGCGGAGTGCGCCGGATCACTTCTCGTCACTCTCCGGCGTGGCCTGTCGCCCCTTTCCCCTGCAGAGAGCACACGGACCCGGGCACGGCGGCACCGCATCACCAGGGGGCACGTGGATGACGCCCTCCCCCGTCGCCACCAACGGCGGCCGCAGCTCCGGCGGCCTCAACTTGGCCCGCTCGCTCACGACTTCGCCTTCCTCGCATGGGGGTGACGGCGCATCTCGACATTGCGGTCGATCACCGCCGCCTTGTCTCCGACGGAACGCGCCACCGCACGCTGCTCGGCGAGGGCGGCGCACACATCGCACCCGGCGACCGGCTCGGGCTCCGGCGCCGGAAACGGGTCCGGCAGGTGAACGTGCCGACAGCTCCGGGGCATCAACTCACCACCTGCACACCGTGATTCCAGTGCGCCCCGGCGTCGACGCCGTGCACCGCGAGCCACAGCGCCCGGCGCCGCCCACGCTGCAACCGTCGTTCCTGCCGTTCCTGCCGTTCCCGCCGCTGCCGGAGCTCTTCGGACGCAAGGACGTACGGGCGGATCAGGGGTACGTCCTCACCACACAGCAGCCCCGAGTGCTTGGGGGACACGCGGAGAGGAACGGGCGTCGCCGCGTCCTCGCGCCCCGCTTCAGGTGATGCGTCAGCGGACCGGTGACACCCTTGTGCAGGCAGAAACACCCGCAACAGCAGTTCGAAGAACCACGCGCTATGTTTGCGCACGTCGTCAACCTCCAAGCGGTTGATGGCCATGCCCCCGGACCGGTCGCACGGTCGCAGGGGTTTGTTCCGTCCAACTGTCCACGCTGGTAGGGCCAGTGGCTTCCCGGCCACAGGTATCCCCATCATGGGTAGGCTGAGGCTCTGACCAATGCGGCACTCTGTCACCATCAGTCGCGACGGGGCACTTCATGACCGGTTACGTACCGCCTACCGCGCTCCCGTGCGGACTCCTGGATCATGCGGAGATGAGAGCCGCGTTTGCGGCCCATGACTTCGGGACGGTGTTCCGTCTCGCTCGCAGTGAGGCAGGGATCAGTTACTCGAAGATCGCGGCGGAGTGCGACATCAAGCCGGAACGCGTCGGGTTACTGGCACGCGGCATCGGCAGTGTGACGACCTTCGAGAAGGTTGCGCGGATTGCCGAAGCGCTGCGCATTCCGGGGGGTCTGCTCGGTCTTGCGCCCCGCGAGTGGGAGGCACCCGCCTGCCGCGCGCTCCCCACGCCTGCACGTGCCACCGCTACGGACGGAGACGGAGACGAAGTGCGGCGCAGAGAATTCTTCAAGGCAACGGCCGTGACCGGCCTCGCCGCCGGATTGTCCGACCTGGCGCGTCCTCAGACCGGCCGGCGAATCGTGAGCAGTGTCCCCGATCAACTTCGAGAGCGTACGGCCAGACTGCGGCGCCTTGACGACGTGCTCGGCGGAGGTGACACATATCGGGTCTACCTCGGCGAGTACCAAGCCACGAAGGCACTGATGCGTGATGCCACATACACCGAGGAGACGGGCCGAGCCCTCCTCTCCATGCTCGCTGAGCAGGCGCAGCAGGCCGGTTGGGCGGCATTCGACGGCGGCAAACACGCCGTTGCGAGCAGTCTGTACGAGGCCAGTCACGAGGCCGCGATGGAAGCAGGGGACAAGGCTCTGGCAGGCAACGCGCTCGCCTTCCTCGCTTACCAGAAGGTCAATGGTGACCGACGAGCCGGCATCGAGACGGCCGCCCGCTCGTGTACAACGGCTGGTCCCGACGCGGCCCCGGGCGTCCGAGCCCTCCTGTACGAGCGGCTCGCATGGGCATACGCGGTCGCCGGGCTTGCCACCGAGACGGAACGCGCGCTCGACTCCGCCGTATCTGCCCTCGCCGCCGTCGACGACACTCCGCAGCCGGATTGGGTGGCGTGGGTCGACCACAATGAGTTGGAGATCATGAGCGGCCGATGCTGGACGGAGTTGCGGCGTCCGTTGCGTGCCGTTCCCATTCTGGAATCAGCACTCGCCGCATACGACGACACCCACGCTCGGGATAAGAGCCTGTACCTGTCGTGGCTGGCCAACTCCTACCTGACAGCCAGGGAGGTTGAGCAAGCCGCGACTGTCACCGACCGAGCGCTGGACCTCTGCGCTGGGGTGGCTTCGGTACGCCCACGGGAACGGCTCGCTCCCGTCCTGCGCAGGCTCGGCGAACACCGGACCGTGCCCGGCGTCGCCGATGTCTTGGAAAAGGCCCGTGCATGACGGTTACTGCTCGCCGACCGGCCCGACGGTAGTGGCGATCCAGCGGAGGTAGGCATCCGACCCGGCCACGAGCAGAACAGCCGAGACTTCAGGGTTCTTCCACGGGTGATGCTTGAGGAGGTGCGCCTCCAGCGCGGGGTATGCGTCGGCCCGGCTCTTGAGCAGGAGTTGCCACTCCTCGCCCGTCCCGAACTCACCCTCATGCCAGAAGACGGAGACCACCGGACCGACGATCTGGGCACCAGCCGCGAGACGACGTTCCACTACGGAACGGGCCAGCTCTACCGCTTGCTCGCGTGTCTCCGTCGCTGTGGAGACCTGCAGGAAGTCAGCCGTCATGCGGCGAGCATAGTCGTCGGCCATCGGCGTTCACCGAAGCTACGAGCCCTCGCCCCGCCGCTCGCCCCCTCACTCCTCCGGCGGGAACACCGTCTCTCCGCTTTCCGCCGTGGTGATCACGATCGCCTCCACCGGGCAGCTCTCGGCCGCTGCCAGGACGGCGTCCGTGGGCTCGGTCTCCGGGGCGACGGGGTGTGACTGCCGCGCCGTGTCCAGGCGGAACCGTTCCGGCGCGGTCCCGGCGCACAGGCCCGAGCCGATGCAGACGCCCCGGTCCACCGTCACCCGCCAGCGCTCCGGCCCCGTCTCCCCCATCAGGCACCCGCCGGCAGGTGGATCATCTTGTGTTCCAGGTATTCGGCGAACCCCTCGGGGCCGAACTCCCGCCCGATGCCGGAGTTCTTGTAGCCGCCGAACGGCCCGAGCATGTCGATGCTGAAGGTGTTCACCGAGTACGTACCGGTGCGCACCCGCCGGGCGATCTCGATGCCGTGCTCGACGTCGGCCGTCCACACCGACCCCGACAGCCCGTACTCGGAGTCGTCGGCGATCCGCACCGCCTCCTCCTCGTCCCCGTACGGCAGCAGGCAGATCACCGGGCCGAAGATCTCCTCCCGGGCGATCCGCATGCCGTTGTCGACGTCGCCGAAGAGCGTCGGCTCGACGTACCAGCCGGTCGGCTGCCCCGCCGGACGGCCGCCGCCCGCCAGCACCTTGGCGCCCTCCTGCTGTCCCAGCGCGATGTAGTCCAGCGAACGCTCCTGCTGGCGGCGGGCGACCAACGGCCCGAGTTCGGTGGCCGGATCCAGCGGGTCGCCGATGGTCAGCGCGCCCGCCGCCGCGGCGAACCGCTCGGCGATCTCGTCGTAACGGCTGCGCGGCGCGAGGATCCGGGTCTGCGCCACGCACGCCTGCCCGTTGATCATCCAGGCGAACGGCGCGATCCCGGCCACCGCCGCGTCCAGGTCCGCGTCCGGCAGGATCACCGCCGCGGACTTGCCGCCCAGTTCCAGCGTGACCCGGCTGAGGTTGCGGGCCGCGACCTCCATGACCCGCCGGCCGGCCGCCACCGACCCGGTGAACGAGACCTTGTCCACGCCCGGGTGGCCGACCAGGTACTCGCTCACCTCCCGGTCGGCCGGCAGGATCGACAGCACCCCCTCCGGCAGCCCGGCCTCGGTCACGATCTCCGCCAGCAGATACGCGTCCAGCGGCGTCTCCGGCGAGACCTTCAGCACCACCGAGCACCCGGCCAGCAGCGCCGGCGCGAGCTTGGCGGCGGCGGTGAACTGCGGGACGTTCCACGGCACCACGGCCGCGACCACGCCCACCGGCTCCCGGCGCACCAGCAGCGGCCCCAGCGCCCCGGCCCGGCGCTCCTCGAACGGGAACTCCCGGGCCACCGTGAGCGCCGCGTCCCACACCATCATCGCGGCCAGCGACTGCACCATGACGCCCGAGGTGACCGGCGTCCCGTTCTGTGCGCCGATGACCCGGGCGAACTCCTCGCTGCGCACCGCGAAGGCGTCCTTGATCCGGCTCACCACCGCGATCCGCTCCGCCAGCGGGGCATCGGCCCACACGCCGGACGCGAAGGAGGCGCGGGCCGCGGCCACCGCCCGGTCGACGTCGGCCCGCGCGGCGTGCGGAACCCGGCCGATGACCCGTTCGGTGTGCGGCGAGACGACCTCGATCGTGTCCGGTCCGGCCGGGTCGACCAACTCACCGCCTATGTAGAGCTTTCCGTGTTCGACGAGGTCGCTGTCGCTCATGCTGCCGCCTCCCGACGGTCTCGACGGATGACGCTCTCGACGGATGGCGTCTCTGACCCTTCGGTCCCGGCTTCGTCCCGACTTCGGTCCCGGCTTCGGTCCCGACCTTCGGTCTCCGACTGCGATTCTGACGGGGCGTCAGGAGACGTCTCCCCAGAACTGATACCAGTTCTACTCCGCGGAGTCCACGCCGCCCGGTGACTGAATGCCAACTCTCGTGTCGCCAAGGTGCGTTCATCTGGTCCTGAAACTCGTTCTAGTTATAGTTGAGGGCACAACGGCACCGGAGGGGGCGCGATCCATGGCACCGCAGGTGATCGACCACAGGGGCGGGGTGTGGAGCATCGCCGTCCCCATCCCCGACAACCCGCTCGGCCACACCCTCGTCCACCTCCTGGAGACCGACCGCGGCCCGGTCCTCGTCGACACCGGCTGGGACGACCCGGACTCCTGGGACACCCTCACCGCCGGCATCACCGCCTGCGGCTTCGACCCCGCCGAACTCCACGGCGTGGTGATCACCCACCACCATCCCGACCACCACGGCCTGTCCGCCAAGGTGCGGGAGACCTCCGGCGCCTGGGTCGCCATGCATGCCGCGGACGCCGCGGTGGTCCGGCGCACCCGTGCGGCGGAGCCCGGCCGGTGGCTGGACCACCTGCTCGCCACGCTCACCGCGGCCGGGGCACCGGACGACCACCTGGAGCCGCTGCGGGCCGCCCGCGCCGCCGGACGCGGTGGACGGGTGCCCGGCCGGCGGGCCGCACTGCCCGACCGCGGCATCGAACCCGGCGAGCTCCTCGACCTCCCCGGCCGCCGCCTCCGCGCGATCTGGACGCCCGGCCATACCCCCGGCCATGTCTGCCTCCACCTGGAGGAGGCACACCCCGCACATGAGGAGATCCACACCGCACACGCAGCGGGCCCCCGACCGGACGCCGCCCGCCCCGCCCGCCCCGGCGGCTTCGGCCGGCTCTTCTCCGGCGACCACCTCCTCCCCGGCATCACCCCGCACATCGGCCTGTACGAGGACCCCGACGACGTCCCCGACCGGCTCGACCGGGGCGATCCGCTCGGCGACTACCTCGACTCGCTCGAACGGATCGCCCGGCTCGCGCCGGCGGAGGTGCTGCCGGCCCACCAGCACGCGTTCCCGGACGCCCCGGGCCGCGTCCGGGAGCTGCTCGCCCACCACGAGGAGCGCCTGGCCGGCCTGCGCGCGCTGCTCGGCGAGCCGCTCACGTCCTGGCAGCTCGCCGCGTCGATGCGGTGGAACCGCCCCTGGGACGACATCCCGCCGGCCTCCCGCACCATCGCGGTCTCCGAGGCCGAGGCGCACCTCCGCCACCTGGTCAAGCGCGGGCATGTGGAGATGGTGGCCGGTTCGGATCCGGTCCGGTACGTAGCGGTTTAGGGGGTTTGCCGGGTGGTTCCGGGTGATTCGTCGGACGGTTCGTCGGTCGGTCCGTCGGTTGGTTCGTCGGTCGGCTTCTCGTGGCGGCGGCCTTCCGTGGCCTTCCGTCGACGGGCCGCCGCGGCCCCGTCCGCGGGCGCGACCGCGAGGCGGCGCGTTCCCCCTCCGGAGTTAAAGTGTGCGGGACAACTTCATCCCGTACCCGATCGGGGAAAGCCGGTGGAAATCCGGCGCTGACCCGCAACCGTGAGTCCGCGCGACCGGACGAGCCGGAGCACCCGGTGGGGCACGACCAAGGCTCCCGCCACCGGAACCGCCGCTCCCGCGGACGGCCGGTGCGCGGCACCGTCGAGGTTTACGGAGCTGAGCCCGGTGCCACCGTGCCGCACGCCGCGCGTGCCGCACGGGCGGTCGACCGAGCGCGGCTCTGCTTCGTAGGCCGCCGCGACCCCGACCGACCCGAGAGGCACCCACCCGATGGCCCGTATGGCCCCCACGGCCCCCCAGGCCCCCGCGCCGCAGCCGCACTCCGCCGCCCCCCGGGCGCGCCGCGCCGCCACGGCGCTGGCCGCCGCGGCGACCGCCGCCGTGCTGGCCGGCGCCGTGGCCCCCGTCGCGTACGCCGACGGCCCGGCGGCCCCGCAGCCCACGCAGCAGAAGCTGCCCAAGGGCCTGTACGGCACCAAGGACCCGCAGTACGACGGCGTGTGGCGGCAGTCGCTGGCGCTGCTGGCGCAGCACACGGTGGGGGTCCGCCCGGCGGCGTCCGCGGTGGACTGGCTGGCGGGGCAGCAGTGCGCCGACGGCGCGTTCGCCGCGTACCGGCCGGATCCGGGCAAGGCGTGCGACGCGGCCACGATGCGGGACACCAACCAGACCGCCGCCGCGGTCCAGGCGCTGACCGCGCTCGGCGGGCACGGTGACACCGTGCAGAAGGCCGTGCAGTGGCTGAAGTCCGTCCAGCGCGAGGACGGCGGCTGGGGCTCGATGCCCGGTGGGCAGGGCGGCGAGGCGAGCGACGCCAACTCCACCGCGGTGGTGATCGGCGCGCTCGCGGCGGCCGGTGAGAAGCCGGAGTCGGTGACGGCGAAGGGCGGCAAGTCGCCGTACGACGCGCTGCTGACGTTCCGGCTCGGGTGCGACGCGAAGGAGGCCGAGCGCGGGGCGTTCACCTTCCAGCTGAAGAACGCCGCGCCGAACGCCGACGCCACCGCGGCCGCCGTCACCGGGGCCCTGGGCAAGGGCTTCGTCGTGGCGCCGGCGGGCAAGGACGCGAACCGGCCGGTCAAGGCGCCGGACTGTGCGAAGGACACGGTGCGGGGCAGCGGCGCGGACGCCCGGACGGCGGCCGCGGACGGCGGCGCGAGCTGGCTCGTCGGACAGCTGGACGCCGCCGGGCAGCATCTGCGGTCCGCGATGCCGGGCGCCGAGCAGCAGCCCGATGTCGGCAACACCGCGGACGCGGTGGTCGCGCTGGCGGCCGGTGGGCACGGCGCGGCCGCCCAGAAGCCGCTGGCGTGGCTGGAGAAGAACGCCGGGGCCTGGGCGAAGCAGAACGGCCCGGCCGCGTACGCCCAGCTGATCCTCGCCGCGCACGCCACCGGCACCGACCCACGGGCGTTCGGCGGCACCGACCTGGTGAGCGCGCTGAACGCGACCGGGCCCGCGCCGGCCGCGACCGCCGCGCCGTCGCCGGCCGCGGACAAGGACACCTCGGACGGGGGCGGCTTCGGCGTGTGGTGGGTGATCGGTGTCGGGCTGGCCATCGGCGCCGGCATCGGCTTCCTGATCAGCGGCCGCAACAAGAACAAGAACGCGCTGTGAGCATGCTGCGGCACGGTTGGACCCGGCGGGCGGTCGGCGGGCTGCTGCTGGCGGGGGCGGTGACCGGTCTGGGAGCCGGCCCCGCCCAGGCGCAGCAGTACCGCTACTGGTCCTTCTGGGACGGCGGTGCTCCTGCCGCCGGTGGCAAGAACACCGCGTGGGCGTACGCCACGGAGGGGCCCGGCACTTCGCGGCCGGCCGACGGGGCCGTGGTGGGCTTCCGTTTCTCGGTGAGCGCGGACTCCGCCAAGGCGACCGGCCCGCGCACCGCCCCGGACTTCGCCGCGCTCTGCGGTACGGCCCCGGCCCGGTCCGGGGACAAGCGGGTCGGTGTGGTGATCGACTTCGGTACCGCGGCGGACGCCCCGCCCGATGAGCATCCGCCGGCCGGGCGCACCGGCTGTGCCAGGGTGCCCGCGGACGCCTCGGCGGGCGAGGCGCTGGCGGCGGTCGCCAAGCCGCAGCCGCTGCGCTACGACGCCAATGCGCTGCTGTGCGGGATCGCGGGCTATCCGCGGTCCGGGTGCGCGGAGCAGGTGGACGGGAGCAGCGGGGCGCAGCCGACGGTGACGGCGACGGCCGGGCGCGATGCCGACGGTGCCGCGGGCGGGGACGACGGCGGGGGGCCGTCGGCCGGTGTGGTCGGCGGGATCGGGGCCGTGGTCGTACTGGGCGCGGCCGGCGTGTGGCAGGCGCGCCGGCGGCGCGGATGAGGGCCCCGCGCGCCACCCGCAGTACCGCGCTGCACGCGGGCGCCTGGTGGGTGTGGGCGCTCGGCCTGGCGACCGCGGCGTCCCGGACCACCAATCCGCTGCTGCTGGGGCTGCTGGCGGGGGTGGCCGGCTATGTCGTGGCGGCGCGCCGGACCGACGCGCCGTGGGCCCGGTCGTACGGCGCGTTCGTCAAGCTCGGGCTGGTGGTGCTGGGCATCCGGCTGGTCTTCGCGTTCGTGCTGGGTTCGCCGATCCCCGGTACCCACACCCTGGTGACGCTGCCCGAACTCCCGCTTCCCGACTGGGCGAAGGGGGTCCGGGTGGGCGGCCGGGTGACCGCGGAGGGGATGGTCTTCGCGCTGTACGACGGGTTGAAGCTGGCCACGCTGCTGATCTGTGTGGGCGCCGCCAACGCGCTGGCCAATCCGGCCCGGTTGCTGAAGTCGCTGCCCGGTGCGCTGTACGAGGCGGGGGTGGCGGTGGTGGTCGCGATGACCTTCGCGCCGAACCTGGTGGCGGACGTACAGCGGCTGCGGGCGGCCCGGCGGCTGCGCGGCCGCCCGGACCGCGGTGTCGCGGCCCTGCTGCAGGTGGGGCTGCCGGTGCTGGAGGGCGCGTTGGAGCGGTCGGTGGCGCTGGCCGCGGCCATGGACGCCCGCGGCTACGGGCGGACCGCACAGGTGCCGCCCGCCGTGCGGCGGTTGACGTCGGTGCTGACCCTGGGCGGACTGCTCGGGGTGTGCGCGGGGACGTACGGTCTGCTGGGCGATTCCGGGGGCGGCTACGGGCTGCCGCTGCTGGCGGTAGGTCTGGTGGCGGCACTGGCCGGGCTGTGGCTGGGCGGCCGCCGGTCGGTTCGGACGCGCTACCGGCCCGAGGCGTGGGGCGTCCGGGCGTGGCTGGTGTCCGGTTCGGGGGTCGCGGTCGCGGCGCTGATGATCGCGGCGAACGGCTGTGCGCCGGGGGCCCTGCATCCGCCGGCGGTGCCGCTGACGGCGCCGGTGCTGCCGCTGTGGCCGGCGCTGTCGCTGCTGGTGGGGTTGGTGCCGGCGGTGGTTGCACCGGCACCGGGACCCACTCGGGGCGGGGCCCGCGCTCCGGTCCCGGCGGCCCGCTCGGCCTCGTCGGCCTCCTCCACCTCAACTGTCTCTCCCCCTCGTGTCCCTCGTGTCCCTCGTGTCCCTCATACCTCCCGTACATCTCATCCCTCCCCTCCCTCCGATCCCTCCGATTCCGACCCGTGCACGAAGGAGTCCGCCCAGTGATCCGCTTCGAGGAGGTCTCGGTCACCTATGGGGACGCCACTGCACCGGCTCTTCAGGGGGTCGACCTGACCGTGCCCGAGGGGGAGCTGTGCCTCCTCGTCGGCCCGTCCGGGGTCGGCAAGTCGACGCTGCTGAACGCCGTGTGCGGGCTGGTGCCGCACTTCACCGGCGGCACCCTGCGCGGCCGGGTCACCGTCGACGGGCGGGACACTCGAACCCATCCGCCGCGTGAACTGGCCGATGTGGTCGGGACGGTGGGCCAGGACCCGCTGGCGCACTTCGTCACCGACACTGTCGAGGACGAACTGGCCTACGGCATGGAGTCGCTGGGGCTCGCCCCGGACGTGATGCGCCGCCGGGTCGAGGAGACCCTGGACCTGCTGGGCCTGGCTGAGCTGCGGGACCGGGCCATCCGCACGCTGTCCGGCGGGCAGATGCAGCGGGTGGCGATCGGTTCGGTGCTGACGACGCACCCCAAGGTCCTGGTGCTGGACGAGCCGACGTCGGCACTGGACCCGGCGGCCGCCGAAGAGGTCCTGGCGGTGCTGCAGCGGCTGGTGCACGACCTGGGGACGACGGTGCTGATGGCCGAGCACCGGCTGGAGCGGGTGGTGCAGTACGCGGACCAGGTGATCCTGCTGCCGGGGCCCGGCGCGGCCCCGATCATGGGCGATCCGGCCGACATGATGGCCGCTTCGCCGGTGCGGCCGCCGGTGGTCGAGCTGGGCCGGCTGGCCGGCTGGGCGCCGCTGCCACTGTCGGTGCGGGACGCCCGCCGGAAGGCGGCCGCGCTGCGGGAGCGGCTGTCGGCGGTGGCCGTACCGTCTCCCGGCCCGGCTCCCGCACGGGCGGCCGGTCCGGGAGACGGGCCGGCCGGCGGACCAGGAGCCGAACCGGGGACGGACGCGGAGCCGGTCGCCGCGGTCGCGGGTCTCGGCGTCCACCGGGACCGCACTCCGGTGCTGCACGGCGTGGGGCTGACCGTCCGGCCCGGTGAGACCGTCGCCCTGATGGGACGGAACGGTGCCGGCAAGTCCACGCTGCTGCGCACGCTGGTCGGGATGCATCCGCCGTCGGCGGGGTCGGTGCGGATCGGGGGTACCGCCCCGCACAAGGCGCGGCCGCGGGAGCTGCTGCGCCGGGTCGGACTGGTGCCGCAGGAGCCTCGGGACCTGCTGTCGGCCGACACCGTGGCGGCGGAGTGCGGCGCGGCGGACCGGGACGCGGACGCACCCGCCGGGAGCTGCCGGGAGCTGGTCGCGCGGCTGCTCCCCGGGGTGCCGGATACGGCCCATCCCCGGGATCTGTCCGAGGGACAGCGACTGGCGCTGGCGCTGGCGGTGGTGCTGACCGCCCGCCCGCCGCTGCTGTTGCTCGACGAGCCCACCCGGGGCCTGGACTACGCGGCCAAGGCCCGGCTGGTCGAGGTGGTGCGGGGGCTGGCCGCCGAGGGTCAGGCGTGCGTGCTGGCCACCCACGATGTGGAGCTCGCCGCCGAACTCGCCCACCGGGTGGTGATCCTGGCGGACGGGGAGGTCGTCGCGGACGGTCCGACCGAGGACGTGGTGGTCTCCTCCCCGGCGTTCGCCCCGCAGGTCGCCAAGGTGCTGGCGCCGCTGCCGTGGCTGACCGTCGCGCAGGTGGCCCGTTCCCTGGAAGGGGCCTCGGCGTGACGGCGCCGGCCCGGCGGGTGCGTGCGGTGCGGCTCGGTCCGCGGTCGGTCGCCGCGCTGTGTCTGGTGTCGGCGATCGGCGTGGTGGCCTTCGGCTGGCCGTTGCTGGCCGGTTCCGCGTCCGGGCTGGCGCATTCGCAGGACGCTCCGTGGCTGTTCGCCGCGCTGTTGCCGCTGCTGTTGGCGGTGGTGGTGGCCACCATCGCCGACAGCGGCCTGGATGCCAAGGCGATCGCGATGCTCGGGGTACTGGCCGCGGCTGGGGCGGCGTTGCGGCCGCTGGGCGCGGGGACCGCGGGGATCGAGCCGATGTTCTTCCTGATGGTGCTGTCGGGGCGGGTGCTGGGGCCAGGTTTCGGATTCGTGCTGGGGTCGGTGGCGATGTTCGCCTCGGCGCTGCTGACGGGCGGTGTCGGACCATGGATGCCGTTCCAGATGCTGTCGATGGGCTGGGTGTCGATGGGGGCGGGGCTACTGCCGGGGCCCGCGGTGGTCGCCCCTGCTCAAGCGGAGCCGGGAGTTCGGGGGAGATGGCGGGGCCGCCGCGAGCTGTTCCTGCTGGCGGGGTACGGGGCGGTGGCGTCGGTCGGCTATGGCCTGGTGATGAACCTCCAGGGCTGGCCGTACATCGGCGGGCTGGCGTCCGGGGTGTCGTTCGTGCCGGGCGATCCGCTCTCCGCCAACCTGACGCGCTATCTGGCGTACTGCCTGGCCACGTCCCTGGGGTGGGACCTGCCGCGGGCGGTGGTCACCGTCGTGCTCACGCTGACGCTCGGCGGCACGGTGCTGAAGGCGCTGCGGCGGGCGACGCGCCGGGCGGCGTTCGAGGCGCCGGTGGAGTTCGTGGACCCTGCCGGGCCGGCGGGCCGGTCCTGACGGACCCGCGCGGGCGCCGGGCGGCGCGGCCGCCTGCATCGCCTGCACCCCCGGCAGGGCGGCAGTGCGGAGGGCGGCGGGGCGGGTGACGGCGGGGCGGGCTGCGTGGTGCGGATCGGTCTGCTTCATGGCTTTGACGCTACGGCGGCCCGGCCCTCCGCGGCATGCGGGTCAACCCCCAACTCCCTCAGGGTTCCCCCGAGTTCCCCTCTCAGGGGCCGGCCAGACAACCGGGCGCGTGCACCCGACCGACCGACCCCGCGTCCGACCGGCCCCGACCGCGCTAAAGCCGCTGAATGATCGTCGCCGTCGCCAGCGCTCCGCCCGCGCACATGGTGATCAGGGCGAACTCCTTGTCGCGACGCTCCAGTTCGTGCAGGGCGGTGGTGAGGAGGCGGGCGCCGGTGGCACCGACCGGGTGGCCGAGGGCGATGGCGCCGCCGTTGACGTTGACCTTCTCCAGGTCCTGGTCGAAGACCTGCACCCAGGAGAGCACCACGGAGGCGAACGCCTCGTTGATCTCGACCAGGTCGATGTCCCTGAGCGACATCCCGGCCTTGCCGAGGACGGCCCGGGTGGCGTCGATCGGCCCGTCGAGGTGGAAGTGCGGGTCGGAGCCGACGAGTGCCTGGGCGACGATGCGGGCCCGGGGCCGCAGCCGGAGGGCGCGTGCCATCTTCTTGGAGGCCCACAGCAGGGCGGCGGCGCCGTCGGAGATCTGCGAGGAGTTGCCGGCGGTGTGGACGGCGGTGGGCATCACCGGCTTGAGGCCGGCGAGGGCCTCCATACTGGTGTCGCGCAGGCCCTCGTCGCGGTCGACCAGCCGCCACATGCCCTGCCCGGCGGCCTGTTCGTCCTCGGTGGTGGGGACCTGGACGGCGAAGGTCTCCCGTTTGAAACGCTCCTCGGCCCAGGCGGTGGCGGCCCGCTCCTGGGAGAGCAGGCCGAGCGTGTCGACGTTCTCGCGGGTCAGGCCGCGGTGGCGGGCGATCCGCTCGGCGGCCTCGAACTGGTTGGGCAGGTCGACGTTCCACTCGTCGGGCCAGGGTTTGCCGGGGCCGTGCTTGGAGCCGCTGCCGAGCGGGACCCGGGACATCGCCTCGACGCCGCAGCCGATGCCGATGTCGATCACACCGCCCGCGATCATGTTGGCGACCATGTGGTTGGCCTGCTGGGAGGAGCCGCACTGGCAGTCCACGGTGGTGGCGGCGGTCTCGTAGGGCAGGCCCATGGTGAGCCAGGCGTTGCGGGCGGGGTTCATGGACTGCTCGCCGGCATGGGTGACGGTGCCGCCGACGATCTGTTCCACGCAGTCGGGCTGGATGCCGGTGCGGGCGAGGAGTTCGCGGTACGTCTCACCCAGGAGATAGGCGGGGTGGAGGTTGGCGAGCGCGCCCTGGCGCCTGCCGATGGGGGTGCGTACTGCTTCGACGATGACGGGTTCCGCGGCCATGACTCAACTCGTCCTCTCCTCGCGTCCGCGGGCGTCCCGGCACCCACGGAGGGCAGAACTAGTACGCGTTCTAGTTCCGCGAACAGTCTCGTGAGCCGTTCAGTGCGGCGCAAGAGGGCCGCACCGCCCTTGTACACAAGTGGCGTTGCCGTGACCCTTGCCACTTGTAGAACTCGTTACTACCTTCACCGCGACCTGCATCTGATGGCCCGTCAGCCAAGCTGTCGTCAGTCAAGCTGTCGGCCGGACGACGGTGCCATCAGGGCGTCCCACGTCAGCTGGACCAGGAGTCGCCGATGCACTGCCCCGCGCTGCCCGAAGGGTTCGACTTCACCGACCCCGACGTCTACCAGTCCCGGGTCCCGCTCCCGGAGTTCGCACGGCTGCGCCGGACCGCGCCGGTGTGGTGGAACGCCCAGCCGCACGGCATCGCCGGCTTCGACGACGACGGCTACTGGGCCGTCACCCGGCACCAGGACGTCAAGGAGGTCTCCACCAAACCGGAGGTGTTCTCGGCCAACCTCAACACCTCGATCATCCGGTTCAATTCGGCCATCTCCCGGGACCAGATCGAGGTCCAGAAGCTGATCATGCTGAACATGGACCCGCCGGAGCACACCCGGGTCCGCCAGATCGTCCAGCGCGGCTTCACCCCGCGGGCCATCCGCGCCCTGGAGGAGGCCCTGCGCCGGCGGGCCGGGCACATCGTCGAGGAGGCTCGACGCAAGGGCTCCGGCGACTTCGTCACCGACGTCGCCTGCGAACTCCCCCTCCAGGCGATCGCCGAGCTCATCGGCATCCCGCAGGAGGACCGGGCCCGGATCTTCGAGTGGTCGAACAAGATGATCGCCTACGACGACCCGGAACTGGCCATCACCGAGGAGGTCGGCACCAACGCGGCCACGGAGCTGATCTCGTACGCGATGAACCTCGCCGCGGCCCGCAAGGAGTGCCCGGCCAAGGACATCGTCAGCCGGCTGGTGGCGGCCGAGGACGAGGGGAACCTCGGCTCCGACGAGTTCGGGTTCTTCGTGCTGCTGCTGGCGGTGGCCGGCAACGAGACCACCCGCAACGCCATCACCCACGGCATGCACGCCTTCCTCACCCACCCCGACCAGTGGGAGCTCTACAAGGGCGAGCGCCCGGCGACCGCCGCCGAGGAGATCGTGCGGTGGGCGACCCCGGTGGTCTCCTTCCAGCGCACTGCCACCCAGGACACCGAGCTGGGCGGCGCGCACATCAGGAAGGGCCAGCGGGTCGGGATCTTCTACTCCTCCGCCAACCACGACCCCGAGGTCTTCGACCGGCCCGACGTCTTCGACATCACCCGCGATCCCAACCCCCACCTGGGCTTCGGCGGCGGCGGTCCGCACTTCTGCCTGGGCAAGTCCCTGGCCGTGCTGGAGATCGACCTGATCTTCAACGCCCTCGCGGACGCCGTACCCGGGATCTCGCTGGCCGGCGACCCCCGGAGGCTGCGCTCCGCCTGGCTCAACGGGGTCAAGGAACTCCGGGTGCGCTACCGCTGAGGGAGAGCACCGCCAGGGTGAGCACCTCGACGACGCCGACGCCGAGCAGCGCGGCCACGACGCGGCGCCGCAGCCTGCGGTAGACGCCCTCGTACTCGGTCCGCAGGGCGGCGCTGCGGGCCGCGACGCGCTCGCAATAGGAGCGGGACTGCGCGCGCTGCTCCCGGCAGTACTGCCGGACGACGTCCTCGCGCTGGGACGCGGTGAGCCAGGGCAGCCGGGCACAGAATTCCTCCGCCCGGCTGCGGGCCCGTTCTTCTTCCGCCGCCCACAGCAGATACCCCTCGATCTCGTTGATCGCCGCCGCCATCCGGCGATGCTCTCCCTCGCCGGTCCCGCCGGTCCCGTCGGCCCTCGGCATTTCCTGCCCCCTCACGCTTTCCTCACCGTTCGATCGCGGCCGCGACATCGGGATGATGCAGATCGAACGCCGGGGATTCGGAGCGAATGCGCGGCAGGGTGAGGAAGTTGTGCCGCGGCGGCGGGCAGGAGGTCGCCCACTCCAGCGAGCGGCCATATCCCCACGGATCGTCCACCACGACCTTCTCGCCGTACTTGGCGGTCTTCCAGACGTTGTAGAGGAACGGCAGGATCGACAGGCCGAGCAGGAAGGAAAAGATGGATGAGACGGTGTTGAGGGTGGTGAAGCCGTCGGCGGCGAGATAGTCGGGAATGCGGCGCAGCATTCCTTCCGCGCCGAGCCAGTGCTGGACGAGGAACGTGCCGTGGAAGCCGATGAAAAGCGTCCAGAACGTGATCTTGCCCAGTCGCTCGTCGAGCATCTTGCCGGTGAACTTCGGCCACCAGAAGTGGAAACCGGCGAACATCGCGAAGACGACCGTACCGAACACCACATAGTGGAAGTGAGCCACCACGAAGTACGAGTCCGAGATGTGGAAGTCCATCGGCGGCGACGCCAGGATCACACCGGTCAGACCACCGAAGGTGAACGTGATCAGAAAGCCGATCGCCCACAGCATCGGCGTCTCGAAGGACAGCGAGCCCTTCCACATCGTGCCGATCCAGTTGAAGAACTTCACCCCGGTCGGCACCGCGATCAGGAACGTCATGAACGAGAAGAACGGCAACAGCACGCCACCCGTGACGTACATGTGGTGCGCCCACACCGTCACCGAAAGACCGGCAATCGACACCGTCGCCGCGATCAGACCGATGTAACCGAACATCGGCTTCCGGGAGAAGACCGGAATGACCTCGGAAATGATGCCGAAGAACGGCAACGCGATGATGTACACCTCGGGATGCCCGAAGAACCAGAAAAGGTGCTGCCACAGCAGTGCGCCGCCATTGGCCGCGTCGAAGACATGGGCACCGAATTTACGGTCCGCCTCCAGGGCGAACAGCGCGGCCGCCAGCACCGGGAAGGCCAGCAGGACCAGCACACCGGTCAGCAGCACGTTCCAGGTGAAGATCGGCATCCGGAACATCGTCATGCCCGGAGCGCGCATGCAGATGATGGTGGTGATGAAGTTGACCGAACCCAGGATCGTGCCGAAGCCCGAGAAGGCCAGACCCATGATCCACATGTCGGCGCCGACGCCGGGCGACCGCACCGCGTCCGAGAGCGGCGAGTAGGCGAACCAGCCGAAGTCCGCGGCACCCTGCGGGGTGAGGAAGCCGGCGACCGCGATCAGCGAGCCGAAGAGGTAGAGCCAGTAGGCGAACATGTTCAGCCGCGGGAACGCCACGTCGGGCGCGCCGATCTGCAGCGGCATGATCCAGTTGGCGAAACCGGCGAACAGCGGCGTCGCGAACATCAGCAGCATGATCGTGCCGTGCATCGTGAACGCCTGGTTGAACTGCTCGTTCGACAGCAGCTGGTGGCCGGGGCGGGCCAGCTCGGCACGCATCAGCAGCGCCAGCAGCCCGCCGAGGCAGAAGAACGCGAAGGCGGTCACCAGATAGAGCGTGCCGATGGTCTTGTGGTCGGTGGTCGTCAGCCACGTCACCGGGTTCCGGCGCGTCGCGGGACGTGCCGTGGCGGCCCGCGGCACGGCGGATCCGGCCGTCGGGGAGGAGGTTGCGGGGAACTTCATGCCCCGTAGGTGTCCGCCTCCCCGCGCATCGTCACCGGTCACCGGCGCGAAACGGGCTACCGGGAGGGTGGGATGCGTCACGAGTGCGGGGTGTGACGATCGGGGCGATGCCGGACACAGGGGTTTCATGAGCACGGACGACGCCTTCGCCGCGGCCTACCGCGCGCACTACTGGGCGGTCAGCCGCTTTGTGGCGCGACGGCTGGACGCCCCGGCACACGAGGTCGAGGAGGTGGTGGCCGACGTCTTCTCCATAGCGTGGCGGCGGCGCGCCGAACTCCCCGACGCGCCGCTGCCCTGGCTGTACGGGGTGGCCCGGAACTGCCTGGCCAACACGGTGCGCGGGATCGGCCGTTACCGGCGGCTGCTGCACCGGCTGGGCAATCACGAGGCGGCGCACGGCCGGCAGACCGTGGAGAGCCCGGACGCCGAGCGGCCCGGCGCCTGGGTGCACGAGGCCCTGGGCCGGCTGTCCGCCGCCGACCAGGAGGTCCTGCGGCTGACCGCCTGGGAGGAACTGACCGTCGAGGAGCTGGCGGTGGCCCTCGACTGCGGCCGGAGCGCGGCGGCCATGCGGCTGCACCGGGCCCGGCGCCGCCTGCGCGCGGAGATCGACCGCACCCGGACCACCGTGTCCGTACGAGGAGGAGGCGACGGCCATGAGTGACGAACTGGAGCTGCTGCGGGCGGCCGACCCGGTGCCGGCCGGTGAAGGGCGCTGGCGGGACCGCCCGTTGGACGCCACCGCCGAACGCGCCCTGAACCGCCTGCTGCACAGCGCCCGCACCCGGCGGGCCCGCCGCCGTCTGGTGCTGCGCGCCGAGGCGGCCGTGCTGGCGCTGGTCGCGGTGCTGGCCTTCACCCTGACCGACGCCGGCAGCAGCCCGGCGGTCGCGGCACCGTCCGCGCTCGTGCCGCGCGTGGTCGGCGCCGAGCCGTCCCTGGACGGGCTGGCCCGCCTCGCGGAGGCCCGGGCCCGGACGGCCGGCCCGCAGGACGGGCCGCGGCGCGGCAGCCATCTGCAGAGCTGGAGCCTGTCCGTGGGGACCGGCCCGGACGCAGCGTCCCCGGTGACCGTCCCCGAGGAGCGCGTCACCCGGTGGAACGCCGACGGCAGCGGCTCCGAACTGGTGGTGGCCACCGACCCGCGCCATCCGGGACGCCCGGTCGTCCACGACGACGGTGGCCGCTGGCGGACCGTCAGCGACGGCAGGGTGCTGCACCGCGCGACCTATCCGGCGGGTTCGGGCGGAGCGCGCGGCGGGCTCGCCGCCCGTACGGAGCCGCCCACCGACCCGAGGGCGTTGCGCGCGCTGCTCGTCTCCCGTTACGGCGCGTCGGGCGGCAACGACCCCGCGGCCGTGCCGCAACTGCTGACGGCGCTCTCCTCGTTCCGCCAGGAGTGGACACCGGGGCCGCGGGAGACGGCGGCGATCGTGCGGATGCTGGCGGACACCAGGGGCCTGCGGCCGGCCGGCGCGGTCACCGACCGACTGGGCCGCCGCGGGCAGGCGTTCGTGCACGACGGGCCCGACGGTGCCCTTGACGCCACCCGCCAGATGGTGATCCTCGATCCGCGCACCGGCCAACTCCTCGGCACGGAGATCACCTTCACCAAGCCCCTGCCCGACTTCCGGATCAGCGCGGGCGAGGTGCTGTCCTACGAGGCGTGGATGCCGTGAAGCACCGGCCGCGGCAGAGGCACCGGCACGCCGCCCGAGTGGCGGGGTCCGGGCCGATGACCGATCCTGGAGGGACGCGACGATCCTTCGGCGCGGCGGTGCGCGACGCACCGCCGCGCCGTTTCCGTATCCGCCCCTCTGGGTCCGTATGCCCGCCGCCTCTCATGCCGTTGCCGTATGCGAACGAACACGCTCCGGGCGCCCGCGCGTCACGTGACGCGGACCACAATCCGCCCTCGGTTGCGGCCGATCCCCGCGAGATGGATCACAAACACACCTCACGGAAAAAAGTTCACGGATGCACGTTTACCCAGCGAGGAGGGGGTAGGCGGGCGACTGTGCAGTCATCTGCACACTGTCCGTGATGACCCGGTCTGCCCGTATGGTCGTCCTTTGCCCCTCCACGCCATGGCGGGGCAGGTCCTTGTAGTCGTCCCAGAGAGCGCAGGCGAGCGAACACGTGCCGACGCAGTCCCCCCTCGCAGCCGGGTCCCGTTCGGGCGTCGCCAGAAGCGCCGGAGCCGCCACCGAGCCGCGGAAGGCGGCCCCGCAGACACCGGGCGAGGTCACGGTCGTCGACCCCGCGATGGTCAAGCGCGCGGTCTCGGCGGCCGCCCTCGGCAACGCGATGGAGTGGTTCGACTTCGGCGTCTACAGCTACATCGCGGTCACCCTCGGCCATGTCTTCTTCCCGTCCGGGAACCCGACCGCGCAGCTGCTCTCGACCTTCGGCGCGTTCGCCGCGGCCTTCCTGGTGCGCCCGCTCGGCGGCATGTTCTTCGGCCCGCTCGGCGACCGCATCGGCCGCCAGAAGGTCCTCGCCATCACCATGATCATGATGGCCGCGGGCACCTTCGCCATCGGCCTGATCCCGTCGTACGCCGCGATCGGCGTGGGCGCGCCCATCCTGCTGCTGGCCGCCCGCCTGGTGCAGGGCTTCTCCACCGGTGGCGAATACGGTGGCGCCTCGACCTTCATCGCCGAGTACGCGCCCGACAAGAAGCGCGGATTCCTGGGCAGCTGGCTGGAGTTCGGCACCCTCGCCGGCTACGTCGGCGGCGCCGGCCTGGTCACCCTGATGACCGCGCTGCTGTCCACCGAGGACCTCCACTCGTGGGGCTGGCGGATCCCGTTCCTGATCGCCGGTCCGATGGGCATCATCGGCCTCTACCTGCGGCTCCGCCTCGAAGAGACGCCGGCCTTCGCCCAGCTGGAGAGGGAGGCGCACGCGCGCGAGAAGGAGCGGCGCGCGGTCGAGAAGCGGATCGGCATCCGCGAGATGATCTTCGGCCAGTGGCGGGCGATGCTGCTCTGCATCGGCCTGGTCCTGGTCTTCAACGTCACCGACTACATGCTGCTGTCGTACATGCCGAGTTACCTCACCTCGGAGCTGAAGTACGACGAGACGCACGGGCTGCTGGTCGTGCTCGGCGTGATGGTCGCGATGATGGGCGTGCAGCCCTTCGTGGGCAAGCTGGCCGACCGGTTCGGCCGCCGTCCGGTCATCGGCGCCGGCTGCTTGGGCTTCCTGGTGCTGTCGGTGCCGGCGCTGCTGCTGATCCGGCAGGGTTCGCTGGCCGCCATCGCCGTGGGCATGGGCGCGCTCGGCCTGCTGCTGGTGTGCTTCACCGCCGCGATGCCCTCGACGCTGCCCGCGCTCTTCCCGACCAAGGTGCGCTACGGCTCGCTGTCGATCGGCTTCAACGTCTCGGTGTCGCTCTTCGGCGGGACCACGCCGCTGGTGGTCACCGCCCTGATCGGCGCGACCGGCAACAAGATGGTGCCCGCCTACTACATGATGGCGGCGGCCGTGATCGGCGGCATCGCCGTCCTGCTGATGTCGGAGAGCGCCCGCAAGCCGCTGCCCGGCTCCCCGCCGGCGGTGGAGACCGAGGCCGAGGCCCGTCAGCTGGCCACGGCCGGCGCGACCGGCTGAGCCGCCCGCGACCCGCGCCACCACTGACGCGCGGCCGGCCGCCTGCCCCAAGGGGCTCGGCGGCCGGCCGCGTTGGCGTTGGCGACCGACGCCACCGGGGCCGTCCTCACGGCGCTTTGACGGGGTGGTGTAGGAAACTGAGGCATCCGGATGAGGTGGTGACACCGGTTCGGCGTCCGTTCGAGGAGATTCGAGGAGAGGTGCCCTGTGGCCAGCGTCGTGAAGATCAATGTGCTGACCGTTCCCGCGGAGCAGCGTGAGGTGCTGGAGAAGCGGTTCGCTTCGCGTGCCGGGACGGTCGATTCCGCGGACGGCTTCGAGTGGTTCGAGCTGCTGCGCCCCGTGGAGGGCACCGACCAGTACCTCGTCTACACGCGGTGGCGCGACGAGGAGTCGTTCCAGGCGTGGATGGAGGGGCCGATGAAGGCCGCGCACCAGCACGGTGGTGAGGGCGGCGAGCGGCCGAAGCCGGCCGCGAGCGGTTCGACGCTGTGGTCCTTCGAGGTGGTGCAGCAGGCCGCGCCCAAGCAGGGCTGATCGCGCGGATACGCGTCCGTGCGGTTCGCATGTCGGGCACAAGTCGCGCTCAATCGAGTCGCGTTCGCGGGCGGTGGCGTCGGGAGAATGCCGCCATGAGTGAAGCCGCCGTCCCGTCCTGGTCGATCGCCGCCGAGCCGGTCGACGCGCCGGTGGCGCGGGCCCTGTTCCGCGCGTACTACACCGAGGTCGCCGACCGCTATTACACGCTGCACGAGGGGCGCCGCGCGACGCCGGAGGAGATCGACCGGGGCGTGGCCGGGCACACGGGCGACGGGCTGCGGCCGCCGCGCGGGGTGCTGCTGGTGGCCCGGCACGGCGACGAGCCGGCCGGCTGCGCCGGGACCCGGCTGCTGGACGCCCGTACCGCCGAGCTGAAGCAGGTGTTCGTCCGGCCCGGCAAGCGCGGTCTGGGCATCGCCGGCGGGCTGCTGCGGGCCGCGGAGGCGGCCGCGGCGCGGCTGGGCGCCGAGCGGATCCGGCTGGACACCCGGCTGGATCTGACCGAGGCCATCGCGCTGTACCGCCGGCGTGGTTACGTCGAGATCGCCCCGTACCACTTCGGTGATCCGTATGCGGAGATCTTCTTCGAGAAGCGGCTGACCGCACCGCGACAGGGGGCGGGGGCCGACGGGGCGGAGACGGCGGTCACTTGGTGAGGTCGGGCGGCCGGGGCGAGCGGGGTGTGGTGCGGGCCGCGGTGCGCGGCACCGGCCGGCGGGCGTCGCCGTCGTGCGGCTCCTCCCCGTCCGAGCCGCACAGCTCCGCCGTCAACTCCTGGACGAGTTCGGTGAGATCGGTGGGCCGGTCCACGGTCCACCAGTCGCCGAGCAGCTGCGCCAGCGACTGCTGCCGCGCCGCCGCGAGCCGCTCCGCGGCCTCCCGCCCGCGGTCGGTGAGCAGCAGCATCAGCCCCTCGCGCCGCGCCAGCCCGCGTTCCTCGATCTGCCGGACGCCCTCGGTGACGACACCGAGCGGCACCCGGCTGCGTTCCGCCAGCAGCCCCGGCTCCAGCGAACCGCAGCGCTGGATGCGCAACACCAGCCAGCTGGCGGCCGGTTTGAGGTCCAGGCCGGCGCGGGCGGTGATCTTCTCGTAGATGTCCTTGCGGCCCTCCATGCTGCCCAGTTTGGAGAGCGCACGGGCGACCTCCTCACGGGACGACCGCTCGACCGGGTTGGAACAGAGGACCTCGCTGGTGTCGGGGGCGGTGACGCTGCCGCGCAGCGGCTCCTCCCTGAGGAACCAGGCCAGGGCGAAGGCGACGAGGACGACCGGGACAGCGTAGAGGAAGACGTCGGTGATGGAGGTGGAGTAGGCACCGAGGACGCCGGCGGCCTGCGCGGGCGGCAGCTTGCCGATCGTCCGCGGGTCCTCGGCGATCGCCGACGGCGAGACGCCGGGCGGCAGCGTCGCGCCGGAGAGGGCGTCGGCGACCCGCGGGCCGAGCCGGCCCGCGAAGATCGTGCCGAAGATGGAGACGCCGAACGAGGCGCCGATGGAGCGGAAGAAGGTGGCGCCCGAAGTGGCCACCCCGAGGTCCTCGTAGGGCACGGCGTTCTGCACGATGAGGACGAGGACCTGCATGACCAGGCCGAGCCCGAAGCCGAAGACGAAGAAGTAGGTGCTCATCAGGGCGACGCCGCTGGACGGGTCGAGCCGGTGCAGGAGCAGCAGGCCGAGGGTGACCACGGCGGTGCCGGCGATGGGGAAGACCTTGTAGTGGCCGGTGCGGGAGACGATCTGCCCGGAGGCCGTCGAGGAGAGCAGCATGCCGAACACCATCGGCAGCATGTGCACACCGGACATGGTCGGCGAGACCCGCTGGACGACCTGGAGGAATGTCGGCAGGTACGTCATCGAGCCGAACATCGCGAAGCCGATGACGAAGCCGATGACCGCGCAGAGCGTGAAGGTGCGCAGGGTGAACAGGCGCAGCGGGATGACGGGTTCGGCGGCCCTTCGCTCGACGCGGACGAACGCCGCGAGCAGCACCGCGCCGAGTCCGGCGAGCAGGGCGGTCTGCCAGGAGGCCCACGGGTAGCTGACGCCGCCGAGCGAGGTCATCAGGACCAGGCAGGCGGCGACCGCGGCGATCAGCGCGGTGCCCAGGTAGTCGATGCGGTGCGGGGTGCGGCGGGCCGGTATGTGCAGCGCGGCCGCGATGACGACGAGTGCGACGGCGCCGATGGGGACGTTGATGTAGAAGACCCAGCGCCAGCTGAGGTGGTCCACGAACAGCCCGCCGAGCAGCGGCCCGAGGACGCTGGTGCCGCCGAACACAGCGCCGAACAGCCCCTGGTACTTGCCGCGTTCGCGGGGCGGCACGATGTCGCCGACGATCGCCATCGACAGCACGATCAGACCGCCGCCGCCCAGTCCCTGGAGTGCCCGGAAACCGATCAACTGGACCATGTTCTGCGCGAGGCCGCAGAGCACCGAACCGATCAGGAAGATCACGATGGCCGTCTGGAACAGCTTCTTGCGGCCGTACTGGTCGCCGAGCTTGCCCCACAGGGGCGTCGCGGCCGTGGACGCCAGCAGATAGGCGGTGACCACCCAGGAGAGGTGCTCGAGGCCGCCCAGGTCGCTGACGATGGTGGGCAGCGCGGTGGCGACGATGGTCTGGTCGAGTGCCGCGATGAGCAAGCCGAGCAGCAGCGCGCCGATCGAGACGAGGACCGTCCGCCGGGACCGGTCCTCGCCGGCGACGGCGGGAGCGCTGGTGTCCTGCGCCATGAGCGTCGTCTCCCTCGTGTCCGGCGTGGTGCGTGGTCTTTCCTCGGGGCGCGGGCGTCGCTCAGGGCGCGGGCGTCGGCACTCGGGGTGGGCGTGGGCGCGTACGACCGCGTCCGGTCGGCTTCCCGGCCGTCCGGGCTTCTCTCCATCGTGTCTCCATCGTGGGCGGTTCCACCCGATATGGCCCGCCGAGGGGGCGGGCGAGGGGGTGGGGGGCAGCCCACTCCGGCTCAGCCCGGCCCGCTCCGGCCCAGACCGGCCCACCGCCTACCGCGGGCCCACCGCAGACCCGACAAGGTGCGACATGTCCGCCTGACCGTGACGAATGCCATGCCGATCGAGGGGGCCGGACGGTTGTCGCGCCGACACCCGTTTTGTATCGTGAAAAAACAAAGTGGTTCCGCCCGCACTCCCTGACCGGCGGGCGGGACCGCTTGTGTTTTTCCTGCCCTGCACGTCCTGACAGTTCGCTGCCAGCCCCTCGCGCCCAGGAGCCCGCCGATGACGGCCACCACCACGCTCATAGCCCGCGCCCTGCTGCTGGACATGGACTCCACGATCGTCAACTCCGAGGCCGTCGTGGAGCGTTGCTGGCGCCGCTGGGCGGCCGAGCAGTCACTGCCCGCGGAGGACGTCCTCAAGGTCGTCCACGGGCGGCAGGGCTGGGCCACGATGGCGGCGCTGCTGCCGGACCGCCCCATGGAGCAGAACGTCGCGGACAACCGCCGGATGCTGGAGCAGGAGACCGCCGACATGGAGGGCGTGGTGCCGGTGGTCGGCGCGCCCGCCTTCATGACCGCCCTCGCCCAGCTCCCGCACGCCCTGGTGACCAGCGCCGACGCCGCACTGGCAGAGGCCCGCATGGGCGCGGCGGGACTTCCCATGCCGGATGTCAGGATCACCGCGGAGAGCGTGAGCGCCAGCAAGCCGGACCCGGAGGGCTTCCTCAAGGGCGCCGCCGAACTGGGTTTCGCACCCGAGGACTGCCTGGTCTTCGAGGACTCCGAGGTGGGCATCGAGGCCGGGCGGGCCGCCGGGATGCGGGTCATCGGGGTCGGCGACCGCGCCGCCGCGTTCGCCCCCACCGCCCACGTCCGCGACCTCACCCAGGTCCGTATCGAGGGCCTGGCGGACGGCGGAATCGCCGTCCGGATCACCGCCTGATCCACACCCGAGCCACGGCCCGCAGCCCGCAGCCATAGCTCGACACCTGAGCCGCCCCCTGATGGCCGGCCGGCACGCCCTCCCGCGTACCGGTCGGCCATCAGTCATGTCGGCGCTCCGTACCACCCGACACCGCCCCTACCCCTTGATTCAGGCTCCTTCCCCTTAAGTCAGACCCCTTGGTTCGGATTGGTTCGGATCAATAGGTCCCCTATTGGCAGACTGTTGAACTTGCAAGTACTAGTTAGGTCGGCCTAATCTCAAGACTCCGGCGGGCGCGCCCGTCCCCCGCGTCCGTTCGTCCCCGAAGACCGAAGAACTAGGAGTCACCGCATGTCCGCTCCCCTCAGCTCCTTCACCGAAAAGAACACGCCACACGTCCTGGCGCTCTTCCGCGTCGTCGTCGGCCTGCTCTTCGCCAGCCACGGCGCCTCCTCGCTGTTCGGCATCCTCGGCGGCGCGATGGGAGCCGGCCCCGGTCACACCGTCCCGACCGGCACCTGGCCCGGCTGGTACGCCGCGGTCATCCAGCTGGCCGGCGGCCTCCTCGTCATGCTGGGCCTGGGCACCCGCGCGGCGGCCCTCGTCAGCTCCGGCTCGATGGCCTACGCCTACTTCTCGATGCACCAGCCGAACGCTCTGTGGCCGATACAGAACGGCGGCGAGGCGGCCGCGATGTTCTCCTGGGCGTTCCTGCTGATCGTCTTCGTCGGCCCCGGCTCGTGGGCGCTGGACCGGCTCTTCTTCGGCGGTTCGGCGCAGCAGGCGCCCGCCGGCGAGCGCGCGCCGAGCACCGTCTGACGCGCCTCGACGGCGGCCATGGGCCGGGGCGGAGCGTTTCGCCGCCCCGGCCCATGGTGTGTTTCCGGCCAGGCGTACGCTGTATGGCCGTAGTGCCGCCCCTGCCGCGCCGAGCGACGTCGCGGCGGGTTCGGACCGGGAGCAGGACGTTGCTGGAAAGCCTGGGGTCGCTGAGCGGCACCCCGTGGGTGTACGTGGTCGTCAGCCTCTCGATCGTCCTCGATGTCTTCGTCCCGATCCTGCCGAGCGGGGTCCTGGTGATCACCGCGGCCACCACGGCCGCCGGCTCCGGCCCCGCCGCCGCAGACGTCGCCGCCACCGTCCACACCGGTAACCACCTGGCCGAAATGGCCTCCCTGGTGCTCTGCGCGGCCGCCGCCTCGGTCCTCGGCGACCTGGTCGCCTACCGGCTGGCCTGGCGCGGCGGGGACCGCTTCGACCGCGCCATCGGCCGCTCCCGTCGGCTGTCCGCGGCCCAGCAGCGGCTGGGCGCCGCGCTCACCCGGGGCGGCGGCGGCATCGTCGTACTGGCCCGTTTCGCGCCCGCCGGACGCTCCGTGGTCAGCCTGGGCGCCGGGGTGGCCCACCGGACGGTGCGCGAGTTCCTCCCCTGGTCGGCGCTGGCCGGGCTGGCCTGGGCCTCCTACAGCGTCAGCCTGGGCTACTTCGGCGGCCACTGGCTCGGCACGTCCTGGGTGAGCACCGCCCTCTCCGTCCTCGCGCTCTTCGTCGCCGGCTCGGTGGCCGCCTACCTCGTCCGGCGCCCGGAGCGGGAGACCGCCGCGCACTGACTGACGGGCGAGCGCCCGCGACAGGGGCCGGTGGCCCGCGGCAGGGGGCCAGCGGTAACGACGTCCGGAAGCGTCCGCCTCATGCCTCGGACGCGCTCACCTCACGTCCCAGACGCGCCTCACATCCCGGAAGCGCCCGCCGAACCGCCGTCCTCGGTGCCACCGCGCTCGGCGCCACCCTCCGCAGCCGGCGTCTCCGGCACCACGGCGACCGGGCAGACCGCGTGCAGCAGCACCGCGTGCGCCACCGAGCCCAGCCGCGGGCCGATCGGCAGCCGGCGCCGGTGCCGCGCCACCACGACCAGATCGCTGCCGGCGGACGCCGCCACCAACTGCCCGGCGGCGTCCTCGGCACGCAGCCGCACCGCCACCTCGACCTCCGGGTGCCGGGCCCGGTGCGGAGCGATCGCGTCCACCAACTGCACGCCGAGCGCGTCCTCGTACTGCTGCTGCGTGCCCTCGTAGACCGCCGCGAACTCGAAGGCGGGCGGTAGCAGCATCGGCCAGTTGTAGCCGGAGACGACCTGGAGGCGGGCGCCCCGCCGGGCCGCTTCGGCGAACGCGAAGCCGACCGCGGCGGGCTCGTCGGAGGAGGGGTCCATGCCCAGGGTCACCTGGCGGACGGCCGGCGGCACCGCCTCGCCGTCCGGGCCCCGCTCGGCGCCGGCGCGGTCCGGGCGCGGCACCACCACGACCGGGCAGGCGGACCGGGCGGCGCAGGCCAGGCCGTTGGAACCGAGCAGCAGACTGGCGAAGCCGCCCCGGCCGCGCGATCCCAGGACCAGCAGTTGGCCCTCGGTACCGAGGGCGGGCAGCTCGGCGTCGGCCGGCCCGCTCAGCCCGCGGAACGCCACCTCCGGCAGCCCGGCGAGGAAGGGCCGGTCCCGCAGGCCGGCCAGCACCGGATCGCCGCCCTGCTCACCGGCCGCGGCCCGCTCGGCGGTGGCGTACGGCCAGACGTGCACCACCTGGAGCGGCGCCGCCCGTGCCCGGGCCGCATCCGCCGCCCAGCGCAACGCCCGCTCGCTGTCCAGCGACCCGTCCACGCCGACGATGACCGGCAAGGTGCCCATACACGCCTCCACCAGGAACTCGCACCCGTATCCGTCGACGGACGCCGGCCCGCCGCCCCTGTACGGCCGCGCCCCGTTTGACCGCGTGGCGACACTGGACAACTTTCGGCCGGCTGTCCCCAGCCTTCCCCCCGTCCCGACGGCCATGACAGGGACAAAGGTCCCGCCCCCGGCACGGAGTAGAGTCGAACGTCACCACCCGCCCCTCCCTCTCCCCAGCGGGGGCGCGGGCCCGAACCACTGACGCGAGGCACACTGCGGTGAACCACCCCCCGGTCGTCGAATGGACCGAGGACGAGCAGGTCCGTACCGCCCGTTGGCGTTCCGAGAACGGCGCCCGGCCACCCCGCCGGATCGTCGTCGCGGACGACCGCACCCGGGCCGACGAGGCGTACCGGCTCGCCTGCGAGGGCACCGCGCTCCTGTGGCGCGGCGACTTCCACAACGCCCGCCAGCTGCTGACCGCGCTGGCCCGCCGCGTCGACCGCCGCCCGCGCAAGAACCCGCCCGCCGACGTCACCCAGGCGTTTCACCTGCACCGCGCAGCCCAGAACCAGCGCGCCCGGATTCTCGGCATGCTGCTCATCCCGCTGACCGCCGACCTGGCCGTCCCGTTGCACCGCGCCCCCGACGTCCGCGAAGCATGCACCCGCGCCTACGGCGATCCGGACGGGACGGAGCTGCCCGCCGGTGCCACCGGGGACACTGCCACCCTGGTCTCCCTACGGGAGCTGCTCGCGCTGATCGGCGCCAACGAATGGCGCCGCAAGGGCGTGGAGATCCCGGCCCTCGGCGGCGACCGGATCCATCCGCACTACGGGGTCTTCTCCCCGGCCCGCGGCGAGTACGTCGACCTGGTGGCCGGGGCCCCGTTGCCCGGCCGGGAGCTGGCGTTCGACATCGGTACCGGCACCGGCGTGCTCGCGTCCGTACTGGCCCGCCGCGGCGTACGGCGGATCGTGGCCACCGACCAGGATCCGCGCGCACTCGCCTGCGCCCGGGAGAACACCGAACGACTGGGCGTCGCGGATCAGGTGGAGGTCGTCGAGGCGGACCTCTTCCCGGCCGGCCGGGCCCCGCTCGTCGTCTGCAACCCCCCGTGGGTGCCCGCCAAGCCCACCTCCCCTGTGGAGCGCGCGGTCTACGACCCCGGCAACCAGATGCTGCACGGCTTCCTGACCGGTCTGGCCGACCATCTGACTCCGGGCGGCGAGGGCTGGCTGATCCTCTCCGACCTGGCCGAACACCTCGGCCTGCGGTCGCGCGACGAACTCCTCGACGCCATCGCCCGGGGCGGCCTGACCGTCCTCGGCCGGCTCGACATCGCCCCCCGCCACCCGCGCGCCCGCGACACCTCCGACCCGCTGCACGTGGCCCGCGCCGCCGAGGTCACGTCCCTGTGGCGGCTGGGCACGGCGGAGTAGCCGGGACGGCGCGCAGAGCACGCAGCTAGGGCCGCAACCCGGCGCAGACCATGCGCACATAACGGTGCCAGTCCCCCGCGCCGTTCCGGATCACCGCGGCCAGCCCGCACACCGCCATCACCACATCCGCGACCTCGGCGTCCGCCCGGACCGTGCCCTCCTCCTTGCCGCGGGCGAGGAGTTGCGCGGCGACCTCCTCCGCGCGCTCCCGCCCCTCCCCGGCCGGCTCGGTGGAGCCGAACGCCGCCTCGATCGCCGCGGACAGTCCGCGCTCGGTGCTCAGCACCTCCCCGATGTGCGTGAGGTAGGCGACCAGCCCCTCGGCCGCCGTCGGGCACGCCAGGCAGCGGCTGCGCCCGAACTCGACGATCTCCGCCTGCCGTTGCTCCCCCACGGCGGCGATCAGGGCGGACCGGCTGGGGAAGTGGCGGTAGACCGTCCCGATGCCGACGCCCGCGGCACGGGCGATCTCGGGCATCTGCGCCTCGTCGCCGGACGCCCTGAACACCTCCCGCGCGGCCTCCAGCACCCGGCCGCGGTTGCGTTCGGCGTCGGCGCGCGGCCGGCGCTGCGGTGCGGAGGGGACGGAGGACGGGGACATGCCGACGATGCTACTGGCCGCGCACCGGACGGAATCGGACTCCGCCCGGCGAACCGGCCCGGCCGCCCGGCGACCACCCCGGCCCATCAGGCACGATGGTCCCATCATGAACCTCGACGACCTCGTCGCCCGGGCCCGCCGGCTCGCCGCCTCCGCTACGCCCGGCCGGCGCCGGCTGCTCGGCATCGCCGGGCCGCCGGGCGCCGGGAAGTCCACCCTCGCCATCCGGCTGGCGGCGGAGCTGTCCGGCCAGGCCGCGCTCGTCCCGATGGACGGCTTCCACCTCGCCGAGGCGGAGTTGCGCCGCCTGGGCCGTACCGGCCGCAAGGGCGCGCCGGACACCTTCGACCCCGCCGGCTACGCCGCCCTGCTGGCCCGTCTGCGCTCCCCCGAACCCGGCACGCCCGTCTACGCCCCGGCCTTCGACCGCCGCATCGAGGAGCCGGTCGCCGGCAGCATCCCGGTGGCGCCGCACATCCCGCTCGTCATCACGGAGGGCAACTACCTCCTGCTGCACTCCGATCCCTGGGCGCGGATCCGTGAACTGCTCGACGAGGTCTGGTTCATGGAGCTGGACGCCCGGGAGCGGGTGCGGCGGCTGATCGACCGCCACGAGCGGTTCGGCCGCCTGCGCGTCGACGCCGAGGATTTCGTCCGCAGCTCCGACGAGGCCAACGCCCGCCTCGTGGCGGCCACCCGCCCCCGGGCCGACCTCGTCGTCTCCTTCACCGAGGACGAGGCCCCACCCCCGCTGGACGACTGACCCCGCCCAACTCCGCACGACTCCCCCCAACTCCGTATGACGCCACCCACCTCTACATGACGCCGGCCAACTCCACAGCGTGCGGCGGCGCTTTGCTTCCGCCCGCACTTCCGCCCGTGCTTCCACACCTCTTCCAAATCGACACCGGAGATGTCATCATGACAGCATGAGTGTCATCGAGGGGGGTGCCGACGAGGGCACCGAAGCACTGCTGTACGACGTCATCCGACGCCTGTGGCCGCTGCACCGGACGATCGTGCGCGCGGTGGAGCGCGAGCTCGAAGGCACCGGCCTGACCGCCGGCGAGCACGCCCTGCTCGACGCGCTGCGCTACCACGGGCCGCGCACCGTCCCGCAGTTGGCGCGCTCACTGGGCCTGGACCGCCAGCCGGTGCAGCGCTGGGTGAACCACGCGGCGGAGCTGGGCCTGGTCGTGACGGCCCCCAATCCCGCTCACCGCCGCTCGTCCCTGATCCGGCTCACCGACGAGGGCACGGAGGTGATGCGAGGGATACAGGACGCCGAGGCGGCGGAACTCCGCCGCGGGCTGGCCGACCTGTCGACCGGTGAGGTCCGCGCGGCACTGCGGGTCCTGGATCGGCTCGGCGAGGAATTCCGGCACTTGGCGGACGGCTCGCGCGTTCCCTCGGAGGAAAGCGGCAATCCCGAAAAGCGGGACGCCACCACCCCGGACGCCGCACAGGCCGTGATACCGCCCGCAACCGGGCACCGGCCAGCGGCGCCCGCCCACCCGACCGACCGCCCGACGCCCACAGAAGGTCCCGCAGAATGACCCACGACTTCCAGGCATGGTCCGAGATCGACAACGGCACCGTGCCGATCGACGACGGCGAGCTGTTCTACGAGACGGCCGGGTCGGGGCCCGCGGTGGTACTGCTGCACGGCGGGATGCTCGACCAGCACATGTGGGACGAGCAGTTCGCCTGGCTGGTCAACTCCGGTCTGCGGGTGGTCCGTTACGACTCCCGCGGGCACGGCCTCTCCTCCACGGTGACCGGCGACTGGGCCAACCACGACGATCTGGTGGCCCTGCTGGACGCGCTCGACATACCCCGGGCCGTTCTCATCGGCCTCTCGCACGGCTCCCGGGTCGCACTGGACGCCGCGCTCGCCCACCCGGCGCGGGTGTCCGCCCTCTTCCTGGCCGCGCCCGGCATCAGCGGCCGCGCCTTCACCGACCCCTTCATCCTGGAGCACATCCGGGAGCAGGTCGCCGCGGTCGGCGAAGCGGACGGCGCGGAGCGCTATGTGGAGCACTTCCTGCGGATGTGGGTGGACGGGCCGTACCGTGCGCCGTCCGCCGTGCACCCCGGCTTCCGGGAGCGGATGCGTGCCTCCGCGTCCGCCAATGTCGAGGTGCACGCCGACGGCGTGGGCGCCGGCATGCCACTGGAGGTCGGCGCCGCGGAACGCCTGGGCGAGATACGGGTGCCGACCGCCGTCCTCGACGGCGACCTCGACTCCACCGACATTTCGGCCAACGCGCACGCCATAGCACTGCAGGTCCCCGGCGCCCGCCGCATACGCGTCCCGGCCGCCGGTCACATGGTCAACCTTGAGAACACCCCGCTCTTCGACCGGGAACTGCACGCCTTCCTGTCGTCCCTGGACCTCTGAACGCGGCCCGCCCCGCCCCGGCGGCCGCCCGGAGCGGGGCGTTCATGGCCGGTTCTCGGTCATGCCCGCTACAGTGATCGGGCCGTGGTGTTCGGGAAGACCGGTGCAGGACCTCGTGTCCCA
Source organism: Streptomyces sp. S186 (assembly GCF_051603415.1). Lineage (NCBI taxonomy): Bacteria > Bacillati > Actinomycetota > Actinomycetes > Kitasatosporales > Streptomycetaceae > Streptomyces > Streptomyces sp. S186. The sequence goes on along the minus strand of NZ_CP193932.1, from coordinate 5,745,306 downwards.
GGCCGGCGCGGCCCTCGCCACTGTGATCGGGGAGTTTCCGCCCCTCTGCGTGCGCGCACCGTGCGCGCACCGTGCGCGCACGACGCCACTGACCGCAGCCTGCGGCCGGGAAGGCGGGGTGGACGCGGGTACCCGTAAGCCAGGAGACCGGCCACGGCATCTCACGAAGTGATCCACGAGGTGCTGGAGCGTGATGGCCGCATGGCCCTGTCCACTGACACGCCGGACAATTCCCCTTCCCCCCGCAACACCCCCGACCCCCTTGTCGGCATACCCGGATCCCCGGGATCGTTCCGCTGGCAACGCCGCGACACCGTCCGTACCGCCGGCCTGATGGCGGTGATCGCCGCGCTGCACATCGTCGCCTTCGGTGTGCTCTTCCTCCTGGTCGTACCGGGCCACTACACCGTCGGCAGCCAGGTGTTCGGCGCCGGGCTCGGCATCACCGCGTACACCCTGGGCATGCGGCACGCCTTCGACGCCGACCACATAGCGGCGATCGACAACACCACTCGCAAGCTGATGGCCGACGGCAAACGGCCGGTCTCGGTGGGCTTCTGGTTCGCGCTCGGCCACTCCAGCGTGGTCGTCGTGATGGCCGCGCTGGTGGCGGGCGGCGCCCAGCTCGCCGGCGCGCTGATGAACGACAACTCCCGTACGCACCAGACGCTCGGCCTCGTCGGCACGACCGTCTCCGGCACCTTCCTCTACCTCATCGCCGCCCTCAACCTGGTTGCCCTGGTCGGCATCCTGAAGGTCTTCCGGGCGATGCGGACGGGCGCGTACGACGAGCGGGAACTGGAGCAGCACCTGGATTCCCGGGGCTTCATGAACCGGATTCTCGGCCGCCTCACCAAGTCCATCAGCCGCCCGGGACAGATGTTCCCGCTCGGTTTCCTCTTCGGCATCGGCTTCGACACCGCGACCGAGGTGACGCTGATGGTGATGGCGGGCAGCGGCGCCGCGGCGGGCCTGCCCTGGTACGCGATCGTGTGCCTGCCGCTGCTGTTCGCCGCCGGGATGAGCCTGTTCGACACGCTCGACGGCACGTTCATGAACTTCGCGTACCAGTGGGCGTTCGCCAACCCCGTGCGCAAGGTCTACTACAACCTCACCATCACCGGCCTGTCGATCGCGGTCGCGTTCCTCATCGGCACCATCGAGCTGGTGACCGTCCTGCACGACAAGCTCGGCCTCGACGACCCGCTGACCTCGGGGATCTCCTCCCTCGACCTGGACAACGTGGGCTTCGTCATCGTCGGCCTGTTCATCGTGGTGTGGGCCGCGGCGCTGGCGTACTGGCGCTTCGGTGGCGTCGAAAAACGCTGGACCGCCCGCACGGCAACCATCAAGCCCACCCAGGCCACCCCAGTCACCCAGGCCACCGCCCCAGCACCTCACGCCGACGAGCCCAACGCCCCATAACCACCCTCACCCGCCGGACTGCGGCCCGCCCCACCACGGAAGGGACGGGCCGCCCCGCCCCAGCACTCAACAGGTGCAGCAACACCGGCAACTGGCACCCGGCACCTGCCGCCAACGCCTGCCGCCCACCGCCTCCCACCCGTGGCGCCTCAGGTGGCCGAGCCCGCCGCCGCGCCCGTCAGCAGGTCGGGGCCCCAGCGCTCCAGAGCCGCCGCCAGATCGAGCGGCCGAACCCTGTCCGCCACGTCCGGGCCCGGCCAGTCCTCCCGCGGCACCCGCCACATCACCTCGAACTCGTTACCATCAGGGTCCCGGGCGTAGAGCGACTTCGAGACCAGGTGATCACTGGCGCCCACCAGCGCATCCCGCTCCCGCAGCCCCGCCGCGATCGCCGCCAGATCGCCCAGCGTCCCGACCTCCCAGGCCAGGTGGTACAGCCCGATCCGGCCGCTCTCCGGCCCGGGCGCGTCCGACCCCACCGCGAACAGCCCCAGATCATGGTCGTTGTCCGAACCGGGCGCACGCAGAAAAGCCGCCCGCCCCGGAATCTCCATGTCGACCGTGAACCCCAGCACCTCGGTGTAGAACGCCACCGACCGCGCCACCTCACGGATGTACAACACCGCGTGATTGAGCCGCCGTACAGACATCAACCCTCCATTCCCCGTCACGCCGACCAACACCCACCGCCGGCGCCCCCAAAACCAATTTACTTGAATCTTCAAGTCACCCCCCACCATACCCACCTCCCGCCAAACACCAAACCCCCCAAATCGCCCCCGCCTTGACTTGATCGTTCTTGCCCCCTCGAGCCGACATCGGCGGAGGTGAAAACATCGCTGGTCCGGGCGCCCGTGAGGCACTCGGACGCGTCACCGGGGCCCCAGCCTGCGGCGAGCCGCCCCGGCTCCGGCTCTCGGCCACGGACGGCACGTCCGAGCTGGACAGCGCCGCCCTGGGCTCGTTCATCGCCGGCCTGGAGCACTTCGCGTTGCGGCTGCGCGGTCTCCGGCACCGGTACGACACCGTCATCCTCGGCGGCGCGACCGAGTCGGTCGACCACTATGCGCCGGCAACTCACCCGCTCGAACTCGTCGCCCCCTGCCCACCCTGGTGCGAGTACCGGGACTCGGAGGAGCACACCCCGACCGGACTCCTCGTCGACCACTTCCATGCCGCGCCCGAGAGCAGCATGGAGCTGAAGCTCCAACCCGTGATCCGCACGAAAGGGGGGCGAGAGGCCGAGTCGCTCGATCTCGTCATGGAACACGTGCCGCACGCCCGGCTGCCTCAGATCGGTCTCGACATCGGTAACAGCGAGAAGCGGCATCACGTATCCATGACGTTCAAGGAAGCCGACCAACTGCGCGCTCTTCTCAACGAGTTCATCGCGCAGGGGCGTGAGTATGCCCAACCGGATGCCATGGCGTCCCTGCAGGAGCCGATCGACTACTGCGGTGTGCGGATCGTCGAACGCGAACGCCACGTGAAGGGGTTCCGCGGACACGCTGTAGGCGACACACGACACGGCGGACCGGTCTGGGTGACGGTCCCCAAAGACACCACCGGGCCGCGTTTGGAGGAGCTGGTGACGCAGCTGCTCGCAGAGGTGCATGAAACGCAGCGGGAACTGACCGCCCCGAGCGGCGCCGAGGTTCGCCAGGCGGGTGAACCACCCGAGCCGCCGTCGTGGCTGGTGGGGAAGGACGCCGCCTGAGCGGTCAGAAGGCGGGCGGCTCAACAGCGCTCGCCTGTCCCCCGAAAAGCAAAAATGCCCTTCCGAAGCATGATCCGGAAGGGCATTTTCTGCGTTTTCGCTGGTCAGCGCGGTGGGCACAACAGGATTTGAACCTGTGACATCTGCTTTGTAAGAGCAGCGCTCTACCGCTGAGCTATGCGCCCTGGACGAGCCGACAGACTACCTTGCCCTGGGGCCAGGACTGCAAACCCGGGCCGAGGGGCGGAACGGCGCGGTGTGGGCGTGCGCACGGGGGGGCGGGGTGGTGGGTGGGGGTGAGAACTCACCGGCCGGGATGTTCGTTCGGGTGGGTGGGAGAATGTCAGCCGGTCCTGGGGCGATCCGATCGGGAGAGGGATGTGACGGCGACACACATGCAGTCCGGGCGGGAGGACCGCCGGCGCGCCCGCGGGAGCCGGTTCGGCCGGGCGGCGCGGGAGGCCGTGGGGCTCGTCCTGCTGCCGTTGCCGCTGCTGGTGGCGGTGGCGCCGATGGCGTTCGCCGGGGGCGGCACCCGGCGGTGGTTCGGGCGCGGGGAGAGCCAGCGGGCCGACGCGCAGGCCGCGAAGGACGCCGCGGCGGCGGCGTTCTACGAGCTCGACTCCGCCCACCGCGACCTGCGGATCTCCGTGGAGACGATCACGGCCGTCGACGACTCCCCGCGGGCCCGGCAGGCCGCGGCCGAGTACGAGAGCTTCGGCCGGCGGATCGACCAGGTCAGCCAGGGGTACATCACCGCCGTCGACTCCCATGATCTCGACCGGGACGACATCGACGGCGCGGCGCTCGCGCGGGCGCGCGCCGATCTGACCCGGGCCCGGGAGGAGCTGGAGCGGGTCCGCGGCGAGCTGGACTGGTTCGCGCAGAGCCTCGCGCCGTTGCTGCAGAACGCCGAGACCCAGCTGGCGCGGGTGGCCCCGGCCGTGGAGCAGGCCCGGCAGGCGCTGCTGGCGGCGAGCAACGCGCTGGACGCGGTCCGGGGGCAGGGCCTGCGCGCGGACGACCTCGCGGCGCGGCTGGCGGCGCTCGGCCCGGAGCTGACCAAGCTGAACCAGGGGGCCGCACAGCACGGCGTACCGGAGACCATCCGGCGTGCGGAGGAGGTGCAGCGGCAGGCCGGGGCGATCGGGTCGGAGGCCGAGCGGCTGCCGGCGACCGCCGCGGAGATCGACCGGCGGCTGGTGTCGCTGCGGACCCGCGCGGACGCCATCACCACCCGTGCGCAGCAGGTCGCCCCCGTCCTCAGTGAGCTGCGGCGGCGGTACAGCGCGGCGTGCTGGCAGGACCTCCAGAAGGTGCCCGACCAGGCGGTGACCTCCGTCGAGCAGGCCCGGACCGCCCTCCAGGAGGCCGGCCAGGCCCGTACGGAGCAGCGCTGGGCGGACGCGACCAGCCGGCTGGCGACCGCGCGGGCGCTGCTCAACACCACCGACGAGGCGGTGTCGGCGGCCGGCGACCGGTTGCGGCGGCTGGACGCGGTGGCGGCCGACCGGCAGCAGGAGATCGAGCGGACGCGGTTCGCGGTCCGGGACGCGCAGCGGCTGGCGATGGCCGGGCGCAGCACGCCCGATCCGCGGCACGCCGGGCCGCTGGACGAGGCGGTGGCGCGGTTGGATCGGGCGGTCGCGGGTCTGGAGGGGCGCCACCCGGACTGGTGGCACTTCCTGACCGAGACCGAGGCGGTGCGGGAGACGGCGGCCCGGGTGGTGCAGGAGATCCGCGATGAGCGGGGCGGGGCGGCGCGATGAGCGGGCGGGGCGGCGGCGGGCGGCGGACGTTGAGAGGGTGACGGCGAGTAGCGGTAGCCGCTGAGCTCGTTGTTCCCTTCCTCCGCGTGCCGCAACGGCGGGTCTCCGCGTTCCGCAAGGGCGGGCCGTGCGTTCTGCCAACGGCAGACCGTGCGTTCCGCGATGGCACGAAATCCCCGTGTGTCGGATGCTGGAGACCTGGACTGAACTGAGTACCGGACTGAGTACGGCCCAGGCGGTTCGACTGCGCGAAGGAGGCCGGAGATGGCTGCTACCGGTGCACCTGGCCAAGTGCTGCACAGGCCCACCAACCCCCTCCGCCGGTTCAAGCGGCGGCGCGCCCAGATCAACGAGCACCTGCCCGTGGACCACCGGCTGAACCGGGTCTACCGCATCGGTGCGGGCCTGATGGGGCTGGTGCTGGTCGCGTTCGGCATCCTCGGCCTGACCCACCACATCGGGTTCTTCGACACCGGCGGTGCGACCGTGGCCGGGCTGAACACCAATGGTTCGCTCAGCGTGCTCTCGATCGTCGTCGGGGCGGTGCTCTTCGCCGGAATGGTGGTCGGCGGGAACTTCGCCTCCACCCTCAACATCGTGCTCGGCGGGCTCTTCCTGCTGAGCGGGTTCGTGAATCTGGGGCTGCTGCAGACCGACGCCAACTTCCTCGCCTTCAAGATCCAGAACGTGCTCTTCAGCTTCGTGGTGGGGCTGTTGCTGCTGGTGTTCGGCATGTACGGGCGGGTCAGCGGCGGGCTGTCGCACGACAACCCGTACTGGCGCGCCAGGCATCCGGAGGAGGCCGAACGCTTCGCCAGCGGGGAGCTGCACCCGGTGTCCGGGATGACGGCCGGCCGGCAGTCGGCGCGGAGGCGGATGCAGGGCTCCTGGCACGGCGGGCTCGGCTCGCTCGGCCCGGGCACCAGCCGCACCGGGCCGCACCCCCGGCACACCGGTGCGCACACCGGTGCGCGCGCGGATACCTCTGCGGATACCTCTGGCGAGGGTGCGGCGGGCACGCGTCCCGGCGGAGCGCCCCCGGCCGGCAGCTCCGAGGAGCTGTGAAGTCCGCGGAGCCGTGAGGGGCGAACGGGAAAAGGATGTGCTGCTGTGCTGCTCGGTGCGCTCTGACGGTTGCGGTCGGTGTGCGGAGGCGTACGGAGGCGCGCGGCCGGCGTAACCGGCGTGCGGGCACGCGGACTTCGGGCATGCGGACCTGTGGAACCCGGGAGCAGCGGGCCGGCGGGCGCGCGACTCCGGAAGCCGGGAGCCGGGAGCACCGGGCAGGTGGGAGCGACCATGGGGCAGTTGGGGAATCCCGCCTCGTATGCGGGGCACGGGCCGCACGGCGCGGCCGTCGAGGCGCTCGCCAGGCGGATCTTCGAGGGCGGCTACGGCGAGGGGGACGTGCTCGCCCTGCCGGAGCTGATGGCGGAGCTGGGCGTGAGCCGGACCGTGCTGCGCGAGGTGGTGAAGGTGCTGACCACCAAGGGCCTGCTCGCCACCCGCCAGAACCACGGCACGTACGTCCGGCCCCGGGAGGAGTGGAACCTCCTCGACTCCGACGTGCTGCGCTGGAAGCTCGCGGCCGGTGCGTCGTCCGACTTCTTCGCCGACATGCTCGAACTGCGCCGGTCCATCGAGCCCGCGGCCTCCGCGCTGGCCGCCGAGCGGCGTACCGACGACGACCTCGAAGCGCTCAACGCCGCGCTGAGCGCGATGTCCGCGACCGAGGACGATCCCGTGCTGCTCGTCCGGGCCGATGCCTCCTTCCACACCGCGATGCTGCTCGCGTCCAACAACCGCTTCTACGCGCAGATGCACCGGGTGATCGTGCCCGTGATCATCCAGCGCGGCCGGGAGGTGTACACCTCCGGAGCCTTCGAGCATCCGCACACCGTGCACGCGGCGGTGGCCGAGGCCGTACGCGACCGGGACCTGGACGGGGCGTACATGGCGATGCTGGAACTGCTCGACAAGTCGGCGCGCGAGCATCCGTAGGGCCCGGGCGGGCGTCCCGGCGAGCGGGCACCCACGGCGAGTGAGTGCGCTCCTCCCGGCGAGTGGGCATCTCTCCGTAGGCGAACGCCCACGCCTCCGTGGGTAGACGCCCCCGACGGACGCCGCGACGGAAGGACGGGCCCCGCGCCATGGCCGACTCCCTGAAGATCACCCGTGTCGAGACCTTTCTCGCGCCGCCGCGCTGGCTGTTCGTCCGGGTGGAGACCGACCAGGGCGTCGTGGGCTGGGGCGAGCCGGTGGTCGAGGGGCGGGCCGAGCCGGTCCGGGCAGCCGTGGCGGTGCTGGCGGAATATCTCCTCGGGCAGGACCCGGCGCGTATCGAGGACCACTGGCAGGTGATGACCAAAGGCGGCTTCTACCGGGGCGGCCCGGTGCTCTCCTCCGCCGTCGCCGGCCTGGACCAGGCGCTGTGGGACATCAAGGGGAAGCACTGCGGGCTGCCCGTCCACCAGTTGCTCGGCGGGCCGGTGCGCGAGCGGGTGCGGGCCTATGCCTGGGTCGGAGGCGACGAGCCGGCGGAGATCCGGGACGCGCTGACCGCGCAGATCGCCGCGGGTTTCACCGCGGTCAAGATGAACGGCTGCGGGCGGCTGTCCCCGCTGGCGACCCGCGCGGAGGTGCGCGCGTGCCTGCGGCGCGCCGAAACCGCCCGTGAAGTCCTCGGCGACGACCGGGACTTCGCCCTCGACTTCCATGGCCGTGTCTCCCCCTCCAATGCCCGCAGACTGCTGCCGCTGCTGGCGGAATACGCGCCGATGTTCGTCGAGGAGCCCGTCCTCCCCGACCACACGCACGCGCTGCCCTCCCTCGTCGACGCGTCCGGAATTCCGCTCGCACTGGGTGAACGCCTCTACACCCGCCGTGAATTCCTGACCCCGCTCCAGGCCGGGATCGCGGTGGTGCAGCCCGATGTCTCGCACGCCGGCGGGATCTCCGAGCTGCGCCGGATCGCCGCGTTGGCGGAGACCTACGGGGCCCATCTCGCCCCGCACTGCCCGCTCGGCCCGGTCGCCCTCGCCGCCAGCCTCCAAGTGGCCTTCACCACCCCGAACTTCCTCATCCAGGAGCAGTCCCTGGGCATCCACTACCACCGGGACGCCGAGCTGCTGGACTACGTCGCCGACCCCGCGCCGTTCCGCTTCGACGGCGGCGCGCTGCTGCGGACGGACCGGCCGGGGCTCGGGGTGGAAGTGGACGAGGCGGCCGTGCGCGCGGCGGACGCGGCGGGCGGCCACGCCTGGCGGAACCCGGTCTGGCGGTACGAGGACGGCGGCCTCGCCGAATGGTGACGAGCCCCCCGCACACCGCCGGCCGCCCCGGCGGGCATGCCCGCAACCTGGCCGCGCCCCGTAATCTGGGCGCATGCCCCGTTACGAATACCGCTGCCGTCCCTGCGGGACCACCTTCGAGCTGAACCGGCCGATGGCCGAGTCGTCCGCCCCGGCCGTCTGCCCCGACGGCCACGAGGACACCGTCAAGCTGCTCTCGACCGTCGCCGTCGGGGGGACCGCGGCGGCCCCGGCCGCCCCGCGCGGCGGGGGCGGCGGCTGCTGCGGGGGCGGCTGCTGCGGCTGACGCCGGCCGGGCCCGCGGGCTACCGCTTGCGGGCCAGCGTCACCCCGTCCGCCACGGTGAGCAGCACCGCATCCATCCGGCCGTCCGCCAGGACGTGGTCGTTGAACTCCCGGATCGACAGGGCCGAGCCGGTCGCCGCGGGGTCGGTGACCGCGCCGTGGTACAGGACGTTGTCCGCGACGAGCAGTCCACCGGGCCGCAGCCGCGGCACCAGCTCCTCCCAGTACGCGATGTAGCCGCTCTTGTCGGCGTCGAGGTAGACCAGGTCGACGTGCGGCTCGGCCGGCATCGCCCGGAGGCTCTCCAGCGCGGGGGCCAGCCGCAGCCGGATGCGGTCCGCGACCCCGGCCCGCGCCCAGGCTTCCCGGGCGCAGGCGGTCCACTCCTCGGAGATGTCGCAGGTGGTCACCGTGCCGTCGGCGGGCAGCGCGCGGGCCATGGCGAGGGTGGCGAAGCCGGTGAACGTCCCCACCTCGACGACCTGCCGGGCCCCGGTCAGGCGGACCAGGAACGCCAGCAGCGGCGCCTGCTCGGGTGCCGACAGCATCCCCGCCGCCTCGGGGAACCGCTCGCGGGTGACGTCCACGAGGTCCTGGAGCACGGGGTCCAGGGGCGGCTGGTGCGCCAGCACGTAGTCGTACAGCTCCGGTGTGAGCGGTGCACTCTTGGGCTCGGCCACGGGCTCTCCTCCCGGTCGCGGGCAGCCCGTTGAGCCTATTGCGGCCGCCCGCGGCGTGTCATCAGGCGCGCCCCGAAGCGGTGGCACCGTCGAGGAAGGCGCGGGTGATCACCTCGCCGGCGGCCACGCCCCGTTCGGCGAGGGCGGTGACGTGCGGGGCCTGCCAGCCGGTGTCGGCCAGTTCGCCGTGGCCCGGGCGCCAGCCGCGGTCCGCGGCCAGCAGCAGGTCGGTGTCGAGCAGCGAGTCGCCGGCCGCGAGGATGCCGGGGGCGCCGGTGCGGCGGGCCACCTCGGCCACCGCGGCGCTCTTGGTGAGCGGCCCGGGCACGGCGTAGATCTTGCGGCCCTGGAGGGAGACCGTCCAGCCGCGCGGCCCGGCCCAGGCGGCCAGGTCCTCGACCCAGGATGCGGGCAGCAGCGACCGCTCCACGACGAGATAGGCGAAGAGGCCCTCGGCGGTACGGGCCGAGCGCAGCCAGGCCGGGTCGGCGGTGCGGTCCAGATGCGCCCGGATCTCGTCGAGCGGCGCGCACCGGGCGGCGAGCCGGGCGGCGACGGTGCGCCGCCAGTCCGGGTCGGGCTCGCCCCGGACGAGCAGCTGGCCGCCGTTGGCGCAGACCGCGAACTCCGGCGGCGGGCCGGGCAGACGGATGCGCCGGTACTGCTCGCGGGTACGGGTGGTGGCCGGTACGAAGGTGGTGCGGCGGGCGAGTTCGGTGAGCAGGGCGGCGGCCGTCTCGGTCATGTAGGAGAGCGGGCGGCCCTCATAGATCTCGACGCAGAGCAGCCGGGGGGCGGCCGCGTCCGGGCCGGTGAGGTGGAGCGCGGCGGCCGAGTAGATCAGGGTGCGGTCGAGGTCGCTGGCGACCAGCGGGGCGGGGGTGGTCATCGGGAGGCCACCGCCCGGCCGTCGGCGCCGGTGGCACCGCGGGTGAAGCGGGGGTGGATCAACCCGACGCAGGTGTAGGGGAGTTCGTCGACCTCCTCGACGGGCACGCCGCGCTGCCCGGCCAGCAGGCGGACGTGGTCGAGGTCGCGGCCGGCGCCGCGCCGGGCGAGGATCCGCCAGGGGACCCGGCGCAGCAGGACCCGGGTGGTCTCGCCGACGCCGGGTTTGACGAGGTTGACGTCGTGGATGCCGTACTCCGCGCTGATCCGCTCGACGGCGGCCCAGCCGGCCCAGGTCGGGGTGCGGTCGGCGGCGGCCAGTTCGCGCGCGTCGGCGGCGACCGCGTCGGCGACCTCGGCGAAGCGTGCGGTGACGGTGTCCAGGAACTCCGCCGAGAGGTCGGCGCCGGCCAGTTCGCGGTAGAACTTGGCGCCGTGGAAGTCGTCCGGGCCGACCAGGTCGGCGCGCAGGACGGTGCGCGAGACCAGCCCGGAGACGGTGGAGTTCAGGCAGGCGGACGGGATGAGGAAGTCGTCGCGGGTGCCGTAGGTCTCGACGCAGCCGCCGGGGTCGGCGAGCACCGCGATCCGCGGGTCGAAGCCGGGGCCCTCAGCGGAGTCGGGACGCTCGGCGAAGTCGGCCAGGGCGCCGGCGAGTTCGCGGGTGATGGCGCCCTTGCCCGTCCAGCCGTCGACGAAGACCACGTCCGCCGGGTCGTGGTGGGCGGCGAGCCAGCGCAGGGCGGTGGTGTCGATGCCCCGGCCGCGGACGATGGAGACGGCGTAGTGCGGCAGGTCCAGGCCGCGGGTGTGCGCGGCCCAGCGGCGCATCAGGATGCCGACGGGGGTGCCGGCCCGGGCGAGGGAGACCAGGACGGGGCGTGGGCCCCGCTCCGCGAGGACGGTCTCGGTGACCGCGCCGACGGCGCGGGCGATCCGGCCGGCGGAGCTGCGCAGCGCGGCGTGGAACAGCTCCTGGTACTCCGCGCTGGGCTGGTACTCGACCGGCAGCGACTCGGCGTAGTGGGCGCCGCCCTGCTGGATCGCCTCCTCGCGCTCCTCGGTGGGCGCCTCCAGGGTGACGCCGGACAGGTCCTGGAGCAGCCAGCCGACCTCGTCGGGGGCGTAGGAGGAGAAGGCGGGACCGCGCAGCGGGCCGGGGAGCGCGCCGCGCGGGGTGTGCGCGGGGACGACGGCCAGCAGCAGCCGGTCGGTGTGGTCGGCGAGCCGGTCCAGGAGGCCGCCGGGGGCGTGGAGTTCGGGCCGGTCGCCGGCGGAGTCGACGACGGCCACGACGGCGTCGAAGCGGCGCCCGGGGTCGCTGCCGGGGGCGACGTTGTAGGCGTAGCGCTCCCCCGGGCCGTCCGCCGGGCGGTCGTGGGCGGGGAACGCCAGGCGGGTGCGGATGGCGTAGCCGGGGTCGTCGACGGCGAGCACCGGCGAGCGGGTGGTGGTCGAGAAGTGCACGGTCGCGCCGGTCCCGGCGAGGTGCGCGTCCAGGGCGCCGGCCAGCCGCAGCGGGGCGTACATCAGCTCCTCGTTGCCGAGGACGAGGATACGGCGGGCGGCGCCGAGGCGGCCGGCGATCCGGGCGGCCATGGCGGGCAGGTGCTCCTCCAGGCGCGCGCGGTGGGCGGGGGTGAAGCCGTGCCGTCCGCCGTCGGGCAGGCCGGCGGGCCAGCCGAGGTCGACGCGGAGCGCTTCGGGGCGCCGGGCCGCGCCGCGCTCGGCGGGCGCGGGCGGCTCCTCGTATGCGGCGACCAGTTCCCGGCCGCGCTCCAGGACGTCGGCGGGCAGCCGGACGCCGCCGGCGGCCAGGGCCACCACGTCGACCCGGGCGCCCAGTTCGGCGGCGCACTGGGCCAGCCGTTCCTGGTCCGCGGCGGAGCGCATGTCCACCAGGGCGACGATGACGTACCGCTGCCGCGGGTGGCGGGCGTGCAGCGCGCGGAGGGTGTTCAGCACCGTCCGCCCGGTGGAGAACTCGTCGTCGACGAGGACCAGGGGGCCGTCGCCGGCGAGCAGGGCGGGGTCCTCGGGGAGCAGCAGGTGCGAGGTGGCGTGGCTGTGCTCCTCCTCGAAGCCGGCGGCGTGCGGCACGCCGGGGACCGGCCGGCGGGTGGAGTGCAGATACGGGGCGAGCGCCAGCCCGTCGGCGACCGAGTGGCCCAGTGCGGTGGCGGTCTCGGCGTAACCGAGGACGACGGCGCGGGCGGCGTCGGCGTCGCCGAGCAGGGCGCGCACCCGGCGGCCCAGTCCGGTGCCGGCGCCGTGCACCACGTCGGGGCGCTGCGGGATGTGCTTGCCGAGGACGTGGGAGACGAGCAGGTGGGCGCGTCTGGGGTTGCGCCGCAGCGCCAGCCCGAGCAGCTCCGGCAGCTCGTCCGCGCCGCTCAGCGCGACCCCGAGCCGTCGGGCGACCCACTCTCCCGTCCACACCACGTGCCGTGTCTCCTGCGTCGCCGCGTCCATGCCGCCGTCCGTGCCGTCGTTCATGCCCTTGCTCTTGCCGTCGCTCTTGCTGCCGTTCGTGTCCGCCATGGTCACCGTCACCGTCGCCGTCGTCGTCTTCCGTGCTCTCCGGGGTGCTCAGGCCGGCTGGACGCTCGCGGTCAGCAGCTCCACGAAGCCGACGTCCGCGCGGGCCACCCCGAACGCCTCGGCGCGCAGCAGCGTCCGCTCGGCCCAGGCGCGGTGCGGCTTCACCTCGTTCATCTTGTTGGTGTACGAGGAGCGCAGCACCCCTCCCTCGCCGCGCTCGGGGCGCAGGATGTCGGTGGCGTCGCTGTATTCCTCGTGGCTGACGACCGACAGGGCGTGCACCGGGGCGACGTGCGAGGGGTGGATGCAGGTCTTGCCGGTCAGGCCGTTGGCGCGGTCCAGTTCGATCTCGCGCAGCAGGCCGTCCATGTCGTGCTCGATCAGGCTGGTGCGCAGTTCCTCGGCCCGGCCCAGGAACGGGCTGCGGCGCAGCTGCGGCTTGAACATCCGCTCGTGCAGCCGGAAGTACTCCCACACCGGACCGGTGACCGTGAAGCCGGTGCCGTCCGCGCGGCCGAGGACGTTGACGACGTCGGCGATCACGGAGGCGACGATCTGGACGTCGTACGCCGTCATGTCGGGGGCGCGGCGCAGGCCGTAGGCGGAGCAGAAGTCGGTGACCCCGAGGCGCAGGGCGAGCACCCGGTCGCGGTGGTGGCCGACGGTGCGGGCGATGCCCTCCAGGGTCGCGGCGCGGCTCTCCAGATGCAGCAGCTGCGGGGACTCCAGCACCGGCATGGCGAACAGCCGCCGCCCGCAGGCGGATTCGGCGGCGGCCAGCGCCGCCAGGAAGGGCGCGCCGCGCTCCGCGGTGAACTTGGGAAGTACGAATCCGGACAGCCTGCGCACGGCCGGCCCCAGCCGCCCCGTCAGGTCCGCTATCTGGGCCGGTTCGCGGACGCGGATGAAGAGCAGCGGAAGGTCCTCGCCGCGGTCGGCGGCCTCGTCGAGCAGGGCGAACTGCCGGACGAGGTTCTCCTCGCCGGCCGCCACGTCGCCGTCGCCTATGGAGTCCTCCAGGCACAGCACCATGGACGTGACACCGCGGGCGGCCTGCTTGCGGACGTCGGCGGCGAGCCGGGGGCGGGTGGCGGGGCTGTAGAGCGTGGCACCGAGGGCGACGGCGAGCATGCGGGCCGGGGAGTCCGCGGTGAACTCCACCGGCTCCTTGTGGAACAGGGCCTTCCGGATATCTGGCGCAAGATGCCCAAAGTGCCGCATACAACTCCCCGTATAGAAGCGGGACCCGGGCCCCCCGCTGCGTCTCGCTGTCTGGATCCAGCCGGTAATCGTACGTGCGTGGGGGTACGGAAAGTTCCCGCCCGCGGGAAAATCCCGCCGCCCCCGGGTGGCGGGCGGGTGACCGGGAAGCGCCGTGCCCGGCCCCCGCGTTGTGGCCGCTACCAGAGGGAAGGCAGGATTGCGGCATGACGCACGCGATGCTGAAAGGGTCGAACGTACCCCTCGACGCCACGGCCGTCCGGGCCGTCCTGCGCTGGACACCGGGCGCCGGCGTCCCCGACGTCGACGCCTCGGCCCTGCTGGTGGGGCCGGACGGACGCGTGCGCTCCGACGAGGACTTCGTCTTCTACAACCAGCCGCGGCACCCCGGCGGCCTGGTCCGGCACCTGCCCAAGGCCCAGCTGTCCGACGCGCTGACCGACACCATCGAGGCGGAGCTGACGGCGCTGGACCCCTCGGTGGCGCGGGTGGTGCTCGCCGCCTCCTCGGACGGCGGCCCGTTCGCCGGGGTGACGGACCTGCGGGTGCTGCTGTACGACGCGGCGGCGCCGGACGGCGAGCCGCTGGCGTTCTTCGACGTGGTGCCCGAGACGGGCGAGGAAACCGCGCTGATCTGCGGGGAGCTCTACCGGCGCGGCGACAGCTGGAAGTTCCGGGCGCTGGGCCAGGGCTACGAGAGCGGACTGGTCGGCCTGGCCACGGAGTTCGGCATCTCGGTGGAGGAGAACGACGCGGCCGGCGGCCGGCCGGCTCCCGCGCCGCCCGCCGCGGACTCGCCGTCCCCGGAGGCGTCCGCCGCGGAAGCGGACGGCGAGGACCCCACCACGGCGGTGCCGCGTCCCGCGGACGGCGCACCGCCCGCCGCCGCACCGGCCCCCGCCCCGTCCGGCCCGGTCTCCCCGCCGCCCGGCGCCTGGCCCGAGGAGGCCACCGCGCCGCCGGCCGGCGGCCCGCAGTCGGACCCGGAGGCGGTCACCCAGCACGTGCCGGACCGGATGCCGGAACCCTTCTCCGCCGCCCCGCTGCCCCCCGCCCCCACCGGCGGCTACGGCTACCCGGCCAACGTCCCGCCCCCGCCGGCCCAGCCCCCGGCCCAGCCGACCGGCTCGGCCTCCGAGGACATGTTTGGCAGCCGAGGCGGAGCGCAGCGGAGCGGTTACCCGGGGCCGCCCCAGCAGCAGCCCCTCTACCCGCCACAGCAGCCGCCCGCCTACGGCTATCCGCAGCCGGCCGCCGCCACGTACGGCTACCCGGTGCCCTCGCAGCCGCAGCCGTTCGCGCCCGACCCGTCGTTCGTCCTGCCGCCCCAGGGGCCGCAGTTCCAGCGCCGCTGACACCCCCACTTCCAGCGCCGCTGCGCCCGCACGCGAACGGCCGGGGCGCGGGAGACGCACAGCCGCCTCCGCACCCCGGCCGCACCGGGCCCGCCGGCACCCTCAGACCTTCGACTTGTACCCCCGGCCCCACTGGAGCCCCCAGCCGTAGAGCCGGTCCAGCTCGGCCTGGAAGCCGTAGACGTACTTCACCTCGCGCCGCACCGACAGGCCGTCCTTGCCGTTCTCCAGCATGAAGACGGCACAGGAACGGGCCTGCGGCGCCCGCTCGTCCAGCTTGACCTCGACCCGCGGCCCGTCGCGGTGATCGAGGTTGACGTACAGCGTCTCGCCGGAGCCGGAGCCGAACCGGTCGTCGCCGCTGAGCTTGACGAACGGCGGGCCGTTGAGATCGCCGAGGAAGTCGCCCAGCGGCTGCACCACACCCTTGCTTCCGTCCTGGAGCTCGTACAGACAGGCCAGGTCCAGGTCGACGTTGACCACGGCCGGGCCCTGGGCCTGCACGATCTCGGGCCGGAACAGCCTGCCGGGATTGCGCAGCAGGCTCACCGGGCGCTGCCCGCCCCGCTCGCCGAAGTCCGAAGTACGCATCTGCCAGCTCAGATTGACCCGCAGATGGCCGTTGGCCGCCCCCTGCTTCGTCAGCGAGACGACCGGATTCCGCTTCGTCAGCTCGACGACGTACGACGCGCCACCGCCGTCGAACTTCGGCGCGTTACCGCGCCACAGGTTCTCCAGGAACGACACCTTGCCCACCCCATGTCCTCGCGTAAACCGCCTGCGGGGCGGCCCAGGGGTGTGTCGTCCCCGTGGCCGCCCCGCAGAAAGCGTTCCTCAATAAGAGGCCCGTCACACTCCGGACGTCACTTCCGACTGCGCCGACGGTTCCGCGCCCGGCTTGCCCTCGCGCCGGTTGCGCAGCACCGACGAGCCGAAGGAGAGCGCGATCAGCACCACGCCGACCAGGCCGGTGATGACGTCGTTGATCTCGTAGCGGATGGTGGCGAGCAGGATCACGCCCAGCGCGCCGATGGCGTAGTGCGCGCCGTGCTCCAGGTAGACGTAGTCGTCCAGGGTGCCCTTGCGGACCAGGAAGACCGTCAGCGAGCGGATGTACATCGCGCCGATGCCCAGACCCAGGGCCATCTCGAAGATGTCGTTGGTGATGGCGAACGCGCCGATGACCCCGTCGAAGGAGAACGAGGCGTCGATGACCTCCAGGTAGAGGAACATGAAGAACGCGGCCTTGCCGGCCAGCCCCGCCACGGAGCCCGCCCCGGCGCCCTTCTTCTCCACCGCGGCCGCCTCGGCGCCGTCCTCGGCCTCGTCGTTCTCCAGGCGGCCCTCGAAGTAGCCGGAGATCCCGCCGACGACGAGATAGGTGATCAGGCCCGCGATACCGGACAGCAGGACCGTGGTGGTCTTGTCGCCGCCGCCGTGCGCGGCGTGCGGCGCCACCGTCATGGCGCTGACCAGCAGGACGACCAGGGCCACGATGATGGAGAGGGTGTCGAGCTTGCCGATCCGGGCGAGCGGCTTCTCGATCCACGACAGCCACTTGTAGTCGCGGTCCTCGAAGATGAAGTCGAGGAAGATCATCAGCAGGAAGATGCCGCCGAAGGCCGCGATGGCCGGGTGGGCGCTGGTGACCAGTTCCTGGTAGTGCGCCTTGTCGTTGACGGCGAGCTGAACCGCCTCGATCGGCCCCAGTTTCGCGGTGATCGCGACGATGACGACGGGGAAGACCAGCCGCATGCCGAACACCGCGACGAGGATGCCGACGGTGAGGAAGATCTTCTGCCAGAAGGCGTTCATCTTGCGCAGGATGCCCGCGTTGATGACCGCGTTGTCGAAGGACAGCGAGATCTCCAGGACGGACAGGATCCCGACGATCGCGAGCCCCTGCCACCCCCAGAGGACGCCGGCCAGGCCGAGGCCGAGCACCGTGATGGCGAACGACCAGCCAAAGGTTTTCAGGAGCACTGCCTACCCAATCCTTCGCTGTGGGGGTCCCCCGCGCGCAGTGCGCGGCGCTTTGCTAAACGTTGACCCGAAGTGTAGAGCGCATCCCCTCCGGCCGGGCCGGTCGACCCCGGCCCGACCGGAGAGCCGCAGGTGGGGCCGGTCGTCAGCGCCGCCGCCGCGCCCCCTCGAAGATCACGAGGAACGGCGGGACACACCCTTCGAGGACGGCGGGCTCAGTCTCCGTGCCGCCAACCGCGCTGCGTACGTGGCCGCTTACGAAACGTTGACGCCGAAGTCCAGCGCGATACCGCGCAGACCCGACGCGTACCCCTGCCCCACGGCCCGGAACTTCCACTCGCCGTTGCGGCGGTAGACCTCGCCGAAGATCATCGCCGTTTCGCCGGCGGCGTCCTCGCTGAGGTCGTAGCGGGCCAGTTCGCTGCCGTCGGCCTGATTGACGATCCGGATGAAGGCGTTGCTGACCTGGCCGAAGCTCTGGCCGCGCAGATCGGCCTCATGGATGGAGACCGGGAAGACGATGGCCTCCACCTCCTCGGGCACCTGTGTGAGGTCGACCAGGATCGTCTCGTCGTCGCCCTCTCCCTCACCGGTGAGGTTGTCACCGGTGTGCTCGACCGAGCCGTCGGGGCTCTTGAGGTTGTTGTAGAAGACGAAGTACTCGTCCCCCAGCACCCGGCCCGACCGGCACAGCAGCGCGCTGGCGTCGAGGTCGAAGGGTGCTCCCGTGGTGGACCGCGCGTCCCAGCCGAGGCCGACCGTGATCTGGGTGAGATTCGGCGCGGCCTTGGACAGGGAGACGTTGCCCCCCTTGGCGAGTGTGACGCCCATGGTGTTCCTTTCCTCCCCGGTGTTCGGTGCGGGACGCCTCGCGCGCCCCGGAAACGCGCCCGGCGCCGCACTCCCCGGACGGGGCGTACGGCGCCGGAACGCGGTCGCCGTGCGGTCAGACGTTGACCCCGAAGTCCTGCGCGATGCCACGCAGACCCGAGGCGTAGCCCTGGCCGATGGCGCGGAACTTCCACTCCGCGCCGTTGCGGTACAGCTCGCCGAAGACCATGGCGGTCTCGGTCGAGGCGTCCTCGCTGAGGTCGTAGCGCGCCAGCTCCTTGCCGTCGGCCTGGTTGACCACGCGGATGTAGGCGTTGCGGACCTGGCCGAAGCTCTGCTGGCGGGTCTCGGCGTCGTAGATCGACACCGGGAACACGATCTTGTGGACGTCGGCGGGGACACCGGCGAGGTTCACCTTGATGGCCTCGTCGTCGCCCTCGCCCTCACCGGTGAGGTTGTCGCCGGTGTGCTCCACCGAACCGCACGGGCTCTTGAGGTTGTTGAAGAACACGAAGTTCTGGTCGTTGGCGACCTTGCCCTGGTCGTTCGTCAGCAGGGCGCTGGCGTCCAGGTCGAAGTCCGTACCGGTGGTGGTACGGGCGTCCCAGCCCAGACCGACGAGGACGGCGGTCAGATTGGGGGCTTCCTTCGTCAGCGAGACGTTGCCGCCCTTGCTGAGGCTGACTCCCACGAGTCCTCCCGTAGATTCGAGGGGTACGTCAAGATCTGCGCCCCCATCGTGCATGGCATCGGATCAACGATTTGATCCTAGTGACCGGTTCCCGCCGGACGCAGATATCGCACACGGATCCCGTCGGATGTCCGGTCGGCCGCCGCGCACGCCGCGACCGGAGGGGGCGGTGGGATCAGAGGGTTTCGAGAGCCTTGACGTAGTCGTTGAGGTCGCGGGCGTCGGGCAGGCCGTTGACAACCGTCCAGCGCACCACGCCCTCCTTGTCGATGACGAAGGTGCCGCGGACCGCGCAGCCCTTCTCCTCGTCGAAGACGCCGTACGCCCGGGAGACCTCACCGTGCGGCCAGAAGTCCGACAGCAGCGGGTACTCCAGGCCCTCCTGCTCGGCGAAGACCCGCAGCGAGAACGGCGAGTCGTTGGAGACCGCCAGCAGCTGCACGTCGTCGTTGACGAACTTCGGCAGCTCGTCGCGGAGGGCGCAGAGCTCACCGGTGCACACGCCGGTGAAGGCGAAGGGGTAGAAGAGCACCACGACGTTCTTCCCGCCGCGGAAGTCGGAGAGCTTCACCAGCTCGCCGTGCTGGTTCTTCAGCTCGAAATCCGGAGCCTTGGTGCCGACCTCGATCGCCATGGGACTGGGTCCTTCCGCTCACTCTCAACTGGACGCGACCACCCTACGCGCCCGCGCCCGAACCGCGCCGAGCCCCTCCCGGAGCAGATCCGGGAGGGGCTCGGCGAGGACGTGGGGTGACGCGGCCGGTCTCAGCGCTTGGGCGAGATCAGCCGGCTGCCGGTCCAGTCCTTGCCGGCGTTGATGCTCCGGGTCTGGGACAGGCCCGCGGTCTGTGCGGCCTCGTTGATGTCGCTCGGCTCGATGTAGCCGTCGCGGCCCGTCTTGGGCGTCAGCAGCCAGATCTGGCCGCCCTCTTCGAGCAGACCGATGGCGTCCACCAGCGCGTCCGTGAGATCACCGTCGTCGTCTCGGAACCACAGGACGACGACATCGGCGACGTCGTCGTAGTCCTCGTCCTCGAGTTCCTGGCCGATGATGGCCTCGATGCCTTCGCGGAGCTCCTGCTCGACGTCGTCGTCGTAGCCGATCTCCTGGACCACCTGTCCGGGCTCGAACCCCAGCTTGGTCGCAGGGTTGGTCCGCTCCTCCGCGTGGTCCGCGGTCGCGCTCACGGATTGCCTCCTGTCATGTTTCGGAAAGTACTCGGGGACTCCGCGCGTGCGCGGAGCATTGGGCGTAGTCCACACGTGACGGGCGGATCGCGCAAGTACCCGGCGATCGAGACCGCCGAAACGGTGACGATCGACGGGCCTGCCACTACGGCCCGGCCCCCACCAGGACACCATGAAGTGATACCCACCACAGCATTGTGCCGGGTATATGGGGTACGCGGGAAGGAATGGCCCCCGCGCAGGGTATCGGAGCGTCCCGCCCGTGCCGCCGGGCGTGGCACGGCCGCACACCGGCCCCTTTCGAGATGGGCGTATGGTTGCGATTTGGCCGACCACAGGAACCGGCCCTTTCCGCGCCCTCTCCCAGCGGGTGGTTACCCATCGGTAGAGGTGACGTATCCCAGTCGCTCGGTACACGATGGAAGACGGCGCGACACAAGGCACAGACAGCATTCGTCCCCGTGCACGGCGGCAGCAGCAGGCAGAGCACGACACGAACCGAACACGAAGGAACAGCGTGGCTTCCGGATCCGATCGCAACCCGATCATCATTGGCGGCCTTCCCAGCCAGGTCCCGGACTTCGATCCCGAAGAGACCCAGGAATGGCTCGACTCGCTCGACGCGGCCGTCGACGAGCGAGGCCGGGAACGTGCCCGCTACCTCATGCTCCGCCTGATCGAGCGCGCCCGCGAACGGCGTGTGGCCGTGCCCGAGATGCGCAGCACGGACTACGTCAACACCATCGCGACCAAGGACGAGCCGTTCTTCCCGGGCAACGAGGAGATCGAGCGCAAGGTCCTCAACGCGACCCGGTGGAACGCCGCCGTCATGGTCTCCCGCGCCCAGCGCCCGGGCATCGGCGTCGGCGGCCACATCGCCACCTTCGCCTCCTCCGCCTCGCTGTACGACGTGGGCTTCAACCACTTCTTCCGCGGCAAGGACGAGGGCGACGGCGGCGACCAGGTCTTCTTCCAGGGCCACGCCTCCCCCGGCATCTACGCCCGCGCGTACCTCCTCGACCGGCTCTCCGAGGGCCAGCTGGACGCCTTCCGCCAGGAGAAGTCCAAGGCCCCCGAGGGCCTCTCCAGCTACCCGCACCCGCGGCTGATGCCGGACTTCTGGGAGTTCCCGACCGTCTCGATGGGCCTCGGCCCGCTCGGCGCGATCTACCAGGCGCGGATGAACCGCTACATGGAGGCCCGCGGCATCGCCGACACCTCCAAGTCCCACGTCTGGGCGTTCCTCGGCGACGGCGAGATGGACGAGCCGGAGTCGCTCGGCCAGCTGTCCATCGCCGCGCGCGAGGGCCTGGACAACCTGACCTTCGTCGTGAACTGCAACCTCCAGCGCCTGGACGGCCCGGTCCGCGGCAACGGCAAGATCATGCAGGAGCTGGAGTCGCAGTTCCGCGGCGCCGGCTGGAACGTCATCAAGCTGGTGTGGGACCGCAGCTGGGACCCGCTGCTGGCGCAGGACCGCGACGGCATCCTGGTCAACAAGCTCAACACCACCCCCGACGGGCAGTTCCAGACCTACGCCACCGAGACCGGCGCGTACATCCGCGAGCACTTCTTCGGTGACGACCACCGGCTGCGCGCGATGGTCGAGAACATGACCGACGACCAGATCCTGCACCTGGGCCGCGGCGGCCACGACCACCGGAAGATCTTCGCGGCGTACGCGGCGGCCAAGGCCCACAAGGGCCAGCCGACCGTGATCCTGGCGCAGACCGTCAAGGGCTGGACGCTCGGCCCGAACTTCGAGGGCCGCAACGCCACGCACCAGATGAAGAAGCTGACGGTCGAGGACCTCAAGCGCTTCCGCGACCGGCTGCACCTGCCCATCCCGGACAAGGACCTGGAGGACGGCCTCCCGCCGTACTACCACCCGGGCCGCAAGTCCGAGGAGATCCAGTACATGCACGACCGCCGCAAGGGGCTGGGCGGCTATGTGCCGACCCGCGTCGTGCGCGCCAAGCCGCTCGCACTGCCGGGCGACAAGGCGTACGTCACCGCCAAGAAGGGCTCCGGGCAGCAGAAGATCGCCACGACCATGGCGTTCGTCCGCATCCTGAAGGACCTGATGCGGGACAAGGAGATCGGCAAGCGCTTCGTGCCGATCGCCCCGGACGAGTACCGCACCTTCGGCATGGACGCGTTCTTCCCGTCGGCCAAGATCTACAACCCGCTGGGGCAGAGCTACGAGTCGGTGGACCGCGAACTGCTGCTGGCCTACAAGGAGTCGCCGACCGGCCAGATGCTGCACGACGGCATCACCGAGGCCGGCTGCACCGCGTCGCTGATCGCGGCGGGCTCGGCGTACGCCACCCACGGCGAGCCGCTGATCCCGGTCTATGTCTTCTACTCGATGTTCGGCTTCCAGCGGACCGGCGACCAGTTCTGGCAGATGGCCGACCAGCTCTCGCGCGGCTTCGTGCTCGGCGCGACCGCCGGCCGGACCACGCTGACCGGTGAGGGCCTGCAGCACGCCGACGGCCACTCCCAGCTGCTGGCCTCGACCAACCCGGCCTGTGTCGCCTACGACCCGGCCTACGGCTACGAGATCGCGCACATCGTCAAGGACGGTCTGCGGCGGATGTACGGCGAGACCGCCGACGGCAAGCCGGGCGAGGACGTCTTCTACTACCTCACCGTCTACAACGAGCCGATCGTGCACCCCGCGGAGCCGGCGGACGTCGACGTCGAGGGCATCCTGAAGGGTCTGCACCGGATCACGCCCGGCGAGAAGGGCGAGCACCGGGCCCAGATCCTCGCCTCGGGCGTCGCGGTGCCGTGGGCCGTCGAGGCCCAGCGGATCCTCGCGGACGAGTGGAACGTCAAGGCCGACGTCTGGTCGGCGACGTCCTGGAACGAGCTGCGCCGCGACGCGGTGGAGGCCGAGGAGCACAACCTGCTCCACCCGGAGGAGGAGCAGCGCGTCCCGTACGTGACGCAGAAGCTCCAGGGCGCCGAGGGCCCGAAGGTCGCGGTCTCGGACTGGATGCGGTCCGTCCCGGACCAGATCGCGCGCTGGGTGCCGGGCACCTACCAGTCGCTGGGCGCCGACGGCTTCGGCTTCGCGGACACCCGCGGTGCCGCCCGCCGCTTCTTCCACATCGACGCCCAGTCGATCGTGCTCGCCGTCCTCACCGAGCTGGCCAAGGAGGGCAAGGTCGACCGCTCGCTGCTCAAGCAGGCCATCGACCGCTACCAGCTCCTGGACGTGACGGCCGCCGACGCGGGTGAGGCCGGCGGCGACGCCTGACCTCTCCGCGGCCGTCCGCCGCACCCTCTCCCCCGCGCCCCCCGACCGGCGAAGCCCGCCGGTCGGGGGGCGCGGGGCGTCCGCCGCGGGCCGACCGCTCAGTGCTCCCACAGCTTGAACGCCCTTACCTGGTACGGGGAACGGGGCACCCAGCTGCCGCCGCCCGGGTAGGTGTCGAACTCGCCGGTCTCGGCGCAGACGGCGCTCTGGTAGGTGGTGACCGGGCGGCCGGTGCGGTTGGCGAGCGAGGCCGCCGTCATTCCCTTGGGGAGGGTCACACAGCTCTCCAGGTCGGTGCCGGACAGTTCGAAGGTCTGCCGCCGGCCGCCGAAGTCCGTCCGCGGCCAGAGGCACAGCTGGCCGGCCGAGCAGTCGCCGGACGCGGCCGGGGCATGGCCGCCGGTGGCCGCGCGGGCGGCCGGGGCGCCCAGGGCGGACGGCGCGACCAGCGCCGTGGCCAGGGCGGCGAGTCCGGTGGCCAGCGCGGCTCCTCGGAAAGCGCGGGAGGTGCGGGTCGGGTGGCTGGTGCGGGTCGGGTGGCAGGTGCGGATACGCATAGGAGTCTCTCCCCCGTGTCGTGGCCGTGGCGGGCCGCGCGGCGGGCGCGGGCCTCGGCTGTCGTGTGCCGCGGCGGGCGGGTTGCCCGCGGCGGGTTCGGGTTCGAGCGTGCGGCGGAGCGAGCGCCTCCGCCAAGCCCGCGGCGGCTCCTCCACCCGGATCGGGGATGGGGACGAATCCGCAGGTCGTAAACCGCTGGCGGGTACGCGGAGTTGACGCGCCGGGCGCGGCGGCGGGCGGTTCGCGGAAACCGTTCTTCGCGTGCGGGGAAGGGGAGTTGGGCCGACCTCTCGTCCAGGAGGACGGCAGCGTGCGGTCCGGTTCCCGGTCGGCGTTACCCGGATGAGGGATACCGCGCCGGAGGAGAGGCCAACTGCCGCTTGGAGCACGGCGCTTGCCGGTGCGGGGTGCGGCGGAGCGGGGGTTGACGGCCGCGGACGGCGGCGGGGCCCGGTCTCGGACCCCCGGTCGTGAGAACGGGGCCGGGCCCGTACACGCGACGGCGCGCGACCGGCCGAGGGGTGGTTCGGCCGGTCGCGCGCCGCTGGGACGGACCGGTGGATGCCGCGGAACTACCGTGCGGCGGCGGTCAGATGTGGCCGACGCCGGCGCCCGCCTCTGCGTTCGCCCCGCGCTTGGTGAAGAGCGCGACGACGGCGGCGAGCACCGCCACTCCGCAGGCGACGGAGAAGGCGAGACCCATGCCGGAGACGAAGGTGTCGTGGGCGACGGCGGTGATCTTCTGGGCGAACTCCGGCGGGGTGCCCTTCGGCACCGGTGCGATGCCCGCCGAGACGGCGTCGGACGCCTGGGACAGCTGTGCGGGCTGCAGCGGCGGAAGGCCGGCGCCCTGCCAGTTGCCCGGGAGGTCCTGGTCGACGCGGGAGGCCATCACCGCGCCGAGCACGGCGGTGCCGAGGCTGCCGCCGACCTGCATCGCGGCCTGCTGAAGACCGCCGGCGACACCGGAGAGCTCCAGCGGGGCGTTGCCCACGATGACCTCGGTGGCGCCGACCATGACGGGCGCGAGGCCCAGGCCGAGCAGGGCGAACCAGACGGACATCGGGCCGGTGGTGGTGCCCGCGTCCAGCCCGGACATGCCGTACATCGCGACGGCGGTGACGATCATGCCGCCGACCAGCGGAATGCGCGGGCCGAACTTGGTGATCAGCGCGCCGGCCAGCGGCGAACCGACGATCATCATGCCGGTCAGCGGGAGCAGGTGCAGTCCGCTGTCGACGGGGGACATGCCGTGGACGTTCTGGAGGTAGAACGTCACGAAGAACAGGCCGCCCATGAAGGCGAAGGCCATCAGCACCATCAGGACCGTGCCGGCGGTCAGCGGCACCGAGCGGAACATCCGCAGCGGGATGAGCGGCTCGCGCACCTTGGTCTCCAGGACGGCGAAGAGGCCGAAGAGGACGACCGCGCCGATCAGGAAACCCCACGTCGTCATGGAACCCCAGCCCCACTCCGACGCCTTGATCAGCGGCCAGATGAGGCAGAACATCGCGCCGGACAGCAGCGCGATGCCGGGGATGTCGAAGGAGCGGGGGGCGTTCTGCGCGCGGTGGTCCTTGAGGATCACCAGGCCGAGGGCGAGGGCCAGCACGCCGACCGGCACGTTGATGAAGAACACGGACTGCCAGCTGACGTGCTCGACCAGCAGTCCGCCGACTATCGGGCCGCCGGCGGTGGAGGCGCCGATGACCATGCCCCAGATACCGATGGCCATGTTGAGCTTCTCGGCGGGGAAGGTGGCGCGCAGCAGACCGAGTGCGGCGGGCATCAGCAGCGCGCCGAACAGGCCCTGCAGCACACGGAAGAAGATGACCAGCGCGACCTGGCTGGAGAAGCCGATGGCGGCGGAGGCGGCGGCGAAGCCGAGGATGCCGACGAGGAAGGTCTGGCGGTGGCCGAAGCGGTCACCGAGCTTGCCGGCCGTGATCAGCGAGACGGCCAGGGCGAGCATGTAGCCGTTGGTGATCCACTGCACGTCCGCGAGGGACGCGCCCAGATCGTCCTTGATGGCCGGGTTGGCGATGGCGACGATCGTGCCGTCGAGCGCCACCATCATCACGCCGATGGCGACGGAGAAGAGAGTTAGCCACGGATGGCCCCGCAGCCCCTTGCGAGGCTCCGGTACGGGAAGTTCCGGTGCGACGTCGGCGACCGGGGTCTGAGAGCTCATGATTCGAGGCTAATGTCAGCCACTGACAGTTGACAAAGCAATTCATGAGTCGGTAACTGTCATTTAGCTCACAGGTATCCTGAGCAGCGAGAACACCGGCGAAAGGCGGCGCAGGATGGCGGACCCGACGCCGCGGACGGCTCCCAGCGGCGGGCTGCGCGAACGCAAGAAGCAGCGCACCCGCGACGCCCTCATCCGGGCGGCACTGGAGCTCTTCACCGAGCACGGCTACGAGACGACGACGGTCGACGAGATCGCCGAGGCCGTGGACGTCTCCCAGCGGACGTTCTTCCGCTACTTCGCCAACAAGCAGGAAGTGGCCTTCGCCGTCCAGGACATGGTCGAGGCGCGGTTCCTGGAGGAGCTGCGCGCCCGGCCGGCGGCGGAACCGCCGCTGACCGCCCTGCGCCGCGCCGTGATGGCCGCCTGGGACGAGATCGGCAGCGCCCTCGCCTCGGTGATCCCGGTGGATCTCCACATGCGCACGTTCCAGATGATCGAGTCGACCCCGGCACTGGTCGCCGTGCATCTGCGGCGGTCCACCGAACTGGAGGAGCAGATCGCCCAGTTGATCGCGCGGCGCGAGGGGCTGGACGTGGACGCCGATCCGCGGCCGCGGGTCCTGGTGGCTGCGTTCAGCGGGGTGCTGCGGGTGGCCGGGAAGGTGTGGGGCGAGGGGCGCGACTGCAGCGTGGAGGCCATCCGCGAGTTGACGCAGTCCTACCTGGATCACATCGGACCGGCGATCGAGATGGACTGGCGGACGGACCGGAGCCCTCGCACCTCCGGTACGAACACGCCCGTGACCAGCGGTAACTGACTTCACCCCGTGTGTGATCGATGCATCTCTCGACGAGACCGGATCCGCACGGTCGAGTACCGAGCGTCAACACCATCTGCCCGATTTAGCCCAAATACCCTCCACAAAACGTGAGATGCCTCACGAGGATCCACGGGCACCCTGTCGTGTCTCCTAGGGTGGCTCGCGGTGACTTCTTTCCCGGGCCTCGGTCCCTCCTTCGGTTTCCTGCAGTCCACCGCCTGGCGTGCCGCCCTCGCCCTGCTGGTGGTGTTCGTGATGCTCGCCCTGACGGGCTGGACGGCGATCAGAAACACCAAGGAGGACGCGAACCCGCTGGCCACGGAGAGAGCCGCCTGGCGGCACGCCACCTTCCACGGGCGCTCGCTGCCCGCGCCGGACGCCGCGCCGGGCACCCTCCGCGCGTTCTTCGCCTCCCTGGACGGGGCCGAGCGCCAGCAGCTGGCCGACCGCTATCCGCTGGTCGTCGGCAACATGGGCGGCGCCCCCGTCGACCTCCGCTACCGCGCCAACCGGACGGCCATCGACGCCGCCCGCAAGGTCGAAGAGCGCCGCATGGGCGATCACCGGCTCACGCCCGTCGGCCGCCAGGAGGCGAGCCGGCTGATGCACCGCATGGAATCGCTGATGAGCCCCGGCCGCCAGATCCTGGCGTTCGACCCGGCGGGCGACGGCCGGGCAGCGGAGGTCTTCGGCGACCTCGCCACCGCCGACCGGGTCTCCGTGGTGGTGCCGGGCGTGGACACCAACCTCTCGACCTTCGAGCGCACCGCCAAGGCGACCGCCGCCCCCGTGGGCATGGCGAAGTCCCTCTACGGCGCCGAGCGGGCCGCCCGCCCCGGCGCCCGTACGGCCGTGATCGCCTGGGCCGACTACACCACGCCGTCCGGACTGGGCGTCGAGGCGGTCACCGGGCAGCTCGCCGAGGCCGGCGCGGTCCGGCTGCGCGCCCTGGTGGACGCGCTGCCGGCCACCGACTCCGTCTCGCTGTTCTGCCACAGCTACGGCTCCGTGGTGTGCGGCCTCGCGGCCCGCGGCCTCCCCGGGAACGTCACCGACATCGCGGTGGCCGGCAGCCCGGGCATGCGTGCCGGGAGCCTGGCGGGCCTGGGCACGCACGCCAGGGTCTGGGCCATGCGGGACGCCGACGACTGGATCCAGGACGTGCCGTACCTGGAGCTCGGCGGGCTCGGCCACGGTGCCGACCCGGTCGATCCGTCCTTCGGCGCCCGGGTCCTGTCCGCCGAGGGCGCGGCCGGCCACGCCGGCTACTTCGCCCCCGGCACCCAGAGCCTGCACAACTTCGCGCTGATCGGCGTGGGCGACCTGGGCTCGGTGGACTGCGCCGCCACCGACCCCCGCTGCAGCGCGGACCTGGCCTGACGGCCGGGCGCGCACTGCCGGCGGCCGCGGGTACGGCCCGGCGCCCGGGGACGGGCCGTACCCGCGGGAACCGCGGCCGCGCCGATCGGCGTGAACAGGACAAGGGCGGCCGCCGGGTGACCCGGGCGGCGGCCTTTTCGACACGCGCAGCGCTGGTGTCCGGAAGGGGGACGGGCGGGCGACCACCCGCATACGATGAGCCGCATGGGTGATGTGCTGGCCGGTTTTCACGCCGTCTGGGAGTTCGACTCGGACTCCGTACTCATCCGCTTCGAACGGGGGATCCGCAGGCCGAAGCTGTTCCAGGCGCTCGGCGAGCGACGCATTCCGTACGAGGCGCTGAGATCCGTCGAGGTCTCCACGGGCAGGCGCGGCGCGGTGGTGCTGCATGCCGTGCCGCGGCAGGGCGCCGACCCCCTTATGGAGGCGGCGGACGGACAGCTCAAGGAGGACGCCGACCCGTACCGGTTGGTGCTGCCGGCCGAGCGCGAGGCGCCGGCCGCGTACTACGCCGACCAGCTGCGCGCCGCGCTGGGCCCCGCCGCCCGGGAGCCCGCCGAACGGCACCTGGTGGCCGCGCCGGAACCCCCGCTGCACTTCAAGGCGTACGACGGCAAGGCGTCCTTCGACGGCCGGTCGGTGGCCTTCCGCTGGTTCTGGACGGGCGCGTCGTCGGCGAAGTGGAAGAGCGGCGACCAGACGTTCGCCGTCGGGGAGCTGGCCGGCGTGGAGTGGCGCTCGCCGGAGGTCGTCAACGGCTATCTGCGGCTGCTGGAACGCGACGCCCCCGAGGCCCGCACGGGCGCGGCGGACCAGGACCCGACCGCGGTGGTCTTCGACCTCGGCTACGGGCCGGTGCACGAGTCGCTGCCGTTCGCGGCCTCCGTGCTCCAGGCCGTGCGGGCGGCCGGGCCGGCGCCGGACGGCGCGGAGCGGCCCGCGCCGCGGCGCCCCGGGAGCACCGGCCGGGACCCCGCCGACATCGCCGACCGGATCCGGCACCTCGGCGAGCTGCACGGCGCGGGGCTGCTGACCGACGCCGAATTCACCGCGAAGAAGGCGGAGTTGCTGGCGGAGCTGTAGGGGGCAGGGGCGCGGGCCGGCCGGTCCGGCGTCGCAGACCGGGCCGGGCCACCGGCGGCCGGGCCCTGACACCCGGTCCCGGCGTCATACCGTGGTACGGGGCGGAAGCCCGCACCACGGTATGACGCCGGGGTGGGCGGGATCCGCTTACATTGATCCCGCGATGTCCAAACGATCTCTCACCCCCGAAGACGAGCCGGCCGGCGGCGACGGACGCCCACCGGCCCGCGCCACCGCGCTGCGCGTCACCCGCCGGGTACTGCGGGCCGCGCGGCCCCCGCTGCGGGTGCTCGCCACCGAGCTGGGCACCCCGACCCGGCCCGGCACCCCGCTGTTCGGCAGCGCCCGGCGCCGCTGGGTGCGCGGCCTGCCGTACGCGGTGGCGTTCGCCTTCGCGGTGTCGCTGCTGCCGTCGGGGGTCAACGTCCTCCACAACGACTACGGCATGGCCGGCAGCCTGGCCGGTGCGCTGGCCACCGCGCAGAGCGTGCCGCTGCTGCTGGCGGTGACCCGGCCGCTGCAGGCGTGGTGGGTGATGTTCGCCGCGGACGTCGTCTGCGCCGGGGTGCTGACCGGCGCCGACGGTGTGGTGGGCCGCGCGTGGCCGTGGCCGCCCACGGTGATCGTCGGCTATCTCGCGCTGATGATGGCGCTGTCGGTGCGCGAGCGCCGCAGGACGCTGATCGCGGTCTGGCTCACCACCGGGGCGGCCGGGATACTCTTCGAGGCGGTCGCGCCCCCGCGCGTGCAGAGCACCTGGGTGCTGATGTTCGTGCTCTCCGGTGTGGTGCTGCTGCTCGGCGCCGCACTGCGGGAACGGCGCGACGCCCAGCGGAAGTTGCTGGAGCAGGAGACCATCAGCGAGGCCGAGCGGGCCCGGCGCACCCTGCTGGAGGAGCGCACCCGCATCGCCCGCGAGCTGCACGACGTCGTCGCCCACCACATGTCGGTGATCACGGTCCAGGCCGACAGCGCGCCGTACCGCATCGGCGGGATACCCCAGGCGGCCCAGGAGGAGTTCGCGGCGATCGCGGCGAGCGCCCGGGAGTCGCTGGCGGAGATGCGCCGCCTGCTCGGGGTGCTGCGCAGCGAGGAGGCCGAGCGGCAGGGCGCCCCGGAGAAGGCCCCGCAGCCGGGCGTCGGCCAGCTGCCGAAGCTGGTCGAGGCGACCGTACGGGCCGGTGTGCCGGTCGAGTTGGTGCTGCCGGAGGAGCCGGTGGCGCTGGAGCCGGCGGTGGACCTGTCGGCCTACCGCATCGTCCAGGAGGCGCTGGCCAATGTGGTGCGGCACGCCCCGGGTGCCCGTACCCGGGTGTCGGTGACGGTGACCGGCGACCGTTCGCGGCTGACGGTGCTGGTGGTCAACGAACCGCCCGCCCCGCCGGTGTCCGCGCCGCTGGAGACCAGCGGCACCGGGCACGGTCTGGTGGGGATGCGGGAGCGGGTGCGCCTGGTGGATGGCACGCTGGACACCGGGCCGCTGCCCGACGGCGGCTTCCGGGTCGCCGCGCAGCTTCCCCTCGCCGCACCGCCCTCCCCGTCCGCCCCCCTCTCAGCGAAGGACTCCGACACCCCATGACGACCCGCGTGATCATCGTCGACGACCAGGCCATGGTGCGGGCGGGCTTCGCCGCGCTGCTCGCCGCGCAGAGCGATATCGACGTGGTGGGCGACGCGGCGGACGGTGCGCAGGGCGTGGAGCTGAGCCGCCGGGTGCACCCGGACGTGGTGCTGATGGACGTCCGGATGCCGGAGATGGACGGGCTGGAGGCGGCCCGCCGGCTCCTCCACCCGCCGGCCGGGGTCACCCACCGCCCGAAGGTGCTGATGCTGACCACCTTCGACGTCGACGACTACGTCTACGAGGCGCTGCGTGCCGGTGCGTCCGGATTCCTGCTCAAGGACGCGCCGCCGGCCGACCTGATCTCCGCGGTCCGGGTGGTGGCGGCCGGGGAGGCACTGCTCGCGCCGTCGGTGACGCGCCGGCTGATCGCGGACTTCGCCCGCCGGCAACCGGCGCCCCGCACGGACGGCACCGCGCTCCGGCTCAACGGCCTCACCCCGCGTGAGACGGAGGTCCTGGAGCTGATCGCCCGCGGCCTGTCCAATCAGGAGATCGCCGAGCGGCTGATCCTCGCCGAGCAGACCGTGAAGACCCATATCGGCCGCGTGCTGGCCAAGTTGGAGCTGCGCGACCGCGCCCAGGCCGTGATCTTCGCGTACGAGTCGGGGCTGGTCTCGCCCGGGGAGCGGTGAAACCGGCGCGGCCGCCACCCCGGTCGACCGCCGTCCCCGGGCGCCGCCGGGACCGCCGTTGCCGGAGAGCGGTGAGACCGCCCTTGGTGCCACCGACGTTTCGGGTTGTCCCCACCGGGTGCTCGGGGTAGCCCCACCCACCCCGAGAGGACAGCCCCCGGCTCCTCCTCCCGGGGTACGAGCGTCGTCCGGCACCCCCTACCCCGGTATCACCCGGGAGTTGGCTCCGCGGTGTGACGTCACGTCACCCAACGGCTTCGTACCTTTCCCTCGCCAGACCGCTGGAAGAGGGAGAGACCACCATGACCGTGCTGCGGAACGCCGTCCGGCGCAGCAAGCGGACGCTCGTCGCCGCCGTCCTCGCGCTGAGCGTCGTCGCGGGGACCGGCGGCTGGGCGGCCGGTTCCGCGCAGACCGCGGTCACCGGCCCGGCTCCCGGCGCCGCCGCCTGGCGCGCCGACCACTCGCTCGGGGTCCGCCTGCCGGACCCGGCGAACGCCTCCCCCACCGAGGTCGCCCGGTTCTTCGCCGGTCTGACCGAGGACCGGCGGCAGGCGCTCGCCGCCCGGCACCCGCTCACCGTCGGCAACCTCGACGGGGCGCCGATCGCCCTGCGGTACGCCGCCAACGCCCGTGCCCTGCGCGCGGAACGGGACCGCGAGCTGGCCCGCGCCACCGACCCGGCCGGCACCCTCCAGGACCACCAGCAGGCCAGGAAGGCGGCCGCGCGCTACGCCGCCCTGCTCGCGCCGGGCCGCCGGATCCTCGCCTTCGACCCGCGCGGCCGCGGCCAAGTGGCCGAGGTCCACGGCGACTTGGCGACCGCGCGGCGGACCGCGGTGATCGTGCCGGGTTCGGACATCGACCTGGCCACCTTCGACCGCACCACCGACCCGTACGGCACGCCGACCGGGATGGCCACCTCGCTGCGCCGGCAGATGGCCGCCGAGGCACCCGGCGTCCGCACGGCGGTGATCGCCTGGGTCGGGTACACCACACCGGTCGGCCTCGGCCCGGACGCCGCGACCGGCCGGCTCGCCGAGGCCGGCGCGCCCCGGCTGACCCGCTTCCTGGTCGGCCTGTCCGCCACCGGCGTCCCCGCCCCGGCCGTGCTGTGCCACAGCTACGGCTCGGTGGTCTGCGGCCTGGCCGTCCCGCACGCCGGCCGCGGCCGGCTCAGCGACCTGGTCGTCTTCGGCTCGCCCGGGATGCGCCGGGACAGCGCCGCGGAGCTGCGCACCACCGCCCGGGTCTGGGCGGCGCGGGACGCCTCGGACTGGATCGGCGACGTCCCGCACGTCGAACTGCTCGGCCTGGGGCACGGTACGGACCCCACCGACCCGGCGTTCGGGGCCCGCCGGGTCCCCGCCGAGCGGGCCCAGGGCCACACCGGCTATCTCGCCCCCGGCACCGACTCCCTCCGCAACTTCGCCGCGATCACGCTGGGGCGCTACGCGGACGTGCGCTAGGTGGTCCGTGCCGTGGCCTGCCGTAGCTGCCGTCGCGCCCCCTCGCCTGCCGCCCCTCCTGCCCCGGACTCCTCTCCCGCCCTTCCTGCCCCGGACCTCCACTCCTGGACCTCCACTCCCGGACCTTCTCGCCCAAGGACGTCACATGACCACCGAGAGCCACCCGGCCCACGCGAGACCCACCGCCACCACACCACGGCAGCCCGTCGAACTCCCCGTCCCCACCGGACAGTTCTGCGCCCTCGCCCCGCTCCGCGCCCTGCGTACGCTCAACGCCAGGACCGGTGCCGCCGTGCGCGCCCTCGACGCCCGCACCCCGGTCCACCGCGACCGGGCCCTCGACGGCCTGCGCGCCCTCGCGCTGCTCGCCGTCCCCACCGGGCACTGGCTGCTCGGCGGCTTCGCCCGGGACGCCGACGGCACCCTGCAC
The DNA here is from genome assembly GCF_051603415.1 of Streptomyces sp. S186. NCBI lineage: Bacteria > Bacillati > Actinomycetota > Actinomycetes > Kitasatosporales > Streptomycetaceae > Streptomyces > Streptomyces sp. S186. The sequence continues at coordinate 5,711,966 of NZ_CP193932.1, read as the reverse complement.
AACGCCAGCCCGCTGACCGCGCTCGGCTTCCTCGCCCCGGCGAGCTGGGTGCTCCAGATGCTCGGCATCTTCTTCCTGGTCGGCGGCCATGCCGCGGTGCTGTCGCTGCGCCGGACCGCCGCGCTCGGCGGCTCCACCACCCGGTGGCTGGGCGGCCGGATCGCCCGGCTGGGCCGCCCGGTGCTGGGCGTGACCGCCGTCTGGGCCGCGCTGGTCCCGCTGCTGCACGGCCTGGGGGTGCCCACCGCGACGCTGCGCACGGGGGCGACGCTGGTCATCCAGCCCCTGTGGTTCGTCGGCATCTATGCCGTGGTCACCGCGCTCACCCCGTACTGCGCCGCCGTCGCGCGCCGGTGGGGTATCTGGAGCGCGGCGCCGCTGCTGGCGTCGGTCGCCGCCGTGGACTTCCTGCGCTACGGGCCGTTCGCCGCGGCGATACCGTCCTGGCTGAGCCTGCTCAATCTGCTGCCCGGCTGGCTGTTCGCCTACCAGCTCGGCGTCTGCTGGGGCGAGCGGCGGCTCGGCCGGCGCGCCGCCGGGGCCCTGCTGCTGGGCGGCGCCGCGCTGTTCGCCGCGCTGCTGCTGTTCTTCCACTACCCCGCGAGCATGGTGGGCGTCCCCGGTCAGGACCGCACCAACTCCCATCCGCCGTCGCTGCTGGTCCTGGCGCTGGCCGCTGCCCAGTCCGGAGCGGCGGTGCTGCTCCGGGACCGGCTGGCCGGGCTGCTGCGACGGCCGGCCCTGTGGGCGCCGGTGGTGGTGGTCAACCTGTGTGCGATGACGATCCTGTGCTGGCACCAGACGGCGCTGTTCGCGGCGGCCGTCCCGGCCTCGTACGCGGGCGCCGTACCAGGTTTGACCACCGTGCCGGACAGCCTCGGCTGGATCGCGGCACGGCTGGCCTGGATGCCGGTCTTCGCCGTGCTGCTCGTCCTCATCGGTTCCGTCACCCGCCGTTTCGAGGCGCCGTGGACGGGGGCCGGGCGGGTCCGCCGGGCGATGGCGGCGGTGCTGGCGGCGGCCTTCGCGACGTTCGCGCTGGGGTACGCGTAAGGGTTGTCCCGTAGCCGGCGCGGGCGCCGGGGCGCCGCCGACCGGGGCTACTCCCGCCCCGCCGAGGTGAACCGCATATCGGCGTAGCGGTCGCCGGCCACCTTGCCCGCGATCGGTTCCAGGAGCGCCAGTTCCTCGGCGGTCAGCCGGATCCGGGTCGCGGCGGCGTTCTCCTCGACCCGGGCGCGCCTGCGGGTGCCGGGGATCGGGACGACCACCAGTCCGCGCTCGGCGGCCTGCTGCTGCACCCAGGCCAGCGCGATCTGTCCGAGCGTGGCGCCGTGCGCCTCGGCGACGGTGCGGACCGGCTCCAGCAGGACGGCGTTGGCGGCCGCGTTGTCGCCGGTGAAGCGGGGCTGCCGGCGGCGGAAGTCGTCGGCGGCCAGCTCCTGGTCGGCGTGGACGAAGGCGCCCGTGAGGAAGCCGCGGCCGAGCGGCGAATACGGGACCAGGGCGACGCCGAGGTCGGCGGCGGCCGGGACCACGCCCTCCTCGATGTCGCGGCTGAACAGCGACCACTCGGACTGGACGGCGGCGATCGGGTGCACGGCCTGGGCGGCACGCAGCTCGGTGCCGGTCACCTCGCTCAGGCCCAGGTACTTCACCTTGCCCTCGGCGACCAGTTCGGCCATCGCGCCGACGGTCTCCTCGATGGGGACCGCCACCTCGCGGCGGTGCATGTAGTAGAGGTCGATCTGCTCGACCCCGAGGCGCCGGAGGCTGGCCTCGACGGCCTGGCGGATGTAGGGGCGGTCGTTGCGGATGGTCTGCGTGAACGGGTCGTTCGGGTCGCTGGTCGCCGCGAACTTGGTGGCCAGCACGACCTCGTCGCGGTGCGCCCGGACGAAGGGGGCGATGAACTGCTCGTTCTCCCCGTCGCCGTAGACGTCGGCGGTGTCGTAGAGCGTGATGCCCAGTTCCAGGGCGCGCTCCAGGGTGGCCCGCGCCTCGCCGGCGTCCTCTGTGGGGCCGTAGGCCCAGCTCATGCCCATGCAGCCCAGGCCCTGGACGCCGACCCGCGGGCCACCGGTGCCCAATTGGACGGTGCCGATCTTCGTGTCGTTCGCCATGAGAACTCAGAACCTCTCGGACGCCCGCCGGGCGTCGGCGTAGATACCGATCTTGTAGTCGAGGACGTCTAGCGTGCTCTCCAGCTCGGCGATCCGCTGCCGTACGTCCGCGCGGTGCCGGGTGAGCAGTTCCTCGCGCTCGCGGAAGGTGCTCTCGCCCTCCCGCACCAGCTCCGCGTAGCGGACCATGTCGGCCACCGGCATACCGGTCAGCCGGAGCCTGGAGACCAGGTCGAGCCAGTCCAGGTCGCGGTTGGTGAAGCGGCGCTGCCCGGTGTGCGTCCGGTCCACGTGCGGCATCAGGCCGATCCGCTCGTACCAGCGCAGGGTGTGGGCGCTGAGTCCGGTGTGTTCGGCCACCTCGCCGATGGTGTAGCGGTCCTGGCCGGCCGGGCGCGGGTGGGGGGCGCGGGTCCTCCCGCAGTCCCGGGGCACCGCCGGCAGCGGCCTGGCGTCCGCGTGCGGACACACCGGCTCCGGCAGGCCCGCCAGGGCCCTGCTGCCGGTCGCCGGTTCGCTCTGTGTCACCGTCATGCCGCGTCTTCCCCCTGCTCGTTCCCGGTGCGCGCGCTGCCCCGGATGTCGTCACACCGCCGGACGTTCCGCCGGGGCGCCTTACGACCTCCCCAACGCTAAAGACTTGGAGTGCACTCCAAGCAAGTGCCGGCCGCGAGCGTTCTTGACCGGAATTTGAAGGCATCGGGGCACCCCGTAGGCTCGGAGCCATGCAGAGCCTGGGGATGATCGAGAACTGGCCGGTGCCCACCGCCGCGGCCGCCGTCGTGCGCGCCGACGGCTCGGTGGCCGGCACGCACGGCCCGCTGGAGCACCGCTTCCCGCTGGCGTCCGTCACCAAGCCGCTGACCGCCTACGCCGCGCTGCTCGCCGTCGAGGAGGGCGCCGTCGAGCTGGACGAGCCGGCCGGCCCGGAGGGCTCCACGGTCCGTCATCTGCTCGCCCACACCTCGGGGCTGGCGTTCGACGAGGCGCGCCAGGTGGCCGCCCCGGGCACCCGCCGGATCTACTCCAACGCCGGCTTCGAGGCGCTCGGCGACCACCTCGCCAAGGCCACCGAGATCCCCTTCCCGCAGTATCTGCACGAGGCGGTGCTGGCCCCGCTGGGGATGACGTCGACGGAGCTGGCCGGTTCACCGGCCAAGGACGGCGTCTCCACGGTCGCGGACCTGATCCGCTTCGCCGCCGAGCTGCAGGCACCGCGGCTGCTGGCGCCGCAGACCCTCGCCGAGGCGACGCGGGTGGTCTTCCCGGGCCTGACCGGCGTGCTGCCCGGCTACGGCCACCAGAAGCCCAACGACTGGGGGCTGGGCTTCGAGATCCGCGACGGCAAGGCGCCGCACTGGACGGGCGCCGCCTCCTCGCCGCGCACGTTCGGGCACTTCGGCCAGTCCGGCACGTTCCTGTGGGTGGACCCGGCGGCCGGCGCGGCCTGTGTCGCGCTCACCGACCGGGCCTTCGGCCCATGGGCGATCGAGGCGTGGCCGCCGCTGACCGACGCGGTCCTGGCGGAGCTGGCCGGAAAGGGCTGAGGCGTTCCGACCGGCCCTGGCTCCCGGTGCCGGTGTACCGCCTCACCCGTACACCGGCTCCGGCCCCATCTCCCACACCAGGCACTCCGCTTCCGCGGCCGCCCGCAGCTCCAGCCCCCGCGCCCCGGTGATCCGCGCCGCATCCCCGGCCGCCAGCAGCGCGTCCCCGAGCCGCACCTCGCCCCGTACGACATGGACGTAGACCCGGGCGGCATCCGGGACGGCGGTGCGCCCGCCCGCCCCGAGGCGGCAGACCCGCAGCGTGGCGCCGGCCCGCGGCAGCGCCTGGGGCGCGCCGTCGGCGACCTCCCGCACCACTTCGTACTCCGGCTCGCCGCCGGGGGCGCAGGGTGTCAGCCACATCTGGACGAAGCGCAGCGGCACCGGGCCGTCGTTGCGCTCGACGTGCCGGACGCCGCCGGCGGAGCTCAGCCGCGCCAGGTCGCCGGGGCGTACGGTCGTGGCATGGCCCGTCGAATCGCGGTGGGTCAGCTCGCCCTCGACGACCCAGGTGACGATCTCGGTGTCCCGGTGCGGATGCTCGTCGAAGCCGGCGCCGGGCGCCAGCCGCTCCTCGTTGCAGGCGACCAGCGCACCGAAGCGCAGGTTGTCCGGGTCGAAATGGGGCCCGAAGGAGAACGCGTGCAGCGACACGATCCCGGCGTCCGCGTCCCCGCCCCGATAGCGTTCCCCGCCCCTGCGCACCTCGATCATCGGGCCACCGTAGCCCCACCGCTCCACCCGCTCATCCCGATAGGGCAGGCTTGGTCCCGTGTCTGAACCCGCATCGCGCGACGCGCACCCGCACTCCGCGACCCTCCGGCGGCTGGAGAACTCCTCCGGCAAGCTGGCGGCCGCCGCGATCTCCCGTATGGACGCCACGCTGCCGTGGTACCGCGCGATGCCTCCGGAGAACCGTTCCTGGATCGGCCTGGTGGCACAGGCCGGCATCGCCGCGTTCACCGAGTGGTTCCGCCATCCCGAGACGCCGCAGGCGATCAGCACCGACGTCTTCGGGACGGCGCCGCGCGAGCTGACCCGGGCGATCACCCTGCGGCAGACCGTCGAGATGGTCCGCACCACGATCGAGGTCATGGAGGCCGCGATCGACGACGTCGCGGCACCGGGCGACGAGTCCGTGCTGCGCGAGGCACTGCTGGTCTACGCCCGCGAGATCGCCTTCGCCACCGCCCAGGTCTATGCACAGGCCGCCGAGGCGCGCGGGGCCTGGGACGCCCGCCTGGAGTCCCTGGTGGTCAACGCGGTGCTCTCCGGGGAGGCCGACGAGGGCGCGGTCTCCCGGGCGGCGGCCCTGGGCTGGAACGCGCCGGAGCATGTGTGCGTGGTGCTGGGCACCGCCCCGGACGGCGACAGCGAGCTGACCGTGGAGGCGATCCGGCGCGCCGCCCGGCATGCCAAGCTCCAGGTGCTGACCGGCGTCCTGGGCAGCCGGCTGGTGGTGATCGCGGGCGGTTCGGACAATCCGCTCAAGGCCGCCAAGGCGCTGATCGGGCCGTTCGCCGCCGGTCCCGTGGTGGCCGGCCCGGTCGTCTCCGACCTGCTCGCCGCGACCCGCTCGGCACAGGCCGCGGCCGCCGGCCTGCGGGCCTGCGCGGCCTGGCCGGACGCCCCCCGGCCGGTGCTCGCCGACGATCTGCTGCCGGAGCGCGCGATGGCTTCCGACCCGGTCGCGCGGGAGCAGCTGGTGGAGGAGATCTACAGACCGCTGGAGGAGGCGGGGTCGGCGCTCCTGGAGACGCTGAGCGTGTATCTGGAGCAGGCGAGCAGTCTGGAGGGCGCCGCCCGGATGCTGTTCGTCCACCCCAACACCGTGCGCTATCGGCTCCGACGTGTGACGGACGTCACCGGCTGGTCACCGTCCGATGTACGATCCGCGTTTACGCTGCGTATCGCGCTGATTCTGGGGCGTCTGTCCGGCGCCGAGGCGCAGCCCTAGACTTTTGTCGAACACCAACAATTCCCCCGATGGTTCTTCGTCCCTGTCCCCACGGGCGGGCGGGACCTCCCACAAGAGAGAGTGTGAGGGTGCTCGTACTCGTCGCTCCCGGCCAAGGCGCTCAGACGCCCGGCTTCCTGACCCCCTGGCTCGACCTCCCCGGAGTCGAGGACCGGCTCCGCGAATGGTCCGAGGCCATCGACCTGGACCTCGTCCACTACGGCACCAAGGGCACCGAGGAGGAGATCCGCGACACCGCGGTGGCCCAGCCGCTCCTCGTGGCGGCCTCTCTGATCTCCGCGCGACAGCTCTTCCCGACCGTCGACGACGTCGCCGCCCACACCGGCGCCGCGGCCGGCCACAGCGTCGGTGAGCTCGCCGCCGCGGCCCTGACCGGCACCCTCTCCGACACCGAGGCGCTGGCCCTGGTGCGCCGCCGCGGGCTGGCCATGGCCGAGGCCGCCGCGGTCACCGAGACCGGCATGGCCGCCCTGCTGGGCGGCGACGCCGACGTCGTCCTGCCGCACCTGGAGAAGCTCGGCCTGACCCCGGCGAACGTCAACGGCGCCGGCCAGATCGTGGCCGCCGGCACCGCCGAGCAGATCGCCGCGCTGGTCGAGGACAAGCCGGAGGGCACCCGCCGGGTCGTGCCGCTGAAGGTGGCCGGCGCGTTCCACACCCACCACATGGCCCCCGCCGTCTCGGCGCTGGAGGCCGCGGTCACCGAGCTGTCCGCGGCCGACCCTCGCGTCCGGTACGTCTCCAACAAGGACGGCCAGGTGGTCACTTCCGGCCAGGAAGTGGTGCGGCGGCTGGTCGGCCAGGTGGCCAACCCCGTGCGCTGGGACCGCTGCATGGAGACCTTCAAGGAGCTCGGGGTCACCGCGCTCGTCGAGGCCGCGCCCGGCGGCACCCTCACGGGCCTGGCCAAGCGCGCCCTGCCCGGGGTGCGGACGCTCGCCCTGAAGACGCCCGACGACCTCGACGCGGCCCGTGAGCTGATCGCCACCGCCGCGGACGCCGCTCCCGCAGCACCGGCCGAATAGGAGTCGCAGCGCATGACCTCGAAGATCAAGCCTTCCAAGGGCGCCCCGTACGCGCGGATCATGGGCGTCGGCGGCTACCGCCCGACTCGTGTCGTGCCCAACGAGGAGATCCTCAAGCACATCGACTCGTCCGACGAGTGGATCCGCTCGCGGTCGGGCATCGCCACGCGCCACTGGGCGGGCCCCGACGAGACCGTCGCGACCATGGCGGTCGAGGCGTCCGGCAAGGCCATCGCGGACGCCGGCATCACGCCCGAGCAGATCGGCGCGGTGATCGTCTCCACCGTCTCGCACTTCAAGCAGACCCCGGCCATCGCGACCGAGATCGCGCACCTCGTCGGCGCCGGCAAGCCGGCCGCCTTCGACATCTCCGCGGGCTGCGCCGGCTTCGGCTATGGCCTGACGCTGGCCAAGGGGCTGGTCACCGAGGGCTCCGCCGAGCACGTGCTGGTGATCGGCGTGGAGCGGCTCTCGGACCTGACGGACCTGGAGGACCGCGCCACGGCCTTCCTGTTCGGCGACGGCGCCGGCGCGGTCATCGTCGGCCCGGCCAAGGAGCCGGCGATCGGCCCGACCGTCTGGGGCTCGGAGGGCGACAAGTCCGACACCATCAAGCAGACTCTCCCCTGGGACGTGTACCGCACCACCCCGGCGCCCGGTGGCGACGGGCCGGAGGAGCGTCCCGCCCTGGAGGCGGTCCGCTACCCCGCCATCGCGCAGGAGGGCCAGGCGGTCTTCCGGTGGGCGGTGTTCGAGATGGCGAAGGTCGCCCAGCAGGCGCTGGACGAGGCCGGAGTCAGCCCGGACGACCTGGACGTCTTCATCCCGCACCAGGCCAACATGCGGATCATCGACTCGATGGTGAAGACTCTGAAGCTGCCGGAGAGCGTCACGGTCGCCCGTGACGTGGAGACCACCGGCAACACCTCGGCCGCCTCCATTCCGCTCGCCATGGAGCGGCTGCTGGCGACCGGTCAGGCCAAGAGCGGGGACACCGCGCTGGTCATCGGCTTCGGGGCGGGTCTCGTGTACGCCGCGACGGTCGTTACTCTCCCCTAGGCAAGATCTGCGCAGTCCGGCACCGAGCACGACGTGCCGACCGCTGCGCGGACCTGCACCGCTTCACTGTTAGATCAAGCAGTTTTCCCGCTATACGAAGGAGCGCCATCATGGCCGCCACTCAGGAAGAGATCGTCAAGGGTCTCGCCGAGATCGTCAACGAGATCGCCGGCATCCCCACCGAGGACGTCAAGGTGGACAAGTCCTTCACCGACGACCTGGACGTCGACTCGCTGTCCATGGTCGAGGTCGTCGTCGCCGCCGAAGAGCGCTTCGACGTGAAGATCCCGGACGACGACGTCAAGAACCTCAAGACCGTCGGCGACGCGACCGACTACATCCTCAAGCACCAGTCCTGATCTGGCGCAGCGCATGTCGCCACCCGGCGGTGGCGCCGTCGATTCAGACACCTCTACCCGTGGAGTAAGAATTCCCGTGAACGCGACCAATCGCACCGTGGTCGTCACCGGTATCGGCGCAACCACACCGCTGGGTGGCGACAGCGCTTCGACCTGGGAGGGCATGCTCGCCGGCCGGTCCGGCGTCAGCCTCCTGGAGCAGGACTGGGCAGCCGAGCTTCCGGTCCGGATCGCCGCGCAGGCGGCGGTCGACCCGACCGAGACGCTGCCCCGCCCGCAGGCCCGCCGGCTGGACCGCTCGGCGCAGTTCGCGCTGATCGCGGCCCGTGAGGCGTGGGCGGACGCCGGCTTCACGGCCAAGGCCGGAGAGTCGGACGCGGCCGCCGGCCCGGCCGGTTCGGTCAACCCCGACCGCCTGGGCGCGGTCATCGCCTCCGGCATCGGCGGGGTCACCACGCTCCTGGGCCAGTACGACATCCTTCGCGAGAAGGGCGTCCGCCGGGTCTCCCCGCACACCGTGCCGATGCTGATGCCCAACGGGCCGTCGGCCAACGTCGGTCTGGACGTCAACGCCCGGGCCGGTGTCCACACCCCGGTCAGCGCCTGCGCGTCCGGCTCGGAGGCCATCGGCTACGCCATCGAGATGATCCGTACGGGCCGTGCCGACATCGTCGTCGCGGGCGGCACGGAGGCGGCCATCCACCCGCTGCCGATCGCCGCGTTCGGCAACATGATGGCGATGTCGAAGAACAACGACGACCCGCAGGGCGCCTCCCGGCCGTTCGACACCGACCGCAACGGCTTCGTCCTGGGCGAGGGCGCCGGTGTGATCGTCCTGGAGTCGGCCGAGCACGCCGCCAAGCGCGGTGCCCGGGTCTACGCCGAGGCGGTCGGCCAGGGCATCTCCGCCGACAGTCACGACATCGTGCAGCCGGAGCCGTCCGGCAACGGCATCGCGCACGCGCTGCAGAACCTCCTCGACAACAGCGACCTCGACCCGTCCGAGATCATGCACGTCAACGCGCACGCCACCTCGACGCCGCAGGGCGACCTGGCGGAGCTGAAGGCGCTGCACAAGGTCTTCGGCGACGACGTGCGGCACATGGCGGTCTCCGCCACCAAGTCGATGACCGGCCACCTCCTGGGCGGCGCGGGCGGCGTGGAGACGGTCGCCACCATCCTGGCGCTGCACAACCGGACAGCCCCGCCGACCATCAACATCGAGAACCTCGACCCCGAGGTGGACGCGGACATCGTCCGCGGCGAGGCCCGCGCGCTGCCCGCCGAGGGCCGGATCGCGGCGTTGAACGACTCGTTCGGCTTCGGCGGTCACAACGTCGTCCTCGCCTTCCGCACGGTCTGACGCACCGCCAGGCGGTCACCGCGGACACCACGCGGACACCACAGGGCCCGCCCGGTCAGGACGACCGGGCGGGCCCTGGTGCTGCCGCGGGCGGCCGTCAGCCGTCAAAGCTGGCGAAGTACGCAGCCGCGCCGTCCTCGCCGCCGTGGCCCTGTTCCTCGGCCCGGCGGAAGCGCTCCCCGGCCGCGGCCGCCAGGTCCGCCCGGACGCCAGCCGCCTCGGCGGCCTCGCTGATCAGCCGGAGGTCCTTGCGTGCCGCGGAAACGGTGAAGCTGGGCGCGAGTTCGCCGGAGAGGATCACCTCCGACTTCATCCGCAGGTACGGCATGTCGAGCGGGCCGCCGGCGACCGCGTCCAGGAATTCCCGCGGGTCCACGCCCAGCCCCTTGGCGAGCCCCAGGGTTTCACCGGTACCGCTGATGACCGTCAGCACCCAGTTGTTGACGACGAGTTTGAGCCGGCTGGCGGCCCCGCCCGCGGCATCCTCGCCGACCCACTGGGTGCGGCCGCCGACAATGTCGAAGACCCGCCCGGCGCGTTCCCGCAGCGCCGGCGCCCCGGCGGCGAGGACGACCAACTGCCCGTTCTCGGCAGGCGCCTTGGTGCCCAGTACGGGGGCGTCGACGAAGCCCAGGCCCTGTTCGGCGGCGAAGCGGACGAGCGGCTCCAGTGCCGCGGGCCCGACGGTGCTCATCTGGAGCCAGAGGGTGCCGGGGGCAAGGTGCGGGGCGGCCGTGCGCATGGCGTCCAGGACGGCGGGGCCGTCGAGCAGCATGGTGAGGACCACGTCGGCGCCGTCGACGGCCTCGCCCGGTGTGCCGGTGACCCGGGCCCCGTCGGCGGCCAGCGGCTCGGCCCTGGCGCGGGTGCGGTTCCAGACGCGGACGTCCAGCCCGGCGCGGGCGAGGTTGCGGGCCATCGCCGCGCCCATGATCCCGGTGCCCAGGACGGCGACCGAGAGGGTGTCAGAGGTGTTGTTGTCGGTCATGGCCGCACGCTAGGACCTGGAGTGGACTCCAGGTCAACCCCGCCTCGTGTGTCCCGTACTGCCCCGCACGGCTCCGTACGGGCGCCGGCGGACGTCGTCCGCCTCGGTGGCCCGGGGCAGCCGGCCCACGGACCGCCCGGCCCGCTCAGACGACCTGGTGCAGCCAGCGCACCGGGGCGCCCTCACCGGCGTAGCGGAAGGGCTCCAGCTCGTCGTCCCAGGGCTTGCCGAGCAGTTTGGCGACCTCGGCGGCGAGTTCGGTCTCGCCGCGGGCGGCGCGGGCGACGGCGGCGCGCAGCCGGTCCTCGGGGATGAGGATGTCGCCGTGGATGCCGGTGACGGCGTGGAAGATGCCCAGGTCGGGGGTGGAGCTGTAGCGCTCGCCCTCGGCGGTGGCACAGGGCTCGGCGGTCACCTCGAAGCGGAGCAGGTGCCAGCCGCGCAATGCGGAGGCGAGCTTGGAGGCGGTGCCGGCCTCGCCCTGCCAGGAGAACTCCGCTCTCCAGGTGCCGGGCGACGCCGGCTGGCGGATCCAGTCGAGATTGACGCGCACCCCGAGGACGCCCGCCACCGCCCATTCGACGTGCGGGCAGAGCGCTCGTGGAGCGGAGTGGACGTACAGGACTCCACGTGTCGTCACCGGGACCTCCCGTGCGGATCGAGGTTCGCCTTCCCCAGCGGCCTCGTGCCCGTTCCGGTCGCGGCCGGGACAGCTTCCGACATTCTGCCCCAGTGATCACTTCGGCACCAGCATGCGAGGTGACCTACAGTAAACACCACTAGGCGGAATTTGCCGCAAAAGGGACAGGAAATGACGTGTTGTAATTTGTCTGTGCCAACTGCACGTGCCACTTCGGGTCACCGCCCGGCAGGCACGGGGCCAAGCTACCGCGCGGCGCCGGACCGGAAGTGACGTACCGTCGGTACCCGAAGAGATATCACTCGCACGCCGGAGGGGACAGGGGATGACGCCGATCGATCAGCCCGTCCGCCCCCGCCGTCCCCGCCTCGCCACCCGCGCCGCGCTGGCCTGCGCGACGGTTTCCGCGCTGCTGGCCACCGCCACCGCCTGCGCCGACGGCTCCGCACCGCGGGGCCGGGCCCCGGCGAAACCCACCGTGAAGCCCGCGCCCGCCTGGCGTACGGACCCCGCCTCGATCGCCGCCCTCGGGGACTCCATCACCGTCGGCTTCGACGCCTGTACGGTGCTCTCCGACTGCCCGGAGGTCTCCTGGTCCACCGGCACCAGCCCCAAGGTCGACAGCCTGGCCCGGCGGCTGCTGAACAACCCGGCGGGGCACAGCTGGAACTTCGCCCGGACCGGCGCCCTGATGAGCGACCTGCCGCAGCAGATCACCGCGGCGGCGGCCCGCAGACCCGAGCTGGTCACCGTCCTGATCGGCGCCAACGACGCCTGCCGCAGCGACGTGGGGGCGATGACCTCCCCGGCGGCCTTCCGCGCCGGGTTCGAGCGGTCCATGAAGACCCTGCGGCACAGCCTGCCGCGCACCCAGGTGTATGTCGCGGCCGTGCCGGACCTGCTGCGGCTGTGGTCGGAGGGGCGCCGCAACGAGCTCGGCAAGCAGGTGTGGAAGCTGGGCATCTGCGGGTCGATGCTGCGGGACCCGGACGACCTGACGAAGCCGGCGCGGGACCGGCGGGCGCTGGTCCGGGAGCGGGTGATGGCGTACAACGAGGCGCTGGCGGAGGTCTGCGCCCGGGACGCGCTGTGCCGCTTCGACCGGTCGGTCTTCGACTACCCCTTCACCGGGCGGCAGTTGAGCACCTGGGACTGGTTCCACCCGGGGCCGAGCGGCCAGCAGGAGCTGGCGGAGCTGGCGTTCCGGACGATCACGCGCAAGGAAAACCCCCTGAAGGGTGAGGCGGCGTCCGCCGGGTGAGCCGGTCCGGCCCTCGTCGATGTCAGGGATACCCCTAAGGGCACGGTGGTGCGGGTCATACCGTGCGGGGATGGCGAAGGTCATACCGTGCGGCGACGTCCGCGGGGTGCGGGGCGGCGATGATGTTGACCATGCGGTTCGGCCGGTCCGGCCGTTCCGCGACCGCACCGTCACCACTGCTTCGGGGGAATCGCCATGGCCCGTCTCCGCGCCGCCCATCTCGTCCTGCCCTGTGCGGCACTGACCCTGCTGACAACCGGCTGCTCGCTGGTGACCGGCCCGCTCAAGTCCGCCCAGCGGACGTACGGCGTCGACGGCACCGTCCGCTCGCTGTCGGCCACGACGCGCGGCGGGGACATCGAGATCGTGCCGGTGGAGGCCGGCGTCCCCGTCAAGGTGACGGAGAAGGTCAAATACGACGACGCCAAGCCGCAGACCTCGCACACCCTCAAGGACGGCCGGCTGACGCTGACCTCCGACGACTGCTCGACGGGCAGCCACTGCGAGGTGGGCTACCGCGTACTGCTGCCGCGCGACGCCTCCGTCGATCTGCACACCAGCGGCGGGGACATCACCGTCCGCGGCGCCTCCGGCGGGATCACCGCGGACACCAGCGGCGGCGACGTCACCGTCGAGGACACCAAGGCCCGCACGGCGAAGGTGAAGACCAGCGGCGGCGATGTGCGGCTGACGCTCGACGCGGTGCCCGACGACGTGTCCGGGCGGACCAGCGGCGGCAACCTCACCATCCGTGTGCCCAAGGGCACCTACGCCGTCGACGCGGGGACCAGCGGCGGGAACCGCAAGGTCTCCGTCACGACGGACGAGGGCTCGGCGCACAAAATATCCGCCCGGACGAGCGGCGGCGACGTCTCGGTGCTCAGCCTGCAGTGATCCGCGCGGTGAGCCGGATGTCGGCGCTGCTGTGGGCCGCCTCGACGGTGTAGGTGCCCGGGACGCGGCGCCAGCCGCCATCCGGTTCGGACCAGATCTCGAAGGCGCGCCCCGGCAGCGGGATCTCCGCCTCCACGCCCTCGCCCGGACCCGCCTCGACGGTGGCGAAACCGACCAGCCATCGGGCCGGACGCTCCGGCCGGCCGGAGGTGTCGCCGGCCGGCGCGAGGTAGATCTGGACGACCTCGCGGCCGGGACGGTCGCCGGTGTTGCGCAGCCGGACGCGTACGGAGTCCGGGGTGGTGTCCAGGGAGTCGTACGCCCAGCGGGTGTAGCCGAGGCCGTGGCCGAAGGGGTACGCGGGGGCGGTGGGGATGCGCTGCCAGGCGCGGTAGCCGATGAACAGTCCCTCCTCGTAGGGCAGCGTGCCGTCGGTGGGGGTGACGGTGGTGACCGGGGCGTCGGCGAGGCGGGCCGGCCAGGTGGTGGGGAGCCGGCCGCCCGGCTCGTGGGCGCCGAGCAGGACGTCGGCCAGCGCCGCCCCGGCCTCCTGGCCGGGGAACCAACTCAGCAGCACGGCGGGGACCCGGTCGCGCCAGGGCAGTTCCACCGGGGAGCCGGAGTTGACCACGACCACGGTGCGGGGATTGGCGGCGGCGACCCGGGCGACCAGCTCATCCTGCCGGCCCGGCAGCCTGAGGTCGGTGCGGTCGAACCCCTCCGATTCGACCTCCTCGGTGGTCGCGACGACGACGATCGCGGCGTCCGCGCCGGCCGCCGCACGGACCGCCTCCTCGATCTCGGCGTCCCCGTCGCACTGCGGCTCACGATGGCCGAGGACGAAGTTCAGGGCGTCCAGGCCCCCGCCCAGGCCGAGGCGGTGCGGGAGGTACCGCAGGGTGAGCGGAAGTTCCTGATTCGCCGTCAGGTCTGCTGTCACCAGGTGCTCGGCGGGCTGCATGAACGCCTCGAACGGGTCGCTGCCGCTCTCCTGCCCGGCGCCGTCGCCGTCGAAGAGAACGGCATCGCCGAGGGTCAGCCGGAGCCGTCCCGAGCCGGCCACCGCCAGGGTGTGGGTGCCGGTGGCCCGCGGGGTGAAGCTGCCGGTGAGTTCGACGGCGTGCAGATCCCGCCGGGCCACGCCGTCGGGGAAGCTGCCGAGCACCTGGACCCGGCCGTCGAACTGCGGGGTCTCGGCGAGCACCCGGCCGTCGGCGGCGAGGTAGCGGGCGCGCAGGGCGAAGCCCTCGCGGGCGTGCGGGATCCGGGTGCGCGGGTCGGCGCCGGTGGCGAAGACCACCTCGACTCCCTCGGGGAGCGCGGCGCGCAGCCCCGCGAGCGGAGAGACGATCCCGGCGGGGAAGACGGTGGCGGAACCGCCGCCGAGCACCCGGGCGTCCCGGGCGGCCGCGCCGATGACGGCGACGCTGCGCAGCCCGTCGGCGTCCAGCGGCAGAAGCGGGCGCACACCGGCCGCGGGCGCCTCGCCCACCGGTTCGTTGCGCAGCAGGACCATGGCGCGGCGGGCCAGTTCGCGGGCGACCGCCCGGCCGTCGATGCCCCCGGGAGCATCGGCCGGGGCCACCGCGGGCGGCACCCCGTCCAGACAGCCGGTCCGGGCTGCGAGCAGCAGCACCCGGCGGACCGCGGCGTCCACCTCCGACTCGTCGATCTCGCCCGCGCGGACGGCCGCCGCGAGCGGAGCGCCGAAGACCGTGCGGGGCCCCGGCATCGCCACATCCAGGCCGCCCCGCAGGGCCCGGACGGTGTTCCGGGCCGCCGTCCAGTCGGAGACGTTGCAGCCGTCGAAACCCCATACGCCGCGCAGCACTTCGGTGACGAGGTGGTGGTGCTCGGTCATCGTGGAGCCGTTGACCTGGTTGTAGGCGGTCATGACGCCCCAGGGGCGGGCGTGGGTGACGATGTGCTCGAAGGGCGCGAGATACAGCTCGTGCAGCGGGCGCGGGGCGATGCGGTTGTCGACGGTGAAGCGGTCGGTCTCGGCGTCGTTGCCGACGAAGTGCTTGACGGTGGTGCCGACGCCGCCCTCCTGCACACCGCGCACATAGCCCGCGCCGATCGCGCCGGTCAGCAACGGGTCCTCCGAGTAGCACTCGAAGTGGCGGCCGCCGAGCGGCGAGCGGTGCAGGTTGACCGTCGGCGCCAGCAGGACGTGCACGCCCTTGCGGCGGGCCTCCTGGGCGAGCAGACGGCCGGCCCGGCGCGCCAGTTCGGGGTCCCAGGTGGCGGCGAGGGCGGTGGGGCTGGGCAGCGCCACCGACGGATCCTCCGCGCTCCACTGCCGGCCCCGGACACCGATCGGTCCGTCCGACATCACCAGCGACCGCAGTCCGATCGCGGGCACCGCCGGGAGGCTCCACATGTCCTGGCCCGAGAGCATCCGGGCCTTGGTGTCCAGGTCGAGCGCGGCGAGCGCCCGCTCCACCGCGTCGGTGTGGTCGCGGGGGTCCGTACCGGTCGCGGCGTCCGGGCCGGGGGCGGTGCGGGGGCCGGGCGCGGCGTGGCAGGCGTGCGGCTGGTCGGTCATGTGCGGCGCTCCCTTGCGTGGACGGGCGACCCCCTGGCCGAATTCTTACCGCCATACCGGGCGGCAGGTAGGCACTGTTGTTGTTCCGTTACGCCTGTGCCGCGCTGCAGAGGGGCCGGAACGGGAGGGTTACCCTCGGCCGGTGAGTGCACAGGAGCAGGGCCCGGCCCGCGGCACCCGGCGGGCCGGTGGCGGGCGCGAGGCGCAGCGCGCGGAACGGCGGCAGGCCATCCTGGAGGCCGCCATGGAGCTGATCGCCGAGCGCGGCTACCGCCGGACCTCACTCGCCGCCGTCGCCGAGCGGGCCGGGCTGACGCAGCAGGGGCTGCTGCACCACTTCCCCACGAAGGAGCTGCTGCTGGTCGGCGTACTGGAGGCACGCGACCGCTGGGACGCGGCCGCCGCGGCCTCCGGCTCCTGGCGCACCGCCACCCTCGCCCAGCTCGTCGACTACAACGCCACCCGTCCGGGCGTCGTCCAGGCGTACACCGTGCTCTCCGCCGACAGCGTCACCGAGGACCACCCGGCACGCGACTTCTTCGAGGCCCGCTTCCGCGCCGTCCGCGAGGCGCTGGCCGGCGCGCTGCGGGCCGAGTTCGGCGACCGCCTGCCCGGCGGCCTGTCCCCGGAGCGGGCGGCCCCGCTCCTGGTCGCGGTGATGGACGGACTCCAGCTGCAGTGGCTGCTGGATCCGGAACGGGTCGACATGCCCGCATCGTTCCGTGACTTCCTGACGCTGCTCGGAGGCGGGGAGACGGGGGGCGAGGGGACGGGAGACGAGGCAAGGAGATGAGCCTGCCACGGGGCCGTTGGAGGTTGAAGGAGGCCGTCGCGAGGGGTGAGGCGGGGCGGCGACCGACGGGGTGACGAGCGCGGCCGGGCCATCGCGGTCTGTGCGGGCCGCGCCGGCCGCACCGGCTGCGCCGGCTGTGCGGCCGGGAGTTATCCACAGGCCGCCGCGGGCTTGGGGCGCGATGGGCATCATGGGGGAATGATCATCGCAGCCGCACAACTCCCGTCCGTAACAGGCGACATCGCCGGCAACGCCATGCGGATGGCCCGGCTCATCACCGAGGCCGACGAGCGCGGCGCCGGGCTGGTGGTGTTCTCCGAGCCGGCCCTGACCCACTACGACCTCCGGCAGATGGCCGACGATCCGGCGAGAGCCGCCGTTCTGCCCGACGACCCGCGGCTGGCGCCGATACGGGAGGCATGCCGCGCGACCGGCGTCGCGGCGGTGGTCAACGGTCCCGGGCGCAGCAGCGAGGCCGGCGCCCTGCCCACCATCGCCAGCTTCGTCTATGGACCGGACGGTGCTCTGCTCACCCGCTACGACAAGCGGCATCTGACCGAGACCGAGAGCGCGGTGTTCGCGCCGGGCAGCGCGCACGGCCGGTTCACACTGGGCGGCATCCGCTTCGCGCTCGCCACCTGTTTCGACAGCTCTTTCCCCGAGGTGGCGGAGCGGGCCGTGGCGGACGGCTGCCGGGTGTATCTGTCCAGTGCCTTCCACAGCGATGCGGAACGGGTAGCGCGCTATGGCGAGTTGGCCCGCGAGCACGGAGTGCATGTCCTGCTCGCCAACGGCACAGGTGTGGGGAGCCCCGGGCCGGCCGCGGGGCTCAGCGGCTGCTGGCTGCCGTCCGGCGAGCGGGTGGCGTCGGCCGGTCCCGGCGGCGACGGTGCGGAGCTGGTGCTGAGCGACGTCCGGGACGCGATCACGTTGATGGCCGACCCGGCGGTGGCCGCGGTGCCGGTCCGGGAGTGCGGCGAGCCGCTGGTGGACGTGCGCACCGCCGCGCCCGAGCTGATGGCGGGTCATCTCGGGCCCGGGGCGGACGGCGAAGTCGACGGAGCGGACGGGGCGTTCGCCCTTCTGCGGGAGGGCGTGCTGCGACGGCTGCTGGCCGCGCAGGCGGCGCTGCCCGACGGGTGGCGGCTCCGGTTCATCGAGGGATACCGCCCGCCGGCCCTGCAGCGCCACTACTTCACGCGGTACGCCGATGGGCTCCGCGCCGACCACCCCGACTGGGACGACGCACGGGTCCACCGGGCGGCCAGCCGCTATGTGTCGCCGCCGGAGATCGCCCCGCACAGCGCGGGCGGCGCGGTGGACCTCACCCTGGTCACCTCGGACGGAGACGAGGTCGACATGGGGACACCGATCGACGCGTCCCCGGAGGAGAGCGGCGGCGCCTGCTACACCTCGGCGCCGGACGTGCCGCCCGAGGCCCGCGCCCGCCGCCGGATCCTGGCCGCTGCGCTGCGCGGGGCGGGCCTGGTCAACTACCCGACCGAGTGGTGGCACTGGTCCTACGGCGACCGCTACTGGGCGCTGGAGACCGGCGCGGAGCACGCACTGTACGGGCACCGGGAACTGGGCACGGAGCCCGCGACCGAGGAAGCGGACGGGACGGAAGGGACGGCGGGGAAGGAAGGCGCGGGAGGCACGGAAGGCGCGCAACGCGCGGCGGGAACGGGCGGCACGGACCTGGTGGGGGCCGAGCGGTGAGGGGCGGGCGGGGCGGATGGGGCAGGGTGACGCGACGGTCAACTACCTACCTGCGCCCGCATGTTGGCCCAGCCGGCGCAGGCCGCCGTGCCTGGTCAGACCGACCGGCCCGCCTTATTGCCTGCCCGGCTCGACCGGCCCGCCCCGCCTGCCCGGCTCGGTCCCAACCGTTCGGCCGCGCCGGCCGGCCCCCGCGGCGGTTCAGGGGACGACCCCGTCGGTCCGTACAGCCCGGTCGCCGTGATCGGCTCTGCTGGTTCCGTCGCCTCCGCCTCTGGCGGCCCTGTCAGCTCCGGCGGCTCGGGGGCCGACGTTTGCGGGAGTTACGGCAGCTCCGGCAGTTGAGCGAGTTCGTCGGCTGTGGGGTACGACGGTTGGGCGCCGGGCTTGGTGACGGCGGCGGCGCCGACGCGTACGGCGAAGCGGGCCGCCTCGGCGAGGGTCGCGCCGCCGGCCAGTCGCGTGGCCAGCGCGCCGGTGAAGGCGTCGCCGGCGCCGGTGGTGTCCACGGCCTCGACCCGTACGCCGGGCACGGTGGTCGTTCCGGAGGGGTCCAGCACCAGCGCGCCGTCGCCGCCGAGGGTCACCACGACCGAGCGGGCGCCACGCTCGTGCAGAGCGGCCGCCCAGTCGGCGGGGGTGCCGTCGGTGCGGCCGGAGAGCTGCCGGGCCTCGTGCTCGTTGACCACCAGCGGGTCGGCCGTGGCGAGGAGTTCACGATCGAGGTCCTCGGGGGCCGGGGAGGGGTTGAGGACGACGCGGGTGCCGGCCTCCTCGGCGGCAGCGGCAGCCGCCCGCACGGTCTCCATCGGGATCTCCAGCTGAAGGGAGACCACCGCGGAGGCGGCGATGACGTCCTTGGCGGCGGCCACGTCGTCCGGGGTCAGGGCAGCATTGGCGCCGGGCGAAACGACGATGCTGTTGTCGCCGTCCGGGCCGACGATGATCATCGCGGTGCCGGTGCGGGCGCTCCCGTCCACGATGACGGGGGTCACGTCGGTGCCCGCCGCGCGCTGGGCGGCCAGCAGCAGTTCGCCGAAGGCGTCGCCGCCGACGCGGGCCAGCAGGGCGGTGCGCCCTCCGATCCGGGCCGCCGCGGCCGCCTGGTTGGCGCCCTTGCCGCCGGCCGATTCCACCAGGTCCGTGCCGAGCACGGTCTCCCCCGCGCCGGGCCGCCGGGTCACCCGTACGGTCAGGTCCGCGTTGGCCGAGCCGACCACCAGGACGTCGTACATGCGCCGTTCCTCTTCTCTGTCCGGGCGTCGTTCTCTCGTGTCCATACGCCGCGTTGCCTTTTCTTCCTGCGTGTCGCCGCCCGGCGGGCGCCGGCGGCGGTGTGCTGCCCCGGTGCCGCCCGGCGGCGCGGTCAGCCGCCGAACCGGGCGGCGTTGGCCGCCGTCACCAGCACCACCGGCACCCTGACGGTCTGCGGCAGCCGCTCCCCGCGGGCCGCCTTCAGCGCCCAGTCCACGGCCTGCCTGCCGAGGAGTTCGGGCTGCTGGGCGACGGTGGCGGTGAGGGTGCCGGCACGGACGGCCCGGACTCCGTCCGGGGTTCCGTCGAACGCCACCACCTTCACATCCTCGCCGGAGCGGGCCCCCAGTGCCTTGGCGGCGCCGAGTGCCATCTCGTCATTGGCGGCGAACACCCCGGCGAGGTCGCGGTGCGCCTGGAGCATATTGGACATCACGTCCATGCCCTTGGTGCGGTCGAAGTCCGCGGGCTGCCGGGCGACGACCTCGATTCCGGGGTACTGCCGCATGCCCTCCTCGAAGCCCTGGCCGCGTTCGCGGGCGGCGGAGGTACCGGGCCGGCCTTCGAGGAAGGCCACCTTGCCCCGGCCGCCGAGCGCCTCGGCGAGGGTCTTCGCGGCGAGCCGGCCGCCGGCGACGTTGTCGGAGGCGAGGGTCGAGCCGACCTGCCCGCCGTTGACGCCGCGGTCGATGGAGATCACCGGCACCCTGGCGCGGTTGGCGACGCCGACGGCCGGGACGGCGGCGTCGGAGTCCACCGGGTTGATGATGGCCGCCTTCACCTGCTGGCTGGTGAAGGTCTCCATCTGGTTGATCTGCTGCATCGGGTCGTTCTGCGCGTCGGTGATGTTGATGTGCAGCCCCCGGGCGTCCGCCTCGGCCTGCGCGCCCTTCTTGATGCCGACGAAGAAGGGGTTGTTCATCGTGGACAGGGCCAGGCCGAGGTCGGTGTCGCCGCCGCGGTCGCAGCCGGCCAGGGCGAGGGCGCCTACCGCGAGGGCCGCGCCGAGCAGTGCCGTGCGCCGCGTCGCCGTGCGCCGCCTCATCGCGCGCTCCTTCGCCGCAGCGTGTCCAGGAGGACCGCGAGCGCGATCACCAGGCCGGTGGCGACCTGCTGCCAGAAGGCCGAGACGCTCAGCAGGTTGAGGCCGTTGCGCAGCACGGCGAGGATCAGCGCGCCGATCAGGGTGCCGGACGCCTTGCCGGAGCCGCCGGAGAGGCTGGCGCCGCCGATGACGACGGCGGCGATGGCGTCGAGCTCGTAACCGCCGGCGGCCTGTGGCTGGGCGGAGGTGAGCCGGGCCGCCAGCACGATGCCGGCGACGGCGGCGAACAGCCCGGAGAGCGCGTAGATCACGAGCTTGCGGCGCCTGACGTCGATGCCGGAGAGACGGGCCGCCTCCTCGTTGCCGCCGATCGCGAACATCGCGCGGCCGGAGTAGGTACGGGCCAGGATCAGCGCGGCGACCAGCCCCATCGCGATCATGACGAGGACGGGCACCGGCAGCCAGTCGCCCAGGGTGTCGCCGAGCGCGTTGACGGATCCGGGGAAGGGGATCGGCGAGCCGCCGGAGATGACCAGCGCCAGGCCGCGCCCGACGGACAGCATCGCCAGGGTGGCGATGAAGGCGGGCAGGCGTCCGTAGGCGACCAGGGCGCCGGAGAGCAGGCCCGCGCCCGCGCCGACCGCGAGGCCCAGCGGCACCGCGAGCCAGACCGGCAGTCCCTGGTCGGTGGCGGCCCAGGCGACGACGGTGGCCGACAGGGCGGCGACCGAGCCGACGGACAGGTCGATGCCGGCCGAGACGATCACGAAGGTGACGCCGAAGGCCAGGATCGCGGTGACCGATGCCTGGACGCCGACATTGAGGAGGTTCTGACCGTTGAGGAAGTCACGCGACAGCGCGGCCATCACCACGACCAGGGCGAGCAGGCCGCCGAGCGGGCCGTTGCGCAGCACGGCCCGGGAGAACCACGGCCCGAGGCCGCCCGGGGCCGGGCCACCGCCCGCCGCCTCGGGGACGGCTGCCGTCTTCAGTTCAGCGGACATCGGAGCCCTCCATCGCGCTCTCGTGGGTATGCGTGCCGTCGGAAGCGCCGTGCGGGGTCCGGAGCGCCAGCTCCATCACGGCGTCCTGGGTGGCCTGGTCGGCGGGGAGTTCGCCGGTCAGCCGGCCCTGTGCCATCACCAGCACCCGGTCGCTCATGCCGAGCACCTCGGGCAGGTCGCTGGAGATCATCAGCACTCCGCAGCCGGCCGCCGTCAACTCGTTGACGAGCCGGTAGATCTCGACCTTGGCGCCGACGTCGATGCCGCGCGTCGGCTCGTCCAGGATCAGCAGCCGGGTCTCGGCCAGCAGCCACTTGCCGATGACGATCTTCTGCTGGTTGCCGCCGGAGAGGGTGCGGGCGTGCTGGCCCAGCCCGCTCATCCGCACCTTCAACTGCTCGGCGACGGCGGCCGCCCGGCGCCGCTGGCCGCGCCGGTCAACGAGCCCGCCGCGGGTGTCCCGGTCGAGCCGGGCCAGCGTCAGGTTGTCCTGCAGCGAGGCGTCCAGGACCAGGCCCTGGCTCTTGCGGTCCTCGGGGACGAGCCCCAGTCCGGCCCGCATGGCGGCCCGGACGTCGCCGCGGGGCAGCGGCTCACCGGCCACCTCGACGGTGCCGGCGTCGTAACGGTCCACGCCGAAGACGGCCCGGGCGACCTCGGTGCGGCCGGCGCCGACCAGTCCGGCCAGCCCGACCACCTCCCCGGCCCGGACGTCGAAGTCGACGCCCTCGAAGACCGGCCGGGCCGGAGCGCCGCCGGTGCCCCGGGCGCCGCGGCGGGTCAGGCCCCGCACCCGCAGCAGCGGCGCGCCCGGTGCGTCGGGGCGGCGGCGCGGGTACTGCTCGGCGATGTCCCGGCCGACCATCAGCCGGATCAGTTCGTCCTCACCGGTACCGGCCGGCACCTCGGCGACCGAGCGGCCGTCGCGCAGGACGGTGACGCGGTCGCCGAGCGCGCCGATCTCGTCGAGGTGGTGGGTGATGAAGATGATGCCGACACCGGAGGCGCGCAGTTCGCGGACGATGCCGAAGAGCGTCTGTACCTCTTCGGAGGTGAGCACCGCGGTCGGCTCATCCATGATCAGGACGCGGGCGTCCAGGCTGAGCGCCTTGGCGATCTCCACCATCTGGAGCCGGGCGATGCCGAGTTCGGCGACCGGGGTGTTCGGGGAGACGTCGAGGCGCACGCGGCGCAGCAGTTCGGCGGCGCGGGCCCGCATGGTCTTCCGGTCGACCAGGCCGAAGGCGGTGCGCGGCTGGCGGCCGAGGAAGATGTTCTCGGCGACGGTCAGGCCGGGGACGAGGTTGAACTCCTGGTAGATGGTGGCGATTCCGAGCCGTTCGGCGTCCTGCGCGGAGCGGATCCGCACCTCGCGGAGCCCGTCGGCCGCGCCGTCCGGGCCCCCGTGGACGAGGATGCGGCCGGCGTCGGGGCGGTGGGCGCCGGAGAGCATCTTGATCAGGGTGCTCTTGCCGGCCCCGTTCTCGCCGAGCAGTACGTGCACCTCGCCGGCGCGCAGGCTCAGCTCGACGCCGTCCAGCGCGCGGACGCCGGGGAACGCCTTGGTCACCCCCTCGACGCGCAGCAGTTCGCGGCCGTCCGGTACGTCGTCGTTGACGCCGGTCATGCGCTGCCCCTCTCTCCTCGGTGTGTTCCTCGGGCGGGTGGTCTCGGACGGTGTGGTGGTGGCGGGCCCTCGGGTCGTATGGGCCGCATGGCCCGCATGAGCCGTATGAGCTGCACGGGCTGTATGGGCCGTATAGGACAGGTGGGACGGTGGGTCGGGGGAGCGGGTCCGTCGGGATGGTCGGCCGGGCCGGCGGGCGGGTGCGGTCAGCGGGCGGGCGCTTCGCCGCAGGAGCGGCGCCGCACCAGCCGGGCGGGCAGCAGGACCGACTCGGCGGGGCGGCCCTCGATGCGTTCCAGCAGGGTCTGCACGGCGGCCCGGCCGAGGTCGCGGGTGGGCTGGGCAATGGCGGTCAGCGGCGGGTCGGTGTGCGCGAACCACGGCACGTCGTCGTAGACCACCAGCGCCATGTCGTCGGGGACCCGCAGGCCGCGGGCGCGGAGTTCGTCCATCGCGCCGAGCGCCATCAGGTTGTCGGTGGCCAGCACCGCGTCCGGTGGTTCGGGGAGGTCGAGGAAGCCGCTCATCACCCGGCGGCCGCCGCTGGGCTGGAGATCGGGGGTGGCGCCGACCCGCTCGTCGGGGAGCGCGATGCCGTGGCCGGCCAGGGCCGTGCGGAAGAGTTCCAGGCGCTCGTCGCCGGTGGGGGTGCCGGCGGGGGCGACGATGATCGCGGGGCGACGGCGGCCGAGGGCGGCGAGGTGGGCGGCGAGGTCGGTGAGCGCGGCCCGGCCGTCGGCGCGGACGCAGGGGGCGTCGATGCCGGGAACGGCGCGGTCCAGCAGGACGAGCGGGGTGCCGGAGGCGACGGCCTCGCGGAGCATCGCCGAACCGGTGCCGGCCGAGCTGACGAGCAGGCCGTCGATCCGGCGGTCCAGCAGGGTGCGGATGTAGTCGTCCTGCTGGGCGGGGCGTTCGCCGGCGTTGCCGATGACGAGGCTGTAGCCCAGGCCCCGGGCGGCGTCCTCGACGGCGTCGGCCAGCTCGGTGAAGAAGGGGTTGGTGAGGTCGCTGATCACCAGTCCGAGCGCGCCGGTCCGTGCGGTGCGCAGGGCGCGGGCGACGTTGTTGGGCCGGTAGCCCAGTTCCCGGACGGCGGCGAGCACCCGCTCGCGGGTCTCGGCGACCGGGCTGTTGCCGTTGAGGACCCGGGAGACGGTGGCGACGGAGACCCCCGCCCGCTCCGCCACGTCCTTGATGTTCGCCATGGCTCCGTTGCCGTCCTGCCGGTGTGTAATCGATTACGCGTACCGCGCGAGGGCTACGTAATCGATTACGCGGGTGAGGCGTCAAGGCTCGGTGAAGGTGGCCTGCGTCACAGGGGGCGCCGGACGGGGCGTGGCCGGGCCTGGTCGAGCGATGCGGAACGGCGGAGGGCCGCGCCCCGTCGCGGGGTGCGGCCCTCCGTGTGCCGATGGTGTGCCGATGCCGGATGCGGCGCTGCAGACCGCTGAGGCCGCGCCGGCGGACTGGGCGGCCTCGCTTGCCCGGCAAGCTCCGCGACCTCGCTCACCCCGGCTGCCTCGATCGCCCTGACCACCTGGGTCGTCCCGTCCGGCCACCTGGCTCGTCCTGTCCGACCGCCTGGGTCGCTCTGTCCGCCCGGGTCCGTCAGGCGACGGCCAGCCTGACCTCGATGTTGCCGCGGGTGGCGTGGGAGTAGGGGCACACCTGGTGCGCCTTCTCCACGAGGTCCTTGGCGGTGGCCGCGTCGACGGTGGGGATCGAGGCGACGATCTCCACCGCGAGGCCGAAGGCACCGTCCGGGGTCTTGCCGATGCCGACCTTGGCGGTCACCCGGGAGCCGGAGACGTCGGCGTTCTCCCGGCGGGCGACGACGCTGAGCGCGCCCTGGAAGCAGGCGCTGTAGCCGGCCGCGAAGAGCTGCTCCGGGTTGGTGCCGGCACCGCTTCCGCCCTGCTCCTTGGGCGGGTTGACGATGACGTCGAGCTTGCCGTCGTCGCTGGCGACGCGGCCGTCGCGGCCGTTCTCGGCGGTGGCGACGGCGGTGTAGACGACGTCGACGGGCTGGATGGACATACCGGATCCTCCTGTGGTTCGCCGCGACTCGCGCCCACGTATCGCGACGGCTTGCCGAGGAGCCTAACGGGCGGACGCCGCCCGGCGGGAGGCGAGTCTCACAGTGCGGAGGCCGGATCGGCCGGCGCGCGGGTGGGCACGGCGCCGGCGGCCCGGAGCAGGGCGGCCGTTTCCGGGTGCGGCCCGGCCAGCGCCCAGTCCAGCGGCGCGAGACCCGTGCCGTGGTCCTCGCGGAGTTGCGGGTCGGCGCCGTGTGTGAGGAGTTCGCGGACCGCCGCGGCATGGCCCCAGCAGGCGGCGGCGCACAGCGGGGTGCCCTGCTCGCCGTGCCCGCTCTCGGCGTCGGGTGGCGCGCCCGCCGCCAGGAGTGCGCGGACGCTGTCGGCGTCACCGTGCACGGACGCCGCGTACAGCGGGGTGGTGCCGTCGGCGTCGGCCACCGCCGGATCGGCCCCGGCCCGCAGCAGCGCCGTCACGTGGGCGACCCTCGCCAACGCCGCTGCCGCGACAAGGCGTTCGGCGAGCTTCTTGCGCTTCCGGTTGTTCATGCGGGCGAGGTTACGGCCTACACCCCCACAGGCGGGCGCCCGTGGGGGCGGGCGGTACGGCCGACGCGAAGCAGGTACGGTTGCACGGGAGTTCGCCCCGTGACGAGCAAGCCGGGGAAGCGGGCGGACGGAGGCCGGGGACCCGGCGGCCAAGAGGCCGGAGGCCCAGGGCCGGGGCCGGCGACCAGGGGAGCGCACCCGCCGGCCGCCGCGCCTCCCGGCTTCCGGGCCTCCCGGCCTCCGTCCGAGCGCCGGTCTCAGTCCGTCAGGCTCACGATCATCTTGCCGGTGTTGGTGCCGCGGAGCATGCCGAGGAACGCCTCGACGCCGTTCTCGATGCCGGGGACCTTGGTCTCGCTGTACTTCAGCTCGCCGGAGCGGATCCAGGCGGAGACCTCCTCGACGAACTGCGGCCGGAGCGCCTGGTGGTCGCTGACCAGCAGGCCCTCCAGGCGGAGGCGCTTGCCGATCACCAGCGGGAGGTTGCGCGGGGCGCAGCTCGGCTCGGTGGCGTTGTACATCGAGATCATGCCGCAGATGGCGGCACGGCCGTGGACGTTGAGCGCGCTGATGGCGGCTTCGAGGTGGTCGCCGCCGACGTTGTCGAAGTAGACGTCGATGCCGTCGGGGGCGGCGGCCTTGAGCTGCTCGGTGACGTCGCCGTTCTTGTAGTTGAAGGCGGCGTCGAAGCCGTACTCCTCGGTGAGCAGCCGGACCTTCTCGTCGGAGCCGGCGGAGCCGATGACCCGGGAGGCGCCCTTGAGGCGGGCGATCTGCCCGACCTGGCTGCCCACCGCGCCGGCCGCGCCGGAGACGAAGACGGCGTCGCCCTCCTTGAACTCGGCGACCGCCAGCAGGCCCGAGTACGCGGTCAGGCCGGGCATGCCGAGAACGCCGAGGTAGGCGGTGAGCGGGGCGAGCGAGGCGTCCACCTTGGCGGCGCGGTCGGCGCCGAGGACGGCGTGCTCGCGCCAGCCGAGGCCGTGCAGGACGTGATCACCGGCCGCGAAGCCGTCGGCCCGCGAGGCGAGGACCTCGCCGATCGCGCCGCCGTCCATCGGCTGGTCGAGCTGGAAGGGCGGGACGTAGGACTTCACGTCGTTCATCCGGCCGCGCATGTACGGGTCGACGGAGAAGTAGAGGTTCTTGACGAGGATCTGGCCGTCGGCGAGCTCGGGCAGCGCAGCCTCACGGAGCGCGAAGTCGTCGGGGGTGGGCCAGCCCTGCGGGCGGGCGACGAGGTGCCATTCGCGGCTGGTCGTCGGCAGCGGTGCGGACATCGTGATCCTCCAAATGCTTCAGGTGCTGAAACAATGATGCAGCTGAACATTTCACCTTGTCAAGCAATTGGGTATCCTGGTGTGTATGACTGCGCTCCCAGACCCGCTGACCGTCGAGGTCGTCGATCTCATCGGCACCGTCGTCGCCCGCTACCACGAGGAGTACGAGCGCGCCGCGGCCGAGCACTCCCTCACGGGCGCCCAGGCCCGGCTGCTGAGGATGCTGGTGATGGAGCCGATGCCGATGCGCAAGCTCGCCCAGTGCCTGAAGTGCGAGCCGTCCAACGTGACCGGCATCGTGGACCGCCTGGAGTCCCGCGGCCTGGTGGAGCGCCGCCCCGATCCGGCCGACCGCCGGGTCAAGCTGGCCGTGCCGACCCCCGACGGCCGGGAGACGGCCGAGCGGCTGCGCACGTCGCTGGACTTCGCCCGCCAGCCGCTCGGCCGACTGACGGTCGCCGAGCGCACCCTGCTCAAGGAGCTGCTCCAACGCATGCTGGGCGTCGCACCGGAAGCAGACGAGGCGGACGAGGCGGGCGGGGACGCGGGCGACACCGGGCGGGCGGGGAAGGCCGGCACAGCGCGGTAGGCGGGAGGGCAAACCGAGGCGGGAGGCCGGGAAAGCGGGCGCGGCGGGCGGCGCTTGAGCTGAGGCGGCAGGCCGGGAAGGCCGGCGGGTGGGGGCGGTGGCCAGCCGCACGGCAGCCGAATTGGCCCAGACATACGGCGGCGGAGTGTCCCAGCCGACCGGGCCGGTGACGCCCTAATCTGGACCGCATGACGCACCAGAGCCCCACCCGGCACTCCGTTGACTTCTACTTCGACCCCATCTGCCCGTTCGCCTGGATCTCCTCCCGCTGGATCCTGGAGGTGGAGCGCCGACGGGACATCGACCTGCGGTTCCGGGTGATGAGCCTGTCCGTGCTCAACGAGGGCCGCGAGGACCTCCCCGAGAAGTACCGCGAACTGCTGGACGCCGGCTGGGGTCCGGTGCGGGTGTGCATCGCGGCCGCCCAGGAGCACGGGGGAGGAGGTGCTGCGCGACCTGTACACCGCGCTCGGCACCCGTATCCACAAGGAGGGCCGGGAGGACACCGCGACCGTCATCGAGGAGGCGCTCGCCGAGGTCGGGCTGCCCGCCGGGCTGGCGCGCGCCGCGGAGACGGACGCCTACGACGACGCGCTGCGCAAGAGCCACCACGAGGGCATGGACCCGGTGGGCGAGGACGTCGGCACGCCCACGATCCACATCGACGGGGTGGCCTTCTTCGGCCCGGTCCTGATGTCGATCCCGCGGGGCGAGGACGCGGTACGGGTCTTCGACGGCGCCCGGCTGCTCGCCGGCTACGACCGGTTCTTCGAACTGAAGCGGACCCGCACCGGCGAATTCGACTTCAGCTGACGTCAGTTGACGGCGACGGGGGCGGCGTCCTCGGAGGCGCCGCCCGTCGCCGCCCCCGTCTTCCCCGTCGCCGTCTCTCTCGTCTCCCCTGCCTTCGCCGCGACCCGTGCCGTCCCCATGCCGCGCAGCAGCGCCACCGCCAGGACGGCCGCCGCGGCCATCACACCCGCGGCGCACAGCACGGCGGCGTGCAGTCCGTGCGTGAAGGCGTCCCGGGCGGCCGCCACCAGCGCGTCACCGGCCCGGCCCGGAATCCGGGCGGCGACCGCGAGCGCGCCGGCCAGGGTTTCCTGCGCCGTCCCGGCGGCCTGATCCGGGAGACCGGCGGGCAGCGCGCCCCGGATGTCGTCCCGGTAGACCGCGCTCCCTATGGTGCCGAGGATCGCCATGCCCAGGGCACCGCCCAGTTCGGTGCCCGACTCCAGCAGCGCCGAGGCGGAGCCCGCCCGCTCCGGCGGTGCGGCGCCGAGGGCCAGTTCGTTGCCGAGCGACATCACCACCACCGATCCGGAGGCGTAGACCGCGGATCCGCCCAGGACGAACCACAGCGGCGAGGACGGCTCCAGCCAGGACAGCCACCCGAAGCCGCCGGCCGCGACGGCGAAGCCGAGGGCGAGGACGAAGGCCCGGTCCAGCCGGCGGGCGAGCACCGCGGACAGCGGCGCCATCCCGCCGACGGCAAGGGTCGGCAGCAGGTTCCACAGCGCCGCCCGCAGCGGGCTCATGCCCCGTACGGCCTGGAGGTACTGGGTGAAGAACACCGCGCAGCCGACGACCGCGAACATCGCCAGCAGGTTCATCAGGACCGAGCCGCTGAACCCGCGGTTCCGGAAGAGCTCCAGATCCAGCATGGGGTGGCGGGCGGTGCGCTGCCGCTGGACGAAGGCCGCGGCCGCCAGCGCACCGACTGCCAGGGCTGCGACGGGCAGTGCGGCCACGCCGTTCCGGGCGATCTCCTTGATGCCGTAGATCGCGGGCAGCATCGCCGCCAGGGAGAGCGCCGACCCCAGGAGGTCGAAGCGGCCGGCGGCGCGGTTACGGAACTCCGGGAGCAGCAGCGGCCCGCAGAGCAACAGCAGGGCCATCGCAGGGGTGTTGACCAGGAAGACCGAGCCCCACCAGAAGTGCTCCAGCAGCGCCCCGCTGAGCACCGGGCCGAGGGCGATCCCGCCGGTCACCGCGGCGGACCAGATGGCGACGGCCTTGCCGCGCTGCCGCGCGTCGAGGAAGAGGTTGCGGATCAGGGCGAGGGTGGACGGCATCAGGGTGGCGCCGCCGACGCCGAGCAGCGCCCGGGCGGCGATGAGCATCTCGGCGCTCTGCGCGTAGGCGGCGAGGCAGGAGGCGAGTCCGAAGAGGACGGCACCGGACAGCAGCAGCCGGCGGCGGCCGATGCGGTCGCCGAGCGCGCCCATGGTGATCAGGAGGCCGGCGAGGACGAAGCCGTAGACATCGAGGATCCACAGCTGCTGGACGGCGCCGGGCTCCAGTTGGGCCGTCAGGAACGGAACGGCGAAGTAGAGCACCGAGACGTCCATCGAGACGAGCAGGCAGGGCAGCAGGAGGACGACCAGGGCGGTCCACTCCCGGCGGCCCGCGGTCGGTTTCGGCGTCGGGGTCGGCGCACCCGGCACCTCGGAAGTATACGCGGTAAACGACATGCCCGACAGCGTAAGCACACTGGGTTTACGGCACAAACCTCTTACCGCACATGGGAATTGGGACTGCATCACACTAGTGCACCTGAGAGCTGGCCCGGCCGGTGACAGCGGCGCTGCTACGCTCAAAGCCCCGGTAAACCCCGGGGATTTCCTGTGGGTGCACTAGTACGGAGGTCGCCGCGTGAACCAGTCCGCACCACCGCCCTACCGACGGATCGCGGACGCGATCCGGGCGCGCGTCGACGCCGGCGAACTGGCCCCGGGCGCCCGAGTGCCGTCGACCCGGCGGATCACCCAGGAATGGGGTGTGGCGATGGCGACCGCCACCAAGGCACTGGCCGCGCTGCGCCAGGAGGGCGTCGTACGGGTCGTACCGGGAGTGGGAACGGTGGTCGCAGAACCGGCCAAGGGGGCGGGGACTTCGGGGGCCGCGCCCGAGGAGGCGCCGAGGGGGCGGCGGCCCCGGGAGGGCGACGGCACGCTGACCCGCGAGCGGATCGTCCGGGCCGGGATCGAGGTCGCCGACGCGGAGGGGCTGCGTGCGCTGTCGATGCGCCGGGTGGCGGCCGCGTTCGGGGTCTCCTCGATGGCGCTCTACCGCCATGTGGGCGGCAAGGACGAGCTGGTGATGCTGATGGCGGACGCCGCGTTCGCCGAGGTGCGGACGCCGGATCCGGCGCCGGCCGGCTGGCGGGCCCGGATGGAGGCGGGCGCCCGCCTGCAGTGGGCGCTCTACCGGCGGCACCCCTGGCTCGCCGCGTACCTGTCGATCAGCCGGCCACAGCCGATGCCGCGGGCGATGGCGCTCATCGAGTGGACCATGGCGCGGGTCGAGGGGGTGGATCCGGTGACGCTGCTGCACATGGCGGTGACGCTGCTGAACCACGTACGCGCCGCCGCCGCGGGTTTCGAGGACGACCTGGAGGCCGAGCAGCACACCGGAATGGACCGGAACCAGTGGATGGCGGCCATGGAACCGGCCTACGAGCGCATTCTGCGGTCCGGCGGGTATCCCATGTACGCGGCGGTGGACGGGCTGGAGGAGGACGCGGTGACCCTGGACTCGCTCTTCGAGTTCGGGCTGGCGCGACTGCTGGACGGGATGGCGATGGTGGTCGAGGGGCGGGCGGCGCGGGGGCGGGGCGCCCAAGGGGTCCGGGGTACCTAGGGCGGGGGCGAACGGATCCCGTAGGGGATGCGCGCGCCCCCTGCGGGGCCACAACGCGGCGGGGAGGGGAGGTATTCCGCGCGCACAACGAGGTGTTTCCACGCGCACAAGAACACCCGCAAGTGCACACACAAGAAAAGGCAAGGAGACCTTCGCGCTCCTCGCCACTCTCAACGTATAGCGCACAGGGGGCCTTGCGGCAAGGCCCTGGTCGTGCCGCACAATCGCTGGCCTAAGCCGGTAGCTGCGGAAACGGGGGGCTCGCGAAGTGCGTGCGGTATTGCCTGACTTGGGGCGGAGGGCCTGCGTCGGGCCCGTGGTGGGGCTCGCGGTGCCGTGGCGGTCGCCCGGCGCCGCGGAGACGAAGACGGCGGAGACGAAGACGGCGGAGACGAAGACGGCGGAGACGAAGACGGCGGAGACGAAGACGGCGGAGACAAAGACGGCGGAGACGGCGGAGACAGAGACGCGGCTGTGCACGTCGGCGCACTCCGGTAGCGCGACGGACCCGGAAGCGGGGCTGATCGCATGAGTTCCCTGACCACCAGCGCGTTCGGGCTTCCCGAGCGCCTCGCGGCCAAGGCCGACCCGGCGCTGATCGCCGGCGACGAGAAGCACTTCGCGGCCCTCGCGGAGAGCCTCGATGCGGCCATCGCCGAACTGTCCGACCGTCTCGACGCGGAACGCCGGGCGCCCGGCGGCGTCGGCCGGCAGGCCATGGACCGGGACCTGGAGATCCACCGGCTGACCGGCCGGCTGCGCGCCCTGCGCCGCTTCGGTCTCGATCTGTGCCTCGGCCACATGGTCCGCGCCGACGACCCCGAGCCCGTGTACGTCGGACGGCTCGGCCTCACCGACGGCGCGGGGCGCCGGCTGCTGCTCGACTGGCGCTCCCCCGCCGCCGAACCGTTCTTCGCGGCGACCCACGCCCACCCGATGGGGCTGGCCAGCCGCCGCAGATACCGCTGGACCGGCGGCCGGATCAGCGACTACTGGGACGAGGTGTTCACCGCCGACGGGCTGGAACGGCATGCCGCGCTCGACGACCAGTCAGCCTTCATCGCTAGCCTGGGCAGCAGCCGGTCGCCGCGGATGCGCGACGTGCTGACCACGATCCAGGCCGACCAGGACGCCGTCATCCGGGCGGGCTCCCGCGGCGCGCTGGTCGTCGACGGCGGCCCCGGCACGGGCAAGACCGTCGTCGCGCTGCACCGCTCCGCCTACCTCCTCTACTCCGACCCCCGCCTCGGGCACCGCAGGGGCGGCGTACTGTTCGTCGGTCCGCACCAGCCCTATCTCGCCTATGTCGCCGACGTCCTGCCCAGCCTCGGGGAGGAGGGCGTGCAGATCTGCACCCTGCGGGACCTCGTCGCCGAGGGCGCCGGCGCGGCCGACGAGCCCGACCCGGAGGTGGCCCGGCTGAAGTCGTCCGCGGACATGGTGCGGGCGATCGAGACGGCCGTGCGGTTCTACGAGGAGCCACCCGCCGAGGGCATGACCGTCACGACCGACTGGGCCGATGTCCGGCTGAGCGCCGACGACTGGGCCGAGGCGTTCGACGCGCCGGGCCCGGGCACTCCGCACAACGAGGCGCGCGAGCAGATCTGGGACGAGCTGGTCGCGATCCTGCTGGACAAGCTCGGCGGCGACGAGCGCGGCATCTCGCCCGACCGGCTCCGCCGGTCACTGCGGCACGACGAGGAGCTGGTCACCACGCTCAACCGTGCCTGGCCGCTGCTGGACCCGGCCGACCTCGTAGGAGACCTGTGGTCGGTCCCGGCGTATCTGCGGATGTGTGCGCCCTGGCTCGACCGCGACGAGGTGCGCAGGCTCCAGCGCAAGGCGGCGCCCCAGGCGTGGACGGTGTCCGACCTGCCGCTGCTGGACGCGGCCCGGCAGCGGCTCGGCGACCCGGAGACGGCTCGCCGCCGGCACCGGCACCGGGCCGCCGTCGCCGCCGAACGCGCCCGTATGGCCGACGTGATCGACAACATCGTCGCCGCCGACGCCGACGGCGAGGGCGCGGTGACGATGCTGCGCGGCCGCGACCTCCAGGACAGCCTGATCGACGCCGATGCGCTGCCCGGCACCGACCCGGACCGGCTCGCCGGCCCGTTCGCGCACATCGTCGTGGACGAGGCCCAGGAACTGACCGACGCCGAGTGGCAGATGCTGCTGCTGCGCTGCCCGTCCCGGAGCTTCACCCTCGTCGGGGACCGGGCCCAGGCCCGGCACGGCTTCACCGAGTCGTGGCGGGAGCGGCTCGAACGGATCGGGCTCGACCGGATCGAGGTGGCGTCCCTGAGCATCAACTACCGGACGCCGGAGGAGGTGATGGCGGCGGCCGAGCCGGTGATCCGGGCCGCGCTGCCGGACGCGAACGTGCCGGCCTCCATCCGCAGCAGCGGCATCCCCGTCGTCCACGGGCACGTCGCGGAGCTGGACGCCGTCGTCGACGGCTGGCTCGCCGGGCACGACGACGGGACGGCGTGCGTCATCGGCGCGCCCGCGTTCCGGGAGCGGCCCCGGGTCCGGTCGCTGACCCCGGAGCTGTCGAAGGGGCTCGAATTCGACCTGGTCGTGCTCGTCGACCCGGAGACGTTCGGCGAGGGGATCGAGGGGGCGGTGGACCGTTATGTCGCGATGACCCGGGCGACGCGGCAGCTGGTCGTGCTGACGAGTTCCTGAGCCGTGACGAGTTCCGGAATCCCGAGGAGATGAGGCGTCCCGTCGGCTACCCGAGTTCGCCGCGCAACCTCCGTGCCCGCAGAACGAGTTCGAGTTCGAAGCGGCGGTCGGGGTCGTCGACGTCGGGGCCCCACAGTTCGCGGATCTGGCGGAGGCGGTAGCGGACGGTCTGCGGGTGGACGCCGAGGCGGGCGGCGATCTCGGGGGCGCCGCCGCGGGTCTCCAGCCAGGCGAGCAGGGTCTCGGCCAGGCGGCGGCCGTGGGTGGGGCCGCAGTGGTCGAGCGGGGCGAGCCGGCGGCGGGTGAGGTCCTCGATCAGTTCGCCGGGCGGCAGCAGGACCAGTGCCTCGGTGTGCTCGGTGCACTGCAGGAGTTCGCCGGCGGGCAGCAGTCCGCGCTCCATCAGGTCGACCGCGGAGGCCGCCCAGCGCAGCGACTTCCCGGCGTCCGGCAGCGGCACGGTGGGGCCGATGGCGCCCGACCAGCCGGCCGCGGCGCGCGCCAGCAGTTCCCGGCGGCCGGGGGCGTCCGGGTCCGGCACCACCAGCCGGGGCCGTTCGCACTCCATGTCGAGCAGGATCCCGTCGGCCACCGCGGGCGCGACCGCCTCCCGGTCCGGGCGCAGCAGCACCGCCACCGCGACCCGTTCGGGCAGCGGCCAGCCGATCAGCCGGGCGCGTTCGGCGAGTTGGGGGTGCGGGTTCCCGTGTCCGTGCCGGCCGTCGGACGGGCCTCCGGTCCCGTGGGCGGGCGGGGGCGGCGCCGCGCGAAGCCCGACGGGCTCGGCGGCGCGGGGGGCGGCGGAGGCGGGGCCGGGCACGGCGGCGGACGCGGAGGCGGAGCCGGGCGCGCGGCCGTACGCGGCGGTGTCCCGTCGGCGGCGCGCTCCCTCCCGGAGATACGGGTCCGGGGCCGGGCCCCGGTCCGGCTCCGCGAACAGCTGGTCCATCAGGCGGCGCTGCATCCGGAGCCGTTCGCCGGCCTGGCGGGCGGCGGCCTCCGCATAGCCGCGGACGGATTCGGCGACCAGCCCGTCGAGGTACTCGAAGCCGGACTCGGCCAGTTCGTACATGGCGGGCGCGGGAATGGCGACCTGCTGGCCGATCTCCGCCAGCCGCCGCCAGGCCAGCCGCACCCCCAGCCGGTAGATCGCCTGGAGGACGTCCAGGCTGCGGCCCTGGAGGACCTCGCCGCGGCCGAACTCCTGGAAGACGCGCGGGTGGACGTGCGGCCGGTCCGGTCCGGCGGTGAGGTGCGCGACGAAGTGCTCCAGGGACTGGCGGATGCCGACCAGGGCCCGCGGCTCCCCCGACTCGTCCGGGACCACCGGCAGTCGGGGGTACTCGCGGCGGATCTCCCGGAAGATCTCCTGCGCCAGCGCGGGGACCTCCGCCAGGGCGAGGGCGGCGAACCGGTGCACCTGAGGGGGCGGCACCTCCCGCCAGGCCGAGCGGACCGCGGCCACCACGACGCGGCCCTACGCGCCGGGCCGGCCGAAGGTCACCAGCGGCACGTTCGGCTGCTCGGGGGTGGCCCGCAGGGCGGCGACGATGCCCAGCGCGGCGCCCACGGCCAGGGCGGCGGCGGCCAGCGCGGTCAGCGCGGCGGCGAGCGTGCGGTGCATGGCGCGGCGATCCCTTCGTCGGCAGCCGGTACCGGAGGGCGAACGGCACGAACCGGTACCGGAGAGCGGCACAGCGGAGCACGTCGACATTCGACAGGTGTGCGGCCGCGGTGCGGGCGGCCCTGCGGCCCCGCGGCCCGCGGGGTCCGACGGCTCGGAGGACCGGCGGCGGTGCCGCGTTCCCACCGCGCGGCGCCGCTTCGGTCGTGGTGCCTGCCGAGTGTGGAAGGGCATTGACGCGCTGTCAAGGGTTCGCTTACGTTCCCGGCCCATGACGCCGCGTCGCGGCGCCGCACGTGCACCAGGGCGTGTTCCCCCACCGCTTCCAGGAGTGCCCGTATGCGCCGATCCCGATATTCCGGCCGTTCCGCGGCGTCCCCCACGGCCCCCGCGCCCGCCGCCCGTACCGCCTCGCCGCTCTCCCTGGCCCTCCTGGGCGCCGGCGTGTTCCTGCTGGTGCTGGCCCCGCTGCTGGCCTGGTACGTGACGCCGCGGGCCGCGGTCACCCCCGTCGACGTGGACGTCACCACCGTCTTCACCGGCACCGGCAGCTACTTCGACGCCGGCGCGCTGACCACCCGCGACGGGCAGCGGATCACCGTCACCCGGCACGTACTGGGCGATGTCGCGGCGAGCGGGCGGAGCGGGCGGGCGGTCTGGGACGTGTCCACGACGGTGGACACCCCGCGGACGCTGCCGCTCGCGGACCCGCGCCGGTCGTTCCA
The DNA here is from genome assembly GCF_051603415.1 of Streptomyces sp. S186. Taxonomy (NCBI): domain Bacteria; kingdom Bacillati; phylum Actinomycetota; class Actinomycetes; order Kitasatosporales; family Streptomycetaceae; genus Streptomyces; species Streptomyces sp. S186. The sequence continues at coordinate 5,675,603 of NZ_CP193932.1, read as the reverse complement.
GTGGACCACCGGCCGCTGGGTCACCGAACGGCGCAGCAACGCCCCGGTGCACTGCTGCGGCGAGTACCCCACCCGCTTCGACGGGGACGCCTACCTCAAGTTCCCCTTCGCGCTGGAGAAGAAGACCTACCGCTGGTGGGACGACACCCTCGGCGCGGCCGTCCCGCTCCGCTTCGCCGGCACCGTCCGGCTGCCGGGGATCACCGGCTACCGCTTCACGGGGACCGTGCCGGCCACCCGCACCGGCACCCGGCAGGTCCCCGGGCGGCTGGTCGGCCGGCCCGGTCAGGGCCAGATCCAGGCCGAGGAGTGGTACGCGAACACCGGGATCAGCCTGGTCGCCGAGGAGCGCACCGGGCGGATCGTCGACGCGTCGATCGCGCCGGTCAAGACGCTGCGGGCACCCGGCGCCCGGCGGGACGCGGTGGTGCTGCTGCGGGTCCGGCAGCTGGCGTTCACCCCGGCCACCCGGCGGGCCCAGACCGCCCTGGCGCGGGCCGACCGCGACAAGCTGACGCTGGCCGGGCGGACCCTGCCGGTGGCGGCGGCCGCGGCCGGCGGGGTGCTCGCCGTCGCCGGCGGGGTGCTGGTGGCCCGCGGCCGGCGGTCCGGTGGCCGGTTCTCAGCGGCGTGACGACGCGGCGGGCGGGACCGGAGCGGATTTTGTCACCCCGGTGAGTAGCCGCGGGCCCGCCCCGCCGCGAACACTGTGCCTCCCACACCGGGAACACGCCCCGCACGCCCCCCGTACGCCCCCGCACCGTCCGTCCCGTACACCCGCCGACCGCTCCGTACGCCCCGCCTGCCGCTCCCGATGCTCCGCACGACCCGCACGACTCAGCACGCAGTACGTCCCCCACCGCCGGTACCGCACCCTGAGACGAGTTGGATCGCACATGCCCCAGCAGGTACCCCCCTCCCCACCGCTGCCCGCCACACCGCCCGGCCCCGTTCCGCCCGTTCGGTCCGCTGCGCCGGCCGCGCCCCCGCTCCCCCGCCGGATCGTCTTCCTGGCCCGCCGCGACCTGGGCAACCCCGCCGCCGGCGGCTCCGAGCTGCTGGTGGACCGGATCGCCGACGGGCTCACCGCCCACGGCCACGACGTCACGCTGCTGTGCGGCGGGCCGGCGGCCGAGCACGGCTACCGCGTCCTGTCGGCGGGCGGCGACGCCGGCCACTTCCTGCGCGTCCCCCGCCACGTGGCGCGCCGGACAGGCGGCTGCGACCTGCTCGTCGAGGTCTGCAACGGCATGCCGTACCTGGCGCCGCTGTGGCACCGCGGGCCGACGCTGTGCCTGGTCAACCACGTCCACACCGACCTGTGGCGGATGCGCTACCCGGCGCCCGCCGCCCGGCTCGGCCGCCGCCTGGAGCACTGGGCGCTGGCCGGCACCCACCGCGGCAACCTGATGGTCGCGGTCTCCGACTCGACCGCCGGCGCCCTTGCCGACCTCGGCGTCTCCCCCGACCGGATCCGGCTCGTCCACAACGGCGTCGAGGAGCCCGGCCCGCTCGTCCCCGAGGCGCCCGAGCCGCTGTTCCTGGCCATGGGCCGGCTCGTCGAGTACAAGCGGATCGACCTGCTGCTGCGGCTGTGGGAGCGGGTCCGGCCGGTCACCGGCGGCCGGCTGGTGATCGTCGGCGACGGCCCGGAACGCGACCGGCTGGCCGCGCTCGCCGGCCCCGGCGTCACCTTCACCGGCCGCGTCTCCGAACAGCGCAAGCACCAACTCCTCTGCTCCGCCTGGCTGTTGCTGCACCCCTCACTCGTCGAGGGGTGGGGCCTGGTGGTGATGGAGGCCGCCGCCCGCCGCACCCCCACCGTCGGCTTCGACATCCCCGGGCTGCGGGACTCCGTCGAGGACGGCACCACCGGGCTGCTGGCCCGCGGCGAGAGCACCTTCGCCGCGCACTGGTGCACCCTGGGCCTGAGCGCCCGGCGGCGGCACGCCCTGGGCGCCGCGGCCGCCGCCCGCGCCGCCCGCTTCAGATGGAGCCGGACCGTCCGCAGCTTCCGGGCTGTCGCCGCGGAGGCGTACCTCCGACCGCTCCCCGGGTGGTGACCGCCCGTGCGCGACCCCTCGCTGCGCAGATCCCTCGCCCTCTTCCGGGCCTTCCTGAACGAACCCGCCGACCCCGGACACTGCTACCGGCTGCTCGCCCGGGACGCCGCCGACCAGGTCGAACGGTACGCCCCGCTGCGCGACGCGGTGGTCGCCGACGTCGGCGGCGGCAGCGGCCACTTCACCGAGGAGTTCCGCCGCCGCGGCGCCCACGGCTACCTCTTCGAACCCGACACCGCCGAACTCACCGCCCGCGGCCGCGTCCCCGACGGCGCGGTGCGCGCCGACGGCTACCTGCTGCCGCTCGCCGACGGCACCGCCGACATCTGCTTCTCCTCCAACGTCCTGGAGCACGTCGCCGACCCGCAGACCTTCCTCAGCGAACTGGTGCGGGTCACCCGCCCCGGCGGCCTGATCTACGTGGCGTTCACCAACTGGCTCTCCCCCTGGGGCGGCCACGAGACCGCGCCCTGGCACTACCTGGGCGCGGCCCGGGCCCGCCGCCGCTACCACCGGCGCACCGGCCGCCCCGCCAAACACACCCTGGGCGAGAACCTCTTCGCCGTACACATCGGCCGCACCCTGCGCCAGGTCCGCGCCCGGGACGACGTCGCGGTCCTCACCGCCCGCTCCCGCTACGCGCCGTTCCTCGCCGAGACCATCCCCCGCCTGCCCGGCGTCCGCGAGATCGCCACCTGGAACCTCCTCCTCATCCTCCGGCGGTTGCCATGACCCAGACGCTGAAGATGCCCCCGCCCCCCGGCGCGCCCGACGCCGGCGGCACCCCGGCCACCGCCCCCGCGCCACCGCCCGGCGAACCCCGGCGCAGGCGCTGGCTGTTCGCCTTCTGGGCCGCCGTCCTCGTCGCGTTCCTGGCCCCCTCCCCGGGGAAGACGACGTTCGAGACGAAACTGGGGGTGGCGCTCGACCCCTGGCGGTTCCTCACCGACCTCGGGCAGATGTGGCACGACCGGGCCGGCTTCGGCGGCCTCGCCGACCAGTACATCGGCTACGCCTTCCCCTCCCTCCCGTATTACGGCACGGCCCGCCTCGTCCACCTGCCGGTCTGGCTCGCCGAACGGCTGTGGATGTCGCTGATCGTCACCGCCGCCTTCTGGGGCGCGCTGCGGCTCGCCGAACGGCTCCGCGTCGGCGCCCCGCCCACCCGGCTGCTGGGCGCCACCTGCTACGCCCTGTGGCCCGCCTTCACGATCGTCGTCGGCTCCACCTCCGCCGCCGCCCTGCCCGGCGCCCTGCTGCCCTGGGTACTGCTGCCGCTCACCGACCACCGGCTCAACGCCCGTGCCGCGGCGACCCGTTCGGCCCTGCTGATCCCCTGCATGGGCGGCGTCAACGCGGCCTCCACCCTGGCGGCCCTGCTGCCCGCCCTGCTGTACCTGCTCTCCCGTACGGGACCCCGCCGCCGCGCCCTGCTCGCCCGGTGGCTGCCCGGCGTCGTCCTGGCCACCGCCTGGTGGGCGATCCCGCTGCTCCTCCTGGGGCTGCACGGCGAGAACTTCATGCCGTTCATCGAGCAGGCCGACACCACCACCGGCACCATGTCCGCCACCGAACTGCTGCGCGGCGCCGGCAACTGGGTCGGCTACCTCGACTTCGGCAAACCCTGGCTGCCCGCCGGCCAAACCCTCACCGGCAACCCCGTCGCGGTCGCCGGCTCCGCGCTCGCCGCCGCCCTCGGCCTGGCCGGCCTGGCCCGCCGCGACCTGCCCGAACGCCGCTGGCTGCTGCTCACCGTCCTGACCGTCGCCCTGATCACCCTGGCCGGCTACGGCGGCGCCCTCGGCGGCCCCCTGCACGGCACCTGGCAGGACTGGCTGAACGGCTGGCTGCGCCCGTTCCGCAACATCTACAAGTTCACCCCCGGCCTCGGCCTGGCACTCGCCCTCGGCCTGGCCCATCTACTGGCCGCCGTCCAGTGGACGGGCACCGGGCGGCGCGCCACCCACCCGGCCGCCCGCCGGCTGCCCGCCGCCGTCGCCGCGGTACTCGTCCTGCCCGTCACCACCCTGCTCGTCCTGCCGTCCATCGCACTGCCCTACCTGGGCGGCACCGTCCTCCAGCCCGGCGCCTTCCCCCGCCTCCCCGCCTACTGGCAGCAGACCGCCGACTGGCTGAGGACCCACACCCACGGCAGCCGCGCCCTCGTCGTCCCCGCCACCGCACACGGCCTGTTCACCTGGGGCTCTCCCATCGACGACCCCCTCGACGTGCTCGCCCGCTCCCCCTGGGCGCAGCGCGACTTCGTGCCGTTCGGCACCCCCGGCTCCCGCCGCGCCCTGGACGCCGTCGAACAGGCCCTGCTCACCGGCGCCGAGGTCCCCGGCCTGCGCGACCACCTGCACCGGGCCGGCATCCACGACGTCGTCGTCCGCAACGACCTCGACCCCGACCAGATCGGCTACGTCCCCCCGCAGACCGTCGAACGCACCCTGGAAGCGTCCGGCTACCGCAAGGCCGCCGCCTTCGGGCCGCTCACCACCGGCGGCCGCATCCCCGCCGAAGCCCCCCTCCAGGTCCAGGGCCTCTACCCGCGGCAGCGCTCCGTGGAGATCTACCGGCCGCAGGGCGTCCCCGAACCCGGCCCCGTCACCGCCCCCGCCGCCGCGGCCACCGCCCAGCTCAGCGGCGGCCCCGAAGCCCTCCTCCAGCTCTCCGCCGACCCCGCGCTGCGCGACCGGCCCACCGTCCTCACCGGCGACCGCCACCCCGGCATCGGCACCCCGCCGCTCCAGCTCACCGCCGACGGGCTGCGCCGCGCCGACACCCGTTTCGGCCTGGTCAACAGCAACACCTCGTACACCTACACCGCCGACGAGACCAACCTCCCCGGCAGCCTCCAGGACCCCGGCCGGCCACCCCGGCAGATCCTCCCGACCTCCGGCATCGAGCACCAGACCACCGCCGTCCTCCGCGGCGCCGCCGCCGTCACCGCTTCCTCCAGCGGCAACTGGCTCTTCCACCTGCCGCAGTACGACCCCGTCAACGCCTTCGACGGCAACCCCGACACCGCCTGGGCCGAGGGCAGCGCCGGCAACCCCGCCGGCCAGTGGATCCGCATCACCTTCACCACGCCCACCGACCTCCCCGCCCACCTCTCCGTCACCCCGCTCCCCGGCGACGGACTGCGCGCCGCCCCCACCGCCGTCCGCGTCCGGACCGACCGCGGCAGCGCCGACAGCACCCTCCGACCCGACGGCACCCGCCAGCAGATCAAGGCCCCGCCCGGGAAAGCCACCTGGCTCCAACTCACCATCCTGGGCGCGCAGAGCCCGCGCGCCGGCCTCTCCGGCGCCGGCTTCACCGAGATCTCCGTCCCCGGCGTCCAGGTCACCCGGCTGCTCCAACTCCCCACCGACGCCGCGAAGTCCGACACGCCCTCCGAGGTCGTCTCCCTCCACCGGGGCAGCGACCCGGGCGGTCTCTCGCCCGCCTCGGCCGAGACCGGCCTGCACCGCCAGTTCAGCACCGGCCGCACCGCCCCGTACACCGTGACCGGCAGCGCGCTCGCCGTCCCCGGCAGCGCACTCGACCGGCTCCTGGACCAGGTCGCCCCCGAACAGAAGGACCGCATCACCGCCACCGCCGACTCCACCGGCTTCGGCTTCGGCCGCTCCCTCAGCCCCCGCAACCTCGTCGACGGCGACCTGACGACGGCCTGGATCGCCGGCGCCGAACCCACCCTCCACCTGCGCTGGCCCGGCAAGAAGAAGATCGACCGGATCGTCCTGGCGGCCGCCGGCGGCATCTCCACCCGCCCCGAACAGATCCAGCTCGACTCGCCCTACGGGGCGGCCACCGCCGGCGTCGACGACAACGGCCTGGCCCGCTTCGACCCGATCACCACCGACCGCCTCGACATCACCATCAGCAAGGTCAGGGAACTCACCCTCAGCAACCCCGTCGCCGGCCGGCCCCTCCAACTCCCCGTCGGCCTCAGCGAGGTGTACCTGCCCGCCCTCGACGCCTACCGCACCCCCCGCCCGGACCCCGCCAAGCGCTTCGCCCTCCCCTGCGGCAAGGGCCCCGTGCTCGCCGTCGACGGCATCCTCTACGCCACCGAGGCCGGCGGCTACGTCCGCGACCTCACCGACCGCCGCCCCGTCACCGTCCACCCCTGCGGCCCCGCCGCCCCCGACAGCCGCCTCCTCCTCCGCGCCGGCCGGCACCGTGTGGAGGCCGGCGACCAGGGGGCGCTGGTGGTCACGGACGTGCGGCTGGAGAAGTCCGCCGCCCCCGCCGCTCGTTCCTCTGCCGGCAGTCCTGGTGCCGGCAGTCAGTCCTCCGGCGGGAGCACCGCGGCGGCGGGACGGACCGTCGCCGCCAAGGACTGGTCCGGCGACCACCGCACCGTCACCATCGGCGCCGGCCGGGCCGCCTACCTCCAGCTCCACGAGAACGCCAACGACGGCTGGCACGCCACCCTCAACGGCCGGGAACTCACCCCGCTCCGCGTGGACGGCTGGCAGCAGGCGTTCCTCGTCCCGGCCGGCGCCGGCGGCACCGTCACGCTCTCCTACGCCCCGGCCACCTTCTACGACCTGGGCCTGATCGCCGGCGCCCTCGGCATCGCCGCGCTCCTCGCCTCCGCCCTGATCCGCCGCCCGCGCCGCACCCCGCCGGCCCCGCCGCCCGCGCCGCGGCAACCGCCCGCCCCGTCCTGGGTCCTGGGCACACTGGCCCTGACGGCGGTGCTGGCCCTGGCCGCCGGCCCGTACGCGCTGATCGTCCTGCCGCTGGCCCTGGTGGCCCGGCTCCGGCCGCGGGCGCTGGCACCACTGGCGGGCACCGCGATGCTCGCGGCCGGCATCACGGCGGCCCTCGGCGCGAGCCACCCCGTCGCCGAGCACACGGGCGCCTTCAGCCCCCTCGCCCAGGCCCTGGCCCTCCTGGCGCTCACGGCGGCGGTCGTCACCCTGCCGACGCCCACAAGGGGGGCCATCGCCGCCGGGAATCCCTCCGGGGCCGGTCCGGCGGCCGACTCCGCACGGCCGTCCAAGAAGGACACCCCACAATGACCGCCCGCCACAACCCGCCGCAGGCACGGGGCGCCCGTCTCCCCTCCGACACCCGCATCCCGTTCCCCCTCGTGGACGAGATCTCCCGCCACTGCCTGGAGGACACCGAACCGGAGACCGTCCACATAGAAGTGCACCTCCCCGGCCGACTCGACCACGAACGGCTGCGCACCGCCTTCCACCAGGCCCTCGCCCGCCATCCACGCGTCCTGATGCGCCAGGTGCCGACCCGCTGGTGGCACCGCCACTACACCTGGCAGCTCACCCCGACCCCGGACGTCGACCCGGTCGCCTTCCCGCCCCCAGGCCCCGACGCCCTCGCCCGCGCCCGGTCCCGCGCACTCACCGAGTGCCCTCCCCTGGACGCCTCACCACCCCTCCGCCTGGAGGTGATCGAGCCGCCCCCCACCGGCGGCAACACCGCCACCGGCAACGCCCCCACCGGCGGCACCGTGCTGCTGCTCACCGTCCACCACACCGCCCTGGACGGCCCGGCCTGCCTCCGCATCCTGGCCACCGCCGCCGACCTGTACGCCGATACCCGCGACGCGCCCCCGCCTCCACCCGCACCCACCCCTCCCACCTTGGAAGGCACCCACGAACCCACGCCCCACACCCTCACCCGCCCGGCCCGCCTCGCCCCCGACCGCACCGCGGCAACGGCCACCGGCCCACCCACCGGCAACGGCCTGCTCCTCACCGACCTCCCCCTCCCCACCCGCACCCCAAGCCCCACCAACCAAGCCCCCCGTCCCCCCTACACCATCAACGACCAACTCCTCGTCGCCACCTACCTGATGACGACCCACTGGAACGAACTCCACCAACGCCGCCAATTCCGCCAACTCCACCACCACCGCCCCACCGCCCCCGTCGTCCTCACCATGCCCATCGACGACCGACCACGCGGCCCCCACATGCCCATCGGCAACGGCACCCGGCTGACCCAAGTCCCCTTCCCCCCACCTTCACCACCGCCCCCACCACTCACGCGTCTCCTCCACCAAACCGCCGCCCGTACCCGCGCCCTCAAAACGGCCGCGCCCCGCTCCCAACTCGGCCTGCCCGCAACCCTGCTGACCGCCCTCCCCCTCCCCATCGGCCCGCGCCGCGCCCTCACCCGCGCCCTCCGCGCCCTCGCCGCCCCCTGGACACCCACCGCCCTCGTCTCCAACATCGGCCGCGTCCCGTACCCCCTCGACTTCGGCGAAACGGGGGGCCGGGCGACCGCGGTGTGGTTCTCCGCCCCGGCCCGGATGCCCCGCGGCCTGAGCATCACGACCGCCGCCACCCACGACGGCAACCGCATCCACCTCGCCCTCCGCTGGTCCCGCGCCCTCCTCGACGACGCCGCCGCCACCCACCTCCTCACCCTCCTCCGCTCCTCCTTCGCCACCACCACCCACCCCACCCCCGAAGCCCCATCACCGGAGCAAGAAACCCCACGAGCCAAAGCAACCCCACGAGCCAAAGGAGGAACCCCACCGGCAAAAACGAAAGGACCCACCCCATGACCATCCCCACCCTCCGAAACTTCTACGAGAACCCCACCGTTCCCGTCGCATCCGGCGACGCCCGCAGCCGACGGCAGGCCCAGCTCCTGGCGCGCGCCCTCGGCCCCGTACACGCGGGCACTTCACCCGCCACCATCCTGGACATCGGCTGCGGCGACGGCACCGCCGCAGCCACCGCCGCCAACCTCCTCGCAGGACACCGCGTCATCGGCGTCGACTGGTCCCAGGACGCCCTCCGCCGCGCCGCCGCCCACATCGGACACGTCGTCCGCGGCGAACTCACCGACGGCGGCCTCCCGTTCGCGACGGGCACGGCCGACGCCATCCTCTTCAGCGAGGTCATCGAGCACCTCGTCGACCCGGACGCCGCCCTCGACGAACTCCGCCGCGTCCTCCGCCCGGACGGCCACCTGCTGCTCTCCACCCCGAACCTCGCCGCCTGGTACAACCGCGGCCTCCTGCTCGCCGGCATCCAGCCCGTCTTCTCGGAGGTCAGCCTCCGCGGCATCCACGGCCGCCCCGGCACCCAGGTCGTCGGTCACCTGCGCCTCTACACCGCCCGGGCCCTCCGCGCCTTCCTCACCGCGTCCGGCTTCGACGTCGTCCGCATCACCGGCGCCCCGTACCACGACGTCCCCCGCCCCCTACGCCCCTTGGACCGCGCCGCCTGCCACGCCCCGTCCCTGTCCTCCATCCTCCTCGCCCACGCCCGCCCCCACCCCAACAACCACACTCCGTAACGGAGTCGGGAACAAAACCACCCTCCGTAATTGTTGCCGAAACAGCAAGGAAGGAGGCCCCGCAAGGCCACCCGCCCCCGAACCACCCCAGCCCCACGCCCGAGACCGACCGAGGCCGACGAGACCGAGAGGAGGCAGGCCCATGCTCTGGTGGGGCGTGGCGTCCGCATTGCTCGCCAACGTCCTGTACAGCACCGGCTTCGTCCTGGAGAAGCGCGCCCTCGCCGCCCTCCCCGCCCTCAGCACCCGCCACCCCGCCCGACTCATACGCCACCTACTGGGCAGCCCCCTGTGGCTCGGCGGCTCACTCGCCCTGGCCGCGGGCTTCGCCGCCCAACTCGCCGTCTACCGCACGCTCCCCATAGCCGCCGCCCAGGGCATCTTCATCTCCGGCCTGGTCCTGCTCCTCCTCATGTCCTCGGTGCTGCTGGGTGAGCGAACCAGCGGCCGGGAGCGGCAGAGCATCGCCGCGATCCTGATGGCGCTCGCGCTGGTCGTCGCCTCCCTCCGGCACGAGGACGCCCGGGCCATCGCCCGTACCGCGCCACCCCTGACACTTCTCGCGCTCGCCGTGCCGTCCTTGGCCGCGAGCCTGCTGCTCTACCGTTCGGCCGAGCTGCGCGCCCGGCGCCGCCACCGCCTGCCGACCGCCGGCGTCTCCTACGGGGTGGCCGTCGGGCTCCTCTACGGCGTCAGCTCACTGGCCATCAAGGGCGTCTCCGGCCTGCTGGACTTCCACGACATCCCGGCCGCCGTGGCGGCCGCGACGGCGCTGCTCCGCTCGCCCTACCCCTATCTGCTCCTCTTCACCGGGGCCGCCGGCCTGGTCCTGTCCCAGACCGCCCTGCAGCGCTGCCGAGCCTCGGTGATCGTGCCCGTCTGCACCACGGTGACCTGCGTCTTCACCGTCGCCTGCGGCACCGTCGCCTTCGGTGAACCGCTGCCCGGCGACCCGTTGCGGCTGGCCCTGCGCCTGGGCGGCACGGCCGTGGCCCTGACGGTCCTCCTGGCTCTCCCACGCCACGAGGCCCCACCCACGCCCGTACCCGGCGCACCCGCCCGTCAGGATCACGCCCCACCCTCCGTTCCAACGTCCCCGCAGGTGGCCGCAGCACCCGTCAACCGAACCCGAAAAGCCACCAACCGCCCGTCCGGGCAGGCCACATGAGGCCGGATTTGAGGCCGACGACGAAGGGATTGATCAATGGCGAGGTCGAACGATGACGATCAAGAAACTGCGAACGATCACGGCAACACGGCAACACGGCAACACGGCAACACGGCAACACGGCAACAGCGAAAGGGAAGTTGGCGAAGAGGCGGTTGGAGAAGAAGCGGTCGACATGGGGTTTCGAAGGTGACGTTGAGCTTGGAGTTGAGCGCGGTGCAGTCGCGCGTGAAGGGAGTGGGTCGTGAAGGCTGACTATGGGCTGTTGAGGATTCTCGCGTGCCCGATCGACAAGGGCCCGCTGGTGCTGCTGGCTTCCGAGGAGGCGCTCTACAACCCGCGGCTGCGGCGGCGTTATCCGATCCTCGACGGGATTCCGCAGTTGCTGCCGTCGTCCGGGGAGCAGGTCTCGGAAGCCGAGCACGAGCGAGCGGTATGCGAGAGCAGGGAGATCACGGGGGCTGAGGGGGGAGAGAAGGAACCGGTGGTGGAGCCGGTGGTGGAGCCGGGGGCGGGGTCGTGACGTTGGCGGCGCGGGTGGGGCGGTGGCTGCCGGGGCGGCTGGTGTCGGCGTTGGCGGCCGGGCTCTACCCGCGGTTCGAACCGGAGCTGGGGCGGCTGCGCGACTTCTGCCCGGCGGGTGGTACGGCCGTCGACGTCGGAGGTTGGTACGGCCCGTGGACCCGGCGCCTGGCGCGGCGCGCGGACCGGGTCGTCACCATCGAGCCCGTCCCCCACCTGGCCCGACTGCTCGACTCGGTCACCCCGGCCCACGTCGACGTCGTCTCCGCCGCGGCCACCGATCACACCGGCTGCGCCACGCTCTGGCTGCCCCCGGACGGGCGCGGCGACCGCGGGGTCTCCTCACTCGTACGCCGTGATGTGCACGCCGCCACCCTGGACGTCCCCTGTCTCCCCCTGGACGCGCTGCGCCTCAGCGACGTCACCCTCATCAAGATCGACGTGGATGGCGCCGAACTGCCGGTGCTACGCGGCGCGGCACACACCATCGAGCGCGAACGCCCCGCCCTCTTCGTGGAGTTGGAGACACGTATCCAGCCGCTTGCGCCCGTCCTGGAGTGGACGGCCGCCCGTGGATATCGCGGTTGGGTCCTGCCACGCGACCGCTGGCTGCCGCTGGCCGACTTCGATCTGCCCGCCCATCAGTCCCGTACCTCCTTCGTCGCCGAACAGGGCCTGTTACGCCGCTCCCTTGCTCCGCACCGCCGTTACGTCAACTCCGTGCTCTTCCTCCCCGACGGCGTCCGACCCGGCCCCGCACACGCCGCACCGGCCGCCGCCTCCGCGCGCTCCACGGCCGCCATCAACGACCATGTCCATCATGAACCCCGCCACTGACAATCCCCCGCCCGCCGGCTCCGGCACCCCCTCCGACCTGCCAGGACCTCTCGCGTTCCAACTCGTACTGCTGCGCCGGATGGCCGATCACGAACCGGCTCGCGTCGAGGACGCGCTCCGTGAACTGGGCGTCACCCGCGCACAGATGCGCGAGGCCAACCGCCGCTGGCAGGCCCGGATGCACAACCCTCGGGCACGCGCCGGCCTCCAGCCGTACCGCGCGCTGCTCGGCACGCCCGAGTCCGTCACCACCCGCCGCATCGGAGACCTGACCTGCGAGGCGCTGACCTGGCCGGTCCCGCTCTGGCCGGATCTGCGGTTCGAGGTGCTCACTGCGCCCGGTGGCGGCGTCTGGAACGCCTGGCTCGTACGAGCCCCCGGCGCTCCCGCCCCGGAACTCCGTACGACGGCCGATCTCGTCCCGTGGTCGTGCACGGTCGACGAGGTCGCCCGCGCCTTCCCGCCGGCCCGCCCGATGGAGGACAGCGCCCCCACCCGCTGGCGTCTGGCCCTCACCGCCCCGGGGCCGGACGGTGCACGACAGGACGTCGTCGCGGAGTTCACCTGGGGCCTCTACCAGCGACGGGCAGAGGGAGTGGAGGGAGCGGGGAGGGGGTGAAGACCAGCCCCAGCCCTAGGCCCAGGTCCAGCCCCATGTCCGGGTCCGGGTCCGGGTCCCCGGAAGCGTCTCACTGACCGGCAGCCAACCAGAGGTCACCCGGCGTCCCATGGCGCCCAGTCAGCTTCACACCCCGCGCCCACGCCCCACGCCCGCGCCCCCTGCCGCGCCCCGCCCCACCCCCACCCGCTTGGTTGGACGGACGTAGCCTCGGCCCCCCTCACGCCAACATCGGTCGCCATCTGCCGCCGCCCCTCCCCTCACCCCAACGGCACGCCTCACCCGCCCCCGTCCCCCGGGCGGACGCGCTCAGCGGGCGGGGCTCGGTGCGGGCTCGGAGGATGGCGCACGAGCGCTCACGTGTGGGTGCTCGTGCCCAGTACCGGCCCGCCCGCGACGTTCGCACCGGCCCCTCGGGGAGGAATCCGCCATGACCATCAGCCTCGCCCAACTGCGCCGCTGCTCGGCCGCCGTCGACCTCGGCGCGGCCCGGACCAGGGTCTACGTCAAGAATCAGGGGCTGGTCGTCGACGAACCCACCGTCGCCGCGGTCAACACCCGCACCGGGTCGATGCTGGCTGTGGGTGCCCAGGCCGAGGTGATGGACGGCCGCACGCCGGACTACATCCGCGTGGTCCGGCCGGTCTCCAACGGGACGGTCGTGGACATCGACCTGGCCCAGCGCCTGCTGCGCCACCTGGTCGGCGACAAGTTGCGCAAGACGTGGCGACGGCGCCCCTCGATGCGGGCCGCGGTGTGCCTCCCGTACGGAAGTGAGCCGCTGGCGCAGCGGGCCGCCGTGGAGACGCTGACGGGGCTGGGCGCCCGGCGGGTCGAGCTGGTGGACACGCTGGTCGCCGCGGCCGTCGGGTGCGGGCTGCCGGTGGAGCAGCCGGAGGCGACCATGATCGTGGTGTGCGGCGCGGGCACCACGCAGGTCGCGGTGCTCTCGCTCGGCTCGATCGTGGCCGCCGAGACCGTCCCGGTAGGTGGCAACGCCATCGACCACGCGGTGATCCAGCACCTTCGGCTGCACCACGAGCTGATGCTGCCGAACCAGTCCGTCCGGCCGCTGCACCTGATGCTGTCCGGGGACGGCGAGCTGACGCCCGGCTCCACAGAGGTGCACGGCCGGGATGTGGTCAGCGGGCTGGCGCGGTCGGTACATGTGGACACCGAGCGGGTGCGGCGGGCCATCATCACCCCGCTGACGGCGATTCTCGACGGCATCAGTGCGGTGCTCCGCCGCTGTCCGCCGGACCTCGTGGCCGACCTCGGCGAACGCGGCGTCATGCTGGCGGGCGGCAGCGCGCTGATCCCGGGTCTGGAGCCGATGATCCACGAGGCCACGTCGATGCCGGTGCACATCGCGGACCAGCCCAGTACCTGCGCGGTGCAGGGGCTGGGCGCCATGATCGAGGGCAAGGTGCAGCCCCTGCACCTCGACCCGATGGCCCCGTAGCCCCGTAGCCCCGACAGCGGAACGGCCGGGAACGACGACATCGGAACGCCGCCGACCAGCTACAGAACTCCGCCCCGCTACAGACTCCGCGTGTTCCAGGCCACCACCGCCGGCCGCCCGTGCTCCGTCCCCAGCACGCCGACGGTGCCGGTGCCGAAGGTGAACAGGCCGCCCGCGGCGGGCGGGAGGCCCAGGCGGCGGGCGGTCAGGACGCGCAGGAAGTGCGCGTGCGCCACCAGTGCCACGTCGCCCTCGTCGGCCTCCAGGTGGGGCGCGATCAGCGCGAGTACGCGGTCGGCGCGCGCCCCGACCTCCTCGGGTGACTCCCCGGGATGGTCGGCCGCCCCTGGTGCGACACCGTCGTCGAAGAGGTACCAGCCGGGTCTGGTGCGGTGGATCTCGGCGGTGGTGATGCCCTCGTCCCCGCCGTAGTCCCATTCCCGCAGGTCGTCGAGGATGTGCGGGGTGGGGAGTCCGGCGAGTTCGGCGGTGCGCAGGGCGCGCGTCATCGGGCTGGCGTAGACCCGCGCGATCTTCCGCGCCGACAGCACCGGCCGGAGTGCGCGGGCCTGTTCCTCGCCGTTGTCGGTGAGGGGGAGGTCGGTCCAGCTGGTGTGCCGGCCGTCGCGGCTCCACTCGGTCTCACCGTGCCGGACCAGCAGCAGCTCGCTCACTCGCCCTGCGCCCGCTCTCCGCTGGCGCCCTGCGCCTCCTGGGCCTGGGCCTCGGCGACCGAGGCACGGACCTCGTCCATGTCGAGTGCGCGGGCCTGGCCGATGACGTCCTCCAGGGCGGCCTCGGGGAGCGCGCCGGGCTGGGCGAACACCGCGATGTTCTGCCGGACGATCATCAGGGTGGGGATGGAGCTGATGTCGAAGGCGGCGGCGAGTTCGGGCTCCTTCTCGGTGTTGACCTTGGCGAACAGCAGGTCGTCGTGCTTCTCGGACGACCGCTCGAAGACCGGCCCGAACTGCTTGCAGGGGCCGCACCATTCGGCCCAGAAGTCGATCAGGACGAAATCGTTGCCGGAGACGATCTCGTCGAAGTTGTCCTTGGTGAGCTCCACGGTGCTCATACGCGCTTCCCTGCTTCCGGGTCGTCGAGGCCACGGCGTGTTGACGCTTCGGCCTCCGGGGCGACTGTCGTGTGTGGTGTGTAGTTGCTTTCCGCCCGACGGATTTCCGCCTGACGGCTTCTGCTGTGCGGTGGGGTTCGGCCGGTCCCGACGTACTGCGCCCTCACAGCTCCCGTAACAGGATCAAACCGCACGGTATTCCGCAATTCCGCGGACCGAGCCGTCGGGCTCCCCTGCCCACACCCTGCCGTCCTAGACATGCCGTGGCGCAGATCACTCCCGAGGACCGCTCCCGGATACCCGAAGACCAGCGGCCCCCAACTACCGCACCCCACCTCCCTCCCCCGCCCTACGATGGACAGAGACGGACAGGAACGGACAAGGGCAGACATCAGACAGGGGGGCCGCCCGTAAGGCCGAAGGAGGCGTCGGCCCCATGGAGACGCGCGTCGATGAGATCGCCGACGGGATCTACCGGATCTCCACCTACGTTCCCGAAGTGGCCGCGCCGGCCGGCTTCACGTTCAACCAGTTCCTCATCGACGCGGAGGAGCCGCTGCTCTTCCATACGGGCATGCGGTATCTGTTCCCCGCGGTCTCGGAGGCGGTGGGCCGGGTGGTGCCGGTGGAGGAGCTGCGCTGGCTGGCGTTCGGGCATGTGGAGGCCGACGAGTGCGGGGCGATGAACGCGTTCCTGGCCGCGGCCCCGCGCGCCGAGGTGGCCCACGGGCTCCAGGGGTGCCTGGTTTCGCTCAACGATCTCGCCGACCGGCCGCCGCGCCCGTTGGCGCACGGCGAGACGCTCGACCTGGGCGGCAAGGCGCTGCTGCGGCGCCGGGTGATGCACCTCAACACCCCGCATGTGCCGCACAATTGGGAGGCGCGGGTGCTGTTCGAGGAGACGACCGGCACGCTGCTGTGCGGGGACCTGTTCACCCACCTGGGCAACGGGCCTCCGGTGACCGACCGCGATCTGGTCGGCCCGGCGCTGGAGGCGGAGGAGATGTTCCGCCAGACGTCGTGTCTGACGGCGGCGGTGGGGACCATGCGGTCGCTGGCCCGGCTCTCGCCCAGGACGCTGGCGGTGATGCACGGGTCGTCGTACCACGGCGACGGGGCGGCGGCGCTGCGCGCGCTGGCCGACGGCTATCAGGAACGGTTCGGTCCGGAACGGGTCTTCGCCGCCCGGCCGAGCGCCCTGGCCGGCGCCGACGCCCCACAGGGTTGACCGCAGTGATCCGGCCGGGGTGACGCCAGCCCGGCAAAGTCGCCCGGAGGACCGTCGAAGTCCCCCGGCAGCCGTCGAAGTCGCCCGGAGCCGGGGCCCAAGTCCCGTTCACCGATGGCCCCGAAGGGATTCCTACAGGATGTCGCGGCGCCTGCGTCGTGGCGCACGGTGGTCCGTGGAGGCGGCTAGCATCGCTGAAGAGACCGCCAAGAACGGAGTGTTCATCTGTGCGTCAGCTGCGCGTAGGCGTCGCCATCTTGACCATGGGAAACCGCCCCGCCGAGCTCCAGGAGCTGCTGGATTCGGTGGCGAAGCAGGATCTTCCCGCGACGCACATCGTGGTCGTCGGCAACGGCTCGCCGCTGCCTCCGCTGCCCGACGGCGTCACCGGCGTGTCGCTGAGCGAGAACCTCGGGGTCGCCGGTGGCCGGAACGTCGCCCTGGACGAGCTGCGCAAGCTCGGTGATCTGGACGTGGTGGTCGATCTGGACGACGACGGGCTGCTGATCAGCACGGACGTCTTCAGCCGGCTCGCGGAGCTGTACGCCGGCGACCCGAAGCTGGGCATCGTCAGCTTCCGCATCGCCGACGAGCGGGGCCGTACCCAGCGTCGCCACGTCCCGCGGCTGCGGGTCGGCGATCCGCAGCGGGGCGGGCTGGTCACCACGTTCCTGGGCGGCGGGCACGCGCTGTCGGTGCCGATGCTGGACCGGATCGGCGGCTGGCCGGACGAGTTCTTCTACGCCCATGAGGAGACCGATCTGGCGTGGCGGGCGCTGGACGACGGCTGGCGGATCCGTTACGCGCCGGAGATCGTGCTGCAGCACCCGTACACCTCGCCGACCCGGCATGCGGTCTACCACCGGATGGTCGCCCGGAACCGCGTCTGGCTGGCCAAGCGCCATCTGCCGGCAGTGCTGGTGCCGGTCTATCTGGGCGTGTGGGCGGCGCTGACGGCGGTCCGCAGCCGCTCGGCGGCGGGCATGCGGGCCTGGGCGGCGGGTTTCGCGGAGGGGGTGCGGACGCCGTGCGGGCGGCGCCGGCCGATGCGCTGGAGCACGGTGTGGCGGATGACGAGGCTGGGGCGTCCGCCGGTCATCTAGGGACTGTCCGGCCCTGGCCGGGGGCCGCCCGGCCAGGGCCGCCCGCCGCCCCGTTCACGCGGGAGCGGAACGACCTCCGCCGTCTTTGGCGCCCCCTTTGAGGAACCGTCAACTTTCTGAGAACGTCTCCCCATACGAGCTTTACGAACTTCACGAACTGGTGGGGAACTTCACAGCTGGTGGGGAACTGCTCGATCTGGTGGGGAACTGCTCGATCCGGCGAGTGGGGACGGCAGTTAGGGGCGTGTTCGCGTGGGCGTGGTACTTCCGGGCTGGGCCGACGAGATACTCGACATCATCGGCGTCTCGTGGCCGAACGTGGACGAGGACGACTACCGCGCGATGGCGGACTCCTTGCGGGAGTTCGCGGATGACATCGACCACGGGGCGAACCAAGCGCATCAGGTGATCGAGAGCCTGGTGGGCACGGCGGGGGGTTCGCTGGGGGTGGCGGCCCTCAACGCCCACTGGGGCAAGGTCAACGGCAAGCATCTGAAGGGGCTCGCGGAGTGCGGGCGCATGGCGGGCACGGCCATGGACGTCGTCGCCGGCCTCGTCGAGGGCGCCAAGATCGCGGCCATCGCGCAACTCGCCATCCTGGCCGCGGAGGTGATCGCGGCCCAGGCGGCGGCGCCCTTCACGTTCGGCCTGTCGGAAGTGGGTGCGCTGGCGGGTACGCAGGCGACCCGGATCGCCGTGAAACGGATCATCAAGGAGGTCTGCGAGCAGGTCGTCGAGCAGGTCGTCAGCGTCGCGCTGTCGCCGATCGAGGAGGCGCTCGGGGCGATGGTCGGCGACCTGGTGGTCCAGGTGGGGGCCAATGCCCTCGGGGTCCAGAAAGGCATCGATGTCGGTCACGCGGCCCAGGCCGGCAAGGAGGCCGGGAAGTCAGCGGCCGGTGCGATGCAGCTGCTCAGCGCCGGTGGGGAAGGCGGGAGCGGCGGAGGCGGCGGTGGGGGCGGTGGCGGCTTCACCTTCGATCCGGACGCCCACGACAGTGTGGTCACCGGCCTGCAGAGCGCCGGCGGCACCTTCCGCAGCGGGGCCGGCGGCAAGCTCGGCCGGGCCAGGAGCCATCACGGCCGGACCCGCGGCAAGGACGCCATCGCCAACGCCGCAGCCCCGATGATCGACAAGGCGCTGGAGGGGCTGGAGAACGGCGTCAAGCGGACGGCCGACCATCTCGACGACCAGATGGTCAACGGCGTCAAGAAGATGAAGCTGAACCATCGTGAGAACGACGACGGTATCGCGGCCGACCTCAAGAACATCGGCAAGAATTCGCACGGAAATCCGCCGATGTACAACGTCGGCGACAAGGGAAAGGTCACCCGTCTCACCACCGAAGGGCACAAGGACCTCACCGCCGACGACCGGAAGCGGCTCACTCCGATAGGACTGCTGAGCGACGACCACGTCCCGCGGCGGGAGGCCGGCAAATATCCGCTGCCGCCGGCCGAAGAACGCAAGCGGAAACCTTCCCAGCAGGTGGCGTTCGGCAGTACGGACCTGTCGCAGGCCACCCAGCTGGCGCGGCACGCCAACACTGGCGCGGGCAGTAAACAGGGAGATTACGGGCGGGTCAGCAAGGGGAAATTCTCCAGTCGGAACTACGCCGCGGCACGGTATGGCGAACGCGGCGCCGACGATGAATTCGTACTCGTCGGCCGCAGTAAATGGCCGGGAATGCACTCCGAACGCCAGGTCGGCATCCCGTTCCTGGACTCCGGGAAATCGCAGGGCATGTCGGAGCTCTACACCGAGCGGGAGCCCTGTACCACCGGGCCGGGCACCAGGGACTGCAGCGCCTGGATGTCGCACCATCTCCCGGACGACGTCAAGGTTTCGCACACCGTCGAGTACGGCGACACCGCGGAGTCCAAGAAGAAGGGCAACGACGAAATGGAGAAGTATCTCAACGGCATTAACCGGCGCAAGAAGTAGCGATTGACGCGGAGAAATTGACGCAGAGAATCGCCTCCGATACGATCACCGGATTCCCGCACCTTACCGACAGGACAGAACATGCCCCAGCTCACCGACCGGTCGTTGTTGGAGTCGGTATTCCCTCCGGAAAAGCTCGTCACGCTGGAGGAAGAGAAGCTGCCGGCGGAAATGGATGCGGCGACGCGTACACTGCTGACCGCCACGGGCCTGCCGGACGACCGGAGTTCCTTTTTCGTGCTCGACGGCGGCCTCTTCGCCGGGGAAACCCCCGACCGATTCCGCCGGTGCGGGCAACTCAGCCATTTCTCCGAGTACCACGACATGCCGGAGGGCTGGGCCCAGTGGCTGGTGCTGGGCGAGATCCACTACGACGTGGTGGCACTGGACCCGGTTTCCGGAGCCGTCCACGCCCTGCCGGACGGGGAGTTCACGGCCCGCCCGTTGAACCGGAGCCTGGATTCCTTCCTCTATTTCCTCTATCTCCTCGAACTCGAACGCCCCGGCTACGACGCCACGGTGTCGGAGGACCTCCCCGACCCCGAGGCGCTGGCGGAGTCCCTCCGGGAGCGCATGCGGAACGCCGATCCGCTGCCGTTCGAAGGGGTGGAGCCCGTCTGGTCGGAGGAGGCCGACTGGGAGGCCGAGGACGCCGGGCCCGTTCCGACGTGGGACGGTGTCCTCTCAGACGTGTACGAGACGGTGGGTTAGGCGGAGTCGTCCATGACAGTGCCCGAGGGTGAACTGCGGAAGTTCGGGCCGGAGGAGGCGGGCGATCCGTTCGCGGCCCCGGAGAGCGTCCGCCGGCTGGCGCAGGTCGCCGTCCCCTGGACGGTCGGCCCCTACTTCTCCACCTCGCCCGGCGAACCCGTCCTGCTGGACGCCTACGCGCAGTCCGTCGGGACGGCGGTGGCGCGCGAGGAGCAGCGGCAGTGGGCGCGCCTGGGCACCGACCAGGGCTACGAGCTCTGCGCCGCCCCCGGAGGCGAGGTGCGGGCGGTACTGCTCGGCTACCAGGAGCCGCCCAGGTTCGTGAACTCCTCGCCCGAGCGGTTCGCCCAGTCCCTGCGCGAACTGGACCGGGCGCTGCGCGTCATCCTCGGCACCGACCGGCCGGAGACCGCCGCGGAGGCGTTCGCGGCGGCGGAGCGGCAGCTGCGCGCCACGGATCCGGCGGCCTTCGCCGACCGGGAGAACTGGTGGCCGCTGGTCCTCGACGACATCCGGGACACCGCGGGCACGGAGTGGTACGCGGCCTTCGAGTACGTCGGCGACGACGGCGAGAAGCAGGTGGTAACCCGGGCCGGGGGTATCGCGCTGCACCCCGAGGAGAGCCTGTGGTCCGCGCTGCGCGGCGCGGGCGTCGAGCCGTCCCAGGTGACGCGGATCCACACGGAGCTGGAGGCGTGCTTCCTGCCCGGCCACTACTGCTCGCTGTGGCTGGCCCGGATGTTCCCGGATGCCGAGCTGACCCACAACTTCCCCTATGGCGAGAGCGCCGAGTCCCGGGCAGAGGGGATCCGCCTCCTCCGCGAGGCGGCCGCCCAGCAGTGACCGCGGCAGGGGGAGAACCGCCGATGACGACCACCGCACACCCTGAGCCGGCGCCCGAGGCGGCGGCCCGGCCGGCGCCGGCCGACCGCCACGCGGCGGCCGGCCGGGCCCTTCTTGACTGGGCCGCCGCGGCCGACGGCGAACTGCCGCGGCTCTGCCTGGTCCGCGGCGGCCGGGCCGGCGGCAAGAGTCATCTGCTCGCCTGGTTCCTCGC
This sequence comes from Streptomyces sp. S186, assembly GCF_051603415.1. Taxonomy (NCBI): domain Bacteria; kingdom Bacillati; phylum Actinomycetota; class Actinomycetes; order Kitasatosporales; family Streptomycetaceae; genus Streptomyces; species Streptomyces sp. S186. The sequence goes on along the minus strand of NZ_CP193932.1, from coordinate 5,654,524 downwards.
CGGGGCGGGCGCCGACGGGCGGACCACCGTCCACGCCACGGTCCCCGCCGCCGGGCTCATCGCCGACTCCGTCGCCTGGGAGCTGGGCCGCCAGCTCGGCTACGGCCCGCTGCCCCCGCACCGCCTCCTGGACCGCGTCGCCGCCGACGCCCGGCCGCTGCTGCTCCTCCTGCCCGACCTGCATCTCGCCGGCCGCGGGCCGGCCGGCCACGCCCCGGCGGACCCCGGCACGCTCGTCGACGAGCTCCTCGTCCCCCTCCTGAGGCTCCCCCACGTGCGCGCCATCGTGGAGACCGGCACCACCGCCCTCCTCGACGACGCCGACCCCCACGTCATCGACCTCGGCGAGGCTCCCTGGCCCGATGCCGCACCCCCGCCCGCCGCCTCCGAGGAGGCCCCGGACGCGGACGCCGCGGCCCTGTTGGCCGCCGTCCCGCGCACCGCCGACGGCCGGGCGCGGTGGGACGAGGCGCCGCCGGCCGCCCGCGAGCACGTCCTCGACGCCACCCTCGGCACCGAGGACGGCGGCATCGCGGCCGGCTCCCTGCTCGCCGACCCCGGCTTCCTCCTCTACGGCTCCGCCACGGCCATCACCGCGGCCCTCCACGATCCGGCCACCGTCGCCCCCGCGGGCCTGCGCACCATCTGGGACCGCGCCGCGCCCCACCTGTCCGGTTCCGCGGCCGACGACCTCGCCCGCGCCGCCGTCCTGCACGCCGCCGCCCTGGCCACCAGCGCCACCCTCACCGAATACGTGCGCCCGCTGGCCGAACGGCACCTGTGGACCGCGGCCTGGGCGCAGCACGACGTCCCGGCGGCCGCCCACTGCCACCTGCCGCAGGACGGCACCCTGCTCGTCGCGGACGCCCTGGGCCGGCTCCACCGTCACGACGCGGGCACCGGCGGACGCACCGGCGCGGTGCCCGCCCCCGCGGGGCTCCGCCCCTTCGGCCTCGCCGCCGCCGGCCCGGAGGCGGTGCTGCTGTTCGACGGCAGCGGGCCGCTCTTCCCCCTCACCCCCGACGAGGAAGGCCCGGCCGGCGCCGTACTGGGGCACATCGCCGCCCACCACGGCACCGCGGCGCTCGGCTCCGCGCCCTCCCGGCCCACCGCGCTCGGCGCCGACGGCCGGTCGCCGACGGCCGTCGTCGGCGACGCCGGCGGAGCCGTCCACGTGTGGTCCCTGACCGCCTACCAGCCCCTGCCGCACTCCCACCGCCTGCACCGCGCCCCCGTCACCGCCGTCACCTGCCTGCGGCTGCCCGACGACGGCCTCACCCTCGTCTTCAGCGCCGCCCTCGACGGCTCGATCCGCCTGTGGGAGACGTCCGGGGAACCGATGGCGGGCCCCGTGGAGCAGCGCCCGGCCCTCGTCACGGCCCTCGCCGCCGCCGACACCCCCGCCGGCCCGCTCCTGGCCGCCGCCTGGAACGACGCCGAACTGCACCTCTGGCACCTCACCAGCGGGACCGTCCGCACCCTGCCGCTGCTGTACCGCTGCAACGCCCTGACGCTCTCCCCCACCGGCCGCCTGACCCTCAGCGGCCCCGACGGCCTGCACACCCTGCAACTCGCCCTCGACCGCCTCTGGAACTGATCGCACCCGCCCCGCGGGCCGGTCCTGGGCGGCCATCGGCTCGCCCCCGCGCCTCAGTTCCCGCGCAGGAGGCCGACGAGCCGTCCCAACTCCCGGCCCCTGACGATCAGTTCCCACAGTTTCCCCACCGACGCCGGCGGCTCCTCGCAGGACGACGCCACAAGCGCCGCTTCCGGCCCCGGCCCGGCCCCCTGTGGTCCCCCACGTGGCCCATCCCTGCCCCGTCCGGCCCTGTGCGGCCCGTGGCGCGTTTTCGGGGCCGGAACGACGAGGGCCGCCACCCGGAGGTGGCGGCCCTGCTGCCGTGTTTTGGCTGGTCAGATCGGATTGCGCTGACCTGCCGTGGTGGGGCGGGTGGGACTCGAACCCACGGCCGACGGATTATGAGTCCGCTGCTCTAACCGGCTGAGCTACCGCCCCTCACGGCGCGTCGCGCACATTTGTGCGCGCCGTCTGCCGCAGCATAGCCGCTCATACGATCTGCTGCCCGTGCGGGCTGCCGTCGGGCGACCTTGCACGCCCAAGAGGACTTCGATCACCGGGGATTCGGTTCCCGGACACAAGAAAAAGGACCCCTTCCGGGGTCCTCGTTCCTTCTGCTCCCCCGACTGGACTCGAACCAGTAACCCTCCGGTTAACAGCCGAATGCTCTGCCAATTGAGCTACAGGGGATTGAGCTCCCCCGACTGGACTCGAACCAGTAACCTGCCGGTTAACAGCCGGCTGCTCTGCCAATTGAGCTACAGGGGATTGCTCTGCTTGCCTCGAATGCATCGCTGCCGGGGGCTCCGGACGGCGTGCGCTCGCTGCGACACATACATTAGCGCAAGCAGGGGGGTGCTCCGCCAATCGGTATCCCGGGAGGCCACCGCGGGTGGGCCCGGTGCCGGTGGGCAGGTGCCCAGCCCGGCGTCCGGTGCCGGCCGGCACCGGACGGGATCGAGCGGCAAGGGAAAGGTGGAGCGATGCGCTACCGGCTCACGTTCGTCGCGGGACTGGCGGTGGGATACGTGCTCGGCAGCCGGGCCGGGCGGGAGCGGTACGAGCAGCTCCGCAAGGGCGCGCAGCGGATCGCGCAGAACCCGGCGGTCCGCAACAGCGCGGAGGCGGCCGCGCTGGGCGGGCGGCAGGCCGCGTCGAAGGCGTTCGCGGCGGTGTCGGACAGGGTCGGGGACCGGCTGCCGGGCCCGGTGGCGGAGCGGGTGCGGTCGCTGCGGGAGCAGCGCGCGGCCGACGAGGACGACTGGGGCACCAGCAACACCTGAGGTGGGACGGGGCCGGGCCGCGGTGGGCAAACCCTGACTCTTTCCCCATGGGTCCCATGGGGCATCATCTGGGGCCATGGGGATAGTCGCCGGGTTGGACAGTTCGTCCGAGAGCACACGGATCGTCGTCTGCGATGCGGACACGGGTGCCGTCATCAGGCAGGGGTATGCGCCGCACCCTGTCGAGAAGGGGCCCGAGGTCGATCCGCAGGCGTGGTTGATGTCACTCGGCGAGGCCGCGGGGAACGGGCTCCTGGAGGGCGTCCAGGCCATCGGGGTGGCCGCGCAGCAGCACGGGCTGGTGGCGCTGGACGCCGAGGGGAGTCCGGTGCGGCCGGCGCTGGTCGGCAACGACAGGCGGGCGCAGAGCGCGGCGGCGGACCTGGTGGACGCGCTGGGCGGGCGGGCGGCCTGGGCGCAGGCGGTCGGCGCGGTGCCGCAGGCGCAGCACCCGGTGACCAAGCTGCGGTGGCTGGCGCGTACGGAGCCGGCGAACGCGGCCCGGATCGCGGAGGTGATGACGCCGCACGACTGGCTTGCCTGGCAGCTGCTGGGCCGGCCGGCGCGGCGGACCACGGACCGGGGCGGGGCGTCGGCGACCGGCTACTGGTCGGCGGCGTCCGGCGCGTACCGGCCGGAGCTGGTGGAGCTGGCGCTTGGGCACCAGGTGCGGCTGCCGGAGGTGCTGGGCCCGGCGGGGACGGCGGGTTTCACGCCGGAGGGGCTGCTGATCTCGGCGGGGACGGGCGAGACGATGGCCGCCGCCTTCGGGCTGGGGGTCGGGGTGGGCGACGCGGTGGTGTCGCTGGGCGCCTCGGGGTCGGTGTTCGCCATCCACGAGGAGGCGCTGGCGGATCCGACGGGGACGATCACGTCGTTCGCGGACGCGACCGGGCGGCATCTGCCGGTGGTGCACACCACCAACGCGGTGCGGGTGCTGCGCGGTACGGCGGAGATGTTGGGAACGGATCTGGCAGGGCTGTCGGAGCTGGCGCTCGCCTCGTCGCCGGGTGCGTACGGGATGGTGCTGCTGCCGTATCTGGAGGGTGAGCGGACGCCGTATCTGCCGCACACCGCCGGGTCGTTGCACGGGATGCGGCGGGAGAGCATGAAGCCGGAGCATCTGGCGCGGGCGGCCGTGGAGGGCATGCTGTGCGGGCTCGCGGACGCGCTGGATGTGCTGCGGGGCCGCGGGGTGGCGGTGCACCGGGTGTTCCTGCTGGGTGCGGCGGCGGAGCTGGGCGCGGTGCAGGCGGCGGCGCCGGGGTTGTTGGGGGCGCAGGTCGTGGTGCCGCAGCCGGCCGAGTACGCGGCGCTGGGCGCGGCCCGGCAGGCGGCGTGGGCGTGGCAGGTGGCGCACGGTACGGCCGCCGGCGGGGACGGCGGTGCGGGGTATCCGGAGCCGCCGCGGTGGCCGGCCGCGGCGAGCCAGGTCTTCGAGCCGGGCGACGAGCTGCCGGTGTGGCAGGCGGTGCGGCAGCAGTACACGGCGGTGCGGGACGAGGCACATCCGGGGGCGTTCCAGCGGGAGGGGTGAGCCGGGCTGCCCGGGGCGGCGGCGCCGCCCGCGGGTCAGTCGAGGTAGCCGCGGAGCTGGTCGGCGAAGGCGTGGTCGCGGAGTTTGCCGAGGGTCTTGGACTCGATCTGGCGGATGCGTTCGCGGGTGACGCCGAAGATCCGGCCGATCTCCTCCAGGGTGCGGGGGCGGCCGTCGGCGAGGCCGTAGCGGAGCTGGACGACCTTGCGTTCGCGTTCGCCGAGGGTGGAGAGGACCGCGTCCAGGTGCTCGCGGAGCAGCAGGAACGCGGCGGACTCGACGGGTGAGGCGGCGTCGCCGTCCTCGATGAGGTCGCCGAGGGCCACGTCGTCCTCCTCGCCCACGGGGGCGTGCAGGGAGACCGGTTCCCGGGCCAGGCGCAGGACCTCGGTGACGCGTTCGGGGGTGAGGCCGAGCTGGGCGGCGACGTCCTCGGGGGTGGGTTCGTGGCCGCGTTCCTGGAGCATCCGGCGCTGGACGCGGACGACGCGGTTGATGAGTTCGACGACGTGGACGGGGACGCGGATGGTGCGGGCCTGGTCGGCGAGGGCGCGGGACATGGCCTGGCGGATCCACCAGGTCGCGTAGGTGGAGAACTTGTAGCCGCGGGCGTAGTCGAACTTCTCGACGGCGCGGATCAGGCCGAGGTTGCCCTCCTGGACGAGGTCGAGCATGGTCAGGCCGCGGCCGACGTAGCGCTTGGCGACGGAGACGACCAGGCGGAGGTTGGACTCGATCAGGCGGCGTTTGGCGATCCGGCCGCGGACGACCAAGGTGTCGAGGTCGTGGGCGAGTTGGGAGTCGAGGTCGGGGGTGCGGGTGAGTTTCTCCTCGGCGAACAGGCCGGCCTCGACGCGGCGGGCCAGGTCGACCTCCTCGGCGGCGGTGAGCAGCGGTATCCGGCCGATCTCGCGGAGGTACTGGCGGAAGAGGTCGGAGGAGGGGCCGCCGGTGTCGGCGCGGAGGGCGGGGCCGGCGGGCTCGGTGGCGTCCGCGGGGTCCGGGGCGTCCGCAGGGTCTGGGGCGTCCCGGGGCTCGGGCGGGTCCGGGTGCTCCGGGGGGAGTTGCGCGGCGAGGAGTTCGGCGGCCGGGGGTTCGGCCTGCTGCGGGACGGTGACCGGCACGGCCGGCAGGCCGGTATCGGGTGGGGCGGCCGGTGTGCCGCCGGGGGGTGCGGCGGGGAGGGTCCGGGTCTGCACGGGGGCGACCTCCAGGTGATCGCGGCTGGGCGGCACGAGGACCGGGGCGGCGGCGGCCGGACCGCCGGGTCCGCCCCACGGCACGAGCGGCTGCGCGGGGGCTCGCGTCCCGTACGGCGGCGCGCAGGGGCGGATGTGCCGCGCTGCGGGGGACTTACGGCACCGCTCCTCAGTGTGGAGTACGACACATGTCCGCCACGAGGGGCGTGCGAGCACTTTTTGAGTCCGGTCCGTGACCGAATGGCTACCCGGAGGTGCCGGTGGAGGGTGGCGGGTTTCCTGGGGTGGGTGGTGCGGGCCGGACCGGGCGGTGGCCCGAGACCGGGTCAGAGGGCGGCGGCGCCGCGTTCGCGGAGGGACTGGCCGTATTGCTGGAGGACCCAGACTTCCTTGTGGACGGCGGCGGCGCCCTCGTGGTCGCCCTGGAACTCGCAGCGGCGGGCGGCGCCCTCCAGGCTGGCGATCCGGGCGTCGACGGCGGCGACGCGGACGCGCACCAACTGCTCGCCGGCGTAGACCGGATCGGGCTCGCGGCGGGTGAGCAGCCGCTCGACGGACAGCTCGGTGATCAGGGAGCGGATGGTGTTGTCGGGGGCGGCGTCCATGACGCGGGCGGTGTAGTCGGCGTCCGCGGCGGACACCCCGCCGGCCTCCTGGATGCACTGGCGGACGACGGCATACGGGGGCGCGGTGAACTCGTCGGCACCGTAGGCGTCGAAGGTGGGGGCGACCAGGTCGGGGCGCTGGAGGGCCAGCTTGAGGAGTTCGCGCTCGACCATGCGGGCGGGGCTGCGGAGGTTGAGGGCGGGGCCGCGCTCCTGGGGGGCGGTGGGGGCGGGCGCGGCGGGGCCGCGGGCGGCGGTGCGGGCGGGCACCTGGGGGGCCCGGTCGTCGCGGCTGCGGGCCAGGCCGCGCACCCGGCGGACGATGGCCTGCTCCTCGGCCTGGCTGGTGATGCCGACGAGGCCGACGAGGCGGATGGCGTAACGGTCGCGCAGGCCGCGGTCCTTGATGGCGGCGACGACCGGTACGGCTTCCTCGACGGCGGCAATCCGGCCCTCCTCCGTGTCGAGGTTGTAGCGGGTCACGATGGAGCGCAGGGCGAAGGCGAAGAGGGGGGTGCGGGACTCGACGAGGGCGGCGACGGCCTGGTCGCCCTCGGCGAGCCGGAGGTCGCAGGGGTCCATGCCGCCCGGGGAGATGGCGATGGAGGTCTCGGCGGCGAGTCGGTGTAGCCCTCGACGACGACGGCGCGGTTGCCCTTGGCGATCTCCTTCTTGGCGAGGTCGATGCCGTAGAGGACCTGGGACTTGCGATAGAGGGGGGTCTCGGGGGTGTTGAGGTACTTGGGGCCGTTGTCGTCGTCGCGGAGCTTGCGGGCGCCGAAGCCGACGACCTCGCCGGAGATGTCGCGGATGGGCCACATCAGGCGGCCGCGGAAGCGGTCGATGGGGCCGCGGCGGCCCTCCTGGGAGAGGCCGGAGAGGACCAGCTCCTTGTCGGTGAAGCCGCGGCCGCGCAGGAAGCGGGTGAGGTGGTCCCAGCCGGCGGGGCTGTAGCCGACGCCGAAGTGCTGGGCGGCGGCCTGGTCGAAGCCGCGCTCGGCGAGGAAGGTGCGGGCGACGGCGGCCTCGGGGCTCTCCAGCTGCTCGGTGTAGTACTGGGCGGCGGCCTTGTGGGCCTCGACGAGGCGGGTGCGCTCGCCCTGCTGGCGGCCGGGGGTGTAGCCGCCCTCCTCGTAGCGGAGGGTGATGCCGGCCTGGGCGGCGAGGCGTTCGATGGTCTCGGCGAAGGAGAGGTGGTCGATCTTCATGACGAAGTCGACGGTGTCGCCGCCCTCTTGGCAGCCGAAGCAGTGGTAGAGGCCCTTGGCGGGGCTCACGTGGAAGGACGGGGACTTCTCGTCGTGGAAGGGGCACAGGCCCTTGAGGTTGCCGCCGCCGGCGTTGCGGAGCTGGAGGTACTCGGACACGACGGCGTCGATCGGGACCGCGTCCCGCACCGCCTTCACATCGTCATCGTTGATCCTGCCTGCCACGCGTGAATTCTACGGTGGGGGTCCGACAGTCCTCGCCGGACGAGCCCCGGCCGGGGCGGGCGGAGCCGGGCCGGGGCGGTCCGGGCCGGGTCAGCCGAGGAGTTCCCGGAAGCGGTCGGGGCCGATGTTGCCGCCGGAGACGATCACGCCGATGCGGGCCGGTGCGGGCCCCTCGGGCGGCTCCAGGCGGCCGGAGAGCAGGGCGGCGAGGGCGCTGGCGCCGCTGGGCTCGACGACGATCTTGAGGCGTTCGAAGGCGAAGGCCATGGCGGCGCGGATCTCGTCGTCGGTGACGAGGACCACGGAGTCGACCAGCCGCCGGTTGATCGCGAAGGTCAGCTCGCCGGGGGTCTCGACGGCCTGGCCGTCGGCGATGGTGCGGGGCACGGGGACGGCGACGCGGTGGCCGGCGGCCAGGGAGCGGAGGGTGTCGTCGCCGGCCTCGGGCTCGACGCCGATCATGCGGATACCGGGGGCCAGGGCGGTGGCGGCGGTGGCGCAGCCGGCCATCAGCCCGCCGCCGCCGACGGGTACGAGGAGGGCGTCGAGCGGGCCGGTCTCCTCCAGGAGCTCCAGGGCGGTGGTGCCCTGTCCGGCGATGACGTGCGGGTGGTCGTACGGGGGGATCAGGGTCAGGCCGCGCTCCTGGGCGATGCGGGCGCTGAGGGCGGCGCGGTCCTCGGTGTAGCGGTCGTAGGTGACGATCTCGGCGCCGTAGCCGGCGGTGGCTTCCCGTTTGGAGCGCGGGGCGTCGGCGGGCATGACGATGACGGCGCGGGTGCCGCGTTCCCGGGCGGCGAGGGCGAGGGCCTGGGCGTGGTTGCCGGAGGAGTGGGCGACGACCCCGCGGGCCAGCTGTTCGGGGGTGAGGCGGGAGAGGGCGTGGTAGGCGCCGCGGAACTTGAAGGCGCCGGCCCGTTGGAAGTTCTCGCACTTGAGGAGGGCCCGGGTGCCGGTCCGGGCGTCGAGGGTGCGGGAGCGCAGCACCGGGGTGCGGTGGGCCGCGCCGGCCAGCCGGCGGGCGGCGTCCCGGACGTCGTCGAGGGTGACGCCCGGGGTGCCGCTGCCACCGGGGCCGGCGGAGCCGGTGGGGCGCGTGGGACCAGAGGTCATACGGGCACGTTACGGGAGCAGTGAGGTCAGGGGAACGGTGGGATCGGCCAGCTTCTCGGGGTCCAACGGGGCACCGGAGCGGATCAGTTGCTGGACGTGTTCGGCGACGTCCCAGACGTTGACGTTCATGCCGGCCAGGACGCGGCCCTCGCTGAGCCAGAAGGCGATGAACTCCCGTTTGCCGACGTCGCCGCGGCAGACGACCTGGTCGTAGGAGCCGGGCGGGGCGTAGCCGGAGTACTCCATGCCGAGGTCGTACTGGTCGGAGAAGAAGTACGGGACGCGGTCGTAGCTGATGTCCTGGCCGAGCATGGCGCGGGCGGCCGCCGGGCCGCCGTTGAGGGCGTTGGCCCAGTGCTCGACGCGCAGCCGGGTGTCCAGGAGGGGGTGGTCGGCGGCGGCCGCGTCACCGGCGGCGTAGATGTACGGGTCGGAGGTGCGCAGCGCGGCGTCGACGGCGATCCCGCCGCCGTCGGCGCGGTCGACGACGTCGAGGCCGGCCTGTTCGGCGAGGGCGGTGCGGGGGGCGGCGCCGATGGCGGCGAGCACGTCGTGGGCGGGATGGTCCTCGCCGTCGTCGGTGCGGACGGAGACGACCACGCCGTCCTGGCCGACGATCTCGGTGAGGCGCGCGCCGAAGTGGAAGCGGACGCCGCGCTCGCGGTGCAGGTCGGTGAAGAGGGCGCCGAGTTCGGGGCCGAGGATGCCGTGCAGGGGCGTCGGTTCGGGTTCGACGATGGTGACCTCGGCGCCGTAGGAGCGGGCCGCTGCGGCCACTTCGAGGCCGATCCAGCCGGCGCCGGCGATGACCAGGTGGCCGTTCTCGCGCCCCAGGGAGGCGAGGACGCCGCGGAGGCGTTCGGCGTGGGCGAGGCGGCGGAGGTGGTGGACACCGGCCAGGCCGGTGCCGGGGATGTTCAGGCGGCGGGGTTCGGCTCCGGTGGCCAGCAGCAGCCTGTCGTAGGCGATGAGGGTGCCGTCGCCCAGGCGGACGGTCCGGGCGGCGGGGTCCAGGTGGACGGCGGGCTGGCCCAGGTGGAGCTCGATCCGGGCCTGGGCGTAGAAGGCGGGTTCGTGGATGAAGACGCTGTCCCGTTCCTCCTTGCCGAGCAGGTACCCCTTGGAGAGCGGGGGGCGCTCGTAGGGGTGGTCGCGCTCGTCACAGATGAGGATCACCCGGCCGGTGAACCCTTCCGCGCGGAGCGTCTCCGCGGCCTTCGCTCCGGCCAGGCCACCCCCGACGATGACGAACGTCTGGTGCGTGTCGACCACTTGCTTCCTCCTCGTTGCGGTGCCGTACGTCCGCGTCCGCGTCCGTGAACGCCCCTGTTGGTTCCCCGTTGTTTCCCCCGCTGCCGCCCCGTTGTGCGGTGCCTCCCGTGTTCTCTCTCGTTCCCTTGATGTGTTCGACGGTTTTCGGGTTCCCGTATGCCGTCGCGGGGACGAGCGTCCCGCACGGAGCGTGAGGGGGGAAGAGGGGCCGCTTCCCCAGGGTCACCCTGGGTTGCGCTAAGCGTTACCAGGGGGACGTGTGAGGCGAGCGTGAAGGTTACGCGCGGAGGCGTCGGTGAGCGCGGCGATCTGGTCGATCACGGCCCGCAGCCGGGCGGTGTCGTCGGGGGCCGCGTCGAACAGCGAACGGAACTGCGGGTCAAGGCCGTCGGGGGCGCGGGCGAGCAGCGCCTCGGCGAGTTCGGCGATGACCACGCGCTGGTCGGCGCGGAGCGCCTCCTGGTCCGGGCGCTGTATCACGTAGCGATCGGCGACGGCCTTGAGAACGGCGCATTCCAGGCGGGTTTCGGCCGGAACCACCAGCTCCGCCGCGTACCGGGTGAGCGGGCCGCTGCTGAAGCGGGCCCGGGTGGCGCCCTCGGCGGCCAGGCAGAAGCGGCCGATGAGCTGGCTGGTGGCGTCCTTGAGGCGGGCCTGGGCGAGCGCCGAGCCGTCGTAGCCGTGCGGCCACCACTCCTGCTCCAGGAGGCGGTCCAGGGCGGCGGCCAGCTCCGCCTCGGCCGCGCCGGGGGCGTAGCGCTCGGCGGCGACCGCGAAGATCTCGGCGCGTTCGGGGTCGGCGAGCAGCACGTTGGGGTCGAGGTGGCCGGCGTGCAGCCCGTCCTCGACGTCGTGCACCGAGTAGGCGACGTCGTCGGCCCAGTCCATGACCTGCGCCTCGAAGCTGCGCCGGCCGGACGGGGCGCCCTGCCGGAACCACGCGAAGACGGGCAGGTCGTCGGCATAGACGCCGAATTTCACGGCGTCCGGGCCGTCGGGGTGGGCGCCGCGCGGCCAGGGGTACTTGGTGGCGGCGTCCAGGGCGGCGCGGGTGAGGTTGAGGCCGACGCTGACCGGTGCGCCGTCCGGGGAAGGCACGAACCGCTTGGGTTCCAGGCGGGCCAGGAGGCGCAGCGACTGGGCGTTGCCCTCGAAGCCGCCGCAGGGCGCGGCGACCTCGTTGAGGGCCTGTTCGCCGTTGTGCCCGAAGGGCGGGTGGCCGAGGTCGTGCGCCAGACAGGCGGTCTCGACCAGATCCGGGTCGCAGCCGAGGGCGGCGCCCAGTTCGCGGCCCACCTGGGCGCACTCCAGGGAGTGCGTCAGACGGGTACGGGGGCTGGCGTCCCATGCCTGGGTGGCGCTGCCGGGGGTGACGACCTGGGTCTTGCCGGCGAGCCGGCGCAGTGCGGCGGAGTGCAGGACCCGGGCGCGGTCGCGCTGGAAGGCGGTGCGCCCGGGGCGTTTGTCCGGCTCGGGGACCCAGCGCTCGGTGTCCGCCGCGGTGTAGCCGGGGAGCGCCGCGCGCGGGTCCTCGCCGGAACTGGGAGGGGTTGCCCGTGTTGTGCCCGTCATACGGCGACGGTAGCCGCCCTGGGGACGTCGGTGCCGGATCCGGTGCGTGTGGAGAGCGCCTGGTCGTAGCGGTGCAGTACGAGGCGGGCCAGTGCGGGGTGGTCGCCCAGGGGGGCGGCGGCGGGCCCGGGGGCGAGGGCCGCGCACCGGTCGGCGAAGCGGCCGGGGGCGGCGAAGCAGGCGGCGACGGCGATGTCGTCGGGGTGGTGGCCGCGGTCGGTCAGCGCGCGGATGGCTTCGGGGACGGTGGGGGCGGCGGCAATCCGGGAGGGGCGACGCGAAGCGTCTCCGCCCGGGGTGGTGGCGGGAGACGGGTGGGCGTAGGCGGGCAGGACGGGGACGCCGCCGAGGCGGGTGGAGAGGAGGCGGGCGGTGCGGGCGGTGTCACGGGCGGAGCGGGGGGCGCGGGAGCCGGCGGCGGCCAGGACGACGGCGGGGCGGCGGCCGTCGTGGGGGCCGGTGGGGAAGCCGGCCTCCAGGAGGCGGTCGTGCAGGGCCTCGGCCAGGAGGGCGTGCGGGCCCAGGGGGGCGGCTGTCCGGCCGGTGAGGTGCGGGGCGGCGGCGAGCGCGGCGGGCAGGTCGTGGGTGACGTGGTGGCCGTGACCGAAGAGCAGCGGCACGAGGACGACGGAGTCGGATGTGCCGTGCAGTGAGGCGAGGGTGTCGGCGAGCAGCGGCCGGTCGAGCTCGATGTGGCCGAGGTGAACGGGGAGGCCGGGGCGGAGCGCCCGGATCCGGGCGAGGAGGGCCCGGACGGTGGGGGCGGCCCCGGGGTGGCGGCTGCCGTGGGCGACGGCCACGAGGGCGGGTGGCGGGGCGGCGGGGCGGCGGTAGCCGTGCAGGCGGACGGTGCGCAGCCGGCTGCCGAGCACATCGGTGATCTCGGCGGCGAGGCCGGCGGCGGCCAGGGGGGCGAAGGGCGGGGCGGACGGCCCGGATATCGAGGCGGAGAGGCCGGGCTCCTGGGTGGGCTGGTTCGCTGTCGACGCCGTCATGGAGCGAGGCTGGCACCCGATCGTTGCGGTTCCGTTTCCCTCCGGGTAACTCCGTGTACCGCGGCCCCACCGCCGGCCGCCGGCCCGTGGGAGGAGTCGGCCGCGCGCCGGAAACGGGGGCGACCCGTCGGCGTAACACGCCCGTTCCACGCTGGCCGGCATGGACGCCGTCGCCACCGCCCCGGTCGAGACCCACTGCCCCTACTGCGCCCTGCAATGCGGCATGGGGCTGCGGCCCGCCGCCGGGCCGGGCCCGGCCGTGGAGGTCGTGGAGCGGCCCGCGTTCCCCGTGAACCGGGGCGCGCTGTGCGGCAAGGGGCGCACCGCGCACGAACTGCTCTCCCCCGGGGCGCGGTTGACGTCTCCCCTGGTGCGCGACGCGGACACCGGGCAGCTGGTGCCGACCGGTTGGGACGCGGCCCTGGACCGGGTCGCGGAGGGGCTGCGGCGGGCCGGCGCGGTGTACGGGCGGGACGCGGTCGGGGTGTTCGGCGGCGGCGGGCTGACCAACGAGAAGGCGTACGCGCTGGGGAAGTTCGCGCGGGTGGTGCTGGGCACGTCGCAGATCGACTACAACGGCCGGTTCTGCATGTCGTCGGCCGCGGCGGCGCAGGGCCGGGCGTTCGGGCTGGACCGGGGGCTGCCGTTCCCGCTGGCCGATGTGGCGCGGACCGGGTGTGTGCTGCTGGTCGGCTCCAACCTGGCGGAGACCATGCCGCCGGCGCTGCGCTATCTGACCGAACTCAGGGAGAACGGCGGGCGGCTGATCGTCGTCGATCCGCGCCGGACCCGCACCGCCGAACAGGCCGATCTGCATCTGGCGCCGCGCCCCGGCACGGACCTGGCGCTGGCGCTGGGCCTGCTGCACCTGGTGGTCGCCGAGGGCCGCACGGACGAGGAGTACATCGCGGCCCGCACCAACGGCTGGCCGGCGGCGCGGGCCACGGCGATGGCGCACTGGCCGGAGCTGGTCGAGCGGATCACCGGGGTGCCGGTGCCGCAACTCCGGGAGGCCGTGGCGCTGTTCTGCGACGCGCCGTCCTCGATGGTGCTGACCGCGCGCGGCCCGGAACAGCAGGCGAAGGGCACCGACACCGTGGGGGCGTGGATCAACCTGTGCCTGGCCACCGGGCGGGCCGGCCGGGAGCTGTCCGGCTACGGCTGCCTGACCGGCCAGGGCAACGGCCAAGGAGGGCGCGAACACGGCCAGAAGGCCGACCAGTTGCCCGGCTACCGGCGGCTGGACGACCCGGCGGCCCGCAGGCATGTGGCGGCGGTGTGGGGGGTGGACCCGGATGCGCTGCCCGGGCCGGGCCGCAGCGCCTACGAGCTGCTGGACGCGCTGGGCGGCGAGATACGGGCGCTGCTGCTGATGGGCTCCAACCCGGTGGTGTCGGCGCCGCACGCCGCCCATGTGGAGGAGCGGATCCGGGCGCTGGACTTCCTGGCGGTGGCGGACGTGGTGCTGTCCGAGACGGCGGCGCTGGCGGACGTGGTGCTGCCGGTGGCCCAGTGGGCGGAGGAGACCGGGACGACGACGAACCTGGAGGGCCGGGTGCTGCTGCGCCGCCGGGCCCTGGACCCGCCGCCCGGGGTCCGCACGGACCTGGAGGTGCTCGGCGGGCTCGCGGCGCGGCTGGGGCACCCGGCGGGCTTCCCGGCCGACCCGGAGGAGGTCTTCGAGGAGCTGCGGCGCGCGTCGGCGGGCGGGCCGGCGGACTACTCGGGGATCACCTACGCACGGATCGCGGCGGAGGACGGGGTGTTCTGGCCGTGCCCGGCGACCCCGGCGGGCACGGCAGGCACTGCGGGTCCGGCGGGCACGGCGAAGGGCGCGACGCGGGCCGTGACAGGGGCTCAGGCGGCCTGCGGCACGCCGGCCGGGGCCCCGGGCCATCCCGGCACGCCGCGGCTCTTCCTGGACCGGTTCGCGACGTCCGACGGCCGGGCCCGCTTCGCGCCGGTCACGCACCGCCCGGCGGACGAGGAGCCGGACGCCGGCTACCCGGTGGTGCTGACCACGGGGCGGGTGCCGGCGCAGTACCAGTCGGGCGCGCAGACCCGCCGGGTGGCCGCGCTGAACGCCGCCGAGCCCGGCCCCTACGTCGAGCTCCACCCGCGGCTGGCGGACCGGCTCGGGATAGCCGACGGCGAGCCGGTCGCGGTGGTCTCCCGGCGCGGCCGGGCGGTGGCGCCGGCCCGGGTGAGCCCGGCGATCCGCCCGGACACGGTGTTCATGCCGTTCCACTGGCCGGGCGAGGGCCGGGCCAACAACCTGACCAACCCGGCGCTCGACCCGGTGTCCCGGATGCCGGAGTTCAAGGTGTGCGCCGTACGGGTCGAGCGGCCGGCGCCGTAGCGCCTGCCCGACGGGCCCGCGTGGCCCCGGGCCCCCGGAGGCCCGTCAGTGGGCGTCGAGTTCCTTGAGGTAGGCGGCGCGGGTCTCCTCGTCCAGGAACGACGCCAGGAAGGAGTTGCGGGCGAGCGTCCGCAGCGTCGCCTCGTCCAGACCGAGGGCGTCCCGTACGGCGGTGAAGTTGTCGTCGGCGTAGCCGCCGAAGTAGGCCGGGTCGTCGGAGTTGAGGGTGACCAGCAGGCCGGCGTCCAGCATGGCGGGCAGCGGGTGGTCGGCGAGGTCGTCGACGACCCGCAGCCGGACGTTGGACAGCGGGCACACGGTCAGCGGGATGCGGTCGGCGACCAGGCGGGCGACCAGGCGCTCGTCCTCCATGCAGCGCACCCCGTGGTCGACCCGGTCCACCCCGAGGAGGTCCAGCGCCTCCCACACGTAGGCCGCCGGGCCCTCCTCGCCCGCGTGGGCCACGCACTTGAGACCGGCCTCCCGGGCCAGCGCGAAGACCTCCTGGAACTTCGACGGCGGGTGGCCGACCTCGGCGGAGTCCAGGCCGACGGCGGCGATCCGGTCCAGGTAGGGGCGGGCCGCCTCGAACGTCGTCAGGGCCGACTCGGCGCTCTCGTCGCGCAGGAAGCACATGATCAGCCGGGTGGTGATGCCGTACGCCTCCGGGGCGGCGTCCAGCGCCCGGCAGAGACCGCGGACGACCGTGCCCAGGGGGACGCCGCGGGAGGTGTGCGCCTGCGGGTCGAAGAAGATCTCGGCGTGCCGTACGCCCTGTTCCTTGGCGCGCGCCAGATAGGCGTGCGCAAGGTCCGCGAAGTCGTCCTCGGTGCGCAGCACCTCCATCAGCGCGTAGTAGAGGTTCAGGAAGGACTGCAGGTCGGTGAAGGAGTAGGCGCGGCGGAGCTCGTCCTCGGTGGCGTAGGGCAGGGTGACGCCGTTGCGTTCGGCGAGCGTGAAGGCCAGGCCGGGCTCCAGGGTGCCCTCGATGTGGAGGTGGAGTTCGGCCTTGGGGAGGGGCCGGTGGGCGGGGGCGCTCGCGGGGGGGGGAGGGCACGGGTCACACCTGTTCTGCTGTGCTGCGGGGCGGGTTTCCTGTTCGGGCCGCGCGGGACGGCCGCCCTTGATGGACGAGTCCGCCCGTACGGGACGAGTCGTCCAGGCTATCCGGGGGACGTGCCGGCGGCGCGGCCGGTCCAGTGGCCGCCGGCGATCGGTGTGCCGCCGGCGCGCAGGCGGGTGGCGAGGGGCTCGGCCGCCAGGTAGACCCAGGCCCGGACGGTGCTGCCGTCCGGGCGGACGGCCTCGGTGACCACCCGTTCGTAGAGGTTGCCGGCGCCGGCCGGGGTGCCCGGGGTGTAGCCCTCCAGGTGGTCCAGCGCGGCCCGGACCGCGTCGTAGTCGGTGTCGCGGGGGTGGATCAGCGCGCCGTGCACCACCGCGTCGGCGGGCCCGGTGGTGGCGTACGGGTAGCCGGGGCCCTCGTAGAGCACCGCGCCGGCGATCCGGGCCGGTTCCTCGGTAGCGGTCCGGCCGCGCAGGGTGCGGGCGTAGTTGACCTGGCCCGGTCGCAGCGTCCCGTAGACGAAGAACGGCAGGCGCTCGGCCTCGGTGGTCATCTGTCCCCTCCACGGACTGTGCGGTGACGCGGTGTCGGCAATCGGGGCGCCGTGCGCGCGGCGCGGCCGTAGTGACGTCGCCTACGGCCGTCCCCCGAGTGCAACCATGCCAGCCCGTGGCACGTCGCAGCTTGCGATATCGATCGCGCGAGCGATTCCCGGCGCGACGGGTGCCGGGGGACGGGGAACGGGGGACGTCATGGGGCGGCGGGCACTGCTGGGGTGGATACGGCGCGTGCGGCTGCCGCGGACGCGGCGCGGGCAGCGCCGGGCGTTCCAGGTGGTCGTGGCACTGTCGGTGCTCGCGCTGCTGCCGGCGACCTGGCTGAACGCCACCGCCGGACCGCGCGTCCGTACGGTCGCCGATGTGCCGGCCGCCCCGGTGGCGGTGGTGTTCGGTGCCGGCCTGTGGAACGGCGAGCCGTCGCCGTACCTCGCCCACCGGCTGGACGCGGCCGTGCAGCTCTACCGGGCCGGCCGGGTACGCGCCGTCCTGGTAACCGGCGACAACAGCCGCCACGATTACGACGAGCCGGACGCGATGCGCGGCTATCTGGTGCGGCACGGCGTCCCCACCCACAAGATCGTCGGCGATTACGCGGGGTTCGACACCTGGGACTCCTGTACGCGCGCCCGCCGCATCTTCGGGGTGGACCGGGCGGTGCTGGTCAGCCAGGGGTTCCACATCCGGCGGGCGCTGGCACTGTGCACGGCCGCCGGGATCGACGCGTACGGCGTCGGGGTCTCCGACAAGCACGACGTGACCTGGGCGTACGGCGAGGTGCGGGAGATCTTCGCGGCGGGCAAGGCGGCCGCGGAGGCGGCGCTGCGGCCCGATCCGCACTTCCTCGGCCCCAAGGAGAAGGGCCTGGCGCAGGCGCTCCGTTAGCGCGCCGCCGCCCGGCCCTCCTCTGTGGCGCGTGGCTCTATCGCGTGTGGCTCCGTGGCGCGTGGCCGTCAGCCGCTCTGCTCTTCGGTGCCGTTCTGGGTTCCGTCTCCGCCCTGGTTATCCTGCCCTCCCTGGTCGTCCTGGGTTCCGCCGCCGCCCTGGCTGTCGTCCGAGCTCTGGGTGTCGTCCGAACTCTGGGTGTCGTCCGAGCTCTGGGTGTCGGCAGAGCCCTGGGAGTCGGCAGAGCCCTGGGAGTCGCCCCCGCTCTGGCTGCCGGCCCCGCTCTTGGCCTCGCCCGAGCCCTGGGTTCCGCCCCCGCCCTGGGTGTCGCCGCCGCTCTGGGTCTCACCCGTGGCCTGGGGCGCCTCCCCGGCCTGTGAGGCGCGGTCGTAGAGGCTGAGGATCTCCTTCCCGAAGTACGGGCTGTAGGAGGTCCGGTCGCTGTGCGGGCCCCGGGGGCCGCCGCCGTTGACGCCGCCGATGACGCCGATGACCTTTCCGGTCCGGGTGCGCGGGTCGTAGCCGGCCAGCCAGGGGCTGCCCGAGGTGCCGCCGTAGAACCCGTTGCACTCCATGCGGAGTTGGCGGGTGCCCGCCAGGCGCTGGGTGGTGGCGGTGCAGCGCACGGCCCGGTCCGCCGGGTCGCTGTGGACGCTGGGGTAACCGATGACGTTGACCTGGTTGCGGTAACCGGGCGTCGCAGTGAGGGTGTTGGCCCCGGTGACGTCCTCGATGTGCCGGCCGTTGTCGTCCGGGGCGACGGTGGCGAAGGCGAAGTCGAGGTCGGCGCCGCCCCCGGTGGTGGCGCGGTCGGCGTAGGCGTAGTTGTCCTCGATGGCCCACACCCCGTAGGGCTGGCTGTCCTCGCCGGACTGGTACTGGGGCACGAACGCGGCGCGCGCGCCCGCATTGCAGTGCCCCGCGGTGAGGATCAGATTGCCGTGCGGGCTGTGCACCACACTGGCGGTGCAGTGGTGTTCGCGGGCCTCCCCGTCGACGGAGAACAGCACACCGACGGACGGGATGCCCTCGAAGTGCTCGGCGGTCGGCGCGTTTTGGGATGCCGGGGCGGGCTGCCCGCTGCCGCGGCGCACGGGCGGGGCGGCCGACGCCATCCGCCGCGCGGTCCAGAACGCCTTGGCGTCCTTGTTGGTCCACGCGCCGCCGTGGTGGGACTCATGGGTGACGGTGGGGTGGTTTCCGTGGTTTCCGTGGGTTCCGTGGTGTCCGGGGTCGGTCTCGGCGGCGTGGCCCGCGGGGGTGCCGGCGAGGCCGAAGGCCATACCGAGGGCGAGGGTCACCGCCCTGGCACGTCGGCGCGTCCGCCCTGCGTCCGCCTTCGGCACGTCGCCCTTCCACCGCGCGTCAGTTGCACCTGGCACGTCAGCCGTCATCGACACGTCAGCCGTCCTCGACACGTCGGTCTTCCTCGGCACGTCAGCTCGTCTCCTCTGCGACCCAGGCGAGATAGCCGGCACCACCGTGGGTGACGGGGGTGGCGATGATCTCCGGGGTGTCGTAGTCGTGCGCGTCGAGGAGGTACGCCTCCAGCGCCGCGTAGCGTGCGGTCGCCGTCTTGAACAGCACCTGCCACTCCTGGCTGGTCTCCACGGCATTGTTCCAACGGAACACCGAGGTCACCGGCGCACTGATCTGGGCGCAGGCGGCGAGCCGGCCCTCGATGGCGCCGCGCGCCAGCTGCTCGGCCTTCTGCGCGCTGTCAGTGGTCGTCATCACGGTCAGGAATCGCGCCGGGGGCCCGGTCCGGGCGGGGGCGGCGGAGGGTTCGTTGAGGGCGGTGGGGTCGGCCACGGTTACTCAGCCTTCGCGGTCGGGGTGGAAGTGGGTGGGTCGCACGTTTCGGCCTCCCGCCCATCGATCTTTCAATCTTTCGATCAAGGGATCGCCTCGCATCGTACGGACCACAGTGATCAACTGGCGCACGGCGGGCCGCCCTTTACCGGCAAGCACCCGGACGTCCCATTGCGTCCGGGTCCGCAGATGCCGACGGGGAACGTCCCGGTTGCGGCGCGCGGGGCACGGAGAACGATGGAGAGGGAAGTCCAGCCGTCGGCTCAGGCCCGCGAGCCGGTCCGCACGCGAAAGGCGAGCGCCATGGTGAACCTCGAAATCCTCGTCCGCGACCAGCTCGCCGACGCCCGGGCCTCCGCCCACGGACGGAGCGCTCATCTCTTCGTGCACGACGGGCCGCTGAGGCAGACGGTGATCGCGTTGCTGGCCGGCACCGCGCTGGACGAGCACAACGCGCCGCCGGCGGCGAGCCTTCAGGTGCTGCGCGGCCGGGTCCGGCTGACCGGCCCGGGCGGCGGCCAGGAGCTGCTCGCCGGGCATGTCACGGCGATCCCGCACGCGCGGCACGGCCTGCGCGCGCTGGAGGACTCCGTGGTGCTGCTGACGGCCGTCACGGAGGTGCCCGAGCGGCCACGGCACGTCGCGGCGGGCGCGCCGAGCACGGCGGCGGTCCGCACCTGACGGCGATCTTCCGCGGTGAAGCGAGCCTTCCACTTCCCACCCGCTTCGCGGTCTTCATATTTTTCTGAATCTTCCGTAGCATTGAGTCATGAGCCGATTGAATCTGCCGAACCAGCCAGACCTGCCGAACGAGCCAGATCCGCCAACTCCTCCGATCCCTCCGATCCCTCCGACCCCTTCGCCCCCTCCAGACCCGCCCAACTCACCGAAGATCTCCGGCGCCCGGCCGATGCGGTCGATCGAGCCCCTGCGATCGGCCGGGCCCCTGCGATCGATCGGACCGGTGCGGTTGACCGGCGCGAAGGAGACCCTGCTCGCGACGCTCTACGGCCGCGCCCTCGACTGCCGGGCACGGCGCCCGATCCTCGGCGACACCATGGCGCTCGACGCCGCGCGCCGCCTCGACTACGACTTCGCGCGGCTGCGGATCGGCCCCGGCGGCGCGGCCGCAGTCGCCCTCCGCGCCCGGCAGTTGGATCTCTGGACGGCCCGCTTCCTCGGCGAACACCCGGACGCGACGGTGGTGCACCTGGGCTGCGGTCTGGACACCCGCGTCCACCGCCTCGGCCCCGGTCCCGGGGTGCGGTGGTTCGACGTCGACTTCCCCGAGGTCATCGACCTC
Organism: Streptomyces sp. S186; assembly: GCF_051603415.1. Taxonomy (NCBI): domain Bacteria; kingdom Bacillati; phylum Actinomycetota; class Actinomycetes; order Kitasatosporales; family Streptomycetaceae; genus Streptomyces; species Streptomyces sp. S186. Next base: position 5,633,954 of record NZ_CP193932.1, on the reverse strand, counting down.
AGGCGGCGACTCTTGCCCGAACCGCCCGGCTACACCGCCATCCCCTCATCCGTCACCGATCCCGCCTGGGTGGACCGCATCCCGGCAGACCGACCCACGATGATCGTGGCCGAGGGACTGCTGATGTACCTCACCGAACGGGACGGCACCGCGCTGCTCCGCCGGCTGATGACCCATGCGCCCGGCGGCGGGCTGGCGTTCGACTTCTTCAGCCGGTTCGCGGTCCGCGCGGCGCGCCTGAACACCGTCATCGTCCGGACCGGATCGACGCTCCACTGGGGCGGCGGCCCCGCCGACATCGCCCGGCTGTGTCCCGGACTGGAGATCGTCGAGACCTTCGGCGCCCTGGAGATACCGGACATCGTCCGGCTCCCCGCCCGCTATCGGGCACTGGCCCGCCTGACGCACCTCATACCCGGCGTCCGGGAGATGTCCCGGCTCTACAACTGCCGCTTCTGACGGGACGGTTGACGCTCCACCCCTGCCCCGAGCCTCCCCCGCCCGGCCTCCCCTCCCCCTCAGGCGGCGAACCACTGATCGTAGGCCAGCTTGCAGAGGAGAACGATGACGACGAGGACGAGCACACCGCGGACGAAGCCGGTGCCCCGCTTCAGGGCCATCCTGGCCCCGACCGTGCCACCGACGAGGTTGAAGAGGGCGAGCAGCACGCCCAGTTGCCACAGGATCGTGCCCTGGAGGGCGAACATCGTCAGAGCGCCGATGTTGGTGCAGACGTTGACGACCTTGGCGGTGGCCGACGAGGTGACCAGGTCCATATGGAGCACGGCGGCGAGCGCGACGACGAGGAACGCGCCGGTGCCGGGGCCGATCAGGCCGTCGTAGAAGCCGATCCCCAGGCCCGCGATCAGGATCGCGGCCAGCACGCGCCGCCGCGAGACCGGGCCGGCGGGCATGGCGACGGTGCCGAAGGTCGGGCGGACGAGGACGAAGACGAGCACGCCCAGCAGGACGGCCATGATCAGCGGTCGCAGCACCTCGCTGTTGATCCCGGCCGCGAAGAACGCCCCGCCCAGCGAACCGGCCATCGCCGCGGCGCCGATCCGCAGCGCGGTGCCGACGTCGATCGGCGCCTTGCGGAGGTAGGTGACGGCGGCCGCGGTGGTGCCGACCACGGCGGTGGACTTGTTGGTGCCGAGGACGTACACGGTGGGCACGTGCGGGAGTCCCACCAGCAGGGCCGGGAGCAGGAGCAGGCCCCCGCCGCCCACCACCGCGTCGATCCATCCCGCGGCGAGGGCGGCCAGGCAGAGCAGGGCCAGTGTGAACAGCGATATGTCGGAGGGCACCAGGGGATCTTATGAAGAAGTGGCGATGAAGGAGTGGCGATGGAGGAGGACCGATGAAGTGCCGCTGAAGGAGTGCCGAGCCGGGCCGGCGAACAACGTCGAGCGAGGAGACGGGCAACGAGGCGCCGGGAGCGCGCCCGGGCGTTCACCCGCGGCGTGTCTATGCTCCGGGGCATGGAGACGCCGACGAGCCCCGATGTGCCCATGGACGCCGAGCAGCGCGGGGAGCCCGCGAAGCCCGCGGAGCCCGCGGGAGTCGCGGTGGGGACGGCCATGGGGGCGCGCCCCGCCTTCTCCCTCGGGGGGACGACGGTTGTCGGGCGGCTGGGGTTCGGCACCGGCGGTCTCGTCGGCCCCGGGTATTGGGGGCTGCGGCACGAGGACCCCGAGCGGGCCCTGGGGGTTTTGCGGCGGGCCGTCGACCGCGGCGTCACCCTGATCGACACCGCCGACAACTACGGCCCGGACGTGGCGGAGGAGTTGGTGGCCCGCGCCCTGCACCCGTATCCGGAGGGACTGGTCATCGCGACGAAGGGCGGGGTCGTCCGCACCGGCCCGGACGTCTGGCACATCGCCGGCCGTCCGGAGCAGCTGCGCGCCATGTGCGTGGCGAGCCTGCGGCGCCTCAGGACGGACACCATCGACCTCTACCAGCTGCACCGGCTGGACCCCGAGGTCCCGATGGCCGACCAGCTGGGCGCCCTGCTGGAACTCCAACAGGCCGGCAAGATCCGCCACATCGGCCTGGACAGCATCGACGCCGCCCAGCTGGCCAAGGCCCGCGCACTGGCCCCGATCGCGTCCGTACAGAACCGCTACAACCTCCTCGACCGCGCCTCCGAGGACGTGCTGAAGCTGTGCGAGCGGACGGGGACGGCGTTCCTGCCGTGGTTCCCGCTGGGCAACGGCAGGCTGACGGGCGGCGGCGACGGCCGTTCGTCCCGCGGGGGTGGCGCTGCTGCCACCGTTGGCTCTGCCGGTGCCGTTGGCTCCGTCGGCCCTGCCGGTGCCTCCAGCTCCGCCCGGCCTGTCCGTCCTGTCCGTCCTGTCCGTCCGGCTCATCCCGCCGACGCTCTGGCCTCGGTTGCTGCGGCCCACGGGGCGACCATCGGTCAGATTGCCCTGGCCTGGCTGCTCCACCGCTCCCCCGTCCTGCTCCCGACCCCTGGCACCGGCTCCCCCGCCCACCTCGACGAGAACCTGGCCGCAGCCCGGATCTCCCTCACGGAGGAGGAGTTGGCGCGACTGGATGTCCTGGATGCCCTCGACAAGCCGGAGGGGCTGGAGGGGTTGGACGGAGGTGCGGAGAGCTGAGGCAGCGGCAGTGCGCCTGTCGTGGTCTGCCGCGGCCTGTCGCAAGCTGCCATGGCGGGAAACATTTCGCGGGCGAACCCGGCCACTGTGGCCGACCAAGGCGAGTTTATCGATCCAAGAGCCCTACGCGTCCGTGCCACCTGCCTCGGAGTAAAAAGTGCGCGTCGAAGACGAAGACACCTACATGGAAGACGACATGCTCGTCTACTACGACGACAAGCCGTTCACCGGCGAGGTCGTCGCACGCGACGGGGAGGGCCGGATGGTGAGCCTCGTGACCTACCTCGAAGGCATGGAGTCGGGGCCGCAGACCCACTGGTATTCCGACGGCACGAAGAAGGCGGAAGGGGCCGCCAATTTGGGGACGCCCATGGGCGAATGGCTCAAGTGGCACCCGAACGGCCAACTCTCCGAGCGTTCGGTCTTCAACCCCAAAGGGCGGTACGTACAGCGCCAGCGCTGGGACAAGAGCGGCAACCTCACGCTGGACAAGTCCTACAACCCCTGAGGCGCCGCTTTGGTACCCATCGAATACGAAGACCGTCACCGGGACGACGGGATGCGTCTCCACTGCGGGGACGATCTCGTCACCGGCGAGGTCGTCGCACGAGACGGCCGGGGGCGAATAGTCACGGTGGGCGAGTCCTACGAATGACGGACCATCCGCCCGTTTCCGAGTATCACAACAACCAGGAGAGAGCGACCGTGTCACAGGAAATTTCGAATCCGCCCGCCACCGCTGAGGACGCGCTTGCGATCGTCCCGAGCCGTTATGCGGAGCCGAAGCTTGCGGACGGATCGCCGGCGCCGCTGCGTGTCCACGAATTCGACACCGGATATCTGGTGTACCCGTCGTTTCCCGAGACCACCGATGCGGCGGGACGGCCGCAGCCTGCGCCGCCCGGCGGCTCGAAGGTCGTCGTGGTGAAGGCCACCGGCGAGACGGTCACCGTGCCCAATCTGCCCACGGAGTCGGCCATTGCCCTCTTCCGTAGGCAGCGGCAGGCGTAGGCATAGGCGTAACGCCTCAGGTCGGTCGGTCCGTACGGGAGGCGGCAGCAGCCCGTAGACGGGCGCCGCGGCTCTTGGCTACGCGGCGGATCTCGGTGAGGGACTCCGTCAACTCGACCGTGAGGAGCTGGAGTTCGCCGGACGTCCAGTTGCGTCCGGCGAGGAGGCGACGGGCGTCCTCGATCAGGCCGTCGGCGAGGAGGAGTTGGGCCTCCTCGATGTCGTCGGCCATACGGGACACGAAGCCGGTCCCGTCGCCGAGGACGAAGCAGGGCTTGCCGTCGGGGCTCGACCACGGCAGAAGCCGCGGGGTAGCGTCGGTCATGTCGTCAACCTCCAGGGGGTTGGTGGCCATGCCCCCGGACCGGCGCACACCGGTCGCGGGGGTCTTGTTCGCGGCGAGAATGAGTACCGGGTGTAGTCAATTGGTCACCGTGGCAACGCAACGGGCAATAGGATTGGTGTGGTTGAACGGCAGAGTTCAATGGTGCGACCTGCCGTGCTGCCGACGTGCGCCCACATGACGAGAGGTCATTGCGTTGGACGAGACGACCGCACCCGACCACTTGAATCCGCTACAGCGCTTCGGCCGGGACATCAAACAGGTACGCCTGGCACGCAAGCTCACGCAGAAGCATCTGGCCAAGGCGACCGGCTACACCGACGGCTACGTCAGCAAGGTCGAGTCGGGGACGCTGCTGCCCCGGCCCAGCCAGAAGTTCGCCAAGGGCTGCGACAACGCGTTCGGGACGGGCGAGTTGTTCGCGGGGATGCTGCGGAGGATCGACGAGGGGGAGCACCCGTCGTGGTTCGTTCCGTACCTGAATCTGGAGCGGAAGGCCTCGCGGATCCTGAACTATGAGACCAACCTCGTGGCAGGCATGGTTCAGACGGAGGACTACGCTCGGGCCGTCTTCCAGGTATCCAACCCCCAGGCAACTGCGGAGGGGATCGAGGACAAGGTTGCGGCGCGGCTACGGCGGCGAGAGATGTTCGAGCGGGAAACGCCGCCGCGCCTGTGGGTCATCCTTCATGAGGCCTGCATGCGAACCGTCGTCGGTGGTGCAAAGGTGATGGCCGGACAGCTTGACCACCTGCTGACGGTAGCCGCGTCACGACACGTCGAGCTCCAGGTCATGCCGTTCTCGGCGGGCATCCCCGCGACGTCGACAATGCCCTTCACTGTGTTGCGCTTCACGCACGCCCCCGCGGTGCTGTACACGGAGACCCGGGTAGGAGGCAGGATGCACGACTCCGAACAAATGGTCGACGCCGCCCTGGATGACTACGATCTGCTCAGGGCGCATGCGTTGTCCCCGGATGAATCACTGCCCCTGATCAAGAACTTGCTGAAGGAGTACCGAACATGAACCCCGCCTTGGATCTCGCCAGAGCGCAGTGGATCAAGTCGTCCTACAGCGAAGGAAACGGGGGGATGTGCATCGAGTTCTCCCCCGCCCACACCCAAACGCACGGCCTCGTCCCCGTCCGCGACAGCAAGGCCCCCCACCACCCCCCGATCATCATGTCCGTTAACGGCTGGTCCTCCTTCATCTCCGCGGTCAAGAATGGGGAGTTCGCCGTCTGAGGACCGTCTGAGGTCCGTCTGAGGAGGAGCGCCCGTGGATCTGCGTGACGATGCCCGTGACCTGGCCGACGAGTTGGTGCGGATGCGGCGGGCGCTGCATCGGATTCCGGAGACGGGGCTCGAACTCCCCCGTACGCAGGAGGCGGTGCTCGCCGCGCTCGACGGGCTGCCGCTGGAGGTGCGCACCGGCGAGCAGGTGAGTTCGGTGACGGCGGTGCTGCGCGGGGCCGCGCCCGGGCCCGTGGTGCTGCTGCGCGGGGACATGGACGCGCTGCCGGTCGCCGAGCGCAGCGGGCTGGACTTCGCCTCCGACAACGGGCGGATGCACGCCTGCGGGCACGATCTGCACACCAGCATGCTGACGGGCGCGGCGAAGCTGCTGTCCGCGCACCGGGACCGGCTCGCCGGGGATGTGGTGTTCATGTTCCAGCCGGGCGAGGAGGGGCACGACGGGGCCCGGTACATGCTCGCGGAGGGCGTGCTGGAGGCCGCGGGGCGGCGGCCGGTGGCGGCGTATGCGCTGCATGTGATGGCGGCGGGCCAGGCGAGCGGGGTCTTCGGGGCGCGCGGCGGGCCGATGATGTCGGCGTCCAATGTGCTGCGGGTGACGGTGCGCGGGACGGGCGGGCACGGGTCGATGCCGCACCGCGCCAAGGACCCGGTGCAGGCGGCGTGTGCGATGGTGACGGCGTTGCAGGCGTGGATCACGCGGAGCTTCGACGTCTTCGACCCGGTGATCCTGTCGGTGGGCACGTTCCACGCGGGGACGCAGCAGAACGTGATCCCGGAGACCGCGGTCTTCGAGGCGACGGTGCGGAGTTTCTCGGCCGCCGCCCAGGCGCGGGTGAAGGACGGGACGGTCGAGGTGTGCCGGGGCGTCGCGGCGGCCCACGAGGTGGCGGTGGACGCCGAGTTCGTCGAGATGTATCCGGTGACGGTGAACGACGACGCGGAGGCGGAGTTCGCGGCGCACACGGTCCGGGAGGCGCTGGGCGAGGAGCGGTTCGCGCCGCGGCGCAATCCGCTGCCGGCGTCGGAGGACTTCTCGCGGGTGCTGGACGAGGTGCCGGGCGTGATGATGCTGCTGGGGGCGCCGCCGGCCGGGGCGGATCCGGAGCGGAGCGCCAACAACCACTCGCCGCTGGCGGAGTTCGACGACGCGGTGCTGGCGGACGGGGCGGCGGTGTACGCGGAGTTGGCGGTGCGGAGGCTGGCCGAGCCTTCCCTTCCGGGGGCTCGTTCCTAGAACGTTCTTAGAACGTTCTTAAGACCCGGCACTATTCACGTGGGCATGACATCGAAGCTCAAGAGTTCACAGTTCACACGAGTAGTCGCCGCCTCGCTGGCGCTGACGGCCGCGTCCGCCATGCTCTCCGGGTGCGGGACGGCCGAGGCCGGGACGTTGCAGGGCGGGCGGCTGACGCTGCCGGTGGCCGGGGGGACCGCCACGGTCGACACCGCCACGCTGGCGGTGAGCGCCCGGGCCGGGGACGGGACGTCGCTGGTGCTGTCGGAGGCGGCCGCGGGCGGGCTCGGCGCGCCCGGGCCGGTGACGCGTACCGCCGACGGGGCGCGCTGGACGTATCCGGCCAAGGGGCTGTCGGTGACGGCGCGTTCGGAGCAGGGACGGCTGCGGATCGGTATCCGGGCCGACCGCAAGCAGTCGGTGAACTGGCCGGTGACCGGGACCGACCGGACGGCGTCGTCCGTACAGGTGGCGCGCGGGGAGGGGCTGGACATCCCGGTGCGGGACGCGTTCTGGAACTCCGAGCGGGGCGGGCTGGCCGGGAGCACGGTGGACGTGGGCGGGGAGCTGTCGCTGCCGTTGTGGGGGTATTCCATGGGTGCGCCCCAGGGTGGCGACACCGCCCGGCACGGGGTGAGCTATCTGACGCCCACGGACATCGGGACGTCGTTGAAGTTCGCGTCGCAGGGCGGGAAGCTGCGGGCCACGGCCGGGCACGACTTCGACGCCGGGGAGGGGACGCGGGACTACGAGGTGTCGTTCGCGCTGACCGACGGGAATCCGATCGCGCCGGCGGCCGACTACCGGTCGTATCTCGCCCAGCACGGGCAGCTCGGCAGCCTCCGGGAGAAGATCCGGAGGAATCCGGCGACCGGGAAGCTGCTGGGGGCGTTCCACGCCTATCTGTGGGGCGAGGCGCGGACCGCGGCCGGGGTGGAGAAGCTGAAGAAGCTGGGCATCGACCGGATGTGGCTCGGCTACGACTCCGGGCCGAACCCGATGGACGCGAAGGCCGCCGCGGCCGCCAAGCGGGCGGGGTATCTCGTCGGGCCGTACGACACGTACGCCAACGGGCAGGACCCGAAGACCGCCGACAGCCCCACGTCGAAGTGGCCGGGGACGGTGTATCCGGACTTCTGTGTCCGTAAGGCGGACGGGAAGCCGGAGACCGGGTTCGGGAACCGCGGGTGCTATCTGAGCTCGCAGGCGTTCGAGAAGGCCGAGCCGGCCAGGCACTACCTGGCGGACCGGGCCCGCGCGATGACCGCCAACGGGGCGGAGAGCTACTTCCTGGACGTGGACGCGACCGGTGAGGTGTTCCGCGATCACGGCAAGGGCCACGAGATGACCAAGGCCGGGGACCGGGAGAACCGGCTCGCGCGGATGCGGCGGCTCGCGCAGCGGTTCGTCCTGGGCTCGGAGTCCGCGCAGCCGTGGGCCAACCAGGAGCTGGCCTACGACCACGGCTCGGGGACGCCGGTCGGCGACGGGCTGTGGAAGCTGGAGCGCGACAAGGAGAAGTGGGGCGGCTACTTCCCGCAGAACGCCCCGAAGAACGCCTTCATGCCGGTATCGCTGCCGGCGGACCTGGCCACCGCGATGTACGACCCGAAGTACCGGGTGCCGCTGTACGAGACGGCGCTGCACGAGTCGCTGGTCAACGTGGAGCGGTGGGAGCTGCCGTACGACAAGCTCCCGGACCAGAAGACCACCCGGGCGCTGCTGGGGATGCTCTACAACACCCCGCTGAACTTCTCGCTGAACGGGCCCTCGCTGGAGAAGAACGGGAAGGAGCTGGCGGCGCTGCAGAAGTTCTTCGGGCCGCTGCACCGCGCCGCGGGAACCGAGCGGATGACGTCGTTCCGGTGGCTGACGGCGGACCGGAGCGTGCAGCGGACGGTGTTCGGGGACGGGACGCTGACCGTGACCGCCAACTTCGGCAGCGCGGCGCACGACGGGCTGCCGGGCGGCTGTGTGGAGGCCAGGCTGCGGGGCGAGGCGCAGGCGCGGCGGCTGTGCCCGACGCAGGTCAACAGCTGATCGGCGCGGGGCGACCACTGGTCGGTGCGGGTCGACAGCTGATCGGGGCAAGATCCCTCACACCCCGGCCCGCCCCCCGCTGAGGCTCGCGTTCCGCCGGGGAAACGCGGGCGATCCCGGCGGGTAACAGCGGCGTCGCAGGCTGTCGGTATGACGTTGACGGGCACTGCGCTCACGGGCACCGCGCCCCGGGGCACGACGGGTACCGGCGCCGCACCGGCGGGGCCCGCGCCGTCCCCCGGGGCCGGGGCGGGGGCGCGGGTGGTCGTGGTCGGCGGCGGGATGGCCGCCGCCCGGCTCGTCCAGCAGCTGGCCGCGGTGGCGGACGGTACGGGCGGGCGGCCACCGCGGGTGACCGTCCTCGCCGAGGAGCCGCACCCGCCCTACAACCGGGTGCTGCTCGCCGAGGTGCTCGCCGGCCGTTACCCGGCGCAGGTGATCGCGCTGCCGGCGCCGGCCGCCGGAGTGGCCTGGCACGGCGGCGTACGGGTGGTCCGGATCGACCGGGGCGGCCGGCGGGTGCGGTGTGCGGACGGGCGGGAGTTCGGCTACGACGCGCTGGTGCTGGCCACCGGCGCCCATCCCGTACTGCCGCCGCTGCGCGGTCTGTTCGGGCCCGGCGGGCCGGAGCTGCCCGACGGGGTGCGTCCGTTCCGCACGCTGGACGACTGTGCGGCGCTGGCCGCGGCGGTCCGGCCCGGCCTGCCGGCGGTGGTGATCGGCGGCGGGCTGCTCGGGGTGTCCGCGGCCCGGGCGCTTGCCGCGTGCGGGGCGCAGGTCCTGCTGGCCCACCAGGGCAGCTGTCTGATGGAACGTCACCTCGATGCGGAGGCGGGGGAACTGCTCCGGGAGCACCTCGCAGGACTCGGCGTGGAGGTGCACACCGAGTGCCGGGCCCGTGGCGTGCGGACCCGTCCGGTGCCCGGCGCCGGTCCGGCGGGCCGTCGCCGGGTGCACGGCGTCGAACTGGCCGACGGGCATGTGCTCGACGCCGGCGTGATCGTGGTGGCGTGCGGGGTCCGCCCCCGTACCGGGCTCGCCCGGGACGCCGGACTGGACGTCGGCGTCGGCATCCGGGTGGACGGCGCGCTGCGCACCAGCGACCCGCACATCCACGCCGTCGGCGACTGCGCCGAGCACCGCGGGACGGTGTACGGCCTGGCCGGCGCCGCCCAGGAACAGGCCGATGCACTGGCCCGGGTGCTGACCGGGCCCCGGCCCGCGGCGCCGTCCTACACCGGGACCCGGGCCCTGACCCGGCTCACCCTGCCGGGGCGGGACGCGCTGGATCTGGCCGCGTTCGGCGAGCCCGAGGCGCGCCCCGGCGACGACGTCGTCCGGCTCGCCGACGCCACCCGCGGCACCTACCGCAAGGTCGTGGTCCGCGGCGACCGCCTGGTCGGCGGGGTGCTCGTCGGCGCGCTCGGCAGCGTCGGCACGCTCGCCCGCGCCTGGGAGGGAGCGGAGCCGCTCCCGTCCGGCGGCCCCCTGCTCCACCTGCTCACCAACGACGGAGGCTCCTGATGTCCACGACGGCTTTTCGTGACCGGTCCCGCCCCACGATCGTGCTCGTCGGCCACGGCATGGTCGGCCAGCGCTTCCTGGAGGCGCTGGCCGGGCGCGGCCTGACCGCCACGCACCGCGTGGTCGTGCTGTGCGAGGAGCCGCGCCCGGCCTACGACCGGGTCCAGCTCACCTCGTACTTCTCGGGGACGACGCCGGAGGAACTCTCCCTGACCGACCCGAAGTTCCTCGACGAGCACGGCATCGAGCTGCACCTCGGCGATCCGGTGGAGACGATCGACCGCGCGGCGCGGAAGGTGACCGCCCGCTCCGGCCTGGCCGTCGAGTACGACACCCTGGTGCTGGCCACCGGCTCGTACCCGTTCGTACCGCCGGTGCCCAACAAGGACGCCACCGGGTGTTTCGCCTACCGCACGATCGAGGACCTGCGCGCGATCGAGGAGTACGCCAGGGACCGCGCCACGACCGGTGCGGTGGTCGGCGGCGGGCTGCTCGGACTGGAGGCGGCGGGGGCGCTCAAGGGCCTCGGGCTGACCTCCCACATCGTGGAGTTCGCGCCGCGGCTGATGCCGGTGCAGGTGGACGAGGGCGGTGGCGCGGCCCTGCTGCGGACCATCGAGGAGATGGGCCTGACGGTCCACACCGGCGTGGGCACCCAGGAGATCGTGACCGACGCGGCCGGCGCCGTCACCGGCATGAAGCTGTCCGACGGCTCCGAACTCGCCACCGACATGGTGGTGTTCAGCGCCGGCGTCCGCCCCCGCGACCAGCTCGCCCGCGACTGCGGACTGACGGTCGGTGAGCGCGGCGGCATCAGCGTCGACGAGCAGTGCCGCACCGTCACCGACCCGCGGGTCTTCGCGATCGGCGAGTGCGCGCTGGCCGCGGACGGCCGGGTGTACGGGCTGGTCGCGCCCGGCTACGAACAGGCCGAGACCGCGGCGGCCGCGCTCGCCGCCGACGACGGGGCCGAGCGGCCGGCGTTCACCGGCGCCGACCTGTCCACCAAGCTCAAGCTGCTCGGCGTGGACGTGGCGTCCTTCGGCGACGCGCACGGCACGGCCGAGGGCTGCCTGGACGTGGTCTACTCCGACTCCCGGGCGGGCCTGTACAAGAAGCTGGTCATCGCGGCGGACGGCACCCTGCTCGGCGGCGTCCTGGTCGGCGACGCGGAGGCGTACGGGACGCTGCGGGCGCTCACCGGCTCGGTGCCGCCGGTCGCGCCGGAGTCCCTGGTGCTGCCCGCCGGCACCGGCGGGGGCGACCGGCTCGGCCCGGGCGCGCTCCCCGACGACGCGGTCATCTGCTCCTGCCACAACGTCAGCAAGGGCACCATCCGCGGCGCGGTCACCGAGCACCGGTGCGCCTCCGTGCCCGAGGTGAAGAAGTGCACCAAGGCCGGTACCGGCTGCGGCAGTTGCGTGAAGGTGCTCGACCAGCTGGTCACCGCCGAACTGGAGGCGTCCGGCATCGAGGTCGACAAGGGCCTGTGCGGCTGCTTCGCCCAGACCCGCGAGGAGCTGTACGAGATCGTCCTGGCGCTGGGCGTCACCTCGTACCGGGAGCTGCTGGACGGGCACGGCCGGGAGGGCGCCCGGGGCGGCGAGGGCTGCGAGGTGTGCAAGCCGGCGGTGGCCTCGATCATCGCCTCCCTCGCCCCGTCGATCGGCGCGAGCGGCTACGTCCTGGACGGGGAGCAGGCGGCCCTCCAGGACACCAACGACCACTTCCTCGCCAACCTCCAGAAGAACGGCTCGTACTCGGTCGTGCCGCGCATCCCCGGCGGGGAGATCGCACCCGAGAAGCTGATCGTGATCGGCGAGATCGCCCGGGACTTCGGCCTCTACACCAAGATCACCGGCGGTCAGCGGATCGACATGTTCGGTGCACGGGTGGAGCAACTCCCGCAGATCTGGGCGCGGTTGGTGGACGCCGGCTTCGAGTCCGGGCACGCGTACGGCAAGTCGCTGCGCACCGTGAAGTCCTGCGTGGGCGCCACCTGGTGCCGCTTCGGCGTACAGGACTCGGTCCGGATGGCGATCGACCTGGAACTGCGCTACCGGGGGCTGCGCTCCCCGCACAAGCTCAAGTCCGCCGTCTCCGGCTGCGCCCGCGAGTGCGCCGAGGCCCAGTCCAAGGACTTCGGGGTGATCGCCACGGCCAACGGCTGGAACCTCTACGTGGGCGGCAACGGCGGCGCCACCCCGCGCCACGCCGACCTGCTGGCCCAGGATCTCTCCGACGCCGAACTGGTCCGCCTGATCGACCGCTTCCTGATGTTCTACATCCGCACCGCGGACCGGCTGGAGCGCACCTCGACCTGGCTGGAGCGGATCCCCGGCGGCCTGGACCACGTACGCGACGTGGTGGTGCACGACTCGCTGGGCATCTGCGACGAGCTGGAGCGGCTGATGCGGTCGCATGTCGCCCACTACCGCGACGAGTGGGCGGAGACCCTCAACGACCCCGAGAAACTCGCCCGGTTCGTGTCCTTCGTGAACGCCCCCGACACCCCCGACCCGGTCGTCGCCTTCGTCCCCGAGCGCGACCAGATCAAGCCCGACCTGCCGCTGCTGGCCATCGGCCGGCGCCCCCTGGACGACGCACTGGAAGGAACCTCCCAGCGATGACTCCGACACTTGAGACCACGACTCTTGAGACGACGACACTTGAGACCCCGACCCCTGAGACGACTCCTGGGACGACGACTCCTGAGACGACCGGCCTACAGGTCCAACTCCGCCTGGCAGACAGCTGGTTCACGGTCTGCGACCTGCGCCGGCTGGCTCCCGGCCGCGGCGTCGCCGCCCTGCTGCCGGACGGCCGCCAGGCGGCGCTGTTCCGGGGCCGCGGGGACCGGCTGTACGCCATCGGCAACCGCGATCCGTTCACCGGCGCCCCGGTCCTGGCCCGGGGGCTGACCGGCACCGCCGCGGGCCGCCCGTTCGTGGCGTCGCCGCTGCTCAAGCAGCGGTTCGACCTGGAGACCGGGGCGTGCCTGGACGACCCGTCGGTGTCCGTACCGGCGTACCGGGTGCGGACGCGCGCGGTGTGAGCGCCGGGCGTACGCTGGAATTCCCCTACCGAGGAGTACGGCGTGACCCGGTGGAACACCAGCCACATCCCCGATCAGACCGGCCGCGCGGTGGTCGTCACCGGCGCCAACAGCGGCCTGGGCTATGTCACCGCCCGTGAGCTGGCGCGGCGCGGCGCCCGGGTGGTGCTGGCCTGTCGCAGCGCGGAGCGGGGCGGCGCCGCGGTGGCCCGGCTGCGGTCCGAAGTCCCGTCCGCCGAGGTGGAGTTCCGGCCGCTGGACCTCGCCGACCTGGCGTCGGTACGGCACTTCGCCGAGGACCTCGGCGACTTCTGCGGCGACCGGCTCGACCTGCTGATCAACAACGCGGGTGTGATGGCGCTGCCGTACCGCACCACCGCGGACGGCTTCGAGATGCAGTTCGGCACCAACCACCTGGGGCACTTCGCGCTCACCGGGCTGCTGCTGCCCCGGCTGCTGGCGACGCCCGGGGCGCGGATCGTGACGGTCTCCAGCATGCTGCACGTCCTGGCCGACGTGAAGCTCGACGACCTCGACGGCGCGCGCTCCTACCACCGCTGGATCGCCTACGGCCGGTCGAAGAGCGCCAACCTGCTCTTCACCCACGAACTGGCCCGGCGGCTGGCGGCAGCCGGCTCGCAGGTCGTCGCGGCCGCCGCGCACCCCGGCTACGCGCACACCAACCTCCAGACGGCTGGCGTCCGCATGGAGGGCCGCCGGACCGCCGAGCGCCTGGTGGAGCTGGGCAGCCGCGTGCTCGCCCAGCCCGCGGACGGCGGCGCCCTGGGCACGCTGTGCGCGGCCACCGCCCCGCACATGCGCCCGGACGCCTTCATCGGGCCGCGCAACGGGCTCCGCGGCGCCCCGGCCCCCTGCTTCCGCGCCCCCTGGACGCGTAGGGACTCCACCGCCGAACGACTCTGGGCGGCGTCCGAGGAGCTCACCAAGGTGCGGTACGACTTCACCGTCCCCGGGGCCTGAGCCCTGGCCCGGCCGGGGCGCGCCCGCTGCACACGGGGCGCGCCCGCGGGCCTGAGGGGGCGCGCGCCCCCGTGTTCACCGTCAAAGCTTCCGCGTTCACCGTCAAAATCGCGTGAAGATCGCCGTGCGGTGCGCCAAGGGCGCGCCAAGACCGCTCGTCGTCCGCCGAGACCGCCCTCACGCTGAGCTGGTCCCACCCAGTGCCGCACGGAGGTACGACGAACGATGTCGACGGTGTCGCAGCCCGCAAACCGGCCGGAGCAGCCGCCCCCGGCGACCGCCACCGACTCCGGCGCCGCCGGCCCGGCCGCCGGCCCCGACCCGGCCGCCGACCGGCACCGCCTGACCGCCCTCCAGGGCCTGGCCGCCCTCTCCCTCGACGCGATGGCCTCCGTCGCGTACGGACCGGAGTCGATCGTGCTGGTGCTGGCCACGGCCGGCGCCTACGGACTGGGCTTCACCCTCCCCGTCACACTCGCCATCGCCGCACTGCTGGCCGTGCTGGTGGCGTCCTACCGCCAGGTCATCGCCGCCTTCCCCAACGGCGGCGGCTCGTACGCGGTGGCCAAGACCCACCTGGGGCGCCGCTCGGCCCTGGTCGCCGCCGCCTCGCTCGTCCTGGACTACATCCTCAACGTCGCGGTGTCGGTGACCGCCGGCGTCGCCGCCCTGACCTCCGCCTTCCCCGGCCTCTACGGCGACCGGGTGTGGATCTGCCTGGCCGTGCTGATCCTGGTGACCGCGATCAACCTGCGCGGCATCGCCGACTCGGCACGGGCGTTCCTCCTCCCCACCGCCGTCTTCGTCGCCGCGATCCTGGCGATGATCGTGGTCGGCCTGTTCCGCGACGCGCCGGCGTCCACCGCCAGCGCCGCGGGCCACGTCTCCGTCCTCGCCGAGAACGCCACCTCCGTCGGCGCGCTGCTGCTCCTGAAGGCGTTCGCGTCCGGCTGCTCGGCGCTGACCGGCGTGGAGGCGGTCGCCAACGCCGTGCCGTCCTTCCGCGCCCCCGCCACCCGGCGCGCCCAGCGCACCGAGGTCGCGCTCGGCGCCCTGCTCGGCGCGATGCTGATCGGCCTGTCGCTGCTCATCGGCCGCTTCCACCTCCAGCCGGTCGAGGGCGTCACCGTCCTCGCCCAGCTCGCGGACGCCTCGCTCGGCCACAACTGGGCCTTCTACGTCGTCCAGTTCGCCACCATGGTGCTGCTGGCGCTGGCCGCCAACACCTCCTTCGGCGGACTGCCGGTGCTGATGGGCCTGCTGGCCCGCGACAACTACCTGCCGCACGTCTTCGGCCTGAAGGCCGACCGCCAGGTCCACCGCCACGGCGTACTGGCGCTGGCCGCCGTCGCCGCCGCGCTCCTGGTCTTCTCCGGCGGCGACGTCAACACCCTCGTCCCGCTCTTCGCCATCGGCGTCTTCGTCGGCTTCACGCTCTGCCAGGCCGGCATGGTCCGGCACTGGCACCTGGAGCGGTCCGCCGGCTGGTTCGGCAAGGCGCTGCTCAACGGCTTCGGCGCGGTGCTCACCGCCGCCGCCGCGATGGTGGTCACCGCCACCAAGTTCACCGACGGCGCCTGGCTGATCGTGATCGCGCTGCCGCTGCTGGTCCTCGCCTTCGAGGCCGTCCACCGGGCCTACGCGCGGATCGGCGACCGCCTCGGCCTGGGCCGGGTGCCCGAACCGCCGCGGCGCGCCCGCTCGTTGGTCGTCGTCCCCGTCTCCCACCTGTCCCGGCTGACCGGCGAGGCGCTCAACGCGGCGGTGTCGATGGGCGACGAGGTGATCGCCGTGACCGTCACCCACGCCGAGGACCGCCCCGCCGCGGAGGCGCTGCGCCGCGACTGGGAACTGTGGAACCCGGGCGTCGACCTGCTGGAACTGCCCTCCCCCACCCGTTCCCTGGGCCGCCCGATCGCCTCCTACGTCCGCGACCTGACGGCCCGCCGCCCGGACGCCCGGGTCACCGTCCTGATCCCCGAGGCCGAGCCCGCCCATGTGTGGCAGCGGCTGCTGCAGAACCAGCGGGGCGGGGTGGTGGCGCATGCGGTGCGGCGGGATACGGATGCGGTGATCTGTCGGTTGCGGTTTCGGCTGACGCCTTAGTTTCCCGTACGTCGTCGGCTGTCCCACCGTGGTGGGGCTCTCTTCTCCGCCTTCGGCGGAGGGGGTTGTTGTTGGGGCGGGGCCCCTGTTGTGTGGTGGGTGACGGGTTCGGGGCCTCCGGGGCGGGTGTTCGGACTGCTTCGCTTTACGTCCGAACACCCACCCCTCCGGCCCCAAACCCTCCCGCCGGTGAGCGGGACCGCGCCCCGTTCGTGGGAGAGGTACAAGCAGCCGTGCGTGCGGCCGGGCAAGCGGGCGGGCGGGCCGGTTACGGGACGCTCAGCTTCGGCCCATCATCCACCCACCGTCCACCGTCCATCCACCCCGTGGCCATGACCACCTCTTCGGCGATGTCCGGGACCGAGCGGCCGTCGGTCGGCACCCGCAGCGTGTCGGCGGCCACCCGCTCGTCCAGCAGCCGGGCCTTACGGGCGCTGTTCGCCAGCTCCCGGTCCAGCTCCGAGCCCCGCTCGCGGGCGGTGAGCCGCTCGGTGACCGTGGCGTCGGTGCCGGTCAGCAGCACCCGAACGATCCGCACGCGGGCCCCCATGGCCCGCTCGAACATCCCGGTGCTCTCCGGCAGCACACTGACGGTGTTGACGTACACCATCCGTCGACATCCGATCCGGACGTAATTCGCCCACACCGCAGCCAGGTTGCGCTCGGTGATGGCCGCCCGCGACGGATCCCCCTCCGGAGCCGGATGCACCTGCCCCATGAAGTCACCGTCCATGACGGCGTGCCCGACCTCCGCGTCCCGCAGCAGCGCGGAAACCTCCCACCCGACCGTCGTCTTCCCGACCCCGGCCCGCCCCCCGATCAACAACACTTCGGCCACCCCGTCACGGTCACGGTCCGCCATCCACGCCCCTCCTGGTCATTTGTCCCGCCAGGCTGACATCCCCCACCACTCCCACCCCACCGATTTTCCGCACCCATGCCCCACGGCGCACGACGGCCCCACCTCCCTCCCGCCCGAACGACTTCCGCACCCGCCACCCACCACACACAGGGCGCCCCCGCCCAACACCCCCGCCGAAGGCGGAACCCCCACCACGGCGGGCCAGCCAAGAGACAGCGATCACTGGTGTCGACACCCACACAACTTGGCCGAATCTCGCCTTCCGACAGCACGTACTTCCTGGGCTCCCCAAGAAGCCCGGAGGACTGGATCGACCGGTCCTGCCCCAGGGGCTGGACCGGATCCGTCGCGCCCGCCAGCCACCGAACAGCATCAATTCGCCGCCAATTAGGGGGAGTTGGATACGAGCCCACTGCCGGCCCGGGGCGACTCGAAGGAGGCGGTGCGGCTTGACAAGGCCGCCGACGGGGCTCCGACGTTCGAGAACGTACGGCACACGAACGTAACCTTCCGCGAGCGGCCCGCACTTGGTGCCGTGTCGCAACTGCGCGAGGCCCCGCCGCCCGGCGGGGACGCCCAGTGGGCCGACACGGCGGCGGCGTACGACAATTTGCCGCCGGAAATCCGGAAGCGGAACGAGGGCGCACGGGCGGCGCACGACTATCTCCCGGGCTTCACCCACTTCTGCCCTCCAGCCCAACTGGCCTTACTTCAGGGGGAGTTCCCGTCCAGGAGCATCCGGTGGTACACCGACACCCGGAGACCGGACGCACCGGCCGTACCAGGACCGGCCCCCGGCTGGTTCTGCCGGGGGCGCCAGGCAGGCGTCGGCAGACCTCAGAGGGCCGCCGTCCCGTCCATCTGGGCGCCGCCGCGCAGCAACGCGGCGCCCAGCGGCGTCAGGGTGTGCAGCACGGCGTTGCCCTGGCGCAGGGTGGACAGCAGTCCGGCGTCCCGCAGGACGGTGGCGTGCTGGCTGGCGGAGGCCAGCGACACATCGACGCGGCGGGCGAGTTCGCTGGTGGTGCAGCCGACGCCGATGCCCTGGAGTATCTCCGAGCGGGTCTGTCCCACGAGGCGGCCCAGCGAGCGGGCGGCCGGGACCTGCGGGGTGAGGCGGGGCGCCGGGTGCTCGACCGGGTAGACCAGGACGGGCGTCAGATCCGGGTTGTGGAACGTGACCGGCGTGCGGCGGCAGAAGTACGAGGGCAGCAGGAGCAGCCCGCGGCCGCCGAGATGGAGGTCCCGGTCGACGGGGTAGTCGGCCTCCAGGACGGGCGGGCGCCAGCGCATCATCGGCGGCAGCGAGGCCAGCAGCCGATCCGCGCCGCCATCCAGCAGAGCCCGGCCGCGGGCCGCCCGGTCGGCCTCTATGCGGCTCTGCACACGGTGCCAGTACGGGGCGACGGCCGCGTCGTGGTAGCGCTGGAGTATCCCGGCGAGCCGGCCCAGCGAACGGGTCTCGCCGTCCGCCATGGCCTGTATCCACGCCGGCAGCGGACGGCCCGCGGCGGGCGCCAGCCGGCCCAGTTCGACCTGCAGCCGGGCGGCCGGCGTCTCGCGCAGCGCGGCGAGCGCCTCGTCCATGCCCAGCAGGCCCTCGGCGGGCGTCAGGAAATCCGGGAAATAGCCGCGGGTGGGCACCAGCGGCGCCAGCAGACGCGCTTCGCCATTCAACCTTCCACGGGTTTCCGATCGCCAACCGCCGAACGTGGAATCGTCGCGCCGGTCGCGAAGTCGGTGAAAGCTTAAGACCGTCTCCCACAGCGCATCGGGGCGTGCGGCAATCCGCACGCGGGCCAGATCGAGTCCACTGAAATGGACGCGTAACACCGAACCCCCACTCTTTGGTTATCTCCTCGGCCCCCGGCACGCCTGAGTATGCACGCCAACACGCGCGGTCACCATGCCCTTTTGGCCAGAGTTGAAAAGGGTCGCGCGGGGCCCTGGCCGGGGGGAATGCTGGAGGCAATTCGATGACGGTGAGCACGGCGCGGATTGCTCGATCCCGTGGGGGGTGATGGGCAAACAACCGGCCGGGCTGCGCCCCGTCGAAGGCCGCCTCCCACGCCGACTGGGAGGGCGGCAGCTCCCGAGGGGGGAGTCCGGAGAAAGCAAGAGCGGCACCTGTGCGCACAGGTGCCGCTCTTGCCGTACGGCTCCGGACACGCACGGACCCACCGGTCGCCCGGTCCGCAGCACGTCCACCGCCCCGCTCCCGGGAACGGCCGACAACCGACTGTCGCAAGCCCCACGGAACAGTTCCGGCACGGACAGTTTCCGTCCGGACGATTCCACCCCGGACGATCCGGGTACGCCGTACCGCCTCCGAACGGTTCACCCCTCGGCCAATTCAGCCCCAATGACCCACAGTTGAACATTCCAACACTCGGCGCTTCACCCCCGGACAATTCAGAGACAAACGCTTCGACCCCTGAATCATTCAAAAGCGGACGACACAAAGCCCGCCCCGCCCCGCCGCAATTCCCCAGCCACCGGCCACCCACAACGGACCGGCGCCTTCCGGGAGTTCCCCCGCCCGCCCACAAAACCGAGGGCGGCACCTCCGCACAGGTGCCGCCCTCGTTGGGTTGACCTGCACATATGTGGAACTGATGGGCCGATAGGGCACTCTGGGGGCACATCAGGCCAGAACCGCGTCGATGATGTCCGCGGTGTCGTCCTCGTCGTCCTCCCACAGATGCACATAGAGGTCCCACGTGATCGAGGGCTTCGCGTGGCCGAGGAGCCGCTGAACCTTCTTCACTGTAGCCCCGTGCTTGATCAACACGGAGGCGAAGAAGTGCCGTAGGTCGTGCAGCGTGGTGCCCTCGGGGACAAGGAGCGGCGCCCCCACTCCTCCAGCAGCTTGTTCGCCCGCCGCACGATCCGGGCCCAAGCCTTCGCCCACGACCCGCGGCGGACGGGAGCGTTCACCTCGCTCAGGAACATCAGCCGCGCCTTACGCGTCCTCGGATTACGGGGATCCGTCCGATCCTCGATCTCTATCTCGCGCGGCGGGTACATCTCCCGATGCAGTTTCACCGCCTCGGCCGCTGACGCCGACAGCGGCACGGTGCGGTAGCTCTTGTCCGTTTTCGGTGGCCCGAGGTACGGCACGCCCTTGTCCGGGCCTATGAGCTGCTGCTCGACAAGGACTTCCCTGGTGTCCAAGTCGATGTGGTGATCCTCCAGCCCGAACAGTTCACCCCCACGCAGACCTGTTGTCCCGTCCAGGCACAGCGGCGCCCGGTAGCGGTCCGACGCGGCCTCCATGAGCGCCTTCACCACCAGTGGCTCCAGGGGCATCACTTCGGCGTTGCGCGGCTCGGGCAGCTCGATCCCGTGGCACGGGTTGGATGTGACGATGCCGTCGGCAACCGCGGCACTCATCACGGAAGTGAGCGCATTCCAGGGCGTGCGCAGGCTGATCGGGGCGAGGACCTCGGACCTGTCCTTGACCCACGCACGTATATCGGACCGTTTGATGCCGGCCGGCGGTCGGCTGCCAAAGGTCGGGTAGACATGCAGGCGCAGCGCCCGCTCGACGTTCGTCTCCGTACGCTCCCGGTGAGTCGCCGAGGTCCGCCACTCCTCGGCGAACGAGCGGAAGTCCTGCTTCTTCTCCGGGTCCATTAGGTGCCACGATCGAGATCCGCCAGCACCTCGTTCGCACGCGTATCAGCCTTGGCCTTCTTCTCGAAGTTCTCTTTGCACTGCTTCCCGCTCGCATCACGCCAACGGACCTGCCACCGCTTCCCCTTGCCGTGCTCGCTGCTGGCGACCATCCGGCGCGTCCTGCTGGTGTGCTCGCCGCAGGGCTTGTCGTCCTTGGCCGGGCGGGACTTGTGCCACCGGTCGTAGACGTCAGCCATCCGCTTCTCTCCCTTTCTCGGGTGCCTCCACGGGCGCACCGCCGAGCTGTTCCGGCTCATCGCGGCGCGCCTCGTGCGCACTCACGATCGGCTCAATCTCCGCGATGAGCGTGCGCGTGATGTGACCGCGTGCCGATTGGAGAGCCCGTTTCCCCTCCGGCAGCTCGCCGCGCTCCAGCAGGCGTGCCTCACGTTCGGCGGCGAGACCGCGCCCCCAGGTCTCGCGGGCGGCATAGGCGACGTAGTGCGGAGTAGTGCTGAGCCGCTTGGCTGCCTTGGTTTCGGCATCGTCAGGGGAGTCCTGCACGAAGCGGATTTGGGCGTTGGTCGGCCACGGGGAGTTCGCCTGCATGTGGGCCACCGCCCGTGCCATCTGATGGGCGACCTCTTCGCCGGTCCGATCGCTGACGCCCGTGACATGCCAACCGCCGGGCACGCACAGCGCGCGGGCACTCGGGTCGTAGTCGCCGGCGAGCACTTTGCGTACCTCGCGGTCGTACACACCAACGTCGGGCGTCAGCCACATCGTCCCGTCGGGCAGCAAGTCGCTCAGTGGGCACCCGTAGATGAGCGGCAGCATGATCAGCTCGACGGCAGAGAGGGCGCGACGCCCCCGTTCGATCTGACTGACGGTCGGCCGATGCCATGAGAGGCCGAGTTGCCGCGCCTGGCGCGCTACGTCTTCCGCGGTGCGCCCCTTCTCCTCCCGCACGCGCTGTAGTTGCTTCCCGATCGCCTCACCGAAAGCGGGGGCTTGCGCGAGGCTGCGCTCCCAGCTCTCCTGGTCTGTGGCGGGGGCACTGCCCGTGGCCGCCCCGCCTTCCGGTTCTCGTTTCTTGCCATCACCTTGACTCATGGAGCGTAACGATACATTCCGCTGGACAGTTAGGCGCAAGATCACTAAGTTTCGAGAGAACGATTTTATAACGCTTCATCCGAAGGAGTCGCCGTGCCCCGCGTTGCCCTCGCCAGCGTCACCGCTTCGGACCGCCGCAAGCTGGCCACCGCCCCCGAACTCGCCGACTATTGCGGCGTGCCGCTCGCGACCGTCTACCAGTGGAGTCACCGCGGTGGCGGGCCCCGCATGCTCAAGGTCGGCCGCCATCTGCGGGCCCGGTGGGAGGACATCGACCGCTGGCTCGACGAGCAGGCGATAGACGCCGCATGATGCGCGCCTCGCTCGCCCCGCTACCCACAACGGCGGCCGAACTCGATCATCTCCGGGACCTCCCGAAAATGATCGCCCCCGCCACGCACGAGGGCCGCCGGCGCAGCCACGCCGACGGCCCGAACGCCCTCGCTCACCACTTCGCCAATGATCGCCAGCGGCCCCGGGTCTCTCACCACCCGGGCCGCTCAGAAGGACGCTCCACCATGCACAGTACGCACCCCCACCAGACCCTTGCCCCGCCGACGATGACCTACTGCCTGCCCGTGTGGCACGGGTGGGCTGTACTGCCCACTCCGACCCGCGAGTACGACGGCCTCACGCCCACCCCGCGCGGCTTCCGCGCCCGCGTCTTCATCAGGGACGCGCGCGATGTCCACGAGCACACTGCGCGCGAACTCTCCGCCGCCCTGGCCCACTGCTCCGACTACCGCGTGCACGGCACCGACCCGCACGGCCTCGCCACTGCTGTGGGCCTGCTCGCCGCGCTGCTGGGGCGGTGACCACCGATGACCACTCCGCCCCCCGACCCACTGCGCGTAGCCCTGTGGCTGGCCGGCCAGGGCTACGCAGTACACCCGCTCGTCCCAGGCCTGAAGGTCCCCGTGCGCGGCTGCGACCGCTGCTCGCCCGGCACCATCGAGCGCCCC
The DNA here is from genome assembly GCF_051603415.1 of Streptomyces sp. S186. Classification (NCBI taxonomy): domain Bacteria; kingdom Bacillati; phylum Actinomycetota; class Actinomycetes; order Kitasatosporales; family Streptomycetaceae; genus Streptomyces; species Streptomyces sp. S186. The sequence continues at coordinate 5,611,227 of NZ_CP193932.1, read as the reverse complement.
AACCCTGCCCACGTCGAGCACGACGGGCACACCTGCCCGTGCCACGCGTCCGGCCGCCCCTGCCATGGCGTACTGGCCGCCACCACCGACCCCGACCGCATCACCGCCTGGTGGACGCGCACGCCCACCGCCGGGGTCGGTGTGGCCGCCGGCCCGTCCGGGCTGGTGATCCTCGACGTCGACTGCCATGGCGGAGAAGCGCCCACCGATCCCGAGCGGCTGCTGCCCGGTGTCGAACTGCCCGACGACATCGTCCCGGGCAGCATCGTCGATGGGCGCGACGTTCTCGCACTGCTGGTGGAGGCGCGGCGCGCCACTCTTCCCGGCTGCGCCCCGGAAACGTTCACCGTGCGCACCCCCTCGGGCGGACTGCACTACTGGTTCCGCTCGCCCGCCGGTGCGCAGTGGCGCCCCCAAGCAGGGGTGCTGGGCTGGCAGTTGGACGTACGTGCCGGATCGTCGTACGCCGTCGCCCCGGGCACGGCCACTCGCCAAGGTGCCTACACCGCGCTCGGGGACTGCCGCACGGTCGCCGAGTTGCCGCAGAGTTGGCCGAGCGTCCACGCCTGGCCGACTTCGCCGAGCTGCTGCACGCCCTCGACCGCGTCACCGGCTGGCGCAGCCTCGACACCTTCAACAGGGCACAGGACACGCTGAACGACGCAGTCCTGGACGGGCACCCGGTCGCTGCCGCACTGCGGACGTGGACCACGTCCCCCACCTTCCCCGTCGACGGCTGGTCCGGGACTATGACGGATCTGCACGACCTTCTCAGCGACCGTGGTGGGAAGTTCACCAAGGGATGGCCCCAAACCCCTGCCATCCTCAGCGCCCGCATCCGCCAGGTTGCCCCCGGACTGCGCTCCCGCGGCATCCACGTCGGCCGCACCTCGGGCAGCAACAAGAACGGCAAGCTATGGGCCGTCACCTACACACCAGCGCCATAACTCGCAGTACCCCCATGCGCCCCGGCACGGCTCCCGCCGACCGGGGCGCAGCCACGATCAGGGAACGATGGCTGTTCGCTGGCAAGTGATCGTGTCTTCTTGCCAGGTGAGTTTGATCGCCGTGGGCATTCTTCGGATCTGCCACCGCCAGGCAAGCCGCGTTGACTACCGTCCCCGAAATGAAGTCACAGGTCGCCGAGACCACCGCAGCTTGTAGCTGCCTCGCGAAGAACAGCATCTGTCAGGACTGCAAAGGCGAAGGGTGGGTGACGCCCTTGCCTGAAGACGGGCGCCGGCGCGATGCCACCGGCAGCTGCACTTCATGTGCTGGGCGGCGAGGCCACCACTTGCCACACGAACCGACGTGCCCTGTGATGCAGAAGCACCCTGGGCTTTGAGTACTTTGCACCGCAGCTCATCAGCGACTCGGGCAACGCAACGCTCTTCAGCATCGGCGACGCTCTCTCTCGACCAGAAGCATGGCAGCGTCTCGCGGAGATGCTGTTCGGGCCACTTCCCTGACGACCGTAGCCGTGCCGTGAGCAGAACCCTCTGGCGATTGGTCAAGATCATGCGTCAGAGGACAACAGGGGACGCGTGGGGGACGTCCCGGGGACGTCGGGGGACCCGCCCCAGTCACGGGGCGTCCCCCGCTACGCCCTGCTTCTACTTGCGGAAACGGACGAAACGCCATATGCGGGGGACGAGGGGACGCCTCAACCCCCACTCCTCTCTGTCTCATTGAAAAGGGGGAGGAGAAGGGTAGAGAGCAGCCTGGAAACAGCGTCCCCCACGTCCCCACCGTCCCTCATAACGCCAGCGGGATGTCGCGCTGCGACCGGTCGTGTCTTGCGTACGCGGGCGCGCGAATACACCGAGGCACTGACAACGCGCCTCGATGGCACACCGACCGGTCGATGCCCTACCCACGCGCGCGAGGATGGATCCTGGGACTCTGCGGCCGTGTGTGACTGGAACGGCAACCTTCCGCACTCGCTCCCGCGTCTCTCACCAGCATGACCACCGATGCCCCGAATACCTCCGCTCGAATCGTTCCTGCCTGGCCGTGCTGCGAGCACGACGCCGACTCCGCAACCGACTCGATCGGCTGCCGGGGGCGGCAAGTCGAACCGTATGCCGTCTGCCTTGCTCACCTCACTGAGGCCGACCGGTCCGCCTACTTGGCGAGCCTGGAGCCCGGTGCCGACCTCGACCACCGAGGTACACCCTTCTCTGAAGAACTGCTACACGAACTACTCACCTCAGTCACGGACCCCAATACAAATTGCCCCCATATCGGTAATGCCTGGTTCTACGGGGTGACCATCAGCGGAACCGCCGACTTCAGCAAGGCGCAGATCGGCGGCGACGCCTCGTTCAATGAGGCGACGATCAGCGGAACCGCCAGGTTCAACGGGGCGACGATCGGCGGCAGCTCCTGGTTCTCCGGGGCAACAATAGGCGGCGCCTGTTTCCACGAAGTGAAAATCGGCGGCGACGCCTGGTTCAATTGGGTCGAAATCAGCGGCACCGCCGACTTCTATAAGGTGCAGATCGACGGCGCTGCCTACTTTCACAATGTGCAGATCGGGGACGGCGCTGGGTTCGGCGAGGCGGCGATCGGCCGCGGTGCCTCGTTCAACGGAGCGACGATCGGCGGTATCGCCGTATTCCAGGGGGCGACGATCGGCCACGGTGCCTCGTTCAATGAGGCGACGATCAGCGGCGGCGTTGCATTCGACCAAGCGACGATCGACGGCGACGCAGGATTCGATGGGGCGACGATCGACGGCGACGCAGCGTTCGACGAGGCAACGATCAGCGGCGACGTCAAGTTTTACGGGGTGGCCATCAGCGGCGACGCTTCCTTCGACAAGGTGAAGATCGGAGGCGACGCCTGGTTTGATTGGGCGACCATCAGCAACGACGCAGGATTCGACGAGGCGACGATCAGCGGCACTGTCGGATTCGACGAGGCGACGATCGGCGGCACTTCCAGGTTTGGCGGGGCGACGATCGACGGCGACGCCTCCTTCCAAGAAGTGACGTTTAAGAAAACGCCGTTCCTGGGGCCGCTGGTTTGCAGAGGAACCCTGAATCTGTCAGGGGCGGTATTCGGGGCAGCCGTGACCATCGAGGCTGCCACCATGTCCTTAAATTGCCGGCGCACCCACTGGACTTCAGCTGCTGCGCTGCGGCTGAGATACGCCGCCGTAGACTTCAGCGACGCCCTCATGGAGCGCCCAGTGACTATCTCATCCAGACCCCGCCCCTTCACCATGCGCGGTCAAGAGATGTCCGAGCACGGTCTAACCGGCACCCGCGTGCAGGCCACCTCGATTCGCGGGGTGGACGCGGCACACCTGGTGCTCACCGACCTAGACCTCACCAACTGCCTGTTCGCCGGGACCATCCACCTCGACCAGCTGCGGCTGGAGGGGCGGTGTGAACTAGCCATCACCCCCTACGGGGTGCGTCGGCTCGGCTGGTGGCCGATGCGCTGGACACCGCGGCGGACACTGGCCGAAGAGCAGCACTGGCGCGCCGCCCGCAGCACCACCGCGGACGGCTGGATGCCCGCGCCGGAGGGAGTAGAGGTGCTGGAACCGTCCGCGCTGGCGCCGGTGTACCGGCAGCTGCGCAAGGCTTTCGAAGACGGCAAGAACGAGCCTGGGGCGGCAGACTTCTACTACGGCGAGATGGAGATGCGCCGTCATGCCCCTGAGACACCCCGTAGCGAGCAATGGCTGCTTCGCCTGTACTGGGCGATGTCCGGCTACGGGCTGAGAGCCTCCCGCTCCCTCGGTTGGCTGTTGCTCACCATGAGTGCCACTGTGCTGGTGATGATGCTGTGGGGCCTGCCGAAGGACGACCCGCAACCGAAGAGCATCGGCACACTCGGCGGCCAGCACACCACGATGACGACCGACACTCGCGATCCGGTTAATCCCGATGGGCCGTACCGGGAACGCCTATCTGCCGACCGGTTTGAGAAGTCTCTCCGGGTGGTCATCAACTCAGTGGCGTTCCGCCCCTCCGGCCAGAACCTGACTGTAACTGGCACCTACGCCGAGATGGCCTCCCGGCTCGGTGAGCCGGTCCTGCTTGGCCTCGCGGCCCTCGCTGTCCGCGGCCGCGTCAAGCGGTAGCGGTCAAAGCCCGAACCCTCATCTCCTCGGATATGTGCTCGACAAAGGGCTTGCCCAGGCAGGTCGCGATCGGGCACACGAACCGGCGGACCAGCAGATCGATCACGGCCGACCGTCCGACCACCGCGAGATCGGCCAGGCACCGCTGGTAGCCACCGTGCACTCGCCCGAGGCTGTCCCACATCCCACACGAGCCGCTTGCCGGGGCGAAGTCCGCGCCGACATAGCGACGTGACAGCTCGTCGCTGCTCCCACAAAGAGTGGTTGAGAACCGTCCCACCGTCCTAACGCCTTCGCTTCGTACTCGATGGTGTGCGTGCATTCCTCTTCGTATGCCGCGTGTTGTGCGTCAGGGCATGAGCCTGCCGATAGGGCACTTACGTGTTGCGGTCACGTCCGTCTCGCTGAGTTGCTTCCGGCGGATCTGTCTGCGTTCGTCGCCTCTAACCAACCTCATGCATGAGTGCCTTGCGCAGAGCGGCTTCCTGACCACTGACCCCGATCCGGCGAGCGTCAGCTTGACGGCCTTGACGGTTGCGTGACGCGACGCCAGTACGACATCGGCGGGATGCCGCGCACGCGAGCGACCGCCGCGGCGTTGGCCATAGGGCGCTCCGCCTCTCCCGCCCCTATCCGGACGGACTGATTGGTCGGTGTGGGTGCCCCACCCGGGTGCGGTGGATCTCGTAGACCGGGTAGGCCACCGGTGCACCGTCCAACCGGCCCTGGTAGACGGTGGTGCAGGTGAATCCAGCCTTGGCCAGCACGCGACCGGAGGCGGGATTGTCGGGGGGATGCTTGGCGCTCAGCCGGTCCATGTGGGTGGCGGTGAACGCGTACGCGATGACCTGTCGGACGGCGTCGGTGCCATACCCGCGCCCCCAACTGTCTTCCCGCAGGATGTAGCTCAAGGTGGCGTGGCCAGCTCCACGGTCCCGGAACTTGATCAACCCGAGCAGGTCATCGGCGACCGTGACGCCGAAACACCACCGTTCGCGGGGAGTTACCCGAGCCTGGGTGATGGCGGTAGCGACGTAGGTGGTGGCCTCCCCGCGGGTCATGTTGTGGCCGCGGGTGAAGGTGACGGAAGCACCGCTGTAGATCCTCTGCACGGCCAAGACGTCGTCGGGAACCAGGTTCCGCAGCGCGATCACTCGGTCTCCTCGATGATGGCGACCAGATCGGCGGCGGTGGGCCGCTCGTCGGGGGCTGACGCCATGCACGCGGTGACGATCTCCTCGAGGACGGGGAAGGACCACGGCCGGGCGTCATCGAGTTGGAGCCGCTTTCCGCCTGCGATGGCGCGGAGCTTGTCCGTCCGCGGGGTGTCGTCGGCGTAAGGAACGGGGCGATGTCCGGTCCAGCACCAGAACAGAGACGCTCCCAGTCCCCAGATGTCGGCCGGTGGTCGGGCCTGGATATGGGTGTCGGCGGGTGTGGTCAGGATGGCGTCGGCGATCTCTGGGGCGGTGGTGTGGGTCAAGGCACCCCGGTATGGCAGACGCCCTGTCGTGTCGGGCCCGCACGACAGGGCGAAGTCGAGGAGGGAGGCGCGGCCGTCGGGGGTGATGAGGGTGTTGGTGGGCTGTACGTCTGCGTGAGCCCAACCGACGGCGTGCAGGCGTTCAAGCTGCTCCGCCCAGGTTCGGGCGATGCCCAGGAGCCACGGCCGTACCGAGGGACGATCGCCCTCGGGGCCGCGTGCCAGAGCGAGGGTGCGCCACAGGGGCGTTCCGTCGATCCAGCGGACCGCCAGCCACCGACCGCCCTCCCATTCGCCGGCGTCGACCCGGTACTCGGGGCTGAGGGCGCCCACACCGGTGAGGGCGAGGAGGTGCCGGTCTTCCTGGGCCATCTCAGCGGCCTTGTCGCGTCCAGGTGCAGCCTCTGGGCTGTTGGCCTTCAACGCAGCAGCGCCTCGAGGGCCGATGACCTTCCCTGCGCGGGAGCCCCGCCGGTCACTGAGCAGATCGCAGGTAGCCGGCCCCAACAACTGCTCCAGAGTTGCTACTGCCTCGACGGGAGGTGCTGCGCCCATAGTCTGATCTCCTTCCAGTCGCGCCCGATATGGCTGAACACGTCGCGGCCGTCGTCCCTCGCGGACGCCACGTCAGCCGCCAGGTTGGGGGTGCGTTGCAGGAACCGCCCGTCGCGGGGCCTAACAAGCGGCCCGCACCGGGAGGAACGAGACCGGTGATGGCGAGGTACGCCGGCCGCTCACACCGACAGCACGCGACGTCGCTCATCTGCTCACCAAACGAAAGTGAAAGGGAGCCCCACCAGCCATGGCCGTACCGGACTCTGGTGCAGTTCACGTACGTCGCTGTCAGCGGGACACTGCGGCCGTCTTATGGAGAGCCATGAGCCGGGCCGTTTCCTCCTCACGGAAGTCCCGGACTTCGGCGCACCGCTGGCTCATCACGAACTCGCCCAACGTCAGGCACAGGTCCATACGCTGAATGCACACGCCGACCATGAACGGGCCGTCCTGCGCCCGGTACATGCGCACGCCGTAGTACCCCTCCTGACAGTCCCGGTCGTTGTTGAACCGGCACCCCTTGCAGGTGTCCGGCAGCCGGACGGGCCGGATGCTCTTCGCGTAGAGGGTCCGGCCGTCGGGGAGCCGGTAGCGGGTGCGCTGATCGGAGGCGCCCGCCGTGACGATCCGGCGGACCGGAACCGCCCCGAGATGATCCACAACCTCTTGCATGGCAGCGAGTGACACCCCGTCGTCCTCAAGGTTCACAAGCATCCGTACGGTGACGACCCGCCCGTGCTCCTCGATAATGCGGAGCACCCGCGCCACGTGGTCATGGTCCGGGATCACGATGTTCGCCGACACCTTCACTCCGTGCCGGGAGGCGGTGTCGATCGTGGCGGCGAGAGCGTCCAGCTTCCGCGCCGCCAGCTTCGGTGAAGCGAGGCGCGGCGCCTGGACGGCGGCAAGTTCCTCGGGCGTTGTTCCGAATACGGACAGGTTGATCCGGTCAAGCCCGGCCGCCGCACACTCGGGCAGAACGGCCGCTCCGTTCTCGCCGTTGCTGGTGAGTCCCACCGTCAGGCCGAGGCGTCGCGCGATGCGGACAAGCGCCGGCAACTCCGGGTGCAGAGTTGGCTCCCCGCCCGTGAAGTGAACCTCGGTCGTCGGGAGGCTGCCGCGCACTGCCGCCAGGGCCAAGGCAAAGTCGGAATCGGCCTTGATCCGCTCCGGCAGGAAGCTTGCACTGTTCGTTGAGAGGTAGATCGAGACCCGACCGGAGCGGCCGGCCGTCCCGGTGAACTGGCCGGCCTCGCGGCCGAGGTTGTCCGTCGTGACCGGGGTGCCTTCGTTGTGACAGAAGGTGCAGGCGAGTCCGCAGGCATCAATGATCTTGACGCGCAGGGTCCGGTCCGGCACTACCGTGATCGGTAAGGCGTTCGTGTCAGTGTCGGTCATAGTCGCCTCCTGGCCGGCGGGGCCTGGTGACCCCGCCGACGTGCAGTAGAGAGGTCTAGGCGAATCGGAGTTCGCTGATCGAGTCGAGGTCGATTCCGTACCGTGCGAACACCTTCGTCGTGTTCTCGCTGGTCAGGTCGGATCGAGTGATGGAGAGGCATTCGGCGGTCGCCCACACCTGTTCCTCGGTGTCGCCCTCGATCTCCAGATAGGGCGGGATACGCGGCCATTCGTCGATCTCCAGCCGCACACCGTCCAGCAGCCAGGACGAGCGCCGGTTCTCCTGGTAGCTGCGGTGCGTGAGCCCCATGAGCCCGAGCAGCGCGTGCGTGTCCTCGAACGAGCCGACCGTTGTCTCGGTCTCCCGGGTGCCGTCGATCGCGTCCGAGCTGATCGTCTTCACACACAGGGTCACTGCGCCGCCGGAGTCCCGCAGGCGCACCCAGCGCCCGCGCACCGCGGGGACCGTGTCGTACACGTAGCGGCGCATAAGTCGCTCGCCCTGGAAGCTTCCGCCAGCCACCTTGATGCGCTCGGCCATGGCATCCGGATCGATCCCCAGCGCCTTCGCTTCGTACTCGATGGTGTGCATGCATCTCCTTTTCGTATGCCGCGTGTTGTGCGTCAGAGCATGAGCCTGCCGGTAGGGGGCTTACGCGTTGCGGTCGCGCCCGTGTCTCCCTGAGTCGCGTCCCGGCGGATCTGCCTGCGCTCGTCGCCTCCAACCTCATGCATGAGCGCCTTGCGCAGAGCGGCTTCCTGGCCACTGAACCCGATCCGGCGAGCGTCAGCTTTGACAGCCTTGACGGCGGAGGGGCGAGGGCTTTCTGGAGTGATGAGTCGTCAGCGCGGCATCGGCGGGACGCCGGGCCCTCGGGCGACCGCGGCTGCGGAGCGGTCCCGGCGAGGCACACCCCAAGAGTCCAACTGCTCGGCCACCCAGCCGTCCCCTACGTAGTCGTACGAGCGAGCTAGAGAGGCGACGGACTCGCCCTCGTTGTACCGGGCGATCACGTTTTCTCGATTGGAGATGAACTTGTTGCGAGCTTCGGTCAGCTCTTCTCGGGAACGGCGGGGCACGGCTCCTCCTCAAGCGGTCTAATGGCGCTAACCTCCACGCACCACTCCAACCCACCGCCCGGCGGGCGCAGCCACACACAGGACGGCTGCTCGTGGTGGAGCAGGTAGGGCTGTCCGATCCCGTGGACGACGGACTCGCGCTCCTTGGCGGTGTCAAGCACGCGAGCCCCGATGAAGACCCACTTCGGCATGCCCACGGGGCGCTCACCGGACGCTTCGCGATCGGCGGTTCCTTCATCCATGTCATCCCGTTGCAGGTTCTTCTGCTCGACATACGTGGGGGTGCATCTGCTCACGCCTTGCCTCCTCGATGCCTGGACGATGAAGCGGTGAGCCTCTAGTCCACTGCGAGTTGGAGCGCTTCCGGCGCCGCGGAGGCGGACGTTTAGGCGGACGTCTTCATCCGCCGCCACGGCCCGCTCGTTACGGTGGGAGGACCAACCGCAGCCGCAAGGGGAAGCGCATGGTGGGCATCGGTGGCAACAGACTGGCGCAGTTACGGCAGTCCGCGGGGTACACGCAGCAGGCGTTCGTCATAGCGTTCAGACAGGAAGCCCTACGGCTCGGCATTGATGCATCGTTGAGCGTTCGGCAGCTGCGCCGCTGGGAATGCGAGACCCCTCCGCCTCTGCCCCACCCGAGTCAACAGACCGTCCTGGAAGCAATGTTCGGGGTCCCTCTCTACGAGATGGGGTTCGATGTCCCAGACCATCGCCTGTCGGTGTCCGCGCCGATCGGCGATCCTGAAGGGGTGAATCGGAGGACGTTCGTCGCCGACGCCGGTGTGCTTGCCGCAACGGCTCTGGTGTCTTCTCGGTCAGGACCTCGGATCGGTGTCGGTGACCTCGGCCTGCTGCGCGAGCGACTCGACGGTCTGTACCAGACAGACCACAGCGAGGGCAGCGTGCCGGCCATGACGAAAGCGCGCCGGATCGAGAACGAGATCACGGGAGCGCTCAGCACGGCTTCGTACACCAGCCGCGTCGGGCGCGAGCTTCAGACGATGCTGGCCGAGCTGCACGGGCACCGAGCTTGGTACGGCTACGACGGTGGGCGGATCACCGAGGGGCGAGCGGCATGCATGGAAGCGCTGGCCGCGGCCCAGCTCGTCGACAGCCCCCTCCTTCAAGTCTCCGTCCTGGAAACGCTCGTGCTGCTCACCATCAGGGGCGAACGGGCATGGGAAGCCGCGAGCGCCGTCGAGAACGCCTACCGGCTCGCCCAACGCGCCGGTGCCGGGCACACCGTGCACCTGGTTATCGCGCTGCGTGCCGCCAACGTGGCCACCCATGTGGGAGACCTGTCCGGAGCGCGCCGTGCCTTGAGCCGTGCCGTCAGCCACCAGGGCCGAGTCGATGCGGACACCGAGGTACCCAACTGGGCCCAGTTCGTCGGACCGTTCGAGGTGGACTACGCCACGGCAGACATGTACGTACGGGCGGAGCAGCCCAAGCGCGCCGTTCCCTTTCTGCGTGCTGCGGTGACCGGTATCGGTGGTGACCTGCTTCGCAACAGCGCCTCGTACCGCGTAAAACTCGCGGGTGTACTCCTTGAGGCGGGGGAAGCCGAGGAGGCATGCGCCGAGATGGCCACCGCACTTCAAGTGTGCGGAGGGATCTCGTCGCCGCGGTTGCTGGACAAGATTCGGAAGTTCCAGCACGCCGTCGCCAGAATCGACATGGCGGTCGCCCGCGAGTGCGGCGACCGCATCCGCGAGACAGTCTGAGGGGCACCACATGACCCAATCCGAAGGCACCACCGTCGCACGCCTGGACGGCCCGACCGCGGAGAAGGCCGAAGGTGACTTCACGCTCGTCTACGCCGAGGTATTCGCCGAGCCGCCCTACTGCGAGACCGAGGACGACGTCGTGGCCACCTTCCGGCGTTTCCGCTCCCAGACACGGAAACGCGCCTTCCGGGCTGCCCTGGCCCGCACACCCGACGGCACGCCCGTCGGCATGGCCTACGGCTGCCCCCTCGGGCCGAAGACGGGCTGGTGGGACTCGCTTACCGAGCCCGTGTCCGACGAGATGCGCCGCGAGGACGGTCACCGCACCTTCGGACTGATGGAGCTGGCCGTACGCCTGCCGTGGCGCCGGTGCGGCATCGCTCGCCGGCTGCACGAATCACTCCTTGACCGGATCAAGGCCGAGCGCGTGGTGCTCAACGTCCATCCGGCGAGTGAGGGAGCGCGGGCGGCCTACCGATCGTGGGGCTACCGCAAAGTCGGTGATGCTCGCCCGTGGACCGGTGCCGATCTCCACGACGTCATGGTTCTCGACTTGCCCCACCCGCCGGCGTAGGTCGGAAACCGCACCTCACAGCACCCGCAACAGATACGCCCCGGCCCGCCGCTCATCGCGACGGGCCGGGGCTTCGTGTGCCCTGCCTCCACGCCCCAGGGCACAACCAGGGCACAAGGACCAGGAAACCCCCGGAAAACCACGACAATCACTGCGAGTAGTTTTTGCAGGTCAAGGCCATGATCCAAGAGTTCCCCCAGGCCACAAAGCCGAGGGCGGCACCTCCGCACAGGTGCCGCCCTCGTTGGGAGCCGGAGCGGGCGGCGGGCGTTGAGGGTGGCAGGGTGCCGCCGCCGGCTCCGGTGGTTCGGGGGGACGTGGTCCCCGGGGGGGGGATCAGCGGCTGTCGCTGCCCTGGGATTCGGCCGCCGCCCGGCCCGCTTCCAGGCGGGCGACCGGGATGCGGAACGGGGAGCAGGAGACGTAGTCCAGGCCGACCTCGTGGAAGAAGTGGACGGACTCCGGGTCGCCGCCGTGCTCGCCGCAGACGCCGAGCTTGAGGTCGGGGCGGGTGGCCCGGCCGGCCGCGGCGGCGCTGCGGACCAGGGAGCCCACGCCGTCCTTGTCGATGGTCTCGAAGGGCGAGACCCCGAAGATGCCCTTCTCCAGGTAGGCGGTGAAGAAGCTGGCCTCGACGTCGTCGCGGCTGAAGCCCCAGACGGTCTGGGTCAGGTCGTTGGTGCCGAAGGAGAAGAAGTCGGCGGACTCGGCAATCTGACCAGCCGTCAGGGCGGCCCGGGGCAGTTCGATCATGGTGCCGAGGGTGAGTTTGAGGCTGACGCCGCGGGCCTGCTCGACCTCGGCGATGACCTGCTCGGCCTCCTCGCGGACGATCTCCAGCTCCTGGACGGTGCCGACCAGCGGGATCATGATCTCGGCCCGCGGGTCGCCCTTGGCGTTCCGGCGCTCGGCGGCGGCCTCGGCGATCGCCCGTACCTGCATGGCGAACAGGCCGGGGATGACCAGTCCGAGGCGGACGCCTCGCAGGCCCAGCATCGGGTTCTGCTCGTGCAGCTTGTGCACGGCCTGGAGGAGGCGGAGGTCGTTCTCGTGCGGCTCCTTGCGGGCCTCGGCGAGGGCGACGCGGACCGAGAGGTCGGTGATGTCGGGCAGGAACTCGTGCAGCGGCGGGTCGAGCAGCCGGACGGTCACCGGCAGGCCGTCCATCGCCTCGAACAGCTCGATGAAGTCGGCCTTCTGGAGGGGGAGGAGCTCGGCGAGCGCGGCTTCGCGGTCGGCGTCGGTGTGGGCGAGGATCAGCCGCTCGACCATCTCGCGGCGCTCGCCGAGGAACATGTGCTCGGTGCGGCACAGGCCGATGCCCTGGGCGCCGAACCGGCGGGCGCGGGCGGCGTCCTCGGCGTTGTCGGCGTTGGCCCGGACGCGCAGCCGGCGGACCCGGTCCGCGTAGGCCATGATCCGGTGCACGGCCTGCACCAGTTCGTCGGCGTCGTCGGCGCCGGCGTGCATCCGGCCCTCGAAGTACTCCACGACCGGCGACGGCACGACCGGGACCTCGCCGGCGTACACCTTGCCGGTGGAGCCGTCGATGGAGACGACGTCGCCCTCCTCGATGACGGTGCCGTCGGGCGTGGTCAGCTTGCGGGTCTTGGTGTCGACCTCCAGCTCCTCGGCGCCGCAGACACAGGTCTTGCCCATGCCGCGGGCGACGACGGCGGCGTGTGAGGTCTTGCCGCCGCGGGAGGTGAGGATGCCCTCGGCGGCGATCATGCCGTTGAGGTCGTCGGGGTTGGTCTCGCGGCGGATCAGGATGACCTTCTCGCCGGAGCGCGACCACTTGACGGCGGTGTAGGAGTCGAAGACGGCCTTGCCGACCGCCGCGCCCGGGGAGGCGGCGATGCCGCGGCCGATCAGCTCGGACTTCGCGTCCAGGTCGAAGCGGGGGAACATCAGCTGCGCCAACTGCGCGCCGTTGACCCGCTGGAGGGCCTCGGCCTCGTCGATCAGGCCCTGGTCGACGAGCTGGGTGGCGATGCGGAAGGCGGCGCCGGCGGTGCGCTTGCCGACCCGGGTCTGCAGCATCCACAGCTTGCCGCGCTCGATGGTGAACTCGATGTCGCACAGGTCCTTGTAGTGCGTTTCGAGGGTCTCCATGATCTGCATGAGCTCGTCGTACGAGGTCTTGTCGATCGCTTCGAGGTCCGCGAGGGGGACGGTGTTGCGGATGCCGGCGACGACGTCCTCGCCCTGCGCGTTCTGCAGGTAGTCGCCGTAGACGCCCTGGTGGCCGCTGGCCGGGTCGCGGGTGAAGGCGACGCCGGTGCCGGAGTCGGGGCCGAGGTTGCCGAAGACCATGGAGCAGACGTTGACCGCGGTGCCGAGGTCGCCGGGGATGCGCTCCTGGCGGCGGTAGAGCTTGGCGCGGTCGGTGTTCCAGGAGTCGAAGACCGCGCGGACGGCGAGGTCCATCTGCTCGCGCGGGTCCTGCGGGAAGTCCCGGCCGGTCTCCTTGGTGACGATCTGCTTGAAGCTGTCGACCAGCCCCCGGAGGTCGGCGGCGTCCAGGTCCACGTCGACGGTGACGCCCTTGGCGCGCTTGGCGTCCTCCAGGGCCTCCTCGAAGAGTTCGCCGTCGACGCCCAGCACGGTCTTGCCGAACATCTGGATGAGGCGGCGGTAGGAGTCCCAGGCGAACCGCTCGTCGCCAGCCTGCGCGGCGAGGCCGGAAACCGACGCATCGGAGAGGCCGATGTTGAGGACGGTGTCCATCATGCCGGGCATCGAGAACTTCGCACCGGAGCGGACCGAGACCAGCAGCGGGTCGTCGGCCTGGCCGAGCTTCTTCCCCATCTTCCGCTCAAGGGCGTCGAGGTGCTCGGAGACCTCGGCACGGAGTGCCGCGGGCTCGCTGCCGCTCTCCAGGTAGACCTTGCACGCCTCGGTGGTGATCGTGAAGCCGGGCGGGACGGGAAGCCCCAGGTTGGTCATCTCCGCGAGGTTGGCGCCCTTGCCACCAAGGAGGTCCTTGAGGTCCTTGTTGCCCTCGGTGAAGTCGTAGACGAACTTCACGGAAGAAGACTGGCTTACGTGGGGATCTTGTGTTTCCGGCACGGCTCTGACTCCTCGCCGACGGGCTGCCCTGACGGCGAGGAACATACCCAGATCGAAGGCGTATGGGTACGTCCACTTGGTCGACATACGTGCGTAACCCGGTGTCAGCCAGCGGATCGAAAGTGATCATGGGTTTCGCTCATCGTTTACAGGCTGAATGCATTGATGCGATCCGTAGTCATGAGTGGCCTGATTGCTACTGATCGCCACGGTTCACTTGATGGGTTGAACGAATCCCGCGTGGCACCCGGTGCCACCATTGCGAGAGATGGAACCCGGTCTTTAGTGCTCATCTGAGCGCAACCCCTATCAGGGGTGGCGAGAATCACGCGCTCATGTGTGAGGAGGGTCCATCATCTGGACCCTTCACGGCCATGTGATCAGGAAGCGCAGCGACCGGAACGCGGGCCCGATTCGGAACGGGCGGCAGATCGGCGCGCAATTCAGCCACCCGCCGCTCCAGGGCGGCGGGGCACCGGCCGCCGCGCGCCCAGGCGTCGGGATCGGGCCATAGTTCGCCGCCTGCGGGAACGCCGGCTCAGGCGGCCGGAGTCGTATACCGGGCGACACGCTTCATGAGGCCCCGCCGCCCGGCGGACGCCGGCGGCGCAGCAGCGGCAGCACCGCCAGCCCGGCGAGCAGGCTGCCGACCGCCACCGGGAGCGCCGTCGCGTACAGGGCGTGTGCCGAGGCCGCCGCCCGGCCGCCCGGGCCCGCCGCCCCGGTCAGGAAGACGCTGCCGTAGCCGGCGACGCCGATCACCTGGGCGAGCTGCGGGACGGTGGTCAACACCCCGCTGGCGTCGGCGGCGTCGGCCGGGGCGATCCCGGACAGCGCCAGCGTCAGCAGCGGACTGGTGGTGAAGCCCAGGCCCAGCCCCCAGACCAGCTGGAGCAGCAGCAGGGCCGGGCCGCCGGTGCCGCCGCCGCGCAGGACCAGGCCGAGGCCGAGGTAGCCGGCCGCGGCCAGGACGCAGGCCGCGGCGATCATCGGCAGATGCCAACGGGCCGGCAGCCGCCGCCAGGTGAGGCTGCCCGCGGCCACCCCCACCGCCAGCGGCGCGAAGGTCAGCCCGGCGCGCACCGCGGACTCCCCCAGGCCCGTCTGGAGATGCTGGGAGAAGGCGAACAGGAAGCCCGCATAGCCGGCCATGCAGAAGAACAGCGCCGCCGCACCCCACACCAGGTCCGGCGAGCGCAGCACCCGCGCGGGGACCAGCGGCGCGCCCCCGCGCCGGGCCACCGCCCGCTCGACGAGGACGAACAGCAGCGCCGCCGGTACCGCGCCGGCCAGGCACACTCCCGTCCACCGCGGCCAGTGCCGCTCGTGCCCCAGGACCAGCGGGACGACCAGCAACAGCAGCGCGGCGGTCAGCGTCGCCACACCGGGCAGATCCAGCGCCTTGGCCGCGCGGGCCGACTCCCGCGGCAGCAGCCGGGCCGCGGCGGCCAGCAGCGCCGCCCCGACCGGCACATTGATCAGGAAGACCGGGCGCCAGCCGGTGCCGAACAGGTCCGCGCTGACCAGCAGCCCGCCGGCGACCTGCCCGACCACCACCGCCGCCGCGATCGCCGTCGCGTAAAGGCTCAACGCCCGGGCCCGCGCCCGCCCTTCGAAGGTGACCTGGATCAGGCTGTAGATCTGCGGCACCATCAGCCCGGCGCCCAGCCCCTGCACCACCCGCGCGCCGATCAGCGCCGCCGCCCCCGGCGCCAGCCCGCAGGCGGCCGAGGCGAGGGTGAAGACCGTCAGTCCCAGCAGGAAGACGGTCCGGAAGCCGTGCCGGGCGCCGAGCCGGGCCCCGGTGATCAGCAGCGCCGCGTACGCCAGGGTGTAACCGGAGACGATCAGTTGCAGCGCGGAGCCGGTGGTACGCAGATCGCCGCGGATGGCGGGGGTCGCGACATTGACGACGGTGGCGTCCAGCAGCGCCATGAAGACCGCGCCGAGGATGACGACGAGAATTCCGGTGCCGCGATGTGCCGCCGGGGGCGTCGACGTGTGCGTCGGCGCCCCGGCAATTCCCGTTCCGGGGGCGTGCGTTGTTCCGTTCGTTGTTCCGTTCCTTGTTCCGTGCGTTGTTCCGTTCATGACGGCGATCATCAGCGGCGGCGCATTCGGGTACCAGGACGCAGTGATCCTGGTACCGGTGGTATCTGGCAGACGTCCGCGGGCGTCGCCGATGATGGTGCGGTGTCCGCGACCCCCCTGTCCCCCCTCCGCCCCGCCGTCACCGCAGCCGCCCGGCGCGGTGAACTCGCCGCGTTCCTCCGGCTCCGCCGGGAGCGCCTCGCCCCCCAGGACGTCGGGCTGCCCGTCGGCCCGCGGCGCCGCACCCCGGGACTGCGCCGCGAGGAGGTCGCCGAGCGGGCGGGCGTCGGAGTGGCCTGGTACACGTGGCTGGAGCAGGGGCGGCCGATCAACCCCAGTGTGCAGGTGCTTGACGCGATCGCCGGGGCGCTGCTGCTCGACTCGGCGGAGCGCGCGCATCTGCACCGGCTCGCCGGCGTCCCCGGCGCCACCGCCGCGCCCGCGCCCGTCGCCCCGCCGCCCGGCGAGCGCACGCTCCAGACGATCCTCGACGCGTTGAACCCGCTGCCGGTGGGCCTGGTCGGCGCCCGTTACGACCTCCTCGCCTTCAACGACGCCTATGCCGCGCTCGATCCGCGGATGGTGCTGCTGCCGCCGGCCGAACGGAACGTGCTGTGGCGGCTGTTCACCGCGGACGAGGAATCCCAGCCGCTGGTGAACTGGGAGCACGAAGTCTCCTTCATGCTGGGGAATTTGCGGAACGAATTCGGCAGCCGGCTCCAGGATCCGCAGTGGCAGGCGTATATCCGGCGGCTTTCCGAGGCGTCCCCGCTGTTCGCGGAAATGTGGGCGCGCCATGACGTCTCCGCGCCGGCCGCGCACCGCAAGACGTTCCGGGCGGTCGACGGCCGCCATGTCACCATCGTCGCCACCGGCTTCACCCGCGCCGAGGCGCCGGACGCCAAGATGTGGATCTACACGCCGGCGGACGCGGACGCGGCGCGGGTGCTCGACGAGCTGCTGGCGCGCTATCGGGAGGTCGGCGCGGCCGGGCTGCTGGCCGGGGCGGGGGCGGTGGGCCGGGCCCGGCCCGGGGCCTGAACTACCGCCGCGCGCCTGCCTGTCCGGGGCCTCAGCCGCCGGAGGTGTCCAGTTCGGCGTCCTCGCCGACGCCGGCGCAGTCGTACGGGTCGCGCAGCCAGCCGTCCGGGAGCACCACGCGGTTGTTGCCGGAGGTCCGGCCGCGCGGGCCGTCTGCGCCGGCCGGCCACGGCTGGTCCAGGTCGAGCTCGTGCAGCCCCTCCGCCAGCTCGGCCAGCGACGAGCTGATCGCCAGCCGCTTGCGCATCTCGGAGCCGACCGCGAAGCCCTTGAGGTACCAGGCGACGTGCTTGCGGAAGTCGATCACCCCGCGGGCCTCGTCACCCAGCCACTCGCCGAGCAGGGTGGCGTGCCGCACCATGACGGCCGCGACCTCGCGCAGGGCGGGGGCCTTCGGCGCGCCGGTGCCCTCGAAGGCGGCGACCAGATCGCCGAAGAGCCAGGGGCGGCCCAGGCAGCCGCGGCCGACCACGACGCCGTCGCAGCCGGTCTCCCGCATCATCCGCACCGCGTCGTCGGCCGACCAAATGTCGCCGTTGCCGAGCACCGGGATCTCCGGGACGTGCTCCTTCAGCCGGGCGATGGCGTCCCAGTCGGCGGTGCCTCCGTAGTGCTGGGCGGTGGTGCGGCCGTGCAGGGCGATGGCGGTGACGCCCTCCTCGACGGCGATCCGGCCGGCGTCGAGGTAGGTGAGGTGGTCGTCGTCGATGCCCTTGCGCATCTTCATCGTCACCGGCAGGTCACCGGCGCCGCTGACCGCCTCACTGAGGATGGCGCGCAGCAGGGGCCGCTTGTACGGGAGGGCGGAGCCGCCGCCCTTGCGGGTCACCTTGGGGACCGGGCAGCCGAAGTTCAGGTCGATGTGGTCGGCCAGGTCCTCCTCGACGATCATGCGGACGGCCTTGCCGACGGTGACCGGATCCACGCCGTAGAGCTGGATCGAGCGCGGGCGCTCGCTCGCGTCGAAGTGGATCAGCTGCATGGTCTTCTCGTTGCGCTCGACCAGCGCCCGAGTCGTGATCATCTCGCTGACGAAGAGCCCTTTACCCTCGCTGCTGCGATCTCCCGGGGGCCGACCCCCGGACCCCCAGCCGTCGCCTTCGGCGAATTCCCGGCACAGCGTCCGGAACGGGGCGTTGGTGATCCCGGCCATCGGTGCCAGGACCACGGGGGGCTGCACCGTGTGCGGGCCGATCTGCAGCGAACTCATGGCTCCCATTGTCCCGCACCCGACCAGTTGTCCCGCACCTGCCCGGCCACCCCGCCAGGGGACGCCCCGCCTGGATCGTTGTAGCGTTCAACCATGACCGACCTCAGCCGCCGGCGGCGTCTGCTCGTCCTGGCGATCTGCTGCCTGAGCCTGCTGATCGTCAGTCTCGACAACACCGTCCTCAACGTGGCCCTGCCGTCGATGCAGCACGAACTGGGCGCCTCGGTCTCCGGTATGCAGTGGACGATCGACGCCTACACCCTGGTGCTGGCCGCGCTGCTGATGCTCGCCGGCTCGACCGCGGACCGCCTGGGCCGCCGCCGGGTCTTCATGGCCGGTCTGGTGGTCTTCTCGCTCGGCTCGCTGCTGTGCAGCCTGGCGCCCGGCCTGGACTGGCTGGTGGTGTTCCGGATGGTGCAGGCGGTCGGCGGCTCGATGCTGAACCCCGTCGCCATGTCGATCATCACCAACACCTTCACCGACCCCCGGGAACGGGCCCGCGCCATCGGGGTGTGGGGCGGGGTGGTCGGCATCAGCATGACCGCCGGGCCGGTGATCGGCGGGCTGCTGGTGCAGAGCGTCGGCTGGCGCTCGATCTTCTGGATCAACGTCCCGATCGGCGTCCTGGCGCTCGTCCTCACGCTCCGCTGGGTGCCCGAGTCCCGTGCGCCCCGGCCGCGCCGGGTCGATCCGGTGGGCCAGCTGCTGGTGATCACACTGCTCGGCTCGCTGACGTACGCGATCATCGAGGCCCCGGAAGCGGGCTGGGAGTCGGCGCGCATCCTGGTGTGCGCGGTGCTGGCGCTGTCCTCCCTGGCGGCCCTTGTCGGCTACGAGCGGCGCCGCCGGGAACCGCTGATCGACCTGCGGTTCTTCCACAGCGTCCCGTTCGCCGGCGCCACCGTGATAGCGGTCTGCGCGTTCGCCGCGCTCGGCGGCTTCCTTTTCGTCAACACCCTCTACCTGCAGAACATCCGCGGCCTGTCCGCCCTCCAGGCCGGGCTCTACATGCTGCCGATGGCCGGGATGACGCTCCTCTTCGCGCCGCTGTCCGGGCGGCTGGTCGGCGGGCGCGGGCCGCGGCTGCCGCTGTTGCTGGCCGGCTGCGCCATGGCGGCCAGCGGCCTCCTCTTCGCGGCCTTCGACACCGCCTCGGCCACCTCGCTGCTGCTCACCGGATACGTCCTCTTCGGCATCGGATTCGGGCTGGTCAACGCCCCGATCACCAACACCGCGGTGTCCGGTATGCCGCGCAGTCAGGCGGGCGTCGCGGCGGCGGTGGCCTCCACCAGCCGGCAGGTCGGGCAGTCGCTGGGCGTCGCGGTGTTCGGCGCCGTACTGGCCGGCGGGGCGCACGCCGGCGCCACCCGCCCGGAGTTCCTGGCCGCCGCCCACCCGGCCTGGTGGATCCTCGTCGGCTGCGGCGGCGCCATCCTCCTCCTCGGCGCCCTGACCACGGGCCGCCGGGCCCGTGCGACCGCCCGGCGCACCGCCGCCCTCTTCGAGTACGAGGGCGCCCGCGACCACAGCCGGGCGGGAACCGGGGCGTAACGGGAGCGCCACCGAGCAGGGGGATCGGCCTGCTCTACACCGCCACCGCGTGCGCCAGCTTCTCCAGCTCCTGCAGCCGCTCCCGGCTCGCCTCGTCCGCCGGCGTGTAAGTCAGCATCTTCGCCCCGTGGTTGGGCCCCAGCCACATGTTGGTGCCGGTCAGCTGGAGGACGCCGACAACCGGATGCCGGAAGACCTTGACCGCGCCCCTGGGACGCTCGACCTCGTGCTGCGCCCATATCTCGCGGAACTCCGGCGACGCCTCCGTCAGCCGGGCCACCAGCGCCTTCCAGACCGGCTCCGCGACGTGCTCGGCCATCGCAGAGCGGAACTTGGCCGTCATCGTCCGGACTGTGGCCTCCCAGTCGGCCAGACCCGTCCGCCACCCGTCGTGGGTGAACGCCAGCCACATGCAGTTGCGGTCCTCGTCGGGCAGCGCGTCCAGGTCGCACAACAGCTGCCCGTAGGTGCTGTTGTAGGCGAGGATGTCGAACCGGCTGTTCTGCACGACGGCGGGATACGGGGCGAGTTGGTCCAGGACGTCCCGTAGGGCGCGGGGGACACCGGTGCACTCCTTGCCCGGCAACGGATCGACCGAGCCGGCCAGCGCGAAGAGGTGGCTGCGCTCGGCGCGGTCCAGCAGCAGGGCGCGGGCGACGGCGTCCAGCACCTGGGGCGAGACATGGATGTCCCGGCCCTGTTCGAGCCAGGTGTACCAGGTGACGCCGACGGCGCCGAGCTGGGCGACCTCCTCGCGGCGCAGGCCCGGGGTGCGGCGGCGGGTGCCGCGCGGCAGTCCGACCTGCTCGGGGGTGATCCGCTCGCGCCGGCTGCGCAGGAAGGCGGCCAGCTCCGCCCGCCGGACCGCGTCGTCGGCACGGTGCCCGTCGCGGCCCGCTACCGTCCTCGCGGCACCGCTCGTGCCCGCCGCCCCGACCGCCTCGCTCACATCCGCCGTCATGCGTCCAGCGTGCCGCAGCCCGCAGCCGGTTGCCAGGTAGCGCTGATACCAGGATAAGGACACTCTGGTACCCGGCTGAGCACCCCGGGATTCTCTTACCCGTGAGTGAAACACCCATCGCCTCCGCCACGTTGGACACACCGTCCACCACCCCGCCCACCGGGCCCGCAGCCCGGCCCCGTACGACGGCCGCCCCGATGCTCACCCCGCTCGGCCTGCTGACCGTCCTGCTGGGCGCCGCCCTGCCGATGATCGACTTCTTCATCGTCAACGTCGCCCTGCCCACCATCGACCACGATCTGCACGCCGGCCCCGCGACGCTGGAGATGGTGGTGGCCGGCTACGGCGTCGCCTACGCCACGCTGCTGGTGCTCGGCGGCCGGCTCGGCGACATGGTAGGGCGGCGCCGCCTCTTCCTCTGGGGACTGGCGACGTTCGGGCTGACCTCCCTGGCCTGCGGACTGGCCCCGGACGCCTGGACGTTGGTGGCCGCCCGGGTCGCCCAGGGCGCGGCCGCCGCGCTGCTGCTGCCCCAGGTGCTCGCCACCATCCAGGCCACCACCACCGGCCAGCGGCGCGCCAAGGCCGTCAGCCTCTACGGCGGCACGGCCGGGGTCGCCAGCGCCGTCGGCCAGGTGCTCGGCGGGCTGCTGGTCTCGGTCGACCTGGCCGGCAGCGGCTGGCGCGCGGTGTTCCTGGTGAACGTCCCGATCGCCGTGGCGGCCTGGCCGCTGGCGGCGCGTACGGTGCCCGAGACGCGGTCGCCGCACCCCAGCCGGGTGGACATTCCCGGCACCGCACTGCTGGCCACCGCGCTGGTCACGCTGCTGCTGCCGCTGACCGAGGGCCGCGCCGCCGGCTGGCCCCTGTGGTCCTGGGTGCTGCTGGCCGTCTTCCCGTTCGCCGCCGTGGCGTTCGTCGTGGTGGAGCGCCGCGCGGAGCGCGTCGGGCGCACCCCGCTGGTCCCGCCCTCGCTCTTCGGCATCCCCTCGATCCGCAGCGGGCTGGCCATGATCGTCCCGTTCACGCTGGGCTTCGGCGGCTTCATGTTCGTGGTGGCGGTCGCCCTCCAGAGCGGACTGCACTACGGTCCGCCGGCCGCGGGCATCGCCCTGGCTCCGCTCTGCATCGGCTACTTCCTCGCCTCGCTGGCCGGGCCCCGGCTGGTGCAGCGCTTCGGGCGCAAGGTGGTGGTCACCGGCTCGCTGATCCAGGGCACCGGGCTCCTCACGCTCGCCCTGACCGTCCGGGCGGGCTGGCCCGACATCCCGGTGGCCGTGCTCGCGCCGAGCATGACCGTGCTGGGCCTCGGCCAGGGGCTGGTCCTGCCGGTGCTGATGCGGATCGTGCTGAGCGATCTGCCGGTGGCGCAGGCCGGCGTCGGCGGCGGTGTGATGGTCACGACCCAGCAGTCCGGGCTGGCGCTGGGAGTGGCGACGCTCGGCACGCTCTTCCTCGCCCTGCTCCCCTCCGCGGGCATCCGCGACGCGTTCCTCACGACCGTCCTGGCCCAGCTGGTGATCGTCCTGGGCACCACCCTGCTCGGCTTCCGACTGCCCCGCACCATGCGCTGACCTGCGGCGGGGCCGCCTCGGAGCCTCGCCGGCACGCACCCCCTCACCCTCACGAATGACAAATATTGAAATCTGTCAGCCGTCATGCCATGGTGAATGCACGGCGCGACGGGCCATCCCGCCGTCGCCACCCCTCGCCCCTCCCACCCACAGGAGCACGCCGTGCAGACCCGCACCCTCGGCACCACCGGCCCGCAGACCTCCGCCCTCGGCCTCGGCTGCATGGGCATGTCCGCCCTCTACGGCGACGCCGACCGCACCGAATCCCTCGCCACCCTCCACGCCGCCCTCGAAGCGGGCATCACCCTCCTCGACACCGGCGACTTCTACGGCATGGGCCACAACGAACTCCTCATCAACGAGGCGCTCCGCACCGCCCCCGCCGCCCGGCGCGAAAAGGCCCTGCTCAGCGTGAAGTTCGGCGCCCTGCGCACCGTCGAGGGCGGCTTCACCGGCTACGACGGCCGCCCCGCCGCGGTGAAGAACTTCGCCGCCTACTCCCTCCAGCGCCTGGGCACCGACCACATCGACATCTACCGCATCGCCCGCGTCGACCCTGACGTCCCGATCGAGGAGACCGTCGGCGCCATCGCCGAGCTGGTCGAGGCCGGCCACGTCCGCCACATCGGCCTCTCCGAGGTCGGCGCGGACACCCTCCGCCGGGCCGCCGCCGTCGCCCCGATCTCCGACCTCCAGATCGAGTACTCCCTGCTCTCCCGCGGCATCGAGGACACGATCCTGCCCACCGCCCGCGAACTGGGCATCGGCATCACCGCCTACGGCGTCCTCTCCCGCGGCCTGATCAGCGGCCACTTCGCCCGCGACCACAAGCTCGCCGCCAACGATTTCCGCGGCATGTCCCCCCGCTTCCAGGGCGAGAACCTCGACCGCAACCTCGACCTGGTCGACGCCCTCCGCAAGATCGCCGACGAGAAGGGCATCACGGTCGCCCAGACCGCCATCGCCTGGGCCCTCTCCCGCGGCGAGGACATCGTCCCCCTCATAGGCGCCCGCCGCCGCGACCGCCTCACCGAGGCCCTCGGCGCCCTCGACACCACCCTCACCCCCACCGACCTCACCGCCATAGAACACGCGATCCCGGCCGGCGCGGCGGCGGGCGCGCGCTACCCGGAGTCGCAGATGGCGCACCTCGACAGCGAACGCTGAGCGCTTGGCTTTGCTTCCCACGTAGCCGGGGTTCGCCGCTGCTTTTGCGCCTGCGGCGCATTGCGGTTCCGCTGCGCGGGGCCGGTCCGCTGCGCTTGGCCGCCCTCCCACGTTCTCGGGTTCCCCGCCGTGCGGAGTTCCCCTTCTGCGCCTCCGGCGCATTGCGGTTCCGCTGCGCGGGGCTGTTGGGTGCGGTGACGGGCCTCCGGGGGTGGTGTGCCGGACTGCTGCGCTTTACGTCCGGCACACCACCCCCTCCGACCCGTCCCCTCCCGTTGAGGGTCGGATTTCAGGTGAGTTGAGGCTCGTGCCCGGTGGGTCCGTGCAGGCTCTGGACTGATGAGTGACCGGCAATTGTCGGGCGACCGTCAACTGATGAGCGACCCGCACCGGACCACCCACGCGAGCCCCCACCCACCGTCTTCCATGACCACCCACGGGAGGGGACGGGTCGGAGGGGCAGGGGGTGTGTCCGGACGTAAAGCGACAGCAGTCCGGACACACCCCCTGCCCCGGAGGCCCGGCACCGCACCCAACAGCCCCGCGCAGCGGAACCGCGATGCGCCGCAGGCGCAACAGACAAGCGGCGAACCCCGGCGGAAACGCCGGCTACGTGGGAAGGTAGCGTCGATAACCCCTGATCGAAAGGTCGGCCCGGCACCATGCCACCCGAGACGTTGACGCCCGAGCGGATCCTCGAAGCCACCGAGGAGGTGCTGCGCCGGTACGGGCCGGCCAAGGCGACGGTGGTCGATGTCGCGCGGGCGCTGGGGGTCAGTCACGGCAGCGTCTACCGTCACTTCCGTACGAAGACGGCACTGCGGGAGGCGGTCACGGCGCGCTGGCTGGACCGTACCAGCGAGCAGTTGGCGGCGATCGTCGACGACGCGGGGCCCGCGGAGGACCGGCTGGGCCACTGGCTGGCCGCGCTCTTCGACACCAAGCGGCACAAGGCCGGCGACGATCCCGAACTCTTCGCCACCTACATGACGTTGATCGGTGAGAGCGGGGGCGTGGTCGACCGGCATGTCAGCGATCTCGAAGCGCAGTTGACGAAGATCATCGAGGCGGGTGTCGCGGAGGGCACCTTCCATTCCGACGCCCCCGCCACCACCGCGCACGCGGTCTTCGCCGCCACCGGCCGCTTCCACGACCCGTGTTACGCGCCCGAGTGGTCCCGCCCGGAGATCACCGCCGACTTCGAGGCCGTCCGCGACCTCGTACTGCGCGGTCTGCGCGGTTAGGACCTGTGTCGGGCGCCGGACGGCCAGGGGCACGGGCGGCCGGACGCGCCACCGGCAACCGGACGCGACAACAACACAACGCCGGCCGGCCCCCCGCTAGGGGACCGGCCGGCGCCGTCGTCGGTATTCCCGCCGTCAGGCGGAACCGTCGGCGTTCCCGCCGTCAGGCGGCTCAGCAGCCGAGCAGTCGCGCACCCAGGTACGACTGGATCTGGTCCAGGCTCACGCGCTCCTGCTTCATGGTGTCGCGCTCGCGGACCGTGACGGCGTTGTCGTCGAGGGTGTCGAAGTCGACGGTGACGCAGAACGGCGTGCCGATCTCGTCCTGGCGGCGGTAGCGGCGGCCGATGGCGCCCGCGTCGTCGAACTCGATGTTCCAGAACTTCCGGAGGTCCGCCGCGAGGCCCTTCGCCTTCGGGGAGAGCTGCGGGTTGCGGGAGAGCGGGAGGACCGCGACCTTCACCGGCGACAGGCGCGGGTCGAGCCGCAGCACGGTGCGCTTCTCCAGCTTGCCCTTGGCGTTGGGCGCCTCGTCCTCGGTGTAGGCGTCGAGGAGGAAGGCGAGCATGGTGCGGCCGACACCGGCCGCCGGCTCGATGACGTACGGGGTGTAGCGCTCGCCGGCCTCCTGGTCGAAGTAGGCGAGGTCCTGGCCGGACGCCTTGGCGTGCGCGTTGAGGTCGTAGTCGGTGCGGTTGGCGACGCCCTCCAGCTCGCCCCACTCCGAGCCGCCGAACTGGAAGCGGTACTCGATGTCAGCGGTGCGCTTGGAGTAGTGGGAGAGCTTCTCCTTGGGGTGCTCGTACCAGCGGACGTTCTCCTCGCGGAGACCGAGGTCGCGGTACCAGTTCCAGCGCTGCTCCATCCAGTACTCGTGCCACTGCTCGTCCTCGCCCGGCTTGACGAAGAACTCCATCTCCATCTGCTCGAACTCGCGGGTGCGGAAGATGAAGTTGCCCGGGGTGATCTCGTTCCGGAAGGACTTGCCCATCTGGGCGATGCCGAACGGGGGCTTCTTCCGGGAGGTCTGCTGGACCTGCGCGAAGTTGGTGAAGATGCCCTGGGCGGTCTCGGGGCGCAGGTAGGCGATGGACGCGGTGTCCTGCGAGGGGCCGAGGTGGGTGGAGAGCAGACCGGAGAACTGCTTGGGCTCGGTGAAGCCGCCCTTGTTGCCGCAGTGCGGGCAGTTGACGTCGGCGAGGCCGTTCTCGGGGAGCCTGCCGTGCTTGGCCTCGTACGCCTCCTCCAGGTGGTCGGCGCGGAAGCGCTTGTGGCAGGAGGTGCACTCGGTGAGCGGGTCGGTGAAGGTGGCGACGTGGCCGGACGCCTGCCACACCTCGGGGGCCAGGATCACCGACGAGTCGATGCCGACCACGTCCTCGCGGGAGGTGACCATGGCGCGCCACCACTGGCGCTTGATGTTCTCCTTGAGCTCGACGCCGAGGGGACCGTAGTCCCAGGCAGCGCGGGAGCCGCCGTAGATCTCACTGCAGGGGTAGACGAAGCCACGGCGCTTGCTCAGGCTGACGATGGTATCGATCTTGTCGGCGGCCACGGTGCTCTCTTCAGTACGACGTCGGACAGTGGATAGGGGGCGCGCTGCGCCTCGGTGAGGTGTGGTGATCGCGAGACGGCTGGGCGAATAGTTCAGGGTAGCGGCGGGCGTACCCCCCGGACCAAATCGATTCGGGATCGGTTCCGGCCGGTTGTCGGCGGGCTGTGACCTGGCGCGCACTTTGTTGACAATCATTTCCACCTTTGTTGAAAATGAGTGTCATGAACATACGTCGTCGCATATCCACCGCCGCCGTCGCCGGAGCCGCGGTTCTCGGTCTGCTGACCCTCTCCGCCTGCTCCACCGACGCCTCCGGGCGTACCGACGACGGCAAGCTGAAGGTGACGGCGTCGTTCTATCCGCTGCAGTTCCTCGCCCAGCAGATCGGCGGGTCCCATGTCGAGGTGTCCAACCTCACCAAGCCCGGCGTCGAGCCGCACGACCTGACGCTCACCCCCCAGCAGACCGGCCGGCTCGGCGAGGCCGGCGCGATCGTCTACCTCAAGGGCCTGCAGCCCGCCGTGGACGACGCGGTCGCCCAGTCCGGGGTGAAGCACATCGCCGACGCGGCGAAGCTGACCAGCATGGAGACGCACGGCCCCGAGGTCGACGGGCACCACCACACCACCGGCGACAACCACTCGCACTCCGAGTCCGAGCCCGGCCAGGACCCGCACGTCTGGCTGGACCCGGTGCGGTTCGCCCAGGTCGCCAAGGGGGTCAACACCACCTTCGCGGCGGCCGACCCGGCGCACAAGGCCGACTACCAGAAGAACACCGACGCCCTGGTGAAGAAGCTGGACGCGCTGAACAAGGAGTTCGCGGACGGGCTGAAGAACCGCGCCTCGGACACCTTCATCACCACGCACGCGGCCTTCGGCTACCTCGCCGAGCGGTACGGCCTGACCGAGGAGGCGATCAGCGGCCTGGACCCGGAGTCCGAGCCCAGCGCCAACCGCATCAAGGACCTGCACACCCTGGCGGCCACCCACCACGTCTCGACGGTGTTCTTCGAGACGCTGGCCAACCCGGCCACCGCGAAGACCCTCGCCGGGGACCTGCACCTGAAGACGGACGTGCTGGACCCGCTGGAGGGCATCACCGGCAAGTCCCGCGGCACCGACTACTTCTCGGTGCAGCGCGCCAACCTCGCCGCGCTGCAGAAGGCGCTCGGCACCAAGTGACCGGCCGAGCGCCCCGCCCGCGGACCGGGCCCGCCCCGCACACCGGCCCGTACGCCCCGCACCACGCCCATCCCCCGCGCACCCCGCGCACCCCGCGCCCCGGGACGCCCCGCACGACGGAGGTCAGCAGATGAAGGACACCGGCCAGCCCGTCATAGCCCCGGAGGCCGCGGACCGGCCCGCCGGGGACCCGCCCGCCCGGGACCGGACGGCCGTCATCGAGCTGCGCGGGGCCACCGCGTCGCTCGGGGCCCGGCCGGTGCTGCGCGGGATCGACCTGACCGTGCGGACCGGCGAGGTCGTCGCGCTGCTCGGCGCCAACGGCTCGGGCAAGTCCACCGCCGTCCGCTCGGTGATCGGCCAGGTCCCGCTGACCGACGGCGAGCTGGCGCTCTTCGGGACGCCGTTCCGCCGCTTCAAGGACTGGGCGCGGATCGGTTACGTGCCGCAGCGCACCACCGCGGCCGGCGGGGTGCCCGCCACCGTCCGCGAGGTGGTCACGGCCGGCCGGCTGGCCCGGACGCGGCTCGGCCTGCTGCGCAGGGCGGACCGGGCGGCGGTGCACCACGCGCTGGAGCTGGTCGGGATGGCGGACCGGGCCCGGGACTCCGTCAACGCCCTGTCGGGAGGACAGCACCAACGGGTGCTGATCGCCCGGGCGCTGGCCGGCGAGCCCGATCTGCTGATCATGGACGAGCCGATGGCCGGCGTCGACCTGGCCAGCCAGGAGGTGCTGGCTTCGGCCCTCCGCGAGCAGGTCGCCCGCGGCACCACGGTCCTGCTGGTGCTGCACGAACTCGGCCCGCTGGAGCCGCTGATCGACCGCGCCGTCGTGCTGCGGGACGGCTGCGTCGTCCACGACGGCCCGCCGCCCGAGGCGGTCGGGCAGCACGCCCTGCCCGGCCACGACCACGTCCACCCGCACGCCGACGCCGCCGTGGAGCCGCTCCACACCGGCCTGCTGAGCTAGGGGCCCGCCACCATGGAAATGCTCAACTTCGCCTTCATGCAGCGGGCGCTGATCGCCGCCCTGATCGTCGGCATCACCGCGCCCGCCATCGGCATCTACCTCGTCCAGCGCCGCCAGGCCCTGATGGGCGACGGCATCGGCCATGTCGCACTGACCGGCGTCGGCCTGGGCTTCCTGCTCAACACCAGCCCGGTGTGGGTCGCCACCCTCGTCGCGGTGGTCGGCTCGGTCGTGATGGAGCTGATCCGCTGGTACGGCAAGACCCGCGGCGACCTGGCGCTGGCCATGCTGTTCTACGGCGGCATGGCGGGCGGTGTGATGCTGATGAACCTCTCGGACGCGGGCTCCAGCGCCAACCTGGGGACCTATCTGTTCGGTTCGATCACCACCGTCTCGCCGCAGGACATGACGACGATCTGCGTACTGGCCGCGCTGGTGCTGGCGATCACGGTGGGGCTGCGCCGCCAGCTGTTCGCGGTCTGCCAGGACGAGGAGTTCGCCCGGGTCACCGGCCTGCCGGTGCGGCTGCTGAACCTCCTGGTCGCGGTGACCGCCGCGGTCACCGTCACGGTCGCCATGCGGGTCGTCGGCCTGCTGCTGGTCAGCGCGCTGATGGTGATCCCGGTCGCGGCCGCCCAGCAGATCAGCCGCAGCTTCGCGGTGACCTTCGTGACCGCGGTGGCGATCGGCGTCGCGGTGACCCTCACCGGCACCACCGCCTCGTACTACGTCGACGTGCCGTCCGGCGCGACCATCGTGCTGTTCGCCATCGCGCTGTTCGTGGTCTTCACGGCGCTGGCCGCCCCGCTGGCCCGAAGGCGCGCGGCCGCGGCCGCCGCGACGGCCGGCAAGGGGTGCACCCTGGAGATACCGGGCAGCCGCCCTGCCGAGGACGACGTCAAGGTCTGAGACGTCAAGGTCTGAGACGGACGGCCATAGGGCAGGGACACATGAGGAAGGAAAGGAAGAGGTAAGCGCCGCACAGGGCTTCCGGTCATCACCTGGCACAATGGCCAAACGCATGCGCGGGTCAAGTCCTGACGTCCTAGGGAGGCAACGGTGGCGACGAGCGCGGGATCTCCGGTCCGCGGCCGGTCGACGCGGCAGCGCACCGCGGTTTCGGCCGCACTCGACGAGGTCGACGAGTTCCGCAGCGCGCAGGAACTCCACGACATGCTCAAGCACCGGGGCGACTCGGTGGGGCTGACCACCGTCTACCGGACGCTCCAGTCCCTGGCCGACGCCGGTGAGGTCGACGTGCTGCGCACCAGCGACGGCGAGGCCGTCTACCGCCGGTGCAGCAGCGACGACCATCACCACCACCTGGTCTGCCGCGGCTGCGGCCGGGCCGTCGAGGTCGAGGGCCCGGCGGTGGAGAAGTGGGCCGACCAGATCGCCGCCGAGCACGGCTTCCGCGACGTGGCGCACACCGTCGAGATCTTCGGCACCTGCGGCGAGTGCGCGACGAAGGCGGAGTCGGAGACCGGCGGCCGGCGCACCTGACGCCCCGGAAGCAGAGCACGACGGGCCGCCTCCCGCGCAGGGAGGCGGCCCGTCCGCCGTTTCACCGGCCCGTCGCGCGGGCCCGTTCTCAGGTCGCCGTCTCGCCCGCCTCCAGCGGCGCCGCACCGAACCGGCGGTCCCGCTTGGCGTACTCCAGGCACGCGTCCCAGAGGTTCCGGCGGTCGAAATCCGGCCAAAGGATGTCCTGGAACACCATCTCCGCGTAGGCGCTCTGCCAGATCAGGTAGTTCGAGGTGCGCTGCTCACCGGACGGCCGGACGAACAGGTCCACATCGGGCATGTCCGGGTAGTACATGTACTTCGCCACGGTCTTCTCGTTGACCTTGGACGGGTCCAGCTTCCCGGCCCGGACGTCCGCCGCGATGGCCGCCGCCGCATCCGCGATCTCCGCCCGGCCGCCGTAATTGACGCAGAAGTACAGCGTCATCGCGTCGTTGTTCTTGGTCTGTTCCTGGGCGATCTGGAGTTCCTGGACGACCGACTTCCACAGCTTCGGCATCCGGCCCACCCACCGGATACGGATACCCATGGCATCCATTTCGTCCCGGCGCCGCCGGATGACGTCCCGGTTGAAATTCATCAGGAAACGGACCTCGTCCGGCGACCGCTTCCAGTTCTCGGTGGAGAAGGCATAGAGCGAGAGGTTCTTCACGCCCATTTCGATACAGCCCTTGAGGACGTCCAGCACCACGCCCTCGCCGACCTTGTGGCCCTCGGTGCGCGGCAGCCCACGCTCCTTCGCCCACCGCCCGTTCCCGTCCATCACGATCGCGACGTGGTTGGGAACGAGTTCGCCGGGGATCTTCGGCGGACGCGCACCCGAGGGATGCGGCTCGG
Source organism: Streptomyces sp. S186 (assembly GCF_051603415.1). Classification (NCBI taxonomy): domain Bacteria; kingdom Bacillati; phylum Actinomycetota; class Actinomycetes; order Kitasatosporales; family Streptomycetaceae; genus Streptomyces; species Streptomyces sp. S186. The sequence goes on along the minus strand of NZ_CP193932.1, from coordinate 5,580,331 downwards.
GCGTCTGGTATTCACGTCGATTACGCCCCAGAATCCCGCGTACTGCCATGCGCCCCACGTCTCCTATGCAATATCGATGTCGATGGACGGTGTGTTCACGGTGTCGTTGTGGCCGACGGTCGCATCCGGCGCTGTTGCTCACTTCTCCACATAACGCAGGGACCGCAGGCCGCGCTCCAGGTGCCAGTGCAGATACGCCGCGACGAGGCCGCTGCCCTCCCGGACATGGCGCGCCTCGCAGGCGTCCGCGGTCTCCCAGTCGCCGGTCAGCAGCGCGCTCAGGAGCCCGATGGCCTCAGAGGAGGGTACGACGCTTCCGGGCACCCGGCAGTCACCGCACACCACCCCGCCCGACCCCACGGAGAAGAACCGGTTCGGACCGGGCATTCCGCACCGCGCACAGGCGTCGAAACTCGGCGCATATCCGTTCACCGCCAGCGAGCGCAGCAGGAACGCGTCCAGCACCAGGTGTGGCGCGTGCAGCCCGTTGGCCAGCGTCCGCAGCCCGCCGACCAGCAGCAGATACTGCTGCACGGCCGGCTCGCCCTCATGATCGGTGAACCGCTCCGCCGTCTCCAGCATCGCCGTCCCGGCCGTATAGCGGGCGTAGTCGCTGACGATCGCGCCACCGTACGCGGCGATCGTCTCGCTCTGCGTGCACAGCGGCAGCCCGCGCCCGACCAGTTCCCCGCCGCGCGCGAAGAACTGCACGTCCACATGCGAGAACGGCTCCAGCCGGGCCCCGAACTTCGACTTCGTGCGCCGCACGCCCCGGGCCACGGCCCGTACCCGACCGTTACCTCGCGTAAGCAACGTGATGATCCGGTCCGCCTCACCCAGCTTCTGGGTGCGCAGCACGATGCCGTCGTCGCGGAACAGAGTCATGCCGCCATTCTCCCGCACGCGGCGGCCGGGCCGGCCGTCAGGCCCGCTCGCCCCGGCTGCGGGCATTCGCATAGCCGGTCTCGGCCCGCAGTCGCTCGGCGACCGAGGCGCACCGGACGACCTCGGGGGCGCACACCCACTCCCGCCCGCCCCCGACGGGCCGCAGCCACAGGCGCGGTCCCTCCCGGCCGACCACCTGCCCGACCCGCCCGTCCCGGATGTCGATCACGTACGCCCCGAACGCCGGGGCCGCCACCGGCGCCCTCACCCCTCCCCCAGCGCCTTCACCAGCCGCCTGGCGGTGTCCATATTGCAGCGCCCCAATTCCACGAGCGGGGGCATGCTGCGATGCGCGTACGAAACCGGGTCGAGCCCGAGCGACGGCAAAATGATGCCAGCTCGGGCCAAGGCTTCCCGCAATTCCGTGAGCACGGTTTCCACCTCAGCGCGATTCTTCATCGGCGACCTCCTTTTCACGATTCGCAGTGAAAGCGTGACGCCACGGAGCTAGCCTGAGCAACAGGATCGACTCTGCAACTGCCGGGCAGGGAAAGGGAGTAGACCATGGCCAATGCCTCACGCCAAGTACTCTGGGAGTATTGGGGCGCCGAACTCAAGCGGCACCGGGAGAACGCCGCCTTAACCCAGGAGATGCTGGGAGAGAAGGTGTTCGTCTCCGGCGGATATATCGGACAGTTCGAGCAGGCCATCCGTCGGCCGCAGTTGGATGTCGCGATGCGCATCGACCAGGTGCTACAAACCGACGGTTTTTTCGAGCGGGCATGGCGCAAGCTCATCGACGACCAGCGGTATGCGGACTACTTCGCGAAGGTGGTGGAGCTGGAGCCGCTGGCGACGAAGATCTGCGAGTTCGCGCCGATGGCGGTGCCCGGCTTGCTCCAGACCGAGCCGTACATGCGGGCTGTCATGCGCGCGGGCAACCCGTTCGCGCCGGACGAGGAGTTCGATGACGGCGTGCGCTCGCGCCTGGACCGCGCGGTCGCCCTCGAAGGCGCCAAGCGGCCCGTGTACTGGGCCGTGCTGCACGAGGCCGTCCTACGGATTCCCGTGGGTGGACCTGCCGTCATGGCTGGCCAGTTGGAACACATCCTGCAGCTCATCCACGAACACAAGGCCCTGATCCAGATCCTCCCGTTCGCCGCGGGCCCACATCCATCCATGGGCAAGCTACTGAAGCTCATGGACTTCGATGACGCGCCGCCAACTGTCTATACAGAGGGCATGTATTCGGGGACGCTGCTGGACGACCCGGCCATAGTGAAGCGTGTGCAACAGGATTACGATTTGATCCGGGCCGCAGCGCTCTCGCCCGAGGCGTCCCTGGCCCTGATCGAATCTACGGCGGAGGAATACCGACGATGCGCGAGTACGAACTGAGCGCTGCTCAGTGGTACAAGAGCAGCTACAGCGGTCACAACAACGACGAGTGCCTGGAAGTCTCGAACGACCTCCCCGGCTTCGTCCCCGTCCGTGACAGCAAGGCCCCCCACGGTCCGGCCCTGGTCTTCCCGGCCGACCGCTGGGCCTCGTTCATCGGCGCTGTCAAGGGCGGCCGGTTCCCGGGCGCTTGACCACGCCTCACCCACATCACCTTCACACGGCCCCGCCATCCCCCGGATGACGGGGCCACATCACGTTACTGACCGGTCATCAACGCCGGAACGTGACCTTCCGTACTTCTCAGTCTCCGCACGCTGAGGACCCTCACAGCCCGTCAGGCGGCAGGTAGCATCGCGTGAACATCGGCGCACCGCAGCCGTGGCGTGGCCGAGACATCCCCGTCCGTCCCAAACGAGGATCTCGATGACATCCATACCGCAGGCGCTGTTGTGGTGCCTCAGCGCAGGTACGGCCGCCGCCGTGGTGCTGGCGGCGCTCCTCGTCCGTGTGCGCAAGGAACGTGCCGGGCTCAGAACGCGATTGACCGCCGCCGAGGAACACAACAGCGCCACGCTGCACAGCAACACGGAGCTGTCGGCCAGACTGCGGGCCACGGAGGCCGAGATCCGGCACCTGGCCGAGGCGCGGCTGCCCGACCTGACGCTGGCGCTGGCCCACCCGCACGTACCGGTGCGCGGCCTGCTGGACAAACGGTTCGGCGGGTCGGAGACCGACGAGGCGCTGAACGCCGTGCTGGAGCAGGTCGGTGCGGCGATCACCAAGGAGCGCACCCGGGTCGACGCGGCGGCGCAGGCCACGCTGCGCGGTGCGACGACCACGATCCAGGCGCTGCTGTACCAGGTGCAGACGTCGTTGCAGACGATGCAGCACACGTACGACGACCCGCAGATCGCGCAGGACCTGCTGGAGGCGGACTTCCTCAACGAGCAGGCGCTGCGGCGCGTCCAGGCCACGGGGGTGGTGTGCGGTGCCTGGCCCGGCCTGACCCGCGAGGACTCCTACCTCGCGGAGCTGGTGGTGGGCGCCACCTCGCGGCTGCGCGGCTACGAGCGGGTGCAGATCAGCAACCAGCTGCGGGACCCGGTCGCGGTGGTGGCGCGGGCCGTCGAGCCGATCGCGATCACCGTCACCGAGCTGCTGGCGAACGCGCTGCACCACTCACACCGCGAACTGCCGGTCTCCGTCACGCTCCAGCAGGGCAGCCGGGGCGCCTCGGTGATCATCGACGACTACGGCGTCGGCATGCACGACGACGAGATCAAGCACGCGATGGAGTTGCTGGCGGGTGGTGACGGCCTGCTGCTGACGCAGCTCGGCGATCCGCCGCGGTCGGGCTTCGCCGCCGCCGGCCAGCTGGTGCGGCAGTACGGGTTCGGGGTGCACGTGGAGGCGTCGCCGTACGGAGGGGTGCGGGCCGTGGTGTACATCCCGGGCGATCCGCTGCTGACCGTGCTCGACGAGGGCGCGCGGCCGATGTCGGTGATGGCGCCGATGCCGCACCGGGCCCCCGGCGGGCCGCGGGACCGGGCGGCGGTGCCGTCCGCGATGCCGAGCGGGGCGGGCGCGCCGGCCACCCCCGCGGGAGCCGCGCCGGCCGCGCCCGCGCAGCAGCGGCCCGCGCACGCCGCTCCGGCCCCGTCCCCGGCCGCGGAGTCCGCCGCGCCGGAGCCGGCGCAGCCGCAGCCGCAGCCGCAGTCGCCGGCCGAGGGTGAGCTGCCGCGCCGCCGGCGCCGTCGTCCGGTCGCCGAGCAGGAGGTCGACACCCCCACCGAAACGTTCAACCTGCGCTCCCCGGAGGAGACGGGGTCCCGCTGGGCGGCGCTCCAGCGAGGCACCGAGTCCGGCCGGGCCGCAGCCCAGACAGAACCCCCGCGCAGTCCCGAAGGGAACGCCCAGTCATGAACAGCCCCACCCGCCGCCGTGTCACCGAGGACAAGTCCTGGGTGCTGGCTCCCCTGTTGGAGCTGCCGCATGTCGTCCACGCCGCCGTCATCTCCGGCGACGGCTTCATCGAGGGGGCCTCACCGGGCCTGTCACGGGAGGCCGGTGAGGGCGTCGCGGCGATGATGTCCGCGCTCCAGGGCGCGGGGCGCGCGGTGACCGCGGCGTTCACGGAGAAGGACGACGCCCGGCTGCGGCAGACCGTGATCGAGTCCGAGGAGGGCTTCGTCTTCGCGATCCCGGCGGGCGAGAACACCTGCCTGGCCGTGTTCGCCGATCCGGAGGTGAACATGGGCGTCGTCGCGCACCACATGCAGATCCAGGTGACGACGCTGGGCAAGAAAGTCATGAACAGCCCGGCCCGGGACACCGGTGGCCTGGCATGACGCCGCGCCAGAGCAGCGGACGGCGCCTCGTACCGGCCTATCTGGCGACCGGCGGACGCGCCCGGCCGAGCCGCAACACACTGGACCGGCTGACCGTGCTGATCGGCGTGGACATGCCGCTCACCAGTGAGGTGCGCCCCGAGGAGCACCGGATTCTGGAGCTGCTCCGGCCCGGGGCGCTGACTCTGGCCGAGGTGGCCGCCCATCTGCACCTCCCGGTGAGCGTGGTGAAGGTGCTGGTGGCCGACCTCGTCGATGCCGGGCGCCTGCACGCCCGAGTCCCCATACCCGAAGCCGAGCAATTCGACCGGCAGATCCTGGAGAGGGTTCTCGATGGACTCCGCTCTCTCAAGTCCTAGCCCCGGCGCCGGGACCGGCACCATGTACCTCGCGGGCGAGCACCAGACCCTGGTGAAACTGCTGGTCGCCGGCCCGTTCGGGGTCGGCAAGACCACACTGATCCGGGCGCTGTCGGAGACCCCGCCGCTGCACACCGAAGAAGTGATGACGCAGTCCGGCGCGATGGTCGACGACCTCGCCGGGGTGCGGGACAAGACCACCACCACCGTCGCCATCGACTTCGGGCGGCTGACGCTGACCGAGGACCTGGTGCTGTACCTGTTCGGCACCCCGGGGCAGAAGCGTTTCCGCCCGCTGTGGCAGGACATCGCCCGCGGCGCGCTGGGCGCCCTGGTCCTCGCGGACACCCGCCGGCTGGCGGACTCGTTCGAGGTGATGGACATCGTGGAGGAGGCCGGGCTGCGCTACGCGGTCGCGGTCAACACCTTCCCCGACGCCCCGCAGTACGACGTCGAAAAGCTCCGCGAGGCGCTCGACCTGCACCCGGACACCCCGCTGGTGCTGTGCGACGCCCGCGACCGGGAGCAGTCCGTCGACGCGCTGATCTCGCTGGTCCGCCATGTCCTGGACCACACGCCCCAGCCCGAGGAGAACGCAAACCCGTGACTTCCCCGTACGAGCCGGGCCACCAGCCGGGCGCCGCCCCGCCGCCGTCCTGCCCCGGGCAGGCCGTTCCACCGCAGCCGGAGGCCGCCGTTCCGCCGCCGGGCTGTCCGGCGCACGGGATGCCGCCGCAGGCCCCGGCGCACCCGGACGCGTACGCGCCGGTGAAGCTGTACGGGCCGGAGTTCGCCGCGGACCCGCAGCGCATCTACGCACAGCTGCGGCAGTACGGGGCGGTGGCGCCGGTGGAGATCGCGCCCGAGGTGACCGCGATGCTGGTGACCGACTACCGGGCGGCGCTGGACCTGCTGAACGACGACAGCACCTGGTCCAAGGACTCCCGGGCCTGGATGCAGACCGTCCCGGCGGACTCGCCGGTCATGCCGATGCTGCACTGGCGGCCGAACGTCTTCTACAGCGACGGGCCGGCGCACGTCCGCTACCGCGACGTGATCGTCGACAGCTTCAAGCTCGTCGAGCCGCACGAGCTGCGGGCGCGGGTGCACCACGCGGCGGACACCCTGATCCAGCGGTTCGGCGCCCGCGGCGAGGCGGACCTGATCGCGGACTACGCGCGGCTGATCCCGCTGCTGATGTTCAACACCCTCTTCGGGCTGCCCGATTCCTACAGCGAGCGGCTGATCGCGGCGATCGCGGGGATGATGGAGGGCAACTCCCCGGAGGAGGCGAACGCCGCCAACGAGGCGTACACGCAGTACATCATGGAGCTGGTCGGCGCGAAGAAGGCGCAGCGCGGGCCGGACCTCACGTCGTGGATGATGGACCATCCCAACGCCCTGGGCGACGAGGAACTGATCCACAACATCATCCTCGTGATGGGCGCGGGCAACGAGCCGCTGGCCAACCTCATCGGCAACGCGCTGGCCCGGATGCTCTCCGACGACCGCTACTACCACACCGTCTCCGGCGGCGCGCTGACCGTCCACGACGCCATCAACGAGGTGCTGTGGAACGCCCCGCCGATCGCCAACTACTCCGCGCACTTCCCGGTCCGGGACGTCTTCTTCCACGGCACGTGGCTGCGCGCCGGGCAGCTGGTGATGGTCTCGTACGCGGCGGCCAACAGCCAGTTCGACACCACGGGTGTGGACGGGCCGGGGTCGGGCAGCGGATCGCACCTGGCGTGGGCGGCGGGGCCGCACGCCTGCCCGGTGAAGCGGCACGCGCTGCTGATCGCCATCACCGCGATCGAGCGGCTCACCGCCTGGCTCTCGGACATCGAACTCACCGTCCACCCCAGTGAGTTGACGTGGCGCAACGGGGCCTTCCACCGGTCCCTGGCCGCCCTCCCGACCCGCTTCACCCCCATCACCCCGGATCAGGCAGGAGCCACGCCATGGCACAACAGCGAACGCGGCCCTTCGTCATCGACCCCGCCGGAACCGACATCCACGGGGAGAACGCCCGCCTCCGCGCACTAGGCCCGGCGGCCCGGATCGAGCTGCCCGGCGGCATCCAGGCGTGGGGGGTCACCGGCCACGCCCTGCTGAAGCAGCTGCTGACCGACGACCGGATCTCGAAGAACCCGCGCGCGCACTGGCCGGAGTGGCAGCGCGCGGAGGTGCGCGGCAGCTGGCTCCAGTCGTGGATCGGCGTGACGAACATGTTCACCGCCTACGGCGCCGACCACCGCCGGCTGCGGAAGCTGATCGCCCCGGCGTTCACCGCGCGCCGTACGGAGGCCATGGTGCCGCGGGTGAAGGAGGTCACCCGGGAGCTGCTGGACGGGCTGGCGGCGCGCCCCGCCGGCGAGGTGGTCGACCTGCGGGAGTCCTTCAACCACCCGCTGCCCATGCAGGTGATCTGCGAGCTGTTCGGCTATCCGGAGGGCGCGCCGCGGCTCGAACTCGCCCGGGTCGTCGCGGAGATCATGGACACCACGGCCACGCCGGAGCAGGCCGCGGCGACCCAGCGGGCGGTGGCCGAGCTGCTCGGCTCGCTGGTCGCGGCCAAACGCGCGGCGCCCGCGGACGACCTGACCAGCCTGCTGGTGGCGGCCCGGGACGACGAGGGCCAGGGGATGACCGAGCAGGAGCTGCTGGACACCCTGCTGCTGGTCATCGGCGCCGGCCACGAGACCACCGTCGACCTGCTGGGGAACGCGGTGTTCGCGCTGCTGACCCACCCCGAGCAGCTGAAGCTGGTGCGGGACGGCGGCGCGTCGTGGAACGACGTGATCGAGGAGACGCTGCGCTGGATGCCGAGCATCGCGAGCCTGCCGCTGCGGTTCGCGGTGGCGGACGTCGAGCTGCCGCACGGCGAGGTGATCCGCAAGGGCGAGGCGCTGCTGCCGATGTACGCGGCGGCGGGCCGGGACGTGGAGCAGCACGGTGCGGACGCCGCGGAGTTCGACGTCCGGCGGGCGGCACAGGAGCATCTGGCGTTCGGGCACGGGGTGCACCACTGCATCGGCGCGCCGCTGGCCCGGTTGGAGGCGCGGACCGCGCTGCCGGCGCTCTTCGAGCGGTTCCCGGACATCCAACTGGCTGTAGCATCCGAGGAGTTGATGCCCGCGGGCGGTTTCATCGCGGGCGGCCTGGCGAGCCTGCCGGTGCGCCTGACGGCCTGAGCCGCACCGGGGCACGTGAGCCGGGGAAGCCCCCCGGCTCCCCCGGCTTGCTAGCCGCGGTAGCGGGGTGAGCGGGCCGCCGCGGTCAGCAGCCGGCCGATGTCGTCCGGGTCGAGCGTCAGGGCGGCGCCGGCGGTGCTGAGCACCTCGCGTTCGGCGGGCGTGCAGGGGCCGTCGGCGAGGGCGATCCGGGCGCCCTGGAGGAGCAGCGACTCCCGCCCGGCGGGGGCGAGATGGGGCGCCAGCGGCTCCAGCGCCTCGTGCAGCTCTATGGCCAGCGCGGTGCCGCACGGGTCGAGGCCCTGGTGTCCGCAGTGGCCGCCGGTGGCCGCCTCGTAGGTGCCGGTCATCCGGCCGGTGTCGGCGGCGAGTGCGGCGAGGAGGGTGAGCAGCTGGTCCTCGGTGCACTCGGCGGAGCCGGCCGCGCGGACGGCGGCGACCGCGGTGTCACGGACCGTGCGGGAGGCCGTGCCGCCGGCCGCCAGCAGGGCCAGGGTCAGGGTGTGGACGGCGTCCCGGAGCATCGTGGAGAGCCGGACGGTGGTCGGGTGGTCGAGCGCGTCCAGCCCGAAGTGGCTCCGGCAGGCGGAGCATTCGAGGACCGGGCCGGCGTCGCCACGGGCGAGGACGGGGATGCCGAGGACGGTGAGGCGGCGCCGGCCGGTGCGGCGGAGGTAGTTGCGGTCGCCGCCGCACTCGGGGCAGAAGAACTCGCCGTCGGCGACGGTCCGCCACGATGTGCGCACCCCCACCACACAGCCGTTGCGCATCACGTCAGCCCTCCGTAACTCCCCCATGCCTCAAGGCCACGTGGCACACCCCCGGCCCCGTCGCCGTTCGTTACGTGATGTTAGCCACATCGGTGATGCGCCGTCAGCACCCCGTATCGGACAACGCCCGGCCCACTGGCCGGAATACAGGCGCCGATGCGTACGGAGTGTGTACGGCACGCGGGACGGCGCGGGACGGCCCCGCCGCTCCGGGCGGGAGCGACGGGGCCGTACGGGAGATGCCGCGACCGGGGGTCAGCGCGCCGCGCGGTTGACGGCGGAGACCACGGCCTTGAGGGAGGCGCGGGTGGTGTTGGCGTCGATGCCGATGCCCCACAGCACCTTGCCGTCGATGGCGCACTCGATGTACGAGGCGGCCTGCGCGGAGGCGCCCTCGCTCATGGTGTGCTCCTGGTAGTCCAGCAGGCGGGCGTCGATGCCCAGGCCGGCCAGCGCGTGGAAGAACGCGGAGATCGGACCGTTGCCGGAGCCCACCAGGACGGTCTCGGTGCCGTCCACCTCGGCCTCGACGGTCAGGGTGTCGACACCGTCCTTGTCGGTGGTGGTCTGCCCGGCCCGGACCTGGATGCGGCCCCACGGGTTCTGCGGGTTGGGCAGGTACTCGTCCTGGAACACCGACCAGATGGCCGCCGGGGTGACCTCGCCGCCCTCGGCGTCGGTCTTCTCCTGGATGATCCGGGAGAACTCGATCTGCATCCGGCGCGGCAGGTCCAGGTTGTGGTCGTTCTTCAGGACGTAGGCGATACCGCCCTTGCCGGACTGGGAGTTGACGCGGATGACCGCCTCGTACGACCGGCCGACGTCCTTGGGGTCGATGGGCAGGTACGGCACCGCCCACTCGATGTCGTCCACGGTCTTGCCCTGGGCCGCCGCGTCGGCCTCCATCGCGTCGAAGCCCTTCTTGATGGCGTCCTGGTGGGAGCCGGAGAAGGCGGTGTAGACCAGGTCGCCCGCGTAGGGGTGGCGCGGGTGGATCTCCATCTGGTTGCAGTACTCGCTGGCGCGACGGATCTCGTCGATCTGCGAGAAGTCGATCTGCGGGTCGACGCCCTGGGAGAAGAGGTTCATGCCCAGGGTCACCAGGTCGACGTTGCCGGTGCGCTCGCCCTGCCCGAACAGGCAGCCCTCGACGCGGTCGGCGCCGGCCATCACGGCCAGCTCGGCCGCCGCCACCGCCGTCCCGCGGTCGTTGTGCGGATGGGTCGACAGGCAGACGAACTCCCGCCGGCTCAGGTTCCGGCTCATCCACTCGAACCGGTCGGCGTGCGTGCTCGGCGTCGAACGCTCCACGGTGGCGGGCAGGTTGAGGATGATCTCGCGGCCCGCCTCGGGCTGCCAGACGTCCATCACCCCCTCGCAGACCTCCAGCGCGAAGTCCAGCTCGGTGTCGGTGAAGATCTCCGGGCTGTACTGGTACCCGAAGACCGTCTCGTCGCCCAGCAGCTTGTCCGCGTACTCCATGACCAGCCGCGTACCGTCCACCGCGATCTGCTTGACCTGCTCCTTCGAGCCGCGGAAGACGACCCGGCGGAAGGTGGGGGCGGTGGCGTTGTAGAGGTGGACGGTGGCCCGCGGGGCGCCGCGCAGCGACTCCACGGTCCGCTCGATCAGCTCCTCCCGCGCCTGCGTCAGGACGGAGATCGTCACGTCGTCCGGGATCGCCCCCTCCTCGATGATCGACCGGACGAAGTCGAAGTCGGTCTGGCCGGACGAGGGGAAACCGACCTCGATCTCCTTGTAGCCCATCCGTACGAGCAGGTCGAACATCTCGCGCTTGCGGGCCGGCGACATGGGGTCGATCAGCGCCTGATTGCCGTCGCGCAGGTCGGTGGAGAGCCAGCGGGGGGCCTTGGTGATCCGCTGCTCCGGCCAGGCGCGGTCGGGCAGGTGCACCGCTTCGAACGGCCGGTACTTGTGGATCGGCATCCCGGACGGCTTCTGCACGTGGGTGGCGTTGGTGATCGGGGTGGGGCGGCCGACTGGCTGCGACATCGCGTAGGGCTCCTCGGGGAGATCCGTATGACGGCCGACGGTCGAACGCAGCACCAGATCCCGCGGGGAGGGGGTCGGCCTACGACTACAGGCCCTCGCCGCGGCAGCTAAGGAGAAGCAGCCCGAAACGCATGATGCACAGCACGTTAGCGGAGGCGGCGAAGATCCGCAGTCGCGTCCCAGTATGCGGGACCGCCGGGACGTAGCGGCGAAACTGCGACCAACCACACGTTTTCGGGAACTTCGGCCGCCGGCAGTGACAGACACATTACACAATGCCACCGTCTTCCCTATGAAGGAATCCGTGACCCGGACGCGCACCGCAGCCGCCCCCTCCTCGCCTGTCTTCTGCACGATCGTCCCGCCGCACATCCTCGGCAGACTCGCCGAGTCCGACGACCCGGCCCACCACGAGCCCGCCCGCCGCACCCTGGAGCACGACGCCCTCCACCGCACCCGCCGCATCGACCTGACCGCGCGGCTGACCGCCCCGGAGGAGGCCCGGGCCGACGCCGACAAGCCGAACCGCACCATCTACGACGCCGGCCACCGGCAGGACCTCCCCGGCACCAAGGTCCACTCCGAGACCGACGGCCCCGCCAAGGACGCCTCCGTCAACCGCGCGCACGCCGGCCTCGGCGCCACCTTCGAGTTCTACCTCAAGGCGTATGCCCGCAAGTCCATCGACGGCGCCGGCCTCGCGCTCGACGCCACCGTCCACTACGGCGAGAAGTACGACAACGCCTTCTGGGACGGCCGGCGGATGGTCTTCGGCGACGGCGACGGCACCCTCTTCAAGGACTTCACCATCCCCGTCGACGTCATCGGCCACGAGCTGACCCACGGCGTCACCCAGTACACCGCCGCCCTCGATTACCAGAGCCAGTCCGGCGCCCTCAACGAATCGATCTCCGACGTCTTCGGCTCCCTGATCAAGCAGTACGCCCTCAAGCAGACCGCCGACCAGGCCGACTGGCTGATCGGCGCCGACCTGCTCGCCCCCGGCGTGCACGGCCAGGCCCTGCGCTCCATGAAGGCCCCCGGCACCGCCTACGACGACCCCAAGCTCGGCAAGGACCCGCAGCCCGCCACGATGGCCGGGTACGTCGAGACCGACGACGACAACGGCGGCGTCCACCTGAACTCCGGCATCCCCAACCACGCCTTCTACCTCGTCGCCAGCGCCCTCGGCGGCAAGGCGTGGGAACGCGCCGGCCAGATCTGGTACGACGTCCTGACCGGCGGCCACCTGGCCAAGAACGCCCAGTTCGCCGACTTCGCCCACCTCACCGTCCAGGCCGCCCAGACCCGCTACGGCGCCTCCGGCAACGAGCACGAGGCCGTCGTCAAGGCGTGGTCCACGGTCGGCGTCACCGGCAAGTAGCCCGCCCCGGGGGAGGGATGGCCGCCCGCGCGACTACTCCCTCCCCCTCGGGTAGAAGCCCCCCATGCGCATCCACATCCGCCGCACCGGCGGCTTCGCCGGCATCGAGCGGCACGCCGAGATCGACACGGACGACCACCCCGACGCGGCCGAACTCCAGACCCTGGCCGCACACGCCCTGGCGGCCGCGCACCCGACGCCGCCCGCCGGCGTCCCCGACGGCTTCCGCTACACCCTCACCGTCGACGGCAAAACGGCGTATTGCGCGGAGCCGCACCTGACCGACGAACAGCGCGAGCTGATCACGCGCGTCCTTAAGGAAGGCGCGTAGCCCTTCCGCTGCGCTTGGCTGGCTTCCCACGTTGTCGGCTTTCCCGCCGTAGGGGTTCGCCTTTTGCGCCTGCGGCGCATTGCGTTGCCGCTGCGCGGGGCTTTCGGGTGCGGTGACGGGCCTCCGGGGGTGGTGTGCCGGACTGCTTCGCTTTACGTCCGACACACCACCCCCTCCGACCCGTCCCCTCCCGTTGAGGGTCATGAAGACGGTAGTTGGGGGCTGAACCGGCTGGTCCGCTGACGGTCACTCGTTGAGGGTCAGTCCAGAGGCGGCACTCGCCCACCGGGCCTGCAGCCCCAACTGGGTTGAGATCCACCCTCCAACGGGAGGTGACGGGCCTCCGGGGCAGGGGTGTTCCGGACGTAAAGCGAAGCAGTCCGGAACACCCCTGCCCCGGAGGCCCGTCACCGCACCCAACAGCCCCGCGCAGCGGACAAAAAGCCCGCGAAGCGGGCCGGAAAACGCGCCGTCAGGCGCAAGCGCGAACCCCTACGGCGGGAAAGCCGGCAACGTGGGAAGCCTAAAAACCAAGCTTGCGCAACTGCTTGGGGTCGCGCTGCCAATCCTTCGCCACCTTGACGTGCAGGTCCAGGAAGACCGGCGTCCCCAGCAACGCCTCGATGTGCTTGCGGGACTTCGTCCCGACCTCCTTCAGGCGCTTGCCCTTGGGGCCGATGATGATCCCCTTCTGGCTGGGGCGCTCGATGTACACGTTGGCGTGGATGTCGAGCAGCGGCTTGTCGGCGGGGCGGTCCTCGCGGGGCAGCATCTCCTCGACGACGACGGCGATGGAGTGCGGCAACTCGTCGCGGACGCCCTCCAGCGCGGCCTCGCGGATCAGCTCGGCGACCATGACCTGCTCGGGCTCGTCGGTGAGGTCGCCCTCGGGGTAGAGGGCCGGGCCCTCGGGGAGGAGGGGCACGAGGAGGTCGGCGAGCAGCGAGACCTGCTTGTCGCCGACGGCGGAGACCGGGATGATCTCGGCCCACTCGATGCCCAGTTCCTTGCCGAGCTGGTCGATGGCGAGCAGCTGGGTGGCGAGTGCTTTGGAGTCGACCAGGTCGGTCTTGGTGACGATGGCCACCTTGGGGGTCTTCTTGATGTCGGCCAGCTCGCCGGCGATATAGCGGTCGCCGGGGCCGATCTTCTGGTCGGCGGGCAGGCAGAAGCCGATCACGTCGACCTCGGACCAGGTGGTGCGGACCACGTCGTTGAGCCGCTCGCCGAGCAGGGTGCGGGGCTTGTGCAGGCCCGGGGTGTCGACCAGGACCAGCTGGGCGTCGGGGCGGTGCACGATGCCGCGCACCGTGTGGCGGGTGGTCTGGGGGCGGTTGGAGGTGATCGCCACCTTCGTCCCGACGAGAGCGTTCGTCAGCGTGGACTTGCCCGCGTTGGGACGGCCGACGAAGCAGGCGAAGCCCGCACGGTGCGGTGCGGTGGAGTCTGTACGAACGCTCATGGCGCCCATTCTCCCCGATCCCCGCGGCCGCTCCGACCATCCGCCCGCTTCCGCCGTCGCGGGGCGGGGCGCGCGGCGGTGCGGCGCCCCGCCCCGGGGGTCAGGCCGAGGGGCCCGCGGGGACGGTGCCGCGCAGGGTGCCGTCGGGGGCGGCGAGCAGGACGGGGGTGTCGGGGCCGCCCAGGTCGCGGACAGCCGCGCGGTCGGCGTCGGCGGCCTGTTCGGCGTCGGTGACCACGGCCGCGGCCTCCAGGGACGTGGCGCCGCTGGCGACGGCCATCGCGACGGCGGTCTGCAGCGCGGTGAGCTTCAGGGAGTCCAGGGCGACGGTGCCGGCGACGTAGGTGCGGCCGGTCTCGTCGCGGACGGCGGCGCCCTCGGGAACGCCGTTACGGGCCCGCGCCGAGCGCGCGAGCGTGATGATCTTGCGGTCTTCGGGGTCCAGCGGTGCGGCTTCGGTCATACGGGCGAGCATATGCGGGGGCCGGGCCGCGCCGGGGCCTACGGGGGGCGCGGAAAACGCACGATGGCTGAAGAGTCCGGTTGCCCCGCTCCCCTGTGCCGGGGCACCCGGCTCTCCAGCCAACGTCGTTCCCGGGTCCGGGTCGCCGGTCACCTTCGGTCGGTGGACCGGCACCCCTCCCGGTGCCCGTGCTCGCGATGTCCGCGGCCCGGCGGCCTAGCGTCATCGCGAATTCTGCGGAGATTTTTCCTGAGTCTTTCCGGAGTTTCTCCTGCGCCGTGCGGCGGGCCTGTTCGGTTTCAGCAGGGCCGCCGGCCGGCGGGGGGCCGCCGCGACGTTCCGCGCGCCGGGGAATACCCGCCGCCGGTGCTGCCGCTTGCGGCAAGGGCGTCGCTGCCGCCCGGGCGGTCCGCCCGCAGCGCCGCCGCGGCGGTGGAGATCACCGCCGCATTTCTTTCCCGCATTTCCTTCAGCTTCCCTCTGCCGCACAGTGCCGACGCCCTTTCCGGCGCCGGCTCGAAGATCTTTCCATGGAATTGGCGAGGGAATCCAGGGCTGCCGGAAATGGCTTTGAGGATATTTCCGCTGTACTGGAGATCAGGAGTGGCGGAGTGGGGTGGGGCGAATGCCCGGAATTGCGGGTGGTGCGCGCCGGTGATCCGGCGGTCGGCCAGGGGTCAGCCGTGGGCGCCGTCACCCTCCGCGTCCGCCGCGCGGACCGGTTCGCAGAGCACCGTGACGATCTTGTTGCGGCGGCCGGCCGGCGACTCGGCGATCAGCCGCAGCGCCTTCAGATCCGGGTCCGAGGCGTCGTCGGAGAGGTCGATCTCGGCGGTCGCGCCGGCGATCGGGACCCGGCCCAGCTGCTTGGCGAGCAGCCCGCCGACCGTCTCCACGTCCTCGTCGTCCAGCTCCGCCAGGCCGTACAGCTCGCCCAGCGCGCCGATGTCCAGCCGGGCAGTGACGCGGTAGCGGCCGGCGCCCAGGTCCTCCACGGGCGGCAGCTCCCGGTCGTACTCGTCGGTGATCTCGCCGACGATCTCCTCCAGGATGTCCTCGATGGTGACGATGCCGGCGGTGCCGCCGTATTCGTCGATCACCACCGCGACGTGGTTGCGGTCCCGCTGCATCTCGCGCAGCAGATCT
The DNA here is from genome assembly GCF_051603415.1 of Streptomyces sp. S186. Lineage (NCBI taxonomy): Bacteria > Bacillati > Actinomycetota > Actinomycetes > Kitasatosporales > Streptomycetaceae > Streptomyces > Streptomyces sp. S186. The sequence goes on along the minus strand of NZ_CP193932.1, from coordinate 5,564,575 downwards.
CCGGCGTTCTTGGTGTCGGGCACGAACACCGCCGGGCGCATCGCCGTGGAGATCAGTTCGCTCTCCGCTTCCCGGCTGATGTGCACCTTGCGGGCGAGGTCCTTGAGGTAGACCACGCCGACGATGTCGTCCTCGTTCTCGCCGGTCACCGGGATCCGGGAGAAACCGGAGCGGAGGGCGAGGGTGAGCGCCTGGCGGATGGTCTTGAAGCGCTCCACGGAGATCAGGTCCGTGCGCGGCACCATCACCTCGCGGACGAGGGTGTCGCCGAGCTGGAAGACCGAGTGCACCATCCGGCGCTCCTCGTCCTCGATCAGCGACTCCTTCTCGGCGAGGTCCACCAGGGACCGCAGCTCCGCCTCGGAGGCGAACGGGCCCTTGCGGAAGCCCTTGCCGGGGGTGAGGGCGTTGCCGAGGAGGATGAGGAGCTGCGGGACCGGGCCCATGATCCGGGCCAGCGGCAGCAGGACGTACGCGGCCGCGGTGGCGGTGTTGAGCGGGTGCTGGCGGCCGATGGTGCGCGGGGAGACCCCCACGGCGACGTAGGACACCAGCACCATCACCGCGATGGCGACGGTCAGCGCCTGCCAGGTGGTGTCGAAGGACCGCAGGCAGACGTAGGTGACCAGGGCGCCGGCGGCCATCTCGCAGCCGACCCGCACCAGCAGGGCGACGTTGAGGTAGCGGGTGGGGTCGGCGGCCACCGCGGCGAGCTTGGCGCTGCCGCGGCGGCCGGAGCGGACCGCCTCCTCGGCGCGGAAGCTCGTCGTGCGGGTCAGTCCGGCCTCCGCGCAGGCGGCGAGCCAGGCGATCACGACGAGCAGTACCGCGACGGCGATCAGGGTGGTCATCGCGCGTCCCGTCAGGTCACGGTCGGGGCCGGCGAGGGACCCGTCATTCCGCGCTCGGCCCGCCAGCCGTCGACGATCGCGGCCTGGAGGCCGAACATCTCGGCCTTCTCGTCCGGCTCCTCGTGGTCGTAGCCGAGCAGGTGCAGCACGCCGTGGACGGTGAGCAGCTGGAGCTCCTCGTCCATGCTGTGCGCCGTGGGGGCCGCCGCGCCCTGCTGCGCGGCGACCTCGGGGCACAGCACGATGTCGCCGAGGAGCCCCTGCGGAGGCTCCTCCTCGTCCTTGGCCGGCGGCCGCAGCTCGTCCATCGGGAAGGACATGACGTCCGTCGGGCCGGGGAGGTCCATCCACTGGAGGTGGAGCTGCTCCATGGCCTCGGCGTCCACGACGATGACGGACAGCTCGGAGAGCGGGTGGATCCGCATCCGGGCCAGGGCATAGCGGGCGACGTCCAGGATCGCCTGCTCGTCGATGTCCGTACCGGACTCGTTGTTGACGTCGATCGACATGGGAAAGGTCAGGTCTCGCTTCTTGGTCGTGCGGCGCGGGCTACCGGCCGTTGCGGCTGTCGTACTTCTCGTAGGCGTCGACGATACGGCCGACGAGCTTGTGCCGGACCACGTCCCTGCTGGTCAGCTCGGCGAAGTGCACGTCGTCGACACCGGTCAGGATCTCCCGGACCTGGCGCAGACCGCTCTTGGTGCCGCCGGGCAGATCGATCTGGGTGACGTCGCCGGTGATGACTATCTTCGAGTCGAAGCCGAGCCGGGTGAGGAACATCTTCATCTGCTCGGGGTTGGTGTTCTGTGCCTCGTCGAGAATGATGAAGGCGTCGTTGAGCGTCCGGCCGCGCATGTACGCCAGCGGTGCGACCTCGATCGTGCCCGCCGCCATCAGCCGCGGGATGGAGTCGGGGTCGAGCATGTCGTGCAGCGCGTCGTAGAGCGGGCGCAGATACGGGTCGATCTTCTCGTAGAGGGTGCCGGGCAGGAAGCCCAGGCGCTCGCCGGCCTCGACCGCGGGGCGGGTCAGGATGATGCGGTTGACCTGCTTGGCCTGGAGGGCCTGGACGGCCTTGGCCATGGCCAGGTAGGTCTTGCCGGTGCCGGCCGGTCCGATCCCGAAGACGACGGTGTGCTTGTCGATGGCGTCGACATAGCGCTTCTGGTTGAGGGTCTTGGGGCGGATGGTGCGGCCGCGGTTGGAGAGGATGTTCTGGGTGAGCACCTCGGCGGGGGTCTCGCCCACCGCTCCCTCGCCGTTCTCCGCCGCGCGCAGCATGGCGATGGAGCGTTCCACTGCGTCCTCCGTCATCGGTTGTCCGGTGCGGAGCACCAGCATCATCTCGTCGAACAGGCGCTGGACCAGGGCGACTTCCCGGGCGTCGCCGACCGCGCTGATCTCGTTGCCCCGGACGTGGATGTCGGTGGCGGGGAAGGCGTCCTCGATCACACGCAGGAGCGAGTCGCCGGACCCCAGGACCGTCACCATCGGGTGCTTGGCCGGGACCGTGAACTGGGCGCTCGCCTGCGCTCGTGTGGGTGTCTGCGTCATGGGTAGGCCGGGTGGCCTGCTCAACCCCCATCCTTTGCTCATCACAGGTGCGGACCTTCAAGCAGCGGTGCCCGCACTGGCTCCTTGCGCTACCAGAGTACGACGGGGGACTGACAAGCCGGTCGGCTTTTCCGGGGCGGCCGCGGGGGCACCGCGGGCAGGGGCGAACGGCGCCGGCCCGGCCGGGGCGTTCAGGCCGGGCGGCGGAAGCCGATCGTGGGGACCGCGCGGGCCAGCGGCGCGGGCCCGGCCGGCCGTGCGAGGTCCGCCGCCCCCGTGGTGCCGAGGCTCACCCCCGGCTCGGGCAGCACGGCGTCCAGGAAGCCGTACTGGCGGGCCAGCCCGGCGGCGGCCTTTGAGGCGGAGGCCCGGACCCGGTACCACCAGGCGGCGATCTCGGCCCATCCGGGCGCGGAGAGCGAGCCGCCGAACTCCTGCACCGACAGGGCGGCACACAGCCCGGCGAAGGCCAGCCGGTCGGCCAGCGGCCAGGCGGCGAGGGTGCCGGTGACGAAGCCGGCGACGAAGACGTCCCCGGCGCCGGTCGGGTCCAGCGCCTCCACCGCGATGGCGGGCACCTCGGCGCTCTCGCCGGTGCGGCCGTCCACCGCGTAGGCGCCCTCCGCGCCGAGCGTGACGACGGCGAGCGGGACCAGGTCGGCGAGCTTGCGGGCGGCGGCGCGCGGGCAGTCGGTGCGGGTGTAGCGCATCGCCTCCTCGGCGTTGGGCAGGAACGCCTCGCAGTGCTCCAGGCCGGCGAGGTCGGACGGGTCCCAGCGGCCGGTGTCGTCCCAGCCGACGTCAGCGAAGATCCGGCTGCCGCGGCCGGCCGCGCAGCCCAGCCAGCCCTCCCGGCGGCCGGGGACGAGCGAGGCGACGCAGGCCCGGGTCGGCGGCGGGCAGCCGGGGGCGTGCCCGCCGTCGAAGGCGTTCTCCGGCGGCGGTGCCTCGTGGCCGTGCGAGACCATGGTGCGTTCGCCCTCGTAGGCCATCGAGACGGTGACCGGGGAGTGCCAGCCCGGGATCCTGCGCGAGAGCGCCAGATCGATGCCCTCGCCCCGTTCCAGCGCCTCCCAGCAGTACTCGCCGTACATGTCGTCGCCGAACGCGGCGGCCAGGGAGGTGCGCAGGCCGAGCCGGGCCAGTGCGGTGGCCATGTTGGCGACGCCGCCGGGGCTGGAGCCCATGCCGCGGGCCCAGGACTCGGTGCCGCGGACCGGCGCGGAGTCCAGGCCGGTGAAGATGATGTCGAGGAAGACGGTGCCGGTGAGGTAGACGTCGGTGGGCGGATCGTCCGCGCGGCGCAGCGCGGCCAGCGGATCGAGGCCCGGCGGTGCGGCGACCGGCCCGGCGGGCGGTTGGACATCGCGTCGGCCAGCGTTCACCGCGCTCGCCCCTCTCGTACTCAACTCGTGCCGCAAGTGTGCCTGATGCTGCGGTACGTTCCGCCCCATGAGGCTCTCCATTCTCGGTGGTGGCGGCTTCCGGGTGCCGCTGGTCTACCGCGCTCTGCTGGCCGACCCGGCACGCTCCGTCTCCGAGCTGACGCTCTACGACACCGATCCCCGCCGGGTCGCGGTGATCTCCGACGTGCTGTCCCGGCTGGCACGGGGCCGTACCGAACCGGTACCCGTACGAGTGGCGGAAACCCTCGACGCGGCGCTGACCGGAGCCGACTTCGTCTTCTCCGCCATACGGGTCGGCGGTACCGCGGGCCGTATCCGGGACGAGCGGATCCCGCTGGCGGAGGGCGTGCTCGGCCAGGAGACGGTGGGGGCGGGCGGGGTCCTCTACGGGCTGCGGACGGTCCCGGTGGCGGTGCACGTCGCCGAGCGGGTCGCAGCGCTCTCCCCGGGGGCCTGGGTCATCAACTTCACCAATCCGGCGGGGACGGTCACCGAGGCGATGGCGCAGGTGCTGGGCGACCGGGTCGTCGGGATCTGCGACTCACCGGTGGGGCTGGTGCGCCGGACGGCGCGGGCGGCCGGCGCGGACCCGGCCGTCCTGGAGGACCCGGCGCGGTCCGGCTACGACTACGTGGGGCTCAACCACCTCGGCTGGCTGCGGTCGTTGACGCTCGACGGCACCGATGTGCTGCCGGGCCTCCTGGACGACGTGACGGCCCTGAACTCCTTCGAGGAGGGCCGGCTCTTCGGCCCGGAGTGGCTCCGCGTCCTCGGTGCCCTGCCCAACGAGTATCTGCACTACTACTACTTCCGCCGGGAGACCCTGCACTCCGTACGGGACACCGCGGAGACCCGCGGGGAGTTCCTGGACCGGCAGCAGGGCGGCTTCTTCGAGCGGGCCGCGGCGGCCGGCTCCCCGGACGCGGTGTACGACCTATGGGAGCGCACCCGGCTGGAGCGCGAGGAGACGTACATGGCGCACAGCCGGGAGGCGACCGGCGGCTGGCAGCGGGACAGCCACGACCTGGAGGGCGGCGGCTACGACCGGGTGGCGCTGGCCCTGATGCACGCCATCGCCGGCGACTCCGGCCGCCGGCTGATCCTCAACGTCCGCAACGGGACGACGGTGCCGCAGCTGCCGCCGGACGCCATCGTGGAGACGGTGTGCGAGGTGACCGCCAAGGGCCCCCGGCCGCTGCCCTGCGCACCGCTGCGCGAGGACCAGTTGGGCCTGATGCTCCAGGTCAAGGCCGTCGAACGGGCCACGGTCGCGGCCGCCCTCTTCAAGGACCGCGACGCGGCCCTCCGCGCCCTGGCCCTGCACCCCCTGGTGGACTCCCCGGCGGTGGCCGCCCGCATCCTGCAACGGGCGGCGGCGGAGGGCGCGTAGGGAGCGGGCCGGGAGGGTCCCGGAGGGCACCGCATCACGCCCCCGCGCCTCGGCCGCTCGTCTCGGGAATTCCCGCCGCCCCCGGCACGTTGTGGCCCCGTAGGGGGCGCCGCGGCCCCCTACGGGATCTGTTCGCCCGCCCCGTAGGGAAGCCCCACCGCGCCCCGGGTGTCCCGTCAGTGCCCCCGGGCGACCCACTCCGCCAGGTGGGGGGCCTCCTCGCCGATGGTGGTCGGGTCGCCGTGGCCGGTGCGGACGACGGTCCGCGGTGACAGGGTCAGCAGCCGGTCGCGGATCGAGTCGACGATCGTCGGGAAGTCGGAGAACGACCGGCCGGTGGCGCCGGGGCCGCCCCGGAAGAGGGTGTCCCCGGTGAAGACGGTGTTCAGGTCGGGGGCGTGCAGACAGACCGCGCCGGGCGCGTGGCCGGGGGTGTGCAGCACCGTCAGGTCGGTGCCGGCGATGGTCAGCACCTGGCCGTCCGACAGGTCCCCGTCGGGGGCGGTGTCCGGGTGGGTCAGCTTCCACAGCGGCAGGTCGTCGGGGTGCAGCAGGATCCGCGCCCCGGTGCGGGCGGCGAGCGCCGGGGCGGCGTCGATGTGGTCGTTGTGCGCGTGGGTGCAGATGATCGCGCGCAGAGTGCGTCCGTCGAGGGCCCGGAGGATGGCGTCGGCGTCGTGGGCGGCGTCGATGACCACGGCCTCCGAACCGTCGCCGACGATCCACACGTTGTTGTCGACGTCCCAGGTGCCGCCGTCCAGCGAGAACGTCCCCGAGGTGACGAGGTGGTCGATGCGGGCGGTCATCACAGCACCACCACCGAACGCAGCACGTCGCCGGCGTGCATCCGGTCGAAGGCCCGCTCCACCTCGTCGATGCCGACGGTCTCGGTGACGAACGCGCCGAGGTCGATCCGGCCCTGCTGGTGGAGGTCGATCAGCATCGGGAAGTCCCGGGACGGCAGGCAGTCGCCGTACCACGAGGACTTCAGGGCGCCGCCGCGGCCGAAGACGTCCAGGAGGGGGAGTTCCAGGGTCATCTCGGGGGTGGGCACGCCCACCAGGACGACGGTGCCGGCCAGGTCGCGGGCGTAGAACGCCTGCCGGTAGGTCTCCGGGCGGCCGACCGCCTCGATGACGACGTCCGCGCCGAAGCCGCCGGTCAGCTCGCGGACGGCCTCGACGGGGTCGGTGGTACGGGAGTTGACGGTGTGGGTGGCGCCCATGGCGCGGGCCTGCGTCAGCTTCCGGTCGTCGATGTCGACGGCGATGATCCTGGCCGCGCCGGCCAGCCGGGCGCCGACCACCGCCGCGTCGCCGACGCCGCCGCAGCCGATGACCGCGACCGAGTCGCCGCGGCCGACCCCGCCGGTGTTGATCGCGGCGCCGATGCCGGCCATCACACCGCAGCCCAGCAGCCCCGCGACGGCGGGCGAGACGCCCGGGTCGACCTTGGTGCACTGGCCGGCGGCGACCAGCGTCTTGTCGGCGAACGCCCCGATGCCCAGCGCCGGCGTCAGCTCGGTGCCGTCCTTCAGCGTCATCTTCTGCCGGGCGTTGTGGGTGTCGAAGCAGTACTGGGGCCGGCCGCGCAGGCACGCCCGGCAGGAGCCGCACACCGCGCGCCAGTTGAGGACGACGAAGTCCCCGGGGGCGACGTCGGTGACGCCCTCGCCGACCGACTCCACCACCCCGGACGCCTCGTGGCCGAGCAGGAACGGGAAGTCGTCGTTGATACCGCCCTGCTTGTAGTGCAGGTCGGTGTGGCACACCCCGCACGCCTGCACCTTCACCACGGCCTCGCCGGGCCCGGGATCGGGCACCAGGATCGTCTCCAGCCGGACCGCTTCGTTCTTCCCCGGCGCCACGACGCCGCGCACTTCCTGTGCCATCGGTACCGCCCCTCTTCGAAGATCACGTAGGGGACCACTGTGGCGCACCGCCACCCGGTCGTGCCACACCGTACGGGGACGAAACGGCCACGCGCAGGACCGCGGCCGCGGCCGCCCGGGTCGCCGGCGGGAGCGCACCCATACACCCTCAAGGACCGGACAAAACCACCAAGTTGGACAACCGCACCCCCCACACTTTACCAATCATTTACTCTTCGCGCGTAGATGGCCGCACGCCACCTCTGTTACACCTACCCGGGACCACCCCCCACGCTTTTCCCAAGGAGCCGCGCATGCCCCGTCCCGCCCTCTCCCGCCGTGCCCGTCTGGGCGGTGCGGCGGCCGCCGCGCTCGTCGCCGGCACCGCGCTGTTCGGCGCCGGCCAGGCCACCGCCGAGCACTCCGTGCCGCGCACCGACAAGGAGATCCCCAACCTCACCCAGGTCGAGGACAAGATCAAGGCGTACTACGGCGACACGGTGACGGCCGACGGCGAGCACTACGCCTCCCCCACCAGCAACTACGCCCGCCAGGTCCGCGGCATAGAGACCAGGGCGCGTGCCTACCTGGCCGGCGCGCTCGCCGAGAAGGGCACCGGGAAGGCCAAGCCGGCCATCGTCCTGGACATGGACGACACCACCCTGCTGACCTACAACTACGAGCTCAAGGTCGGCTTCAACTTCACCCCCAAGTCCCAGGACGAGTACCTGAAGCACACCGACATGGCCGCGGTCTTCGGGATGAACGACCTGGTGAACTGGGCCCACAAGAAGGGCGCCGAGGTCTTCTTCCTCACCGGCCGCAAGGAGGCGCAGCGCGACTGGAGCGTGCGCAACCTCAAGAACGTCGGCTACGACGTCCCGCTCGACCGCGCCCACGTCTACCTGCGCGACAAGGAGCACCCGCCCGCCTACCTGCCGTGCGGGAAGACCTGCTCGACGATCGACTTCAAGTCCGGCACCCGCCGGCACATCGAGTCCCTCGGCTACCGCGTCGTCGCCAACTTCGGCGACCAGTACAGCGACCTGGCGGGCGGCGCCGCGGCCCGCACCTTCAAGCTCCCGAACCCGATGTACTACCTGCCGTAGGGCACGGCCCCGGCGCCCTTCCCAGAGGCGCCGAGGTCCATTCGGGGGTCAGCGCCTCTTGGGGAGCGGCACCCGCAGGAGGTCCTTGGCGATGGTGAGTTCGCCGGTGAAGCCCGCCGCGCGCGCCTGTCGCGCGAAGTCCGCGGGGTCGGCGTAGCGCTGCGAGAAGTGCGTGAGCACCAGGTGGCGCACGCCGGCGCCGGCGGCCACCCGGGCCGCCTGTCCGGCCGTCAAGTGCCCGTGTTCCTCGGCGAGTTGGACGTCCTCGTCGAGGAAGGTGGACTCGATCACCAGCATGTCCACCCCCTCGGCGAGCGCGTACACGCCGTCGCACAGCCGGGTGTCCATGACGAAGGCGAAGCTCTGGCCGGGCCGCACCTCGCTGACCTCGTCGAGGGTGACGCCGTTCAGCTCGCCGGCCCGCTGCAGGCGGCCGACATCCGGTCCGGCGATGCCGTGGGCGGCCAGCCGCTCGGGCAGCATCCGCCGGCCGTCCGGCTCGGTGAGGCGGTAACCGTACGACTCGACCGGGTGCGAGAGCTTGTGCGCCGTCAGGACGTAGCCCTTGGCGCGGTCCAGTTCACCGTCGGCGGAGACCGGCCGCTGCGCGATCCGGACCGTCTCGCGGTAGGCGGTGGCATACCGCAGTCGCTCGAAGAACCGCTCGCCGCCGGCCGGGTAGTGCGCGGTCACCGGATGCGGCACCCGGTCGAGGTTGATCCGCTGGATCACCCCGGCCAGGCCCAGCGAGTGGTCGCCGTGGAAGTGGGTGATGCAGATCCGGTTGATGTCGTGGGCGGCGACCCCGGCCCGCAGCATCTGGCGCTGGGTGCCCTCACCGGGGTCGAAGAGCAGCCCCTGGCCGTCCCACCGCAGCAGATAGCCGTTGTGGTTGCGGTGCCGGGTGGGGACCTGGCTGGCGGTCCCGAGGACGACCAGTTCGCGTACGGACATGGCTCGTTATCCGGGGGGCCACTGGAGGCCGCGACCGCCGAGGACGTGCAGATGGGCGTGGAAGACGGTCTGGCCGGCGCCGGCGCCGGTGTTGAAGACGACCCGGTAGCCGGTCTCCTCGATCTCCTCCGCGGCCGCGACCTCGCGGGACTCACACAGTATGTCGGCGATCACCTTCGGCTCGGCGGCGGCGAGCGACGCCGCGTCCGGGTAGTGGACCTTGGGGATCACCAGGACATGCGTCGGTGCCTGGGGGTTGATGTCGCGGAACGCGACGGTGGTCTCGGTCTCGCGGACGATCGTCGCCGGTACCTCACCCGCCACGATCTTGCAGAACAGGCAGTCGGCCTGCGGTTCTCCCGCCACCGGTGGACTCCTCCCGGGTCGCGCGGCATGCGCCGTACGCACCGTGCGTACGCCCTCCGGATGCTAGCCGATCACCCCGGCGGGTCCCCGGGGCGGCCCGTGGACGCCCCCGTGGCCGGTCGCCCGGATCCCGGCCCGGCAGACCCTAAGCTGATCTCTCAGACCGCATTGGCCCCACAAACGGGAGTTGTGCACCATGGCAACCACGCGCACCGCCAGGACCCACTGGGAGGGCAACCTCCTCCAGGGCAAGGGCACCGTCGCCCTGGAATCCTCCAAGATCGGCACCTACGACGTGAACTGGCCCGCCCGCGCGGAGCAGCCCAACGGCGTCACCAGCCCCGAGGAGCTGATCGCGGCGGCCCACTCCTCCTGCTACTCGATGGCCTTCTCGCACGGCCTGGCCGGCAAGGGCCACACCGTCGAGAGCCTCGACACCCAGGCCGACGTCACCTTCCAGCCCGGCGAGGGCATCACCGGCATCGTCCTGACCGTCAAGGCCCGCGTCCCCGGCCTCTCCGAGGCCGACTTCCAGGCCGCGGCCGAGGACGCCAAGAAGAACTGCCCGGTCAGCCAGGCCCTGGCGGGCGTCAAGAACATCACGCTCCAGGCCGAACTTCTCTCCTGACACCGCCGGCCCAACGCAGGCTCCTGCCCTGCCCGTTGACCGTCAGAGAACCACTCGGCTCAGCCCCCACCCACTGTCTTCCCTGACCACCCACGGGAGGGGACGGGTCGGAGGGGCAGGGGTGTGCCGGACGTAAAGCGAAGCAGTCCGGCACACCCCTGCCCCGGAGGCCCGGCACCGCGGCCGAACAGCCCCGCGCAGCGGACAGCGCCCGCCGCCAGGCGACCCGGCGGGGAACCCGACAACGTACGACGAGGCCCGCCGGCCCTAACTCCACCGCCCCGTACGCCCCATCAGCAGCGCCGTAGCCGCGGTCCCCGCCGTGGACGTCCGCAACACCGACGCCCCCAGCCGATACGGCTTCGCCCCCGCCTCGGCAAAGAGCCTCAGCTCCTCCGGCGAGACGCCGCCCTCGGGACCGACGACCAGCACGATCGAACCCTCGGTGGGCAGTTCGGCGGTGGCGAGCGGCGTGCTGCCCTCCTCGTGGAGGACGGCGGCGAAATCCGCGTCGGCGAGCAGCGCGGCGACCTGTTTGGTCGTCAGCGGGTCGGCGACGCGGGGAAAGGTCAGCCGGCGGGACTGCTTGCCCGCCTCGCGGGCGGTGGCGCGCCACTTCGCCAGCGACTTGGCCGCCCGCTCGCCCTTCCACTGGGTGACGCAGCGGGCCGCGGGCCACGGCACGATGGCGTCCACGCCGGTCTCCGTCATGGTCTCCACGGCCAGTTCGCCGCGGTCTCCCTTGGGCAGTGCCTGCACGACGGTGAGGGTGGGCGCCGGCGGCTCCTCGGTGCGCAGTCCGGTGACGGCGACGGTCAGCCGGTCCTTGCCCTCGACGGCGGCGACGGTGCCCTCGGCGCCGGTCCCGGCGCCGTCCGTCAGCACGACCTCCTCACCGACCCGCAGCCGCCGCACGGACACGGCGTGCCGGCCCTCGGGGCCGTCCAGGGTCAGGGTGCCCCCGGCCCGTACGCCGGCGAGCGATTCGACGAGGAAGACGGGGGCGGTCATGCCGCACCGCCGGTGCCGTGGCCGGGACCGATACCGTATCCGGGGCCGCCCAACGCGGCCCGCGCGGCGTCGAGTTCGGCCGCCAGCACCTCCACCAGCCGCCCGGCCGGCATCTCGCGTGCCAGCCGGTGCCCCTGGCCCGCCCAGAGGTTCAGCCCCTGGGCGTCGCCGGCCTTGGCGGCGGCCTTGCGGACCGGGGAGGTGAGGTAGTGCACGGCGGGATAGGCGGCGGGGGCGTACGGGCCGTGCTCCCGCAGGAAACGGTTCACCAGGCCGCGGGCCGGCCGCCCGGAGAACGCCCGGGTCAACTCGGTATGGGTGAAGAGGGGGTTGGTCAGCGCCTGCTTGTGCAGCGGGTCGGCGCCGGACTCGGGGGTGGCGAGGAAGGCGGTGCCCAGCTGCGCCATCGAGGCCCCGGCGGCCAGCACCGCGGCGATCTGCGCACCGCGCATCAGCCCGCCGGCGGCGATCACCGGGATCTGCACCGTCTCCCGGACCTGTCCGAGCAGCGCCAGCAGTCCCAGCCCGGAGCCGGTCCCGTCGGCGTGCGGGTCGTCCCGGTGGGTGCCCTGGTGGCCGCCCGCCTCCACGCCCTGTACACACACCGCGTCGGCCCCGGCCCACTGGGCGGCCTGTGCCTCGGCGGCGGTGGTGACGGTGACGACGGTGTACGTGCCGACCTTGGCGAACCCGTCGAGGGCCGCCCGGGAGGGGCAGCCGAAGGTGAAGGAGACCACCGGCACCGGGTCGTCGCGGAGGATCGCGAGTTTGGCCTCGTAGCCGTCGTCGGTGGAGCCGTTGATGTCGCCGAGCTCGGTCTCGTACCAGGCGGTCTCGCCGGCGAGTTGCTCGCGGTAGACCTCGACGGCGGAGGTGTCGGTCAGCGCGGGCTGCGGCATGAAGAGGTTGACACCGAAGGGCCGGCCGGTCATCCCGCGCAGCCGTTTGATCTCCTGGTACATGCCGTCGGCGGTCTTGTAGCCGGCGGCCAGGAAGCCGAAGCCACCGGCCTCGCAGACGGCCGCGGCCAGCTCGGGTCCGGAGCCGCCGCCCGCCATCGGGGCCTGCACGATGGGGTGGCGGCAGAAATCGGTGAGCGCGGTGGGCATGCCCACATCGTGTCACGTCCGGTGCCCCGACCCGAACGGGGGCGGCGGCCGCGGGAAGCTTCCCGCGGCCGCCGCCCGACCGCTGTGACCGGACCTCCGGCCGAGCGCCTAGCGCCCGTTGAACGCGTCCTTCAGTCGCGAGAACAACCCCTGCTGCCCGGGCTGACCGTGCCTGCCCGGGGGACGACCCCCGGACCCCCGGCCGAGCGCCTAGCGCCCGTTGAACGCATCCTTCAGTCGCGAGAACAACCCCTGCTGCCCCGGCTGGAACTGGCCCTGGGGGCGCTCCTCACCGCGGAGCTTGGCGAGGCGGCGCAGCAGCTCCTCCTGCTCGGGGTCGAGCTTGCCGGGGGTCTGCACCTCGACGTGGACGATGAGGTCGCCCCGGCCGTTGCCGCGCAGGTGGGTCACGCCGCGGCCGTGCAGCGGGATCGACTGGCCGGACTGGGTGCCGGGCCGGACGTCGATCTCCTCGACTCCGTCCAGCGTCTCCAGCGGGCACTTGGTGCCCAGCGCCGCCGCCGTCATCGGGATGGTGACCGTGCAGTGCAGATCGTCGCCGCGGCGCTGGAACACCGGGTGGGGCAGCTCGTGGATCTCGACGTAGAGGTCGCCGGCGGGACCGCCGCCGGGGCCCACCTCGCCCTCGCCGGCCAGCTGGATCCGGGTGCCGTTGTCGACACCGGCCGGGATCTTGACGGTGAGGGTGCGGCGGGAGCGGACCCGGCCGTCGCCGGCGCACTCGGGGCACGGCGTCGGGACGACCGTGCCGAAGCCCTGGCACTGGGGGCAGGGCCGGGAGGTCATGACCTGGCCCAGGAAGGAGCGGGTGACCTGCGAGACCTCGCCGCGGCCGCGGCACATGTCACAGGTCTGCGCCGAGGTGCCCGGCGCCGCGCCCTCGCCGCTGCAGGTGGTGCAGACGACGGCGGTGTCGACCTGGATGTCCTTGGTGGTGCCGAACGCGGCCTCGCTCAGCTCGACGTCGAGGCGGATCATGGCGTCCTGGCCACGGCGGGTGCGCGAGCGCGGGCCGCGCTGCGAGGCCGTGCCGAAGAAGGCGTCCATGATGTCGGAGAAGTTCCCGAAGCCCGCGCCGAAGCCGCCCGCGCCACCGGCGCCGCCGGCCTGAGAGAGCGGGTCGCCGCCGAGGTCGTAGACCTGCTTCTTCTGCGGGTCCGACAGGACCTCGTAGGCGGCGTTGATCTCCTTGAACCGCTCCTGGGTCTTGGGATCCGGGTTCACGTCCGGGTGCAGCTCGCGCGCCAGCCGGCGGAACGCCTTCTTGATCTGGTCCTGCGAGGCGTCACGGCTGATGCCGAGGACCGAGTAGTAATCCGTGGCCACTTACGACTCCGCGAGGATTTGTCCGACGTAACGTGCCACTGCGCGTACCGCTCCCATCGTTCCGGGGTAGTCCATGCGGGTCGGTCCGACCACGCCCATTTTCGCGACGGCCTCGTCGCCCGAACCGTATCCGACGGTGACGACCGAGGTGGACGTCAGGCCCTCGTGAGCATTCTCATGCCCGATCCGTACGGTCATGCCCGAGTCCTTGGCCTCCCCCAGCAGCTTGAGCAGCACCACGTGCTCCTCAAGGGCCTCCAGCACCGGCCGGATGGTCAGGGGGAAATCATGCCCGAAGCGCGTCAGATTGGCGGTGCCGCCGATCATGAGCCGCTCTTCGGTCTCCTCCACCAGAGTCTCCAGCAGTACCGACAGTACTGTCGAGACGGTGGCCCGGTCGTCCTGTTCGAACGATTCCGGGAGATCCTGCACCAGCTGCGGGACGTCCGTGAAACGGCGGCCGACGATCCGGCTGTTGAGCCGGGCGCGCAGGTCCGCCAGGGACGTCTCGCCGAACGGCGTCTGGCAGTCGATGAGCCGCTGCTCGACGCGGCCGGTGTCGGTGATCAGCACCAGCATCAGCCGGGCCGGGGCCAGCGCCAGCAGCTCGACGTGCCGGACGGTGGACCGCGTCAGGGACGGGTACTGCACCACCGCCACCTGGCGGGTCAGCTGCGCCAGCAGCCGCACCGTGCGGCCCACCACGTCGTCCAGGTCGACGGCACCGTCGAGGAAGTTCTGGATCGCGCGGCGCTCGGGGACGGACAGCGGCTTGACGCCGGCGAGCCGGTCGACGAAGAGGCGGTAGCCCTTGTCGGTGGGGATCCGGCCGGCGCTGGTGTGCGGCTGGGCGATGAAGCCCTCGTCCTCCAGGGCCGCCATGTCGTTGCGGACGGTGGCCGGGGAGACGCCCAGCTTGTGGCGCTCGGTGAGCGCCTTGGAACCGACCGGCTCCTCCGTACCGACGTAGTCCTGGACGATGGCGCGCAGCACTTCGAGCCTGCGTTCACTGAGCATCTCGCCACCTCCAGTCGGCCGTCCGCCGTGTCGTCCCGTCACTCCTGGCACTCACATGGGCCGAGTGCCAGACCCTGAGCCAGTGTACGGCCGGGTAGCGCCGATGCGGCAAGGGCGGGCGTACTCAGGGCTTACCCACCCCCGTCGGATCCGACCCGCGGGCCGCCCCCGGGACGCCCCGGAGCGGACCCCGGGGAATCCCCGGTCCGGCGCCGCCGCGATCCCCTACGGGTCCCGGGCGGTGCCCGTCGCGGGACCGGCGTCGAGCCGCTTCCGCGGTGTGCCGGGCAACGCTATCGCGGGGGCGCTAGCGTCTCTGTATGCGCACCACATGGGAAGAGGCGGGCTGGGAACGGCTCGGCGAGGGGGTGGTCCGGCGCCGGATGCCGGGCTGGGACGAGACGGTCGGCGTGGTCGCCGGTTCGGACGGCGTGCTGATCGTCGACACCGGCGCGACCCTCGGTGCCGGGGCGGAGCTCCGCCGGACGGTGCGCGCGGTGCTCGGCCGCGGTGTGACGCATGTCGCGCTCACCCACCCGCACTTCGATCACGTCCTGGGCACCGCGGCGTTCGCCGGGGTGGAGGTGTTCGGCGCGGCCGGGCTGGGCGAGCTGCTGCGGCACGGCAAGGAGGCGCTGCGGGACGACGCGGTCCGGCACGGCGTGGACCCGGATGCCGCGGCGGAGGCCGCGGACCTGGTGGTCGTCCCGCAGCACGAGGTGCACGGGCGGCTGACCGTCGGCCTCGGGGACCGGGAGGTGCTGCTGGCCGACGTGGGGCCCGGTCACACCGCGCACGACCTGGCCGTCCTGGTGCCGGGCCGGGCCGGTGAACGGGCGGTCGTCTTCTGCGGCGACCTGGTCGAGGAGTCCGGCGAACCCCAGGCGGGCCCGGACGCGCTGCCCGGGCGGTGGCCCGCCGCGCTGGACCGGCTGCTGGCGCTGGGCGGCGAGGACGCGGTGTACGTGCCGGGCCACGGCGCGGTGGTCGACGCCGGCTTCGTCCGCGCCCAGCGCGACGCCCTGAATGCCCGCTTCGGCACGAACTCACCCTGAAGCGGGGCTCGTTGGGGCCATTGAGCCCATTGATCCGCCGACTCCTCACCCTCTCGCCCTCTCGCCCCTTAGGCCCGTCCCCCGTCTCCCGGCCGCCGTCTCCCGGCCGCCGTCTCCCGGCCGACCGACCCGCCGATCCGCAGGAACAGGAAGCAGACCCGCATGCACAGCAGGCACTACAGCCCCGACCTCACTCCCCCCTGGAAGAAGCCGCAGCCGGTGCCCGAGGTGCCGGCCGATCCCGGGCTGGTCGTCGAGGAGGTGGTGACGGGCTACTGCGGCGCGGTGCTGCGGTGCGAGAAGACAGCCGAGGGCCCGACGGTCACCCTGGAGGACCGCTTCGGCAAGCAGCGGGTGTTCCCGATGGTGCCGCGCGGCTTCCTCCTGGAGGGCCGGACCGTCACCCTCGTCCGTCCGCGGAGCGGCCCGGCGCCGAGCGGCCCGGCGCGCACCGCGTCCGGCTCGATCGCGGTCCCCGGGGCGCGTGCCCGGGTCGCCCGGGCCGGCCGCATCTATGTGGAGGGGCGGCACGACGCGGAGCTGGTGGAGCGCGTCTGGGGCGACGACCTGCGGATCGAGGGCGTCGTCGTGGAGTACCTGGAGGGCGTCGACGACCTCCCGGCGATCGTCGACGCGTTCGCCCCCGGACCCGACGCCCGCCTCGGCGTCCTGGTGGACCACCTCGTTCCCGGCTCCAAGGAGTCCCGGATCGCGGCGGCGGTGACCGGTGAGCATGCGCTGGTCGTCGGCCACCCGTACATCGACGTCTGGCAGGCGGTGAAGCCGTCCTCGCTGGGCATCGGGGCGTGGCCGGAGGTCCCCCGGGGCCAGGACTGGAAGACGGGGGTGTGCCGGGCGCTGGGCTGGCCGGAGAACACCGGTGCGGCCTGGCAGCGGATCCTGTCCCGGGTGCGGTCCTACAAGGATCTGGAGCCGGCGCTGCTGGGGCGGGTGGAGGAGCTGATCGACTTCGTGACGGCGCCGGCGGGGGCGGACGACGGGGCCTGAGGTCCGGCGCGGCGGCGTGTGCGGCCGCCCCGGCGTGCGGCGGCGTGCGCGGCCGGTGCACGCCGTGCGCCGCCTCGGCGGTGAGCGCACTCTGGTAGCAGCGATTCCGGAGGTGACCGCCATGTTGAAGACCGCTGTCGGATGGCATGTCGAGCTGGAATTCGAGGAGGACACCCACCGCACCCGGGCCGCCGCGCTGGTACGACTGCCGGACGGGACCGAGGTACGGGCCCATGGCTATGCCAGCCGCCACCCTGCCGACGGGAACCAGCCCCGGGTCGGCGAGGAGGTCGCGGGAGCCAGAGCCCTCAACGACCTGGCGATGCAGCTGCTGACCAAGGCCCATGACGAGATCGACACGGCCTCGGGGCGGGTTTCGCGGCCGCTGACCCACTGAAGTCCGCTGCCCGGTGGGCCGGTTGAGGCGCCGGCCCGGCGGTGGCCGCTGCTTCGCGGTCGGCCCACCGGGGCGCGGGCGGAGCGGTCAGTCCACCAGGTCGCGCACCACCGCGTCCGCGAGCAGGCGGCCGCGGAGGGTCAGTACGGCCCGGCCCGCCTCGTAGGGGCCGGGCTGCAGGAGGCCGTCGGCCACCGCGCGGGCGGCGGCGCGGGCGCCCGAGGGCGCGAGCAGGGACAGCGGGCAGCCGGCGGCGAGGCGGAGCTCCAGGAGGATCCGCTCGACGCGGCGGTCCTCATCGGAGAGCAGTTCGCGGCCGGCGCCCGGGGAACGGCCCTCGGCGAGGGCCTGGGCGTAGGCGGCGGGGTGCTTGACGTTCCACCAGCGGACGCCGCCGACGTGGCTGTGCGCGCCGGGGCCGGCGCCCCACCAGTCGGCGCCCGTCCAGTACAGCTCGTTGTGACGGCAGCGGCCGGCCTCGGTGGTGGCCCAGTTGGAGACCTCGTACCAGGAGAAGCCGGCGGCGGCCAGGCGCTCCTCGGCGATCAGATAGCGGTCGGCGTGCACGTCGTCGTCGGTCATCGGGATCTCGCCGCGGCGGATCCGGCGGGCCAGCTGGGTGCCCTCCTCGACGATCAGGGCGTACGCGGAGATGTGGTCCGGGCCGGCGGCGGTGGCGGCGTCCAGGGAGGCCCGCCAGTCGTCGTCGGACTCGCCGGGGGTGCCGTAGATCAGATCGAGGTTGACGTGCGCGAAGCCGGCCGCGCGGGCCTCGGCGACGCAGGCTTCGGGGCGGCCCGGGGTGTGCGTGCGGTCGAGGATCTTCAGGACGTGCTGCCGGGCGCTCTGCATGCCGAAGGAGACGCGGTTGAAGCCGGCCTCGCGCAGCTCGGTGAGATAGCGCGGGCCGACCGACTCCGGGTTGGCCTCGGTGGTGATCTCGGCGCCGGGCGCCAGGCCGAACTCGTCGCGCACCGCGGCCAGCATCCGGCCGAGGTCGGCGGCGGGCAGCAGGGTCGGGGTGCCGCCGCCGACGAAGACCGTCTCGACCGGGCGGGGGTCGTCGCCCAGGACCTTGCGGGCCAGCCGGATCTCGTCGACGAGGGTGTCGGCGTAGGTCTCGCGGGAGGCCAGGGCGCCGCCGGGGCCGCGCAGCTCGCTCGCGGTGTAGGTGTTGAAGTCGCAGTAGCCGCAGCGGGTGGCGCAGTACGGCACGTGCAGATAGAAGCCGAGGGGGCGCTCGGCGGCGCCGGTCAGCGCATGGCGGGGCAGCGCCCCGTCCTCGGGCATCGGCTCACCATCTGGCAGTGCGGAAGGCATGGGGTCCATTGTCCGTCATGGCGAGAGGTACGCGGGCGCCCGCCCGGTTGTGGCCCCAGGGAATACCTCCCCCGCCCGCCCGTTTGTGGCCCCGCAGGGGGCCGCGCGCCCCCTACGGGAACCGTTCGCACGCCCCCTACGGGCAACCCCCCGCCGCCTGCAGCACCATCAGCGCCAGGTCGTCGTCGGGCGGCGTGGGGCCGAAGGCGTGCACCGTGCGGCGGATGTGTTCCGCGATGGCCTCGGCGCTCCGCCCGGCCGTCGCGGCGAGCGCCGAGGCCAGCCCGTCCTCGTCGTCGAAGAGCCGCCGGCCGCAGCGGCGCTCGGTCACCCCGTCGGTGACGCACAGCAGCGTCTCCCCGGGGCACAGGTCGAAGGACTCGCTGACGTAGGCCGCGTCCTCGACGACGCCCAGCAGCATCTGCGGGGCCGCGACGACCCGCACCGTGCCGTCGGTGCCCAGGACCAGCGGCAGCGGGTGGCCGGCGCTGGCGAGGGTGCACCGGGCGCCGCCGGAGCCGCCGCGGTACGGGACGATCTCGCCGTACAGGAGGGACAGGAAGCGGGCCTGCTCGCCCTCCTCGCGGATCTCCACGGGGGCCTCCGCGCCCGCGCCGGCCGCGGCCACCGCCGCCGCCACCGCGGCGACGGAGTCCGCGGCCTCCCGGGCCATGGTCTTGTTGAGCCGGTCCAGCACCTCGGCGACGCCGAAGCCGTCGCGGGCCAGCAGCCGCAGCACCGGCCGGGCCAGCCCGGTGACCGCGGCGGCCTCGGGCCCGCTGCCGCAGACGTCGCCGAGCGCGAAGCACCAGCGGCCGTCGCCGGCGTCGAAGAGGTCCCAGAAGTCGCCGCCGGCCCAGGCGCCCTCGCGCGGCTCGTAGACCACCGCCGACGCCACGCCGGGCACCCGGGCCCGCCCCTGGGGCAGCAGCCGGCGCTGCAGGACGCGGCTGATGCGTTCCTGGCGGCTGTAGGCGCGGGCGGTGGCCACCGCGCGGGCGGCCCGGCGGCACAGGTCCTCGGCGAGCGCGACCACCTCGCCGGGGAAGCGCCGCAGCCCGGCCCGGCCGAGCAGCAGGGTGCCGAGCCGGCGGCCGCCGGCGACCAGCGGGCAGGCCAGGGCCGCGCCGCCGGGCTCCGGGCCGGCCGGCTCGTGCGGCCAGGGCCAGGGCACCGGGACCGGCCGGCTGCCGGCGGCGCCGTCGATCCCCAGGTCCGGCGGTGCCTTCTCCAGGGCGGCCCGCAGCGAGTCGATCCGGCCCTCGGACTGGTGCCAGACGCGGGCCAGCCGCGGCGCGTCGCCGGCCTCGGCGAGGCCGCGTCCGGGAGCACCGCCGTCGCCGTCGTGGAGCCACACCGCGCACCAGTCGGCGAGTCGCGGAACGATCAGCTGGCAGGCCAGCGAGGCGACCTGGTCGGCGTCCAGCTGCCCGGAGAGCAGGTCGGACGCCTCCGCCAGGAAGGACAGCGCGCCGCTGTCGACGCCGCCGCGCTCCCGTGCGGGGCGGTCCTCGGGCGGGGCGGGGCGGCGCGGCACGGGGGCGAGGAGTTCGGAGGCCCGCAGTCCCTGCCGGAAGATCTCCTCGTCCAGGGCGCCGTAGGTGCCGTGGGGGTCGAGGGCGTCGTGCGGATCGAGGGCGTCGTAGGCGCCGTCCGCGGTGTCCGGCTCCGGCCAGGCGGCGTCCGGGCCGCCGACCGGCAACCGGAACCACACGGTCTTCATCGCCCGCCGGTAGGTGACGCCCCATGCCTCGGCCACCGCGCCGATCAGCCGCAGTCCGTGGCCGCCCGCCTCGCAGGCGCCGGTGTCCTCGCGGGCCCGCACCGGCTGGGTGGGGTGCCGGTCGGAGACCTCGACGACGAGGCCGGGGCGGGGTGGTTCCTGGGGGACGGTGTCCGGAGGGTCGTCGGGGTGCGGCAGCCGCTCCTCGGCGGGGTCGAGCCGGCAGAGCACGTCGACGGTGGTGCCGGCGTGCACCACGGCGTTGGTCACCAACTCGCTGACCAGCAGCACCGCTTCGTCGGCCAGCGGTTCGGTGAGCCGGTCGGCGCCGGGCAGCCGCCGCGCGGTCCAGTCCGCGAAGGCGGCCCGGACGAACTGCCGGGCAGCCGCCGCGGCCCGCGGGTCACCGGGCAGCGTGGCGCGCAGGGAGCGCGCGGCGGCCCCGGCAACGTCGTCCCGTCCGGCCGAAGTTGTCATCCTCATTGAGCAACTCCCGAGCAGTTCCCCAGCGGCGCCGGATGCGCCAACGCCAGAGTGACAGAACGAGCCCGCACATAAGCGGTGAGTCACGGAAGTGCGTGGTCAGAGGGGTCAATTCGGCTGACGCCGTACGGCAGTTGGCCGGGGCGCGCCGGACGCCCGGGGCCCGCCGGAACCACCGGCTGCCGGGCGGGCGCGCCCGAGCGGTGCGGGTCCCTCCGCGGCCCCGCACCGCTCCCGCCGCCGGCGTCACGCCTCCCGCGTCCCGGCGTACATCTCGTCGAGGAGGTCCTTGAAGGCCCGCTCCACCACCGGTCGCTTGATCTTGAGGCTGGGGGTGATCTCGCCGTGCTCGATGTCCAGGTCGCGCGGCAGCAACCGGAACTTGCGGATCTGCTGCCACCGCTGGAGCCCCTCGTTGACCCGCTCCACATAGCCGTCGATCAGCGCCCGGACCTGGTCGGTGGCGACGACCTCGGCATAGCTCCGGCCGGCCAGGCCGTGCTCCTGGGCCCACTTGAGGATGGTGGGTTCGTCCAGCGCGATCAGGGCGGTGCAGAAGTTCCGGTTGGCGCCGTGCACCAGCACGTTGGAGACGAACGGACAGACGGCCTTGAACTGGCCCTCCACCTCGGCGGGCGCGATGTACTTGCCGCCGGAGGTCTTGATGAGGTCCTTCTTGCGGTCGGTGATCCGCAGATAGCCGTCCGGGGACAGCTCGCCGATGTCGCCGGTGTGGAACCAGCCGTCCTCCTCCAGGACCTCGGCGGTCTTCTCGGGCAGGCCGTGGTAGCCCTGCATGATGCCGGGGCCGCGCAGCAGGATCTCGCCGTCCTCGGCGATCCGCACCTCGGTGCCGGGCAGCGGCTTGCCGACGGTGCCGGTGCGGTACGCCTCGCCGGGGTTGACGAAGCTGGCGGCGCTGGACTCCGTCAGGCCGTAGCCCTCCAGGATGTGGATGCCGGCGCCGGAGAAGAAGTAGCCGATCTCCGGAGCGAGGGCGGCCGAGCCGGAGATCGCGGCGCGCAGCCGGCCGCCGAACGCCTCCCGCAGCTTGGTGTAGACGAGGGCGTCGGCGACCTTGTGCTTGGCGGCCAGCGCGAACGGCACCGAGGCGTTGCCGGTGTGCCGGAAGTTCTCCTGTGAGGCCCGGGCGTACTCGCGGGCCACCCCGGCCGCCCACTGGAAGATCTTGTACTTGGCGCCACCGCCCTCGCGCGCCTTGGCCGCGACGCCGTTGTAGACCTTCTCGAAGATCCGCGGGACGGCGGCCATGTACGTCGGCCGGACCACCGGCAGATTCTCGATGATCTTGTCGACCCGGCCGTCCACCGCGATCACGTGCCCGACGGAGATCTGCCCGGCGCTCAGCACCTTCCCGAAGACGTGCGCCAGCGGCAGCCAGAGGTACTGCACGTCGTCCGCGGCGACCATGCCGGTCGCCTGGATGGCGCGGGCCATGTACGCCCAGCAGTCGTGGGACAGCCGCACGCCCTTGGGGCGGCCGGTGGTCCCGGAGGTGTAGATCAGGGTGGCCAGCTGGTCGGCGCGGAGCGCGGCGACCCGTTCCTTGACGCACTCCGGGTGCTGTTCCAGATAGGCGGTGCCGCGCTTCTCCAGCTCGGCGAGGGAGAGCACCCAGCCCTCGGGGTCGTCGTCCGCGGGCTGTGCGTCGGCCTCGTCGATGACGACGACATGGGCCAGCTCGGGCAGCTCGGCGCGCTTCTCGCGGGCCTTGGCGAGCTGTCGGGCGTTCTCCGCGATCAGCACCCGGCTGCCGGAGTCGGCCAGGATGAACGCGGTCTCGTCAGCGTTGGTGGAGGGGTAGACGGTGGTGGTGGCGGCGCCGGAGCAGAGCACTCCGAGGTCGGCGAGAATCCACTCCACCCGGGTGTCGGCGGCCAGTGCCACCCGCTCCTCGGGGCGGATGCCCAGGGCGATCAGTCCGGCGGCCGCGGCGAGGACCCGCTCGGCGGCCTGGCTCCAGGTGAGGACCTTCCAGTCGTCCGGTCCGGTGCCCGAGGCGGGCGGGACGGGGTAGCGGTATGCCTCGGTATCCGGTGTGGCCGCGACCCGCTCCAGGAACAGGGTCGCCACCGAAGGCGGCCGGTTGTCGATCAGCGTGTGAGTGTCGGTCACGGCGTCCTCCGGGGCCCGCTTCGTTGCTGGTGACTCGCGAGTAACCTTTGAGCAGTGATCAGACTAGAGCGCGTGGGGCCGCCACGTAAGGGGCTGCGCCCGACTGGTTCACGATGTGACCCGCGCGATAGGTGCACATGACACACGCTTGACCGGTGGGCCCGCGCGCCGCCGTGCGACCGGTCCGGAAAACGGCGCGGGGCGCCGGTCCCCAGAGGAACCGGCGCCCCGCCCGTATATCCTGCGGTCGCGACTTCTCCGACGTGCCGTCGCCGACTACTTCTTCGACTTGCCGTCGCCGTCGGAGTCCGAGGACAGCACCGCGATGAACGCCTCCTGCGGCACCTCCACGCTGCCGACCATCTTCATCCGCTTCTTGCCCTCCTTCTGCTTCTCCAGCAGCTTCCGCTTACGGGAGATGTCACCGCCGTAACACTTGGCGAGGACGTCCTTGCGGATGGCGCGGACGGTCTCACGGGCGATGACCCGGCTGCCGATGGCGGCCTGGATCGGCACCTCGAAGCTCTGCCGCGGAATCAGCTCGCGCAGCTTGGCGACCAGCCGCACGCCGTACGCGTACGCCTTGTCCTTGTGGGTGATCGCGGAGAACGCGTCGACCTTGTCACCGTGCAGCAGGATGTCGACCTTGACCAGGTCGGCGGTCTGCTCGCCGGTGGGCTCGTAGTCCAGCGAGGCGTAGCCGCGGGTCTTGGACTTGAGCTGGTCGAAGAAGTCGAAGACGACCTCGGCGAGCGGCAGGGTGTAGCGGATCTCGACCCGGTCCTCGGAGAGGTAGTCCATGCCCAGCAGCATGCCGCGGCGGTTCTGGCACAGCTCCATGATCGAGCCGATGAACTCGCTGGGCGCCAGGATCGTGGCCCGGACGACCGGCTCGTGCACCACGTCGATCTTGCCGGTCGGGAACTCGCTGGGGTTGGTGACGGTGTGCTCGGCCCCGTCCTCCATCTCCACGCGGTAGACCACGTTGGGCGCGGTCGCGATCAGATCGAGGCCGAACTCGCGCTCCAGGCGCTCCCGGATGACCTCCAGGTGCAGCAGCCCGAGGAAGCCGACGCGGAAACCGAAGCCCAGGGCGGCCGAGGTCTCCGGCTCGTAGACCAGCGCGGCGTCGTTGAGCTGGAGCTTGTCCAGCGCGTCGCGCAGCTCGGGGTAGTCCGAGCCGTCCAGCGGATACAGCCCCGAGAACACCATCGGCTTGGGGTCCTTGTAGCCGCCCAGCGGCTCCTCGGCACCCTTGGTGAGCTGGGTGATCGTGTCGCCGACCTTGGACTGCCGGACGTCCTTCACACCGGTGATCAGATAGCCCACCTCGCCGACGGACAGGCCGTCGGCCGGCAGCATCTCCGGCGAGTTGGTCCCGATCTCCAGCAGCTCGTGGGCGGCGCCGGTGGACATCATCTTGATCCGCTCGCGCTTGTTGAGCGTGCCGTCGACGACCTTCACGTACGTCACCACGCCGCGGTACGCGTCGTAGACCGAGTCGAAGATCATCGCGCGGGCGGGGGCATCCTTGACGCCGACCGGGGCCGGCACGTCGCGGACGACCCGGTCCAGCAGCTCGGGCACGCCGACGCCGGTCTTCGCGGAGACCTTCAGCACGTCCTCGGGCTCGCAGCCGACGAGGTTCGCCAGCTCTGCGGCGAACTTCTCGGGCTGCGCGGCCGGCAGGTCGATCTTGTTGAGGACCGGGATGATCGTGAGGTCGTTCTCCATCGCCAGATAGAGGTTGGCGAGGGTCTGGGCCTCGATGCCCTGGGCGGCGTCGACGAGGAGGATGCAGCCCTCGCACGCGGCCAGCGAGCGGGACACCTCGTAGGTGAAGTCGACGTGGCCCGGCGTGTCGATCATGTTCAGGATGTGGGTCGTGCCACTTCCCTCTTCGCCCTCGGAGGGGCTCCAGGGCAGCCGGACCGCCTGGGACTTGATCGTGATGCCGCGCTCGCGCTCGATGTCCATGCGGTCGAGGTACTGCGCGCGCATCTGCCGCTGGTCGACGACACCGGTGAGCTGGAGCATCCGGTCGGCGAGCGTCGACTTGCCGTGGTCGATGTGCGCGATGATGCAGAAGTTACGGAGGAGCGCCGGGTCGGTACGGCTCGGCTCCGGCACGTTCGTAGGGGTCGCGGGCACGCAGGGTCCATTCAGTGAACGCGGGTAGGCGGGACTCGGTCTTGTGATGTCTCCCCCCATCGTCCCATGAGCCGGCGGGGGTGAGAGGTTCGGGCATGGGGGCGGCGGGGCGGGCGCGCTCGGGCACCGGGGTGCCGGGCGGCCGGGGCCGGAGGTACGGCGCGGCCGGGGCCGGGGGCATGGCACGCCTTCGGGAGGGGCGGGGTCCGCTGCGGCCGGTACGGGCACCGGGTACGCGGGCCGCCCGCGCGCAGGGTCCGGTCAGGGTCCGGTTTGGGAGCCCGTAAACCCTGCTGGTAGCCTGGTCCACTGCGCTTCGTGCCCTCTCTCGTGCGAGGCGCAACTCGAAACTCCAACGAACCTGAAAAGGCTCTTTCGTGGCGAACATCAAGTCCCAGATGAAGCGGATCAAGACCAACGAGAAGGCTCGTCAGCGCAACAAGGCTGTCAAGTCCTCGCTGAAGACCGCGATCCGTCGCACCCGCGAGGCCATCGAGGCCGGTGACCTGGAGAAGGCCACCGCCGCGCAGGCCCTGGCGGCCAAGAAGCTCGACAAGGCCGTCAGCAAGGGTGTGCTGCACAAGAACAACGCCGCCAACAAGAAGTCGGCGCTGGCCAAGAAGGTCGCCGGCCTCAAGGGCTGACCCTTCGCCTTCGACCGCGCCCGACGCGGTCACCCTGCCGATCAGGGACCCAGCGGCCCCTCTCACCGCTCCCGGTCGGTGCACCACCGCGCCGCACGCGGCCTGCGTTCGCCACGCGGGTGCGGCGCAACCGGCTCCTCCGCGGCAACGTCCGCCGAGCAGCCGTCCGAACTGGATACGGAAGACCCCGTCGGTGCCCTTTTGGGACGGCGGGGTCTTTTGTGTTTGTGGTGGGGAGAGGACCGGGGGGTCCCCGGTCGTGCGCCCGGCGGGTCCTTGTGGGCACGTGCTCCGGAGGGTTCGGCACGGCTCCCAGCTGAGCCCGAATGCGCCTCTGCTGGGCCCGAATGCGCCGCTATCGGAGGGTGCAACGCGGCTCCGGACAGGGTCAGATGTGAGGGATGTCCACTAGTCTGCCGCCATGTCCAGTTCGGGGGAGCAGAACAACCCCTACTCCGCCCCGCTGCCTCCCGCCTACGGGCCGAGGTCCGCGCCGCAGCCACCGCTTCCGTCCCCACCTCCGGCTCCACCTCCGGCTCCACCTTCAGCTCCGCCCTCGATGCCTTACCGGCAGAATCCGTATGCCCAGGGGCCGGGCGGGTACGGTTATCCGCTGCCGGGCGCCCAGGGTGGCGTAACGGGAGCACCCGGGGCACCCGGAGTGTCGGGCACACCGAGAACACCGAGAGCACCGGTGGCACCTAGCGCGGCCTACCGGGCACCGCTCCGCGGCCCCCTCGGCGGCGCACCCGGTGGAGCGGGCGGGCGGGGCGTCTCCGGTTGGCTGTGGGCCGTCGGCGGCGCGGTGGCGGCCGCCGCGATCGGGGCGTCCGTGATGTTCGCCACCGGCGCCTTCTCCTCGGAGCCCGGCCCCGACCTCAAGGGCTACGCGTTCCGGGACGACCTGTGCGCCGCGACCTCCCTGACGCCGTTCGCGAACGCCCACTACAGGGCGAAGCCGAGTGCGGGTTCGGGTTCGGGTTCGTCGGGGGCGTCGTCCCCGCCCAACCCGCAGCACAGCGGTTCGCGGATGAACTCCATGGACTCGATGTGGTGCAACATCTCTCTCACCGCCGACCACGCCGGCGCCGGCGACTACTCCTCGACCTGGCTCTACAACTCCGTCACCCTGCACAAGAAGACCGACCCGGGACCGGAGTTCGCCGATGTGTACCGCGCGTACGAGAAACAGCAGACCACCGTCTCGTACAAGGTCGAGCCCGTCACCGGCCTCGGCGACGAGGCGTACCTCGTGACCCGCAACGATCCCTCCGGCGGCGGCAAGAGCACGTATGTCGTCCTCGCCGTCCGGGACGGCTGGCTGACGTACCAGTCGACGTGGTCCGGCTATGCGGCGAGCAGCGGCGGCACCGCGAAGCCGCCGTCCTCCTCCGAGCTCGCCACGATGCTGGAAACCAGCGCGAAGGAGACCCTCAAGCGCTTGCGGGGGTGAGGGGAGGCTCGGGGGTGTCCCGGGGGGCTCGGCGGGAGGTGTCCCCGGAGCGCCCCGGGCCCTTCGCCCCCGCCGTCGGTCGTCCTACCGCGAGCGGGCCGCCCGCGCGATCGTCACCACGGCCTTCTCCAGGGCGTATTCGGGATCGTCGCCGCCGCCCTTCACCCCCGCGTCGGCCTCGGCCACCGCGCGCAGGGCCCTGGCCACGCCGTCCGCCGACCAGCCGCGCATCTGCTGCCGGACCCGGTCGATCTTCCAGGGCGGCATGCCCAGCTCGCGGGCCAGGTCGCCGGGGCGGGCCCCGCGCGGAGCGGAGGCGAGCTTGCCGATGGCGCGGACGCCCTGCGCCAGCGCGCTGGTGATCATGACGGGGGCGACCCCGGTCGCGATCGCCCAGCGCAGCGCCTCCAGCGCCTCGGCGGCCCGGCCCTCGACCGCCCGGTCGGCGACGGTGAAGCTCGACGCCTCCGCCCGGCCGGTGTAGTAGCGCGCGACCACGGCGTCGTCGATCGTGCCCTCGACGTCGGCGGCCAGCTGCGCGCATGCGGACGCCAGCTCGCGCAGATCGCTGCCGATGGCGTCCACCAGTGCCTGACAGGCTTCCGGCGTGGCGGAGCGGCCGGACGCCCGGAACTCGCCGCGGACGAAGGAGAGCCGGTCGGCCGGCTTGGTCATCTTGGGGCAGGCGATCTCGCGCGCACCTGCCTTGCGGGCCGCGTCGAGCAACCCCTTGCCCTTGGCCCCGCCGGCATGCAGCAGCACCAGGGTGATCTCCTCGGCGGGCGAGCCGAGATACGCCTTGACGTCCTTGACGGTGTCCGCGGACAGGTCCTGCGAAGCGCGCACCACCACGACCTTGCGCTCGGCGAAGAGCGAGGGGCTGGTGAGCTCGGCGAGGGTGCCGGGCTGGAGCTGATCGGGGGTGAGGTCGCGCACGTCGGTGTCCGGGTCGGCCGCCCGGGCCGCGGCCACCACCTGCTGCATCGCGCGTTCGAGCAGCAGCTCCTCCTGCCCCACCGCGATCGTCACGGGGGCGAGGGGGTCGTCGTTAGCTGTCTTCCTGGCCATCGCGTCCCAGCATCCCACGCCCCACCGACAACCCGGCCCGCCCCGAGGCCCGACCACCACCGACTGGCCACTGCCCACTGCCCGACAATGGACCGGTGAACAACAGCCATGGCCCGATGCACGACACCCACCACGGACGCCACGTCCTCGTCCTCCCCGACCGCGACGCCGCCGAGGAGGTGGCCGAGGCCCTGACCGAACGCTTCGGTGTCACCGAGGAACCCCAGCTCGTACGGGACGCCCTGGCCGGCGAGGACGACGCCGAGGACGCACAGTGGCTGGTCGTGATCGAGGACCCGGACGCCGCCTACGACGCCGCCCGCCTGGACGCCCTCGCCGCGGAACACGAGGGCTGGCGCGAGACCGAATGACCGTCCGTGTCCTTCTCCCTCCCTTGTTCCTCCCCGCGTTCCGCCCGTTGTTCCTCCCCCTTGTTCCTCACTGGCTCACGAGGACGGGCTCTCGTTCCAGCGCGATGCCGAAGTGGGTGCGGTAGGCCGGCAGGACCTCGGCCGCGTCCAGCTCGCGCTCCTCCCGGGTGCCCTCGGCGCCTGTGATCACCAGCGTGCGCCCGGAGAGCGTGACCCGGCCGGTCTCCGTGAGCCGCGAGCAGACCAGTGACCGCCGGAAATGCGACGTGGGCGACGTACGCTGCCACCAGCAACCCGCCTCGAAGTCCCGCAGCTCGCGCGGGCGTTGTTCCATGCGGTACTGCGGATCTCCGTCCCGGTAGACGTCGAGGTCGCCCTCCGGTGCTTCCACTATTCGGAAGACGCCCCCGGCATCCTTCTGGTCCGCGTCGCTGTCCAGCCTCAACGGACAGTGGCTGTTCTGTCCGAAGCCGACGTCAACCAGCCAGGGCCCGGTGGGGGTGTGCACCCGCAGCGCGAGATGGTCGTACGGAATCCCCAGCCCCTCGGGCCCGAACACGCGCGCCGACAGCAGCTCGACCTCGTAGCCCAGCGCCCGGAGCAGTGCCGCGAAAGCGCCATTGAGCTCGTAGCAGAACCCGCCCCGACGACCCCAGACGATCTTGTCCACCAGCGGCTGCTCCGCGAGGACGATCTCCTCTCCCAGGTGGATGGCGAGATTCTCGAACGGCACGGCCCGCAGATGGCTCAGTTGCAGCGCACGCAACGCCTCGACGTCCGCGACGGCCGGCCGAGCAGCGGCTATCCGTCGGAGATAGGCGTCAGCGGTGGCATCGTCCATGAGAAATGCGTCCTCTCCGTTCCTTGTCTCTTTCTTCATCCTTTGTTTCTCAATCCCTTGTTTCTCGGCGTCCGTATGGATCTCCCTGTTCCGCGGGGGTTTCGCCATTTGTGGGCCGGGCCGCACCGGCGTCGCCTTCGGGCACGCCCCGTGGATCTCCCGGGGCGCCCCCGGGAGCGGCGGCCGCCGACGACCGCGGACAGCTTGCCGGGGGTGCCGACGACCGCGATCGCGCCATCGGTGTCGGTGCGCAGCACCAGAGTGCCCCCGGCGCGCAGTGACGCGATGGTGTGCGGGGCGGGATGCCCGTATGGATTTCCGGCACCGCAGGAGATGAGGGCAAGGCGGGGCGTCAGGCGGCGCATCAACTCCGGGTCCTGGTAGGCGGAGCCATGGTGCGCCACCTTGAGGACATCGACGGCGGCCAGTTCCGGATGGGCGGCGAACAGCGCCTGTTGCGCCGGGGGTTCAAGATCCCCGAGCAGGAGGACGGTCAGCCCGCCCGTCCGAACGAGCAGGGTCACGCTGGCGTCATTGGGCCCGGAGAGCTCCCCGGCCCCGGCCGAGGGTGCCGCCGGCTGTGCGGCCGACCGCGGGGCCAACGGGGGCGCGATCGGCCAGAGGACCTCCCAGGAGAGGGGCCCCAGGTGGCGCCGTTCGCCCGGTACGGCCCGGAGGACGGGAATCCGGGCGCCGGCCGCCGCCTCCCGTACGAACTTCGCCTGGCCATAGGGCTCTTGCAACGTCGTGGTCTCGATGGCGCCGACCGACCGGCCGCGCAGTGCCCCGGGCAGGCCGTCCACGTGGTCGGCGTGAAAGTGCGTGAGCACGAGAAGCGGGATCCGGTGGATGCCCAGTACGGTCAGGCACCGGTCGATGGCGCGGGGCTCGGGCCCGGTGTCCACCACGACCGCCGTACCGTCACCGGCTGCCAGCACCAGCCCGTCCCCCTGGCCCACGTCGCAGGCCACGACCTTCCAGTCCGGCGGCGGCCAACCGGTCAGCACGCGGGTCAGCGGTGCCGGGCGGCACACCGCCAGCACCACGGCCAGCGCACACACCACACACAGCCATCGGCGGCGCAGCACCCGGCGGCCGACCGCGAGCAGCACCACAGTGGCGACGGCGAGCAGCAGCCCGCCCACCCAGCCACCGGGCCAGCCGACCTCGGCGCCCGGCAGCTCCGCCCCAGCACGGGCAACACCGGCGATCCACTCGGCCGGCCAGCCCGCGCACCAGGCCAGCACCTTGGCGACCGGCAGCGCGACCGGGGCGACGGCGAGCGCGGCGAAGCCGAGGATCGTCGCGGGGGCCACGGCCAGTTCGGCGAGCAGGTTGCAGGGCACGCCGACCAAACCCACCCGCGCGGCGAGCACCACAACGACGGGTGCGCAGACCGCCTGGGCGGCGGCCGCGGCGGCGAGCACCTCGGCGAGCCGGGGCGGTATCCGGCGGCGCTGGAGGGCGGCGCTCCAGCGCGGCGCGAGCAGGAGCAGCGCGCCGGTCGCCAGGACGGAGAGCAGGAAGCCGTAGCGCCGGGCGAGCCAGGGGTCGTAGAGGACCAGCAGCAGTACGGCGGCGGCGAGCGCGGGAAGCAGTGAGCGGCGGCGGCCGGTGCCGATGGCGAGCAGTGTGATCAGCCCGCAGGCGGCAGCCCGCAACACGCTGGGATCCGGACGGCATACGACGACGAAGCCGAGGGCGAGCACCCCGCCGATCAGCGCGGTGCCGCGCAGCGACAGTCCCAAGTGCCGTGCCAGTCCTCGGCGTTCGGCCCGGGCGGCGAGGTGTGGCGGGCCGATCAACAGGGCGAGCACGATGGTCAGGTTGCTGCCGGAGACGGCGAGCAGATGCGTCAGGTCGGTGGCGCTGAACGCCTCGTCGAGATCGGGCGGCACCCGTGACACATCACCCACCACGAGGCCGGGCAGCAGCGCGCGGGCATCCGGAGTCAGCCCGTCGGTCGCCTCGCGCAGCCCGGCCCGCAGGCTTCCGGCCAGCCGCTGAAGGGGCGACGGCGGCGCCACCTCGACCGGCGGCCCGTCGGCCGTGACCCGCAGCACCGCCGCCGTCCGGTCGGCCGCCGCCAGCGGCGGTGCGGCGCGCGCCACCACCCGGATACGGGTCGACGGCAACAACCCCCGCCAGGCGGGAGCCGGCCCACCCTGTGCCCGCCCGGCGCGTGCACCACTCGGTCCACCTCCGCCACTACTGCCGCCTTCACTGCCTGTAGTTCCTGTAGTTCCTGTAGTTCCTGTAGTGCCCGTGTTGTCTGTGGTGTCTGTGGTGCTCGTGCCTCTCCGGTCCTTCGCGCCGCCCCGCTGCTGTACGACGGCCAGCACAGGGGTGCGGACGTCGGTGACCTTCCCGTCCGGCGTGGTTACGCGCACCGCATCGGCGGTGAACAGCAGCGCCGGCGGCACCCGTTGGGACCCTCGCACCTTCGGGCGGGACAGCCGGGGGTCGTCGGTCACCTCCAGCTCCACCGTGAGCGGGGCGTAGCGCTGGGCCCAGGTCGGCAGCGGCCCGCTCCGTACGTCCGCGGCGTGCAGCGCGGCGGAGGCGGCCCCCGCCGCGGCGCAGAGCAGTACCGCCGCCAGGGCCACGAGCGCTCCCGCGCGCCGGCCGCCCGGCAAGCCACCCGTCATGGCCGCAGGCCGTGTCGACGCGTCGGGCCGCCCCGGAAGCGCTCGTGCCCACCACAGTGCGAGCGCCGCGAGCCCCAGGGCCACGGCGCAGCCCACCGCCACCGCGCCACCCGGCGCCCCCAAGGCGGCCGCGGCCGCCGCCCACGCCGCCATCGCAGGCCCGACCAGCCGCAGGTCAGCGGGGCCGTCCTGAGACATCTCGGGCGCAACGGCACGCGCGGGGGGCTCCTGGGTCTCCTCCTCTCCAGGCGACGTCATGGCGCCACCAAGGGGCGCAGATCGGCAAGCCGGCGTTCACCGATGCCGGTCACATGGCGGAGCTGGTCGACCGAGGTGAACCCGCCGTGCTGGGTGCGGTACTCGATGATGTGGCGGGCCAGCACGGGACCCACGCCGGGCAGAGCGTCGAGTTGCTGCTCCGTCGCCGAGCTGAGGCTCAGCGGTCCATTCGTCACCCCAGGCGCCCCGCTTCCGGCACCGCCGGCCCCGGCCTGTCCACTCGCGCCCGCGCCGCCCGGGCCGCCCGCGGCGCCGGCGCTCTCCACACCGACGACGATCTGTTCACCGTCGGTCAGCAGACGGGCCCGGTTCAGCCCGCGGAGATCCGTCCCGCGCAGCACCCCGCCCGCGGCCTCCAGCGCATCGGTCACCCGTGAGCCCGCCGGCAACCGGTGAATCCCGGGACGCCGGACCTTTCCCGCGACATCCACGACCACCATCCGGCCGGCGCCGCCCGTTGGTCCCCCGGCCGCCAACCCCCG
Organism: Streptomyces sp. S186; assembly: GCF_051603415.1. NCBI lineage: Bacteria > Bacillati > Actinomycetota > Actinomycetes > Kitasatosporales > Streptomycetaceae > Streptomyces > Streptomyces sp. S186. The sequence goes on along the minus strand of NZ_CP193932.1, from coordinate 5,531,904 downwards.
GGACGGGGACTGCCCCGACGACCACGGCTGAGCCGGCGAGCGGGCACCGGGGCCGGGCACCGCAACCGGACGATCGGCGTCGGGCGCATTCACGGGCTCGGGACGCGCCGCCCAGAAGTGCTGAACGGCGAGGCCCACACCGACCACGAGCACCAGGACCAGCGCGGCCAGCGCCTTAGGAGTCGTGCCGCACCGTAACTGCACCCACAGCGGCAGCCGTTCACGTACCGCCGGCCACCAACGCCCGGGCCGTCGGGCGCCCGGCGGATCGTGCTCCCGGGACGGCGGCGCACGATGCGCGTACGACGGTTCCGCCCCCGCCCGCGTCTCCGGTCGCCCACGACCATCGCCGGGCCCACGCGCCCCCGGACCGACGCCCGCACCGGTACCACTTGCCCTGCCTGCGTCTCCTTCCCTACCTGTGTCTCCCTCCCTAACCGCGTGCTGCCCCGCCTCCTCCGTGCCCTCCCGCTGATCGGTGCCAAAGATCACCGCGGCTCGCGCCCGCATCCGTTCGCGTTTCCACTCCCGCAGGCGCTCGCGTTCCCGCCGTCCCCAACCCACAGGCGGTACGACGGCGGGCGGGGAGAGAGCGGGAGGGAGGGACGGTCCGGCCGGTGACTCCGGCGCGGAAACGGACAGCGAAACTGACGTTGAATCCGGCAAGGAAGCCGTTCGATACCTGCTCATGGCTCGACGGTAGGCACCTCGCGCGGATCTCGCCGATCCGCGTCAAATCCCGTGGATAAGTGGGGAGTTGTGGATAACTCCGTCACCCACACGGGCCTCCGGAGGCATGCCAGGTCGCAACGTGACCACCCGTCACCCCCGGTGTCCCGCCGGCTCCCGGCACCACAGCCGCCCCACATCCGCCGCCAGCCACAGCACACCGCCGACCGCCGACCGCGACATCCTCACCGCGGCGAGACCACGGCCCCCAGCAGCCCCGGCCCCGTGTGAGCGCCAATCACCGCGCCGACCTCGCTCACATGCAGCTCGTTCAGCCCCGGCACCCGCTCCCGGAGCCGTTCGGCCAACGCGTCCGCCCGCTCCGCCGCCGCGAGATGGTGGACCGCGATGTCGACCTGGCTCTCCCCCGCCCGCTCCGCCGCGATCTCCTCCAGGCGCGCGATGGCCTTGGAGGCCGTACGGACCTTCTCCAGCAGTTCGATGCGCCCGTCGGCGAGTTGAAGGAGCGGCTTGACGGCGAGCGCCGAGCCGAGCAGCGCCTGCGCAGCGCCGATCCGGCCGCCGCGCCGCAGGTAGTCGAGGGTGTCGACATAGAAGTAGGCGGAGGTGCCCGAGGCACGCTTCTCCGCCGCGGCCACCGCGTCGTCCGCGTCCCCGCCGGCCTCCACCGCCTCCGCGGCGGCAAGGGCACAGAACCCGAGGGCCATCGCGACCATCCCGGTGTCCACGACCCGTACCGGTACCGGCGCGTCCTTCGCCGCCAGCACCGCCGCGTCATAGGTGCCGGAGAACTCCGAGGAGAGGTGCAGGGAAACGATGCCGCTCGCACCGGACTCGGCGATGGCGCGATAGGTGTCCGCGAACACGGCGGGGCTCGGTCGCGACGTCGTCACGGGTCGACGCTTCTGGAGCGCCTGGGCGACGGATCTCGCGGAGATCTCGGTGCCCTCTTCCAGGGCCTGGTCCCCCAGGACGACGGTCAGCGGTACGGCCGTGATGCGGTGGCGTTCGACAGCCGCCCGCGGCAGGTAGGCCGTGGAATCGGTGACGATCGCGACATGGCGGGACATGACTGGGAGGTTATCCGGGGACGCAGGCGCTCGACAGTGCGGGCCCCTGCCGGGATCTTCCCGGTTTCACCAAGGCTACGCCAAGTCCGCCCAGGTCACGGCCTGTCGGGGAGCGGTCGAACGGGAGGCGCGGAGATCCCATAGGGGATCCCATAGCGGTTCCGGGACCCGGATTGCGCATCACCCCCGCCCCGGAAAGCGCCCTACCCCGCTATGCCCTCACCCTTGCCGCTCCGCCGGCGGGACATGTCCCGTTGTGGGGACTTCTCCCACGGGTACGTCGGCTGGGTACGCGCGTCCCGGGCGGTGATCGCAGGCGCCTCTTCCCCAACCGGCCCCCACACGAAGCCCTTTTCCCCCGAGCCCGAAGCGGAGGCCGAACCCGCACCGGAGCCCGAGCCGGCACCGGAGAACGCCCCCGTACCGGCGCCGCCACCGTCGCCCGCCCCCGAACCGGACCGCCCCTCCCCCGCATCCGTCCAGTGCCGCAAGGCCCCCGCCTCCATGTCGATCTGGTCGCTCAGGGCGGCCAGGTCGTCGTCGGCGAACTTGCGGGCCCGGTCGCGGGCGGCCCAGCGCAGCGATTCGGCGGAGTGGGTGACGCGCTCCAGGCGCTCCCGGAGTTCGGGGAGGCGGTCGGCGATGGCAGCCTTGCTGGGCTCGCGCTCCAGGCGGCGGAGGTCGTCGTCCAGCTCGCGGCCGTGCGCGCTGAGCCGTTCGAAGAGGCGGACCGCCTCGGCGAGCGAGGCGTCCTCGGAGGAGGCGCTGCGCAGGACCTCCTGAGTGGCGCGCATGGACGTGCGCAACGAGAGCCGCAGTTGCGCCAGTTCGCCGACGACTCCGGGCTGGGTGAACTGCCGCGCCCGCAGGGTGGTGTCCTCGACCGTCCGCCGGGCCTGGGCGACCTTGCGGTCCACCCCGCGCTTGGCCGCCTGGACCGCCTTGACCGTGAGGAACACCCCGGCGGCGACGAACAGCACGAAGAGCAACCCGATGACGGCGACGGCGGCTTCCATGGGCACTCCCCTGAGGTGTCGGCGGCGCCGGTTCCCGCCGGCGCCCGTCCCTCCACCGTAAACGCGTCGGGCAGGTCGCGGGTTCCAAACGAACCCCCAACCTGCCCGTAGGGGAAACCACCTATACGCGCGCGGCACACCGTCCCCGACCGCCGACACAGCCGCCAAAAGACCAGGTCAGGGGCGGCTCGTGCCGCAATGGCCACGCAAGCCGGAAAGGCCGCTCACGCCGGAACGACCGCTCACGCCGGAACGATGTTCACCAGCTTCGGTGCCCGGACGATCACCTTCCGGACGCCCGCGCCGTCCAGCGCCGCGACCACCGCGGGCTCGGCCAGCGCCGCCGCCTCCAGGTCCGCGTCGGAGATCGACGGCGCGACCTCCAGGCGGGCCTTGACCTTGCCCTTCACCTGGACGACGCAGGTCACCGTCTCGTCCACGACGTACGCCGGGTCGGCCACCGGGAAGTCCGCGTGGACGATCGTGCCGGTGTGGCCCAGCTTGCGCCACAGTTCCTCGGCGATGTGCGGCGCCAGCGGGGCGATCAGCAGCACCAGCCGCTCCGCGACGGTGCGCGGCACCGGGCCGGCCGCCTTGGTCAGGTGGTTGTTCAGCTCGGTGATCTTGGCGATGGCGGTGTTGAAGCGCAGGTTCGCCATGTCCTGGGTGACGCCGTCGATCGCCTTGTGCAGGGCCCGCAGCGTGGCCTCGTCCGGCTCGGCGTCGACGACGGTGACCTCACCGGTCGCCTCGTCGACGACGTTGCGCCACAGCCGCTGCAGCAGGCGGTACTGGCCGACGACGGCCCGGGTGTCCCAGGGCCGGGAGACGTCCAGCGGTCCCATCGCCATCTCGTACAGCCGCAGGGTGTCCGCGCCGTACTCGGCGCAGATCTCGTCCGGCGTGACGGCGTTCTTCAGGGACTTGCCCATCTTGCCCAGCAGCCGGGAGACCTTGCCGCCCTCGTAGTAGAAGACGCCGCCCTCGTGCTCCTGGACCTCGGCGGCCGGGACGGCGATACCGCGGGCGTCCCGGTAGACGTACGCCTGGATCATGCCCTGGTTGTACAGCTTGTGGAACGGCTCGGCGGACGAGATGTGCCCCAGGTCGTACAGCACCTTGGACCAGAAGCGGGCGTACAGCAGATGCAGCACGGCGTGCTCGGCGCCGCCCACGTACAGGTCGACACCGCCGTGCGGCCGGTCCTCGCCCGGGCCCATCCAGTACTGCTCGACGCCCGGGTCGACCAGCGCGTCGCCGTTGTCCGGGTCGAGGTAGCGCAGCTCGTACCAGCAGGAACCGGCCCAGTTGGGCATGGTGTTGGTCTCGCGCCGGTAGCGTCGCACCCCGCGGCCGTCGCCCAGGTCCAGCTCGACGTCGACCCAGTCCGCATTACGGGACAGCGGGGTCTCCGGCTGGGTGTCGGCGTCGTCCGGGTCGAAGGTGCGCGGCGCGTAGTCGTCGACCTCGGGGAGTTCCAGCGGCAGCATCGACTCGGGCAGCGGGTGCGCCACGCCGTCCTCGTCGTAGACGATCGGGAACGGCTCGCCCCAGTAGCGCTGGCGGCTGAACAGCCAGTCGCGCAGCCGGAAGTTGACGGTGCCCTCGCCGATGCCGTTGGCGGCCAGCCACTCGGTCATCCTCGCCTTGGCCTCGGGCACGCTCAGGCCGTCCAGCGAGATTGCGTCGCCGCTGGAGTTGACCAGCTTGGCGTCATTCGAGCCGAAGGCGTCGTCCCAGGTGGCGGTGTCGGTGCCGCGGCCGTCGGTCGGCTCGACGACGCAGCGCAGGGGCAGCTCGAAGGCGCGGGCGAAGGCGAAGTCGCGGCTGTCGTGGGCCGGGACGGCCATGATCGCGCCGGTGCCGTAGCCCATCAGGACGTAGTCGGCGATGAAGACCGGGATCCGCTCGCCGCTGACCGGGTTGGTGGCGTGGATGCCGGTGAAGACGCCGGTCTTGTCCTTGGCCTCGGCCTGCCGCTCGACGTCCGACTTGGCGGCGGCCTGCTTGCGGTAGGCGGCGACGGCCTCGGCGGGGGTGGCGTGGCCGCCGGTCCACACGTCGTGGGTGCCCGCGGGCCAGGCGGCGGGGACGATCGAGCCGGTGCCGTTGTCGGAGCCGGCGATCAGCGGGTGCTCGGGGGCCAGGACCATGTAGGTCGCGCCGAACAGGGTGTCCTGGCGGGTGGTGAAGACGGTGATCTTGTCGGAGTCGCCGACCGGGAAGTCGACGCGGGCGCCCTCGGAGCGGCCGATCCAGTTGCGCTGCTGCAGCTTGATGGCCTCCGGCCAGTCCAGCGCGTCCAGGTCGCGCAGCAGCCGGTCCCCGTAGGCGGTGATCCGCATGTTCCACTGGCGCAGCTTGGACTTGAAGACCGGGAAGTTCCCGCGCTCGGAGCGGCCCTCGGCGGTGACCTCCTCGTTGGCCAGCACCGTGCCCAGTCCGGGGCACCAGTTCACCGGGGCGTCCGAGGCGTACGCCAGGCGGTACTCGCCCAGGACGTCGGCGCGCTCGGTGCCGGACAGCTCCGCCCAGGGGCGGCCGTCGGGGGTGGGCCGGGTGCCGGCCTCGAACTGGGCGACCAGGGTGTCGATCGGCCGCGCCTTGTCCGCCTCAGGGTCGTACCAGGAGTTGAAGATCTGCAGGAAGATCCACTGGGTCCACTTGTAGTACGCCGGGTCGATGGTCTCGATCGAACGGCGCTGGTCGTGGCCCAGGCCCAGGCGGCGCAGCTGGCGCCGCATGTTGACGATGTTGGCCTCGGTGGAGACCCGCGGGTGGGTGCCGGTCTGCACGGCGTACTGCTCCGCCGGCAGGCCGAAGGCGTCGAAGCCCAGGGTGTGCAGGACGTTGTGGCCCGTCATGCGGTGGTAGCGGGCGTAGACGTCGGTGGCGATGAAGCCCAGGGGGTGCCCGACGTGCAGCCCCGCACCCGAGGGGTACGGGAACATGTCCATGACGAACTTCTTGGGACGGGCCACCGCCTCCGGGTCGCCCGCCAGCTTCCCGCTCGGGTTGGGGGCCTCGTAGGTCCCGTCCGCCTCCCAGAAGTCCTGCCAGCGTGCCTCGATGTCGGCGGCCAGCGCGGCCGTGTAGCGGTGCGGCGCTGCCACCTCGGCAGCGGAAGTCGTCTCGCTCATCGTCCTCAAAGCTCCATCGATCGTCTCTGCCTGCGGCTGCTGCGGACACGGTTTCCGCGGAAACAAAAACGCCCCTCGCTCAGGAGGGGACGCCGCGCCGATTCCGACCCGGGCGGCCACAGCGAAGGGCCCGGTCGGGACTGATCAGCGCGGCCCGCTAAGCAGAAGGCGTACGGCACACATGGCGTCAGGGTACCGCAGGGCACACAGGGCCCGCGCCCGGGATTCCCCTACGGCGCGGGCCCTGTCCCGTTATCTCCCCTCCCCTGCCGCCGCACCCATGAGGTCACGGGGGCGGCGGAGCGGCTCGGGGACGCCCTGTGTCAGGGGCGGTAGGAGCTGACGTATCCGGCCCCGGGCGAGCCGACGCCGGTGACGTCGTCGTAGCCCACGGTGGCGTGCAGCGAGCTGTCCTTGCCGAGGCTGCGCAGCGAGGTGATGGTGCCCTTTCTCGCGTCGATGCCGTTGGCGAAGTCCACCCGGACGACCGCCAGGTCACGGCCGGCACCCAGCGGGTGGTCGGTCACGTCGTGGTAGGCCGAGGTGCCGTACCGCTGGTAGATGGCCGGGTTGGCGAAGCCGATGGCGATGCCGTGCCGGGCCTCCTGGGCCAGCGCCTGGACGCCCGCGATCACCGGCGCGGCCAGGGAGGTGCCGCCGATGCGGTACTCGTCGTAGCCGAGCTTGCCGTTGGGCAGGGTCTGGGTCTGCCCGACCAGGAAGCCGGTGTTCGGGTCGGCGACGGCCGAGATGTCCGGAACGGTCCGCATGGCGCCGCCGCCGTTGGCCTTGGCCAGCGCGTCCGGGACGACACCGCGCTGGTAGAAGGGCTGCGCGACGGCCTTGCTGGTGCCGCCGCCCGCGCCCCCGTTGAAGGCGCCGGGGAAGTCGGTCCAGTCGTTGCCGTCCTTGGAGAGCACCGCCTTCTGGGTGCCCCAGCCGGTCTCCCACTGGTAGCTGTTGCCCTTGCCGACGGCCAGGGAGGTGCCGCCGACCGCGGTCACCCACGCGGAGTTCGCCGGGGTGTCCACCTGCTTGGTGCCGGTGTTGGCGACCTCGTCACCGTTGTCGCCGGAGGAGAAGTAGAAGCCGATGCCCTCGACGGCGCCGCGCTGGAAGAGCTGGTCGTAGGCGGCGGCCACGTCCGGGGTCTCGTTGGCCTCGATGTCGCCCCAGGAGTTGGAGACGATGTCGGCGAGCCGCCCGTCGACGACCTTGCCGAGCGAGTCCAGCAGGTCGTCGTCGTTGCAGGAGGCGGCACCGACGTAGACGATGTCCGCGGCGGGGGCGACCGCGTGCACGGCCTCGACGTCGAGGGTCTCCTCGCCGTACCAGCCGGCCGCCTTGCACTCGGTGATGTGCGTGTAGTCCTTGGGCAGGACCTGCGACAGCTGACCCTTGCGGTAGTGCGGGTCGCCGTTGCGGCCGGCGTAGGTGTCCGCGTCCTTGGCGATGGTCGGCGAGGCGTAGGCGTCGGTGATCGCGACGGTGACGCCCTTGCCGGTCCAGTTCTTCGCCCCGTAGGCGGCGCGCAGCTGCTTGCCGGTGTAACCCTTGACCGCGTACGGCGCCTTGCTCCCGTAGGCCGAGGGCAGGTTCTTGTCGGTCCGCGAGCCGTAGTACGTGGAGAACGGCCCGGCGTTGCGGAAGACGGGGGACGGCGGCGGCAGTTCGGCGGAGTGGTGCCGGGCCATCCGGGGCGCGTTGTCCAGGCCGGTGACCGTCAGGACCGCGTCGGAGAGGGCCGCGGGCGCGGAGGCGGTGGCCGACGGCGCGTGGTAGGTGTGGCCGTTCTTGCGGTAGTTGTGCAGGTCGGTGGCGAAGGCCCGCTCCGCGGCGGCCGCGTCGCCGGTGACCGTCACATAGCGGTCGGTGGTGCCGGTGACCGTCAGGCCGGACTTCTTCAGCCAGGCGGTCACCCTGGCTATCTGGTCCTGCGTGGCGCCGTAGCGGGTCTTGACCTGGGCGGCGCTCAGGTACTTCCCGTACGTGGCGGAGTGCGGGTCGGACACGGCCCTGGCGTAGTCCGCGAGGCCCTTGGCGTCGCGGCCGGCCAGGTAGACCCGGGCGTCGACCCGGGCACTGTCGGCGGTGGCGCCCTGGTCGGCCTGCGCGGTGGCCCACCGCGGCTTGGTGCCCTGCAGCGCGTGCCGGCCCCCGTCGTGCCCGGCGGCGTCGGCGGCCGGTGCGCCGAGCGCGAGCGCTCCGGCGACCATCGGCAGCGCCGCGGTCAAGGCCAGACCGGCGCGAACGCGCGGTGATCTGGTGCGGCTTGCTCTCATGTAACCCCCTGCTGTGGCGATGCGGTGCGCTGCGGGGTGACGCCGCGCCGGTGCGCCGGTGCGCGACACCTCATCAGCGGTGAATGCGCCGGATGTGACGCTCACGCGATTCGCCACTCTTTCGGTGAACCGTTCATGTCAGGGTCATGCGATCACCAAGAAGAGACCAAGGAAGCGCCAGGAGTGGGCGGAAGCAGTCGCGAAAGGGCCGCGCAACTCGCCGAATGTGACAGGTCGTTGACCGAATATCAGGGCAACTCCGGAAGCCCCTACGGCGGCCCGATCCCCGACAACGCACGACAGAGCGGGCCGTCCACTACGGACGACCCGCTCTGCCTTCTGTGGAGCTAAGGAGAATTGAACTCCTGACCTCCTGCATGCCATGCAGGCGCTCTACCAACTGAGCTATAGCCCCAGGTCCTGCTCCGCTGCAGTTTCCTTCCGGCTCCCCGCTGCGGCATCGCCTACATTACACGGACCCCCCGGCCTTCTGCCAAATCGCTCATCCGTCGCCCGGCCACCGCCCCGGGACGAGACCCCTCGGGCCGCGGCGCCCCCGCAGGCCCTCCGGCGGGACCCGAGGTACTGTCTGCGAGCCATGCCCGATTCGTCCAGGGGAGCCGTACGCCGTGACCGCGCTGGAGCCGGACCAGCCCATCCACCCCCGCGGCCCGCGCCCCCGCGTGGGCGTGATCCGCCGCCACCCGGTGCGCGCCGCGGCGCTGGCCTGCCTGGTCTCCTTCGCCGCCTTCTGGCTCGCGCAGCGGCTGGCGCACGTCTCGATGGTGGACCTCATGGTCTACCGCGCCGAGGGCGAGACCGCCCGCGACGGCAAGCCCCTCTACGACATGGTGGCCACCTCCGCCCGGCTGCCCAACACCTATCCGCCGTTCGCCGCGCTGCTGTTCGTCCCGCTCACCTTCTTCGGCGTCCCGGTGATGCGCACACTGGCCACGGCGGGCAACCTCGTCCTGCTCGTCGCCGTCGTCCACCTCTCCCTCCGCCTCGTAGGCCGGCCGCGGCGGGTGCCGCCGCTCGCCGCGACGCTCGCGCTGTCCGCGCTGCTGGTGTGGTGCGAGCCGGTCTGGACGACCCTGCGCTACGGCCAGATCAACCTCCTGCTCGCCGTGCTGGTGCTGTGGGACCTGACCCGCCGGGACGGCAACCGCTGGGCCGGCCTCGGCATCGGCATCGCCGCCGGCATCAAGCTGACCCCGGCGCTGTTCGCCGTCTTCCTCGCCCTGGCCGGGGCGGTCCACGCCGCCCGGCGGCTGCGCTCCGGCGCCGGATGGCGCGCCGCCTGGAATCCCTGGCTGCGGCAGGCCGCCGTCGCCACCGGCGCCTTCGGCGCCACCGTCCTCCTCTCCGCGGTCGTGCTGCCGCGCGACTCGCACCGCTTCTGGACCGAGATCGTGTTCGCCGCCGACCGGGTCGGCGAGGTGGAGATCACCGCCAACCAGTCACTGCGCGGCACCCTGGCCCGGCTGCTGCACACCCACGACCCCGGCGCCGCATGGCTCGTCCTGGCCGGGCTGGCAGCCATCGGCGGACTGGCGCTGGCCGCCGCGGCGCTGCTGCGCGGCGAGCGCGCCTGGGCGACTCTGACCTGCGCGGCCACCGCCCTGCTGATCAGCCCGATCTCCTGGTCGCACCACTGGGTGTGGGGCGTCCCCATGCTGATCCTGCTGGGCTCCGAGGCGCTGCGGCACTCCGGCACGGCGGCCCGCCGCTGGTGGGCAGTGACCGGGGCGGTGGGGCTGCTGTTCTGCTCGTTCGCGCTGTGGTGGGTGCCGCACCGCTGGCACCAGCACGAGGAACTCCACCAGAACGCCGGGCAGATGCTGCTCTCCGCGGTCTACCCGCTGGCCGGGCTCACACTGCTGGTGCTGGCCACGGCCCGGGTGCGGCGACCGGCCGGCGCGGGCGCGATATCGGAGCCCCCGATATGGCCGGAAGCCAGCCCCGAGCCCATGGCCGGCACGGCGTCCGGCCCCTCCGGCCCCTCCTGACCCTCCGGGCCTCCTCGCCCGTGATCGGCCGCGCCGACGCTCGTCCGCTGCTTGCCCGCGTCATGTCCGCCCCCGTCTCCGTCCGCATCGCTCGCCCGTCTCCGGTACGCGCTGCCACGGTCCCTCGCCGTACGCCGCCGGCCGTTCCGGCAGCGGTTCCGACGGCCTTCCCACCAGCCGTCCTGACACGTGAACGCCCCGCCGTTCCACGGGAATTCCGGACCACCGGAAGCGATCGAAAGTGTTCGCTACCGCACAGAAAATGGTCGCCACCGCCCAACTCGCCAAGGAATGCGATCGATTGGTGACGGGTCTGGTGGTCCGGTCTCGTCGGCCGGACGTCGGCCGGGCCCAACTCAGGCCGTGACGAAGGAATAGAACCGTTTCAGCGTGCAGTGCTCGTCCAGCAGCCGGCCGTAGATCGGCTCCCCGTCGAGCTCACGGTACGTCTCGATGGGGTCGCCCTTTATGACCAGGGCGCGCGCACATTCCTCGCACCAGTACTGGTAATCGGCGTCGACCGGTTCCATGTCGCGGACGATCGGGGTGCCGCTGCCGCACCAGTCGCACTTCCTGCTGTGGGCGCCCATCCATCAGCTCCAACTGTGGCCGCAGGCCGTACAGACGAAGGAAACTCCGCCGTTGTCGCCCAGCACCTGCGCGACATGGGAGGAACCGCACGAGGGGCACTGCAGAGCCGCACCCCCGGCGACGCACGCGGCAGTGGGGGCGGACAGGTCCTCGACCTCCCCAAGGATGCTCGTGGGCATCGCGATCTCTCCTCCCCTGGCGGCGCCGTCCGATTCTGCCACGGACCGCCCACGGAGTGCGTGGCCCCCACGTTGTCGGCTTTCCCGCCGTGGAGGTTGCGGTTTTCCGCCTTCGGCGGAGGGTGTTTGCAGGGGTGGGGCCCCGTTGTGTGGTGGGCGACGGGTTCGGGGCCTCCGGGGTGGGTGTTCGGACTGCTGCGCTTTACGCTCCACTTCGCTCCGCCTTTGCTCTGTTTCGAGCCCTCGGAAGCAAAGCCCGAACACCCACCCCTCCGGCCCCAAACCCTCCCGTACGCGGATGGGACCCCACCCCGGTGGAGGGAAAGGTACAAACAGGCCGGTGGGCCCACCGGTCTCGCTCACCCCCACCGGGCGGGGACGCGCGCTACGGCGCGAGGGGGCGGGCCGGAGGGGGCGGGTTTCCGGACGTAAAGCGAAGCAGTCCGGAAACCCGCCCCCGCAGGACCGACCCCGCCACCCACCACAAGGCAGGCGCCCCCGCCCAACAACCCCCCACCGCCGAAGGCGGAAGACACAGCAACCCCCACGGCGGGAAACCCCACAACGTGGGGCGCAAGCCAAGCGCAGCGGAACGGCGAAGATCCCCGCCTCCTGAGGGAGGCGGGGATCTTCCGGGCTGTGGAGCTAAGGAGAATTGAACTCCTGACCTCTTGCATGCCATGCAAGCGCTCTACCAACTGAGCTATAGCCCCTGGTCTTGTTGCGGTTCCTTCGGGGTTTCCCCCGCGTTCCCCGCGAACAAGAAGAACTTTAGCCTGCGACCTGCCCAGATGTGAAATCCGGTCCCGGCCGCACTGCCGCGGGGGCTCAGTCGTCGTCGCCGAGCACCGGCTCCGGCAGGGTGCCGGCGTTGTGCTCCAGCAGCCGCCAGCCCCGTGCGCCCTCGCCCAGCACGGACCAGCAGCAGTTCGACAGACCGCCCAGGCCCTCCCAGTGATGGGACTCCAGGCCGAGCAGCCGGCCGATGGTGGTGCGGATGGTGCCGCCGTGGCTGACGACGACCAGCGTGCCGTCGTCGGGCAGCTTGTCGGCGTGGTGCAGGACGACCGGGGCGGCGCGGTCGGCGACCTCGGTCTCCAGTTCGCCCCCGCCGCGGCGCACCGGCTCACCGCGCTTCCACGCGGTGTACTCCGCGCCGTAGCGCGCGAGGATCTCGTCGTGCGTCAGGCCCTGCCAGGCGCCGGCGTAGGTCTCTCGCAGCGCGGCGTCGTAGGAGACGTCCAGCCGCGTCAGGGCGGCCAGCTCGCCGGCCGTCGCCACGGCCCTGCGCAGGTCGGACGCGATGATGGTGTCCGGGCGCAGCGCGGCCAGCAGCCGGGCGGAGCGGCGGGCCTGGGCGAGACCGGTCTCGGTCAGCTCGATGTCGGTCGAGCCCTGGAAGCGGCGCTCCAGATTCCAGGCCGTCTGGCCGTGGCGCCACAGGACGACGCGACGGCCGCGACCGCCCTTGCTGCCGTTCAGCGCGGGCCTCCGTCCTCGTCCACCGCGGTGGTCCGGGCGTGCTCCGCGGCCTTGCCGCGGGTGGCCTTGGCCTCCTCCGGGAGGTCGATCTCCGGGCAGTCCTTCCACAGGCGCTCCAGCGCGTAGAACACCCGCTCCTCGCTGTGCTGGACGTGGACGACGATGTCGACGTAGTCGAGCAGGACCCAGCGGGCCTCGCGGTCGCCCTCGCGGCGGACGGGCTTGGCGCCGAGGTCCTTGTTGAGGCGTTCCTCGATCTCGTCGACGATCGCCTTGACCTGGCGGTCGCTGGGCGCGGAGGCCAGCAGGAAGGCGTCGGTGATCGAGAGGACGTCGCTGACGTCGTACGCGATGATGTCGTGCGCGAGCTTGTCGGCGGCTGCCAGGGCGGCGGCGTTGATGAGTTCGAGGGAGCGGTCCGTGGCGGTCACAAGCGGCTTTCCGGGTCGGTGGGGCAGCTGCCGGCCGGGACAACGGGACGCGCGGCGGGGCCGCGGCGCACCTGCGGTCCTGGGCGGCCGGAGCGGCGTCAGGTACCCCTTTAGGGTCTCACGGACCACCGACACTCCCGGCGGGGTTTTCCGCCCCGCCGGGAGGTGGCCGCATCCTGGCTGGTCAGCCCTTGTAGTCCTGGCCCAGGACGACCGCGATGTCGGCGTTGCCGGCGACCTTGCCCTGCCGGACGGCGCCCGCCGGCAGGCCCAGTGTCTTGGCGACCTCCGCGGCCTTGGCCCGCTGCGCGGCGTCCCCGAACGTCACCTGGGAGGTGGCCGCGGTGCCGCCGCTGCCGCCGTCGACGAAGGTGTAGCCGCCGTTGAGCAGCGCGACCTGGGCCTTGCCGGTGGCGGCCTTGTCGCCGGTGGCGTTGCGGACCGCGACCCGCGGGGTCACGCCCGGGGCGGTCTTCTTGACCGTGCCGCCCAGGATGTCCTTGACGACGCCGGTCGCGGTGTTCTGGGCGATGGTCCCGTCGGCCTGCACCGGGAGCACCTCGGTGTCGTACTTGCCGGTCTTCGCCAGTTCGGCCCGCTGGGCCAGCGAACTGCCCAGCTGGGCCTCGGTGAGCGGCGGGTCGAGGATCTGGAGCAGCGACTTCACGGTGGCGGTGGCGCCGTCCGCGTCGCTGGAAACCTTCTTCAGGGTGGCCTGTAGGACCTGCCCGAACCGCTCCAGCTGCTTGGTCTGGGTGTCCCCCGCGCCCTGGTAGGTGGCGTAGGCGACCGCGGCCTGGCCGTTGAGGAGCTGGCCGGCGCCCTGCTTGACGGCCGGGGTGTCACCCTTCTTGTCGCCGGGGACGGCGGTGTCGGTGTCGACGGTGATCCCGCCGACGGTCTCGACGAGGTTCTCCAGGTAGGGGGTGTCCAGCCGCCAGCTGGCCTTCAGGTCGGCGCCGAGGAGGGTGTTGAGGGACTCCCGGGTGGCGTCGGTGCCGCCGTCCTTGACGGACTTGCCGAGCGTCGTCGTGGTGCCGTCGTCCTTGCTGACGATGAGGTTGTTGGGCAGGAGGAGGGTGGTGCCCTTGTGGGTGGTCTCGTTGTCCACCAGGAGGGCGGTGGAGCTGTTCCCCGTCTTGGTGTCCCGGAGGTTCACCACGAGGACGTCGCGCTTCTGCCCGCCCGCCTCGGGGGCGGTGCCGCCGCCCGCGCCGGACAGGCCCGGCAGCTTGCCGGCCCACCACAGATAGCCGACGCCGCCGGCCACCAGGAGGGCCAGGACGACGGAGAGGGCGATCATGCGGCTGCGGCCGCGCCGCTTCGCCTCCTCGCGCCGCTCGGTGCGGCTCTCGGTGAACTTCAGCCAGTCGATGACGTCTTCGGAGTCCTCGTCCGGATCCTCGACGAACGCGAACTGCTCGGTGTGGTACTCCTCCCCCGGAAACCCGGCGGTCTTTCCGGCGCCCTTGCCGGTGCTCCTGTCGGCCCCGCCGGCCGCGGACGGCTCCTCGGGGGCGGCCGCCGGCGCGGTGGCGGTCTGCCCGGTGTGCGGCCGGCCCTCCCCGTAAGGGTCCTGTTCGTACGGCGGCTGCTGGGCCTGCTGCGGGATCCAGCCCGTCTGCTGGGACGGCTGCTGCTGGGGCTGGGCGGGCTGGGCGTACGGGTCGTACTGCTGGGGGTAGCCGGTCTGCTGCGGTACCTGCCGGCCGTAGCCGTCGTAGCCGTACTCCTGCTGCCCCTGGTACGGCTGCTGGGCCGGCGGCGTCTGGCCGCCCTGCGTCCCGTAGGGGTCATAGGGGGCGTAGGCGCCGGGCGCGCCCGGTGCGATCGGCTGCCCGTAGGGGTCGTACTGCTGCTGCTCGTACTGCTGCGCCTGGTACTGCTGCGGCGCCTCGTGGGGCACCGGCCGGCCGTACGCGTCGTAGGCGTAGCCCTGGCCCGGCTGCCCGTGCTGCGGGGCGTACGGGTCCTGGGCATACGGGTCCTGCGGCCCGTACGGATCGTGTCGGTCGCTCACCGGCGCCCCTTTCCCTCTGCCCCGTCAGCTTTCCGTCTGCCCCGTCAGCGGTCGTCGCGGTACAGCTGCTTTTTGTCGATGTAGCGCACCACACCGTCCGGTACGAGGTACCAGACCGGATCCCCCTGGGCGACGCGCGCCCGGCAGTCGGTCGAGGAGATGGCCAGCGCGGGCACCTCGACCAGGGACACCGCCCCCTCGGGCAGACCGGGGTCCGCGAGGACATGGCCGGGCCGGGTCACCCCGATGAAGTGGGCGAGCGAGACCAGTTCCGCCGCGTCGTGCCAGGTCAGGATCTGGCTGAGCGCGTCGGCGCCGGTGATGAAGAACAGGTCCGCGTCGAGGTGTTCCGCCCGCAGATCGCGCAGCGTGTCTATCGTGTACGTCTTGCCGCCGCGGTCGATGTCGATACGGCTGACGGAGAACTGAGGGTTCGACGCGGTCGCGATGACCGTCATCAGATAGCGGTCCTCGGCCGGCGACACCTTCTTGTGGCTCTTCTGCCACGGGTGCCCGGTGGGCACGAAAACGACCTCATCGAGGTGGAACTGGCTGGCCACCTCGCTGGCGGCGACCAGGTGTCCGTGATGGATCGGGTCGAATGTGCCGCCCATCACGCCCAGCCGCCGCTTCACGGGCCCTGTGTGCTCTCCCATGCGTGCAGACCCTACTTGGCGGGACGCGGTCCCGGCTGCCGGGTCCGGAAGGCTCAGCGGTCGCGGTTGAAGCGGGTGGTGATCCAGAGCAGGAGAAGCAGGATGAAAAGGGCGCTGCCACCGGTGAGGTAGGGGCTCAGGCTTTCGTGCTGGCCGCCCTTCTGCCCGGCTTCGGCGAGGGTGACCAGGGACTGTGCGGCAGAGTGCAGGCTCATCGTTGGCGGACCAATCCGGGCGGGGTTCGGACAAGGCTTTCCGCCACATCGTAAGCGCCACGTCACCGCGGGCTCACGCCGACTCCTCCTCGAAGGCGTCCGGCCGGCGTCACGGCCCCGTCCCGGCCGGGTGTCAGTCCTGGTTGCCGTAGCCGCGCAGCAGAATCCAGGCGAGCAGCGCGGCGCCCAGCACACCGACGATGATCACGGTGCGCAGGATCCAGCCGGGGCCGCTGTCCCTGGAGGTCTCGGCGACGGCGAGCAGCAGGCTCGGATGCGGCATGACGATGGCTCCCTTTTCTGCGGGCCTGGCGGGCATTGGTCCGCTCGCCAGCGTACGCCCGGGCATCCATTCGGCTGTCAGTGGCGTCCTCTAGGCTGAATCACACGCAGTCGAACAGGGGGAGGCCCCAATGACGGAGAGCCCAGGCGGCGACGCGAACGTACCGGGCCGGAACCGCAGGCGGTTCCCCGGGATCTCGTCGCGGTCCTACGAGCACCCGGCGGATCGCTCGGCGCTGGTCGCGCTGCGCAAGCTGAGCGGGTTCGACACCGTCTTCAAGACGCTCAGCGGTCTGCTGCCGGAGCGCAGCCTGCGGCTGCTCTTCCTGTCGGACTCGGTCCGCGTCGGCGACCAGCAGTTCGCCCACCTCCACGCGATGCTGCGCGACGCCTGCTACATCCTGGACCTGGAGAAGGTCCCGCCGATGTACGTCAATCAGGACCCGCAGCCCAACGCCATGTGCATCGGCCTGGACGAGCCGATCATCGTGGTGACGACCGGCCTGGTCGAGCTGCTCGACGAGGAGGAGATGCGGGCCGTCATCGGGCACGAGGTGGGCCACGCCCTCTCGGGGCACGCGGTGTACCGCACGATCCTGCTGTTCCTGACCAACCTGGCGACGAAGGTCGCCTGGATCCCGCTCGGCAATGTCGCGGTCATGGCGATCGTGACGGCGCTGCGCGAGTGGTTCCGCAAGTCGGAGCTGTCGGCCGACCGGGCCGGCCTGCTGGTCGGGCAGGACCTCCAGGCGTCGATGCGCGGCCTGATGAAGCTGGCCGGCGGCAACCATCTCCACGAGATGAACGTCGACGCGTTCCTCAAGCAGGCGGAGGAGTACGAGTCCGGCGGCGATCTGCGCGACTCCGTACTGAAGATCCTCAACGTCCTGCCGCGCAGCCACCCGTTCACCACCGTCCGCGCCGCCGAGCTGAAGAAGTGGTCCGAGAGCCGCGACTACCAGCGCATCATGGACGGCCACTACCCGCGCCGCGACGAGGACAAGGACGCCTCGGTCTCGGACTCCTTCCGGGACTCCGCGGCGCACTACGCCGATTCGGTGCGCACCAGCAAGGACCCGCTGATGGGTCTGGTGCGCGATATCGCGGGCGGTGCCGGGGACTTGGGCGGCAAGCTCCGTGACACCGTCTTCGGCTCGCGTTCCCAGGGCGCCGGGGGCTCCGGGGGCGGGGACGGCGCTAGCGGATCGGATGGCCCGGGGTCGGCTGGGAAGTAGCCGAAAGCCGGCCGCAGAGCGAGGCGTTGGCCCGGCCCCGGGCGTAGGGGTCGGTGCCGGCGGGCCGGTCGGGGCCGGCGTGCTGCCCGGCGAGCAGCGGGTGCAGCATGCCGGCCGGGTCGGCGGAGCAGCTCAGCGGCCCGGCCTGGAGGCTGCTCTGCACGACGGACAGGCGGTGGTCGGCGAGGTCGTCCCGGCCGATCCGGAAGTGCAGTTCGCGCCGGACGGTGACGAGCGAGGCGGCGCCCGGCGTCGGTGTGCCGGTGTGCTGCCCGGCGGCGTCCCGCGGGGCTCCCGGTGCCGGCTGGACGGCGTAGACGAAGGTGTAGTCGGCGAGCACGTCGAGGGTGTCGGCGCTCACCTCCGTGGCGCTCAGGGTGCCGTCGACGCGGACGTCGCGGTCGGCGAGCGTGAGCTGCTTCGGGTCGAAGCGGACGAGCCAACCGGTCGCCGCGTCCCGGCCGTTGTCGTCGGGGTGCGCCAGGCTCCGGTCGAACTGGTCGAGTTGACCGGTGTCCAGCAGCAGTCTGACGGGGCGCACGGCGCCACCGGTGAGGGTGGCCGGGTCCACCGACGAGCGGACGAGGTAGTCCTTGGCGATGCTCAGAGCGGTGACGATCTGGCCGTCGGAGAAGTGCGCGGTGCGCTGGACGGTGGGGAGGTTGATGCCGGCCGCGCCGATGCGGTAGCCAGCGGCCGGGCTGTGCGCGAAGAGGTCCGCGGGGGTCGCTCCCGGGACGGTGCCGAGCGGTGCCAGCGGCACCACCGAGGACCGCAGCGGCTGGGGCGGGGTGGGCTCGGGGGCCTTGTACGGGTGGCGTATGCCCAGGTAGACGGCGGTGCCGAAGGCCAGCACGATCAGCAGCACCAGGAGGGCCGCCTGGCGGGAGCCGCCCGGCCGCAGCCAGGCGCGGCGGGTCTTCACCGCCGGTGCGTGGTGCTCGCCCAGTCGCTCGTCGGCGGAGAACTCCTGCAGTCGCGCCGCGCGGACGAACCGCTCGTCGAAGACCACGGATCGGTACTCGTCGTCACCGCCTCCCGGGTCGCCGTCGGGCGTCCCTTCGGGAGGGTCACCAGGCCCGGTCATACAACAAGGGTAGGTCTGACGGGGCCGGCGTAAACGCCGGAGGACGCCGCGATTTCGGGTCAGTGCGCCCCGGAGCCCGCGGAGAAGGACGGGCGCGGCGGCCCGGCGGGGGCGCCGGGGGTGGCCACCCCGGGGCGAGGCGTGCCGAGGGCGTCCCGGCCGCTCTTGGGGGGCGTGCCGGAGGCCGGGGCGTCGACGCCGGTGGAGCTCGCCGGGGCGGGGCTCTGGGTGCGGCCGGCGGCGCCGCGGTAGACGGCGCTGAAGGCCAGCGCGACCAGTCCGACGCCCATCACCACGGCCAGCACCCAGGCGATGGGGCGGTGCCAGCGGGCGGCGCCGCGGTAGGGGCGCAGGGAGCCGCCGTAGGGGCCGTAGGGGTCGTCCGGGCCGAAGCCGTCGCGGTCGTCGGGGCGGTCGGCGAGAGCGTCGTAGTCGTAGTCGTCGTCCGGGCCGAAGCCGCCGCCGGGGCGGGCGGCCGCCTCGGCCTCGGCGCGCGCCTCGGCGGCGGCGAGCATGCGCTCGACCGCCGAGGGTTCGTGAATCGTCGCGGCCCGTACGAAGTCCTCGTCGAAGACCACGGATGCGAACTCCTCGTCCGCTCGTCCGTGGCTCCCGTGGTGGTGCTCGTCGGGCTCTTCGCCGTCCGGGAACGGCGTGCCCCCCGTCTCGTCCGGCACCCGTCCAGAGTAGCCCCGGCGGGGCTTTTTGGGCAGGGAGGGAAGCGGCCGGACAGGGGCGTGAACGGGGCCGTGCGCGGGGGGGTCAGCGGGTGTGGCCGTCGCCCGTGACGATGTACTTGGTGGACGTCAGCTCCGGCAGTCCCATGGGGCCGCGGGCGTGCAGCTTCTGGGTGGAGATGCCGATCTCGGCGCCGAAGCCGAACTGGCCGCCGTCGGTGAAGCGGGTCGAGGCGTTGACCGCGACCGTCGTGGAATCCACCAACTGGGTGAACCGGCGTGCGGCCGCCTGCGACCCGGTGACGATGGCCTCGGTGTGGCCGGAGGACCAGCGGCGGATGTGTGCCACCGCGGCGTCGAGGTCGGGCACCACGGCGGCGGCGATGTCGTAGGAGAGGTACTCGGTCGCCCAGTCCTCGTCCGTGGCGGGGGCGACGAGGCCGGGGCCGGCCTGCTGCCAGGCGGCGTCGCCGTGCACCACCACGCCGGCCTGGGTCAGCGCCTCCAGGGCGCGCGGCAGGAACTTCTCGGCGATCCCGGCGTGCACCAGCACCGTCTCGGCGGCGTTGCACACGCTGGGGCGCTGGGCCTTGGAGTTGACCAGGATGTCGATCGCCATGTCGAGGTCGGCGGCCTCGTCGACGTACACATGGCAGTTGCCGGTGCCGGTCTCGATGACCGGGACGGTGGACTCCTCGACGACCGTACGGATCAGGGCGGCGCCGCCGCGCGGGATCAGCACGTCGACCAGACCGCGGGCGCGCATCAGCTCGCGCACCGAGTCCCGGCTCTCACCGGGCACCAGCTGGACGGCGTCGGCCGGCAGCCCCGCGCTCTCCACGGCGCCGCGCAGGACGTCCACCAGCGCGCTGTTGGAGGCGTACGCGGAGGACGAGCCGCGCAGCAGTACGGCGTTGCCGGACTTGAGGCAGAGCGCGGCGGCGTCGACCGTCACATTGGGCCGGGCCTCGTAGATGATCCCGACGACGCCGAGCGGGACCCGGACCTGCCGGAGGTCGAGGCCGTTGGGCAGGGTCGAGCCGCGCAGCACCTCGCCGACCGGGTCGGGCAGCGCGACGACCTTGCGGACGTCGTCGGCGATGGCGGCGATCCGCTCGGGGGTGAGGGTGAGCCGGTCCACGATCGACTCGGAGGTGCCGGCGGCCCGGGCCTTCTCGACGTCCTGGGAGTTGGCCGCGACCAGGGCGCCGGTCTGCGCGACCAGGGCGTCGGCGATGGCGAGCAGCGCCCCGTCGCGGGCCGTGCGCGGCAGCGGGGCCAGGGAGGCGGCCGCCTCCCTGGCGCGGCGGGCGGTGTCGAGGACGGGCGAGGACTGGGATGCACTGCTGGTCATGGCCGCAGCCTAACGCCGCGCCGGGCGGTGGCCGTGCCGGATTCCACAGAGCGGGACGCCGGTCGCACCGGCGGTGCGGCCTGTGGACGGCTCCGCGGGCGGGTCAGTACGGATGGACGCCGACCGGCGAGGCCGGCGGCGGACCGTAGCCCTCCGCGACGCGCTGGTGGTAGGTCTCCCGGTCGATGACCTCCAGGCCGACGATCTCCCAGGGCGGCAGCTTGGCCGTCGAGCGGTGCTCACCCCACAGCCGGAGCGCGACCGCCGCCGCGTCGTGCAGGTCCCGGGCCTCCTCCCAGTAGCGGATCTCGGCGTGGTCGTTGGCGTAGCGGCTGGTCAGCAGGAAGGGGTGGTCGTGGGCGAGCTGTTCGAGCGCCCGGCGGACCTCCTTCAGCGGGGCCTCGGCGCCGGAGACGCTGAGGGTGACGTGCCACAGCCGGGACGCCTCCCGGCGCTCGGCCTCCCGCGGCCGCGGTGCCGTCCGCTCCCGCTCCGCCCGCCGGCCGTCCTCCGGCCGGGCGGTGCTCGCGGCGGTCCCGACGCTGGTCAGTGCGCGCTCCGCCGTCCCTCGGGCCGGAGCCCCTGGGCGCCCTCGTGTCACCGGCGGCCTCCTGTGATGCGAATCGCTCCGTCCCCCCGGGGGGCGGAGCCGACTGGTGCGGTCGTCCTTCGGCGTCTGCGCTCGCGTACTGCGGCGCCCCTCAACAAAGTTGACCAGTCCGCGGCGGCTCGCGGGGCGGTTTTGCCGAAGGTCCTCGGTGAAGGGCTGATGAAGGCCGGTCCCGTACGGGACGGCGCCGGCGCTCCTCGGGGCGGGTCAGTGGTGCAGCAGCACCAGGTCGTCGCGGTGCACGACCTCGCGCTCATACGCCGGTCCGAGCTCGCGGGCCAGATCCCTGGTGGAACGACCAATCAATCGGGGGATTTCGCGGGCGTCGAAGTTGACGAGCCCGCGGGCGACCGCGCGGCCGCCGGCGTCCCGCAGCTCGACCGGGTCCCCGGCGGAGAACTCGCCCTCCACGGCGGAGATCCCGGCCGGCAGCAGCGAGGAGTTCCGTTCGACGACGGCCCGCACGGCGCCGTCGTCCAGGACCAGGGCGCCCTGCGGCGTGGAGGCGTGCGCCAGCCACAGCAGCCGGTCGGCGGAGCGGCGGCCGGTGCGCAGGAAGTGCGTGCCGGTGTCGGCGCCGGCCAGCGCGTCGGAGGCGTGCACGGCGGAGGTGAGGACGACCGGGATGCCGGCCGCGGCCGCGATCCGGGCCGCCTCCACCTTGGTGACCATGCCGCCGGTGCCGACGCCGGACCTGCCGGCGCTCCCGATGGAGACACCCGCCAGGTCGCCGGGGCCGGTGACCACCGCTATCCGGGACGTCCCGGGGGTGGACGGGTCGCCGTCGTAGAGGCCGTCCACGTCGGAGAGGAGGACCAGCAGGTCGGCGCGGACGAGGTGGGCGACGAGGGCGGCCAGCCGGTCGTTGTCGCCGAAGCGGATCTCGTCGGTGGCGACGGTGTCGTTCTCGTTGACGATCGGCACCGCCCCCATGGCCAGCAGCTGGTCCAGGGTGCGGCAGGCGTTGCGGTAGTGGGCCCGGCGGCTGGTGTCGTCGGAGGTCAGCAGGACCTGGCCGACGCGGCGGCCGTAGCGGGCGAAGGAGGCGGTGTAACGGGCGACCAGCAGGCCCTGGCCGACGCTGGCGGCGGCCTGCTGCCGGGCGAGGTCACGGGGGCGGCGCTCCAGCCCCAGGGGGGCGAGGCCGGCGGCGATGGCCCCTGAGGAGACCAGCACGATCTCCTTGTCCTGGTGCTTGGCCAGGACGTCCACCAGGGCGTCGACCCGGTCCGCGTCCAGTCCCCCCGCGGCCGTGGTCAACGAGGACGAGCCGATCTTCACCACGATCCGGCGGGCGTCTTCCACGTCCTGCCTTGCCCCTGCCACCTGCATACCCCTGTGCTCGCGAACCCTTGGCCGTACGGGAACCCGTACAGCCGCAATCTACGGCAGCGCACCGTTCCGACGCTCCGCCATATCGCCTGGCGGACGCGCCGGCGGACATCCGGGGCCGGCAAAACCGCGGCAGGGCGTAAATAACTAAGACGGTTATTGACACTCGAAGGTTGCGTTCGCTTGGTCCGTTTCGCGGCGAAGAGCGCCACAGCAGATTGTCACCAAGGGCAACAAGGTCATACGGTCGGGTGTCCGTCGGTCCCGTTTCGTCGCTTCGGCGGTGTCGCAGCGCGGGACCTGGCCGCCGCCCCCGGCCTCCCCCCATGACCTTTCTGCTGCCAGGAGCCCTCGCCCGTGCCTTCCGCCGGAATCGCCCCCAGACGAGCCGTCCAGCTCGCGGCGCTCTTCGCGATGATGGTCGCGTTCACCGCCCAGCTGCTCGGCGCGCTGCTGTCCGTCATTCCGCTGTTCATCGCAGCGTCCGTGGTCAACCTGGTTCTTGACCTGGTCCTCCAGCACCAGCAGCCCGCCCTGCTCGCCCTGCTCGGCCGGATCCGCTTCGATGTGACGGTGCGTCAGCTACTGCGGGACATGCTGATGCTGGTCGGTCTGCTGCACATCGACGGGATCAACCCCCTGGAGGAGCAGGCCCCCCTGACCATCACTCTGCTCGCCTTCTACGGCACCCACTTCGTGTGCCAGGCGGTCGCGGTCCTGGTCCGCCGCTCCCGGAGCCTGCCGCTCGTCACCCGCAACATCGACGCCGGCGCGCTGGGCCTCACCGACGCCCCGCCGCGGCTGCTCTACCGCCAGACGGGCCGGCGGCTGCTGCGCTTCTCGGTGCCCACCACGGCCGGGATAATGGTCACCGCGATCACCGGCAACGCCTTCTGGGGCGGCGTCGGCATCAGTATCGCGCTGCTGCTCTCGGCCGGCGGCACCCTCTACCTCAGCACCTGGCTGCTGCCCCACAAACAGGTCGTCGGCGAACAGCGCGCCCTGGAATGGCTGGACCGCTGGCTGGCCGCCTACCGGCCGACGGTCGGCATGTACTTCTCCGGCGGCGCCGCCTCCGCCTACCAGGCCAACATGTGGCTCGACACCCTGGCCGGGCTGGACGGCCGGCCGATCATCGTGCTCCGCGAGCGGTTCATGGTGCAGAAGATCGAGGCCACCGACATCCCGATCGTCTGCATCCCCAAGGTCTCCCACCTGATGCGGCTGGAGCACTCCACCCTCAAGGTGCTGCTGCACCCGGCGAACTCCGGCAAGACCTCGCAGATCCTGCGGATCCCCTCCATCAAGCACGCCTTCATCAACCACGGCGAGAGCGACAAGCTCTCCTCCTGCAACCCGTACGCCAAGGCGTATGACGAGGTGTGGGTGGCCGGCCCGGCGGCCCGGGACCGCTACCAGCTCGCCGACATCGGCATCGAGGACAAGGACGTCGTCGAGGTCGGCCGCCCCCAACTGGCGCCGATCCGGCCGTACGAGGGCCCCCCGGTCGGCCGGTACACCACCGTGCTCTACGCGCCCACCTGGGAGGGCTGGGACGGCAACCCGGGCAACACCTCGGTGATCCTGGCCGGCGAGAACATCGTCCGCGCCCTGCTCGCCGACCCCTCGGTCCGGCTGCTCTACAAGCCGCACCCGATGACCGGTTCGGTGGACCCGCGGGCCGGCGCCGCCAGCCTCCGCATCCAGGCGATGATCGCCGCGGCCAACGCGCGGCGCGGCGGCCCGCGGCCCGGCCCCGAGACCGCCGCCGAACTCGACCGCCGCACCGCCGAACTCGACCGGCTGACCACCGCCGACTTCCGCAAGAGCGCCGACGAGCTGGAGCGGATGCGGCTCCAGAGCACCCCCGAGGAGGGCCGCGCGGCCGCCGTCGAGGCCGCGGTCACCGCCTGGGAGAAGGCGTACTGGAACTCCTTCCCGGAGTGGGAGCACCGTGTCGTCGTCACCGCGCGGCCTGGCATCTTCGCCTGCTTCAACGAGGCGGACCTGCTGATCAGCGACGTCTCCAGCGTGGTCTCCGACTACCTGACCAGCGAGAAGCCGTACGCGGTCGCCAACACCTCCGGGCTCGACGAGGACGACTTCCGGGCGCAGTTCCCGACCGTGCGGGCGGCCACCATCCTCGCGCCCGACGCGGCCGGGGTGCCCGCGCTCCTGGAGGCGGTCCGGCATCCGGAGCGGGACGGCCTGGCCGCGGCCCGCGCCGAACTCAAGGAGCAGCTGCTCGGCCCGTCCGACCCGCCGTCGGCGGTCCGCTTCAACCAGGCCGCGCTGGAGCTGTGCGCCAGGGCCGACGAGCGGCGGCGGCGGATGGAGAAGCGGCTCTCGGGGATCCCCGTCCAGCGCGCGCAGCGGCCCGCATCCGCCGCCGGGACGGCCCGGCCGGGCACCGACGGCGCCCCGGACGCCCCTGCCGCGGTCTAGCCCGCAGCGGGGCGCTCAGGGG
The DNA here is from genome assembly GCF_051603415.1 of Streptomyces sp. S186. Classification (NCBI taxonomy): domain Bacteria; kingdom Bacillati; phylum Actinomycetota; class Actinomycetes; order Kitasatosporales; family Streptomycetaceae; genus Streptomyces; species Streptomyces sp. S186. Next base: position 5,507,079 of record NZ_CP193932.1, on the reverse strand, counting down.
CCCCGCGGCTAGAAGGGCGAGAAGCCGTCGTAGTCGCGCTGTGCCTCGTCGCGGGCCGCGTCGCGGTCGCGGCGGCGCTGGGCGGCCGGGCGCGGCGCGTCGAAGCGGTGGTCCTCGCCGCGGCGGCCGAGCATCTCCGCGCCGGCCGACAACGACGGCTCCCAGTCGAAGACCACGGCGTCGTCGTCGGAGCCGATCGCCACGCCGTCCATGGCGCGGGCGCCCGCCTTCAGCAGCTCGTCCTCCACGCCGAGGCGGTTGAGCCGGTCGGCCAGATAGCCCACCGCCTCCTCGTTGTTGAAGTCGGTCTGGCGGACCCATCGCTCGGGCTTCTCGCCGCGGACGCGGAAGAGGCCGTCGGCCTCCTTGGTGACCGTGAAGCCCGCGTCGTCCACCGCCTTGGGGCGGATCACGATCCGGGTCGCCTCCTGGACCGGCTTGGCGGCACGCGCCGTGGCGACGATCTCCGCCAGCGCGTACGACAGCTCCTTCAGGCCCTGGCGGGCGACCGCGGAGACCTCGAAGACGCGGTAGCCGCGCGCCTCCAGGTCCGGGCGGATCATGTCGGCGAGGTCCTTGCCGTCCGGGATGTCGATCTTGTTGAGGACGACCACCCGCGGCCGGTCCCCGAGGCCGCCGTACTGGGCCAGCTCCTCCTCGATGACGTCGAGGTCGGAGACCGGGTCGCGGTCCGACTCCAGCGTGGCGGTGTCCAGGACGTGGACCAGCACCTCGCAGCGCTCGACGTGCCGCAGGAACTCCAGGCCCAGGCCCTTGCCCCGGCTGGCGCCCGGGATCAGACCGGGGACGTCGGCGATGGTGTAGACCGTCTCGCCCGCCGTCACCACGCCGAGGTTGGGCACCAGCGTCGTGAACGGATAGTCGGCGATCTTCGGCTTGGCGGCCGAGAGGACCGAGATCAGCGAGGACTTGCCGGCGCTCGGGTAGCCGACCAGCGCGACGTCCGCGACGGTCTTCAGCTCCAGCACGATGTCCCGGGCCTCGCCGGGCTCGCCGAGCAGGGCGAAGCCGGGGGCCTTGCGGCGGGCCGAGGCCAGCGCGGCGTTGCCGAGGCCGCCGCGGCCGCCCTGGCCGGCGACGAACCGCGTGCCCTGGCCCACCAGGTCGGCCAGCACCTCGCCGTTCTTGTCGAGGACGACGGTGCCGTCGGGCACCGGCAGGACCAGGTCCTGGCCGTTCTTGCCCTCGCGGTTGTCGCCCGCGCCCGGCTGGCCGTTGGTGGCCTTGCGGTGCGGGTGGTGGTGGTAGTCGAGGAGCGTGGTGACGTCCTGGTCGACGACCAGGATCACATCGCCGCCGCGGCCGCCGTTGCCCCCGTCGGGGCCGCCGAGCGGCTTGAACTTCTCCCGATGGACGGAGGCGCAGCCGTGGCCTCCGTTACCCGCGGCGACGTGCAGCTCGACGCGGTCCACGAAGGTGGTCATGGTGGGGATGCCTCCAGATCAGCGGGGTTGTCTGCGTACCGCGGGATGGCCGCGGACGCCGGGGATGCCGCGCCTGCCGCGGCTGTGTCTTCTTCGTCTACTTCACAACGCGCCAAGGGCGGACCGGTCTTCCCGCTTCGCGCGGAAAGAGGCGGTCCGCCCCTGACGTGCTGTCGACGTGCGTCGTTCCGGGCCGAATTACTCGGCGATCGGGACGATGTTCACGACCTTGCGGCCGCGGAAGGTGCCGAACTGCACCGCACCGGGCTGCAGGGCGAACAGGGTGTCGTCGCCGCCGCGGCCGACGCCGTTGCCCGGGTGGAAGTGGGTGCCGCGCTGGCGGACCAGGATCTCACCGGCGAGGACGGCCTGACCGCCGAAGCGCTTCACACCGAGCCGCTGAGCGTTGGAATCGCGACCGTTCCGAGTGGACGATGCGCCCTTCTTGTGTGCCATGTCTCCTCAGTCCCTTACTTCGCCGGAGCGTCGATGCCGGTGATCTTCAGCGCCGTGTGGAGCTGGCGGTGGCCGATCCGCTTCTTGTAACCGGTCTTGTTCTTGTACTTCTGGATCCGGATCTTGTCGCCCTTGTGGTGGTCCACGACCTCGGCCTGGACCTTCACGCCGGCGAGGACCCACGGGTCGCTGGTGACCGCGTCACCGTCGACGACCAGCAGCGTGGAGAGCTCGACGGTGTCGCCGACCTTGCTGGTGGAAATGCGGTCAACCTCGATGACGTCGCCAACAGCAACCTTCTGCTGGCGTCCGCCGGTGCGCACGATCGCGTACACGCGGAACTCTCTCTCGCTAGGTAACGGATCCTCTGATGCCAGCCGCTCTCACGGGCTCAGGGACGTCCCGTGGAATCCGACCCGTGGACCACGGGTGGGACGAGCGGCCTCCCTCGGCGTGGCCGAGAGGTGTTTGCTCAGAAGGGGTGGTGCCACACAGACACCGACGGTCAAGGTTACGGGGCCTCGACCAGGGGGTCAAACCGGCCCCGGACCGCCTCGCGACGGTCCGGGCCCGGGCACTGCTCAGTCCTCCGCGGGAGTGGACGCCGACGCGGCCGTGGCCTTCTTGGCCGCCGTCTTCTTCGTCGTCGTCTTCTTCGCGGTGGTCTTCGCGGTGGTCTTCTTGGCCGTGGCCTTCTTGGCGGTGGTCTTCTTCGCCGCCGTCTTCTTGGCCGTGGTCTTCTTCGCCGCGGCCTTCTTGGCGGTGGTCTTCTTCGCCGCCGCCTTCTTCGCGGTCTTCTTCGCCGCGGGCGCCGGCTCGACACCCTCGGCGGCCTCGGCGGGCTGCTCGGGAGCCCCGGCGGGGGCCTCCGCGGCCGGCGTGCCGACCACGATCGTCCCCGCCGCCTCGTCCGCGGCCTCCGGCGAGCCCGCCGGAGCGGACACCCGGCGGGTGGCCCGGCGACGCGGACGCGGCGGTGCGGGCTCGGCTGCAGGGGCGGTCTCCGCCGCCGGCGCGGGTTCGGCGACCGGCTCCGGCGCAGGCTCCGGCTCGGCTGCCGGGGCGGCCGGCACCACGATCGCGGCGGCCTCGGCGGCCTTGGGCGCGCCGGCCGGTGCCGTCGCCTTCCGGCTGGCCCGGCGGCGGCCACGGCTCCGGCCCGTCGCGGCGGCCTCGGCCTCCGCGGCGCTACCGAACCACTCGTCGGTGCCGTCCACCGACGGCTGCAGCTGGGCCTCGGTCACCGCGACCGGCTCCAGCTCCGGCAGCGGCTCCTCCGCCGGGGCGGCGACCGCCGGCACGGCCTCGGCCGCGACCTCGACCGCCTGCTCCGGCTGGGCACCGTTCGCGCCCGCCTTGCCCTTCTTCTTGCGCTTGCCGCCGACGGCCGACGGCTGGTCCATGTGGACGATCACGCCGCGGCCGTTGCAGTGCACGCACTGCTCGGAGAACGACTCCAGCAGGCCCTGGCCGACCCGCTTGCGGGTCATCTGGACCAGGCCGAGCGAGGTGACCTCGGCCACCTGGTGCTTGGTCCGGTCCCGGCCCAGGCACTCCAGCAGGCGCCGCAGCACCAGGTCCCGGTTGGACTCCAGGACCATGTCGATGAAGTCGATGACGACGATGCCGCCCAGGTCGCGCAGCCGCAGCTGGCGCACGATCTCCTCGGCCGCCTCCAGGTTGTTCCGGGTGACGGTCTCCTCAAGATTGCCGCCCTGGCCGGTGAACTTCCCGGTGTTGACGTCGACGACGACCATGGCCTCGGTCTTGTCGATCACCAGCGAACCGCCGCTGGGCAGCCAGACCTTGCGGTCCAGCGCCTTCATCAGCTGCTCGTCGATCCGGTACGTCGCGAAGACGTCGACCTCGGAGGTCCACCGCTGCAGGCGGTCGACGAGGTCCGGCGCGACGTGCGAGACATAGCCGTGGATGGTCTCCCAGGCGTCGTCACCACTCACGATGACCTTGGAGAAGTCCTCGTTGAAGATGTCGCGGACGACCCGGACGGTCATGTCCGGCTCGCCGTAGAGCAGGCTCGGCGAACTGGTGGAGGACGCCTTGGCCTTCTTCTGGATCTCCTCCCACTGCGCCTGCAGCCGCTCCACGTCCCGGCGCAGCTCGTCCTCGCTCGCGCCCTCCGCGGCGGTGCGGACGATGACGCCCGCGTCCTCAGGAACGATCTTCTTCAGGATCTGCTTCAGCCGCGCCCGCTCGGTGTCGGGAAGCTTGCGGCTGATACCCGTCATCGACCCTTCCGGGACGTAGACGAGGTAACGGCCGGGCAGCGAGACCTGGCTGGTCAGCCGGGCACCCTTGTGACCGATCGGGTCCTTGGTGACCTGGACCAGGACGGACTGGCCGGACTTCAGCGCGGTCTCGATGCGGCGCGGCCCGTTGGCCATGCCCAGCGCCTCGAAGTTGACCTCGCCCGCGTACAGCACGGCGTTGCGGCCCTTGCCGATGTCGACGAAGGCGGCCTCCATCGACGGCAGGACGTTCTGGACCTTGCCGAGGTAGACGTTGCCGACGTAGCTGGTGGCCTGCTCCTTGTTGACGAAGTGCTCGACGAGGACGTCGTCCTCCAGCACGCCGATCTGGGTGCGCTCGCCGCTCTGGCGGACCACCATCACCCGCTCGACGGCCTCCCGGCGCGCCAGGAACTCCGCCTCGGTGATGATCGGCACCCGGCGGCGGCCCTGCTCACGCCCCTCGCGGCGGCGCTGCTTCTTGGCCTCCAGGCGCGTCGACCCCTTGATGGACTGGACCTCGTCGGAGGGCTCTTCCTTCTTGCGGGGCTCGCGGACCTTGACGACGGTGCGCTCCGGGTCGTCGGTGTGGACGCCCTCGGCCTCGGCGGTCTCGCCGCTGCGCCGGCGGCGGCGCCGGCGACGACGGCTGCTGCTGGTGCCGGACTCCGGCTGCTCCTCGGCGCCCGGCTCCTCGCCCTCGGCGGCCTCCTCGGCCGGCTCCTCGCCCTCGGCAGCCTCGGGCTGCTCCTCGGCGCCCTCGGCCGCCTCACCGCGGCGGCGACGACGGCCGCCCCGGCGGCGCCGGCGCGAGGGACGGTCGCCGTCCTCGCCGGCCCCGGCCTCGGCCTGCTCCTCCTCGGGCTCCTCGACCTCGGCGGTCTCGGCAGCCTCCGCGGCCTCCTCCGTCACGGTCTCCTCGACCTGCACGGGAGCCGTCGCGGCGGCCTCGGCCGGCTCGCCGCGGCGCCGGCGACGGCGGCGCGGGGCACCCGCCGGCGCCTCCTCCGGCGTCTCCGTGGTCACCTCCGCCTCGCGGCGGGCGGCGTGCTCGGCGGCGGCGCTCTCGGGGGTCTGGAACATCGGCTCGGCGAAGACCGGGGCCTGGAAGACGGCCGTCGGCGGCCGCTGCGCCCGGCGGCGGCCACGCGCCGGTGCTTCGGCGGCCTGCTTCTCCTCGGCCTGCGGCGCGGGCGCCTCGGCGGCCGCGGGCTCCGCGGGACGCTCGGCACGGCGGCGGGTCCGGCGGCGCGGCGCCTCGGCCTCGGCGGCCGGCGGCTGCTCGGCGGCGGGTGCCTCGGCCGCGGGCTCCGCGGCGGCCGGAGCGGTCGCCTTACGGGTCGCCCGGCGACGCGTACGGGCCGGACGCGGCTCCTCCTCGGCGGCGGGCGCCGCGACGGCCTCGGCCGCCTCCTCGGCTTCCTCGTCCGCCGCCTCTTCCTCGGCGGCCGGCGTCTCGACGACCGGCTCCGGGGCGGCCGACGGAGCGGTCGCCTTACGGGTCGCCCGACGACGCGTACGGGCCGGACGCGGCTCCTCCTCGGCGGGAGCGGCCGGGGCCTCCACCGCGGCGGCGGGCGCTTCGACCGCCTCCGGGGCGGCGCTCTCCTCTGCGGCGGCCCGCGGCGCGCCGGCCGGAGCGGTGGCCTTACGGGTGGCCCGGCGGCGGGTGCGCGCCGGACGCGGCTCCTCCTCCGCGGCGGCGGCCGGAGCCTCCTCGACGGCGGCAGCAGCCGGGGCCTCGGCGGCCTCGGGCGTCTCCGCGGACGCGGCGGCGCGCGGGGAGCCGGCCGGGGAGGTGGCCTTGCGGGGCGCCCGGCGGCGCGGGCGGGCCGGCTTCTCCTCGTCGGCGGCGGCCTGCGGCGCGGCGGGCGCGGTGTCGGCCGTACCGGTGGCGTCGGAGCCCTCGGCCGGGCGGTCGGTGCTCACCACGGCGGCCTCGGCGGCGCCGGCCGGCGGACCGGCCGGGCGGGACGCCGCGCGGCGCCGGCGGCGCGGCGGCAGCGTGTCGCTGGGCGAGTGGTTGTTGTCGCTCTCGCGGTCCGTGGGCCGCGAGGATTCGGTGGGCTCAATAGCTTCGAGCATGCGGGCGGTTCTCCCGTCACGCTCCCGGGCGCCGCGCCTGCTTCCGGCCGCGGTCCGCGCGCTGGGCGCGGTCCCGCCGTCCGGGGCGCGTGCGCCGCACGGGAGCTGTCGTCTCGCTCGCCGGGCCCGGGGTCCGGACCGGCGAAAGTCTCCTGGTCAGTGCGTCCGCCGGACCGGGGTGGCGCCCTGGCTGATCGGCGACGCGACGACGCGTCCTACGCAGTGCCGTCCCCGGAAGTGGCCGGGGAGGCCCCGCCCTGCACCGTCGCGGTACTCAGCCCGGCGGCCGCGGTTGGGGCGGCCGTGGCAGCGTCGCGGTCGGGCGCCAGCGGGTCGGTCACCGTGCCGGTCTCCTCATCGAGCAGCCCCTGCGCCAGCCTGGTCACCGCTGCGGGGACCGGCGGCGCCAGGTCGGCCGTAACCCGGAGGCCGGACAGGACGTCGTCGGGTCGAACGGCAGGTGTCAGATGCCGAACAACCAGCCGCAGTATCGCACAGGCATTGCCGTCGGGCCTATCGCCCTGAGCGGGGCCCGCGCTGTTGCCCTCCGCCGGGGCGGCCTCCAGACGCGCGACCGCGGCCCGGGCGTCGAAGGTCCGCATGCCGTTCTTGGTGCGGCGTTCGACCGGCACCTCCTCGGCGGCGAGGAACGCCTCGACGGCGCGCCCGGCCTCCTCGGGGGCGACCCCGTCGAGCCGGATCTCCCACACCGACGCCTGGAGCCGGTCGGCGAGACCGCTGGTACGGGCCTCCACGGCGTCGGTCACGTCGAGACCGGGGGGCAGGGAGGCGTCGAGCAGTGCGCGGATCGTCTCCGGGTCCCGGTGCTCGGCGAGCTGGATCTCCAGGTACTCGGCCTCGCTGCCGGTCCCGGTGGGCGCCGCGTTGGCGTACGACACCTTGGGGTGCGGGGTGAAGCCCGCCGAATAGGCCATGGGGACCTCGGCGCGGCGCAGGGCCCGCTCGAAGGCGCGCTGGAAGTCGCGGTGGCTGGTGAACCGGAGGCGGCCGCGCTTGGTGTAACGCAGTCGGATGCGCTGCACCGCCGGTGCGGGCGGCGGGCCTTCGGGCTGTCGCTTGCCCAGTGTTACTTCTCCTTGGTGTCAGGGCGCGGCTGGCGCCGCCCCGTCCGGACCGTCCCCGCGTGGGCGCGGACATCGGGCCCGGACGTCTCTGCCTAGAGTACGTGCCACGGCCTCGGACGGTTCCCGGCGGGGCGCCGGGGCCGGGTGCCACGCCCCTGTCCGCGACCCCGTCCGTCCCGGGAAATCCATTCGGACGGGTGGGCCGGCAGCGTCCCGGACACCCACGCCGAAGCGCAGGTCCTACAGCCGAGGCGCGGGCTCTACAGAGGTCACGCGGCTCCTACAGAGGTCACGCGGCGGCCGTGCCGAGATCACGCCGAGATCCAGTACCGAAGCTTCTCCGCCCGGCGGTCCTCGAAAACCCCGCCGCACTCCTCGATCACCCGGCGCGAGCCGGTGTTGGTCTCGTCGCAGGTCACCAGCACCGGCTCGATGCCCAGCCGGTGGGCGTACGGCAGCACGGCGCGCAGCATCGCGGTGGCGTGGCCCCGGCGGCGGGCGGTGGGGCGCACCGCGTAGCCGATGTGGCCGCCGAACTCGCGCAGGGACGGGGTGAGCCGGTGCCGGACGGTGATCCGCCCCAGGTACTCCGTGCCGTCCACCCACCAGAACGTGGTCATCGGCACGGGGCCGTCGGGCCGCTCGTCCGTGGCGACCCCGCCGACCTGGCGGACGTAGGCGGCGAATCCCTCGGCGGACTGCCAGCGCGGGTGCCAGGTCCGCAGGTCGCGACCGAGGCCGGAGTGCGGGGAACGGTGCACACCCTCGGCACGGAACTCCGCCATAGCGGCCAGGAACGAGGCATGAACACGGATGGTCGGTGCACTCAGTAACGGTGTCATGCCGGTAACGCTGCCATGCCGGCCATTGTGCGGGCCGCCGCGCGACGGGAACGGCCGCGGTACGTCACCGGCCACGACCTCCAACCGCATCCGGGCGGCCATCAACCACGAAGCCCTCGAACAAACACGAAGCCCCCGAAAGGGTCGCCGAGGGAGTCTCCACTCAGCCCGGCCAGGACGCGGCCCTGGACATCGAGAACCGACAGCCACCACGCCACCGAGACAGCCCGAACTCACCTGACACGCTGGCGAGTTGCCGACGCATCACGTCGAGGCCCGCCGCCTGGACGCCAAGGTCGACCAGCACCAGGTGCGTGGCATGCCTCACGCAAACAGACCAGCTCTTTCCCGGCAAACTCGGCCAAACGGATACCGTTGTATCCATGCGCAGCTCCTGGCCCGCCTGACTTCAGGCGCGCCAACTCCCGTCAAGGAGGAACAAGCCATGACGCATCTTCGTCGAATAACGACCCTCGCAGCGGCAATTGCCATCCTGACCCTCGGACTCATCGCACCCGCCCAGGCCCGCCCCCTCGGAGGCGAAGGCGACGGCGACTTCCTCCACCTCCACATCCACGGGCACTGTCCCCCCATCATCGGCTGCCTCATCTCCCTCTAGCGACGACAGGGCAACTCCTGAGGCCACCCGACCGCCCGGGCCGCCCGTCCACCCGAGCGAGCGCTCCGCTCAACTGGGCCACGTCACCGCAGAGTTCACGGACGCCACAGAGTTCACAGCCGCCACCGGGATCCGCTGTCGCCGCGAGCCACGCAAGCACTGGTCCGTCTTTTCCTGACCGGATCGGGGCGCCCGGGGCATACGAGTTCCGCCGCGCGGCCGTACCGTGCCGCACCCGCAACTGCCGTCACCGCCGCGCGGGTTCCGGCAGTACACGGGTGAAGCGGCGCAACGTCCACGCCTGCCCTGTCGGCGCCGGAACCATCGGGAGGCCCTGATCTTCCGGTGCGTTTCGCGAATAGTCTCTAGTCGTGACATCAGCACGCGCCGCGCCCTGAGGACGGGGGACCTCATGCCCGCTTACGTCATCGTCAACGTCGATGTCCTGGACGAGGAGGCCGGCCTGGCCTACGCACCCGTGGCCCAGGAGTCCATCCTCAGCCACGGTGGCCGTTACCTCGTCGCGGGCCCCACGCCCGAGCCGGTCGAAGGCACCTGGGATTCCTCCCGTTTCATGGTCATCGAGTTTCCCGACATGGACCGGATCCGGGAGTGGTACGACTCCCCGGAGTACCGGCGCGCCCGGGCGATACGGGAGGGCAAGGTCCGGGTGGGGATGCTGTTCGTCGAGGGCGCGTTGCCCGAGGGCTTCTCGCTCCCGGCCTAGGGCGCTTCTGCCGTCGCGGCGGATCGCCGACGCTCCCTGTGACAGCAGTCGCAGGGAGCGTCGGCGATCCGGCGTGAGGCGTTGCTCGCGTCAGTGGCCGCTTCCGCTGGCCACGGGCTTGTTCACGGTCAGGGGCAGCAACTTCTTGCCGGTGGGGCCGATTTGGATGTGGGTGTCCATCTGCGGGCAGACGCCGCAGTCGAAGCACGGGGTCCAGCGGCAGTCCTCGACCTCGGTCTCGTCGAGGGCGTCCTGCCAGTCCTCCCAGAGCCAGTCCTTGTCGAGGCCGGAGTCGAGGTGATCCCAGGGCAGGACCTCCTCGTAGGTGCGCTCGCGGGTGGTGTACCAGTCGACGTCCACCCCGAAGTCGGGCAGCGTCTTCTCGGCGCACGCCATCCAGCGGTCGTAGGAGAAGTGCTCGCGCCAGCCGTCGAAGCGGCCGCCGTCCTCGTAGACCGCGCGGATGACCGCGCCGATCCGGCGGTCGCCGCGGGAGAGCAGGCCCTCGACGATGCCGGGCTTGCCGTCGTGGTAGCGGAAGCCGATGGAGCGGCCGTACTTCTTGTCGCCGCGGATCTTGTCGCGGAGCTTGGCCAGGCGGGCGTCGGTCTCCTCGGCGGAGAGCTGGGGCGCCCACTGGAAGGGGGTGTGCGGCTTGGGGACGAAGCCGCCGATGGAGACCGTGCAGCGGATGTCGTTGGACTTCGCGACCTCGCGGCCCTTGGCGATGACGTTGGTGGCCATGTCCGCGATCTGGAGAACGTCGTCGTCGGTCTCGGTGGGCAGGCCGCACATGAAGTAGAGCTTCACCTGGCGCCAGCCGTTGCCGTAGGCGGTGGCGACGGTCCGGATCAGGTCCTCTTCGGAGACCATCTTGTTGATGACCTTGCGGATCCGCTCGCTGCCGCCCTCGGGGGCGAAGGTCAGGCCGGAACGGCGGCCGTTGCGGGTCAGCTCGTTGGCGAGGTCGATGTTGAAGGCGTCGACCCGGGTGGACGGGAGCGACAGGCCGATCTTGTCTTCCTCGTACCGGTCGGCGAGGCCCTTGGCCACGTCGCCGATCTCGGTGTGGTCCGCGGAGGAGAGGGAGAGCAGGCCGACCTCTTCGAAGCCCGTGGCCTTCAGACCCCGGTCCACCATCTCGCCGATGCCGGTGATGCTTCGCTCCCGGACGGGACGCGTGATCATGCCGGCCTGGCAGAAACGGCAGCCGCGGGTGCAGCCACGGAAGATTTCGACCGACATCCGCTCGTGGACGGTCTCGGCCAGGGGGACGAGCGGCTGCTTGGGGTAGGGCCACTCGTCGAGGTCCATGACGGTGTGCTTGGAGACCCGCCACGGGACGCCGGAGCGGTTCGGGACGACGCGCGAGATACGGCCGTCGGCGAGGTACTCGACGTCGTAGAACTTGGGGACGTAGACGTTGCCGGTCCTGGCGAGGCGGAGGAGGAGTTCGTCGCGGCCGCCGGGGCGGTCCTCGGCCTTCCACTCGCGGATGATCCGGGTGATGTCCAGGACCGCCTGCTCGCCGTCGCCGATGACCGCGCAGTCGAGGAAGTCGGCGATCGGCTCGGGGTTGAAGGCGGCGTGCCCGCCGGCCAGCACCACCGGGTGGTCCTCGGTGCGGTCCTTCGCCTCCAGCGGGATGCCCGCCAGGTCGAGGGCGGTGAGCATGTTGGTGTAGCCGAGCTCGGTGGAGAAGCTCAGGCCGAAGACGTCGAAGTCGCTGACGGGCCGGTGGGAGTCCACCGTGAACTGCGGGACGCCGTGCTCGCGCATCAGCGCTTCGAGGTCCGGCCAGACGCTGTAGGTGCGTTCGGCGAGGACGCCCTGCTGCTCGTTGAGGACCTCGTAGAGGATCATGACGCCCTGGTTGGGCAGGCCGACCTCATACGCGTCGGGGTACATGAGTGCCCAGCGGACGTCGCACTCCTGCCACGGCTTGACCGTGGAGTTCAGCTCACCGCCGACGTACTGGATGGGCTTCTGCACATGCGGGAGCAGAGCTTCGAGCTGCGGGAAAACCGACTCGGACATCTCGAACCTTCGTGGGCTGACAAGGGGCGACTCACAAGCGTAACCCGCTTGGAGTCACCCCTCGGCACGGCGATCTCGGGTGATCTTGGGTGATCTTGAAAGGCGGCGTCCCGGGATGCCGTGGGGCGGGCGGGGGCGCTGCCCCGTTCACGCCCGCAGGGCCTTGCGGAGCCGGCGGCGGGAGACCTTCGCCCAGAGCCCCGGCAGCTCCCGTTCGCGGCGGTCCGCCAGGGCCTCCTCGCGGCCGTGGAGCAGGCCGAAGGTGAAGCCGCTCTCGCCGGCCCGGTGGGCCTGGGTCGCCAGCTCGCGCAGGGCGGCGCGGGCGACCACGCTGTCCTGGTGGTCGCCGAGCAGCTGCTGGAGCTGTTTGGCGCGCCGGGTGAACTTCCGGGCCGGGCGGCCGATCGCCGGAGTGGCCGCCTCCGCGGCGTACCGGGTGCGCTTGGCGGCCTTGCGGGCGCTGTGCAGCGCCTCGTCGCGGGCCGGTCCGGCGGGGGTGTCGAGGGCGGTCTCGATGCGGCGGGCCAGCCGCCGGTAGTCCTTGAGGACGGCGCCGGCGACGACGGGCCGGGCGGGGCGGGCGGCGGGGCCGCGCAGCGGAGGGGCGTCGAGCAGGGCGTGCAGGTCGTCCAGGAGGGCGAGGTAGCGGGGGCTGTCGAGGGCGTCGAGCAGCCGGTCGCGGGCGCCCGCGCGGCGCCGGACCGACCAGGTGCGCAGCCGGGCCGAGACCGGTCCCAGCCGTAGCGTGCGGGGCACCTCGGCCAGTGCGGCGGTGAGCCGGTCGGCGAGCACCTCCTGATCCCGTCCGGCGCCCAACTCCGCGGCCAGCCACTGGAGTTCGGCGCCCAGCGAATCGGTGGCGGCACGGTCGAGGACCTTGGCGTACGAGCGGAAGGCGCTGCGCAGCCGGCGGGTGGCGACGCGCATCTGGTGCACCGCGTCGGGCAGGTCGCGCCGGACCGCCGGGTCCAGCTCGACGAGGGCCCGCACCTGTGCGCGGACGTAGCGGAGGACGATGTCGCCGGCGGTGCCCTCGGCGGCCTCCGCTTCCTGGGCGGCGGGCCGGGCGGCGGCCTCCGGGGCGGCCGCCGACGGCGTCTCGGGCGCCGTCTCCGCCAGGGCGCGGGCCAGTTTCGACGGCGCTGCGGCCGGGCGCGCGCCGGCGTCGGTCAGCACCCGCTCGACCTCGTCCAGCAGCTTCTGGCCGGCGCCGGCGTCGGCCCCGGGGGCCAGCTCGACCTCGATCTCCCGCCAGCGGGTCTTCCGCTTCACGCCCTCCGGGTGCAGCCGCCGGGCCCGTACCTCGTCCACCGCGACCTCGGCGAGCGGCCGGCCGGCGGCGTCCCGGAGGTCGTGGACGGTGCGCCGGGTGCGCAGGCGGACGAGGGGGACGAGGGCGGCGCCGCGGGCCCGTGAGCGGACCAGGGCGGTGAGTTCGGCGGGCGGGGCGTCGGAGAGCGGGGCGCGGATCTCGTCGCGGACCGCGCCGGTGACCTCGGGGAGCGCGACCGGGAGTTTGAGGTGCCAGCCCTCGTCGGGGCCGCCGGTGCGCCGGCGGAGGGTGACGCCGTCCACGGCGAGGCGCTGGTCGGGGGTGTCGTAGTAGACGGCGTCCAGGTCCTGGGGGTCGTGTGCCGCCGCGGTGGCGACCCGGCCGGCGCGGGTCAGGTCGGGCAACCGGCCGGCGTCGGGGCCCGTTTCGTATTTCCGCTCGATTTCCCGCACGGTGTGCGCCATGCATCGAATCTAGTCAGCCACAGGGCGCCCGACCAGCCGTCCGGCATCGGTCTGCGCCAGAAACGGGTGGCACCGCCGACGCACGGTGTTTTACGGTGTGTGACTAGTCGTCCACACAGCGTGGCAATCGCCTCGACCGACTCCGGGAGACACCGTGCACCCCGACACCGCAGCCCTCGCCCGGCCCGCCTTCCGCGTCGCGGCGGGCGCCCGCCCGTATCTGCTCACGGCGCCCAGCCGGCCCGGCACCCCGAAGACCGCCCGGGACTTCGTCCGGGCGGTGCTGGGCGACGGGCCGCTCGCCGCGCTCCGGGACACCGCCGTCCTGCTCACCTCGGAGGCGGTCACCAGGGCCCACCTCCGCACGCCCGGTTCCGCGGACATCCTGCTGCGGGTGCTGACCGCGCCGCAGGGTCTGCGGATCAGCGTGCACGACGAGGGCCCGGCGCCGGTCCCCTCCCCGGCCCCCAAGGGCCTCCGACGAGCTCCGGTCCAGGGGGGACCCCCCTGCCCGCCCGGCGACCGGGACCCGGCGCACGGCCTGCTGCTGATCAGCCGGCTCGCCGACGACTGGGGAACGACCCCCTTCGAGGGGCCGCCGCACACCACGTCGCTGTGGTTCGAGCTGCACACGGGCCGCTGAGACCCCGCGCGGGCCCGGCGGCGTCAGCGGGAGGCGGAGACCGGCCGCTGGACGCGGATCGACTGCAGCAGCCCGATCGCGATCCACACCGCGAACATCGACGTGCCGCCGTAGGAGACGAACGGCAGCGGCAGACCGGTGACGGGCATGATGCCCAGGGTCATCCCGACGTTCTCGAAAGCCTGGAAGGCGAACCACGCGATGATGCCGGCGGCCACGATCGTGCCGTAGAGCTCGCCGGTCTCGCGGGCGATCCGGCAGGCGCGCCACAGCACCACGCCGAGCAGCAGGATGATCAATCCCGCGCCGAGGAAGCCCAGTTCCTCGCCGGCGACGGTGAAGATGAAGTCGGTCTGCTGCTCGGGGACGAACTGGCCGGTGGTCTGGCTGCCGTGGAAGAGACCGGAGCCGGTGAGCCCGCCGCCGCCGATGGCGATCCGGGCCTGGTTGGTGTTGTAGCCGACGCCGGCCGGATCCAGGCTCGGGTTGGCGAACGCGGCGAACCGGGCGATCTGGTAGGCGTCCAGCAGCCCGAGCTGCCAGATGGCGACGCAGCCGACGACACCGGTGCCCAGCAGGCCCAGGATCCAGCGGTTGGAACAGCCGCTGGCCAGCAGCACGCCGAGGATGATGGCGCCGAGCACCATCACCGAGCCGAGGTCGGGCATCAGGAGGATCACGCCCACCGGGACGGCGGCGAGGCCCAGCGCCTGGACGACGGTGCGGTGGTCGGGATACGGGCGGTCGCCGGCGTCGACCCGGGCCGCCAGGATCATCGCCATCCCCAGCGTGATGGTGATCTTGGTGAACTCCGCGGGCTGGAGCGAGAAGCCGCCGGGAATCGCCAGCCAGGAGCGGGAGCCGTTGATGGTGGCGCCCAGCGGGGTCAGCACGAGGATCGCCAGCACCACCGAGACGCCGAAGAGGACCGGCACGGCGCCGCGCAGGGTGCGGTGGCCGAGCCAGATGGTGCCGGCGGCCAGCCCGATGCCGATGGTGGTGTTCAGCAGGTGGTGGACGAAGAAGAAGTACTCGTCGCCACGGTTGAGCTCGGTGCGGTTGCGGGTGGCGGAGAAGACCAGCAGCGACCCCATCAGGGAGAGCACCAGGCAGGACAGCAGCAGTACCCAGTCGAGCCTGCGCACCACGGAGTCGCGTGCCGTCAGCCGGCCCCAGACGCCCCGGTCGGGAGCGTAGCGGCGGACGGAGAAGGTCCGGGAGAAGAGCGGCGTGGTCACTGCTGGGGGCTCCCGGAGGGGGACGGCGACGGGTCGGCCGGCGGCTTGATGGGCGGCGCGAGGATGGTGCCGTCGCTCTCGATCTTGGGCAGCTTCTTCTCCGGACTGGGGAGCAGCGCGGCCTCGGGGTCGATCTCGCCCTTGTCGTTGACGCCGTAGAGCGCGTTGTAGATGTTGCGGACGGCCGGGCCGGAGGCGCCGGAGCCGGTACCACCCTGGGAGATGGTCATCACGACCGCGTAGTCCTTGGTGTACGTCGCGAACCACGACGTGGTCTGCTTGCCGTAGACCTCGGCGGTACCGGTCTTGGCGTGCATCGGGATCTTGTCCTGCGGCCAGCCCTGGAAGCGCCAGGCGGCGGTGCCCCGCTCGGTCACGCCCTGGAGCGCGGCGTCGATCTGCCGGATGGTCGCCGGGCTGTCCGGCAGATGGCCGTGCGCCTCGGGCCGGATCATCTTCACCGACTTGCCGTCCGGGCTGACGACGGCCTTGCCGACGAGGGGGTTGTAGAGGGTGCCGCCGTTGGAGAGCGCCGCGTAGATCGTCGCCATCTGGATCGGGGTGACGAGGGTGTCACCCTGGCCGATGGCGTAGTTGATCGAGTCGTAGGCGTGCAGCTTCATGCCTTCGAGGCAGTTCTCCCGCGCGAGCTTGGAGACGTAGTCGTTGCCGTCCTTGGGGTGCGCGCACCAACTGTCCTTGTTCGCCTTCCAGAAGGCGTTCTTCCACTGGCGGTCGGGGACCCGGCCGCGCACCTCGTTGGGCAGGTCGATGCCGGTCTCCTTGCCGAGACCGAACTGGTGGGCCGTCCTGTAGAACCAGTCGCGGGGGTTCTTGACCGGCTTGTCCCCGCCGTCCTTCTTCCACTCGTCGTGGCCGATCCGGTAGAAGACGGTGTCGCAGGAGACCTCCAGCGCACGGCCCAGGCTGATGTCGCCCTCCGATTCGCCCTCGAAGTTCCGGAAGACCTGACCGCCGATGCTGTACGCGCTGGTGCAGGGGTAGTGGCCGTCGAAGGGGTAGCCGGCGTTGACCGCGGCGGAGGTCGAGATGACCTTGAAGATCGAGCCGGGGGCGGCCTGGCCCTGGATGGCGCGGTTGAGCAGCGGGTAGTTGGAGCTCTTGCCGGTCAGCTTGGCGTAGTCCTTGCCGGAGATCCCGCCGACCCAGGAGTTGGGGTCGTAGGTGGGGTTGGAGGCCATCGCCACCACCCGGCCGGTCTTCGCCTCCATGACGACCACGGCGCCCGAGTCCGCCTTGTAGTTGGTACCCGTGTTCCGGTCCATCTGGGCGCGGGCGTCCTTCATGGCCTTGTCGAGCTGCTGTTCCGCTATGGCCTGGACGCGGGCGTCGATGCTGGTGACCAGGGTCGAGCCGGCCTGGCCCTTGTCGCTGTCGGCCTGCCCGATGACCCGGCCGAGGTTGTCGACCTCGTAGCGGGTGACGGCGGCCTTGCCGCGCAGGTAGTTGTCGTACTGCCGCTCCAGGCCCGACCGGCCGACCTGGTCCGAGCGCAGCAGCGGCGACGGGCCGTTCTTGGCCTTCTGGATCTCCGCGTCGGTGACCGGCGAGAGGTAGCCGAGGACCTGCGCGGTGTTGGCCTTGCCGGGGGCCGGGTAGCGGCGGACGGCGGTGGGCTGGGCGCTGATGCCGGGGAAGTCCTCGGCGCGCTCGCGGATCTGCAGGGCCTGCTGGGTGGTGGCCTTGTCGGTGATCGGGATCGGCTGGAAGGGCGAGCCGTTCCAGCAGGGCTGCGGGGTCTTGGCGTCGCAGAGCCGGACCTTGTTGCGGATCTCCTGCACCGGCATGTCCAGCACCTTGGCCAGCCGGGCGAGGACGGCCTTGCCGCCGTCCTTCATCTTCATCAGGTCGGTACGGCTGGCGGAGACCACGAGCCGGGTCTGGTTGTCGGCCAGCGGCACGCCGCGGGCGTCGAGGATGGAGCCGCGGGTGGCGGGCTCGATGACCTGCTGGACGTGGTTGGACCTGGCCTTGGCCGCGTACTCCTGGCCGTTGCGGATCTGGAGGTACCAGAGCCGCCCGCCGAGCGTCGCCAGCAGCGAGAAGACCAGGATCTGAATGGCGATCAGCCGGGTGTTGATACGGGAGGTCCGCCCCGTCTCAGGAATGTTACTCATGGCGCGCAGCGCCTCCTTCGAGGGTGGCGGCGGGCGACGGGTGGGCATTGCTCACAGGCGCTTGACCCCCTTGATGCCCTTGACCCCCTTGGCGCGCCCGCCGCGGCCGGGCTTGGGCACCCGGCCGGTGCGGATCGCCTTCATGGCGTTGCGGCTGGCCTTCAGGCCGGTGCCGGTGGTGAGCCACCCGCCGGCCCACGACCCGCCTCCGCCCAGGCCGCCACCGGCCCAGCCCTGCCGTCCGGCGACCGCCCCGGTGGTGCCGCCGGCGTCCGTGGCCAGCGGATCGTGCTCGGTTCTGCGCGCCACCGCCATCACCAGCGGCACGGTGAACGGGGCGAGCAGCAGGTCGTAGAGAGTGGCGCTGAGCACCAGCCCGACCAGGCCGACGTGGCGGGCCGCGGTGTCGCCGACGAGGGAGCCGACGCCGGCGTACAGCAGCGTCGAGCCGATCGCGGCGGCGATCACGACCACCAGCGGCAGGGTCGCCGAGCGGTGCTGGCCGGTGTCCGGCTTGGTCAGGCCCGCGGCGTAGCCGATGACGCACAGGACCAGGGCGTAGCGGCCGATGGCGTGGTCGGCGGGCGGGGCCAGGTCGGCGAGCAGCCCGGCGCAGAAGCCGATGAGCGAGCCGCCGACGTGGCCGTAGACCAGGGCCAGGCCCACCACCACCAGCATCAGCAGATCCGGTACGGCGCCCGGCAGATGGAGTCTGGCGAGGATGCCGACCTGGACGATCAGGGCGACCACCGCCAGCGGGGCGGCGAGCAGGATCCGGTTGATGCGCATCGGTCAGCTCCTGGGTGAAGCGCTCTCGGAGGGGGTGGCCGTGACGGTGACCGTCGGTGTCGGCCTGGGCTTGACCGGGGGCGGCAGGACGGTGTCCCGCGGGTCGTTGCGGGGCGGCTGGACGACGACGCCGACGACGTCGAGGGAGGAGAAGGAGACGAACGGCCGGACCTGGAGGGTGCGGGTCAGATCGCCGTTGAGCGGCTCGACCTTGGTGACCGAGCCGACCGGCACCCCGGGCACGAACGGCTTGTCCTTGCTGGAGCCGAAGGTGACCAGCCGGTCGCCCTTCTTGACGTCGGCCCGGCCGTTGAGCAGTTCGACGCGGAGCGAGCGGACGCCCTGCCCGTTGGCGAAGCCGATCTCGTTGGTGTTCTCCATCCGGGTGCCGACGGTGAACTCCGGGTCGGCGGCGAGCAGCACGGTGGAGGTGTGCGGGGTGACGGTGGTGATCCGGCCGACCAGCCCGTCGCCGTTGAGGACGGTCATGTCGCGGACGATGCCGTCGCGGCTGCCGGCGTCGATGGTGACGGTCCAGGAGAAGCCCTGCGCGGAGCCGATGGCGATGACCTCGGCGCCCTTGATCGCGTACTGGCCGGCGGCCGCGGTCTTGAGGATCTTGTCGAGTTCGGCGGCGCGGTTGCGGTTGCGGTCCGGGGAGCCGAGCTTGAGCTTCAGCGCGGCGTTCTCGTGCTCCAGGTCGCTGATGCGGTTGTGGCGTTCGCCGGAGTCGCGTACGGCGCTGACGGCGTTGCCGACCGGGTTGACGAGGCGGGCCACGCCGCGCTCCACCGGGCCGAAGGCGGAGGCGGCGGCCTGCCGGGCGCCATCGAGCGGGGACTGTTCGCCGCCGCGGATATCAACCGTGATCAACGCGAACGCGATCGCGATCAGCAGCACCAGCAGCAGCCGGCTCTCTCGTGTGTCCCTCACGTGCGGCGGCCGTGTCCTTCCTCGTAGGACCGGCCGGCTGCGGGCCCCGCCGGTCTCGTTCGGGGGTTGAGTGCCTTGCTGTGACGGCGCGGTGGTGGAGCGTCAGTGCACCGTGTCTGTGGGAGCGTTGCGGTATGGCCCGGCGATCCGCCGGACGGATCGGCCGTTTCTGTATGGTGCCCGGCCCGCGCGAACGCCGTGTGACGCCCGCGCGACAGGCCGGGACCGGTGGTTCAGCGGCGCGGCTGGGAGTCCAGGACCTGCTGGAGCGCCTCGAACTCCTCGACGCACTTGCCGGAACCCAGCGCGACCGAGTCGAGCGGGTCCTCGGCGATGTGGATCGGCATGCCGGTCTCCCGGCGCAGCCGCTCGTCGAGGCCGCGCAACAGGGCGCCGCCACCCGTCAGAACGATGCCGCGGTCCATCACGTCACCCGACAGCTCCGGCGGGCACTTGTCCAGGGTCGTCTTGACGGCGTCGACGATGGAGTTGACCGGCTCCTCGATGGCCTTGCGGACCTCGGCGGCGGAGATGACGACGGTCTTGGGCAGACCGGAGACCAGGTCGCGGCCACGGATCTCGGTGTGCTCGTCCTGCTCCAGGTCGTACGCCGAACCGATGGTGATCTTGATGGACTCGGCGGTGCGCTCGCCCAGCAGGAGGCTGTACTCCTTCTTGATGTGCTGGATGATCGCGTTGTCCAGCTCGTCGCCGGCGACCCGGATGGACTGGGCGGTGACGATGCCGCCGAGCGAGATGACCGCGACCTCGGTGGTGCCGCCGCCGATGTCCACGACCATGTTGCCGGTGGCCTCGTGGACCGGGAGGCCGGAACCGATCGCGGCCGCCATCGGCTCCTCGATGATGTGCACCTGGCGGGCGCCGGCCTGGGTCGACGCCTCGATGACCGCGCGGCGCTCAACTCCCGTGATACCGGAGGGAACGCAGACCACCACCCGCGGACGGGCCAGGTAGCGACGCTTGTGGATCTTGAGGATGAAGTAACGGAGCATTCGCTCGGTGATCTCGAAGTCGGCGATCACCCCGTCCTTCAGGGGCCGTACGGCGACGATGTTGCCGGGGGTCCGGCCGATCATCTTCTTCGCCTCGGCGCCGACGGCGAGGATGCCGCCGGTGTTGGTGTTGATGGCCACGACCGACGGTTCGTTGAGGACGATGCCGCGGCCCCTGACGTACACCAGCGTGTTGGCGGTCCCGAGGTCGACAGCCATGTCACGGCCGATGAACGACATGTTGTTCCCCATGAGGATACGTCTGGCCTTCCCAACTGGAGCGAATGCTTACTTTGAGGTCGGCAGGAGGTGATGCGCCGTGCGGCGCGGAAGCCCCCATCGTAGTTCGTAGTGGGTTCCCACTCGAACACGGCAGGAGGCCGTTCCGCCATTGTCAGCCGTACACGCACCCGCCCCCCTTAATGGTGACGTCGTGTCGCGGGAACGCGTTCCCCCGCTCGCGGCGAATACACCGAGGGGCGACCGATGATTTCACCGGTCGCCCCTGGTCACAAGGGGGTTGGCCGTACTCTTCGGATCAAGAAATGCCAGGGAAGAAAATCTTGATCTCGCGCTCGGCGGACTCTTCGGAATCCGAGGCGTGGATGAGATTTTCTCGGGTGATCGTTCCGAAGTCCCCACGAATGGACCCACTGGGCGCGGCAATCGGGTCAGTGGGCCCGGCCAGCGCCCGGACACCCTCGATGACCCGCTCGCCCTCGACGACCAGCGAGACGACCGGCCCGGAGGACATGAACTCCACCAGCGGCTCGTAGAAGGGCTTGCCGACGTGCTCGGCGTAGTGCTGCTCCAGCACCTCGCGGTCGAGGGTGCGCAGCTCCAGCGCGGTGATCGTCCAGCCGGCCTTGCGCTCGATGCGACGGATGATCTCGCCGATCAGACCGCGCTTGACGGCATCGGGCTTGAGGAGGACGAGGGTGCGCTGGCTCACGGAGGGACTCCCTGTATCTGAACGGCGGTCAGGGGCGCCAGGCTATCGCCCGAATACGAGGCGGGCGTTGCCGGGTAGCTGAGCCCACCCACCCACGGCAGCCCCACCGGCCTTCCTCCCCACCCCACAACGGGAGGGGACGGGTCGGAGGGGCAGGGGGTGTTCGGACGTAAAGCGCAGCAGTCCGAACACCCCCTGCCCCGGAGGCCCGTCACCGCACCCAACAGCCCCGCGCAGCGGCCCGGCGCCGCAGGCGCAACAAGGCGAACCCCTACGGCGGGAAAGCCGACAACGTGGGAAGCCGAAACGTGGGCTCAGCCCGCAGTCGTCGCCTCGCCCGCGAAGCGGGCTTTCGCTTCGTCCACCTTGCGCCCGAAGTGAACCGAGGCCCACCACAGAGCGGCGAAGACCGCGCCGAGGAAGAACATCGTGGGGACGACCAGACCGCTGGCGATCAGGGCGATCTGGAGCGCCCAGCCCAGCTGCACCCCGCCAGGGCGGGACAACATCCCGCACAGCAGCAGGCTCAGCAGCATCGCGACACCGCTGACGATCCAGATGGTGGCCCGGGAGATGTCGGTGAGCTGCATCGCGACCAGGCCGGCGAAGCCGATCACGAAGAACTCCCCGATCAGGGTGGAGGCACACAGGGTGCGCATGGTCAGTTCCTTCCCAGGAGCAGCCGGGCCTCGCCGACCGTGATCACCGAGCCGGTCACCAGCACGCCGGCGCCGGCGAACTCGCCCTCCTCCTCGGCGAGGGTGATCGCCGCCTCCAGGGCGTCGTCCAGCCGCGGCTCGACCTGGACCCGCTCGGCGCCGAAGATCTCCACCGCGACGGCGGCCAGCTCGTCCGGATCCATTGCGCGCTGGCTGGAATTACGCGTCACCACGACCTCGGCGAAGATCGGCTCGAACGCCTCCAGGAAGCCCCGGACGTCCTTGTCGTCGCTGGTGCCGACCACACCGATCAGCCGGCTGAAGCCGAACGCCTCGCTGACCGTCTCGGCCGCCGCCCGCGCGCCGCCCGGATTGTGCGCGGCGTCCAGCACCACCGTGGGGCTCCTCCGGACGACCTCCATCCGGCCGGGAGAGCTGACCGCGGCGAACCCGGCGCGGATGGTGTCGATGTCGAGGGTGCGGGCGTGGGCGGCGCCGATGCCGAAGAACGCCTCGACGGCGGCGAGCGCGACCGCGGCGTTGTGCGCCTGGTGGGCGCCGTGCAGCGGGAGGAAGACCTCCGGGTACTCGCCGCCGAGCCCGCGCAGGGTCAGCATCTGGCCGCCGACCGCCACCTCGCGGGAGAGCACGCCGAACTCCATGCCCTCGCGGGCGACCGTGGCGTCCACCTCGACGGCGCGCTTGAGCATCACCGAGGCCGCGTCCACCGGCTGCTGGGCGAGGACGACGGTGGCGTCCTTCTTGATGACGCCGGCCTTCTCGCCGGCGATCTGCTCGGGCGTCTCGCCCAGCCGGTCGGTGTGGTCCAGCGAGATCGGGGTGATCACGGCGACGTCGCCGTCGATGACGTTGGTCGCGTCCCAGGTGCCGCCCATGCCGACCTCGACGACCGCGACGTCCACCGGGGCGTCGGCGAACGCGGCGTACGCCATCGCGGTCAGCACCTCGAAGAAGGAGAGGCGGTGCTCCTGCTGCGCGTCGACCATCTCGACGTACGGCGCGATGTCGCGGTAGGTCTCGATGAAGCGCTCGGCGGAGATCGGGCTGCCGTCCAGGCTGATCCGCTCGGTGACGGACTGGACGTGCGGGCTGGTGTAGCGGCCGGTGCGCAGCTCGAAGGCGCCGAGCAGCGCCTCGATCATGCGGGCGGTGCTGGTCTTGCCGTTCGTCCCCGTGATGTGGATGGACGGGTAGGCCCGCTGCGGGGAGCCCAGGATGTCCATGAGCGCGGCGATGCGCGCGGTCGACGGGTCCAGCTTGGTCTCGCCCCAGCGGCCGCCGAGCTCCTCCTCGACGGCGCGCAGCGCGCGGTCGACCTCCGGGTCGGCGGGGCGGGCCGGGACCTGCTCCCCCTGCGGCGGCCCGGCCTGGGCGCGCAGGGTCCGGCTGCCGGCCTCGATCACGGCGAGGTCGGGGTCGCGCTGGGTCTCGGCCTCCACCATCTCCTCGAAGGCGTCGGCCGGCTCGGGCGTCGGGTCGGGGTCGTCGTTCTGGGGGCGCTCGCTCACGACGACAAGTCTACGAGGCACCACCGACAACAGGTCGGCGCCGCCCCTCGCGCCACCGCTCCCCCGGCCCGGCCGCCCGCAGCCCGCCGCCCGGCCCCGCCCCCGGTCAGGACAGTGCAGCCTGCATCATCGCCTTGGCGATCGGGGCGGCCAGTCCGTTGCCGGAGACCTCGTTGCGGGCCGCGTGCCCGTCCTCGACCATCACCGCGACCGCGACCTGGTGCCCCTTGCCGTCGTCGGCGTACGAGACGAACCAGGCATACGGAGTGCCGCTGTTGTCGACGCCGTGCTGGGCGGTGCCGGTCTTTCCGCCGACGGTCACCCCGTCGATCTTCGCGTTGGACCCGGTGCCCTTGTCCACGACCGTCTGCATCGCGGAGCGCAGCTGGGCGGCGGTCCGGGCCGACATCGCCTTGCGGTAGGTCTTCGGGCCGTTCTGCTGGAGGGTGTTGCCGCCGCCGTCGGTGAGCTTGTCGACCAGCTGCGGGGTCTTCAGGTCGCCGCCGCCCGCGATCGCCGAGGCGACCATCGCCATCTGGAGCGGGGTGGCCTGGTCGTCGAACTGGCCGATGCCGGAGAGCGCGGTCTGCGCCTGGTCCATGTCCGAGGGGTAGACGCTCTTGGTGGCGCGCACCGGGACGTCCATTTTGGCGTCGTTGAAGCCGAACTTCTCGGCCTGCGCCCGCACCTTGTCCTTGCCCAGGTCGACGGCCATCTTGGCGAAGACGGTGTTGCAGGAGTACTGGAGCGCGGTGCGGATGGTGGCGTTCTCGCAGGGCGCCGAGGCGCTCTCGTTGGTCAGCTGGGTGCGGGTGTGGGGGAGGGTGTACGGGTCGGGGCTGTCGGTGGGCTGGTCCACCGAGGAGTACAGGCCGTTCTCCAGCGCGGCGGCGGCCACCACCAGCTTGAAGGTGGAGCCGGGCGGCAGCGGCTGGCGCAGCGCGCGGTTGAGGTTCGGCTGGCCGCCGTCCTTCGTCAGGGCCTGCCACGCCTTCTGGTCGGCACCGGAGGACCCGGCGAACTTCCCCGGGTCGTACGACGGGGTGCTGACCATGCCCAGGATGCGGCCGGTCGCCGGGTCCAGGGCGAGGGCCGCGCCGGTCTTGCCGCCGAACGCCTCGTAACCGGCCTTCTGCACCTTGGCGTCGATGGTGGTGGCCACGTCACCGGCCTTGGGCCGCTCGTGCAGCAGGGTGTCGGCGGGGTTCTGGAGGCGGCTGTCGGTGCCGCCGAGCAGCGGGCCGTAGAGGCTCTCCAGCTGGGTACTGCCGAAGATCTGCGAGGAGAAGCCGGTGACCGGGGCGTACAGCG
Source organism: Streptomyces sp. S186 (assembly GCF_051603415.1). NCBI lineage: Bacteria > Bacillati > Actinomycetota > Actinomycetes > Kitasatosporales > Streptomycetaceae > Streptomyces > Streptomyces sp. S186. The sequence continues at coordinate 5,482,595 of NZ_CP193932.1, read as the reverse complement.
GGCCGTCCTTGTAGGTCCGCTTGTACTTCAGCGAGGAGGAGGTGGCGGCGGAGCCGGTGACCGGCCGGCCGTCGACGAGGATGTTGCCCAGCGGCGAGGAGTACCTGGCGATGTTCACCCGCGGGTTGTACGGGTCCTCCCGGTACTCACCGGCCTTGGCGCCCTGGATCCAGGTGGCCCAGCCCATCAGCGCCAGGATCAGCGCGAGGCAGACGACCGAGATCCGTCGCAGGGGTTTGTTCATGGGCGCGGCTCCTCGGTGTTCGGGACGGGACCGGGCATGCGTTCCGCCGGAACCCCGGCATTCCGGTCCACGGTGCCTCGCCTTCATGAGAGCGTCATGAAAAGCGCGTAACCGCTGGATGTGAGGGATCGGACCGCCGAACGGGACAACCGTTCCGCCGTCGCACGCCCTCTTCCACGGCGGGGTCTGCAAAGCCCCCGGACCGTAAGAACGTGCGACCGCGGTCGTCGCGAAGAGTGTGGAAAGCAGGAGCTGAAGAGGTGCCGGCAATCAGTCAGCGGATGCATTTGGTGCTGCTCACCGCATGGACCGTGCTGTGGTTCGTGATCGTGGAGCCGAACGGCGGCTTCTCCTGGCATTACCTGCGCACCGGCGGCGAGCTGATCTACCAGGGCAGCTCCGGCGACGGCACCGGCGGCCTCAACCTCTACGCGCACCATCCCGAGCTCCAGATGGGGCCGATCAGCTTCCTCACGGCCGGGCTGTTCAACCCGTTCCCGGAGGCCACCGGGCAGTTCCTGGCCGCGGCCCTGATGTCCGCGCTGGGCCTGGTCATCCTGGTGCTGGCCGGCCGCAGCGCGGCCCACCACTTCCTGGGCACCGGCACCAACCACCAGCGGCTGCGGCAGCGGGTGCTGATCGCGGGGCTGGCGTTCATCCCCATGTGGATCGAGGTCGCGGTCCGCTTCGGGCACCTCGACGACGTGCTGGCGCTGTTCTTCACCGCCCTCGCGGTCCGCGCGGTCACCCGTGGCAATGCGGCCCTGACCGGCGCGTTCCTGGCGCTGGCGATGGACTCCAAGCCGACCGCGCTGGCCTTCGTCCCGCTGCTGCTGGCGCTCCCCCGGCACCAGTGGGTCAGGGCCGGGCTGTGGTGTGCGGGGCTGGTCGCGGTCGCCTGGCTGCCGTTCTTCCTCGGTGACGCCCAGTCCTTCGCCGCCGCCAAGTTCGCCATCCCCAACCAGCCGGCGTCCGCGCTGCGCTGGCTGGGCGCCGACGACCCCGAGACGCCCGGCTGGGTCCGCCCCGCGCAGTTCGGCCTCGGGCTGGTGCTGGGCGGCCTCGCGGTCTGGCGGGGCCGCTGGGCGGCGGTCGTCCTGCTCGGCGCCAACGCCCGGATCGTCCTCGACCCCAGCGTCTACACCTACTACACCGCGTCGGTCCTGCTCGGCACGCTGCTGTGGGACGTCATCGGGCAGCGCCGCCTGGTGCCCTGGTGGAGCTGGCTGGCGCTGCTCGTCCTGTACGGCAGCGTCTTCGCGATCCCCGACGACTCGGCGCGGGGCCTGATCCGGCTGGCGTTCGTGGCGGTCTCCACCGCGTACGTACTGCTCTGGCCGGTCCGGGAACGGGGCGACCGCGGCGGCCGGCGGGGGCGCCGGGGACGGCGCAGGCCCCCCGCCCGTACGGACGAGGGGCCTGCGGAGGAGGCGGCGGGTCCCGGCGGATGGCCGGGGGCACCGGCTACGCGGTGGGCAGGGCCGCCAGCTGCGAGCTGATCCGCTCGATGTCGGACTCCGCGGTCGCCAGCCGGCCGCGGATCTTCTCCACCACCGGCTCCGGCGCCTTGGCGAGGAACGCGTCGTTGCCCAGCTTGGCGGTGGCCTGCTTCTTCTCCTTCTCGGCCGCGAGCAGGTCCTTCGTCAGCCGCTTGCGCTCCGCCTCGACGTCGATCGCGCCGGAGAGGTCCAGGGCGACGGTGGCGCCGGCGACCGGCAGCGACGCGGTGGCGGTGAAGTCCTCGCCGGCCGGCGTCAGGCGCAGCAGCGAGCGCATCGCGGTCTCGTGCGGCGCCAGCGCGGTGCCCGCCAGATCCAGCCGCGCGGGGACCTTCTGGCCCGGCTGCAGGCCCTGGTCCGAGCGGAACCGGCGGACCTCGGTGACGACCTGCTGGAGCGTCTCGATCTCCCGCTCGGCCGCCGCGTCCCGGAAGGTCGAGTCCTTCGGCCAGTCGGCGATGACCACCGACTCACCGCCGGTCAGCGCCGTCCACAGCGACTCGGTGACGAACGGGACGACCGGGTGCAGCAGCCGCAGGGTGACGTCGAGGACCTCGCCGAGCACCCGGCGCGAGGCGTCGGCCGCCGGGCCGCCCGCCGCGAAGGTGGTCTTGGACAGCTCCACGTACCAGTCGAAGACCTCGTCCCAGGCGAAGTGGAAGAGGGTGTCCGACAGCTTGGCGAACTGGTAGTCGTCGTAGTACGCGTCGACCTCGGCGACGACCGAGTTGAGCCGGGAGAGGATCCACCGGTCGGTCGCCGACAGGGCTTCCGCGGGCGGGAGTTCGCCCTCCACCGTCGCGCCGTTCATCAGCGCGAAGCGGGTGGCGTTCCAGATCTTGTTGGCGAAGTTGCGGGAGCCCTGGACCCAGTCCTCGCCGATCGGCACGTCGACGCCCGGGTTGGCGCCGCGGGCGAGCGTGAAGCGGACGGCGTCCGAGCCGTACGTGTCCATCCAGTCCAGCGGATTGACCGCGTTGCCGAAGGACTTCGACATCTTCTTGCCGAACTGGTCGCGGACCATGCCGTGCAGCGCGATGGTGTGGAACGGCGGGGTGCCGTCCATCGCGTACAGCCCGAACATCATCATCCGTGCGACCCAGAAGAAGAGGATGTCGTACCCGGTGACCAGGACGGAGTTCGGGTAGAACTTCTCCACGCTCGGGGTCTGCTCGGGCCAGCCCAGCGTGGAGAACGGCCACAGACCGGACGAGAACCACGTGTCGAGGACGTCGGTGTCCTGGTGCCACCCCTCGCCGGTGGGCGCCTCGTCGTCGGGTCCGACGCAGACGACCTCGCCGTTCGGCCCGTACCAGACGGGGATGCGGTGGCCCCACCACAGCTGGCGCGAGATGCACCAGTCGTGGAGGTTGTCCACCCAGCCGAAGTACCGCGACTCCATCTCCTTCGGATGGATCGCGACCTTCCCGTCCCGGACCGCGTCGCCGGCGGCCTTCGCCAGCGGGCCGACCTTGACCCACCACTGCATTGACAGCCGCGGCTCGATGGTGGTCTTGCAGCGCGAGCAGTGCCCGACGGAGTGGGTGTACGGGCGCTTCTCGGCGACGATCCGGCCCTCGGCGCGCAGCGCGCCGACGATCGCCGACCGGGCCTCGAAGCGGTCCAGCCCCTGGAACGGGCCGTGCGCGGTGATCACGCCGCGCTCGTCGAGGACGGCCAGGCTGGCCAGGTCGTGCCGGCGGCCGATCTCGAAGTCGTTCGGATCGTGCGCCGGGGTGACCTTGACCGCTCCGGTGCCGAACTCCGGGTCGACGTGCTCGTCGGCGACGACCGGGATCCGCCGCCCCGTCAGCGGCAGTTCGATCTCGGTGCCGACGAGGTGGGCGTACCGCTCGTCCTCCGGGTGGACGGCCACGGCGGTGTCGCCGAGCATCGTCTCGGCGCGGGTGGTGGCGACGACGATGGACGCATCCCCCTCCCCGTACCGGATCGAGACAAGCTCCCCGTCGTCGTCCTGGTACTCCACCTCGATGTCCGAGATGGCGGTCAGACAGCGCGGGCACCAGTTGATGATGCGCTCGGCGCGGTAGATCAGCTCGTCGTCGTAGAGCCGCTTGAAGATCGTCTGGACGGCCCTGGAGAGGCCCTCGTCCATGGTGAAGCGCTCCCGCGACCAGGCGACGCCGTCGCCGAGCCGACGCATCTGGCCCGAGATCTGGCCGCCCGACTCGCGCTTCCACTGCCACACGCGCTCGACGAACGCCTCGCGCCCCAGGTCGTGCCGCGACACGCCCTCCTTGGCGAGTTCGCGCTCGACGACGTTCTGGGTAGCGATACCGGCATGGTCCATGCCCGGCTGCCAGAGCGTCTCGTAGCCCTGCATGCGCTTGCGGCGGGTGAGCGCGTCGATGAGCGTGTGCTCGAAGGCATGCCCCAGGTGCAGGCTGCCCGTGACGTTCGGCGGCGGGATCACGATCGTGTACGGCGGCTTCTCGCTCTTCTCATCCGCCTCGAAGTAGCCCCGCTCTACCCAGCGCTCGTACAGCGGCCCCTCTACCTCGGCCGGCGTGTACTGAGTCGGCAGTTCGGGGACGCTGTGCTTCTGCTGAGTGTTCTCGGTCACGACCGACAGTGTACGGGCGCCCATGTAGCGGCTTCGAATCGGTTTCGCCCCCGGGGCACCGGCCGTCGGCGGCGTCGTACAGGATGTCGGGAGCGCATAAACATCACGCCGACGCCCGGACGCCGCGCGCAGCACTCCGGCGTCACCGCAGTCACGAGGGGACCGCTCCATGAGCTTCAACCAGCCGCCGCCGGGCCCGTACGGCCAGCAGCCCCAGCAGCCGGGCCCGTACGGCCAGCCGCAGCCGCCCGCCCCGCAGCCCGGCTACGGCTACCCGCAGCAGGGCGGCCCGGTGCCTCCCCAGCAGGGCTACGGCTACCCTCAGCAGGCCCCGCAGCAGCAGTTCCCGCAGCAGGCCCCGCCGCAGCAGCCCTACGGCCAGCCCCAGCAGCCGGGCCCGTACGGCCAGCAGCCCCCTTACGGCGGCCAGCAGACGCCCTACGGGATGATCCCCCAGGAGCCGGAGACCGGCGGCGGCAACGGCAAGAAGATCGGCCTGATCATCGGCGCCGTCGCGGTCGTCGCGGCCCTCGGCGTCGGCGCGTACTTCGTCTTCGGCTCGGGCGGCCAGGTGAAGCCGTACACGATCTCGTTGCCGGACAAGCTGCTGAGCGGGCAGTTCAGCAAGTTCAAGAAGCCCGGCAGCGACGGCGTCGAGGACTTCTCCGACGACAAGGAAGCCAAGGCGCTCGGCATCACCAACAGCAAGGGCGTCGGCGCGAGTTACCAGGACCCCTCCGGGCTCTCGATGTCGGTGACCGGCCTGTACGGAAACATCGCCGACCCGCAGGGCACCGTGACCCAGATGTTCGCCAAGGTCGACGAGAAACAGAAGCAGTCGCTCGGCGGCCGCAAGGTCGAGGACGTCACGCCGGTCACCGAGTACTCGCCGAGCGGATTCGACGGCGACGTCATGAAGTGCCGGACTCAGAAGGTCACCGTCGCTGCGGGCACAGTGACCGCGTCCGCCACCGTCTCCACCTGCATCTGGGGCGACAACAGCGCCCTCGGTGTCGTCACCATGGCAGCCAAGCCCGACCCCAACGGCGGCGGCTCCGCCACCACCCCCAGCGCCGAGCAACTCGCCGACAAGACCGCCAAGGTCCGCAACGAGGTCCGCAAGGAGAAGTGACGCGCGTCCGCGTATGCGAACCGCCCGGCAGCAACTTCGCTGCCGGGCGGTTCTGTTGAGAGTGCGAGGTCGTGCGGCTACGCGCTCTTCTCGTGGGGTTCGCCCGAGTCGGTGCGGGTGCGGGGGACGAGGGTGGGGTTGACGTTGGAGTGGACGACGTCGGCGGTGATGACGACGCGGGCTACGTCCTTGCGGGACGGGATCTCGTACATCACCGCCTGGAGGACCTCCTCCATGATGGCGCGCAGGCCGCGGGCGCCGGTGCCGCGCAGGATGGCCTGGTCGGCGATGGCCTCCAGGGCCGGGCGATCGAAGTCCAGCTCCACGCCGTCGAGTTCGAAGAGCCGCTGGTACTGCTTGACCAGGGCGTTGCGCGGCTCGACGAGGATCTGGAGGAGCGCCTCCCGGTCGAGGTTGTGGACCGAGGTGAGGACGGGGAGGCGGCCGATGAACTCGGGGATCATGCCGAACTTGACCAGGTCCTCCGGCATGACGTCCTGGAGCTGGTCCTTGGACTCGATCTCGCGCTTGGAGCGGATGGTGGCGCCGAAGCCGATGCCCTTGGCGCCGGACCGGGCCTCGATGATCTTCTCCAGGCCGGCGAAGGCTCCGCCGACGATGAAGAGGACGTTGGTGGTGTCGATCTGGATGAATTCCTGGTGGGGGTGCTTGCGGCCGCCCTGGGGCGGGACCGAGGCGGTGGTGCCCTCCAGGATCTTCAGGAGCGCCTGCTGGACGCCCTCGCCGGAGACGTCCCGGGTGATCGACGGGTTTTCGCTCTTCCGGGCGACCTTGTCGATCTCGTCGATGTAGATGATGCCGGTCTCGGCCTTCTTGATGTCGAAGTCCGCGGCCTGGATGAGCTTCAGGAGGATGTTCTCGACGTCCTCGCCGACATAGCCGGCCTCGGTCAGCGCGGTCGCATCGGCAAACGCGAAGGGGACGTTGAGCATCCGGGCGAGGGTCTGCGCGAGCAGGGTCTTGCCGGAGCCGGTGGGGCCGAGCAGCAGGATGTTGGACTTGGCCAGCTCGATGCCCTCGTCGCCGCGGCCGGGGCCGTTCTCGCCCGCCTGGACGCGCTTGTAGTGGTTGTACACGGCCACCGAGAGCGCCTTCTTGGCGGGCTCCTGGCCGACGACGTAGCCGTTGAGGAACTCGTAGATCTCGCGGGGCTTGGGGAGTTCCTCCCAGCGCACCTCGGAGGTCTCGGCGAGCTCTTCCTCGATGATCTCGTTGCAGAGATCGATGCACTCGTCGCAGATGTACACACCCGGTCCCGCGATGAGCTTCTTCACCTGCTTCTGGCTCTTTCCGCAGAACGAGCACTTGAGCAGGTCGCCGCCGTCACCGATGCGTGCCACGAGGTGAATCCCCTTCGCCTGGGATCCGCATTGCTCCGCGGACCCGGGTGCTTGCCTATCGACGGTACCTTGCCGGGCCCCCCGTACGGGCCCCCCTTGGACGGACTCGGTTCACTCGGTCCCGAGCCGGTCCAAGGGGGCAACACTCCGGCGCAATTCGCGAACGTCGCGAGAACTTCGCGAGAACAACGCGATCAGACGCCGACGGAGGTCTTCCGCGTCGAGACGATCTGGTCGACCAGACCGTACGCCAGCGACTCCTCGGCGGTGAGGATCTTGTCACGCTCGATGTCCTCGCGGATCTTCTCGATCGGCGTGGACGAGTGCTTGGCCAGCATCTCCTCCAGCTGCTGACGCATCCGCTGGATCTCGCGGGCGGCGATCTCCAGGTCGGAGACCTGGCCGCGGCCGGTCTCGCTGAAGGGCTGGTGGATCAGGACCCGGGCGTTGGGCAGCGCCATGCGCTTGCCCGGGGTGCCGGCCGCCAGCAGCACGGCCGCCGCGGAGGCCGCCTGGCCCATGCAGACCGTCTGGATGTCGGGCTTGACGAACTGCATGGTGTCGTAGATCGCCGTCAGCGCGGTGAAGGAACCACCGGGGCTGTTGATGTAGACCGAGATGTCGCGGTCCGGGTCCATCGACTCCAGGCACAGCAGCTGGGCCATGACGTCGTTGGCGGAGGCGTCGTCGATCTGCACCCCGAGGAAGATCACCCGCTCCTCGAAGAGCTTCGCGTACGGGTCGTACTCGCGCACGCCCTGCGAGGTGCGCTCGACGAAGCGCGGAACGATGTAGCGGGACTCGGCGGTCATGCCGGAGAACTCGGCCTTGGTGCGCTCGTAGAGGCCGCTTCCGGGGTAGTTGTTCATCTGGGGGTTCACCGTCCTGGTGGCGAGAGGGGCTGGGGTCGACTGCGGGGCCTGTGTCCGGGGCTCAGGCCCCGGTGCCGCCCCCGCCCGGGACACTGGCGGCGGAGTGCATGACTTCGTCGATGATGCCGTACGCCTTGGCCTCCTCGGCGCTGAACCAGCGGTCGCGGTCGGCGTCCTTGGTCCACTGCTCCAGGGTCTGGCCGGTGTGGTGCGCGGAGAGCTCGCCCAGGCGCTTCTTCGTGCGGAGCAGCTGGTCGGCGTGGATCTTGATGTCCGAGGCCGAGCCCGCCAGGCCGGCGGAGGGCTGGTGGATCAGGATCTCGGCGTTCGGCAGCGCGAAGCGCTTGCCCGGCGTGCCGGCGCTCAGCAGGAACTGGCCCATCGAAGCGGCGAGGCCCATGGCGATGGTGACCACGTCGTTCTTGATGTACTGCATGGTGTCGTAGATCGCCAGGCCGGCCGGGACCGAGCCGCCGGGGGAGTTGATGTAGAGGTAGATGTCCTTGTCCGGGTCAGCGGCCAGGAGAAGCAGCTGCGCGGTGATCTTGTTGGCGATGTCGTCGTCGACCGGCTGGCCGAGGAAGATGATCCGCTCGCCGAGCAGCCGGTTGTAGACCTGGTCGCCGAGGCCACCGATGGTCGGCTCAGCGGCGGCGGAAGGCATCGGGATCGTCACGTGTCCACCTGCTCGTTGTCGGACGGCTCGCGACCGTCTCAGCGTCGTCTTCTGGGGCGCGGGGTCCCGCGCCGTGTGGTGCGCCCGGCGCGCGTTCGGAAACTCCCCTGCCCTCGTATCTACGGACCCTAACGCGCAGGTCGGACAACGCCATCCCGCAGCGAGAACTGTTCGCTGTGAGCGCAGGCTCACGGACCGGGACGAGAGACGGGCCCGAACACGCTCACGCGCGTGTTCGGGCCCGTACTCACCGCTGGAAACGCCCGGGGAAACCCCGGACGGCCGGGGCTCAGCCCTCGGACTTGGCGGCCTCCTCGGCCTTCTCCTCGGTGCCCTCGACCTCGGCGACGACGGCCTCGGCGGCCTCCGTCTCCTCCTCGTCCTCCAGGTCGACGACCTCGCCGTTGGTGTCCTTGACCGTGGCGGCCTCGACGACCACGGCGAGGGCCTTGCCGCGGGCGACCTCGCCCACCAGCATCGGCACCTGGCCGCCCTCGACGACCGCCTGGGCGAACTGGTCGGGGCTCATGCCGGAGGACTGGGCACGCCGCATGAGGTGCTCGGTGAGCTCCTCCTGGCTGACGTTCAGCTTCTCCTTGTTGACCAGCTCGTCGAGGACGAACTGGGTCTTGATGCCCTTCTCCGCCTGCTCCTTGGTCTCGGCGTCGAACTCTTCCTCGGTCTTGCCCTGGAGCTCCAGGTACTTGGCGAGGTCGAGGCCCATCTGGCCGAGCTGGTGGTGCTCGAGGTTGTGCTTGCGGGTGCGGACCTCGTCCTCGAGCAGCTTCTCGGGGATCGGCACCTCGACCAGGCCGAGCAGCGCGTCCAGGACCTTCTCCTGGGCCTGGGTGGCCTGGTCGAACTTCTTCATCCGCTCCAGGCGCTTGCGGCTGTCCGCCTTGAGCTCGTCGAGGGTGTCGAACTCGCTGGCCAGCTGGGCGAAGTCGTCGTCCAGGGCGGGGAGTTCGCGGGCCTTGACCTCGGTGACGTCGACCTTGACCTCGGCCTCCTTGCCCTGGGCGGAGCCGCCCTTGAGCTCGGAGGTGAAGGTCGCGCTGCCACCGGCCTCCAGGCCCTTGACGGCGTCGTCGATGCCGTCGAGGAGCTCACCGGAGCCGATGGTGTAGCTGACGCCGTTGGCGATGCCGTCGGCCAGCACCTCGCCGTCGACCTTGGCCTCCAGGTCCACGGTCACCACGTCGCCGTCCTCGGCGGCGCGCTCGACCGTGGTGGTCGAGGCGAAGCGCTCACGCAGCTGCTCGACGGACTTCTCGACGTCGTCGTCCGACACCTCGACGGCGTCGACCTCGACCTCGATGCCGGAGTAGTCCGGGATCTCCAGGGCGGGGCGGATGTCGACCTCGGCGGTGAAGGCCAGCAGCTCGTTGTCCTTGAGCTCGGTGATGTCCACCTCGGGCTGGCCGAGGACGTTCAGCTCCGCCTCGTTGACCGCGTTGGTGTAGAACTTCGGGAGCGCGTCGTTGACGGCCTCCTCCAGCACGGCGCCACGACCGAACCGCTGGTCGATGACGCGGGCCGGGACCTTGCCCTTGCGGAAGCCCTTCACCGTGACCTGCTGGTTGATCTTCTTGTACGCCGCGTCGAGGCTGTCCTTGAGCTCCTCGAAGGGCACCTCGACAGTGAGCCGAACCCGGGTCGGGTTCAGGGTCTCCACGGCGCTCTTCACGGTTCGGTCTCCTTGGGCTGACTTTGGGGGTTCTGCTTCAGATCAGCCGGCTTCCGGCACGTCCCGGTCCGGCCGATCGCGCCCGGTACAGAGACATACGGGCACGCAGCTTGCATAGTAACCGCAAGGAGGAGGGCACCCACAACGCGATCTTGAACGGACGCTTATGCCCGCTTTTGCCTGCTTCGCGGCATGCGGGACGGGTACCTGCTGGTCGGGGTGGCCGGATTCGAACCGACGACCTTCCGCTCCCAAAGCGGACGCGCTACCAAGCTGCGCCACACCCCGTCGGTGCGACACGTAGGGTACATGGCCGGGGGCGGTGTGGCTGCCTGTTATTCGGGAGCGCGGGCAGCGTGCGGGGCGGTGTGCACGGCGGCGCCCTGACCCGCTACGATGCTCTGCGTGCCGGGGTCCCACCGACCGTGGCGCTCGCGGGCGTAGCTCAATGGTAGAGCCCCAGTCTTCCAAACTGGCTACGCGGGTTCGATTCCCGTCGCCCGCTCCGTGACGGCCCGGGGCCGGATCGCCGACTTTCCGCGATCCGGCCCCGGGCCGTTTTTTCGTCGGCCGCCGCGCGGTGCGTCACCGAGGCGTGCCACTTTCCCGCCGAATTCCCTGTCGCCGGAATTCCGGGTTCGCTACAGTGTCCCCATCCGAAAATGTTTCCCGGCTGACCGAAAGAGGCACGGTGTGAACGAGAGCGGTATGGGCACGGCGAATTCGGCCGCGGAGCAGTTGCGGCTCGACGACGGCCGGCTCATTTGGTGCACCAGTCCCGCCGAGGCGCAATTGCTGTGGCAGGAGGTCACCTCCGACGGGTTCTACCGGCGGGCCGCCGGCCGGCTGCGGTCCGGTGACACCGTGCTGGACATCGGAGGGAACGTCGGGCTGGCCTCGCTCGGTTTCGCCGACGCCCGGCCCGATATCCACGTGATCGCCGCCGAGCCCGCGCCCGACGTCTTCGCGTGCCTGGCGCGGAACTTCGCCGCGCATCTGCGCCACGGCACGCCGCTGCGCGCCGCGGTGGCCGCCGAGGCGGGGTCCGGGACGATGGTCTACTACCCGGACGCGCCCGGGAATTCCGGGCTGTACGCGGACCGGGAGGCGGACGACGACATCACCCGGACGTTTCTGCGCAACCGCGGTCTGGACGATTCCTCGATTGCGGACGTACTCGACGGACTGCATGTCGGGGAAACCATCGAGGTGGCCATCACCACGGTTTCCGACATTCTCCGTGAACACGGTTCGCCGGATATCGCGCTGCTGAAGATAGATGTGGAGCGGGCCGAGCTGGACGTACTGCGGGGAATTCGGGAGGAGGACTGGCCGCGTATTCGCTCGGTGGTCGCCGAGGTGCACGACGAGAACGGCGGCCTGGCGGATTTCCAGGACATTCTGCACCGGCACGGATTCGCGTGCGAGGTCCGCCAGGACGACGTTCTGCGGGGCACCGGGCTGTACGAGGTGGATGCGGTGCGGGTTTCGTAGCGGAATTGCGGTGGGGCTCCGGTTCCGGACCGGTACGGGTTCGGAACCGGGGCCCTTCGCGCGGCCGCCCGGGGGTCAGTGCCAGGTCGTCGAGGCGGTCAGGCGGCTGTAGCCCTGGACGAGGTTGGAGCGCATCCAGGTGGGCTCGCCGGCCAGCTCCACCGCGGCCAGGCCGGGGGTCAGCACCCGTAGCAGCTCGTGGAGTTCGACCCGGGCCAGGGCGGAGCCCAGGCAGTGGTGGGGGCCGGTGCCGAAGCCGAGGTGGCGGTTGGGGCCGCGGTCGAGCCGGACGGTGTGCGGGTCGGCGAAGACCCGCTCGTCGCGGTTGGCCGCGGACAGCCAGGCCACCATGGCCTCGCCCTTGCGGACCGGCTGGTCGCCGACCTCGGTGTCCTCCGTGGCCACCCGCAGGACGTGGGCGGCCGGGGAGGTCCAGCGGATGATCTCCTCCACCGCGGCGTCGGTCAGCCCCGGGTCCTCGTGCAGCGCGCGCAGCACCTCGGGGAAGCGGGCGAGGGCGTGGAACATGCCGGTGATCGAGTGCCGGGTGGTCTCGTTGCCGCCGATCAGGACGTTGTCGCAGTTGAGGATCACGTCCTCGTCGCTCAGCCGCTCGTCGGCGACCAGGGCGCTGACCAGGTCCTCGCCCGGGTGCCGGCGGCGCTCCTCGACCAGTTCGGCGAAGTAGCCGAGGATCTCCATGTGGGCCTCGCCCGGCGGCATCTTGTCGAAGTGGCCGTCGTCGCCGCCGAAGGCATGGTTGGTCAGCTCGATCAGCTGCTCGCGGTCCTGCCGGGGGACGCCGATGACGGCGCACACCACGGCGGCGGGCAGCCGGGGGCCGATGTCGGTGGCGATGTCGGCGGGCCCGCCCGCCCGCAGCCGGTCGGCGATCTCCCGGACCTCGCGCTGAAGCACCTCGGTGAGGTCCTGGGCGCGCAGCCGGGACAGGAAGGGGCCGATGAGGCGCTTGAGGTCGGAGTGCCGTTGGCCGTCACTGGCGACGATCATGCGGCCGCCGGCGTCGTCGCGGTGCTCCGCGTCGAAGCCGAGCATCATGCCGTACTCGGAGGTGTACGGGGCCTTCGGCGAGAGGACCGCGGCGCAGTCCCGGTGGGAGAAGACCGACCAGAAGCCGCCCGGGGAGGCGCCGGGCGGGCTCCACACCCGGGCGTCGGCGGTGGCGTACTCCTGCCACATCGCGAAGCGTCGGTCGGTGACATAGAGATCCGGGTTTGCCAGGTCCATTCCCAGTCCGTTCGGTCCGTTGAGGGGTGCGGGGTTGTGGGGTGCCGGGCGGCTCATCGCGGCCGCCTGCCGCGCTGTGTACGGGCCCTGGCCAGGGCCTGGCGGCGGCGGTCGCCCCAGTCCTGCGCGCCGGCCGGGGGCGGGGTGCGGTCAAGGTAGGCGCTGTCCAGGTGGGCGGCGAAGGTCCGCACGGTCGGGTACTGGAAGACGGAGACCACCGGGATCTCGCGGCCGACCGACTCCCGCAGCCGGGCCTGGAGTCCGAGGACGAGGAAGGAGTGGCCGCCGAGGTCGAAGAAGTTGTCGTCGGCGCCGAGTTGCGCGACGCCCAGCACCTCGCGCCACAGTCCCGCGACCAGTTCCTCGGTGGCGCCGCGCGGCGGGGTGGCGGCGGTGCCGGGGCCGGCCGCCGGCAGCGGGGCGGCGGCCAGGGCCCGGCGGTCGACCTTGCCGTGCGGGGTGAGCGGCAGCGCGTCCAGGACGGCGAGGTGCGCGGGGACCATGTAGTGCGGCAGCAGGTCCTTGAGGTGGCGGCGCAGCTCGGCCGGGGTCGGCGGCGGGCCCTGTTCCGGCAGCAGATGGGCGACGAGCGAGCGCTGCCGGCCGGCGTCCTCGTGGACGGTCACCACCGCCTCGGCGATCGAGGGGTGGGTGCGCAGCGCGGCCTCCACCTCGCCCGGCTCGATGCGGAAGCCGCGGATCTTGACCTGGTTGTCGGCCCGGCGCAGGAACTCCAGGCGGCCGTCGGGCAGTCGGCGCACGAGGTCGCCGGTGGCGTACATGCGGGCGCCGGGGGTGCCGGCGAACGGGTCGGGCAGGTAGCGCGCGGCCGTGCGGCGGGGGTCGCCGAGGTAGCCGCGGGTGACCTGGGCGCCGCCGACGTGGAGTTCGCCGGGGACGCCGACGGGCACCGGCCGCAGCCAGGGGTCCAGGACGTGGACGCGCAGGTTGCCGATGGGACGGCCTATGGAAGGGCGTGGGGCGCCGGGCGCAGCGTCCGCGCCCTGCGGCTCGACGTCGCCGAACGTGGCGCCGACCGTCGTCTCGGACGGTCCGTAGCCGTTGACCAGGCGGTACGGGGCGCCGGGCGCGGGGCGGCGGGTCAGGGTGTCGCCGCCGACGACGATGACGCGCAGCCGGGCGTGGTCGGGCAGCCCGGCGTCGAGCAGCGCCTCGCCCAGCGGGGTGGGCAGGACGGTGTAGGTGATGCCCTGGTCGGCGATCCAGCGGGCGAGCAGCGCGGGGTCGGTGCGGACCTCGTCGGGGGCGGCGTGCACCGCGGCGCCGGCGGTCAGGGCCGGCCAGATCTCGCAGAGCGCGGCGTCGAAGCCGGGGCTGACGAGCATCGCGGAGCGCTCGCCTGGGCCCAGGCCGTACGCGCCGGCGATCCAGGCGGCGAAGTGGGACAGGCTGCGGTGCTCGGTGGCGACGCCCTTGGGGCGCCCGGTGGATCCGGAGGTGTGCAGGACGTAGGCGAGGCTGCGGGGGTGGGCCTCCGGGAGGGCGCGCGCGGGGTCCGGCGCGGCGTCGGGGCCGTCCTCGTCGGCGGCGAAGTCCTCGGCGTACAGCAGGGTGGTGCGGCCCATCGGGAAGCGGGTGCGCAGGGTGCGGTCGGTGATCAGCAGGCGCAGCCCGGCGTCCTCGCGGATGGCGGTGAGCCGCTCCGCCGGGTACTGCGGGTCGAGCGGGACGAAGGCGGCGCCGGCCTTGAGGACGGCGAGGCAGGCGACGACCTGCTCGGCGGAGCGCTCCAGGCCGACGCCCACCGGCGTCTCCGGGCCGGCGCCCAGCTCCCGCAGGCGGCGAGCCAGCCGATCGGCGCGGCGGTCCAGTTCGCCGTAGGTGACGGTGCGCGCACCGTCCACCAGCGCGGGGGCACCGGGGGTGGCGCGGGCGTGCCGGGTCACCAGGACGTGCACCGGCTCGGCGGGGACCTCGACGCCGGGGCCGCGGCTGTCGGCGAGCGCCTGCCGCCGCTCCTCGTCGGTGAGCAGCGGCAGTTCGGCCACCGTGCGGGTGGGGTCCTCGGCGGCGGCGCGCAGCAGGGTGAGGTAGTGGCCGGCGAAGCGGACGGCGGTGCCGGGGTCGAAGAGGGCGGTGCTGTACTCCAGTTCGGCGCGCAGGGTGCCGTCCGCCTCCAGGACCGACAGGGCCAGGTCGCACTTGGCGGTCTCGCCGGTCATGTCCCGGAAGGTCATGGTGGCCGCGCCCAGGCGGGTGCGCCGGAAGGCGGGCATGTTCTGGAGGGTGAAGGTGGACTGGAACAGCGGGTGGCGGCTGGGGTCGCGGCCCTGCTCCAGCCGCTCCACCAGGGCCTCGAAGGGGGTCTCCTGGCGTTCGTAGGCGTCCAGGACGGTGGTGGTGACGCGGTCCAGTAGCCGGGCGAAGGTGGGGTTGCCGGACAGGTCGGTGCGCAGCACGAGGGTGTTGGCCACCAGGCCGGCCATGCCTTCGAGCTCGGGGGTGGCGCGGCCGGCCACGGCGCTGCCGACGGCCAGGTCGTCCTGTCCGGTCCAGCGGTGCAGTACGGCCTGGTGGGCGGCGAGCAGCACCATGAACAGGGTGCTGCCGGTACGGTCGGCCACCTCCCGTACCCGGGAGGCGAGTTCTGCCGGGACGGTGAAGGTGTGGCGGGCGCCCTCCCAGCCCTGGACGGCCGGGCGGGGCCGGTCGGTGGGCAGTTCGAGGGCGGGCAGGCCGCGCAGCCGGTCGGTCCACCAGCGGAGGTCCTCGGCGGCCTCGGGGGTGGCGGCGCGGCGCCGTTCGCGCCGGGCGTGCTCGGCGTACTGGAGGGTGGGGGCGGGCAGCTCCGCGGGCCGGCCGGCGCGGAACGCCTCGTACAGCGCGGCCAGTTCGCGGACCAGCAGGCTCAGGGTCCAGCCGTCGGCGACGATGTGGTGGAGGGTGAGGACCAGGCGGTGGTCCTCGGGGCCGGTGCGCAGCAGCTGGGCGCGGACCAGCGGGCCCTCGGCCAGGTCCATGGCGGGCTGGGTCTCGGCGGCCGCGGCGCGGTGCAGCCGTGCGGCGCGCTCCGCCTCGTCCAGCGCCGTCAGGTCGGTGACCTCGGGGGCGAGCGGGAACGGGTCGCGGACCAGCTGCCACAGGTCGCCGTCGCGCTCGGCGAAGACGGTGCGCAACACCTCGTGGCGGCGGACCAGTTCGTCCAGGGCGCGGCCGAGCGCGGCGGTGTCCAGCGGGCCGTGCAGGTCGAAGGCGGCCGGGGCCAGGTAGAGCGGGGTGCCGGCGCGGTAGCGCTCCAGGAAGTACAGCCGGCGCTGGGCCGCGGAGGCGGGAGCCGGGCCGGTGCCGCCGGTGGCTTCGGCGGCACCGGCGGTCTCCCGGGCGCCGGCCGCGGCGGCGGCCGCCGTACGGGCGCGCAGCCGGCGGGCCAGCAGGGCGCGCCGCTGCGCGTCGGGCGCCGGGCGGTCCGGGGCGGAAGCCCCGGGTTCGGGGGTGTCAGCCATGGTGTGGTTCCTCTCCTCCCGGGGCGCTGCGGGCACCGTCGTCCGTACCGGCGCCGGCGGCGGACCAGTGCGCGATCCGGTCGAGCAGCTCGGCCGCGTGGGACTCGACGAAGAGGTGCCCGGCGTCCAGGAGGTGGTGTTCGAAGGGCCCGGCGGCGTACTCCCGCCAGGCCGCGACCTCGTGCGGCCGGACCATCGGGTCCCCGGCCCCGGCGAAGACCACCAGCGGGCAGTGCACCGTGGCCGGCGGGTCGGCGGGCCGGTAGGTGTCGAGGAGGGAGAAGTCGGCGGCCAGTACGCGCAGGACCATGTCCAGCAGTTCGGGGTGCTCGAAGACCTCCGGCGGGGTGCCGCCGTAGCCGCGCAGGATGGCGACGAGGTCCTCACGGGTGTGGCCGGGCGGGAGCATCGGCGGGTGCTCGGCGTGCAGGCGGGGCGCGGGCGCCGCACCGAGGGCCAGGCACAGCGGCTCGGGCAGCCCCCGTGCGCGCAGCGCGCCGTAGACCTCGTAGGCGAGGACCGCACCCATGCTGTGCCCGTACAGCGCCATCGGCAGGCCGTCGGCGGCCAGCGACGCCACGGTGGCGGCGAGTTCGTCGACGACCTGCCGCGGGTCGGTGGGCGGCGCCTCGTCCAGGCGGGACTCGCGCCCGGGGAGCCGGACGGCGCACACCTCGACGTCGGGGCCGACCCGTTCGAGCCAGGGGAAGTAGGTGCCCGCGCCGCCGCCCGCGTGGTGGAAGCAGATCAGGCGGTGACGGGGCGCCCCGCCGCGGGCCGGGCGCCGCAGCAGGCGCCCTTCGGGCACGGGCGGGGCGTAGGAACCGTGGGTGCTCATGCGGTGGCGGCCTCGTTCGCGGTGCCGTCCATGGCCTCGCGCAGGCTGCGCGGGCGCATGTCCGTCCACAGCTCCGCCACCTGCTCCAGGCAGTGCTCGCGGGTGCCGCGGGTGCCGGTCTCGTGCCAGCCGGCGGGCAGGTCGCGGGCGACGGGCCAGAGGGAGTACTGGTCCTCGTCGTTGCGGACGACGCGGTACTCGTCGAAGGGGTCGCGGTCGTCGGCGGTCATCGGGGCTCCTTTTGCCGTGGGTTGTCGCGGGTTGTCATGGGGTGGTGCGCAGTTGGGGGGCGGGGCGTCCGCCGCCCCCGGGTGTGCGTTCCGGCGGGGCTACGCCTCCTCGTCGGCCAGGGCCTGGATCTCCTCGTCGGTCAGCCCGTCCAGCTCCGCGGCCAGGGCCTCCTCGACCAGGAGCGCGACGGCGCGCAGGGTGCGGGCCTTGAGGACGTCGCGCACCGGGATCTCCACCTGGCCGGCGCGCTTGATGCGGGAGCGCAGCTGGGTGGCCTTGATGGAGTTGCCGCCGGTCTCGAAGAAGTCGTCGTCCACGCCCGGGTCCTCGACGCCGAGCACCTCGGTCCAGATCTCGGCGACGAACTGCTCGGCCTCGGTGGCCGGACGCACCTTGGTGCCGCCGCCGGACGCCTCCTCCGGGGAGGGCAGCGCGGCCCGGTCGAGCTTGCCGGTGACGGTGATCGGCATCCGCTCCAGCGGGACGACCGCGGCCGGCACCAGGTGCTCGGGCAGTCGCGCCTCCAGGTGGGCCCGCAGTTCCTTGCCGTCGAGGGTGGCGCCGGGGCGGGGTACGGCATAGCCGACCAGGCGGGCGTCGCCGCCGTGCGGCCGCCCGTCGGCGGCGCCGTCGCGGACGACGACCGCGCGGTCCAGCACGTCGGGGTGGGCGCCCAGCACGGCCTCGATCTCACCGAGTTCGATGCGGAAGCCGCGCAGCTTGACCTGCTGGTCGTCGCGCCCGGCGAACTGCAGGGTGCCGTCGGCGCGCCAGCGGGCCAGGTCGCCGGTGCGGTACATGCGCGCGCCGGGCGGGCCGTAGGGGTCGGGCAGGAAGGCGGCGGCCGTGCGGGCGGGCTGCCCGAGGTAGCCGCGGGCCACGCCCGGCCCGGCCAGGAAGAGTTCGCCGAGCGCGCCGGCCGGGACCGGGCGCAGCGCCGCGTCCAGGACGTGGACGGTGAAGCCGTGGACCGGGGTGCCGATGGGGGCGGTGTCCTGGCCGGCGGCGGGGTCCGCGACGTCCTGGGCGGTGGCCCACACGGTGGTCTCGGTGGGCCCGTAGGCGTTGACCATGCGGCGGCCGCGGGACCAGTGGGCGGCGAGCTTCTGCGGCAGCGCCTCGCCGGCGGAGACCAGCAGCCGCAGGCCGGGCAGCGGCTCCTCGGGGAGCGCGGAGAGCGCGGACGGGGGCATGGTGAGCGCGGTGATGCCGGACTCGCGGAGCAGCCGGGCCAGGCCCGGGCCGGGGAGGACGTCCTCCCGGTCGGCGAGGTGGAGTTCGGCGCCGGCGCCCAGCGCGAGGACCGTCTCGAAGACGGAGGCGTCGAAGCTGGCCGAGGCCCACTGCAGCACCCGGTCCTCGGGGGTGAGGGCGAAGGTGCGGCGCTGGGCCGCGACGAGGTTGGCCAGGCCGCGGTGGGTGAGGGCGGTGCCCTTGGGGGTGCCGGTGGAACCGGAGGTGTAGATGACGTAGGCGAGGCTGTCGGGGTGGACGGCCGGGCCGGGCAGCGGCCCGTCGCTGTGCGCGGCGATCGCGGCGGCCGTGGCGTCGTCGTCGAGCAGGACGGTGCGCAGCCCCTCCGCCGGGAGCCGGCCAGCGAGTTGACGTTGCGTCAGGACGATGCGGGCGCCGGAGTCGCGCAGCATGTGCGCCAGCCGCTCGGCGGGGTAGGCCGGGTCGAGCGGGGTGTAGGCGCCGCCCGCGTGCAGCACGGCCAGCAGGGCGGTCGGCAGGTCGGTGCCGCGCTCCAGGCAGACCGCGACCGGGGTGTCCGGGCCGGCGCCCAGCTCCCGCAGGTGGCGGGCGAGCCGGCGGGCCCGCCCGGTCAGTTCGCGGTATCCGACACGGGTGCCGCGGTGGACCAGGGCGGTGGCGTCGGGCGTCCGGTCGGCCTGGTCGGCGACGAGGTCGTGGGCGCAGCGGACGTCGGTGGCGTCCGCCGGGGCGGCGGGGCGGGCGCCGCCCCACTCCCGCAGCAGGCGGGCCTCCTCGTCAGCGGAGAGCAGTGGGATGTCCCGCAGCAGCACGCCCGGTTCGGCGGCGACCGCCGCGAGGACGGTGCGCAGCTGGCCGAGCAGGCCGCGCACGGCCGGGGCGTCGTACAGGTCGCGGTCGTAGCCGACCCGGACCGACAGCCGCTCGCCGGGCACGACCATCACCGACAGCGGGTAGTTGGTGCGGTAGCGGTACTCGCCGCGGGTGATGTGCAGCGCGCCCTCGCGGCCGCCGAGGGTCTCGATGCGCGGCACGTTCAGGAACGTCATGATCGTGTCGAACAGCGGGGCGCCGGAGGGCAGGTCGCTCCACTCCTGCACCTTCATCAGCGGGCTGTGGTGGTGGTCGCGGCGCTCGCCCTGGGCTTGCTGGAGGCGGGCGCAGCAGGCGGCGAAGGTGTCGCCGGGGGCGGTGCGGGCCCGTACGGGCAGGGTGTTGATGAAGAGGCCCGCGGTGTGCTGGACGCCCTCCAGGTCGGCGGGGCGGTGCGAGACGGTGGTGCCGAACATCACCTCGTCACGGCCGCTGTGCCGGCTCAGCAGCAGCGACCAGGCGCTCTGGAACACGGAGTTGAGGGTGACCCGGTGGTCGCGGGCGAAGGCGGTGAGTGCCTCGGTGGTGGCGGCGTCCAGCCACAGCACCTCCTCGGGGTTCTCCCGGGTGGCGTGGTCCGTGCCGTCCCCGGCGGCCGGGGCGAGGCGGTCGGCGCGGGCGGCGGGGCGGGCGGCGAGGGGGGCGCCGGGCAGCGGGGTGGCCTCGGTCAGGCCGCCCAGGGCGGTGCGCCAGTACGCCTCGGACGCCGACAGGTCCTGGCGGTGCAGCCAGGCGACGTAGTCGCGGTAGGGCAGGGTCGCGGTGCGCTCGGCGGTGGCGCCCTCGTTGTAGTCGGTGAACGCCTCGTCCAGCACCATCAGCGCCGACCAGGCGTCGAAGAGCAGGTGGTGGTAGCGGAAGACGAAGGTGTGGTGGTCGGGGGCGTGCCGGACCAGGCTGAGCCGGAACAGCGGCGGCCGCTCCAGGTCGAAGCCGCGCAGCCGGTCCTCGGTCAGGAAGCGGTCGCGGTCGGCCTGCCGGGTCTCCTGGGGGCGGTCCTGCCAGTCGTGGCGCTCCAGGGGCAGTTCGATGTCCCGGTGCACGACCTGGACCAGCTCCTCGATGCCCTCCCAGAAGAAGGAGGTGCGCAGCATCTCGTGGCGGGCCACCGCCCGGCGCCAGACGCGCTCGAAGCGCTCCTCGTCCAGCGCGCCGTCGAGGGTGTAGACGACCTGGTCGACGTAGAAGGCCGCCTCGGGGTCGACCAGGCTGTGGTAGAGCAGGCCCTGCTGGAGGAACGAGAGGCGGTAGACGCCCTCGGTCGAGGGCCGCGCTGCCACGGTCTCGCGCGTTTCCTTCGCGTCACGCGTCATGTGAGTGGTACTCCGGTTTCCGGGTCGGGTGTCTGGGGTGGGGTGTCGGTGGAGCGGCGGGGCGGCTAGCCGTCGGTGCCGGCGCGGCGGCGGGCCGCCAGGCGGGCGGCGGCGCGCAGCCGGTCGAGCCGGGGCGGCTCCCGGTCGGGGGCGGGGCCGGCGGGCGTACCGCCGAGCCGGTTCTCGATCAACTCCCGGCTCGCCGCGCTCAGTTCGGGCAGCGCCGCGTCGGAGTCCGGCCGCCCCGGGGCGGGCGCGGCCGGGCCGTCCGGCGTACTCCCGCCGTCCGCGCCGTCCGTGCTCTGCCGGTGGGCGGCCGCCAGCGCCCGGACGGTGGGCCGCTGGAAGAAGTCGGACTCCTTCAGCCGCAGGCCGTGGCGCCGGGCGCGGGCGGTGATGGTCAGGGCGAGCATGGAGTCGCCGCCGAGGGCGAAGAAGTCGTCGCCGGTGCCGATCGGGCGGATCCGGAACGCCTCCTCCCACAGTCCGGCCAGGGCCTTCTCCTCGTCGGTGGCCGGTGCGGCGTACGGGCCGAGGCCGTCGGGCCGGGGGTGGTGCTCGTCGTCCCGGCCCTGCGGCCGCTGTGCCGGGCCGCCGGTACGGGCCGCGGACGCGGTGCCCTCGGCCCGGCGCAGCGCGACGACATGGGCCGGCAGGCCGTCCTCGGCCAGCACCCGGTCCAGCAGGGCGAGCGCCTCGGCGGGGGTGAGCGCGCCCACGCCCCGGCCGGCGAGCCGGTCCAGGTCCGCGGCGCCGAGCCCGGCGGCCATGCCGGTGTCCGCCCAGGCCCCCCAGGCCACGCTGGTGGCGGGCAGGCCGTCCGCGCGCCAGCTCTGGGCGAGGGCGTCCAGGGTGGCGTTGGCCGCCGCGTAGGCGCCCTGGCCCGCGGTGCCCAGGGCCGCGGCGGCCGAGGAGAACAGCAGGAGGAAGTCCAACTCCGCCCCGGCCAGGGCATGGTGCAGCGCGCGGGCGCCGTCGGCCTTGGGGGCCGCGACCCGGCGCAGCCGCGCGGCGTCCTGCCGTACGAGGGTGCCGTCGTCGAGGACGCCGGCGGCGTGGACGACGCCGCGCAGCGGCGGGAGGTCCCGGCGCAGCACGTCCAGGGCGGCGGTCAGTGCCTCGGGGCCGGAGACGTCGGCGCGCAGCAGCCGCACCTCGGTGCCGGCCGCGCGCAGCGCGTCGAGGGTGCGTTCGGCGTCGGGGCCGGGGGTGCCGCGGGAGAGCAGCGCCAGGTGGCGGGCGCCGCGGTCGGCCAGATGGCGCGCCAGGTGCCGGCCGATGCCGCCCAGCCCGCCGGTGACCAGGTACGTGGCGTCCGGGCGGAGCCGGGGCGGGGCGGCGCCGGCGGGGGCCAGGGCCGCGGTGCGGGCGGTGTACCGGACGCCCGCACGGTGGGCGACGGGCCCGTCCGTGGGCTGCGGGGCGGCGAGGTCGGCGAGGAGCGGGGCCACCTCGTCGTGCGCGGCCGCCGGGTCGAGGTCGGCCAACGCGCAGTGCAGCCGGGGCAGTTCGGCTGCCGCGACCCGGCCCAGGCCCCACACCGCGGCCTGCGCGGGGTCGGGGCGCTCGCCGGGCTGTACGACCTGGGCGCCGCGGGTCACCAGCCACAGCCGGGGGTCGTGGTCGAGCCCGGCCACCGCCTGGACGAGGTGCAGGGCGGCCACGGAGGGCTCCACGGTCCCCTCCCCCGCCGCGCCGGGCCGGGTCCACAGGCCCACCACGCCGTCCAGCGGCCCGCTTTCGGCGGCGGCCGCCACCAGGGCGCCGATGTCCTCAGGCCGCGCCGGACCGGCCGGGGTGCAGTCGGCGCCGGCCGCGGTCAGCTGCCGGGCCAGGGCACGGGCCGGGCCCGCGTCGTCGGCGACCACCAGCCAGCGCCCGGTGACGGCCGGTGCGGTATCCGGTCCGGGCAGCGGCTCGGGGGCCCAGACGGGGGCGCGCAGTTCGGGGGTGCCGGTCTCGCCGAGCAGGTTGGCCCGAGTCACCCGGCGCAGCCGTACGCCGTCCATGGTCAGCACCGGCCGGTCGCCGTCGTCCAGGAGGGCCAGGTCGACCAGCAGGCCGTCGGCGTCCCGGCCGTCGGGCAGCTCGGCGATGTGCAGCCACAGCTTCTCGCCGTCTGCGGGCGCGCGGTGGTGGCGCAGCCGGTCGACGCGTACCGGGACGAAGAGGCTGCGGCCGTCGAGGGCCTCCTCGGGCAGCAGGGTGACGACCGCCTGGAAGCAGGAGTCCAGCAGTCCGGGGTGCAGCACGTGCCCGGCGCCGGCCTCGGCGGGGCGGACCAGTTCGGCCAGCAGTTCGCCCGGGCGGTGGTGGACGTCGCGGATCCAGCGGAAGGACGGGCCGAGGTCGTAGCCCGCGCGGTCCATGCGGGCGTGCAGTGCGGCTCCCGGGGTGCGGGCGGTGCAACGCTCCCGGACGGCCGCCGCGGTCGCCCGCCAACTCCCCTCCGCCTGCGGCGGGTTGGCCCCCGTCGGGTCGGTGAGGACGCCGGTGGCGTGGGTGGTCCAGGCGGCCGCCCCGTCCCCGGTGGGCGCGCTCGCCACCTGGAAGGCCCGGCCCGCGCCGGCCCCCGCCTCCGGGGCGGCCAGCACGAGTTGCAGCTCGCGCCGCGCCCCGTCCGTGAGCGCCAGGGCCTGCGGGAAGACCACCTCATGCGCCTCGTACGCGCCGGGGCCGTACTCGGCCTCGGCCGCGCTCAGCAGCAGCGCCAGGTGGGAGGCGCCGGGCACGACGACGGCGCCGAACAGCAGGTGGTCCGGGAGGTGGGCCGGGCTGGTCTCGTCGTAGGCGCGGTGGAAGACGGTGTCGCGCAGGGCGGGCGAGCGCAGCCGGGCGCCCAGGGCCGGGTGGCCGCCGGTGCCGGCCGGCGTGCGGCGGCCGGTGCGGGTGTCGCGCCAGTAGCGGCGGCGCTGGAAGGGGTAGGTGGGCAGCGCGACGGGGCGCGGGCGGGGGCCCGGGGTGATCCGGTCCCATTCCAGGTCGGCGCCGAGGACGTGCAGGTGGGCCGCGGCGTGCAGCGGCTGCGCGGTCTCCTCCGGGTCGCGGACCAGCGAGGCCAGCAGCGGCAGCGGGCCGCGGCCGTCCGCCGCGCCGTCCGCGCCGTGCTCCGCGCGGCGGCGGGCCAGGCCGGTGAGCACCGGCTGCGGGCCGATCTCCAGGGCGGCGTCCCAGTCCTCTTGCGCCAGGGCGGTGAACGCCTGGGTGAAGCGGACCGGTTCGCGGATGTTGCGCCGCCAGTAGCCGGGGTCGGCCGGCTCGTCGGCGGTGGCGCGGGCGCCGGTCACCGTGGAGAAGTACGGGACCCGGGCACGGCTCAGCGGCACGCCGTCCAGCCGGGCGGTGAACGCGTCCAGCACCGGCTCCATGAGGTGCGAGTGGAAGGCGTGCGAGACCCGCAGCCGGTGGGCGCGGACGCCGTCCGCGGCGAGCTCCGCCAGCAGCGCGTCCACCGCCTCGGCGGTGCCGGAGATCACGCTCTCGCCGGGGCCGTTGTGGACCGCGACGGCGAGCCGGCCCGCGTACCGGGCGGCCGCCCGCTCGACGACGGCGGTGTCGGCGAACACCGCGGCCATCGCCCCGTCGCGGGGCAGCGCGGCCATCAGGCGGCCGCGCTCGGCGAGCAGCAGCAGCGCGTCCTCGGGCGCCAGCACCCCGGCGGCGGTGGCGGCCGCGAACTCGCCGACGCTGTGCCCCAGTACGGCCGCCGGCCGGACGCCCCAGGACGCCCACAGTTCGGTGAGCGCGTACTGCACCGCGAAGACGGCGGGCTGGGCGTACGCGGTGCTGCCGATGTCGGCGCGGCCCTGGAAGAGCACGTCGGTCAGCGGCACGTCCAGGACGCCGTCGAGCCACCGCGCGCAGCGGTCGACGGCCTCCCGGAACACCGGCTGCGTGCGGTACAGGCCGCGGCCCATGCCCAGGTACTGGGAGCCCTGGCCGGTGAAGAGGAACGCCACCCGGGGGCCGCCGGGCGCGGGCACCTGCCCTGCGTACAGGCCGGGTTCCGTGCGGCCCTCGCCGAACGCGGTCAGCAGGCGGGCGGCCTCGGCGCCGCTGCCGGCGACCAGCGCCAGGCGGTGGTCGAAGTGGTCGCGGCCGGCGTTGGCGGTGTGCGCGGCGGCGGGCCAGGAGGGCTCGTCGGCGAGCCGCCCGGCGTACTGGCCGGCGAGTTCGGTCAGCGCCTGGTGGCCGCGGGCGGAGAGGGTGAGCAGCCGGGGCCCGGCGGTGCCGGGCAGTTCCTCGGCCGGGGCAGGCCCGGCGGGCGCCTCGGCGACGACCAGGTGGGCGTTGGTGCCGCCGATGCCGAAGCCGCTGATGCCGGCGACGCGCGGGCGCGCGCCGCGCGGCCACGGGGTGCGCTCCACCGGCACCCGGACCTTCAGCTCGTCCCAGGGGATGTGCGGGCTGGGCTCGGTCAGGTGCAGATGGGCCGGGATCTCCTCGTTGCGCAGCGACAGCACGACCTTGATCAGCGAGGCGACGCCGGCCGCGGCCTCCAGGTGGCCGATGCCGGTCTTGACCGAGCCGGCCAGCAGCGGCTCCGCCGACGGGCGGTCAGGACCGAGGACCGCGCCGAACGCCCGGGCCTCGATCGGGTCGCCCAGCGGGGTGCCGGTGCCGTGCGCCTCCAGGTAGCCGACCTCGGCGGGCGCGGTGCCCGCGTCGGCCAGCGCGGCCCGGATCAGGGCCTGCTGGGAGCGGCCGTTGGGGACGGTCAGGCCGGCGCTGGGGCCGTCGTGGTTGACCGCCGAGCCCCGGATCACCGCGAGCACGTCGTCGCCCGCGGCCAGCGCGTCCGCCAGCCGCTTGAGGACGACGACGCCGCAGCCCTCGCCGCGGGCGTAGCCGTCGGCGGCGGCGTCGAACGTGCGGCAGCGCCCGCCCGGCGACAGCGCCCTGGCCCGGGACAGGAACAGGGTGATCTCCGGCGACAGCATCAGGTGCACCCCGCCGGCCAGCGCCAGGTCGCTCTCGCCCAGCCGCAGGCTGCGCATCGCCAGATGCACCGCGACCAGCGAGGACGAACAGGCGGTGTCCACCGCCAGACTCGGGCCGGTCAGCCCCAGGACGTGGGAGAGGCGGCCGGCCGCGGCGGCGAAGAGGTTGCCGGTGCCGGTGTAAGCGTCGATGGCCTCCTCGTCGGCGGTCTGCAGGCTCTTGTAGTCGTCGATGCCGATGCCGACGAAGACACCGGTCCGCGAGCCGGTCAGCCGGCCGGGCGCCTGGCCGCCCGACTCCAGTGCCTCGTAGGCCACTTCGAGCAGCATGCGGTGCTGCGGGTCCATGCTCTCGGCCTCGCGCGGCGAGATGCCGAAGAACGCGGCGTCGAAGCGGTCCACGGGGCTCGCCAGGAAGCCGCCGCGCTCGGCGTAGATCCGGCCGGCCCGCTCGGGGTCGGGGTCGTGCAGCCGCTCGGTGTCCCAACGGTCGGCGGGGACGGGTGCGGTGGCGTCCACGCCGTCCCGCAGCAGCCGCCAGAACGCCTGCGGGTCCTCGGCACCGCCGGGGAAGCGGCAGCCCATGCCGATGACGGCGATGGGTTCGGAGCCGGCGGGGCCCTCGGGGGCCGCGGGCGCGGCGGGCGCGGCGGGCGCGGCGGGCGCGGCGGAGGGGGCGTCGGCGGCCGGGGCCGGCGGCGCGGTGGCCCCCGGCGCGTCGGCCCCGGTCGCGGGCCCGGCGGGTCGGGAGGAGGCGGCGGCCCGGGCGCGGGCGCGCTCCAGCAGCGCCCGCTTCTCCGGCGACAGACCTGCTATGCGGTCCGACAGGTCACTCATGCGTCTGTGTCTCCCATCCCGGTGTGCGGTCCGTCGCCGGCGAGTTCCGCCAGGCGCCGGGCCGCCTCGTCCTCGGACAAGTTCTCGATCTCGGCCAGCAGGTCTTCCAGGTCGGCGTCGCCGGTGCCGCCGGCGGCGGGGCCCTGGCCGGCTCCCCCGCCGTCCGTGCCGGTCAGCAGCTCCGTGAGGTGGGCGGCGAGCGCGGCGACGGAGGGGTGGTCGAAGGCGGTGGTGGCGGACAGTTCGGCGGGGCCGCCCGCCTGCCCCAGGTCACGGGCGAGCCGCCCGGCCAGACCGGTGGCGGCCAGCGAGTCCAGCCCGAGGTCGAACAGCCCGGCCTCGCGGTCCAGCCGCCGGGCGTCCGGCAGCCCCAGCACCTCGGCGACCCGCCGCGCGACATGGTCGGCGATCACCGCGGCCCGGTCCTCGGGGTGCACGCCCTCCAGGGCAGCCGCCAGCGCGGCGGCGTCCTCGGCCGTCCGGGTTGCCCCGGTGGCCGCGAGCTGCCCGTCCCCCGGTGCCCCGGCACCGCCGCCGCGGGCCGCGCCGCCGGCCGCACCCGCGAGAACCTCGTCGAGGAAGGGCCGCCGCGCGCCGTCCGGGAGGCTCGCGCGGTAGGCGGGCCAGTCGGCGTCGAGCACCACCTCGTGCGCGGGACCCGCCGACCGCGCGCCCGCGACCGCCCGGTCGAAGGCCCGCAGGCAGGCCGCCGGGTCGAGCGGCGGCAGCCCGCGCTGCGCCCAGCGCTGCCGGCCGGCGCCGTCCCCCGCCGTCATCCCGACCCCGCTCCAGGGGCCCCAGCCGAGGCTGACGGCGGGCGTGCCGGTGGCGCGCAGACGGGCGGCGAGGGTGTCCAGTACGGCGTTGGCGGCGGTGTAGCCGGCCTGGCCGCCGGCGCCGAGAGTGGCCGTGAAGGAGGAGAAGAGCACCAGGAAGTCCAGCGGCCGGCCGGCGGTCAGCTCGTGGAGGTGGAGCGCGCCGAGGACCTTGGGCGCCAGGACGCGGGCGATCCGCTCCGGGTCCTGACGCAGCACGACGCCGTCGTCCAGGACACCGGCCGCGTGCACGATGCCGCGCAGCGGCACCCCCTGCTCCCGTATCCCGTCCAGGACGCGGACGAGGTCGTCGCGGCGCGACACATCGGCCTGAGCCACCGTCACCTCCACGTCCTTAGCGCGGAGTTGCTCCAGTACGGCGTCGGCCTGGGCGTCGGGGGCGCGGCGGCCGAGGAGGACGAGCCGGCGGGCGCCGCGCTCGGCCAGATGGCGGGCCAGCCGCAGACCGATACCGCCGAGCCCGCCGGTCACCAGATAGGCGGCGGCCGGGTCCAGCTCGGGCCCGGGCAGCGGGACGGCCGGGCCGGCGGCGACCGGGTCGGGGTCCGCCGGGGTCAGCCGGGCGACCTGGCGGACGCCGTCGCGCAGCGCCACCCGGTCCTCGCGGTCCTCGCGCCGCAGCTCGGCGACGAGCAGTCCGGCCGTACGGGCCGGTGCGGACCCGTCCACGTCGATCAAGCCGCCCAGCAGCTCGGGGAGTTCATGGCCCAGGGTGCCGCCGAAGCCCCACAGTGCGGCGCCCGCCAGCTCCCGGGCCCCCGCCACCGGACCGCCGCCGGCGGCGAACGGGCGCGGCGGCCCCGCGTCAGGCCGGGCGCCCTCGGTGACCAGCCACAGGCGGGCCGCCGCGGGCAGCGACCGGGCGGCCAGCCGCTGCGCCAGCAACAGGGCGGAGGCGGTGGCCTGCCGGACGGCGCCGCCCGCGTCCTCGTCGGGTGGCACCTCCGCGCCGTGGAGGTGGACCACCCCGCGCAGCGGCACCGGCGCGCCGCCCGGGGCCGGGTGCGCGGCGGCGTCCAGGGCGGTGTCCACGGCGGCGGCGAACTCCTCCTTCCGGCCGTCCAGGACGGTGACCGTGCCGCCGCCGGCGCGCAGCCGCGCCGCGAGCGCCTCGGTCAACTCGCCCTCGCCGGCCAGCAGCCAGTGGCCGGCCGCGGTCCGGTCGTCGACCGGGGCGGCGGGAGCGGTGAGCGCGGCGGGCGCGGCGGGCGCGGCGTCCGTCGCGTGCCAGCGGACGGTGTAGCGCAGCGCGGCGTCCGGATCCGCGTCCCGTGCCGCACCGGCAGGCGTCGCCGCCCCCGCCTCCCGCTCCGTCTCCGTCTCCGTCTGGGCCAGAAGCTCCAACAGCCGGGGCAGCGCGGTGCGTTCGGCGTCGGAGAGCCGGTGCCGCCGCTCCAGGTGTCCGGCCAGCTCCGCCAGCCGCCCGGTGCGCAGCAGCCGCCCCACCGGGCCGGGGTCGCCGGCCGTCCCGGCGGCGCCGCCGAGCGGGGCCGGGGTGATCCAGTGGCGGGAGCGCTGCCAGGGGAACTCGGGCAGCCGCACCGGCCGCCCGGGCCCGGCCGTGGCAGCGCCGGACGCGGTACGCACCGCCGGACGGCCGGCGGTCCACAGCGCGGCGCGCGAGTGCAGCGGGGTCCACAGGTCGTCGCCGCGGCGCAGGGTCGGCAGGACCAGCCCGCCGGCGGCCGGGGTCCCCGCCAGGCACCGGGTGGTCGCGGAGACCAGTGCGGGGTGCGGGCCCACTTCGAGGAAGTCGGTGCACCCCAGTTCGGCCAGCGCCGCGACGGCGTCGGCGAAGCGCACGGTGGCGCGCACCGAGCGGCCCCAGTGCGCCGCGTCCAGCGCGGTGCCCTCGACCGGTGCGCCGGTGACGGTGGACACCAGCGGCAGCCGGGCCGGCCGGGGAGCCAGTGCCTGTTGGGGCGCCGGCCCGCGCAGCCGGTCGGCGAGCGCGTCCTGGTAGGGGTCCATCTGGGGGCTGTGGAAGGCGTAGTCGACGGCCAGCCGGTGGGTGCGGACGCCGGCCGGCCCGGGCGCGGCCAGCAGGCGCGCCACGGCGTCGGTGGCACCGGCCACGACGGTGGCGGCCGGGCCGTTGACGGCGGCGATCCCCAGGTCCGGCCCGAACCCGGCCAGCAGCGCGGCGACCTCGGCCTCGGGCAGGGCGAGCGAGACCATCCGGCCGCGTCCGGTCGCGGCGTGCATCACCGCGCCCCGTTCGACCGCGATCCGCAGCGCCTGCGCGGGCTCCAAGGCCCCCGCCACGCACGCGGCGGCGATCTCCCCCACGCTGTGCCCGGTCACCGCGTCCGGCCGGACGCCCCAGTGCTCCCACAGGTCGACCAGCGCCAACTGAAGGGCGACCAGGGCGGGTTGGGCCAGCCAGGTCTCCTGGAGGCGGGAACGGTCCTCGGGTGCCGCCAGCTCCGCCAGGAGCGACCAGTCGCCGCCGGTCAGGCCGCGGAGCAGCTCGTCGTACCGCTCCAGGGCGCGCCGGAACACCGGTTCGCGGTCGGCCAGGCCGCGCCCCATGGCGGCCCACTGCGTGCCCTGGCCGGAGAAGACGAAGGCGAGCCGGCCCGGGCGGCGCGGGACGGCGCCGGTGGCCAGTCCGGCCGCCTCCTCGCCGGCAGCGGCCCGCCGCAGCAGCTGCGCGGCCTCGGCGCGGTCGCGGACGACGGCGGCCACGCGGTGCCGGTGGCCGCCGCGCAGCCGGGCCGCGGCGTCACACAGGGCGTCGAGGCCGTCGTCCGGGACGTCCTGCGCGGCGCCGTCCGCGGGGGCCGCGAGCAGGTCGGCCAGCTGGGCCGCCTGTGCGCGGGCGGCCTCCTCGGTGTGCGCGGAGAGCGTCAACAGCCGGGGAGCGGCGGGACGTTCGTCGCTCCCGGCGGCCGCGTCGCCGGCCTCGCCCGGTGCCTGGGGCGGCCCGGCCGGTGCGGCACCGTAATGGTCCGGGTACTGGTCCGGGTACTGGTCCGGCGCCGCACCGTACTCGTACAGGCGGGCCGCGGCGCCGAGCAGCGTCTCGTGGGCGTCGGCGTCCCGGCGGGCGCCGGCCAGGACGGGCGCCCGCACGTCGTCGTGACCGTGGGCCGCGACCAGCGCGCCGAGGGCGCGGGCGAGGACCGGGTGCGGGCCGATCTCCAGGAAGGCGGCGGGCCCCGCGGCGAGGACCGACGCGACGGCCGGGCCGAAGCGGACCCGCTGCCGCAGGTTGCGCTGCCAGTACGCGGCGTCCAGCGGCTCCTCGGTGCGGCTGCCGGTGACGGTGGAGACGAACGGTACGCGGCCCGCCAGCGGCCGCAACTCCGCCAGCGACTCCCCGAGTTCGGGCAGCAGCGCGTCGCAGGCCGCGGTGTGCGAGGCCACCGGCATGGCGACGCGGTGGCACTCCACGCCGTCCCGCTCCAGCGCCGCCAGGCAGGCGTCCAGGGCGGCCGGTTCGCCGGCGAGCACCGTGGCCCGCGGCCCGTTCTCGCCGGCCACCTCGACCCGGCCGGCGCCGTGCCGTTCGGCCGCCGCCTCGGCGTCCCGGACGTCCAGCGCCACCAGGGCCACCGCTCCTGTGCCGTCCAGGCGGGCCATCAGCCGGCTGCGGTGGTGCACCACCCGGACCGCGTCGCGCAGCCCGAGGCGGCCGGCGACGTGGGCGGCCGCGGCCTCCCCCAGGCTGTGCCCGATCACCGCGTCGGGCGTCACGCCCCGGGAGCGCCACAGCGCCACCAGGCCGATCTGCACGGTGAAGATCAGCGGTTGCAGGACGTCGCTGCGGGTCAACGCGGCGGCGTCGGCCGCCAGCAGCCCCTGGACGACGGACCGGCCGCCCAGTTCGGTGAAGACCGCGTCGCACTCCTCCACCGCCGCCCGGAAGACCGGCTCCCGATGCAGCAACTCCCGCCCCATGCCCGCCCATTGGGCCCCCTGGCCGGAGAAGACGAAGACGGTGCGCGGGGCCGCGGCGGCGGCCGGCTCGGGGCATCCGGCGTCCCCGGCCTCCCCGTTCTCTTCGTTCTGCCCGCCCTCGCCGATCTCCTCGTTCTCGCCGGCGGCCGCGATCCGCTCCAGCGCCGCCAGGAGTTCGCCGCGGGTGCGGACGACCGCGGCCGCGCGGCGCTCCCCCGGCTCGGCCGTCGCCCGGCGGACGGCCGCGGCGACCAGGTCGGCGGTGCCGGCGGCGGGATCGGCCGCCCGGACGTCGTCGGCGGCGGCCGAGGCCAGTGCGCCCAGCCGCCGGGCGTCGGGCGCCGACAGGGTCAGCAGCCGGGCCGGCGGCGGGGCGCCCTCCAGGACGACATGGCAGTTGGTGCCGCCGAAGCCGAAGGAGCTGACGCCGGCGAGCGCGGCCCGCTGCCCGTCCGGCCAGGGGCGGGTCGCGGTGACGACCTCGATGCCGGCGCCGAAGTCGATGCCGGGGTTGGGGCGTTCGAAGTGCAGGCTGGGCGGCAGCACCCGGTGGTGCAGGGCGAGCGCGGTCTTGATCAGGCCCGCGATGCCCGCCGCGGACTCCAGGTGGCCGAGGTTGGTCTTGGCCGAGCCGAGCAGCAGCGGCCGGTCCGCCGGGCGTCCGGCGCCCAGCACCCGGGCCAGCGCACCGGCCTCGATGGGGTCGCCCAGCGCGGTGCCGGTGCCGTGGGCCTCGACGTACTGGACGGTGTGCGGCGCCACCCCCGCCCGCGCGTACGCCTGCCGCAGCATGTCCTCCTGGGCCTGCGGATTGGGGGCGGTCAGGCCGTTGCTGTAGCCGTCGTTGTTGACCGCGCTGCCGCGCAGGACGCAGTAGACCCGGTCGCCGTCGGCCAGCGCCCGGGACAGCGGCTTGAGGACCACGAGTCCGCCGCCCTCGCCCCGGACGTAGCCGTCGGCCCCGGCGTCGAAGGCCCGGGAGCGCCCGCGCGGGGACATGGCGCCGAACTTGGCCATGGCGGTGGTGCTCTCCGGCGCCAGCAGCAGGTTGACGCCGCCGGCCAGCGCGACCTCCGACTCGCCGCCGCGCAGGCTCTGGCAGGCGAGGTGGACGGCCACCAGCGCGCCCGAACAGGCCGTGGTGACGCCGATGCTCGGACCGCGCAGCCCGAGGACGTAGGAGATGCGGGCGGCGATGATGCTCAGGTCCTCGCCGGTGGCCGAGTGCTGTCCGATGGCCGCCAGGTCGCGGCCGGTCAGCCGGGCGTAGTCGTTCCACAGGGCGGCGGTGAACACGCCCGTACGGCTGTCGCGCAGCGTGCCGGGGTCGGTGCCGGAGTCCTCCAGCGCGGTCCAGGCCAGCTCCAGCATGATCCGCTGCTGCGGGTCCATGAGGGCGGCCTCGCGGGGCGAGATGCCGAAGAACTGCGGGTCGAAGCGGTCGACGCCGTCGAGGAAGCCGCCCCAGCGGGTGTTGGCGCGGCCGGGTTCGGCGGGGTCGGGGTGGTAGAGAGCGGCGGCGTCCCAGCGGTCGGCGGGTACCTCGGTGACGGCGTCGCCGCCCTCGCACAGCAGCCGCCAGTACGCGTCCAGGCCGGGCGCACCGGGGAAGCGGCAGGCCATCCCGACGACGGCGATCGGCTCGTCGGGCGCGAGCGCGCCGCCCGGGCCGGTGGCGCCCGGCGCCGGGGCGTCGGGCGGGCCGGCCAGGAAGCGGGCCAGCTCGCCCGCGGTGGGGTGGTCCCAGGCGGCGGTGGACGGCAGCGGCCGGCCGAGACGCCGGGACAGCTCGGCGGCCAGCGCGGTGGCGCCCGCCGAGTCCAGGCCCAGCTCGCTGAACCGCGTGTCGGGGTCCAGCTCGGCCGGGTCGGCGCCGAGCCGGGCGGCCAGCGCGGCGATCACCTGCTCGCGCGCCCCCGACAGGGCATCGGGCGCAGGGGCTTGACGATCCATCAGTGGGCTCCAAATTCAGGCGATGCCGTCGCGAGGGCCGGGTGGGGACGGGGCGGCGGGGCGAGCGGGGCGGCCGGCGCGCCGCGGGCCGGCGGGGTGCGCACGGCCCGCGGCGGCTGACCGCGGAGGGGACGGATGGCGGCGGGGCGGCCGGTCAGGCGGACCCGCCGTCGCCCAGCAGACGCGCGGCCTCCTCGTCCGACATCGACTCCAGCCGCTCGATCATCAGCATCCGTACGGCCTCGGCCTGTTGGCCTGGGGTGACGGCCTCCAGGATGCGTTCCATGGGCAGTTCCATCTCCAGGGCCTCGCGCAGCGCGGCGACCACCCGGGTGGCGAGCAGGGAGTCCCCGCCCAGGCCGTAGAAGTTGTCGTCCACGCCGATGAGGCGGTAGCCGAGCAGCCGCTGCCAGACGTCGGTGACCATGCTCTCCAGTTCGTCGCGCGGGGCGACGTACGCGGAGGGCAGTTCGGGGCGGTCGTAGAGCGCGGCGGGCTCGGCGGCGCCCGCCGGCGGCTCCTGGGGTGCGGGCCCGGCGCCGGCCGGTGCCCCGTCCCCGGCGGGCTTCCGTACCGGTGCGAGCCGGTAGCCGCGGCGCTCGAAGGGGTAGGTGGGCAGCGGAATCCGGCGGCGGTCCCGGTCCGCGGCATACGCCGACCAGTCCACCTCCACGCCCAGGCTCCACAGCCGCGCCAGCGCGCCCGCCGGGCCGCCTCCCGTGGTGTCCCCGGTTTCGTCTCCGTCTCCGACCGGCTCGTCCGCCGGCCAGGAGTGGACGCACGGGACGGCAGGGCCCCCGGCGTCGGCCCACTCCTGCGGCCGGACGCCCGGCGCACCGAACCCGATCTCCAGCAGCACGGGGTCGCCGGCCTTGTGCACGGTGTCGCGCACCCCGCCGTCCACCCGGAGGGCGCCGGCCGCGCCGCCGGTCCAGTACGCGGGGTCGGCGGCCTCGGCGTCGGTGATCCAGGTGCCGGTGACCGCGGACAGATACGGGACGGCCGGTGCCTGCGGTGCGACGGCGTCGGGCGTCCGGCCGGCCGCCAGGGCGAGGGCGTCGCCGAGCGGGAGGATCCCGGCCAGGCAGGCCGCGGCGTACGCGCCGGCGCCGGTGCCCAGCAGCGCCTGCGGTGCCACGCCCCAGGACGTCCACAGGCGGGCGAGCGCATAGTGCGCGGCGAAGACGACGGCGTCGCTGTTCCCGCCGGCGCCGGTGGCCGGGTCCGCGGTGGCGTTGCCGGTCGTCGCCTCGCGCAGGTCGTGGCCCAGCACCGTGCGGCCCGCCTCGGCGACCCGGTCGAAGTGCTCCCGGAAGACCGGCTCCGCCGCGTACGCCGCCCGGGCCGCGGCCAGGACATCCGGGAGCCGGTCGCCGGCGGCGGCGCCGGAGAGCAGGAACGTCACCGGGCGGCGGCCGGCAACCGCCGTGCTCCCGGCCGCCGTTCGGCGCAGCGCCGCGGCGGCCTCCTGGGCGGTGCGGGCGACCACCGCGCGCCGGTGGGCGAACTCGTCACGCCCGGCCTGGAGGGTGAAGGCCGCGTCGGCCAGCTCCACCCCGCCCTCGTCCAGCCGCTCGGCCAGCCGCTCCGCGGCGACGGCCAGCGCGGCGGCCGAGCGCGCGGACACCGGCAGCACCTGCCGGTCCCGGCCGCCCGCGCGGGCCCCGGGCCGGGCGGGCGCCGGCGGCGCCTGCTCCAGCACGACATGGGCGTTGGTGCCGCCCATGCCGAAGGAGCTGACGGCGGCGCGCCTCGGCCCCTCGCCCTCCCACGGCCGCAACTCCGTGTTCACGAAGAACGGCGAACCCGCGAAATCGATCTGCGGATTCGGCGCCTCGAAATTCAACGACGGCGGCAACACACCATCCCGCACCGACAACACCGCCTTGATGAAACCCGTCACCCCCGCCGCCGCATCCAAATGCCCCACATTCGACTTCACCGAACCCAACGCACAAAACCCCGACCGCTCCGTGAAACCCCGCCACGCCTGCGTCAACGCAGCCACCTCGATCGGGTCCCCCAACGCCGTCCCCGTACCATGCGCCTCCACCAACCCGATCGACGCCGGATCAACCCCCGACACCTCCAACGCATCGGTGATCACCGCCGCCTGACCCGCCACACTCGGCGCCGTGAAACCCACCTTCACCGCACCGTCGTTATTGACCGCCGAACCCCGCACCACCGCATACACAAAATCCCCGTCAGCCACCGCATCCGCCCACCGCTTCAACACCACCGCACCCACACCACTGCCGCCCACGGCGCCGCCGCCGGAGGCGTCGAAGGCGCGGCAGTGCCCGTCCTGCGACATCGGCCCGCCCTCGCGGTAGACGTACCCCGCGCGGTGCGGGACCTGCACGGACACGCCGCCCGCGACGGCCATGTCGCACTCTGCGTAGGCCAGGGCCTGGCAGGCGTGGTGCAGCGCGACGAGCGACGTCGAGCAGGCGGTCTGCACGGTCATCGCCGGCCCGTTCAGCCCGAGTTTGTAGGCCACCCGGGTCGCCAGGAAATCCGCGCCGTTGCCCAGGATCAGCGGCAGTTCGTCGGCGAACAGCGCACGGAAGAGTTCCGGGTCGCTGCCGACGGCGTGCAGCAGATAGGTGGAGATCGAGGAACCGGCATAGACGCCGACCCGGCCGTCGACACGGCCCGGCGCATATCCGGCGTCCTCCAGCGCCGACCATGACGTCTCCAGGAACAACCGCTGCTGCGGATCGGTGAGTTCGGCCTCCCGCGCGCTCACGTCGAAGAAACCGGCGTCGAAGTGGTCCCAGTCGTCCAGTACCGCCTTCGCCGGCACGTAATCGGGCCGGCGGAACAGCTCGGGCGCCACCCCCTCCGCCGCCAGCTCCTCCTCCGAGAAGAACGACACCGACTCCACACCACCGCGCACATTCCGCCAGAACGACGCCACGTCTGCCGCCCCCGGAAAACGCCCCGCCATACCGACCACGGCAATGGCACCGTCGAATTCCGCGCCGTCCGTCTCCGCACCGTCGAATTCCGCATGGTCCGGCCGAGTCATGAGGCATCTCCCGTTCCCCGGCGGGCGCCGCCCCGGCCGCCCGCGCGTCGTTCTCTGAGTCGTTCGGTGCCCGCCCGGCGCCCGCGGGCCCGCTGCCGGGCGTCCTGGGCCGCCTCGTCCGGGCCGTCGGCCGGGCCCGCCGGGCCGCGGTCGAGGTGGGCGCTGAGCGCGGCGACGGTCGGGTACTGGAACAGTTCGACGATCGGCAGTTCCCGGCCGAACTCCGCACGGAGCCCGGCCTGCACCTGCAGCGCGAGCAGCGAGTGGCCGCCGAGGTCGAAGAAGTTGTCGTGCAGGCCGACCCGTTCCGCGCCCAGGACCTCGCGCCAGACCGCGGCCACGGCCTTGGCGGTGTCGGTGCCGGGCGCCTGGTAGGGGGCGCCCGCCGACAGCTTCCGGCCGCCCGCGGCGGCCAGCGCGCGCCGGTCGACCTTGCCGTTGGCGTTCACCGGCAGCGCGTCCAGCACGGTGAAGCCGGCCGGGCACATGTACGCGGGCAGCCGCTCGGCGAGCGCCCGGCGCAGCTCCTCCGCGGTCAGCGCCGCCGGTGCCGCGTCCGACCGTCCGGCACCGTCCGCCGACGGCACGAGATACGCGTGGAGTTCGGTCCCCGCCGCGCCCTCGCGGGGGAGCACCACCGCCTCGCCGACGGCGGGGTGGGCCCGCAGCGCGGCCTCCACCTCGCCCGGTTCGATGCGGTGGCCGCGGATCTTCACCTGGTTGTCCAGCCGGCCCAGGTACTCCAGGGTGCCGTCGGCGCGCCGGCGCACCTGGTCGCCGGTGCGGTAGAGCCGGGCGCCGGGCGGCCCGTAGGGGTCCGGTACGTAGCGGTCGGCGGTCAGGGCGGGGCGGCCGCGGTAGCCGCGGGTCACGCCGGCGCCGCCGATGAGGAGTTCGCCGGGCACACCGGGCGGCACCAGCGCACCCCGGCGGTCCACGACGTAGGTGCGGGCGCTGCCCACCGGGCTGCCGATCGGCACCGGCCCGGCCTCCGGTCCGGTGCGGTGGCCCACGGCCCACACGGTGGTCTCCGTCGGCCCGTACAGGTTGCGGACGTCGCCGACCCGCTCGCGCAGCTGGGCGTCGAGTTCGGGGCTGAGCGCCTCGCCGGCCGAGACGATCAGCCGCAGCCGGTCGTCGGACGCGTCCCAGCCGGCCGCGATCAGCATCCGCCAGGTGGCCGGGGTCGCCATGAGGACGGTGACGCCCTCGTCCCGTACGAGGCGGCGCAGCCGGGCCCCGTCGCGCACCCCGGCCTCGTCGGCCATCACCAGCCGGGCGCCGCTGACCAGCGGCAGGAAGATCTCCGGTACGGCGATGTCGAAGCAGACCGTGCCGACCGCGCAGAGCACGTCGTCCGGTCCGAAGGCGAACATCTCCCGGGTGTGGCCGAGCACATCGGCCATGTTGCGGTGACTGACCTGGACGCCCTTGGGGGCCCCGGTCGATCCGGAGGTGTGGATGACATAGGCGAGGTTGTCGGGCGCGGCCGGGCCGCCGCCGGCCACCGCGCCGGACCCGGCCGCCGGGGCAGGGACGGGCGGTTCGTCCACGCACCACACCGGGACCGCGCCGTGCGCCGCGAAGCGCCCCGCCAGCTCCCGGGTGGTGAGCACCCCGGCGGCCCCGGTGTCGGCGAGCAGATAGCCCAGCCGCTCGTCGGGGAAGGCGGGATCCAGCGGGACGTATCCGGCGCCCGCCCGCTGCACGGCCACCAGGGCGGCCACCAGCTCGGCGGTACGCGGCAGGCAGACCCCCACCGCGGCCTCCGGCCCGATCCCGGCCGCCCGCAGCCGGGCCGCCAACGCGTCCGCCCGGCGGTCGAGTTCGGCGAAGGTGAGCCGGGCGTCCGTGCCGACGACCGCGACGGCGCCGGGGGTCGCGGCCGCCTGGCGGGCGATCTGCTCGGGGACGCTGGGGCCGGCCAGCGCCGGCCCGGTCCCGGCCCAGCGCAGCAGCCGCGCGGTCTCGTCCGGTGCGAGCAACGGCAGCCGGGACAGCGGCTGTCCGGGATCGTCGGCGGCGCCGTCCAGGACGTTGAGCAGCTGCTGCAGGAACCTTTCGGCGGTGGCGCGGTCGAAGAGCGCGCCGGCGAACTCCAGCCGCCCGGTGATCTCCCGGCCCCGCTGGACGAAGCCGAGCTGGAGGTCAAACTTGGCGGTGCCGGTGTGCACGGCGACCGGCTCCACTTCCAGGCCGGCCAGCTCGGCGCGGGTCATGGCCCCGCTCTGCCAGGTGCACAGGACCTGGAACACCGGGTGACTGCCGGCGTCGCGGTCCGGCTGGAGCTCCTCCACCAGCTTCTCGAACGGCAGGTCCTGGTGGGCGTACGCCTCGTTGGCGCCGTCCCGGACCCGCTCGACCAGCCCCCGGAACGACGGGTCGCCGGCGAGGTCGGTGCGCAGCACCACGGTGTTGGCCAAGTAGCCCACCAGCCCCTGGAGTTCGGGCCGAGTGCGGCCCGCGACCGGGACGCCGACGAGCTGGTCCTCCCGGCCGCTCCAGCGCAGCAGCACGGTGTGGAACGCAGCCAGCGCCACCGCGAACGGGCTGGCCGCGCAGTCGGCGGCGAGCGAGCGCAGCCGCTCCGCGGTCCGCGCGGGAAGCGTGAAGTGGAGCTCGTCGCCGCGGAAGTCCTGGGTGGCCGGCCGCGGCCGGTCGGTGGGCAGCATCGGCTCCATCGGGGCGCCGGCCAGCCGGGTCCGCCAGTGGTCCAGCAGGCCCTTCAGGCGCGCGCCGGTCAGCTCCCGCCGCTGCCGGGCCGCGTACGCGCCGAACTGGAGCGCCGGTGCGGGCAGCGGGTCGGGGCGGCCCGCCCGGAACGCCGCGTACAGGGCGTCGAGTTCGCTCAGCAGCACCCCGCCGGCCCAGCCGTCCGCCGCGATGTGATGCAGCGTCAACAGCAGGAAGTGGCGGCGGTCGGCGAGCCGCAGCAGCCGGGCCCGCAGCAGCGGCCCGGTGCGCAGGTCGAACGGCTCCCGGGCATCGGCCTGCCGGATGCGCTCCAGCACCGCGTCCCGGCGCGCCGCGGCCACGCCACGCAGGTCGTCCGTCCGCAGCCGCAGCGGGCGGTGCGGCTGGACCCGCTGGACGGCGCCGCCGCCCGGCTCCTCCCGCACGACGCTGCGCAGCACCTCGTGGCGGCGCAGCAGGCCGTCCAGCGCCCATTCCAGGGCGGGCACGTCGAGGTCGCCGGTCAGGTGCAGGCCCAGCGGGAGGTTGTAGGCGGGGTTGCCGGGGCTGATCTGCTCCAGGAACCACAGCCTGAGCTGGGTGAAGGACAGCGGGGCGGCGGCGTCCTCGACGGGCGGCGCGGGGGCGTCCTCGGCAGGCGGCGCGATGCTCTCCGTGGCGGCCGGGGTGCCGGCTCCGGGGCGTCCGCCGCCGTTCAGCCAGCTGCGCAGCAGCGCCTGCTTGGCCTCCGAGAGCTGTGTCCCGGAGGCGTCCGCAGGGCCGGCGGAGGCGGTGCCGGGGCCGGACGCGGCGGCCGGACCGGGCGCGGTCATGCGGCGCCCCCGTCCTGCCGGGCCGCCACCAGCCGCTCGACGATCTCGGCCTGGTCCTCGACCGTCGGGTGCTGGAACATCAGCTCCACCGGCACCGGGACCGCGTACAACTCCTCCAGCTGCGCGGCGAGTTCGATGCTCACCAGCGAGTCGCCGCCCAGGTCCACGAAGTCGTCGTGCAGGCCGACCCGTTCGAAGCCCAGCAGCCCGCTCCACAGTCCGGCGACCGTGCGCTGCAGCTCGGTGCGCGGCTCCACGTACGCCACCCGCAGCTCCGGCCGGCGGTAGCGGGCGCCCTCCGCCGCCCCGGCCTCCGGCACCCGGCCCTGCGGCGCCTCCGAGCGCACCAGCGGCGCCTGCGAACGCGTCACCGGGTGGGCCTGTGCGGGCGGTTCGGCCGCGTCGGCGTCCGGTCCGCCCGGGGCCGCCGCCTCCGTCACGGTGCCGGCCTTGCCGCCGAGCCGGTAGCTCTCCCCCTCGAAGGGGTACGTGGGCAGCGGCACCCGGCGGCCCCCGGCACCGCCGCGCACGGCGGCCCAGTCCACCTCCACGCCGGTCTCCCACAGCCGGGCGGCGGTGCGCACGGCGCTGGCCCGCTCCTCGTCCTTGGGCGTGCCGGCCACCGGGAAGGTGGCGAAGGCGCGGTCGTCGTCGTTGCCCCAGCGGCGCAGCAGCCAGGCCATGCCGGTGCCGGGCCCGGCCTCCAGGAAGATCCGGTCGTCGTCGTCCAGCGCCGCGGCCTGGCAGTCGCCGAAGCGGATGGTCTCCCGCAGGTGGCGCACCCAGTACTCGGGGTCGGTGGCCAGCTCGTCGGTGATCCAGGTGCCGGTGAGGTTGGAGCAGAACGGCAGGGTGGGCGGGTTGAGGGTGACGCCGCGCACGACCTCGCGGAACTCGTCGAGAACCGGGTCCATCAGCGGGGAGTTGAAGGCCCGCCGCGCGGGCAGCCGCAGCCGGCGGATGCCCTCGCCGGCCAGCTGCCGTTCGACGGCGTCGACGGCCTCGGGCGCCCCGGACAGCACGCACTGGTCGTCGGCGTTGACGGCGGCGAGCGAGAGTCCGGCGGCCGCGGCGATCTCGGCGGCCTGCTCCTCACCGGCGCCGATGACCATCATCGCGCCGGGCTCCGTGGACTGGGCCAGCCGGCCGCGTGCGACGACGAGAGTCAGGGCGTCCTCCAGTGTGAGGACGCCGGCGAAGTGGGCCGCGACGTACTCACCGAGGCTGTGGCCCAGCATCGCCGTGGGGGTCACGCCCCAGGACATCCACAGCCGGGCGAGGGCGTACTCCATGGCGAACAGCGCGGGGTGGTCCACGTCCGTGCCCCGCGACCGGCCGCGCAGATCGGCGTCCGGCGCGACGTTGACGAACTCCCGCAGGTCGTGACCGAGCAGCGGCCGGGCCAGTTCGGCGACCTCGTCGAGGTGCTCGCGGTAGACCGGCTCGGTCTCGTACAGCCCGCGGCCGACGCTGACATAGCGGACCTCCTGCCAGGGGAACAGGAAGGCCACCTGGGCCGGGACGCCCCGCTGGGCGGGGCCGGGTATCCGCTCCGGCACGGGGCCGCGCAGCGCCGCGGCGGCCTCCTGGGCGGTACGGGCGACCACCGCGCGCCGGTGGGCGAACTCACCGCGCCCGGCCTGCAGCGTGAACGCCGCGTCGGCCAGCTCCACCCCGCCCTCGTCCAGCCGACCGGCCAGCCGCTCGACCGCCGCGGAGAGCGCCGATGCGGAGCGCGCCGAGACCGTCACGGCCGCGCAGTCCTCCTGCCGCGGGCGCGCCTCCGCCTCGGGGGCCTGCTCCACGACGACATGGGCGTTGGTCCCGCCGACGCCGAAGGAGCTGACGGCGGCGCGCCGCGGCCCGTCGCCCTCCCACGGCCGCAACTCCGTATTGACGAAGAACGGCGAACCGGCGAAATCGATCTGCGGATTCGGCGCCTCGAAATTCAACGACGGCGGCAACACACCATCCCGCACCGACAACACCGCCTTGATGAAACCCGTCACCCCCGCCGCCGCATCCAAATGCCCCACATTCGACTTCACCGAACCCAACGCACAAAACCCCGACCGCTCCGTGAAACCCCGCCACGCCTGCGTCAACGCAGCCAACTCGATCGGGTCCCCCAACGCCGTCCCCGTACCATGCGCCTCCACCAACCCGATCGACGCCGGATCAACCCCCGACACCTCCAACGCATCGGTGATCACCGCCGCCTGACCCGCCACACTCGGCGCCGTGAAACCCACCTTCACCGCACCGTCGTTATTGACCGCCGAACCCCGCACCACCGCATACACGAAATCCCCGTCAGCCACCGCATCCGCCCACCGCTTCAACACCACCGCACCCACACCACTGCCCATCACCACTCCGCCGGCAGCGGCGTCGAATGCCCGGCAGTGCCCGTCCCTGGACTGGATACCGCCGTTGCGGTAGACGTATCCGGCACGCTGCGGGACCTGCACGGAAACACCGCCGGCCAGGGCCATGTCGCATTCGGAGACCAGCAGTGCCTGACATGCCTGGTGCAGCGCGACGAGCGACGTCGAGCAGGCGGTCTGCACGGTCATCGCCGGCCCGTTCAGCCCGAGTTTGTACGCCACCCGCGTCGCCAGGAAATCCGCGCCGTTGCCGAGTTGGGTCTGCATGTCGCCGATGAGTTCGGCGGCCGAGGGATCACGGGCGATATGCGTGAGCAGATAGGTCGACGGGGACGCCCCGGCATAGACGCCCACCCGGGCGTCGATACGGCCCGGCGCATATCCGGCGTCCTCCAGCGCCGACCACGACGTCTCCAGGAACAACCGCTGCTGAGGGTCCGTCAACTCGGCCTCGCGCGCGCTGAACTCGAAGAATCCCGCGTCGAAGCGGTCCCAGTCGTCCAGCACCGCCTTCGCCGGCACATAGTCCGGCCGGCGGAACACCTCGGGGGCCACCCCCTCCGCCGCCAGCTCCTCCTCCGAGAAGAACGACACCGACTCCACACCACCGCGCACATTCCGCCAGAACGACGCCACATCCGCCGCCCCCGGAAAACGCCCCGCCATACCGACCACGGCTACCGCGTCGTGCAGTTCTGCCCTGTCTTCCATGTCTCCCTCTTCAGAGTTCAGGCGCGTGCTGTCAGCTTTTTCCGCGCGTGGGAACGGGTGGTTCTCCCGCCGCCGCACGGATGGTGAACGGCAGGCGGAGCAGGCCGGGCGGTTCCGCGGAGCGGCCGGACAACCGGCGGCTCCGGACAACCGGTCGAGCGGACCAGGAAATTGAGGAATGGGGCGAGAGGGCGCACGGCACCGGGGAATACCAGCCCCGAGAGGGAATCAGACGCGCGGGCTGCGCCGCCGCGCCGGAATCCGGAACATGCGCCGGGTATCAGGTGTCGGGCAACATCCGGCACCGCGCCGGTAAAAGGAGTTCATACCGCGCCTCCGGCCCTGGTCGGCCGAAGGGGAATCAACAGGGAACCCTTACCGGCATCCGCGCTCCGAGTCGCCCGGGAGTAACAATCCCCAGATGGGCATAAGGGCACAGTTCGGCGGACATAATCCCGCCGGTCCGCGCACCGACGGCACGGACACTCCGGATCCCGCCGGTAAGTCTCCCGTTGGCAGGTCTCCCGCTGCTAACGGAAGCTGCTCATTGCGCATGTTCTCCCCCGCTGACGCTACTTCACTTCTGGAAACGCAACAGTAACGCGACAGTATGGGCCCCTTGAGCCCAGGCGATCATGACAGTCGCCCGGCTCGCGCGTCAACGACGGTCGCGTCACATCACCTACCGGAGGGTACGTCCCCGGGCCGGAGACCGCACAAATAATTCTTCGCTCAGCGGAACTGCGACGGCGCTACGACAGCGCTACGGAGCACCGGGACGAACGCGCCCGAAAGGAACCCCAACTCACCGGTACTCACTGGTGGGGTTGACTAGGCTGAAGCCATGGAGATCTGGATCAACCCGGCCTGTTCCAAGTGCCGTTCCGCCGTGCGGCTCCTCGACGCGGAGGGCGCGGAGTACACCGTGCGGCGCTACCTCGAAGAGCCGCCGAGCGCCCAGGAGCTGCGCGAGGTGCTGACGCGGCTGGCGCTGGAGCCGTGGGACATCACCCGCACCCAGGAGGCCGAGGCGAAGGAACTCGGCCTGAAGGACTGGGGCCGCACGGCGGACGACCGCGAACGGTGGATCGAGGCGCTGGCGGCGCACCCCCGGCTGATCCAGCGCCCGATCATCACCGCCGACGACGGCTCGGCGCTGGTGGGACGCAGCGAGGATGCCGTACGGGACGCGCTGGGGCGGACCGGGGGCGGGCAGACCCCCTAGAACGTGATGTGGTTGATCGTGTTCGCGATCGAGTTCAGGAATCTGTTGATCGACGGCGCCATGCCCGTGGAGGCGAGGAAGAAGCCGAAGAGTATGGCGACGAACGCCGGGCCGGCCTTGATCGCCTTCTGTTTGATCAGTACGACCAGGATGATCCCCAGCATCAGGACAACTGACAGCGACAGAGCCACAACTGATCACACCCTCGGTCGGAACGCCTCACCGGCCCTGGGGCATACCGTGCACACCCCTGGCACCCATCGTGCCATCAACTCCATGCCCATCGCAGGCAGGTGACCAATCTTCGGCCAACGCTTCGTCCGATTCACGGGGTTGGCGTGAAGTGGGGTGAGTGTGGGGCTGTGGGGTGGTCCGATGCGTCCGATGCGGCCGCGCCACCCCGGCACCACCGGGGAAGGAGTCCCCGGGAGGGATCAGCCGTCGCGGCAGATGAGCAGCAGCGCCCGGTCGTCGTTGACGTCCTTGGCGACCGCCTCGATCAGATGCCAGGCGGCGCCGGCGAAGCCGCTGTGCACATAGCGCTCGGCCTCGCCGGTCAGCCGGTCCATGCCCTCGGCGATGTCGCGGTCGGCGGCCTCCACCAGGCCGTCGGTGAACAGCATCAGCACGTCGCCCGGGCGCAGCGTCCCCTTGACCGGGTCGAACTGGGCGCCGTCGTAGACCCCGAGCAGCGGGCCCTCCCCCGCCTTCTCCTCCCAGCGGCCGGTGCCCGCGCTGAGCTGGAGGCCGGGGAGATGGCCGGCGGAGAACAGCTCGTAGTCGCCGGATTCCAGGTCCAG
Source organism: Streptomyces sp. S186 (assembly GCF_051603415.1). Classification (NCBI taxonomy): domain Bacteria; kingdom Bacillati; phylum Actinomycetota; class Actinomycetes; order Kitasatosporales; family Streptomycetaceae; genus Streptomyces; species Streptomyces sp. S186. The sequence goes on along the minus strand of NZ_CP193932.1, from coordinate 5,437,732 downwards.
GACGAGGTGGACGGAGGTGGCGAAGCCCTCGTCCCAGTCCTGGCGGAGCAGATAGCCGTTGGCGGCCGGGAGGAAGCCGTGCGGCGGGAGGGAGCCGAGCAGGCCGCCGAAGGCGCCGGACAGGAGCAGCGCGCGGGACGCCGCATCCATGCCCTTGCCGGAGACGTCGGTGAGCACGACCTCCAGGATGTTGCCGCCCTGGGTGCGCGAGGCCACCACGAAGTCGCCGGAGAAGGACTGGCCGCCGGCCGGGCGGAGCGCCATCTCGTGGTGCCAGCCCTTGGGGAGCTTGGGCAGCGTGCTCTGCACCCGGATCCGTTCGCGCAGGTCGAAGAGCATGGTGCCGCCGCGCCGCCAGGGCACCCCGACCCGGCTGCGGAACTGCGCCACCAGCAGCCCGGAGAGCCCGACCGCGGCGACCACCAGGACCGTGCCCGGAGTGATCCGGTCCCGCCCCTGGTCGTACGGGCCGAACAGCGCCGCCTCGACGATCAGTGCGGCGGCCGAGGCGGCGTACAGGACGAGGAGGTTGGCCGGCCGCAGCAGCAGCCCGCCGGCGATGACCGGGAGGACCAGCGCGGTCGGCGCGATCCACTCCGGGTGCCAGAGGGTGCCGAGGGCGATGGCCGGGACGGCGGCGAGCAGGGCGGCCAGCGCGAGCCAGTCGGAGCCGTCGCCGCGGAAGTAGTCGACGCCGGCCTTGCGCATGCCGATGCGGGTCCGGTGCAGCCGTTTGTGCATCCGGGCCCTCAGGCTTTCCGCTCCCGCGCCGCGTGTCATTTCCCTGGGACCTTATCCACCCGTTCGGCGGCGCGTCGATTCGCCGCACGTCACTCCGGGGAATTGCCGGGAAATCCCGTTCGAAATGCGGTCGCGCGGCCGGAGGAACTGCTGCTAGGGATGGCTCATGACGACAGAGTTGCGGCCGTTGCGCGAGGGCGACTGGGATGCCTGGTACGACCAGCTGGACATGGCGTTCGGCGGGGTGCCGGACGGGCCGGAGCGGCGCGCGTGGTGGCGTGAGATCACCGAGGTGGAGCGGTCCTTCGCGGTGTGGGACGGCGACGCGATCGTCGGCACCGCCGGATCGTTCTCGTTCGGACTAACCGTGCCGGGCGGCGCCGAACTCCCCGTGGCCGGCGTCACCTTGGTCAGCGTGCAGCCGACCCACCGGCGGCGCGGGGTGCTGCGCTCGATGATGCGGCACCAGCTGACGGACCTGCGCGAGCGCGGGGAGGCGCTGGCGGTGCTGACCGCCAGCGAGCCGGCGATCTACGGGCGGTTCGGCTACGGCCCGGCCGCCCAGGAGCTGCGGATGACCGTGGACACCGTGCGGCTGGCCGCCCCGGAGCTGCCGGGCGTGGACGGCGTCCGGCTGCGGCTGGCGGACCCGGCGGCGTCGGTGGCGGAGTGCGAGCGGGTCTACGGGCAGCTGGTGCCGACCCGGCCCGGGATGCTGGCGCGCCGCCCGCACTGGGAGCGCCAGGGGGTGCTCGACCCGGAGAGCGAGCGGGAGGGGGCCGGCCGGCTCCAGTGCGTGCTGGCGGAGGTGGACGGCGAGGTACGGGGCTACGCCCGGTATGCCGTCAAGCCCGACTGGGACCGCACCGGGCCGCGCGGAGTGGTGCAGCTGGGCCAGCTCGACGCGCTGGACCCGGTCGTCCACGCGGCGCTGTGGCGCTATCTGTTCGGGATCGACCTGACGGAGTCGGTGGTGGCGCGCGACCGGCCGGTGGACGACCCGCTGCTGCACCTGGTGGCCGACCACCGGCGCTGTGACATCGCCGTGCGGGAGTCGCTGTTCGCCCGGCCGGTGGACGTCGGGGCGGCGCTGGCGGCCCGGACGTACCGGACGCCGGTGGACGTGGTGCTGGAGGTCGCCGACGACTTCTGTCCGTGGAACGCGGGACGCTGGCGGCTGTCCGGCGACGAGCGGGGCGCGGTCTGCGAGCGGACCACCGATCCGGCCGAACTCGCGCTGTCCGTACGGGAGTTGGGCTCGGCCTATCTGGGCGGGTTCACGCTGTCGGCGCTGGCCGGGGCCGGGCGGGTGCGGGAGCTGCGGCCGGGGGCGCTGGCGGCGGCCTCGTTGGCGTTCGGCTCGGACGTGGCGCCGTGGCTGCCGCACGGCTTCTGACGGTTGCCGGTGCCGCCCGCGGTGGCCCTCAGGGGCGGGCGGCGGCCGGCTGGCAGCGGGGGCACCAGAAGAGGTTGCGGGCGGCGAGGCCGGCGGTGCGGATCTCGCTGCCGCAGAGGTGGCAGGGGGCGCCGGTGCGCCGGTAGACGTAGACCTCGCCGCCGTGGTCGTCGACCCGGGGCGGGCGGCCCATGGCCTCCGGGGTGTGCTCGGGGCGGACGGTGTCGATCCGGTTGTTCCGCACGCCCTCCCGCATCAGGGCGACGAGGTCGGCCCAGACCGCGTCCCACTGGTCCCGGGCCAGCTCGCGGCCGGGCAGGTAGGGGTCGATGCCGTGCCGGAAGAGGACCTCGGCGCGGTAGACGTTGCCGACGCCGGCGATCACCTTCTGGTCGAGCAGCAGCGCCGCGATGGTGGTGCGGCTGCGGGCGATCCGCCGCCAGGCCCGCTCGCCGTCGTCCGCCGGGCGCAGCGGGTCGGGGCCCAGGCGGTCGTGTATCGCCTGCTTCTCGGCGTCGGTGATCAGCGCGCAGGCGGTGGGGCCGCGCAGGTCGGCGTAGTGGCCGGCGCCGTTGACGCCGCCGACCAGCCGCAGCCGGACGGTGTCGGTGGGCGGCGGGGGCGGGGCGGTGCCGAAGCCGAGTTTGCCGAAGAGGCCGAGGTGGATGTGGACCCAGCGGTCGGGGCCGAAGCCGAGGAAGAGGTGTTTGCCGTGGGCCTCGGCGGTTTCCATGACCTGGCGGTCGATGAGGGCCGCGCCGTCGGCGAACTTGCCCTGCGGGCTGGTCGCCCGGATTGCTGCGCCCTCGAAGCGGTCGCGGTGGTCCAGCGCCAGGCGGTGGATGGTGTGCCCCTCGGGCATGGGGTGCGTCCTCCGGACGGTTTCGTTGCCGGGTGCGGCCCGGTGGCCGGTTCCGTGCCCACCCGTTCCAGCAAGGGGGTCCCCCGCGCCGTTCAGGCGTGGGGAGGAACGACTGCCCACGGAACCGGCGGCGACTGCCCACGGAACCGGCGGGGCGGCTGCCCACGAACCGGCGGGCGACTGCCACGAACCGGCGGCGGCGGTCAGTCCTGCTGCGGGTGGTGGGCCGGGATCGGGGGGAGTTCGCCGGTGGTTTCGTAGCGGGAGAGCATTTCGATGCGGCGGGTGTGGCGCTCCTCGCCGGAGTACGGGGTGGTGAGGAAGACCTCGACGAAGCGGGTGGCCTCGTCCACGGTGTGCATCCGGCCGCCGACGGAGATCACGTTGGCGTCGTTGTGCTCGCGGCCGAGCCTGGCGGTCTCCTCGCTCCAGGCCAGCGCGGCGCGGACGCCCTTGACCTTGTTGGCGGCGATCTGCTCGCCGTTGCCGGAGCCGCCGATCACGATGCCCAGGCTCTCCGGGTCGCCGGCGGTCCGCTCCGCGGCGCGCAGGCAGAACGGCGGGTAGTCGTCCTGGGCGTCGTAGATGTGGGGACCGCAGTCGACGGGCTCGTGGCCGTTGGCCTTGAGCCAGTCCACGAGGTGGTTCTTGAGGTCGAAGCCGGCATGATCGGAGCCGATGTACACGCGCATGGCATGAGTGTGGCATGCCGTTCCCGGGGTAGACGCCACCGGGGCGTGGCCGGTGCCTGTCGCCGCGGCCCGGCACTTCAGGCAACTCGCCAGTAACGACAACGATCCGGATTCGGCCCTTCCCAACGCTCGTTGACAACGTTCTAATGCCTGGGTTCGACACCGAGAACCACGAAGGACGGTGCACATGGGCGCGCACCCGCCTATTCCCCCCGCGGTCCCCACCGCCGGTCACCCCGGCGACGGCTCCGCGAACCGGTCGCCCGAAGGGCTCCAGGCCGGTCTCAAGAACCGCCATCTGTCCATGATCGCCATTGGCGGGGTGATCGGCGCCGGCCTGTTCGTCGGATCCGGAGCCGGCATCAACGCCGCCGGCCCGGGGATCCTCCTCTCGTACGCGCTGACCGGCCTGCTGGTCGTGCTGGTGATGCGGATGCTGGGCGAGATGGCCGCGGCCTCCCCCACCTCCGGCTCGTTCTCCGCCTACGCGGACCGGGCCCTGGGCCGCTGGGCCGGCTTCACCATCGGCTGGCTGTACTGGTTCTTCTGGTCGGTGGTGCTGGCGGTCGAGGCGACCGCGGCGGCGGGGATCCTGACCGGCTGGATACCGGCGGTGCCGCAGTGGGCCTGGGCGCTGCTGGTGATGATCGTGCTGACCGGCACCAACCTGGTGTCGGTGGGCTCGTTCGGCGAGTTCGAGTTCTGGTTCGCCGGGATCAAGGTCGTGGCGATCGTGATCTTCATCGTGGTCGGGGCGCTGGCGATCTTCGGGCTGCCGCCGGGGCACCACGCGGTGGGCACCGCGAACCTGCTGGGGCACGGCGGGTTCCTGCCGAAGGGGCCGGGCGCGATCCTCTCCGGAATGCTGCTGGTCGTCTTCTCGTTCATGGGCAGCGAGATCGTCACGCTGGCGGCGAGCGAGTCGCCGAACCCGGTGGTGGCCGTCCGCAAGGCCGTCAACAGCGTGATCTGGCGGATCGCGCTGTTCTACATCGGGTCGATCACGGTGATCGTGACGTTGCTGCCGTGGGACAGCGCGGCCGTGGCCAAGAGCCCGTACGTGGCGGTGCTGGAGTCGCTGAAGATTCCGTACGCGGGCACGGTGATGGACGTGGTCGTGCTGACCGCCGTCCTGTCCTGTCTGAACTCCGGGCTCTACACGGCGTCCCGGATGGCGTTCTCGCTCGGTGAGCGCGGCGACGCGCCGAAGTCGTTCGCGACGGTCAACAAGGGCGGCGTCCCGGCGGTGGCGATCTGGGCGTCGGTGGCCTTCGGCTTCATCGCGACGATCTTCAGCTACACCTCGAAGGACACCATCTTCCAGTTCCTGCTGAACTCCTCGGGCGCGGTGGCGCTCTTCGTCTGGCTGGTCATCTGCGTCTCGCAGCTGCGGATGCGCCGGACCATCGAGCGGGAGACGCCGGAGCGGCTGACGGTGCGGATGTGGCTGTACCCGTGGCTGACCTACGCCACCATCGCGCTGATCGTCTTCGTCGTGGGCTACATGTTCTACGACAAGAACGGCCGGGAGCAGATGGTGCTGTCGGTGGTGGCGGCCGCGGTGGTGCTGGTGGCCGGGCTGATCCTGCAGAAGCGGCGCCCACGGGAGGCGGCGGAGCCGGTGACACTCGCGAAGGCGCCGGAGCAGGCGTAACCGCTGACCGCCCTGGACGGCGGACGGGGCCCGCACCCTCGGTGGGTGCGGGCCCCGTCGGCGTCGGTGCGGGGCGTCAGCCGCGGCGCCAGGCCAGCTTCCAGGCGGTGGGCAGTGCGCCCATCGCCAGGGCGATCTTGAGGGCGTCGCCGATCAGGAACGGCACCATGCCGGCGGCGACGGCCTGGCCGAAGGACATCCCCGTGCTGAGCGCGAGGTAGGGGACGCCGACGGCGTAGATCACGGCGTTGCCGGCGGCCATCGTGGCGGCGGTGCGCAGCGCCCCGCGGTCGCCGCCGCGGCGGGCCAGCGCGCCCGCGGCGGTGGCGGCGAGCAGCATGCCGAGGACGTAGCCGAAGGTGGCGCCGCCGGCACCCGAGGCGCCGCCTGCGAACCACGGCACGCCGGCGATGCCCGCCACGGCGTAGAGCGCCAGCGACAGCAGGCCGCGGCGGGCGCCGAGCGAGGCGCCCACGAGGAGGGCGGCGAAGGTCTGGCCGGTGACCGGGACCGGGGAGCCGGGGACCGGGACCGCGATCTGGGCCGCGAGGCCGGTGATCACGGCGCCGCCGGCGACCAGCGCGGCGTCGCGGACGCGGGCGCGGGTGGCGGTGGCGGCCGGCAGCAGGTCGGCGAGAACGGCTCCGGGCCGGAGGGCGGGGGCGGCTGTGCTCATCAGGGGACTCCGCGGGTGTGAGGGGACCGTCCGGGGCGGACCGGTCCGGCGGGACGTGATGACGTTAGTTCAGAGGGGCGGCGGCGATCACGCGCGGGCGGTGACAAAGCCGTACCGGCCCGCTTGGGGAGTTCCGGACAACCGCCAGAATGCCGGAGCCCGCCGGGGCCCGGGGCGTCTTCGCAGGTCACGTGATGCTCGTCACGGAGGGGGCGGCGGCGCGGGGCCGTTTTTGTGGTAGCCGGGCCCGGCCGGGGACACTGGGACGGCTCCGCGGCCAGCTGTGGAGTTTCCCCAACCCGGGCGGCGATCCCGCCCTTGCGCCCCTTGCGAGAGTACGAGCCGATGCACGACGCACTGCCGCCCGTGGCCGAGACGGCCGAGAAAGAGCCGCTGTCCGCGGGGCTCAAGCAGCGCCATCTGACGATGCTGGGGCTGGGCGGGGTGATCGGGGCGGGGCTGTTCGTGGGCTCCGGCGCGGGCATCGCGGTGGCCGGGCCGGGGATCGTGCTGTCCTATCTGATCGCCGGGGCGCTGGCGATGCTGATCATGCGGATGCTCGGGGAGATGTCGGCGGCGATGCCGGCGTCGGGAGCGTTCTCGGTGCACGCGGAGCGGGCGCTGGGGCGCTGGGCCGGGTTCAGCGTGGGGTGGCTGTACTGGTTCCTGCTGGTGGTGGTGCTGGCGGTGGAGGCCACCGGGGCGGCGCAGATCGCACACGGCTGGGTGCCGGCGGTGCCGCAGTGGGGCTGGGTGCTGGTCTTCATGCTCGTCTTCACCACCGCCAATCTGGCCGCGGTGAAGAACTTCGGCGAGTTCGAGTTCTGGTTCGCGACGCTGAAGGTCACCGCGATCGTGCTGTTCCTGGCGCTGACGCTGCTGGCGGTCTTCGGCGTACTGCCGGACACCGCACCGGTCGGGCTGACCAACCTCACCGGGCAGGGCGGCTTCCTGCCGCACGGCTGGTCCGGGGTGGTCTCCGGGGTGCTGGCCGTGGTGTTCGCCTTCGGCGGGCTGGAGGTGGTCACCATCGCGGCCGCCGAGTCGGACGATCCGGCGCGGGCGGTGGGCCGGGCGGTGCGCAGCGCGGTGTGGCGGATCCTCTTCTTCTACGTGGGCTCGATGCTGGTGATCGTCACCGTGCTGCCCTGGTCGTCGATGCGGCCGGGGAAGAGCCCGTACGTCATGGTGCTGGACCACATCGGGGTGCCGGGCGCCGGGCAGATCATGAACATCGTGGTGTTCGTGGCGCTGCTGTCGGCGCTGAACGCCAATCTCTACGGCGCGTCGCGGATGGTGTTCTCGCTGGCCGAGCGCGGGGAGGCGCCGCGCGGGCTGCTGAAGGTGTCGGGTGGAGGGGTGCCGCGCCGGGCGGTGCTGGCCTCCGTGGCGTTCGGCTTCGTCTCGGTGCTGCTGAATCTGAAGTGGCCGGATTCGGTCTTCCTGTACTTGCTCAACTCGGTCGGTGCGGTGCTGCTGTTCGTCTGGGGGCTGATCGCCGTCTCCCAGCTGCGGCTGCGGCCCCGGATCGAACGGGAGGTGCCGGAGCGGCTGGTGCTGCGGATGTGGGCGTTCCCCTATCTGACGTGGCTGGCGCTGGCGGCGATGGGTGCGGTGATCGTGCTGATGCTGACCGACGACGCGGCCCGGCCGCAGCTGCTGTGGTCGGCCGGGGCGACCGCGGCGGTGCTGGTGGTGGCGGGTGCGCGGGAGTTGCGGGCGCGCCGGGCGCGGCGCTGAGGGCCGCCGGCCGGGACCGTTTCCCGGCCTGTCCGGCCGCCTCTGAGACCGACCTCACATTTGTCGCATTCGACGATGTATCAGGCACGCTCGGTCACGATCGCGTCTGAATACCGAACAATCGCTGCACGACTGTTGCCCTGAGCGGACAGGCACGCTCAGACTGAGCCAGCTTTGCCGAGGACCCCGGAAATGAGCCGTCCGCGGCCCCGGGAGAACGCAGTATCGCCCCGCCCGCATCTCACTTACTGGGACAGGTACGACATGAATCGGACACCCTCGTCCGCCGGATCTGCCGGTACGCGGTCCGCCGCGGCCCCGGGCACCGGCCAGGACGGCGGCGCGCTGTCGCACGGCCTCAAGCAGCGCCACCTCTCGATGATCGCCCTCGGCGGCGTGATCGGCGCGGGTCTGTTCGTCGGCTCGCGCGAGGGCATCGCGGCGGCCGGCCCGTCGATCGTGCTGGCGTACGCGGTCTCCGGCGCGCTGGTCATGCTGATCATGCGGATGCTCGGCGAGATGTCCGCGGCCCGGCCGGCCTCCGGCTCCTTCTCCGTGCACGCCGAGCGCTCCATCGGCTCCTGGGCCGGCTTCACCGTGGGCTGGATGTTCACCGCGCTGCTGTGCGTGGCGGTGGCGGTCGAGGCGCTGGGCGCCGCGGACGTGCTGCACCAGTGGTTCCCGTCCACCCAGCCGTGGATGTGGGTGCTGCTGATCATGGTGGTCTTCACCGGCACCAACCTCACCGCGGTCGGCAACTTCGGTGAGTTCGAGTTCTGGTTCGCGGCGCTGAAGGTCGCCGCGATCGTCCTCTTCCTGGTCCTGGGCCTGCTGGCCATCTTCGGCCTGCTGCCCGGCACTTCGGCGCCCGGCGCCAGCCATCTGACCGGCGACGGCGGCTTCCTGCCCAAGGGCGTGGACGGCCTGATGGTCGGCCTGCTGGCGTCGGTGTTCGCGTACGGCGGTCTGGAGACGGTGACCATCGCGGCCGCCGAGTCCAAGGACCCGGCCCGCGGCGTGGCCCGCGCGGTGCGCACCGCGATGTGGCGGATCGCCCTCTTCTACGTCGGCTCGATGGCGGTCATCGTCACCGTCATCCCCTGGAGCGCGCCGTCCATCGCCAAGAGCGGCCCGTACGTGGCGGTGCTGGACTACCTCAAGATCCCGGCGGCCGGCCAGATCATGAACGTGGTCATCCTGGTCGCGCTGCTCTCGGCGGTGAACGCCAACATCTACGGCGCCTCCCGGATGGCCTACTCGCTGATCGCCCGCGGCCAGGGCCCGGCCTTCTTCGGCAAGGTCGGCGGCGGGGTGCCGCGGCGGACGGTGCTGCTGTGCGCCGCGTTCGGCTTCCTCGCGGTGGTGCTGAGCTTCGTGTGGCCGACCACGGTCTTCCAGTGGCTGCTGAACATGGTCGGCGCCGCCGTCCTGGTGGTCTGGGGCTTCATCGCCGCCGCCCAGCTGCGCACCCGGCGGCAGCTGGAGCGCGAGGCGCCCGAGAAGCTGATCGTGAAGATGTGGGCCTTCCCCTACCTCACGTGGGTGGCGCTGGCCGGGATCGCCGCGGTGCTGGTGCTGATGCTGCGGGACGACAGCCAGCGGATCCAGCTGTTCTTCACCGCGGGCTTCGGCGTGGTGCTGACCGTCGTCGGGCTCGTCCGGCAGCGGGCGCTGAGCAGGCAGTAGGGCCGCGCCCGGGCCGGCGGCGGCCCACCCGGTTCCCCAGGCGGGGCGGGACCTCCATCGGAGGTCCCGCCCCGCCTTACGTCTTTGGGACCAGGTCGCCCGCCGGCACGGTCCCATGATCCATCCTGCTGATAGCGTGCTCTTGCACATTGATTGCAATTACGGAACTACGGCGATATCGCAGCTTGGAGGCGGGGTCGGCATGGCGACCTACACACTTCCGGAACTCCCGTACGACTACTCGGCGCTGGCGCCCGTGATCAGCCCCGAGATCATCGAGCTGCACCACGACAAGCACCACGCGGCCTACGTGAAGGGCGCCAACGACACCCTTGAGCAGCTCGCCGAGGCACGCGACAAGGACCAGTGGGGCAGCATCAACGGCCTGGAGAAGAACCTCGCGTTCCACCTCTCCGGCCACATCCTGCACAGCATCTACTGGCACAACATGACCGGCGACGGCGGCGGCGAGCCGCTGGAGAAGGACGGCGTGGGCGAGCTCGCCGACGCCCTCGCCGAGAGCTTCGGCTCCTTCGCCAAGTTCAAGGCCCAGCTGACCAAGGCGTCCGCCACCACCCAGGGCTCCGGCTGGGGCGTCCTGGCCTACGAGCCGGTGACCGGCCGCCTCATCGTCGAGCAGATCTACGACCACCAGGGCAACGTCGGCCAGGGCTCCGTGCCGATCCTGGTCTTCGACGCCTGGGAGCACGCCTTCTACCTGCAGTACAAGAACCAGAAGGTGGACTTCATCGAGGCCATGTGGCGCGTCGTCAACTGGCAGGACGTGGCCAAGCGGTACGCGGCCGCCAAGGAGCGCGCGAACAACCTGCTGCTGGCGCCGTGAGGCGGTAGCAGCCGAGGCGGCCTGCCTCGTGATCGTCTTCTCAGCCTTCGCGCGGGCAGGTGCGTAGAGGGCGGAGCCCCCCGAGGACGTGACTCGTGGGGGCTCCGCCTGTTTGCCGGCTGCACGCCGGTGGTCCGTTTGTGCCCACCCGTTCCAGCAAGGGGGTCCCCCCGCGCCGTTCAGGCGTGGGGGAGGAACGACTGCCCACAAACGGGGGGGGCTAGTCGAACTGCGGCGCCTGCGTCCGCGTCCTCTTGAGCTCGAAGAAGCCGGGGATGGAGGCGACGGCCAGCGTGCCGTCCCAGAGCTGGGCGGCCTGGTCGCCCTTGGGGGCCGGGGTGACGACCGGACCGAAGAACGCGATCTGGTCGCCGTCCGGACCCGGCACCGCGATCACCGGCGTGCCGACCTCCTGGCCGACCAGGTCTATGCCCGCCTTGTGCGAGGCGCGCAGCTCGGCGTCGTAGGTGTCCTTGTCGGCGTACTCGATCAGCTCGGCGGGCAGGCCGGCGTCGGCCAGGGCGGCGGCCATGGACTCGCGGCTGACGCCCTCGCCGGCGTTGTGGATGCGGTTGCCGAGCGCGGTGTAGAGCCTGCCGACGACCTCGTCGCCGTGCAGCTGCTGGGCGGCGGTCACCACGCGGACCGGGCCCCACGACTTGCCGCCCGGGCGCATGTTCTCCGCGTACTCCGGGGGCAGCTCGTCGAGTTTGTTCTCGTTGAGCACGGCCAGGCTCATCACATGCCAGCGCACCTGGACCGGGCGGACCTTCTCCACCTCCAGCATCCAGCGGGAGGTCAGCCACGCCCAGGGGCACAGCGGGTCGAACCAGAAGTCTGCCGGGGTCTTGGCGGTCTCGGACACGAGGTCTCCTCTTGAGAGCTTCAGCGGCGTTGTTCCGTACACGCTTCAACCGACCGCATGCGTGCCATGATTCCCCGTGTTCGATATCCGAGACGAGGGTGAGGGAGGCACACCGTGCCAGGTGAGAATCTGTCCCGGGAAGAGGCACGTGAGCGGGGCCGGCTGCTGACGGTCGACGGTTACGACGTGGCGCTGGACGTCCGCTCAGCGGTCGCCCGGGGCCCCGAGGCGGCCACCTTCCGCTCCCGGACGACGATCCGCTTCCGCTGCGCCGAGCCCGGCGCGGCGAGCTTCGCCGACCTCCTGGCGCCCTCGGTCACCGCGCTCACCCTCAACGGCCGCGCGCTGGACCCGGCCGCGGTCTTCGACGGCACCCGGATCGCGCTGGACGGCCTGGCCGCCGAGAACACCCTCGTCGTCGACGCCCAGTGCGCCTACAGCCGCACCGGCGAGGGCCTGCACCGCTTCGTCGACCCCGAGGACGGCGAGGTCTACCTCTACACCCAGTACGAGCCCGCCGACGCCCGCCGGGTCTTCGCCAACTTCGAACAGCCCGACCTGAAGGCCCCGTTCACCTTCGAGGTGACCGCGCCGGAAGGGTGGGTGGTGCTGAGCAACGGCGCCCAGGAGGGCGACGCCGAGGGCGGCCGGCACCGGTTCGCCACCACCCAGCCCATCTCCACGTACATCACCGCGGTGGTCGCCGGCCCGTACCACTACGTGACGGACACCTACCGCCGCACCTTCGAGGACGGCACCGAGCTGACGGTCCCGCTCGGTGCGCTCTGCCGCAAGGGGCTGGCGCGGCACTTCGACGCGGACGACGTCTTCACCGTCACCAAGCAGGGCCTGGACTTCTTCCACGACCACTTCGACTTCCCGTACCCGTTCGGCAAGTACGACCAGGCGTTCGTGCCGGAGTACAACCTCGGCGCGATGGAGAACCCCGGCTGCGTCACCTTCCGCGAGGAGTTCATCTTCCGCGGCAAGGTCACCGAGGCGTCCTACGAGCGCCGGGCCAACGTCATCCTGCACGAGATGGCGCACATGTGGTTCGGCGACCTGGTCACCATGCACTGGTGGGACGACCTGTGGCTGAAGGAGTCCTACGCGGACTTCATGGGCAGCTTCGCGCAGGTGGGCGCGACCCGCTTCACCGACGGCTGGATCACCTTCGCCAACCGCCGCAAGTCCTGGGCGTACCGGGCCGACCAGCTGCCCTCCACCCACCCGATCACCGCCGACATCCGCGACCTGGAGGACGCCAAGCTCAACTTCGACGGCATCACCTACGCCAAGGGCGCCAGCGTCCTGAAGCAACTGGTGGCGTACGTCGGCCAGGACGCGTTCCTGGAGGGCGCCCGGCGCTACTTCAAGCGGCACGCCTACGGCAACACCCGGCTCGCGGACCTGCTGTCGGTGCTGGAGGAGACCTCCGGCCGGGACCTGGCCGCCTGGTCCCGCGCCTGGCTGGAGACGGCCGGCCTCAACTCCCTGACGCCGCAGGTCACTTACGACGCCGAGGACCGGATCACCGAGCTGGACATCCTCCAGGAGGCGGCGCCCGAGCAGCCGGAACTGCGGCCGCACCGGGTCGCGGTGGGCCTGTACCGGCGTCTGGACGCCGACTCGGCGCTGGTCCGCTACGCCCGCGCCGAGGTGGACGTGACCGGGCCGCGGACGGCGGTGCCGGAGCTGGCCGGGGCCGAGCGGCCGGAGCTGATCCTCGTCAACGACGAGGATCTGACGTACTGCAAGACCCGTTTCGACGAGGGGTCGCTGGCCACCCTGCGGGCCCGGCTCGGCGATCTGGCCGACCCGATGGCGCGGGCGCTGTGCTGGGCGGCGGTGTGGGGGCTGACCCGGGACGGGCTCATGCCGGCCCGGGACTTCCTGGCGCTGGTGCGGCGGTTCGGCGGCGCGGAGACCGTCGTCGGGGTGCTGCAGTCGGTGCTCGGCCAGGCGGAGGCGGCGCTGGAGCACTATGTCGCGCCGGAGTACCGCGAGCGGGCCGCCCGGGAGCTGTCCGAGGGCGCGCTGCGCGAGCTGCGGCTGGCCGAGCCGGGCAGCGGCCACCAGCTCAGCTGGGCCCGGCACTTCGCCGCGGTGGCCACCACCGAAGCCGACCTCCAGCTCCTGCGGGGGCTGCTGGACGGCACCGCGAAGATCGACGGACTGGACGTGGACCAGGAGCTGCGCTGGGCGTTCCTGCTGCCGCTGGCCGCGCACGGCGCCGCCGACGAGGCCGCGATCAACGCCGAACTGGCCCGCGACGACACCGCCTCCGGCAAGCGCCACCAGGTGCGCTGCCTGTCCGCCCGCCCCGCGGCCGAGGTCAAGGCGGCCGCCTGGGCGGACGTGATCGAGTCCGACACCCTGTCCAACGCCCTGGTGGAGGCGACCCTCAGCGGCTTCGCCCAGCCCTCGCAGCGGGAGTTGCTGGCGCCGTACGCGCCGCGCTACTTCACCGCGATCGAGCGGATCTGGCGGGAGCGGTCCATCGAGATCGGGATGTCGGTGGTGCGCGGGCTGTTCCCGTCCTGGCAGGTGGACGGGGCCACTCTGGCGGCCGCGGACGGCTGGCTGGCGGAGCACCCGGAGGCGGCGCCCGCGCTGCGCCGGCTGGTACTGGAGGAGCGGGACGATCTGGCCCGGGCGCTGCGCGCACAGGCTTGTGACGAGGCGGCCGGCCCCAGGCCGTAACCCCGCCCCCGACCTGCCGGTATCGGCCGTCGAACGCCCGTACTTGAGGGCAGGATTGTCCCGCTTGTGCCACAGGCGGGTAACAGCGGTTAGCGGGCGGAGCGGGTCCGGGAATCTGCCCGGCATGAACCACGACACACCGCTCTCCCCGCTCCCCCTCCACCACCTCGCCGACGGCAGCTGCCCGGTGCTGACGACCCATCAGCTCCGGGCGCACGGCGTCCCGCCCGCCGAGATCGCCGAGCGCTGCCGCCCGGGCGGCCCCTGGCAGCAGCTGCTGCCGGGCGTCCACCTGCTCCACCAGGGGCCGCCCACCAGTGAGGAGCGGCTGCACGCCGCGCTCCTCTACGCCCGCCACCGCGGCCCCTCCGTGCCGGCCCAGCCCCGCACCGGGGAGTCCGTCCCGGAACCGATGATCACCGGGCTGGCGGCGCTCGCCCTGCACGGCTTCGCCGCCGCTCCCCCGCTGCTCTCCCTGGACCGCATCGAGGTCCTGGTGAGCCGCACCCGGCGGCTGCGCCCGGCCGGCTTCGCGGGGATCGTCCGCGGCGCGGACCTGCCGCTCCCCGAGCAGGTCACCGGCGTGCCCACCGCCCCCGTCCCGCGCGCGCTGGCCGACGCGGTGGCCGGCCTCACCGACGGCACCACGGTGCGCCGGCTGCTGACCGAGGCGGTGCGCGGCGGGCACTGCGAGGCGGCCGCGGTGGTGCGGGAGCTGAGCCGGGCCCGGCTGCTGACCCGGCCGCACGTGGTGGACGCGGTGGACGCCCTGCTGGCCGAGGGCCGGGCCCTGGCCGAGCAGCGGCTCTACGAGATGGTGCGCGCCTTCCGGCTGCCCGACCCGGTGTGGAACGTCGACCTGCGCCTTCCCGGCGGCCCGTACCTGGGCGTGGTCGACGCGTACTGGCCCGAATACGGGGTGGCCGTGACGCTCGACACCCGCACCCCGCACCCGTCCGGCCACCGCCCCGCCGACCCGCCCCGCGACGAGCAGCGGGAGCGCCTGGAGCGGCTCGGCATCACCCTCGTCCGCTGCCGGCCGCGGACCCTGCGGGAGGCCCCCGAACAGCAGGCGGCGGTGGTCCGCACGGCCCTGATGGCGGCCGTGGACCGGGAGCCCGCCTCCTACGTCGTCGTCCTGCCGCACTGACCGCGCCCACGCCGACGAGACGTGACGCGACATGACGCTACGTGACCGAAGGTGACCATCGGCAACGCTCCGTGGGCAACCACACGCCCCGCATCTCCGTCTATGGGAAGAGACGGGAATCGATTGGACAAGGCGACGGGTCTCACACACATGATGGGAGCGCCACTGAGCAGGTGTTCCGAGAGCACCCGTAGCCCGGCCGGCGGGCCAGGTCAGAAAGAAGGAGTCCCATGAGGATCGGAATCGTCGGAGCGACCGGACAGGTCGGCGGCGTGATGCGGCGCATTCTCGCCGAGCGGAACTTCCCGGTCGAGCAGCTGCGGCTGTTCGCTTCGGCCCGGTCCGCCGGACGGACGCTGCCCTGGCAGGACACCGAGATCACCGTCGAGGACGCGGCCACCGCGGACTACTCCGGCCTGGACATCGTGCTCTTCTCGGCCGGTGGCGCGACCTCCCGGGCGCTGGCGGAGAAGGTCGCCGACGCCGGCCCGGTCGTGATCGACAACTCCTCGGCCTGGCGCCGCGACCCGCAGGTCCCGCTGGTCGTCGCCGAGGTCAACCCGCAGGCCATCACCGACCGGCCCAAGGGCATCATCGCCAACCCGAACTGCACCACCATGGCCGCCATGCCGGTGCTGCGCCCGCTGCACGAGGAGGCCGGACTGGTCTCCCTGGTGGTCGCCACCTACCAGGCGGTCTCCGGCAGCGGCCTGGCCGGCGTCGCCGAGCTGGACGGACAGGCCCGCAAGGTCATCGAGCAGGACGCCACCAAGCTGACGCACGACGGGTCGGCCGTGGAGTTCCCGGCCCCGGACACCTACGTCCGCCCCATCGCCTTCAACGTCCTCCCCATGGCCGGCTCGATCGTCGACGACGGACTGAACGAGACCGACGAGGAGCAGAAGCTCCGCCACGAGAGCCGCAAGATCCTGGACATCCCGGAGCTGAAGGTCTCCGGCACCTGCGTCCGCGTCCCGGTCTTCACCGGCCACTCCCTCCAGGTCAACGCCCGCTTCGCGCGCCCGATCGCGCCCGAGCGCGCCCAGGAGTTGCTGGCCGCCGCCCCCGGCGTGGCGCTCTCCGACGTCCCCACCCCGCTCCAGGCCGCCGGCCAGGACGCCTCCTTCGTGGGCCGGATCCGCCGCGACGAAACCGTCGACAACGGCCTCGCGCTGTTCGTCTCCAACGACAACCTCCGCAAGGGCGCGGCCCTCAACGCCGTCCAGATCGCCGAACTGGTCGCCGCGGAACTGCGCGACTGACCGGACCGCGCCCCGACGCGCGGCGGCCGGTGCCGGTACGGACCAGATCCGTACCGGCACCGGCCGCTGATCTCGAAGCCGGCCGCAGCGTCCTCACGGCATCTTCGTTCTCACGGCGCCTTCGGCGGGTAGAGCAGGAACGCCGACGTGTCGACGGAGAAACCGAAGGGCTCCGGCAGCTGAATCGGCTCGCCGAACCGGAACGGGGCGACCCGGCGGTAGGTCAGCTGCTCCGGATCGGAGTGCAACTCGATGACGCCGTCGTTCGGATCGACGAGCAGGTAGAGCGGGATCCCGTTCATCGCATACCAGAAGCGCTTCTTGACGTAGTCGCTGTCCCGGTCGGAAGAGACCACCTCGACAACCAGGTCGACCCGGTCTACGGGGAGCGGGTTGCGGTTGTCCTGGATCGCCTCGGTGGTGGTGACGGTGAGATCCGGCTTAGGCTCAAAGCCGGACATATCGGAGATGAGCGCTTGTTCAGACAACGCCTCCCAGCCACGTGCGTCGAACTGCGTGGCGGTCTTGATGACGATGCGATTGTGAAACGGTGCGGCCGATGCCTGCATCACGATCTTTCCATCGATGAGCTCGATCTTGAGCTGATCGAGCTCGGGGAGCCCCTCCAGAAAGCGCAGCAGGTCGTGCCCGGTCTTGCCTCGCACGGCGTCCTCGGCAGTGTCGTGATGGGTCAGCAGTGTCATCGCGGCGCCTCCTCTCCTGTCGGCCTCAGCCTGGTGGAAAGCGCCGCCCTGCACAGCACGATAGTCAGCGCCGCCCACGATCGGGTGACACACGCCGTGGAAGGATGGCCCGACGCTGCGACAACCGTTGACTGTGAAGGAGAGGCACGGGTGCCTGGTACGAATCTGACCCGGGAAGAGGCCCAGGAGCGGGCGCGTCTGCTGACCGTGGACGCGTACGAGATCGAGCTGGATCTGAGCGGGGCGCAGGAGGGGGGCACGTTCCGGTCGGTGACGACGGTGCGGTTCGATGCCGCGGAGGAGGGCGCGGGGTCGTTCATCGATCTGGTGGCGCCGAGCGTGCGCGAGGTGGTGCTCAACGGTACGGCGCTCGACGTGGCGGCGGTGTTCGCGGACTCGCGGATCGCGCTGTCCGGGCTGCGGGCCGGGCGCAACGAGCTGAGGGTCGTTGCCGACTGTGCGTACACCAACACCGGTGAGGGGCTGCACCGGTTCGTCGATCCGGTGGACCAACAGGCGTATCTCTACACGCAGTTCGAGGTGCCGGATGCCCGGCGGGTGTTCGCGTCGTTCGAGCAGCCGGATTTGAAGGCGACGTTCCGGTTCACCGTGAAGGCCCCGGCGGGCTGGACGGTGATCTCCAATTCCCCGACGCCGGAGCCGGCGGACAACGTCTGGCGCTTCGAGCCGACGCCGCGGATCTCGACGTACGTCACCGCGTTGATCGCCGGCCCATACCACAGCGTGCACAGCAGCTGGGAGGGCGCGGATGGCCGGTCGGTGCCGCTGGGGATCTACTGCCGGCCGTCGCTGGCCGAGCACCTGGACGCGGACGAGATCTTCGCGGTGACCCGGCAGGGCTTCGACTGGTTCCAGGAGAAGTTCGACTACGCCTACCCGTTCGCCAAGTACGACCAGCTCTTCGTGCCGGAGTTCAACGCCGGCGCCATGGAGAACGCGGGCGCGGTGACCATCCGCGACCAGTACGTCTTCCGCTCGAAGGTGACGGACGCGGCCTACGAGGTGCGTGCCGAGACGATCCTGCACGAGCTGGCGCACATGTGGTTCGGCGACCTGGTCACCATGGAGTGGTGGAACGACCTGTGGCTGAACGAGTCGTTCGCCACCTACACCTCGATCGCCTGCCAGGCGTACGCGCCGGGCAGCAAGTGGCCGCACTCGTGGACCACCTTCGCCAACTCCATGAAGACCTGGGCCTACCGGCAGGACCAGCTGCCGTCCACCCACCCGATCATGGCGGAGATCCGCGACCTGGACGACGTCCTGGTCAACTTCGACGGGATCACCTACGCCAAGGGCGCCAGCGTCCTCAAGCAGCTGGTGGCGTATGTCGGCATGGACGAGTTCTTCACCGGTGTGCAGGCGTACTTCAAGGCGCACGCCTTCGGCAACACCCGGCTGTCGGACCTGCTGGGCGCGCTGGAGGCGACCAGCGGCCGGGACCTGGCGACCTGGTCGAAGAAGTGGCTGGAGACGGCCGGCATCAACGTCCTGCGCCCGGAGATCGAGGTGGCCGGGGACGGCACCGTCACCGCGTTCGCGGTGCGGCAGGAAGCCCCCGCACTGCCCGCCGGGGCGACCGGCGAGCCGGTGCTGCGCCCGCACCGCATCGCGATCGGCTACTACGACCTGACCGACGGCAAGCTGGTCCGCACCGGCGGCATCGAGCTGGACGTGGACGGCGAGCGCACCGAGGTGCCCTTCCCGGAAGGCTTCCGCCGCCCGGACGTGATCCTGCTCAACGACGGCGACCTGTCCTACGCCAAGGTCCGCCTCGACGAGGAGTCGCTGAAGGTCGTCACCGCGCACCTCGGCGACTTCACCGACTCCCTGCCGCGGGCCCTGTGCTGGGCCTCGGCCTGGGACATGACCCGCGACGGCGAACTGCCCACCCGCGACTACCTCGCACTGGTCCTGTCCGGCATCGGCAAGGAATCCGACATCGGCGTCGTGCAGTCGCTGCACCGCCAGGTGAAGCTGGCGCTGGACCTGTACGCGGCGCCCGAGTGGCGCGAGAGCGGCCTGGCGCAGTGGACCGAGGCGGCGCTGGCACATCTGCGGGCGGCCGAGCCGGGCAGCGACCACCAGCTGGCCTGGGCGCGGGCGTTCGCCGCGTCGGCCCGCACCGGCGAGCAGCTGGACCTCCTCGCCGGCCTGCTGGACGGTACCGAGGAGATCCCCGGACTGGCCGTGGACACCGAGCTGCGCTGGACGCTGCTGGAGCGGCTGGCGGCCACCGGCCGGGCCGACGAGCCGGAGATCGCCGCCGAGCTGGAGCGGGACGCGACCTCGGCGGGCGAACGGCACGCGGCGACCGCACGCGCCGCGCGACCCACCGCGGAGGCGAAGGCCGCGGCCTGGGCCTCGGTCGTGGAGTCCGACAAGCTCCCCAACGCCGTCCAGGAAGCGGTGATCGCCGGCTTCGTCCAGCCCGACCAGCGGGAGCTGCTGGCGCCCTACACCGCGAAGTACTTCGAGGCGGTCAAGGGCGTCTGGGACAGCCGCAGCCACGAGATGGCGCAGCAGATCGTGGTGGGCCACTACCCGGCCCTCCAGGTCTCCCAGGAGACCCTGGACGCCACCGACGCGTGGCTGGCCTCCGCCGACCCGAGCCCGGCGCTGCGCCGGCTGGTCACGGAGTCCCGGGCCGGCGTCGAGCGGGCACTGAGGGCCCGCGCGGCGGACGCGGCCGCCGGGGCCTGACCGGCCGCGGCACCACCAAGGGGCGTGCCCCGGAACGGATGTGGTTCCGGGGCACGCCCCTTGTCACGGGTACTGACCCGCGTCAGCCGCTCAACTCGTCGAAGCGGCGGACCAGTTCGGCCCGGCCGGCCTCGGTGAGCTCGCCGTGCACCCGCATACGGGCCAGGCCGCCGTCGGGGTAGACATCCAGGCGGACGTGGGTGGCGGTGACCCGGCGGGGCAGCACGAAGCGGTGCGGGGTGTCGGGCTGGAGCCGGGTCCTGGGCAGGATCTCGAACCACGCGGACGCGTCGTCCGGGTTCCCGTCGCAGCCCGAAAGCCGGGCCCAGCCGGCCGAGTTGCCCTTGAGGTAGGCGGTGTCGATCTCGACGGCGCGGATCTCGCCCTGCGCGGCGAGCCGGAAGCGCACCCAGTCGTTGGTGCCGCGGACCCGGCGGCGGCGGTTCTCCCAGCCGTCGTCCATCTTGCGCGAGAGGTCCGGCCGGATGATCTGGGTGGGCGAGGAGTAGAAGCGGTCCGAGGTGTCCTCGACGGTGCCGCCGTGCATCACCGACGCCAGGTCGAGGGTGCCGAGCACGTCCAGCCACGCGGGGTCGGGGACCACCTCGCCGTGGACCCGGAGGCGGGCTATGCCGCCGTCGGGGTGCTGCTTGAGGCGGAGGTGGGTGAAGCGGCGCTCGGCGGTGACCTCGAAGCCGTTGGCGGCGTGGCCGCGTACGGGGGTGCGGGGGACGATCTCCTCCCACTTCACGTCGTCGGCGAGCAGCTCCTCGGGGCCGGGGCTGCCGGGCAGCGCGGTGGCCTCGACGGTGACCTGCTGCGGGTAGTTGCCGCGGAAGTGGGCGGTGTCGACGACGACGCCGCGGATCACGCCGGGGGCGGCGAGGCGGATCAGCGCCCAGTCGTGCTCGTCCTCGGAGGGGAAGGGGTGGTCGCCGTCGGCGCCCCGGCGGCGCCGGGTCTCCCAGCCGTCCATGATCTTGCCCTTGTGCCCGAAGTGCTCGGGGTCGAAGACCGCCGGGCCCGGCTTCAGCAGGTTCTCCCGCTCGGCGAAGAACTCGTCGTTGGCCGCGATCACACCGGCCCCGAAGCGGCGGTCGGCCAGGTCGACGAGGGCGGTGAAGGGGAAGTCTCCGCCGCGGTAGTCGGCGTACGGATCGCCGCCGGTGTAGGGCTGGGCGTCGTTGGCGTGCGGATCGGTGGCATCGGCGGCCGGGGTGGCGGACATGCGTTTCCCTTCTGCTCCTGTGCGCGGTGCTGGGGACCGGTCCACCGTCGCAGCGGGACACCTCACAGGTCCATCGAAAGTTCGTGAGGAATATCTTCAGCAGGGCTGAAAGGTCCGACGGACTTGAAAGGTCAGTCGGACTGAAAGGTCAGCCGTCGTCGCCGGTGCGGCCCGTGGACGCCTGGGCGGCGGCCGCCTGGCGGAGCGCGGCCAGTACCCGGGCCAGGCCGGGCGCCGCCTCGGAGCCGCGTCGGGCGGCGGCGATCACATGGCGGCGCGGCTGGTCGGCGTGGAGCACCCGCAGTGCCACCCCGCCGCCGTGCCCGGGGGCCCGCAGCCCGCCCGCCCGCGCCATCCGGGGCACCAGCGCCACGCCCATACCGGCCGCGACCATCGCCCAGATCGCGTTCCAGTCGGCGGCGGAGTGCGCCTGTTCCGGGACGAACCCGGCGCTCTCGCAGGCGGCGCGGGTGATCTGCGACCACGGGCCGCTGCTGCCGAAGATCCACGGCTCGCCGGCCAGGTCGGCCAGCCGCAGGCCCGGCTCGGCGGCCAGCGGATGGCCGGCCGGCAGCGCCACGTCCAGCGGGTCGGCGAGCAGCGCGACCCGGCTGAACTTCGGGTCGCGCGGGGTGGGCGCGTGCGCCGCCAGCGACAGCGCCAGATCGACGCTGCCCTCGGCCAGCAGCTCGTACGCGGCCTCCGCCTCGGCCTCCCGTACCGTCACCGCCAGCCCCGGGTGACTGCGGCGCAACTCCTGGACGGCGGGCACCACCAGCGCCGGGATGGCGGTGGAGAACGCCCCGACCCGCACCGTGCCGGCCTCCCCCTGGAGGTAGCCGAGGAGGTCCGCGTCGGCCCGCTCCAGCTGCGCGAAGACCGCCTCGGCGTGCCGCAGCACCAGTTGGGCGGCGCCGGTGAGCCGGACCCGCCGGCCGTGCGCCTCCAGCAGCGTCACGCCGAGGGACCTGGCCAGCCCGGACAGCTGCTGCGAGACCGCCGAGGGCGTCATGTGCAGCGCCTCGGCGGTCGCGGTGACCGTGCCCCGCTCCTGGAGGGTGCGCAGGATGCGGAGCTTCTTGATGTCCCAGTCGGCCATGCGGGCAGCGTACGCACCCGGCGTGGCCGGCTCGTTCACCGTAGGCCGCATTCCTTTCAGGAAACCTGAAAGGAACTCTTCGCCCCGGTCAGCCCTGGGACGCCGCCCGGCGGGCCAGGATCGTGGCCTGTCGCTCGTCGAAGCGGCGGGCCTGCGCGTCCAGGCCGTCCAGGAAGGCGCCCAGCTCCTCCTGGGCGGCGAGCCCCTCGGGGCCCAGGCCGCCGCGCTCCAGCACCTTCAGGTGGCGCAGCACCGGCTGGAGCACCTCGTCGTGGTGGATGCGGAGGTTGTAGATCCCGCCGAGGGCCATCCGGGCGGCGGCCCGCTCGAAGCCGGGCATGCCGTGGCCGGGCATCCGGAAGCCGGTGACCACGTCCCGCACGGCGCACATCGTCCGGTCGGGGGCCAGCTCGAAGGCGGCACCGAGGAGGTTGCGGTAGAAGACCATGTGGAGGTTCTCGTCGGTGGCGATCCGGGCCAGCATCCGGTCGCACACCGGGTCGCCGGAGTGCCGGCCGGTGTTGCGGTGCGAGATCCGGGTGGCCAGCTCCTGGAAGGCGACGTACGCCACCGAGTGCAGCATGCCGTGCGCGTTGTCGGACTCGAAGCCCTCGGACATGTGGGCCATCCGGAACCGCTCCAGCTCGACCGGGTCCACCGCGCGGCTGGTGAGCAGGTAGTCGCGCATGACGATGCCGTGCCGGCCCTCCTCCGCCGTCCAGCGGTGGACCCAGGTGCCCCAGGCGCCGTCCCGGCCGAAGAGGGTGGCGATCTCGTGGTGGTAGCTGGGGAGGTTGTCCTCGGTGAGGAGGTTGACCACCAGCGCGGTGCGGCCGATGGGCGTGACCTTGGACTGGTCGGGGGCCCAGGGCTCGCCGTCCAGCACCCCGTCGAAGTTCCGTCCGTCGCTCCACGGCACGTACTCGTGCGGCATCCACTCCTTGGCGACCTTCAGATGCCGGTTGAGCTCCCGCTCCACGACCTCTTCGAGGGCGTAGAGCAGGCGGGTGTCGGTCCAGGCGGCGTGGCCGCGCGCTCCGTCGAGGCGGTCGGGGGCGATGGTCACGGGAACTCCTGGGGACGACGAACCTACGGGGCCGTAGGTGTGGACTTACGGCCCCGTAGGTTACGTCATCGTAGGTACGCTCCGGTTAAACATCTCCCCAAGGGGCATTTGCCCGGAAAGTCCCAACTGGCGCCCTGTGTCCGGCCTTTCGTGATCGTTTGCTCGTCGGCCCGCGCATGCGAACTCGTCGGCCCGCGCAGACGACCTCGTTGGCCCGTGCATGCGAAAAGGGGCGCCCACCGGTCCGGGAAGAACCGGTGGGCGCCCCTGTGAAGGCGTCCGCGTCGTGGTCGCGGGCAGCGGGCGGGCGGGCCCGCGCAGGGCTGGGGTCAGCCCTTGGACCGGGCCTGCTTGCGGGACTTGTCCGCCGCGATGACCAGTCCGGCGATGACCAGGAAGAGCACGATCGGCGCGGCGACGTAGAGGCCGAGCGTCTGGATCACGCTCAGGCCCGGACCCGGGTCGTCACCGTCGTCGCGGGTGAGCGCAAACGCGGGGGACGACATCAGCAGCATCAGCGCGGTGCCGGCGGTGACGGTTCCGGCGCGCAGGGCGGTGTTCTTGACCTTGTTGCTCACCCGTTCAACGTAGCGGACGGTGCTCCGCCCCGCGCGTCCGGGGTGGGGCGAGCGGCATACCGGCAGGCCGGACGGCCCGCCGCGGTCGGCCGCGGTCAGTCCGCCAGGGCCGCCACCTCGCGCATCAGGGCGTGCAGCCGGGGCGAGGCGGTCAGTTCCTCCAGGGTGTGCGGGCGGCCGTCGGGGCCGGCGATGGGCAGGCGCCAGTTGGGGTATTCCTGCCAGGTGCCGGGGAGGTTCTGCGGGCGGCGGTCGCCGATGGCGTCCGGGAGCCAGATGCCGACCATCCGCGCCGGGGTGCGCAGCAGGAAGCGGTGGACGGCCTTGATCACCGCCTCCTCGTCGCCGGCGCCCTCCGGCAGCAGGCCGTGGTGGGACAGCGCGCCGAGCCATTCGCGGAGCTCGTGGGCGGCCCGGGAGCGCTCCTGTGCCGCCGGGCCGGTGAGCAGGCCGAGGCGGGCGCGCAGGGCGACGTCGGCGCCGCTGAACCGGGCGGCGGTGGGCGGCAGGTCATGGGTGGTGACGGTGGCGAGGCAGCCGGCGCGCCACTCGGCGGGGGCCAGGATCCGGGCCTCCTCGGCGACGGCCGCCGCCGGCCCCGGGCCGTCCCCGTCCGCCGCCGTTCCCGCGTCGCCCGGCCCGTCCCCGTCGGCCCCGGAGCCGTTGCCGTAGTCCCGTTCGAACCACAGGACGGAGGTGCCGAGGACGCCGCGCTCCGCGAGGGCCTCGCGGACGCCGGGCTCGACGGTGCCCAGATCCTCGCCGATCACGGCGGCGCCGGCCCGGTGGGCCTCCAGGGCGAGCACCGAGAGCATCGCCTCGCCGTCGTAGCGGACGTAGGCGCCCTCGGTCGGCGGCCGGCCCTCGGGGACCCACCAGAGCCGGAACAGGCCCATCACGTGGTCGATGCGGAGCGCGCCGGCGTGCCGGAGCAGGCCGCGCAGCAGGTCGCGGTAGGGGGCGTAGCCGGCGGCGGCCAGGGCGTCCGGGCGCCAGGGCGGCAGACCCCAGTCCTGGCCGCGGGAGTTGAAGGCGTCCGGCGGCGCCCCGACGGACATCCCGGCGGCGAAAGCGCCCTGCTGGGCCCAGGTGTCGGCGCCGGAGGGGTGGACGCCGACGGCGAGGTCGTGGACGAGGCCGACGGCCATCCCGGCCTCGCGGGCGGCGCGTTGGGCGGCGGCGAGCTGCTGGTCGGTGAACCACGCGAGGCGGGAGTGGAAGTCGATGCGGTCCAGCAGGCGGTGGCGGACCCGGGCGGTCTCCGGGGAGCGGGGGTCGCGCAGGCCGGCCGGCCAGCCGCGCCAGTCGGGGCCGTGCCGTTCGGCGAGCGCGCACCAGGTGGCGTGGTCGTCCAGGGCCGAGCCCTGCTCGGCGAGGAAGTCGCAGTACGCGGCGCGGCGGCCGGGGCCGAGCGGGACGGCGCAGAGCAGCTCCAGGGCGCGGCGCTTGAGGTCCCAGACGGCGTCCCGGTCGATCAGTCCGCCGCGGTCGAGGACGTCGTCGCGCAACTCCCGTGCTCGGGCGGCCAGTTCGCCGGCCCGGGCGCGGGCGTCGCCGGCCAGGTGGGCGTACTCGGGGATCAGCTCGATCCGCAGGTGGACGGGGTCGGGGAAGCGGCGCGAGGAGGGGCGGTAGGGGGAGGGGTCGGTGGGCGGGCCGGGGACCGCCGCGTGCAGGGGGTTGAGCTGGACGAAGCCGGTGCCCAGGGTGCGGCCGGACCAGGCGGCGAGGTCGGCGAGGTCCCCGAGGTCGCCCATGCCCCAGGAGTGGCGGGAGAGCAGGGAGTAGAGCTGGACGAGGAAGCCGTGGCTGCGGCCGGGCGGGGCGGGCACGGTGCCGGGCGCGACGATCAGGTGGGCCCGGCCGGTGCGGCCGTCGGGGGCGGCGGCGCGGAGGTCGTGGACACCGAGGGGGAGGCCGGCGAGCGCGGCCGGGTCCCGGGCGCCGCCGTGCGGGGTGCCGTCCCGTACTTCCGCGCCGACGCGTGCGCCGTCCTCGGTGCGGACGCTCAGGACGGTGCCGTCGGGAAGGCCGTGCAGGCGCGGCGGGCGGCCGGCGCGGGCGGTGACGGTGGGCGGCAGCAGGGCGCGGCCGGTCTCCTCATGGGCGGCCAGGGCGGCGCGGACGGCCTCGGGGGTGGAGGCGTCGACGCCCAGTGCGGCGAGCACGGCGACGACGGTGCCCTCGGGGACGTGGACGGTGCGGCCCGGTGCGGGCTCGTAGGACGTGGCGACGCCGTGGAGCCGGGCGAGCCGGGCGCGGCCCATGGCGGCTCAGACCTCCATCGACTCCGTGCCCAGTCCGGTGGCCGTCGGTTCGCTGGTCAGCGGGAGTTCGGCGGTGATGGGGACCTCGCTGGTGAGCGGGGCGCTGTCGGCGAGCGGGGGCTCGCTGGTGAGCGGCGGCTCGGTGAAGCTGAACGAGCCGGAGCCCTCCAGGCCGGAGTCGGGGCCGGAGACCCCGTCGAAGAGCCCGGACTCGCCGCCGGGTTTCGCGGCCAGGGCGTCGAGGAGCAACTGAGCGGATGCGGCCACGAGGGGCCTCCCGTTCATCGGTAGTGGGACACGTCTGCCCTACCCAGTCGACACGGCCGCAGACGTCTTCACCCAGCAAACGTGAGTCACGTCACAATACGACCCGGACCGGCGATTTCGCGGCGGGGAGCGCCGCACGGCGCAGAGAACGGCGCGCGACGGGCCTCCGCGACGCAATTCCTGCGGTCACGAAGCGGTCGCCACCCGGCCGGACTTGGGGACGAAAGGGACGTTCCGACGGGGGGCCGGGGGCGCGCCCGAGGCCCGGTTGACACCCTCACCGCGACAATGGTGGGCTCACGGCCGAAGGTCTGTCCGAACTGGACCGAGGGGTGGCGACACCCCCGGTTCCGCACCGCGCGCATCACGACCACCACCCGCACCGCGGCTCCCGTCCGCCGGTCGGGCCCCCTGGCGCGCGGGGCGGGCGCGACGGCCGGACGACGGGACACACAGGGGGAGCCGGCGGAAGCCGGTGAGCACGAGAGACGGGGACGAGGAGCGACCGTGCGAATCCGGGGCGTATGGAGCGGAAGAGCCGGTACGGGCAGGGGCGGCGGCCGGGCGCGGGTGGCGGGCACCACCGCGCTGGCCGCGGCCGTCATAGGAGGACTGCTCGGCGGCGCACCGGCCGCCCAGGCGGCCCCCGCGGAGCCCGCCGCCGGCACTCCCGACCAGCCCGGCCGGCCGGCCGACGCGGGCACCCCGCCCGCGGTCTGGCCGCGCCCCCAGTCGATGCGGCAGCTCGGCGCGGCGGTGCCGCTCGGCCCGACGGCGGTACTGGTGGCCGCGCCCGACACCGACCCGTACACGCTCGACGTGCTGCGCGGGCTGCTGCGGGAGGCCGGGGTGCGCACCGTGCGGCAGGCCGCGCCCGGCGACCGGCTGCCCGCGGACGGGCCGGTGCTGCTGGCCGGCGGGCCGCCCGCGGACGACGCCCTGCGGGCGCTGCGGGTGCCGGCCCGCGGCGATCTGCCGTCCGGCGGCTACCGCCTGGCCGTGGGCCAGGTCGCCGGCCGGGACACCGTCGCGCTGGACGGCGTCGGCCCGGACGGTCTCTTCCACGCCGCGCAGACCCTGCGCCAGCTGGTCACCGAAGACCAGGACGGGGGCCGGCAGCTGGCCTCCGTGGCCGTCCGGGACTGGCCGGCCACCGGGGTGCGCGGCACCACCGAGGGCTTCTACGGGCAGCCGTGGAGCCGCGCGCAGCGGCTGGCCCAGCTGGACTTCATGGGCCGCACCAAGCAGAACCAGTACCTCTACGCCCCGGGCGACGACCCGTACCGGCAGGCGCGGTGGCGCGAACCGTACCCGGCCGAACAGCGGGCGGACTTCCGGGCGCTGGCCGAACGGGCCCGCGCCAACCACGTCACCCTCGGCTGGGCGGTGGCGCCCGGCCAGGCGATGTGCCTGTCCTCCGAGGACGACCTGCGGGCGCTGCGCCGCAAGGTGGACGCGATGTGGGCGCTGGGGGTGCGCTCCTTCCAGCTGCAGTTCCAGGACGTCAGCTACAGCGAGTGGCACTGCGCGGCCGACGCGGAGACCTTCGGGACCGGGCCGCAGGCCGCCGCCAAGGCGCAGGCCGGGGTCGCCAACGCGCTGGCCCGGCACCTCGCCGAGCGGTACCCAGGCGCCGCGCCGCTGTCCCTGATGCCGACCGAGTACTACCAGGACGGGGCCACCGCCTACCGCGGCGCGCTGGCCGCGGCGCTCAACGACCGGGTGACGGTGGCCTGGACGGGCGTCGGGGTGGTGCCGCGGACCATCACCGGCGGCGAACTGGCCGCCGCCCGCGCGGCGTTCCGCCACCCGCTGGTCACCATGGACAACTACCCCGTCAACGACTACGCCCGGGACCGGATCTTCCTCGGCCCCTACACCGGCCGCGAACCGGCCGTCGCCACCGGCTCGGCGGCACTGCTCGCCAACGCCATGGCGCAGCCGCTGGCGTCCCGGATCCCGCTGTTCACCGCCGCCGACTACGCCTGGAACCCACGCGACTACCGCCCCGCGCAGTCCTGGGCGGCGGCCGTCGACGACCTCGCCGGCGCCGACCCCGGGGCCCGTGCGGCGCTGCGCACGCTGGCCGGGAACACCGCGTCGTCACTGCTCGACGGCGAGGAGTCGGGGTACCTCCGGCCGCTGATCGACCGCTTCTGGCAGACCCGCGCGGCGGCCGTCAACGGCGGCCGGCCCGGGGACGACCCGGACTTCGCCAAGGCCGCGCAGGCGCTGCGGGCCGCGTTCCGCACCATGAGCGCCGCACCCCGGGGCCTGGCCTCCGACCTGCGGGCCGAAGTGGGGCCGTGGGCCGAGCAGTTGGCCCGCTTCGGCGACGCCGGGGCGCAGGCCGTGGACACCCTGCTGGCGCAGGCCCGGGACGACGGCGACGCGGCCTGGTCGGCACAGCGCGCGGTGCTGCGGCTGCGGACGCAGCTCGACGGCAGCCCGGCGACGGTCGGCAAGGGCGTCCTGGCGCCGTTCCTGGACCGTGCGATGACCGAGGCGGACGCCTGGACGGGGGCCCACGGCAAGGCCCCGGCACCGGACCGCGGCGACGGCCGCACGGCGCTGACCGTGCCCTTCCCGCGCGTGCGCCCGCTGGCCGCGGTCGGCGCGCTCACCGATCCGGGCCCGGCGGCCGGCGCGGTGTCCCTGGAGGCGCATGTGCCGGGGTCCGGCTGGCAGCGCCTGGGCCCGCTGTCGGCGACCGGCTGGACGGAGACCCGCACGGCCGGGCTGCGCGCCGACGCGGTGCGGCTGACCTGGGACGGCGGCACCCCGGCACCGTCCGTGCACGCGCTCACGCCGTGGTTCGACGACACCCCGCCGGCCGGCCTGGAACTGTCCCGGACCGAGACCGACGCCCAGACCGGCGGCCGGGCCGTGGTGGAGGCCCGGATCTCCTCCCGCCGCCCCGGCGAGGTGCACGGCCCGCTGACGGTCACCGCCCCCAAGGGCTTCACCGTCCACGCGCCGAAGGAGGTGACCGCCCCGCGGGGCGGCACCGCGCTCGTCCCGGTGACCGTGGACATCCCCAAGGACACCCCCTCCGGGACGTACGAGGTCCCGGTCGCCTTCGCCGGCCGGCAGCAGAAGCTGACCCTGCGGGTCTTCCCGCCCACCGGCGGCCCCGATCTGGCGCGCGGCGCCAACGCCTCCTCGTCAGGCGACGAGACCGACGACTTCCCGGCATCCGCGGCCACCGACGGCGACCCCAGGACCCGCTGGTCCTCCCCCGCCGAGGACGCCGCCTGGCTGCAGTTCACGCTGCCCCGCCCGACCCGGCTCGGCCTGGTGGTCCTGCACTGGCAGGACGCCTACGCGGCCGCCTACCGCGTCCAGGTCTCGTCCGACGGGCACACCTGGCGCACCGCCGCCACCGTCCGCGACGGCAAGGGCGGCAAGGAGGCGGTGCGGATGGACGCGAAGGACGCCCGCTACGTCCGTATCCAGGGCGACAAGCGGGCGACGCGGTTCGGCTACTCACTGTGGGGCGTGGAGGCGTACGCGGTGGCGGGCGGGTGACACGCCGTGGCGGGGGCCCCTCGGAACCCCCGCCACACCGGGACCGCCGTCCCGCATGACGCAGCAAAAACCCGGATCTACGCCGATACGGCATCGATCCGGGCCAACGCGTCGTCCGCGCCGTACGGCTGCAAGTAGGGCAGCCAGCGCGGGTCCCTATGCCCCGTGCCGATGATGCGCCAGGCCAGTCCGGACGGCGGGGCGGGCTGATGGCGCAGCCGCCAGCCGATCTCCGCGACATGGCGGTCGGCCTTGACGTGGTTGCAGCGCCGGCACGCGGCGACGACGTTCTCCCAGGTGTGCTGGCCGCCGCGGCTGCGCGGGATGACGTGGTCGACGCTGGTTGCGACGCCACCGCAGTACATACAACGCCCGCCGTCCCGGGCGAACAGCGCCCGTCGGGTCAGCGGGACGGGGCCCCGAAAGGGCACTCTCACAAACCGCTTCAAGCGAACCACGCTCGGAGCCGGTATGACACGGGTCGCGCTGTGCATCAGGGCGCCGGATTCCTCAAGGCTGACGGCCTTCTCATTGAGGACGAGGATGAGCGCGCGGCGGAGCGGTACGACGCCGAGCGGCTCGTACGACGCGTTGAGGACCAGGACATGCGGCACGGGTGCCTCCTTGTACGCCGGCGGCGCGTGGCTCGCGCCGGGACGATCTCCCCACAGTGTCCCCCGGTGCCTGGTCGGAGCGCCACCATGACCGGGTAACGGGCCGGAGGTGTTTTCGAGCACAGGGTCGCAGATCCCTCCAGATCCGGCTCATTCCACCCTTCCCGGAAGCTCCTTGATCGAACACAGGGGCGGACCGCCCGCGTTGCCCCGTTAGTGTGGTACGTCAGCCCGGCTTTCTCGGGTCCCAGAGCGGGCCGGGCCTGCTGTCCCTCACGGAAGGTTCCGCTGTGTACTGGTCCGCCCCGCCGGCCGCCGCCGCGCCCCTGCGCACCGCCGCGTCCGGCTCCACCGGTCCTAGCTCCCTCGACGAGGCCACCCAGAAGGCCACCAACGCCGCCGACTGGATACAGGCGAACTGGGGGACGTGGCTCACGTCCGGCCTGCAGATCGTCCTGATCATCGTGATCGCGGTGGTCCTGCGGCATGTGATACGCCGCACCATCACCAAGCTGATCGAGCGGATGAACCGCACCGCCGCTGCGGCCCAGCACACCGCGCTGGGCGGACTGCTGGTCAACGCCGAGCGGCGGCGGCAGCGTTCGGAGGCGATCGGCTCGGTGCTGCGCAGCGTCGCCTCGTTCGTGATCATGGGCACCGCCGCGCTGACCGTGCTCTCGGTGCTCCAGATCAACCTGGCGCCGCTGCTGGCCAGCGCCGGTGTGGCCGGTGTCGCGATCGGTTTCGGCGCCCGCAACCTCGTCACCGACTTCCTCTCCGGCGTCTTCATGATCCTGGAGGACCAGTACGGCGTCGGCGACGAGATCGACGCGGGCGTGGCCACCGGCACCGTCATCGAGGTCGGCCTGCGGGTCACCAAGCTGCGCGGCGCCAACGGCGCGATCTGGTACATCCGCAACGGCGAGGTCAAGCGGATCGGCAACCTCAGCCAGGGCTGGTCCACCGCGAGCGTGGACGTGCTGGTCGCCGCGGACCAGGACCTGGAGCGGGCCCGCACGGTGATCACCGACGCCGGCGAGGCGATGTCCAAGGCCGAGCCGTGGAACGAGCAGCTGTGGGAGCCGGTGCAGGTGCTGGGCCTGAGCGAGGTGTCGCTGGACACCGTCACGGTCAGCGTGTCGGCCAAGACCATGCCGGGCAAGGCGGCCGGCGTCGAGCGGGAACTGCGCTGGCGCATCAAGCACGCGCTGGACGCGGCGGGCATCCACCTCGCGCCGCGCCCGGCCGAGGAGGAGGACGAGACGGCGCCGGCCGACCCGTCCGCGGGGATCGCCGCCCCCTCGGTGCTCGGCAACCCGTCGTCGCCGCAGACCCAGGCGGCGACACCGATCCCGCCGCCACAGCTGGACAAGCAGTAGGGCCGCGCCCCCAGTGGGGCCACGGAGACGGACGACGAGGCGCATGTGACCCAGATCACATGCGCCTCTGTCATACGGGGCGCGGTCCCGCTTCGTGTCCTCGGTGTCGGCACCAACGACACCAAGGACGGAGAAGGAGACTTCACCATGAAGATCCGCAATCGCGTGGCCACGGGGGCCGTCGCTTCGGTTCTGATGCTCGGCAGCGCGGGGGTTCTGACCGCCGCGGCCCCCGCGTCCGCCGCGGCGCGGCCGCAGATCAAGAACGACCTCAACTGCACCACGACCACCGACGGACGCCGCGGCACCGCGGACTGCACCAACAACACCAACCGCACCATCGCCTTCCGGGCGACCGTGGTCTGCGGCTGGTGGCCCGACCAGACCGGCCCGTGGCGGACCCTGAACCCGGGCGCCCGGGACCACTCCGAGGCCACCTGCGACGGCGGCACCGGCGTCGGCAGCGTGGGCTGGGAAGAGGGCTGAGGCCCGGCGAAACACAGGACGGGGGATCGAAGAACCCAGAGAACACGGGGGACACGGGGGACACGGGGGACCACTGAGGGGCGCACCGGCCGACCGCCGGGCGCCCCTCTTTGCCTGCCCGGCCGCACCCGGCCCACCCCCGGGCGAGCGAAACCTCCGCCCGGCCCATTGACGCGCGCCCGACGGCCGCCCTACCTTCCTTCCAACAATTGGAAGGTTTCCTAACAGACGCCTTCCGGTTGGCTTCAGGCCGCTTCCGGTCGACGTCCGACCGGCTTCCGCACGGAACACGGGGTGGGCAGCAGTCATGGCCGCAGCAGGACCAGGACAGGGAACGCCGGGCACACCGAGGGTGCTGCGGGCGATGAACGACCGGGCCGCACTGGACCTGCTGGTCTCCCAGGGCCCCCTGACCCGCACCCAGATCGGCGAACTGACGGGGCTGTCCAAGCCGACCGCCTCCCAGCTGCTCGCCCGGCTCACCGCGGCCGGACTCGTCCGGACCACCGGCAACGTCACCGGCCGGCCGGGCCCCAACGCCCAGCTGTACGAGGTGAATCCGGCCGCCGCACACGTCGCCGCGCTCGCCGTGGACCAGCTGGGCATCACCGCGGCCGTCGCCGACATCACCGGACGGGTGCTCGGCGAGGAACGGATCAGCACCGAGGAACGGATCGGCACCGAGGCGGCCCCCGAGGACACGGCCGCCGAGGACGCCACCGCACGGACCGCCCGGCTGGTGGCGCGGGCCGTCGACGGGGCGCTGGCCAAGGCCGGACTGACGCGTGCGGCGCTGCACCGCGCGGTGATCGGCACCCCCGGCGCCCTGGACCCGCAGACCGGCCTGCTCCGGTACGCCCCCCACCTGCCCGGCTGGCAGTCGCGGACGCTGAAGGAGGAACTGGCCGAGGCCCTCGGCGTCCCCCTCGTCATCGAGAACGACGTGAACCTGGCCGCCGTGGCCGAGCAACACGACGGCGCCGCCCAGGACTTCGACGACTTCGTGCTGGTGTGGGTCGACGAGGGCGTGGGCGCCGCGATCGTGCTGGACGGGCGGCTGCTGCGCGGGGCCACCGGCGGCGCCGGCGAGATCGGCTACATGCCGCTGCCCGGCGCCCCGCCGGCCCGGGACGGTGACCGCGGCGCCGCCCGGCCGGACGCGGGCGGCGGCTTCCAACGGCTGGTCGGCGCGCCCAGCGTGCTCGCCCTCGCCCGGGCCGTCGGCGCCCCGGAGGTCCGCACCGTCGCCGAGGCGCTGGCCCGGGACGCCGTACGGACCGAGGTCGCACGGCGGCTGGCGACCGGCCTGGCCGCGGTGGTCGCGGTGGTCGACCCCCGGCTCGTGGTGCTCTCCGGCGAGGTGCCGCAGGCCGGCGGGGAGGCGCTGCGGGCCCTGGTCGAGGCGGAGTTCACCGGGCTCGCGCTGCCCCGCCCGGAGATCCGCATCAGCGACATCGCGGGCAACCCCATCCTCACCGGCGCGCTGCGCACGGCACTGGCCGAGGCCCGCGACGTGGTCTTCGACACCGGGTGAGCCCGCCGGCCCGGGCCCGTCCGGTGCGTCCGACCGGCCCGGCGGCCGCCACGGCCGGGAGCCCGCCCGGGCGCCCGGGAACCCCCGCGACGTAAGGAAGTCCGCATGCCGCTCGTGCCGTTCATGCCGCTCCCCCGCCCGGGTGCCCGACCGCGACCGCACGGCCGCCCGCGTCCCCGCGCCCGCCGCCGTGGCCGGACCGGCCGGCCGGCGGCGCTGCCCGTGGCGCTGGCCGCCGCCGGGCTGCTCGCCGCCGGCTGCGCCCACCCCGCCGTCGGCAGCGACCGCGACGACCCCACCCGGCCGGTCACCCTCACCTTCTGGCACGGCTGGTCCGACCCCGGCGAGGTCAAGGCCATCGACGACAGCATCGCGCGGTTCGAGAAACGCCACCCCAACATCACCGTGAAGGCCGTCGGGAACGTCACCGACGCCACCATGAACCAGGCGCTGCGGGCCGGCGGCAGCGACGCACCCGACGTGGTGTCGTCGTTCACCACCCACAACGTCGGCCAGTACTGCTCCTCCGGAATGTGGGCGGACCTCGACCCCTTTCTGCGCAAGAGCGGCGTGGTGAAGGAAAAGGTCTTCCCCCGACCCCTGCTCTCCTACACGCAGTACCGCGGCCGGCAGTGCGCACTGCCGCTGCTCGCCGACACCTACGGGCTGTACTACAACAAGGACGCCTTCCGGAAAGCCGGCATCACCCGGCCGCCGCGCACCATGTCGGAGCTGAAACGGGACGCCGGGAAACTCACCCGGCGCACCGAGGACGGCGGATACCGACAGGTCGGCTTCATGCCGGACTTCCGGCTCTACCAGAACAGCCCGGACCGGCTGTTCGCACAGTGGGGCCCACGCTATTTCGACCGGAACGGAAAGGCGCGGCTCGCCGCAGAACCGTCGACCCGGGACTTCTTCACCACCCAGCGCGAACTCCTCGACGCCCAGGGCGGATACGGCCCGCTGGAAAGGTTCCGCACCACGTTCGGCGACGAGATGTCGGCACAGAACGCCTTTCTGCGGCAGAAGGTGGCCATGCACATGGACGGTGAATGGCGCGGCCTGATGCTCAGGAAGGCGAAGGCGCCGTTCGACTGGGGCGTGGCGCCGATGCCGGTGCCCGACGACCGCGCCGGCACCTACGGCCGGGGCTATCTCACCGGCACCGTCGCCGGTATCGCGCACAGCAGCCGGCACCAGAACGCGGCCTGGGAACTGGTGAAATTCCTGACCGTCGACACCGACCAGGTGGTCGCCTTCGCCAACGCCCTCCACAACGTCCCGTCCACCAACGCCGCCCTCGTTTCCCCCCGGTTGGACGCCGATCCGGAATTCCGTACCTTCCTCGGCATCGTCCGCAATCCGCACAGCACCGCACTGCCCCCGTCCGACAACGGCGACATGTACGTCACCTCGCTCCAGGACTTCTCCTACGCCGTGGAAGCCGGAAAGGTCCCCGATCTCGACGCCGGACTGCGCGCACTCGACGCCCGGATCGACGCCGACAACCTCCAGTCCGAGAACTGACGGAGCCCCATGGCAGCCACCGCCTCCCGCACGCCGGCGCTGCGGCGCAAACACCTCCGCGCACGCCTGCGCATCCTGGGATTCCTCTCCCCCTGGCTCGTCGGATTCTCGGTCTTCTTCGGCTACCCGCTGATCGCCACCGGCTACTTCTCCTTCATGCACTACAACCAGATCGAGCAGCCCGCTTTCGTGGGCCTGCGGAACTGGAAATACGTACTGACCCAGATGCCGCTGTTCGGGCCGGCGCTGTGGAACACGCTCTGGCTGGTCGTGGTGATGGTGGCGCTGCGCGTCGTCTTCGGACTGGGCATCGGGCTGCTCGTCACCAAGGTGAAAGCCGGTGCCGGATTCTTCCGCACCGCGTTCTATCTGCCGTATCTGGCACCGCCGGTGGCCGCCACCGTCGCCTTCGTCTTCCTGCTCAACCCGGCCACCGGGCCCGTCAACGAGATCCTCGGTGCGGCCGGCATCCCCGGCCCGCAGTGGTTCAACGACCCGGCCTGGGCCAAGCCGTCGCTGGTCCTGCTGTCCCTGTGGGGCATCGGCGACCTGATGGTGATCTTCATGGCGGCGCTGCTGGACGTCCCGAAGGAGCAGTACGAGGCCGCCGAGCTGGACGGGGCCGGCGCCTGGGCGAGGTTCCGCTATGTGACCTGGCCGTCGATCACCCCGATCGTGCTGTTCGCGGTGGTCACCGGCGTCGTGCAGACCATGCAGTACTACACCCAGGCACTGGTCGCCGGGAAGCTCGCCTCCGGCGTCTCCCTCGGCCCCGGCACCGTCATCCAGCCCGGCTACCCGGACCACTCCACCCTGACCGTGCCGCAGCTCATCTACTCGCTGGGTTTCCAGAACTTCAACACCGGCGCCGCCTGCGCCCTGTCGCTGGTGCTGTTCGCCCTCGCCATGGCCGTCACCACCCTGCTGCTGCGCAAGCGCACCGGCCTGCTCCCGGCGGAGGACTGACCGTCGCCATGACGGAGGACCGAACCGAGGGCCGAACCGACGTGACGGAGGACCGAACCGACATGACCACCACGACGCTCACCCGGCGCCCCGCCCGCGCCCGCACACCCGGCACCACCGGCGCCCCGGCCGCCCGCGCCCGCCGCAGACGGCTGCTGCACTGGATCGCCGTGCACGCGGTGGCCGTCGCCGCCGCCCTGTTCTTCCTCCTCCCCTTCGTCTTCGTCTTCCTGACCTCCGTCATGAACGACGACCAGGCGATGAGCGGCGAACTGTGGCCGCACGAATGGAACTGGTCCAACTACGCCGCCGTGTTCACCACCCCCGGCTTCCTCGGCTGGTGGCGGAACTCGCTGCTCTACGCGGGCCTGGGCACCCTCTTCACGGTCTGCTCGGCGATCCCGGTCGCCTATGCGCTGGCCCGCTTCCGCTTCCGCGGCCGCCGCACGGCGATGCTGCTCGTCCTCGCCACGATGATGCTGCCGCCCCAGGTCGTCGTCATCCCGATGTACCTGGTGTGGGCGCAGCAGCTGCATCTGACCGGATCGGTCTGGCCGCTGATCATCCCGATGGCGTTCGGCGACGCCTACTCGATCTTCCTGCTCCGCCAGTTCCTGCTGACGATCCCTCAGGAATATGTGGAGTCCGCGAAGGTCGACGGCTGCGGCGAACTCCGCACCCTGCTGCGGATCATCGTCCCGATGGCCCGCCCCGGCATCGCCGCCGTCGCCCTCTTCCAGTTCTTCTTCTGCTGGAACGACTACTTCGGGCCGCAGATCTACACCGCGCAGAACCCGGCCGCCTGGACCCTCTCCTACGGCCTGGAGTCCTTCAAGAGCGCGCACAACGTCAACTGGAACCTCACCATGGCCGCGACGGTACTGGTCATGGCCCCCGTCATTCTCGTCTTCTTCTTCGCACAGAGGGCCTTCGTCGAAGGCGTCACACTCACCGGAGTGAAGGGCTGAAATCGCTCATGCTGGCAACGTCCGGGGGCCGCCCCCCGCACTCCCCCGTCAAGATCGCCGTGGTCGGCGGCGGCTCGACCTACACCCCCGAACTCATCGACGGCTTCGCGCGGTTGCGGAACGTGCTGCCGGTCGGCGAACTCGTCCTGATCGACCCGGCCACCGAGCGGCTGGAGCTGATCGGCGGACTGGCCCGCCGGATCTTCGCCCGGCAGGGCCACCCGGGCCGGATCACCTGGACCGACGACCTGGACGCCGGCCTCGACGGCGCGGACGCCGTCCTCCTCCAGCTCCGGGTCGGCGGGCAGGCGGCCCGCAACCAGGACGAGACCTGGCCGCTGGAGTGCGGCTGCGTGGGCCAGGAGACCACCGGCGCGGGCGGCCTCGCCAAGGCACTGCGCACCGTCCCGGTCGTCCTGGACATCGCCGAACGGGTCCGCCGCCGCTGCCCGGACGCCTGGATCGTGGACTTCACCAACCCGGTGGGCATCGTCACCCGGGCCCTGCTCACCCACGGGCACAAGGCCGTCGGGCTGTGCAACGTGGCCATCGGCTTCCAGCGGAAGTTCGCCGGGCTGCTCGGCGTGGCCCCCGGACGCGTCGAGCTGGAGCACATCGGCCTCAACCACCTCACCTGGGAACGGGCCGTCCGCGTCGACGGCCAGGACGTCCTGCCCCGCCTCCTCGCCGAGCACGGCGACGCCCTCGCCGCGGACCTCCGCATGCCCCGCGCGCTCCTCGACCACCTGGGCGTCGTCCCCTCGTACTACCTGCGCTACTACTACCAGCACGACGCGGTGGTGGCGGAGCTGCGCACCAAGCCCTCCCGCGCCGCCGAGGTCGCCGCCCTCGAACGCCAACTCCTCGACCTCTACGCCGACCCGGCCCTGGCCGAGAAACCCACCCTCCTCTCCCGCCGCGGCGGCGCCTACTACTCCGAGGCAGCGGCCGCCCTGACGTCGTCGTTGCTGGGGGGCGGGGGCGGGGGCGGCGTGACGGCTGCGGGCGGTGGCGAGCAGACGGCCGGCGACGTGCAGTCGTTCGCTGACGTGCAGCCGGTCGGTGACGTGCAGGTCGTCAACACCCTCAACAACGGGACGCTGCCGTTCCTGCCGGACGATGCGGTGATCGAGGTGCCGGCGGCGGTCGGCTCCCGGGGGGCCTCCCCCCTCCCCCTCCGCCCCCTCGCCCCCCTCTTCGCCGGGCTCGTCGCCCATGTCACGGCCTACGAGCACCTGGCGCTGGACGCGGCCCTCAAAGGCGGCCGCGACCGGGTCTTCTCCGCACTCCTCGCACACCCCCTCATCGGCCAGATCGACCACGCGGACCGGCTCGCCGACGCACTGATCGCACACAACCGGGAGCACCTCACGTGGGCCTGACCGGCACGGCGCTCGCCGTCGACGCGGGCAACAGCAAGACCGACGTGGTGCTCGTCGCCACCGACGGCAGGGTCCTCGGCCGGGCCCGCGGCGGCGGCTTCCCGCCGCATGTGGTCGGCCCCGCCCGGGCCGTGGACGTGCTCGCCCCCCTGATCGCCGAGGCCCGGCGCCAGGCCGGACTGCCCGCCGACGGCCCGGCCGCCCATCTCTCCGCCTTCCTCGCCAACGCCGACCTCCCCGTCGAAGTGACCCGCCTGACCACAGAGATCGCCACCCGCGGCTGGGCGGACACCGTCACCGTCCGCAACGACACCTTCGCTCTGCTCCGCACCGGACTCCCGGACGGCGCCGAGCAGTTGGGCGTCGCCGTGGTCTGCGGCGCCGGCATCAACTGCGTCGGCGTCGGCCGCGACGGTGCCACCGCCCGCTTCCCGGCCGTCGGACGGATCTCCGGCGACTGGGGCGGCGGCTCCTTCCTCGCCGACGAGGCCCTGTGGCACGCGGCCCGCGCCGAGGACGGCCGCGGCGCACCGAGCGAACTCGCCCGCGCGCTACCGGCCCACTTCGGCCTGACGACCATGGCGGAACTGATCGAAGCCCTGCACCTGCACCGGATCCCGGTCGACCGCCGGCACGAACTGTCCCCCCTTCTCTTCGCCGTCGCGGCGGACGGCGACACCGTCGCCCGCTCCCTCGTGGCCCGTCAGGCGGAGGAGATCGCCCTGATGGCCTCCGTCGCCCTCCAGCGCCTCGGCCTCCTCACCGAACCGACCCCGGTCATCCTCGGCGGCGGCATCCTCGCCGCCCGGCACCCCCTTCTCCAGGACCACGTCACCGAACTCCTCGCCGCCCGGGCGCCGAAGGCCGTCCCGCACCTCGTCACCGCGCCCCCGGTCCTCGGCGCCGCCCTGGACGCCCTGGACCGGGCAACCCCCAGACCGCCCCACCGGGCCTACGCACGCCTGCGGGCTGCATGGACGTAAGGGACGAAGGTGTCCGCCTCCGCCCGGACCGCGACCAGCGGCCCAGGGCCTGTCCAACGGATCTTTGATCAGTATGGTCGTGGGACCATGAAGGCTCTGATCTTGCTGTTCGCTGCGGTTGTCGTTTTCGTCATGCCAACCTCCCTGGTTTGGCTGCTGGGGCGGCGAGCGAGAGTCCCTCCCTGGATGCTGATCGTGTTCTTGCTGGCCGGGTGGCTGACAGTGTTCGTCGGCTGGACCCTCTCGCAGCGCGCGCAGCCGGGCCTGTTCCCCGAGACGTCGCCCTGCTACGGCATGCGCGGCACTCCCGTCTCGCAGTATTTCCCGCCCGACTCGTTCTGCCGCCACGCAGACGGGGAGTTGCGGACGGTCAATGGGCCGAACGCCAAGCTCGTGTTCTGGACCACCGCCAACACCACCTTGGCCATGGCGATTGCCGCCGCCTTTGCCCGGCGTCGTCAACGAACTTGATCGCGCTCGCCTCGTCAAAGGCGACCCGGGCCCCGACCGCCCCTATGGTCAGGTAGCCGGGTCACGCCGATGCGATCCGGCTACCGTCGCTCGGAGGTCGAGCCGGGCGAAGCCAGAGGCGGATCGAGGCGACGGTGACGGTGAGGGTGCCGTGGAAGACGTAGGCGCGCTTGTCGAACCTCATGGCCACGGCCCGGAAGTTCTTCAACGCGTTTATCGTCCGCTCCACTTCGTTCCTGCGCTTGTAGATCGTCTCGTCGAAGCCGGCGGGCGGCCGCAGCTGCGGGGGCGTCGCCCCATTGGCCCGGGTTGATCAGCAGGGCCAGGGGACGGCATCCGCCCTCACCGGAGATCCGCCGGACAGGCCCTGGCGGCCTCCGCCGCTCGGTCCGCGCGCGCCCGGTCACCGACCCGGCCACCGCCCGTCCGAGCCCCCGGCCGCAGGCGGCTCACCCCACCTGTACGCAGTTGCCTCTGCGGGTCTCGGTGCGTTCGCCCGGGGCGAGGACGAGGGCGGGCGGGGGCGGGGAATGGTCGCTTTCCGTGATGATGGTGATGGGTCGGTCGGTGTCGTTGACGATGGGAGTGAGGGCTCCGTCGGGTGCGTGGAGGAGGGGGTAGGTGCCGGTCGGATTGATGTAGGTCGTGCTGCCGATGGTGAGGAATCCGCTGGCCGGGGCGGCGGGAACGGGGGTGCTGGAGGCCCTGGTGGTGGCCTTGGCGAGAGGGGACAGGAGTTGGTTGATGCGGCGCATGACGTCGTTACCTCCGTTGGTTTCGTTGCTTCCGTTGGTTTCGTTGGTTTCGTTGGTTCTGTCGCGTCTATTGCGTCTGTTGCTTCTTGCTTCTGTTGCTTCGAGGGTTGGCTGGAGGGCCGACCTTTCGTCACTCAGCGTAGTCGGAGAGGGGTGGGGTCGTCAGCGGCGCGCAGGAGTGCGGCGGGGGTGCGAGGGGGAGAGTGCGCGCCCTGGGCGGCCGGCGGGGAACCAGGGGCGGCGGGCGGGCGTGATGACGGGTGGTGGGGCGCCGACGGGAGGCCGTGGGAGGGCCGCGGAGGGTTTGGCGTTCCGAACAAGATCGGGTCAAGTCCGGTGTGCTGACCGGGCGATGCGGACATACTGACGGCCGTGCGCCTCGTGCCCGCGGGCGCCGGGCGCCGGGCGCGGGACCGGCCCGCAGTCAGCGACCCAGGGGGTGGTTCGTCGGTGTCCTCGGTGTCGTCAATGTCCTCGGTTTCCTCTGTGCCGTCCGCCGCGCGCCGGCGCACCGCGTGGGCCGAGGGCGTGGACCGGCTGCGGGCGGCCGCGACGACCGAGCCGGGGCGGCTGCGCGCCCTCGGTGCGGTGCTGGCGCTGCTGGTCGTGGTGTTCGGGGCGGCCACCGCCTGGCAGGTGACGGACCGGTCGCGGGCCGCCGACGACGTGGTGCTGCGCAGTCAGCCGCTGACCGCGGACGCGGCGAGCGTCTACCGCTCGCTGGCGGACGCCGACACCACGGCCGCCGGCGGGTTCCTGGCGGGCGGCACGGAGTCCCCGGCGACCCGGACGCGCTACGAGCAGGACCTGGCGACCGCGTCGCGACTGCTGGTGAAGGCGGCGGCGCAGGCGCGGGTGCCGGGCCCGGAGGGCGGGCGGGCGGATCCGGCCGGGAGGCAGATCGCCCGGCTGAACACCCTGCTGCCGCGGTACACCGGGCTGATCGAGACGGCCCGTACCAACAACCGGCAGGGGCTGCCCCTGGGCGGCGCCTATCTGCGGTACGCCAACGAGCGGATGCGGACGGAACTCCTCCCGGCGGCCCGGGCGTTGTACGACGCGGAGCGACAGCGGCTCGCCGTCGACCTGCGGCGGGCCACCGCGCGGCCGTGGTGGGCGCTGGCCGCGGCGGTGGCGGCGCTGGCCGCTCTGGTGTGGGCGCAGTTCCGGCACTACCGCCGCACCAACCGGGTGTTCAGCCGCGGTCTGCTGGCGGCGACGGCGGCCTCGGTGGCGGTGCTGCTGTGGCTGGTGGCGGCGCACGTCGTGGCGCGGGCCGGGCTGACCGACGCGTATGCGCACGGCGCCCGGTCGCTGCAGGTGCTCAACACCGCCCGGATCGACGCCCTGCGGGCGCGGGCGGACGAGAATCTGACGCTGGTGGCGCGCGGCGCGGTGCTGACCGCCGACCAGAAGGACTTCTACGAGGTCGACTTCCAGGCGAAGATGGGGCGGCTGGCGGGCCCGGCGGACGGTCCGGGCCCGGTGGGCGGCGCGGGGGAGCTGGGGCGGGCGCTGGTGCTGGCGGGCGACGAGGCGGGGCGGCGGCCGGTGCGGGACGCGGTGGCGGCCCTGGGGCAGTGGCGGGTCCGGCACGCCGCGGCGCGGGCGGCGGACGACCGGGGCGACTACCACCGGGCGCTGGCGCAGGTGATCGGCGGGGACGGCTCGACGGGCGCGTCGTTCGACCGGGTCGACACGGGGCTGGGGCGGGCGCTCGTCCATGAGCAGGCGCGGTTCCGGTCGGCGGCGGAGCGCGGGCGGGCGGCGTTCGGCCTGCTGGCCGTGGGCGCCGGGGTGTTGGCCGTCGTGGCCGCGGTCGCGGCGGTGCTGGGGATCGGGCGCAGGCTGTCGGAGTACCGGTGAGGAGGTCAGGGGAGATGGGGACGCGCGGGCGGGGGCTGCGGAATCTGCGGGCCGTCCTGGCGCCGGTCGTGACGGGCATGGCCGTGATGGCGGCGACCGCGACGGTGCTGGTGCCCGCGCTGGGCCATGGGGCGCGTCCGGAGGGCCCGGGCCCGGTGGCGACGCACCGCGCGTACGGGCCCGGGACGCCGCACGCGACGCCGGCCGCGGCGCGGTGCACGCCGGGCACCGCGGCGGAGAGCCTGCGGCCCTCGCCCGTCGACGGTCCGGCGGTGGAGAGGATCAAGGAGAAGGGCCAACTGGTCGTCGGGGTGGACCAGAACACCTACCGGTGGGGGTACCGCGACCGGGACACCGGCCGGCTGGAGGGCTTCGACATCGACCTGGCGCGGGCGATCGCCCGGG
Source organism: Streptomyces sp. S186 (assembly GCF_051603415.1). Classification (NCBI taxonomy): domain Bacteria; kingdom Bacillati; phylum Actinomycetota; class Actinomycetes; order Kitasatosporales; family Streptomycetaceae; genus Streptomyces; species Streptomyces sp. S186. The sequence goes on along the minus strand of NZ_CP193932.1, from coordinate 5,394,661 downwards.
ACATCCTGGGGCCGGACGCCAAGGTCGTCTTCCAGGCGGTGCCGACCAACCAGCGGATCCCGGCGGTGCGGCAGCGCACGGTGGACATGGTGGTGCGGACGATGACGATCAACTGCGCGCGCAAGGAGCGGGTGGCGTTCTCGACGGCGTACTTCCAGGCGGGGCAGCAGGTGCTGGCGCCGAAGGAGTCGCCGATCACGGCGTTCGACGACTCGCTGCGCGGCAGGCGGGTGTGCACCGCGGCGGGTTCGACGGGCGAGGCGGAGCTGGCGCGGCGCAACCACGGCGCGCGGGTGCTGACCGCGCCCAACCAGCTGGACTGCCTGGTGCGGCTCCAGTTGGGCGAGGCGGACGCGGTGGTCACCGACAGTGCGCTGGCGGCGGCGCAGGCGGCGCAGGACCCGACGGTGGAGCTGAAGGGCCGGCCGTTCACCGACGAGTCGTACGGGGTGGCGATGAACAGGGACGACCCGGATCTGGTGCGCCGGGTCAACAAGGTCCTGGACGACTACCGCAGCGGCGGGGACGGCAGTGCCTGGATGCGGGCGTACCGCAAGTGGCTGCAGGCCGATCTGCCCGGCATATCGGGGCCGCCCGCGCCGGAGTACGGCGACTGAGGGCGGCCGGGCGAGCGGGGTCTCGTCTCACGGGGTGCCCCGCTCGAAGGGGAGGGGTACGGAGCCGGGAGCCTGTGGACAGTGCGCCACGGGGCGCCGGATGGGTTCACTATGGAGGGGCTGGAGCGGGGGACGAGGGAGCCGAAAGACCCGGCAGGCGACGCCGGGAGCGCCAACCGCCGTGCATGGTACGCGTATTGGAGAGGTGATATGGGGGTCCCTGGACCCTTCCCCGGCTCGGCGGGAAGGCCCGATGTCCCGGCTCTGGACCGGGAGGAGGTGGACCGCGCGCTGGCGCGGCTCGGCGCGGAGTACGAGGCGATCGAGACGTCGCTGCTGGCGTTGCAGGACCATGCCGGCCGCCGGCTTCTGGAGGGCGCCGAGCTGTCGGGCGTCAGCAAGGAGCGGTGGGCCGAGACGGAGCGGTCCCTGGCGGTGCTGTGGTCGCTGTTCGACGCCTATACGGACGTGTTGACGGCCGCCCGGGAGCTGCGGGCGCGGCGCCGCTGGCCGTCCGCCGAGGAGCTGGCGGAACTGTCCGGACTGCTGCACGGCTGCGAGGTGACGGTCCCGGCCGCGGCGGGCGGCGCCCCGGAGCGGATCGGGCTGGCGGAGCTGGTGGACCGGCTGAACGGGCTGTACGCGCGGTCGCTGGACGTCATCGTGGCGGCGGACGCGGTGTGGTCGGCGCTGCCAGCCCGGATAGACCTGCTGGCCGAGGAGTTGCGGCGGACGCGCTCCCTGGCGCATTCGGTGGGGGTGCGTCCGGGGGAGCATCCGGCCGGTGACGATCTGGAGCGGATCACCGAGGAGCTGACGCGGCTGCGGGCCCGGGTGATCGCCGATCCGCTGGCGTTCTGGGTGTCGTCGGGGGCGGGCAGCGCGGCGCCGGGCGGGGGCCGGCCGGACACCGCCCGCTACGACCGGGCGGCGCGGGCGCTGGAGGACATCCGGCGCGAGGTGGCGGCGGTGCTGGACGTGCGACAGGACGCGGAGCGGCGGCTGATGCTGCTGCGCGACGTGCTGTCGCGGGCGGACCGGACGCTGACCGAGGCGCGGCAGGCGCGGGGCGAGGTGCTGGCGAAGATCGCCGCGTCGGAGGTGCCGGCGGTCAGCGGCCCGTCGACGGCGCTGCACGAGCAGTTGGCGGCGGCCGCGGAGTACCGCCGCCGGTCGCAGTGGCACCGCTTGTCGCCGCTGCTGGACAGCCTGGAGGAGCGGGCGGAGGACGAACTCCAGCGGGCCCGGGCGTCGTTGACGGCGGTGACCGCGCCGCTGGCCGTCCGCGCCGAGCTGCGCGGCCGGCTGGACGCGTACCGGGCGCGGGTGGCGCGGCACGGTCTGGCGGAGGATCCGGTGCTGATGGAGCGCTATGACGTGGCGCGCCGGATGCTGTGGAGCGCGCCGTGCGATCTGCGGGCGGCGGAGCAGGCGGTGTGGCGCTATCAGGAGGCGGCGGCGGAGGCGATGGTTCCGCAGCCGCGGGACGGCAGGGCGGAGCCGTGACGGAGCGGGACGGGGGGCGCTGCCAGCGCCGGGAGTGCGACGGGCGATACGAAGACGTCAGCGACGCCGGCGACGGGGAGTTGTACTGCGACGCGTGCGGGCTGGCGCCGGTGGTGTCGGCCGAGGGGCTGCTGTCGGCGACCGCGACGGTGCTGACGCGACGGGTGGACGCGGACGCGGGCGGTGCGACGGTCGCGGCGCCGCCGCCGACCGGTGCCCGCGGGCGGCGGACGGCCGGGACGCACGTCCCGGGGCAGCGGGCCGGCGGCCGGTCCGGGAGCGGGCCGGACGGCCGGACGCCGCCGGTGGTGCGCGGCAGCGGCCGGGGAGCCGGCGACCCGGCCCCGGGGCCCGGGGGCGGTTCCGGTGCGTCGCGGGGGCGGCTGGGCGCCGGGCTGGTGGCGGTGCCGCAGGTGCCGGGGCGCGATCCGAGGTCGGCGGTGCTGGCGCGTCCGGAGGTGCCGGAACGGAAGCGGTTCTGCAGCCGGGGCGAGTGCGGGGCGCCGGTGGGGCGGGGCCGGGACGGCCGGCCGGGCCCTGCGGAGGGCTTCTGCACCAAGTGCGGCCATCCGTACAGCTTCGTACCGAAGTTGCGGGCCGGGGAGCTGGTGCACGGCCAGTACGAGGTCGCGGGATGCCTGGCGCACGGCGGGCTGGGCTGGATCTATCTGGCGCGGGACCGGGCGGTCGACGACCGGTGGGTGGTGCTCAAGGGCCTGCTGGACACCGGCGACGAGGAGGCGCTGGCGGCGGCGGTGTCCGAGCGGCGGTTCCTCGCCGCGATCGAGCACCCCAACATCGTGCGGATCTACAACTTCGTGGAGCATCTGGACCGTTCGACGGGCAGCCGGGACGGCTACATCGTCATGGAGTACGTCGACGGCACCTCCCTGAAGGACCTCGCCAACGAGCGGCGCACGCCCCAGGGGCGGCGCGACCCGATGCCGGTGGAGCAGGCGTGCGCGTACGGCATCGAGGCGCTGGAGGCGCTCGGCCATCTGCACGGCCGGGGGTTGCTCTACTGCGACTTCAAGGTCGACAACGCCCTCCAGCAGCACGACCGGCTGAAGCTGATCGACCTGGGCGCGGTACGGCGCATGGACGACCACGAGAGCCCCCTGTACGGCACGATCGGCTACCAGGCGCCGGAGGTCGCCGAGGTGGGCCCGTCGGTCGCCTCCGACCTCTACACCGTCGCCCGCACCCTCGCCGTCCTCACCTTCGACTTCCAGGGCTTCACCAACGTCTTCGCGGACTGCCTGCCGGATCCGGAGCACATCGAGGTGTTCCGCGCCTACGAGTCGTTCTACCGGCTGCTGGTGCGGGCCACCGATCCGGATCCGGGCCGGCGCTTCGGGTCGGCGGAGGAGATGGCCGAGCAGCTGACGGGGGTGCTGCGGGAGGTGGCGGCGCTCCGTACGGGCGAGCCGCGGCCGGCGCACTCCACCCTGTTCGGGCCCGAACTGCGGGTGGTGGGCACGGAGTTGCTGGGGCCGCCGGCCGGTGACGCCTCGCTGCTGGGCGGGCGGCACAGCGGCCGGCGGGCGGCGGCACCGGGGCCGGTGCGGGCGGGCGGCGGCCCGGAGCTGCGGCCCCTGGACGTGACCGCGGCGGCGCTGGCGCTGCCGGTGCCGCAGGCGGACCCGGGCGACCCCAACGCCGGGTTCCTGGCGGGTCTGCACGCCGCGACGCCGGCGGAGCTGCTGGCCGCCCTGCGCGCGGCGCCCGCCGACTCCCCGGAGCTGCGGCTGCGGACGCTGCGCGCCCGGCTGGAACTGGGCGAGACCGCGGCCGCCTTAGAGGACGACGGGACGGGACGGCCGGTATCCGGGCGGAGGCCGGACGGGGAACCCGGCGGCGGATGGGCGACGGACAGGGCCCCGGACGACTGGCGGGTGGTCTGGCACCGCGGACTGGCGGCGCTGGCGGCCGGCGACCGGGAGGGCGCCGCGCTGGCCTTCGACGCGGTCTACGACGCCTTCCCCGGTGAGCCCGCGCCGAAGCTGGCGCTGGGCATCAGCGCCGAACTCCTCGGCCAGTGGGAGAACGCCGCGGAGTACTACCGCCTCGTCTGGGCGACCGACCGCGGGTATGTGAGCGCCGCGTTCGGGCTGGCCCGGGTGCGGCTGGCGGCCGGCGACCGGGCGGGTGCGGTGGCGGCGCTGGAATCCGTACCGGAGGCATCCATTCACCACACCGCGGCCCGGATCGCGGCGGTCCGGGCCCGGCTGCGGCAGCGCTCGCCCCGGGAGCCGCTGCTGCCGGAGCTGCGGGCCGCCGCCCAACAGGTCGAGGCGCTGGCCGACTTCGGCCTGGACGACCGGCGCCGGGAGCTCCTGGCCACCGAAGTACTGGGCACCGCCCTGGACTGGGTACTCTCCGGGAGCCACGGCGACGGGCCCGGGGCGCCGGGCGGCGGGGAGCCGGCCGGTGCGGCGGGGGCGATGCTGCTCGGCAGTCCGCTGGACGAGCGCGGGCTGCGGTTCGGGCTGGAGCGCTCGTACCGCCTGCTGGCGCGGCTCGCGCGGCGTGGCGAGGAAAGGATCGAGCTGGTGGAGCGGGCCAACCGCTTCCGCCCCAGGACATGGGTGTGACATGGGTGTGACTGGGCCGTCCCGCTGCCGGAACTGCGGTGAGCCGCTCGCCGCGAGGGACAACTACTGCGGGCGGTGCGGCGCCGATCCCCTGATGTCGGGCGGCCACGGCCTGCCCTCGGGACTCGCGGCGCCCCCGGCGGTGTACGGGGCGGCGCCGGCGGGGCCGCCGCCGCCCGACCCCACGACCCGTCTCGCGTACGGGGATCACGGGGACGCGGTGGTGCCGTCGGCCGGGTCCGCCGTCCGGCCGGCCGACCCGCGGGTGGTCGGCTACGAGGCGGTCGCCGACGCCGCCGCCGGCGCCGGGGCGCGGCCCGAAGCGGAAGCCCCGGCAGCCGCGCAGGACGAGGCCGCCGCCGGCACGGAAGCGGAGCCCGCGGCGGGCACCGTGACGGACGCCGGGACGGCCGTCCTTCCGGGGCCCGCCGCGGACGCCGGGGAGCCGGGCGGAACGGTCTTCGACGCGCCCGCGGGGTCCACCACCACACCCCCCGTGACCGGAAGCGGAACCTCCCCGGACACCCCCGTCCGACCCGAACGCGACCATCTGGAGCGGGAGTTGCCGGGCGTCGCCGCGGTCAGCGACATCGGCCACCGGCACCACCGCAACGAGGACTTCTTCGCGCTGGCCGGCACCGCCCTGCCGGACGGCGCGCCGGCGGTGATCGCGGTGGTCTGCGACGGGGTCTCCTCGGCCACCCGCCCGGACGACGCCTCCCGGATCGCCGCCGAACGGGCCGCCGGGGCGCTGCGGATGGCGCTGCCGCGCGGCGCCCACCCGCAGCAGGCCATGCACGACGCGGTGCTGGCGGCCTCGACGGCGGTCGACGCGCTGGCCGCCGACCCGTCGCTGGCGCACGACGAGTTCCGCCAGCAGAACGCCCCGGCCTGCACCTTCGTCGGCGCCCTGGTCGGCGGGGGGCTGCTGACCATCGGCTGGGTCGGCGACAGCCGGGCGTACTGGATCCCCGACGACCGCACCGCGCCACCGGTCCGGCTCACCGAGGACGACTCCTGGGCGGCCCAGATGGTCGCCAACAACCTGATGACGGAGGCCGAGGCCAACGCCGACGAGCGGGCGCACGCCATCACCGGCTGGCTCGGCGCGGACGCGTACGAGGTCGAACCGCACATCGCGGCATTCCGGCCGGACGGGCCGGGCACGGTGGTGGTGTGCACCGACGGGCTGTGGAACTACGCCGAGCGGGCCGAGGCGATGGCCGCGGTGCTGCCGCCGGACGCGCCGGCCCGGCCGCTGGACGCCGCGCGGGAGCTGGTCGGCCACGCCCTGGCCGGCGGCGGGCACGACAACGTAACGGTCGCGGTGGTCCGTTTCCCGGCGCCCGCGGACGGGGCAGGATCGGTCTGAGCCCGCAACCGCACGCGCCGGACCCGGCCACCACCCACCGGGCCGTCCGACCCGCCGGTGGACCGGCCGGCGACGGCCGCAAGGAGCGGACGTAACCCATGGCCAACCTCGCCAAGTCGCGCGTGCCGCGCTTCACCGCCGAGGTGCACCACAACCCCTTCCTCCCCGAGGGCGGGCGCGGGCTGCACGCCGTCGTCACCGTCACCGCGACCGGGGGCGGTTCGACCGGCGGGCGGCCGGTGCCCGGGCCGCGGCCGGAGGGAAGCGTTCCGGTGGCGGGCGCCGCGGGCCCCGGCCCGGCGGCCGGCGTCGTCCTGCGGGTGCGGACGCCGCTGGGCGCCGAGGTCGGGTTCCTGCGCCAAGTGGCGCCCACCGCCGAGGACCTGACCGGGCACCGAAGAGCGTCGGGGCCGCGCTCGGGCGACTACCCGACCGGCCCCTGGGGCGACGAGTCCCGCGACTACCACCTCTTCCTCCGCGTCCCGGATCCCGGGCTCGGCCGGGAGATGCTGGCCGCGCGGCTCTCGGTGCTGCTGCCGGCACCGGACGGGGCCGCGCCCCGGGTCGTCGCGCAGGGCCTCGTCCGCGCCGTGTGGACGGACGATCCGGCCGCCGCCGTACGGATCGACCCACACGTGGCGCACCACACAGGACGGTCCGAACTGGCACAGGTCATCCAGCGGGGACTGGATGCGGCGAAGTGGGGAGATGCCGCCCGCGCGGTGTCCGAACTGCGCCGCGCGACCGGGCTCGCCGCCGGCCTGGGAAGCGGGGACACTGCGAAACTCCTTGCGAAGGTGGTGGGCGACGCCGATCCCGCGACCGGTACTGTGCGACAGGCGGCGCGGGCGGCCGAGGCCGGACGGGAGAACTCCCGGACGGCGCCCGGACCCCGCGCGACGCCCGGAGAAACCGCAATGAACGAGCACGTTCAGAACTGATCAGTACCACCCGGAAGTAACGGTACGGAGGGGGAAGAACCGACATGCCGACCTGCCCGAGCGGCCACCAGTCGGTGGCCGAAGACTGGTGCGAGGTGTGCGGCCAGCGCATGGCGGGTGCCGTCCCCCCGCCGCCCTCCCTGCCGGCGGGATTCCTGAACACGCCGCCGCCCGCCGAGCCGAACGGCCCCGCGGGCCCGCCGCCCGGCCAGCCCGGTCCGCCGCCCGGAGCACCGGGTCCCGGTCCGGCCGGTCAGCCCGGTCCGCCGCCGCCCGGCATGCCCGGCCCGGGTGGCCCCGGCGGCCAGGCCCCGCAGGGTGGTTACGGTTTTCCGCCGCCCGGCATGCCCGGCCCTGGGGGGCCGGGTAGTTCCGGCGGTCCGGGCGGTCCTGGTACGCCGGGTCCCGGCGCTCCCGGTATGGCGCCGCACGGTGCGCCCGCGGGCGGTCCCGGTGGTCCGGGCGGTCCCGGCAGTCCCGGTGGCCAGCCGCCACAGGGCGGCTACGGCTTCCCCCCACCGGCGCCCGGCCCGGGCGGTCCCGGCGGCCCGGGCGCCCCCGGCATGCCGGCCCCCGCTCCCGGCACGCCCCCGCACGGCACCCCGCCGCCCGGCGCGCCCGCACCCGGGATGCCCGCGCCCGGTGCCCCGGCTCCGGCGCCCGGTCCCGAGCAGTCCACCGAGTTCTGCCCGCAGTGCCGCACGCCGCGCGAGGGCATGGCGCCGTTCTGCACGGAGTGCCAGTACAACTTCCTCACCAACTCGCCGGCGTCGTTCGCCCCGCCGCCCGGCGCCCCCGCGCCCGGCCCCGGCGGCCAGCCGCCACAGGGCGGCTACGGCTTCCCCCCGCCGGCACCCGGCCCCGGTGGTCCCGGCGGCCCCGGTGCGCCCATGCCCGGCCCCGGCGGCCAGCCGCCGCAGGGCGGTTACGGATTCCCGCCGCCGCAGGCCCCGTTCGAGCAGCCGGCGCCCTACGAGCAGCAGGCACCGTTCGAGCAGCAGGCGCCCTACGAGCAGCAGGCACCGTTCGAGCAGCAGGCACCGCAGCAGTCGGGCCCGCCGCCCGGGATGCCCGGCCCCGGCGGCTACCCGGGCCAGCCCGGCCCGCCTCCCGGCATGCCCGGCCCCGGCCCGGCCGGCCGGCCCGGTCCGCCGCCCCCGCAGCAGGGCGGCGACGACTGGACGCTGACCCCGCCGCAGCAGGCGCAGGCCGCCCCCGCCGCCCCGCCGATGGCGCCCCCGCCGCCCGGACCCGGCCCGCAGGCCCCCTTCGAGCAGCAGCAGCCGCCGGCGCCGTTCCCGCCGCAGCAGCCCCAGCCGGGTCCCGACGGCCAGTGGGGCGGCGGCCCCGGCCAGGCTCCGGCGGCGCCGGAGCAGGGCCCGCCACCGGTGGTCGGTGACGGCTGGGTGGTGGCCATCGGGCCGGACCGCGAGTACTTCATGGCGATGATGAGCCGCAGCGGCCCGGAGGCCGCGGGGCTCAACCTCCCCGCGTACTCCCCCGAGCAGGTGCTGCCGCTCGCCGGCGGCCAGGTCTCGGTCGGCCGCCGCCGGAACAGCACCGGCGAGGCCCCGGACGTCGACCTGGGCCGGACCCCGGAGGACCCGGGCGTCTCGCACCAGCACGCCCTGCTCGTCCAGCAGCAGGACGGCAGCTGGGCCGTGGTGGACCAGAACTCCACCAACGGCACGACGGTCAACCTCGCCGAGGAGCCGATCCAGCCGTACGTCCCGGTGCCGCTCCACGAGGGCGACCGGGTGCACGTCGGCGCCTGGACGACCCTGACCGTCCGCCGCGGCTGACCGCCGCACGACACTCGCCAACTCCGGGGCGCGATCAGCCGATCACGCCCCGGAGTTGCGCCGGTTACGCCCCGGAGTCGCATCCAGCGGCAGCCGCCCGGGGAGACGTTCCAAGTCCGCCATCCCCGCTCGCGACGTCTGCCACCATGGACGGGTGAACGACATTCCGCACGGCACCCTTCAGGAGCAGACCTTCTACGAGCAGGTCGGTGGCGAGGACACCTTCCGCCGTCTGGTGCGCCGCTTCTACGAGGGCGTGGCCGAGGACCCGCTGCTGCGGCCGATGTACCCGGAGGAGGATCTGGGGCCGGCCGAGGAACGCCTCGCCCTCTTCCTCATGCAGTACTGGGGCGGCCCCCGCACCTACAGCGAGAACCGCGGCCACCCCCGGCTGCGGATGCGGCACGCTCCATTCACCGTCGACCGGGCCGCGCACGACGCCTGGCTCCGGCACATGCGGGACGCCGTGGACTCCCTCGGCCTGGCCGAGGACCACCGCACACAGCTGTGGAACTACCTCACGTACGCCGCCGCATCAATGATCAACACCGCGGGCTGAGAAACCGGCCGGCGAGCAACCACCGGTGAGAGAACGGTCACACCGCCCGGAACCCCACGGCCGGCCGCCTCCAAATCAATATCCAGCCCGCAATATCCAGCCCGTCCGGCGTTTGAGGACGAGCCCGCAGGGCGATACCGAGCCCGCAGGGCGAGAAGCGCAGGCGCGCGACCCGAGCGTCGCCACGGCACCCGCTCACACCGGCGTAACCGTAAGCCCCGACAACCCGGCCACCCCCGCCGCACGCGGCACCCGCACGGCAACCGACCCATACGGCGTGCTCAGCCGCAGCCATCCCCCGGCAGCCAGCAGCGCCGGCTCCGGCGCGGCACCCGACGCCCCGGCCGAACCCGCCGAGCCGGCCGAACCAACGGCCCCCGCCGCACCAACCCCGGCCCCCGCCGGCACCGCCCCCCGCAGAAACCCGAGCGCCTGCGCGGCATGCACCGCCCGCAACGGCAGCTCCGTGTCGCCCAGCGTCCGCGACCAGATCTCCCGGCCGATCCGGTCCCGCTCGTCCCGGGTGCGCCGCTGCGGCGGCAACGCCTCGTCCCGGGCACGGAACTCGGCGACCGCGGCGGCCACCGCACGCCGCAACGCGTCCGGGGACGGCAACCCGCGCACCCGCGTCCAGCCGCCCCGCGGCGGCAACACCCCGGCCCACGGCGGCCCGGTGACCGCGGCGGGCACGGTGACACTGCCCGCCGCCTCCGCGATGCCCTCAAGAAGCTCCCCGGCGGAAACGGTCACATCGAGGGCCGGACCACCGACGCGCCCCCGGCCGACCCCACCGCCGGCCACTGCCTCAGCACCGGCACCGCCGTCCCCCACCAGCCGCGCGGTGCGAATCGCCAGCACCTCGAAGGACGGCGGGCGGCCGAAGACGGCCAGCACCCCGCCGCCCGCCTGGAGCCGTACCGCCGCCCCGCGGTCGTAGTGGATCAGCCGGCCGAGGAAGGCCGCGAGATCCGCTGCCTCCCCGGCGTCGGCCAGCCGCAGCACCGTCATGCGCCGACGGCCCCTTCCTGATGCGCGGCTTGCTGATGCGCGGCGTCGTCCAGGTACTCCTTGAGGATCGCCTTCTCCTCCGCCGTGAGGCGGCGCGGCCGCTCCGCGGCGAAGTCGAACGGCACGACCACGGTCCGTGCCCGCAGGTAGACCCTGTCCTCGTCCTTCACCTCGAACGCCACCGTCACCGACGCCGCCCTGATCTCCGTCACCCACACCTCGACGGTCACCGGCTCGGGCCGGTACACCAACTGCCGCAGGTAGTCGACCTCGTGCCGGGCGACGACCGAGCCGCCCGTGAACGACGGGCTGCCGCCCCCCGGCGCCAGCCGGCGCATGAAGTCGATCCGCGCCTCTTCGAGGTAGCGGACGAACACCACGTTGTTGACATGGCCGTTCGCGTCCATGTCCGACCAGCGCAGGGGGCAGGAGTAGAGGTGCCGCACGGCGTCAGCCCCGGGTGAGCTTCTTGTACGTCGCACGGTGCGGACGGGCCGCGTCCGCGCCCAGCCGCTCGACCTTGTTCTTCTCGTACGACTCGAAGTTGCCCTCGAACCAGAACCACTTGGAGTTGCCCTCGTACGCCAGGATGTGCGTGGCGACGCGGTCGAGGAACCAGCGGTCGTGGGAGACGACCACGGCGCAGCCGGGGAACTCCAGCAGCGCGTTCTCCAGGGAAGACAGCGTCTCGACGTCGAGGTCGTTGGTCGGCTCGTCGAGGAGCAGGAGGTTGCCGCCCTGCTTGAGGGTGAGCGCGAGGTTCAGCCGGTTGCGCTCACCACCGGACAGGACACCCGCCGGCTTCTGCTGGTCCGGGCCCTTGAAGCCGAACGCGGAGACGTAGGCACGCGAGGGCATCTCGACGTGGCCGACGTTGATGTAGTCGAGCTCGTCGGAGACCACGGCCCACAGGGTCTTCTTGGGGTCGATGTTCTCGCGGCTCTGGTCGACGTAGGAGATCCGGACGGTCTCGCCGACCTTGATGTCGCCGGAGTCCGGGGTCTCCAGGCCCTGGATCATCTTGAACAGCGTGGTCTTGCCGGCGCCGTTCGGGCCGATGACGCCGACGATGCCGTTGCGCGGCAGCGTGAAGCTGAGGTCGTCGATGAGGACCTTCTCGCCGAACGCCTTACTGAGGTTGTTGACCTCGACGACGACGTTGCCCAGACGGGGGCCCGGCGGGATCTGGATCTCCTCGAAGTCCAGCTTCCGCATCCGGTCGGCCTCGGCGGCCATCTCCTCGTAACGCGCCAGACGGGCCTTGGACTTGGCCTGCCGCCCCTTGGCGTTGGAGCGGACCCACTCCAACTCTTCCTTCAGGCGCTTGGCGCGCTTGGCGTCCTTCTGGCCCTCGACCTTCAGACGGGTCTGCTTGGTCTCCAGGTACTTGGAGTAGTTGCCCTCGTAGCCGTGGAGGCGGCCGCGGTCGACCTCGCAGATCCAGCCGGCGACGTTGTCGAGGAAGTACCGGTCGTGGGTGACGGCGACGACGGTGCCGGGGTACTTCGCCAGGTGCTGCTCCAGCCACTGCACCGACTCGGCATCGAGGTGGTTGGTGGGCTCGTCGAGGAGCAGCAGGTCGGGGGCCTCCAGCAGCAGCTTGCACAGCGCGACGCGGCGGCGCTCACCACCGGAGAGGTTGGTGACCGGCCAGTCGCCGGGCGGGCAGCCGAGGGCGTCCATGGCCTGTTCGAGCTGGGTGTCGAGGTCCCAGGCGTTGGCGTGGTCCAGGTCCTCCTGGAGCTTGCCCATCTCCTCCATCAGCGCGTCGGAGTAGTCGGTCGCCATCAGCTCGGCGACCTCGTTGAAGCGCTTGAGCTTGTCCATGGTCTCGCGGGCGCCGTCCTGGACGTTCTCCAGGACCGTCTTGGACTCGTCCAGCGGCGGCTCCTGCATGAGCATGCCGACGGTGTAGCCCGGCGAGAGGAAGGCGTCACCGTTCGACGGCTGCTCAAGACCGGCCATGATCTTCAGCACCGTGGACTTACCGGCGCCGTTGGGACCCACGACGCCGATCTTCGCGCCGGGCAGGAAGGCGAGCGTCACGTCATCGAGGATGACCTTGTCGCCGTGCGCCTTGCGCGCCTTGCGCATCGTGTAGATGTACTCAGCCAAGAGAAACCGTCCGGCAGTTTGGATCTATCAGGTGGTCTGGGTGGCTCCGCCGCGTGGGCCGTGGTGCGGCGTGGCCGCGCGAGGGCAGATACACCCCATCTTGCCGTACGTCCATCCCAGGACGGAAACGGGTTCCGGAGGACGGACGGCGACGGACGGCGAAGGCCCCGGAGCGGACAGTACGCTCCGGGGCCTTCGACTTCTGGTGTCCGGTGACCGACTTCGGTGTCCGGTGACCGTCCGCTCACTGCGTGCCGACGGCACGCTCACCGGTGGTCACGGGGACCGCCTGCGGCCGGGACGACCGGCCCGCCTGCTCAGGCGGACTGCCCGGTCTTCTTCTTGCGCAGGAAGAACACCGCTCCGCCGCCGACCAGAACGAGGACGACCGCGATGCCCGCGATCACCGGGGTGGCGCTGCTGGAACCGGTCTCGGCGAGGTCGGTGCCGTGACCGCCGGTGGTGCTGCCGCCGGTGGTGCCGCCGGCCGAGGCCGGGCTCGGGTGCGGCGAAGGCTGGCCACCGTTGCCGGTGGTCTTGCAGTCCAGAACGCCGGAGAAGGTCTTCTTGAAGCCGCCGGCACCGGTGATCGTGATCTGGTACGGCTGGTCCTCGCCGACCGGAACGGTCACGGTCTTGGACGCGCCCGGCGCGACCTCGTAGTCCTTGCCGGACAGCTGGAAGCGGAACGCCTCATCGCCCTTGTTGCTCGCGGTGACGTCCACGCCGCCCTTGGCGCAGTTCTTCTCCGCGGTGATCGCCGGGATCGCGCCCTGCTTCTTCCAGGAGGCCGTGGCGGCCGCCGAGACCGTGGACTCGCTGGAGCCGGCCAGGATCTGGGTCTGGCTCCTGGCGTGCACGCCGATGCCGGTGAAGGCGCGGCCGACCGGGACCTTGGTCGCGGCCTGCGCGGTCAGCGAGGTGGTGCCGTCGGCGGCGCCCTTGGGGACGTCGAAGAACAGCTGGCTGCCGTCGTGGGCGCTCTTGACCGGCTTGCCGTCCTTGCCCACGATCTTCACACCGGCCGGCGTGCCCGCCGCCGGGGAGACGGTGACGCTGTCGGCGTTGGTGTGCACGGTGACCGGGCCGATCTTGCCGCCGGACTTGCCGGAGACCGCGGGCGGGTCGAGGGTCAGCGACGCCTTGGGCTCGGCGACACTCTGCGCGTTCTTCTCCAGGAAGTCGGCGAGCTTCTCGGCTGCCGGGTCGACCGCGTCCACCTTGACGTGGTCGGAGAAGCGCCAGATCGCGACCTGGGTGCCGGCCGCGGCGGTCTTCTCGCTCAGCTGCCCGGCACCGGCCTTGGCGGAGAGCGCGGCCAGGTCGTTCACCTGCGGGTAGGAGTTCTGCAGGATCCAGCGGATCTTGCCGGCGTCCGCGTTGTTGTGCAGCGACGAGGCGCTCCAGGGCACTTCCTGGTAGCGGGCCTGCTGCTGCGTCGGGTTGTGGATGTCGATGCAGTACGTCTGGAGCGTGCCGCCGTTGTCCACCGACATCTCGAAGAGGCCGGCGCCGACGCGCTGGTCCCCTCCGTCACCGTGCACCACGGCCTGGTCGAAGGTCTTCAGACCGCCGAGGGTCGCGGTGGCGCCCCCGTGCGATGCGGCCGGGTCGTCCGCCACGGCGGTCCCCGCGGTGGCTATCGTGCCCGCCGCGATGAGGCCGGAGGCCAAGACCGCGGCGGCAAGGCGGGCTGCGCCCCGCCCCTTCATCGAAAGCATGATTTCCCCTCTGGGCGAGGCGGTCGGCTGGAGAGCTCGCCTCACCGGAAAGATCCCAAGAACTCAACGGCCGAACTGGTCAGCCTGGTCGGCCCCCGTGAGTACTCGTCGGATCTTATGGAGCGGGCGCATCAAGGTCCCCGGCAATGGCGCCCCATAAGCGATCCGAATCGCAATCGTTACCGAATACGCGCAGGGTGTACCGACATTATCGATAAATCGCCGGGCGTTTTCAGGGCACAGATACCTTCTGGGGCGAATTGCCGGTCGGGGCCGCACTCCCCTCCGGAACACCCGTCGGCCGTTCCGACGCGCCCGCCAATACCACGGTCGTACCCGATTCAACTTCCTCCAACGTGCGCGGCTCCCCGCCCACTTCCCCCTCCGCCCGACTTCCCTCTCCCGCTTTCCGCACCTTCGCCACCCGGCGGAATGCCGAGGTGCCGCGCGCGAGATCGTGACCGATCGCAAGGGCGTCGACCTCCGCCGCGAACCAGCGCTGGCCGCCCTTCTCCGGCGACTGCTCCCCCTCCCGCAGACGCAACCGCCCCTGGACGACCAGGGGTTCCCCGACCGCCACCGAGGCCGCGACATTGTCCGCGAGCGCCCGCCAGGACCGCACCGTGTAGAAACTCGTCTCCCCGTCGGTCCAGCACTCCCGCGCCCTGTCCCACCGCCGCGAGGTCGCCGCCATACGGAACCGCGCCACCGACACCCCCGCCGCGGTCTCCCGGTGCTCCACCGCCGTGGCCACGTTCCCCACCAGCGTCACCATCGTGTCGTTCATGATTGACTCCCCCGTTCCCCTCTTTATGACGTCGCTTCAGTTCAGTACGTCGCCACGTTCACGTCTTGCGTCTTGCGTCTTCCGCCTTGCACGGTGCTTCGCCTCTTCGGCGCTTCACCTTCCGCGCTTCGGTATTCCGGCACTCCGGCCTTGCTTCTCCTCCGGTGCTTCTTTGTCATTACGCGACTTCGGTGCGTAACTTCCCGTGCGCGCCTTCCGCGCACGTCACGCGTGTCCTCCTATCGAGCCTTCATGGCGTCAATCTCCTTGCCACACATGACTGTTGATTCCGATCGCTTTACGCGGCATTGCGTCGGTCGGGCCCTTCCGCGCCGCGCCTCGCAGAACCCATCGTGCAGGGCCGCGGCGCCGGCCGCGGCGGGCTGTGGACGAAACAGCCGCCTACGGCCACCTGTGGAAAACTCCGTCACCCGGACGAGGGGCGGACGGCGTTCCGTCCGCCGCCCGCCCCTCCCGCTCCCGCCCGCCCCGGCTCACACGCCGGACGCCACCGCGTACCGCTCCCGCACCTCGCGGTACCGCAGCAGTTCGGCGGCCACCGGCTCCAGCACCCGCGCCCGGCCGCACCCGGCCGCCGCGCCCCGCAGCCGGCGCTCGGCCTCCTGCCCGTACCGCCGGGCCGGGCCGCGGGCCACCAGTCCGCACAACCAGGTCAGCACCGGGCCGCCCACCGAGCCCACGACCGCCGGCAACACCCCGGACAGCCACTCCGCCGCATCCGTCACTCCCGTCACGGCACCCAGCAGCCACAACACGCCGACCACCTGAAGGATGAACAGCAGCCCCTGCACCGCGGCCGCCACCGTCCACCACCGCGGTCTCGCGTCCGGCCCGTGCCGCAGCGCCTCCTCGGCCTCGGCCGCCACCGCGTCCAGCGCCTCCGGCAGCCCCTCGGCACCCCGCCCCGCAGCCTCCCGCACCGCCTGCGCCCAAGGCACCGGCAGCCCCAGCGCAGCCGCGCCCGCCACGGTCCGGACCGCCTGCTCCACCACCGGCCGCGCGGCCGCCCGCCCGTCCCCGCCCCGCACGGATCCGGCGGCCACCGAGCGTACGGGCACGGCCCCGGCGGCCTCGTCCCCGGAGCGGCCACGCCCGGAACGGGTGCGTCCGGAACGCATGCGTCCGGATTCGTCCGATCCTGATCCACCTTGCCCTGATCCATCCGGTCCTGCGCCCGCGGGCCCGGCCCCAACTCCCGTCCGCGGTGCGGCGATCCGGACCGCCCCCGGCCCCGCCCCGAGGCCGCCTCCGCCGGTCATCGCCGTCGTGCCCCGCCGCCGCGCCCGACGGGCCTTCCGCCGGGATCGCAGCCGCGACCACGGCGAGCCGCACGCCCGCGCGGCGTGCCGCAGCCAGTCCCGTTCCGCCGCCCGCCCGATGGCCGCCGCCCCCACCGCCTCGGCGAGCCGGTCGTCGAACTCCTCCCGGGCCCGTTCGGTCAGGCCCACCCGGCTGTCCGCGACATACGCCGTCCGCAGGCGCTCCGCCGCGGTGTCCACGTCCGCCGTCAGCCTGCGGTCCGCCGCGCCCCGTTCCGCGACGAACTGGCCCAGCGCCTCGCGCAGTTCCGCCACCCCCTCGCCGGTCGCCGCGGAGAGCGCCAGGACCGCCGCCCCCGGTTCCCCGTGCTCGCCCAGCGCCAGCCCGTCCTCGTCCAGCAGCCGGCGCAGGTCGTCCACCACCTGGTCGGCGGCGTCGCCGGGCAGCCGGTCCACCTGGTTGAGCACCACGAACGTGACCTCGGCGTAGCCCGCCAGGGGCCGCAGATAGCGCTCGTGGAGCACCGCGTCCGCGTACTTCTCCGGGTCGACCACCCAGATGACCGCGTCCACCAGCTTCAGCAGCCGGTCGACCTGTTCACGGTTCTCGACGGCCGACGAGTCGTGGTCGGGCAGGTCGAGCAGGACCAGCCCGGCCAGTTCGGGGCTGCCCTGCGCGGGGGTGTGGCGGCGGTGCACCGGGACCCCGAGGCGGCGCAGCAGCCCCTCCGCGCCCGGCCGGCCGCCCGACCAGACGCAGGCCACCGGTTCGGCGGTGGTGGGGCGGCGCGCACCGGCCTCCGAACAGGGCGCGCCGACAAGGGCGTTGAACAGCGAGGACTTGCCGCTGCCGGTCGCGCCCGCGAGGGCGACGACGGTGTGCTCCCCCGACAGCCGGTACCGCTCGTCGGCCGCCTCCAGCACCCGCCCGGCCTCGTCCAGCACCGTCCCGTCCAGTCGGCTCCGGGACAGCGCGATCAGCTCCCGCAACGCCTCCAACCGGGGACGCAGCCCCACCTCCGCGGCCCGCCGCGCCTCACCGGGCACCCACTTGTACCCGGGCCGGCACCCCATGATCTCGTCCTCGACGCCTACGACCGCCCCGGCTCGGTCCCCGGCCCCGCCGTCCCGCCCCGTCCCGGCAACCGCTCCCCCACCCGCCCCACGGGTCACTCGCCCACGGGCACCCCCGCCCGCCCCACTCATCCCACGGACGCCGCCCACCCCAGCACCAGCCACATCGCCCCCAACGACGTCAACACCATCAGCGCCAACCGTGCCCTCCGCACCAGCAGACGCACCGGCCTCGGCCATGACCATGGCCGTCAGCACAGCGTCCACCTCATCCACCTCGTCGATCTCGTCGCCCTCATCGACCTCCCCCGCCGCCGGCACACCGTCCTCCCGCACCCCCCTCTCCGATCCACCGCTCTCCCGCGCGTCATCCGTCCACTCCTCGCTCCGCACCCGCCGCGCGATCACCCCGTCATCCCAGGCCCCGTTGACGCGCACCACCCCCTCCCCGCCCTCATCGGTCCCCATCTCCACCCGTCGCCGCTCGGACTCCGTCACCCGGTCACTGCCTCTCTCCCACACCGATCCGCCTCCGCGCGCCCACGCGCGCGTTCCGTCTCCCACTCCGTCACCGGCTGTCGCCGGCGCTGCTCCCGCTGCACCACGGACAGCGCGGCGATCAGTTCCGCCTGCTGGTCCGGCGGCACCGTCAGCCGGTCCAACGGGGCCAGCCGGCGCTCCCGTTCACCGTCCAGGGCGTACCGCAGGTACCTGGTCAGCAACCGGGCGCCCTGGTCGCACAGCCGCAGCGCGCTCTGCGCCCCCAACAGGTCGGCGAGGTTCTCCCCGGCCGTACGGGCCCGGCGCCCGCCGAGCAGCGCGGTGGCCAGCAGGGCCGCCGGTTCCTCCACGTCCACCGGGTCGGCCCGTTCACCGGCCTGGCCGCCGCGCGTTTCCCGGGCCTCCTCCTCGGCGAGTTCCTCCAGGCAGCGCCGCCAGCGCCGGACGATCACACCGATCCGGCCGGCGGCGCCGGCGGCCCCGTCCGCCGCGTTCGCCGCCACGTCGGCCGCCGCGGGGTCCCGCCGCCAGGCGCCCGCGGCCCGCTCGTCCGCCTCCTCGACGGCGCAGGCCAGCAGCGCGGTGAGCCCGCGGGTGAGCGCGTCCAGCAGTTCGTCGGGGCGGCCGCCGAGCCCGTGCGCGTGCCAGTGGGCGCGCGCGTCGCCGGCCAGGACCTCGCCCGCCGCGACCTCGCGCCGCACCCGTTCCGCCGCCTCCTCGTACGCCTCCTCGACCCGGCCGGCCAGCCGCAGCGCCGCGGCGTGCTGTGCGGCGGCGGCGCCGGCCAGCGAGGGCATCCGGCTGCGGAGCGAGGCGATCACGCCCGTGGCGGTCCGGTCCGCGGCGGCGCTACGGGCGGCGGGGTCCTGGGCGTGCCGTTCGAGCCACTCGCGCAGGCCGGCGACGGCGGTGGCGGGCAGCAGTCCGCGGCCTCCGCCGGCGGACTCGGGCAGCTCGGGGATGGTGAAACGGGGTACGTGGCCGAGCCCGGCCCGGTGCAGGAGTTCCGCGTACCGCCCCGAGATCTCGGCGGCGATCGGGTGCGGTACCCGGTCCAGGACGGTGACCAGCGTGACGTCGTACTCCTTGGCGGTGCGCAGCAGGTGCCAGGGCACCGCGTCCGCGTACCGGGCGGCGGTGGTGACGAGTACCCAGACGTCGGCCGCGCAGATCAGCTCGGCGGCCAGTTCGCGGTTGCCGGCCACCAGGGAGTCGATGTCGGGGGCGTCGAGCAGTGCCAGCCCGCTGGGCAGCGCGGGCTCCGTCTCGATCCGCACGGTCGGCGCCGCCCCGGGCTCGTCCGCCGCCGGTCCGCGCCCCCCGCAGCACCCGTTCTCCCCGCCGTCGTCCCGCTCGCCGTCATCGCCGCCGTCCTGTTCGGGCACCCACACCCGGCTGAGGCCGGGCAGCACCCGCTGCCCGGCGAACCAGCGGTGGTCGTCGGGGTGGCACACCAGCACCGGCGTACGCGTGGTGGGCCGCAGCACCCCCGCCTCGGAGACCCGCCGCCCCACCAGCGAATTGACCAGGGTGGACTTGCCCGCCCCGGTGGAGCCGCCGACGACCGCGAGAAGAGGGGCCTTAGGGGTGCGCAGGCGGGGCATCACATAGTCGTCGAGCTGGGAGAGCAGCTCGGCCCGGTCCCGCCGGGCGCGGGCGGCACCCCCGAGCGGCAGGGGGAATCGGGCGGCATCGACGCGGTCACGCAGTACGGACAGTGCGTCGATCAGCCGGGGTCCTACATCCAAGGTCACCACATGTGAAGAATGCCCAATTTCGTTAGGTTTTTGAAGCGTATAGACCCTTGTGTGCGCCACAGGGATCTCCACAGGACAACAGAGGTGACATTTTGGATTTTCGTAACATCCAAGACGCAGGCATAACGAGTGCACAACACCCGCCTCACGAGGCGCCAAAAGCCGTGCAGGATTCGTACCTGCCTGCGATTATCGGGATCGCTTCACCGAACCTCCACAACGTGCCACGGAGGTGAAGCAACCGGGACGAGGCACCCGGACCTCTATCCTGGTCCGCGGTCCGTGATCCACACCCACCGGCCCCCGTAGCTCAGTGGATAGAGCAGGCGCCTTCTAAGCGCTTGGCCGCAGGTTCGAGTCCTGCCGGGGGCGCCAGAGCAGACCCTCCTTCGGGAGGGTCTTTTTGCTGGCCAGACTGCATGCTGACCAGCAAAAGGAAGCGCCGGACCTTCCCCCGACGTTCGAGGGAAGGTCCGGCGCTGTCCGGCTGTCACCGGGGGCCGACGGGTGGCCGTGTCGAATACGTGTCGAAGACGTCCGGCGCCCTCAGTGCTGGCCCTACATGAGGTGGGTCAGCTCGTGGTTGCCAGGGATGCAGACCTCCCGCAGCGGCTCGCACAGGTGCCAGGCCCGGTGCAGCGCCTCGCCTTTCTCGCCGTCGACCAACTCGATCTCCCAAGCGGCGGCAATCAGAGATCGGGTACTACCGCCGCCACGCTCCCCCACCCCACCCGGTGAAGAAGTCCCGGAGCCGGCGGCGGGGCGCCTCGTCCGCTGGGTAGTTGCCGTCGTCCTCGTCACGGTGGCTGATCACCGTCCAGCTCGCCGTGGGGACCGCGGGATCCAACGACAGTCGGCTGAAGGCCACTTCGAGAAGAGAGTCATCACGACGCTCGGTGGTGAGGTCCGCGGCGACGGTGGCGTTCCTCTCCTCGGCGTCGCGGCTGAACACGAGCGCAGTCGGAAGTCAGGCCGGGTGACGGCCTGGTCGAGCAAAGCCCTGATGTGTGCCTTCTCCGGCTCGGTGCAACCGCCTGGGCGTCGGCCGCTGGACGAGGTCGGCGAGGCGGTAGCCGTCCCTCTGGGCGGATTTGGCGTCGGGGGCCGGGGCGTCCTCGGTGGTCGGGCCCGTGGCTTTCGGTCCTGTGGGGGCGCGGTGGGGTGGGGAAGCCATGCGAGCCGTGCGAGGAGGGGCGCGTCAGCTCGTCCGTGCCTCGGTGTCGAACCGTGTGGGAGGCGGCCGTCGGGTCGAGCGTGACCGTCACGACCGTCTGTCCCAACTCGCGTACGGATTCCCGCAGGGAGCAGGGGGGAAGGGGGCAGGGAGACCAGGATCTTCGTGTGGAACGGGAGTCGGGGGTGCCGGGCAGCTCGTCCGCGGGGGCGGCCTCCGGTCGCCGAGGCCAGACGGCTCGGTGTTGCCGATCCGGGCCGAGCCCGTGGAGACGGAGTCGAGCCCTTGGCCGCGCCCGAACTCCATGAGTGCTCCTGGAAGGGATGCTTGGCCTCCCGACCAGCGTGGCCGCGGAGCACCGCGTCTTCGTCGCTCTCAGGGCGGGTGTTGGCGCCTGCCCATCGACGGACCCGCCTCGGACGTGTCCCTCTTACGGGCTGCCGCTCCTCTGCCTGAAGTCCCGAAGGCAGAGGAGCGGCACATAGCGGACCAGTGGCCGGCGTACACGGGGGTCGATGCCGCCACCCGGGCCAGGGGCCAGAACGCCGGCGGGCCTGCGGATGTGCGGCTGTCAGTCCGTGGCGCCGGGCTTCAGCGGCGTCACGTCGAACTGTCCGCCGCACACCCGCAGGCCGTCGGTGCCGGTGGTCAGCGCGTCCTTGGAGCCGGGCGGGTAGGCGCGGACCAGCTGCGCCGTGGACCAGCACGGTGTGTCCGAGACTCCGTCGTTGACGGTGTGCAGCACGGCGTGGGCGCTCTGTCCGGGCTTCAGGCGGACGGTGCCGCCCGCGGCGCCCGAGCGGGTGGCGGGCTTGCCGACGGGCGTGCCCTCCTTGAGGGTCAGCGAGACGCCGGGGAAGCCGCGCAGCGAACAGGTCTTCTTGCCGTTGTTGGTGAAGACCAGTGGTATGTGGATGTTGCCCGCGCCGATGTCCGTGCGGCCCAGGCGCAGCGACAGGTTGTCGGCGGTGCAGCGGTCCGGGGCGGTCATCGTCGAGGTGTGGGCCTGGAGCGCGCTCGGTGCGTGGGCCGCCTTGCCGTTGGCTGCTGTCTTGCCGTTGGCGGATTTCGCTCCGGCGCCGGACGGGGAGCCGTCGGCGTCGGTGGAATCCCCCTGAGTGGGGTTCCCCTGAGTGCCGGCCGCGGTTGCGGGCGTGGAGGCCGGTGAGGAGTGGGACGCGGAGTTCTTCCCGGTCTGGCAGGCGGACAGCGTGAGCGCCGTGACGGCGATCAGCGATCCGGCGGCGATCCGGCGGCCGCGGCGGAGGGTCTTGGCGGCGAGCGACATCTTTCCGTCTCTTTCTCGTCTGCTGGGGAGGGTCTTTCTCGTCTGCTGGGGCGAGCCCATCCCGGGGTGGGGCGTGCACGGTCGGTCCGTTGTGCTGCTTCCAGCGTGATCCGAGGCGCTGCCGGATCACTAACGAGGAGCTAATGCACCGCTAGCGCCCCAGCCCCATCCGGTCGGGGTCGCTGCATGGTGGACGGTCGACGGTTGCACCGTCGCCGCGCCGGCGGGTGTCCCTCTGCCTTCCGGTAGAGGGACAGTCCCCCGTAGGTCGCAGGATCCGGGTGCTGGCGGCCCTGACAATCGGGGGTATGTCGTTCAGTGCTCCACCAGCCTCCACCTCCGCACCGCGTCCGTCTGTCCGGGGTCCCTTCGCCGGGCCGGGGGAAGAGGGGTGGCGGCTGAGGCGGGCGGTGGGTGAGGGGATCCTCGGCGGGCTGATGGTGCTGCTCACCTACCTGGTGCTGGACTGGTACCGGGGTGTGCCGGCGATGCTCGGCATGACGCTCGACGGCTGGGTCATGGTGGTGCTGGCGCTCGCCGGGGTCGGGCTGGTGGTGGTGCGGCGCCGGTTCCCGGCGGCCGGCGTGCTCGGGCTGTCGGCGCTGATGGGCGTGCTGCCCGCCACGGGGCTGCTGACCGCGGTGGCCTCGTACACCGCGGCCCGGATGATGGAGGCGCGGCGGCGGCGGGCCGCGCTGCTGCTGGCGGGGCTTGCGCCGGCCATGCTGGTCTGCTTCGCGTCGGCTCCCGTCACCGGGCTCGGCAGCAGCCTGTACGGGCTCGCGCTCGGTGCGGTGCTCGCCGCGACCACGGTCCTGGTACCGGGCCTGGTCGGCACCGCGCGCGGGCAGCAGGACCAGCTGGTGCGGGCACTGCGGGAGCGTACGGCCGCCGCCGAGGAGGCGCGGCGGCTCGCCGACAGCGAGTCGCGGATACACGAGCGGTCGCGGATCGCGGCCGAGATGCACGATCTGGTCGGGCACCGGCTGAGTCTGATCTCGCTGCACGCGGGCGGCCTGGAGATGGCGCTGCAGGAGCAGGCCCCCGAGCTGCGGGAGGAGGCGTCGCTGGTGCGCGGCGCCACCCGTGACGCGATGCGCGAACTGCGCGAGGCGCTGGGGGTGTTGGGCCCGCTGGGGCGGGACACCGGCACGGACGCGCTGACCGACGCGACGGGTACTCGTTCGGACATCGAGGCGCTGGTGGCGGAGTCGCGTGGGGTCGGCGTTCCCGTCGAGTTCTCCTGGGAGGGGGACGACCTCGATGCGCTGCCGGCCCGGGTGCGGCGGGCGGTGCACCGGGTGGTGCGCGAGTCGCTCACCAACGTGCACCGGTACGCGGCCGGGGCCCATGTGAGCGTCAGCGTCCACCACGCCGGGGAGCGGGTGGAGGTGCGGGTGCGCAACGGCGCTCCGCCCGTACCGCCCACCGCCGCCACGGGGCTGGGCTCCGGGCGCGGGCTGACCGGCCTGCGGGAGCGGGTGGCCCTGCTCGGCGGCACCTTCGAGGCGGGCGCGACACCGGGCGGCGGGTTCAGCGTGACGGCCGGCATCCCCGCCGCCCCGGCAGACACCGCGGGCCCGGCTCCGGGGGCGCGGGCGGCGGACGCGGCGCCGGACGAGGAAGGGATGCCGGGCGCGGCCGGCCGGCCCTGGCCGGGGCGACGACTGTGGCACGTTCAGCGGGGCCTGACGCGGGCGGCCACCGGGCTGCTCGGCGTGGTGGGTGTGGGGGCGATGATGCTGTTCGGGGTCATCCTCGTCGACAAGGCAAAGCCACCATCCGAATACTCTCGCTTCGAGCCCCGGGTGGGGATGACGCGGGAGCAGCTGCAGAGCAACTGGATCATCGACAACGACCTGGTGCGGGCGGCCGCCGCCGGCCGGGAACCGCGGCGCCCTCGGTCCGCCCAGGACTGCATCTATCCGTCTGTCGACGAGAGCGCCAAGGGCGGGCGGCTGGCGATCGTCCGCTACTGCTTCCGCTCCGACATCCTGATCTCGATCACCCACTTCACCGTGCCTGTGGCCACCGAACCGCAACCGTAACCGCAACCGCCCCACGGGAGCAGGACACATGACTGACGAGCCCGACTCCACCGCCTCCGCGGCCGCCTCCGAGGCCGGCTCCGCGATCCGGGTGCTGCTCGCCGACGACGAGCAGATGATCCGGCACGGCGTCCGGCTGATCCTCCGGCACGCCGAAGGCATCGACGTGGTCGGCGAAGCCGCCAACGGCGCCGAGGCCGTCCGGCTCGCCGCCGAGCACCGGCCCGACGTGGTGCTCCTCGACATCCGCATGCCGGTACTCGACGGGCTCGCCGCCATCGAACGGCTGCGGGTGCTCGACCCTGCCCCGCAGGTCGTCATGCTCACCACGTTCGGCGACGAGGAGAACGTCCTGCGCGCTCTGGCGGCCGGCGCCACCGGCTTCCTGCTCAAGGACGAGGGTCCGCAGGAGCTGATCAGCGCGGTACGGGCGGCCGCCGCCGGGGACGCGGTCCTCTCGCCCGGAGTCACCGGGACCGTCATCCAGCGGATGCTGCGCGGCGGCGCAGCGGGTATCACGAACCGCACAAAGAGCCTGGACAGCCTGGGCAACCTGGAGGGCCCGGAGAGTCCGAACAGCCCAACGGGCCGGCGGCTGGCGGGACTTACCGCCCGGGAGCGCGAGGTGCTGACCATGCTGGGTGAGGGACTGTCCAACCTCGACATCGGCAAGCGGCTGGGCATCGGCGTCGGGACGGTCAAGACGCACGTCCGGTCCATCCTGGACAAGACCGGGTCGGACAGCCGCGTCCAGGCGGCGCTGCTCGCACACCAGGCGGGCTTGATGGGCTAGGGGACACCGCTGTGGCTCGACGAGGACAAGCTCTGTAGCTCGGCCGTGGCCGCCCACACGAAACCGACGGGGCCCGCCGGCATGCTGACGGGCCCCCGGCCGGTTCGCGGCTGACGAGCGGTGGAGCAGTAGCTCTTCGTCCACGTCTTCCTTTCGGCAGAGGCGCTGTCTCCCCAGGGGCATACGCACGTCCGGCGGCTCTGCCCTTCGGCAGGCCGCCGATTCAGGACCTGAGGGCGACGGATCCGGGCCACCTGCGCGACCACGATGGAAGCGAGTCGAGCACCCCTTCCAGGAGTCCCCGGAGTCCCCATGTCGCAGCCCTCCATGTCGCAGCCCTCCATGTCGTACGCAGCCGCCGCCCAGGCACCCCGGCACGCCCCGGTACCCCCGCACGCCCCGGCATCCGCCCCGGCCGCCGCACGCGCCGGCGGACTGAGCAAGGTCTACGGCGAGGGCGAGACCCGCGTCGTGGCGTTGGACTCGGTCTCCGTGGAGTTCGGGCGCGGCCGGTTCACCGCGATCATGGGCCCGTCCGGCTCGGGCAAGTCGACCCTGATGCACTGCATGGCGGGGCTCGACTCGCTCTCCGCGGGCTCCGCCCGGATCGGTGACACCGAGCTCTCCCACCTGGGCGACCGGCAGCTCACCAGGCTCCGCCGGGACAAGATCGGATTCATCTTCCAGGCGTTCAACCTGCTGCCCACGCTGACCGCCATCGAGAACATCACGCTGCCGATGGACATCGCCGGCCGCAAGCCCGACCAGCAGTGGCTGGACCTGGTCGTGGGGACCGTCGGCCTGGCCGAACGGCTCCAGCACCGCCCCTCGCAGCTCTCCGGCGGCCAGCAGCAGCGGGTCGCCGTGGCCCGCGCGCTGGCGAGCCGGCCGGAGATCATCTTCGCGGACGAGCCGACCGGCAACCTCGACTCCCGCTCCGGCGCCGAAGTCCTGGGCTTCCTGCGGGACTCCGTACGGGAGTTGGGGCAGACCATCGTCATGGTGACCCACGACCCGGTGGCCGCCTCCTATGCCGACCGCGTCATCTTCCTCGCCGACGGACGTCTCATCGACGAGCTGCCCGCCCCCACCGCCGAAGCCGTCCTCGACCGGATGCGGCGCTTCGAGGCCAAGGGCCGGACGAGCTGACGCCCCGCCCCACGCCCAACCGCCCGCATCCGTCTCGCGATTCCACCGGCGCGAACCTCCACCGCGCACTTCCCACCGCGTCCCACCCGCCCGCGTACCTCCAGGACTGACACCACCATGCTGCGTACCGCCCTGCGCAACGTCCTTGCGCACAAAGCCCGATTGATGATGACCGCGCTCGCGGTCCTGCTCGGCGTCGCCTTCGTCTCCGGCACCCTCGTCTTCGGCGACACCACCGCGAACGCCTTCCGCAACGCCTCCGCCCAGAGCCTCAAGGGCGTCGCCGTCGCCGTCCAGGCGGGGGAGTCGCCCGGCGACGGGGCACAGACATCCCCCGGCGCCGGCGGCGAGGACGGCGGGAGCACCTCTGTCCTCGACGCCGCGCTGGCACAGAAGATCCGCGCGCTGCCGGGCGTCGATTCGGTACGTCCCACCGTCGACGGCCAGGCCACACTGGCCGGCAAGGACGGCCGCCCGGTCAACGGCGACAGCGCCTCGCAGAACCTGGCCACCAACTACCTGCCCGGCAAGGACGGCAAGGACAGCCACTTCCCGCTGAAGGAGGGCCGCGCCCCCACCGCCGGGGGTGAGCTGGCCCTGGACGCCAAGACCGCCGAGAAGGCCGGCTACCACGTCGGTGACACCGTCCGCTTCGCCACCGACGGGCCCGCGCTGACCAAGAAGCTGGTCGGCATCGTCACCACCGACGACCCGCGCGTCACCGCCGGCGGCACCCTCACCCTCTTCGACACCGCCACCGCGCAGAAGCTGTTCCACATCCCCGGCCACTTCCACAAGATCGACATCGCCGCACGGCCCGGCACCGACGACCGCGCGCTGACCGCCCGGGTGCAGTCCCTGCTGCCCGCCAAGGGCGCCCACGCCACCAGCGGCGCCCAACTGGCCGCCGAACAGGCCCAGCAGATCGACGAAAGCACCACACGGATCACCAAGACGCTGCTGGCCTTCGCGGGCATCGCACTGTTCGTCGGGGTGTTCATCATCGTCAACACCTTCACCATGCTGATCGCCCAGCGCAGCCGTGAGATCGCCCTGCTGCGGGCGGTGGGTGCCTCGCGCCGCCAGGTCGTCCGCTCCGTCCTCATCGAGGCCGCCCTCGTCGGACTCGGCGCCTCCGCCGCCGGCTTCGCGCTCGGCCTCGGCATCGCCACCGCCCTGCACCCCCTGCTCAGCACCGGCGGCGCCGAGCTGCCCGACGGCCCCCTGGTCATCTCGCCCACCGCCCCGCTGGCCTCGCTGGCGGTCGGCGTCGCCGTGACCGTCCTGGCCGCCTGGCTCCCGTCCCGCAAGGCCGCCAGGATCGCCCCGGTCGCGGCACTCAGCAGCGCCGGCCTGGCGCCGCCCGCCCGCACCCTGAGGGTCCGCAACGTCCTCGGCACCCTCCTGGCCGGGCTCGGTGTCGCGGTCATGCTGTACGTCTCCACGCTGAAGACCAGCAAGGAGTCGAACCTGATGACCGCCATGCTCGGCGGCGCCCTGACCCTGTGCGGCATGATCGTCCTGGCCCCGCTGCTCTCCCGCCCCCTGATCACGCTGGCCGGCAAGGTCACCGCGCGCTTCTTCGGCGTCAGCGGCAAGCTGGCCAAGGAGAACGCCCTGCGCAACCCGCGGCGCACCGCCGCCACCGCCTCGGCCCTGATGATCGGCCTCACCCTCATCACCGGCCTCACCGTGGGCGGATACTCCACCCAGCAGGCCCTCGACAAGCAGGCGACCCAGGGCCTGGCCGCCGACTACAAGGTTTCCAACAGCGCCTCCCGCGGCCTCGACACCACCGCGGCCGACGACCTCGCCAAGCTGCCGGGCGTCGCGGCGTCCGCCCCCGTCACCTCCGCGAATTTCGACGCCAACGGCGTCTTCGCCAGGATCACGGGCACGGACCCGAAGGCGTTCGGTAAGGCAGCGGACCTGACATTCCAGACCGGCTCGCTGCGTGACATAGGCCCCGGGAGGATCGCGGTCTCCGACGAGTTCGCACGGCAGGCCGGACTGCACGTAGGCGACACGCTCGACGCCGGCATGAACGCCGGCATGAACGCCGGCGAGGGCGACCCGAACGCCAAGGGCGCGGGGAGCGCAAAGAACACGAAGAGCACGAAGAAGCTGAAGGTCGTCGCCGTCTACGCCAAGTCCCGTGCCGCGTCCGACGCGCTGGGCACCGTGGCCGACGTCCTCCCCTACGCCGACGCCCACAAGCTCGACAACGTCCTGGTCAAGGCCGAGCCCGGCAAGGCCGCAGGACTGGAGCAGCAGATCCGCCAGGCGCTCGACAACAGCCCGCTGCTGAAGGTCCAGACCAAGGAGCAGGTCATCAAGGACAAGAGCGGCTCCCTCACCGTCGTCCTCAACATGCTGTACGGGCTGCTCGCCATGGCCGTCGTCATCGCCGTACTCGGCGTCATCAACACCCTCGCCATGTCGGTCTTCGAACGCACCCGGGAGATCGGAATGCTGCGGGCCATCGGCCTGGACCGCTCCGGGATCAGGCAGATGGTCCGGCTCGAATCGGTGGTCATCTCCCTCTTCGGCGCCCTCCTCGGGATCGGCACGGGCACCTTCCTCGCGTGGGCCGCGGGCGGCCTGACAACGGCGTCGATGCCGATGTACGAGACGGTCCTGCCCTGGGCCAAGCTCGGGCTCTTCCTCGCGCTGGCCGTGCCGATCGGAGTGCTCGCGGCCATCTGGCCGGCCGCCAGGGCCGCCCGGCTGAACATGCTCCGCGCGATCCAGGCGCACTAGGGACCCGCAACGCCATGGCCTACCCGCACCTGCCTGCACACGCCCGCCCGGCGGATACGAAACCGACTGAGACCACATGAACTCCACGTACCTTCTGCCGGTCCGTACGGCCGCACTGCTCTTCCCCGCACTGGCCCTGCTGATGTTCATGCCGACGGCGATCGTCCTCTACCGCCGGCACGGCGTGCTGACCCGCTGGCGGGCGCTCTCGCTGTACGGCGGCGTGTACTACGCGCTCACCGCCTTCTGCATGACGATCGTGCCCCTGCCGAAACCCTCGGTGGACGTCTGCACGGCGTATCCGGCCTTCGCCCACCCCCAGCTCACACCGGGCGTCGCCTTCGCCGACATCTGGAAGGAGGCACACCACCACGCCACCTTCGACGCACTGGTACTGCACAACCCGGCCTTCTGGTCGAACTTCTACAACGTGCTCCTGCTGCTGCCGCTCGGGGTCTTCGTACGGATCCACTTCCGGCGTGGCCTCACCGCCGCCACGGCGGCCGGGTTCCTCGCCTCACTCTTCTTCGAGCTGACCCAGTACACCGGGCTCTGGGGTCTCTACGCCTGCCCCTACCGCCTCTTCGCCGTCGACGACCTCATCGCCAACACGGCGGGCGCCGCACTCGGCTGGGCCGTCGCCGCACCGCTCGCCCGTGCACTGCCCGCGCTGGACACCCTCGACGACCGGGCCCTCGCCTCCGGCCCAGTCCCCTTCGGCCGCCGTCTGGTCGCCCTCCTCCTGGACACGACGGGCGTCACCATACTGAGCTGGCTGACCGCAGGCATCACGTACCACGAACTCGGCGGGGGCGCGGTGCTGTTCGCGCCGCCGTTCGCCTTCGCGCTCTGGTTCGTCGTCATCCCCTGGCTGACGGGCGCGACACCGGGCAAACACGTACTGCTGCTCCGGCTGGTCACGCCGGACGGCGGACGGCCGAGCCCGGCCAGGCTCGCCCTGCGCGCCCTGGTGCTGAGCCCTCCCCTCGTGCTCGCATGTCTCGCCACGGGCGCGGCTCTCGCCGTCGCCGCCGATCCCTCCCTGCTGATCAAGATCGCCGACGGGATCGTCCATCGAGCCCTCTCGGCAGACCCGGCGTCAGCGTTCGTCCTGCTGCTGCCCCCGGCCGTCTGCCTGCTCCTGATCGCCGCATACGTGAAATCCGTCCGCCGTCACCCGCAGGGCCTGGGTCCGCACGAAACCCGCTCCGGCGTCCGCAACCACGCCCTCCCCCACAGCCGAGCACGCACCCCTGCCACACCGTCCACGCCGTCCACACCGTCCACGCCGCCGCGCGCAGGAGCCCGTACGCAGGTCGGGTAACGGCGGTCGATGGACGACTGTTACATGGCCGACAGGCCACCGAGAGCCGTCGCTCCTAACTTCAGTAGCCGACCGGTCCCCACAAAACGGGATCCACACGAAACGGGAGCGAAAGCTATGCAGCGCACCACGAACGCGCCTCGGCGCCGCATGACGACCGTCATGGCGACCGCGCTGGCCGGAGTCGCCGCCGTCGGCATGCTCGCCACCGCCCAGGCGGCCCACGCCTCCACGGGCCCCGGGCACACCGCGGGCGTCGCTCGTACCGGCGCCACGCCCTACGTGATCAACCACTACGGCGAGGAGAACGCCGACAAGGGCCGCGCCGAGCGCAGCCCCAAGCACCTGGTGCTCTCCGAGTTCACCTCGATACACGGTCTGCAGTGGAAGGAGTGGGGCGCGAAGAAGGCGGTCGCCACCGGGAAGGTCACCGGCACCTGGTGCCTCGACACCTGCCTGGACAAGCCGCTGAAGGCGACCGTCACGCTCTCGGACCCCAAGACCGTGAACGGCAGGAAGGTCTTCTCCGCCTTTACCCTGAAGCTGGCGAAGGACAGCGGAGCGTACGATTCCGAGGACCTGAAGGGCAAGCGTCCGCTCGCCACCAGCTGACGAGAAGGGCCGCCTCGCCGATGAACAAGTCCACGGCCGTGGCCGCCATAGCCATCGCGGCCCTGGCGGCCGTGGGCACCGTCGGATGCGGCGGCCCCGCCAAACCCCACGTCGAGGGCGCCGCCCCCAGCTGCGCAGGACCGTCACCGAGCAGCCCGTGCGCGCCACCCTCCTCCAAGAACACGACCGCTCCGGAAAGCCGGTGATGTGGGCGGCCACCCGCAGCGGCGGCGACATCCTCGCGGTGCGGCGCTCCTACGCCCCACAGGCCCGCACCCTGGCCGATCTCGACCGGGTGCTGCTCCTCTCCGGCGGGTTGGTGACCGCGCTCAGCTGTGTGCTGGGCATCGTCGCGGCGGCCGGTGCGGGACGGCGGATCGCCGCGTCCGCGGACACCGCTCAGCGCATCGCGGACGGCGACCTGACAAACCGGGTGCGGCCCAGGGGCAAGGACGAGATCGCCCGGCTCGGCGCCGCGGTCAACACCATGGCCGACGCCCTCAGCGCCCGGCTGGAGGCCGAACGGCGGGTCACCGCCGACATCGCCCACGAGCTCCGCACCCCGGTGGCCGGCCTCGTGACCGCCGTCGGACTGCTGCCGCCCGGCCGCCCGACCGAACTGGTCCGCGGAGGTGTGGACGCCCTGCGCAACCTGGTCGAGGACGTCCTGGAAGTGGCCCGGCTGGACGTGCCGGGCGTCGAGCGGGCACAGCGCGAAGCGGTACTGCTGAGCGAACTGGCCCGCCAGTCCGTGGCCCGCACCGGCGTGGACGTCCACCTGCGGGTACACCGCGATGCGGAGGTGTCGACCGACCCCCGCCGCGTCGAACGGATCCTGGCCAACCTGATCACCAACGCCCGCCGGCACGGCGCCCCGCCCGTGGCCGTCGACATCGACGGGACGGTGATCCGCGTACGCGACCACGGCTCCGGCTTCCCCGCCGAACTGCTGGCACAGGGACCGCAGCGGTTCCGTACCGGGGCCCGCGAGCGGGGCGGCGGCACCGGCCTGGGCCTGACCATCGTCGACGGCCAGGCACGCGTCCTGGGCGCACGGGTGCGCTACGAAAACCCACCGGACGGCGGCGCCCAGGCCACCCTCGACCTCACGCCGGACCACGGCAACGAGCAGCGCGACCGCTGAGAGGAGCACCGCATCGCCCCTGTCCCGGGCCTTGTCTCGGAAGCTCTGTGGCCTGACGGCTCCTCTGCGCCCTCGTGGAACCGGTGGAACCATCCGGCCGGTCGGTCGCCTCCTTTAAGATCAGTTGACCAAGGGGGGTGCGTTTTCGCATGGGTGTGGTGCTGCCTGGGTGGGCGGACGAAATTCTCGACATCATCGGCGTCTCATGGCCGAACGTGGACGAGGACGACTACCGCGACATGGCGGATGCCATGCGGGAGTTCGCGGACGACATCGACAGCGGCGCGAACGAAGCACACACCGCCATCCAGGGCTTGGTGGGGTCGGCCGGCGGCTCACTGGCCGTGGAGGCGCTGAACGCCCACTGGGGAAAGATCAACGGCACCCATCTGAAGAACCTGGGCGAGTGCGGTCGACTGGCGGCCACGGCCCTGGACGGCGTCGCCGTCCTGATCGAAGGCGCCAAGATCGGCGCCATCGTCCAACTCGGCATCCTGGCCGCGGAAGTGATCGCCGCTCAGGCTGCCGCCCCCTTCACCTTCGGCCTGTCCGAACTGGGCGCGCTTGCCGGTACCCAGGCAACGCGGCTGGCGGTCCGGCGGATCTTCAAGGAGGTCTGTCAGCAGGTCGCCGAGCAGGTCATCAGCATCGCGCTGACCCCCGTCGAAGAGGCGCTCGGCGCGATGGTCGGCGACCTCGTGGTCCAGCTGGGGGCCAACGCCCTGGGAGTGCAGCACGGTGTGGACCTCGGGCATGCCGCCCAGGCCGGCAAGGACGGCTTCAGGCAGGGCGTGCAGGACGCCAAGGACTCGGCGAAGTCGGCGGCCGGCAGTCCCATGCAGCTCCTGAGTGCCGGCGGCGGTAGCGGAGGTGGGGGCGGCGGAGGGGCCGGTGGCTTCAGCTTCGACCCGAACGAGCACGACCGGGTGGTGACCGGCCTGCAGAGCGCCGGCGGAACCTTCCGCAACAAGGCCGGCGGCAAAATCGGGCGGGCCAGGAGCCACCACGGCCGTACCCGCGGCAAGGACGCCATCGCCGACGCGGCCAACGCGCTCCTGGACAAGGTCATCGACGGCATCGAGGACGGCGTCAGGAAGACCGCCAGGCACCTCGACGAGAACATGACCCGCGGCGTCAAGCAGATGGCCAAGAACCATCACGAGAACGACAAGGGTCTGGCCGACCACTTCAAGGGCCTCGGCAAGGACGGCAAGAAGGACCCCAAGGCCCTCGGCGGCAGCGGTGGAAGCGGCCTGCGGAGCATGCACGGCAAGGGCGGCAGGCCCGTCGGCAAGGGCCGTCAGCAGCTCGGCAAGGACCATCCCAACAACAGCACGCGGCCCGGCGACAGCGTGTGTTCCGGCGGCAGTGACCCGGTCGACATGGCGAGCGGCAAGATGTATCTGCCGCAGACCGATGTCTCGCTGCCCGGCAGGCTTCCGCTGGACTTCTCACGCCGAGCCGAATCGGGTTACCGCATCGGCCGGTGGCTGGGCCCCTCATGGTCGAGCACCGCCGATCAGCGGCTGGAGATCGACGACCAGGGCATCGTCTTCGTGACGCACGACGGTCTGTTGCTCTCCTATCCCCACCCCGCCGGCGACACACCGGTGTTGCCCGAGTACGGCCCACGCCGGCCCCTGAGCCGGGACGGGAACGGCGACTACGCCGTCTCCGATCCGGCCACCGGGCTCGTATGGCACTTCACCGCGCACGACGACGCTCTCGCACTGCTCGATGAGATCTCGGACCGTAACGGCCAGTGGATCGGCTTCGATTACGACGAGGCCGGCACCCCGACGGACATCCGCCACGGTGCGGGCTACCACCTCAAACTGACGACGACCGACGGGCGCATCACCGAGCTGCACTTGGCCGGTGCCGGACCCGAAGGATCCGACCAGCTGTTGGTGCGCTACGGCTACACCGACGGCAACCTCACCGAGGTCGCCGACTCCGCCGGTCGCGCCACCCGCTTCGGGTACGACGAGGCCGGCCGGATCGTCTCCTGGACCGACAGCAACGGCAGCCGGTACGACTACTCCTACGACGACCGGAACCGGTGCGTCGCGCAGGGCGGCGTCGACGGCCACGTCAGTATGCGGCTGTCCTACGACCAGACCGACCCCGCCACCGGTCTGCGCGTCACCACGGCCATCGACTCGCTCGGGCACGCGAGCCGCTACCTGGTCAACGACGCCCTTCAAGTGGTCGCCGAGATCGACCCGTTGGGCGGCACCGTCCGTACGGAACGCGATCGCTACGACCGCGTGCTCGCGACCACCGACGCGCTGGGACGCGTCACCCGCTTCGCCTACGACGAGGCGGGGAACGTCGTCTCGCTCATACGCCCTGACGGCCTGGTGACCACCGCCACCTACAACGCCCTCAACCTCCCGGTCGAAATCACCGACCCGGACGGGGGCATCTGCCGGCAGACGTACGACGAGCGCGGTAACCGCACCTCGGTGACGGATCCCGGTGGTGCCACGACTCACTACCGTTATGACAGCCGTGGTTTTCTCACGAGCGTCACGAACGCCATGGGCCAAACGGCCTTCTTCGAGAACGATCCGGCCGGATTGCCCACCGCCGTCACCGGTCCGCAGGGTGTGCTCACCCGGTGCCGGCGCGATGCTTTCGGCAACGTCGTCGAGGCGACCGATGCGCTGGGCCGCACGACACGATTCTCCTGGACCGTCGAAGGCCACCTTTCCTCCCGGACCGAGGCCGACGGCACCAGCGAGTCGTGGACATACGACGGGGAAGGCAACTGCCTCACCTCTACCGACGCCATGGGCAGGACGACGGAGTACGAGTACACGCACTTCGACCGGATGACCGCCCGGACCGACCCTTCGGGAGTACGTTACGAGTTCACCCACGACACCAATCTCCAGCTCACCAAGGTCGCCAACCCACAGGGCCTGGAGTGGAGTTATGTGTACAACCCGGCCGGCCGCCTGATATCCGAGACCGACTTCGACGGCCGGACGCTCACCTATGCGCGGGACGCCGCGGGCCGGCTGGTCGGCCGGACGAATGCCCTCGGCGAGGAAATCCGCTTCCAGCACGACCTTCTCGGCCGGGTCATCGGAAAGACAACGCCGGAAGGACGAACCTCCTTCACCTACGACGTGTCAGGAAGACTCCTTCAGGCCGCCGGCCCCGATGCGACCGTCACCCTGGAACGCGACGCACTTGGCCGCGTCCTGTCCGAGACCGTCAACGGCCGTACGCTCACGCACACATACGACGTGCTCGGCCGCCGCACCCACCGGCGTACACCCAGCGGCGCCGAATCGGCACAGGTATATGACGCCGCGGGAAACCGCGCCAAGTTGCTCGCATTCGGCCATGACATCGACTTCACCCATGACATGACCGGCCGCGAAGTTCTGCGGTCCTTGGGGGACGACGTTGCCCTCTCCCACACCTGGGACGCCGTCGGCAATCTGACGGACCAGTCGCTGACGACCGCCGGCCGCACCGTCCAGCGCAGGACCTTCACCTATCGCCCCGACGGCCATCTCGTGGGAATCGACGACCAGCTCAACGGGCCCCGCAGCTTCGCACTCGATGCCACCGGGCGGATCACCACGGTGCGCGCCCACAACTGGGCCGAGGAATACGCGTACGACGCCGCCGGAAACCAAACGTCCGCCGGCTGGCCCGCTCGGCACGCCGGGGCGGAAGCACTCGGGCCCCGCACCTACAACGGAACCCGCATCGTCGGCGCGGGTCGTATCAGGTACGAACACGACGCCCAAGGCCGCATCACCCTCCGCCAGAAGGCCCATCTTTCGCGGAAACCCGAAACCTGGCGCTTTTCCTGGAACTCCGAAGACCGTCTCACCGCCGTCACCACTCCTGACGGCCAGCTCTGGCGCTACCTCTACGACCCCCTCGGCCGCCGCATCGCCAAGCAGAAGACCGCCGATGACGGCACCATCCTGGAACAGGTCGACTTCACCTGGGACGGCACGAACCTCGCGGAACAGACCACCCGTTCCGGCGGCCCGACCCACGCCCTCACTCTCACCTGGGAGCACGACGGGCTGCAGCCGATAGCCCAGTACGAACAGAAAACGGCGGCGGCCGACGCACCGCAACAGGAAACAGACCGGCGATTCTTCGCGATCGTCACCGATCTGGTCGGCACCCCCACCGAACTCGTGGACACGGCGGGCGACATCGCCTGGCGGACCCGCGCCACCGTCTGGGGCACCACCACCTGGGCCGCCGACAGCACGGCGTACACCCCGCTGCGGTTCCCCGGACAGTACTTCGACCCGGAAACGGGCCTGCACTACAACTTCCATCGCTATTACGACCCGGAGACGGCCCGTTACGCGAGTTGCGACCCGCTCGGTCTTGCCGCTGCCCCCAACCCGGTCGCCTACGTCGGCAACCCGCATTCATGGACGGACCCACTCGGACTTGCGCCCAAGTGCAAGCCGCGACCACGAGACGGATACTCGTCCGCCCCGTTCGTGGAGGACGACCCCTATTCACCGGAATCGGTCAACAAGCGCAGCGACGCCAACCGCGCGTATTATGAGACGCCGCAGGACATTCATGACCTGGTGGGCAGAATCGTCGCGGATCCCAACTATCCGCAGCGGGAAACCGGGCCGCGCCATGACCGGCGACCCGACTTCTACGAAGCATCCGGGGGCATTCGAGGCACCCATCGATGGCGGGGGGCGCCGATTTACGACAACGGTGACCCGTTCAGCCAGGCGCGAGTCGTCGTCCATCCCAATACCGGCGAAATAGCCTACTTCGGCAGACACAAAAAAACCGGCGAGCACAACTACAACCAACTTGTTCCTTACCCCTGGGCGAGGAGAAGGTAGGGTATAAAACATGGATGAATCCAGACTGGCCGATGCACTCGCCGAAGCAGGGCTGAAGTACTCGAGCCTGATCGACTCGACAACTCCCCTCATCCCCCCGAATCTCGCCGGATTCGCCAATAGCTGCCCTGCCGAGGGCGTAGCCGATGTCGAATATCTGATGTCCGACGATCCGCAGCTCTTGGAAAAGGCGAATTCCGGATGGTATCGCCTGGCGAGGGAGGGTGGGCTCTTCGCGGCGGAGGATCCAGAATTCCTCATGGCGGTCAATTGCGCAGAACCCGACGAGCCACGCGTCTGGCGCTGGGCGAGGGTTTCACTTTCGGAACAGTGGGACATCGCGGGCACCGGTGCGGCCACCGGAATCCTCGGAAACGGGTTCGGCCATCCGGCATTTGTCATGCTGTCTCTCGACGGAAACGCGATTGTACGAGCGCAACAAGGGGAAAAATCCACCGAGTTCGTGCTCGTGCGCGAGCCGCACCACGTCCAGTTCTTCCGGAATCTCGCTGTGCAGATGTCCCGATGGCCTGACACCACGGAGCCGACCAAGACCGCCATCGAACGCTGGCTGACCGCCACTGCGGAATGACGCTCACCGGAAACGTCCGCCCCATGGGGAGTGCCCGGGTCACGACATGCCCCCGGAGAACGCTCGGAGATACCCCAGGAGGAACGCCGCTCATAGGCCGGAGGGGGCGCCAACCCGTGGTCAGCTCTGCCTGGGCAACGTCGCAGGTCAGCGTCGTGTTGCAGCCGTCAGCGGCATGTGTGGTCGGGTGCCCTTGGGGAGCGGGAAAGAGCCGAGTCGGCGGGGCTGCGTCCAGGGCGAGAAGGAATCACAGGTTGCGGCCCCTCATCCACGTTTGGAGGGTGAGCGGGCAGCCGCCGGTTCGAGCGCTGCGGGGGCGCCCGAAGCGGCATTCTCGACCTTCCGTTGCCGGATCCGGGGCCCGGAGGGGCTGAGTGAGTCGAGGTCTACTGGCGCTGGGGCCGTGAGGCACGCCGGTCAGTGGTCGCCCGGCGGCGCCGACCGGTAGCCCTGATCGGCGAGCCAGGCCCGAGCCCGGCCGTACTGCCGCTCCGCGGCGAACAGCCGGTACCGCCACAGCTGCGCCGGTGAGGTGGCCAGCATGTCCTTGCAGCGGCGGAACGCTCCTGGGCCCTGGAGCGCGATACCGAGGGAACGGGCAAGGTCATGGTCATGGTCATGGTCATCGACGGTGGTGATGAAGTCCTCCATGTCGCGGTAGGCGTCGCGCGATCCGGCACACGGGACGTGGAGCCACCGCTCGGTACCGTCCGGTTCGTCTTCGTCCCATGGCTCCTCGGCATCCGCGAGGGCGGGCCGGCACTCGCCGGTGTCCAGGCCCATGCGGCCGCCGCCCCAGGCCGCGTCGCCTTCGAGCAGGCCGGAAAGCTCCTCCAGATCAACCGGCAGTGGCCGCAACCCGCGGACGGCACCGCTGCCCGCCGTATCGAGCTGTTCGGCGAGGAGTTCGTCTCCGGGCCAGCGCCGTTTGCGCAGGGCGGACGTGCACACCATCGACGTCTCCCGGGCGCCGGGCACACCCCGAAAGACAGCTGCGGCGAGTGCGTCTCCGCACTGCTGCAGCACGCCGGCGGGGTGATGTGTACGCAGCAGGGCGAGCAGGGACGGGCCGTCCGCGGTGCGGCAGGCGGCGCGGAGCGTCTTCAGCGCGTGGTCAGTCCATGCCTCGGTCATGGCCGCGAGGCTACTCCCCGCATGTTCTCCGGCCGCGCTCGAACGGGAGACCTCCGTGGCGCGCAGCGAGCGCCGTCGTCCCCGGTGCGCACCGGGTGTAGCGATGCGTTCGTGAGCACAGCGGACAAGGTCACTGGCCTCGCGTATCGCGAGCGCCGCCGCTCCGTCCTCTCCCGCACCTCCCCCGGCCGTGCGCCGTCCTCATCGCGCTCCGCGTACCTGCCCACGTCACGCGGACCACTCCCTGGGCGTGGCCCTCCCGCTCAGAGCCGGACTCAGAGCCGAGCGGGCAGTACGCAACCGAGCTTCAGCAGCGCGGCGCGGAAGGCCGGCAGGTCGCCGGGGCCGTCATGAGGTGCCTGGGGCCGATCCGGGAGCACAGCGCACCCGCCCTGCGGCCCTTCGCGATCACCACGGCCTGCGCCTCGTCCACGCACTCCAACAGGTGGCACGGTCCCCGATCCCGTACCTTCTCGGTGCGGGAGGCCGCGTCCGCCAGCAAAACCGCGACAGTCTGCGGCAGTCCCTCCCCTGTGCCCCTCCCGGCGAGGAAGGGGAGGGCAGCGTCCGTCATGAGGAAGCTCACCACGGCCGAACTCGGCGCCATGGTCGACGAGACAACCATGGACGCCGTCGCGAAGGAGACCGTCCTCGACTCCCTGGGTGGGCGATCCCCTTGCGGGCCCGGCGGATGGTCGGGGTGGGGGGCTTCGGAGGGTGGGCGGCTGGCTAGGGTGATCGGGAAGTGTGGTGGAGGTCGTCCGGGCAGCAGGAGGTGACAGGTGGGGCCGTCTGGTTCCCCCGTGATACGTGTGCCGGTCGGGGAGGGGGCCGATCGCTGGGTCAGCCGGGCGGTGCGGCGCCGGGTCCTGCTCGTGGTGCACAACGTGACTTCCGCCGGGCGGCTGCTGGACGTGCTGCCGCTGTTCCATGACGACTTCCGGGTGCAACTGCTGGTCACCGCCACGGAGTCGTCGGCGTTCCAGGGCGGGATACGGGAGCTGTTCGAGGAGTTGGGGCTGCCCGTGGTGCCGTGGGAGCAGGCACTGAGGACGCCGGTGGACCTTGCGATATCTGCCAGTTTTGGCGGGGAACTGCACCTGATTGATGGCAAATTGGCCATCTTGTCGCATGGGGTTGGCTACACTAAGAGGCTGGCCACGCCGGGAGCCGGGAGCCGGGAGCCGGGAGCCGGGAGCCGGGAGCCGGGAGCCGGGAGCCGGGAGCCGGGAGCCGGGAGCCGGGAGCCGGGAGCCGGGAGCCGGGAGCCGGGAGCCGGGAGCCGGGAGCCGGGAGCCGGGAGCCGGGAGCCGGGAGCCGGGAGCCGGGAGCCGGGAGCCGGGAGCCGGGAGCCGGGAGCCGGGAGCCGGGAGCCGGGAGCCGGGAGCCGGGAGCCGGGAGCCGGGAGCCGGGAGCCGACGTTCGGGTTGTCGCGGGAGTGGCTGCTGGCCGGGGGCCGGCCGTTCGTGGACGGGCTGGTGCTGTCCCACCCGGAGCAGTTGGCCCGGCTGCGCCGCGCGTGCCCGGAGGCCGAGAAGGCCGCGGTACTCGCCGGCGACCCGTGTTTCGACCGCATGGTGGCCGCCCAGCCCTATCGGGAAC
The DNA here is from genome assembly GCF_051603415.1 of Streptomyces sp. S186. Lineage (NCBI taxonomy): Bacteria > Bacillati > Actinomycetota > Actinomycetes > Kitasatosporales > Streptomycetaceae > Streptomyces > Streptomyces sp. S186. The sequence continues at coordinate 5,354,548 of NZ_CP193932.1, read as the reverse complement.
GGTTCCGGCGCGCCCTGGGGGTGCGCCGGGGTCAGCGGCTCGTTGTCCTGAACTCGACCTGGAATCCAGAAGGGCTGTTCGGCAACGGCGGCGACCATGACCTGCTGCCGGGTCTGCTGCCCCGGCTCGCCGCCGAACTTCCGGCCGACGACTACAGGTTGGCGGCCGTTCTGCACCCGAACATCTGGTACGGGCACGGCCCGGGCCAGATCCGGGTGTGGCTGGACCGGGCCCGCCGCGCCGGGCTGACCCTCATCGACCCGGTGCACGCGTGGCGGCAGGCACTCCTGGCGGCGGACGCCGTCGTGGGGGACTTCGGTGCGGTCTCCTACTATGCCGCGGCGCTGGGCACACCCGTGCTGCTGGCGGCCGCCGGGGAGGAGAAGCTGGATCCGGAGGCGCCGCTCGCGGCGTTCGTCCGGCGGGCTCCGCGGCTCGACCCGTACGGACCGCTGCCCGGTCAGCTGGCGGAACTGCTGGCGCGGCACCGGCCGTTCACCGGGCCCGCGGAGTTCACCACCTCGGCGCCGGGTGCCTCGGCGGAACTGCTGCGGCGGCACTTCTACGCGCTGATGGATCTCGCCGAGCCCACCGCCCCCGCGCGGCTGGAGCCACTGCCGCTGCCACCGTACGAGCCGCCGCGGCGGACCGGGCCACTGGACGTCCGTGCGTGTGTCCGCGGTGCGGAGGTCACGATCGAGCGCTCCGTGGGGCATCCGTACGGCGCGGACGGCGAGACGCATCGCGCCGTGCACGAGGACACCGTGCACCCCGCGGACCTGGCGACGGCCGATGTGATCCTGCGCGACGGGCCGCCGGACGACCCACGATTCGGCAGCCCGGAGGAGTGGGCCGCGGAGGTACTCGACCGGTATCCGCACTGTTCGGTCGCTGCTTATGTGAGTGGACCGGACCGCTGCACCGTGCGTACCCGGGACCTTGGCGTGCTATGGCTGTCGGCGGGGCCGGGCGCGGATGCCGACCCGGCGGTCTACGCGTCGGCGTTGCACGCGTGGCTGGTGTGGGGCGGCGCCACCCCGTCCCGGGGCGGGCCGGTGGCCCGGGGTGAGGTGGTGCCCGAGGTTCTTCGGGTGCGGGTGGCTGGTGGCGTGCATCCGGTGGAGGTGGCACGCCCCGGCCACGGCGCTGCTCCCGTTCCCCAGGCCGTCTCCTAGGCCGTTCCCTAAGCCGTTCCCCAGGCGCTTTCTGCCCCGGCCGCGGCCGTTGCTCCGGCTATGGCGCTTACATCGGCCGGGGCTCTGCCCTCGGTGGGGCTCTTGCCTCGGCCGGGGCGCTGGCCTCGGTGGGGGCTCTTGGTTTCGGTTGTTGGGGGCCGGTGTTGTTACTGGTTCTGGTGTTGTTGGTGGTTTCGGTGTCGTCACTGGGTCCGGTGTTGCTATGGGTTCCAGCGTTGGTACTGGTTGCGGTGTCGTTACTGGTTCTGGTGCGGGGGCTCGTAGCGTTGGCGGAGGTGGGTGAGGTACTCCAGGTGGGGAGTGGCTCCCTCGGGGCGGAGGAGGCGTTCGGCCTCGGTGATCGCGGCCAGTGCCGCGTCGGCCTCGCCCGCGTCGTGCAGTGTCTCGGCGAGGTCGGTGAGGACCCGGCCCTGGTTGTACGCCTCGCCCTGTGCCGCGAAGAAGTCCCGCGCGTGCTCCAGGCTGGTGCGGGATTCCGCCAGCCGACCCATACCGCGCAGGGCCCGGCCCTGGTGGCGCTCGGCCAGGGCGAGGGCGCGCGGGAGATCGTCCGCGCCGTCCTGTCCGGGTGAGATCCGCCGGTACAGCCGCTCGGCCTCGACGAACCGCTCGTACGCCTCGTCGTAGCGCCACCGTTGAAGCTCCAGCAGGCCCAGGAGTTCCACGGATGACGCCTCACCCAGGAGGTGGCCCGCCGCGCGCTCGGCGGTGACGGCGAGGTGGGCCTGGCGCCCGGCCTCTTCTTCTTGCCTCAACTCTCCCAGGCAGTGGGCGAGTTGAAAGTGGAGGGCGGCTGCCGTGCGGGCGTCCGTGTGGTGTTCGGCGGCGCAACGGGCCGCGAGCTGGAGCGTGGGCAGCACCTCGTCCCAGTAGCCGGCCTTCAGCTGGAGGGGCCACAGTGCGCGGGCCAGGTGCAGCGCCCGGTCGATGTGCCCGTATTCCTGGGCCAACGAGACCGCCCGGATGACATTGGCGGCCTCGGCCCGCAGGGCCGCCATGCCCGCGGCTTCGTCGCCGTACGGCGTCCCGTCGGCCGGAGCCGGCTCGACCCGCCAACTCCGCGGCAGTGCCGCATGGGCGGCGTGCCGCGCGCGGTTCAGGACGCAGTCGAGCGCGCGGGACACCGCCGCGGCAGACTCCGCTATTCCGTGCTCCGGCCCCGCGGCGTCGGCCAGGAAGCGTTGCACCTCGGGGCGGAAGCGGTAGCGGTCGTCGTGCAGCGGCTCCAGCAGTCGTGCCTCCACCGCTTCGGCCAGCATCCGGGATGCGTCCTCCGGCGTGACGTCCGCGGTGGCGCCGGCCAGGCCCGCGTCCAGTGCGGGCCAGCCGCCCACGGCGGCCAGCCGGCACAGCCGGGCCGTCGCCGGGTCCAGCCGACGGCAGGCGGCCTGGGCCATGCCGTGCACCGGTGAGGGCACTATCGGCCCGTCCGCCGACTCCAGTGCGGGCGGTTCCGTCGTCAGCAGCCGGTACGCCGCCGCCTTCAGGGCGAAGGCGTTGCCCGCGCAGTGGCCCAGCAGTGTCGGCAGCTCCGCCCTGACCCGCGAGATCTTCTCCGGCCCGGCGATCTTCCGCAGCATCTTGACCGCGTCCCGGTCCTTGAGCGGGGGCACGGCGATCCGCTCCGCCTCCAGCGCGAAGACCGGGCCGGGCGCGATCACCAGGAGGAAGACCTCCGGGGTGGCGGGAACGAGAGTGCGGACCTGTGCGACGGACGTGGCGTGGTCGATCACGATCAGCGCCCGGAGACCGGCCGTCAGGCGCCGGTAGCGCTCTTCGCGCCCGGCCTCCGTGGGCGGGATCTTCTCCCGTGGGACTCCCATCGCGAGCAACAGATGCAGCAGAACGGCCGACGGGCCCGGGCCGTTCTCCGCGGTGACGTTGCGGAGGTCGACATAGAACTGCCCGTCGGGGTACCGCGCGAGCTGGTTGGCACCCCAGTGCAGGCCGACGGCGGTGGTGCCGATGCCCGGCGGGCCGTGGAGCAGAGCGACCCGCGGGCGCCCGGCCGCCGGTCGCGTCGCCTCGCGTGTGAGCTGCTTCAGTACCCGCTCGCGGTCGGTGAACTCCCGGGTGGCGGGCGGCAGTCCGACCCCGGGGCGCAGGAACTCGCCCGGTTCCGGCAGGCTGCGCAGGAGCTGGGCCCAGGCGCCGTTCCGCTCCCGATCACCGGCCATGCGCGCGTACAGCTCGCGTGCCAGCGCCTCCCGACCCTCAGGAGTGGCAGGCAGCGGTGTCTCGCGCCCCAGGGTCCGCCTCACCAGCGCGCCCGTCGACAGCAGCGCCTGCTTGCCCATCTCGCCGCCGGCGCCGTTCCCCACCGCGCTGAGGAACGCGGTGAGCGCTCCCGCGGTCACGATCTCGAACACGCCAACCCCCTCCCCTGGTCCGTTGCTCCGTTGGTCCGTTGCTTCGTCCGCTCCCTGGCCGGACTGTATCCCTGCCCCGGCTGCCCGGGGAAACGATCTGGCCTTCGTTGTGGACGGCTTGGCCTTCGTTGTGTGCGGCGGGGCCGTGTCGGGCGGGGCACGGAGGTGGCGCCCCGTCGGTGCCCGGCTGCGGCGCCACGTCCGTGCCCGCCGCAGGGCCGCGGCGCCGCGGCCCTGCGGCTCTGCGGACCCGTGTCGCTCGTGGTGCTGTGGTGCGCTGCGGCGCTGCGACTAGGCCGCCGCGGTGGCGATGAGTGACGGGTAGTCGTCGAGGGTTATGTCTGCGGAGATGTCGTGGCCCTCCTGGAGCATGGCGGTGAGGACGGCCGGGTCGTTGAGGGCGGAGTTGCGGGCGGTGAGTGCCTCCTGGGTGGGCGGGGCCAGGAATTCACCGGTGCCCCGGCCGCCTTCCTGGCAGCGGGAGACATACGGGCGCAGCTTCTCCTCGTAGCGGGCGAAGGCACGGCGGTGGTCGCCGGCCGCGACGGCCAGTTCGCCGGCGAGGACATAGGCGCCGACGATCGCCGAGCCCGTGCCCATCCCGCCGACGGTGGCACCGTAGGCGGCGTCGCCGAGCAGTGCTATCCGGCCCGTCGACCACGTCGGTACGTCGACGCGGCTGATGGAGTCGAAGTAGAGGTCGTCGGCGTCCCAGACGGTGTCGATGAGTTCCGCGGTGCGCCAGCCCGCGCCCTCGAAGGCCGCGGCGAGGGCCCTTCTCTGGGCGTGCGGGTCCCGGCGGTCGTAGCGCAGCGGCTCGGAGGCGAAGACACAGAAGGTCTCGCCGCCGTAGGACGGGTCGTCGGCGCGGCGGGGGACGCGGCCGACCGTCACCAGCCGGCCGGGCTCGTTGTAGCCGACCGCGCGGGCGGTGAGGTCCGGGGGCGCGCTCTTCGGCAGGTCCCAGCCGGCCACGTAGTAGCCGAGGTGGCTGATGAAGTCCTCTTCGGGGCCGAAGGCGAGCCGGCGCACCGTGGAGTGCAGGCCGTCGGCACCGATGACGAGGTCGAAGCTGCGTGGCGCGCCGCGCTCGAAGGTGACCTGGACGCCGTCGGCGGTTTCGGTGAGGGAGGTGATGGAGTCACCGAAGAGGTATTCGGTGGAGGGCGGAGCGGCGGTGGTGATGGCGGTCGCGGTGGTCGCGGTGGTGACCGCGTCGTCGTGGGGTGTGGGGCCGGGGTGGCTGTGCTCGTAGAGGATGCGGGAGAGTTCGGAGCGGAGGATCTCCACATCGCCGCCGGCGAACTCGGGTGGCAGAGCGGCCACTTGCTCCCCCTGGGCGTCGATGAAGGTCATCGGGCTGCCACCTGTGTGGCGCCGCCTGATCCTTTCCAGGAGGCCCATCCGCTGGAGCACCGCCAGATGCGCGGCACCGCGGAAGTCGACCGCGAAGCCGCCGCCCCGGAGGGCCGGAGCCAGCTCGATCACGGTGGGGCGGTAGCCGTAGCGGGCGAGCCAGTAGGCGAGGGCGGGGCCGGCGACGCTGGCGCCGGAGATCAGCACCGTCCGCGCCGTCCCTGCCTCCTGCGATGCCTGCGTGGTCGATGTCAACGCTGATGCCGGTGCCAATGCTGATGTCGACGCCGATGCGTGCGTCATGGGACCCCCCTTATGTCGATCCAGTCAGTCCAGTACATCCGGTCGGTCCAGTGATCCGGATGTAGCGACAGAGCAACTGTATCCCCCGGACACAGAAATGTATACCTCGGGACACAGTTTTAAAATGCGGACGTGGCTGGAGACGAGAAGAACCGTGCGTTCGGGGATCAGGCAGGCAGTGTCGAGCTGCTGTGGGGCGGGCGCGAGCGGCGGAGCCGTGGCCCCAAGCCGGCGTTGAGCCTGGAGCGGATCACGCGGACGGCCATCGCCCTCGCCGACGCCGGCGGGCTCGGCGCGGTCTCCATGCAGCGGGTCGCGGCGGAGCTGGACTTCACCAAGATGTCCCTCTACCGCTATGTGCCCGGCAAGTCGGAGCTGGTCGCGCTGATGATCGACAGCGCGATGGGCGAACCGCCGGAGCCGGCGGGCACCGCGGCCGGCGACTGGCGGGGCGCGCTGCGGGAGTGGGCGGAGCGGCTCGCTGCGGTCTTCGAACGACATCCGTGGCTGCTGAACGCCCTCGTCGGGCCGCGGGTCATGGGCCCCAACGAACTCGGCTGGACGGAGCGGGCGCTGGCCGCGCTCGCGGACACCGGGCTGACCGGGGGCGAGCAGCTGGACGCCGTCGTGGTGGTGAGCGGGCACATCCGGGCCATCGCGCAGGTGTCGGCGTCCATGGGGCTGGGCAGCGCCCACGCGAAGGAGCCGGAGGCGGTGATGAGCGCCGCACTCAACGAGCTGCTCGTCGGGCGGTCCGAGCGGTTCCCCGCGGTGGCGGCGGCGGTGGCGGACGCCGCCGAGGGCCAATCCCGGGACCAGGCGTGGGAGTTCGGGCTGGAGCGGATCCTGGATGGGCTGGAGGCGTACGTAGGACGACGGGCGTGAGCACGACGAGGGCGGCGCCGCCGACGGACCGATGATGCCGCGGCGGCCGCCCTCCGGGCTGCCAGGCCCGCCCTGCGTACCCCGGGGGCCGGAGCCCCCGTCGTAGCGCTACAGCCCCAGGCGCACCGTCTTGCGCGGCTGTTCCTTCGCGCCCGTCAGCAGGCCGTGCAGGGTGGCGAACTCGTCGACGCACTTGGCGGTGCCGTTGACCACACAGTCCAGCGGGTCCTCGGCGACCACGACGGGCACGCCCATCTCCTGACGGAGCCGGCGGTCCAGGCCGCGCAGCAGGGCGCCACCGCCGGTGAGGGCGATACCGCGCTCGATGATGTCGCCGGAGAGCTCCGGCGGGCACTCGTCGAGGGTGCGGTGGACGGCGCGGACGATCGCCTCGACGGGTTCGGCGAGGGCGGAGCGGATCTCCTCGGCGGTGATCTCCTGGAGGCGGGGGAGGCCGCTGAGGTGGTCGCGGCCGCGGACGGTGTAGGAGTACGGGGAGGTGCGGTCGGCGAGCCCGTCGGTGTCGGATGCCTCGGCGTCGGACGCGTCGGCCTCCGCGGCGGAGCCGGCGCGGGCGCCCAGGGAGCGCGCGTCGAGGCCGTCCTCCTCCGGGGTCCAGACCGCCGAGCCGATGGCGATCTTGATCTCCTCGGCGGTGCGTTCGCCGATGGCCAGGCCGTGTTCCTTCTTGATGTACGTGGAGATGGCGACGTCCATCGCGTCGCCGGCGACCCGTACGGAGTGGGCGGTGACCAGGCCGCCCATGGAGACGACGGCGACCTCTGTGGTGCCGCCGCCGATGTCGACGACCATGCAGCCGACCGGTTCGGCAACCGGGAGACCGGCGCCGATCGCGGCGGCCATCGGCTCTTCGATGAGGTGCACCTCGCGGGCGCCGGCGCCGCGCGCGGAGTCGATGACGGCGCGGCGTTCGACGCCGGTGATGCCGGAGGGGACACAGATGACGACCCGGGGGCGGGCGAAGCGGCGGCTGGGGAGGGCCTTCTTCATCAGGGCGCGGAGCATCTGCTCGGCGGCGTCGAAGTCGGCGATGACGCCCTCCCGCAGGGGGCGCATCGCGGTGATCCCGGAGGGCGTGCGGCCGATGGTGCGTTTGGCCTCCGAGCCGACGGCGACGACCTCGCCGGCGGCGTTGACGGCGACCACGGACGGCTCGTTCAGCACCACGCCTTTGCCGCGGGCGTAGACGAGGGTGTTGGCGGTGCCGAGGTCGATGCCTATGTCGTACGTTCCGGACGAAGTGCTGGACGCCATGGGGAGTTCGCTTGCTCTCTCTCGGGAGGACATTGCGCCGCAGAGAGCGTCATTGGCCGACCAATGACGGTAATTGCGGGCAATTATCTAGACTACTGGGGCTGCTGAATGGTTCCTGCGGGGCGGGGACGGTCACGGTGACGGAGCGGTGGAGGGCCGGTCGTCAGGGGTCGGGGGGCAACGCCTCGGCGAGGTCGTCGAGGGCGTCCAGGAGGAGTTCGGCGGCGCGGACGGCGACGCCGGCGGGCTCGCCCTCACCGTGCCAGCGTTCCCAGGCCGCGCGGGGTGCGCTCCAGTCCAGGCGGGTCCCGTCGCGGACGGCCCGGCCCGCGCCGTCCAGGGCGGGGCGCAGGGCGTCCGCGAACGCGGCGGCACCGGGGGTGGGTTGGGCGTCCTTGCCGGGCAGGTGGGCCTCCAGGATCATCGTGACCCGGCCCATGGTGGCGAGCACCGTACTGGCGGAGTGGGCGGCGTGGAGCGAGAGGCCGCGGTGGCGGACCGGTTCCTTCTCGGCGCGGGCCTCGCTGACCTCCCAGGCGGCGCGGGCCGCGCGGGCGTCCAGCAGGGCCTCGCGGACCTGCCGGGGGCGGCGTTCGGCGGGCCGGGCGTAGCCGTCGAGGACGGCGAGGGCGTAGCGGCCGTTGGCGGTGAGCCAGTCGGCGAGGCGGTCGCGGAGCCGGGGCGTCTCCCAGGCGGGGAACAGCGCGTAGGACAGCATCGCGAGGACCCCGCCGACGAGGGTGAGGACGAGGCGTTCCTGAACGGTCTGTTCCCAGCCGGCGCCGGCGATGCCGAGCAGGAAGACGACATAGCCGGTGACGCAGGCCGAGGTGACGGAGAAGCCGGTGCGCATCGACAGGTACATCAGGAAGACGCAGAAGAGCGCGAGGGCGGCGCTGATGTAGGCGCCGGGGTGGGCCAGGGCCATCAGGGCGCCGGCGAGGGTGACGCCGACGACGGTGCCGGCGAAGCGGGCGACGCCGCGGGAGTAGGTCTGGGCGAAGTCGGGGCGCATCACCATGACGGAGGCGAGCGGCGCCCAGTAGCCGTGGCCGAAGTGGAGCGCGTGGCCCAGCAAATAGCCGGCGTCGGCGACCGCGGTGACGCGCAGCGCGTGCCGGAAGATGTGGGAGGACCAGCGGGCCTCACGGCGCAGCGCGCGCACGGCGACCGGGACGAGTCTGGGGACGCTGGGGCGCAGCAGGTGTCCGCGTTCGGCCGCGGTGGTGGGGCGGGTGGCCTCGACGGGCTCGTCGGTGAGCTCGACGGCGTCGGCGAGGAGCGAGATCAGGCGGTAGGCGGCGCGGCGGGCGGGGCCGGTGAGCATGGGGCCGGTGGCCGGGACCTCCAGGGCGGCCATCGCCTCCGGGGGCAGCCGGACCGGCCTGGCGTGCCGTACGGCGTGGGCGACGGCGTCCAGGACGGTGGCGGCGGCGCCCAGCAGTTCACGGGCGCGGTCGCGTTCGGGTCCTTCCAGGGGGGCGCCGACGACCGGGTCGGCCAGGGAGGCGAGGACCGGGCGGACGCGCTCGGCGAGGCCGCGCGGGCCGTGCAGCTGTACGGGGCGGCGCCTGGCCTGGCGGGCCGTCACGGTGGAGGCGAGCCGGGCGTCCATCAGGGGCGCGGGGTCGAAGGGGGCCACCGGGTCGTGCCGCAGCCGGCGGGCGTAGTCGGCCTCGGCGGCCAGGGCGTCGGCGAGGGCGTCGCGCTGGACGCCCCAGGGGCGCACCGGGAAGACGACGATGAGAACGGCCTGGACGAGGCCGCCGAAGGCGATCAGCGCGGCGTGCTCCAGGGCGCCCGGGACGGACGTCGGCAGGGTGACGGTGATCAGCATGATCGCCACGGTCTGGGTGCCGATGAGGCCGGAGACCGGGCCGATCGCCCAGGCCATGCCGGCGACGAAGGTCCAGCCGGTGAGCAGCAGCACGAACCCGAGAAGATGGGCGGCGGCCAGATAGCCGAGGAAGGTGGAGACCGCCAGGGCGCCGGCGACGGCCAGCGCGAGGACGGGGCGGGGCCGCATGCTGCGCTGGAAGGTGACGATGCCGGCGGAGAAGGCGCCGAAGGCGGAGGAGACCGCGAGGGCCGGGCTGCCGCGCCACAGGCACAGGCCGATGACGAGGGCCACGCCGGCGGTGCCGCGGATCGCGATCACCGGGGTGAGCTTGGCCCGTTCGATGGTCAGCCCGGAGCGAGCGGCCTCCTTCAGCGCACGCGACCAGGTCATAGCGAGAGGATACGGGCCGGGTGCCGGGTGACGCGGTGTCGGAAGGCGGGTGCGGGAGGGCCGACCCGGATGCCGCCGCGGCGGGTTCCGGAGGGGATCGTTCCGGCGTGGTGGGGCGCGGCGGGGGCGTCGGGCCCGCGGCGGGGCGCCGGGCGCGGACGTGTACGGAAGGTGGCGGGGCGGGGGCGTGCGGGGGGCCATCTGGCGCCGACGTTGCGCCCCCACCAGGAAAATCACGGTAAACCAGATCCCCGTTGACCGTAAACACCACAGGTCAGAGCAGGTCAGGGGCATTTCGATGGGAGCGCTGCGAGCAAGCTGACACCGCGGGAGGGAAACCTGTCCCCGCCCCGTCCCCTCTTGCTGGCCGGCCGGGACAACTCCCGGCCGCTTCGCCAAGGAGAAGGTCCCGTGCGCAAATCCCTTTTCAAACCGGTGGTCGCGTTGATCGCCCTGACCGTCCTCGGTGCCACGGCCGGCTGCGGCACGAGCGACGACTCCCAGGGCGCCCCCGTACGGTTCAGCGGCCCCAAGTCGGGTGCCGCCATGCAGACCGCACCGGCCAACCCGAACTCGCTGGTGCAGATGCCCACCCACCCGATCAACTTCCAGGAGACCAGCAAGGTCGGCGGGGCAGGGGAGAACACTCCGATAGCCGTGACCACCTACCACGGGAAGAAGTCCGGCTTCACGGGGAAGGTGTGGGTCTGGGCGCCGCCGGAGTACTACGAGAAAAAGAACGCGAACAAGGGCTTCCCGGTGATGGAGGCGCTGCCCGGCGCCTACGGCTATCCGGTGAACTACTGGATCGGCTCCGACCTCAAGCTGGAGGAGAGCCTCGCCACCTGGTCGAAGGCCGGCAAGAGCCTGCCCTTCATCGTGGTGATGCCGGTGCTCAACCCCAACGACAAGCAGTACTACGACGGCAGTGACATCCCGGGCCAGCCGAAGATCGGCACCTGGCTGAGCAAGGACGTCCCCGACCTCGTCCGGGAGAACTTCCGCACCCTGAAGACCCGCAACGCCTGGTGCATCATGGGCTCCTCGTCCGGTGGCTTCTCGGCGCTGAAGAACGTGCTGCAGAACCCGAACGACTTCAAGGTGGCGATCCCCAACGGGCCGGACATCGTGCCGGACTCGCCGCTGTGGCGGGGCCACCTCAAGGAGATGCGGGAGAACAACCCGGAGGTGCTGGCGCGCCGGCTGAACGCCCGCGGCGGGCCGGACGTCTACCTGGCTTTCCAGGACGGTTCCAAGGAGTACACCGTGCTGCCGAAGGTCCGGAAGTTCCTCGCGAAGTACGGCCACGGGCACGTGAAGACGCGGCTGCAGATCGTGCCGAACGGCACACACAGCGGCGACACCTACGTCAAGGGCATGAGCATGGGCACGATGCAGTGGGTCAGCGCCCATATGCAGGGGCCGACCGGCTGAGGCCGGAGCGGGGCGGAGGGCGGCCGCGGCGGACACCGGTCCGTCGCGGCCGCCCTTGTCGTGTGCCGACCCGGGGCGGAACCGCGCGGCCTCCCTGGGCAGTAGAACGCCTTCGGGCCCGTACCGCGTGCGTGGTACGGGCCCGAAGGCGTTTGTCGCGCTCAGTACTGCGGCGGGCCGAAGCCGCCGTGCGGGGCCTGCGGCGGGCCGGGCGGCATGGGCGGGCCGCCGGCCGGGGGCATGGGCGGCGGGCCGGGCTGCTGCCAGCCGGCCGGCGGCGGCATTACGGGGCCCGGCACGAAGCCGGGGCCGGCGAAGGCGACGGCCGGGGGCTGCGGCGGCTGCCAGGCGGGCGCGACCGGCTCGCCACGGACCATCAGCGCCGCCAGCGTCAGCGAACCGAACAGGTCGAGCGCCAGCTGGACGTAGACGAGGACGCTCAGGCCCGGCATCTCCTTGCTCATCTGCAGGAACGAACCGGAGCCGAGGAGCGAGACGACCGTCAGCACGGCGTTGGGCAGCAGGGCGACGGCCAGGCCGAGGGCAAGGCCGCGGGCGGCACAGCCGCGCATCAGGGAGTTCAGGGCGGCGATCGCGGTCAGCGCGAGGAAGACCGACGCGTACCAGCCCGGTGCGAGCCCCAGCAGCGAGGTCAGCACGCCCTTGCCGAGGTAGAGCGCGGTGAAGACGCCGGAACCGCCCTGCACCAGCATGTAGAGCTGGTAGGCGACGTAGCACAGTGCCATCGCGCCGAGCACCAGTCCGCCGACGACGCCGGCGGCCCTGGCGGGACGGGCCGGCGGCCCGCTGGGCGCCGGGCGCGGCCAGGAGCGCATCCCGGCCAGCAGCACCACGCCGGCGACCAGGGTCAGCAGGAACAGCGGCAGCGCGCTGAGGAAGACCCCGTCGAAGGTGGCGGTGCCGGTCTCGGCGCTGCGGAACCAGCGCTCGTCGCTGGTGTGGTTGCCGACGCTGATCAGCGCCTGGAGGGCGGTGGCGAAGGTGACGGTGGTGGCCACGGCCAGCAGCCCGCCGGCCGAGCGGCGGCCCGCGAACGCCGCGCCGGCGGCGGTGAGTTGGACGAGGGCGAAGCCCAGCTGGACGGGGTTGGTGACCTCGTTGACGCCCGGTGGACGGCTGCCGGTCCAGCTGTCCCAGACGCCGGCGATGCCGAACGCGCCGATGTCGACGGCCAGCCAGTACGCCGTCCACAAGAAGAACAGCAGAGACAGGACGCCCCCGGTGATCCGGGCGCCCTTGGCCAGCGCCATGCCGTGTGCCATCTCATCCCCCGTGTGCTCGATGCCGCAACGCCCGCGTCGTGCGGCGCGACCAGCACCGTAGCAACGCCCGCCCGCGGGGTCTCCCCCTGGGCCGCACCCCGTCGCCCCGCCCGCGGGCGGACGGGCTCCCTGCCGGCGGGGGTCCGGCAGGGAGCCCGGACGGAAGCGCCCGTGAGGGGAGCGCCCCGTCGGCCCCGGGCGTGGCTCAGTGGTTGCTCGGGAAGCCGAGGTTGATGCCGCCGTCGGCCGGGTCGGGCCAGCGGGTGGTGACGACCTTGCCGCGGGTGTAGAAGTGCACGCCGTCGTTGCCGTAGATGTGGTGGTCGCCGAAGAGCGAGTCCTTCCAGCCGCCGAAGGAGTGGTAGCCCACCGGGACCGGGATCGGGACGTTCACCCCGACCATGCCGGCCTCGACCTCCAGCTGGAAGCGGCGGGCCGCGCCGCCGTCCCGGGTGAAGATCGCGGTGCCGTTGCCCCACGGCGAGGAGTTCATCAGCTCGATGGCCTGCTCGTAGGTCTCGACGCGGACGACCGACAGCACCGGGCCGAAGATCTCGTCGCGATAGGCGTCCATCTCCGGGGTGACGTGGTCCAGCAGCGAGACGCCGAGCCAGTGGCCGTCCTCGTAGCCCTCGACGGTGTAGCCGGTGCCGTCGATGACGACGTCGGCGCCCTGGGCGGCGGCACCGCTGACGTAGGAGGCGACCTTGTCGCGGTGGGCCTTGGTGATCAGCGGGCCCATCTCGGAGGCCGGGTCGTCGCCGGGGCCGATGCGCAGCCGGTCGGCGCGCTCCTTGATCTTGCCGATCAGCGGGTCGGCGGTGTCGCCGACGGCGACGACCACGGAGATCGCCATGCAGCGCTCGCCGGCCGAGCCGTACGCGGCGTTGATCGCGGAGTCGGCGGCCAGGTCGAGGTCGGCGTCCGGGAGGACCAGCATGTGGTTCTTGGCGCCGCCCAGCGCCTGCACCCGCTTGCCGTTGGCGGTGCCGGTGGTGTGGATGTAGCGGGCGATGGGGGTGGAGCCGACGAAGGAGACGGCGGCGACGTCCGGGTGCGCGAGGAGGGCGTCGACGGCCACCTTGTCGCCGTTGACGACGTTCAGCACGCCGTCGGGCAGGCCCGCCTCGGCGGCCAACTCGGCCAGCTTCAGGGCGGCGCCGGGGTCCTTCTCGCTCGGCTTCAGCACGAAGGTGTTGCCGCAGGCGATGGCGAGCGGGAACATCCACATCGGCACCATGGCAGGGAAGTTGAACGGCGTGATGCCGGCGACCACGCCCAGCGACTGGCGGATCGAGGCCACGTCCACCCGCGTCGACACCTGGGTGGACAGCTCGCCCTTGAGCTTCTCCGGGATGCCGCAGGCCAGCTCGACGATCTCCAGGCCGCGGGCGACCTCGCCGAGCGCGTCGGAGTGCACCTTGCCGTGCTCGGCGGTGATCAGCCGGGCCAGCTCTTCACGGTGCGCGTCGACCAGCGCGCGGTACTTGAAGAGCACCGCGGTGCGCGTCGCCAGCGAGCTGGTGCCCCAGCTGCGGTACGCCTCCTTGGCCGCGGCGACCGCGGCGTCCACCTCCTCGACGGAGGCGAAGGCGACCTGCTTCTCCTGGGCGCCGGTGGCCGGGTTGTAGACCGGGCCGTAGTTGCCGGAGACGCCCTCGACGGGCTTCCCGCCGATCCAGTGGTTGATGGTCTTCATGCCAGGGGCCTTTCGTGTGGTGCGGGCGGAGGTCAGAGGTGGCGGCGGCGGGCGGCGGCGTGCTCCTCGTACGCCTTGCGGGCGGCGCGGGCCGCCGGACGCGTCGCGGTCTCGGCAACGGGTACATCCCACCAGGCCTGGGCGGGTGGCGCGCCCGGCACAGTGTCAGTCGTTGTGGTCTCCACGTAGACACATGTGGGCGTTTTCGCCCCGCGCGCCTCGGCGAGCGCGGTGCGCAGTTCGGCGACGGTCGCGGCGCGCAGCACCCGCATGCCCAGCGAGGCGGCGTTGGCGGCGAGGTCGACGGGCAGCGGGGCGCCGGTGTACGTGCCGTCGGCGGCGCGGAAGCGGTAGTCGGTACCGAAGCGCTCGCCGCCGGTCTGCTGGGAGAGGCCGCCGATGGAGGCGTAGCCGTGGTTCTGGACGAGGACGAGGGTGATGTTGATGCCCTCCTGCACCGCGGTGACGATTTCGGTGGGGTTCATCAGGTATGTACCGTCGCCGACGAGCGCCCACACCGGCCGGTCCGGGGCGGCCATCCGGACCCCGATCGCGGCCGGGATCTCATAGCCCATGCAGGAGTAGCCGTATTCGAGGTGGTACTGCCTGCGGGATCGGGCGCGCCAGAGTTTGTGCAGGTCACCGGGGAGGGAACCGGCGGCGTTGAGGATGATGTCGGAGTCGTCGACGAGGGCGTCCAGCGCCCCGAGGACCTGGGTCTGGGACGGCCGCGCGGCGGGGTCGCCGGCCGCGTAGGCGGCGTCCACCCGCCGCTCCCACTCCTCCTTGGCGGCGGCGTACCCGGCCTCGTAGGCCGCGTCGACCCGGTGGCCGGCGAGCGCCTCGCGGAGCGCGTCGAGTCCGGCGCGGGCGTCCGCGACCAGGGCGAGCGCGCCGAGCTTGTGGGAGTCGAAGGCGGCGATGTTGAGGTTGACGAAGCGGACCCCGGGCTCGGCGAAGAGGGTGGCGGAGGCCGTGGTGAAGTCGGTGTAGCGGGTGCCGACGCCGAGCACCAGATCGGCCCGCCGGGCCAGTTCGTCGGCGGTGGCGGTGCCGGTGTGGCCGATGCCGCCGACGTCCGCCGGGTGGTCGTACGCCAGCGAGCCCTTGCCCGCCTGGGTGGACGCCACGGGGATGCCGGTGGCCTCGGCGAAGGCCCGCAGCGACTCCTCCGCCTCGCTGTGGTGGACGCCGCCGCCCGCGACGATCAGCGGCCGGCGGGCCGCCCGGACGGCGCGGACGGCCTCGGCCAGGGCCTCGGCGTCGGGCGCGGGCCGCGGCACCCGCCACACCCGGTCGGCGAAGAACTCCGCCGGCCAGTCGTACGCCTCGGCCTGCACGTCCTGCGGCAGGGCGAGGGTGACCGCGCCGGTCTCGACCGGGTCGGCGAGCACCCGCATGGCCTGGAGGGCGGCCGGGATCAGCGCCTCGGGCCGGGTGATCCGGTCGAAGTAGCGGGAGACCGGGCGCAGCGCGTCGTTGACCGACACATCGCCCGCGGTGGGGACTTCGAGCTGCTGGAGCACCGGGTCGGCGGGGCGGGTGGCGAAGACGTCGCCGGGCAGCAGCAGCACCGGGATGCGGTTGACGGTGGCAAGCGCGGCGCCGGTGACGAGGTTGGTGGCGCCCGGCCCGATGGACGTCGTCACCGCCTGCGCGGAGAGCCGGTCGCACTGCCGGGCGTAGCCCACCGCGGCGTGCACCATGGCCTGCTCGTTGCGCCCCTGGAGGTAGGGGAGCCGCGGCGGCCCGTCGGCCGGGCCCAGGGGGGCCGCGCTGCCGGACTCCAGCAGCGCCTGCCCGATGCCGGCGACGTTGCCGTGCCCGAAGATGCCCCAGCAGGCGGTGATCAGGCGGTGCCGGCGGCCGTCCCGCTCGGTGTACTGGTGGGCGAGGAACTCCACCAGGGCCTGCGCCACGGTGAGCCGGCGGGTGCCGGTCGCCCCGCGCGTCACGTCGGTCGTCGGTTCGTGGGTGGGCGCGGTCATCGCGGGTCTCCTGCCGGTGCTTGGTACAGAGGGAGTCGGGGGTCGACCGGCTGCTGCGGCCAGGTCGTGCGGATCCAGCCGTGGTCGGGGTGGTCGCAGATCAGCCACTCGCGCTTCTCGCCCGGCCCCGCCATGACGTTGAGGTAGTACATGTCGTGCCCGGGCGCGGCGATGGACGGGCCGTGCCAGCCGTCGGGGATCAGCACCGCGTCGCCGGTGCGGACCTCGGCGAGGACATCCGTGCCGCGCCCGTGCCCGGAGGGCGTCACCCGCTGGTAGCCCAGCCCCTCCGTGCCGTGCGCGTCGGCGATCTCGAAGTAGTAGATCTCCTCCAGCTCGGACTCCTCCCCGGGGCGGCACTCGTCGTGCTTGTGCGGCGGATACGACGACCAGTTGCCGCCGGGGGTGAGCACTTCCACCGCGATCAGCCGGTCGCAGGCGAACACGCCTGCCGCGCCGAAGTTGTTGACCTGCCGGGAGCAGGTGCCGGTGCCGCGCAGCTCCACGGGCACGTCGGAGGCGGCGCCGTAACGGGCCGGCAGCCGGCGCTCGCAGCGCGCCCCGGTGAGCGCGAACCGCCCGCCGGCCGGGCTGTCGATCCGGACCCGGGCGTCCCGCGGCACATACGCGAAGTCCGTCACTCCGCTGAACACGCTCTCCCGCCCGGCCAGTTCGAACGTCCCGCCGCCGTCCGCGGCTCCTTCGACGGCCTCTTCTACGGCCTCTGCGTCGGCGTCCGTCCGGACCGTGCAGCCGCCGGAGAGCGGCAGCACGATCCACTCGCTGTCGCCGGTGGCGAAGGAGTGGTGGCCGCCCGGCGGGAGTTCGAGGATCCGCAGCGAGGAGTGGGCCCAGCCGGCCTTCTCGGGCGAGATGTCGAGGGCGTACGGTCCGTCGGCGGCCCGGCCGGCCGCGAGGTGGAAGCCGCCGGCGGACGCGGGACCGGCGGGCCGGCCGGCGCCCCCGCGGGCGGTGCGGGCGTCCGCGGCGACCGCGGTGTCTGCAAACTCAGCACTCATGACTGCAAGTCTCCTACTCACCACTGACAGTGAAGTTCTCCGGCGGTGCGGCGCCCGGGCCGGAGCGGCCGCGGCACGTGCCCGTGCGGGCCGCGCCGGCGCCGCGGCGCGCCGGCGCTACAGCAGCCCCACGGCCGTGTCGACCGCGGCCGCCACATCGCCGTCCGCCGGGTAGAGCAGCGAACGGCCGACGACCAGGCCGTGCACGGTCGGCAGCCGGAGCGCCTTGCGCCACTTCTCGTAGGCGGCCTCCTGCTCCTCCACCGTGCCACCGACCTCGCCGCCGAGGAGAACGGTGGGCAGCGTGGAGGTCTCGCAGACCCGGGCCATCGCGTCGGGGTCGTCGGTGACCGGGAGCTTCAGCCAGGTGTAGGCGGAGGTGCCGCCGAGGCCGGAGGCGATGGCGACGGAGCGGGTGACGGCCTCCGGACCGAGGTCGTTGCGGACCACCCCGTCTATCCGCCGGGAGAGGAACGGCTCGACGAACGTGGGCAGTTCGCGCTCCGCCATCGCGTCGATGGCCCGGGCGGTGGACTCCAGGGTGGTCAGCGACCCGGGGTCGTCGTAGTCGATGCGCAGCAGGAGCTTGCCCGCGTCGAAGCGGAGCCGGGCGATGTCCTGGGGGCGGTGGCCGGTGAACCGGTCGTCCATCTCGAAGGCGGCGCCCGCGAGGCCGCCCCGGTTCATCGAGCCCATGACGACCTTGCCTTCGAGGGCGCCGAGCAGCAGCAGGTCCTCCAGGATGTCGGCGGTGGCCAGCACCCCGTCGACGCCGGGCCGGGACAGCGCCAGGACCAGCCGTTCGAGCAGGTCGAGGCGGTTGGCCATGGCCATCCGGCGGTCGCCGACGGCGAGCGCGCCCCGGGCCGGATGGTCGGCGGCGACGATCATCAGCCGGCCGCTCTCGCCGAGCAGCGGGCGCCGCGCGCGGCGGGCGGCGGCCTCCGCGACGGCTTCGGGATGCCGGGCCCGCAGCGCCGGGAGGTCACTGATCCGAGGGGTCAAGGCTCAACTCACCTTCTTGAGGACACGAGTGGGGGTGGTGGGGCGGGACGGGCGGGCGGCGGGGTCGCGGACGCGCTCCGGGCCCGCCCCGCCGCAGGCCGCTCAGCGCTCAGCGCTCAGCGCTCAGCGAGGAACGCCTCGACCTCGCCGGCCGTCGGCATCGCGGACGAACACGCCAGCCGGGAGGCGACGATCGCCCCGGCGGCGTTGGCGTACCGCATCATCGGCTCCAACTCCCGGCCGGCCAGCAGCCCGTGGCACAGCGCCCCGCCGAACGCGTCGCCGGCCCCCAGCCCGTTGACGACCTCGACGGGGGTCGGCGGCACCTCGGCGGTGCGCCCGTCCCGGTGGACGGCGAGCACCCCCTTCGGCCCCTGTTTGACGACGGCCAGTTCGACGCCCATGTCGAGCAGCGCCTCGGCGCACGCCTTCGGGTCGCGCAGGCCGGTGGCGACCTCGGCCTCGTCGACGTTGCCGACCGCGACCGTCGCGTGCCGCAGCGCGGCCTCGTAGTACGGCCGGGCGGCGGCCCGCGCGGCGGCACCGGTCGCCCCGCCGTCCCCGGAGGCGCCGCCCTCCCCGCCCCAGAACATCGGCCGCCAGTCCAGGTCGAAGACGGTGATGCCCCGGCGGTCACGGGCCTCCAGCGCGGCCAGGGTGGCGCCGCGGCTCGGCTCCTCGCACAGTCCGGTGCCGGTGATCCAGAAGATCCGGGCCGCGGCGATCGCCTCCCGGTCCAGTTCCTCGGGGTGGATGACCAGGTCGGGGGCCTTGGGGCGGCGGTAGAAGTAGAGCGGGAAGTCGTCCGGCGGAAAGATCTCGCAGAAGGTCACGGGGGTGGGGAGGTCCGCCACCGGGGTCACCCAGCGGTCGTCGACGCCGAAGTCGCGCAGCGCCTGGTGGACGTAGTCCCCGAACGGGTCCCGCCCGGTACGGCTGACGACGGCGCAGCGGCGCCCCAACCGGGCGGCCGCCACCGCCACGTTGGTGGCGGACCCGCCGAGGAACTTCCCGAACGTCTCCACCTGGGCGAGCGGCACCCCGGTCTGCAACGGGTAGAGGTCCACCCCGATGCGCCCCATGGTGATCAGGTCGTACGGCTCGGTCATAGACGCCCCTTCGGGTCGCCCGGCGCGGCAGTGGGCCCCTGCTCGGACGGGGCCGAGAGCTGGGGAGGCCGGCGCGGCGGGTCGGTCGATCGGAACCGGCGGTTCTGCCCGCCGGTTCCCGCTCCGACCAAAGGTCTAACGGCCACCCGCAAAGCCTGTCAACACTTTGTCCTTACATTATGACGTCAACCACCTCATCCCGGCCACGAACCCCGCCATACTGGCCACAACCGCCCGCTCGCCACCACCCCTCCCGCCCCAAGTCCTTAAGTCCTTATGTCAGGACGAAGTCTTGACACTCCCCAGGGCGGCAGAGAGGCTGTGCCCCACAACCCACCCCAGCGCCTCCCGGTCACCGCCGACCGGCGAGAGGAGAGCCGCAGCATGTCCGCACCCCGTGCCGCCTCGCCCGCCCTGGACCGCCTCCGCATCGGTTCCGCCCCCGACTCCTGGGGCGTCTGGTTCCCCGACGACGAGCAGCAGGTCCCCTGGCAGCGCTTCCTGGACGAGGTCGCCGAGGCCGGCTACGAATGGATCGAACTCGGCCCGTACGGCTACCTGCCCACCGACCCCGCCACCCTGCGCGAGGAGACCACCCGCCGCGGCCTCAAGGTCTCGGCCGGCACCATCTTCACCTCGATGCACCACGGCCCGGCCGTCTGGGACAAGACCTGGGCCCATGTCACCGAGGTCGCCACCCTCGCCCGGGCGATGGACGCCCAACACCTCGTCGTCATCCCGTCCTTCTGGCGGGACGACAAGACCGCCGAGATCATCGAGCCGCCCGAGCTGACCGTCGAGCAGTGGAAGCACCTGACCACCGGCATGGAGCGCCTGGGCAGGCGGGTCCGCGACGAGTTCGGCCTGGACATCGTCGTCCACCCGCACGCCGACACCCACATCGACACCGAGGAGCACGTCGAGCGTTTCCTCGACGTCACCGACTCCGGCCTGGTGAACCTCTGCCTGGACACCGGCCACTACGCCTACTGCGGCGGCGACAGCGTCAAGCTGATCCGCACCTACGGCGAACGGATCGGGTACCTCCACCTCAAGCAGGTGGACCCCGACATCCTCAAAGATGTCGTCGCCAAGGGCACCCCGTTCGGCCCCGCCGTCCAGCAGGGCGTGATGTGCGAGCCGCCGCTGGGCGTCCCGGCGCTGCCGCCCGTACTGGAGGCCGCCCAGGAGCTGAACGTCGACCTCTTCGCCATCGTCGAGCAGGACATGTACCCCTGCCCGCCCGACCGGCCGTTCCCCATCGCCCAGCGGACCCGCCGCTTCCTGCGGTCCTGCGGCGCGTGAGTCGGCCGGCGGAACGCGTGGCACACGGGACGGAGAGCCGGGAGGCACCAGAGATGGCCGAGACGGACGACACGGGAGAGAGGCAACAGGTGAACGGGATGGACGAGAGGGACGAGGTGCGCGCGAAGGGCCCCCGCGGGACGCTGGGCGTGGCGGTCATCGGCACCGGACGCATGGGAGCCGACCACGTACGGCGCCTCAACGACGTGATCAGCGGGGCCAGGGTGGCGGCCGTGGCCGACCTCGACGCCGAACGGGCGGGCCGGCTCGCCGACGGCATCGAGGGCGCCACCGCGTACACCGACCCGGCCGCCGCCATGGACGACCCCGGCGTGGACGCGGTACTGATCGCCTCGCCGGGCCCGGCCCACGAGGCGACACTGCTCGACGCCTTCGCCCGCGACCTGCCGGTGCTCTGCGAGAAGCCGCTGACCCCCGACGCCGCCTCCGCGCTGCGCGTCCTGGAGGCCGAGCAGAAGCTGGGCCACCGACGCGTCCAGGTCGGCTTCATGCGCCGCTACGACGCCGGCTACCGCACCCTGAAGTCCCTGCTGGACGCCGGCACTTACGGCCGCCCGCTGATGCTGCACAACAAGCACCGCAACGCCGACACCCCGCCCGGCTTCACCAACGCCATGATGATCAACGACTCGGTGGTGCACGAGATCGATGTGACGCGCTGGCTGCTGGACGAGGAGATCACCGCCGTACGCGTACTGCGGCCGGCACCGACCGGCAACGCGCCGGACGGGCTGAGCGACCCGCAGCTGATCCTCTTCGAGACCGCGGGCGGCCAGGTCGTGGACACCGAGCTGTTCGTCAACTGCGGCTTCGGCTATCAGGTCGGCTGCGAGGCGGTCTGCGAGAACGGAACCGCCCGGATCGGCGACGACCACGGGGTGTTCGTCAACACCGCCGGCCACTGGGGCGGCACCATCACCCCCGGTTTCGTGGAGCGCTTCGAGGACGCCTACGACCGGCAGGTGCAGCGCTGGGTGGACGCCACCCGGCGCGGCGAGGTCGAGGGCCCCAGCTGCTGGGACGGCTATGCGGCCGCCGCGGTGTGCGAAGCGGGCGTGCGGGCACAGGCCACCGGTGAACGGGTCGCCGTCGAACTGATCGAGCGACCGGACCTCTACCGATGAACGCGACGAACCCCCGGCCGAACGCACCGCAAGCGCACGGAACCCGGCCCCCAGGCCCCCAGGGGGCCCGCGGCGCCAAACGCTTCATCGTCGCCATCGCCGCCATCGCGGCACTCGGCGGAGCCCTGTTCGGATACGACACCGGGGTGGTGTCCGGCGCGCTGCCCTTCATGGAGCAGCACTTCGGACTCACCTCCCTCAGTGAGGGCGTCATCACCAGCGCGCTCCTGATAGGCGCGGCGTTCGGCTCGCTGGCCGGCGGCCGGATGTCCGACACACTGGGGCGGCGCAACTCGCTGCTGTGGTCGGGCGTGGTCTTCATCGGCGGGGCACTGGCGGTCGCGCTGGCGCCGACCGTGCCGTTCATGACCGTCGCACGCTTCGTACTGGGCCTCGCGGTGGGCAGCGCGTCCGTCATCACCCCGCTCTACCTGTCCGAGATCGCGCCGTCGCACATCCGCGGCCGGCTGGTGTCGTTCAACTCCCTGATGATCGTCAGCGGTCAGCTGCTGGCCTACCTCGTCAACGCCGTGCTGGCCCACTGGGAGGCGTGGCGCTGGATGCTGGGACTGGCCGCGCTGCCCGCGGTGGCACTGTTCCTCGGCGTCCTCTTCCTCCCCGACACACCGCGCTGGTACATCAGCCGGGGCCGGCAGAGCGAGGCCGCCGCGGTGCTGCGCCGTACGCTGGCCGCCGACGACGTCCCGGACGAGCTGGCCCGTATCGACCAGGCCCGCAGCCTGGAGGCCGACGCCCGACGCGGCGCCTGGCGGGAACTCCAACTCCCCTGGGTGCGGCGGCTGTTGCTGGTCGGCATCGGGCTGGCGATCGTCCAGCAGATCACCGGGGTCAACGCGGTCATCTACTTCGCCCCCAAGATCCTTGCGACGACCGGTCTGGGCACCGGCGCCGCGATCACCGCCACCATCGCGGTGGGCGCCGTCTCCGTCATCGCCACCGCGATCGGCATGTCCCTGATCGACCGGGTCGGCCGCCGCCCGATGCTCCAGTGGGGACTCTCCGGCATGGCGGTGTCGCTGCTCCTGCTGGGAGCGGCGTTCCGTCTGCCGCACTCCACCACCGTCAGCTACCTGGTCCTCGGCCTGATGGTCCTGTACATGGGCTTCATGCAGGCCACCCTCAACACCGGCGTCTGGCTGCTGCTGGCCGAAATGTTCCCGTTGAAGGTGCGCGGACTGGCCATGGGCGCCGCGGTGTTCGTGATGTGGCTGGTCAACTTCGGGGTCGCACTGTGCTTCCCGGTGCTGCTCGACGCGGTCGGCGCCGGCGTCACGTTCTGGCTCTTCAGCGCGATGTGCCTGCTCTCGCTGCTCTTCTGCCGGCGGTACGCACCGGAGACGAAGGGGCTGGCCCTGGAGGACCTGGAAGAGGAACTGCGGCGGAGCGCGACGGGGGCCGGGGAGCCGGCCGCGGACGAAGCCGCCCCGGAGACCGTCCCCACCGGGCCGTCCGAGCACGTCTGACGGGCCCGACGGCCACGGCCGGGTGGAACCGACGGCTCCGCGGCCACTTCCGGCCAACCCCGCGACTCCCGGAACCGCCCCCGCTCTCCCCTCGTGCAAACAGGTGCGCTCGCATCCAACGCGTCCAACGGGGGGAAGCAATGGAATCCGTGAAAACCAACACAACGGGCTTCGAACAAGCCACGGACACGGACACGGACACGGAGACCGGTATGGACATGGGCACAGGACGGGCAACAGGAACAGGAACAGGAACCGGAGTCGTACGGGGCGCCGGCCGGGCAGTTCGGCGGGCGGGCGCCCTCGCGGCGACCGCGGGGCTGCTCACCGCCGGTCTCCTCACCGGCCCGGCGTCGGCCGCCGCACCGGCCCGGCCGGACGCCGCACGGACCACCGCACTGGCCGCCTGCGCCTACTACAAGGGGACCGCGCTCACGGTCCCCGGCCAGCACGGCAACCGCGTCAAGCAGGTGCAGTGCCTCCTGGCGAACCGCCACTACCTCACCTGGGACGACCTCACCGGCTACTTCGGCGACAAGACCCGCACCGCCGTGCAGAAAGTCCAGTCCAGGTACCACCTGCCCGCCAACGGCAAGGTCGACAGGAAAACCTGGCACGCCCTGTACTCCTGAAACCCGGGTACTCCTGATCCCCGACACAGCCGGGGCCGGCCGAACACGGCGTGGCGGGGCGACCCGACCGGGAGCGCCCCGCCACACCCTCGCGTGGACGTGACACCGCGGACGTGGCATCGACGTGACATCCCGGACTCCCGGCGCCCGTCCGGCTCGTCTCGCACGCCCGTCCGTCCCTCCCCCGTCACGGCTGTCACCATTGCGCGCGCCTTCCGTCACAGCCCCTCAACAGCCCCTCGCGGGTGATCGGACAGTGCCGTCGCCCAGGCCCAGGGTGAGTGACGCCCGCCGTACGCAGCCCCCCGCCGGCTCGCCGGGCCGACCCTGCGTGCGGTGCCAAGGAGGTGCGCAAGATGACCGACCGAAGGCTCTGGTCGTACAAGGAGATCGCCGCCCATATCCAGGTGCAGCCGGACACCGTGCGTTCCTATCGCAAGCACGGTCTGCTGCCGGATCCCGATCTGGTGGAGGGCGGCAGACCGTACTGGTTCGCCGACACCGTAAGAGCCTGGGTGGCACAGCGCCCCCGCCAGCGCGGCCGGTGGTGAACGTCTGAGCCGGGCTCGGCACGCCGCTACGGCGCCGCCGCCTCCCCCTCCCGCGGCGGTGCCGTGGAGCCCCTGATCTCCAGTTCCGGAGCGACGAGTTGGTGGTCGGCGGGCGCGTCGGGGTGTGCCATCCGGTCCAGCAGACAACGGGCGGCGCGGCGGCCGACCTCGTGGCTGGCGTTGTTGACCGAGTTCAGCCAGAGGTGGCGGATGCGGGAGAGGTAGGTGTTGTCGTAGCCGACGAGGGAGAGGTCGGCGGGCACGTCGAGCCCCAGTTCCCCGGCGGCGGACAACGCGCCGATCCCGGAGAGGTCGTTGAACGCGAAGACGGCGGTGGGCCGGCGGCCGCCGCCCCCGGCCGGGCTGAGCAGCCGTACCGCGGCGCGGTAGCCGCCCTCCTCCGTCCCGTCGCCGCTCACCACCCGGGCGTTCGCGGCCAGCCCGTGGTCGCGCATCGCCGCCTCGAAGCCGCGCCGGCGCAGCTCGCCGACGAGGCCCTGCCCGGCGATATGGGCGATCCGGCGGTGCCCGAGGCCGATGAGGTGCTCGGTGGCGAGACGGGCGCCCCGCTCGTCGTCGTTGGCGACGATGTCGGCCCGCGGCAACCGGGGTTCGTGGTTGCCGGCGATGACGGTCGGCACCCGCTCGGCGACCTCGGCGAGACCGGTGGTGTCCGGGAGGGTGCCGACGACGACCAGTCCGTCGACCCGCAGTTCCTGGAACGTGCGGGCGAACTCCTGGCCGGCACGCCGGTCCAGGCGGCCGTCGGCCATCAGCATGCGCAGACCATGGGCGTGCAACAGGGAGTTGAGGCCGTCGAGGACGTCCACGAACCAGGGGTTGCGCATGTCGTTCAGCAGGACGCCGACGGTGTGGGTGCGGCGGGCCACCAGGCTGCGGGCGGCGGCGTTGGGCCGGTAGCCCAGTTCGTCGATGGCGGCCAGGACGGCCTGCCGCTTGGCGTCGCTGACCCGCGGCGAGCCCTGGAGCACGAGCGAGACCAGCGATTTGGAGACACCGGCGTGCTCGGCGACGCCGCGAATCGTCGGAGGCCGGTCTGCGCCGGGCCGCTCCGCGAGGGGCTCGCCCGGCGTCTTGTTGGACCGTTCCATGGGCGGGATCCTTCCATCGGCGCAGGTCGGCGTCAATGCGCGCACGAACGCGCCGCCACGTTCGCGCAGTTGACCCCCACCAAAGGGTTGACATGCAGACATACGGACATGCAGGGTTCCGGAGAAGCAACGATTGGACCGTTCCAATCCCGCAATCGCGTCTGCGATCCCGACATCCCACCCACATCGCGGTGCCTCCCCCGCGCCCCTCCGGAACTCCGCCGCCCCTCCGGACCTCCCGCCTCCACTCCCTCCCCCTCCCCGTCCCTCCCCGCCTCCCGAAGGGAACCCCATGAAGATCGGCCTCATCGGCACCGGGCGTATCGGTGCGTTCCATGCCGCGACTCTGCAGAACGTGCCCGGCGTCACCGGCCTCGTCGTCGCCGACGCGGATCCTGCGCGGGCCGTCGCACTCGCCGACACCCTGGGCGTACGGGCCGCCGGCGACATCGGGGCGATGTACGCGGAGGGCGTGGACGGCGTGGTGATCACCGCCGCGACCGGCGCGCACGCCACGCTGATCCATCAGGCCCTGGACGCCGGCGTGCCGGTGTTCTGCGAGAAGCCGGTGGCACTGGACGTGCCGGGCACCCGCGCCGTCGTCGAACGCGTCGAAGCCGGCACCGTGCCCGTGCAGATCGGTTTCCAGCGGCGGTTCGACGCCGGGTACCGCGCGGCCCGTGCGGCGTTCCGCTCGGGCGAGCTGGGTTGGCTGCACACCCTGCGCGCCTGCACCAGCGACCAGTCTCCGCCGCCGGCGGCCTTCATCCCCACCTCCGGCGGACTGTTCCGGGACTGCAGCATCCACGACTTCGACATCATGCGCTGGCTGACCGGCCGCGAGGTGGTCTCCGTCTACGCCCAGGGCGCCAACCGCGGCGCGGACTTCTTCGCCGACGGCGACGACGTCGACACCTGCGCCGCGCTGCTGCGCTTCGACGACGACACCCTGGCCACGGTCACCGCGACCCGCTACAACGGCGCGGGCCACGACGTCCGGCTGGAGGTCTGCGGTTCCCAGGGCGCCCGGTTCGTCGGCCTGGACGACCGGGCACCGATGCCGTCCGCCGAGGCGAAGCTGTCCTGGCCGCGGGCCGATGCCCCGTACGCCACGTTCATGGAGCGCTTCCACGACGCGTACGTGACCGAGCTGGGGGTCTTCGTCGAGGTGGCCGCGGGCCGTACGCCCAGCCCCTGCACCCCCGCCGAGGCGCTGGAGGCGCTGTACGTCGCGGAGGCGTGCGACCGCTCGCGGCGGACCGGTCAGCCGGTGACCGTCGCGGACGTCCGGGCCGCCGCGGGCGGCGGGGCGGCCCCCGACGCGTGACCGGCGCAGGAGCCGGCGCCAGCACCGGGGCCGGGGCCGGGGCCGGGGCCGGGGCCGGGGCCGGGGCCGGGGCCGGGGCCGTCGGCATGGTGGAACATCTCGCGGCCACCCCCGGAACGGAGTTGGGCATGCTGTCGTTGGGCGCGCTGCCGTTGGTCACGCTGGTGCTCGCCGCGCTGCTGGTGGGGGTCTCCAAGACCGCCGTCAGCGGCGTGGGGGCGCTGAGCGTGGCACTCTTCGCGGCCGTGCTCCCGGCCAGGGAATCCACCGGTGTCCTCCTTCCGCTGCTGCTCGTAGGTGATGTGCTGGCCGTCCGTGCCTATCGGGGGCACGCCGACCGGGCCGTGCTGCTCCGGCTGCTGCCGTCGGTGGCGGCCGGGGTGCTGCTCGGCGTGGTGTTCGTCGCGCGGACCGATGACGTCGTCACGCGGCGCACCATCGGCGTGCTCCTGCTGACGGTGGCGGTGCACCACGGGTGGCAACGGGCCCGCGCCGGCTCCCGGTCCCGGTCTCCGTCCCGGTCCGGCACCAACTCCCGCGCCCTGGCCCGGACCTGGACCCGGGCCAGGCATCCCGCCCGGGCGCCCGCCCAGAAGGGAGCCCAAGCGGGACCAGAGAGCCCCGACGACATCGGGGCCGGCCCGACGACCCGTCAACTTCGCCTGCGAGAACTGCTCTTCGGACTGATCGCCGGCTTCGCCACCATGGTTGCCAACGCCGGGGGTCCGGCGATGTCGCTGTACCTCCTCTCGTCCGGTTTCGGGATGCTCGGGTTTCTGGGGACGGGGGCGTGGTTCTTCCTGATCGTCAATCTCGTCAAGGTGCCGTTCAGCGTGGGGCTGGGGCTGGTCACGGCGGACGGGCTCGCGCTGGATGCGTTGCTGTCGCTCGCCGTGGTCGTCGGTGCGGGTACCGGGCGGGCGCTGGTGCACCGCATCGACCAGGGCGCCTTCGAGCGGCTGGCGCTCGCCTTCACGGCCCTCGCCAGCATCGGGCTGTTGCGCTGAGGCGAGGCAGGCTCGCACGGGGACGCCTCGGGCACGGTCTCGGTCTTCGGCCGCCCAAGTACCGGGTCATCTCCGGGGCGTTGGCCTTGCGGAGCAGGTCGAGGCCGGCTTCCGTCCATCGCTCGATCCGTACCCGCCCTTCGGCCCTGCCCGCTGCCTTGCCTGCCCGCTTGCCTGCTGCGATTTCCCGTTCCGTCGTCATGACCCCAACGTTACGGGCGACCACTGACAGTCACGCCGTGGCGTTGGAGGATGCCTGGTCGCCGCCCTCCTCGCGGTCGGTTTCGTGACCGGTCCCGCGCTCCGGCCCGCGGGTTATCTCGTGGTCGGCGAGGGGGAGTTCGCCGGCCACCGGGCGCTCGCCCCGGGCGTGCAGGGCATGGCGGCGGGCGGCCCATTGGACGGCGGTGCCCGCCATGGCGACGACGGCGGAGACGCCGAGGCCGATGCCCGCGGCGTAGAGGCGGTTTCCGGCGGCGGCGCTGCCGAGGTAGCCGAGGCCGACGGAGTAGGCCGCCCACAGGGATTCGGCGAGACCGGCGCCGATCAGGTACTTGCGCAGGGGGTAGCGCAGCACCCCGGAGGCCAGCGGGCCGACGATCCGCCCACTGGGCAGGAACCGCACGGCGATCACGAAGGGCACGCCGTAGCGCCGGATCCGCCGACTGGTCCATTCGAGTGCCGCGCGGCGGCGCGGGCGGCGGAGCATCCAGGCGCGGACCGGACCGCCGAACCGCCGGGCGGCGAGGTACATCAGCGCGTCGCCGAGCAGGGCGCTGCCCGCGACGACGGCCAGGACGAGCGGCAGCGTGAGGTGCCCTTCGGAGGCGAGGATGCCGGCGGAGACCAGCAGGGCGGAGTTGGGGACCAGTGGCGGCAGGGTGGTGAGCGCCAGCAGGCCGTAGAGGGCGAGTGTGCCGTCCATCCGGCCGCCTCCTCGGATCCGCGCCCCGAGTCCGTAGCCCCAGGCTGGCGCGTGGCGGGGTGGGCGGCAACGCGTGCGGTCCGGGGGTCCCGAGCTGGATTCATACCCCTAGGGGGTATAGTGTGAGGAAAGTCAGGCGGACGACACCGGCCGTCACCGCGCCCTCCCGTGCCACGCGGGCACCACACTGAGCGCAACGGCCACATCGCCCGTACCGGCGCATGTCGGCACACACGGCACCACGAGGAGAATCCCATGACTGAGAACAGCTCCTGCTGCACCCCTGACGGCTCCCGCCGGTCCGGCGGCGGCACCGCCGTCCAGTCCGGCACGGTGACCACCACCTACAAGGTCACGGGCATGACCTGCGGGCACTGCGAGGGCGCGGTGTCGTCCGAGATCGGCGAGATCGCCGGGGTGAGCGCGGTGCAGGCGGTCGCGTCGACCGGCCTGGTGACCGTCACCTCGGAAGCGCCGCTGGACGAGGCGGCGGTGCGCGCGGCGGTGGACGAGGCGGGCTACGAGCTCGTGGCGCAGGTCTGATTCCGGGCCGACGCCGTCACGCCCGTTCACGAGGCGCAGGACGCACCCGCTCCGGCGGCGCGGCCTGCGCCTCGCGCGTATCGGGGAACGCTCCCCCAACCGGACACCCACGGTAATCGCCGCAGACCGGGACGATCAGCGTCGAATGGTCACAACGCCAGGATGCGGCCACGAAAATTCACACGGCCTTTACAACTGACACAACACCCATACCTTGGGGCGCCGATCTCCAAATGGAAGCCCTTGACCGTATTCGCCCCCATATGGCATGAGACCCAGATCACACTCTTCGGAACGTAACCATCGAGGGGGGTCGCGAGTCTAACCGGGCAGTGCAGGCACCCCGGCGGGGCTTGCACTGCGACAGCCGTGCAAGGTCTTGGGGGACCGCGCCCGGCTCCGCGTTGGCCGGGGCGACGCGCCCGGGGAGCTTTGAGCGGCCCTCCCGTATGTGCGCGTCCCGGCAGAGCGCGGTGCAACCCGGAACGCCCGGCCGGATCCCGTGGGGGGAATCCGCACCGGGACATGGGAAGCGCCCCGCACTCTGGACCCGTGGGGGGATCCGGAGGCGGGGCGCTTTCGTTTTGCCTGCACGCGCTCGCGCAACGGCCGGACCGGCACCGGGCGCTTCGCGTTTACGCGATTATCGATCACCAGTGCGTAACAGTCGGCGCCGGTCCGGCCGCCGCGCGAGAACCGGACTCAGCGCTCCTGGACGGGCACGAAGTCGCGCTCGACCACACCGGTGTAGACCTGGCGCGGACGGCCGATCCGGGAACCGGGCTCGGTGATCATCTCGTGCCACTGGGCGATCCAGCCGGGCAGCCGGCCGAGCGCGAAGAGCACGGTGAACATCTCGGTCGGGAAGCCCATGGCCCGGTAGATCAGGCCGGTGTAGAAGTCGACGTTCGGGTAGAGCTTGCGCTCGACGAAGTAGTCGTCGGCCAGCGCGTGCTCCTCCAGCTTCAGGGCGATGTCGAGGAGCTCGTCCTCCTTGCCCAGCGCCGAGAGGACGTCGTGCGCCGCGGCCTTGATGATCTTCGCCCGGGGGTCGAAGTTCTTGTAGACGCGGTGCCCGAAGCCCATGAGCTTCACGCCGTCTTCCTTGTTCTTCACCTTGCGGATGAAGGTGTCGACGTCGCCGCCGGCGTCCCGGATGCCCTCCAGCATCTCCAGCACCGACTGGTTGGCGCCACCGTGCAGGGGGCCCCAGAGGGCGTTGATACCCGCCGAGATCGAGGCGAAGAGGTTGGCCTGCGAGGAGCCGACCAGGCGCACGGTGGAGGTCGAGCAGTTCTGCTCGTGGTCCGCGTGCAGAATCAGCAGCTTGTCGAGCGCGCTGACCACGACCGGGTCCAGCTCGTACTCGGCGGCGGGGACCGAGAAGGTCATCCGCAGGAAGTTCTCCACGTAACCGAGGTCGTTGCTCGGGTAGACGACCGGGTGGCCGGCCATTTTCTTGTAGGCGTAGGCCGCGATCGTCGGGAGCTTGGCCAGCAGGCGGATCGTGGAGATGTGCCGCTGCCGCTCGTCGAACGGGTTGTGGCTGTCCTGGTAGAACGTCGACAGCGCGCTGACCACGGAGGACAGCATCGCCATCGGGTGGGCGTCCCGGGGGAAGCCGTCGTAGAAGCGCTTGACGTCCTCGTGGAGCAGGGTGTGGTAGGTGATGTCCTGCTTGAAATTCGCCAGCTCGTCGACGGTGGGCAGCTCACCGTTGATGAGGAGGTAGGCGGTCTCCACGAACGTGCTGCGCTCGGCGAGCTGCTCGATCGGGTAACCGCGGTAACGCAGGATGCCCTTTTCACCGTCGAGGTAGGTGATCGCGGACTTATACGCCGCGGTGTTGCCGTAACCGGAATCCAGGGTCACCAGACCGGTCTGGGCGCGCAGCTTCGAGATGTCGAAGCCCTTGTCGCCGACCGTGCTGTCGACGACCGGGTAGCTGTATTCGCCGTCCCCGTAACGCAGTACTACAGAGTTGTCGCTCACGTCATCCCTCACCGACGTTGTGCCTCTTCTTCGAGGTGCCCTGACTGCCTATACCTTCCCCCATTTGGACCTTGGATGTGCACTCGGGGTCGGCCATAGGGCCTCATCGCGGCACTCAGTGCCGCATTGGAGTCCATCCTGCTCCCGTTCGCCCCGATTGGGAAAGAGGGGAGACCTCACATCGCTCCGGCGAGCCGGTGATCCAGCGCGGTGTGCCTCCGACCGGCGGATACCGTGCGTACGGCCTGGCCGAGGGCCCTGCGGGAGCCGACCAGCACCACCAGGCGCTTCGCCCGGGTGACGGCGGTATAGAGCAGATTGCGCTGGAGCATCATCCAGGCGCTGGTGGTGACCGGAATCACCACGGCCGGATACTCGCTCCCCTGGGAGCGATGGATCGTCACCGCGTAGGCATGGGCGAGTTCGTCCAGTTCGTCGAAGTCGTACGGCACCTCCTCGTCCTCGTCCGTCAGGACCGTCAACTGCTGCTCGACGGCGTCCAGGGCCGTGACCACCCCCACCGTGCCGTTGAAGACGCCGTTGCGGCCCTTCTCGTAGTTGTTCCTGATCTGGGTGACCTTGTCGCCGACGCGGAAGACCCGGCCGCCGAAGCGGCGCTCGGGCAGATCCGGGCGCGCCGGGGTCACCGCCTGCTGGAGCAGGCCGTTGAGCGCCCCCGCACCCGCCGGGCCGCGGTGCATGGGGGCCAGCACCTGCACGTCCCGGCGCGGATCGAGACCGAACTTCGCCGGGATACGGTGCGCCACCACGTCCACCGTCAACCGGGCGGCCTCCTCCGCGTCCTCCTCGGGGAACAGGAAGAAGTCCTTCAGGCCGCTGGTCAGCGGGGGGACACCGGAATTGATGCGGTGCGCATTGGTGACCACACCGGACTCCTGGGCCTGCCGGAAGATCTTCGTCAGCCGGACCGCGGGCACCGTGCCCGATTCGGCCAGGAGATCCCGCAGGACCTCGCCGGCACCCACCGACGGCAACTGGTCCACGTCGCCCACCAGGAGCAGATGGGCGCCCGGCGGGACCGCCTTGACGAGCTTGTTCGCCAACAGCAGATCCAGCATCGACGCCTCGTCGACCACCACCAGATCGGCGTCCAGCGGGCGGTCCGCGTCATAGGCGGCGTCCCCGCCCGGCTTGAGCTCCAGCAGGCGGTGAACGGTGGAGGCGTCCGCACCCGTCAGCTCCGCCAGCCGCTTGGCCGCCCGGCCCGTGGGCGCCGCCAGCACCACCCTGGCCTGCTTGGCACGGGCCAGCTCCACCACCGAACGGACCGTGAAGGACTTGCCGCAGCCCGGACCGCCCGTGAGCACCGCCACCTTGCTCGTCAGCGCCAGGCGGACCGCCGCCTGCTGCTCGGGGGCCAGCTGCGCCCCGGTACGCCGCGCCAGCCAGGCCAGCGCCCGGTCCCAGTCGACGCCCTGGAAGGCCGGCATCCGGTCGTCGCCGGTGCGCAGCAGACGGGTCAGCCGCCCGGCCAGGGAGAGCTCCGCGCGGTGGAACGGCACCAGATACACGCCGGTGACCGGATCGCCGTCCTCCGCACCGGGGACCTTCTCGCGGACCACGCCCTCCGGGTCCTCGGCCAGCTCGGCCAGGCAGTCGATGACCAGGCCGGTGTCCACCTGGAGCAACTTCACCGCGTCCGCGATCAGTTGCTCCTCGGGCAGGAAGCAGTGGCCCTGGTCCGTGGACTGCGACAGGGCGTACTGGAGGCCGCTCTTGACCCGCTCCGGGCTGTCGTGCGGGATGCCCACCGACTGGGCGATCCGGTCGGCGGTCAGGAAACCGATGCCCCATACGTCGGCGGCGAGACGGTAGGGCTGGTTCTTCACCACGGAGATCGACGCGTCGCCGTACTTCTTGTAGATCCGCACCGCGATGGAGGTGGACACGCCGACGCCCTGGAGGAAGACCATGACCTCCTTGATGGCCTTCTGCTCCTCCCAGGCGGCGCCGATCAGCCTGGTGCGCTTGGGGCCCAGGCCGGGCACCTCGATCAGGCGCCCGGGGTCCTTCTCGATGACGTCGAGGGTCTCGATGCCGAAGTGCTCGGTGATGCGGTCGGCGATACGGGGGCCGATGCCCTTGATGAGGCCCGAGCCCAGATAGCGGCGGATGCCCTGGACGGTCGCCGGCAGGACGGTGGTGTAGTTCTCCACCGTGAACTGCTTGCCGTACTGGGGGTGGGAGCCCCAGCGGCCCTCCATCCGGAGCGACTCCCCCGGCTGCGCGCCCAGGAGGGCACCGACGACGGTCAGCAGCTCACCGGAGCCACGGCCGGTGTCGACCCTGGCGACGGTGTAACCGTTGTCCTCGTTGGCGTAGGTGATCCGCTCCAGGACCCCTTCCACCACGGCTGCGTTGACCATGCCTCGACGGTACCGCCGGGCGCTGACAGCGCGGCGCCGGCGGTGCGGGAGCCGGGCGGCCGACGGCGGCGGACGGGGCGCTGCCGGCCCCGGTCGGCGAGCGCTCGGCGGGCGCCGGCCGGATCGCCGGCCGCGCCGGGTCAGGCGACATGGGTGGTGAAGCGGGCGACGACCTCCGCAAGGACCTCGGCGCCGTCGCGGGACCACAGCGCGGGGTTGAAGATCTCCACCTCGATGGGGCCCCGGTAGCCGGCCGCGTCGACCCGTTCGCGGAACCAGCGCAGATCCACCGCGCCGTCGCCCAACTGCCCCCGGCCCAGCAGGACGCCCTCCGGGAGCGGGGTGATCCAGTCGGCGAGCTGGAAGGCGGCGATACGGCAGGGGCGGGCGGCGCGGTCGAGCTGGGCGGCGAGCGTGTCGTCCCACCACAGGTGGTAGCTGTCCACCACCACGCCCACCTGGCCGGCGGGGAACCGCTCCGCCAGATCCAGGGCCTGGGCGAGCGTGGAGACCACGCACCGGTCCGCCGCGTACATCGGGTGGAGCGGTTCCAGCGCCAGCCGGACGCCCCGCTCGGCGGCGTACGGGGCCAGTTCGGCGAGCGCGTCGGCGACCCGCTCCCGGGCGCCGGGCAGATCCCGGCTGCCCGGCGGCAGTCCGCCGGACACCAGGACCAGGGTGCCGGTCCCCAGGGCCGCGGCCTCCTCGACGGCCGCCCGGTTGTCCGCCAAAGCCGCCCGGCGCTCCACAGGATCCTCTGCGGTGAAGAAGCCGCCCCGGCAGAGACTGCTGACGGCCAGCCCGGCGTCCCGTACGAGACGGGCGGCGGCCCGCACCCCGTAGGCGCGCACCGGAGCCCGCCACAGGCCGACGCCCCGCAGCCCCGCCCGGGCGCAGCCGTCGGCGAGTTCGGGCAGCGACCACTGCCGGACGGTCTCCTGGTTGAGGCTCAGACGGGACAGCAGGGGCAGCGGCTCGGCATGCGTCACGGGGTGCCCGCCTCCTCGGCACCATGGACGGCCAGGAGGGCGTGCATTCTCGCGGCGGCCAGGTCCGGGTCGGGGAACAGGCCCAGCGCGGCGGCGAGTTCATGGACGCGGCGCAGATGCGGGAGGGAACGGGCGGACTGCAGGCCGCCGACCATGGTGAAGTGCGACTGGTGCCCGGCCAACCAGGCGAGCAGGACCACACCGGTCTTGTAGTAGCGGGTGGGCGGCGCGAAGAGATGCCGGGCCAGGGGCAGCGTCGGGTCGAGGACGGCGCGGAAGCCGGCCGGGTCGCCGGCGTCGAGACGGCGGAGGGCCTCGGCGGCCAGTGGGGCGAGCGGGTCGAAGACACCCAGCAGGGCGTCGCTGAAGCCGTGCGCGTCACCGGCGATCAGCTCCGGATAGTGGAGGTCGTCGCCCGTGTAGCAGCGCACGCCCCCGCCCTTCTTCTTGCCCGAGGTCCCCGCCACCGCCCCCATGGCCGCGAGCCTGCGGCGCAGCCGTACTTCCCGGGAGGCGTCCAGGAGGGAGACCTTGACACCGTCCACCGCGCCGGGATGGTCGGCGATGATGCCGAGGAGGGTCTCCGTGGCGGCGTCGAGGTCCGGGCTGCCCCAGTAGCCGGCCAGCGCCGGGTCGAACATCGGGCCGAGCCAGTGCAGGATCACCGGACGGGTGATCTGGCGCAGCAGGTGGCCGTAGAGGTCGCGGTAGGCGTCCGGGCCGGCACCGAGCGCGGCGAGTTGGCGGGACGCCATCAGGACGGGCCGGGCGCCGGCGTCCTCGGCTACCGCGAGCTGCTCCTCGTAGGCGGCCCGGACATCGGCCAACGTGGCGCTGCCCGGCGGAAGTTGGTCGGTTCCGACGCCGCAGGCCAGACGGCCGCCGACGGCGCGCGCCTCGGCGGCCGTACGGCGGATCAGCTCGGCGGCGCGCGGCCAGTCCAGGCCCGCACCGCGCTGGGCGGTGTCCATCGCCTCGGCCACGCCCAGCCCGTGTGCCCACAGGTGGTGGCGGAAGGCGAGGGTGGCGTCCCAGTCGAGGGCGGCCGGACCCTCCGGTGTGGTGTCGGCGCGCGGGTCGGCGACCACATGGGCGGCGGCGAAGACCGTACGGGAACGCGGCCGCGGCGGCGTCCCGGAGGGGAACGCGGGCCCGGGCGCGGTCACCGGGACAGCTCCGGGACGGGCAGCCGGCGGCCCTCGGCGGAGGAGCGCAGGCCCAGTTCGGCGAGCTGGACGCCGCGGGCGCCCGACCAGAGGTCCCAGTGCCAGGGCCCGTCGGCCACCACATGCCGGAGGAAGCGCTCCCACTGGGCCTTGAAGGCGTTGTCGAACTCCCCGTTGTCGGGGACCTCCTGCCACTGGTCGCGGAACGGCTCGGTGGACGGGAGGTCGGGGTTCCAGACGGGTTTGGGGGTGGTGGTGCGGTGCTGGACGCGGCAGCGGCGCAGTCCGGCGACGGCGGAGCCCTCGGTGCCGTCGACCTGCAACTCCAGCAGTTCGTCACGGTGCACCCGGACCGCCCAGGAGGAGTTGATCTGGGCGAGGACGCCGCCGTCCAGTTCGAAGAGGGCGTACGCCGCGTCGTCGGCGGTGGCCTCGTAGGGGGTGCCGGACTCGTCCCAGCGGCGCGGGAGGTGGGTGGCGACCCGAGCCTGGACGGCGCGGACCGGCCCGAACAGCTCGTGCAGCACGTACTCCCAGTGCGGGAACATGTCGGAGGCGATGCCGCCGCCGTCCTCGGCGCGGTAGTTCCAGGAGGGGCGCTGGGCCGGCTGCCAGTCGCCCTCGAAGACCCAGTAGCCGAACTCGCCCCGCACGGACAGGACCCGGCCGAAGAAGCCGACGTCCAGGAGGCGCCGCAGTTTGCGCAGCCCCGGGAGGAAGAGCTTGTCCTGGACGACGCCGTGCTTGACGCCGGCTTCCTGGGCGAGCCGGGCGAGTTCCAGGGCTTCGGCCGTGCCGGTGGCGGTGGGCTTTTCCACGTAGACGTGCTTGGCGGCGGCAATCGCTTTCTTCACGGCCGGTGCGCGGGCGGCGGTTACCTGGGCGTCGAAGTAGATCTCGACGGTGTCGTCGGCGAGGACGGTGTCGAGATCGGTGCTCCAGGCGAGGCCGTGCCGGTCGGCCAGCGCCCGGACCCGCGGCCCGGAACGGCCGACCAGCACCGGTTCCGGCCAGATCACCGTGGAGT
Organism: Streptomyces sp. S186; assembly: GCF_051603415.1. Taxonomy (NCBI): domain Bacteria; kingdom Bacillati; phylum Actinomycetota; class Actinomycetes; order Kitasatosporales; family Streptomycetaceae; genus Streptomyces; species Streptomyces sp. S186. The sequence continues at coordinate 5,317,805 of NZ_CP193932.1, read as the reverse complement.
CGTCAAGCGGGAGTCCGCCCTGGTCACGCAGGGCGAGGAGGGAGCGGACCAGGTGCTGGCGGTGGCCCATGCGCCCGGTCACGCCGTTCATGGCGATGCGTACGGTCCTGCGTGTCACGGCCCGGCCTCTCTCGCGCTCGGTGGGCGGAGTGGGTGCGGAGTGATTTCGGAGTGGGGGTGTGCAGAGGGGCGCCTGTGGACAGTAAGCGCTTTCTCCGAGAGGGGACGCTAGCCTGCGTGGCAGGTCGCCAACAAGGGTGTGTTCGGCGGATGTCGAGACGTGCGGGAGGGTGTGATGGCGGTGACGCTGACGGATGTGGCGGCGCGCGCGGGGGTGTCGCCGGCGACCGTCTCGCGGGTGCTCAGCGGGCGCTATCGGGTGACGGAGGGCACCCGCGGCCGGGTGCTGCGGGCGGTGGCGGAGCTGGAATATGTCGTCGACGGCCCGGCGAGCGCGCTGGCCGGCGCCGGTTCGGACCTGGTGGGCATCCTGGTCAACGACATCGCCGACCCGTTCTTCGGGGTGCTGGCGAGCGCCGTCCAGGGGGAGTTGGGCGGGGCCGCCGGCCCCGGAGGCGAGAAGCTGGCCGTGGTGTGCAGTACGGGCGGCTCCCCCGCGCGCGAGCTGGACTATCTCACCCACCTCCAGCGGCAGCGGGCGGCCGCGGTGGTGCTGACCGGCGGCGCCCCGGCCGATCCGGGCCATGCGCGGGCGCTCGCCGCCCGGTTGGCACGGCTGACGGAGGCGGGCACCAGAGTGGTGCTGTGCGGGCGGCCCCGGCCGGATCCGCCCGGGACGCAGAAAGGGGCAGAGCAGGAAGGGGACGAGGCGGAGGAGACGCCTCCACAGCTCGCCGGACGCCCCCCGGCCGCCATGCCACCCGTCACCCTGACGTTCGACAACCGCGGCGGCGCCCGACGGCTGACGGGGCATCTGCTGGCGCTGGGACACCGCCGGATCGGCTGCGTGACGGGCCCGGCCGGCCGCACCACCACCGCCGAGCGCCTGGCCGGCCACCGCGACGCGCTCGCCGCGCACGGCATAGCGGACGTGCCGGAGCGCACGGTCCCCGGGGCCTACGACCGCGGCTCCGGCTATGACGCGGCCCTGGAGCTGCTGCGCCGGGAGCCGGCACTGACGGCCGTCGTGGCGGCCAACGACACCGCCGCGCTGGGCGTGTGCGCGGCGCTGCGCGACCGGGGACTGCGCATACCCGAGGACGTCTCGGTCACCGGCTTCGACGATCTGCCGTTCAGCGCGGACGCCACGCCCGCGCTCACCACCGTGCGACTGCCGCTGCGGGAGGCCGGGGCGCGAGCCGGGCGGCTGGCGGTGGGACGGGCGACGGCGCCGCCGGGCGGGGTGGCGACGCTGCCCGCGGAGCTGCTGGTACGTGAGTCGACGGAGCCGGCGCGGTCCGGAACGGCGACGGTCGGGGGCGGCCGCGGCGCGGTTTCGGGCAGAACCGGCTCGGGCAGGTCTGGCGGCTGACGTGGGATGAAGGCCAACGGGGGGGACGGAACGCGGACGAGCACACCGGGAGACGGGGCGGACAGCCGGAGACGACCGGAGGCAGGGCGAACGGGGACAACCGGAGGCAGGACGGACAGAGACGAAAGGAGGCAGGGTAGTGGACGGCGACGGCGCATCGGTCAGTATGCGGCCGGCGTTCTCGACGCTCGGGGTGCCGGGAATGCCGATCGACGAGGTGGTACGGCTGGCCGCGGAGTGCGGCTATCAGGGTGTGGAGTTGCGGGCGCACCCCGAGGAGCCGGTCCATCCGCTGCTGGGCATACGGGAGCGGGCAGCGGTACGCGGCCGATTCGCGGACGCGGGTGTGGAGGTCCTGGCCGTCGCCGGGTACGCCAAGGTCGCGGCGGAGTGCCCCGGGGCGGCGGCCGAGGCGGCACTGGCGCACGAACTCACCGAACTGGTGCTGCTGGCAGCCGACTTGGGGGCCCGGTACGTCCGGGTCTTCCCCGGCGGCGGCGACCGTCCGGCGGAGCGCGCGACTGCGGACGCGGTCCGCCGGCTGGCCGCGGTGGCACCGCTGGCCGCGGAGCGCGGGGTGCGGGTGCTGCTGGAGACCCACGACTCACACCGCACCGGAGCGGCGGCGGCCCGGATCCTGGAAGCGGTGAACGATCCGCAGATGGGCGCGCTGTGGGATGTGCTGCACAGCTGGCTCGGCGGGGAGACACCCGCCGCGACCCGCGCCGCACTGGGCCGACACCTGGGACGACATCTGGGGTACGTACAGGTCAAGGACGTGGCATCGGCTCAAGACCTGACGCCGCTTCAACTGGGCGCGGGGGTACTGCCGCTGCCGGAGGTGGTGGCAGCACTCGGCCCGAGGCCCGTCGGCTGGTGGTGCTGGGAATACGAGAAGCGGTGGCACCCGGCCGCGGCGGAACTCCCCGGCCTACTGAGGCAGGGCCGGACACACCTGGAGCGACTGATCGAGGAAGCGAACAACATCGAGGAAGCAAACAACTGAGGCAACTGGGGCTGAGTCAGGGGCGGGATCGGTGCGCGAGGGGCGGGACCGGTGCGTGCGTGCCCGGTCGATGCGCGCACACGCCGGAGCGCAACGCCGCGAAAAGCCCCACCGTAAGGGCCCCACCGTAAGGAACAAATCACTCTCCGTAATCGTTGCGAGTATAAGGAAGCACGCGCGAGCCCAACCCCGCCCCTCACCACCCCTTCCCGCAGTGCTCCGCATCACCCCGCAACCCACGCAGCACCCACACCACCCAACCCACCCCTCACTCCACACCCACCAACACCCCGTCACACCACTCCCCCACCCACCGCCCCACCGACCCACCACCCTGCCAAGCCGCCGACCCGCCCCAACCCCACCACCCCCTCGACGCCCCACCCGCCCCCACCACACCCCGCCCCCCACCGCAATCGCTGAACGACGCCGAGCTTCACCGTCATTGACCGGCAGTTGTTTTCCGGCTATCCGTGTCTCCTTGGAAGTTTCCTTCACGCGTTCGAGGAAGCCCCCCGGAAGGAGCGCAGATGCACTCCAGACGTACCGTCCTGACCACCGCCGCCGCAGCCGCCGCGACCGCCGCCCTGGGCGCCGGCCCCGCGCACGCCGTCCCTTCCCCCGCCCCGCCGCCCTCGCCCGCCGACCTGGACCGGCTGCGCCGGATCATCGCCCGTATGACGCCGGAGGAGAAGGCCGGGCAGCTCTTCGTGATGCGGGTGTACGGGGAGTCCGCGACCGATCCGGACCCCGCCGACGTCGCGGCCAACCGCAAGGAGATCGGGGTCGACAACGCCGCCGAGCTGATCGCCACGTACCACGTCGGCGGCATCATCTACTTCGGCTGGGCGCACAACACCCGCGACCCGCACCAGATCGCCGAGCTGTCCAACGGCATCCAGGATGCCGCCGCCGACCTGCGCGTGCCCGTCCCGGTGCTGATCTCCACGGACCAGGAGCACGGCATAGTGGCGAGGATCGGGGCGCCGGCGACGCTGCTGCCCGGGGCGATGGCGCTGGGTGCGGGCGGGTCCGTGGAGGACGCCACGACGGCCGGGCGAATCTCCGGGCAGGAGTTGCGGGCGATGGGCCTCCGGCAGGACTACGCGCCGGACGCGGACGTCAATGTGAACCCCGCCAACCCGGTCATCGGCGTCCGCTCCTTCGGGGCCGACCCGGAGGCGGTGGCCCGTATGGTCGCGGCCCAGGTGGGCGGCTATCAGGGCGCGGGGGTGGCGGCCTGCGCCAAGCACTTTCCCGGGCACGGCGACACCGATACCGACAGCCATGTCGGGCTGCCGTACATCCACCACACCGCCGAGGAGTGGGAGCGGCTGGACGCGCCGCCCTTCAAGGCGGCGATCGCCGCCGGGATCGACTCGGTGATGACGGCGCACATCGTGGTGCCGGCCCTCGACCCCAGCGGCGATCCGGCAACGCTCTCCCGGCCGATCGTCACCGGCATCCTGCGGGAGCGGCTGGGCTACGACGGGGTGGTGGTGACCGATTCGCTCGGCATGGAGGGCGTCCGGGTGAAATACGGGGACGATCGGGTGCCGGTGCTGGCCCTGAAGGCCGGCGTCGACCAGCTGCTGAACCCGCCGGATCTGTCGGTCGCGCACACCGCGGTCGTCCGGGCGCTGCGGGACGGCGAGCTGAGCGAGCGGGAGATCGACGCCAAGCTGCTGCGGATCCTGCTGCTGAAGGAGCGCCGGGGGCTGTTCGCCGACCCGTACACCTCGCGGCAGCAGGTGGACCGGGTGGTGGGGGCTCGGGCGCATCGGGGGGCCGCGGACCGGATCGCGGACCGCACCACGACGCTGCTGCGGAACGACGGCGGGGTGCTGCCGCTGTCGCGGCGGCGGACCCGCCGGCTGCTGGTGGCCGGGGTGGACCCGGCCGCGCCGTCCGGCACCGGCGGCCCGCCGACCGAGGTCCTGGCCCGGGAGCTGACCGGGCTGGGGTTCGAGGCCACCGCGCTGTCCACCGGGACGGCGCCGTCCCGGCAGGTGATCGCCCGGGCGCGGGCGGCGCTGGGCCGGCGGGACGCGGCGGTGGTGGCGACGTACGACGTCACCCCGTCGTCGGCGCAGCGGACGCTGGTCGCGGAGCTGCTGGCCACGGGGAAGCCGGTGGTGCAGCTGGCGATCCGCAATCCGTACGACATCGCCCTGTTGGACGGGGTGGAGGCGGGGCTGGCGAGCTATTCGTGGACGGATGTGGAGTTGCGGGCGGCGGCGCGGGTGATCGCCGGGCGGCGGGATCCGGTGGGCCGGCTGCCGGTGCCGATAATGCGCGCGGACGCGCCGCAGACCGCGCTGTATCAGATCGGGCACGGTCTGCGGTACTGAACCGGACTGCGGTACTGAACGGGCTGCGGTACTGAGGGGTGTTGAGGTGGCGGGCCGGTGGGTGCGTGTCCTCCCGAGGTGAGGGCACGCACCCGCCGCGCGTCCGGGCATCGGCACCGGACGTGTGTGTCTGTGCCGCCCGGCACGGCGCGGGCCTACAGCCGCGTCAGGGTCGCGTTCACGGCTGGCCGCGTCGCGGCCGCGTCATGGCCGGCCGCGTCATGACCGGGTCACGGCCGCAGGGTCGTGCTGCGGGAGAGCTGCGAGCGGTCGAGGCGGCTGTCGGCCGGGGCCTGGGGGACGGCGTGGCCGTCGGCGGGCACCGGGAGCCCGGCCCAGGTGAGCAGTTCGGCGGTGGCCTTGGTGCGGTCGGCGTCCTTGAGCTGGGCGATGTTGGCGCCGTGGTTGCCGCCGGGCACGGTGAAGAGGTACGAGTCCCGGGCGCCGCGGCCGAGTTCGAAGTGCTTGGCGCTCCACGGGTCGTACTGGCCGTTGACGAACATCATGTGGTTGGCGTGGTGCCGGACCCAGCGGTCGACGTCGGGCATGGCGCGCTTGTCGAACCGCATGGGGAGGGAACGGGGCACGAAGCTGCGGGAGTTGTTGATGCCGGGGTAGCGCAGCAGACCGCGGAGGTTGGGGTAGTGGTACTTGGGCTCACCGAGCTGGGTGCCCGCCTGGTAGTAGTACGGCTGGAACTTCGTCAGGCCCTGGTCGGTGTAGGAGTCGAAGCCGCCGACCTTGTCGATCCAGGTCCACAGGGTGTCGGTGGAGGCGGTGGGTTCGGGCACCTGGGCGCAGGCGGTCTTGGCGGGCTGGTACTGCCAGAAGCCGAAGACCAGGTCGGTGACGAGGACTTCGTAAGCGCGGTCCGCGGTGCCGATGAGGGTGAAGGTGCGCTTGTTCTCACCGGCCCACTTCTCGTAGCGGTTGACCATCTCGTCGCGGCGGAGCAGGGCCTCGCGCTCGATCTTTCCGACGGCGGCGCGGCACTCGGGGGTGCCGACGGTGGCGAAGAAGCGGTCGTAGGGGGCGGTGTCGTCGCGGTCGGTGTTGTTGGGGGCGACGTAGGCGACGGTGCCGTTCATGTCGTGCGGGAAGAAGCGGCGGTAGTAGGTGGCGGTCATGCCGCCCTTGCTGCCGCCGGTGGCGATCCAGTTGTTGGGGTAGATCGCGTGCAGGGCCTGGAAGATGCGGTGCTGGTCGGTGGCGGCCTGCCGGATGTCGAGCTTCTTCCAGTCGGTGGGCACCGGGCGGGACGGGGTGAAGTAGCGGTATTCCAGGGAGACCTGGTTACCGTCGATGATCTTGGTGGGTTCGCTGCGGGACGGGGTGGTGCTGACGTTGTAGCCGGAGGTGAAGAACACCGTCGGGCGGTCCACGGACTTGTGGAGGAGGGTCAGCCGCTGCTGGAACGTGCCCTTCTCCGGGTGCCGGTGGTCGATCGGCTGGGTGTAGTCGAGGACGAAGTAGCGGTAGTCGTCGACCGGTTTCTCCTCGATGAGGTGCATGCCGGGGATCGCGAGGATCCGGTCCTTGATGTCGGTGGTGTCCGCTCCGGCGGCGGTGGCTGCTCCGGCCGGTGCGCCGACGCTCGCCGCACTTATGAGTACGGCGAGCGTCAGCAGCCGTCTTCTGCCCTTGCGCATGGGCCCTCCCCTTGGGGTGACTTGGGGTGACAGAGGTCGGGCCGAACCTATCCGCGCGGCGGGGGCGCCACCAGCCCCCATTGGGGCGCCGTGATCACACTGTGAGGGACGCTCCCGCGGTCTTCGAGGGGGGTGCCGACGCCTCGCCGGTGAAAGTGCGCCACAGCTGCGCGTAGCGGCCGTCGCGGGCGAGGAGTTGGGCGTGGGTGCCGTCCTCGGCGATCCGGCCGTGGTCGAGGACCACGACCCGGTCGGCGCGGGCGGCGGTGGTGAGGCGGTGGGCGACGATCAGGGTGGTGCGCGGGGAGGGGACGGGGGTCTCTCCTGCTGCGGTCGTGCGGCCGGTGAGGCGTTCGGTGGCTTGGTTGACGACGGCTTCGGTGGCCAGGTCCAGGGCGGCGGTGGCCTCGTCGAGCAGCAGGACGTCGGGGTCGGTGAGTTCGGCGCGGGCCAGGGCGAGGAGTTGGCGCTGTCCGGCGGAGAGGTTGCGGCCGCGTTCGGCGATCCGGTGGAGGTAGCCGCCCTCGAGGGTGGCGATCATGGGGTGTGCGCCGACGGCCCGGGCGGCGGCCTCCACCTCGGCGTCGGTGGCGTCGGGGCGGCCGTAGGCGATGGCGTCGCGGACCGTGCCGGGGAAGAGGTAGGACTCCTGGGGGACGACGCCGAGCCGGCGGCGGTAGCCGGTCAGGTCGAGTTCGCGCAGGTCGGTGCCGTCGATGCGGACGGCGCCGGTGGTCGGGTCGTAGAAGCGGGCGACGAGTTTGACGAGGGTGGACTTGCCGGCGCCGGTCTCGCCGACGAAGGCGACGGTCTGGCCGGCGGGGATGGTGAGGTCGATGCCGGTCAGGGCCGGTTCGTCGTGGTCGCCGTAGTGGAAGTGGACGTTCTCGAAGGTGAGGTCGCCGCGGAGCGCGGGGACGGGGCGGGGGTGCTCGGCGGGCGGGGTGGAGGTGGGCTGGGCGAGCAGTTCGCGGATCCGGCCGAGCGAGACGGACGCCTGCTGGTAGCCGTCGAAGACCTGGGAGAGCTGCTGGACGGGGGCGAAGAACAGGTCGATGTAGAGGAGGTAGGCGACCAGGGCGCCGGCGGTGAGGGTGTGTGTGCCGACGCGGTCGGCGCCGACGATCAGGACGAGGGCGGCCGCCACGGAGGACAGCAGCTGGACGAACGGGAAGTAGACGGATATCAGGAACTGGCCGCGCACCCGGGCCCGTCGATAGGCGTCGCTGTGTGCGGCGTACCGCTCGGCGCCGTGGCCCTCGCGGCGGAACGCCTGGACGATCCGCAGTCCGGCGACGCTCTCCTGGAGGTCGCCGTTGACGGTGCTGATCCTTTCGCGGGCGAGTTCGTACGCCTTGACGCTGCGCTTGCGGAAGACGTACGTGGCCAGGGCCAGCGGGGGCAGGGTGGCGAAGACGACCAGGGCGAGCTGGACGTCGATGGCGAGGAGGGCGACGAGTATGCCGAAGAAGGTGAGGACCGAGACGACGGCGGTGACCAGGCCGGTCTGGAGGAACGAGCTCAACGCGTCGACGTCGGTGGTCATGCGCGTCATGATCTTGCCGGTCAGTTCGCGCTCGTAGTAGTCGAGGCCGAGGCGCTGGAGCTGGGCGAAGATCTTCAGGCGGAGGGAGTACAGGACGCGTTCGCCGGTGCGGCCGGTCATGCGGTTGGCGCCGATCTGGGCGGCCCACTGGACGGCGACGACGGCGAGGGCGAGCCCGGCGGCGGTCCAGACGCCGGCGAGGATGCCGCGGCGGACGCCGTCGTCGATGCCCTGCCGGATGAGGACCGGCAGCAGCAGGGAGGCGACCGCGTCCACGGCGACGAGGAGGAGGGCCACCAGGAGCGGGCGGCCGAAGCCGTGCAGCAGGCGGCGCAGGCCGTAGGAGGGCTCGGGGCGGACGGCGGCGGCCTCGTCGATGTCGGGGGTGTCGGCGGCCGGGGGCAACGCGGCGACCTGGGCGAGGAGTTCGGGGGTGGCGGGGCTGCCGGCCATGGTGGCGGCGGCGGGGGTGCCGCGGGGGGCGGGGCCGGCGGCGCCCGCCTCGGCTTCTTCCTCGCGGCGGAGCCAGAGTTCGGGGGTGATGCCGCCGGTGGCGGCCGCGGCGTCGGGGTCGGCGGGCGCGTCCGGGGTGGCGTCGATCAGGGCTTCCGGGCGGCGGGGGGTGGTGTCGGGGTGCGGCCGGTCGCCGTCGGTGGCGGGCTCCAGCAGCGTGGCCGTGCCGGATGCCGCGTACTCGCCGTCGAAGGCGCCGCGGGTGCCGTCGGCGGCGGCCGCGGTGCCCGCCGGGTCGTGGGGGACGCCGCCGAGTTCCTCGGGGTCGGTCAGCAGCCGGCGGTAGAGGGCGCAGCGGCCGGCCAGTTCCTCCTGGGTGCCGACGTCGACGAGGCGGCCGCCGTCGAGGACGGCGATCCGGTCGGCGAGTGCCAGGGTGGAGGCGCGGTGGGCGATCAGGAGGGTGGTGCGGCCGGCCATGACGCCGCGCAGTGCCTCGTGGATCTCGTGCTCGACGCGGGCGTCGACGGCGGAGGTGGCGTCGTCGAGGACCAGCAGCCGGGGGTCGGTGAGGATGGCGCGGGCCAGGGCGATGCGCTGCCGCTGGCCGCCGGAGAGGGTCAGGCCCTGTTCGCCGACTTCCGTGTCGTAGCCGTGGGGCAGTGCGGTGATGAAGCCGTCGGCCCGGGCGGCGTGGGCGGCGGCGCGGATCTGTTCGTCGGTGGCCTCGGGGTGGCCGTAGGCGATGTTGTTCCGCAGGGAGTCGGAGAAGAGGAAGCTGCTCTCGGGGACGAGGCCGATGGCGGCGCGCAGGGATTCCAGGGTGAGGTCGCGGACGTCGTGGCCGCCGACGAGGACGCGGCCGGCGGTGGCGTCGTAGAAGCGGGGCAGCAGCAGGGAGACGGTGGACTTGCCGCTGCCGGAGGCGCCGATGACGGCGACGGTCTCGCCGGCGTCGATGTGCAGGGAGAAGTCGTCGAGCACGGGGCGGGCGGGGCGGGCCGGGCCGGCGGCGGCGTCGGCGGCCGGGTCGTGGTGCGGGCCGTAGCCGAAGGTGACGTGGTCGAAGACGACGGTCGCGGGGGCGTCGGCGGGCAGGGCGTGGGCGTCCGGGTGCTCCTCTATGGTCGGCTCGGTGTCGATGAGTTCGTAGACCCGCTCGACGCCGGCGCGGGCCTGCTGGCCGACGGTGAGCATCATGGCGAGCATCCGGACGGGGCCGACCAGTTGCGCGAGGTAGGTGGAGAAGGCGACGAAGGTGCCGAGGGTGATGTGGCCGCGGGTGGCCATCCAGCCGCCGAGCGCCAGCATCGCGACCTGGCCGAGGGAGGGGACGGCCTGGAGGGCGGGGGTGTAGCGGGCGTTGAGGCGGACGGTGCGCAGCCGGGCGGCGAACAGCCGGCGGCCGGCCTCGCGGAGCTTGCCGGTCTCCTGCTCCTCCTGGCCGAAGCCCTTGACGACCCGGACGCCGGAGACCGCGCCGTCCACGACGGAGGCGACGGCGGCGGCCTGGCCCTGGGCGTACCAGGTGGCGGGGAAGAGGCGGGTGCGGCTGCGGCGGGCGATGAACCACAGGGCGGGGGCGACGGCCAGCGCGATGACCGTCAGCAGCGGGGAGAGGACGGCCATGACGGCGAGCGAGACGGCGAAGAGGAGGACGTTCCCGATCATCATCGGGAGCATGAAGAGCAGGCTCTGGATGAGCTGGAGGTCGCTGGTGGCGCGGCCGACCACCTGGCCGGTGCTGAGTTCGTCCTGGCGGCGGCCGTCGAGCCGGGCTATCGCGTCGAACATGCGGGTGCGCAGGTCGTGCTGGACGTCGAGGGCGAGGCGGCCGCCGTAGAAGCGGCGGAGGTAGGTGAGGGCGTAGACGACGAGGGCGGCGGCGACGAGGAGGGTGGCCCAGGGTGCGAGGGGCTGCTCGTGCCGGACGATCACGTCGTCGATGATCAGCTTGGGGATGAGCGGGACGAGGCCCATGACGGCCATCCCGGCGAGTGAGGCGCCGAGCGCCAGCAGGACGTCCTTGCGGTGGTGCCGGCAGTCCCGGCCCAGCCGCCGTGCCCAGCCCTTGTGTGTCGTGTCCGTCCCCGCCACCCGATGCCTCCCATGCGTCGTCTGCCGCACGGGCCAACGCCGGGGGCCCCGGATTTCATCCCGCCGTAACAGTCCGGCGCGAGAAATCCGGGAGATCCCGCAGGGCGGGCCCGGGACCCCTTACGGGATCCCGGGCTCCGGTCCCTGCGGTCACTGCGCCCGGGTCACCGTCAGCTCGCTGATCCCGGGGCGCGGGGCGGGCTTGCCGCCGGGCGCGGGGCGGTGGTCGCCGTGGACGACGACGCGGACGTAGCGGGCGGTACTGCGCCCCTCGTCGGTGCCGGTGCCGGTCCAGTGGCGGCCGTCGCGCGAGATCTGGACGGCGTAGGACACCGGGCGGGTGGCGGTCCAGTGCGGGGTGATCCGGCCGACGGTGACGGTGCGGCCGAGGTCGACGGTGAGGGTGCCGTCGGCGGCGTCCGGGACCCAGGCGGTGGTGGTGTTGCCGTCGACGGCGGCGCCGGCGTACATGCCGGGTTCCTCGGAGGTGGCGGTGGCGGTGGTGCACCGGGCGGCGTCGGTGGTGGCGGCGAGGTCGGGCCGGCGGGTCTTGAGGACGGCGGGGACGCCGCGGCTGACGAGCTTGTCGCCCTCGGGGGTGGCGAGCGGCAGGGCGGGGCCGGAGGTGAGGCGGACCGTGGTCCGGTGGGCGCCGAGGGCGACGTCGAAGGTGCGGCCCTGCCAGTGCAGTCCGCGCAGGGTGACGCCGGCGGAGAGCTGTGGCGGCAGCGTCGGGTCCAGGCGTACCCGGTCCTCGGTCATCCGCAGGCCGGTCAGGCCGTTGGTGAAGACCTGCAGGAAGCCGCCCTTGCCGGTGAGGAAGTCCTGGGCGGGGCGGCCGGCGTGCGGGTCGCCGGCGCCGGCCTTGTTGCCGCGGGCCTCGGAGAGTCGGGGTGGGTGGCCAGGAGTCCGGGGTACATCCAGGTCTCGGCGTCCCAGAAGATCTCGCCGGCGTAGTTGTCGCTGGTCAGGCCGGTGGGGCCGATGCTGTTGGCGCTGCCGTCGCGGGTCGCGGCCAGGAGTCCGTACTGGGCGGAGCGGATCCAGGACTGGAGCTCGGGCTGTCCGGTGACCTCGATGTCGCTGCGCCAGAGCTTCTGCCAGGCGGCGCGGTGCCGGGCGGTCAGGTCGGCCCAGCCGGCGTCGGCGGCGCGGCGGGAGGCGGTCTCGGCGGCGGTACGGGGGCCGCGGGAGGTGAGCGCGGTGTCCACGCCGACGTACTTGGTCAGTTCGTAGGTGCGGCCGCGGTCGACGGGGAAGGTCAGGCGCTGGTGGGCGCTGAGCTGTTCGGCGGTGGTGGCGGCGGAGCCGGTGGCCTTGGCGGGCGGCTCGGGGCGGGCGTCGGGTATGCCGTGGCCGGCGCGCAGGGTGGAGGCGACGGCGCCCTCGGTGCCGGTGCCGTCGGTGCGGAAGCCGACGGAGACGGTGCCGGGGTGGGCGGGGCGGTCGCCGGGGGCCGGTCCGGCAGGTTGCATGCGGCGGGCGCCGCGGCCGTCGAGGGTGTCGGTGACGGTCGTCCGGCCGCTCCAGTGCGGGGTCATCCGCAGCCGGACCGCGGCGGTGTGCGCGTCGGCGCGGTCGGCGAGCACGTCGTAGACCAGGTCGGTGGCCCGGCCGTCGGCGGCGGTCCAGGTGAGCGAGGTGCGGACGAAGCCGCAGCGCAGGGAGAGGGTCTGGCGGTAGTTGCTGATGCGGCCGGGCGCGGTGGCCGAGGAGAAGGTCTCGGGGTGCGGGCCGCCGGTGGTGACGTCGAGGGTGGTCCAGGTGGGCAGGGCGGCTATCGCCTGGCGTCCCTGGAGGTTCGCGGGGCCCTTGGCGTAGAGGCCGGAGACGAACGACCCGTCGTACTCGGGGGTCTTCAGGGGCCAGCCGGTGGTGCCCCCGGGGGCCGCGTAGCCCATGCCGTTGGGCGGGACCCGCTGGCCGAGGTAGCCGTTGCCGACGTAGGCGTGGTGGCTGTCCTTGGGGTCGATGGCGGTGGCGGTGGCGGCCCAGCCGTCGGCGGTGCAGGAGGCGGACGGGGCGGCGTCCGGTGTGGCGGTCCCGGCGGTGGCGGCGGTCGCCGGGGCGAGGGCCGCGACGAGGGTGCCGGCTATCAGGGCGGCGAGTGTCCCGTGTCGCCTACGGGGTGCCCGTGCGGGGGCGGTTGCCCGTGGCGGGGCGGTCGGCGGCTCCGGGCGCGCCCTGTCGTCGTTCCGCGCGCCCTGCGGCGCCGTCGGTTCCCTGTGGTCCATGTCGCTCCGTCCCTGCGGCCGGTACGCGCCCTGGGGCACGGACCCAGCCTCGGCTCTGCCCAACGTCAGCGCACCCTACGAGCCGCCGGTGACGGCGGTCACCGTTAAATGCACGATCCATCGATTTCCGGCCGCGACCGATGTTTTCCGGCCCCGTGTGCGGCCCCGGATTGGTCAAGACGGCCCGCGTACGGCACACTTTTAGACTGACCAGTCAGATCAAAAGGAGGGGTTGTGGAGACCACCCGCCAGGGCGCGGCCGTCAACGCCCGGGGAATAGGAGTGAAGGGCCCACGCGGGTGGGCCTTTCGAGGCGTCGACATCACCGCCGACCCGGGGTCGCTGATCGCGGTGCAGGGTCCCTCGGGCTCCGGCCGCACCTGCCTGCTGCTCGCGCTCACCGGACGGATGCGGATCGCCGAGGGCCAGGCCACGGTCGCCGGCTTCCCGCTGCCCAAGCGCATGGGGACGGTCCGCGGCCGTACCGCCATCGCGCACGTGCCCGGCATCGCCGACCTCGAACCCGCCCTCACCGTCGCCGAACACCTCCGGGAACAGGCCCTCCTGGGCCACCGGGGCGCCGCGCTCCTCTTCGGCCGCCGCCGCAAGGAGGCCACCAAGGCGCTGGTGGACGCCGCGCTGGCGGCCGCCGGACTCGACCCGGAGACCCTGCCGAAGGGCCTGCGGACCTGCGTCCGCGACCTGGAACGGCTGGAGGCGCTGCGGCTGTCGGTGGCGCTCGCGGTGATGCACCGGCCGCACCTGCTGGCCGTCGACGACCTCGACCTCAAGCTCTCCTCCGACGAGCGCGCCGCCGCCTGGCAGATGCTGCGGGACCTGGCGATGGGCGGCACCACCGTGGTCGCGGTCGCCTCCGACGCGCCGGCGGACGCCCTGCGCGTCTCCACCGCCGCAGCACCCGCGACCACCCCCGACACCCACCGGCCCGACACCCACGAGGAGGAAGCGGCGCATGCGTTCGCCGAGACTGGCCGCGCTTGAGCTGCGGCGGTTCAGCCGGGGCAAGCTCCCCCGGCTGGGCCTGGTCGCCCTGATGCTCATCCCGCTGCTGTACGGAGCGCTCTACCTCTGCTCCTTCTGGGACCCCTACAGCCGCCTGGACAAGATCCCGGTCGCGCTCGTCAACGAGGACCAGGGCGCCACCGCCAACGGCAAGAAGCTGACCGCCGGCGCCGACCTGGCCCGCAACGTCAAGGACAGCAAGACCTTCGACTGGGAGGAGGTCAGCGCCGCCGACGCCGCCAAGGGCCTGGAGAAGGGCGACTACTACCTGTCGCTGACGGTCCCCAAGGACTTCAGCGAGCGGATCGCCTCCAGCGGCGGCGACGACCCGCAGACCGGTGCCCTGCAGGTCCACACCAACGACGCCAACAACTACATCGTCGGCTCGATCTCCAAGACGGTGTTCTCCGAGATCCGCGCCAAGACCTCGGCGAAGTCCAGCCGGGCCTTCCTCGACAAGATCTTCGTGTCGTTCTCCGACCTGCACGACGAGACCGCCAAGGCCGCCGACGGCGCCGGCAAGGTCAACGACGGGCTGGGAACCGCCAAGGAGAAGACGGGCGAACTGGCCGATGGGCTGGGGAAGTTGAACGACGGGGCCGGGAAGCTGGACAAGGGGGCCGGGGCACTCGACAACGGGCTCGGGAAGCTGGGCAAGGGGGCCGGGGACCTCAACAACGGCCTCGGCAAGCTGCAGAACGGCGTCTCGCAGGCCGCCACCAAGTCCAAGGAGCTCAGCCAGGGCGCGAGCCAGGTCGCGGACGGCACCCAGCTGCTCGTCGACAAGGTCGACGGCCTCGCCAAGAAGGACCTGCCCTACCTCAAGCAGCACGGCAAGGAGATCGCCGACGGCGCACGGTTCGTCGTCAAGGTGACCGAGGACGTGGACGACTTCCTGTCCAAGCTCCCCGCGAACTCGTCCAAGGCCGCCGCCCAGACGCGCAAGAGCGCCGACGACGCCCAGGCGCTGTACGAGGCGCGGTGCACCGGTGGGAACACCGACGCCGACTGCGCGCGCCTGAAGGGGATCGCGGCCGGCACCGCCGACGGGGCCGACCTGGCGAAGAAGGTCGACAACGCCATCGCCCAGGCGGACTTCGGCCAGCTGCGCGCCAAGCTCCGCGAGGTGCACCAGGGCGCGCAGATGGTCGCCGACCAGGTGCCGGACCTCGTCAAGAACGCCGACGGTCAGCTCGCCCAGCTCAACAAGCTCAACGCCGGTGCGCACCAGGTCGCCCAGGGCGCCGGGCAGTTCGCCGGCGGTCTCGGCACCCTCGTCAACGGCGCCGGCCGGCTCCAGAACGGCGCCGGCGACCTTGAGAACGGCGCGGGCAAGCTGCAGAACGGCGCCGGCGACCTCGCCAACGGCATGGGGCAGCTGCACGACAAGCTCGGCACCGCCCACGACGGCGCCGAAAAGCTCAGCGGCGGTCTCTACAAGCTCAAGGACGGCGCCAACCAGCTGGCCACCGGGCTGCACGGCGGTGTCGCCAAGATCCCGGACTACGACAAGAAGGACCGGGACACCCGCACCGACGTGATGTCCGACCCGGTCAAGCTGGCCGCCAAGTCGATGCACAAGGCGCCCAACTACGGCACCGGCCTCGCCCCGTACTTCATCCCGCTCTCCCTCTGGGTCGGCGCGATGGTCGCGTTCATGCTGCTGGCGCCGCTCGGCAAGCGGGCGCTGGCCGCGGGCGCGCCCGGCTGGCGGATCGCGCTCGGCTCCTGGCTGCCGGCGTTCGCCATCGGCGTCGTCCAGGTGCTGGCCCTGATGGCCGTACTGCACTGGGCGCTGGGCCTGGAGATGGAGCGCGCGGGTGCCACGATCGGCTTCCTGATGCTGGCCACCGCCTGCTTCACCGCCTTCATCCAGCTGCTGAGCGCCTTCTTCGGGCCGGCTGGCCGGGTGCTGACGCTGGTCATCCTGATGCTCCAGCTGACGTCGGCGGGCGGCACCTACCCGGTGCAGACCAGCCCGGGCTTCTTCTCGGCCATCCACCCGTTCCTGCCGATGAGTTACGTCGTCGACGGCCTTCGCCGGCTGATCACCGGCGGCGACCTGGACATCGTCTGGCAGGGAAGCGTGGTGCTCGCCGCCTTCACGGTGGGCGCGCTGGCCCTCACCGCCCTCGCGGCCCGCAGCCGCCAGGTCGTGCGGATGAAGGACCTGCACCCGGAGCTCAGCCTGTGAGCACCCGCTCCGGCAACGGGGGCGGCGCCATCGCCGGCGCCGCCCCCCGCCGTACGCCGCCCCCGCGCCGCGCGCCGGCTCCCCGCCGCACCCCGACCCGCCGCCGGCTCTTCGACGCCGCCGTCACGCTCATCGCCGAACAGGGCTTCTCCGCCACCACGGTCGAGGAGATCGCCGAGCGCGCGGGCGTCGCCAAGGGCACCGTCTACTACAACTTCAGCAGCAAGAACGTCCTCTACGAGGAGCTGCTGCGGGACGGCGTCGACCTGCTCGCCGGCTCGCTGCGCACCGCCGCCGACGACACCGTGGCCCGCGGCGGCAGCCGGGTCGACGCCCTCGACGCGATGATCCGCGCCGGCCTGGACTTCATCGCCGGCTCCCCCGCCCTCACCCAGCTCTACGTCGCCGAGCTGTGGCGCACCAACCGCACCTGGCGCGCCACCCTCACCTCCGTCCGGGGCCGCGCCCTGGCGGTCGTGGAGTCGGTGCTGCGGGACGCGGTGCGCGCCGGGGAGCTGAGCGACGAACTCGATGTGCCGCTCACCGCCTCCGCGCTGCTGGGGATGGTGCTGGTCGCCGCGCTGGACTGGCAGTCGTTCCAGCCCCAGCGGTCGGTCGAGGAGGTGCACGCCGCCCTGTCCCAGCTGGTGCAGGGACGGGTGGGGGCGTGAGCACGGGGCCGTTGAGTGGTGTGCGGGAGGGCGTGCCCCGGACGCGACACGTGAAAAGACCGCCGGCGGGCTCGGATCGGAGGATCGGAGCCCGCCGGCGGTCTTTGCCGTACGCGCGGGTCAGCCCCGGGCGTCCGCGATCTGCCGCGACATGATCGTCGTCAGCTCGTACGCGGTGTGCGAGGCGGCCACCGCCGTGATCTCGGCGTGGTCGTAGGCGGGAGCCACCTCCACCACGTCCGCGGAGACCAGGTTGCAGGACGCCAGCCCGCGCAGGATCTCCAGCAGTTCGCGGGAGGTCATGCCGCCGGCCTCGGGGGTGCCGGTGCCGGGGGCGTGCGCCGGGTCCAGGCAGTCGATGTCGATGGAGATGTACAGCGGCCGGTCGCCGATGCGCTGCCGCAGCTGGTCGGCGACCTCGTCGGCACCGCGCCGGTAGATGTCCGAGGACGTGACGATGCCGAAGCCCATCTTCTCGTCGTCGGTGAGGTCCTTCTTGCCGTACAGCGGGCCGCGCGTGCCCACGTGGGACAGCGCCGAGGTGTCGAGGATGCCCTCCTCGACGGCCCGGCGGAACGGCGTGCCGTGGGTGTACTCGGCGCCGAAGTAGGTGTCCCAGGTGTCCAGGTGCGCGTCGAAGTGCAGCAGCGCGACCGGCCCGTGCTTCTTGGCGACGGACCGCAGCAGCGGCAGCGCGATGGTGTGGTCGCCGCCGAGCGTCATCATGCGGGCGCCGGTGCCGAGGATGTCGTCCGCGGCGGCCTCGATGGTCTCCACGGCCTCGTTGATGTTGAACGGGTTGGCCGCGATGTCCCCGGCGTCGGCGACCTGCGCCAGCGCGAACGGCGAGGCGTCCTGCGCCGGGTTGTACGGCCGCAGCAGCCGTGACGCCTCACGGATCGCGTTGCCGCCGAAGCGGGCGCCGGGGCGGTAGGAGACGCCGGTGTCGAAGGGGACACCGACGACGGCGACATCGGTCCGGCCGCCGACCTCGTCGAGGCGGGGCAGCCGGGCGAAGGTCGCGGGCCCGGCGTAGCGCGGAATGCGGGAGGAGTCGACGGGGCCCACGGGCTCGTGCGATGCGGTGGTCATGGCGCCGAGCGTAGGGACCGCCCGACCACCCCGCACATGGACATTTACGACCCTCACCGCACCGCCGTTCGACATTCTGTCCAGCGCTGCGGCGCGCTCGGGGGCCCGCCGCGGTGGGCCCGGCGAGGTGCCGAGGAGGTATCCGGGCTCCGGGGAGGTGGTCCGGGCTGTGGACCGCCCCGCCCCGCCGGGGCCGGCCGGGCACAATGTCGCTATGCCGATAGCCGCAGTGGCCCCCTCGCGTGCCGAACTCATCGACCATCTCGTCCGGACCAGGATCGCGGGGGCCGTCGCCACCCCCCGCGAGAACAACCTCCTGCACTACCGCCGGCTCGCGAACGGTGACCGCCACTACTGGTTCGGCCTGGAGCTGGGCGACCGCTGGACGGACGAGCAGGACGTACTGGCCGTGATGGCGGAGCGCTGCGGCGTCGACGACGACCCGGACCACCGGCAGGGCCAGGACACCATCGACCCGGAGCTGACGGTGGACGCCCTGGAGCGCGCCGCCGCGCTGCTGCGCAAGGCGGCCGCCGACCGGCAGCGCGTGCTGTTCGCCACCGGCCACCCGGGCGGCCTGCTGGACGTCCACCGCGCCACCGCCCAGGCCCTGCGCGAGCGCGACTGCGAGATCATGGTCGTCCCCGACGGGCTGCGGGCCGACGACGGGATGGTCTTCCAGTTCGGCGACGTGGCGATGCTGGAGCGCGGGGCGACGCTGTGGCACACCCACTCCCCGGAGCCGATGGCCGCGGTCCTGGACGGCCTGGAGCGCGCCGGCCGCCCGCTGCCGGACCTCGTCATGGCCGACCACGGCTGGGCCGGCTGCGCGGGCCAGCGCGGCATCCCCACGATCGGCTTCGCCGACTGCAACGACCCGGCCCTCTTCCTCGCCGAATCCGAGGGCACCGTCCACGTCACCGTCCCCCTCGACGACCACGTCCTGAGCCCCCGCCACTACGATCCGCTGACCCACTACCTCCTGGCGGCTGCGGACCTGCTCTGACGCCGTGACGCCGGCAACGGCCAGTCGGCGTAGCACCGAACGGCGCGCGAGCTGAACGGCGGAGACGCATCGGGCTGCTCCCAAGGGCGCGGGGTGCGGGGTGCCGGCCACAGGGCCGGAGGGACGGTGAACTACCGTCAACTCTCCACGGACCGGCACCAGATGACATCAGGGATCAACCCTGACCGACCCCGGGGACACCCCTGAAAACCCCTGACACCCGCCACCCGCCGCGCGCCGCCCGCCAGCCCCACCACACCCCTACACCGCCTACACCCGCGGCACCCGCGGCACCCGCACAACCCCCTCCTGGATCACCGTGGCCGCCAGTTGGCCGTCGGCGGTGAAGATGCGGCCCTGGCCGAGGCCGCGGCCGGAGCGGGATGTGGGGGACTCCTGGTCGTAGAGGAGCCACTCGTCGGCGCGCAGGGGGCGGTGGAACCACATCGCGTGGTCCAGGGATGCGCCGACGACGTCGCCGACGGCCCAGCCGCCGCGGCCGTGCGCCAGCAGGATCGAGTCCAGCAGCGTCATGTCGGAGACGTAGGTGACCAGGCAGATGTCGAGGAGGGGGCGGGGGATGGCGTCGTCGCCGGCCTCGTCGAGCTTGCCCTGGGTGCGGAACCAGACCTGGGAGCGGGGTTCGCGCGGCCGGCCGACGGTGGCGTAGGGCGGCTCGTCGGCGTACCGCAGATCGATCGCGGCCCGGGCCTCCAGCAGCCGCTCGGCGACCTCCGGCGGGAGGTACCGCTCGGCGTGGCGGGTCAGCATCTCGGCGGCGGTGGGCAGTTCCAGTGGATCGGGCGCGGCCGGCATCGGCTCCTGGTGCTCCAGCGCCCCCGCTTCCTCCTCGTACCCCTGAAATGACGCGGTCAGGTGGAAGATCTGCTGGCCGTGCTGGACGGCGACGACCCGGCGGGTGGTGAAGGACCGGCCGTCGCGGATCCGGTCGACGGTGTAGACGATGGGCGCGCCGGGGTCTCCCGGGCGCAGGAAGTAGGCGTGGAGCGAGTGCGGAGGGCGGTCCGCGGGGACCGTGCGGCCGGCCGCGACCAGGGCCTGGGCGGCGACCTGGCCGCCGAAGACCCGGGGCACGACGGAGGGGCGGCTCTGGCCGCGGAAGATGTCCTGCTCGATCCGTTCCAGGGCGAGGAGAGCGAGCAGCGACCGGAGTGCGTCGTTCACGTGCGTGGGCCCTTGCGTCCTCGTCTGTGCCGTGTCCTGGTCCTTGTGTGTCCTCGTCCCTACAGGCCCATGGACTTGGCGATGATGGACTTCATGACCTCGCTGGTGCCGCCGTAGATGCGGTTGACGCGGTTGTCGGCGTAGAGGCGGGCGATGGGGTACTCGTTCATGAAGCCGTAGCCGCCGTGGAGTTGGAGGCAGCGGTCGATGACGCGGTGGGCGACCTCGGTGCAGAAGAGCTTGGCGGAGGCGGCCTCGGCGGCGGTCAGCTCGCCGGCGTCCAGGGCCTCCAGGGCGCGGTCGGCGACCGCCTCGGCGGCGTCCACCTCGGCCTGGCAGGCGGCCAGTTCGAACTTGGTGTTCTGGAAGGAGGCGACGGTCTTCCCGAAGACGGTGCGCTCCTGGACGTAACTCTGGGCGAAGCGAACGGCGGCCTTGGCCTGCGCGTAGGCGCCGAAGGCGATGCCCCAGCGCTCGGAGGGGAGGTTGCGGCCGAGGTAGGAGAAGCCCTTGTTCTCCTCGCCGAGCAGGTCCTCGACCGGGACCTTGACGTCGACGAAGGCCAGCTCGGCGGTGTCGGAGACCTTCAAGCCGAGCTTGTCGAGCTTGCGGCCGACGGAGTAGCCGGCGGAGGTGGTGTCGACGGCGAAGAGGGAGATGCCGAAGCGGCGGTCGTCCTCGCGCGGCGCGGACGTGCGGGCGCAGACGATGACGCGGTCGGCATGCACACCGCCGGTGATGAAGGTCTTGGCGCCGTTGAGGACGTAGTGGGTGCCGTCTCCCGACAGCCTGGCGGTGGTCTTCATGCCGGCGAGGTCGGAGCCGGTGCCGGGCTCGGTCATCGCCAGGGCCCACATCTCCTCGCCGGAGACGAACTTGGGCAGGTAGCGCTTCTTCTGCTCCTCGGTGGCGAGCATCTCGATGTACGGCAGGCCGAGCAGCACATGGACGCCGGAGCCGCCGAAGGTGACGCCGGCGCGGGCGGTCTCCTCGTACATCACGGCCTCGAACTTGTGCGAGTCGATGCCGGCGCCGCCGTACTCCTCGGGGACGCGGATGCCGAAGACGCCCAGTTCGGCGAGCTTGTAGTAGAAGTCGCGGGGCACCTGGCCGGCGGCGTACCAGTCGTCGTAGACCGGTACGACCTCGGCCTCGACGAAGGCGCGTATGGTCGCGCGGAACGCCTCGTGATCCTCGTTGAACACCGTCCGGCGCATGCCCTTGGCCCCCTTCAGCCACCACACTAAGCGTTTGCTCAGCGAAAGCTACCGGGCGGTCACCTTCACTGTCCAGAGGTGGGACGGGCACCGTCCAGAGGCGGGACGGGCCCGCCGCCGGCCCGTGGGACGGGCCCGCTGCCGGCCGGCGGGAGCCCCGCCGTCAGCCCGCCCGGTGCGCGGACACGACTCCCTCAGCGGCCGCCCCCGCCGCCCCCGTTCCCGTCCACCCCGTCCGTGTCCACCGCCGCGAACGCGCCCAGCGCCAGCCGGTGCAGCAGCCGCGCCATCTCCGTGCGGCCCGGCAGCGAGCCGGGGCGGCCCAGGTGCGGGGTGGAGTTCAGCAGCCCGAAGACCGCGTGCACCGCCGCGCGCACCTCGGACTCCGCCGGCGCGGGGTGGACCTGCCGGACGACCTCCACCCACAGCTCGACGTACTGCCGCTGGAGCTGGCGGACCCGCTTGCGGTCGGCCTCCCGCAGCCGGTCCAGCTCGCGGTCGTGCAGGGTGATCAGGGGCCGGTCGTCGAGCGCGAAGTCGATGTGCCCGTCGATCAGCGCGTCGAGCACCGCCGCGGGACTCTCCCCGCCCTCCTCGACCCGCATCCGGCCGCCGGCCAGCAGCCGCTCGCTGATCCCGACGAGCAGCTCGGCGAGCATCGCGTCCTTGCCGGCGAAGTGCCGGTAGAGCCCGGGGCCGGAGATGCCCACGGCCGCCCCTATCTCGTCCACGCCGACACCGTGGAAGCCGCGCTCCGCGAAGAGCCGGGCGGCCTCCTTGAGGATCTGCTCGCGGCGGCTGGTCGGGGCGGGGGCGTGCGCGTTACTCATGCGGTCGATTCTAGACAGGCGGGTTAGTGGTCGTTAACCTGAGAGGGAAGAGGTTAACGACCATTAACGCGGATGGCCCCGGAGTACGCCCCGCGGCGCTCCGCGGGCAGCCGACCGAGCGAGGGGGCCCATGGCGATGGAGGCCATCGAGCAGGCACCGGTGCTGGCGGGCACCGACGACCCGGCGTCCGACGCCTGGCGGGCCAACGAGGCCGCGCACCGCGAGCTGGCCGGGCAGCTCCGCGAGAAGCTGGCCACGGCCCGGCTGGGCGGCGGCGAGCAGGCCCGGGCGCGGCACACCGCCCGCGGCAAGCTGCTGCCCCGCGACCGCGTCGACGCCCTGCTGGACCCCGGCTCCCCGTTCCTGGAGCTGGCGCCGCTGGCCGCGGACGGGATGTACGGCGGGGACGCGCCGGCCGCCGGGGTGATCGCCGGTATCGGCCGGGTCAGCGGCCGGGAGACCGTGATCGTCGCCAACGACGCCACCGTCAAGGGCGGCACGTACTACCCGATGACGGTCAAGAAGCACCTGCGCGCCCAGGAGGTCGCGCTGGAGAACCGCCTCCCGTGCCTGTATCTCGTCGACTCCGGCGGCGCGTTCCTGCCGATGCAGGACGAGGTCTTCCCCGACCGCGAGCACTTCGGGCGGATCTTCTACAACCAGGCGCGGATGTCCGCCGCCCGCATCCCGCAGATCGCCGCGGTCCTCGGCTCCTGCACGGCCGGCGGCGCCTACGTCCCGGCGATGAGCGACGAGGCGGTCATCGTGCGCAACCAGGGCACGATCTTCCTCGGCGGGCCCCCGCTGGTGAAGGCCGCCACCGGCGAGGTCGTCAGCGCCGAGGAGCTGGGCGGCGGCGAGGTGCACTCCCGCACCTCCGGCGTCACCGACCACCTCGCCGAGGACGACGCGCACGCCCTGCGGATCGTCCGCACCCTCGTCGCCACCCTCGGCGACCGCCCGCCGCTCCCCTGGGCGGTCCGTCCCGTCGAGGAGCCCAAGGCCGACCCGGCCGGGCTCTACGGCGCGGTGCCGGTGGACTCCCGCACGCCCTACGACGTCCGCGAGGTGATCGCCCGGATCACCGACGGCTCCCGCTTCGCCGAGTTCAAGGCCGAGTACGGCACCACCCTGATCACCGGCTTCGCCCATATCCACGGGCACCCGGTGGGGATCGTCGCCAACAACGGCATCCTGTTCTCCGAATCCGCCCAGAAGGGCGCCCACTTCATCGAGCTGTGCGACCAGCGCGGCATCCCCCTGCTCTTCCTGCAGAACATCTCCGGCTTCATGGTCGGCCGCGACTACGAGGCGGGCGGCATCGCCAAGCACGGCGCGAAGATGGTCACGGCCGTGGCCTGCACCCGCGTCCCCAAGCTGACCGTCGTCATCGGCGGTTCCTACGGCGCGGGCAACTACTCGATGTGCGGCCGCGCCTACTCCCCCCGCTTCCTGTGGATGTGGCCCAACGCCAAGATCTCGGTGATGGGCGGCGAGCAGGCCGCCTCCGTCCTCGCCACCGTCAAGCGCGACCAGTTGGAGGCGCGCGGCGAGGAGTGGAGCGCCGAGGACGAGGCCGCCTTCAAGGACCCGATCCGCGCCCAGTACGAGACCCAGGGCAACGCCTACTACGCGACCGCCCGGCTGTGGGACGACGGCGTCATCGACCCGCTGGAGACCCGCCAGGTGCTGGGCCTGGCGCTGACCGCCTGCGCCAACGCGCCCCTGGCCGAACCGCACTTCGGCGTCTTCCGGATGTGAGCACGGACGTGAGAGGACCTATGACCAGCTTCGACACCGGCCTGTTCGACACCGTCCTGGTCGCCAACCGCGGGGAGATCGCGGTCCGCGTCATCCGGACGCTGCGCGCCCTCGGCATCCGCTCGGTCGCGGTGTTCAGCGACGCGGACGCCGACGCCCGGCACGTCCGCGAGGCCGACATCGCGGTCCGGATCGGCCCGGCCCCGGCCGCCGAGAGCTATCTGTCGGTCGAGCGGCTGCTGGACGCCGCCGCCCGCACCGGCGCCCGGGCCGTCCACCCCGGCTACGGCTTCCTCGCCGAGAACGCCGCGTTCGCGCGCGCCTGCGCCGACGCCGGGCTGGTGTTCATCGGGCCGCCGGCGGACGCCATCGAGCTGATGGGCGACAAGATCCGGGCCAAGGAGACGGTCCGCGCGGCCGGCGTCCCGGTCGTCCCCGGCTCCTCCGGCAGCGGCCTGAGCGACGCCCAACTGGCCGCCGCGGCCCGGGAGATCGGCCTGCCGGTGCTCCTGAAGCCGTCGGCGGGCGGCGGCGGCAAGGGCATGCGCCTGATCCGGGACGCCGCCGGCCTGGCCGACGGCATCGCCGCCGCCCGCCGCGAGGCCCGCTCGTCCTTCGGGGACGACACCCTCCTCGTCGAACGGTGGATCGACCGCCCCCGGCACATCGAGATTCAGGTACTGGCCGACGGCCACGGCACCGTCCTCCACCTCGGCGAGCGCGAGTGTTCCCTCCAGCGCCGCCACCAGAAGATCATCGAGGAGGCCCCCTCGGTACTGCTGGACGAGGCCACCCGGGCCGCGATGGGCGCGGCGGCCGTCCAGGCGGCCCGTTCCTGCGGCTACCGCGGCGCCGGCACCGTCGAGTTCATCGTCCCCGGCAAGGACCCCGCCGGCTACTGCTTCATGGAGATGAACACCCGCCTCCAGGTGGAGCACCCCGTCACCGAGCTCATCACGGGACTGGACCTCGTCGAGTGGCAGCTGCGGGTCGCCGCCGGCGAGCGCCTCCCCTACGCCCAGGAGGACCTCACCTTCACCGGGCACGCCGTGGAGGCCCGTATCTGCGCCGAGACCCTGTCCGTCAAGGCGGGGACCTGCGACTTCCTGCCGACCGGCGGCACGGTCCACACCCTGCGCGAAGCGTCCGGGGACGGCATCCGCACCGACTCCGGCCTCACCGAGGGCACCGAGGTCGGCAGCCGCTACGACCCGATGCTCGCCAAGGTCGTCGCGCACGGCCCGGACCGCGCGAGCGCCCTGCGCAGGCTGCGGGCCGCGCTGGCCGCCACGGTCACCCTGGGCGTGCCCACCAACGCCGGCTTCCTGCGCCGGCTGCTGGCCCACCCGGACGTGGTCTCCGGCGAGCTGGACACCGGCCTCGTCGAGCGGGTGGCGGCCGGCCTCGTCGACACCGCGGTGCCGGACGAGGTCTACGCGGCGGCCGCCGCGGTGCGCCAGGCGGCCCTGGAGCCGGCGGCCGACGAGCGCGGCTGGCGCGACCCGTTCGCCGCCCCCACCGGCTTCCGGCTCGGCGGCGAGCCCGCCCCGGTGCGCCACTGGCTGCGCGTCCCCGGCCACGACCCGGTGGCGTACGACGTCCGGCCCGGCGTCACCCCCGACCACTTCGAGGTCAGCGACGACGAGGTGCGGGTCACCGTCGACGGCGTCCGGCACACCTTCCACCGGGGCGGCGACTGGCTGGGCCGGGACGGCGACGCCTGGCACGTCACCGATCACGACCCGGTGGCCGAGGCACTGCGCGCGGCGGCCCGCGGGCACGGCGTGGACACCCTCGCCGCCCCGATGCCCGGCACCGTCACCGTCGTCAAGGTCGCGGTCGGCGACGAGGTCGCCGCCGGGCAGGGCCTGCTGGTGGTGGAGGCGATGAAGATGGAGCACGTGATCTCCGCGCCGCACGCCGGCACGGTCACCGAACTGGACGTCGCCCCCGGCAGCACGGTCGCCATGGACCAGGTGCTGGCCGTCGTCGCCCCCCACGAGGACGCCGCGCCCCCGGACGGCACCGCCCCGCGCAGCGACGAGGAGGCCACCGCATGAGCGAGCCGACCGCGACCCCGGCGACCGGACGCCCCGTGACCGGGCTCCCCATGGAGGTACCCGCGGAGGGCCTGCCCACCCGCGTGCGGATCCACGAGGTCGGCCCCCGCGACGGCCTGCAGAACGAGCAGGCGGTCGTCCCCACCGAGATCAAGGCCGAGTTCATCCGCAGACTGGCCGCGGCCGGCCTGCCGGTGATCGAGGCCACCAGCTTCGTCCACCCCAAGTGGGTGCCCCAACTCGCCGACGCCGAGCGGCTGTTCCCGCTGCTGGACGGCCTGGACCCGCGGCGCCTGCCCGTCCTGGTGCCCAACGAGCGGGGCCTGGACCGCGCCCTGGCTCTGGGCGCCCGCCGGATCGCGGTGATCGGCAGCGCCACCGAGTCCTTCGCCAGGGCCAACCTCAACCGCACCGTCGACGAGGCACTGGCGATGTTCGAACCGGTCGTCCACCGGGCCCGCGACGAGAAGCTCCACGTCCGCGGCTACCTCTCCATGTGCTTCGGCGACCCCTGGGAGGGCCCGGTGCCGGTCGACCGGGTCGTCCGGGTCTGCCGGGCCCTGCTCGACCTGGGCTGCGACGAGCTGAGCCTGGGCGACACCATCGGCGTGGCCACCCCCGGCCAGGTCCAGCACCTGCTGGCCGCCCTCAACGAGTCCGGCGTCCCCACCTCCCGGCTCGGCGTGCACTTCCACGACACCTACGGCCAGGCCCTCGCCAACACCTTCGCCGCGCTCCAGCACGGCGTCACCACCGTCGACGCCTCGGCGGGCGGCCTGGGCGGCTGCCCGTACGCCAGGAGCGCCACCGGCAACCTCGCCACCGAAGACCTCGTGTGGATGCTGCACGGCCTCGGCATCGAGACCGGCGTCGACCTGGAACGGCTGATCGAGACCAGCGTCTGGCTGGCCGGAGTCCTGGGCCGTCCCAGCCCCTCGCGCACCGTCCGCGCCCGCACGCCGGCACAGTCCCACAAGGAGTGACCATGTCCCTGGACCACCGCCTGCCCGACGAGCTGGAAGAACTCCGGCGCACGGTCGAGGCGTTCGCACACGACGTCGTCGCCCCGCAGATCGGCGACTACTACGAGCAGCACACCTTCCCCTACGACATCGTCCGCCAGATGGGCCAGATGGGGCTGTTCGGCCTGCCGTTCCCCGAGGAGTACGGCGGGATGGGCGGCGACTACCTCGCGCTCGGCATCGCTCTGGAGGAGCTGGCCCGGGTCGACTCCTCGGTGGCCATCACCCTGGAGGCCGCGGTCTCGCTCGGCGCCATGCCCCTCTACCGCTACGGCACCGAGGAGCAGAAGCGCGCCTGGCTCCCGAAGCTGTGCAGCGGCGAGACGCTCGGCGCCTTCGGCCTCACCGAGCCGGACGGCGGCTCGGACGCCGGCGCCACCCGCACCACCGCCGTCCGCGACGGCGACCACTGGGTGATCAACGGCACCAAGTGCTTCATCACCAACTCCGGCACCGACCTCACCGGCCTGGTGACGGTCACCGCCGTCACCGGCCGCAAGCCCGACGGCTCCCCCCTGATCTCCACGCTCATCGTCCCCTCCGGCACCCCCGGCTTCACGGTCGCCGCCCCGTACTCCAAGGTCGGCTGGAACGCCTCCGACACCCGCGAGCTGTCCTTCTCCGACGTCCGCGTCCCGGCCGCCAACCTCCTGGGCGAGGAGGGCCGCGGCTACGCCCAGTTCCTGCGCGTCCTCGACGAGGGCCGGATCGCCATCGCCGCGGTGGCGACGGGCCTGGCCCAGGGCTGCGTCGACGAGTCGGTGAAGTACGCCAGGGAGCGCCACGCCTTCGGCCGCCCGATCGGCGCCAACCAGGCCATCCAGTTCAAGCTCGCCGACATGGAGATGCGCGCCCACACCGCCCGCCTGGCCTGGCGCGACGCCGCCTCCCGCCTCGTCCACGGCGAACCGTTCAAGAAGGAGGCCGCCCTCGCCAAGCTCTACTCCTCCGAGATCGCGGTGGACAACGCCCGCGAGGGCACCCAGATCCACGGCGGCTATGGCTTCATGAACGAGTACCCCATCGCCCGCATGTGGCGCGACGCCAAGATCCTCGAAATCGGCGAGGGCACCAGCGAGGTCCAACGGATACTGATCGCCCGCGAGTTGGGGTTCTGACGGCATCCGGCGACATCCCGTCCAGGGTTCGCCCGCCCGGTGGGCGAACCCTCCGCGGGAGCGAAAACGTACTTGCCGCCGGTCAGCGGGTGGCCCCCTCCGGCCACAGAACCCGTACCGGCGTACCGCTCCGCTCGGCGTGGGCGACCACATCGGCGTTACCTCCGTACCCACGCGCCGGCTTCCCGTCCCAGACCGCCAGCACTTCGTCCGAGATGCCGACGAGGATCTCGGAGCCTGCCATGTGCGCACCGGAATCAGAGGCGGCGAGCCCGGTTTCGTGGACGTGGACGGCCCGGCCGAGCAGCGCATCGTAGGTGGCGTGGTGCCATACCGGGAGGCCGGCGCGGTATTCACCGGCTGGGACGATCACCTCAAGGCGCCCGCCGTGCCGGAGCACGGCCTCGGCGAACCAGGCGTCGGGGCCGTCCGCGATACAGGAGACCCCGACGAGCTCCGCCGCGTCATACGCGCTCACGGCCGCCTCCAGCATGGCCCGCACTCGCTGTTCAACGTCCGGACCGAGTCCGCGGTGCCCGGTGATCCCTACCCGCATCGCTGCTCTCCCTACAGGTGGACGCCGGCTCTCCGCTACGCCGCTTTCAGGCGGGACACCTCTCGAACCCGTCCGGAGAGTGCCTGGACGGCGGGCAGCTTGCCGAACGGGCGCAGTCCGCTCCTCAGGGTGTCGAAGTGCTCGTCCCCTCGGGCGCTCGACACGGTGGCGTAGTCGTCCAAGAAGTGACCCCACTCCGCACAGGCTTCTTCAACGTGGCGCATATCCATGAGGCGTGCTGCGAGCAGCCCGTTGGCGTGGACTCGACCTTGGCGTTCGTGGACGGGCCGGGCTTGATTGGAGCGGCGCAGGGCTTTGACTGATCCGGGGCGGTCGCCAAGTTCCCACAGCACGTGGGCGACGTGGAACTCGTAGGCCGCGCGGTCGTAGCCGCCCAGGGCCTCATTGCGTCCGTCCGCGCGGGACAGCGCCTGTTCCGTCTCGCGGAGTCGCTGGAACGCCTGCCTGCGGTCTTTGACCATGGCTGCTCCGTGGGCCTGTTGGCCACGGAGGAAGGCGACCAGTCGGGGGCCGGCTACCGGTGCTGCCTCGGCGGCGGCGTCGGCGAGTTCGAGTGCCTTGGAACCGTGTCGGAGGTGGGACGCTTGCAGCGCCATGCCGCGGAGGGTACGGCAGTAGGTGATGTGGTCCTCGCCTTCGCCGGCGAGTTGGAGCGCACTCACGTAGTACCGCTGCCCGAGCCCTTGCCGTCGTTCGTACATGGCCATCCAGCCGGTGAGGTACACCAGATCGGCTGCGGCCGAGCGCATCGCCTTTTGCACCTCCCCTGTGCCGGCTGCCCTTAGACAGGGCTCGACGGAGTTCACGAGGAACGAAGCGGCCATCGGACGAGCATGGCCGCCGCCGAGTTCATCCAGGATGCCGGCGATCCTCTCCGTCATGATGCGGACGGTGGCAACGTCGCTCATCCCGATACGAGTGGTTCGCCCGGCAGCCGCCTTCTCCAACCGGCCGGCGACATCCTGGTAGACGGGAGCCATCAGCATCGCGGAATACAGAGCCGCGCTGAGAACGGCACGGCGTGAGGGATCCATGTCTGCCTTCCCGAGTTCCATCAAACCGGATACCACGTCCGACGGGGAGTGCGGTTCCGTCGCCCCGCCCAGCCCGGCTTCCGCGGAAGTCACCGTTCGGCCGAGGAGCCGGCACAGCGCCTCGGTGATCGCAGGCCGCACTTCGGGCTTCGGCTTCGAGCCCTTCAGCCAGTGCGAGACGGAGGACTTGTCGTAGTGAAGGACCATGCCGGCCTCTTGGCCGAGGCGGTTGACGGCACGCGCCAGTTGCGCGTTCTCGATGCGTCCTTCCTGCATCAGGGCCGCAAGCGCGGTGTTCGGTGTCCTCGATCGGCTTGCCATCACGTACCCCAGGTGCGTTCAACCGGTTCAACCGCCTCCTCACTGTGCCCCCTTACTCCGCCTCGCGTAAGGGGGTTGGCTGGATGTCAGCCGCCCGAGTTCACCGACACCGGTAGTGACCCACCCTCGCGGTCATCCTTGCGACAAAGAGCGGGCATTCCGACCGAGTCAGGGCTGGTCTCTCCCCGGGGCGTGTGGGCGGCTGACGCCTTTCCCCAGCCCACCGCGAGCGAACCGAGGCCGCGATGACCACACACAGGACCGTTCAGGACCAGCAGAGCGTCGTCACCTACCCACCGGGCACCGTCGTCTACGACGTCGTCGGCAGAGTGGCGAATCCGGAGGCATACCTGGCTAGCTGCCCGGGCTGCGTCTGCATTCTGGTGGTGCCGCTCGTCGGGTCCGCCCCGGCGTGGCAGGCCGAGCCGGGCGCGTTGCGCGCGGCGGCCGATGAGGAAATCGAGGCCGCGCTCACCGAGGTGGCGACACGGTGAACGGTCCGCATCCCGAGGTCGGCGATCTCGTCGTCGCGGTCATGACCGGCACGAAGTGGATGTGCACGGACATCGCCGGCCTGAAGACCCGGCAACCGGTCTGGCTGCTGCGCCCGTTGTACGGCGCTGCCGGCCGGGGGCATCTACGCGTCGGCCGGAGCGACCTCGTGTCGTACCCGGTGGTCGCCCGCCGCGGCGAGTGGACCCGGCCGTGAACGGCCGCCACGCCGCACCGAGGACGACGTCCTCGGATTCAGTCTGACGCCTGTTCGCAAGCCTACGAAGGGAA
Source organism: Streptomyces sp. S186 (assembly GCF_051603415.1). Classification (NCBI taxonomy): domain Bacteria; kingdom Bacillati; phylum Actinomycetota; class Actinomycetes; order Kitasatosporales; family Streptomycetaceae; genus Streptomyces; species Streptomyces sp. S186. Next base: position 5,287,082 of record NZ_CP193932.1, on the reverse strand, counting down.
TCGCATGTTCGCTCATTCCGACCGGCTCCCGACCGGGACGCCGCTCCCGTCCGGTCATGTCACACCCGCCCCGTGGGGCCTGCGCAGCATGGCTCCGTACCCGGCGTTCGCCCCAGGCTACGCCCGTGTCGAACTCGACCCCGTCACCCAGACCGGCCGCTACTTCGACGCCGCCGGGCGGCCGATGATGATGCCGGGGCACGGGACGAGCACCGGCACCAATCCACCCACCAACACCGGCAATCCGTCCGACGGTTCGGGCCCCGGTGGTGCCGGTGGCGGTGACCAGGACACCGGGAACGACGGCGACCAGTGACGCACCCGGCACCGGTTCTGGTCGTCACCAACCTGGACGATCCCACAACCGACCTGGTGATCGACGAGCTGCACGGCCGGGGCGTCCCGGTCGTGCGGTTCGACTCCGGGGACTTCCCCGCCACCCTGTCGGTCGCGGCCACCCTCACCAGCGACGGCCTCACAGGCACCCTGACCACACCGTCGCGCACCGCCGACCTCGGGCGCGTGCGATCGCTGTACTACCGCCGCCCCTCCGGCTTCGCCTTCCCGCACCTGGACGAGCAGACCGCGCGGTTCGCCGTCACCCAGGCCCGCTACGGGATCGGTGGCGTCCTCGCCGCCCTGCCCGGCTGCCTGTACGTCAACCACCCCCACCGCATCGGCGACGCGGAGTTCAAACCGTCCGGTCTGGCCGCCGCCGCGGCAGCCGGGTTCCACCTCCCGCCCACCCTGATCACCTCGACCCCCGACGCGGCCAAAAGCTTCATCCAGCGGCACAGGCGGGTGATCTACAAACCACTCTCCGCACCCCTCTACCGCGACGACAATGGCGTTTCCTGCACGGTCAAGGTCGCCGAAGTCACAACAGACGAGATCCACGACGCCGTCAGCGGCACCGCCCACCTGTTCCAGCAGCGCATCGACAAGGCCACCGACATCCGCGTGACCGTCATCGGCGACCGGATCTTCGCCGTGCGCATCGACTCGGACCTGTTGGACTGGCGCACCGACTACAGCCGGCTCGCCTACTCGGTCGTAGCTCCGCCCCCGGGCATCACCACGTCCCTGCGCACCTACCTCTCCCACTTCCGGCTCGTCTTCGGCGCTTTCGACTTCGCCGTGGATCGCGAAGGCCAATGGTGGTTCCTGGAGTGCAACCCGTCCGGGCAGTGGGCGTGGCTGGAGCCGGAGACCGGCTTGCCCATGGTCGCGGCCATGGCCGATCTGCTGGAAAGGAAGACCGCGTGAACGACGACGACAAGGCCCTCCGCATGGCCCTCGCCAACCAACTGGCCGCCGGCGGATACCTTCGCACCGCACCATGGCAGGCCGCCGTCGAAGCGGTACCCCGCCACGCATTCCTCCGAGGCGGCTTCTTCGAGCAGGTAACCGGCTCGACGCCGACGGCATGGCGACCGGTCATGCCTCATGACCCGAACTGGCTGAGGCGCTGCTACGACGACGACTCGCTCGTCACCCAGATCGCCGGAACGATCGTTCCTCGGGACATCCGAGGCGAGATCCTCCGCGCCCCCACCTCATCCAGCACCATGCCCGGCCTGGTGGTGCGAATGCTCGAAGAGCTGCAAGTGGACTACGGTCACCGCGTGTTGGAGATCGGCACCGGCACCGGCTACTCCACCGGGCTCCTGTGCCACCGGCTCGGCGACGACCACGTGACCTCCGTGGATGTCGACGAGGACGTAGCCGGCCGCGCCCGGATCGCTCTTGGTGACACTGGCTTCCACCCCCGCATCCTCACGGGAGACGGCCTCACCGGCGATCCCGACGGCACCCCCTACGACCGGCTGATCGCCACGTGCGGCGTGGTCGATCTGCCGTACGCCTGGGTCGAGCAGACCCGGCCCGGCGGGATCATCCTCGCCACCCTGTGCGGCTGGCTGCACTCGTCCGAACTCGCCCGGCTCACCGTGGGCGAAGACGGTACAGCTCGCGGACGATTCCTCGGCGGACAGATCTCCTTCATGCTCGCCCGACCCCAACTCCCCCCACCGCTCGGGATGTTGCCCGACCTGGACGACGGAGACGCACATCCCACCTCACTCGCGCCGGATATACTGGACGACTGGAACACCCGCTTCGTCGCCCAGCTCGCCGCTCCCAAGGCGCAGCACATCAGCCTGGACCGCAACGGGCGTACCGAGCACGTCCTCATCGACGTATCCGCCGGTGCGTGGGCGTCCCTTTTCCAGGACAGGGACAGGTACGGGGACGGCTGGACTGTTCGGCAGGGTGGACCGGCCCGTCTCTGGGATGCGGTGGAGGCACACGTCGCCCGCTGGCGCGCCGATGGTGCGCCCGCACTCGAACGATTCGAGGTCGTCGTCACCTCCGAGGGACAGACCGTCACCTGGCCCAAGGGCTGACCGCGACGACCACCAGGGCTCGCCACCGCCGCGACCCCGTCGTCACCGCGCCGGCCAAGGCACCCCCGCCGCCCGGTAGTAACGGACCCCCTGCGCCTCCCACCGCGCCCCCTGGGCGCCCAGTCGTTCGCGGTAGGACGACCAGTCGTGTGTACGGGCCGGGGACCAGCCCAGTTCGGCGATGCCGGGCAGTCTGGGGAAGGCCATGTATTCGATGTCGGCGGAGGTCGTGAGGGTTTCCGACCACAGGGGTGCCTCGACGCCGGCGATCGCCGCGGCGGGCACGCCCTCCAAGTACCGCCCCGGGTCCCAGTCGTAGGCGCGCCGCACGTCCACATAGCCGGCCCAGTCCAGGCCCAGCGGGGTGTCCTTGTCGTACTTCATGTCGAGGTAGGCACGGTCGGCGGGCGAGAGGATCAGGCCGGTGCCGTGCCGGGCGGCGTCGACGACCTGTGCGCGCTCCGCCGCGCCCGTCCTGTCGTAGCCCCAGTACTGGGCGAGCGCGCCCCTGGCCGGGTGCGCCCCGGTCAGCTGGTGCCAGCCGATCACGGTCTTGCCGTACTTGGCGACCACCGGCTGCACCCTGTCCATGAAGGCGACGTAGTCCGCGTGGCTGGTGGAGTGCGCCTCGTCGCCGCCGATGTGGAGGTAGCGGCCGGGGGTGAGGGCGGCGATCTCCCGGACGACGTCGTCGACGAAGTCGTAGGTGATCTTCTTGGGGACGCAGAGCGAGCTGAAGCCGACCTTGGTGCCGGTGTAGAGGGGCGGCGCGTGGCCGTCGCAGTTGAGGTCGGCGTAGGAGGCGAGCGCGGCGTTGGTGTGGCCGGGCAGGTCGATCTCGGGGACGACGGTCAGATAGCGGGCGGCGGCGTAGCGGACGATCTCGCGGTAGTCGTCCTTGGTGTAGTGGCCGCCGGGTCCGCCGCCGACCTGGGTGGAGCCGCCGTAGGTCGCCAGCCGCGGCCAGGAGTCGATCGCGATCCGCCAGCCCTGGTCGTCGGAGAGGTGCAGATGCAGCTGGTTGATCTTGTACTGGGCGAGCTGGTCGATGTAGCGCTTGACCTGCGCGACGGTGAAGAAGTGCCGGGAGACGTCCAGCATCGCGCCGCGGTAGGCGTAGCGCGGGGTGTCGGTGATGGTGCCGCCGGCGACGCGCCAGGGGCCGGACTGGCGGGTGCGCCGCTCGACGGCGGCCGGCAGCAGCTGGCGGAGGGTCTGGACACCGTGGAAGAGGCCGGCCGGGCCGGCGGCGCTGATGGTGACCGCGCGGCCGCCGGAGGTCAGCCGGTAGCCCTCCGCGCCGAGGCCGCGGGTGTCCCGGCCGCCGAGCCGCAGCACGATGCCGTCCGGGCCGCCGCGGGTGGTGACCGGCAGCGGGAGGCCGGTGGCCGGCCGCAGCAGGTCCGCGAGGTAGCCGCCGATCCGGCGGGCCTCGCCGGAGTTGCCGGGCACCCGGATCCGGGTGCGCTCGCCGAGGGTGTAGGCGCCGCCGGCCGGGCGGACGGAGGCGGGCGCCGGGATGACCCGGTCGAGCGGGACGGGGGCGGCGGCCGCGGCGTACCGCTGCGGTACGGCCGCGGTGGTCACCGTCCCGGCCGCCGCGACCAGCAGCAGCGAGAACAGGAGTCTGCGTCGTCTCATGGACGGTCCCTTCGGCGAGCTGGGTCGGCGGCGGGTGCCGCGGGGCGTGCGTCGGGCGGCGCGTCCCGGCGCGGGCGCGCGGTCCGCCTGGCATGGAGCGACCGGACGGTGACCATGCGTACCGCGGGGCCGGGGACCGGTCAAGGTGCAGACCAGTTTCCGGCATGATCCGCGATTTCTGCCCGATATCGGGCAGATTTCTTGCACATGCCGGGACGGACCGGAGCCGGCCGGGAGACGGCCGGGCACCCATGAACGCCAACGAGAAGAGGGTCACCACCGGCATCGCGCACACCCGCTGGGCCACCCTGGACGGGCGCCCCCACCACGCGACGACCGAAGGCGCCCACCCCGCACCTCGACACCGAGGCACACCCGCAAGGTCGCGAGAACGCCCACCCGCACCTCGTCCGCGGTCGTCCACAACGGCATCATCGACAACGCCGCCGACCTGCGCGCCCGGCTGACCGCCGACGGCGTGGTCTTCGCCTCCGAGACCGACACCGAGGTCCTGGCCCACCTCGTCGGCCGCTCCACCGCCCCCACGCTGGAGGAGAAGGTCCGCGAGGCGCTCCGCCACATCGAGGGCACCTACGGCATCGCCGTCCTGCACGCCGACTTCGCCGACCGCATCGTGGTCGCCCGCAACGGCTCCCCGGTCGTCCTGGGCATCGGCGAGCACGAGATGTTCGTCTCCTCCGACGTCGCCGCGCTGGTCTCGCACACCCGCCAGGTCGTCACCCTCGACGACGGCGAGATGGCCACCCTCAAGGCCGACGACTACCGCACGTACACCACCGAGGGCTCGCGGACGACGGCGACGCCGGAGACCGTCGAGTACGCGGCCGAGTCGTACGACCTGGGCGGCCACGACACCTACATGCACAAGGAGATCTCCGAGCAGGCGGAGGCGGTGGACCGGGCGCTGCGCGGCCGGATCGACGACCGCTTCTCCACCGTCCACCTCGGCGGTCTCAACCTCGACGCCCGCGAGGCCCGCGCGGTGCGCCGGGTGAAGATCCTGGGCTGCGGCACCTCGTACCACGCCGGCCAGATCGGCGCCCAGATGATCGAGGAGCTGGCCCGCATCCCCTCGGACGCCGAGCCGGCCTCCGAGTTCCGCTACCGCGACCCGGTCGTGGACCCCGACACCCTGTACGTCGCCGTCTCCCAGTCCGGTGAGACCTACGACGTGCTGGCCGCCGTCCAGGAGCTCAAGCGCAAGGGCGCCCGGGTCCTGGGCCTGGTGAACGTGGTCGGCTCGGCGATCGCCCGGGAGACCGACGGCGGCATCTACGTGCACGCAGGACCCGAGGTCTGCGTGGTCTCCACCAAGTGCTTCACCAACATGGTGGTCTCCTTCGCGCTGCTCGCCCTGCACCTGGGCCGGATCCGGGACCTGTCGGTCGCCGACGGCAAGCGGATCATCGAGGGCCTGCGCAAGCTGCCGGAGGCGTACCCGGCCTCGGAGCTCAAGCACGGCCCGCTGGCGCTCATCGAGCCGGCGATGCCGACGGTCGCGATCGTGCCGGACGACGATCTGCTGGAGAAGAACCGCGCCGCCCTGGAGGAGATCAAGGCCCGCAGCGGCCGCATCCTGGCTGTCGCGCACCAGGACCAGGAGAAGGCGGACGACACCATCATCGTCCCGAAGAACGAGCCCGAGCTGGACCCGATCCTGATGGGCATCCCGCTCCAACTCCTCGCCTACCACACCGCGTTGGCCCTCGGCCGGGACATCGACAAGCCCCGCAACCTGGCCAAGTCGGTGACGGTGGAGTAGTCCCCCAACGGGTAATCCCCGCAAGCGCCGGCTCCGCGTGCGTGCCACCATACGCGCGCGGAGCCGGCGCCTCCCCTTCGCCGGCGTCGCCCATTACGCCGGCGGGATGCCACCGCCCCGGGATCCGTCACTTCCCGGCCGGCGGCACATCGTGGTGACCGTTTTCTACCCGTCACCCGCACATGGCCAACCTCCGGGCGGCAACCGGGCGTCCGCTGCCCACAATCCCCATGACGCCCCCTCAACTGTGGACATGGCGAGAAGAGCCGATCAACGAGGGCCGCGCACAGGGGAGTTCGGGTCCGCCTCTGCCGGGGGCGGGGCCGGTGCGGGCGTCAGGGAATGACCATGACCGGGCGCTGGGCGCGGCGCGCCAGCCGGCCGGCCACCGAGCCGAAGATCCGCCCGACGAGGCCGTGCGTGGAGCCGACCACGATGGCGTCGGCCTCGTACTCGCGGCCGACCTCCTCCAGCTCGTGGCAGATGTCGCCGCCGCGCTCGACGAGGATCCAGGGGACCTCGGAGAGGTGGTCGGCGCAGGCGAGCTCCAGCCCGAGCACCTCGGTGCGGTGGTCGGGGACGTCGACGAAGACCGGGGGCTCGCAGCCCGCCCACACCGTCGTCGGCAGCCGGTTGGCCACGTGGACGAGGATCAGGCCGGAGCCCAGGCGCCGCGCCATACCGATTGCATACGCCAATGCGCGTTCGCTCGACATGGAGCCGTCGAAGCCGACGACGACGCCGTGCCGGAAGGCGGGATCGCAGGAGTGGCGCTTCTGTTCCGCCGCTTCGAGGTCCGCCGTCGGATCGGCGACCTGCTTGCGGTCCGCTGGTTCGGGGGATTCGTGACCGGCCATGGGTGTCTCGGCGAGAACGTCCTCTTTGCGGAGGGGCGAACGGGGAACGGCGATTGACTTGATCCGGCAGTTGACCTGGGCGGCTCGATCAAGGAGCGGGAGCCATAGTTCAAAGAGGAACGATACGACTGGGAATCATCTTTCCAAGCCGATACCCCAAGAGTACGGCGCTACTCCTCCACTGCCCAGAACGCCCACGGGCCATCGGGCACCCGCACAGGACGGTCCGGGGCCGCAAGCGTTCCCCGGAGCATGCCGGAGCGTGGCGCGGATGGCAATGCCCCGTCCTGCCCCCGTACGTACCCCCGGTGGCCCCCGTGATCGCCGACGGCGTTGCGGCGGCTGCCCGTCCGGGGTGATCCCCACCGCGCCGGCGCCGCACCGTAGATCACCCGACCCGGTGAGCCGCGCCGTACCCCCGGACGCGTCCGGCCGCGCACCGTCGGCCGGCTCCGCGAGCGCCGGGCGGGCCCGTCCGCACGGGCCCGCCGCGGACCGCCGCCGACCCCGCGGCGGCGGTCCGCGCACGACGCGGGGTGGTGCGGGTCCGGGCGCACAGGCCCGCGGCCCGGTGCCGGAGGCATGGGACACAGAGGGGGCAGAACGGGGCGTACCGGGACGGGAGTGCAGGGGGGCGGACGCCTCTACAAGGGGCGTACGCCCGCCGGTTGAGGCGTCCGCAAGTCTGCGCACGACCGTTTTCAGCCAACTTCCGGTCCGGATCCCCACGGTGCCCCCGACCCCCCACAACCCAGGTGTGAGCAGGGAGGAAAGGACCGGCGGGCATGGTTGTGCCCTATTGCGAACGGGCAGAGCCGAGACGCGCACTTCCCATGCAGGCCCGACGAGTGGAACGCTTCGTGATCGAATGCTTCGCGCCAAGTTGCCATATCGACATACCAGCGGGTGGTGAACTTGGCACTCCATCCTCACGGGACACAGTAGATTCGATCTTGGTCAGTGACGGCGGGGGAACTGTGCAGGACCGAGAGGGCGAGACGACCGAGGGGGGCTTAAGCGCCATGAGCCAGGACTCCGCTGCCGTACCAGATGCCGCACGCAAGCTCGCCGCCCGACGACGCCGCGAAATAGTCGCGGTGCTCCTCTTCAGCGGCGGACCCATTTTCGAGAGCTCCATTCCGCTCTCGGTCTTCGGCATCGACCGACAGGACGCCGGCGTTCCGAGGTACCGGCTGCTTGTGTGCGCCGGCGAAGATGCGCCTTTGCGCACGACCGGGGGGCTCGAACTTTCCGCCCCCTACGGGCTGGAGGCGATCTCCCGTGCCGGGACGGTCGTCGTACCGGCCTGGCGTTCCATCACCCAGGCCCCGCCGCCCGCGGCGCTCGACGCACTGCGCCGGGCGCACGAGGAAGGGGCCAGGATCGTCGGGCTGTGCACGGGGGCGTTCGTCCTCGCCGCGGCCGGACTGCTCGACGGCCGCCCGGCCACCACCCACTGGATGTACGCGCCGACGCTCGCCAAGCGCTACCCGTCCGTCCATGTGGACCCGCGCGAGCTCTTCGTCGACGACGGGGACGTGCTCACCTCCGCGGGCACCGCCGCCGGCATCGACCTGTGCCTGCACATTGTGCGCACCGACCACGGCGCCGACGCGGCCAACGCGCTGGCCCGCAGGCTGGTCGTCCCGCCCCGGCGGACCGCGTCCGACCTCGGGCACCAGCGCTACCTGGACAGGTCGTTACCAGAGGAGATCGGCGCCGACCCGCTCGCCGAGGTCGTCGCCTGGGCACTGGAGCACCTCCACGAGCAGTTCGACGTGGAGACGCTGGCCGCGCGGGCGTACATGAGCCGGCGCACCTTCGACCGGCGGTTCCGCTCCCTCACGGGCAGCGCTCCGCTCCAGTGGCTGATCACCCAGCGGGTCCTCCAGGCCCAGCGGCTGCTGGAGACCTCCGACTACTCCGTGGACGAGGTCGCCGGCCGCTGCGGGTTCCGCTCGCCGGTCGCGCTGCGCGGCCACTTCCGGCGGCAGCTGGGCGCCTCGCCCGCGGCCTACCGGGCGGCCTACCGCGCCCGCCGGCCGCAGAACGGCGCACCGGAGCCCGCGCTGCGCCCGGAGCGGGCCGAGCGTCCCGAGCGCGAGCGGGCGACGCTGGGCGGCGAGCGGTTCTCCGCCGCGGCGCTGGGGGGCGCGCACGCGCTGGCCGAGGTGGCCGACGCGGGCAAGCCGGCGCCGGAGGGGTATGCCGCGCGGCTCCCGGAGACCCCCGTCGGGCGGGGGGCCGCCCGGCCCGTACTCCCCGGTCAGCGGGAGCGCCCCGTAGGGTGAGAAGTATGAACGACCGCATGGTGTGGATCGACTGCGAGATGACCGGACTCTCGCTGGCGAACGACGCGCTCATCGAGGTGGCCGCCCTGGTCACCGACTCGGAACTGAACGTGCTGGGTGACGGGGTGGATGTGGTGATCCGTCCCCCGGCCGAGGCGCTGACCACCATGCCGGAGGTGGTGCGGCAGATGCACACCGCCTCCGGGCTGCTGGCCGAGCTGGATGCCGGGACGACGCTGGAGGCGGCCGAGGCACAGGTGCTGGAGTACATCCGGCAGCATGTGCCGGAGCCGGGGAAGGCGCCGCTGTGCGGAAACTCCGTCGGCACCGACCGTGGCTTCCTGCTGCGCGACATGCCGGCGCTGGAGAGCTACCTGCACTACCGGATCGTCGATGTGTCGTCCGTGAAGGAACTGGCCCGCCGCTGGTTCCCGCGGGCGTACTTCAACAGTCCGGACAAGAACGGCAACCACCGGGCGCTGGCCGACATCCGCGAATCCATCGCGGAGTTGCGCTACTACCGGGAGGCCGTGTTCGTGCCGCAGCCGGGGCCGGACTCGGAGACCGCGAAGGCCATCGCGGCCAAGTACAAGCTGCCCGCCGAACCGGAGTCGGCGGCACAGTGACGCAGCTCGCTCCCAGGGGCGTGAAACCTGGGAGCGAGCACCCCTCCGGAACCTGTACACTTTTTCTCAGCCGGTGGGGAAAAGGAACCACACAGCACCGGTCTTGGTGGGTATAGCTCAGCTGGTAGAGCACCTGGTTGTGGTCCAGGATGTCGCGGGTTCGAGTCCCGTTACTCACCCCATGTCGAGGCCCCCGATCTCCGGATCGGGGGCCTCGGGTGTTTCCGGGTCAGGTGCCGCCTCGGGGCGGCGCGCCGGTGCTCAGTAGCCGACGGTGAAGCGCTCGCCGAGGTGGGCGGGCTGCTCGATCTCGTCGACGAGCGCGACGGCGTAGTCCTCGGTGGAGATCCGGCTGCTGCCGTCGGCCGCGACCACCAGGTCCTCGGCGGCGGTGCGGTAGGTGCCGGTGCGCTCGCCGGGCTCGATGGAGGCGGCCGGGCTGAGGTTGGTCCAGCGGACGTCGGAGACGGTGCGGTAGAAGTCCAGCGCGTCGCCGTGCGCGTGCATGATCTGCAGCAGCGGGACCGGGAGGCCCTCGGTGTCCCAGACCTGGACGCCGTCGGGCTTGCGGAGCGAGCCGGCGCCGCCGACCGTGATCAGGCGGGGCGCGTCCTGGCCGAGCGTCCGCAGCCCCTCGACCAGTGCCTCGGCGGCGGGCCGGATGGTGGCGATGTGGCCCGGGCCGTCGCCGCCGCCGACCGCGGAGACCACCACGTCCTGGCCCTTGGCGACCTCCGCGACGGACTCCGGATCGAGCGCGTCGCCGTAGAGCACGGTGAGGGCCGGGTGGGTCGTGGTGACCTTGGCCGGGTCGCGGACGACCGCGGTGACCTGGTGGCCGCGGCGCAGGGCCTCGTCGAGGATGCGGCTGCCGATGGTGCCGGTGGCCCCGAAGAGCGCGATCTTGGACATGGTGGGTTCTCCCGGTGGTTCGATGCGGGCGAGGTGCGCCCGGGTGCGGAGCGCGGTGTTCCGGCCGCCGGATGCGGCTGCCGTTTTCCGCCATCAGCCGTGCTGACGTCTCCTACGCTAGGGGTATCAGCGGGAGATTCCGGGGTAGCGAGGCGACGGGTCATGGTGAGAAAGCGACAGGACCCCCGAGAGGACGCAGAGGCGATCCGTGCGGTGGCGTTCTCCGCGCCGGCCGGGCGGCCCGCCGGGGTGGAGGTGCTGACCCTCGCCGAGCTGCGCGAGCGCGCGGACGCCTGCGGGCTGGCGGCCCCGCACCGGCCCGACTTCCACCATCTGCTGCTCCTGGACCGCGGGCGCCTGGTGCACTGCGTCGACTTCCGGGAGCATGCGCTGGCCCCCGGCGACCTGCTGTGGTCGCGGCCCGGGCAGGTGCAGCACTTCGGGGACCTGACGGGCGCGGAGGGGCGGCTGGTGCTCTTCGAGTCCGGGTTCGTGGACCCGGCGACCGCGGCCGCGGCCCGGATCGAGGACTGGTACGGGCCGGCGGTGCGGCACCCCGAGGGCGCCGCGGCCCGGGCGCTGGACGAGGCGCTGACGCAACTGCACCGGGAGTTCGGGGCGCTGGGCGGGCTGCCGCTGGAGGTGCACCTGGAGGTGCTGCGGCACCTCCTGGCCGTTCTGGTGCTGCGGGCCGCGTATCCGGGCGGCCCGGCGGACGGCCCGGAGGACGGGATGTGCGAGGCGAGCGAGACGTATCTGCGGTTCCGGGACGCGGTGGAGCGGGGGTTCGCCCGCAGCCGCCGGGTCGCGGACTACGCGCGGTCGCTGGGCTATGCGCCGCGGACCCTGTCGCGGGCCACGGAGGCGGCGGCCGGGGTCGGGGCGAAGGAGTTCATCGACCGGCGGGTGGTGCTGGAGGCCAAGCGGCTGCTGGCGCACGGCGACCAGCCGGCGTCGCGGATCGCGGTCCGGCTGGGCTTCGCGGACGCCACCAACTTCAGCAAGTTCTTCCAACGGCAGGCCGGGATCACGCCGATCGCGTTCCGGGACGCCGTGCGGGGCGGCGGCTGAACTGCCGCCGCCGGGCACGGCGAGGAGAGGCGGCGGGGCGCGACGGGTGGGGGGTGGTGCCGTCGCGCCCCGCCTCGGGGGCAGTCCGGGGCGCCCGAGGGCCCGGACCGGTGGGGGGTCAGCCGGTGTAGGCGCCGAACGCCCTGGTGAAGGCCAGCGGGGCCTGGTCGATCGAACTGCACGTCGGCTGGGCGGAGTTGGACGGGCCGCCGGGGCAGGGACGGTCGCGGGTGGCGGACCACATGGCCAGCCACGCCAGGTGCCTGCCCTGTGCGAACTTCACCAGGGCGGCGGCGTCGGCGGGCCTGAACACCTCGCCCTGGACGTCGTTGACGCCGATCATCGGGGTGACCGCCACGGTCCGCCAGGCGTCCGCGTCGTTCAGGCCGAGGGCCTTCTTCAGCTGGGCCTGGGTGGCGGTGGCGGCCTGGGTGGCGTAGGTGGCCATGTTGCCGTGGTACGAGGCGCCGTAGTCCATCGCCATGATGTTGACGGCGGAGATCCGCGCGCCGTTCTGCCTGGCGTTGGCGAGGAGGTTGACGCCGTCCTGGGTGAGGCCCTCGGGCATCACGGGGAGGGTGAAGGAGACGTCGAGGCCCGGATGCTGCTTCTGCAGTTGCGCGATGGCCTGGGCGCGGCGGGTGTTGGCGGCCGTGTCGGGCAGCGCGCCGCCCTCGATGTCGAAGTCCACCTTGGTGAGCTTGAACTGGTCGACGGCCTTGCCGTACGCGGCGGCGAGGTCGGACACCGAGGAGCAGGCGGCGGCCAGTTCGGTGCCGTTGGCGCCGCCGAAGGAGACCCGGACGTCGCCGCCGGCCTTGCGCAGCGCCGGGATCTGCCGGGCGACCGCGTCGCCGCCGAGGTCGCCGGTGCCGCCCCACTTGGGGACGCAGCCGCCGCCGGAGGTGAGGAAGGCGAGGGTGAAGTGCTTCACCCCGGTCTTCTGCGCGGTGCCGGTCAGGTCGTAGGCGGGGGTGAGGGAGGTGTCGACGAACGGGGCGAAGCCGGCCTTGGCGGCGGCGGTGCCGGCGGGGGCGCCGGTGGCGGTGCCGGGCCGGGGTGCCTTGGTGGCCGTCGCGACGCCGGCGACGGCGAACCCGCCGCCGGCCGCCAGCGCGCCGGCCACCGCCGCGCCGATCAGCTTGGTCCGGCGGCTCAACCGGCGCCGGTGTGCCGAGGAACTCATGTCGTCCTGCCTGTCGTCACATGGGGGCGGGGGCGCACCGAGGGGGAGGTGCGTTCCCGCACGCTAGCGGCAGCGAAACGGACAAATGCCGGGTTCCGTACGGCGGTTGGCGGAATTATGGCCGCCTTAAGGAAACGGAAGGGGCCGGTTAAGAGCGGGCGCCCCGGGCCGGGGTGCCGCCGCCCGGCGCGGCGGCACGGGCGGCCCGCCGGCCCCGGGTGCCGAACACCCGGGCACCGATCCGGCGCCGCAGCCGGTGGGCGCGCCGGCCGCCGAGCCGGTCCCGCCGCCCGCCCAGGGCCAGCCAGACCCGCACCTCGGTGCCGCCCAGCACCGAGCGCCCGATCCGGACGTCGCCGCCGGTGGACTCCGCCAGCCGCCGCACGATGTCCAGGCCGAGCCCGGTGGAGCCGTCCCCTCCGCCGCCGTGGCCGCGGCGCAGCGCGGCGGCCGGGTCGGCGATGCCCGGGCCGGCGTCCGAGACCAGCACGATCACCGCGTCGTCGGCGTGGTGCACGTCGACGGCGAAGGCGGTGCCCTCGGGGGTGTGCCGGAAGACGTTGCCGAGCATGGCGTCCAGGGCCGCCGCGAGGTCGGCGCGGGCGACCGGCACCCGCACCGGGCGGTCCGCGCCGGCGACCCGGGCGGTGCGGCCCTCGTCCTCGGCCAGCGCCGACCAGAAGTCCATCCGCTCGCGGATCACCTCGGCCGCGTCGCAGCCGACCGCGGCGGCGGCCTGCGCGGCATGCTCCCGCTGGGCGCGGGCGGTGCGGATGATCTGGTCGACCTCGCGCTCCAGTTGCTCGACGGCGGCGCGGGTCTGCTCGGCGGCCGGGCCGTCGCCGAGGGAGGCGGCGTTGAGCCGGAGCACGGTCAGCGGGGTGCGCAGCCGGTGCGAGAGGTCGGCGGCCAGTTCGCGTTCGTTGGAAAGGAGTTGGACGACCTGGTCGGCCATGGAGTTGAAGGCGCTGGCCGCCGAGCGCAGTTCCTTCGGACCGTCCTCCGGGACGCGGACGCCGAGGTCGCCCCGGCCCAGGTCGTGGGCGGCCGCGGAGAGCCGTTCGGCGGGGCGCACCATCCGGGTGCCGAGCCGGTCGGCGACCGCGACCGAGCCGACGACCAGCGCCAGGCCGACGCCGGCCAGCACCGCCCAGGAGGTGGCCACGCCGTTGGTGAGCGCGTCGTCGGGGACGTACACCTCGACGACGGCGATGCCGGAGGCGACCGCGGTGGGCTGGAGCAGCGAAGTGCCGCCGGGAACCTCGGCGATGGAGGCCCGGCCGAGGCGGACGGCGGCGGCGACATCGGCCGGGGCGGCCCGGCGGGCGCCGATCCCGGCGGGGCCGCCGCCCGCGCCGCCGGCCGGCACGTGGATGCCGATCCGGTCGCCGGGGCCGGTCTCCGCGCTGGCCAGGGCGCGTTCCAGCTGGGTGCGGTCGGTGGTGATGGCGAGGACGGGGCCGAGGGCGGCGGCCTGCCGCTCGGCGTTGGAATAGGCGCGGTCGGACGCCATCTCCCTGACCACCAGCCCCAACGGGACCGCGAACGCGACCACGACCATCGTGGTGACCGCCAGGGCCACCTTGACCAGGGCCCACCTCACGGCGTCTCACACCGCGGCGGCTCCAGTTTCACGCCGACGCCGCGCAGGGTGTGCAGGTACCGGGGGCGGGCGGCGGTCTCGCCCAGTTTGCGGCGCAGCCAGGACAGGTGGACGTCGATGGTCTGGTCGTCCCCGTAGGACTGCCGCCAGACCTCGGCGAGGAGCTCGCGGCGGGGGACGACCACGCCGGGGCGCTGGGCGAGGAAGGCCAGCAGGTCGAACTCGCGGCGGGTGAGGTCGAGGGCGGCGCCGTCCAACTCGGCCTGGCGGCGCAGCGGGTCGATGGCGAGCCCGCCGACCCGGATCACCCGTGAGGGCGGTTCCGCGCCGGGCGCCGCGCCCCGGGAGCGGCGCAGCACGGCCGCCATCCGGGCCGAGAGGTGCTCGACCGAGAACGGCTTGGTGAGGTAGTCGTCGGCGCCGTCGTTGAGCAGCCGGACGATCTCGGCCTCGTCGTCCCGGGCGGTGGCGATGATCACCGGGACGTCGGTGAGGCCGCGCAGCATCTTCAGCGCCTCGCCGCCGTCCAGGTCGGGCAGACCGAGATCGAGGACGACCAGGTCGAAGCCGACCTGCGCCACCTCGCGCAGCGCCTCCAGGGCCGTCCCGACGCTGCGCACCGCGTGCCCGGCGTCAGTCAGGTGCCGGATGAGAGCGGAGCGTACGAACTGGTCGTCCTCGACCACGAGCACTCGTGCCATGGGCGGCACCGTACGCCATACAGGGGAGTTGCCCCGCGCACGGTTGACAACCGGACGGCGCGGGGCCGGAGGTACGGGGTGCCGGCGGCGGCTAGTGCGGCATCACCATGCTGGTGTCGCCGGCCTGCTGGTCGATGAGCTGGGTGCCGTACGAGCCGTTCCCCGCCATGGGGTCCGGGTCGGCGCTCGCCGGTGCGGTGAACACCCCCAGCGCGATGAGCGTTCCGACAACGACGGCTGCGATACGGCGCATCTCAGGAGCCTCCCGGCGACGAGGGTGATGGTGCGCTCACTGTGCCCCGGATTCTCCGCGTATATACGCCCCATCCCTCTTGTGGCGGTTGCCGTGGTGGCGCCGCGGGCCGGGGAAGCGGCGCGGCGCTCCCGCCCGCCGGCCGTCAAGCCCGTGTGCAACGGGGTTGCCGTTCCGCCCGGCGGGCGTGGTCCCATAGGGCGCATGGAGCGAGGGAGTTCGGGACGAGGCCGGGGTCTGGTCCATGCGGCGGCCTGGACGCTGGCGACCGGCGCCGCGGTCGCCCTGTCGTGGTTCGGGGTGCACACCGTGCTGTCCGGCACGGCGTACGACGCGCCGCGGGCGCTGCCGCTGTCCGACCAGGTGGCGGCCTCGGCCCTGCCGCAGGTCTCCTCCACCCACCGGCCCAGGCCCTCCGACCCGCCGTCCGCGAGCCCCTCCCCCTCCGGCGACGACCGGCCGCCGCGGACCAGCCCCCCGTCCAGCCCCGCCGGCAGCCCCTCCGCCACCCCCACCGACAGCGCCGGCGGCGCCCCGGCGTCCACCGGCGACCGGGTCCGCAGCTATGCCACGGCCGGCGGCCGGGTGGTGCTCTCCCTGGGCGCCGACTCCGCCGAGCTGGTGTCGGCGACGCCCAACGCGGGCTGGCAGATGCAGGTGTGGAAGCAGGAGGGCTGGCTCCGGGTCGACTTCACCGGCGGCGGCGCGCACTCCTCGGTGATCTGCTCCTGGAACGGCCACCCGCCGTTCGTGCAGATCACCAACCGCGCGATGCAGCAGGGAAAATGACGGCCAGTCAGGCGGCCGGGCGGGCGCCCGTCAGGTGAAGACGCCGGCGGGCGGGGCCGGGGAGGCGACCGCGACGGCGTCGGTGACCGGGGCCGCGCCGCCGGTGAAGTCCCGCAGCGCCCGGCCGTGTTCGACCCGGCCGGCGTGCGGGTCGCCGGCCGCCCGCCGGGTCAGCTCGGCGACCGGCAGCGGCCCGTCGGCGGCGAGCAGCACGGCGTTGCCGAACCGCCGGCCGCGCAGCACGGCCGGCTCGGCGGTCAGCGCCAGCTCCGGGAAGACGGTGTGGACGGTGGCGATCTGGCCGCGCAGGAACGACAGCGGCGGCCCGTCGGCGAGATTGGCCGCGTACCAGCCGCCCGGCCGCAGCGCCCGGCGGACCTCCGCCACGAACTCGACGCTGGTCAGATGCGCGGGCGTACGGGCGCCGGCGAAGACATCGGCGATGACCAGGTCCGCCCAGCCGTCCGGGACCCTGGCCAGGCCGGCGCGGGCGTCCGCGCCGCGCACCCGTATCCGCCAGGTCCGCTCCAGCGGCAGCCGCGCGCGGACGAGGTCGACCAGCGGGGCGTCGATCTCCACCACCTGCTGGGTGGAGCGCGGCCGGGTCGCGGCGACGTACCGCGCCAGGGTCAGCGCGCCGCCGCCGAGGTGGACGACGCGCAGCGGCGCGCCGGCCGGGGCGGCCAGGTCGGCGATGTGGCCGAGCCGCCGCTGGTAGGAGAACTCCAGGTGCGCCGGGTCGTCGAGGTCGACATGGGACTGCGGGGCGCCGTCGATCAGCAGCGTCCAACCGCGCGGCCGGTCCCGGTCGGGCCGCAGTTCCGCGACCCCGCCGCCGACCGTCCCGGTGACGGATTCCGGGCCGCCGCGCCCGCGTCTGCTTCTCGCCATGACTCCAGTATGGCGTCCCGCCGTCGGACGGTATCCGCAGGTCAGAGGGGGCGGGACAGCAGGCGGCGGACCGCCCGGCGGCCGGAGCCGCAGGCAGTCCGCCTGATGTGCCGGGGCCCGGGCCGGTCCGATGTCCCCTCGGACCGGCACCGGGTCACTTGTTGACGCAGATGTTTCCGAACCCGGGGTTCAGCAGCCCGATGACATCGATGCTGTTGCCGCACGCGTTGATCGGAATGTCGATCGGGATCTGGATGACGTTGCCGCTGAGGACGCCCGGCGACTTCACCGCGAAGCCCTTGGCGTGCGCGCCGTGGCCGTGGTGGTGGCGGCCGCCCTCGTCGAACCGTCCGTGGTGGCTACGGCCGTGGTTACCGCCCTCGTAGGCGGACGCGATGCCCGCGCCGCCCAGCACCAGGGCTGAGGAGGCCGCAGCCATCGCGGCGGTCTTGACGAACCGCTTCATCCCATTCTCCTTTTCAGTTCGCGTATGGGGCATCGGACACAACGAACAATATGGGTTACGGATACGGGCGTTACCACTTAAGCGGATTCATTAGGCTGACTGGCTGGCCGACGGCCCACGGAAAACCCGGGCAGCGCTGCGGCGCGCCTGCCGCGATTTCCAACATGATTTCTGCCAGAGTGCTCTCCTGTTTGACTGATTGAAGTCGGAGTCGGAGTCGGACGCCGGAGAGGACGACATGCCGAAGTCGAGGGAGCTGGCCGGGCGCGGCGCCGTATGCGCGCTCGCGGCCCTGGCTTTGTCGGCCGCGCTGACTTCGGCCGCGGCCGCCCCGGTGCCCGGGGAATCCTCCCGAATTCCTTTCGCCGAGCGCTTCCACCTCACCGGGCACGGCGGTATCGCGCGGACCGGCCGTGCCGCGGTGCTCTGCCGGCCGGCGGCGCACCGCGCGGGGCCGGCCTGCGCGGCGCCCCGGCCCGCCCGGCTGCGGCTGCCGGCCGGCTCTCGGGTGCGCTACGCCCGGCTCTACTGGGGCGGTGACCTGCGGGCCGACGGCCACCGCGCGGCCGAGGACGCCGCTGAGGTGCTGCTCGCCGGGCCCCGCGGCCGCTACGAGCAGGTCCGCGCGGATGCCCCGGTCGGCCGCCGCACCACCGCCCGCAGCGACGACTACCAGGCCGGTGCCGACGTCACCGCCCTGGTGCGGCGCGGTGGCGCCGGCACCTACACGGTGGCGCGGACGGCCACCGGAAGCTCCCGGGCGCGGGCTCGGACCCGGGGCGGCTGGGTGCTGGTCGTCGCCTACGAGAACCCCAGGGAGCCGCTGCGGCGGCTGGCACTGTGGGACGGATTCGAGCCGCTGGGCGGCCGCCGCCGGACGTTCGCGGTGGAACTGGCCGGGCTGGGCATTCCGGCGCATTCCCGGGGACGGGCCGGCGTCGTGGCATACCACGGAACTCGGGAAAAGCACGGGAAAGTCTCGGTCCGGCCCGGCCGTATTACTCCGGTCGCGCGGCGCGATTCCGCCGGTCCGGCGAATCGCGCGGTCCGTTCGGCCGATCCGGATTTCGGTCGGCGGGCGCCCCGCGCACCCGCTTACCGGCACGGCCTCGGTTTCGGTTCCGAGGTCTTCGACCTGACGCCGGCGCTCCGGTCCGGGGGCGATCGGCTGGCATTCCGCTTCACCACCCGAAAGGCGGGTTATTTGCTCGGCGCGCTCTTCGTCCAGGCCGATCTCGGGCGCTGAGCGGCGGCGTCGGCAATTCCCGCGGAGATCTGACAGCTCGGTAATCAGGGGAGCAGTGCGCGTGCCGCCACAAGACCCGCCGTCCCAGGAGCGGCTCACGGTCCTGCATGTGTCCCAGCCGGTCGACGGCGGGATCGCCCGGGTGGTCGCCGGCCTGGCGCGGTCCCAGGTCGCGGCCGGACTGCGGGTGGTGGTGGCCGCGCCGCCCGGCGGCATCCTGCACGCCGAGGCCGCGACCGCCGGCGCCGAGGTGGTGCTGTGGCCCGCCCGCGGCAGCCTGGCGACGGCGCTGTCCGCGTCGCGGCGGCTGGCCCGGCTGGTCCGGCACACCGGCCCGCACCTCGTGCACGTCCACGGCGCCCGGGCCGGGTTCGCCGTCCGGCGCGCGGTGCGCGGACGCATCCCGACCGTCCACCAGCCGCACTGCTGGCCGTTCGAGGCGGTCGGCGGGCTGATCGCCCGGGCGGCGCCGGTCTGGGAGCGGCGCGCGGCGCGCTGGACGCACCGGATGCTGTGCGTCAGCGAGGCACAGCGGACCCGCGGCACGGCCGCCGGGGTCGCCGGCCGGATGGTGGTGATCCCCAACGGCGTGGACCTGCGGCGCTTCTCGCCCGCCGACGACGAGGCCCGGGAGGCCCTGCGGACCTCGCTGCCCGCGCTGCGCGACACGGTGCCGGCCGGCGCGCCGCTGGTGGTGTGCGTGGCGCGGCTGTGCCCCCAGAAGGGCCAGGCGACGCTGCTGCGGGCCTGGCCCGCGGTGACCACCAAGGTGCCGGACGCCCGTCTGGTGCTGGTCGGCGACGGGCCGGACCTGGCGGCGCTGCGCCGGACCGCGCCGCCCGGGGTGCTCTTCGCGGGCGCCGCCGACAGCCCCGTCACCTGGTACCGGGCGGCGGACCTGGTGGTGGTGCCGTCCCGGTGGGAGGGGATGGCGCTGGTCCCCCTGGAGGCGATGGCCTGCGGCCGGGCCGTGGTGCTCAGCGACGTCGGCGGGGCCCGCGAGTGCCTGCCGGGCGGCGCCGCGGACGACTGCCTGGTGCCGCCGGACGACCCGGCCGCGCTGGCCCGGGCCGTCGCCGCCCTGCTGACCGACGCGGACCGGCGCACCGCGCTCGGCGAGCGGCTGCGGGACCACGTACGGCTGGCCCATGACGGGCGGCGCACGGCGGGCGCGGTGCTGAACCTGTACCGGGAACTGCTCGCCGTGCCGCCCGCCCTGGCCCTGGCACGGGACGGACGATGACGGCCGAGCCCGCGGGCGCTCCCCCGGCCGGCACGGGGAGCCCGGGCAGCCGCCCCGGTCCGCCGGCCGGCGCACTGCCCCGCCCCGCCGCCCCGGCCCCCGTCCCGGTGCCCCCGGCCCCGCCCGTCCTCCGCGCCCGGACCGCACCGCGCCGGGCCGCCCCCGCCCTGCTGGCCACGGCCGACGCCCTGGCCGCCGCCGGCGCCGCTCTCCTCGTAGGCGCCGACCCGGTGCTGCTCGCCGGACTGGTACCGCTCCTGCTGCTGCTCACCTTCCGCGCCGGACACCACCGCCCGGGCCCGGCGCCGGCCGCCCTCGACGAGCTGGGGCCGCTGCTCGGCCGGGCCGCCACCACCTGGTGCGCGGCGGCCGCGGCGCTGGCCGCGCTCCGCCCCGGACAGGCGCTCGGCCCGGTCGCCCTGCCGGCCGCGGTGGCCGCCCAGACCGCGCTGGCCGCGGCCGGGCGGGCCGCGGTGTACCGGGTACGGCGCGCCGCCGCCCGGCGCCGGCCCCGGGCGGCCCTCCTCGTCGGCCCCGAACCGGCCGCCCGGCAGCTGGCCGCGGCGCTGCGGTCGCATCCGGAGTACGGGCTGTGCCCGGTGGGCGTGGTGCCGACCGGACCGGCCGCCCCGCGCACCGACCCGGCGGGCGCGACGCCGCCGGCGCTCCGCTCGTCCGAGGCGGTCACCCGCGCCGTCATCCGCCACACCGTCCGCGACGCGGTCTTCCTTCAGCCGCCGCAGAGCGACCCGTACACCGCGGCGCTGCTCCGCCGGTTCCTCGGCCAGGGCACGGCCGTCTGGCTGGCCGGCGCCGCCGCGGCCCGCGACGGACGGCCGGCCGGACCGGGCACCGGCCACCTGTGGGGCTTCGCCTGCCGGCCGTGGGAGGCCGCCGGGGCCCGGCCGGGCGGACCCGCCAAGCGGGCCATGGACCTCGTCCTGGCGTCGGCGGCACTGTCGCTGGCGGCGCCGCTGCTGCTCGGCTGCGCGCTGGCCCTGCGGCTCGCGGACGGGCCCGGTGTGATCCGCCGGCTGGAGCGCGTGGGCCGGGACGGCCGCCGCTGCGCCGTGCTGCGGTTCCGCACCGCCCGCCCCGGGGCCCGGCCCGGCCGCCTCGGACGGTGGCTGCGCCGCACCTCCCTGGACGGGCTGCCGCAGCTGTGGAACGTCCTGCGCGGCGACCTGAGTCTGGTCGGGCCGCGCCCCGAACGGCCCGCCCGGGCCGCGGAGTTCGCCCGCCGCCACCCCGAGTACGCCGCCCGGTACCGGATGCCGCCCGGCCTCACCGGCCTGGCACAGGTGCACGGGCTGCACGACGGCGCCCCCGCCGAGGAACGGGCCCGCTTCGACAACCTCTACATCGACGGCTGGTCGCCGGGAGTGGACCTGCGGATCCTGCTGCGGGCCGCGGCCCGGCCGCGTCCGCGCCGGGAGGCCCGATGACCGCCCCGGCCGCCCGCACCCCGCACCCGCCGCACCGCCGGGCGCCCGCCCCCGACGAGGCCGACCCGGCCGCTGACCAGGCCACCCTGGCCGCTACCCCTGGAGGGATCCGGTGAAAGTCCTGCACGTCATCACCGGCCTCGAAGTGGGCGGCGCCGCACAGCAGCTGCGGCTGCTGCTGCGCCGGCTGCCCGCCCACTGCGAGGTCGTCACCCTGACCACCCCCGGCCCGCTCGCCGAGGCCATCGAGGCGGACGGCACCCCCGTCACCCACCTCGCCATGACCGGCAACCGGGACCTGTCCGCACTCACCCGCCTGACCGACCTGATCCGCGACGCCGCCCCCGACGTCGTCCACACCCACCTCTACCGGGCCTGCGTCTACGGCCGGATCGCCGCCCGGAGGGCCGGCGTCCGCGCGATCGTCGCCACCGAGCACTCGCTGGGCGACACCGTCATCGAGGGCCGCCGGCTGACCCGCGGCGTCCGCACCCTGTACCGGGCCACCGAGCGGCTGGGCTCGGCGACCGTCGCGGTCTCCGACACCGTCGCCGCCCGGCTCCGCCGCTGGGGCGTCCCCGAGCGGCGGATCCACGTGGTGCCCCACGGCATCGAGGCACACCGCTTCGCCTACGACCCGGACGCCCGGGCCACCCTCCGGGCCCGGCTCGGCCTGTCGCCCGACACCTTCGTGGTCGGCGGCGCCGGCCGGCTGGTGCCCGGCAAGCGGTTCGACGTCCTGGTCCGGGCGGTGACCCAGCTCCCCGGCGTCCACCTGCTGCTGGCCGGCGACGGGCCCGAGCTGGAGCCGCTGCGGCGGATGGCCGGGCAGTTCGGCTCCGGCGACCGGATCCACCTGCTCGGCGCCGACGGCGGCGAGCCCGGTCCGGTCCCCGGCGACGGGCCCGGCGTCCCCCGCATGCTGTCGGCCGTCGACGTCTTCGTCTCGCCCGCCCCCGACCAGGCGTTCGGCCTGGCCGCCCTGGAAGCCCTGGCGTCCGGACTGCACGTCCTCCACGCCAGCTGCCCGGCCGTCGACGACCTCCCCGAGGAGCAGGCCCCCGGCGCCCGCCGCTTCGGCCACGGCGTCCACGAACTGACCGCCGCGCTCAGGGAGTTGCGGCGCACCGAACCGGGCCGCCTGCCGGTGCCGCCGGTGGTGCACCGCTACGACATCGACCGCAGCGCCCAGGAGCTGACGGCCGTCTACGAGCAGGCCCTGGCCACGGCCCGCCGGAACCGCCCGGCGCCGGAACCCGCCGCCCGGCCCGCCGGGCCCCCGGGCCTGCCCCCGGGCATCTCACTGCCCGACCCCTCCCCGGCGCCGGCCCCGGACGGGCACTCGCTCTCCCAGCGCTGACCGGACGGCAGCGATACGCGGCGGCGGGACGACCCGAGATCGTCCCGCCGCCGCGCACCGCGCCACCGCCGCCTCACTGGCAGCGGTCGACCGCCTCGATCGTGCGGGCCGCCTCGCCCAGCGCCGCCCGCAGCACCACCGGGTCGGTGGCGTCGGCGTAGGCCCCCTCCGGCGGCACCAGCCAGCCGGTCCCCTGTACCGGCGGCTCCGGCACCGCCCCGCCGTCCGGCCCGGCCAGGGAGATCCCGCGCCCGGACGTCCGGGTGCAGGCGCTGCCCGGCACGTCCCAGCCGTCGGCCGTCCCCGGCGGGACCAGGAAACCGAGGGTGTCGCAGGCACCGTCGTGCAGGACCGGGCCGACGCCGTCCCGCAGCCGCAGGATGTCCACCGCCTCCAGCCCCTGCCGGGCCGGGACCGTGACCAGGTCACAGGGCCGGGGGACGGTCCCCGGGGCGGTGCGCCCCTCGCGGGCCGCTGCCCGGCCCGCGGACTCCTTGCCGCCCCTGCTGACGCCGGTCTCCCACACGGAGAACCCCTCCTCCTGCACGCGCCACACCCTTTACACCGACTTCAACGGAGAAACGCGTCAACAGCTACGGCGGCGGAACGCTGCAAAGGATGGCACTTCATGGCGGATCGCGGGTGAGATATTCCGGTTTGTAGCCAAACTCAGGGTGGCGAAGCCGTCACAGCCGGTACCGTCGTCCCGCCGCACCGCCAGGACGCGGCAAGGGCGCTTCTGACGGATCTCCGTGGCGTCCACGGAGATCCGTCAGAAGCGCCCTGGGTCACACGATGGCACGGAGGAGGGCCTGCCGGTGGATCGGGGTCGGACCCGGCCGTGAAACCACCGGGTGGGCCCTGGGGCACGGAGAGGTCCGCCATGACGTCGCAAGCTCAGCGTTCAGCGTCGTCCCGCACCGTACCCGCCCGCCCGAACTCCGCCTTCCGACAGCTGCGCGGCCGGCTGTCCCCCGGCGAGTTCGCGGCGGCGGTCCGACGGGCCGCCCGTGAGATCGGCGAGCAGGTCTCGTGCGACGCCCGCTATGTGGGCCGCGTCGAGTCCGGGGAGATCCGGTGCCCGAACTACGCCTACGAACGGGTGTTCCGGCACATGTTCCCCGGGCTGACGCTGCCCGACATGGGGTTCGCGCCGCGGGAGACGGTACGCGGACGGGGGGCGCGTACAGGCGCCGCGTCCCTGGCGATCGACCCCGACCACCGCGATACCCGTATCCAGAACTGCGAGGAGAGCGACGTGCTACGTCGCGCGTTCATCACCGGCGGCCCGGCGGCCGCCCTGGGCCTGGCCGGCCTCTGTCCCCCGGCGCACGCACCGTTCCCCCCGTCGGCGACCGTGCCCGGACCCCGTACCGCCCGCCCGTCGCCCGACCTCCACCCCCAGAAGACGGCGCTTCGCGCCGACCGCCCGCCCAGCGCCCGGGCCGGCGCCACCGAGGCCACCGCCGTCGAGGAAGCCGTCCGCCGGATCCGCCTGCTCGACGACCGGCACGGCGCCGACGGCCTCTACCACCGCGCCGTCCAACCCCTGCGCGCCGCCTACGAACTGCTCGACGCCGGCGTCCAACGCCGGGCCGTCTACGACCGGCTGCACGCCGGCGCCGGCGAACTCGCCATCTCCGTCGGCTGGTTGGCGCACGACTCCGGCCGCTTCGACGACGCCCGCTCGCACTACGCCGAGGCGCTGTCCACCGCCCGGGTCTGCGGCGACGCCGCCCTGGAGGCACACGCGTTCTGCAACACCGCCTTCCTGGCCCGCGACGCCGGCCGGCCGCGCGAGGCCGTACGGGCCGCACAGGCCGCCCAGCAGGCGGCCAAACGGCTCGGCTCGCCGCGGCTGCGGTCGCTGCTCGCGCTGCGCGAGGCCGGCGGCTGGGCCGGGCTCGGTGACCGCACCGGCTGCACCCAGGCACTGACCCGCGCCGAGCAGCTCTTCGCCGCCGGCCCCGGCGACCACGACCCCGAGTGGATGAGCTTCTACGGCGAGGCCGAACTCGCCGGCCTCACCGCCCAGTGCTGGTCGGCACTGGGCGAGCACGGGCGCGCGGCGGACCACGCCCGGCGCGCGGTGGCCCGGCAGGACCCGCACTTCACCCGCAACATCGCGCTGTTCAGCACCGAGCTGGCCGGCAACCTCGCGGCCGGCGGCGCCGCCGAGGAGGCCGCCGCGGCCGCCCTGCGCACCCTCGCCCTGCTGGAGCAGGTCCGCTCGACCCGGATCCGGACGATGCTCGACGGCGTCGCGGCCGCGCTCCGCCCGTACCGCAGCTGCGGCCCGGTCGCCGACTTCCTGCGCCGGCACCGGGCGGCCGCGGCGAGCGGGTCCACGGGCCGCCGGCCGGTCTGAACCCCCGGTGCGGCCGCCGCCGCGCCCCGCCGGGCGCGCCGTCGGCTCAGTCCAGGTGGCCGGTCTCGTTCCAGCTCACCACGGCCGGCTCGCCGTAGGCCCAGCCGAGCACCGACAGCGACGTCGGCGCCAGCCGGAGCCGCGCCGCGAAGGAGACGTCCAGCCCCAGCCAGCGCGCGCCCAGCACCCGCAGGATGTGGCCGTGCGCGAAGACCAGCACATCGCGGTCGGCCGAGCGCGCCCAGTCGACCACCGCGTCGGCCCGCGCCGAGACCTCGGCGAGCGTCTCGCCCGCCGGCACCCCGTCCCGCCACATCAGCCAGTCCGGCCGGTCCGCCTTGATCTGCGCCGGCGTCAGCCCCTCGTACGCGCCGTAGTCGACCTCCAGCAGCGCGTCCCATTCCTCGGCCCGCCCCCCGAAGCCCGCCAGCTCGCAGGTCTCCTTGGCGCGCGCCAGGGGACTGGTGCGGACCTCGGCGTCCGGCAGGCCGTCGAAGGGGGCGCGGTGCAGCCGCTCGCCCAGCAGCTTGGCGCCCCGCCGCCCCTCGTCCAGCAGGGGGATGTCGGTGCGTCCGGTGTGCCGGCCGGAGACGGACCACTCCGTCTGTCCGTGCCGGGCCAGGAATATGCGCGGTGCCATGGGTCGTACCTCTCGCCGGGATCGATGCCGGCTGCTCGTCGTGCTTGGCTGGACGCGGGCGGCGCTGACCGCGGCTCGTCCATCATCGCGCACCCGCCGCGGAGCCCGCCGGGGGCCCGCGGCGGGGTCGGGGGACCGTGCCCGCGCTAGATGAGTGAGTCCGAAGTCCCGTCGTCCGCCCGAAGGGCGGGCCTCACGGCGTCTGGGGAAGGGGGTACCTCCCGTGCCCGTTCAGGGCATGGGGGAGCATCGCAAGGCGCCGGAGCGGCCTGATAGCGGAGCTATCGGGACGTTTCGGCAACGCCGCGAGGTGCCGTGCCAGACGCCGCGGGGCAGGCGGGACTTCGGACTCGCTCATCTAGGGGTCCCGGATGCCAGACTTCGGCGGGTGAACGTTTCCCGCGAAAGCCGGCCCGCGGCGGCCACGGCCAAGGTCCCCAGTCTGCGGCAGCGCCTGACCGAACTGCGCGGCCCCGGCGTGCGCCCCCGGTCGCTGGACGCCCGCGCACTCGCCGCGCTCGCCGCCAACCCGGGCTGCCGACGCCGGGCACTCCTGGACGGCGCGGGCGTCGACAAGGGCGCCCTGGCCCGCGCGCTGGGCTCGCCCGCCGCCTACGGCCAGTCGCAGTTCGCCCTGGTCCGCGGCAACTCCTTCGAGGCGCGGGTGAAGGCCGACGGCGGCACGGAACTGCTGCGGCTGGTGTGCGAGCGGCTCGCCCCGGGCACCGCCGTCCCGGAGGACGACGCGGTGGCCCGCCCCGATCTGTCCGCGGCCGGGCCCGAGGGCCGGGCGGCCCGCACCGCGCTGGCGCTGCGCGAGGCGGCCGCCGCCGGCGGCTGGGCGCTGCTGGACCACCCGCTGCTGGCCATGGACGTCGCCGGCTCCCCCGCCTACGTCGAGCCGGACGCCGTGGTGGTGCACCCGGACGGCACCTGGACCGTCGTCGAGATCAAGTCCTTCCCCCTGATCGACGGCGCAGCGGACCCCGCCAAGGTCGGCGCCGCGGCCCGGCAGGCGGCCGTGTACGTCCTCGCCCTGGAGGCGGTCGCGGAGCACGCCGCGGCGCACACCGGCCGCCCCGTCCGGGTCCGCGACCGGATGCTGCTGATCTGCCCCAAGGACTTCTCCAACCTCCCCACGGCCGCCCCCGTCGACGTCCGCAAGCAGCTCGCCACCACCCGCCGCCAGCTGGCCCGGCTCACCCGCGTCGAGGAGATCGCCGCCGCGCTCCCCGCGGGCACCACCTTCGACCTCCGGCTCGCCGACGACGGCCGGACCGCGACCCGCCCGGCCCCGGAACTGACCGAGGCCGTCGAAGCGGTCCCCGCCGCCTACGCCCCCGAGTGCCTGGCCGCCTGCGAACTGGCCTTCCACTGCCGCCAACGGGCCCGCCAGGACGGCGCGGTGGAGACCCTGGGCCGCTCCGTACGGGGCGAGCTGGGCGGACTGCGCACCATCGAGGAGGCCCTGGCGGCCGCCGCCGGCGCACCGGAAGCCGACCCGGACGACCCCGCCGTCCAGGCCCTCCGCACCGCCGCCGCACTGCGCGCCGAGGCACTGTCCGGCGCCGTTCCCCCCGGTGCAGGCACCGGCTCCACCGGAGCGGCTGACGCCGCGCCCCTACCTGGACCCCGGGACG
The DNA here is from genome assembly GCF_051603415.1 of Streptomyces sp. S186. NCBI lineage: Bacteria > Bacillati > Actinomycetota > Actinomycetes > Kitasatosporales > Streptomycetaceae > Streptomyces > Streptomyces sp. S186. The sequence goes on along the minus strand of NZ_CP193932.1, from coordinate 5,259,665 downwards.
GGAACGGGAAGGGGAAGGACGCATGACGCTCATCGAGACACTGGCCCGGATGGAGGCGGTGGCCGCCGGCCGCGCCCGGCCGCTGACCACGGTCCGCCACCGCCACCTCGCCGAACACCCCCTGGTCCTCGTCCCGTTGACCACCGCCGGTGAGGCCGGTGCCCCGCTGGGCGCACTCGTCGGCACCGACCGGGACAAGCCCCTGCTGCTGACCGTCCCCCAGCCCCGCGACCGCGACCTGCGGTTCACCTTCCTCGCCGACCTGGCCGAGGCGGTGCTGCCCTACGTGGAGGGCTTCGCCGACGACGTCGAGTACGAGGAGCGCAAGGAGACCGACGCCGAGACCGGCAAGAAGGTCCCGGTGCAGGTCGAACTGTGCGCCGACGCCCCGCAGTTGCTCGTGCCCAGCGCCGCCGGCATCGAGTACGTCCGGCTGCTGGGCCGCTCGATGCGGTTCCGGCGGACGGCCGAGCAGGACCCCGAGACGCCCTACCCGGCGCCGCCGCACGTCCCGCTGCTGGGCCGCTGGTTCACCCACCTCGGCGAGCGCGCCCGAGTGCCGGGGGCCTGCCTGCTGCAGTCCATGACGGGCCTGCTGACCCGCCACTGGGCGACCGGCCAGAGCGCCCTGGAGGACCAGCACCTGGGCGCACTGCTCGCCTGGATCGCGCCCGCCCGTCACCCGACCTCCACCCCCAGAGGACGGCGCGACGCGCCGACCCCTCAACGCGTACCGGCCCAGGAGGCCGCCGCGTTCGCCGAGGCGGCCCGCGACGCGAACGGCCAACTGCACTGCCCGCCCGCCGGACCCGCCACCGACCCGGCCTTCGACAACCGGCTGCTGGCCCCCGCCATGGCCCGTTACGACGCCGGACAGCCCGGCGCCGGGGACGAGATCCGCGCCCTCGTCGAGAGCCGGCTGCGGCCCACCTGGGACGCCGTCTGGCAGGGCCTCGACCTGCTCCGCGCGCTCCCCGAGGGCGCCCGCGTCCCCGACCGGTGGAAGCGCGACCGCTGGTCGTACACCGCCCACCGCGACCGGATCCGCGCCGGCGAACCCCCGCAGCCCACCCGGGACGACGCGGTCACCGCCGCCCGGAAACTCGCCTCCCGCGAGGCCGCACAGGCCCAACTGGACGCCCAGGAAGCCCTGGACGACCCCCTGGTGATGGCCGCCCGGCGGCTGACCGGCGAGGCGCTGCAGGGCACGGTCACCGCCGTCGAGATGGCCTTCTCCGAGGGCGCCCGGCCGATGCCGCGCCCCCTGGTGACCCTGCACACCGGCGACCGGGCCCCGCTGGCCGAGGGCGTCAGGCTCCACCGCGCCCTCGCAGACGGCCGCACCCAGACCGCCGAGTTCGTCGCGCGCGCCGACGGCGACCCGGGCGCGCCGGTGCTCCGGCTCACCGGCGGCATGGGCCGCGCCCGCACCCCCGAGCCGGGCACGGTCCCGGAACCCGGCGACACCGTGTGCTGGACCCTCTTCGAACACGCCCCGCGCGGCGGCCCCGCCCTCCCGGAACCGGAGGACACCCCCTGGACGCACGGCGGCCCGCCGGCCGTCACCGACGACGCGCCACCGCCGGCCGCGGACGCGGTGACCGCGGAGGACTTCCTGTGAGGGGCGGTCCTGCTGTGCACCAACCACCGACCACCGAGACCACCAACTCCCCGGAGAACGCCCCGGTATGACGCCTCCTCCGCCCCCTCCGCCGCTGTCCGCGCCGCCGCCGGCCGACCCCGCCGCGGTGGCCGCCGCGGCCACCGACGCGATCCTCCGCGACACGCTGCACAGCACCCGCCGCGGCGTGGTCGTGGACTCCCCGCCGGGCGCCGGGAAGTCCACCCTGGTCGTCCGCGCCGCCCGCGAACTGGCCGCCGCGGGCCGCCGCCTGATGATCGTCGCGCAGACCAATGCCCAGGTGGACGACCTCGTCCTGCGCCTCGCCGCGAAGGACCCCGACCTCCCCGTGGGCCGGCTCCACTCCAGCGAACCCGGCGCCCACGACCCCGCCCTCGCGGAGCTCCCCGCCGTCCGCACCTCCGCCCGGATCGCCGACCTCGCCGCCATGGACGTCGTCGTCTCCACCGCCGCCAAGTGGGCCTGGACCAAGGTCGAGGAGCCCTGGCGGCACGCCATCGTGGACGAGGCGTACCAGATGCGCTCGGACGCGCTGCTGAGCGTCGCCGGGCTCTTCGAGCGGGCGCTCTTCGTCGGCGACCCGGGGCAGCTGGACCCGTTCAGCGTGGTCGGCGCCGACCAGTGGGCCGGCCTCTCCTACGACCCCTCCGCCAGCGCGGTCGCCACCCTCCTCGCCCACAACCCGGACCTGCCGCAGCACCGCCTCCCCGTCTCCTGGCGGCTGCCGGCCTCCGCCGCGCCCCTGGTGTCCGGCGCGTTCTACCCGTACACCCCGTTCCGCAGCGGTACCGGGCCCGGCGACCGGCGGCTGGCGTTCGGCGTGGCGGGCGACGGCTCGGCCGTGGACCGCGTCCTGGACGAGGCCGCGGAGTCCGGCTGGGGGCTGCTGGAACTGCCCGCCCGGCACACCCCGCGCACCGACCCGGAGGCGGTGCACGCCCTCGCCCTGGTCGTCCGCCGTCTCCTGGACCGCGGCGGCGCCGCCACCAGCGAGCAGTCCGACGCGCCCGCGCCCCTGACCGCCGCCCGGATCGCGGTCGGCACCGCCCACCGCGACCAGGCCGCGGCCGTCCGCGCCGCCCTCGCCGGCCTCGGCGTGACCGGCGTGACCGTCGACACCGCCAACCGCCTCCAGGGCCGCGAGTTCGACGTCACCGTCGTCCTGCACCCGCTGTCCGGCCGCCCCGACGCGACCGCCTTCCACCTGGAGACCGGACGGCTGTGCGTGCTCGCCTCCCGGCACCGGCACGCCTGCGTCGTCGTCTGCCGCGCCGGCGTCGCCGAACTCCTCGACGAACACCCCGCGACGGAACCGGTCCAGCTGGGCGTCACGGTGAAGTTCCCGGACGGGTGGGAAGCGAACCACGCCGTCCTGTCCCACCTGGCCGAACACCGGGTCCCGCTGCGCCCGTAGGCGGGCGCAGGGCACCTCAGCGCGGGCAGCGCCCACCCGCCCCCTTGCGCCGGGCGGGACAATGGAATGCGGCAGACAACGATGGAGGTAGGTACATGTCCGAGCCGCAGCCGGCTCCCGATCCCCGCGGTACGGCGCCCGCCCCCCGCCGCATGAGGCCCGCGCAGTTGCTGTTCGAGCCGCCCGAGGCCACCGCCGACCCCGAGCACTTCTTCGGGCTGGAGTCGATGGAGGATCCCGGCGCCCTCCTCGGCCGCGCGACCGAGCTCACGCTCGCCTTCCGGGCGGCCGCCGACCGCGCCACGGAGTTCCAGGCGATGGCCGCGGCCCAGCTGAGCGACCCCCGTCGTTTCGACCGGCTGCCGCTGGCGGAGGTCGCCGAGCGGGCCGACTGGACCGAGGACTACGCGCAGAAGATGGTCGAGTTCGGCCGGAGCCTGCTGCGCAGCGGCAGCACGGTACCGCCCGACGTCGACTGAGCCGCGTGCCTGGTTGCCTGTGCGGCCGCCCCCTTTCCCATAAGCCGCCCCCTTCCCGTAACAGGAGTCACACGAGGCTCAGGGGTAGCTCCCGTCTCTCGGATCAAGATCATGAGCCCCTGGCATATGCAGGGAGGGGAAGATACTCCCCGCCGCGCGGCGCTGTCCCGGTTTCCGGCAATCAGCTCTGGCGGGGCGCGGGGAGTCGATAGACCCGTCCCATGAGCGAATGGCTGCCTGAGACTCCCCGGAACCTCGCCTTCCCCACCACGGCGTACGTCACGCTCGCCGGAGCCGACTGGCTCGCCTCCGCCAGCCCGCATCCGGAGGGCCTGCACCGGCTGTGGGCGGAGTGCCCCAGCGCGCCGAGCACGCTGCCGTGCGGCACGGTCTTCGACGTGATCAACGCCCCGGCGCTCTTCGGGCGGCGCATGGTGGACCGGCTGTGGTCGGCCGGCCCCGGGTCGGGCCCGGTGGCCATGCACCGCGGCCGGATCCTGCTGTTCGCGGCCCCCGGCACCGCCCACCGGCTGCCCGCGCTGCTGGCCTGGGAGGAGTGGGGCAGCGCGGTGCCGCCCCTGTTGTGCCACGGCAGCGGGGACGCGGTGACGGTGCCGCCGCTGCATCCCCGCGCCGCGGACAGGGCGGGGGCGGGTGGGGCGGGTGGTCGGCGGGGGCCGATGACCGGACGCGGGTTCCCCGAGGGCGGCGTCGGCTTCGCCGGTTCCGGGTTCGCCGGGGTCGGCGGGGTCGGCGGGGTCGGCGGCGGGTGGGGGTACGGGTGGACGGCGTCGGGGGTGGGGTGGCCGATCGACGCCGCGGCTCCGGCTCGTACAGGCGAGGCGGGTACGACGGCCGCCGCGGCCACCGCCGGAGAGCCGGCCCCCACCGACGACCCGGGCACCCCCGCCGCCTCGCGCTGGCTGGTGGCGCCGGATGTGCGGGAGCCGTGGCTGCCGGGGCCCGAGGTGTTGTTGTGGGCCTGTGTGCGGGCCGCGCGGGGTGGGCTGGGAGCCGATCGGGAGACCGCCCGCGAGCACCACGAATTGGCTGTTCAGAGCGCGGATACGGGGCCGGCGGGCGGCTGAGGGGAAGCGATTTTTGCCCTCCCCGGCCAGGATGCTAATGTTTTCCCCGTCAGCAGGCGCCGCTAGCTCAGTTGGTTAGAGCAGCTGACTCTTAATCAGCGGGTCCGGGGTTCGAGTCCCTGGCGGCGCACAGACGGTCGAAGGCCCTCACTCCGGTGAGGGCCTTCGGCGTGCGTGGGGTCCCGCTGCCGTGCGCTAGGCCGCGCTGCGGGTGACCTTGACCGCCCACTCGCCGTCGGTGGACCGGCCCTCGACCTGGATGCGTACGCCGTCCTCGGTGTCGTTGAGGCTCTCCCCCACTCCGAGCGGGGCGTCGGCGAGCGGCGGGTAGACGGAGGTGCCCCAGCAGGCGGAGGTGCCGGGGTGGCCGTCGAGCACCCGGACGGGGCCGGAGCCGGACGCGGTGGAGCTGCGGACGCGGTAGACGAGGACGCCCTCGGTGCACAGGGAGCGGTCGTTGCCCTCGGCGGCACGGGCTTCCATGACGAGGGCGGTCTCGGGCCCGGTGCGGACCACCAGGAGGCGGGGGCGGTGGCGGTCGGCGGGGTCGTCGGGCGCGGAGAGGGGGCGCAGTGCGTGCATCCGGGGGCGGTCCAGGGAGACGCAGTCGACCTGGCTGTCGGTGATCCAGCCCAGGCGCCACTTGTGCCAGCCGAAGGGGTCGGGGGCCAGTCCGAACTGGCTGCCCATGAGGTCCCAGTCGCCCACGTAGGTGTCCCAGTCGCCGTGGCCGTTCTCGGGGCGGTGGTAGAGGTCCGGCAGGTCGAAGACGTGGCCGGTTTCGTGGGCGAGGACGTTGCGGTCCGGTGGGCTGTGTTCGAAGACGGTGACGAAGCGGCTGAGGTCGGCGCCGTCGGCGTGCATCGGCTGGTCGAGATTGACGACTTTGGTGGCGTCGGAGTCGACGCCGGGGGCGCCGGGGTCGGCGGCGAGGTAGACGAGGTCGTAACGGCTGAAGTCGATGACGGGGTCGGCGGCGGCGACCGCGTCGCGGAGGTAGGCGGAGCGGCGCCCGGAGTCCCAGTCCCGCTGTATGCCGTACCAGGTGGCGGGGTGCGGCATGCGGACCCAGTGGGGGTGGACGTGGGTGCGCAGGCGGAACCTGCCGTAGGAGGCACGGGTGAAGAAGCGGTCGGTGGCGGGGAAGTAGTCGCCGGAGAGCTGCTGGGGGGTGGTGGTGGGGCGGGCGTCGGGGAAGGAGAGGTAGATCATCACCGCGTCGAGGCGGTGGTCGGGGCGCGGGTAGGCGCCGTTCCAGCTGTCGACGCCTTCGGAGTGGTGGGCGTCGGTGCGTCCCAGGGCGCAGGAGAGGGCGGCTTCGGAGGCGGTGGCGGGGCCGGTGACGATCGAGGTGGCGAGGAGCGCGCTCAGGGAGGTGGCCACGGCTGCGACGCGCCGCATGCGTCGGCTGTCCACCCCGTGGGGTGTTCGGGCGCGCGGCACGTGGACCTCCAGGGGTGGATTCGGGACACCCACTTACCCTGAGGTGATTTCATGCTCTTCGTCCTGATATGGCAGCCCGAAGGGGTGACCCGCACGCCTCCCTCGTCTCGTAACGGAAAGTCACAAGCGACTAAAGGTGCAATAGGGGCGAACAGAGCCGGGCAGATTTGGCTGAACTTCCGTCATGCCTGCGGATGGTCACGGCTTCGTCGCTGGATCGGCCCTCGTGCCAGCCTCTATGATCGCCACACTTTCCAGCGCGAGGTCCCCCCTCCGTCACGAGACAAGCGCCATGCGGGAGCGAGCAGTGAGCGGACACCCCGACAGCACGGGCCGCACGTCCGGAGCAACACTGCCTACGGTGACGGAGCGTGATGGTTCGACCAAAGACCCGACCGACCGGTCCGCTTCTCCCCCCTGCGACGCCTCGGCGCGCTGCGACGGCACCGCCGCCTCCCTCGGCGACTACCGTGCCGCCTTCCTCGCCGCGAGCCTGCCGATGGCCGTCCTCAATCGCGACGGGCTGGTGCTCGCCGCCAATCCCGCACTGGGCGCCCTGGTGGGCACCGACCCGGACGAGCTGGTCGCCGCCACCGCCGCCGACCTCACCGACCTGGGCGCCGACCCGCGGGTGTGGAGCGCGTACCGCGAGGTGCTGTGCGGCCGCAGCGAGCGGCTGCGCTGCACCCGGCGGCTGAAACGCTCCGACGGGAGCTCGGTGTGGGTGGAGGTGACCGTCGAGCCGGTGACCGAGGGGCCGCTGGGCGGCGAGGAGCGGGTGCTGCTGTCGGCGGCGGACATCAGCGACCGGCACGATCTGCTGGCCCGGCTGCGGCATCTGCAGATGCACGATCCGGTGACCCGGCTGCCCAACCGCACGCTGTTCTTCGAGCGGCTCTCCGCGGCGCTGGAGGCGGCCTCGTTCGAGCGGTCCGGCACCGGCCGGATCGGGCTGTGCTATCTGGACCTGGACGGCTTCAAGGCGGTCAACGACACCCTGGGGCACCGGGTCGGCGACCGGCTGCTGAGCGCGGTGGCGCAGCGGCTGACGCGCTGTGCGGAGCGGGCCGCGGAGCGCGGGCCGGGCCGTGCCGGGCATCTGGTGGCGCGGCTGGGCGGGGACGAGTTCGCGTTGCTGGTGGAGGACTCCACCGGCACCGACCAGCTGGCGGAACTGGCGCAGTCGGTGCTGGACGCGCTCCAGCGGCCGTTCGACCTGGCCGGGCAGCGGATGTCGGTGTCGGCGAGCATCGGCGTGGTGGAGCGGGCGGCCGGCGGGACCACCGCGACGGGGCTGATGCAGGCCGCGGACACCACGCTGTACTGGGCGAAGGAGGACGGCAAGGCCCGGTGGACGCTCTTCGACCCGGAGCGCAACGCCCACCGGATGACCCGGCAGGCGCTGTCCAGCACGCTGCGGCCGGCGGTGGACCGCGGGGAGTTCACGCTGGAGTACCAGCCGCTGGTCGGACTGGGCGACGGCCGGGCGCAGGGGGTGGAGGCGCTGGTGCGGTGGCGGCACCCGCAGTTCGGGGTGCTGTCGCCGAATCGGTTCATCGCGCTGGCCGAGGAGAACGGCGCGATCGTGGAGCTGGGCCGCTGGGTGCTGGAGCGCGCCTGCTATCAGGCGCGGGCCTGGCAGCTGGCGCACCCCGGGGGCCAGCCGCTGTTCGTCAGCGTGAATGTGGCCGTGCGTCAGGTCTGGGACTCCGACCTGGTCGCGGACGTCGCCGGCATCCTGGCGGAGACCGGACTGCCGCCGCGGCTGCTCCAGCTGGAGCTGACCGAGTCCGCGGTGATGGGGTCGGCGGGCCGGCCGCTGCAGGCGCTGCAGGCACTCAGCGACATGGGAGTGCGGATCGCCATCGACGACTTCGGCACCGGCTACTCCAACCTCGCCTACCTGAGCCGGCTGCCGGTGTCGGTGCTGAAGCTGGACGGGTCGTTCGTGCACGGCTTCCGGTCGCAGGAGCACCCGAATCCGGCGGACGAGGTGATCGTGGAGGCGCTGGTCGCGCTGGCGCACCGGCTGGGGCTGACGGTGACGGCGGAGTGTGTGGAGAGCGCCGAGCAGGCCGAGCGGCTGCGCCGGATCGGCTGCGACACCGGGCAGGGCTGGCTGTACTCCCGGCCGGTGGCCCCGGACCGGGTGGAGGCACTGCTGGACGCGGGGCGCGCCTGCGGCTGAGCCGCGGCGCGCCCCGTGCCGTGTGCCGGGCGAGCGGAGGTCAGCCCTGAGGAAGCCCGTAGGCGTCGGCTATGAGGTCGTAGGAGCGGCGGCGGACCTCGCCGGTGTGGGCGTTGGCGGTGATCATCAGCTCGTCGGCGCCGGTGCGCTTGGCGAGGTCGTCGAGGCCCTGGCGGACGGCGTCCGGGGTGCCGTGGATGACGTTGCCGAGCCAGCTGTCGGCGAAGTCCCGCTCGACGGCGCTGAAGTGGTGGGCGGCGGCCTCCTCGGGGGTGGGGACGAGGCCGGGGCGGCCGGTGCGCAGCCGGATCATGGCGAGGGCGCCGGTGCGGACCTGGCGGAGCGCCTCCTGTTCGTCCTCGGTGGCCAGTGCGGAGACGCCGATCAGGGCGTAGGGCTCGGCGAGCCCCTCGGAGGGGCGGAACGAGGAGCGGTAGAGGTCGAGGGCGGGGACGGTGTTGGCCGCGGAGAAGTGGTGGGCGAAGGCGAACGGCAGGCCGAGCGTGCCGGCCAGGCGGGCGCTGAAGCCGGAGGAGCCGAGCAGCCACAGGGGCGGGCGGTGCGGGGACTGGACGCCGCCGGGCGAGGTCGACTGGATCGGGCCGGGGACGGCGTGGATGCGCGCGTAGGGGTGGCCGTCGGGGAAGTCGTCGTCGAGGAAACGGGTCAACTCGGCGAGCTGCTGCGGGAATTCGTCGGCGCCCTCGTGGAGGTGTTCGGTGCGGCGGAGGGCTGCGGCGGTGGCGCCGTCCGTGCCGGGGGCGCGGCCCAGGCCCAGGTCGACGCGGCCGGGGGCCATCGCCTCCAGGGTGCCGAACTGCTCGGCGATGACCAGGGGGGCGTGGTTGGGCAGCATCACGCCCCCGGAGCCGAGGCGGATGCGGTCGGTGTGCGCGGCGAGGTGGGCGAGGAGCACCGCGGGCGAGGAGGAGGCGACGCCGGGCATGGAGTGGTGCTCGGCGACCCAGTAGCGGTGGTAGCCGCGGCGTTCGGCGGTGCGGGCGAGGTCGACGGCGGTACGGACCGCGGCGGTGGCGGTGCTGCCGGCGCCGACCGTCACCAGGTCGAGCACGGACAGGGGGACGGGTGCGGTGCCCAGGGCGGTGCCCCGTATGCCGTCGCCCCCGGGGCTGCCGTCGGTGCCCGGGGTCTGCTGGTCTTCGCCGCTCACGGTGCGGGTCCTCCTCGCGTCGCGCTTCTGACGTCGGTGGTCTGCGGGTCTGCGAGGAGGGTAACCGGAGCAGTTCTCCGGTTATTCCCGGTGGGGCGCGTTATTCCCGGTGGGGCGGGGCGTCCGAACGAGGGACGGGCGGGAGGACGGGACGGGGCGGGCCCGTGCGGGCCCGTCCGTCAGGGCCTACTCGCCTGCCGGCCGGGAGACTGCCGGCCGGGAGAAGAGCGTGCCCAGTTCCGGGCAGGCGAGGGGGCGGTCCAGCAGCCGCAGGCCCTCCCAGACCGTGACCTGATTGGCGGTGAGGACCGGTTTGCCGAGCGCGGCTTCGAGGGCGGGCAGATGGGCGGCGGTGTGCAGGGCGGTGTCGGGCAGCAGAACGGCCTCGGCGTCGGGGTGGTCGCCGGCCCGGGCCAGCTCCAGGACCTCGTCACGGCCCCAGGTGCCGACCTCGGCGGCGGTGATGATGCCACTGCCGCGCGTGGCGACGACCTCGGTGCCGGCGGACTTGAGGAACGCGCGGAAGTACTCGGCGACGTCGGCCGGATAGGTGGCGGCGATCGCGACCCGCCGGGCGCCGAGGGCCCGGACGGCGTGCGCGAAGGCGAAGGAGGTGCTGGAGGCGGGCAGCCCGGCGGTGGCCGACAGCTCCCGCACCTGCTCCTGGGCGCCCTCCCAGCCGTAGACGAAGCTGGCGCTCGTACAGGCCCAGACGACGGCCTCGGCGCCGCGGTCCCGCAGCGCGCCGACGCCGGCCGCGAGGCGGGCCGCGGAGCCCATCTCCAGCAGCGCGTCGGCGCGGTGGGCGTCCTCGCCGATGTCGGTGTGGACGAGCGGCAGGCGGACCGCGCCGCCCAGGAGCGCCTCCAGCCGGGGGTAGTCGTCCTCGGCGGAGTGGCCGGGGTAGAGGAAGCCGACCGATGCCATGCAGGTCTCCCTTGCGGGTGGTGGGTGCGGTGTGCGGTGGTGCGGCGGGGCGGGCTCAGAGCGGGGGCTGGCGGCCCGGGTCGTCGGGGAGGTACGGGGGCGGCTCGGGGCCGTCGCCGGGATCGTCGGGCGGGACGGGCGGGCCGGCCAGGGCGGCCTCGGGAGTGGGTCTCGGTTCGCTCCGCGGCGGCGGCTGGGTGCCGGTCATGGCCGCCGGGCCGCTGCGCGCCACGGGATCGAGCAGCGCCTGGTACGGGCCGACGGCGCGGACGCCGATGGCGCGCAGCGCGGCCCACATCGTCACCTGGTTGGCGGAGAGCACGGGCATCCGCAGCTCGGCCTCCAGTTGGGGGATGACGTCGTAGGTGGGGAGGTTGGTGCAGCTGATGAAGAGGGCGTCGGCGGCTCCGACGACGGCCGCGCGGGCCATGTCGACGACATCGCGGTAGGGAACCTTCCAGATGTGCCGGGTGAGTCCGAGATAGGCACGGCCGGTGACGGTGACGCCCGCCTCGGCGAGGTACTCCTCCAGGGACCGGGTGACGGACTTGGTGTACGGGGTGACGACGGCGATGCGCCGGGCGCCGATCTCGTGGAGGGCCTCGATCGCGGCGCCCGAGGTCGTCAGGGCGGGCACCTCCCCCGCCTGGGTCATGGCCGCGCACATCGCGCGTTCGCCCGCCGTGCCGCCGACGAAACTGCCGGACGTACACGCGTAGGCGATGACCTGCGGCGACACCGCGCACAGCGCCTGGACGGCGGCGTGCAGGGTCTCGTGCTCGCTGACCAGGCGGGCCAGGTCGAGGCTGACCTCGACGGGCACGAAGGGAGTTCGGGTCAGGTGGAGGGATACGTCGTCGGGGACCCAGCGCCACAGCTCGCGGTCGAGAGCGAAGTCGAAGGGGGCGACAACGCCCACGCCGAGCTGAGGCTGTGGGCCACCCAGGAAGGAGACGTCCATGAAGGCCCCTAGAAGGCACGAAGGGCTGGAATGGCACGGCCAGTGGCCGGAGAGGTGATGCAGCCGGACAAGCCGGGGACGTCGGGACAGAGCCGTTGTTGACACGGTAGATACGACTTCTTAGCGTGGTCAATCCTCGCATCTCCGGCACTTCTCAGGCATCTGTCGGCGCCCCTTCCTCCGTCATACGGGGCACACGTTTCAGAACGGTTTCTGGCCTATGTCCGAAAGCACCGGCGGCATCAACGGCGCCGGCACCACCGACAGCACCGGCACTACCGACGGCACTGGCATCACCGACAACACTGGCGCCACCGGCCCTACCAGCACCACCCGCCCCACCCTCCTCGTGTTGGGCTCCGAGCCGCCCCCGCGGCTGGACCGCCTCGCCGGCCGGGCCGAGATCGTCTTCGCCGACGAGAAGTCCCTGGCCGCCCTACTCCCCACCGCCGACGCGCTGTTGGCCTGGGATTTCACCTCCGACGCGATCCGGGAGAGCTGGCCGGCCCACGGCCCGCGGCCCCGCTGGGTGCACACCGCCAGCGCCGGCGTGGACCGGCTGCTGTGCCCGGCGCTGATCGCCGACGACACCGTCGTCACCAACGCCCGCGGGGTCTTCGAGCAGCCGATCGCCGAGTACGTCGCCGGACTGGTGATCGCCATGGCCAAGGACTTCTACGGGAGTTGGGAGCTGCAGCGGCAGCGGCGCTGGCAGCACCGCGAGACGCTGCGGCTGGCCGGGACCCGCGCGGTGGTGGTCGGGTCGGGGCCGATCGGCCGGGCCATCGGCAGCACCCTGCTGGCACTGGGTGTCGGGGTCGACCTGGTCGGGCGCCGGGAGCGGACCGGCGATCCGGAGTTCGGCCGGGTGCACGCCGCGGGGGCCCTGAACGGGCTGCTGCCGCACGCGGATTGGGTGGTGTGCGCGGCACCGCTGACGGAGGAGACGCGGGGGATGTTCGGGGCCGCGGCGTTCGCCCTGATGCCGCGGCGGGCCCGCTTCGTCAACGTCGCCCGCGGGCCGCTGGTCGACGAGGAGGCGCTGGTCGCGGCGCTGCGGGAGTGGCGGATCGCGGCGGCGGCGCTGGACGTCTTCGCGGCCGAGCCGCTGGGCGCGGACAGCCCGCTGTGGGACGTGCCGCATCTGATCGTCTCGCCGCACATGAGCGGCGACACGCTGGGCTGGCGGGACGCGCTCGCCGAGCAGTTCCAGGACAACTTCGACCGGTGGGCGGCCGGCGAGCCACTGCGCAACGTGGTCGACAAACGCCTCGGATACGTACCGGTGACCTGACCGCGCGGGCCGTCCGGGCCCGGCCCGCGGCGGACCGTGCCCCGCCCGCCGCCCCGCCCGGGGCGGCCGACGCTCGGAGGACGCATGACCAACGGACCGACCCGCCTCGCCGACCTCACCGCCACCCGTCTGCTCGCCGGCTACGCCTCGGGCGAGTTCTCCCCCGTCGAGGCGACCCGGGCCGTGCTGGAGCGCGCCGAGACCGCCCGGGCCGCCGTCAACGCCTTCGTCCGGATCGACGCCGAGCAGGCGCTGGCGCAGGCCGCGGAGTCGGCGGAGCGCTGGCGGCGCGGCGCGCCGGCCGGGCCGGTGGACGGGGTACCGGTCACCGTCAAGGACGTGCTGCTGATGCGGGGCGCGCCGACGCTGCGCGGCTCACACACCGTCCGGGCCGAGGGCGCGACATGGGACGAGGACGCGCCGGCGGTGGCCCGGCTGCGGGAGGCCGGGGCGGTGTTCGTCGGCAAGACCACCACCCCGGAGTTCGGCTGGAAGGGTGTCACCGACAGTCCGCGGCACGGGGTGACGGGCAATCCGTACGACCCGGGGCGCACCGCGGGCGGCTCCAGCGGGGGCGGTGCGGCGGCGGTGGCGCTGGGCGCCGGGCCGCTGAGTCTGGGGACGGACGGCGGCGGGTCGGTGCGGATCCCGGCGTCGTTCTGCGGGATCTTCGCGCTGAAGGCGACGTACGGGCGGGTGCCGCACTATCCGGCGAGCCCGTTCGGGACGCTGGCGCATGTGGGGCCGATGACGCGGGACGCGGCGGACGCGGCGCTGATGATGGACGTGATCTGCGGCCCGGACTGGCGGGACTGGTCGCAGCTGGCGCCGGTGGCGGAGTCGTTCCGGGAGGCGCTGGCCGGGAAGGTGACGGGGCTGCGGGTGGCGTACAGCCCGTCGCTGGGCTGGGACGTGCCGGTGGCGCCGGCGGTGGCGGCCGCGGTGCGCCGGGCGGTGGACACGCTGGCGGAGCTGGGCGCGGACGTGGAGGAGATCGATCCGGGGGTGGCGGATCCCGTGGCGGCGTTCCACACGCTGTGGTTCAGCGGCGCGGCCCGGCTGGTGCAGCCCCTGGGGGCGGCCGACCGGGAGCTGCTGGACCCGGGGCTGCTGGAGATCTGCGAGGAGGGGGCCCGTTACAGCGCGCTGGACTATCTGGCGGCGGTGGACGTGCGGATGGCGCTGGGGCGGGCGATGGGCCGTTTCCACAGCGTGTACGACCTGTTGGTGACGCCGACGGAGCCGATCACCGCGTTCGCGGCCGGCCGGGAAGTGCCGCCTGGTTCCGGCCATGCGCGGTGGACGGGCTGGACGCCGTTCACCTATCCGTTCAACCTCACCCAGCAGCCCGCCGCGACCGTGCCCTGCGGGGTGGACGGCGACGGGCTGCCGATCGGGGTGCAGCTGGTGGGCGCGCGGCACGCGGACGCGCTGGTGCTGCGCGCCGCGCACGCGCTGTACGAGGCGGGGGCGGCGGAGATTCCGGCGCCGGCGGTTCCGTAGGGGCGGGCGGGTCGCCTAAGCGCGTCGGAAGTTGAGCGTCTCCCCCAGGGCGCCGGCGCGCCAGAGGTCCTGGCAGGCGTCGGCCATCCGGTCCAGGCCGTCGACGACCGCGCCCCAGACGATGCCGGGCACCCAGCCCGCGTCGCCGTTGATCAGCAGGTTGTTGCGCTCGTAGAAGAGCGCGAGGTCGACGACGGTGGCGCGGCCGCGGTGCCCGGCATCGCGCTCGTAGCCGTAGGAGGCGGTGCCCAACTGGGTGTCGCTGAAGGTGAAGTAGCACAGGTCGCCGGGGATCGGGGTGATGGTGGGGTTCTCCAGCGGCGGCTCCTCGGGAGCGAACGGCGGCACCAGGGCGTAGATCTCGTTACGGGCGTACTTGGCGTGGTAGACGTCGCCGCCCAGGGGGAGCGCGTCCCAGACGGCGGCACAGGTGAGCGGGGCACGATCGTCGAGCAACTTGGCCGTGCAGCTGACGCCGCGCTTGTCCAGGGAGACTTCGATGAAGCGATCGGTCATATCCCGAGCGTAGGGGGCATTACCGGCGTACGGAACATCTCCTGCGGCGGTGTGAAGGGCTCGAAACGATCGGCATAGGCGTGAACGCTTCGGGTAGCCGCGCGCCCATGGCTCCACCACAGAGCACGGCCTCAGACAATCAAGGACCACACCACGGACGACTCACCCCCCGGAGACGCGAGATAACCGGACACCGGACCAGCGGTCTTCGCCGCCGGTCGCTGCTCGCGGGGGTGGCGGCGCTCGGCGCAGCGGGGGCGATCGGCGCGGCGAGCGGCTGCAGCCGGGTCCCGACCACCGCGGCGGCGGGCGGCGGCCAGCTGCTGGAGCGGCTGCGCAGGAAGGGCTCGGTCACCCTCGGCCTGGCCGGCGAGCAGCCGTACGGCTACATCGGCACCGACGGCAGGATGACCGGGTCGGCGCCCACCCTCGCCCGGGTGATCTTCAAGCGGCTCGGCGTCCCGCGCGTCGAGCCCTTCCCCACCGACTTCGGCTCACTGATCGTGGGGCTGAACTCCCAGCAGTTCGACGTGGTCGCGGCCGGGATGTACATCAACCCCGAGCGCTGCGCGCAGGTGATCTTCGCCGATCCCGAGTACCAGATGCTGGACGCCTTCATCGTCCCCAAGGGCAATCCGCTGAAGCTGCGCACCTACAAGGACATCGCGCGGACCGGAGCGCGGATGGCGACCGGTGTCGGCTACGCCGAGATCGACTACGCCAAGGCGGCGGGGATCACGAGAATGACCACGCTGCCCGACCAGTTGGCGGGGCTGCTGGCGGTCGAGCAGGGGCGGGTGGACGTCTTCGCCGGCACCGCGGTGACGGTGCGGAACGTCGTCCGGCAGTCGCGGACCACCCGGGCGGAGGCCACGCCGGAGGTCACCCCGTACGTGAACGGGAAACCGGTGATCGACGTCGGCGGCTTCGCGTTCCGGACGCCGGAGACCAATCTGCGCGACGCGTTCAACCGCGAGCTGCACAAGATGAAGCGCTCCGGGGAACTCCTGGACCTCATGCGGCCCTTCGGCTTCACCGCGCAGCAGATGACGGAGATCACCGCCAAGGAGAAGTGCCGGCCATGACTGACATCACCTGGGGCCTGTGGGAACTCCTCCTCAAGGGCGTGTGGGTCACCGTCCAGCTGACCGTCTACAGCGCGGCGCTGGCCGCCGTCGTGGCCTTCGTCATCGGGCTCGCGCGCACCCACCGGCGGTGGATCGTGCGGTTCCTGTCCGGGGCCTATTTCGAGATCTTCCGCGGGACCTCCGCGCTGATCCTGATGTTCTGGATGTTCTTCGTGCTGCCCATGGGGTTCGGCTGGCAGCTGGCCCCGATGTGGGCCGCGGTGCTGACGCTGGGCCTGACGTACGGCGCGTACGGTTCCGAGGTCGTACGGGGCGCGATCGCCGCGGTGCCGCCGGGCCAGCGCGAGGCCGGCATCGCGCTGAGCTTCTCGCCGGCCCAGCAGCTGCGGAAGGTCGTCCTGCCGCAGGCATGGCCGGGCATGGTCCCGCCGTTCAACAACCTGCTGATCGAGCTGCTCAAGGGCACCGCGCTGGTGTCGATCCTGGGCGTCGGCGACATCGCCTTCGGCGCCTCCCTGGTGCGCAACGCCACCGCGCAGAGCGCCCCCGTCTACACGGTCATCCTGGTGATGTACTTCGTCCTGGCGTTCGTCCTGACCCGCGGGATGCGGGCGGTGGAGCGGCACGCCAAGGCGGGCGTCGGGCAGGCGCCGGCCGGGCGGTCGCCGCTGCGGCTGCGACTGCGACAACGGCCCGGCCCCGTCACCGGTCCGGCGGTCACCGGTGCCGCCGCTCCCGCGGAAGGTGAGGCCCGATGAAGTTCGACTGGTCCGCGGTCGGCGCCTTTCTGCCGACGTTCTGGAAGGGCGTCCTGGTCACCCTCCAGGCCCTGGCGCTCGGGTCGCTGATCGCCTTCGGGCTCGGCCTGGTATGGGCGCTGGCGCAGCGCTCGTCCCTGAAGGTGGTGCGCTGGCCGGTGACCGTGGTCACCGAGTTCGTGCGCAACACCCCGCTGCTGGTGCAGCTGTTCTTCCTGTTCTACGTGATGCCCGAGTGGGGCGTCACGCTCAGCGCCCTGGCCACCGGCGTGATCGGACTGGGCCTGCACTACTCGACGTACACCGCCGAGGTCTACCGCGCCGGGATCGACGGCGTGCCGGCCGGCCAGTGGGAGGCGGCGATCGCGCTCAGCCTGCCGCGCCGCCGCACCTGGACGGCGGTGATCCTGCCGCAGGCGATCCGCCGGGTGGTGCCCGCGCTCGGCAACTACGTCATCGCGATGCTGAAGGACTCGCCGATGCTCTTCGCCATCGGGGTGCTGGAGATGCTGGGCGAGGCCCGGCAGTTCTCCTCCCAGACCTTCCAGACCGTGGAGCCGTACACGGTCGTCGGGGTCGCCTTCATCGCCATCGCCTACCCCGCCTCTCTTGCCCTGCGAGCCCTGGAGCGCCGCCTTGTCCGCTGACCGCGACACCCCGAACACCCCGCCCACCGCCGGCGAGCCCGCGTCCTCCGGGGAGACCGAGCTGATCCGCTTCGACAAGGTCACCAAGCGGTTCGGCACGCACACCGTCCTGGACGCGCTCGACATGAAGGTCTATCCGGGCAAGCACGTCACGCTGATCGGCCCGTCCGGCTCCGGCAAGACCACGATCCTGCGGCTGATGATGACGCTGCTCAAGCCGGACGAGGGCACCATCAGGCTGGGCGACCGGTATCTGACCCACGAGGAGAAGGGCGGCCGGCTCGTCCCGGCGAGCGACCGCTACAGCCGGGAGATCCGCAAGAACATCGGCATGGTCTTCCAGCAGTTCAACCTCTTCCCCAACATGAAGGTGCTGCGGAACATCACCGAGGCCCCGGTGCACGTCCTCGGCCTGGACAAGGACGCGGCCGAGCAGCGCGCCCGCGAACTGCTGGACCTGGTGGGCCTCACCGCCCACCTCGACAAGTACCCCTCGCAGCTCTCCGGCGGCCAGCAGCAGCGGGTCGCCATCGCCCGGGCGCTGGCCATGCGCCCGCAGGTGCTGCTGCTGGACGAGGTGACCTCGGCCCTGGACCCGGAGCTGGTGGCCGGCGTGCTGGACCTGCTGCGGGACATCGCGCACAGCACGGACATCACCATGCTCTGCGTCACGCACGAGATGAACTTCGCCCGGGACGTCTCCGACTGCGTGATGATGTTCGACGCCGGGCGGGTCATCGAGTTCGGCCCGCCGGAGCAGATCTTCACCGCCCCGGAGCAGGAGCGGACCCGGGAGTTCCTGAGCGCGGTGCTGTAGGCGGCGCGGCGGGCGGCGGCCCCGGGTGTGCAGGCCGTCCGGGGCGTGCGGGAGCGCGGCATGTGGTGCGCGCTCCCGCACGCCCCGCCCGCCTTCCCGCCCTCCCCGGCGGCGACGTGCGGGCCCACCCACCGCGCGTTTTGAGACATCTGCGACCACTGCGGCGGATGTGACGGATGCGATGGATGAGGCGTACGACGCTCAGGCGGAAAGACGAACAGCAGACGGAAGAACGGGGCGTGCGAGCCCCCGGACGGATGCCCGACAGTGCGTCAACTCCGCACGTCACCAAGGGCCGTCAACCCCCGTCCTCGGCCGGACGGCCACCCGCCTTCCGTACGCCGTTGTCGCCGGTCCGGGGGAGATTCCCCGACCAGCTCATGACCTGGGCATATGCCAGAGTGTAGGGCGCCTGCACAGACGCGTGAACCAATCCGGTTTTCGGTCAAGACCCCCTCCATCGGGGCTCGTTGACCGCTATCGTGATACGAGCCCGTTGTCCGGAAGCGGCCCGCGTTCCCCGCGGTCGCACCCGCCACGACGGTCACAACGCAAGCGGTACCAACCTCCTAGGGGGACACCGTGGCGCTGAAGCCCGAGCCGACCGCGCCGTTCCATTCGGTGCAGTACGCCCTGCGCGTACTCGAGACGATCTCCCGGCACGCCAACGGCGTGACCGACGCACAGGTCGCCCGCGAGACCGGCATCCCGGCAGCCCACCTCACCCAGCTGCTGTCGATGCTGCGCCGCGAAGGCTACGCGCAACAGCTCGCCGACGGCGCGTATGTCGTCGGCGAGTCGCTGCTCCTGCTGGGATCCGGCGCCGACCGCAGCCGCGCCCTGCGCGACAAGCTGCAGCGCACGCTGGACCAGCTGCGCGACTCGGTCGGGGCGGCGGTCTACATCAGCCGTTACATCGACGGCGAGGTGAAGATCCTCCACTACGCCGACGGGCCGCTGGCGCCCAAGGTCAACGAGTGGGCCGAGTTCCGCCGCACGGCCCACGCCAGCGCGGTCGGCAAGTGCCTGCTGGCCCAGCTCGACCACGACGGGCGGATGGACCACCTCTCACGCCACAAGACCGCCCGGCTCACCTCCCGGGCGATCACCAACGAGAAGGTGCTGTTCCACAAGCTCGACAGCCAGCCGCCGACCGTCCCCGTCCTGGACCTCCAGGAGTACGCGGTCGGCACGGTCTGCGCCGCCGTCCCGATCACCGCCGGCAAGACGGTCGGCTGCCTGGCGCTGTCCATGCCGCTGGAGCACGCCCACCGCCTGCGGCAGGCCGCCGACACCCTCAACCGCAAGGCCGCGCCGGTCCTGCTGTCCCTGGCGATCTGAGGGCGGGCGCGGCCCCGGACGGGGCCCCGCGGGGCATGATCACGAGGGTGGTCATGAGCACCCCTCTCGACCAGGTAGTATTTCTTTCGTCAGCAGGCGCCGCTAGCTCAGTTGGTTAGAGCAGCTGACTCTTAATCAGCGGGTCCGGGGTTCGAGTCCCTGGCGGCGCACAGACGGTCGAAGGCCCCCACTCCGGTGGGGGCCTTCGGCGTGCGTGGGGCCCGTGCGTGGGGCCCTTTTCGCCTGCCCTCGGGTCACCTGGCCTCGGGCGGTTTCTTTCGCGTGACTCGATCGCGTGTCTCGATCAAACCGTGGGTCCATCCCCGGCCCCCTCGGCCCGGCAGAAGACCAACCCGTGGTGTGACGTCGCCGACTCCCGCCGCCCGTAGCGTTCTTAGTGACGAGAACGACGAGAACGGTGAGACCGGCAAGAACGGCGAGAACGGTGAGGGTGGTGGGAACGGTGGGAGGGACGAGAACGGCGGCCGCGGGGCCGCCCCCCGCCTCGGGGTCAGGCTGCTTCGGGGAGGGGGCTCGGGCTGGGGGCGGCGGCGGTTTGGACGAGGGCGGTGTAGGTGCGGCGCAGGGCGATGAGGGATTCCTGAGCCTCGCGGTAGACGGCGGCGTCGGGGCCGCCGCGGTGGGCGAGGGTGCGCACGGGGGCGCAGTGCCGGTCCATGGCGCTGAGCCAGGCGCGGTGCTGGGCCGGGAGGTGGCGGCGCAGGTGCTGGCGGCGGCCCTCGCCGAGACGGCGGCCGCCGATGCCCAGGACGGCGTCCGCGGCCTGGAGGACCGGCGGTTCCAGGGCGCCCTGCTCGGCGAGCGCGCCGAGTACCGCGCGCTGCTGGCCGTTGACCGGGGCGGCCGCCAACTCCGCCGCCTCGGAGTGGAGTTGGGCGCGCAGGGCGTGCTGGATGCGGACCAGGCGGCGCAGCGCCGTCGGGGTGGACGAGTCGTCGGGGGCGCGGCCGGCCAGGGTGTCGGCCAGGCGGAAGAGCCAGATGCCGTGTGCCTCCAGCCGGGTGGCGGCGAGCATCAGCCGGTCCAGGCGGCTGAGCGGCTGGTCCTCCGGGGCCCACCGCACGATCGGCACCAGCTGTTCGGTGCGGGCCAGCTGGTCGATGGGGATGTGGCGGCGTGGCTTGCGTTCCGGGGCCCAGTTGTGGAGCGCCAGGGTGGGCAGGGCGACGAACTGGTCGTGGTCGATGCGGTGCGCGACGGCCGCCCAGAGTTCCAGGAACGCCTCGTTGGCGACCTCCCGGGCAGCCGGCGCCTGCGGGTCGAGGGCGCCCCAGCCGCAGGACACCGCGATGACCGCGACGCGCATCGCGGCGGCCTCCGCGTTGCGCGGCGAGAGACGGGAGACGCGCTGCCGCAGTGCGGTCAACTCCTCGGCGCGGTCGGCGCGTTCGACGACCTCGACGGCGGCCCCGCGGCCGGTCGCGACGGCCGCCTCGCGGGCCATGGCGTCCAGCCGGGTCCAGGTGCCGATCATGGACCGCACAGGAGGCCGTTCCGGGAGGAAGCCGTGCGCACAGGGGTCGTGCGCGGCCGGGGCGCCGGAGGGGTCGCCGTCGGCGCAGGCGGACGCGGCGTCGGCGGCACCGGGCGAGCCGGCCTGCGCCGGGATGTGGACGGCCGGGTCGGCGGTCGCGGTGGCGACCGGCCCGCCCGTTCCGGCGGCGGCACTCGCGGGTATGGCGAGGCGGGTGTCGGGCGTCGTCGTCATGGGAGTGGGAGTCATCAGCACTTCCCCGCCAGCAGGCGGGCCAGATGGGCGTCCATATCGAAAGAGCGGGCCTCGTGGCCGGGCGGGACGATCGCCGCGGTCTGCTCCAGCCAGGCGGTGAGCTCCGCGGCGCGCACCGCCAGTTCGCAGAAGCCGGCGTCGGTGGCGAGTTCGATGCGCACGTGGCGCGCGCCGCCCGCACGGCCGGCGGGCCGCACCCGCACATCCCCTTCGCCGGCCTCCCCGTGCAGCCCGGCGAACAGCAGATCACGGGCGAACAGCCAGGTGGCGACGGTCTCGCCGCGACTGAGGAACGCGACCTCGACCTCGTAGGGGCGGTCGCTGCGGTAGCTGAACCGGCCGGCCACCGGAACCGTTTCGTCCGGCCCGAGGAGGAGCTGCATCTCAAGGGTGCGCTTGGCTGTCGACACCACGACGATCAACCTTTCCGAAGAGGGGCGAGTCCCGGGGCCCCGGGTCGGGGCTCGCGTCCTAGCAGACGTCGGCTCGCGGGATGGGGTTGCAGACGAGGGCGCAGTAGTGATGGACGCCATGATCCGCGGGAGGCCGGCGGGGGCGGTCGACGGGCCGTCGTGCGGACCGGTCGGCGGGCCGTCGCCCAGGCCGGCCGGAGGGCGGAGTTCACGGCGGCGTGGGCGGCGCTTGCCGGGACCGTCATTCCCGTTCACCTCCGGGATTCCCGTTCACCTCCGGGGCGGCTGCTCGTGGAGTACGCGCGCCCCGGCACGGCCCCGCCGCGCCCCCGGCGCCGATCCCAGCCTCTCAACGGGCGGGCGGCACCGCATGCTGACGGGGCGGCGACCGGCGCACTGCGGGCGACGAAGCCCCGCTCCGCGGTAGTCGTCCGCAGTCGATCTTCACAGACCGGTGCGGGCGCACCCGTAGGCGAAGGTCCCGATGCCGCGGGACCTTGGCCCCGGGCCGGGCGGCCTCGTGATGCGGTAGGGGAGGGCGGGGTTGGGCCGGAGCGGCTGGAGAGTCAGGCGAGGCGGGGAGGCGGGAGAGGCACGGTCGGCCGGACCAGGCCGGGACGGGAAGGGACGAGCCGGACCGGGAAGGGACGAGCCCGGCCGAGCCAGGCTGGGCCAGGCCGGGCCGGCGGTCGGTGGGCGGCGGCCCGCGACGCCATCCACCGGGGCGCCACCGACCGCGGGGCCACCCACCGCGACGCCATCCGCCGGGACGCCGTCCGCTGGGGCGCCACCCGCCAAGCCGGTGACGGGGATCACAGGCCCCTGAGGCGTGGGGAGGGTATGCGTGGGTACGGACCACCCTCGGAGTTCGTGTAGAGTTTTCCACGTCAGCGCGCGCCGCTAGCTCAGTTGGTTAGAGCAGCTGACTCTTAATCAGCGGGTCCGGGGTTCGAGTCCCTGGCGGCGCACGTAGGACTGAGGCCCCTCGCATCGCGGGGGGCCTCAGTCGTGTTGCGGTACGGGGCCGCGGTCCACCGGGGTTCCGGGGTGCGGCGCCGACGCGTGGGCGAAGGGGCGGCCGACGGCGGCGGCGTCGCCGGTCACCGGGAGCCGGGCCGGGCCGCCGTCCGGCAGGTCGGGGCCGCCGCCGCAGAGCCAGCACGCCACCAGCAGCGCGGCACCGGCGATGCCCGCCAGGAGGCGGGGGCCGGCGGGTGCCGGGGGCGCGGGACGTCGCGGCCCCTCCCCCGCGGCGTCCTCCCCCACGGCATGCTCCGGGGCCGCCGTCTCCTCACTCGTCGTCGGCACCGCCGCTCCCCTGGCGTTCGCGGCGGAGCCGGAGTCTGAGGCGGAGCAGCTGGCCGGCGATGACCAGGACCGCGCCGCCCGCCAGGACGAGGGCGACGGCGGAGGTGCTGCTCAGTTCGCGGTGGGCGGTGACGCGGTCGGGGGTGAGGCGGGACCGGGCGACCGGGGCGGGCGCGAGGTGCACGGCGGGTACCGTCCCGGCGGGGTCCGCGGCCCGGCCGGCGTCGAGGCCGGCGGGTGCGAAGCGGGCCGAGCCGGGGACGGCCGGGACGGGGGCGAGCGGGTGGTGGGCGGCCGGGGCGGGGGCGACGGCGGTCTGGGCGGTGCGGGTGCCGGGTCCGTCGGCGGCGGCGTAGGCGGGTGCCGTCGTCACCGCGCACGCCGCGAGGGCGGCACAGAGTGTGAGCTGCGGTGAGCGCATGGTGTACCTCCGGTTACCTCCGAAGGTCCGCCGCCCCGCCGCCGGGCGCATCCGGGGCGGGGCGGGGCTGCGCCGTCCGGGTGGGCGGTGCGGCGCCGCACCACGGCTCGGACCAGGTCGGCTCAGACCAGGTCGACGAGGTCCGCGATGGAGTCGACGACGCGGGAGGGGCGGTAGGGGTGACGCTCGACGTCCTCGGGGCGGGTGAGGCCGGTGAGGACGAGGAAGGTCCGCATGCCCGCCTCCAGGCCGGCGACCACGTCGGTGTCCATCCGGTCGCCGATCATGGCGGAGGTCTCGGAGTGGGCGCCGATGGCGTTGAGCGCGTGGCGCATCATCAGCGGGTTGGGCTTGCCGACGAAGTACGGTTCGACGCCGGTGGCCTTGGTGATCAGCGCGGCCACCGAGCCGGTCGCGGGCAGCGCGCCCTCCCGCGAGGGACCGGTCTCGTCGGGGTTGGTGGCGATGAAGCGGGCGCCGTCGTTGATCAGCCGGATGGCCTTGGTGAGCGCCTCGAAGCTGTAGGTGCGGGTCTCGCCGAGGACGACGTAGTCGGGGGCGTGGTCGGTGAGGATGTAGCCGATGTCGTGCAGGGCGGTGGTCAGGCCGGCCTCGCCGATGACGTAGGCGGTGCCGCCGGGCCGCTGGTCGGCGAGGAACTGCGCGGTGGCCAGCGCCGAGGTCCAGATCGACTCCCAGGGGACGTCCAGGCCGATGCGGTTGAGGCGGGCGTGCAGGTCGCGGGGGGTGTAGATGGAGTTGTTGGTCAGGACGAGGAAGGGCTTGCCGGACTCCCGGAGCCGCTTGATGAAGGCGTCCGCGCCGGGGACCGGTACGCCCTCGTGCATGAGGACGCCGTCCATGTCGGTGAGCCAGGACTCGATCGGCTTGCGCTCTGCCACTGCCACTCCCGCGGTGCGTGTCGACCAGGGCCGGCCGCTTGGCCAGGCCGTCGGCCGGTCCCCCGGAGGGCGGCCGACGGCCCCAGCCTAAGTCAGCGGCGGCCCGTCGGTCCTGGTCGGCGGCGGTCAGCTTCCGGTTGCGGTCTTCCAGGCAGCGAGGTAGGCGTCGAGGTTCTTGTCGATGTCGTTCCAGTCGGGCTGGAAGACGTCGACCCCGTTCATGATCTTGGCGAGGGCGGTGGCGTTCGGGTCGGTGGCCTTGACGTCCTTGCGGGAGGTGAAGCCGCCGCCGGCGGCGGAGACCTGTTCCTGGACGGGCTTGCTGAGCAGGTAGTCGAGGAACTTCCGGGCGTTGGCGGCGTGCGGGGCGTCCTTGACCAGGCCGGCGGCGTAGGGGAGGGCGAAGGTGGCAGGGCGGGCACCGGGCTTGGCCGCGGGGAAGAAGATGCCCTGGTGGGGCATGGTCTTCATGTTGGCGTAGTTCATCTGGACGTCGCCGTTGGCGACCAGGAGTTCGCCCTTGTCGGTCTTGGGGGCGAGCTGGCCGGTGGAGGAGGACGGACCGACGTTGTTGGCCTGGAGCTTCTTGAGGAAGGCCATGGCCGGGCCCTGCCCGCCGAAGTCGTGCAGGGCCTTGATGAGGACGGCGGTGCCGTCGCCGGCGACGCCGGGGGTGGAGTACTGGAGCTTGCCCGCGAAGCGGTGGTCGGTGAGCTCCTGCCAGGTGGCCGGGGGCTGCTTGAGCTCCTTCTTGTTGTAGATGAAGCAGAAGTAGTTGTTGACGATGGAGACCCACTTGCCGTTGGGGTCCTTGTCGGCGGCGGCGACCGCTTCCGAGCCGTGCGGACGGTAGATGCCCAACAGGCCCTTGTCGTCGGCCTGTTGGATGAACGGCGGCAGGGTGACGATGACGTCGGCCTTGGTGTTGGCGCGTTCCCGGGCCAGGCGCTGGACGGCGGCGCCGGAGCCGGACTCCACGTAGTCGACCTTGATGCCGGTCTGTTTCTCGAAGTCCTTGAAGACCTTGTCGTAGAAGCCGTCGCCCTTTTCGCTCTTGAGGCCGTCGGCGCTGTAGACGGTGATCTCCTTGGCGTTCGGGTCGGCGGCGGAGGCGCCGCAGGCGGTACCGGTGGCGGCGAGGACGAGGACGGCGGCGCCGGCGGTCAGGAGGCGGTGCGGGCGGCTGGGCATGGCGGGTGCTCCTGGGGAACGGGGGCAGGCGGCGGGGAGTCGGGGGTGGCGCGGGATCAGCGGTAGGTGGCCCTGGTGCGGACGCGGGAGACGCCGAGCAGGACGAGGAGGGTGGCGGCCATGAGGGCCACGGCCAGGGCGGCGCCGGTGAAGAGGGCGCCGCGGTCGGTGGCGGCGAAGATCTGGACCGGCAGCGGCATCCAGTCCGGCGGGTAGAGCATCATCGTGGCGCTCAGCTCGCCCATGGAAAGGGCGAAGCACAGGCCCGCGGCCGCGGTCAGCGACGGCAGCAGCAGCGGGAGTCTGACCCGCCACAGCACGTACGCGGGGCGGGCGCCGAGGCCGGCGGCGCACTGTTCGTAGGCCGGGTCGAGGCGGGCCAGGGCGGCGGTCACGGACTGGTAGGCGAAGGCGGTGACCAGCACGGCGTGGGCGGTGATCACGATCTGCGGGGTGCCGTTGAGGAGGAACGGGGGGCGGGAGAAGGCGACGAGGAGGGCGAGGCCGACGACGACGGAGGGGACGGCGACCGGCAGGAGGAAGAGGGCGTCGAGGAGCCGGCGGCCGCGCCGGCCGAGCTTTTCGGCGGCCAGGGCGGCCCAGGTGCCGGCGGTCAGCGCGGCGGCGCTCGCGGCGAGGGCGGTGAGCACGCTGGTGGTGAGGGCGGTCAGGGCGTCGCCCCGCGCGATGTCCTGATAGTGCGTCAGGGTCGGGCCGGAGGGGAGGGCGCCGCTCCAGCCGTCGGCGAAGGAGGCGGCGACGATCACCAGCAGCGGGAGCGCGAAGACCGGGACGAAGAGGAGGAGGAACACCGCCTGGACGATCCGGCGGGCGGCTGCGCTATGAACGAGCACGGTCGGCGCCTCCTGCGGCGAGGGCGGGGGTCGGGGCGGGGGCGTTTCCGGTGGAGACGTCGGCGGGGGCGGCGCTCGCTGCCGGGGCGGGCCGGCGGCGGGCGGCGGTGCGGGCCGTGCGGGCCATCACGGTGCGGTAGAGGGCGTAAAGGGCGACCGACAGGACGATGTTGACGACCGCGACGACGCAGGCGCCGGTGTAGTCGCCGTCCAGGATCGCCTTGGAGTAGACGAGCACCGGCAGGGTGACGACGTCCTTGGCGCCGGTGAACAGCACGATCCCGAACTCGTTCAGGCACAGCACGAGGACCAGCGCGCCGCCGGCCGCGAGCGAGGGCAGCGCCTCGGGCAGGATCACCGTCCGCACGATCCGCCACGGCCCGGCGCCCAGCGATCCGGCGGCCTCCAGCTGCGCGGTCTCCACCTGCGCGAACGCGGCCAGGAGGGGGCGCATCACGAACGGCGTGAAGTAGGTGACCTCGGCCAGCAGCACGCCCCAGGGGGTGTGCAGGAAGTCCAGCGGCCCGTGGGCGGCGCCGGTGACGTCCGTCCACAGTCCGTTGGCGATGCCGGCGGTGCCGTAGAGGAACAGCAGGGCGAGGGTGATCAGGAAGGACGGGAAGGCCAGGAAGAGGTCGACGAAACGGGCCAGCGCCCGGCCGCCGGGGAACGGGACGAAGGCGATGACCAGGGAGAGCAGCAGGCCGAGGAGGAGCGCGCCGAGAGTGGCGCCGGCGGCGATCAGCACGGTGTTGGCCAGCGCGTCCCGGAAGGAGGCGGTGGCCAGGACGACGGTGTACGGGGCGGTGGACGGTCCGCCGCCGTTCTCCGGGGTGACGGACTGGCGGACGACCAGGGCGAGCGGGTAGAGGAAGACCAGCGCGAGGGCGGCGACGGGCGGCAGGGCCCACAGGGCGGCGGTCCGGGCGCGGCGCGGCCCGGCGGCCGCCGGGGTCCGGTCAGCCATGGCGCGCCCCGCCGTCGGGAATGCCCGCCGGGATGCCGTCCGGAATGCCCTTCGGGACGGCCGCCGGGATGACATCCGGGACGTCCGCCGGGATGCCCGCCGGGTCGTCCGCCCGGAGGCCGGCCGGGACGAGGACCGCGTCCTGCGGGGCGAAGTGCAGGGCGAGTTCGCCGCCCGGCGGCGGGGGCTCGCGCAGCTCCCGCAGGTCGGCCATGACGCGGTGGCCCGCCACCTCGACGTACAGGCGGTGGGTGGCGCCGCGCCACTGGACCTCGGTGACGGTGCCGCGCAGGGTGTTGCCGTCCGGGTCGGGGCTCGCGCCGAGGCCGAGCAGGTGCGGGCGGACGCAGAGCGTCGCGGTGGCGCCCGGGGCCGCGTCCCCGGTGCGGGCGGCCAGCGGGCGGCCGGCGAACTCCACGCCGCCGGGCCGGCGCACGGTGACCGGCAGGAGGTTGGCGGTCCCGACGAACGACGCGGTGAACGCGGTGCGCGGGCTGCGGTAGAGCTGTTGCGGGGTGCCGCACTCGCGCAGCCGGGCCGACTCCAGGACGGCGATCCGGTCGGCGAGGGTCAGCGCCTCGATCTGGTCGTGGGTGACGTAGAGGATCGAGACGTCCGGCAACTCGCGGTGCAGGCGGGCGAGTTCGGTGAGCATGCCGGAGCGCAGCCGGGCGTCGAGTGCGGACAGCGGCTCGTCCAGCAGCAGCACACCGGGGCGGAATGCGAGCGCGCGGGCGAGGGCGACCCGCTGCTGCTGGCCGCCGGACAGTTCGCGGGGGTGCCGGCCGGCGTAGGCGGCCATGCCGGTCAGCTCCAGGGCCGCGGCGACCCGGCCGGGGATCTCGGCGCGCGGGACCTTCTGCGCCTTCAGGCCGAAGGCGACGTTGTCGGCGACCTTCATGTGCGGGAAGAGCGCGTACTGCTGGACGACCATGCCGATGCCGCGCTTGTGGGGCGGCAGGTCGGTCACGTCCCGGCCGCCGATCAGGACGCGTCCGGAGGCCGGGCGGACGAATCCGGCGACCGCCCGCAGCGCGGTGGTCTTGCCGGAGCCGGACGGGCCGAGCAGGGCCAGCACCTCGCCCGGTTCGACGGTGAGGCCGAGGGAGTCCAGGACGGTGTGCTCGCCGTGCCGCCCGTAGGCGACGGTGACGTGGTCGAAGCGGATGCCGGAGGCCGGGGGCGGGGCGGCCGACGCGGCGGCGGGGACCGTGGCCGAGGGGGCCGGCATCTCACACCACTCCCAGCAGCGCGGGCAGTTCGGCGACCGAGCCGAGGACGTGGGTGGCGCCGGCGGCCGTCAGCCGCGCGGCGTCGTGGGCGCCGGTGCGCACCCCGGCGACCACCGAGGCGCCGCTGCGGCGTCCGGCGATCATGTCGTAGGAGGTGTCGCCGGCCACCGCGAGCTGCGCGACGTCATCGGCGGCGCCGGTGCGCAGCAGGGCGGCCAGCACCATGTCCGGGTACGGGCGGCCGCGGCCGCCGGCGTCGGCCGGGCAGAGGGTGAGCCGGACCAGGTCGCGCCAGCCGAGCGCGTCGAGGATGGCGTCCTGGGTGACGCGGGCGAAGCCGGTGGTGAGGACGACGGTGCGGCCGGCGGCCTGGAGGGCCTCGATCGCGGCGCGGGCGCCGGGGACGGGGGCGATCCGGCCGTCGTCGACGAGGTCGCCGTAGGCCGCCTCGAAGGCGCGGTTGGCGCGCCGGGCGGCCTCCTCGGTGGCGTGCGGGTCGCCGTCGGGGGCGGCGAACAGATGCCGGAAGACGGAGATCTTGGACTCGCCCATGGTGGCGCGGACGTAGGCGAGTTGCCCGGCATGCGCGGGGCTGCCGGGCTCGACGCCCATGTGGCGGGCGGCGGCGTCGAAGGCCCGCTCCACCAGGCCGTCGTCGGCGACGGTGGTGCCGGCCATGTCGAGGACGACGAGCCGGATGTCCTCGGGGCGGAAGGTGCTGGAGGTGTTGGTGGTGCCGGTGGTGTGGTCGGGGTGCGTCAACGGGCTCACCATCCCAGTGCGTTCGCGGTGGTCTCGGCGATGGCCGGGGAGCAGGTCATCCCGCGTCCGCCGGGCCCGGTGACCAGCCAGACGCCGTCGCGCACCTGCTGGCGGTGGACGACCCGGCCGGTGTCGGTGCACTGGGCGTAGACGCCGGCCCAGCGGTGGCGGATACGGGGCAGCGGGCGGCCCAGGAGCGCCTCGACGACGTCGGTGAGGTGCTCGTAGGGCTCCTCGACGGTGTCGAAGGCGAACGGGGTCTCGTACTCGTGGGTGTCGCCGATGGTCAGGCCGCCGTCGGCGCGCTGGACCATCAGCAGTTGCATCTTGTGGGCGGCGGCGGTCGGGGCCTGCGGCTGGCCGGCGTTGAGGGCGTCCAGGGCGTCGCCCCGGTAGGCGGGGTAGTAGCGGAAGCTGTCGGCGTCCGCGACGGAGGTGGTCAGTGCCTCGCCGAGCGGGTCGGTCTGCATCATCTGCAGGCGCACCCGGCGTACCGGCAGGTCGGGGACGAGCTCGCGGACCAGCCCGCCGAGCCAGGCGCCGGTGCACAGGACCACCGTGTCGCCGTGGTGGGTGGTGCCGTGGTCGTCGCGGACCGCGCGCTCGCCGACCACGTCGCGGACCTCCCGGCCGCCGAGGTAGGTGTACCGCCCGGACGCCAACAGGGCTTCCTTCAGGGCGCGTTGGGCGACCCGTGGTTCCACCGCGGCGTCCCGTTCGCACCACAGGGCGCCGGCGAACCCGCCGCGCAGGGCGGGGTTGAGGGCGCGGGCCTGCGCCGCGTCGAGGAGGCGGTAGCCGCGGGCGGCGGCGTCCGGGCGGCGGGCGGCGGCCTCGGCGACGGCGCGCTCGGCGTCGTTGCGGACGACGGTCAGCGAACCGATGGCGCGGAAGCCGATGCCGGGGACGCGGGCGCCGATGCCCTCCCAGAGTTCGCGGGCGCGCAGCGCGGTGTCCAGCTCCTCGCCGCCGGCCCGGCCGCTGACCCAGATCTGTCCGAAGTTGCGGACCGAGGCGCCGCGGGCCTCGGCCTCCCGCTCGAAGTGCAGGACCTCGTGGCCCCGTTCGACTGCGTGCCAGGCGTGCATGGTCCCCAGCACGCCGGCTCCTACGACGATGACTCGCATGCCCCAGACGGTCGCGGCGCCGGGTGGCGCGGAGGGGACAGTTCGGCGACGGGACGGTTAACACGCCTTCAAACTTGGCCTAGACCCGTTATCTTTCCGTAACATCTAGCCGAACGAGCCGACCAGCCGAACGAGCCGAACTGCCCACCGCTGCCCACCGGGTAGGGATCCGTGCTCACCGGGTAGGGATCAGCAAGGGGGCCACGCACCCCCTACGGGCCCCCGCCCCCAGCCCCCTACGGGCCGTCACCCCGCCCCCGCGCACCACCCGCACCGCCGCCGCCCAGATGCGTGGTGAACGAGAACCGGTCGCCCCGGTAGAGGGACCGGACCCGCTCCAGCGGACGGCCCTCGGTGTCCCGGGACAGCCGGTGGATGAGGAGCATCGGCAGCGCGCCCGGGGTGCCGATCAGCAACGCCTCGCGCGGAGTGGCCAGTACGGTCTCCAGGCGCTCGTCCGCGTCCCCGAAGGCGACGCCGAGCCGCTCGCGGAGGTACGCGTAGAAGGACGAGTCCGGCTCGAAGTCGGCCGCCAGGTCCGGGACCCGGGACACCGCGACATAGGTGCTCTCCAGGCCGACCCGCTCGTCGTCGGCGAGCAGCACCCGCTCCATGTGCCACACCGCGTCGCCCGCGGCGAGCCCCAGGTCGCGGGCGAGCGCCGGCGGCGCGGGGAAGCGGTCCAGCGAGACGAGGTGCCGGCCGGGCCTGCGGCCCTGGCGGCGGACGCCCTCGGTGTAGCTGGCGAGCGAGAGCGGCTGCGCCATCTTGGGGCCGGCGACGACGGTGCCGCGCCCCATCCGACGCAGCCGCCCCTCCAGCACCAGCTCCCGGAGCGCCTGGCGCAGCGTCTCCCGGGACACCTCGAAGCGCAGGGCCAGTTCGCGCTCGGCGGGCAGCGGTTCGCCCTCTCCCAACTCCTCCAGCAGGGCGGCGAGGTCGACCTTCGCCGCGTAGTACTTGGGGATGCGTCCGTGCTCGGGAATGCCGGACCGGACGGGTGCGCCAGGATCCTGGCCGTACGGGAACTCCACCCGGGGATCTTCGCATCAGGGCGGCCGGATGGGCGCGGGGGCCCTCGGACAGGAGCGGAACGCCCCTAGCGGAACAGACCCTTCAGTACCAGCTCCGCCGCGCCGTCCGCGACCGTGCGGGAGCCGCCGCGGGCCGGCGTCACCGGTATCGGGGACGCGCCCCCGGGGCCGCCGCCGGAGGTCGCGCCCGGCCGGCCGCGCAGCGCCGCGTGGTCGGCCAGGACCCGGGCCACGCCGTCCCGGAACACCTCCGGGTGGGCCAGGACGGTGCGGCCGCCGAGCAGCACCCGGTCGATGTCGAGCAGTTCGACGAGGTTGGCCGCGGCCACGCCCAGCACCCGGGCCGCCGCCGCCAGGTCGCCGCGCGCCACCGCCGCCAGGCACAGCGCCTCGACGCAGCCGCGCCGCCCGCAGCCGCACCGCGGCCCGTCCAGCTGCACCACCTGGTGGCCGAACTCGCCCGCCCCGGTGTGCGGCCCGCGGTAGAGGCCGCCGTCGAGGACGAGCCCGGCGCCGAGCCCCGTCCCCAGGTGGAGGTAGGCGAACGAGGCACCGCCGTCCTCCTCGGGCATCCGGCTGAGGCCGAGGGCCGCCGCGTTGGTGTCCTTGTCGAGGACGACGGGCAGGCCGAGGCGGGCGGCGAGCGCGTCCCGCAGCGGGAAGCCGTCCCACTGGGGGGCGCCGGTGACCTGGCGCAGGACGCCGGTCGCGTGGTCCAGCGGCCCCGGGCAGGCCACGCCCGCGCCGAGCACCGGCGGCCCGCCCGCCGCCTGCCGCAGCGCCGCGACCTCCCGGGCGGCGATGGCCAGGACGGGTCCGGCACCGGCGCCGAAGTCCAGGGGCGCGCGGCGGACGGCGGCCGGCCGGCCGGTGAGGTCGGCCAGGACGCAGATGATCTCGTCGCGATCGAGGTGGACACCGACTGCGTGCCGCGCCCCGGGGACCAGCCGCAGCACGGTACGGGGCTTGCCGCCCGTGGACGCGCGGCGGCCCGCCTCGGCAACCAGGCCGTCGGCGCGCAGCCGCGCGGTGATCTTGCTGACCGCCTGCGGGGTGAGCCCGGTCCGCTCGGCCAGCTCCAGCCGGCTCGCGCCCGCCTCCCCCGCGGTGCGCAGCAGCCCCAGCACCAGGGCGGTGTTGTGCCCGCGCAGGGCGAGGAGGTTGGCGCCGGGCGGGGCGGGTGCCGCGGGGCCGGCCGCGGCGGGCGGGACGACCGACGGCCCCGGCGTGCCCTGCCGCCGCTCGCCGCCGTCCGGGTGATCGGGATCGTTGCTGCTCACCCTCCCATTCTCCGCACTGCTTGCGCTTTGGCAACAGCGTTGCGAAAGTGGAGGGCATGAGCGACCCCGAAGCACCCGGCGCCCCCGCCACCGCCGCCGCCACCGCGGCCGCGGTCTCGGCCCGCACCGCCCCGTTCCGCGTCGGCCTGATCGGTTACGGCCTGGCGGGTTCGGTCTTCCACGCCCCGCTGATCGCCGCCACCGACGGCCTGCTGCTCGACACCGTCTCGACCGGCAGCCCCGAGCGGCAGGCCCAGGCCCGCGCCGAGCACCCGCAGGTCCGCACGGTGGCCGCCGCCCAGGAGGTCCTGGACCGGGCCGCCGCCGGGGACCTCGACCTGATCGTGCTGGCCTCGCCGAACAAGACGCATGTGCCGCTCGCCACCGCCGCCCTGGAGGCCGGCGCCGCGGTCGTCGTCGACAAACCGCTGGCCGCCACCGCCGCCGAGGCCGAACGGCTCGCCGCGCTCGCCGACCGCCGAGGCCTGCTGCTCTCGGTCTTCCAGAACCGCCGCTGGGACAACGACTTCCGCACGGTGCGCCAGCTCCTCGCGGACGGCGCGCTCGGCGAGGTGCAGCGCTTCGAGTCCCGCTTCGAACGCTGGCGGCCGCAGCCCAAGGGCGGCTGGCGCGAGTCCGGCGACCCGGCCGAGCTGGGCGGACTCCTCTACGACCTCGGCAGCCACCTCGTCGACCAGGCGCTGACCCTCTTCGGCCCGGCGGTCTCGGTCTACGCCGAGTCCGACGTCCGCCGCCCGGGCGCGGAGGCCGACGACGACACGTTCCTCGCCGTCACCCATGCGAACGGCGTCCGCTCCCACCTCTGGGCGAGCGCCACCGCCCCCCTGCTCGGCCCCCGCTTCCGCGTACTGGGCGACAAGGCCGGCTACACCAAGCACGGCCTGGACCCGCAGGAGGCGGCGCTGCGCGAGGGCCGTCGCCCCGGCGACGGGGACACGGAGTGGGGCGTGGAGCCGAGGGCCTGCTGGGGCCGGCTCGGCGCCGGGGCGTCCCCGCGGATGGGCGGCGGCGACCCGGTGCCGACCCTGCCGGGCGACTATCCCGCGTACTACGCCGCGATCGTCCGCGCCCTGCGGGACGGCGGCGACCCGCCGGTGACCGCCACCGAGGCCGCGGCCGCGCTCCGCGTCCTGGAGGCCGCGCGGACGTCGGCGGCCGAGGGCCGCACGGTCCGCATCGGGGACGGCGCATGAACGGTTCCTGGCGGGGCCGCGCCCCACGTAGCCGACTGTCCCGCCGTAGGAGTTCGCCTTTTTGCGCCTGACGGCGCTTGCCTGTCGCCCCTGCGGCGCATTGCTTATCCGCTGCGCGGGCCCTTCCGCTGCGCTTGGCTGGCTTCCCACGTTGCCGGGTGCGGCGCCGTGTCGCCTGGCGGCGGGCTGGTCCGCTGCGCGGGGCTGTTGGGTGCGGTGCCGGGCCTCCGGGGCAGGGGGTGTGTCCGGACTGCTGCGCTTTACGTCCGGACACACCCCCTGCCCCTCCGACCCGTCCCCTCCCGTGGGTGGTCATGGAAGACGGTGGGTGGGGGCTCGCGTGAGTGGTCCCGTGCCGGTCGCGCTCATCAGTTGACGGCCACCCATCAGTCCAGAGCCTGCACCGGCCCACAGACGGCTGGCCCAACTCACCTGAAATCCGACCCTCAACGGGAGGGGACGGGTCGGAGGGGGTGGTGTGCCGGACGTAAAGCGCAGCAGTCCGGCACACCACCCCCGGAGGCCCGTCACCGCACCCGACAGCCCCGCGCAGCGGACAACAAGCCCGCGAAGCGGGCCGGGAAACGCGCCGTCAGGCGCAAGGGCGAACCCCTACGGCGGGAACGCCGACAACGTGGGGGGATCAAGCCAGTCGCAGCGCCTGACATTGACGGCCCAAGCCGTCAATCTCCAGTTCCACCACATCGCCGGCCCGAAGATACGGCTTGGGGTCGGGCCGGCCCATCGCCACTCCCGCCGGGGTGCCGGTGTTGATCACATCGCCGGGGTACAGGGTCATGAACTGGCTTACGTAACGGACCACTTCGGCCACCGGGAAGATCTGCTCGGCGGTCGTGCCGTCCTGTTTCAGCTCGCCGTTGACCCACAGCCGGATGCCCAGTGCCTGCGGGTCCGGTACCTCGTCGGCGGTCACCAGCCACGGGCCCAGCGGGTTGAACGTCTCGCAGTTCTTGCCCTTGTCCCACTGGCCGCCGCGCTCGATCTGGAAGGCGCGCTCGGACACGTCGTGCGCCACCGCGTAACCGGCCACCGCCGCCCGCGCCTGCTCGTCGCTCTCCAGATAGCGGGCGGTCCGGCCGATGACCACCGCCAGCTCGACCTCCCAGTCGGTCTTCACGCTGCCGCGCGGGATGAGCACGGTGTCGTCGGGGCCGACGACGGTGTCCGGGGCCTTGAGGAAGACGATCGGCTCCTCGGGGGTGGCGGCCCCTGTCTCCCGGGCGTGGTCGTGGTAGTTCAGCCCGATGCACACGACCTTGCCGATCCGGGCGACCGGCGGGCCGATGCGGAGCCCGGCGCCGTCCAGTACGGGCAGGTCGCCGGCGGTCGCGGAGGCCCGGATCCGGGCGAGGGCCGCGTCGTCCGCGAGCAGTGCGCCGTCGATGTCCGTGACCAGGCCCGAGAGGTCCCGCAGCACGCCGGTCTCGTCGAGCAGCGCCGGGCGTTCCGCCCCCACCGGTCCGACACGCAGCAGCTTCATCGTCACAACTCCCGTCGTCAAAGGGTCGGTCCGGGAGGGTGCTCCCGGACCGGCCGATGGGGGACGGCCATCGAGCGATTGGCTGATCCTCCAAGAACGAGGGCCCCTCCACAAGACCCCCGTCCACGGAGTGGACGGGGTGGACAATGTGCGCAGCCGCGGACTGGACCGTTACTGAGGGGTGGTGACGATCGGGGTGCCGTCGGGCCGTCGGCGCACGGCGCCGGTGGTGGTCGGCTCGCCCTGGGCGCCCGCCGCGTCCGACCCGCCCGTCCGCGCCGCGGCATTGGCCCTGGCCCGGGCCGCCTTCTTCCGCGCGGCCCGGGACTTGGGCCCACCCCGCCGCACCGCCCGCGGCGCCTGGGAGGCGGGGGTGGGGGTCGAGGTGGAAGTGGGCTGCGCTTCCGGCTTCGGCTGCGACTGCCCAGTGGTGCTCGCCGCCGCCTTACGGCCCCCGGTCACCTTTCCGGCCGCCGCCGGATCACCGTCGTCCGCCCGCTTCCGGTCGCGGTGGAGGAGGGCGCGTTCGCAGGCCGTCCAGGTCGTGGTCGTCACCATGTAGAGGCCGGCCGCCAGCGGGACCACCGCGACCGTGATCAGCGTGCCGAAGGAGAGCAGCGGCATCAGCTTGCCGAGCGCGCCCAGGCCCGGGGTGGTGGTGCCCGCGGCGGGGGTCGGGGCGGCGGCCGCCGCTGCCCGGGCGCGGCGGTAGTTCCAGGTGGCGACCGCCGCGATCAGGGCGAAGAGCGCGAGGTAGACCAGGCCCTGCGGGCCGGTCGGCCCGCCGTCGGCGAGGGCCTGGCGCCAGGTGCCGCCGAGCGGCGCGCCCAGCAGCGTGTGGTTGAGCAGGGTGCCGCTGCCGGTGGAGAAGAGGTGGTACATCACGAAGAAGACCGGGATCTGGAGCAGGCTCGGCAGGCAGCCGGCCAGCGGCGAGGAGCCGGTCTTGGCGTAGAGGTCGCTCGTCGCCTGCTGGAGGCGCTCCCGGTCGCTGCCGTATTTGCGCTGGAGAGCGGCGATCTGGGGGGCGAGGGCGGCGCGGGCCTTCTCGCCGCGGGCCGCGGCGCGGGCGAGCGGATGCAGGGCGGCGCGGACGCCGAGGGTGAACAGGACGATGGCGGCGGCGGTGGCCGCGGTGCCGAAGAGCGGTTCGATGAGCTGGGCGCCGCGCGCCAGCGCCGCGCCGAGGATGTCGAAAACGGACATGTGTGAGCCCTCCACGGGTCTCGTCGTGCCGGAATGGAGAGACGGCGTGACGAGCCGCGCGGGCACGCACCGGCGCAGCGGTGGGACAGGTCGAGGCCGGGCTATGGCTGATCAGGGCACGGGCCGGGGCAGGGTGAGGGCCGGCCAGGGCAGGTGCCGGAGAACAGCTGGGCGTCGGGAGGTGCGCCGGAGCGGCTACGCGGCCGCCGGGAGGGCGCGGCCCGGTGCTCGCGGGCGCGGGCGGCCGGCGGCGTCGGGGTCGCGTTGCGGCAGGAAGGCCGTACGGCGCTCGCGGTCGCGGATGGCCGTGCGTATGCGGCCCGGTGGGACCGGGCGGGCGGTGGCGGCCAGGGCGAGGGCACTGCACAGCAGCAGCACCGCGGCAGTGGTCGCGGCGGCGGCGAGGGACGTCGTCAGACCGCTCTGGGCGAGCAGGAGTCCGACGAGCAGGAAGAACAGCGCGCTGGTGTAGAGCCGCCAGGCATCGGCGATGCGGTACATCCGGCGTCCCCCCTTTCGCGCTCCCCCGCGCGTGCGTTGTTCTTCGGTGTTCTCGGTTTGATGTTCCCGGTCGGCGGTCCGATTCCGGTCCGACCGTCCGTTCCAGGGTAACCGCCCCCGCGACCGCCCGCGACAACCAGTTCGAGAATTCACTCTCAGCAGTGAACAGTGCAGTGAAGAGTGTAGTGAACGGCAGTGGACGGCCGCGAGCCGCGGTGAGGTGCGGGCGGCGGGCGGCGCGGGCCTCAGCGGGTGCCGGTCGCCTCCGCCGTCCCGGACCCGGCCCCGGCCGCCCCAGCCGCGTCCCCGGCCCGCGGGAACTCGTCGTCCAGCGCCAGCACTTCGGCGTCCGGGCGGTCGTCGCCGCGTTCGCGCGGGCCGAGCCACGTGACCGCCAGGGCCACCACGACGTTCACCGCCAGCCCGACGATGCCGGCGTTCACGCCCCGGACGGGATCGTGCCCGCCGAAGACCAGGACGCACACCACGGTGAAGCCCGCCGCCAGGCCGCTCACCGCCGCGTACATCGTCAGCCGCCGCCACACCAGCCCCAGGAGGAGCATCGGCACCAGCTGGGCCATGCCCTCGTAGGAGATCAGGGAGAGCCGGACGAGGGTGTTGGGCGCGGTGTAGGTGAGCGCCAGCGCGAGCGCCCCGGCGACCACCACGACCACCTGCGCCCAGAGCTTCTGACGGGACGCCAGCCGTGGCACCGCGCCGAGCACGCTCCTCCCCCACATCGTGCCGATGACCAGCATGAAGACCGCCATCGGCACGATCGACGAGAGCGCCGCGGCCGCCCCGATCACGCCGACCGCCCAGGCCGGCAGCGAGTCCACGACGAGTTTGAACAGCGCGAGGTTGGAATCGGCGCCGGTCAGGCCCGGGACGACGAACAGCGCCGCCAGCCCCAGCAGCATCGGTACGAACAACAGGACGTTGTAGAAGGGCAGGTACATCGCGTTGCGGCGGAGCGCGTCGGCGTCGCGGGCGCCCAGGTAGCCGGCCACGGTCGTCGGGAAGATCACCACCGTCAGGGAGTTGATCACGGTGGTGGTGACGAACCACGTCTGGCCCAGGCCGTGGGAGGCATGGCCGGGGAAGGTCAGCCACTCCGGCTTCTCGGCGACGAGGCGGTCCAGGAAGGGACCGTAGCCGCCGAAGTAGTGCAGCGGGACGTACACCGCGAGGAAGCCGAGGGTGACGACGACCAGGATGTCCTTGAGGACCGACACCCAGGCGCTGCCGCGCAGTCCGCTGACGACGACGAAGCCGGTGGTCACCGCGAAGCCGATGAAATAGGCCCAGTTGAGACTGATCGTGCCGTAGGAGAGGGTCGAGACGACCACGCCCATGCCGGTGATCTGGAGCTGGATGTAGGGCAGCAGGCAGACGGTGGCGAGGACCGCGACGGCGGCGCCGAGCCAGGGCCGGCGGTAGCGGTGGGCGACGATGTCGGTGATGCCGACCAGGCCGTGCCGGCGGGCGTAGGCCCACAGCATCGGGCCGACGACGTAACCGACGGCGTAGCCGCAGGACATGTAGGCCACGACGTAGAGCACGGGGGCGCCGAAGTTGTAGCCCCAGCCGGCCGCGCCGAGGTAGCTGAAGCTGGTGTAGCTCTCGCCGGCCATCAGCACCCAGATGAAGACGGTGCCCAGGCTGCGGCCGCCCACCGACCACTCGGTGAGCCCGCCGCCGGCCACCCGGCCGCGGAGCGCGAGCAGCCCCAGGACGACGGTCAGCAGCATGAACGCGGCGAAGACCGCGGTGGCTACGGTGGCGTTCACGCGCGGCCCCCGGTCGTTCCGCCGCCGCCCCGGCCGTGACCGCGCCGGAGGTCGCCGCGGCGCGCCAACCACACCGACACCGGGGTCAGCAGGATCGCGAGCAGCATCCAGAAGAAGAGGAACGGCAGGCCGAGCACGGTCGGGGTGACGCGGTTGACGGCCGGCAACGCGAGCAGGAACAGCGCGTAGGGGCACAGCAGCCAAAGCGCTGCGCTACGCCTGCGCCCCACGTTTTCGGCTTTCCCGCCGTGGGTCGGTTTTCGCACGTCTGCCGAGACTAGTCGTTGCACTTGGCTTGGCTCTCACGTTGTCGGGTTTTCCGCCGTGCGGGCCTTTGTCTTTTGCGCCTGCGGCGCGGGGCCGATCCGCTGCGCGGGGCTGTTGGGTGCGGTGCCGGGCCTCCGGGGCAGGGGGTGTGTCCGGACTGCTGTCGCTTTACGTCCGGACACACCCCCTGCCCCTCCGACCCGTCCCCTCCCGTGGGTGGTCATGGAAGACGGTGGGTGGGGGCTCGCGTGAGTGGTCCCGTGCCGGTTGGGCTCATCAGTTGACGGCCACCCATCAGTCCAGAGCCTGCACCGGCCCACAGACGGCTGGCCCAACTGGCCTGAAATCCGACCCTCAACGGGAGGGGACGGGTCGGAGGGGGTGGTGTGCCGGACGTAAAGCGCAGCAGTCCGGCACACCACCCCCGGAGGCCCGTCACCGCACCCGAAAGCCCCCGCGCAGCGGCCAAGAGCAATGCGCCGCAGGCGCGACAGGCAAGCGGCGAACCCCGGCGGCTTTCAGCCGCCCAGGGCCTGGGACACCGCGTAGATACACAGCCCCGCCAGGGCCCCCACCACCGTGCCGTTGATGCGGATGAACTGCAGGTCGCGGCCGATGTGGGCCTCGATCTTCCGGGAGGTGTGTTCGGCGTCCCAGCCGGCGACGGTGTCGGTGATCAGGGCGGTGATCTCGCCCTGGTACGTCGTCACGACGTAGACCGCGGCGCCCTCCAGCCAGCCGTCGACCTTGTCGCGGAGCCGGGCGTCGGTGGCCAGCCGGCCACCCAGGGAGAGCAGTGCGGCGCGTACCCGCAGCCGCAGCTCGCTCCGTTCGTCCTCGGCGGCGGCCACGATCATCGCGCGGACCGCGCCCCAGGCGGAGGCGATCAGGTCCTGCACCTCGCCGCGGCCCAGCACCTCGGACTTGAGCCGTTCGACCTTCTCGCGGGTGTCGGGGTCGGAGCGGAGGTCGGCGGCGAAGTCGGTCAGGAAGCGGTCCACGGCGCCGCGTGCCGGGTGGTCGGGCATGTCCCGCATCTCGGTGATGAAGCGGAGCAGTTCCTTGTAGACGCGGTCGCCCACCCTGCGGTCGACGAACCGGGGGGTCCATCCGGGGGCGCCGCCGGAAACCGCGGCGAGCACCGCGTCGCCGTGGTCGACCAGCCAGTCGTGGGCGCGGGCGCAGACCAGGTCCACGACTCGGGTGTGGCCTCCCTCGGCGACGATCTTCTCCAGCAGGGCGCCGATGCCGGGCGCGATTTCCTGGGCGTCGGCGCGGCGGGTGATGGCCTCGCCGACCACCGCCTGGACGTCGGAGTCGCGCAGTACGGTCAGCGCGCCGCGCAGCGCGGTGGACAGTTCGGCGGTGACCCGGTCGGCGTTGCCCGGCTCGGCGAGCCAGCGGCCGAGCCGGGCGCCGATGCCGACCGAGCGCAGCCGGCGGCGGACCACCTCGCCGGAGAGGAAGTTCTCCCCCACGAAGTCGCCCAGGCTCTGCCCGAGCTGGTCCTTCTTGGTGGGGATGATCGCGGTGTGCGGGATCGGCAGGCCCATGGGCCGTTTGAACAGCGCGGTGACCGCGAACCAGTCGGCCAGCGCGCCGACCATGCCGGCCTCGGCGGCCGCCGCCACGAACCCCGTCCAGCCGCCGGCGCCGGCCGCCCCGGCCCACTTCGCCAGGGCGTAGACCGCGGCGACGGCCAGCAGCAGCCCGGTGGCCAGGGCCTTCATCCGGCGGACGGCCTGCCGCTTCTCGGCGTCGGCGGCGCTGTAGCGGAAGCCGCCGGGCACCGTGCGGCCACCCGGGGCGCCGCCCGCCACGGGCAGCGGCGCCGCGGACCGCGCCCCCTCGGTCGTCGTGTCGTCCATCCGTTCCACCGCTCCCGCCGTGTCCCCCGCCGGCCGTACCGGCCGTACGCCCGTATGTGTCCCACAGTGCCCTACTCCCGGAACCCGCCACGAGTTCCCGGCGTCCGGGACACCGGTGCGGAGCAGGGCGCCGGGCGGCCTGTGGGGGGTACGTGGGATCATGAACCACCGGCCGGACCGCGACGTCGCCGTTCACCGGGCGTCCGCGGCCCGCCGCCCTCCCCCGGCCACCGCCGGGCGGGAGTGCCCCCAGTCCGCCCGGAGCGCGCAGCTCCGCCAGCCCCTGGAGACCCCTCCGGCATGACCAGACGCGTGGGATACACCCTGCTCGCCGGCCTGGCGTCGGTGGTGGTGCTGATCTCGGCGGCGATATTCGCCGGTTTCGACGGCACCCCCGGCCTGCCGGGCGGCGCGCCGCGGGAGCCGCACACCTCGGCGGCGCCGGCGGGCTCCGGGCAGTGGGTCGGCACCTGGTCGGCGGCGGTCGCCTCGGCGGAGCCCGGCACGCAGGACGGCTACGCGCAGATGTCGATCCGGAACGTCGTCCACACCAGCGTCGGCGGCTCCAGCGCCCGGATCCGGCTGTCCAATCTCTACGGCACCCGCCCGCTGCCGCTCAGCCACGCCTCGCTGGCCCTGTCGGCCGGCAGCGGCAGCCCGATCGCCTCGGCCGGCAGCATGCGCCGGCTGACCTTCGGCGGCAAGCCGTCGGTGACGCTCCCGATCGGCGGCGAGCTGACCAGCGACCCGGTCCGGCTGGCCGTCCCCGGCGACGCCGACCTGCTGGTCACCACGTACTCCCCGGCCCCCTCGGGACCGGCCACCTACCACCCGTACGCCCGGCAGACGTCCTACCTGGCGCGCGGCGACCGCACGGAGGACTCCGCGGGCACCGCCTATACGGAGCAGAGCCCGTACTGGCGCTATCTGACCGGCGTGGACGTGTGGACCACCAAGGCACGCGGCGCGGTGGTGGCGATCGGCGACTCGATCACCGACGGCATCACCTCCACGCCCGGCGCCAACCACCGCTGGACGGACTTCCTGGCGGCCCGGCTGCGCGACGAGCCGGGCGCGCCCCGCTACGGCGTCCTCAACACCGGCATCAGCGGCAACCGCTTGCTCACCGACAGCAGCCGCCTCGCCCCCACCAACGGGCCCAGCCTGCTCTCCCGTCTGGAGCGTGACGCGCTGTCCCGTACGGGCGTGCAGGCGGTGGTGGTCGAGATCGGCGTGAACGACCTGTTCAAGGCGCCGCGCCAGCTCGACCCGGAGAAGGTCGTGGCGGGCATGCGGGAGGTGGTGCGGCAGGCGCACGCCCGTGGGCTGCGGGTCACCGGCGGCACCCTCACGCCGTTCGGCGGGCACCGCGGCTACTCCCGACGGCTCAACGCGGTACGCGAACGGGTCAACCGCCTGATCCGCTCCGGCGCCGTCTACGACGACGTCGTCGACTTCGACCGGGCGCTGTGCGATCCGGAGCACCCGCTGCGGCTGCTGCCGGAGTACGACTCCGGCGACCATCTGCACCCCAGCGACGAGGGCTACCAGGCGATGGCCGACGCGGTGGACCTGGGCGGCCTGCGGCAGGCCGCACCCGCCGCGCTCTAGGGCGCTCCTTCCTCCACGGAGATCCGTCAGAAGCGCCCTAGCCCGGCGGCCGCCGGTCAGTCCAGTTCGCGGCGCCGCCGGCGCTCCTCCTTGAGCCGCCGCTGCTCCTCCTTGCGTTCGGCCTTCAGGCGCCGCTGCTCCTCCTTGAGCAGCTTGCGCTCCACGCCGACGCCGCCCATCAGGGCCAGCCCCGAGACGATCACCCGGGGCGCCCCGGGCTCGCCCGGCACCCCGTCCTCCTGGGAGTCGAAGCCGCCCATGATGCCCAGTCCGCGCACCTCGACCTCGACGCCCGGCGGCACGATGACGTTGACCCCGCCCATCACCGCCCAGACGTCGATCCGGACCTCCCGGTCGGCGAAGTCCGCCTCGCGCAGGTCGAGTTCGCCGCCGCCCATGAGGCAGACCGCGGTGAACCGACGCCCGATCGTCCACCGGCCCTTACGCTCGAAGCCGCCCATGACGGCGATGCCCGTCGTGGAGCCCTGGGCGCCCTCGCGGATCCGCTCGGACCAGGCCGTCACCGCGCCGCCGGGTGCCTGGTCCTTGCGGAGCGACACGGGGGACGTGGACTGCGGGGCCGCGGGCCGCGCGGCCGCCGGCAGGTCGGCGGTGATCCGCTCCAACTCCCCGTACGTGCGGGCCTGGTAGGTGGCGTCGAACCGCTCGTCGAACTCCGCCATGTCCAGCCGGCCCTCGGCGAGGGCGTCCCGCAGGATCTCGGCGACCCGCTCGCGGTCGGCGTCGGAGGCACGCAGCTGGGGGAGCCGTTCGTCAGTCATACGAACAGACTAAACAGTTCGGGGCGCCGCCGGGTGCGCCGCGCCGAGGTCGTGGCGGACCGTGCCGCCGCCCGCGTAGAGCTCGGCGATCAGGGTCTCGATGTCGGGTTCGCGCACCGCGAGATCCACCAGCGGATAGCGGGCGGCGACCGCCGTCACCAAAGGTGCCGCGCTGCGCTCCGCGGGGAAGGCCAGCCACTGCCGCGGGCCCTCCACCTTCACCGTGCGGGCGCCGGGAACGCCCTCGATGGGCGGGAGTTCCTCGGCCAGGTCCACCACCAGCGTGCGCTCGCCGTCCGCGGCGGCCCGCAGCCCGGCCAGGTCCCCGTCGAAGACCAGCCGGCCGTGGTCGATGACCATCACCCGGCGGCACAACTGCTCGATGTCGGTGAGATCGTGGGTGGTCAGCAGGACCGTGACC
Source organism: Streptomyces sp. S186 (assembly GCF_051603415.1). Taxonomy (NCBI): domain Bacteria; kingdom Bacillati; phylum Actinomycetota; class Actinomycetes; order Kitasatosporales; family Streptomycetaceae; genus Streptomyces; species Streptomyces sp. S186. The sequence continues at coordinate 5,215,986 of NZ_CP193932.1, read as the reverse complement.
CCGCGTTCGGCGTTGACCTCGCGCAGGAACGAGCGGACCCTGGCCTTGCTGACGACGTCCAGGCCGATGGTCGGCTCGTCGAGGTAGAGCACGTCGGGGTCGGGCAGCAGCGCCGCGGCGAGGTCGCCGCGCATCCGCTGGCCGAGCGAGAGCTGGCGGACCGGCACCGCCAACAGGGGCGCGAGGTCGAGGAGTTCGACGCAGCGGTCCAGGTTGGCGCGGAAGACGGCGGCCGGGACGCGGTACATCCGGCGCACCAGCTCGTAGGAGTCCTTCAGCGGCAGGTCCCACCACAGGGTGGTGCGCTGGCCGAAGACGACGCCGACGCGGCGGGCGAGGCGGGCGCGCTCCCGGGAGGGGTCGAGGCCGGCGACCCGCAGCCGGCCGCCGCTGGGCACCAGGATGCCGGTGAGCATCTTGATGGTGGTGGACTTCCCGGCGCCGTTGGGCCCGATGAAGCCGACCATCTCGCCGCGCGGCACCTGGAAGGTGAGGCCGTCGACGGCGCGGACCTGGTGCCGGGTCCGGCGCCAGCGGCCCGCCCGGCGGCGGACGGTGAAGACCTTCTCGACGTCCGCCAGCTCGATCAGCGGATCCCCGTCCACCGCGTCCATGGCCGCAACTCCCTTGCTTTTCGGTGCTTTTCTGTGCTTTACGGGCGACTTGGTGTTGTCGTTCTTCCTTGCGTGTTGTCGTGCCTGCTTGCTTCGTGTCGTAGTGCTTGCTTCGTGTCGTGGCGTCAGCTGCCGGTGCTGCGGTAGGCGCGGATGCCGTGCCGCCAGGCCAGTGCGGCGCCCGCGACCATCAGCGCGGCCACCGCGGGGCCCAGGAAAGCCGTCCAGACCGGCAGGCCGAGGGGATAGGGGCGGCCCAGCAGCCACAGGGCGGGCAGCCAGTTGATGAAAGCCAGCGGGACGATGAAGGTGACGCCCCGGACCAGGTCGCGGGCGAACACCGTCGGCGGGTACTGGAGCAGGGTGTTGCCGCCGTAGGTGAGGGAGTTCTGGAGCTCGGCGGCGTCCTGCGCCCAGAACTGGAAGGCCGCCCCGGCGGTGTAGACCGCACCGAAGATCACCGCGCCGCACACCGCCATCAGCGGCACCATCAGGATCCGGCCCGGCGTCCAGTCCACCTCGATCCGGTCGACCGACCACAGCAGCACCAGCAGCCCCTGGGCGGTGCGGCCCAGCCGGCGCAGCGCGAAGCGGTCCGCGGCGATCTGGGCGTAGACCGGGGCGGGGCGCAGCAGCAGGGTGTCGAGGGTGCCGTCGCGGATCCGGGCGCCCAGCCGCTCCACGTTGCCGACGGCCAGGTCCGCGAGTCCCAGGGCGAGGCTGCAGGTGCCGTAGAGGAAGGCGACCTCGGGGAGGGTGAAGCCGCCGAGCGCGCGGACGCGGGAGAACATCAGCAGGATCGCGGCGAAGTCCAGTGCGCTGCCGGCGAAGTTGCCGAACGCCATCAGGGCGAACGAGGTCCGGTAGGCGAGCGTGGAGCGCACCCACATCCAGGCGATCAGCCCGTACGCGTACAGCCCGTGCCCGAGGGCGCGCAGCCGGCCGTCCGGTGCGCCGGGGCCGCCGTCGTCCCTAGCCACCCTGGACCACCACCTTGCGGGTGGCGGCCGACTGCACCAGGCGCCCCAGGGTCAGCAGCGCCGCCGCCCAGGCCGCCTGGAACACCAGCCCGCGCAGCAGCGCACCGCCGGTCCGGGCGCCGATCAGGATGTCGGCCGGCACCTGGAGCAGCGCGGCCCACGGCAGCAGCTGGGCGGCGTCGGCCAGCCCGCCGGGGAAGACCCGCAGCGGCAGCACCATCCCGGAGAAGAACATGCAGGACAGCCCGCTGACGAGGGCCAGTCCGGAGCTGTCCAGCAGCCAGAACGCCGACAGCGCGACGAGGTAGCGCAGCGCGAAGCTGACGACGACGCCCAGCAGCGCCGACAGCAGGAACCAGCCCCAGGTCAGCGGGTCGCCGGGGAGCGCGAGCGGGAAGACCAGGGCGCCCACCGCGAGCGGTGCGGCGCCGCGGCCGAGCAGTTGGAGGCCGGCCCGGCCCAGGTCCGCGGCGAGCCACCACAGCTGGAGGTCGGCGGGCCGGTGGAGGTCCACCGCGATGTCGCCGCTGCGGATCCGCTCCTGTAACTCGTCCAGGCCGCCGGTGGCGATCAGGGCGACGGCCAGCAGGGCCTGTCCGGCCCAGACGAAGGTCAGCGCCTGCGCCGGGCCGTAGCCGCCCAGGTGCGGCCGCTGGTCCCACAGGGCGAGGTAGGTGTAGGCGATGATGAAGCCGAAGACGGTGTTGGTGACGATGCCGGCGACGGTGGCGGCGCGGTAGGTGGCGTACCGCCGGAAGCTGCCGGCCGCCACCGCGACGTACAACACGCCCTGCTCCCCCCGCTCGTGGTCGTGCCGTCCGGGACGGTGCGGACGGCGGCATCGGAGCCTAGGGTCCGCCCGCGGTGGGCACCATCGATTTATCACTCGTCCGGGTGAGGCAGGGGCGCATTCGGCCGCTCACCGGGCGGACGCCGGTGCGTGCCACCCCCGGTGTACGGGACGGATGATGCGAAAGTTTTCTACCGGGTGTCAGCTGACTTTTCCGGCATAGCGCACGAACCCTCGCACGGCGCACCGCACCGCCGCCCGCACCGCGGTCCGTACGACCCGCAGCCCGGTACCGCACCCGCCTGGCACCACACCGGTCCTGACACGACACCGCTCCGCCGCGGTACAACCTCCGGCGGCGGCCGAGGAGTCACACAGACATGAGCGACGACGCGCGGCACGACGGCACGGGCAGCGAGCACGGCGAGACCGACGAGGCAGCCGCCGCCCGTCCCCGGCGCACGGGCTGGCGCCGGCTCCTGCCTACCTGGCGGATGACGGTGGGCGGCGTGCTGCTGCTCCTCCTGCTGGTCATGGGCGGCCTGATCGCCGGCTACCTCCTCGTCGGCATCCCGCCCGCCAACAGCGCCGCGAAGGCGCAGAGCAACGTCTACCTCTACTCCGACGGCACGGAACTGGCCCGCGACGGCGACGTCAACCGCGAGAACGTCCCGCTCGGCCAGGTGCCCAGGACCGTCCAGCGGGCCGTACTGGCCGCCGAGGACCGGGACTTCTACTCCGAGTCCGCCGTCGCCCCGGCCGCGATGCTGCGGGCCGCCTGGAACACCGTGACCGGCAAGGGCAGACAGTCCGGCTCCACCATCACCCAGCAGTACGTCAAGAACTACTACCTGGGCCAGGAACAGACCCTCACCCGCAAGGCCAAGGAGTTCTTCATCGCCATCAAGCTGGACCGCGAGGAGTCCAAGGACGAGATCCTCCAGGGCTACCTCAACACCAGCTACTACGGCCGCAACGCCTACGGCATCCAGGCCGCCGCCCAGGCGTACTACGGCAAGAACGTCGGCGACCTCACCACCGCCGAGGGCGCCTACCTCGCCGCGCTCCTCAACGCCCCCAGCGCGTACGACATCACCGCCCACCCCGAGAACCGCCCGCGCGCCGTGGCCCGCTGGAACTACGTGCTGGACGGCATGGTCAAGCAGAAGTGGCTGGGCCGCGCCGAACGCGCCGCGATGACCTTCCCCGCCCTCGTCCAGGCCCGCGCCTCCGCCGGCCTCTCCGGGCAGCGCGGCTATCTCGTCGAAGCGGTCCGGGACTACCTCACCGAGCACGACGTCGTCGACGAGACCACCCTCCGGGCCGGCGGCTACCGCATCACCACCACCATCGACCGCAAGCGGCAGAACGCCTTCGTGAACTCCGTCCGCACCCAGCTGATGGACCGGCTCGACGCCGGCCGCGCGGTGGACCGCGCCGTCCGGGCCGGCGGCGCCTCCATCGACCCCGCCACCGGCCGGGTCGTCGCCCTCTACGGCGGCATCGACTACGCCAGGCAGTACGTCAACAGCGCCACCCGGCGCGACTACCAGGTCGGCTCCACCTTCAAGCCGCTGGTCTTCGCCGCCGCCGTCCAGCACCACTCCGTCACCCAGGACGGCTCCCCGATCACCCCCCGCACCGTCTACGACGGCACCGACAAGCGGATGACGATCAGTCACGGCCGACCCACCGGCTTCGCCCCCGCCAACGAGGACGACCGTTCCTACGGCCCGATCACCGTCACCGAGGCCACCGACAAGTCCGTCAACGCGGTCTACGCCCAGATGGGCATCGACGTCGGCCCGGGCACCGTCCGCAAGACCGCGGTCGCCCTCGGGGTCCCCGCCGACGCCCCCGGCCTCGCCGCCTCCCGGGGCGCCATCTCCCTGGGCACCGCGACACCCAGCGTGCTGGACATGACCGAGGTCTACGCGACCCTGGCGCGGCACGGCCGGAAGCTCCCGTACACCCTGGTCGACCGCGTCACCAAGGCCGGTGAGGAGATCGACCTGCCGCGGCGCGCGCAGACCACCGCCGTCGGGCGGGCCGCCGCCGACACCACCACCCACATCCTGCGCAGCGTCGTCGACGGCGGCACCGGCACCGCCGCCCAGGCCGCCGGGCGCCCGGCGGCCGGCAAGACCGGCACCGCGGAGCAGGACAAGGCCGCCTGGTTCGCCGGCTACACCCCCGACCTGGCCACCGTCGTGGCCGTGCTGGGCCAGCACCCGCAGACCGCGGCCCAGGAACCGCTCTACGGCGCGGCCGGCCTGGACCGCGTCAACGGCGGCGACTTCCCCGCCCGGATCTGGGCCGACTACACCGCGGCGGCGCTGGCCGACCGCCCCGTCCACGACTTCGACCTGCAACTCCAGGAGGGCGCCGAGCCGAGCCCGTCCGCCTCGCCGTCCGCCGACGAGTCGGCGTCCCCGAGCGACTCGGCGTCCCCGAGCGGCGGCCCGTCCGGCAGCCCCACCGCGAGCGGCACCGGGGCGCCGACCGGGACCGGCGCCCCCACCGGCACCGGCGAGCCGACCCTGCCCCCGACCCCCACCGACCTGCCCCCGACCACCGCACCCACCGAGGAGTTCCCGACCGTGGTCCCGCCCGAGGCCGACGACCTGGCCCAGCGGTGGGGCGGCGGCTAGCGGCGGGCGGTCGGAGGCGGCGGGCGCGGCGCCGTCAGTGGCCGGACGTGGCCTTCAGCCCGACCACCGCCACCAACAGCAGGCAGATGAAGAAGATCCGCGCGGCGGTGGCCGGTTCGCCGAGGACGAGCATGCCGACCACCGCCGCGCCGGCCGCGCCGATGCCGACCCAGACGCCGTAGGCAGTGCCGATCGGCAGCGTGCGGGCCGCGTAGGAGAGCAGCACCATGCTGGCGACGATGCCGGCGCCGGTGGCCACACTCGGCCACAGCCGGGTGAACCCGTCGGTGAACTTCATCCCGACCGACCAGCCGACCTCCAGCAGGCCGGCGACGAGCAGCAGGATCCATGCCATGACGGCACCTCCGTGAAAGGGCTTCAACAGGGGTGCGTCGTCTTGTCCTGACCCGGTACGGCGCGTCTCGTCGGGTTTCCCCGAGGCTAGCAAAGGGCTCCCCCGCCTGCGGTGACACGGATCACCGCCGACGGGGGAGCCCCCACAGCCACAGGAACGGCGCTACAGATACAGGCCGGTCGAGTCGTCGGCGCCCTCCAGGCGCTCCGCGGCCACCGCGTGCAGATCACGCTCGCGCATCAGCACGTACGCCACCCCGCGCACCTCGACCTCGGCCCGGTCCTCGGGGTCGTACAGCACCCGGTCGCCCACCTCGACGGTCCGTACGTTCTGCCCCACCGCGACCACCTCGGCCCAGGCCAGGCGGCGGCCGACCGCCGCGGTCGCGGGGATGACGATGCCGCCGGACGAACGGCGCTCGCCCTCGGGGATGTCCGTCCGGACCAGCACACGGTCGTGCAGCATCCGGATCGGCAGCTTGTCGTGGGTGTCCTTGGTGTTATTCGGGCTCACGGCATGACCGTACCTGCCCCGCGCCGGCGCACCTGCACCGCGGGCCGGATCCGGTGGGCCGGACGGGCCCCGGGGGCGCGCTACTTGCGCCGCTTCTTCGAACCCAGCGCCAGCAGACCGATCACGGCCACCCCGACCATGGCCACCGGAACGATCCGCTCCAGGCGCGGCGCCCCGTCCTCGGACACCAGCTGGCCGCGCACGTCCGAGACCAGGCGGTTGACGGCCACGTAGGCCCGCCCCGCCGTGCGGTCCACGGCCGCCGACGCCTTCGCCTTCGCGTCGCCCATGATCGTCTTCGGGTGCAGCCGGACGCCGATCTCGTCGAGCGTCACGGCGAGATCCTGCCGCCTGCGGACGATGTCCGCCTCGATCTGGGCAGGGGTCCTGGCTTCCGACACCGCGCCGCCTCCGTCATCTCGTGCCGATGCGTACGGGGGCCGGACGCGTACCGGGGCCGCCTCGTACGGAACCGGCCACTTCGATCATGTGCCGATTCGTGAAGGACAGTCTGTCAGCTCGCACCCGCGTACGCCCCACAGCACCCCCGTTTCGCGCCGCCGCGACGCCCCCGCCGCGCTCCGGGCGCCCCGCTGGCTAATGTCGGGGGCGTCCTACCATCCGCAGCACCACCGCAAGGAGACGGAGACCCACCATGAGTGAGCGACTCCAGCCCGGCGACACCGCGCCCGCCTTCACGCTCCCCGACGCCGACGGCAAGCAGGTCTCGCTCGCCGACCACAAGGGGCGCAAGGTCATCGTCTACTTCTACCCGGCGGCCCTGACCCCCGGCTGCACCAAGCAGGCCTGCGACTTCACCGACAACCTCGACCTCCTCGCCGGCCACGGCTACGACGTCATCGGCATCTCCCCCGACAAGCCGGAGAAGCTCGCAAAGTTCCGCGAGAAGGAAGACCTGAAGGTGACCCTGCTCGCCGACCCGGACAAGGAGGTGCTCACCGCCTACGGCGCCTTCGGCGAGAAGAAGCTCTACGGCAAGACCGTCACCGGCGTGATCCGCTCCACCGTCGTCGTCGACGAGGACGGCAAGGTCGAACGGGCCCTCTACAACGTCAAGGCCACCGGCCACGTTGCCAAGATCATCAAGGATCTGGGGCTGTAACACCGGCACCCCTGCCGGGCCGCGGCGGGCGGCGGCCGCACCGCTACGGTGCCGTCGCCGCCGCCTCCGGGACCGTCACCGTCGCCCGGTCCGGCAGCTCCAGCACCGCCTCGGCGCCGCCGCCCGCCGCGGCGCCGAACTCCAGCCGCGCCCCGAGCACCCCCGCCTGCCCCGCGGCGATCGTCAGCCCCAGCCCGTGCCCCGTACCGCGCTCCGGCGCCGCCGTACGGAACCGCCGGGGCCCCTCCGCACACAACTCCGCCGGATAGCCCGGCCCGTGGTCCCGCACCACGATCCGCGCCCCGGCCACCACCACCTCGATCGGCGGCTCCCCGTGCTTGGCCGCGTTCGCCAGCAGGTTCACCAGCACCCGCTCCACCCGCCGGCGGTCGGTCTCCACGATCCGCGGCTCGCCCTCGACCGTCACCGACACCGCCAGGTCGTCCACCCCGCGCTGCCGGGCCGCCCGCTGCACGATCCCCCGCACCAGCGACGGCAGTTCACAGGCGTCCAGATCGGCCCGCTCCACCCCCGCGTCCAGCCGCGACACCTCCAGCAGGTCCTCCACCAGACGCCGCATCGCCTGCGCCCGGTCCTGCACCAGCTCCACGGCCCGCGGCTCCGGCAGCAGCTCCGCCGCCGCCACCAGGCCCGCCACCGGCGTCCGCAGCTCATGCGCCACATCCGCGGTGAACTCCCGCTCCGCCTCCACCCGCGCCGCCAGCGACGTCGCCATGTGGTGCACACTGCGGCCCAGTTCGGCCACCTCGTCCCGGCCGTCACCGGCCAGCGCGTCCGCGTCCGGCGGCTCACCCGCCGCGATCCGCCGGGCCGCCGCCGCGCTCAGCCGCAGCCGCCGCGACAGCCGCTGCGCCACGAACCACGACACCACCGCCATCAGCAGGACCGTCCCGCACCCCGCGATCAGCAGCGCCCGGTCCAGCGCCACCTGCGCCGGATCGTTGTCCGGATACGCCGCCGACACCGACAGCGAACGCGTCGGCCGCTCCCCGTCCCCGCCGACCCCGGTCGCCGCCCACACCCGCGGATCGTCGCCACCGCTGACATACGTCCCCGAACGGTCATGGAAGACCGCCGCCCGCAGCGGCGACGGCAGCGTCGCGTCGTCCAGCTGCGCGCCCAGCGCCAGCGTCCCGTCCCGCTCGTAGATCTGCAGCGCCGAACTCAGCCGCTCGTCCTGATACGCCCGGGCCGACCTCTCCCGCTCGGCATCGGCGATGTGGTGCACGGCGAACCCGAGCACCACCACCGCAAGCGCCGTCATACCCGAAATGGCCAGGGCGATCCGGCCTCGAATGCCCATCACGCGAGGTTGTACATCTCCGTCGTGTCACCGAGCGGCGTCGAGCCTTCGTACGTCACCTCCAGGCCCGTGAAGGCCCGCGCCCCGTCGACCACCTTCGCGCCGTAGAGCCGGAACGTCGCCCGGTACCCGGCATCCGTGCCCACCCCGGCCGCCGTCTTCTCGACCTGCACCACGCCGTGCCCCTCGGCCTCGTCGGCGTCATAGCGCTCCCAGGTGATCCCGGTCGCCACCATCCCGGCATCCGCGCAGGTCAGCGTGATCACCCGGGGACGGATCTCGGGCTCCCCGATCCCGCAGTCCCGGACGCCCGGGAGACCGCCGGTCGGCCGCGCACCCGCCTTCACCTCGCCGTCGGACTTCACGTCCCGGACGGCCGAGGTCTTCGGCGCGGCATCCACCGCCGACGCGCGCTGCGACGCCTGGCTGAACCACACCCCGCCGGCCGCCAGCGCGGTCACCACGACAAAGGCCACCAGGGCGGCGCGCCCGCGCCTGAAGCGGGCCCCTTCGCGGTCGGTCATCACACACTCCTCCCGGGGCTCCCTCGCCCCGTCAACCCCACCAAGCAAACAACGACCGCCGCGGCGGCCCCACACCGGCCCCCGGAGCCCGCGCGCGGCACCGCCCGGCGGCTGCCACTTCCCTCACGTCCCGACGGTGAAAGGCCCCCTTCGACGGACCTGCGCCGGAAAAAGGGCTATTTCGCCACCGCCACTCTCCTCTCCCCCCGACACAGGCTGATTGCCCGAATGCTGCGATGACCACGCGGCTGTGTACCAGTCCTGTAACAAGCCACCCCCGTACGGCAACCCTCCACCCCTCCGACCTGCGCCGGACGGGCGGATTCCACGTGACATACCTCGCGAACACCCCCCACGGTGTTTCGACCCGCCTCCCAGCGGCCAGGCGCACACGTCGTAGTTCCCACGCCCGCGCAGCCGCATCGCGCACAGAACAACCGGGAGGACCACCGCGTGCCGCACCTCAGTTCCGAAGACCACCACTCCGCACCGGGGTCGGACCGGGACGCGCGCAGACGCCACCGGGTGCTCTTCCGCGCCATCGACCGGCGCCGCAACCCCCGGCTCCGCCGCACCGACATCACGGTCACCGACGAACCGACCGTCCGCCGCGCGGTCAAGGCCGCCGCACTCGGCAACGCCATGGAGTGGTTCGACTTCGGGATCTACAGCTACCTGGCGCTGACCATCGGCAAGGTCTTCTTCCCCACCGGCAGCTCCACCACCAGCCTGCTGTCCTCGTTCGCCACCTTCGCCGTGGCCTTCCTCGTACGGCCGCTGGGCGGCGCCTACTTCGGCCCCCTCGGCGACCGCATCGGCCGCAAGAAGGTCCTCGCCCTCACCATGATCATGATGGCGCTGGGCACCCTGTGCATCGGGCTCATCCCCTCCTACGCGGCCATCGGCCTGTGGTCCCCCGCCCTGCTCATCCTCTTCCGGCTCATCCAGGGCTTCTCCACCGGCGGCGAATACGGCGGCGCCTCCACGTTCATCGCCGAGTACGCCCCCGACAAGAAACGCGGCTACTTCGGCAGCTTCCTGGAGATGGGCACCCTCATCGGCTACACCGGGGCGGCCGGCATCGTCCTCGCCCTCAACACCGCGCTGAGCCCGGACGCCATGCTCGCCTGGGGCTGGCGCGTCCCGTTCCTCATCGCCGGCCCCCTCGGCCTCGTCGGCCTCTACCTGCGGCTGCGGCTCGACGAGACCCCGGCCTTCCAGAAGTTCGAGTCGGCACAGACCCACGCCCCGGCCGACACCCCCGGCCGCACCGAGGAGGAGTTCGCCCACCAACCCGCCAACTCCGCGGGCAGAAAACTGAGCGAGATCCTCACCCACCACTGGCCCGCACTCATCCTGTGCATCGCCCTCGTCGGCGCCTACAACATCACCGACTACATGCTGCTGTCGTACATGCCGACGTACCTCACCGACACCCTCAAGTACGACGAGACCCACGGCCTGCTGATCCTGCTCGTCACCATGGTCGTCCTGATCTGCCTGCTCCCCACCGTCGGCAGGCTCAACGACCGCTACGGCCGCAAACCGCTCCTGATGACCGGGATGCTCGGCTTCCTCGTCCTCGCCGTCCCGGCGTTCCTCCTGGTCAAGCGGGGCTCCCTGATCGGGGTCGGCTGCGGGATGGCCCTGCTCGGCCTCTCCCTTCTCTGCCTGCTGGGTACCATGTCCGCCGCCCTGCCCGCCCTCTTCCCCACCAGCGTCCGCTACGGCTCCCTGTCCATCGGCTACAACCTCGCGGTCTCCCTCTTCGGCGGCACCACCCCCCTGGTCATCACCGCCCTGATGGGCGCCTTCCACAAGAACGTCATGGTCCCCGCCTACTACACGATGGGCGCCGCCCTCATCGGCGTCATCGCCGTCGCCTGCATGAAGGAGACCGCCCAACAGCCCCTCGAAGGCTCCCCACCCTCCGTCGCCACCAAGGAAGAGGCCCTCGCCCTCATCGCGGAACGCACCCACGAACCACGCTTCTGACGGCCCCGCGTCCGCCCACTCACCCACCGTAACCACCCCTGCGTTCGATCGTTGTTCAGTTCGAAATCTGACAGAGCGCACGGGGTGGGCCTGGTGCGCCACTACTGAGGGGGCATCATGCCGGTGAGTCCGTACACCCGGGAGCGACTGGAGGCCGCGGCGTCGACGTCGCGGACGTTGCCGGAGGCGCTGGGGAAGCTGGGAGTGGATCCGGGGAGCGGTGCGAAGCGGAATTACCTCAGGGAGCGGATGAGGAAGCTGGGGGTGGACACGTCGCACTTCGAGCGGGAGGGGGTCAAGTGGACCAGGGAGACCCTCCAGGCCGCGGTGTCCGTCTCGACGAACATGTGCGAAGTGCTGCGCCATCTCGGGCTTGAGGTTGTCGGCGGGCACCATACGCACATCAGCCGCCGCATCAGGGCCTACGGCATTGACACTTCGCACTTCACGCCTGCGGCCCGCACGGAGAACATGAGGTGCAACCAGCGTCGCCGAACGGCCGAAGAGATCCTGGTGGAGGCCACGTCAGCGCACGCCACACGCGTCCCGAACAGCCGACTCAAGAGGGCGATGCGCGAGCTGGGCGTTGCGGAGCGCTGCTCCCTGTGCGGGATCGAAGCGGTCTGGCAGGGGGAGTCGCTCCCCCTGGAGGTCGACCACATCGACGGCAACTGGCGCGACAACCGGATCGGAAACCTTCGACTCCTCTGCCCCAACTGCCATTCGACGACGGATAGTTACCGGGGACGGGGCAAGGGTCGCGCGAGGGCTGGCGCTGCATGAGCAGTGGCGTGCAGTACACCCGCGAGCGACTGACCGAAGCCGCTGCACGGTGTTCCGACATCGACGAGGTCATCGCGTTCCTTGGAACCCGCCCATACAAGTCCCTCCGCCGCTACCTCTGCCGGCGCTTCGAGCACTTCGGGATCGACACCGCGCATTTCCGTCACTGTGGCAATATGACCCGGCGCAAAACTCGCCCCACACCCGACGCACTGCGCACAGCAGTAGCCGAGTCGGATTCCCTCGCTGAAGCACTCCGCCGCTTAGGACGACCCGGCAACGCGCGCCAGCGCACGCTGTTGCGCGAGTGGATCGCAGAAGAGCAACTCTCGACGGCACACTTCCTGGGGCAGGCACATCTGCGCGGAAAGCCCGGACCCGTGCCCGCCAAGCGCCCCGAAGACATCCTGGTTCAGCACGACCGCAAGCAGCGCACGCCAACCCGCCAGCTGCGGCGGGCACTCCGGGAGGTCGGTGTGCCCGAGCGGTGTGCCAGGTGCGGTGTCGGCTCCGCATGGCTGGGGAAGCCCATGACATTGGAGATCGATCACGTCAGCGGGGACTGGAACGACGACCGCAGGGAGAACCTCCGGTTGCTGTGCCCCAACTGCCACGCGATTACCAGTACCTGGTGCAGGGGAGGGCGACGAGCGGACCGTAGCGCCCAGTAGAGTAGGCAGCGCTGCGGGCCCGTATCCCAGCTGGCAAGAGGATGCCGGTTTAGATCCGGTATGTCGTGGGTTCGAGTCCCACCGGGCCCACAGGAAGATCAGGCCTCGTACCTTCAGATCGAAGGCACGAGGCCTGATTCATTGGCTCAGCCCACCAACTCCCGTACCGCCGGTGCCAGGGCGCGGAATGCCTTGCCGCGGTGGCTGATGGCGTTCTTTTCGGCGGGGGTCAGTTCGGCGCAGGTGCGGGTCTCGCCGAGGGGCTGGAGGACGGGGTCGTAGCCGAAGCCGCCGGTGCCGGCGGGGGTGCGGCGGAGGACGCCCTCCAGGGTGCCCTCGACGACGCGTTCGGTGCCGTCGGGGAGGGCGAGGGCCGCGGCGCAGGCGAAGCGGGCGGTGCGGTGGGCGTCGTCGATGTCGGAGAGCTGGGCGAGCAGCAGGTCGAGGTTGGCCTGGTCGTCGCCGTGCCGGCCGGCCCAGCGGGCGGAGAAGATGCCGGGGGCGCCGCCGAGGACGTCGACGCAGAGTCCGGAGTCGTCGGCGACGGCGGGCAGGCCGGTGGCCCGGGCCAGGGCGTGTGCCTTGAGGAGGGCGTTCTCGGCGAAGGTGACGCCGGTCTCCTTGACGTCGGGGACGTCGGGGTAGGCGTCGGCGCCGACGAGTTCGACGTCGAGGCCGGCCGCGTCGAGGATGGCGCGGAGCTCGGTGATCTTGCCGGTGTTGCGGGTGGCGAGGACGAGGCGGCGGGGGGCTGCCGGGCGGCCGGTCTGTGACTCCATGAGGGGTGATTATTCCTTTGCGGCCCGGGCGGGCGGCGGGGTGGTGGTGTGCCGCCGCCCGCCCCGGTGGCCGGGTGCGTCAGAGGGTGCGGGCCAGCGCTTCCTGCTGGGCGGTGTCAAGGGTGGCGCAGCCGGTGACGGCGAGGTCGAGGAGCGCGTCGAGTTCGGTGCGGGCGAAGGGGGCGGCTTCGGCGGTGCCCTGGACCTCGACGAAGCGGCCGTCGCCGGTGCACACGACGTTCATGTCGGTCTCGGCGCGGACGTCCTCCTCGTAGCAGAGGTCGAGGAGGGGGACGCCGTCGACGATGCCGACGCTGACCGCGCTGACGGTGCCGGTGAGGGGGCGGCGGCCGTGCTTGACGAGCTTCTTGTGCTGGGCCCAGGCGATGGCGTCGGCCAGTGCGACGTAGGCGCCGGTGATGGCGGCGGTGCGGGTGCCGCCGTCGGCCTGGAGGACGTCGCAGTCCAGGACGACGGTGTTCTCGCCGAGGGCCTTGAAGTCGACGACAGCGCGCAGGGAGCGGCCGATGAGGCGGGAGATCTCGTGGGTGCGGCCGCCGATCTTGCCGCGGACGGACTCGCGGTCGCCGCGGGTGTTGGTGGAGCGCGGCAGCATCGCGTACTCGGCGGTGACCCAGCCCTCGCCGGTGCCCTTGCGCCAGCGGGGGACGCCTTCGGTGACGCTGGCGGTGCAGAAGACCTTGGTGTCGCCGAAGGAGACGAGGACGGAGCCTTCGGCGTGCTTGCTCCAGCCGCGTTCGATGGTGACGGGGCGGAGCTGTTCGGGGGTGCGGCCGTCGATGCGAGACATGGCCACGACCCTATCGGCTGTGCCGAGGGCCCCGTTCCGGTGCGTCGGGGTGCACGGGATGCGGGGCCCTCGGGGGGTGATCCGTGGGGGGATCAGCTCACATCATGTCTTCGATCTCGGAAGCGATGGGGTCCGCGTCGGTGCCGATGACGACCTGGATCGCGGTGCCCATCTTGACGACGCCGTGGGCGCCGGCGGCCTTGAGAGCGTCCTCATCGACGAGGGAGGCGTCGGCGACCTCAGTGCGGAGGCGGGTGATGCAGCCCTCGACCTCTTCGATGTTGTCGAGTCCGCCGAGCCCGGCGACGATCTTCTCAGCCTTGCTGGCCATGTCCACTCCTGCTTGTCTCGGCCGTCGGCGCTTCCGCCGCGCGGATTTCACACGGTAACGCACGTTCAGCCCCCTTCCAGGGGCGCTCGTCCGCTCCATGGCGAAAGATGGCGAACGTCGGAGGGGGTTTCCGGAAGTGCCCCCTCCGACAAGTGGTCTACACCACCAGTATGCGGCAAGCGGCGGGCCGGGCGGGGGCGGGGCGGCGCCGGGCGGACCCGGAGGGCGCGGATGAGTGCGGACGCGGCGGGCGCGGCGCCCGGGAAGAAGCCGGCCGGGCCGCTCGGGAACCGGGCGGCGGGCCTGTTCCAGGGCCTGCAGAAGATGGGCCGCAGCCTGCAGTTGCCGATCGCGGTGCTGCCGGCGGCGGGCATCCTGAACCGGCTCGGCCAGCCGGATGTCTTCGGCGCCAAGGGGCTCGGCTGGGACGCGGTGGCCAGGGTGTTCGCGGGGGCGGGCGGGGCGCTGCTGGACTCCGGGCTGGGGCTGCCGCTGCTGTTCAGCGTCGGGGTGGCCATCGGGATGGCGAAGAAGGCGGACGGGTCGACGGCGCTGGCCGCGGTGGTGGGTTTCCTCGTCTACTACTCGGTGCTGCACGCGTTCCCGGCGGGCTGTGCGGCGGGGCAGACGTACACCCAGGCCGGCCTGTGGAACGGGGTGTGTGTGGACACCTCGGCGAAGGTGACGCAGGCGGCGTTCCAGAATCCGGGGGTGTTCGGCGGCATCGTGATGGGGCTCTGCTCGGCCTGGCTGTGGCAGCGGTTGCACCGGGTGCGGCTGGTGGACTGGCTGGGTTTCTTCAACGGCCGCCGGCTGGTCCCGATCGTCATGGCGTTCGTGGGGCTGGTCTTCGCGGTGTGCTGCCTGTTCGTGTGGCCGCCGGTCGGTGCGGGGCTGATGCGTTTCAGCGAGTGGCTGACGGCGCTGAGTGCGTGGGGTGCGGGGATTTTCGGGGTGGCGAACCGTGCGCTGCTGGTGGTGGGGCTGCATCAGTTCCTGAATATTCCGCTGTGGTTCCAGTTCGGGAGTTTCACCAAGCCGGACGGGACGGTGGTCCACGGCGACATCAACCGTTTTCTGGCGGGTGATCCGGCGGCGGGCCAGTTCACCACCGGATTCTTTCCGATCATGATGTTCGCGCTGCCGGCGGCGGCGCTGGCGATCACGCACTGCGCGCGGCCGCACCGCCGCAAGGAGATCGCGGGGATGATGCTGTCGGTGGGTCTGACCTCGTGCGTCACGGGCGTCACCGAGCCGATCGAGTACGGGTTCATGTTCGTGGCGCCGGCGCTCTATGTGCTGCACGCGGTGCTGACGGGGGTGTCGATGGCGGTGAGCTGGGCGCTGGGGGTGCACGACAGTTTCAGTTTCTCGGCCGGCCTGATCGATTACGTCATCAACTGGGGACTGGCGACCCGGCCGTGGCTGATCATTCCGATCGGTCTGTGTTTCGCCGGGCTCTACTACGCGGTGTTCCGTTTCGCGATCACGAAATTCGATCTGCAGACGCCGGGGCGGGAGCCGGACGAGGTGGGGGATGCGATGGAGCGCGAGAACGTGAAATAGCGCCGGTCCGGGAGCGGGCCGGCGGGTTTTGCGGGTGCCGTGGCGGGGGCCGGGTATTCCGCGGGTTCCTCGCGGCGGCTTCGCCGTGCTACAACAGGTCTACACCACTTGATTGGTGTGGATCATGCGGCCGCTCTGCCGCGTCCCCGAGACGCCGCCATCCCCCACCCCATTTGCCCGGGCGGCGCCTTGCCCACTGGAGGAAGTTGTGTCCACGGCCAGTGCCGCCCCCGCGGCCGACAAGAAGAAGGGTGCCGGCGCGATGGCTGTCATGCAGCGCATCGGCCGCAGCCTGATGCTGCCGGTCGCCGTGCTGCCCGCAGCCGCCCTGCTCGTCCGTCTCGGCCACGACGACATGCTCGGCCGGGAGTCGTTCCCGACCGTCATCACCAAGATCGCCGGCTATATGGCGGCCGGCGGCGGCGCGATCCTCGACAACATGCCGCTGCTGTTCGCCGTCGGCATCGCGATCGGCTACGCCAAGAAGTCGGACGGCTCGACCGCGCTGGCCGCCGTGACGGGCTACCTCGTCTTCCAGAAGGTGCTGGCGACCTTCACCGACAAGAACCTGCCGAAGGTCGCGTCGGTCGTGGACGGCAAGATCGTCATGAACGAGGCGCCGGTCAACGCCGGTGTGCTCGGCGGTGTGGTGATGGGCCTCGTCGTGGCCCTGCTCTACCAGCGCTTCTACCGGACCAAGCTGCCCGACTGGCTGGGCTTCTTCGGCGGCCGCCGGCTGGTGCCGATCCTGTCGGCCTTCTCCGGCCTGGTCATAGGCATCGTCTTCGGTCTGATCTGGCCGGTGCTCGGCGCGGGTCTGCACAACTTCGGCGAGTGGCTGGTCGGCTCGGGCGCCGCGGGCGCGGGCATCTTCGGTGTCGCCAACCGCGCGCTGATTCCCGTCGGCATGCACCACCTGCTGAACTCCTTCCCGTGGCTCCAGGCGGGCGACTTCCACGACAAGCACGGCGACATCGCGCGCTTCCTCGCCGGCGACCCGAGCGCCGGCCAGTTCATGACCGGCTTCTTCCCGATCATGATGTTCGCGCTGCCGGCCGCGTGCCTGGCCATCGTGCACTGCGCCCGCCCCGAGCGCCGCAAGGTCGTCGGCGGCATGATGCTCTCGCTCGCGCTCACCGCGTTCATCACCGGTGTGACCGAGCCGATCGAGTTCACGTTCATGTTCATCGCCCCGGTGCTGTACGCGATCCACGCGGTGCTCACCGGTGTCTCCATGGCGCTGACGTGGGCGCTGGGCATGAAGGACGGCTTCGGCTTCTCGGCCGGCGCGATCGACTTCCTGCTCAACCTGGGCATCGCCTCCAACCCGTGGGGCCTGGCCCTGGTGGGCCTGTGCTTCGCCGCGGTCTACTACGCGGTCTTCCGCTTCGCCATCACCAAGTTCAACCTTCCGACGCCGGGCCGCGAGTCCGACGAGGAGCTGGCGGAGCTGCAGAAGGCCGAGTCCAAGTAACAAGTAGTCAGTAGTTCCCGTCGGTTGACCCCGGGTTTCCCTTCCTCGCCGGAAGGGGGACCCGGGGTTTTCCGGTTCTCGGGTGACAACTTCCCGACGGCTGCCGGAATGCGGCGCAGGACGGGCGTTCAGACCTCGTAGACCGCGCCGGCCTTGGCGACCTCGACCGGGCCGTCGTAGACCTTCTGGGCGTCGCGGACGCTGATGTCCGGGTCGGTCCACGGCGGGATGTGGGTCAGCACCAGCCGGCCGGCGCCGGCCCGCCGGGCGTGCTCGCCGGCCTCCCGGCCGTTGAGGTGGAGGTCCGGGATGTCCTCCTTGCCGTGGGTGAACGACGCCTCGCACAGGAAGAGGTCGGCGCCCTCGGCGAGCCGGTCCAGCGCCGCGCAGGGCCCGGTGTCGCCGGAGTACGTCAGGGTGCGGCCGCCGTGCTCGATGCGGAAGCCGTACGCCTCGACGGGGTGGCTGACCTGTTCGGTGCGGACGGTGAACGGGCCGATGGCGGTGGTGCCGGCGGTCAGCGTGCGGAAGTCGAAGACCTCGCTCATCGCCGCGTCGTGCGGCAGGTCGCCGTGGGCGGCGGTCAGCCGGCGCTCGGTGCCGGCCGGGCCGTAGACCGGCATCGGCGCGCAGCGGCCGCCGTCCGGGCGGTAGTAGCGGACGACGAAGTAGCCGCACAGGTCGATGCAGTGGTCGGCGTGCAGATGCGACAGCAGCACGGCGTCCAGGTCGTAGAGGCCGCAGTGGCGCTGCAGCTCGCCGAGGGCGCCGTTGCCCATGTCGACGAGCAGCCTGAAGCCGTCGGCCTCCAGGAGGTAGCTCGAACAGGCCGATTCCACGGAGGGGAACGACCCCGAGCATCCGACGACGGTGAGCTTCATGCGGGCGTGAACCTCCATGGGCGGCCGGCGGTGCCGAAAGGGGCGGTCCCGACGGTGCCGTGCGGGCTGCTGCCGGGTCCTTGGCGGTCGGTGCGGTGCCCACGAGCGTAAGGCGCAAAAGGGCGTGAGGCGCCTTTGGTGGGGCGAGCTGTGGGCGGAATCACCAGTCCGGGTGGGGGTTCGGCGGGCCGCCGCGCGCCGGCTTCCGGTGGGCGGAAGTCCGAGGCCCGCGGGGCGGGTGCCGGCGGCGGGCGGTGCGCGAAGAGGTGGCCCCGGCGGACGCCGGCGGCCACCCCTGGGGTCGCGGGGCCCTCAGGCCCAGAGCTGGCCGTGCAGCGCCGCAATCGCCGCCTCGGTCGACTCGGCGGTGTAGACGCCGGTGGAGAGGTACTTCCAGCCGCCGTCGGCGACCACGAAGACGATGTCGGCGGACTCGCCGGCGCGGACCGCCTTGCGGGCGACGCCGAGGGCGGCGTGCAGCGCCGCGCCGGTGGAGATGCCGGCGAAGATGCCCTCGGTCGCGAGGAGTTCACGGGTGCGGCGGACCGCGTCCTCGGAGCCGACGGAGAAGCGGGTGGTGAGGACGGACTCGTCGTACAGCTCGGGGATGAAGCCCTCGTCGAGGTTGCGCAGGCCGTAGACGACGTCGTCGTAGCGGGGTTCGGCGGCGACGATCCGCACGCCGGGGACGTGCTCGCGCAGATAGCGGCCGACGCCCATCAGGGTGCCGGTGGTGCCCAGGCCCGCCACGAAGTGGGTGACCGAGGGCAGGTCGGCGAGGATCTCGGGGCCGGTGGTGGCGTAGTGCGCGCCGGCGTTGTCGGGGTTCCCGTACTGGTAGAGCATCACCCAGTCGGGGTGCTCGGCGGCGAGCTCCTTGGCGACCTTCACGGCGGTGTTGGAGCCGCCCGCGGCGGGCGAGGAGATGATCTCGGCGCCCCACATGGCGAGCAGCTCGCGGCGCTCGGCGGAGGTGTTCTCCGGCATCACGCAGACGATGCGGTAGCCCTTGAGCTTGGCCGCCATGGCCAGCGAGATGCCGGTGTTGCCGCTGGTGGGCTCCAGGATCGTGCAGCCCGGGGTGAGCCGGCCATCCTTCTCGGCCTGCTCGATCATGTGGAGCGCGGGCCGGTCCTTGACCGAGCCCGTGGGGTTGCGGTCCTCCAGCTTCGCCCAGATGCGGACGTCCTCGGAGGGCGAGAGGCGCGGGAGGCGGACGAGGGGGGTGTTCCCGACCGCCGCCAGCGGGGAGTCGTACCGCACGGTCCTCAGACCCTTCCGCCCGCTACCGCCGGCAGGATCGTCACGCTGTCGCCGTCGCCGAGCTCGGTGCCGATGCCGCCGAGGAAGCGCACGTCCTCGTCGTTGAGGTAGACGTTCACGAAGCGGCGCAGCTCCCCGCCGTCGTCGACCAGGCGCTCGCGGATGCCGGTGTGCCGGCCGTCCAGGTCCTTGAAGAGTTCGTCGAGAGTGGCCCCGCTGCCCTCGACGGCCTTCTGGCCGTCGGTGTAGCTGCGCAGGATGGTCGGGATGCGGACCTCGATGGCCATGGGAGTGCTCCTGTCGGAGTTCGGGATGCGGTGGCGGGTGCGGTGCGGTGCGGGCGGGCGCGAGGCACCGTGGCGGTGTGCGTGCGGTGGGGTGCGCCAGGGGCGCGGGCCCGCGGGGGCGCGGCGCGGCGCCGCGGCAGGCGGCGGTCAGCTCGCGGCGCAGCGCGGACAGATGGCGCTGGAGAGGCGGCAGAGGTCGACGTGCAGTCGGGCGGCTCCGCAGCCGAAGGCGCCCAGGAGGGCGGATGCGGAGCGGCGCACGGCGAGCGGGGCGTGCGGCTGCACGCCCGGCCTCCGCTCGCTCGTTCCGCACACGACACGCTCAACCATGCGGTCATCGTATCGATTCCCGGTCCGGCTTCTGGAAGCCCGTCTCAGGATGCGGTCGGCCGCTGTACGGCAGGTGGGACGCGGGCTCGGCGCCGTTCTCCGTACGCGCCGCGTCCGGGGGTGAACGCCCAGGTCACGGGGTGTACGAAGAACGACGGGGCGCCGGCATGAGGTCGGCCACGCGTCAGGCGTAGCTCTCGACTATCCGGACCTCTTCCTCGGTGACCTCACCGTCCAGGATGCGGAACGAGCGGAACTGGAAGGGGCCGGCGTCGTCGGTGTCGGCGGTGGAGACCAGGACGTAGTGCGCGCCGGGCTCGTTGGCGTAGGAGATGTCGGTGCGCGAGGGGTACGCCTCGGTGGCGGTGTGCGAGTGGTAGATGATGACCGGTTCCTCGTCCCGGTCGTCCATCTCGCGGTAGAGCTTGAGCAGGTCGGCGGAGTCGAACTCGTAGAACGTGGGCGAGCGGGCGGCGTTGAGCATCGGGACGAACCGCTCGGGGCGGCCGCTGCCGGCCGGGCCCGCGACCACGCCGCACGCCTCGTCGGGGTGGTCCTGCCGGGCGTGCGCGACGATCTGGTCGTGGAGGGCCTTGGTGAGGGTCAGCATGCGGCCAAGGATAAGAGGGGCGCGCGAAGCGCTCGGTTGAGGGTGGTGGCGGGCGACGGGCGGGCAAACAGCAGGCCCGCGTGTACCGAGGAGTGGTACACGCGGGCCCGCATGCTGGACGGCCGGCGGTTTCCGGCCGGTCTTCCGTGGGGTGTCAGCCCTTCTTGGCCGGGGCCGTGGGCGTCCCGTTCAGCTGGGCGGCGTCCCGGCGCTTGATCGCCAGGTAGCCGACGCCCATGATGACGGCCCACAGCGGGGCCGCGTAGAGCGAGATCCGGGTGTCGGGGTCGACGCCCATCATCACGATCACCATGGCGATGAAGGCCAGCGCGAAGAGCGAGGTGTACGGGGCGCCGGGGGCCTTGAAGTCGGACTGCGGCAGCTCGCCGCGGTTGGCCTTGGCCCGGTAGCGCAGGTGGGACAGGAGGATGACGATCCAGGCCCACATGCCGGAGATGGTGGCGAAGGAGACGACGTAGTTGAACGCGTCGCCCGGCCACTGGTAGTTGATGTAGACGCCGAACAGCATCAGCGCGACCGAGGTGCCGGTGCCCCAGGTGGGCAGGCCGCGCTTGCTGAGCCTGGTGAAGAGCTTTGGGCCCTGGCCGTTGAGCGCGAGGTCGCGCAGCATCCGGCCGGTGGAGTACATCCCGGAGTTGGCCGAGGACAGCGCGGCGGTCAGCACGACGAAGTTGACGATGCCCGCGCCGGCCGGCAGGCCGATCTGCTGGAAGGCGGCGACGAAGGGGCTGACGCCCGGCTTGAAGACCGTCCAGCTGACGACGGACAGGATGATGAGGAGCGCACCGACGTAGAAGAGGCCGATCCGCCACGGCACGGTGTTGATCGCCTTGGGCAGGACCTTCTTGGGGTTGCTCGCCTCGCCCGCGGTGACGCCGACGAGTTCGACGGCGAGGAAGGCGAACATCACGATCTGGAGCGTCATCAGCGTGCCGCCGATGCCCTTGGGGAAGAAGCCGCCGTGGGACCAGAGCAGGGAGAACGAGGCGGTGTCGCCGGCCTTGGAGAAGCCGAGCGTGATGACGCCGAGGCCGATCAGGATCATGCCCATGATCGCGGTGACCTTGACCATCGAGAACCAGAATTCCAGTTCACCGAAGATCTTCACCGAGATCAGGTTGATGCCGAAGAGCGCGACGGTGAAGACCAGCGCCGAGACCCATTGCGGTATGCCTTCGTTCCAGTACTGGACATAGGTGGCCGCGGCGGTCACTTCGGTGATGCCGGTGACGACCCAGAAGAGCCAGTACGTCCAGCCCGTGACGAACCCGATGAACGGGCCGAGGAATTCCCGGCCGTACTCGGAGAACGAGCCGGAAACGGGCCGGTACATGAGCAGTTCGCCCAGGGCCCGCATGATCAGGAAAATGACCAGACCGACGATGGCATACGCCAGGATGATGCTCGGTCCGGCCTTGGAAATGGCCTTGCCTGCTCCGAGGAACAGACCGGTACCGATGGCGCCACCAATGGCGATCATCTGGATCTGGCGATTGCCCAGACCCCGCTGGTAGCCCTCTTCGGGGGCCTCGCCAGCGGCCTCGTTGCCGTCGCGATTCTTGTCGACCTGCACAGAGGTCATGAGTGGTGCGCCTTTCTCCATACCGATCCGGTTCATTCCGGATCGGGTCCCGATCCCCCCGGATGGAGTCCTGCACGCCGACGGTCGGCCGGCTCAGCGCTCCCGCAGCGACAGGGGTGGCGTCGCAGACGGCAGGTCGAGAACTTTTATCACGGCTCACTGGAAACCGACCAGGGAGAATGCGAATCGTCACGCGAGGAAAACGGGACAAAGAGCGGAAACCGCACCAGAGTGCACGGGTGTGGTGACGCGATCGTTATCCGGATTTGAGCCTCCGCTGAGCGAACACGGACGGGGAGCGGAAGGGGACCGGGCGAGAGCGCCCCGATGCGCGCCGGAGCCGCCCCGCCGGCCCCGCGATCAGCCGGTCAGCGCCTCGACGAGCGTCTCCTGGAGGCCGCCCAGCCAGAAGTAGGCCAGCACCATCGGCTTGCGCGGATCGCTGTCCGGCAGCCGCAGCAGCTCCCCGCCGTCTTCCTCGTCGGTGACCTCCAGCCGGGTGCCGATGGCGAGCCGGAGGTCGTTGAGCGCGCCGAGCCACTGCCGGCACTCGTCCGGCTTGAGCCGCAGCACCGCGCCGCCGCTCTCGCCCGTCAGCGCGTCCAGCGCGCGCACCAGCGCCAGCGCGTCCTCACGCTTGCGGGCCCGCAGGTCGTTCTCGGTGTAGCGGCGGAACTCCGCGGCGGCGGCGCGCACATCGTCGTCCGGGACGAGGTCGGGGCCGCCGTAGGCGTCGGGGAAGAGGCGGGCGAGGACCGGGTCGGACGGCGGCTCGCTGGGGCCCTCGGCGAACAGCGCGGCCAGCGGGTCGTCCCCGCCGGCGGGCTCGTCGCCCGGGCCGATCAGCTCCAGCAACTGGACGGCGAGGCTGCGCAGGATGGAGATCTCGACCTCGTCGAGCGGGGCGGCGGCACCGCCTCCGGGCAGCGGTTCGAACTGGCCGGTCATCCGCGGTCCTGCTGCAGCGTGGCCCACAGGCCGTAGCCGTGCATGGCCTGCACGTCGCGTTCCATTTCCTCGCGGGTGCCGCTGGAGACGATCGCGCGGCCCTTGTGGTGGACGTCGAGCATCAGCCGGTGCGCCTTGTCCTTGGAGTAGCCGAAGTACGTCTGGAAGACGTAGGAGACATAGCTCATGAGATTGACGGGGTCGTTGTGCACGACCGTGACCCACGGGACGTCCGGCTCCGGCACCGCGAAAGCGGCCTCCTCGGCCTCCGGGCGCTCGATCTCGACCGGGACGCTGAGGGTGGCATGGTGCGGTCGGAGGGTGCTCATGGGTGACGGGTGGGCGCTCACAGGGCCCATGCTGCCACCCGGGGGCGGGGGACGCACAAACGCCCCCGCGCACGGGCCGCGGCGGGCGTGGCGCCGACGGGCGCCGGGTGGACGCCGGGTGGGCCCACCCCACTATCGTCAAAGTGACGAGTACGAGGGGTAGCATCGTCGTCATGCCGTGTCCCCCGGGGGCTGTCCCCCGGACCGCCGGCCGGTGCCGGATGCGGCGTATCGAATTGCGAGGGATGCCGAAGTGAACGTTGCAGACCTGGGGCTGCCGGTGACCGTGCCGTCGACGGCGCTCTTCACCGACCAGTACGAACTCACCATGCTGCAGGCCGCGTTGCGGTCCGGGACCGCGGACCGGCGGTCGGTGTTCGAGGTCTTCACCCGGCGGCTGCCGGAGGGGCGCCGCTACGGCGTGGTGGCCGGCACCGGGCGGGTGCTGGACGCGGTGGAGAACTTCCGCTTCGACGACACCATCCTGGGCTTCCTGCGGGAGCGCGGCATCCTCGACGGGCCGACCCTGGACTGGCTGGCCGACTACCGCTTCCGCGGCGACATCTGGGGCTACCCGGAGGGCGAGGTCTACTTCCCCGGCTCGCCCATCATGCGGGTGGAGGGCACCTTCGCGGAGGCGGTGGTGCTGGAGACGGTGATCCTGTCGATCCTCAACCACGACTCGGCGGTGGCCGCGGCCGCCTCCCGGATGGCGGTGGCGGCCGGCGACCGGCCGCTGATGGAGATGGGCGCCCGGCGCACCCACGAACTCTCGGCGGTGGCCGCGGCCCGCGCCGCATACGTCGGCGGCTTCCACGTCACCTCCGACCTGGCCGCCGGCTTCCGCTACAACATCCCCACCGTCGGCACCAGCGCGCACGCCTTCACCCTGCTCCACGACAGCGAGCGGGACGCCTTCACCGCGCAGGTCGACACCCTGGGCAGCGGGACCACGCTGCTGGTGGACACCTTCGACGTCACCGAGGCGGTGCGGACTGCCGTGGAGGTGGCCGGACCGGGCCTCGGCGCGGTGCGGATCGACTCCGGCGACCTGCTGCTGATCGCGCACCGGGTGCGCCAGCAGCTGGACGAGCTGGGCGCCACCAAGACCAGGATCGTGGTCACCAGCGACCTGGACGAGTACGCCATCGCCTCGCTGGCCGCCGCGCCGGTGGACGCGTACGGCGTCGGCACCCAGCTGGTGACCGGCAGCGGGCACCCGACCTGCTCCATGGTCTACAAGCTGGTGGCGCGGGCCGACAGCGACGAGCCGGGCGCGCCGCTGCGGCCGGTGGCGAAGAAGTCGATGGGCGCCAAGTCCTCGGCCGGCGGCCGCAAGTGGGCGGCGCGCCGGCCGGACGAGGAGGGGGTGGCGGAGGCCGAGGTGGTGGGCACCGGGCCGGTGCCGGCCGGGCTGACCGACCGGCTGCTCCAGGTGCCGCTGATCAGCGGCGGCAAGGTGGTGGCCCGGGAGCCGCTGGACGCCGCCCGGAGCCGCCACATCGCGGCCCGCGCCGGGCTGCCGCTGTCGGCCACCCAGCTGTCCCGTGGGGAGCCGGTGCTGCCCACCGAGTTCGTCTGAGCCGCGCGGGCGGCGGGCGGGGCCGCGCCACCCCTCCCGCGGCACGCCCGCAGTGGCTACCCTCGGTCACACCAGACCTCGCGCCCCCTTCGAACCCCAGCCGGAAGGCACGCACCATGCACCGGGCACTGATCGTCGTCGACGTACAGAACGACTTCTGCGAGGGCGGCAGCCTCGCGGTCGCGGGCGGCGCGGACGTCGCGGCGGCCATCACCGACCTGGTGGGCGACGCGGCCGGCAGCGGCTACCGCCATGTCGTGGCCACCCGCGACCACCACCTCGACCCGGGCGACCACTTCTCCGACCACCCCGACTACCGCACCTCCTGGCCGGCGCACTGCGTGGCCGGCACCGAGGGCAGCGGCTTCCACCCGAACTTCGCGCCGGCGATCGCCTCCGGAGCGATCGACGCGGTGTTCTCCAAGGGCGCCCACCAGGCCGCGTACAGCGGCTTCGAAGGCACGGACGAGAACGGCGTCCCGCTGGCGGAATGGCTGCGCGAGCGGGGGGTCACCGAGGTCGATGTGGTGGGGATCGCCACGGATCACTGTGTGCGGGCGACGGCGCTGGACGCGGTGGCCGAGGGCCTGCGCGTCCGGGTCCTGCTGGACCTGACCGCCGGGGTGGCGGCCGAGACCACCGAGGCGGCGCTCTCGGAGCTTCGGGCGGCGGGGGTGGAGCTCAGCGGCAAGCCGGTGGTGGCCGGCGGCTGAGCGTCCCGTATCGCGGCCTGGCGGACGCTCGTCCTCAAACGCCGGACGGGCTGGGGTGTGCGGACGCGCTGGAGGATGCGAACGGGCTGGGTTTTTTCAGCAGCGCGCGTATCGGGTGCCAGGACTCGGTGTCGTCGTCGGGGGTTTCGCGCCAGACGAGGCCGTCGGGGTGGTGGAGGACCGCGGTGATCTCGTCGGGGGTCGGCGGCTCGGTGTTGCCGCGCAGGTAGACGGCCCGCAGTCCGAGGTTGCGCAGCCTGGTCAGGGCGCGCTGGCGGTTCACGGCGTGCACCAGGACCCGGATGCGGCAGCCGCCGTCGTAGGGCCCGCAGAGCGGTCCGTGGTCCGGTCTGGGCAGTGAGAGGGCGACCACCACGCTTCCGCCGGGAAGCCTGCTGAATCCGCCTCTGGTCCTCGTCATATCTCCCCCGTGAGACTCGGCGTCAACAAGGAACGTTCAGGACGCATCTAAACCGAATCGGCCGCCGCCCGCTAGGGGGCGGCGGCCGATATCGCTGTGACCTGCGGTTTTTACTTTCTACTTGCCGGCAGGGCCCACCGTGAGGATCACCGTGGAGCCGTCCCGGGCCTCCTTGCTGATCGCGATCTTGGTGTTGGTGTCAGGAACGATCACCCCGCCGGTCGGGTTCGCCTTGTCGTAGTAGACGCCGTGGCGGTCGTCGAAGACCCGGACCCCGGGCTTCGACTTGATCTTCACCTCGGCGCCGTCCTTGTGGAGCGTGAGGGCGTCCGTCCGGGCGCCGGTGAAGGTCGCGTCGTAGGTCTGGAAGCGGTTGCGCATCAGGGTGCCGTCGGCCCAGCGCTCGGCCGCCGGGTGGGCGTCGACCGGGAGGATCCGCCCGACGCCGGGGTGCACACCGACGTTGTTGTCCCGCTGCGAGGTGTCCCAGAGCCAGATCAGCACACCGTTCTGGAACGGGAAGTGCTCGACCCAGCCCGGCCGGGAGGTCTTCCAACCGAAGTTGTACGGGCCGGACTTGAGGGTCTTGTCGTAGGACACGTACTGGCGGTTCTCGGCGAGGTAGTACTGCGGGTAGTCCTTGGTGAAGGACGAGCCGATCCGCGAGAAGCCCTTGCTGGTCCAGCCGTTGTCGCCGTGCTCGGCGTCGTCGGTGAACAGCGGGGCGCCGTCGGCGGTGAGCGTCAGGGCGTCGGCGGTGAAGCCCTTGAGGGCGACGCCGCCGTCGGTCTGGTAGCGGAAGCGCAGGCCGATCTTCTTGCCGGCGTAGACGTCCAGCGGGAAGGCGAGGTCCTGCGGGGCGGTGACGGTGCCGGTCAGCGCGGGCTTGCCGGAGGCGTCGCGGGGCAGCGGCGCGCCGTTCGCGGTGCCGTCCAGGGGCGTCCAGTTGGCGCCGCCGTCGGTGGAGACCTCGGTGTAGACGGAGTCGTAGTCCTTCTCGGTGTCCCACCAGCCCTTGAGGGTGAGCGCGGCGCGGGACTTCCCGGTGAGGTCCACGGTCCGGGTCAGGGTGTTGGAGAGGTCGTCGCCCATGCCGCTCCACCACTGCGTGGCGCCCTCGGCGGGCTTGACGATCTCGGTGGTGACCTTCTTGGCGGGCAGGTTGACGACCAGCGCCTGCTTGTTCCTGGTGTTGTACTCGGCGACGCCCAGGGTGTGCCGGGACGGCGTGGCGGCCTTGGCGGTGGCGTAGTTGAGCCAGCCGAGCTGGAGCTTGTCCCAGGCGCTCATGTCGCCGGGCAGGTCGCCGATGGCGTCCTTGCCCCGGCCGAGCCAGGAGCCGGCCGACATCAACGACCAGAAGTCCACCGAGGATTCGCCCTTGCCGGTGGTGTCGTACTCGTCCGGCAGGCCCAGGTCGTGGCCGTACTCGTGGGCGAAGACGCCGAGTCCGCCGTTCTCGGGCTGCATGGTGTAGTCGCCGACCCAGAAGCCGGTGTCGCCGATCTGGGTGCCGCCGGCCTTGTTGCCCGCGGGGCCCGTCTTGCCGGCGTCCGTGCCGTACGCGTACCAGCGGTGCGCCCAGATGGCGTCGGTCTTCTGGGCGCCGCCGCCGGCCGACTCGTCCTCACCGGCGTGCACGATCTGGAAGTGGTCGATGTAGCCGTCGGGCTCGTTGAAGTTGCCGTTGTGGTTGTAGTCGTTGCGGTCCCACTGGTCGTACTGGGCCAGGTCGGCCTTGATCTGGGCGTCGGTGCGGCCCTTGGCCTTCTGGTCGGTGACCCACTGGTTGACCGCGTCACGGATCAGGTCCCAGGCGCTGGGGCAGTTGGTGGAGCCGCAGTAGTTGGAGCCGTAGCGGGCCTCGTTCCACGGGACCCGGACCCAGTCGGAGACCTGGCCGTTGACGGAGTAGCGGCCCGAGGACTGCTTCTCGTAGTACTTGGCCAGCGACTCCTTCTTCTTGTCGTGCGAGAAGTAGAGGTCCTGGTAGTGCTGGCGGTTGAAGTCCGCCTGCCATGCGGTGCTGTTGTCCTTGGTGCGGTCCGGCTTCGCTATCTGGTTGTGCGCCGGGCCGGGGGTGCCGCCGTACTTCTTCACCGGCGGCAGCGGACCGTCGCCGTCCGGGTCGTACATCGTGGTGTCGTCGACCTTGTCGCCGAAGTCCACGAGGATGGTGAAGATCTTGTCGGTCTTCTCCCGGGCCAGCTCGACGTACTTGCCCTTGCCGAGCTTGACGACCTTGGAGCCGCCGCGCTCGGTCGCCTCGGCGTCGCCGGATATGACCTGCTGGAGCGCCTCGGTGCGCTGGGCCCGCTGGCGGTCGCTGAACGGGCCCTTGAGGTCGTGGGCGTCGGCCCGCTCGGGGGCCGGGTCCTGGCGGACGGCGGACGCGGCGGGCGGGACCGACGACGGGGCGGCGGCCGCGGCCACCCCGGTCGAGAGAACGGCCGCCCCGGTGGCGGCGATTGCCGTGGCCAGGGCGGCCGCTCCGAACAGTCTTCGGTGGTGTCTCACTTGACGAAGTCCTCCCCATCAACTGGCCAATGCTGGAGGGCATTCGACCGGATGTGGGGAAGAAAAGACAGATCTTGACGTGTGTGTGCCCGCCCAAGTACGTTATCCGGCTTGCTTTTCACAGCTATCGGACAGCGGACGCACAGCTTCCGGAAGGTCCGACGGTCGGCCGGCAACCCGGGGGATATGCCCGACGGGCATGCGCCCCCGCACCCAGCAGGCCGGATGCCGCCCGGGGCGACCACGCCTGACCCCTTCGCGACCGTGCTGTGCGCCCCCGTGCTCCGGGACGGTGTGTTAGGTCACGCTTACCTTCCGTTCCGCCCGGGCACAAGGAATCGTAGGCTCGTTCGGCGGCGCGCCGCCGAGCGTCCCACACCCCCGCCGACCCTCCGAGGACGGATTCCGCCATGCCTCGTCCGACCGCCACCCAGCTCGTCTACGGTTCGGCCACGGTCTTTCTCTCCACCCTCGCGATGCTGCTGCTCTCGCAGACGCAGACCGGGATCGGGGTCGCGGTCATCGCCCTGGCCGGCCTCGGGCTCGGGCTGCTGGTCGCCATGACGGTGCCCATGCCGGGGATGTCGCGGGTGGTGCGCCGCGGCGGCGCGGGCGCCGCGGCCCCCGAGGGCGCCGCCCCGCTGCGGGCCGTGCCGCCCCCGGCCGGCCACCTGCCGCGGCCGCACGCCGGGGCCCGGGTCGGCGAACACACCCGCTGAGCCGGATATTTGACCTGACGTCAGATATCTGCTGCGCCAGGTCAACTGCCTTTCCCCGTAACGGAATCAGTCCGTCGCGACCACCACCGTCCGGGCCGCCTTGTCGTGCAGGCACTGCTGGTACGGCTTGTCCCACGTGCACCACAGGACGTTGACCAGCCAGAAGATGAAGCCGCAGCACGGGACGATCTCCGGCAGGGTGTAGACCGCGGCCCGGGTCCAGCCGGCCTGCGGGGTCGGGATCGAGCCGTCGGCGAGCATCGCGACCCGGATCCGCATCGCCATCTTGCCGAGCGTCTGGCCGCGGGCGGTCAGCATCAGTCCCTCGTAGATCAGATACGCCAGCATCGTCACGCCGGACACCGTCGCCTGCTTGCTGGTCTCCACGTTGCTGGTGCTGAAGTAGTCCACCCAGCCGACGATCGCGTTCATGATCAGGGTGACCGGGACGCCGATGATGATCGCGTCGATGATCCGGGCCAGCAGCCGCTTGCCGCGGTGGGCCAGCGGCGGCATCCCGGCCAGCGGATCGGCCCCGTACTCCCCGGAGCCGTAGCCGTAGGGTCCGCCCGCCGGGGGCCCGCCGTACGGGCCGCCGCCGTGGGGGCCGCCATAAGGGCCGCCGCCGTGGGGCCCGCCCCCGTAGGACGGCGGGGGGCCGGCGCCGGGGGGCGGCGGGCCGCCGGGCGGAGGAGCGCCGCCGGGTGGAGGCGGGCCGCCGGGCGGGGTGCCGTTGCGCGGGGCGCCGTGGTCCGGAGCGCCGCCCGCCGGGGGCTGCTGCGGCTGCTTCCGGAACGGGTCGTTCTCGGGCGGTTCACCGGGGCCGGGCCGGGGCTGGTCGGTACTCATGGCCCGAGTCGACCGCTTGCGGACGGGCGCCGCATCCGGCGGAGTCCGATCGGGGTACCCGGGCCGTCAGGGCGGGTGACGGCCCGGGGAACGAGGGGGTGACGACCGGGTGACGGTCAGTCGGACGGCGCGTCGGAGGCGACGAAGGTACGGGCCGCCTTGTCGTGCCAGCACTGCCGCCACGGCTTGTCGAACACGCACCACAGGACGTTGGCCACGCCGACCACGACGACCCCGAGCACGCCGTAGACCAGCCAGCGCTTGACCGCCTGCGCGGTCTCCGGCGTGTCATGGCTCTCGATGTCCAGCACCTTCAGGCCGCAGAGCTTCTTGCCCAGCGTGCGGCCCCACTTGAGGGTCGGCAGCACCTCGTAGAGGCCGCCGCCGATCAGGACGACGGCCAGGATCGTCAGGAAGACGGGGGCGGTGGTGCCGTCGACCAGATACACCGTCACCTGGCGGCCGGACTGCCTGGCCGCCTCGACCTTGGCGTCGATGTGGTGGGTGACCGTGGACCACAGGGGCAGCGCCACCGCGAGGGTGACCAGGGCCAGCACCGCGGAGTCGATCAGCCGGGCGGCCAGCCGGCGGCCGAGCGGCGCCGGGTGGCCCTGCGCGGCCTGGGCGGCGGCGAAGAAGACGTCGGCGGCCGGCGGCTTCCACGGGATGACGCCGTCGTCGCCGGCGGCGCCCTGCGCCGGGAACGCGGGCGAGGGCGCCGGGGCGGCGGCCGGGGGCTGCTGCGCGGCCTGCGGCGGGGCCGGGCGGGCCGCCTGCGGAGCCGGCGGCTGCTGCGCGGGCTGCTGCTGGGCCGGCGTCCCGGTGGCGGGCAGGGACTGCGGCGCGCCGCCGGCCGGGCCGGCCGCGGGCCGCTCGCCCGCCGGCAGCCGGAAGGCCATCGTCTCGTTCCGGGCCGCCGGGCGGCCGCCCTCGCCCGCGTCCGGCCGGACCGCGCGGAAGGCGGTGGTGCCGTGGTCCGCGGCGGGCGCGCTGCCGGCGGCGTTCCCGCTCCCGGAGGCGTCGTTCCCGGAGGGCGCGTTCCCGGGACGGACCGCGCGGATCGCGGTGGTCCCCTGATCGCCGGAACCGCGGCGGGCCCCGGGGTTGACGGCGCGGATCGTGACCGTCCCGTCGGCCGGGGCGTCCGGCGCGGACGGGGCGGCGCCGGGCGCCTCGCCGGAGGCGGCCGGGGCGGACTCCGCGGTGCGCTGCGGCGGGAGCGTGCCCCAGGAGGCGCCGGCGGGGGCCTGGCCGGGCGCGCCCCAGGCGACCCGGCCGTCCTCGCCGAAGCCGGACTGCCGGGAGGCGTCGGCGTGCCAGCCCGCCCCCTCCGGGCCCGCCGGGGCCTCCCCGCTCGCGCCGGGGGCCTCGGCGTCGTCGTGCGGGCGCACGACCGGGTGCGCGGCGCCGGACGGGCCGGCCTCGTCCAGGAACACCGGGCCGGTCTCCTCGACGGCGGCGGGCGCGGCGGCCGCCGGGGCCGTGCCGGGCGGCGGCGCCGGCATCGGCTCGCCCTCGGCGGGGGCCGGGCGGCTGGTGCCCGGCACCCATGCGGCACCGTTCCAGTACCGGATGTAGCCGGGGATGGACGGGTCCGGGTAGAAGCCTGGCGTGGGGCTGCCGCCGGCGGATCCTGAGGTAGGGGCGCTCATGTCCGAAGTCCCGTATCTGTTCTCGGCCTGGTGGGTGTCGGGGTGCAGTCTGCCGCAACGCGGCGTCCACATCTATCAGACCCCGGGTCGCAACCGTGTTCTTCCCCTGCCCCGGCAACCCCGGGGAACGCACGGGGAACTCGCGGGAAAAAACTTCCGCGAAGTCGTGTAAGAGTCCGGCCGCCGGCCGCTCTCTCCGGGTGCGGGTCCGCGTACGGGGCCCGCGCAGGGAGCCGGAGAGAGGCGGAGAACGATGCACACCGTGGTGGAACGCGAACTGGAACTGAACATGGTCCTGTCGCCGGAGCGAAGCATTCCGGTGCCGGCCCGGCTGATCTACCGGACGGACGACCCGTATGCCGTCCACGTCACCTTCCACGTCGGGTCGGACTCCCCCGTCCACTGGACGTTCGCCCGCGAGCTGCTCGTCGAGGGCGTGTTCCGGCCGTCCGGCGAGGGCGACGTACGGGTCTGGCCGACGAAGCTCGACGGCCGCAGCCTGGTCTGTATAGCGCTGTCCTCGCCGGACGGCGACGCGCTGCTGGAGGCGCCGGCCGCCGCGGTCTCGGCCTGGCTGGAGCGCACCCTGCGGATCGTGCCGCCGGGCTCGGAGGGCCGGCACCTCGGCCTCGACAAAGGGCTGAGCGCGCTGCTGACGCTGACCTCCCGGGACGACGCCGGGGCGGACGGCCCCTGGCCGGCGGACGGGGCCGAGCCGGGGGCGTGACGGTGGCGCCGCGCCGCGGCGGGAGGACGGAGAGGAAGGAGCCCGGCCCCCGTTCAGTCGCCGCGGTACGTCTCCAGCAGCCGCAGCCAGATCTCGCTGATCGTCGGGTAGGCGGGGACCGCGTGCCAGAGGCGTTCGATCGGGACCTCGCCGGCGACCGCGACGGTGGCCGAGTGCAGCAGCTCGCCGACGCCCGGCCCGACGAAGGTGGCGCCCAGCAGCACCTCGCGGTCCAGGTCGACGACCATCCGGGCGCGGCCGCGGTAGCCGTCGGCGTACAGCGACGCGCCGGCCACCGCGCCCAGGTCGTGGTCGACGACGCGGATCCGGTGCCCGGCGCGCTCGGCCTCGGCGGCGCTCAGGCCCACCGCGGCGGCCTCGGGGTCGCTGAAGACGACCTGGGGGACGGCGTGCCGGTCCGCGCTGGCGCTGTGCGCGCCCCAGCGGTCGGTCTCCAGGATCGGCACCCCGCGGGCCCGGGCGGCGATCGCGGCGCCGGCGATCCGGGCCTGGTACTTGCCCTGGTGGGTCAGGAGGGCGCGGTGGTTGACGTCGCCGGCGCCGTAGAGCCAGCCGCCGGTCACGCCGTTGACCCGCAGGGTCTCGTCCACGTCCAGCCAGTCGCCCGGCGTCAGACCGACGGTCTCCAGCCCCAGGTCCTCGGTGCGCGGGGCGCGGCCGGTCGCGATCAGCAGCTCGTCGGCGATGAGCGCGTCGCCCGTGTCGAGGTGGACGGTGAGCGGCCGGCCCGGTGCCTCCCGGCGCACCTCGCGCACCTGGACGCCGGTCCGCAGGGTCACCCCCGCCCCGGCCAGCGACTCGGCGACCAACTCCCCGGCGAACGGCTCCATACGGGGCAGCAGTCCGTGGCCGCGCACCAGGAGCGTCACCGCCGCGCCCAGCGCCCGCCAGGCCGTCGCCATCTCGACGCCCACCACCCCGCCGCCGACGACCACCAGCCGGCCCGGTACGGACGTGGCGCTGGTGGCGTCCCTGCTGGTCCACGGCGCGGCCTCGGCCAGCCCGGGGACGTCCGGCAGCACCGGCCGGCTGCCGGTGCAGACCGCGACCGCGTGCCGGGCGAGCAGCGTCCGTCCGCCGTCGACGGCCACCCGCCGCGGCCCGACCAGCCGCCCCCGGCCGCGGACGAGGTCGATGCCGGCGGAGTCCAGCCAGCGGACCTGCCCGTCGTCCTTCCAGTAGGAGGCGAACGCGTCGCGGTGGGCGAGGACGGCGGGCGCGTCCAGCGGCCCGGCCGCCGCGTCCTTCAGCCCCGGCACCCGGCGCGCCTCGGAGCGGGCGGTGACCGGACGCAGCAGCGCCTTGCTGGGCATGCAGGCCCAGTAGGAGCACTCGCCGCCGACGAGTTCGTGCTCCACCAGTACCGCGCTCAGACCGGCGGCGTGCACCCGGTCGGCGAGGTTCTCGCCGGTCGGCCCGCCGCCCAGCACGATGACGTCGTAGGTGTCGGCGGCGGCCCGGTCTCCGTCCGCCGCCCCGCCGCCGGCCGCCTCGGTGGCTCCGGCCGCTGCCGTCGCTCCGGCCGTTTCCGCCGCTTCGCTCGCTCGGTTCGCTGACATCGGCGCTCGCTCCCTGCTACGCGGGGTGGGCCGGGCCCGGGGCCCTCACCGACATCCTCTTCCCGGCGCGGGCTCAGCGCATCCGGCGTTCGATCTCCTCCTTGGCCTCCGCGAGCCCGGCACCGGTCACCTCGCGGTAGATCTTCATCGCCGCGATCTTCTTGTTCTGCGCCAGCAGCGCGTCGACCTCGGCCATCCGCGGATCCGCCTCCTCCTCCACCCCGAGGTGGGCCATCAGCAGGTCCACCTTCCGTTCCAGCCGCGCCATCCGCCGCTCCAGCGGCTTCGTACGGCGGTCGGTGGCGGAGGCGAGCACGGCAACGGCCAGCACGAAGACGGCGAGCGCGGAAAAGGTGGTGTCCATGCCAGAAAGCCTAAGGCCCGGTGACCTGCGCGAAGAGCCACGCCTCCGCCGCCCGGCCACTCCGCCGCCCCGACTCCCGGGAAAGTCAACGGACTTGGCCGCACGGGAAGGGGCTCGCTCCTCTAGGGTCGGTCACTGTCACTGTCTGTACGGGGGAACGCCATGGATGACCACATACGGGACGACGCCGACACGGGGACGGCCGACGCCCCTGCCTACATGGCGGGCCGCCACGCCCCGGACGGCTCTCCCGCCCACCGGCTCTACCTCTGGATCGAGCGTCTCCACGACCTCATGACCCTCTTCCACGACCAGTTCGCCCACGAGGACTGGGAGCACGAATACAGCGCCCGTTCACTGCCGGAGCTGGAGCAGGCACTGCTCGACTTCTGCTCCGTCGACGACGGCGCCGACGACACCCCGCTCCATATCGAGGCCGCGGCGGCCTATCTGGGCGAGACCCTGATCGCGGAGGCGGGCGGTCGCTGGGACTGGGACGAGACCGCGGGCACCGACGGCCTGCCCGTCGTCCGCCCGGACCCGGTCCTCGGCTGCGCGCCGGTCGTGCCGCTGCTCGTCGTCGGCCAGGCGCTGCGCGAGGCGTCCGGCCAGGTCCTCGCCACGGCGGCGCGGCTGCTGCGCCGGGCGGTCAGGGACCGTCAGCGGCAGCATCCGGAGTGGTGGCCACAGCGGATCCGCACACCGTGGGTGCGCGCCGGGACGATCATCTCGGCCTGCCGCGCTCCGGAGCGCTGGCGGAACCAGTGCATGATCGACTACCTCCACTGGTGGGCCGAGCAGGCCGGCGGCCGCGACCGCTGGCTCTTCACCCCCGCCTCCCTGGACGCCATGGAGGCGCTGCTGCGCAGGCACTTCCGCACGGTCGAGGACTACGACCGGGTCGCCGACGAGCCCTTCTGGCTCATGGCCGCCTGGTACGTGGGCCAGTACGTCGTCCACAACAAGGGCGCCCTGTGGCAGTACCGCGAGGTCAACCCCGACGCCCCACCGGGCACGTGGTACGCGGCGGACAACTACTGGACCGGCAGCGTCTTCGTCAGCCAGCGGCTGCGCTACGACGGCCACGCCGAACACCCCTGGGTGATGCTGCGCGAGGCGGTCGCCGGCAAGGACCTGCGCGAGATCGTGGACCGCTTCCCGGACCCCCTCCCCCACCGCGCAGCCGTCACCGGGCGCGCGACCTGGCCCGAGCAACTGTGGCCGCAGGCCCGCCCGGAACACCTGACGCCGCCGGCCCTGCCGCCGCTCACGGACGCGGAGTCGGCGGAACTGACCGCGGCCGACGACCTTCAGGGCCCGGACTGGTACGACAACCACCGGCTCAACACCTGGCTCACCGAACGGCGGGACGCCTTCCCCGCCTGGGCCGCGGCCGCCGGCGGCACCACCGCGACCTGGGACTTCTCCCCCGCCTCCCTCGACCGGCTCGAAGCCCTGGTGCGCGCCCGCTTCACCACCTACGAGGAGATGGTCGCCGCCAAGGACGACCCGTTCCTGACCGGCGCCGCCTGGTACTTCGGCGAGGTCCAGGTAAGAACCTGCGGCGCCGTATGGCGCTACCGCCCGCAGCCCCCCGAGGACCCCGACGCCCCCTGCGACCCCTACGACGTCCCCATGGTCCAGGCCCCCGAACGCACCCGGGACGAGGAGGCGTACGGGGACGAGGACGACAAGGAGCAACAGGACTGGGAGAACGACGAGGAGGAGGACGAGGACTACGTCCACCTCTGCGACCCGGCGGGCACCCTGCGCGCACTACTGCTGAAGGGCGACGGCCCGGAGACACACCTACGGGACGCGCTCGCGGCGTACAACTGAGGGACGCAGGGCCGGCCGAGAGGTGAGCGAGGGGCTCGGCCGGCGTCGGGCGGTGAGGACGACGGCCAGGGTGGCCACCACCGCGAACAGGGCCACCACGACGAAGGCGATGACGGTCGGGGTGTCCGGGTGGATCAGGGACTGGCCGCGCGCGGCCTGCGTCGCCACGGTGGCCAGCAGTCCGGCGTAGGCGAGGGCGACGACGCCGACCAGCCGGGCGCGCGTCCGGTCGTCCCGCAGCCAGGGGCGGCGCGCCGCGAGCGCGGACAGCGCGACCGTGACCAGCAGCAGCACATGGATGGCGTGCAGGCCGACGAAGTGCGGTACGCGCATGTCGCCGCCGGTGACGCTCCAGTTGGTGAGGGGCATGCCGGTGCCGTCGGGGTCGCCGATGCCGTGGCCGCCGAGCAGCGTCACCACGGAGCCGTTGGCGTCGGTGGCGGGATGGGGCTTGGCGCCCTGGGCGGCCTGCAGCCAGACCGGTACGGACATGGCGACGACGGCCAGCCCCAGGCCGGCGCGCAGCGCCCGGGTCAGGGCCCGGTCGCCGGGGCGCTGGAAGAGCAGCAGGACCGCGATGACCAGGTTGGAGAGGAGCAACGGCGGTACGCCGTAGGTGATGACGGCCAGGGCCACGGCGTCCAGGGGGCCGTGCACGGTGGAGTTGAAGTGACTGAAGGTGCCGCGCGCCGCCTGTAACGTGATGGCGGCGACTTCGAGCGTGCCGAAGAGCGCGTGCGCGGTGCCCAGCCACCAGCCGAAGCGGCGGGCCCTGTGCAGTCGGGTGAGCAGCCAGGCCAGGGTGCCGCTGTAGAGCGCGAAGGCGAATCCGAACTTCAGGGGTTTGACCCACACCGATTCGTTCAGCAGCGTCCGGCCGTCCACGAGCACGCCCACGGCGGAGGCCACGACGACTGCCGTCATCAGGGTCACGTTCAGCATCAGCGGCCGGTGCCAAGCCCGCCAGGCGCCACGGACGGCCCCGCTCACCCCCGCCATCACCGGCCCTCCGCGGAGGATGTCTTCCGGTCGTAAAAAGCAAGATCCATTACTTCAGGATGGCACGCGGGCCAAAGCCGCCGCGAGGGTTATTACTCACGACGATCAACCATCACGGCCGGCACCGCACCCCGGCGCGCCGGCGCGCGTTGCTGCCCCTTTTGCCTTGGGAATAAGGCAAGTTGAGCCCGAGGGGGCAGGGCTCGTCCGGTGGATCCGCCTCGGAGCGGTCCCGGCTCGGAGAGGTCCTAGTGCACGCAGAACTCGTTCCCCTCCGGGTCCGTCATGACCACCCACTCACCGGCCGGTTCCTTGACGTGGCTCTGGAGCCGGGCACCGAGGACGCGGAGACGTTCAACCTCCGTGTCCCGTCCGCCCGCGGGGCCGTGCAGGTCGATGTGCAGACGATTCTTGGCAGTCTTCTTCTCCGATCGCGGTACGCGGTTGAAGAGCAGCCGCCGCCCACGTCCCGTGCCGCTGTCCGGGTCGTACGGGTCGTCGGGGTGACGTACCGCCGCCGCGTCCCGCCAGGCGCGCCGGTCGTGGTGGTCGACCAGCAGCTCGGACGTCACGGCACCAATGCCGAGGAGCCTGCCGATGAGGGCACTGTGGTCCTCGACCTCGTAACCGAGTGCGGCCGCCCAGAAATCGGCCTGGGCATGCGGGTCATGAGCGTCGACGACGATTTTCCAGTGCAGCGGTGCCGGAGGCATGGGAGTTGAAGTCATGGTCACCACTTATAGCCGCTGGCACTGACACCGGGCTCCGCCACCCGCGCCCAGCCGATTGGCCCGGAGGTGTTGCTCCCCGGTCGGCGGCATCATTCACGCTCCGTTTCACGGCTCCATATCCGGTACCGGATTTCCAGGGGAATCCAGCCAACAGCGGGTACCGGATTCCGTCGCCGTCACCCCGAACCGTTCCCGCTTCGGGCACCCGCGGCCGTTCCACCAGCCGTAGGCACGCTCCACGGCGTCCCACAGGCAGCGCGGCCCGGCCTGGCCGACCTCCTTTCCCTGGACACGGGCCCACGACCCGTCACGCGCCCACAGCCGGCACCCGGTCCGCGCACCGTCCATACCGGCCTCGTGTGCCCACGCGATTTCCGGCAGTACCAGCGACAGCACAAACCACATGCCGTCATCCTCGATGTCCAGGTAATTGACGCGCGCTTCCCGTGTGTTGATCTCTGCCGGGTCTCCCGGGTAGGGAATCCGACCGTTGCTCCCTTCCGATCGGACTCCCATGAAATACGATCCCCCGGGAAGGAATCGCCCCTCGGCTCGCCCGTCGTCACCGACAATCAGCCGGGCATTCCCCCGCCCCAGCGGGCACACGATGATTCCACCGGGCCGCACTTGCGGAATCCACGCAGGTGGCACCGACGTGAAACCGCACGTCGCGATCAACCGGTCGTACGGGGCCCCGCCGGTTAGTCCCTTCCGGCCGTCGCCGGCCACCACCACCGGCTCGTATCCGCAGCTGTCGAGACGAGCCCGGGCGTCGCGGACCAGTTCCCGGTCCACGTCCATCGTGTACACGCGGCCACTTCCCAGACGTTCGCTCAGCAGTGCGGCGTTGTACCCAGTGCCGGTCGCGATTTCCAGCACGCGGTTTCCGTCCTGCACGTCCAGTGCGTCCAGCATGTGGAGCATGAGCGACGGTTGCGAAGATGACGACGTCGGAATGCCCTCAGTGACTTGCGTGGTGAGCGCGGTATCCGAGTAAACCGCAGCGAAGAAACCCGGATCTTCCGAGGTGATCCGACGCCATTCTCCGCTACCGTCCTGACGGTAGAAGAACGGCACCAGGACATGGCGGGGGACCGCTTCCACGACAATCCGCCATTCGGCATTCAGCTCTCCGGACTCGAAGAGGCTCCGGGCGAGAGCCGTTCTCAGATCTCGCCCCGGGTCGGCGCCCAACGCGCTCACATCATCACCCCTTCCAAGAGTTCAGCGTGCGCTTCCGCGATCGGAAGTTTCGTAGCGGCAGCGATGAACTGCCATTGCCCGGCCGGGTTGCACTCGAAAAACACCCATTCGCCATGCGGTGTCACCGCGAAGTCCAGCGCACCATAATTCAGTCCATAGCCGGTCAGGAACCGGCGTACTCCCTGCGCCACATCGTCGGGAATCGAAACAGGCTCGTATTCAAGCGAGTCGTAATCGGTACGCCAGTCCACCCGAGCCGCGTCACTCCCCGCGTGAATCGCCACAGGAAACAGGCGATTTCCTACTACGGTGAGGCGTACCTCGTACGCTTTCGGGATCCACTCCTGCAAGTAGTGGGCCGTGAGCTCCAGCGAGTCGTCCAGGTCCGCCAATGCGACCCGTCGTGTCGGCAGCATCATCGGCTCCCCGTCGAACACATCCAGGGACGCCGACGCGATCGGTTTGCACACCAGATCGCCGCCGACCCGCGCACCCCAATTCTGGGCACAAGCCAGAGAATTCGTCACCAGTGACCGGGGAACCCGCAAACCAGCGCGCGTCGCGGCAGCGAGTTGCCCCGGTTTATGGGCGCTCGCCCGGTACACATCGGGATGGTGCAGCCACGTCACAGGAAGCGAGGAAAGCACCTGAACCATCCCGACCACGGCTTGAGACTGAGCCCACGCGCGATATCGGCGGTCCACGCCAGCATGAATACGGGGAAGCCCGGGCCGCCTTTAGTACACGGCCCGGACTTCCTCCAGCGATGCCGCACGGTCACCTCGGGATACCTCCCCTGACCAACCAGGAACACGTCCGCCATGTTCAGCGGAAAGCGTCACTGACTGCGGGAAGTCGGCGAGATCGAATCTCAGTACCGGCACGCGGCGCTCCGTCAAGGAATGCACCACTAAGTCGGCACTCGGATCCGTGTCTTCCGCCAGAATCAGAACATGCCCGCGCGGCATGATCCGCCCCCTTTACGCCGCCATGTCGCCCGGAAAGGCGTACGGGTCCGCCTGCTCGTCCGGGGGATTGCCCGGAGTCGTGTCGTTGTTGGTCGCGGTACTGGACGCCGCCATCGGCGTTTCCGCCCACAGGGAGCCGTCCTGCATCACGTTGAGCTGGCGTTCGCGGTCATACCGGAATTCTCGGGGATCGATGCTCACTACGTAGGCAGGCGCCCGCACCCGGGCGCCGAACGGCACCCGTGGCGCGTCAATCATCGCAGCCATACCCCATCCTCTCGTCTCCGAACGGTCGGAGCCCCCGCCCAGCCCATACGGGATACGCAGGCACGGGCAGCGGGCACGCCGCCCAACAGACCACCGTGGAACCCGAGTTGACGGCCCGTCGGACAACGCAGGGTGACCGTAGCGCTACACCAACGACGACCGCAAGGGTGCTCCGGGGCACCTGTGTACATCGGCGCACACGGAAGCCCCCGCCCGCCGGAGGCCAGCAGGGGCGGCCGCGACGAACGTGGCGTCAGACCAGGTGGTCAAACTCTCCCGCCCTGACGCCCAGTATGAACGCCCGAAGCTTTTCCGGAGTAGTGGTAACGACAGTATCGGGGTCGTCACTTTCCCGCATGAGGATCAGTCCGTCATGCGGTGCCAACTCGACGCAGTTCATGTTTTCGTTGGAGTAAGAGGACTTCTGCCAGCAAATTCCCTCGACCATGGTGCTAATTTTCTCACATTTCCTGTGCGATGCAGTAAAAGAGATTTCTCGACTCTTCGGCGTTGAGCGCCAGCGATTCCAGCACTTCCCAAAGATTTCGGAATGCTTTGAGTTGCGTATCCGCGTCCAGGATTCCGCCACCCACGTAAGCGTCGACCTGAACGGAGTCCAATTTCGAAACTGGGCCGCCTGCATAGGTCAGGGGTTGAGCGGAGGCGACCATCTTTTCCACATCGAACGGGATGACTCTAACGGATGTGGATTCAGCATCGGATGCTTCGGCGAGTGTTTCGAGTTGTTCACGCAGGATCTTCCTCCCGCCATACCGCATGCGTAGCGCACCCTCGTGAATGATGGCGTCATACGGAGTGGGAGTGCCACGTTCAAGGATCTGCTTCCGCTTCATGCGATGCTCTACCCGGGCATCGAGATCATCGTCCGAAAGCGGCAGAATGCTGTTTTGGAACACTGCCCGCGCGTAACCCTCGGTTTGCAGGACACCTGGAATCACCGACAGCTCATACGCGCGAATATATGCGGCGTGATGCTCAAGCTCTGCCATATCAAGGAAGGCGGGCGGAAGAACACCCCGGTATTCATCCCACCAGAACTGCCCTCGATGCTCGCGCGACATAGCACACAACGCATCAACGTACGCATCGTCATCACACGCGTAGAAGGTCGCCAAACGTCGGATACGTTCCTCGCTGACACCGCTACGACCCGCTTCGATATGGCTGATCCGGGCCCGGTCCGACGCGAGCAGACCGGCAGCATCCAATGCCGTTTTCCCGGCCCGCTCCCGCATCTTCCGCAACTCCGCGCCCAAACGCGCCTGACGTGCGGTCGGGACCTCTCTCGGCGGCATCCCTCTCCCTCCCCGTCCTGTCGCCGGCCAGTCTCCCGCGCAAGAGGGCCACGGGTCCACCCAATCGAGGGGCACCCAGCCCGCACCCTTACACCGGAGCACGTGTGCACCTATGGTCGGACCCGCTCCTTCGGCACGCGACCAACCCGAAGTGGGCTCGCAGGAAAGGGACTTGACGGGAGATCGTGCCGCGATCAGCCACGGCCACAGAAGGGCCACCAAACCGCGGGCGCCGGCCCGAACGATGGTGAAACCGGAAAGCCCCCTTTCGGGGCGGCGGAATCTCGCCGAGCCCACTGGCTGCATGTAAGAGATCCCCGCGACCGCGCAACCGGTCCGGGGCATGGCCACCAACGTCAGGGAGTTGACAACGCGATGAACCGTATCGCGAGCCTGTTCACACCGCTGCTGCGGCTGTTATTTCCAGCCGCCGGGCGGCATCGGGTCACCGCCCCGCCGCTCGCCGTCGCGCTTCGCGAGGCCGTCACGCCAGCGGCTGTCGCGCCACTCCGGACACCCGTCCGACCCGCGGCACCGCTGCGCGGCGAGGACGTCGCCCTCGTCCGGCCGTACGTCCTCAGCGCGGCGGAGCGCAGGGAGTGCCGGGAGCGCCGGGAACGGCGGCTCCAGCGCGGGCGTCGCCGGGCGTTGTGGCTCGCGGTGCACGGCGTCGATGTCGGTCCGCGCCGCATCCATGGGGTGGAGGTGGCCGCATGACGGAGTACGCCGACGGCAGGCCACGGTTGCTGCCCTGGACGACGCCGGACGGGAACCCGTGCTTCCTGCTGCCCGGCGACGGCACCGGGTACGTCTCCCGCCTCGCCGACCGCATGGAGGCCGAGCAGCTCGGCTCGGCCGACGTCCTCATCGAGGAGGCGGAGCGGGTCCTGTCCGGCCGGGCCTGGACCGCGGGGGAAATTCAGCTGCTCGCCGTGCAGTTGAAGGACTCCCTCGTCGTCGTCCGTCGGGTCGCGGAGAGCCGGGGAGCCCGCCTGCCCGTGCCCGACGACCCCGACGAGACCGGCGACCGGCCCACCCGGGGCGGCGCCCCCGAACCCTCTGGGTGGGCTCCCTAGGCGGCGGCCCGGCGCTTGCGTCGCCCGCGGCGTACGGCGACGGAAGCGAGCACCACCAGCGCGACGGCGCCGCCCCCGATCAGCCAGGGCAGGCGGCTGTGCGGGACGGGCGGGCCGGCCACGGTCACCTGCCGGGTGGTGGTTTCCTGCCCGTGGTGGCTGACGACCGTCATCGGGTACCTGCCCGCCGGTATGTCGTCCCGTACGGCGGTGTGCCCTCCATAGAGCGTGCTCCCGTCATCGCACTTGCAGCCGGGGTCGTCCTCGCCTTTGCTGAGTGTCAACGGTCCGTCGAAGAGCGGGGACTTGACCGTCAGCTGCGTCTCGCCCGCGGCGGGCTGCCGATCGGTCAGGACCACGATGACGTCGCCGCCCGGACGCACGGCGCTTCGGTCCCCTTCGGCCGGCAAAGGGCGCTTCGCGTCACCGATGACGAACCGGCCTATCATCGCCGATCCCTCGGCGACGACCGGTATCCGGGCGGTGGCGACGGTGCGGCCGTGGCTGGTCGCGGTGACGGGGTACGTGCCCGGCGCGATGGCACCGCGGATGCGGTGCCGGGTTCCCGGCGCGTCGGTCTGGACGAACTCGACGGACCCTTTCCTCAGCGGGGTGAGCGGAACAGGCTCGACGAGGGCCGGCG
Organism: Streptomyces sp. S186; assembly: GCF_051603415.1. NCBI lineage: Bacteria > Bacillati > Actinomycetota > Actinomycetes > Kitasatosporales > Streptomycetaceae > Streptomyces > Streptomyces sp. S186. Next base: position 5,172,285 of record NZ_CP193932.1, on the reverse strand, counting down.
AGGTGACGGTCACCTCGTCCGTCCCGGCGGGCATCCCGACGATGTCGAACTTGACCGGCCCGTTCACCTCGATCCTGGCCCCGGGCACGGCGCCGGCATACAACAGGTGAGGGCCTCCGGCCGCGGCTGTGCCCGGCGCCGCCGACAGGACCAGCGCACCGGCCGCGGCCAGGACCGGGGCCCACCGGCGCAGGGACGGGGGAGAGAACACGGCGGGCTCCTTGCGGGGTCGGATCACCAACCGGCGGTGACGGCGCGGCACGTGCCTGGTGCCGGTGGCGAACACGTTGACGCGTGTCATCCTCGATGACGTTCGACCGCCCGCAAGGGTTGCCCGGCACGGCCCCGGTCCAGCGGACACCACACCTGGCTGGGACCTGTCCGGTGAGTCTTCTGAGTCTTCGTGGATCAGGCCACGACGTGGCGGTGCCGTAGACCGCGAGGGGCTCGGCCTAGAACACCTTCCCCGGGTTCAGGATCCCCAGCGGGTCGAAGACCTGCTTGATGCCGCGGTGGAGGGCGACGGTGTCGGGGCCGAGTTCGCGGGCCAGCCAGTCCTTCTTCAGGACGCCGACGCCATGTTCGCCGGTGATGGTGCCGCCGAGGCGGAGGCCGAGCGCCATGATCTCGTCGAAGGACTCGCGGGCGCGCCGCTCCTCGTCCGGGTCGGCCGGGTCGAAGCAGACCAGCGGGTGGGTGTTGCCGTCGCCGGCGTGCGCGCAGACGCCGATGGTGAGGTCGTGCTTCTCGGCGATGGCGGCGGCGCCCGCCAGCATCGTGGCGAGCTGCGAACGCGGCACGCAGACGTCGTCGATGAGCATCGCGGGCTTGATCCGCTCCAGGGCGGTGAAGGCCAGCCGCCGTGCCTGGAGGAGGAGTTCGGACTCGGCGGCGTCGTCGGCGGGGACGACCTGGGTGGCGCCGGCCGCCTCGCACAGCGCGCCGACCGCGGCCAGGTCGGCCGCCGGGTCGGGGGTGTCGAAGGCGGCCAGCAGCAGCACCTCGGTGGTCTCCGGCAGGCCCATCTGCGCCATGGCGTTGACGGCGCGGACGCTGGTGCGGTCCATGAGTTCGAGGAGGGAGGGGGTGTGGCCCTGGGCCATGATCCGGCAGACCGCGTCGCCGGCCGCCGTCACCGAGTCGAACTCGGCGACCAGGGCGAGCTGTTGGGGCGGCGCGGGCTTCAGTGCCAGGGTGGCGCGGACGACGACGCCGAGGCTGCCCTCGGAGCCGACGAAGAGGCGGGTGAGGTCGTAGCCGGCGACGCCCTTGGCGGTGCGGCGGCCGGTCGTGATCAGGCGGCCGTCGGCGAGGACGACGTCCAGGCCGAGGACGTACTCGGCCGTCACGCCGTACTTGACGCAGCACAGGCCGCCGGCGGCGGTGCCGATGTTGCCGCCGATGGTGCAGGACTCCCAACTGGAGGGGTCGGGAGGGTAGTAGAGGCCGTGCTCGTTGACGGCGCGGGAGAGGACGGCGTTGACGACGCCCGGTTCGACGACCGCGATCCGGTCGACGGGGTTGATTTCGAGGATGCGGTCCATCTTGACGAGGGACAGGACGATGCAGCCGTCGGTGGCGTTGGCGGCGCCGGAGACGCCGGTGCGGGCGCCCTGGGGGACGACCGGGACGCGCAGCTCGGTGGCCGTCCGCAGCACGTGCTGGACCTGCTCGACGGTGCGCGGCAGGACGACCACCGCGGGGGTGCCGGCGGCACAGAAGTTGGCCATGTCCCGGGCGTAGGAGCCGGTGACGTCGGGGTCGGTGAGCAGCGCTTCCGCCGGGAGCCCGGCGCTCAGGCGTTCGATGAGGTCCATGTCCTCAGCGTCGCACCCGCAGGCCGTGCACGGAAGATCGTGTACGGCCCACGGAGTGGCCGGGAAGCGCCCTACGGAGCGGCCGGGAACAGGCGCCGCGTTCAGAGGTTGCCGCGCCGGTCCTGTTCGCGCTCGATGGCCTCGAAGAGGGCCTTGAAGTTGCCCTTGCCGAAGCCGAGGGAGCCGTGCCGCTCGATCATCTCGAAGAAGACGGTCGGGCGGTCCTGGACCGGCTTGGTGAAGATCTGGAGCAGGTAGCCGTCCTCGTCGCGGTCGGCGAGGATCTTCAGCTCGCGCAGCTCGTCGAGGGGGACGCGGGTCTCGCCGACCCACTCGCCGAGGGTGTCGTAGTAGGTGTCGGGGACGTCGAGGAACTCGACGCCGGCGGCTCGCATCCGGCGCACGGACGCGACGATGTCGTTGGTGGCCAGCGCGATGTGCTGGACGCCGGGGCCGCCGTAGAACTCCAGGTACTCGTCGATCTGGGACTTCTTCTTGGCGATGGCCGGCTCGTTGAGCGGGAACTTCACCTTCTTGGTGCCGTCCGCGACGACCTTGGACATCAGCGCCGAGTACTCGGTGGCGATGTCGTCGCCGACGAACTCCTTCATGTTGGTGAAGTGCATGACCTTGTTGTAGAAGGCCACCCACTCGTCCATCTTGCCGAGCTCGACGTTGCCGACGCAGTGGTCGATCGCCTGGAAGAAGCGCTTCGCCGGAGGGGCGACCAGCGGCTCGGTGGCGACGAAGCCCGGCAGGTACGGGCCGTCGTAGCCGGAGCGCTCCACCAGGGTGTGCCGGGTCCGGCCGTAGGTGGCGATGGCGGCGCGGACGACCGTGCCGTGCTCGTCCTTGGTCTCGTAGGGCTCCGTGAGGCCCCGCGCGCCGTGCTCGACGGCGTAGGCGTACGCCGCGCGGGCGTCCGGCACCTCGATGGCCAGGTCGATGACGCCGTCGCCGTGCGCGGCCACGTGGTCGGCGAGGAAGCGGCCCCACTCGGTGGCCGGCTTGACCACGGAGGTGAAGACGAAACGGGCCCCGCCGGACTCCAGGACGTAACTGGCCGTCTCGCGGCTGCCGGTCTCCGGGCCCTGGTAGGCGACGCGCTTCATACCGAAGGCGGTGGAGTAGTAGTGCGCGGCCTGCTTGGCGTTGCCGACGGCGAAGACGACCGCGTCCATCCCCTTGACCGGGAAGGGGTCCGCCTGCCGGGCCGTGGCGGGGGTGGTGGGCTGGGTGTGCATCGTGGTCTCTGCCATGTCCGCAGAGTCCCGCCGATCCACAAGGTGCGCAATAGTTTGTGTAATCGCTGGGCATTGTGTACAGCGCTCCGGCGGTTCGGCCGGGCGTTCTGTGCATGATGACCATCGGAATCGGAGGTGGCGGCCGTGGCGATCGATCATTTGGACGGGGCGCTGCTGGAACTGCTCGCCCGGGAACCGCGGATCGGCGTGCTGGAGGCGTCCCGCCGGCTGGGGGTGGCCCGCGGGACGGTGCAGGCGCGGCTCGACCGGCTTCAGTCGAATGGCGTGATCAGGGGGTTCGGGCCGGACGTGGACCCGGCGGCGCTGGGCTATCCGGTGACCGCGTTCGCGACCCTGGAGATCAAACAGGGCCAAGGCAGCGACGTACGGGCCCACTTGGCGTCCGTACCGGAAGTGCTGGAGCTGCATACAACGACCGGACACGGGGACATGCTCTGCAGGCTCGTCGCGCGGTCGAACGCCGATCTCCAGAGGGTTATCGACCTGGTCGTGGGCTTTGATGGGATTGTGCGGGCATCGACGGCGATTGTCATGGAAAATCCGGTTCCGCTCCGGATCATCCCGCTGGTGAAGCAGGCCGCGGGAGGCTGACGGCGGCGGGCGCCCCGGCCGCTCGCGGCCGCTCACGGGGCGGCCGGGAGCGGGCAACGGACGGCAGGAGGCGACGGGTGAGCTTCTGGGAGTACGTCGGCAGCCGGCACACCCAGCTGCTGACGGACACGTTCCAGCACGCCAGCGCGGTCTTCCAGTGCATGGTGATCGCGACGGTGCTGGGCGTCGTCATCGGCGTCGCCACCTACCGCAGCGAGTGGGCCGGGGCGCTGGCGACGACGGCCACCGCGACGGTCCTGACCGTCCCGTCGCTGGCCCTGATCGGCCTGCTGATCCCGGTCGTCGGCCTGGGCGTCGCGCCGACCGTCGTCGCGCTGACCCTGTACGGGCTGCTGCCGGTGGTGCGCAACGCCATCGTGGGACTACGCGGCGTGGATCCGGCGCTGGTGGACGCGGCCAAGGGGATCGGGATGTCGCGGGCCGCCCGGCTGCTGCGGGTCGAACTCCCGCTGGCCTGGCCGCCGATCCTCACCGGCATCCGGGTCGCCACCCAGATGCTGATGGGCATCGCGGCCGTCGCCGCCTTCGCCTCGGGCCCCGGCCTGGGCAACGAGATCTTCCGCGGGATCGCCTCGCTGGGCAGCGCCAACGCGCTCAACCAGGTGCTCGCCGGCACGCTCGGCATCGCCGTCCTGGCCCTCCTCTTCGACGCCGCCTACGTCCTGATCGGACGCCTGACCATTCCCAGGGGGATCCGTGCCTGAGCCGAACGGGAGCTACGGGAGCAACACCGCTGCTACGGAGCGGGCCGCGCGCCCGGCCGGCTCGACGGGCGCCGCCATCCGGCTGGAACACCTGACGAAGGTCTATCCCGGCAGCCCCGCCCCGGCCGTGGACGACGTCAGCATGGAGATCGGGGCCGGCGAGACGGTGGTCTTCGTGGGGCCGTCCGGCTGCGGCAAGTCCACCACGCTCAAGATGATCAACCGGCTGATCGAGCCGACCTCGGGGCGGATCCGGATCGGCGACGAGGACGTCACCGCGATCGACCCGGTCGGGCTGCGCCGCAAGGTCGGCTACGCCATCCAGGCGTCCGGGCTCTTCCCGCACATGACGGTGGCGCAGAACATCGCGCTGGTGCCGCGGATGACGGGCTGGTCCAAGGCGCGGACCCGGGAGCGGGTCGAGGAGATGCTCGACCTCGTCGGGCTGGACCCGGGCGAGTTCCACCACCGCTATCCGCGGCAGCTCTCCGGCGGCCAGCAGCAGCGGGTGGGGGTGGCCCGGGCGCTCGCCGCCGACCCGCCGGTGCTGCTGATGGACGAGCCGTTCGGTGCCGTGGACCCGATCACCCGCGACCACCTCCAGGACGAGCTGATCCGGCTCCAGCACGAGCTGCACAAGACCATCGTCTTCGTCACCCACGACTTCGACGAGGCGATCAAGCTCGGCGACCGGATCGCGGTGCTCCGCGAGCGCTCGCACATCGCCCAGTTCGACACCCCGGAGGCCATCCTCACCAACCCGGCGGACGACTTCGTCTCCGGCTTCGTGGGCGCCGGGGCGGCGCTGAAGCGGCTGAACCTGACGCGGGTGCGGGATGTGGGGGTGGTCGACTTCCCCACCGCGCAGCTCGACGACCCGCTGGAGTCGATCTTCGACCTGGTGCGGGACGGCGGCACCAACGAGGTGCTGCTGCTGGACCGGCACCGCCGCCCGTACAAGTGGCTGCGCCGCGGCGACCTCTCACGGGCCAAGCAGTCGCTGGCCCGGGCCGGCACCCTCGTCACCGACACGGTGACGCGGGACGCGACGCTGCGCGACGCCCTGGAGGCGGTGCTGACCGACAGCGCGGGCCGGGTCGCGGTCACCGGCCGGCGCGGCGAGTACACCGGTGTGGTCGACATGGAGACGCTGATGAACAACGTCCACGAACTGCTGGAGGCGGACCGGCTGGAGGCCCTGGAGCAGCAGCACCGGCTCCGGGCACAGCGCGCCCACCGGACCCAGCTCGCCCAGGAGGGCCTGGACGGCGCCGGCGGGCCCGAGGGCGGCGCGGGAGGGCGGGCGTGACGCCGGGCGCGGGCGGATCGGAGAGCGCGGGGCGGGAGGGCGCGGAGCGGGAGACGGCGTCCGGGACGGCGCCCGTCGGGGCCGCCGGGCCCGCCGCGCCCGGCGGGCGCCGGATCGGCTGGCGGAAGTGGACGTTCATGCCGGCCTTCCTGACCGCCGTGCTGCTGGCGACCTGGCTGTGGTTCCGCGGCGCCCGTCTGGACTCCATCGCGCACCAGGCGGTGGACCACGGCAAGGTGTGGCTGGCGCTGCGCCAGCACCTGGAACTGACCGGCCTGTCCACGCTGTTCGTGCTGGTGATCGCGATTCCGCTGGGCGTCGCGCTGACCCGGCCGCGGCTGCGCCGGGCCACCCCGCCGGCGATGGCGTTCGCCAACCTCGGGCAGGCGGTCCCGGCGCTCGGTCTGCTGGTGCTGCTGGTCATCTGGCTCGGCATCGGGGCGCGTTCGGCGCTCGTCGGCATGGTCGTCTACGCCGTGCTGCCGGTGCTGGCCAACACCCTCGCCGGGCTGCGCGGCATCGATCCGACGCTGACCGAGGCGGCCCGCGGGATCGGGATGTCCTCGCTGGGCGTGCTGGCCAGGGTCGAACTCCCGCTGGCCGTCCCGCTGATCCTCGCCGGGGTGCGGACGGCGCTGGCGCTGAACGTGGGCACCGCGACGCTGGCGACGTTCGGCGGGGGCGGCGGGCTGGGGGACCTGATCTCGGCGGGCATCATCACCCAGCGGATGCCGGTGCTGATCCTGGGCTCGGTGCTGACGGTGGCGCTGGCGCTGCTGGTCGAGTGGCTGGCCTCGCTGGCCGAACTGCTGCTGCGGCCGCGCGGGTTGGAGGTGGCGACGTGAGGGGGCGGGCGCGGGGGCGCCGGGGCGGGGCCGCGGCGGCCGGCGCCGTGCTGCTGGCCGCGGCGCTGCTCGGCGGCTGCGGGCTGGTCAGCGGCAGCCCGATGTCCGACGACGTCCGGCCCGGCACGGTGGGCCGGGGGCTGCCGCTGAAGGGCGCCCAACTCACCGTCACCTCCAAGGAGTTCACCGAGAACATCATCCTCGGCCAGATCATGGGGCTGGTGTTCAGGGCGGCCGGCGCCACCGTCGTCGACAAGACCAACATCCAGGGCACCATCGGCGCCCGGGAGGCGGTCCGCACCGGCACCGCGGACGGGATGTACGAGTACACCGGCACCGGCTGGATCACCCACCTCGGGCACGTCAAGCCCATCCCGGACCCGCGGCGGCAGTGGGCGGCGGTGCGGGACGCCGACCGCCGCAACGGCATCGCCTGGCTGCCGCAGTCCCGGCTGGACAACACCTACGCGCTGGCGCTGAACACCGCCAACGAGAGGAAGTACCGGCTGCGCACCCTCTCCGACGTCGCCGCGCTGCTGAGGAAGGACCCCGGCGCGGTCACCCTGTGCGTGGAGAACGAGTTCGCCACCCGCAACGACGGCCTGCCCGGCATGGCGCGGGCGTACGGCATGAACATCCCGTCCGGCAACATCCGCAAGATGACCGGCGGCGTGGTCTACACCGAGACGGCGAAGGGGACGTCCTGCACCTTCGGCGAGGTGTTCACCACCGACGGCCGGATCAAGGCGATGGGGCTGACGGTGCTGGCGGACGACCGGCACTTCTTCCCCAACTACAACGCCGCGCCGGAGATCAACGCCCGCAGCCTCGCGCGCCATCCGCGGATCGCCGAGGTCCTGGCCCCGGTCACCGCCGCCCTGGACAACGCCGTCGCCCAGCGGCTCAACGCCGAGGTGGACGTCAAGGGCCGGGACCCGCACCAGGTCGCCAAGGACTGGCTGCTGAAGGAGGGGTTCATCAGGGAGGGCGGCGGCTAGGGCCGGTCGTCGGACTTCCGTCGTCCGCCCAGTGAGGCGGGCGTGCGAAAAAGGACCCGGATTCCCGCAAGATCACGTATGGTGGCGCCACCCGAAAACGAACAAGTGTCGCAGTCGTCGCAGGGGCGGCCGCGACAGGGGGAAAGGGCAGAAAACTCCATGAAGGCATCCCGTATCCGGCGCGGCGTCGCCGGTGCCGCCGCCGTCGTCGCCCTGGCCGGGGCCGGCGTCCTGGCCGGCGCGCCGATGGCCGCGGCCAAGGCCAACCTGATCCACATCGACAAGGTCGCGCTGGACGGGGCGGGCCTGAAGGTGAACGTCACGTACTCCTGCGACACCGGCATGCACCACGAGCTGGTCGCCAACGCAGAACAGCTCACCTCGTCCAAGCTGGCGACGCGCGGCGCGGGCACGGTCAAGGGCGACAAGCTCGTCTGCGACTACGCCGACCACGTCGCACAGGTGCGGCTCAAGACGGCCGACACCCAGGGCTTCAAGAAGGGCGACGAGGTGAAGGTCACCGTCTTCTACTTCGACGAGGACGGCTTCCGCTACGCCGACCGTGAGGTCATCGCCACCGTCTGAGCGCGGCGCCGGCCGCCTTCGGGCCCTTGACTCAGTCGCCGGTGCAACTGGGCACCTTCCCGCCGGAGTTGAGGGCCTTGAGGGCGTCCACCGCGCCGTCGAGGGTGGCGACGGGGATCAGCCGCATCCCGGCGGGGAGTTCGGCGCGGGCGTCCGAGCACTCCGCGCGCGGCACGAGGAAGACGGTCGCCCCGTCGCGGCGCGCGGCCTGGGTCTTCAGGGCCACCCCGCCGACCGCGCCGACCGCGCCGTCGGCGTCGATGGTGCCGGTCCCCGAGATGATCCGGCCGCCGGTGAGGTCGTGCCCGGCGCCGTCGCCGTCCAGCTTGTCGATGATGCCCAGCGCGAACAGCAGGCCCGCGCTGGGCCCGCCGATGTCCGCCAGGCTCAGGGTGACCTTGACGTCCTTGGGGGACTTGCCCAGCCGGCCCAGCGCGGCCCGGGTGGCGCTGTCCTGCGACTGCTTCATCTGCTCGGCGTTGTGCTCGGCGATCTCCTCGGTGTTGTTGCCCACCGGGTAGACCGAGTCGCGCGGCATCACCGCCTCGTTGGTGCGGAACCACGCCCGGACGACGTCCGGCAGGTGGACGGAGGCGTCCGGCCCGGTGGCGGTGATGGAGGTCATCCGCAGCTGCCCGCTGGTGTCGCGGGTACGGGCACCGGAGACGGTGATCACCGGCTTGCCCTTGTCGTCGCCGAGGACGTTGGCCGTGACGCCCGGATAGGCGACCGAGTACGGCAGCGGCGCCAGGGCCGCGGTCACGAGGACGGCGAGGACGAGGGCGGTGCAGACCAGCAGGGCACGGGCGCGTGAAGACACCCCGCCACCCTAAATGACCCCCGCCCCGTCCGCCCCGAGCGGCGCCCTGGCCACACGGCAGCGCCACAGGGTCCCCACACGGGCCGCGTACGTGCCGCGGTTCAGCGCGGCGCGCCGGCCCAGCACAGCGCCGCCGGCTCAGCGCAGCGCCTCCGAGACCTCCCGGGCCGCGTCCACCACCCGCGGCCCGATCCGCTCCCCGACGTCGTCCGTCAGCAGCACCACGCCGACGCTGCCCTCTATGCCGCTGACCCCGAGCAGCGGCGCCGCGGCACCGCTGGCGCCGGCCTCCAACTCCCCGTGCGTCAGGGCGAGTCCGCCGTCGTGGAGGCGGCCCTGGCGGGCCTTGAGGATGGCCCGGCCGGCGGCCCCGCGGTCCAGCGGGTGGCGGAACCCGGCGCGGTAGGCGACGTGGTAGTCGGTCCAGGTCGGCTCGACGACCGCGACCGCCAGCGCCTCGGCGCCGTCGACGAGGGTGAGGTGCGCGGTGGCGCCGACGTCCTCGGCGAGCGAGCGCAGCGCCGGCAGCGCGGCCTCTCTGACCAGCGGGTGGACCTGGCGGCCCAGGCGCAGCACGCCCAGCCCGACCCGGGCCCGGCCGCCGGCGTCCCGGCGCACCAGGGCGTGCTGCTCCAGTGTGGCCAGCAGGCGGTAGACCACGGTGCGGTTGACGCCGAGCTTCTGCGAGAGCTCGGTGACGGTCAGCCCGTGGTCGGTGTCGGCGAGCAGTTTGAGGACGCGCAGTCCTCGGTCGAGCGTCTGGGAGGTCTCTGCGGTCACGACGCCCCTCCTGGAGTGAGTGGCGGCGTCCGTACGCGGAGCGCTGTTCGTCCCGGAAACAGCGCCCTGGAGCCGCCGGCCGCTGTGCACCGGCTGTGCTCCGCGGCGGCGCTGCCACGGGGCGTGTGCGTGTCCGGGACAGTAGCGAGCTGCTCCGGTCAGCGGAAGAGTCCGTCCAGAATCCGGGCGTCGCCGCCCGGAATATCCGGGCTCGTCCGCACCGTGGGCCGCCCTCGGAGGCACCAGGATGCGCCACCCCGCTGCGGGGTGGCAGTGCTGCCCCTTAGAACCCGCGGCACGCCGCTCAGCGCATCCGCGTCGCCCACTCCCGCACCTTCCGGATGCGCTCGTTGAGCTGCCCGGCCGTGGCCTCCGCGCTCGGCGGGCCGCCGCACACCCGGCGCAGCTCGGTGTGGATCACCCCGTGTGGCTTGCCGCTCTGGTGGACGTAGGCGCCGACCAGCGTGTTGAGCTGCTTGCGGAGCTCCAGCAGCTCCTTGTGCGTGACCACCGGCCGCCGCTCGGCGGGGATTTCCAGCAGGTCCGCCTCGCTGTCCGGCTTCTTCCGGCTGTGCGCTATCTGCCGGGCCTGCCGCTTCTGGAGCAGCAGCTGCACCTGGTCGGGCTCCAGCAGCCCGGGGATGCCGAGGTAGTCCTGCTCCTCCTCGCTGCCCGCGTGCGCCTGCATGCCGAACTCGGCGCCGTCGTAGAGCACCCGGTCGAAGACCGCCTCCGACTCCAGCGCCTCGAAGGAGAACTGCTCCTGTTCGCCGGTGTCCTCGTCCTGCTGCTTGTTCGCCTCGTCCATCTCCTTCTCGGACTCGGCGTACGGGTCCTCCTCGCCGTCCTTCTTCGGCTTGTCGAGGACGTGGTCGCGCTCGACCTCCATCTCGTTGGCGAAGCCGAGCAGCATCGGGACGGTGGGCAGGAAGACCGACGCGGTCTCGCCGCGCTTGCGGGACCGCACGAAGCGGCCGACGGCCTGCGCGAAGAACAGCGGGGTGGAGATCGTGGTGGCGTACACCCCGACCGCCAGCCGGGGCACGTCCACGCCCTCGGACACCATCCGGACCGCGACCATCCAGCGGTCGTCGGAGTGCGAGAAGTCGTCGATCCGCTGCGAGGCGCCCGCGTCGTCGGAGAGGACGAGGGTGGCGCCCTCCCCGGTGATCTCCCGGATGAGTTTGGCGTAGGCCCGGGCCTGCTCCTGGTCGGACGCGATGACCAGGGCACCCGCGTCCGGGATCCCCTTCCTGACCTCGGTCAGCCGCCGGTCGGCGGCCCGCAGCACGTTCGGAATCCACTCGCCGCGCGGGTCCAGCGCGGTGCGCCACGCCTGGGAGACGGCGTCCTTGGTCATCGGCTCGCCGAGCCGGGCCGCGATCTCGTCGCCGGCCTTGGTGCGCCAGCGCATGTTGCCGCTGTAGGAGAGGAAGATCACCGGGCGGACGACGCCGTCGGCGAGCGCGTTGCCGTAGCCGTAGGTGTAGTCCGCGGACGACCGGCGGATCCCGTCGTTGCCCTCCTCGTACTGGACGAAGGGGATGGGGTTGGTGTCGGAGCGGAACGGGGTGCCGGTCAGCGCCAGCCGCCGGGTCGCCGGCTCGAACGCCTCCAGGCACGCCTCGCCCCACGACTTGGAGTCGCCGGCGTGGTGGATCTCGTCCAGGATCACCAGGGTCTTGCGCTGCTCGATGCGGTTGCGGTGCAGCATCGGGCGGACCCCGACACCGGCGTAGGTGATCGCGATGCCGTGGTACTCGCGGCCCAGCGGGCCGGCGCTGTACTCCGGGTCGAGCTTGATGCCGATCCGGGCCGCGGCCTCCGCCCACTGCTTCTTCAGGTGCTCGGTCGGCGCGACCACCGTGACCTGCTGCACGACGTGGTGGTGCAGCAGCCACGAGGCGAGGGTGAGCGCGAAGGTGGTCTTGCCCGCGCCGGGCGTGGCCACGGCGAGGAAGTCCCTGGGCTGGGTCTGGATGTACCGGTCCATGGCCGCCTGCTGCCAGGCACGCAGCTTGTTCGCGGTACCCCACGGGGCCCGCCCCGGGAAGGCCGGGGACAGGTGATGACTGTTGGTGGCGCTGGTGGTAGTCACGGTCTCCGTCGGCTGAGGTCGGCGATCGGCAACCGCGTCAGCCTACCGGTGCGCCGTCGGCCGTCCGGGGCGTACGACCCCCTCCCACCCGGGGGTGGGAGGGAGGTCACATCGGCCCGCCGGGCGGTCACCGGCCCCCGGCCCGGCCGGTCTTCGGGCGCAGCCGGGCGGAGACCAGCGCACCGGCCGCCGCCACCGCCGCCATCGCGGCGAAGACGGCCAGGAAGGCCGCGGGGTGGGTCGTCGGATCGTCGGCCGCGGTGGCCGCCGACGCGGCGCCGGCCGAGGCGATCGAGCCCCCGCCGAAGGCCGCGAACAGCACCCCGCTGACACCGACGAACGTCACATTGCCCAGCGCGTCGGACATCTGCAGCGAGGCGGAGTTGCTGCCCGCCTCCTCCGGCCGGGAGAGCTTGAGCAGCAGCACGCCGCCGCTGGAGATGTTCAGCCCCATGCCGAAGCCGCCTATCGTCCACGCCGCGGCCACCGTCCAGACCGGCACCCCGTCGACCAGCACCAGCGGCACCAGCACGATCGCCGTCGCCAACAGGGCCATGCCCAGGCCCATCAGCCGCTCGCGGTGGGCGTCCAGCCCCGGGCGGCTCTGCACGTACGAGCCGAGCGCCCAGGTCAGACCGCCGCCGGTCAGGGAGAGACCGGCGAGAGTGGCGGACAGCCCGCGCTGGGTGACCAGCAGCAGCGGGATGAAGCTCTCGGCGGCGACCAGCGCCCCGGCGGCCAGACCGCGCATCAGCACCACCGTCGGCAGCCCGCGGCCGGCCCGGAACGTGCCGCGCGGCAGCAGCCGCACGATCGCCGGGGCCAGCAGCGCCAGCCCGACGGCGGCCGGCAGCAGCGCGATCCAGGCCGGGTGCTGGCCCGCGTACTGCAGCAGCGACGCGCCCACCGCGACGGCCAGCGCCAGCCGGCAGCGGCGGCTGCCCAGGATCTGCCGGAGGCCGCCGTCCGGCGCCGGGGCCGTGCGCGGCAGCTTGCGCAGCGCCGGCAGCATCACCCCGAGCGGCAGGAGTATCAGCACGGGTATGGAGAGGAACACCCAGCGCCAGCCGAGCTGTTCGGTGACCGTCCCGGCGACCAGCGGGCCGACGATCACCGGCACCACCCAGGCCGCCGAGAACGACGCCATGACCGCCGGCCGCAACCTCTCGGGATAGCCGCGGCCGACGACGACGTACAGCGCCACCACCGCCAGACCGCCGCCCAGACCCTGCACACCGCGTCCGGCTACGAACATCCCCATGCTCTGCGCCCCGCCGGCGATCACCAGCCCCGCGCCGAACGCCGCTATCCCGCTGAACAGCGGAGCCAGCGGCCCGCGCCGGTCGCTCCACACCCCCGAGAGCGCCATCGCGAACAGGCTGGCCGTGAAGAACGCCGAGAAGGCGAAGGCGTAGAGCCCGATGCCGTCGAGGGCCCGGGCCGCCACCGGCATGGCGGTGTTCACCGCGCTCGCCTCGAAGGCGATGAGGGAGACGACGGAGATGATGCCGAGGGTCAGGGCACGGTGCTCCCGGCCGAGGACGCCTCCGGAGCCCTCCGCCGGCGGAGCCGCGGGCGGGGTCCGTTCCCCGGCCCCGGGCACACGGTCCGCTTCCGGGGCCGTGGTGGTGAGGTCGGTGGCAGGTGCGGAGGTGCCGGCGGTGGCGGGTGCGGCGGTGCTGGCGGTGGCGGGTGCGGCGGTGCTGGCGGTGGCGGGTGCGGCGGTGCTGCCCGGCGCGGCCGCGGGGGCCGCGTCCGCCGGGCTGGAGGGGTCAGCGGTCATCGGGCCAGCGTAAGGGCCGTACCGGCGCTGTGCCCCTGTCCGGAGTCGGGGATTCCCTCGGCCATCGGTCCTACGCCGCGGTCCGTGGCCGCCCCCGCATCCGCCCCCGCCACGGCGCTCCGGTCGCCGGGCGGCAGCGCACCCTCCGGCAAGCTGTCCGTATGCCGCACTTCCGCACCTACGACGCCGCCGAGCTGCACTACCGCGTGCTGGGCCCCGCCGACTCATCGCTGCCTCCCCTGGTGTGCCTGGCCGGCGGCCCGGGCCGGGACGCCGCCTACCTGGGAGACCTCGGCGGCCTGGCGGAGCACCGGAGGCTGATCGTCCCGGACAGCCGCGGCACCGGCGCCTCCCCCGCCGCCGCGGACCCCGGGCGGTACGCCTTCCCGCACCTCGCCGAGGACGTCGAGGCCCTCCGCGCCCACCTGGGCCTGGCCCGCTTCGCCCTGCTGGGCCACGACGCCGGGGCCACGGTGGCGCAGGCGTACGCCGCGGCCCATCCGGAGCGGCTGACCCGCCTGGTGCTGGTCTGCCCCGGCTCCCGGCTCCAGGGCGAACTCCCCGACGACGCACGGGAGATCTTCGAGGCCCGCCGGCACGAGGAGTGGTGGCCGCGGGCCGCGGCGGCGGTCCGGGAACTGACCGAGGCGTCCGACCTGGCACAGGTCCGCGCGCTGCGGTACGACGCGGCACCGCTGGCCTACGGGCGCTGGGACGCGCCGCAGCGGGCCCACGCGGCCACCGAGGGCGCGCAGTTGGGGCCCGTACCGCGCGCCGGCTTCTGGCAGGGCGTGGACGAAGCCACCCGGCGGGCACTGCTGGCGGGGCTGCGGCACGCCGGCTGTCCGGTCCTGGTGGTCACCGGCGACCGGGACGCCGTCGCCGGGATGCGCGCGGGCGAACTCGTCGCCGCCTCCTTCCCCGACGCCCGGCTGCGCCCGCTGCACCTCGTGGGCCACTACCCCTGGGTCGACGAACCGGACCTCTTCCGCCCGCTCGTCGAGGAGTTCCTCCACTCCCCCTGAGCCGGCCGGCCCACCGGCCACCGCCCTTACGTGAACCGCGTGTTGCAGCCTCATGGCAGCCCGCCCGCCACCCTTGCCCGGCCCCCCACCCGGCCGCCTACAGTCGGAGACGCACCGCATCCCGGCCGTGTGCCCGAGTGGTTCAGGGACTCGCCTGCAAAGCGAGTTACGTGGGTTCGAATCCCGCCACGGCCTCTGACAGCCTGACCCCGCCGCGCCCCGGCCGGGGGTCCGGGGGTTGGCCCCCGGGAAAGCACAGCGCGGGTTCGATCCCCGCCACGGCCTCCCTTCGCCTAGCGCCTTGGCACAGCGTGCGCGGGCGCTTCGGCGTAGTCGTCCGGCGGCGGCACCGACCACCGCGGGGACCGCCGTCAGGCGCGCCGGCAGGCTCCGGACCGCGGCGACTCCCCTGTCGCGCCCGCGAGTTCGGGCCCTGTCGGCTCCCGTGCCGCCGTGTCCCCATCCCCCGTGCAGTGCACGCATTTCGATCTCCCCCTCGCATCCGGCGGCACCTGCCGCCGGTCGACCGTCCGCCGGTCGCCGGCAACGTCGCTCTCGCCCTCGACGTCGTCGCCGTCACCGCTCACCGGCGCCGCGCGCGGATTCGCACGCTGAAAACAACCGTAAGTGACAGCACTGACAATCGCCGTGACGGAGAGTGAAATCGCAGGTCGCGGGAGGTGCGCCGATGCGCTCAGGTCGACGAGACCGCGCGGCGCGGGGCCGTGGCCGCCCCCGCGCCGCGCGGCGAGGTCACTGCGGCTGCGACATCGCCGGCGTCTGCACCGGCTGCGCCACCGCCGCCTGGGGCCGGATCGGCAACCGGCCGATCGGCCGGCCGGTGGCGGCGCGGACCGCCGACGCGACCGCGGCCGGCGCGGTCACCACCGGCACCGCGCTGGCCGCCTTGGCGCCGAACGGCGCGACCACGTCACGCTCCTCGACGAGCTTGACGATCCGGATGTCCGGGGCGTCCAGCGCGGTCGGCAGCGCATAGCCGGTCAGATCGGGGTGGCGGACCTGGCCGCGGGTGGTGCGGAGGTTCTCCATCAGCGCGGCACCCAGCCCCTGCGTCACCCCGGCCTCGATACGGGCCCGCAGCTGACGGGGGTTGAGCACCCGTCCCACGTCCTGGGCCACGGCCATCTCCACCACCCGGACGGTGCCCAGCTCGATGTCCACGTCGGCGACACAGCGGATGGCGCAGAAGGCGAGGCCGACGAACGCGTCGCCCTGCCCGGTCTCGTCCAGCGGCTCGGTGGGATGCGGCCGGCACTGGGCGGTGGCCCACAGTTCCTTGCCGTCCAGCGCCTCGGCCACGGTGGTGCTGAGCACCCCGTCGTACGAGGTGATCTTGCCGTCGGCGATCTGGAGCAGCTCGGTGGACATCCCGAACTTGTGGGCCAGCGGCTGGAGGAGCTGGGTGCGGACCATCTTCGCGGCCCGCTCGACGGCGCCGCCGGAGACCCAGGTGTGCCGGCCGTGGCAGGCCCGCCCGGCCGGGGGCTGGTCGGTGTCCACGCCCGCGACGTGCACCTCGTCGACGCCCAGGGTCTCCTGGACGATCTGCCGCGCCAGCGTGGAGAACCCCGAACCGGTCTCCACCGCCGCGCAGATGACGGTCGCGACCGAGCCGCTGACCTTGACCGTCGCCGTGGACACCTCGTCGGCGCCCTCCGCACCCAGCATGTGCACCATGCCCAGGGCGTAGCCGACCCCGCGCCGGACCGCGCCCGGTTCGCCGGCGCCCTCGGGGCCGCCCGGCAGCAGCCACTCCGCCTCGGGGGTGTCCTTGGGCAGCTCGGGCAGCGGCTCCTCGGTGACGGCGCGCAGCAGCTCGGCGACCGGGGCGGGGCAGGTGACGGTCTGCCCCGTGGGCAGCAGGTCGCCGGTGGCCATGACGTTGCGCCGGCGGATCTCGTCCGGCTCCAGTCCCAGCTGGGCGGCGAGCTTGTCCATCTGGCCCTCGTAGGCGGCGCAGACCTGCAACGCGCCCTCGCCGCGCATGTGCCCGGACGGCGGGTTGTTGGTGCGCACCGCCCAGCCCTCGACGACGGCGTGCGGGACGACGTACGGGCCGCAGGCGAACGAGACCGCGGCCGCCAGCGCCTCGGCGGAGGTGTCCGCGTAGGCCCCCGCGTCCATCAGGATCTGCGCCTCCACCTTGACCAGCTTGCCCTCGGCGTCGGCGTGGTGGCGGTAGCGCAGCAGCGTCGGGTGCCGGTGGGCATGCGCGAGGAAGGACTCCTCCCGGGTGGCGGCCAGCTTCACCGGGCATCCCGTACGGAGCGCCAGCAGCCCCAGGGACAGCTGGATGCCGGGGTCCTCACGGTCCGCGGTGGCGCCGGGCACACCGGTCACCACGACCTTGACCTGCTCCCGCTCCAGGCCGAAGGAGGCCGCGGCCAGATCGCGGTCGCCGTGCGGGTCCGTGGAGGCCGTGTAGATCTCCACCCCGCCGTCCGGGCGCGGCACGGCGAGGCCGGCCTCGGCCCCGATGGGCGCCGGGTCCTGGCGGCCGATCCGGTAGAAGCCCTCGACCATCACCTCGCCCACTGCCTCGGCATCGCCGAAACGGAGCGGGATGTGCCGGACAAGGTTGCCGTCCGGGTGCAACGGCTCGGCCTCGAAGGCGAGTTGGGGGTCGGTGACGGCCTCCAGGACCTCGTACTCGACCATGATGGCGGCGGCGGCCAGCCGGGCCGTGTCGGGGTGGTCGGCGGCCACCGCGGCGATCGGCTCGCCGTGGTAGCGGACCTCGTCCCGGGCGAACACCGGCCGGTCGGCGGTGCCGCGGCCGTACCCCTTGTCGCCGGGCACGTCCTCGTGGGTGACGACGGCGTGCACGCCCGGCATCTCCGTGGCGTGCCGGGTGTCCACGGAGCGGATCCGCGCCCGGGGGTGCGGGGAGCGCAGCACCGCCGCCCACAGCAGGCCCTCGGCCCACAGGTCGGCGGCGTACGGGAAGGTGCCCTCCGTCTTGGCCCCCGCGTCGGCGGGCATCAGGGAGACGCCGAGCCCGTGCGGCGGCGGCTCGACGGGGATCTGGACGCCCGCCGCGGGCGTCGCGGTCACCGCGCCGTCAGTCGTTCCGCTGCTCATGCCGAGACCTCGCTCCGCTCGCCCCGGCCTGCGCGGGGCGCGCACCCGTCGACGGTCCTCACCCGGCTGCCGGCCGGGGGGAATCCGATGCCGCGCTCACTCATCCAGCGCCTCCCGGCTGCGGATCCTGGTTGTGCGGTGCCCCGTCCATCGGGTCGGCGGGTCCCGCCTGGTGGGGGATGCGGGCGGTCTCGGCCGGTGCCTCCGCGGCGACGGCCTCGGCCGCCTCGGCGGCCTCCGCACGGGACTTCACGACGTCGGCGACGGCGTCCAGGACACCGCGGTAGCCCGAGCAGCGGCAGAGGTTGCCGCAGAGCGCCTTGCGGGTCTCCAGCTCCGTGGGAGCGTGGTTGCCCTCCAGGAGGTCGTGCACCGTCATCGCCATGCCCGGTACGCAGTAGCCGCACTGCACCGCCCCGGAGGCGGCCAGGGCCTGCTGGACGTCGGAGGGCACGCCGTTCTGCGCGAGCCCCTCGACTGTGCGGACCTCGCTGCCGGCCGTGGTGGCGGCGGGCACCAGGCAGGAGGCGACCAACCGCCCGTCCACCTGGACCGAGCAGGCCCCGCACTCCCCTTGGGAGCAGCCGTCCTTGGCCCCGGCCAGGCCGAGCCGCTCGCGCAGCACGTACAGCAGCGACTCGCCGATCCAGGCGTCCTTGACCGGGCGGTCGATGCCGTTGACGCGCAGCATGTAGGAGGCCGACGGGTGTTCGTCGTGGCTGTCGTGGCCGTCGAGGACGGCCGGGGCCTCCGCGGCCTCCGGGACGTCCGGCGCGGCGGCACCCTCCGGGGCGGCGGGGGGCGGCTCGGGCGCGGGGGGCGCCGTGGCGGCGGCCGCGGCGTCCTCGGTGTCGTGGGCGGGCGAGCCGGCCGGCGCTTCGGCCGTGGCGGGGGCCGGGCCGGCGGCGGGCGCGCCGAGTTCCGCGGCGGGCTCCGCCGGGTGGTCGGCCTGCGCGGCGTCCGGCGCGGGCGCCTCGGGGGCCTCCGCGGGCCCGGGCGGGCCCGCCGGCTCCGGGCCGCCGTCCGGGGCGTCCTGAGCGGCCATGGCCGCGGCAGGGGCCGGCGCAGGGGCCTCCGGCGCCGTGAGGGCGCCGTGGGCGTCGGGCGTCGCGGGCCCGTCGGCGGCGCGCTCCCCGGCCGGCGTGCCGGGGTCGGCAGCTGGAGCGGCGGGAGCACCGGATCCGGCACCGTGGTCGACGACACCGAGGTCGGCGACACCGAGGGCGAACTCCCCCGTGGTGTCGTGCTGTTCGCCCTGCACCACCGGGACCGACCAGCCCTCGGCGCCCGCCGGGGCGGGCACCTCGGTGGCGGTGTCCTGGCCGGCGGTCCCGTCCTGCGGATGGGTCCCCCGGGCCGGCGGCCACTGGGCCAGCGCGTCGGCGGGCAGCGACCAGTGGCCGGTCGCACCGCCCGTGGGCGCCGCCGTGGCAGCCGGTGCGTACGGGTCGTCGGCGGGCGCGGGGAACGGCTCCTCCGCGGCGCCGCCCTCCTGGGCACCGGTGGCACCGTCCGCGTCGACGGTCCCGGTGGCCCCGGCGGTCCCGCCGGTGGCGTCGAGGCCGGCGGTGAAGTGCCAGTGGCCGGTGGCGCCGGTCTCCCCGGAGCCGGTCCGGCCGGCGGCCCCGTCGCCGCTCTCGTAGGGCACGCCGGGGTAGCCGCCGCCCTGGTAGGCCGCGGCGCCGCCGTGGCCGGCCAGGCGGTCGTCGCCGACCCGGTACTCGCCGGACTCCTCCAGGACGTCGTCGGCCGCCGGGACGCTCCACGTGCCACCGGCCGCCTCCG
The DNA here is from genome assembly GCF_051603415.1 of Streptomyces sp. S186. Classification (NCBI taxonomy): domain Bacteria; kingdom Bacillati; phylum Actinomycetota; class Actinomycetes; order Kitasatosporales; family Streptomycetaceae; genus Streptomyces; species Streptomyces sp. S186. The sequence continues at coordinate 5,152,757 of NZ_CP193932.1, read as the reverse complement.
GGCTGCCGGCGACCGGCCAGTGCACCTGCTCGCCGCCCCACGGCTGGGCGCCCTCGGGGGCGTTGGCCTGATAGGCCGCGGCGGAGTCCTGGTGCGGCGCGGCCTCCTGCCGTCCCGCGGGATCGGAGTAGCCCGCCGCGGGGTCGGCGTAGCCGGTGGACGGGTCGGCGAACGGCATCGTCCACTGCCCCGTGGCCGCCGGGTCGGTGCCCGCGCCCGGTACCGGGGGCACGGCGGAGTGCGCGGGGAACGAGGCCGGCGGGGTGTAGCCGTGGCCGGGCGCGGCCAGCGGCTCGGCGCCCGGCGTGCGGTAACCGGCGCCGTACGCGCCGGTGGTGAAGCCTTCGGGGAGCTGGACGAAGGCGGTGGCCTCCGACTCGTACTCGCCGCCCGGGGGCAGCGGCTGCCAGCCCTGCTCGGGGTGCGGCGGCTGCTGCTGATGGCGGTTGTCTGGATCGCTCACGAGAGCGCCCTCCCAAGTGCGCGGCGGGCCAGTGCTGCCACCGTACGGCGCAGGTGCAGGGCGGCCGGCGGCAGGGTCGCCGGTTCGGTGCCGTCCTGCGGCGGCGCCGGGTCGGGGATGCAGGCGGCGGCCACGTAGTCGCCGAAGGCGGCCAGCGCCTCGGGGACCAGGCCGCGTTCACCGTCCCAGTCGATGAGCGAGGCCACCCACTGCTCGGCCTCCAGGGGGCGCAGCGGCATCGCGGCGACCGCGCCGACCGCGCAGCGCACCGAGCGCCGGGCCGGGTCCAGGACCAGCGCGACGGAGGCGGTGGCGCGGCCGGGGCCGGTGCGCCCGGTGGCCTTGAGGAACGTCTGCGGGGCGTGCAGCAGCGGAACCCGTACGAAGCCGACGAGTTCGCCGGGGCTCAGCATCTCGCGGCCGGTGAGCAGATGGCTGACCGGGATCTCGCGGCGGGCGCCCCCGGGTCCGGCGATGATCACCGTGGCCTCCAGGGCGGCCAGCACCGGGAGGGTGTCGCCCGTGGGGGCGCAGCTGACGATGTTGCCGCCGAGGGTCCCGGCGTTGCGGATCTGCGGCGGGCCGGCCGCGCGGGCGGCGGCGGCCAGACCGGGAATCAGGGCGGCGAAGTCGGGGCGCCCCATACGGGCGAGGGTGAGGCCGGCGCCGAGCAGCGCATGGCCGTCGAGGTACTGCCAGCCGCGGATCTCGCTGATCCGGCCGAGGCCCACCAGGCCCGCGGGTCTGAGGAGTCCGGCGTTGACCGCCGCCATGAGATCCGTGCCGCCCGCGACGGGCACGGCGGCGGGCATGGCGGTGAGTGCCGCCACCGCCTCGTCGAGCGAGGCCGGCAACGTCACCGATTGCGACGCGTGCGGTGCGTGCGTGGTCAACCCAGCTGCCCCTTCCCCGGTGTCCCGGCAGTTCCGCTCCGCCGTACGGTACGTGCTCACGGCCCGGACGTGGCAACTCTGGCACATCTTCGCGGACCCGGTACGCGAGGGTGCGCGAAGCGGTGTTCCGTCCCCTAAGAGGGCGCCGGGCCCTGTCCCGTTTCGTCCGCCGGTTCCGGTGAACGTGCTCCACCGTTGCAGGGTCCGGCCGGACGGGCGCCCCGCTTGCCGGGGGGCTCACACGTTTGGGGGCGACCCGTCGAAGGGGCGTCCGAGGATGCCGGGGCGACGCTGCCAGGGGCGGGGGCCGCCGGGCGGGCGGTAGTCCACGCCGAGGGCGTCGAGGCGGGCGTAGTGGTCGGTCATCCGGCGGGTGAAGTCCTGGTAGTCGCGGGCGGACGGGACGGGCAGCCGGGACCAGGCGACCTCGGCGAACGCGGCCAGCCGCGGGAAGACCTGGTAGTCGAGGCGCTGCGGGCTGTCCATGACCTCGGTCCAGGCGTTGGCCTGGGTGCCGAGGATCCGCGCGGCCTGTTCGCCCGTCAGCTCCGGTGGCACCGGCTCGAAGCGGTAGACGTCCTCCAGGGTCCGCACGTACCCGATCGGCACCGGCTCGTCCGGGGAGGGGTCCTGACGGTGGTCCAGGTACACCTGCTGCTCGGGGCACATGACGACGTCGTGGCCGGCCTTGGCCGCGGCGATCCCGCCGGCGTAGCCGCGCCAGGAGGAGACCGTCGCGCCTTCGGCCAGGCCCCCTTCGAGGATCTCGTCCCAGCCGACGAGCCGCCGGCCGCGGGCGGTGAGCCAGCGGTCGAAGTGCCGCATGAACCAGCTCTGCAGGCCGTCCTCGCCGTCCAGGCCCAGTGCCGCGATCCGGTCCTGGGCGGTCGGCGAGGCGCGCCACTGGTCCTTGGGGCACTCGTCGCCGCCGAGGTGCACGAACGTCGACGGGAAGAGCCCGAGGACCTCCTCCAGCACGTGCTCGTAGAAGCGCAGGGTGTTGTCGGTGGGTGCCAGTACGTTGGGGTTGACGCCCCAGGTGTCCCAGACCTTCAGGGAGGTGGTGTCGATGACGTCGGTGTTGCCCAGTTCGGGGTATGCCGCGATGGCGGCCTGGGAGTGGCCGGGGATATCGATCTCGGGGACGACGGTGATCTGCCGCGCGGCGGCGTAGGCGACGATCTCGCGGATGTCGTCCTGGGTGTAGTGGCCGCCGTGCGGGCGCGGGTCCCACAGCGGCGAGTCGCGGTGGCCGAGCCGGCTGCGCTCGCGCCAGGCACCGATCGCGGTCAGCCGCGGATACCGCAGGATCTCGATCCGCCAGCCCTGGTCGTCGGTGAGGTGGAGGTGCAGGACGTTCAGCTTGTGGGCGGCCATCAGGTCGAGGTAGCGCAGCACGCCGTCCTTGGGGAGGAAGTGCCGGGCGACGTCCAGCATCAGGCCGCGCCAGCGGAAGCGGGGGGCGTCCTCGACGGTCTGCTCGGGCAGGCCCGGTGTGTGCCGCGGGCCGAGCGGGGCGCGCCGGAAGGCGGCGGGGCCGAGGAGCTGACGGAGCGTCTGGGCGCCCCAGAAGACGCCGGCCGGGCCGCCGCCGGTGAGGCGCACGCCCCAGCGGGCGTCGGCGTCGAGCCGGTAGCCCTCGTCGGGCAGGGCCGGGTCGAGGGCGAGCGCCAGGGTGTCCGGTGCCTCGGCGGAGCCGGGCGGCAGCGGCAGGGCGAAGGCGGCGCCCAGCGTGGCGCGCAGCCAGCGGGCGGTGTCCTCGGTGCCGGGGGCGGCGGCCAGCGCGGTCTGCGCGCCGAGCCGCACGGTCCGGGGGCAGGCTCCGGCGTCGCCCAGGTCGCGGCTGAGCGGGGCCGGGATCAGACCCGTGGGGGGTGCGGTCTCCAGATCTGTCACGACGTCAGTCTTCACCGCGCCGCCGCGCGGAGAAACCCGCGCCGGAGGGCCCGCGCCGGCGTCCGGTCCGCCCCGGTCCGCCCCGGTCCGCCCCGGGCCGGCCGGGGCGGCGGAGGTGCCGGGCACGGCGACGGGCCCTGGTCCCCACCAGGGACCCGGGCCCGTGCCGACTTCGCGCGCGGGGCGGCGGGCCGGGGCGCCGCGCCTCCTCGGCGCGCGCCGCGGCCGGCCGTTACTTCTTGCCGCCGTCCTTGTCCTTGTCGCCGCCGGCGCCCATGGATTCGAAGATCTCCTTGCACAGCGGGCAGACCGGGTACTTCTTCGGGTCGCGGCCCGGGACCCAGACCTTGCCGCAGAGCGCCACGACGGGAGTGCCGTCGAGCGCGCTCGCCATGATCTTGTCTTTCTGGACGTAGTGGGCGAAGCGCTCGTGGTCGCCGTCGCCGTGCGACACCTGCGGTGTCGGCTCTACGAGGGTCCCCGTACCTGCCCCGCGCTCGGGCTCAAGAGTGCTCATAAGTGCCAAGGGTACTCACGCGCGGCGCGGGCCGGGAGCGTCGGCCCGCCGCCAGATGTACCAGCAGTCCCAGGGCCGCGACCCCGGCCGCCGCCCAGGGGAGCGCGGCCGGCGACAGCCCCGCCGCCAGGGCCAGCCCGCCGAGCGCCGAGCCGACCGCGCTGCCCAGATAGAGCGCCGAGTTGTTCAGCGCGAGGGCGACGGTGCCGCGCTGCTCGCTCGCCCGGAGCAGCCGGTGCTGCTGCGGCACCTGGAACGCCCAGCCGGCCGCGCCCCAGGCGACCAGCGCGGCCACCGCGCCGGGCAGCGCCACGTCCGCCAGGGTGGGCAGCAGGGCCTGGGCCGCGGCGACCACCAGCAGCACCCCGCCGGCCAGCGTCCGCGCCCGCCCGGTGCGGTCCACCAGCGGCCCGGCCAGCACGCTTCCCAGCACGCCGCCGGCGCCCCAGGCCCACAGGTACGGGGCGACCTCGTGGACGCCGCCCGCCGCGGCCAGCACCGGCGCGAGATAGGTGTAGAGGCCGAGGCTGGCCACCGCGGCGAGGAAGGAGACGGTGACGACGGGCGCCACCTTGCGGTCGGCGATGGCGGCCAGCCGGGCCCGTACGGGGACGGCGGGCGCCGCCGGCACCTGCGGCAGCAGCGCCGCCAGTCCGCCGAGCGCGACCGCGCCCAGCGCGGTGACCAGCCAGAGCGTGGCCCGCCAGCCGGTGTGCTCGGCCAGCAGCACCCCGACCGGCACGCCCAGCACGGTGCCCGCGCTCATCCCGCCCATGACGAGCGCCAGTGCCCGGCCGCGCTTCTCCTCGGGGACGAGCGCGGCGGCGGCCGCGGTGGACAGCGCGGAGTAGACCCCGGCGCCGGCGCCCGCGACGACCCGGGCGGCCAGCAGCGTGCCCAGCGACGGGGCCAGCGCGGTCAGGCCGTTGCCGAGGGTGAAGACGGCCAGCGCGGCCAGGATCAGCAGCCGGGGCCGCACCCCGGAGAGCAGTCCGGCGACCAGTGGCGCGGCGATCGCGTAGGCCAGGGTGAAGACCGTCACCAGCTGGCCGGCGAGGGACACCCGGGTGCCCACGTCCGCGGCGATGACCGGCAGCAGTCCCGCCATCACGTACGCGTCCAGGCCGAGGGTGAAAGCCCCCAGCGTCAGCAGCCAGACCTTGCGCACCGCGCTCATCTCCCCTGGTGGTCCGGCGGGCCGGGGACCTTCCCCGGCCCGGGGCGGACCGCTCGGGGGAAACGTAGGCAGTCTCCGGATGGCCGGGGAAATGCCCGTACGGAGCACTTATGCTGGGGCGGCATGAATGGTCTCCGCGGTATCCAGGACGGCGCCGGCACCGCGACGGCGCCGGCCCCCGGCGACCCCGACGAGCCCGCCCCCGGCACCGACGACCGGCTCGCCGACCCGGCCCTCGACGGGGTCGAACTGCGGCATCTGCGGGGCTTCCTCGCCGTCGCGGAGGAGCGCAGCTTCACCCACGCCGCGGACCGGCTGCGGATCGGCCAGCCCGCGCTGACCCGGTCCGTGCGGGCCCTGGAGACTGCGCTCGGCGTGCGGCTGCTGGACCGGACCACCCGCCGGGTCGCCCTCACCGACGCCGGCCGCCGCCTCTACGCCGACCTCGCGCCCCTGCTGCCCCGGCTCGCGGCCGCGCTGCGCTCCCCCGCCGGGCCGGCGGTGCTGCGGCTGGGCTTCACCTCGCTGCTGCCCGCCGCCTGCCGCGCGCTGATCGCCGGCTTCGAGGCGGAGACCGGGGCCGGCGTCCGGCTCGTCCGCCGGGACTCCCCGCTGGCCGGACTGGAGACCGGGGAGTCGGACGTGGTGGTGCTCCGCGGCGAGATGCCGCGGGACGCCGGGCTGCGCACCGCGCTCCTGCTGCGGGAGCCGCGGGTGGCCGCCGTGCCGCGGGCCGCCGCCCCGGGGAGCCTGGCCCGCCGACGGGTGCTGGACTGGGCCGAGCTAGCGGAGCTGCCGCTGGTGGTCAACACCGTCACCGGCACCACCCGGCCCGAGCTGTGGCCGGCCGGGCGGCGCCCCCAACTCGCCTGCACCGCGGACAACTTCGACGAGTGGCTGGAGGCCGTGGCGGCCGGGCACGGGATCGGGGTGGCCCCGGAGGGGGTGGCCGAACGGCACCCGCACCCCGGGATCCGCTACGTCCGGCTGAAGAACGCACCGCCGGTGCCGGTGCGGCTCGCCCTCCCGGCCCGGGACGCCCACCCCCTGGCCGAGCGCTTCTTCACCCTGGGCGGCCGGCACCACCGCTGACGGCTCCCGTCGTTCGCCCGTAGGGCGGGCCGACCGACGGACAGCAGGCGGGAATTCGGCGACAGGCCCTACGAGGCCACCACCGGCACCACCTCCCGCTCTCCGGCCGTCAGCCCCAGCTCCGCGGCGAACGCCAGCGCGGCCGCCGGACGGACCTCGTACCAGCAGTCCGGGCCGCAGACCGCGTCCAGCAGCGCGGAGACGTCCGCCGCGCGGACCGTGCGGGCCGCGGCGGCCCCGATGAACGCGCGGACCGTCTCCGCGGGATGCACATCGGTCTCGGTGCGAGCCACCAGACGCCCGGTGATCTCCTTCACCGCCGCATCACCGGGCGCCGCCCAGCCCATCGCCATCTCCAGGCCGTCGTCCGGCATCGCCGCGGGATACGGGGCACGGGCCCAGGCGCCGTCCTCGTACCAGTAGGCGAAGCCGAGGAGATTGCCCCGGGCGTCGTCCCGCAGCCGCTCCCAGGGCAGCCACGCGGGGCCGCCCGCCAGGAAGTCGATCTGCCGGTCGCCGCTGTGGGTGTAGCTGCCGTCGGAGTCCTGGCCGCAGAGCAGGGCACGGCCGCCGTCGTAGAGCGCGAGCCGCCACCAGTACGAGCCACCGCAGTTCCAGCAGGCCAGGCCGTCCGGGCCGAAGGAGTACTCGTCGCCGTCGCGCATGGCCGCGGCCACCACCGCCAGCGTCGCGGCCCGCGCCCACACCTGCTCCGGATGGTCCAGATCCCCGGGCACGCTCGGCCTGTGCATGGTGCTCTCCCCCGTCCCTTCGGCGCGGCCGCGACCATGCGACCACGCAGCGTTCCTGGCACTGCGAACGATAGCGACGGGGTCCGACAACGCCCCATGACAAAGCCGTCACAAAGCCCCGGCACGCGCCCGGGCACACCACCCGGCGCACAGGGCACTACAGCGCCCTCAACACAAACCGGCAGGCAACCGCTCACGCACGCCCCCACCCACCGAAATCCACCCCACAACGGGAGGTGACGGGCCGGAGGGGCAGGGGTGTGCCGGACGTAAAGCGACAGCAGTCCGGCACACCCCTGCCCCGCAGGCCCGTCACCGCACCCAACAGCCCCGCGCAGCGGAATCGCGCCGCAGGCGCAAAAGCAGCGGCGAACCCCTACGGCGGGACAGCCGACAACGTGGGAAGCCAGCCAAGCGCCGCGGTCAATTCAGCGACGGATCATCCGGATAAGTAGCCACCATCGCCAACTCATTCCGCTGCCGCCGCAGCACCGCCCGCCACAGCCGCTCCGGATCGGGCGAGGAGACGTCGCCCGGCTCGGACTCGACGACGTACCAGGCCCCCTCCACCAGCTCGTCCTCCAGCTGGCCGGGGCCCCAGCCGGCGTACCCGGCGAAGATCCGCAGGCTGCCGAGGACCGTGGCGAGGAGCTCCGGCGGGGCCTCCAGGTCCACCAGGCCGATCGCGCCGTGCACCCGGCGCCAGCCCAGCGGCTCGTCCCCGGGCCCGGCGCCGTCGGCCGGGTCCGCGGCCGGCGCGCCGGCCGTCCCGCCGCCCGCGCCGCCGGCGTGGCTCGCGCTACCCGTGGAGGGGGCGCTCTCGCCGGGCGTCCCGCCACCGGGCACCACCGCCACCCCGAGCGCAGAGTCCAGGGAGACCGGGCCGCCCTGGAAGACCACTCCCGGCTCCCCGGCCAGCTCGGCCCAGGGGGCGAGGATGTCGGCGACGCCGACCGGGGTGGGGCGGTTGAGGATCACACCGAGGGACCCCTCCTCGTCGTGGTCGAGGAGGAGCACCACCGCCCGGTCGAAGTTCGGGTCGGCGAGCGCGGGTGTGGCGACGAGCAGCCGCCCTGTGAGCGAGGACACCTCGGTCATGGCCACATGATCCCGCACTTCCGGCCCGAAGGGGGAGTCAACGCCCGGACCCGCCGGGAGAACAGGGCGGGCGTACGGCGGCAGGCCCCGGCGCACGCGTCCGGCACCGAATGATGCATTCGCGACATTCACCGCGTACGCCGCAAATAGCGATGACGCATCACAGGCGGCCTGTAGCGGAGCGTGTTGTGACAAAGCCATTACATGGCCGGACCCGGTCCATCGCCACGGGCACCCCCTCGGCCGCCCTTACCATTTCTCGTGGCCCAGACCGACTCCAGGAACGCGAGATCCATGACCGTCTCCACTGACGACGTACTGATTGTCCACGGCGGCACCCCGCTGGAGGGCGAGATCCGGGTTCGCGGTGCGAAGAACCTTGTACCCAAGGCCATGGTCGCCGCCCTCCTGGGAAGCGGTCCGAGCCGGCTGCGCAACGTCCCCGACATCCGGGACGTCCGCGTGGTGCGCGGGCTGCTCCAGCTGCACGGCGTCACGGTGCGCCCGGGCGACGAGTCCGGCGAGCTGGTCCTGGACCCCTCGCACGTGGAGAGCGCCAACGTCGCGGACATCGACGCGCACGCCGGCTCCTCGCGGATCCCGATCCTGTTCTGCGGCCCGCTGCTGCACCGGCTGGGCCACGCCTTCATCCCGGGCCTGGGCGGCTGCGACATCGGCGGCCGGCCGGTCGACTTCCACTTCGACGTGCTGCGGCAGTTCGGCGCGAAGATCGAGAAGCGCGCCGACGGGCAGTACCTGGAGGCCCCGCAGCGGCTGCGCGGCTGCAAGATCCGGCTGCCGTACCCGTCGGTCGGCTCGACCGAGCAGGTGCTGCTGACGGCCGTCCTGGCCGAGGGCGTCACCGAACTGTCGAACGCCGCCGTGGAGCCGGAGATCGAGGACCTGATCTGCGTGCTGCAGAAGATGGGCGCGATCATCTCCATGGACACCGACCGGACGATCCGGATCACCGGTGTCGACAAGCTCGACGGCTACACCCACCGCGCCCTCCCGGACCGCCTGGAGGCCGCCTCCTGGGCGTCCGCGGCGCTGGCCACCGAGGGCAACATCTACGTCCGGGGTGCCCAGCAGCGCTCCATGATGACGTTCCTCAACACCTTCCGTAAGGTCGGCGGCGCCTTCGAGATCGACGACGAGGGCATCCGCTTCTGGCACCCGGGCGGCTCGCTCGACGCCATCGCCCTGGAGACCGACGTCCATCCCGGTTTCCAGACCGACTGGCAGCAGCCCCTGGTGGTCGCGCTGACCCAGGCGTCGGGCCTGTCGATCGTCCACGAGACGGTCTACGAGTCCCGTCTCGGCTTCACCTCCGCCCTCAACCAGATGGGCGCCCACATCCAGCTCTACCGCGAGTGCCTGGGCGGCTCCGCCTGCCGCTTCGGCCAGCGCAACTTCCTGCACTCCGCGGTCGTCTCCGGGCCCACCCGGCTCCAGGGCGCCGACCTGGTCATCCCCGACCTGCGCGGCGGCTTCTCGTACCTGATCGCGGCGCTGGCGGCGCAGGGCACCTCTCGGGTGCACGGCATCGACCTGATCAACCGCGGCTACGAGAACTTCATGGAGAAGCTCGTCGAGCTGGGCGCCAAGGTGGAGCTGCCGAACGGCGGCCCGCGGGGCTGATCCCCCGCCCGTACGCGCCAGGAGGCGCCGCGCCGGTCGCACCGCGACGACCGCGCGGCGCCTTCGCGTTTCCCGGCCCCGGGTCCCCGGCCTCCGCGGATGCCCCGCGAGGGCCCTGAGCGGCGCGTACGCGGGCATACGCAAGGGCGGCCACCCTCCGGGAAGGGTGACCGCCCGACATGCCGTGGGAAGGGCCTTACTTGCCCTTGGCGGCTTCCTTGAGCTTCGAGCCCGCGGAGACCTTCACGCTGTAGCCGGCCGCGATCTGGATCGGCTCACCCGTCTGCGGGTTCCGCGCGGTGCGAGCGGCACGGTGGGTGCGCTCGAAGGTCAGGAAGCCGGGGATGGTGACCTTCTCGTCGCCCTTGGCGACGACCTCGCCGACGGTCTCGGCGAGCGCGGCCAGAACGGCGTCGGCGTCCTTGCGAGTCACCTCGGCGCGGTCGGCCAGAGCGGCCACCAGCTCACTGCGGTTCATGTATGTACTCCCGTGTTCTTCTTGCCAATGCGGCGTGCCACGCGGCAGAGCCGCATGTTTGGGCTCAGCGAAGCCGATGCTGCCAGGGCCCTCGGACAGTCTCCGGACCCGGGTCTGCGTGCCAGACCCTCGCGCCCGAATACGCATCCTGCCCCCACCTGCGGCGGTAAAGCCAATCCGGCACCCTGGAGGGTCACCCGCCACCCTATGGGTGGCCTGCTGGGGGCACGTCCTGCGACGCGCCGTCTCAGACCCCCGTGGCGGCCGTCACAGCCTCGCCCGCGGCCTTCGCCGCGTCGCGCACCGCGCCGGCCACCGCGCCCGCGACCTTCTCGTTGAAGACGCTGGGGATGATGTAGTTCGCGTTGAGCTCGTCGTCCAGGACGACGTCGGCGAGGGCGCGGGCCGCGGCCAGCATCATCTCGGTGTTCACCGTACGCGAGGCGGCGTCGAGCAGGCCGCGGAAGACCCCGGGGAACACCAGGACGTTGTTGATCTGGTTGGGGAAGTCGGAGCGGCCGGTGGCGACGACGGCGGCGGTCTGCCGGGCGAGGGCCGGGTCGACCTCCGGGTCCGGGTTGGCCAGCGCGAAGACGATCGCGCCGTCGGCCATGCGGGCCACGTCGTCGCCGTCGAGGACGTTGGGGGCGGAGACCCCGATGAAGACGTCGGCGCCGTCCACGGCCTCCTTGAGGGTGCCGGTGACGCCGTCGGGGTTGGTGTTGTCGGCGATCCAGCGCAGCGCCGAGTCGGGGTCGGCGTCGACGAGGTCGGCGCGGGCGGCGTGCACCACGCCGTGGATGTCGGCGACCACGGCGTGCCCGACGCCGGCGGCCAGCAGCAGCTTGAGGATGGCGGTGCCGGCCGCGCCGGCGCCGGACATCACGACCCGGACGTCCTCCATCTTCTTGCCGACGACGCGCAGCGCGTTGGTGAGGGCGGCGAGCACCACGATGGCGGTGCCATGCTGGTCGTCGTGGAAGACCGGGATGTCCAGGGCCTCGCGCAGCCGGGCCTCGATCTCGAAGCAGCGGGGCGCGGAGATGTCCTCCAGGTTGATGCCCGCGAAGCCGGGGGCGATGGCCTTGACGATCTCGACGATCGCGTCGGGGTCCTGGGTGTCCAGGCAGAGCGGCCAGGCGTCGATGCCGGCGAAGCGCTTGAAGAGGGCCGCCTTGCCCTCCATGACGGGCAGGGCGGCCTTCGGGCCGATGTTGCCGAGGCCGAGGACGGCGGAGCCGTCGGTGACCACCGCGACGCTGTTGCGCTTGATGGTGAGCCGGCGGGCGTCCTCGGGGTTGTCGGCGATGGCCTGGCAGACCCGGGCGACGCCGGGGGTGTAGACCATGGACAGGTCGTCGCGGTTCCGGATCGGGTGCTTGGACGACATCTCGATCTTGCCGCCGAGGTGCATCAGGAAGGTCCGGTCGGAGACCTTGCCGAGCGTGACGCCCTCGATGCCGCGCAGCTTGGCGACGATCTCCTGGGCGTGGTCGGTGGAGGTGGCTGCGATCGTGACGTCGATCCGGAGTTTCTCGTGGCCGGACGCGGTCACGTCGAGGCCGGTGACCGACCCGCCGGAGGACTCCACGGCCGTGGTGAGCTGGCTGACGGCGGTGCCGCTCGCCGGCACCTCCAGTCGCACCGTCATCGAATACGAGACGCTAGGCGCCGTTGCCATGGCCGACTTCCTCTGCTTTCCCTGGTTTGGCTCTGAGCGGCTCCGGATCTCAGGGGTTGCCGAGCCGGAGCGCGTCGTTCGATCGTCCCACCTACCAGCCGGTACACGGTAACCAGCTACGAATTACGGAAAGACTCTTCCACCATACGAGAACTGATCGCCCGAGCGGAACCCTCCCGCCGGACGGGAATCAGCCAGACACGCGTCAGCCGCCGCGCACACGCGGGCGCGACCGAGCGGAAACGGCGGCCGGGCGGAAACGACCGCGGGCGCCCCTCCCGGAGGAGGGGCGCCCGCGCCGCTGCTTGATGACACCGACCCGCCATGCTCGCCTCGCGGCAAGTGGTCGCTCGTAGCGACGATGGTTGGGCCCGGGGGCTTGGATCGAGCCGGTGCCGCCACCAAGGCTAACAAACCATCCCGGCAAGCGAATCCCGTCCCGCGCAGCCGATTTCACAACCCCTCGGATGGCAGCACACCGGCCCCGGGCCGGGCCCGTTCACCCAAGCGTGTCCTAGTCGCGGAGCAGGTCCGGGACGCCCTCCTCGTCCGGGTCGTCCGGGGCGGCGGAGAGCACGGTCAGCTGCTGGGTGGCGCGGGTCAGGGCGACGTAGAGGACCCGCAGGCCGGCCGGGGACTCGTCGGCGATCTCGGCGGGCGAGACCACCAGGGTCGCGTCGTACTCCAGGCCCTTGGCCTCCAGGGAGCCCAGCGCCACCACGCGGTCGCCGAGGCCGGCCAGCCAGTCGCGGGCCTGTGCGCGGCGGCGCATCGCCACCACGACGCCGACCGTGCCCTCGACCTCGGCCAGCAGGCGTTCGGCCTCGGCGGTCACGGCCCGGGCCAGCTCCGCGTCGGCGGCATCGTCCGTATCGCGGGCGGCGACCGCCCCGGTAACCGCGAACCGCGGCTCCAGGCCGGTCGAGCGGACCGCCCTGGGCGCCGGGGTGCCGGGCATGGCCAGGGCCAGCACCCGGGACGCCAGCTCGGCGATCTCGGCCGGGTTGCGGTAGTTCACGGTGAGGGTGAAGCGGCGGCGCGGGCGGGTGCCGAGCGCCTCGTCGCGGGCCTCGGCGGCCTCGTCCGGGTCCGACCAGGAGGACTGCGCCGGGTCGCCGACCACCGTCCAGGTGGCGTGCCGGCCGCGGCGGCCGACCATCCGCCACTGCATCGGCGTCAGGTCCTGGGCCTCGTCGACGATGACGTGCGCGTAGTCGGTGCGCTCCTCCTCCAGGCGCTCCCTGCGCCCCCGGCCGGCGGAGAGCCGGTCCGCGTACGTGGTCAGCTCCTCCAGGCCGGTCAGCTGGTCCAGCGGGTCGGCCTCGCGGGGGCGGGCCGGCCGGGCCGGGGCGCCCAGGATCTGCTGGAGCTCGTCCAGCAGCGCGACGTCGTGCACCGACAGCGGGCCCCGGCCGTCGTCGCCCAACCGCCGCAGCGAGCGGGCGAGTTGGCGGACCTCACGGGGGTTGAGGAGGCGGCGTGCCCAGCGGCCGAGGCGGCGCTCGTCGGCCATCGCGGCCAGGACGCCGCGCGGGGTGAGCTCCGGCCACCAGGCGTCGAGGAACGCCTGGAAGTCGGGCTCGGTGACGAGGTCCTCGTCGAAGCCCTGGCGGGCCTCGGCGGCCAACTCCGGGTCGGAGTAGCGGCGGGCGGCGCCGGACTTGGCCCACAGGGCGTCCAGGATCAGCCGGCGGGCGCGCGGGCGCAGCAGGTTGACCGGGGCGGTGCCGCCCAGCGCGGACTGGCGGACGGCACGCAGCTCGGCCTCGTCCAGTTCGAGCCGGGCGCCGAAGGCGACGACCCGGAGGCGGGTGGGCGGGGCCGGGGTGTCGCCGGCTCCGGCGGCGAGGTCCTCCAGGGACAGCTGGGTGTCCTCGGCGGTGCGGGCGCGCGGCGCGGCCGCCTCCAGGGCCCCGCGGGCCGCCTTGCGCAGCAGCTTCTGCATCCGCGCCGAGCCCTTGATGCGGGAGACGGCAGGGGGGTCGTAGGCGGTCGCCTCGGCGCCGTCGACGAGCGAGCCGAGCGCCCGGATGGCGACCTGGCCCTCCTCGCCCAGGGAGGGCAGCACGCCCTCGGTGTAGGCGACCAGGAGCGGGGTCGGGGAGACGATCAGGATGCCGCCGGCGTAGCGGCGGCGGTCCTGGTAGAGGAGGTAGGCGGCGCGGTGCAGGGCGACCGCGGTCTTGCCGGTGCCGGGTCCGCCCTCGACCTCGGTGACGGAGGCGGCGGGGGCCCGGATCACCATGTCCTGCTCGGCCTGGATGGAGGCGACGATGTCCCGCATGGTGTGGCTGCGGGCCCGGCCCAGCGCGGCCATCAGCGCGCCGTCGCCGACCGCCGGCAGCTCCTCGCCGTCCAGGGTGGCGGTGACCTCCGGGCGCATCAGGTCGTCCTCGACGCCCAGCACCCGGCGGCCCTTGGAGCGGATCACCCGGCGGCGGACGACCCGGCCGGGGGCGACCGGGGTGGCGCGGTAGAAGGGCGCGGCGGCCGGCGCCCGCCAGTCGATGACCAGCGGGGAGTAGTCCGCGTCCAGGACGCCGAGGCGGCCGATGTGCAGGGTCTCGGCGATGGCGGCGCGGCCGTCCCGGATGACGCCGTCGGCCGGCTCCACGGAGGTGTAGGCGCCGTCCGGGCCCTTCTGGCCGTCCTTGCCCAGGAGCAGATCGATCCGGCCGAAGAGGAAGTCCTCGTACTCGGAGTTGAGCCGGTGGAGGTGGACGCCGGCCTGGAAGACCTGGGCGTCGCGTTCGGCGAGCGCGCCGGGCGTGCCCACCTGGCCGCGCTTGGCGGCGTCGTCCATCAGGAACTCGGCCTCGTGGATCTTCTCCTCGAGGCGCCGGTAGACGCGGTCGAGATGCGCCTGCTCGGCCTCGATCTCGCGGTCCCGAACGGAATCCGGTGCGTGGTCCGGTGCGTGCGTGGCGTTGTGCGCGGCCACCCAAGCCCCCTTCTGCTGTGCGTAGGGCAGCCGTCAACCGTACGCGAACCCGGCACGGTGCGCACCTGGAGGTATGGACAAAACCGGACGTCGGCGGTCGGATGTCGATTCGGAAGGCGGTTCGGTCGGGCAGACCCGGCCAAAGCGGTCGGATACGGGGGCGCGGTCACCGGATCCGGTGACGGGGAGGCCGGACCCGGCCGCGCGTCACGCGGCCCCCGCGGTCCGCCGCCGGTGCCGGGCCACCCGGGCGCGGTTGCCGCAGACCTCGCTGGAGCACCAGCGGCGGCGCCGGCCGCGCGAGGTGTCCAGGTAGACCAGCGGGCAGCCGTCGCCGGCGCACTGGCGCAGCCGGCCGCGCGCCGCCGGGTCGGTGAGCAGCGCGACGGCGTCCCGGGCCACCGCCGCCAGCAGCCCGGCGCAGTCGGGCGGACCGGCCAGGGCGCCGGCCAGCGCGCCGTCCGGGCCGCGGACCGCGCGCACGGCGGGCGGTGCGGCGCTCTCGGCGGCGGTGTTGAGCAACGCCAGGTCGGCCGCGGCGGCCCGGTCGCGCACTTCGGCCCGGACCACCCGGCCCAGCAGCTCGCGCAGCGCCCGGAAACGGGCGACCCAGCCGGCGTCGACGGCGTCGAGCGGGGCGCCGGGCGGCACCACTCCCGCGCCGGTCAGCCAGGCGGCCAGCGACGCCGGGCCGGTGAGCCGCTCGCCGGCGGCCGGGGCGCCGCCGGCGGTGGCCACCAGGTCCAGGCAGATCCGCCCGCAGTCGAACCGGAGGTCGTAGGGGGCTGCCATGGCTGCCATGTGCCTGTCACTCCTTGCGAACGGACACGGGGACGCGGGAAAGGGGGCGCCGGGGGCGTACGGGAGCGTTCCCAGGGTGCCCGCCCGCGCCGCCCGCCGGAAGGCCGCGGGCGGGCGGCAGCGGAGCGAAATGGTCCGCGGCGCGCCAAGTGGCCGCCCGGCGCGGGCACTTCGCCCGGCACCAGCAGGGACCCGCACGCAACATCCCGCGTAGACACCACGCGTAGACACTGCGCGTATACATGTGTTGTATAGTCCGCGGCATGTCGTCCTCCCCGCTGCTCAAGAACCGCTCCACGCTGACCCACAAGCTCGGCTACGCGGTCCGCAACCCGGCCCGGATCGCCCCCTACGTCAAGCGCACCGCCCGCGACACCTGGCTGCGCCTGAAGCACCCCGACCACGTCGCGTACTACCGCGCGGTGATGGCCTCGGACACCGGCCGCGACCCGGAGGCCGCGGTCGGCAGCCGCAGCCACGAACGCTGGCTGGCACTGGGCGAGATGCAGTTCGACTACCTCGTGGAGCACGGGCTGCGCCCCGGGCACCGGATGCTCGACATCGGCTGCGGCAACCTCCGGGCCGGCTGGCGCTTCATCGCCCACCTGGACACCGGCGACTACTACGGGATCGACATCTCCCCGGACATCCTGATAGCCGCCAAGCGGACCCTCGCCACCTACGAACTCCAGGACAAACTCCCGCATCTGACGCTCACGCAGGACCTG
This sequence comes from Streptomyces sp. S186, assembly GCF_051603415.1. Lineage (NCBI taxonomy): Bacteria > Bacillati > Actinomycetota > Actinomycetes > Kitasatosporales > Streptomycetaceae > Streptomyces > Streptomyces sp. S186. The sequence goes on along the minus strand of NZ_CP193932.1, from coordinate 5,136,599 downwards.
AAGCTGGACTTCCTGCCGGCCGCGCACTTCGACGTCGTCCACGCGCACAGCGTCTTCTCGCACTCGCCGCTGCCCGTCATCGACGAGTGCCTGGCGCACGTCGGCCGGATCCTGGCCCCCGGCGGCTTCTTCGACTTCACCTTCGACCGCACCGAGGGCGCCGAACACCAGGTCCTGCGCGAGGACTTCTACTACCGGACCGAGACCCTGCTGCGGCTGGCCCGCGGGCACGGGCTGGCGGCGCGCTTCATGGAGGACTGGGAGGCCCGGCCGCACGGGCAGTCCAAGATCCGGGTGAGCAACCCGGCCTGAGGGGCGCGGCGGCCCGTCAGTCCCGGGTCAGGCCCACCTCAGAGACCGTCGCCTCAGCGGCCGTTCCCGTACTCCCCGGAGTACTTCCCGGATTCCGCCGCCGCGTCCAGCGCCAGCCGGTAGCCGCGCTTGACCACCGTCTGGATCAGCCGGGGCTCCCCCAGCGCCGTCCGCAGCCGCGCCATCGCGGTCTCCACCGCGTGCTCGTCCCGGCCCGTGCCCGGCAGCGCCCGCAGCAGTTCGGCGCGGGCCACCACCCAGCCGGGGCGGCGGGCCAGGGTCCGCAGCAGCGCCATCCCGGCGGGCGGCACCGGGCGCAGCGCGCCGTCCACCACGGCGGCCCGGCCGCGGATCTCCAGCCGCCGGCCGGCGACCGGCAACGGCGGTATGCGGCCCGGGAGTTCCCGGCACAGCAGCTGCACCAGCGGGCCCAGCCGGAACCGCTCCGGCTGCCGGGTGGGCACCTCCAGCGCCTCCAGCGGGAGCGCCGTCACCGGCCCGACGCACGCCACCAGCACGTCCTGCCGCAGCGCGGCCAGCAGCTCCGGCTGGATGCCGCGCTCGGCGGCCCGGCGCAGCAGCGAGGCGGCGGCCGGCGCGCTGGTGAACGTCACCGCGTCCAGGCCGCGCGCCAGGACGGCGTCCAGCAGCCGGTCCACCGGCCCGAGGTCGGCCGGCGGCATCCAGCGGTAGACGGGCACCCCGACCACCTCCGCGCCGCCGGCCCGCAGCGCCTCGACGAACCCCGGCAGCGGCTCCCCGTGCAGCTGGAGGGCGATCCGCCGGCCGTCGACGCCCGCCGCCATCAGATGGTCGAGCACCTCGGCCATCGACTCCGAGGCCGGTGACCACTTCTCGGTCAGACCGGCCGCCCGGATCGCGCCGCGCACCTTGGGGCCGCGGGCCAGCAGCTCCGTCCCGGCCAGCCGGCCCAGCAGCGCCTCGCCCAGCCCCCAGCCCTCCGCCGCCTCGATCCAGCCGCGGAACCCGATGGCGGTGGTGGCCACCACCACGTCCGGCGGGTCGTCGGTCAACGCGCGGGTGACGGCGAGCAGTTCGGCGTCGTCCGACAGCGGCACGATGCGCAGCGCCGGGGCGTGCACCACCTGGGCGCCGCGGCGCTCCAGCAGCGCGCCCAGCTCCTCGGCCCGGCGGGCCGCCGTCACCCCGACGGTGAAGCCCTCCAACGGGCGCAGCCCCCGGCCCTGTTCGACGGGCTCCCGCCCGGCCTCCTCCTGCTGCTGATCGTGCATCGGTCCGTCCCGCTCCGCCGAGTGGTTCTGTTGCGCCGTGCGCTCCGTCCGTGGCACGCACGGGTGCCGCCGCGGTTCCGGCGCACCCGCGCCGGATGTCGAGCCTGCCAACGGCACGTGACAGGCCCGGTGCGCCAGTATTTCCCCGCTGTTACGGAAGCGCCTCCCGGGCCGTGGTTCTCAGACGTCCGCGTATACGGTCCGGCGCGTCCCGTCCGGCTCCTCAGCGGCCGTCCCGCGCTCCGGCCGGCGCACGTACACCGCCCAGGTGACCGCCCCGCACACCGCGTAGAACACCAGGAACGCGGCGAACGCGGCCGCCCCGGAGCCGGTGGCGGCGAACGCCTCCCGGAAGGCGAGGTTGATGCCCAGCCCGCCGAGCGCACCGACCGCCCCGATCAGTCCCATCGCGGCCCCCGAGAGCCGCCGCCCGTGGGCCGCCGCCTCCTCCCCGGCCAGCCCCCGGCGCACCGCCCGGTCCAGGAAGATGCCCGGGATCATCTTGTAGGTGGCGCCGTTGCCCAGGCCGGTGAGCAGGAACAGCGCGGTGAAGCCGGCGAGGAACAGCGGCAGCGAGTGCCCCGCCGAGGCGGCCAGTACCACCCCGGTGGCCAGGCCCATCGCCGCGAAGCCGCCCAGGGTGATCCGCGCGCCGCCGTACCGGTCCGCCAGCCATCCGCCGGCCGGCCGGGCCAGCGACCCCAGCAGCGGCCCGAGGAAGGTCAGCGACGCCGCCTGGAGCGGGGTGCGCGCGAACTGGCTCTGGAGGACCAGCCCGAAGGCGAAGCTGTAGCCGATGAACGACCCGAAGGTGCCGACGTAGAGCAGCGCGATGACCCAGGTGTGCCGGTCCCGGGCCGCCGCCACGGCCGCCCCGGTGTCGTTGGCCACCGGCGCGAGGTTGTCCATGAACAGCGCGGCCAGCACCGCCCCCAGCACGATCAGCGGCAGGTACACGGCGAGCACCAGCCGCGGCTGCGCGGCCCCGGCCGTGCCGATCACCAGCAGCCCCAGCAGCTGCACCACCGGCACCCCGAGGTTGCCGCCGCCGGCGTTCAGCCCCAGCGCCCAGCCCTTCCTGCGCAGCGGGAAGAAGGCGTTGATGTTGGTCATCGACGAGGCGAAGTTGCCGCCCCCGACACCGGCCAGCGCGGCCACCGCCAGGAACACCCCGTACGGCGTCCCCGGCCGCATCACCACCGCCGCGGCCGCCGCCGGCACCACCAGCAGCAGCGCGCTGAAGACCGTCCAGTTGCGCCCGCCGAACCGCGCCACGGCGAAGGTGTACGGGACCCGCAGCACCGCGCCCACCGCCGTCGCCACCGCCACCAGGAAGAACTTCCCGGCCGGGTCGATCCCGTACTCCGGCCCCATGAACAGCACCATCACCGACCACAGGCTCCACACGGAGAAGCCGATGTGCTCGGTCAGCACCGACAGGACGAGGTTGCGCCGGGCGATCCGCTCCCCGGACTCCCGCCAGAACACCTCGTCCTCCGGGTCCCAGCGCTCGATCCAGCGCCGCCCCTTCCTCACCCGGCCACCCGTGCTGCGGGTGGCCGCGGTCTCCGTCGCGGTCTGGGCCGTCATGGCGCCTCCCAAGGTCGGTGCGGTCCGCGGACCGGGTCCGATGCGGCGGACCGGGTCCGGTACGACGCTAGGGACGGCGGGTTACCGCCCTGTGGCAGCACGTCACCGGCGCGAAACCTTGCGCTCACGCGGGGCGGGTGCACGCGGTGAGCCGCCGCGGCACATCCGCGGCGTACGGAGCGGGGGCGGTGCGCCGCCGTGCACCACGCGCCCCTGCCTTCACCCGAACGGGGTAATGGCACGTGCCGCGGACACTGCCAGCCTTCTTATCGGACGCACCGTAATCAGCCCACCACGCTCCGTCGCGAGAGGCGTCGGGCCCGCCCGTGGCCCGCCGTCCGGCGGCGGTCCTCGCCTCTGCCAGGGCGCCACACCCCGCCCCCGCAGGGATGCCGGGCCCCGGACACCGGAAGGAAAGGGATGCCATGCACCGACCCCCGCAGCGGATCACCGGCGGACGGCGCGGCTCCTGACGTCCCCGCCGCCGCACGATCCCCCTGCCGGGGCACCTCCCCGCCCCGGCAGCACCGAGGCCGGTCCGGCCGCCCGCGGCCGGACCGCCCCGCGCCCCGCCGTCCCGCCCGTCTCCCGACCGCGGCCCGCACCGTCACGCCCAGAGGCCAAGGAGTGGCAACCCCCCGTGGATTTCCTGGTGTTCCCCGACCACCCCGTCACCGACCGGCTCGCCGCCTGCCTGCCCAGCACCCCCGCCACCCGCACCATCACCCACCTCTCCGGACGCCCCTGGATCGTCGGCCACTGGCGGCCCGAGGAGCTGGTGACCGAACGGGTCGGCCCGCGCTGCGCGGTGCTGCTCGGCGCGACCTCGGCCACCCCCGGCGCCCTGGCCCGGCTGCTCCGCCGGCTGCGTTCCCTCGACGACCTCGCCGGGCTGCGGCACGAACTCCCCGGCAGCTTCTTCCTGCTGGCCTGCATGGGCGCCGAGATCCGCGCCCAGGGCAGCCTCTCCGCGGTCCGCCGGCTGCACCGCACGGAACTCGGCGGCCTCACCGTGCTGGGCAGCCGCCCCCAGGACCTCGCCGCGCTGGCGCACGCCGCGGCCGCCGCCGGGCTGCCCGGCGCGCCCGGAGCCGGCACCGTCGACGAGGAGGCACTGGCCGCCCAACTCCTCGCGCCCGGCGCCCCGTTACCCCTCGCGCTGCGCACCCCCTGGCGCGCGGTGCACGCCGTACCGCCCGGCCACTGCGCCGCGCACGACCCGGCCGGCCGGTACCGCGAGGACCGCTGGTGGAGCCCGCCGGAGCCGGACCTCCCGCTTCCGGACGCCGCCGAGGCGGTACGGGAGGCGCTCAGCGCCGCCGTCCACGCCCGCACGCACCGCGCCACGCTCAGCGCCGACCTCTCCGGCGGCCTGGACTCCACCAGCCTGTGCTTCCTGGCCGCCCGCGACGGCACCGAACTGATCACCACCGGCTGGGAGGGCCGCGACCCGGCCGACGACGGCCCCCTGTGGAGCGCCCACAGCGCCTACCGCCTCAGCCGCGTCCGCCACGAGGGCCGCCACCTCTCCCTCCCGTACACCGACGCCCCCACCTGGTACACCCCGCCCGCGCAGCCCGCGCACACCGACCCCGCCGGCCCGCTGGCCGCCGTCCGGGACGCGGCCCGGCTGCTCCACCAGGCCCGCCTGGTCGCGAAGTTCGGCTCCCGGATGCACCTGGCCGGCGTCGGCGGCGACGAGCTGTTCGCACTGCGGCCGGTGGCCCTGAACTCCCTCGCCCGCGGCGACCTCCGCACCGCCGTGCGCCTGGCCCGCCGGGCCCGCAGGATCGCCCCCTGGACGCTGCCGGCCACCATCCGCACCCTGCTCGGCGGCCGCTGCTACCCCCGCTGGCTGGCCGCCGGCGCCGACCGGATCACCCCCGGCGCGCGCCGCCGCCCCGCCGGCACGGACTGGGAGGACGTCCCGGCGATGCCGCCCTGGGCGCACCCGGACGCGGTCGCCACGGTCCGCCGGCTGCTGCGCGAGGCGGCCGCCGCGGCGCCCGAGCCGTTCGACCCGCTGCGCGCCCAGCACGAGACGGCCGCCGCCGCGGTCCGGGCCGGCGAGCGGGTACGCGGCATCGACGCCCTGACCTCGGCCTACGGCGTGGCCTACGAGGCGCCGTTCCTGGACGACGCGGTGATCGAGGCGGCGCTGGCCGTCCGGCTCGCGGACCGGGTGCCGGGCGCCGGCGGAAAGCCGGTGCTGGCGGCCGCGATGCGCGGCACCGTGCCCGGCCCGGTCCTGGGCCGCGGCGGCCGGCGCGCGCACAGCGCGGAGTTGCACGCGGGGTTGCGCCGCAACCGCCGGGCGCTGGCCGCGCTGTGCGCGGACTCCCGGCTGGCGGCGCTGGGCCTGATCCGCCCGGAGGCGCTGCGCCCGGTCCTGACGTCCCTCCAGCCGGACACCGGCGCACTGCGGCCGCTGGACCCGACGCTGGCCGCCGAGTTCTGGCTGCGGGCCCTGCCGGCCCGCCCGGCGTACGGCACCGTCCCGGCGCCCGCCGTGCCGACGTCCGCCCCGGCCGCGGAGAGCGGCTGAGCCGCCCGCGCCGGGACGGCTCAGCCGTTCCGCTCGACGGGCGGGCCCATCCAGACGGTCTGCTCGCAGATGTTCATCCGGGTCTTCTTGCCCTTCTCGTCCCGGACCTTTATCACCTTCTGGTGGCGGTCACGGGGCGCGCCCACCACGACCTCGTCATTGCTGACCAGGCAGTCGGCGGGCGTCATACCGGGCGCATGGTCCTTGTAGCGCAGGTCGGTGGTGACCGTGCCACCGCGCCGGAGGTCTATCGGCATGATCCGGCCCTGCCCCTTGCCGTCCGACGACGGTCCCTTGCCGACGTGGACGGCGAACGTGGGAAAGCCGTTGAAGACGCACGGCTGCGAGCCCTTGTTGACGACCGACAGCCGGGCCTGCCGCTGGGCGCTGTGCGGCGCCGCCTTGAGGACGGTGACCCGCCAGCTCAGGCCCTTGGTCTTGCAGTTGGCGTGCAGCGCCGCCATCCGCCCCGAGCCGCAGCCGGTCACGGTGAAGGCGGCAGTGACGGTCAAGGCGAGTGCGGCCATCGTCGTCGCGAGTACGGAACGTCGCTGCACGACTCCCCCCTGTTCATTCCGTTTGTCCAATTCGCACGCATCGTTCGCGCGCGGTGTCCGTCCGTAAGGAAGGATTTCCGGCGCCGCGGGTTGCCTGCTCGCAGGCACGGATACGCCCCGCATAAAGAGACATCGATCACGTGACGCCGACCCGCGCGGCCGCCACCCTCCCGGCCCCTCGCGGGATCCTAGGCCCTGTCGGCGCCCGCCGCGGACACGCCCCCGGCCACGCCCATCGCCGCGGCGTCCGCCTCCGGCAGCCACCACTCACCCTCGGGGAGCGTCAACCAGCCCTCCCGGGCGCCCAGTTCCCGGGCGGCGGCACACAGCGCGTCCAGGCCCGGATGCCGCAGCCCCCGCCGCCACACCATCCCCACCGGCGACAGCGGTACCGGATCCACCACCGGCCGCAGCACCATCCCCGACACCTCGATGAACTCCACACTCGCCAGCACCGACCAGCCGCGCCGGTGCACCACCCGGACGAACTCCTCCGCCCCCTCGATCTCCGGGAACGGCTCCGCCATCGCGATCCCCCGCCCCGCGAAGAGCCGCGCCGCCAGCTCCGTCCACTCCGCGGTGCGCGGGTTGCCGGCGGCCGCATAGAGCGTCTCGCCGGCCAGCCGGGCCAGCGGCACGGCCGGAGCGGCGGCCAGCGGATGGTCCGCGCGCAGCAGCACCGCCATCGGCTCCAGCCGGACCGGCCGGTGGCAGAGCCCGGCCCGGGCCGCGGCCGGCAGCCCCGCGAACCGCCCGAAGGAGACGTCCAGCCGCCCGGCCGCCAGCTCCGCGGCCGCCCCCGTCAGCCCGCTGTGGAAACGGGCGACCAGCTCACAGCTGTCCGGCAGCCGCCGCCGGGCCTCCGCCAGCAGCCGGTACGCCGTCCCGACCGGCGCCGCCACGTCCACCACCAGCGGCCGCTCCGGCTCCGCCCGGAAGGCCGCGGCCAGCTCCTCGTGCGCCGCCAACACCCGCCGCGCGTACGGCAGCAGCCGCTCGCCCGCCGCGGTCAGCGCCACCTGCCGGGTGGTCCGCACGAACAGCGGGGCCCCCAACTCCCGCTCCAGCCGCCGGACATCGCGGCTGAGCGCCTGCTGGGCGACGTAGAGCCGGGCGGCGGCCCGGGTGAAGTGCAGCTCTTCGGCGACGGCGGTGAACGCCCGCAGCAGCCGGGGATCGATGTCGTACGGCACCGCCCCATCCTCACACCGCCACCCACCGCCCACACCCGCCTTCCCGCACCCCGCCCGCACTCCCCCGTGCCACCGACGCGCAGGCCACCCCACATTCACACCACAGACGCGTGAATGGTCCCGGCCAGGTGTTGGACGGCGGGCGGCCGCCGCCGCGACCGTGGACGGCATGATCCTCTTCCTCGCCGCCCGCCCCGTCGCCCCCGCCCCCGTACGCCCCGCCCGCCGCCGCTCCCCCTACGCCCGGCTCTTCGCCGTCCCCGGCACCCGGGCCTTCACCGCCGCGGGCCTCCTGGCGCGGCTGCCTACGGGGATGCTCAGCGTCAGCGCGGTCCTGATGATCGCCGGCACCCGCGGCTCCTACGCGCTGGCCGGGGCGGTCACCGCCACCGGGCTCGCCGCGACCGCGCTGGCCGGCCCCTGGACGGCCCGGCTCGTCGACCGCCACGGCCAGGCCCGGACAGCCGTCCCGGCCACCGCCGTCGCCGTCCTCGGCTCGCTCTCCCTGCTGCTGTGCGTCCACTCCGGCGCCCCCGACTGGACGCTCTTCGCCTCCTACGCCGCGACCGCCACCACCCCCAACACCGGCGGGCTGTGCCGCGCCCGCTGGGCACACCTGCTCCGCGCCGACCCGGCCGCCCGGCACACCGCCAACTCCTTCGAGCAGGCCGTCGACGAACTGTGCTTCCTGCTCGGCCCGGTCCTGGCGACGCTGCTGTGCACCTCCGTCGCCCCGGAGGCCGGCACCGCCGTGGCCGCCGCCCTGCTGCTCGCCGGCGTCCTGCTCCTCGCGGCCCAGCGCCGCACCGAGCCGCCCGCGATCCCGCCCCCGCCCGGCCCCGCCGGCTCCCCGCTGCGCGCCCCCGGCCTGCCGCCACTGCTGCTCACGTTCCTCGCCACCGGCGCGGTCTTCGGCTCCCTGGAGGTGGTCACGCTCGCCTACGCGGACGCGCACGGCTTCCGGCCCGCGGCGGGCGGGCTGCTCGCCCTCCAGGCGGCCGGCTCCGGCGCGGCCGGGCTGCTGTGCGGACTGCTGCCGCCGGCGGCCCGGCCCGCCCGGCGCTTCCTGAGATGCCTCGCCGCGATGGCCGCACTGCTGACGCTGCCCCTGGCGGCCGCCGCGACCGGCACCGCGCCGCTGCTCGCCGCGGCCCTGCTGACGGCCGGCACGGCCACCGCCCCGGCGATGGTCACCGGCATGGGCCTGGTCCAGTCCCGCACCCCGGCGGGCCGGCTCAACGAGGGGATGACGCTGGCGGTGACCGCGCTGCTGGCCGGCATCGCGGCCGGCTCGGCGGCCGGCGGCTGGGCCGCCGAACACCTGCCGTCCCCCGCCGCCGGCTACGCCGTACCGGCCGCGGCGGCCGCCCTGGCCCTCACCGTCACGGCGGCCGCCACGGCCCGCACCGCCCGGCGGACAGCCTGAGGGGCGGGCCCCGGCCAGGAGCTGAGGCCCGGCCAGGAGCCGCGGACGGCCCCCGCCCGCGGGAACCTCACCACAGCGGCCCGCCCAGGACACGGGGGGGTGCGGGTGGCAAAGCCCCCGCCCCGCGCGGCACAGCCGCGCAAAAACGACGAAGGCGACGCGGCCCGCGCTTTTCGCGGGCACACGTCGCCTGTCGTCTTCGTGGAGATGGCGGGAATCGAACCCGCGTCCAACGGTGCGGAATCAGGGCTTCTCCGAGTGCAGTCCGCTGCGCTTTTCTCGGCCCCGGAGATCACGCGGACAAGTCTCCGACGGGCTCAGTCACTGTTAGATGTCCTTCTGGACCCCGTGACCGGGCTCAGAAGTGGAGTCCCCTAGCTGATGCCAGGATCCGGGTCGGGAACATCCCCGGGCTGACACTTCGCAGGTCGCTACTTAGGCAGCGAGGGCGAAGGAATCGCGCTTGGTGTTGGCGATTATTGGTTTCGGCATATGGTTTACGAGATCATTGCCGCTTCCTCGACTCGCTTCCCCTGCTTCGACATCCGCTGTCGAAACCGATCATCCCCATGTTTTCTTTTCAAGGTGGTGCCTCGCACCCTCGCGGGGTGCGTGCCCATCGTACGTGACCAACGCACGCGGGTGCCAGCATATTCCCGACGGCCTGCGCGGAGCCCGGCCCGGCCGCCGGTGTCTCAGGCCCGCTGCCGGCGCCGGGCCGCCGACACCGCCCGCTCCGCCTCGCGGCGGTCCTGCTTCTCGCGCAGCGTCTGCCGCTTGTCGTACTCCTTCTTGCCCTTGGCCAGCGCGATCTCGACCTTGGCCCGGCCGTCCTTGAAGTACAGGGACAGCGGCACGATCGTGTGACCCGCGTCCTGGGCCTTGACCTCCAGCTTGTCGATCTCGGCGCGGTGGAGCAGCAGCTTCCGCTTCCGCCGTGCGCTGTGATTCGTCCAGGTGCCCTGCGCGTATTCGGGGATATGGACGTTGTGCAGCCACGCTTCCTGGCCGTCGATCTGGACAAATCCGTCCACCAGCGACGCGCGGCCCTGGCGCAGCGACTTCACCTCGGTGCCGGTCAGCACCAGACCACACTCATAGGTGTCCAGAATGTGGTAGTCGTGCCGTGCCTTCTTGTGCTGCGCGACGAGCTTGCGCCCGTCGTTCTTCTCTTTGCCCTTGCCCTTGGTAGCCATAGTGCGGCCATTTTCGCACTACGTACCGGTGCCGAGGCCACTCAATACCGTGCGGGCCCGTTTTTCCGCGTGGTCCTCGACGATCAGGTCCGGAGTGATGCCGGCGCCGTCCACGGCCCGGCCGGCCGGGGTGCGGTAGTGGCCGACGGTCAGCTCCGCGACCGAGCCGTCCGGGAACGCGCTGGGCATCTGCACCGACCCCTTGCCGAACGTCGGCGAGCCCACCACGACCGCCCGGCCGCGGTCCTGGAGCGCACCGGACAGCAGCTCGGCGGCGCTCATCGTGCCGCCGTCCACCAGCACGACCAGCGGGATCCGGGTGTCACCGGCACCCTCGGCGTACAGGGCGCGCTGGCTGCCGTGCACGTCGTAGGTGGCGACCAGGCCGCCGTCGAGGAAGACCGAGGCGGTGGCGACGGCCTCGGTGACCAGGCCGCCCGTATTGCCGCGCAGGTCCAGCAGCAGACCGTCCCGCGGGTCGGCGGCGCGCACCGCGCGGCGGACGGCGGCCCCGGTGCCCCTGGCGAACGCGGTGATCCTGATGCGGGTCGGGGAGCCGGCGCCGGCCGGGCGGTCCACGAGGACGTTCCGGGTGTGCAGCCGGGTCCGGTGCAGGGTCACGCTCCAGTGGCGGGCGCCGTGCCCGAGGTCCAGCCGGACGGGCGTGCCGGCGGCCGAGCCGGAGCCGCCGGGGCTCTCGCCGCGCAGCCGGGCGACGGTCTCGGTGACCGGCCGTCCCCGGACGGGCCGGCCGTCGACGGCGTCGAGGCGGTCGCCCACCAGGACGCCGGCGCAGGCGGCGGGGCCGCCGGACTGCACCCGGGAGACCGTGACCCGGCCGTCGTCCCGCTGCCGTACCCACAGTCCGACGCCGACGTAGGTGCCGTCCAACTGGGCCTGGAAGGCGTCGAATTCACCGGGGGCGTAGACCGCCGACCAGCGGTCGCCGCTGCGGCTGACGACCTCGGCGGCCTGCGCACCGGACTTGCCGTCCCCGGCGGCCGGGCGGGCGGCCCGCTCGGCGGGTGCCCGGCCGTCGGCCGCGCCCTCGGCGGGCCGGCCCGCGGCGGCGGGCTCCACGGTGTCCCCGGCGGCTCCGGCGTCGTCCCAGGTGCCGGTGGCGGCGCCCGCGGCGAGCACCCCGGCGAGGAACAGCGTCAGGGCCGCCCCGCGGCGGATGCGACGGGGCCGGTCGTACCAACACGGGCCCGGCATGCCGGTGAGTCTAGGCGACGGAAGGGCGCCGTACGGGGAGTTGACCGTACGGCGCCCTTGGCGAAGCTCACACCTTGAGGTACTTGCGCAGCGCGAAGAACGCGGCGAGCGCGGGCATCAGCAGCCCGATGAGCAGGACCAGCGGCAGTACCGCCAGGACGGAGTCCCAGCCGATGAAGTTGACCACCTGGATCTGCTTCGCCAGCCACTTGTTGATCATGAAGTACTTGCCGCCGACGAGCAGGACGCAGGCGAACGCGGCACCGATGAGGCCGGCGATCGCGGCCTCCATGATGAACGGCAGCTGGATGTAGAAGCTGGACGCGCCGACCAGCCGCATGATGCCGGTCTCCCGGCGGCGGCTGAACGCCGAGACCCGCACGGTGTTGACGATCAGCATCAGCGCCACCACCAGCATCAGGCCCATCACGCCCAGCGCCGCGTACCGCATACCGTCCAGAAGCCGGAACAGCGGCTCGACGGTGTCCCGTTGGTCCTGCACCTGCTCGACACCGGGCCGCTCGGAGAACGCCGACTTGATGACGTCGAACTTCGTCGGGTCCTTGAGCTTGACCCGGAAGGACTCCGGCAGCTGGTCCGGCGTGACCAGACCGGCCACGGGCGTGTCGCCGAACTGCTCCTTGTAGTGCTTGTACGCCTGGTCGCTGGTCTCGTGCTGCACGTCCTGCACCAGCGGCAGCCGGTGCAGCTCGGCGAGGATGTCGTCCTTCTGCTGCTGGGTCGCCGCGCCCTTGGCGCAGTTGGCGGCCGTCTCGGCGTCGTTCTTGTTGCAGAAGAAGATGGAGACGTTGACCTTGTCGTACCAGTAGCCCTTCATCGTGCTGACCTGGTCGCGCATCAGCAGCGAGGCGCCGAACAGGCCGAGCGAGAGGGCTACGGAGACGATGACGGCGAAGGTCATCGTGAGATTTCGGCGGAGACCGACGCCGATCTCCGACAGGACGAACTGGGCGCGCATGGCGTCCTTTCAGTGCTTGGGGCCGTACACGCTTAGTGCTGGTAGCCGTACACGCCGCGCGACTGGTCGCGTACGAGCCGGCCCTTCTCGAGTTCCATGACCCGCTTGCGCATCTGGTCGACGATCTGCTGGTCGTGGGTGGCCATGACCACCGTCGTCCCGGTGCGGTTGATCCGGTCCAGCAGCTTCATGATGCCGACGGAGGTCTGCGGGTCGAGGTTGCCGGTGGGCTCGTCGGCGATGAGCAGCAACGGGCGGTTGACGAAGGCCCGCGCGATGGCGACGCGCTGCTGCTCACCACCGGACAGCTCGCCCGGCATACGGTCCTCCTTGCCGCCGAGGCCGACGAGTTCGAGGACTTCCGGCACGGTCTTGCGAATCTGTCCGCGCGGTTTGCCGATGACCTCCAGGGCGAAGGCGACGTTCTGCCCCACCGTCTTGTTGGGGAGCAGCCGGAAGTCCTGGAAGACCGTGCCCACCTGGCGGCGCATCGCCGGCACCTTCCAGTTGGAGAGCTTGGCCAGATCCTTCCCCAGTACGTGGACGGCGCCATGGCTGGCGCGCTCCTCGCGCAGGAGCAGCCGCAGGAAGGTGGACTTACCGGAGCCCGAGGAGCCCACCAGGAAGACGAACTCGCCGCGCTCGATCTCCAGGGAGACGTCCCTGAGAGCGGGGCGGTTCTGCTTCGGGTAGGTCTTGGAGACGTTGTCGAATCGGATCACTGATGCACCACGGTCGACCTGGGTAGGGGCACGGGTGGCCGGTGACGGCTCCCGTCGGTGAGCGTGACCCTACGCGAACCTCGTGTGCGGGCGAAGTCGCCGTGGGAGGTTGGTGCGTTTCTTCACGGCGCCTACGGGACAAAAGGCGCACATCACAAAGGGGCGCGCGGGAACGGCGCGGTGCGCGCGGAACGGAGCGATCCGCGGGGCGCGCCGTACGGCGGCGGAACTGGCACAGTGGTAGAGGGAACCAATGCGCCTCCCGGTGCGTTGGAGCGGTGAGTAAGGAGGTCGCATGACGTACGACCGATTGGTGTGCGCCAGCTGCGCGGCCCCTGTGAGCGAGGGCCGCTGCCCTGTGTGCCGGGCCAGCAGGGAACGCCTCCAGCGCGAGGCGGGCATTTTCGGCCAGCTCAATCCGGCGGTGCTGGCGGCCCTGCTGATCGTGCTGATCGCGGTCGCGGTGCTGCTCCGCCAGGCCGTCTGACGGGCCCGGCCCGGCCGCGGCGCCGCTGCGCGACGGCGCCGCCGCGCAGCGTGTCCGGACGCCGCCGAAAACCCTTCCGTGAACGCCCGAGGGGCCCGGGACGCTGTGTGCGTCCCGGGCCCCTCGTCATGTGCCGCGTCGGCGTCAGGCAGCCGCCGCGCCGCCGCCCTTGTTGATCAGGCGCGGCAGGACCCGGAAGCCCACGCCGCCGGCGATCATCGTGGCCGCACCGATCAGCAGGAAGGTGGTGCCGGACGAACCGGTCTCCGCCAGCTGACCGCCCTTGGCCTGCTGCTTGGCCTGGCCCGGGGTGTCGACGACCTGCTCCTTGCCCTGGCCGGGCTGCTCGATCGGCTTGGAGCCCTCGTTGTCGGTGCCGGTACCGGTGCTGTCGCCGCCGGTGCTGCTGCCGCCACCGGTGCTGCTGCCACCGGAGTGACCGCCGGTGCTGCTGCCGCCGGTCTGGCCGCCGGAGGTCTGGCCGCCCGACGTCTGGCCGCCGGAGGTCTGACCACCGGAGTTCTGACCGCCGGTGGTCTCGCCGCCGGAGGTCTGGCCACCCGAGGTCTGACCGCCGCTGTTCTGGCCACCGGTGGTCTCACCGCCGGTCGTCTGACCGCCGGAGTTCTGGCCACCGGTCGTCTGACCGCCGGTGGTCTCGCCACCGGTGGTCTGGCCACCGCTGCTCTGGCCGCCCGTGGTCTCGCCACCGGTGGTCTGACCACCGCTGTTCTGGCCACCGGTCGTCTGACCGCCGGAGTTCTGACCGCCCGTGGTCTCACCGCCGGTGGTCTCACCACCGGAGTTCTGGCCGCCCGAGGTCTGGCTGCCGATCTCGCCGCCGGTGGTCTCACCGCCGGTGGTCTGGCCACCGGAGTTCTGGCCGCCGGTGGTCTCGCCGCCGGAGCTGTCGCCACCGCCGATGATCCCGCCGATAATGCCGCCGATGATCCCGCCGTTCGAGCCGCCGGCCTCACCCGGGCTGGCCGCGGAGGCCGCACCGGCCGCCGTGAGCGACGCACCGGCCGCGATCACCGCACCGGCCGCAATGCGCGCCACGCGCAGCCGCGTCTTCTTCGTCATGTACTGCTACCCCCAGTAGCTGAACTCGTCATTGGAGCACCGCCGCACGGGGCCACGACCGATGGGGGTGTGTACGCCTCGGCCCGGCACTGCCGGCGGGCCGTTCGTCTCCCCGTTCCTACACGCGCCCCATGACACACGCATGCCGCGCTCAGCCTTCCCAGTTCTCCGAACATCGTCAAGGCCGAATAAAGGCTTGATGCCTGAATTGCCATGAGTTGGGCGATACATGGACGTACGACTGTGACCTAACCGCCACGCAAAAAACAACTGCCCCCCTCAAGGAGGCAGTTGTCCAGACCTTTCGCGGGCGTTTGTCCGCTTGCGGCGGTGGCCGTCCGCGGCTGGCTGCGGCTACTTCGCCTGCTGCTCCTGCTGCTTGCGCCAGCGGATGCCGGCTTCCAGGAAACCGTCGATGTCGCCGTCCAGCACGGCCTGCGGGTTGCCGACCTCGAACTCCGTCCGCAGGTCCTTGACCATCTGGTACGGGTGCAGGACGTACGAACGCATCTGGTTGCCCCAGGAGTTGCCGCCGTCGCCCTTGAGGGCGTCCATCTTGGCCTGCTCCTCCTGGCGGCGCCGCTCCAGCAGCTTCGCCTGGAGGACGTTCATGGCGGTGGCCTTGTTCTGGATCTGGGAGCGCTCGTTCTGGCAGGAGACGACGATGCCGGTGGGGAGGTGCGTCAGCCGGACCGCGGAGTCCGTGGTGTTGACGCCCTGGCCGCCGGGGCCGGAGGAGCGGTAGACGTCCACCCGCAGATCGCTCTCGTCGATCTCGATGTGGTCGGTCTGCTCGACGACCGGCAGCACCTCGACGCCCGCGAAGGACGTCTGGCGGCGGCCCTGGTTGTCGAACGGCGAGATGCGCACCAGGCGGTGGGTGCCCTGCTCCACCGAGAGCGTGCCGTAGGCGTAGGGCACCTGGACGGCGAAGGTGGTCGACTTGATGCCGGCCTCTTCGGCGTACGAGGTCTCGTACAGCTCGGTCTTGTAGCCGTGGCGCTCGGCCCAGCGCAGGTACATCCGCTGGAGCTTCTCGGCGAAGTCCGCGGCGTCCACCCCGCCGGCCTCGGCGCGGATGCTCACCACGGCCTCGCGGGAGTCGTACTCGCCCGACAGCAGCGTGCGGACCTCCAGCTCGTCCACCGCCTTGCGGACGTCGGTCAGCTCGCGCTCGGCCTCGGCGCGGGTCTCCTCGTCGCCCTCGGCCTCGGCGAGCTCGAAGAGCACCTCGAGGTCGTCGACGCGGCCGCGCAGCTCCTCGGCCCGGCGCAGCTGGCCCTGGAGGAAGGACAGCTGGCTGGTGATCTTCTGGGCGCTGGCCGGGTCGTCCCACAGGGACGGCGCGGCGGCCTGCTCCTCGAGCACGGCGATATCTGCCCTCATCCTGTCGAGGTCCAGGACGGCCTCGATCGACCCCATGGTCGAGGAGAGGGACTTCAGCTCTTCGGATACATCGACGACTGCCACGCACCCAGCCTAACGGCTGCCGCCGACAATCTGTCCCGGCGCGTGCCCGGTCCCGGCGGCCCGGAAAGGCCCGGAACGGGGCGTGCCGGCCCGCCGCCGGATCCGCCCATGGTGCCCGCGCCGGCCCTTCAGGGGACTCCCGCGCAGGTCACGGGGCCTGCCGCGGCTGATGCACGCCCGGCGTGGCGCCGCCCGGCTCCGTACCGCCGTCGCCCGAGGCGAGCAGCCCGCCGACCGCGGCCGCCACGACGACCAGCGCGGCCGCCACGCCCACCTTGAGCCGCCGGCGCCGCACCGCCTCCGGCACCGAGCGGTGCCGCGCCGAGCCCGCCCGGCGCTCCCCCGGCGCCCGTGGGGCGCGGGCGGTGCCGTGTGCGCCGCCGGCCAGCTCGTCCGGCCCGGGGACCCGCATGCTGGTGTGCGTCTCCCGGTTGGAGTCCGGCTTCGCACCGTGGACCAGAGGGACCGCGCCGCGCGGCGGGCCCTCGGGCGCCACCGCCGGGTAACCGGCCTCCGGGCGCGATCCCGCGGAAGCGCCCTCGGGGTCGTCGGCCGGCTGTTCGTCGTCGGGCTCGTCGATGTCCAGCGGCGGGATGCCGGCCAGGCCGGGCAGGATCTCCCGCAGCCGGGCGGCCAGCTCCGGGGCGCGCAGCCGGGACGCGGGCGCCTTGGCCAGGCACTGGACGAGCAGCTGCCACAGCTCGTCCGGGATGCCCGGCAGCGGGGCGACGCTCTCGGTGACATGGCGGCGCAGCACCGCGCCGGGGTGGCCGCCCCCGAAGGGCGTGAAGCCGGCGAGCATCTCGTACAGGACCGTCGCCAGCGCGTAGACGTCCACCGAGGCGCGCGGCGGCAGGCCCTCGATGATCTCCGGGGCGAGGTAGTCGGGGGTGCCGATGACCTTCGTCGCCCGGGTGCGGCGCGGGGAGTCCACCAGGCGCGCGATGCCGAAGTCGGTGAGCAGCGCGGGGTGCGCGCCACCGGGGCCGAGCGGCCCCTGCATGTCCAGCAGGACGTTCTCCGGCTTGACGTCGCGGTGCACGATCCGGGCGGCGTGCGCGGCGGCGAGGCCGTCGGCTACATCGGCGGCGATGGCGACGGCGGCCTCCGGGGCCAGCCGCCGCTCGCGCTCCAGACGGGTGCGCAGGTCCGTGCCGCGGACCAGGTCCATCACGAGCGCGAGGTCGGCGCCGTCGACGACGAGGTCGCGGACGCCGACGACACGCGGGTGCGCAAGGCTCAGCAGCGCCGCCCGCTCCTGCACGAAGCGACCGACGAGCTCCTGGTCGGAGGCGAGATCCTCCCGCAACAGCTTGATGGCCACGGCCCCTTCGGGACCCTCGCCCAGCCATACCGTGCCGGCACTGCCGCGCCCCAGGATCTGGTGGGCGGTGTACCGGCTGCCGATCTTCCGTGCCAAGACTGCTCCGACGTGTCGGGCCCCCGAGCGTCCTGCGAGGGCTGAGGTTGGCGTCAAAGCTACGCGGGCGCCACAGGGTTCAGTGCCCCCAATGGCGGCAACCGTCACTTCTGTACGGGAATTCACCGGCCGGAAGTCGACAAAGCGACGATGCCGCCGGTGCTCCGTCCGTACGGACCGTCAGCCGCCGAGCTTCTGTACGAAGTCCTTCACGCTGGTGATGACATCGCCGACCTGCTGGAAGAAGCCCTTGGTCGTCCCGATCCACTCCTGGAGCGGGGTGAACTCCCAGACCAACCAGGCCGCCACGAACAGCAGCAGCACCGTGAAGAGGCAGCCCTTCAGACAGCCCAGGCCGGGGATCCGCATCGGGTTGGCGCTGCGCCGCCGCGGCTCGCGCGGCGGCCGGGGCTCCCGGGCGGGCGGCGGGGCCGGCTCGTAACGCTGCGGCGGCGGCTCCTGACGGCGCTGCGGGGCCGGCGGCCGCTGCGCGGCATAGCCGGCCGGCGGGGCGTCGTACCGGGGCTGCTGCGGGGCCGGGGCGGGCGCCGGGCGGCGCTGCGGACGGCGCCGCAGCGGGTCGTCCTGCGGCGCCAGGTACTGCACCTGGGTCTGCTCGTTGCGGTCGCGGGCGGCCCGCATCTGGGACTCCCACGGGTGGGGGCCCTCGGGCTCCGCCGGAGAGGCCATGGGGGCGCCGGCCGGCATCGGGGGCACCGGCGGCATGGCGCGCGTCGGGGCCGGTCCCTGGCCGGCGGGGCCGCCGGTGGACGGCAGCACGCTGGTCGGCGCGCCCGGGTCGTAGGAGGACGCGTTGGTGGGCAGCACCTGCGTGGGCGCCGCGGCGTCCGTCCCCTGGGAGCCGCCGGTGCCCGTACCGGGGACGGTGGCCGGATCCGGGTCGGGGGCGAGCAGTGCGGCGACGCCCAGGGCCGCCTCGGCCTGCTGCGGGGTGGCCTGCGCGCCGATGCCGGCCGCGACGGTGCGCAGCCCGCGCGCCAGGCTCTCCGCGCTGGGGCGCTCCTCGGGCCGCTTGCGCAGACAGCGCTCGATGACCGTCCACAGCGGCTCGGGGACCGAGGGCGGGCGCTGCGGGTCGTCGGCCAGGTGCTTGTGCAGCACCTCCAGGGCGGTCGCCCCGGCGAACGGCGGGCGGCCGGTGAGGAGTTCGTAGAGCAGGATGCCGGCGCCGTAGACGTCCACCGCGGAGGTCTGCGGGCGGCCCTCGGCGGACTCCGGCGCCACATAGGCGGGGGTGCCGACGAACTCGTGTGTACGGGTCAGGCCCGGGGAGTCGGCCAGCCGGGCGATGCCGAAGTCGGTCAGCATCGGGTGCATCGCGCCGTCCCCGTCCGAACCGGCGAGCAGCACGTTGGCGGGCTTGAGGTCGCGGTGGACGACGCCGTCGGCGTGGCTGGCGGCCAGCGCGTCGGCGATCTGCGCGGTGAGCAGGGCGGCCGCCACCGGGCTGAACGGGCCGTTGTCGCGGAGGTAGCGGTGCAGATCGGGGCCGTCGACGAGGTCCATGACCAGCGCCAGCAGATCACCCTCGACGACCAGGTCGCGGGTCCGGACGATGTTGGGGTGGGTGAGCCGCAGCAGGACCGAGCGCTCCCGCAGGAAGCGCATCACCACGTCCGCGTCGGACGCCAGCTCCTCCTTGAGGACCTTGATCGCGACCGTTTCGCCGGGCTCCCCCGCGACGGCGGCCTCGGCACCGGCCGTCTCCCTCTGGCGGGCACGCCAGACGGTGCCCGTGGCGCCGCGCCCCAGAGGCTCCTCAAGCAGGTACTTGCTGCCTACCGGCCGCACGTCATGCGCTCCCTGGTCGTGGTGGATCCTTGCCTGGCCCGCTGGGTCAGCTCGCGGCCCGTCCGCCCACTGTAGTGCCGTCGCACAAACATCTCGGCGCGGCGGACGGGGCGGTGCTCCTCGGGAAGACGCCACTCCGGCGCCGTTGGTTGCCCGGATTCCGGACGCCTCCCACCGCGGCCGGAACGGGCCGGGAGGCGTCCGCGTCAACACGGCCGGGTCCCGCGTCAGCGGTCCGGGTGCCGTCCGCCACTGACCGGTTCTGCGGCGCCCGGTGATCGAAATCGGCCGGTTCGATGGCCGTAAGCAGGCGGTTTCCCGGCGGGCGCCGACCAATCAAGATCATTGAAGGGCGGTCGGCGGGCGTGTTGTCAGTGGCAGGTGCGAGGATGCATCCCAGCACGCACGCGGCGGGGGCGCGCGGTCACCGCCGCGACGTGCGTGGGACATGTCCGTGCCGACGTGCCCGGGGTGCGGTGGGGGCCGAGCGGAGCTCCTGCCGCGTTCCCGGCAGAAGGGACCGTTGACGGCGATGCAGATCCGGCTGACCGTCCTCGGGCCGCGCAGCGGCCACACCACGCGGGCCTGCGACGTCCTCGTGACGGCCCCCGCCGGCACCGCCCTGGCCACCGTGACCGGCTCACTCGCGGCCGCCGTCGCGGGCTCCGGCGCGGACGTCGGCGCCGGCGGCAGCAGCGCCCCCGTCGTCCTCTACGCCGGCACCGAGCGGCTCGACCCGCAGCGCGCCGCCCTCGGCGAGCCGCCCCTGATCGACGGCGCGGTGCTCTCCCTCCAGGGCCCCGGCCCGGCCCCCGCCCACGGCCTGCCGCACGGCTCCGCCCGGCTCCGCGTCGTCTCCGGCCCCGACGCCGGCGGCGTCCACCTCCTGCACGGCGGTCAGGTCCGCATCGGCCGCTCCGCCGACGCCGACGTCCCCCTGGACGACCCGGACGTCTCCCGCCTGCACTGCGCCGTCACCGTCGAGCCCGACGGCTCCGTCTACGTCGCCGACCTGCGCTCCACCAACGGCACCGCCGTCGACGGCACCGAACTCGGCGACCACGCCGTCCCCCTGCCGCCCGGCGCCCTGCTACGCGTCGGCGAATCGGCGCTCCGCCTGCAGTCCCCGCCCCGCACCCCGGACCCGGCCCTGAGCGCCACCCCCGACGGGGAGGGGCACCTCCGCGTCACCTCCGCAGGGACCGGCCCCGGGGCGACGACCACCGGGGCATCCCCGTCGGCCACCGGGGAGACCGTGTCGGGCTCGCTGTACGCGAGGGCGGGGCAGATCGGCGTCGGTGGACGGGGGCCGGCGGGCGGCGAGCCCTACGGGACCACGGCCGCCACCGGTACCCCGGCGTCCGACGGGCCGGGCCGCCGCCGGGACACGCCGCTGCGCGGCATTCCCGCCCCGGCCGACGGGGAACGGGACGGCGGGGTACCGGACGACAGGGTGACGTCCGTCGGCGCGACCGGCGTCCCGGCGCCGCCGACGGGCGGCCTCTTCCCGGTCGCCGCGCCCGGGCCGGGCGCAGAGAGGCTGGGCGCACAGGGGGCGGCTGCCCCCGGCTCAGCCGCGGCCGGCACCGGGGCGGCCGGAGCGCACGGAGCTGGTTCGGCACATGGCGCCCCCGTTCAAGCGGACCCCGCGGCGGGCCGGCCGGCGGCGGAGTACGGGGCTGCCGAGTACGGAGCAGCGGCGTACGGGGCCGCGGAGTACGGAGCGGCGCGGGCCGGTCATGCCCCCGGCCAGGACGCGCCGGCCGGGCACGAGGCGCTCGCCGGCCGGGGCGCCGCGCCCACGGACGGCCGGACGCACGGCGGACAACAGTCCCTGGCCCCCGGCCAGCAGTCCCTGGCCCCCGCCGATCCGGTGACCCGTAAGGCGGGCCGGCGCGGCGGCCTCGGCGCCTGGGCGCGACGCCTGGCCGGCGGCCGCCCCACCACGGAGCACACGGAGCAGCAGGCCCCCGCCCCGGCGGCCCGGTCCGACGCCGCCGCGGACGGCGACCACGGTGACGGGACGCCCCTGGCCGGCGGCCCGTCCGACACGGCCGACGGAAGCCTCCCGTTCCCCGCCGGCCCGGCCGCCGACGAACGCTGGCCGGACGCCGCCGCCATCCTGCTCACCGCGCTCGGCCCGGGCCCGCGGCTCTGGGAGCGCGGCCCGGAGCACCCGGACGCGCTCACCGTCCGCCTGGGGACGGCCGAGCGGGACGGCGGCCGCACCGCCGCGCCCGTCACCGTCGAGATGCGCCGGGCCGGCGCCCTCGGGCTGGCCGGGCCGCGGGAACGGCTCGTCGGGCTGGCCCGGTCCGCGGCCGCGCAGCTGGCCGCGCTGCACTCCCCCGGGGCGCTGGAGATCGTGCTCGTCAGCTCCGACCGGGCGCGCCCCCTGGAGGAGCGGGTGGCCGACTGGTCCTGGCTGGGCTGGCTGCCGCACGTCCGCCCGGCCCGCGGCCAGGACTGCCGGCTGCTGCTCGCCTACGACAAGGAGCAGGCCGCGGCCCGTACGGCAGAGCTCGTGCGGCGGCTGGACGACGGCCCTCTGGGCCCCGGCTGGCCCAGCGCCGACCGCGCCGAGGTGGCGACCGCCGCCACCCGCCACCCGGGCCCGTACACCCTGCTGATCGTGGACGGCGACCCCGGCTCGTCGGCGCTGCGCGAGACCACCGCCCGGCTGGCCGCGGGCGGCCCGGCGGCCGGCATCCACGTGCTCTGCCTGGCCGAGACCCCGGCCGCCTCCCCCGCCTTCCCGCTGGCCGCGACCTACGAGGCGGCGCGCGCCGGCTCGCCCGCGTTCGGCGAGTGCGGGGCGGTGGCGGTGCTCAGCGGCGACGTGGCCACGGCCCTGCGCGTCGTCCAGCCGGGCTCCGGGCCGAACGGCACGGTCGCGACCGTGGACGCGGTCTCCGCGGCCTGGGCAGAGCGGTTCGCCCGGGCGCTGGCACCGCTGCGCGAGGCCGAGACGGGCGGCGGCGCGGGCGGGCCGGCGGCAGCGCGCGCCGCCATACCGCTCCCGGAGTCGACGCGCCTGCTGGACGAACTGGGCCTGGCCCGCGCCACCCCCGCGTCCCTGATGGCCCGTTGGGCGGCCGCTCAGGACACCGACCGGCCGCACGCCGCCGCGGTCCTGGGCGCCGGTCCGCACGGGCCGGTGACCGCCGACCTCGCGGCCGACGGCGCGCATCTGCTCGTCGAGGGCGCGCCGGCCAGCGGCAAGACGGAGCTGCTGCGGTCCCTCGCCGCGTCGCTGGCCGCCGCCGACCGGCCGGACCGGCTGGCACTGGTGCTGGTGGACGGCGCAGGCACCGAGCGCGGCGAGGGCCTGCGGATCTGCACGGACCTGCCGCACGTCACGACGTACCTGGCCGCCTCGGACCCGCTGCGGATGCGGGAGTTCGCCCAGGCGCTGTCCTCCGAACTCAAGCGCCGCGCCGAAATACTGGCTGGCACCTCCTTCTCCGAATGGCGCACCAAACACCTCCCGGCCCCCCGCATCATCGCCCCCCGCCGCTCCACAGAGGGCACAGCCACACCCCCCGCCTCCACCCCCCAGCCCGGCGCCGCCACTTCGCCCGGCACACCCTTGCCCTCCGGCGCGCCCCCGTCGCCCGCCACGTCCATGACCTCCAGGCCATCCTGGGCATCCAGCGCCTCCATGACGTCCGCCGGGTCGATGACGTCTGACGCCAGGTCGATGACGTCTGACGCCTCCCCGTCCGCGCCGCCGCCCCACGAGCCGCTGCCCCACGACGAGGCCCCCGCCCCCCTCTCCTCAAAGTCGTCGACATCCGTCACTCCCGCCACACCCCCCTCCCCCACCCCCGACACTCCACCCATCCCCTCCGCCCCTTCCACCTCTTTCACAACGAGTGACGAATCCAGGGAACGAATCACTCTCCGTAATTGTTGCCGTAATGAGGAAGAAGGCAGCGGCACCCCGGCAGGCCAGACGGACCCCACCCACACGGGCACCCTGCGCCTCCGCGCCCGCCCCGGCGCCACCCCCCAAGAACACAGCCACCCGGACCACCCCAACCACCACGATCCCCGCACTCCCGCCGACCACCGCGACCGCCCGGAGGCCACCGAGCCCCACCGGCAGGCCACCGAGCCCCACCGACCCGGCGCCCCGGCCCAGGCAGCGGCGTCGGCCGCCACCCCGGCCCCGCCGACCGCCGCCCCGATGCCCCGCCTGTTCGTCCTGGTCGACGACTTCGACGCACTGGTCTCCCCGGCCCTGGGCAGCACGGGCCGCCCGGCCGCCGGCTCCGTGGTGCGCGCTCTGGAGGCGGTCGCCCGGGACGGCGCCGCCCTGGGCGTACACCTGGTGGCCGCCACCGGCCACCCGGACCGCACCGACGGCACCGCGGCCGCCGAACGGGCCTCTCTGCGAGTCCAGTTGGGCTCCTTGGGCTTGGGTTCCTTGGGCGGCGCCACCGCGTCGGCCGAGGCGTCGGCGCAGGCCGGGGCCGAGCCGACGCCGCCCGGCCGCGGGCGGCTGCACCGCGCGGCGGACGGCACGTCCACGCCGTTCCAGGCGGGCCGGGTCACCGGGCGGATACCGCGCACCTCCACGCTGCGGCCCACCGTCGTGCCCCTGGAATGGGCGCGGATGGGCGACCCGCCGGCCCGGCGCCCGCTGCGCGAGCTGGGCAACGGGCCCACGGACCTGGCCCTGCTGGCCAGCGCGCTGCAACGAGCCGCACAGTCCTCGGGGGCGACGGCGGGGCCACCGCTGGTGTGACGGTGAGCCACTGCTGATGTGACGGCAGGGCCACCGCTGGTGTTGGCCGCGGGGCCACCGCTGGTGTGGCGGCGGGGTCGCCGTTGGCGCGAGGCGGGCGCCGGGTCGGGGCGGGAGGCGCGCTGTGGCCAGGGCAGCCCAGGAGGGCGGGTGCCCCCTCTCGGGATGGCCGCGGCTGGGGCCCGCGTCCTGAGGCTCGCGCCCTGGGGCCTGTGGTCTGGCTGGCGGGGCCTGTGTCCTGGCTGGTTTTGCGCGGGGGCTGGGTGATCTGGCCTGACTTGGGGCTTGTGGTGGGGGCGGGCCCGTGGAGTGGCGGGGGTCCGTGGGGTGGTTGGGGCTGGTGGTGGCTGGGGCTGGTGGTGGGGTGTGGTCTGGGGTGTAACGGGGCCATTACGAATGGGGAGTTGGCGTGGGGAGCGGTATTGCGGAGCCGGTGGTGGGGGCGTAGGACTGTCGCACGTGCCGCGGTCACGGGGTAAGCGGGTGAGCGCGGGCGCGACCGGGGCAGCGGGCAGGTGGGCGCGCCAGGGCAGGGCCGCAGCAGCGGCGACACGGCGACAGCAGCGGCGACACGGTGGCCGTACCAGGCCCACACGGCGGCGCACCAGGCCCAGCAGCAGGACGCAGCAGGTACAGCGCCAAGCAGGACGCACCAAGTCAGGTACAGCAACCAGGTACAGCAGGACGCAGCGCCAGGCACGGACGCACCAGGACACCAGGGCACCAGGTAGAGCGACGCGCCGCGTGGGGCAAGTACGGCAAGTCGGTAGGTACGGCGCCATCGCAGCACGGCACCCAGCACGAGCACACCCATCACCACACCCATCACCGCATCGCTGCGCGCATCGCGGCACCGGTGTCTTCGAGCTGTGGTGCGGGTGCGGGTCGCTCTACCTGCGGTGGGTGGTCGGCTGGGGGCGGAAGTTGACGTGGAGGGGGCAGGAGGGCTGTGGGGATGCGTAGGAGAGTTGATCGGGTGGTGGCCGGTGTTGTGGTGGTGGCGTTCGGGGTGGCCGGGTGTGGGAGTGGGGGCGGAAGTGGGAGCGGGGGCGGAAGTGGGAGTAGTGGTGGTGAGGGGGGTGGGGGTGCGGCGGTCACGGTGGTGTTGCCGAGGCTTGATGGGCAGCGGTTGCAGGTGACGGCGGTGTGGACGGGGGCCGAGCGGGACAACTTCGGCAAGGTGCTGGCGGAGTTCGAGAAGCGCACCGGGGCGAAGGTCGACTTCGTGCCGAGCGGGGACGACATGGCCGGTTTCATCGGGTCCAAGATCGCGGGCGGTGGGCCGCCGGACGTGGCGCTGCTGCAGCAGGTCGGGGTGCTGAACGAGTTCGCGGAGAAGGGGTGGCTCAAGCCGCTCGGGGCGGACGCCAAGGCGCAGTTGGCGAAGAATTTCAGTGCGGGGTGGCGGGAGTTGGGTGCCCACAAGGGCACCGAGTACGGAGTGTATTTCAAGGCCAGTAACAAGTCGTTGGTGTGGTACAACGCCAGGGTTTTCGAGAATGCCGGGGTGGGTGAGCCGAAAACCTGGCCGGAGTTCCTGAAGGCGGCGCGGACGGTTTCCGAGTCGGGTGTGGAGCCGGTGTCGGTGGGCGGGTCGGACGGCTGGACGCTGACCGACTGGTTCGAGAACGTCTATCTCTCGCAGGCCGGTCCGGAGAAGTACGACCGGCTGGCCAGGCACGCGCTCAAGTGGACCGATCCGTCGGTCAGGCAGGCGCTGACGACGCTTGCCCAGCTGTTCGGGCACAAGGAACTGCTGTCGGGCGGCAATGCGGGGGCGTTGCAGACGGATTTCCCGACGTCGGTGACGCAGACGTTCAGCGGGGGTGACGCTCCGAAGGCGGCGATGGTGTCGTCGGCCGATTTCGCGGCGGCCGATATCGCGCAGACGAAAGCGAAGGTGGGGACGGACGCGAAGGTGTTCCCGTTCCCCGCGGTGGGGGCGAAGTCGCCGGTGGTGACCGGTGGGGATGTGGCGGTGGCGCTCAAGGACGGCCAGGCCAAGGACGGCAAGGACGGCAAGGCTGCGCAGGTGCTGCTGACGTTCCTGGCGTCGACGGACGCGGCCGGGATCTGGGCGCAGGCGGGCGGTTTCCTCTCGCCGAACAAGGCGCTGGACCCGTCGGTGTACGGGGACGACGTGATGCGGAAGATCGCCAGGGCGCTGATCGCGGCGGGGGACGACTTCCGGTTCGACATGTCCGACCAGGCGCCCGCGTCGTTCGGCGGCAAGCCGGGGCAGGGCGAGTGGAAGGACCTCCAGGACTTCCTGAAGAACCCCACGGATGTCGCGGGCGCCCAGCAGCGGTTGGAGCAGGACGCGGCCAAGGCGTTCGGGCACTGAGGGTCGTCACGATGAGCGGTGCGCAGACGGACGAGGGCGGAGGCGCGGGCAGAGGCGAGGGCGCAGGCGCAGGCAGCGCCACCGCGGGGGCCCGGCCACGTCGGCGCCGTCCGTCCGGTTCCCGGTGGTGGGTGGCCGCGCTCTTTCTGCTGCCGGCGCTCGTGTTGCTGGGGGCGCTGGTGGTGTATCCCATCGGGTTCTCGGTGTACCGGAGTCTGTTCGACGCGTCGGGCAACGGCTTTGTGGGGCTGGGGAATTACGGGGCGCTGTTCTCCGACGACGGTATGCGGACGGCGTTGAGGAACACCGTGGTGTGGGTGGTGGTGGCGCCGGCGGTGTCCACCGCGCTGGGGTTGGTCTTCGCGGTACTGACCGAGCGGGTGCGCTGGGGCACCGCGTTCAAGCTGGTGGTGTTCATGCCGATGGCGATCTCGATGCTGGCGGCGGGGATCATCTTCCGGCTGGTCTACGACCAGGATCCGCGGCGCGGGGTGGCCGACGCGGTGTGGGTGGCGGTGCACGACACGTTCGCGGAGCCGGCGCCGTTCCCGGGGGCGAAGCCGCGGCCGGACGCGGATCTGCGGCCGTCGGGCGGCGGGGCGTTCACCACGCGGTCGGTGGTGCGTGCGGGGTCGCCGGTGGGGCTGCCGCTGGTGGCGGTGCAGCCGCGGGACGTGCGGGCGGCGAAGCCGGCGGTGGCCGCGCGGCCGCGGCCGGGGAAGGTCACCGGTACCGCGTGGCTGGATTTCACCCGTGGTGGCGGGGGGCGGCCGAACGTCGTCGATCCGGGTGAGAAGGCGCTGGCCGGGCTGACGGTGGAGGCGTTGAAGGGCGGCCGGGTGGTGGCGTCGGCGGTGACGGCGGCGGACGGGACGTACGAGCTGCCGGCGGAGGCGGTGGGCGCGCACCTCCGGCTGCCGGCGGCGGACTTCGCGGTGGCGTACAACGGGGTGGACTGGCTGGGTCCGGCGCTGGTCACGCCGGCCATCATCGGCAGTTATGTGTGGATGTGGGCCGGTTTCGCGATGGTGTTGATCGCGGCGGGGCTGGCGGGGGTGGAGCGGGAGCTGCTGGAGGCGGCGCGGGTGGACGGGGCCGGCGAGTGGCAGGTGTTCCGCCGGATCACGGTGCCGCTGCTGGCGCCGGTGCTGGTGGTGGTGCTGGTGACGCTGGTGATCAATGTGCTGAAGATCTTCGACCTGGTGTACGTCATCGCGCCGGGTTCCAGTCTGCGGTCGGCGAATGTGCTGGCGTTGCAGTTGTTCCAGTCGTCGTTCGGCACGGATGTGGACGAGGGGCTGGGGAGTGCGATCGCGGTGTTCCTGCTGGTGCTGGTGGCGCCGGTGATGTACGTGAATCTGCGCCGGATACGGAAGGAGCGCCGTCGATGACGCCGTCGATGATGTCGCCGGTCCCGGCCGTGCGGGAGCCGGTGGCCGCGCGGGAGCCGGTGGCCGCGCGGCTGGCGGCGCGCGCCGGGGGCGGCGCGGTGCGGGTGTTCCTGGTGCTGGTGGCGCTGTTCTGGCTGATGCCGTCGGTGGGGCTGCTGGTGTCGTCGTTGCGCAGTCCGGCGCAGATCGCCGAGTCGGGCTGGTGGCAGGTGTTCGCCCGGCCCGCGCAGCTGACGTTCGACAACTACAGCCGGCTGCTGTCGAACGGGAAGGTGATGGGGTCGCTGGGGACGACGGCGGCGATCACGGTGCCGTCGACGGTGCTGGTGGTGGTGATCGGGTCGCTGGCGGGTTATGCGTTCGCGTGGCTGGAGTTCCCGGGGCGGGACATCTGGTTCATGGTGGTGGTGGGGCTGCTGGTGGTGCCGGTGCAGGTGGCGCTGATTCCGGTGGCGAAGCTGTTCGGTGCGGTGGGGCTGTTCGAGACGACGGCCGGGGTGGTGCTGTTCCACACGGCGTTCGGGCTGCCGTTCGCGGTGTTCCTGCTGCGGAACTTCTTCGCGGAGATTCCGCGGGAGCTGCTGGAGGCGGCGCGGCTGGACGGGGCGGGTGAACTGCGGCTGTTCACGCGGGTGGTGCTGCCGCTGGGCGGTCCGGCGATCGCGTCGCTGGGGATCTTCCAGTTCCTGTGGGTGTGGAACGACATGCTAATCGCGTTGATCTTCGCGGACAGCGGGCATCCGCCGATCACGGTGGCGCTGCAGCAGGAGGTGCGGCAGTTCGGCAACAACATCGATGTGCTGGCGCCGGGGGCGTTCCTGTCGATGGTGGTGCCGCTGGTCGTCTTCTTCGCCTTCCAGCGGCAGTTCGTGTCGGGGGTGATGGCGGGCGCGGTGAAGTGAGGGCGGGCGCGGTGAAGTGACCGCGTCCGGAGTGGGGGCGGTGCTCACCTTCCGTTCATGTTGCTGCTCCACGATGGCGGCCGTTCCGTGCACCGCGTGGTGCGGCCGGGACTTTCCGCGGTGTGCCGCCGGACCCCGGTGCCGTGCCGCGTCCTCGTGTCGTACCTCGCCATCGAACCCCGACATCGACATCGATACAGCCGATACATCGCCATCGCTTCCCGACCGTCTGGAGACGGATCGCACATGACTGCCGTGACCGCAGACCACAGTGCCGACCACCTGCCGCGCCCGACCCGGCTGTCCGAGGTCAAGGGCTGGTTCTTCACCGCCGATCAGTTGCTCTTCGACTGGTTCCTGCGCCATCAGCAGGACCGGTCGGTGACGGGTGACCTGCTGGAGCTGGGCGCGTACCTGGGCAAGAGCGCGATCTTCCTGGGGGCGCGGCTGCGTCCGGGCGAGCGCTTCACGGTCTGCGACCTGTTCGACTCGCCGGCGGAGGACGACCTCAACTCCAGGGAGATGGCGAAGTCGTACGCGACGCTGACGCGCCGGGCGTTCGAGGCCAACTACCTCGCGTTCCACGAGGAGTTGCCGGTGATCGTGCAGGGGCTGAGCTCGTCGGTGGTGGAGCATGTCGCGGCGGACAGTGTGCGGTTCGCGCATATCGACGCCTCGCATCTGTACGAGCATGTGCACGGCGACATCCTGGCGGTGCGGGAGCTGCTGGCCGACCGCGGGGTGGTGGTGATGGACGACTACCGTGCCGAGCACTGCCCGGGGGTGGCCGCGGCCACCTGGCAGGCGGTGACCGGCCACGGGCTGCGGCCGATCTGTGTGACGGGCACGAAGTTCTACGGCACGTGGGGCGATCCGGAGCCGTACCGGGGGGCGCTGCTGGCGTGGCTGGCCGGGCGCGATGACGTGTGGCACGAGGTGCAGCAGGTGAACGGCGGGCCGCTGGTGCGGCTGAGCGCCAAGGGGGCGCGGGAGCCGGCGCATCCGGTGTCGCGGTACGCGGCGGCGCCGGAGCGGCCGGCGGAGCGGGTGCCGGTGGCCGGCGGCAGCACGACGGAGCCGGCGGGCGCGGCCGGGGCGGCCCGGCCGGCCGCCGGGCGTCCGGCGCCGCGCCCGCCGCGCGGTGTGCTGCGGCGGGTGGCGCGGGACGTACTGCCGCCGATCGTGACCCGGGCGCTGGTGCGGGCCCGTAAGCGGGCCCGTAAGCGGGCCCGTAAGCGGGCCCGTAAGCGGTAGCGGGCGGCGGCGGGCGGTCGGCGGGGGGTGCGGGTCCGCCCGGTTCGGCCGGGAGGGCGCCCGGTTCAGCCCGGGGGCACCTGGCCGACGAGGACGAAGGAGTTGGCGCGCAGCACCCGTCCGGCGCTCCGGGGCAGGGGGTGGGAGTAGGTGCGCCGGACGGCCAGCCCGGCGGAGGCGGCGAAGGCCCGCAGCAGGGTGAAGTCGGTGAAGCGGACGGGGTCGGGTCCGGCGCGGTGGCCGGCCTCCTGGGCGGTGATCAGCAGGACGCCGCCGCCGGGCCGGACGTAGGGGACGTAGGCGCGCAGGAGTTCCTCGACCTGTTCGTCGTCGAGGTGTTGCAGGACGTGGGCGGTGAGCAGCGCGTCGAAGGCGCCGGGGCGGGCGTGCGGGCCGGCCAGGAAGGCGTCGGCGGTGTAGGCGGCGAGGCCGCGGGCGCGGCAGTGGGCGACGGCGCGCGGGTCGTGGTCGATGCCGACGCTGCCGGGGGCGCAGGCGGCGAGGGTGTCGCCGTCGCCGCAGCCGATCTCCAGGACGCGGCCGGGGCCGATCCGGCGCAGTTGCCGGGCGAAGGGGGGCCGGGCGGGCAGGAGCCGGGGCAGGGCGGTGCGGCGGCGGTGGGCGGAGCGGCGGACGGTGGAGGCGGCCGGGGTGGTGCCGGCGGGGTGCGGGGGGCGGGCGGCGGGGGTGCCGGGGGCGGGGGCCGCGGTGTCGGGGCGGTCGGTGGCGGCGGAGCTGTCGGTTCGTCCGGGCATCGCGGGGCGGTCACCTTCCTGGGCGGCGGGCGGTTGCCGGTGTCCGGTGCACGGGGCGCCGGGCACGCTGTCCCACGGTCTACGCCATCGCGCGGTCCGGGCCGTTCCGCCGCACCTTCGCCTCACCCTTTCAGCGCAGCGCCGGTGACCGGGCCGCCGATGGACGAGTTGAGGGTCGAGTCGGCCGCATCGTCCCGTGTGCGCCCGGGGGTTGTTGTCTCCCGTGGTCCGCCCGTCCGGAAAGGCTCGTTACGCCCATGAAGCCTCGGCTCACCGTCGTCGTCCCGGTCCCGCGCGGTGCGGGGTCCGCGCGCCATGTGGAGGAGTGTCTGGAGTCGGTGGCGGCCCAGACGCTGGCGGAGCTGGACGTGGTGCTGGTGGCCGACGGGCCGGCGGAGGGGCCGGAGGGGCCGTGGCGGCGGCCGGCGGAGCGGGATCCGCGGTTCCGGGTGGTGCACCATGTGGGCGGGGGCCGGGGCGGGGCGTGGAACGCCGGTGCCCGGCACGCGTTTCCGCACACCGCGTATCTGGCGTTCCTGGCGCCGGACGATGTGCTGCTGCCGCGGGCGTACGAGGATCTGACGGGGCTGCTGGACGAGTCGGGCTCGGATCTGGCGACCGGCGGCGTCTACCGGCTGGGGGCGGCGGGCCGGAGCCGGCCGGCGGACCGTCCGGTGGTGCGGGAGACGGTGCTGCGGACCCATGTCGCGGAGGATCCGGCGCTGCTGGGCGACCACTTCGTGCGGAACAAGGTGTTCCGGCGGGCGTTCTGGGACCGGCACGGCTTCGTCTTTCCCGAGGGGGAGTGGTGCGACGGGGCGGCGGTGGCGCTGCCGGCGCACGTCCTGGCGGAGGCGGTGGACGTGCTGGGCGAGCATGTCTGTTACCGGCGGCTGCCGGAGGGGCCGGGCGGGCGCGGACGGCCGGGTGCGCAGGGGGTGCGGGACCGGTTCGCGGCGGTGGCGCGGATGCGGGCGCTGCTGGCGGATCCGGTGCGTCCGGCGTGCGGGCGGCTGCGGGCGGAGTACGACCGGGCGCAGCTGACCGGGGGGCTGCTGGATCTGGTGGCGGCGCTGCCGGGGGCGGCGCCGGAGGTGCGGACGGCGTTCCTGGACTGTGCCCGGGACTTTCTGTCGCGGACCGATCCGCGGTTGTTGCGGGCGCTGCCGGTGGAGCTGCGGATGCGGTGGTATCTGGTGCGGGCGGGGCGGCTGTCGGATCTGGTGGCGCTGCTGGGGCACGAGGCGCGTAATCCGGGGGGTTTCGTGGTGGCGGGGGCGCCGCTGCGGCGGCGGGCGGTGCTGCCGGCGGAGCCGTCGGTGGTGTTGCCGGCGGGGGTGGTGCGGCTGGGGCGGGCGGACTTCCCGGTGCGGGCGCAGGTGCGGGAGGCGGTGTGGCGGGGCGGGGAGCTGTTGTTGCGGGGCTGGGCGTATCTGCGGAATCTGCCGGCGGGGACGCGGCACGGGTATCTGCGGACGGCGGTGCTGTCGTGCGGGCGGCGGCGGATCGTGCTGCCGCTGCGGACGGTGGCGATGCCGGAGGCGACCGCGGCGTCCGGGCAGGAGTTGCACTGTTACGACTGGGCGGGGTTCGAGCTGCGGGTGGATCCGGCGCGGTTGCGGCGTGGGGGGCGGCTGGTGCCGGGCGAGTGGCGGGTGGAGGTGCTGCTGGCGTCGGCGGGGGTGGTGCGGTCCGGGGAGCTGGGCGCGCCGGAGAGCGGGTCGGGGGCGGCGCCAGCGGCGTACGAGGGGGTGGACGGGATGCGGGTGACACCGCGGTATGTGGACGGGCGGCTGCGGATCGCGGTGGAGCGGCGGGTGTGGCGGCTGGCGGGGCCGCCGGTGGTGGCGGGCGGGGCGCTGGAGTTGACGGTGGCGGCGCCGGGTCCGGCGCCGGTGGCGCTGCGGCTGACGCACCGGGGGACAGGGACGGTGGTGTCGTTCCCGGTGGAGGGCGCGGCGGACGGCGGCGGGGACGGAACGGGCAGCGGGGACGGCACGGACGGCGCGGGCGCGGCGGTCCCGGAGGAACGCGGTGCGGAGGGGGACGGGGACGCCGGCGGCGGGCGGTGTGTGGTGCGGGTGCGGCCGGACGTGTGGGACGCGGCGGCGCGGCCGGTGCGGGACGGCGGGCCGGCCGCGGTCCCGCCGCCGCACACCGAGGTCTGGCTGCCGGAGCTGGTGCTGCCGGACGGCGGCACCGAGCCGGTGGGCTGTCCGGCGGGGATGGTGCCGGTGGCCCATCCGCTGCCGCACGGGCGGGAGTTGGTGGCGTCGGCGTCGCCGGCGGGGGATCTGGTGCTGCACGACCGGGTGCCGCAGGCGTATGTGGACCGGGTGGTGTGGCGGACGGACGGGACGCTGCTGCTGGCGGGGGTGCTGCCGGACGCGGCGCCGCCGGTGCCGGAGCTGGTCCTCAAGCACACCGCGCACGCCGCCGAGGCGGTGTTCCCGGCGGTGCACGACGCGGGGCGGTTCCACTGTTCGCTGCCGCTGGCGGCGCTGCCGTCGCTGGCCGGGGAGGTGCCGTTGCGGGAGGGCCGCTGGACGGTGCATCTGCGGGAGCGGGGGGCGGCGGCCTCGCCGCCGGCCGCGCCGGTGCGGTTCGCGCCGTCGGTGTTCGACGGGCTGCCGGTGTCGCGGACGGTGCGCGGCAAGCCGTTCACGCTGGACCGGGTGGGGCACGACGAGGTGTTCGTGGCGGCCGGTCCCGCGCTGCCGCCGGTGGACCGGGGCCCGTACCGGCGGCGGGTGCTGCGCGAGCAGCACTATCCGCTGCACCGCTCCCGGCCGCTGCGGGACGCGGTGCTGTACAGCAGTTTCGGCGGCCGGGCGTACGGGGACTCGCCGCGGGCGGTGCACGAGGAGCTGGTGCGGCGAGGGCTGGACGTGACGCATCTGTGGGCGGTGCGGGACGCGCAGACCGAGGTGCCGCCGACGGCCCGGCCGGTGCTGGTGGGCAGTGCGGCCTGGCACGGGGCGCTGGCGCACAGCCACTGGATCGTCACCAACACGCATCTGCCGCGCTGGTTCGTGCGGCGGGCCGGGCAGCGGGTGATCCAGACCTGGCACGGGACGCCGCTGAAGCGGATCGGCGCGGATCTGGCGGGGACGCTGTGCGGGGGGCTGGCGCATCTGGCGCCGCGGCCGCGGCTGGGCCGGCAGTGGAGTGTGCTGCTGTCGCCGAACGCGGCGAGCACGCCGGTGCTGCGGTCGGCGCTGGGTTACGCCGGGAAGATGCTGGAGACGGGGCTGCCGCGGACCGACGCGCTGCACGCCGCGGACCGTGAGGAGGTGGCGGCCGCGGTCCGGGCCCGGCTGGGGGTGCGGCCGGAGCAGCGGGTGGTGCTGTACGCGCCGACGCCGCGCGACGACGTGGCGTACGACGCCTCGCACCACCGGCTGCATCTGCCGCTGGACCTGGACGCGGCGCGGTCGGCGCTGGAGGGGGACCATGTGCTGCTGGTGCGCAGCCATCCGCAGGTGCCCGACCGGCTGCCGGCGCACCATGCGCCGTTCGCGGTGGACGTGTCGTCGTACCCGGACGCGACGGAGCTGCTGCTGGCCGCGGACGTGCTGGTCACCGACTACTCGTCGCTGGCCGTGGACTTCGCCAACACCGGCCGGCCGATGCTGTTCCTCACTCCTGATCTGGCGCACTACCGTGACACGCTGCGGGGTTTCAGTCTGGACTTCGAGGCGCGGGTGCCGGGTCCGCTGCTGTCGTCGACGGAGGAGCTGGTCGAGGCCCTGGGGGAGCTGCCGGCGGTGGCGCGGGCGAGTGCGCCGGCGTATGCGGAGTTCCGGCGGATGTTCTGTCATCTCGACGACGGCGGGGCGGCGGGGCGGGTCGCGGATCTGGTCATGGAGTGAGCGGGCCGGCGGCGCGGTGAGGGCGCTGGGGGCCCGGCCCCGGGCCCCGGCTGGTTACGGGACAGCAGTGAGGCGGAGAATGCGGGCGGCTGGCGCAACCGCTGGGCAGTCTTCGCCCTCTGACCCTGGAGAACAGGGTCCGATCCCGCTCACGCCGAGAGCTGCTGTCGACACGAAATGTAGTTTAGTGACTGTGAATGACGCCCTTGAGTCACAGCCTGGGCCCACCCTGTCGCCCGCCGCGCAGGTCAGCGTCGTCGTCATCGCGTTCAACGACGCCGTGCACGTCGCCGACGCGGTGCGGTCGGCGCTCGCGCAGGGGGACGCGGTCGCGGAGGTGATCGCGGTGGACGACGCCTCCACCGACGGCACCGGCGCGGCGCTGGACGCCCTGGCCCGCACCGAGCCGCGGCTGCGGGTCCTGCACCGCGGCGAGAACAGCGGCGGCTGCGGTTCGCCCCGCAACGACGGGCTGCGGGCCGCCGCCGGCCGCTATGTGATGTTCCTCGACAGCGACGACGTGCTGCCGCCGGGCGCGGTGGCGGCGCTGCTGTCCGCGGCGCTGGAGCACGGGGCGCCGGTCACCGCGGGCGCCTGCGTCCGCCGGGAGCTGCCGGCCCGCCGCGATGTGCCCTGGCAGCCGGAGCTGTACCGCGAGCCGGCCGTGTACGACGGGCCGGACGCCGCGCCCCAGCTGGTCCGCGACACGCTCTGCGTCAACAAGCTCTACGCCCGGGAGTTCCTCACCGGCCACGGCATCGCCTTCCCCGAAGGCCGCTACCACTACGAGGACTTCGTCTTCACCGCCCGGGTGCTGGCGGCCGCCCCGAAGATCGCGACGGTGCCCGACACGGTCTACGTCTGGCATGTGCGCCGCGCCGCCGCCAAGCAGTCGATCTCCCTGGACCGCAAGGACGTCGCCAATTGGCGACAGCGCATCGAGGCGCACCGCACCGTGCTGCGGATCCTCGGCGACGCCGGGCACAAGACGCTGGTGGCGGCGGCGGCCACCAAGTTCCTCGACCACGATCTGCGGATGTACGTCCGGGAGCTGCACACCCGCGGCGCGGACTACCGCGCCGAGTGGTGGCGGCTGACCCGCGACCATCTGGCCTCCTTCGAGGACGCCGAGGTGCGGGCCGCGCACGCCCCGGCCCGCTGGCTGGCCCGGGTGGTGCTGGCCTCCGCCGCCCCCCGCGACCTGGAGCGGCTGACGCAGCTGGCGGCCCGTCCCGGCCGTCTGCTGCCGCCGTACGCGACGGGCCCCGACGGCGCCCCGGTCTGGTCGGCGGAGCTGCCCGAGGTGCGGCTGGAGGGCCTGGCGCCCGGCGACGCGGTGGACGCCGCCGACGAGGAGGTGCCCGGCACCGGTGCCGTCCCCCTCCTCCCGGTGACCATCGACGCCGATCCGGTGCTGGGCGCGGCCCGCGGGGTGCTGCGGCTGCGGGTCCACGACCTGTACGGGCGGCTGGCGGCGGCCGGGCCGGTCAGCGTCGACGTCGCGCTGCACCGCCGCCGGGACGGCCGCCCCGGCCCGGTGCTGACCGCCGCGCTCGCGCCCACCGCCGACGGCACCGCCTGGACGGCCGCCGCGGCGCTGGACCTCGCCCCGCTGACCGAGCTGCCCGGCTCCCGGCCCGACGAGCCCGAACCGTGGGACGTCACGGCCCGGCTGACCTGCGCGGACGGCACCGTCGTCGGGGCCGGGCTGCGGGCCGTGGGCGACGGTCTGCGGCGGCGGGTGCTGCCCAGCCGGCGCCGGCTGGTGCTGCTCGCCCAGCCGTACACCACCACCGGCGGTGCGCTGGCGTTCCGGGTGGCGTCCGGGCCGCGCAGCGTGTGGCGGATCGCCGCCCGCCGGCTGCGGCACTGACCCGCGGCACCGTCCCCCTGTCCCCTTCCCTAGGATTGGCGCTATGTCTTACCTGATCACGGGTGGTGCCGGTTACATCGGCTCCCATGTCGTAAGGGCCCTGCGGCAGGCCGGCGAGTCGGTCGTCGTCCTCGATGACCTGACCACGGGCGTCCGCGCCCGGGTCCCCGAGGACGTGCCCCTGATCGTCGGCTCGACGCTCGACCGCGCTGTGCTGGACGCCACGATCGCCGAGCACGGCATCACCGACGTCGTCCACCTGGCCGCGAAGAAGCAGGTCGGCGAGTCGGTGGAGCTGCCGCTGCACTACTACCGCGAGAACGTCCACGGCCTGCAGAACCTCCTGGAGGCGATGGCCGCCGGCGGCGTCCCGCGCTTCGTCTTCTCCTCCTCCGCCGCCGTCTACGGCATGCCGGACGTGGACCTCGTCACGGAGGAGACGCCCTGCGTCCCGATCAACCCGTACGGCGAGACCAAGCTCATCGGCGAGTGGATGGCCCGCGCCGCGGGGAAGGCCCACGGCATCAGCACCGCCTGCCTGCGGTACTTCAACGTGGCCGGCACGGCCACGCCCGAGCTGGCCGACACCGGTGTCTTCAACATCGTCCCGATGGTCTTCGAGCGGCTGACCCAGGGGGAGGCGCCGCGGATCTTCGGTGACGACTACGACACCCCCGACGGCACCTGCATCCGTGACTACATCCACGTCGCGGACCTCGCCGACGCGCATGTCGCGGCCGCCCGCAAGCTCGCCGAGCCGGGCCCGGTCCGCGATCTGACCCTCAACATCGGCCGGGGCGAGGGGGTTTCGGTCCGCGAGATGGTCGATCTGATCGAGGAGATCACCGGCTACGAGGGCGTGGTGCCCGAGGTCACCCCGCGCCGCGCCGGCGACCCGGCCCGGGTGGTGGCCGCCGCCGACCGCATCGCCAAGGAACTGGGCTGGGAGGCCCGCCACGACGTCCGCGACATGATCACGTCGGCGTGGGCGGGGTGGCAGCACCATCATCCGGAGTCCCGGGAGGGCTGACGACGGCCGTACCCGCGTGCTGAATCCGGGCCGCCTGCTCCTCTTGGGGAGTGGGCGGTTCGGTGTTTCCGCGGCAGCGTCGTCTGCGGTCAGGCCGGCAGGTCCAGGGCCGAGCCGGGGTGGAGGGTGACGCGTACGGGCGCGCCGGGCACGCCGTCGTCGTCCGGGCCGCCGGCCGGGAGCGCGTACCGCGGGAACGCGCCGCCGCTGAGCTGCAACCGCACCCGGTGCCCGGCGGCGAACCGGTGGGCCGCCGCGCTCATCGGCACCACCACCTCCAGCGGGCCCGCCGCCCCGTCCGGCGCGACCACCCGCACCAGCCCGTCGCACACGTTCACCGATCGGCCCCGCCCGTCCACGTCGCAGAGCCGCGCGAAGACGTCGACGGGCCGGCCGGCGGGCGCGCCCTCTGCCCCGGCCGCCGTGACCCGCATCCGGGCCGCGACCGGCCCGAGCACCTCCAGCGGCTCGGTCAGCACCGGCCCGGTGAACGTCAGCACGTCCGGCCGGGCCTCCAGCGCCCGGTTGTCGCGACGGCCCGCACCGCCGGAGAGCACCGGCCCGCCGAGCGACGGAGTGGGTTCGGCCGGGTCGTGCCGGAACTCCCCCATCGGGCCGGTGCCGCCGGCTCGCCGCCGCTCCAGCCGTCCGCCCGGGTGCAGATACCAGGGCTCCCCGGCCCCGGCCGACGGTGGCCACTCCGCGAGATCCCGCCACCCGTCCCCGGTGCCGTCCCCGTTGCCGTTGGCGTCCCCTCCGACGTGCACCCGTACGGGCGTGGGCCGCAGCCCGGCCCGTTCCCCGTACAGGTGGGCCCGCAGCCACGCCAGGCTCTCCGTGAACACCTCGGGCCATCCCTGCTGGAGCACCGAGTGGTGCGTCCAGGGCCCGACGAGCAGCGCGGTCTCGCGGCCGGCCCGGCGCAGCCGCCGGTACTGCGCGAGGTTCTGGTCGAGGAAGACGTCCTGCCAGCCGGCGATCAGGCAGGTGGGCACCGCCGGATGCTCCGCCGCCGCCTCCGTCGACGCGCCCCGCCAGTACGGATCACTGCCGTCCGTCCGCCCCAACGCCTCGGCGAGCCAGGGCAGTTCGGCGGCCGGGCCGGACGCGTACGGCACCGGCTCCCGGTGCGCACCGGACAGCCAACGCCGCAGCCGCAGCGCCGCCCGCAGGAACGGCCACCACCCCTGGTGCTGGTAGGCCAGGCCGACGCCCGACACCAGCGCGTTCTCCAGATGGACCGCGCCCCCGGCGTGGAAGTACGCGTGCGGGTCGTGCAGCCCGACCTGGACCACCATCGCCCGCAGCTCCGGCGGCGGCTCCAGCCCGAGGGCCCACTGCGTGTACCCCAGGTAGCTGGCTCCGATCGTCCCCAACGCACCGTTGAACCAGGGCTGTTGGCGCAGCCATGCGACGGTGGCCCGCCCGTCCGCCGCCTCGTTCCGCCACAGATGAAAGGCGCCGCCCGACCCGCCCGTCCCCCGACAGCTCTGTATCACCACATGGAAGCCGTGCTCCGCGAGGGGAATCCCGTACAGCGACGCCCAGGGCACGCCCCGCCCGTAGGGCGAGCGCACCAGCACCGTCGGGAACTCCCCGGATGGTCGCGAGAACTCCCCGTCCGCCCGCGGAAAGTAGTGATCGGTCACCAGCGGCGCCCCGTCCCCGCCCGGCACCGACAGCCCCGTCTCGCACCCGACCCGGTACGGCCCCGCCGGCACCTTCCGTGCCATCGCCCGCATCCACCGCGCTGCCCGCGCCGGCCGCCCGTCCGGTGCCGCCCACTCCGTCACGCTCACGCCCCCACCCCGCCATTCCAGCCGTTCCGCTATTCCCGTACGACGTACGAGAATAACGGATGCTTGGATTGACCGGTGTTCCCTCCCTGATTGACGGATGTTCCCTCCCTGACATCCGTCCTTGACATCCACCCCCGAGAGGAGACCCCGTGCCCGCGCCCGCATCCCCCGGCGACCGGCCCGGCGCGCCGGGCGCCGACGACCCCCACGGGCTCTGGCTGACGCCCGACCGGCCCCGCCGCGGCCGCCGCCCCGCCTTCACCCGCGAGGCGATCACCGCCGCGGCCGTCGCCCTCGCCGACGCCGACGGGCTCGACGCCGTCACCATGCGCGCGGTCGCCGCCCGGGTCGGCGCCGGGGTGATGTCCCTCTACAGCTACGCCCCGGACAAGGAGACCCTGCTGGAGCTGATGGTCGACCACGTCAGCGGCGAACTCCTGCCTCCCGCCCCGCTCACCGGCGACTGGCGCGCCGACCTCAAGGCGCTCGCCCACCAGCAGCGCGCCCTGATGCTCCGCCACCCCTGGCTGCCCGCCGCCCTGACCGCCCGCCGGACCCTGGGCCCGCACACCCTGGCCTTCCTGGAACACGCCCTCGCCGCGCTCCGCCCGCTCCCCCTGGACGGCGCCGCGAAACTGGAGATCTTCAGCCTCCTCACCGGCTTCGTGGCCTCCCACGTCGGCCATGAACTCACCCGCGCCGCGGCCGCCGACTCCCCCGGCCGCGCCACCGCCGAGGCCCGCTACCTCGCCACCGTCGCCGCCGACGGCCACCACCCCGAACTCGCCCGCGCCCTCGCCTCCCCCGGCCGCCCCCTCACCCCCGACGCCGCCTTCACCCG
This sequence comes from Streptomyces sp. S186, assembly GCF_051603415.1. Lineage (NCBI taxonomy): Bacteria > Bacillati > Actinomycetota > Actinomycetes > Kitasatosporales > Streptomycetaceae > Streptomyces > Streptomyces sp. S186. Next base: position 5,096,528 of record NZ_CP193932.1, on the reverse strand, counting down.
CTTCCTCAACCGCCTGGTGGACGGCCTGGAGACCGACCACCCGCACACCGACCGCCCGCATGCGGAAACGGGCCCTCCGGCGGAGCCGGCGAGCCCGTGACGCACGAAGAGGGGCGCGGGCCTCAGCCGGCCGCCCCCTGCCGCCAGGGCCGGACGAACGCGTGCAGGGCCCGCCGCGCCGCCGGGGCGATCACCGGCTCGTCGGCCGGCGTTCCCGCCGGGTGCAGCAGATGGTCCACACCGGGCAGCACCCGCGGCCCGGGTCCGGTGGTGCGGGCCGCGGCGAGGCCGGACAGCAGCGCCGGCACAGTCCGGCACGGCACGTTGGCGTCCGCCGTGCCACAGGTGACGAGCGTCCGCGTGCCGGGCGCGACGCCCCGGGCCACGGCCGGCGGGTAGAGCGCGTCGTCGGTGCGCACGAAGTCCGCGTTGACCGGCCCGAACATGCCGTTGAGGAGGGCGGCGACGGACGGCAGCAGCCCTGACGTGTCCACCGGCCGTCCGCCCCGGAAGTCCGCGACGGCCCCGGCCACCCCCTTCTTGTTCAACTCGGCCTGTTCCGCGCTCAGTTGGCCGGCCCGGACCGCCCGGTCCAGACCGTCCGCCAACTGGAACTCGAACGAGTCCAGCAGCCGCACGTCCTGCGGCGCGAGCAGCGCGAGCCCGGCGGGCTTCGCCCGCACCGCGCGGTCGACGAGCAGCGCCTGCAGGCCGCCCTCGCTGTGCCCGACCACGAGCAGCGCGCGCGGGTCGGCCTCCGGCTGGGCGCGCAGGGTGTCGTAGGCGGCCACGGCCTGGCGGGTGTAGGCGGCCATGTCGGGTGCGCGGTGCCGGCCGCCGAGCCCCGTCCGCCCGGTGCCGTACTTGTCGAACCGCAGGGTCATCACCCCGTCCTCGCCGAGCGCGCCCGCGAGGAGGGCCAGGGTGTGCGGGGTGAGGCCGGGCGGCTCGTCGCCGTTGCGGTCGGTCGGCCCGCTGCCGGGTATCAGCAGCGCCGCGGCCAGCCTGCGGCCGGGCCGGTGGGCGGGGATGTGCACCGTGCCGTACGCCGTGGTGCCGTCCGCGGCGAACCGGACCTCGCGGTCCACGGCGGGCACGACCGCGGCGGCGGCCCGCGGAGCGGCGACCGCCCCGGCCGCGTTCCCCACCGGCCCGGCCGCGACGACGACCGCCGCCGCCAGCCCGGCCGCCACCCTGCTACGCCGACAAGAGCGCGAACGCATGGAAACCCCCAGTGAGTTGATCCCTCTACTTGTTCTAGCAGTTATAGAACAAGTAGAGGGCTCGGCGCACGGCTGTCAGGCTGTTTTCGGCCAGGTGACCGGGAGTTCGTGGACGCCGTAGATGTTCATGTCGGTCCGGAGCCTCACCTCGTGGGCGGGGACGGCGAGTTCGAGGGCCGGGAAGCGGCGCAGCAGGCCGCCGAGACCGGCGCGCATCTCGATGCGGGCCAGCTGCTGGCCGAGGCACTGGTGGATGCCGTGGCCGAAGGAGAGGTGACCGCGGGCCTTGCGGTGGAGGTCCAGGGTGTCGGGGTTCTCGAAGCGCCGGGGGTCGCGGTTGGCGGCCAGCAGCGAGACGACGACGGTCGATCCCTTGCCGATCGTTTCGCCGCCGAGTTCGATGTCCTCCGTGGCGTAGCGGTAGAAGATGTCGCCGACGGAGAGATAGCGCAGGAGTTCCTCGACGGCGTCGGGGAGCAGTTCCGGATCGGCGCGCAGTTCGGCGAGTTGCCCGGGGTGCTCCAGGAGCGCGAAGGTGCCCAGGGCCAGCATGTTGGCGGTGGTCTCGTGGCCGGCGAGCAGCAGCAGGAAGGCGGCGCCGGTCAACTCCTCGATGGTGAGGTCCTCATGGCGGGCCAGGTCGGAGAGGATGTCCTCGCCGGGTGCGGCGCGTTTGCGGGTGACCAGTTCGGCGAGGTACGAGGTCAGTGCGCCGTACGCGGCCATCTTCTCGTCGAGGGCGATGTCCTTCTCCATGAACTTCGCGGAGTTGACCTGGAAGGTGTCGCGGTCCTCGTAGGGGACACCGAGCAGTGCGCAGATCACCAGCGAGGGCACCGGCAGCGCGAACTCCTTGACGAGGTCGACCGGCGGGGCGAGGCGCGCCAGTTCGTCCAGTTGCCGCTCGGTGATCTCGGTGATGTGGTCTTCGAGCTGCTTCATGCGTTTGACGGTGAAGGCGCCGGTGAGCCTGCGCCGCAGCCGGGTGTGGTCCGGCGGGTCCATGGCGACGAACAGGCCCGGCACCTGCGGGGACGGTTCGGTGGGGGTGGGCATGCCGGGGGTCTCGTACGGCACATGGAGAACGCCGAGGTCCTGGCGGGAGCTGAACCGGGTGTCGGCCAGGAGCCGGCGGACCTCCTCGTAGCCGGTGACGAGCCAGCCCTGGTGCCCGTCGGGGAAGGCCAGGGGGCTGACGGGGCGGGCCTCGCGCAGCCGGGTGATCTCGCGGGGCGGGTCGAAGGGGCCCGCGTCGCGGTCCATGGGGAGGCCCTGCGGGACGGGAGGCGGCTGGCTCATGGGAGGTCCTTTCGCGGCGGTCGTTGCGGCCACGGTCGCCTGGGGACCTGACATGCGGCTGACACGGCTCTGACACGGAGGGGCCGGCTCTGACACGGAGGGGCCGTCAGCCCTCCGTCGCCGGCACGGTGAGTGTCAACGGGCCCCGGCCGTCGGCGGATCGGACCGGGAGTTCGCGGTGCAGGCCGCCCGCGGTGAGACGGAGGGCGACCCGCCAGGTGCCCGGGGGGCCGCTGCGGAGGCGGGAGCGGGCGCGGTAGCGGTCGCCGGCGCCGCGTTCGACGGTGGTGCGCAGGGCCACGCAGCGGGTGGCGTCGCGCAGGACGAACTGGAGGCCGGCGTCGGCGGGGCAGCCGGGGAGGGTGACGCGGGCGGCGACCGTGGCGCGGCCGGCGCGGGTGCAGGCGGCCTCGCCCCGGAGGTCGGTGCCGAGCGGGCGGCGGGCGCCGTCGTGGTCGAGGTCGAGGTGGAGGTGGCCGTGCGGGGAGGAGAGGAAGAGGGCGGCGACGGTGGGGCCTTCGGGGCCGTGGCTGACGACACGGGGCGTGGTGTCGGTGACCGGTGCGCCGCCCTCGGGGACGAGCCAGGCTTCGCGGCGGAGACCGGCGGCGCCCACCGCGATCTTCAGGCCCCAGATGCCGTCCGCCAGCGGGGTGCCGTGGGCGGCGGTGGCCGGGTCGAGGGCGGCGTGCCAGGTGTCGTCGGGGCCGTGCGAGGCGGGGACGCGGAGGTGCGCGCCGCTGCGGTGGAGGACGAGTTCCACCCGATCGGCGCCGATGGGGCCGGTGGCGCGGAGGGTGGCGGTGCCGTGGAGGTGGAGGACGCCGCCGACCCACTGGAGTTCGGTGAGGCGCTGGCGGACGGCGATCCGGTCGGTGAGGTCGTAGAGGGCGTCCGGCAGTGGGTGGTCCGGGTCGCGGAAGTGCGGATAGGCGGCGTAGGCGCGGCCGTTGTCGAGGTGGGGGCGGCCGGGCGCTTCGGCGCCGGGGGCGGAGTCGGCCCGGACGACGTCGGTCAGTTCGGTGTCGAGGCCGGCGCGGAGGCAGTGGGCGCGGAGCCGGAGGCCGGGCGGGAGGGCGGCGGAGACCCGGTCGGTCAGATAGCGGTCGACGAGGGGGCGGGCGGCCTCGCGCATCGCGCGGCGGCCGGCCTCGTCCCGGGCGAGGTAGGGGGCCGCGAACGGCATGAGTATCTCGCCGTGGAAGTGGCGGACCATGAGTTTGTCGCGGTCGGGGCCGGGCGGGACCTCGGCGGCGAGGCCGGCCAGGACGGTGTCGATGTAGGCGAGGTAGGCGGGCCAGTCCATGTCCTGACGGGAGGCGTTGCTGTCGTCCGCGCGGCCGTGCAGGTAGTAGCAGTCGTAGTCGGCGAGGACGGAGACGGTGCCGGCGCGCAGCAGGGCGGTGATGCCGAAGGGGAGGTCCTCGGCGAGCAGCCGGCCCTCGACGAAGCGCAGGTGGTGGCGTTCGACGAAGGAGCGGCGGAAGAGCTTGTAGGCGGCCAGCGACCAGTAGACGGGTGAGTCGAAGACCGAGACGCGGGGGCTGGTGGTGCGCAGGTCGACGGGGGCGGCGCGGCCGTCGGTGCCGACGATGCGGCCGTAGACGATGTCGGAGCCGTGCTCCTCGGCCATCCGGGTGAGGCGGTCCAGTGCCTCGGGGCCGAGGTGGTCGTCGGAGTCGAGGAAGAAGACGTAGTCGCCGGTGGCGCGGTCCAGGCCGGCGTTGCGGGGTCTGCCGGCGCCGCCGGAGGCGGGCTGGTGGACGACGGTGAGGCGGGGGTGGGTGGCGGCGGCCTCGTCGAGCCAGGCGGCGCTGCCGTCGGTGGAGCCGTCGTCGACGGCGATGATCTCGATGCGGTCCGGGTCGAGGGTCTGGGCGAAGACCGAGCCGAGGCTGCGCTCCAGGTAGCGGCGGGTGTCGTGGACCGGCACGATCACAGTGACGGTCGGGCCGCCGGGGTTGTCCTCAGGACGAGCGGAGTTGCGGGACACGGAACAGTGGCCTCCGTTCCTTTCTGCGGGTCCCCGCTCTACCCCGCCCCCTCCGGGGTAAAACGGACTACAAGCCATCAAGCCATATAAATCGCTGCTGCTGATGCGTGCGTTGCTGAATCGTTCGCTGCCTGTCCGTGCGCGGGGGACCGCGCCGACCTCGGAGGAGCGCCGGTGAGCCCGACACCTTCCGCCCCCGAAGAGGGGGTCCGGGACCGGGAGGTTGCCCGGAGTCCGTCCGGCGCGACGCGTGCCAGGCCCGCGGGGCGGGCCCGGCGCCGGGCGGCCGCGCCCGGGCTCGCGGCGCTGCTGTCCATGGGCGCGTACTGCCTGGCGCTGGCCGTCCACGGAAGCTATCCGCTCGGGCCGCGGGCCCGTTCGGTGAACGACCTGGGCAACCAGTTCGTGCCCTTCCACGCCCGGCTGTGGGACCTGCTGCACGGCGGCGCCCACGGGGACCTGTTCTTCAACTGGGGCAGCGGATACGGCGTCCCGTTCCTGGCGGACTTCGTCACGTATCTGATGAACCCGTTCTCGCTGCTGGTGGGTGTGTTCCCGCGGGCGCTGGTGGATCTGCCGGTGTTCCTGGTGACGCTGCTGAGCATCGGGCTGGGCGCGGCGCTGATGACCGTGCTGCTGGGGCGGCTGCGGGCCGGTCCCGGCGGGCTGCGGGCGCTGCTGGCGGTGGGGTACGGGCTGTGCGGGTGGGTGCTGCACGACGGGCACGCCGATCCGATGTGGATGTGGGGGCTGGTGTCGCTGCCGCTGCTGGGGATCGCGGCGGACTGGTGCCTGTGGCGGGTGCGGTGGGTGGCGGGGACGCTGCTGGTGGCGGTGGCGTGGGCCGGGAACTTCTACACCGCGGCGATGGCGACGCTGGCGACGGGGCTGGTGCTGGCGGTGCGGCTGCTGGTGGAGGAGCCGCGGGGCGGGCGGCTGCGGGTGGTGGGCCGGGCGGCCGGCATGGCGGCGGCCGGGATCGCGCTGGCCGCGCCGGTGCTGACGGTGACGCTGCGGGCCAGCCGGGTGGCGCAGCAGCCGCCGCCGGCGGTGTACGAGGGGCGGCCGCCGCTGCTGGACCAGCTGGCGAAGCTGCTGCCGCCCGGGCACGGCACGGTGCCGGCGCCGAACGTCTCCGTGGGGGTGGCGGCGCTGCTGCTGGTGGCGGCCTTCCCGTTCGTCCGGGCGGTGCCGGTACGGGCCCGGGTGGGCTGGACGCTGCTGGCGGTGGGGATGGGCGCGTCGTTCGTGTGGCGGCCGACGATCCTGCTGTGGCACGGCCTGGCGCTGCCCAACGGGAGCCCGTACCGGGCCGCGTTCGTGCTGTGCGGGGTGCTGGTGATGATCGCCTGGCTGGCGCTGGCGCACCGCCCGCGGCCGCGGGAGCTGGCCGCGGGGGCGGGGCTGGTCGCGGTGCTGCTGCTGTGCTGCCGGAACCGGAGCGCGGTGAGCGGCGCGACCTGGCTCATGGTGGCGGGCGGCGGGGCGGTGGTCCTGGCGGCGCTGGCGGCGCAGGACCGCCTCCGGGCGCGGCGGCGGGGCCGGGCGGCGGTCACCGCGGCGCTGACCGCCGCGGTGACGCTGACCGCGGCCGGCACGGCGGTCTCGGTGACCGCCGCGCGGGACGCGATCCCGTTCTTCCGGCCGAAACCCACCATGTCCGGGGGGGCACTGGCCGTCCGGCGGGGGCTGGCCGAGCGGGACGACTGGCCGCGGTCCCGTACGGACCCGGGCCCGCACGAGTTCGCCGACAACGATCCGCTGCTGCTCGGCGGCGAGGGCGGCGCGTACTACAGCAGCTACATGCCGGCGGCGGCCGCGCGGACGCTGCGCGGGCTGGGCGCCGGCTGGTACATCCGGGGGCGGCACACGCTCAGCTTCCAGGACCCGGTGGGGCGGGCCCTGATGGGGGTGAGCAGTGCGCTGGTGCCGCCGGCGCCGGGCGCGCCGCGCGGCCGGCTCAGGGTGGTGCGCGGGCGGCCGGCGCCGCTGCTGACCGTGCGGCGCGGGCCGCTGCCGGGGCCCGCCACCGGCCCGGACACCGTCTTCGCCCGCCAGGAACGGGTGCTGGGCGCCCGGGTCTACGAGGTGCCGCGGCTGGTGCCCGGCACCGGCCCGGCCCCGCAGCGGGCACCCGGCGGCTGGCTGCTGCCGGACCGCCCGCTGCCCGGCCCGGACACCGGTGTGCCGGTCGGGCCGGGCGCGGCCGACGGCGGGGCGGCTTTCACCGCGCGGTGCACCCCGGGCAGCCTGGCGCTGTGGTACGCGCCGTGGTTCGCGGGCGAGGTCGCCGGGCCGGGCGGGGCCGCCCGGGCGGTGGGCCGGTGGGACGGCACCGCCAACCCGCTGCGGCGGCTGGGCACCGTTCCGGCGGACGGGGTGGTGCGGGTGCGGTTCGCCGGGCAGCACCGCGCGTTCGTGCCGGAGCGGGCCGTGGGCTGCCTCGACAGGGGGCGGCTGGCGGCGGCGGTGCGGGCGCTGGAGGGGCCGGTGCGGCTCACCGTGGGCGGCCACGACCTGACGGCGCGGCTGCGTCCGGGGGCGGCGGGGACCGCGGTGCTCGCCCTGCCGGCGGTGTCCGGATGGGGCTGTTCGGTGGACGGCGGGCCGGTCCGGGAGCCCGGGTCGTTCGGCGGTCTGACGGCCGTTCCGCTGGGCCCCGGGGCGACCCGGCTGAGCTGTGCGTACGAGCCTCCGGGGCTGGCCGCGGGGCTTGCGGTGAGCGGGGCGGGGGCGCTGGCGGTGGGGGCGGTGGCCGGCACGGCGGCCCTCCGCCGGAGGCGGCGCCGCCTCCCTCCACCCGCCTTCCCGAATAGTGCGTTTCGTCCCGATTCGTAAAATGGCCTTTCAGGGGCCGGCCGCGCGGGCCGTCCCCTGAAACCCGGCGAACTCCGGCGAACGGCCCGCTCATGAAGCTCTCCATCGTCGTCCCCTGCTACAACGAAGAGGCCGTCATAGGCCGCTTCGACGACCAGCTGCGCGCGGTCCTCGACGGCCTCGCGGTGGAGTACGAGCTGTGCTACGTGGACGACGGCAGCCTCGACGGGACCCTGCCCCGGATCCGCGCCCTGGCCCAGCAGCACCGCCGCACCACCCGCTACCTCTCCTTCAGCCGCAACTTCGGCAAGGAACCGGCGATGCTGGCCGGGCTGCGGGCGGCCACCGGCGACGCGGTGGTCCTCATGGACGCCGACCTCCAGCACCCGCCGGAGCTGATCGAGAAGATGCTCGACCTCTACCAGCTCGGCCACGACCAGGTCATCGCCCGGCGCAGCCGGGACGGCGACCGGCGGCTGCGCACCACCCTCAGCCGCCTCTACTACCGCGCCGTCAACACCTGGATCGACGTCGAACTCGTCGACGGCGCGGGCGACTTCCGGCTGCTGTCCCGCAAGGCCGTGGACGCGCTGGTCTCGCTGCCCGAGTACAACCGCTTCTCCAAGGGCCTGTTCTCCTGGATCGGCTTCGACACCGTCAGCTTCGACTACCGCAACGCCGCCCGGGCGGACGGCGAGACCAAGTGGCGCTTCGGCGCGCTGGTCAACTACGGCATCGACGGCATGATCTCCTTCAACTGCCGTCCGCTGCGCGCCGCCATCTACGCCGGCCTCGGCCTGGCGCTGCTCGCCACCCTCTACGCCCTGTGGGTCGTCGGCGCGGCCGTCGTCGGCGGGGTCACCGCGCCCGGCTATGTGACGCTGGTGGCCATCATCGTGGGGCTGGGCGGCCTGCAGATGGTGATGCTCGGGCTGATCGGCGAGTACATCGGGCGGATCTACTACGAGACCAAGCGGCGGCCGCACTTCCTGGTCAAGGAGAGCGACGGCGCCACGCCGCCGCCCGACCCGGTGACCGCGTCCGCCCCGCCCGGGACCGCCGCCGTCGGCCCGCGGTCCCGCTGATGCGCGGTCCGGCCGCGGCGCTCCCCTGGGGCCAGGTCGTCCGGTTCACGGCGGTCGGCGTCGTCAACACCGCGACGTTCTACGCCTGTTACCTGCCGCTGCACCGGCTGCTGCCGTACTTCGCGGCCTACACGGCGGGCTTCGTCCTCAGCCTGGTCGGCTCGTTCTTCCTCAACACCTACTTCACCTACCGCACCCGCCCCACCTGGCGGAAGTTCCTGCTCTTCCCGCTGACCCAGGCCACCAACTACGCGGTGCAGAGCGCCGGTCTGGTGGCGCTGGTGAGCTGGCTGGGGATGGACAGCGTGGCGGCGCCGCTGGCCGCGGCCCTGCTGGCACTGCCGGTCACCTTCCTCGTCTCCCGCCGGATCCTGCGCCCGCCGGCCCGCCCGGACGCCACCGGCCCCGACCGGCCCGAGCCGCCGGCGGTGCGCCCGGGGCGGGCGGCCTGACGGGGCAGCGAGGTCCGCGAAGTCCCGTCACCGGCCCTGCGCGCGCCAGGCCAGGAACGGCGCGGTCTGCCCGGCCCTGTCCTGCCGGGCCGCGTACAGCCGGCCGTCGTTGCCGAGGGCGACCAGCACCGCCCGGCCGGCCGGGTCGCCGGCCACCCCGGCCGCCGCCGAGTGCGCCAGCCGGCACCGCTGCCAGGGCTTGGGCGCGGCCTCGGCCATCGCCACCCGGACGTCGCCGGCGTCGTCCCGGGCGGCCAGCACCATCCGGTCGCCGCGGCCGGCCGGGGCCAGCGCCACCCGCCCGAAGCCGCCGGCCCGTTCGCACTGCCCGGAGACCCGCCAGCTGCCCATCGCCCGCTGCCGCTCGGCGATCACCACCCGCGCGGTCCTCGACTCCCGGTAGGCGATCCGCACCACACCGCCGGCCAGCGGGGCGATGCTGACCGGGCCGCCCGGCACCGGCAGCCCGGTGGCCGCGCCCGGCCGCGGCGTCTCCCCCGGCTCCTTGGACACCCAGTGCTGCACGGTCCGCACGCTGGGCGCGACCAGGTGGAGCAGCCCCTCAGAATCCACACAGGCGTCGATCCCGTCGACGACCTGCGGCGACGCCTTCAGGGTGCCGACGCCGGCCGGGCCCTCCAGCCGGTCCCACGGCGACCACCGGACGCCGTGCGGCCCGCTGCGGTGGCCGACCCCGCCGTCCCAGGTCTTCACGAAGAGGTGCACCGTGCCGTCCGGGGCGGCCACCGCGGCGGGGAACCCGACCTCCAGCGACCGGACCGGGTCCCGTTCCGGGGAGCCCAGCGACTCCCACGCCCCGAAGGCCGGCCGCCCGCCCCGGCCGGTGCCGGTCTGCCGCGCGGTGACCAGCTCGCGCCGGTGCGCCGTGCCCGGCCCCGGCAGCACCGTCCGGGACGCGAACAGCTGAAGGGTCCCGTCGGGGTGGCGCACCGCGTGGATCTGCCCCTCCAGCAGCTCCCCGCCGACCCGGTCCGGCGCGCCGAACCGGCCGCTGCCCGGCCCGGTCTCCGCCCAGCAGTACGCGGCCCCGCCGAGCACCGCGAAGGCGGTCAGTCGCCCGTCCCGGGCCGGCCGCACCCAGGCGTTGGAGCCGGGGGCGCGCAGCCGGGTGCTGCGGGTCCAGTTCCGCGGGCTGCCGTTGAGGGCGGTGCCGCCGACCTTGCGGTCACCGCAGCCGGCCGGGTCGCCGCACGGGCGGTGGTCGGCCCAGCCGTAGACGTTCAGCGTGCCGGCCTTGCGGCGGGCAGTGGACAGGTCGAGGTCGTTGGGCAGCACCCCGAGCTCGTAGCCGAGGTAGCTCTCCACGATGGCCGGGGCGGGCCGGCCGCGCCCCCAGTAGCGGGCCAGCGCCGCCTGGGTGAAGTGGGCGGAGGCGGTGTGGTCCTGGTGGTCGAAGTAGCGCAGGCCGGCCAGCCGGGGGTCGGGGGCGGGCAGCGGCGGCTTGTCGGAGTGCACCGCGTCGGGGTCCAGGGTGCGGACGACGGTGGGCCGCACCCAGTCGAGGACCGCCGCCAGGGTGTCGGTGACCTGGTCGCGGGTGTAGCGGAACTGCCGCTGGACGGGGCTGCCCTCGGGCCGCAGGGTGGGCAGCGAGTCGGCCACCCCGAGCCAGAGGGCGCGCAGACTGGTGACGCGCGGCTGGCAGACCGAGCGGGCCTCGACCAGCTCCACGAAGACCAGCTGGTGCTGGGGGGCGGCGCGCAGCGTCTGGATCTCCACCTGGAAGCCGGGCAGCAGGGTGCGGGCCTCGCCGTCCCAGACGCTGCCGCGGTCGCCGGTGGCCATCTGGGCGTGCGCGGCGAGCAGTCCGTTGACCCGGGCCCGGGCGAAGGCCGGCCGGTCGGGGACCACCCGGTCGTGCAGGGCGCTGCCGCGGGGGGCGTTGCGGCCGTCGGACTCACCACCCGTCAGGCACACCGTCACCACCCGCGCGCCGCTGCGGATGGCCTGGTACAGCCCCGGGTTCATGAAGAACAGGCCGTCGTCGGGGTGCGCGATGACATGCAGGAACACCTGCTCGGCCAGCTCCTCGGGAGGCTGCTGCTCGCGGGCCGGCGGAGCCGGGCGGGCCGCGTCGGGGGACACCCAGGCCCACACACCGGCACCCGCGGTGGCCACGAGAACGGCACCGCCGGTCGCCTGGAGCAACCGGCGGCGGGAGACGAACGGTCCTGACGGTCCTGACCGGGGCACCTCCCCAGTATTTGCGGGCCCCGGCCATCCCGCGCGACCAGCCGGGCGCGCCGCACTTCTGGCCCTGTCCACTCACCCGTTCGGCGCCACCCGCCGTCGCGGACGACGGCCTCAGGGGCGGACTCCCCTCACCCGGAGCCGAGTTGACGGACCGCCTGCCGAACGAGCGTCGCGGACCGCTGGTTCCCGTCGTCCAGGGTCTGCTCGACGTGCGGTGCGGTGAAAGCCGAACTGCCGCTGCACGTTCGAGTCTTCACCTGCGACGCCTGCGACCTGGCCGCCCTCGCGGCCGGCGACGCGGCGCGGCGCTACTGCTCCGCGCCCAGCGCCGCCGCCACCGACCCGGCCAGCGCGTCGAGATAGCCCGCGGGCACCTCGTCGCGGACCACCAGCAGCCGCCAGTACAGCGGCCCGGTCAGCAGGTCCAGCGCCAGCCGGGGATCGACGTCCGCGGGCAGCTCGCCGCGCTCCACCGCCCGGGCCACCACCGCCGTCGCGACCCCCTCCTGACTGTCGTGCAACGCCGTCTTGAGCGCCTCGGCCAGCTCCGGGCTGCGCGCCGCCTCGGCCAGCAGGTCCGGGATGATCTGCGAGGCCATCGGGTGCCGCAGCGCCCGGGCCGCGACCTCCAGCACCATCCGCACGTCGCCGCGCAGCGTCCCGGTGTCCGGGGCCGGCAGCCCCGCCGCGGCGACCGCGGAGACCACGTCCAGGACCAGGTGCAGCTTGGAGCGCCAGCGCCGGTAGACGGCGGTCTTGCCGACCCCGGCCCGGCGGGCGATGCCCTCGATGGACATCCGGGCGAAGCCGACCGCGGCCAGCTCCTCGAAGACCGCCGCGCGGATCGCGGCGGTCTTGTCCTCCCGCAGCACGGCGGCGCCGGCCGGGGTCCGGCGCGCCCCGGGCGCCGCCGGGCCTCTCTCGCTCTCGGTGCCGTCTTTTGCCATGCCTTGATCCTAGCGGCACGACGCTACGGTTGCGTTTCGACGTACGTCCGCCCTAGTCTCGACGTCGCGACGATACGGACCCGTTCCGTCGTTGCCCGTTCCGCCCGACGCCCCGTACGACAGCGCGCCCCGCACAAAAGCGCACCCGTCTACGAAAGACATCGCCGCATGCCCCAGACCCTCGCGCCCCCGACCCCCACCCCCGGCGGCCCGGCACCCGCCCGCCCGGCCGGCCCCGGCGCCGCACCCGACCCCGAGCTGCGCGCCCTGGCCGAACGCCACGGCCTCACGGTGAGCGGCGCCCGCCCCTCGCTGTCCGAGTACACCCGCCGGCTGTGGCACCGGCGGCACTTCATCACCTCGTTCGCCACCGCCAAGCTCACCGCGATGTACACCACCGCCAAGCTCGGCCAGCTGTGGCAGGTGATCACCCCGCTGCTCAACGCCGGCGTCTACTACTTGATCTTCGGCGTGCTGATCGGCACCCGGAAGGGCGTCCCGGACTACATCCCGTACCTGGTCACCGGCGTGTTCGTCTTCACCTTCCTGCAGAACTCGGTGATGGCCGGCACCCGGGCGATCTCCGGCAACCTCGGCCTGGTGCGCGCGCTGCACTTCCCGCGGGCCTGCCTGCCGATCTCGTTCTGCCTGGCCCAGCTGCAGCAGCTGCTCTACTCCATGGCCGTGCTGGTCGTCATCCTGCTGGCCTTCGGGCAGGTGCCCACCTGGTCCTGGCTGCTGGTGTTCCCGGCGCTGACCCTGCAGTTCGTCTTCAACACCGGCCTGGCGATGGTCATGGCGCGGCTCGGCAGCAAGACCCCGGACCTGGCGCAGCTGATGCCCTTCATCCTGCGGACGTGGATGTACGCGTCCGGCGTGATGTTCAGCATCAGCGTGATCCTCAAGGGCAAGCACCTGCCGCAGATCGTGGTGGTGCTGCTGAACGGCAACCCCGCCGCGGTCTACATCGACCTGATGCGCTTCTCACTCATCGACAGCTTCACCAAACACCAACTCCCGCCGCACGTATGGGCGTTCGCGGCCGGCTGGGCGCTGCTCGCGGGGGTCGTCGGGTATGTGTACTTCTGGAAGGCGGAGGAGCGGTACGGACGTGGCTGAGCACATGGACGACACCCGGCCGACGGCGGCGGACGAGACCCGCGTCCCGACCGTCATCGCGGACGACCTGCACATCGTCTACCGCGTCTACGGCACCGGTGCGGGCAAGGGCAGCGCGACCGCGGCGCTCAACCGGATCATCCGGCGGCGCCCCTCGGCGGGCGTGCGCGAGGTGCACGCGGTCAAGGGGGTCTCCTTCACCGCCTACCGCGGCGAGTCGATCGGCCTGATCGGTTCGAACGGCTCCGGCAAGTCGACCCTCCTCAAGGCGGTCGCCGGCCTGCTCCCCGCCGAGCGCGGCAAGGTCTACACCCACGGCCAGCCCTCCCTGCTCGGCGTCAACGCGGCCCTGATGAACGACCTCACCGGCGAGAAGAACGTCCTCCTCGGCGGCCTGGCGATGGGCATGAGCCGCGAACAGGTCCGCGAGCGCTACGACGCCATCGTCGACTTCTCCGGCATCAACGAGAAGGGCGACTTCATCTCACTGCCGATGCGCACCTATTCGTCCGGTATGGCGGCCCGGCTGCGGTTCTCCATCGCGGCCGCCAAGGACCACGACGTGCTGCTGATCGACGAGGCGCTGGCCACCGGCGACCGCGCCTTCCAGAAGCGCTCCGAGGCCCGCATCCGCGAACTGCGCGAGGAAGCCGGCACCGTCTTCCTCGTCAGCCACAACAACAACTCCATCCGCGACACCTGCGACCGCGTCCTGTGGCTCGAAAAAGGCGTCCTCCGCATGGACGGCCCCACCGAACAAGTCCTCACCGCCTACGAAAACTTCACCCAGGGCTAGACCACTCTCCAGCCCCAAATTCGGCGTTTGAGGACGAGCGCAGCGATACCCCCGGCCGGCGCATCTCCAGCCCGTCCGACAAATACCAGCCCGGCCCGCAATTCCCAGCCCGGCCAGCAATTCCCAGCCCGTCCGGCGTTTGAGGACGAGCGAAGCGATACCCCGGCCCGCACGGGCCCACCACAGCCACCCCGGAAGCCCCGGCCCCGGAAACGCCAAGCGCCGGACAGGCACAATCAGCCCGTCCGGCGCTTGAGGACAAAGGGCCGGCGCCCCAAGGGCGCCGCCCCACCGCCTCAGCTATGCGTCCGCAGCAACGTCCGCATAGTCCGCATGGCCACCGAAAGATTCGCCAGATCAAACCCCTCGGACCCGTGGATCTCCTCCAACGTGGACCGCGCCCGCGACAGAATCGCCACGTTCGCCTCCTCCCACGCCTTGAACCGCTCCTCCGGCGTCGCCGACCCGTCACCCACCGACAGCACGTCCGAGGTGAGCGCGGCATGCGCCGCGAAGAGGTCCTCGCGGATCGAGGCCCGGGCCATCGACTGCCAGCGGTCGTTCCGCGGCAGCTCCAGGATCCGGTCCAGCAGCTGGTTGATCCGCAGCCGGTCGCCGAGGTCGTAGTAGACCTCCGCGACGGCCAGCGGCTCCTTGCCCGTCCGGTCCGCGATGGCGACGATGTCCAGCGCCGGGAAGACCGAGGAGAAGCCGGACACCTGGACGGCCAGCGGCTCCGGCACCCCGGCGTCGGTCAGCTCCTCCAGGATCGTCTGGTACCACTCCACGTCGCTGCCCTGCAGCAGCTTCGGCAGCTCAGCCCAGACCTGCGCCACCCGCTCCGCGAAGAAGTCGATCGTCCCGGACAGCTCCAGCGGCTGGCGGCGGTTGTTGAGCAGCCAGCGGGTGCCGCGCTCGACCAGCCGGCGCGAGTGCAGCCGGATCCGGGTCTGGACGTCGGCCGCCACGACGTTGTCGAGCGCTTCGACGTCGTCCCAGACCTGGTTGAGCCGGAAGATCGCACGGGCCGCGGTGTGCGCCCGGACGACCTCCTCCAGGGACGCCCCGGTCTCCTCCCGCATCCGGTGCAGGAAGCTCGTACCGCCGGTGTTGACGGTGTCGTTGACCAGCACCGTGGTGACGATCTCGCGGCGCAGCGCGTGCCCGTCGACCTGCTCGGTGAACTTCTCGCGCAGCGCGGTCGGGAAGTAGGCGTGCAGCAGGTGCTGGAGGTAGGGGTCGTCCGGCAGTGCCGTGTGGATCAGCTCGTCGGCCACCGTGATCTTGGTGTAGGCGAGCAGCACCGCGGTCTCCGGCTGGGTCAGGCCGCGCCCGGCGCTCAGCCGCTCCCGGATCTGCCGGTCGGTGGGCAGGAACTCCAGCGCGCGGTCCAGATGCCCGTCGCGCACCAGGCGGCGCATGAAGCGCTGCTGGGCGTGGAGCATGCTGGAGGACTGGGCGATGGCCAGCGCCAGCGCGGTGTTCTGCGCGTAGTTGTTGCGCAGCACCAGCGAGCCGACCTCGTCGGTCATCTCCGCCAGCAGCCGGTTGCGCTGCTTGACCGTCATGTCGCCGTCCGCGACGACGGAGTTGAGCAGGATCTTGATGTTGACCTCGTGGTCGGAGGTGTCCACACCGGCGCTGTTGTCGATCGCGTCGGTGTTGATCTTCCCGCCGGCCGCGGCGAACTCGATCCGGCCCAGCTGGGTCAGGCCGAGGTTGCCGCCCTCGCCGACGACCTTGACCCGCAGCTCCTCGCCGTCGACCCGGATCGCGTCGTTGGACTTGTCGCCCACGTCGGCGTGCGACTCCGTCGACGCCTTCACATACGTGCCGATGCCGCCGTTCCACAGCAGGTCGACCGGGGCCTTGAGGATGGCCCGCATCAGATCGGCCGGCGTCATCTTCTTCACGCCGGGCTCGATGCCCAGCGCCGCCCGCACCTGGGCGTTGATCGGGATGGACTTGGCCGACCGCGGGTGGATGCCGCCGCCCTGCGAGAGCAGTGCGGTGTCGTAGTCCGCCCATGAGGAGCGCGGCAGCTCGAACAGCCGGCGGCGCTCGGCGTACGAGGTCGCCGCGTCCGGCTTGGGGTCGAGGAAGATGTGCCGGTGGTCGAAGGCGGCGACCAGCCGGATGTGCTCGCTGAGCAGCATGCCGTTGCCGAAGACGTCACCGGACATGTCGCCGACGCCGACGACGGTGAAGTCCTGGGTCTGGGTGTCGTGGCCCAGCTCGCGGAAGTGCCGCTTGACCGACTCCCAGGCGCCGCGGGCGGTGATGCCCATGCCCTTGTGGTCGTAGCCGGCGCTGCCGCCGGAGGCGAACGCGTCGCCCAGCCAGAAGCCGTAGGACTCGGCGACCTCGTTGGCGATGTCGGAGAAGGTGGCGGTGCCCTTGTCGGCGGCGACCACGAGGTAGGTGTCGTCCTCGTCGTGCCGGACGACGTCCTTGGGCGGGACGACCTCGCCGGCGACGAGGTTGTCGGTGATGTCCAGCAGGCCCGAGATGAAGGTCCGGTAGCAGGCGATGCCCTCGGCCAGCCACGCGTCGCGGTCCTGCGCCGGGTCCGGCAGCTGCTTGCCGACGAAGCCGCCCTTGGCGCCGACCGGCACGATGACGGTGTTCTTGACCATCTGCGCCTTGACCAGGCCGAGGATCTCGGTGCGGAAGTCCTCCCGCCGGTCCGACCAGCGCAGACCACCGCGCGCCACCTTGCCGAACCGCAGGTGGACGCCCTCGACGCGGGGCGAGTACACCCAGATCTCGTACGCCGGGCGGGGCGCCGGCAGATCGGGGATGGCCTGCGGGTCCAGCTTCAGGGACAGGTAGGAGCGCGGCCGGCCGTCGCCGTCGTGCCGGTAGTGGTTGGTGCGCAAGGTCGCCTTGATGACGGTGAGGAAGGAGCGCAGGATGCGGTCCTCGTCGAGGGAGGCGACCTGGTCGAGGGCGCCGTCCAGCTCCTCCAGCAGTCCGTCGATCAGCTCGGTGCCGGCGCGCTGCCGCTCCGGCGACATCCGCGCCTCGAAGAGCGAGACCAGCAGCCGGGTGGTGTGGACGTTGTTGGAGAGGGTGTCCTCCATGTACGTCTGGCTGAAGGTCGAGCCGGCCTGCCGCAGGTACTTGGCGTAGGCGCGGAGCACCATCGCCTGGCGCCAGTCGAGGCCGGCCCGCAGCACCAGCTTGTTGAAGTTGTCGCTCTCGGCGGCGCCCGTCCACACCGCGGTGAACGCGGCCTGGAAGCGCTCGCGGGCGTCGTCGCCCGAGACGTGCTCGGGCATCCGCAGACCGAAGTCGTAGATCCAGGCGCGGGTGGCGTCGGCGCAGCGCAGCTCGTGCGGGCGCTCGTCGGTGACCTCGACGCCCAGGCAGTTCAGGCCGGGCAGCACCCGGGACAGCGAGACCGGCTCGCCCCGGCGGTAGATCTTGAAGCGGCGCTCGCCGGGCCCGGCGTTGACCGGCTCGTAGAGGCTGACCGAGAAGTCCCGGCCGGCCTCGCCGGTGAGCTTCTCCAGGTGCTGGAGGTCGGCGACCGCGCTGCGCGGGTTGTTGTCGGCCTTGTAGCCCTCGGGGAAGGCGTGGGCGTAGCGGCGCAGCAGCTCGGCGGCGCGCTCCTCGCCGACCTCGGCGGTCAGCGCCTCGGCGAAGCCGTCGGCCCAGGAGCGGGCGGCCTCCACCAGCCTGGCCTCGATGCGGTCCACGTCCGCGTCGGTGAGCTCGGACAGCGCGGTGCCGGGCTCGACCCGGATGAGGAAGTGCAGCCGGGAGAGCACCGACTCGGTGTTCCAGGCGGTGAAGTCGACGCTGGTGCCGCCCAGTTCCTCCTTGAGGATGTCGATCAGCCGCAGCCGGACGGCGGTGGTGTAGCGGTCCCGCGGGAGGTAGACGAGGGCGGAGTAGTAGCGGCCGTACTCGTCCTGGCGGAGGTAGAGCCGCAGCCGGCGGCGCTCCTGGAGGTAGAGCACGCTGGTGGCGATGGACCGCAGCTGGTCCGGCGGGGTCTGGAACAGCTCGTCGCGCGGGTAGGTCTCCAGGATCTGGAGCAGGTCGCGGCCGTCGTGGCTGTGGGGGCTGAATCCGGCGCCGTCGAGGACCTCGGCGACCTTGCGGCGGATCACCGGCACCCGGCGCACGGACTCGGTGTACGCGGCGGAGGAGAACAGGCCCAGGAAGCGCCGCTCCCCGATGACGTTGCCCTCCTTGTCGAACTTCTTCACGCCGACGTAGTCGAGGTAGGAGGGCCGGTGAACGGTGGCGCGGCTGTTGGCCTTGGTGAGGATCAGCAGCTTGGGCTCGCGGGCCTTGGCGCGGGCGTCCGCGGGCAGCCGGTTGAAGGACGGCGAGACGGGGTGGCCGGCGTCGCTCTCGCGGTGCGCCGGGTCGGAGCGCAGGATGCCCAGGCCGGTGCCGGGGACCGCGGTGAGGACGTCCTCCTCCCCGCCGTCCTCACAGGGCGCGGAGGCCAGCTCGTACTCGCGGTAGCCGAGGAAGGTGAAGTGGTCGTCGGAGAGCCAGCGCAGCAGCTCGCGGGCCTCCTCGACATCCTGTGCGCGGATGTCGTCGGCGATCGGCTCGCCGGGCAGGTCCTCGGCGATCCGCAGAGCGGCGGAGCGCATCTTGTCCCAGTCCTCGACGGCCTCGCGGACGTCGGACAGCACCCGCAGCAGATCCGCGGTGATCTGCTTGAGGTCGTCCTTGTCGGTCTCGCGGTCCATCTCGACGTGGATCCAGGACTCGGTGACCGCGTCGTGCGGCCGCTCGGCGGCCTTGCCGCCGCCGTTGGGCCCGTGCACGTCGCCGTTGACGTCCAGGACCTCGATCAGCTTGCCGGTGACGTCCCGCCGCACGGTCAACTGCGGGTGGATCACGACGTGGATGCCGCGGCCCTGTCGCGAGAGCTCGTTGGTGACCGAGTCGACCAGGAACGGCATGTCGTCGGTGACCACCTCGACGACGGAGTGGCTGCACGTCCAGCCGTTCTCCTCGACGGTGGGGGTGTGCACCCGGACGTTCGCGGTGCCCTGGGGCCGGTGCTCGGCGAGGCGGTAGTGGGAGAGTGCGGCGCCGAAGACGTCGACCGGGTCGCGGTCGGTGAGGTCCTCGGGGGCGGTGTGCAGGTAGTAGCGCTGGAGGTATCCCGCGAGGGTGTCCGGGTCCAGTCCGCGGGCCGGGGTCTTGCCCCCGGCCGGGCTCTCACCTACCCGGGCGGCCCTCGCGAGCAGCTCGTTCTTGGCTTCGTCCAGCTTGGTCTGCATGTCCTCTGGCTCCTGTCGCGCGCCGTTGCGTGACGTCGTGGAAAAACGTGGGAAGGGCTGCGAAAGCCGCACAACGCCCTCGCGACGCGGGGTGTCCGGTCGCTGTCGACGCTATGCCGCGATGGGGGGAGGCCGTGCCGTCGTCGACGGGATGTGACGGAGTCGACGCGGATCGGCGGCCGCAACGGTCAGCGGTCGCCCGGTCACGGTCGTGTCCCGGGCGCTCGGCGGGGGCCTTGCCGCCCCCGCGGACTATCGCGCTGATCACGGTGCCAAGGCTATCTCTCCCGGCGAGCGGCCCGTTATGCGCCGTGCACGTAAAACCACGCCCTTAACTTGGCCCTTCTGGACAAAGGGGCGCCGGGACGGCGTACGCGCGCTGCATGGTGACGGGCGTCCGCGGCGGCAGCCGGGCCGGACCGCTAGCTCGCGAGGTCCTCCGCGACCTGCACGGCCTCGGCGAGACTGTCCACCACCGGCACCCCGGCGGCCGTCAGACTGCTCCGGCTGTGCGACCCGCCCGTGTACAGCACCGCGTGCGCTCCGGCGTCCCGCGCGGCCACCGCATCGTCGACGGCGTCCCCGATCACCACCGTACGCCCCGGATCGACGCTCTCCAGCGCCGCCAGATGACGCACCATGGACGCGCTCTTCGACCCCCCGGACGGACCCGTGCGGCCCTCGACGCGTATGAACCGCGAGGCGATGCCCAGCCCGCGCACCAGGGGTATCAGCTCGTCGTGGCCGAACATGCTGAGGATCGACTGGCTCCGCCCGGCCCCCTGCCAGGCCGCGAGCAGCGCCTCGGCGCCCTCGGCGAGGCCGCACCCGACCCGCTGCTCGGTGTAGTGCCGGTGGAAGGCGGCGTCCATCACCAGCCACTCGGCCTCGGTGGGCCGCCGGCCCATCAGCCGCTCGTAGAACACCGGCACCGGCACGCAGTACAGCTCGCGGTACCGCTCCAGCGTGATCGGCTCCAGGCCGATCTCCGCGAAGGCGGAGTTGGTCGCCGCGATCACGGCGTCGATGTCGTGGAACAGGGTGCCGTTCCAGTCCCACACGATGTGTGCGTCGGGCTTCCTCATGCCGTCCCCCCGGTCCTTCCCCCGTGCGTCTGCCATGGGAAAAACCGTACCCGCCGCCACTGACAACGCCCGCCGGGGACGGGCCGCGGCCGCCGCGCCGGGCGTCACGCCAGCAGCTGCGGGATCTCCTGCACCCCGAACCACATCAGGTCGTGGTCCTCGGCGCCGTCCACCGTGAACTGCGCGTCGTCGTCGCCGAGATCGGCCGCGCCCAGCGCCGCCGCGGCCGCCGCCACGTCCTCCGCCGCGTCCACGGCGTCCACGTGCACCGCCGCCGCCTTCGACAGCGGCACCGGCCCGGCGAGCCGCACCTCGCCCAGGGCAGACTGGTCCAGCCCGCGGTCCGGGTCCACGGTCGCGCTCCGGTCCGGCACGTCCACCGCCACCACGACCCGCCGCCGGGGCGCCTCCGGGTGCCCGGCCAGGAGCCGCAGCGACGCCTGCGCCGCGCGGTTGAGCGCCGCGTACTCCAGCTCCTCGATGTCGTCCGAGACGTACCACTCCCGCAGCGCGGGCGTGACGGCGTACGCGAGCAGCGGGCCGGCCCCCAGCTCACCGCTCTTGTGTGCCTCAGCGAGCCCGGAAAGCGTCAGGGGGACGTAGACACGCATGGCAGCCGCTCTCGCTAGATCCAGAAGAATGCCCAGCCAGCATACGGCGGTGCGTCCCCCTTCGTGCCGCCCGGGAGCCGCCCGTCCCGCCGTCCGCCCGACCGGCCGGTGCCCCGCGCGCGGCCCGTGATCCCGGGCCGGTGCCACGGACGGGTGAAAATCTCCCGCCGCACCGCGGCCGGCCGGGCGCCTTGCCGCCTCCCGCACCCCGCCGACAAGATCGCACACCACAAGCTACCGCCCGGTAATGACTCCGGGCCCGGCACGAGGGGGCACCGCGATGACGGACACGACCAGCGACAGCACCGCCGCGACCGGCACGACGACCGGCACCACGACGGACGCCCGCCGGGCCCCGTCCGCCACCGCACCGCACGGCCCGCGCCCCGACCGCCCGGCCCCCGACACCGCCACCGGCACCCCGGCCCCCGCCCCGACCGTCCCCCACCCCCGCCGCTCCCCCGCCGACGCCGGCACCACCGACGCCTCCGATGCCTCCGACGTCTCCGACGCCCCGTACAGCGGTCCCACCACTCCCACCGCTCCCGCCCAACCGCCCGTGACACCGGCACCCACCCCGTCGCCCGGCGCCCCGCGACGCACCCCTCCCCCGCCCCGCCGCGGCACCCGGCGCCCCACCGGCCCCGCCGGCCGCGGCCCGGGCGCCGCCGGCAACCGCGGCCCCACCCGCACCCCGTACCTCTCCCGCACCACCCCACAGCACCGCCCCGCCCCGGGCCCGCTCCCCACCCCGGGCGCCCGGCTCCGCGCCCAGGAGAACCGGCCCCACCTCTGGTTCGCCCACCAGCTCCTGCTCGCCCTGAGCGGCCAGCGCCCCGTCCACGTCCTCCTCGGGCACGCCCTGCCCGCCGCCTACGACCGCCTCGCCGAGCTCGCCCCGCTGTCACCGCTGCGCCCCTACGTGGCCCCCGGCCTGCGCGCCCCCGTCCCGGCCCTGCGCCAGTGCGGCCTGTGCCGCCCCCGCGAGGGGGTCATCGAGGCGTTCGCCCGGATCACCACCGGCGCCCGCCTGCGCGCCCTGGCGTTCCGCCTGGAACGAGGCACCGACGCCCGCTGGCGCTGCGCCGCCCTCGACATCGGACCGCTGCCCTAGGACCCGACAGGTCCCGGCCACGCCCCGGCCACGCCGGCCGGCGCGCCCGGGCAACGCAAAGGGCGCCCCGGCCGGCCATGGCCAGGGCGCCCTCCGCTTCCGTCTCCGCCGCGGAGCGGACCGCCTACTTCTTGCGGCGGCGCCCCGCGCTCTTCTGCGCCTTGCGCCGCTCCGCACGCGTCAGCCCGTCGGACTCCGAACGCGCCGGGCCGTCGCCGTCCGCGTCACTGACGAAGTCGCCCTCGATGACGCTGCCGTCGCCGTCCACCTTGGGCGCGGTGAAGTGCAGCCGGTCGGGCCGCTGCGGCGCCTCCAGGCCCTTGGCGTGGATCTCCGGGCGACCCGCGCCGGCCGCCGCCGGAACAGCCTCCTCAGCCTGCTCCGCGGCCTCCTCCACCGGGACCTCCTCGACCTGCTGCTCCACCTGGACCTCCAGGTTGAACAGATAGCCGACGGACTCCTCCTTGATGCCCTCCATCATCGCGGTGAACATGTCGAAGCCCTCGCGCTGGTACTCCACCAGCGGGTCCTTCTGAGCCATCGCCCGCAGGCCGATGCCCTCCTGGAGGTAGTCCATCTCGTAGAGGTGCTCACGCCACTTGCGGTCCAGGACGGACAGCACCACGCGGCGCTCCAGCTCCCGCATGATCTCCGAGCCGAGCTGCTCCTCGCGGGCGGCGTACTGCTCGTGGATGTCCTCCTTGATGGCGTCGGCGATGAACTCGGCCGTCAGGCCCGCCCGGTCGCCGACCTCCTCCTCCAGCTCCTCGATGGTCGCCTTGACCGGGTAGAGCTGCTTGAACGCGCCCCACAGGCGGTCCAGATCCCACTCCTCGGCGAAGCCCTCGACGGTCTCCGCCTGGATGTAGGCGTCGATCGTGTCGTCCATGAAGTGCTTGATCTGCTCCTGGAGGTCCTCGCCCTCCAGGACGCGGCGGCGCTCGCCGTAGATGACCTCGCGCTGGCGGTTGAGGACCTCGTCGTACTTCAGGACGTTCTTGCGGGTCTCGAAGTTCTGCTGCTCGACCTGCGACTGGGCGGAGGCGATCGCCCGCGTCACCATCTTGTTCTCGATCGGCACGTCGTCGGGCACGTTGGCCATCGCCATGACCCGCTCGACCATCTGCGCCTTGAACAGCCGCATCAGGTCGTCGCCCAGGGAGAGGTAGAACCGCGACTCGCCCGGGTCGCCCTGCCGGCCGGACCGGCCGCGCAGCTGGTTGTCGATACGCCGCGACTCGTGCCGCTCGGTGCCCAGGACGTAGAGCCCGCCGAGCTCCTTGACCTCCTCGAACTCCGCCTTCACGGCCGCCTCGGCGCGCTCCAGGGCGGCGGGCAGCGCGGCCGCCCACTCCTCCACGTGCTCGACCGGGTCCAGCCCCATCTGGCGCAGCTCGGTCTCGGCGAGAGTGTCGGGGTTGCCGCCGAGCTTGATGTCCGTACCGCGGCCGGCCATGTTGGTGGCGACCGTCACGGCGCCCTTGCGGCCGGCCTGGGCGACGATCGACGCCTCCCGCTCGTGCTGCTTGGCGTTGAGCACCTCGTGCGCGATACCGCGCTTCCTGAGCTGCTGCGAGAGGTACTCGGACTTCTCGACCGAGGTGGTGCCGACCAGGATCGGCTGGCCCTTCTCGTGCTTCTCGGCGATGTCCTCGACGACCGCGTCGAACTTCGCGGGCTCGGTGCGGTAGATCAGGTCCGCCTGGTCCTTGCGGACCATCGGGCGGTTCGTCGGGATCGGGACCACGCCGAGCTTGTAGATCTGGTGGAACTCGGCGGCCTCGGTCATGGCCGTACCGGTCATGCCGGAGAGCTTGTCGTAGAGGCGGAAGAAGTTCTGCAGGGTGATCGTGGCGAGCGTCTGGTTCTCGTCCTTGATCTCCACGCCCTCCTTCGCCTCGATGGCCTGGTGCATGCCCTCGTTGTAGCGGCGGCCGGCGAGGATACGGCCGGTGTGCTCGTCGACGATCATGACCTCGCCGTCGATGACGACGTAGTCCTTGTCGAGCTTGAACAGCTCCTTGGCCTTGATCGCGTTGTTGAGGTACCCGACCAGGGGCGTGTTGACCGACTCGTAGAGGTTGTCGATGCCCAGCCAGTCCTCGACCTTGGCGACACCGGACTCGTGGATGCCGACGGTGCGCTTCTTCTCGTCGACGTCGTAGTCGCCGGTCTCCTCGATACCGCGCTGCGGGTTGGCCGGCTCGCCCCGCTTGAGGCGCAGCACCAACTTGGCGAAGTCGCCGTACCACTTGGTGGCCGAGTCCGCCGGGCCGGAGATGATCAGCGGCGTACGGGCCTCGTCGACCAGGATCGAGTCGACCTCGTCGACGATCGCGAAGTTGTGGCCGCGCTGGACCAGTTCGTCCTTCGACCACGCCATGTTGTCGCGCAGGTAGTCGAAGCCGAACTCGTTGTTGGTGCCGTAGGTGATGTCGCAGTTGTACTGCTCGCGGCGCTGGGCCGGCGTCATGTCGGCCAGGATGCAGCCGACGGTCAGGCCCAGGAACTTGTGGACCCGGCCCATCATCTCGGAGTCGCGCTCGGCGAGGTAGTCGTTGACCGTGATCAGGTGGACGCCCTTGCCGGACAGCGCGTTCAGATACGCCGGGAGGGTACCGACCAGGGTCTTGCCCTCACCGGTCTTCATCTCCGCGACATAGCCGAGGTGCAGGGCGGCGCCGCCCATGAGCTGGACGTCGTAGTGCCGCTGGCCGAGCACGCGCTTGGCGGCCTCACGGACCGTGGCGAACGCCTCGGGCAGCAGGTCGTCGAGGCTTTCGCCGTCGGCGAAGCGCTGCTTGTACTCGTCGGTGAGCGCGCGCAGCTCGGCGTCGGAGAGGGCCGCGAAGTCCTCCTCGATGGAGTTCACCTGGCCCGCGATGCGGTGCAGCTTGCGCAGGATCTTTCCTTCGCCTGCACGCATGATCTTCGTCAAGACGGACACTTGGGCTGGTCTCCTTGCCGGTCGGGCCTGCACGGTCGAGTGCGCGGGCGCGGCATGTTTCCAGGGGGCAGGCCCCGCCGCAACGGCCATCGTAAAGGAGGACGCTGTCCGGCCGGGAGGTCCGCCGCAGCCGATGCCCGCCGACCCCTCGCCACGTCAACGCACGAGCCCGCGAGAAGGTGCCGGAAAAGTTTCCGCCGAAGCGCCCGAACGGTACCCGCGAAAAGTTCCGGGAAAGATCCCGCCAACCGTCCCGTACACGGCTCCGGCGGTCGCCCCGGGAACACGGCGAAAACGGTTCGCAGCAGACCCCACGGCGCAGCAGACTCACCCTATGAAGCCCGTCACGCTCACCACCGACCGCCTCCTGCTGCGCCCCTTCGAGCCCGCCGACGCACCCGCGGTGCACGCCGCCTGCCAGGACCCCGACATCCCCCGCTGGACCGTCGTCCCCTCGCCGTACGGCCGCGACGACGCGGAGCAGTACGTCGGCACGGTCGTCCCCGACGGCTGGCGGGACGACACCGCCTACACCTTCGCGGTGGTCACCCGGGCCGACGGGACGCTCGTCGGCTCCATGGGCCTGGTGCGGCTGGACCGGCTGCGCACGGTGGAGCGGCAGGCCGAGCTCGGCTACTGGACCGTGAAGGAACAGCGCGGCAAGGGCTACACCGCGGAGGCGGCCGGCGCCGTGGTGCGCTGGGCCTTCCGCGAGCTGGGCGTGGAGCGCATGGAATGGCTCGCCGAGGCCGGCAACGCGGGCTCCTGGGCAGTCGCCCGCAAGGTCGGCTTCCAGCGGGAGGGCACCCTGCGCGCCAAACTGGTGCACGGCGGCATCCGCCGGGACCTGTGGATCGGCTCCCTGCTCCCGTCCGACCTGCCCCGGGAAACCGCCCCCGACGCCCCCGCCGGCCCGGCCACCATCCCGGCCCAGGAACCCACCCCCTACCTCCCCTACCCCCGCTGACCTGCACAAACACTCAAAGCCCAGGGCATTGTCAGTGGCCGCCCCTACGCTGTGCGACATGACCGGAGTGACGCAGCGCCAGCCCGCACCACGCCCCGTGACGACCCTGTCCGCCGACGACGCCCGGCGGATGGCCCTCCGCGCCCAGGGCCTGCTCGGCGCCCCGGACCGACGGGCGGGCATCCGCGGGATGCTCCGCCGGCTCGGGGCGGTCCAGCTCGACACGATCTCGGTGCTCGCCCGCTCCCACGAGCTGGTGCCGTACGCCCGCCTCGGCGCGGTCGGCCGCCCCGCCATCGAGGCCGCCTACTGGTCGGCCGCCCCCGAGGACGGTTCCCCGGCCCGGCCGCACAGCTTCGAGTACTGGTCGCACGCGGCCTGCGTCCTGCCCATCGAGGAGTGGCCGCACTTCGCCTTCCGCCGCCGCGCCCGGCGCGCCAGGGGCCACCGCTGGCACGTCATGAAGGACTCCGCCCGCTCCTGCGCCGCCGTCCTGGACCGCCTCCGCGCCGACGGCCCGCTCACCACGTCCCAGCTGGGCGGCGGCCGCAACGGCGGGGAGTGGTGGGACTGGTCCGAGACCAAGATCGCCGTGGAGTGGCTGCTGGACACCGGCGACGTGGTCTGCACCGAGCGCCGCGGCTGGAAGCGGATCTACGACCTCGCCGAGCGCGCCGTCCCCGAGCAGCTGTTCCACGACGACCTCGACGACGCCGAGTGCATACGGCGCCTGGTCGCCCAGGCCGGCACCGCGATGGGCGTGGCCACCCGCGCCGACCTCGCCGACTACCATCGCCTCAAGGCCGAGCAGGTGGACGCCGTCATCGAGGGCACCGGGCTGGTGCCGGTGGCGGTCGAGGGCTGGGCCAAACCCGCCTGGGCCGATCCGGCGGCGCTCGCCGCCCCGCCCCGCGGCCGGCACCGCACGACCCTGCTCTCCCCGTTCGACTCCCTGATCTGGGACCGCCCCCGGACGGAACGGATCTTCGGCTTCACCCACCGCCTGGAGGCCTACGTCCCCAAGGCCAAGCGGATACACGGCTATTTCGCGATGCCCCTGCTGGCCGGCGGCAAGCTGGTCGGCCGCGTCGATCCGGCCCGCGAGGGCAGCACCCTGGTCGCCCGCCAGCTCTCGCTCCAGGGCCCCCAGGCCGTACGCCCCATGGCCCGGGCCCTCCACGAGGCCGCGACATGGGTGGGCTGCGACACCGTCCGCGTCGAACGCTGCGACGACCCGCAGCTGGCCGCCGCCCTGCGCACGGAACTCATCCGCACCGCCGGCGACACCGGCACCAGGACCGGCAGCGAGGAGAAGGCCATGGCCTGACCCGCATCCGCAAAGGAGGGCACCCCGCCCCGCCGTCAGCGGGCGCGTACCCGGCCTCACCGGATTTCGAGAATCTTCTCCCGCATCGCATACACCACGGCTTCCATCCGGGAATGCAGCTGGAGCTTCTCCAGGATGTTGCGCACATGATTCTTGACGGTGTTCTCGGAGATGAACAACTCCTTGGCGATATCGCGGTTGTTCATGCCCGTGGCGACGAGTTTGAGGACCTCCAGCTCGCGGTCGGTGAGCCGGGGCGCCGGCACCAGACGGCGCTCGTCGGTGCGCTGGATCATCGATTTGAACTCCGTCAGGAGCTTCGACGCCATCGACGGACTGATCTGCGACTGCCCGTCCGCGACGGCCCGGATGGCGGTGGCCACCTCGTCGGTGGAGATCTCCTTGAGGAGGTAGCCGGTGGCACCGGCCTTGATCGCGTCGTAGAGATCGGCCTCTTCGTCGCTGATCGTGAGCATGATGATCTTCGCGCTGGGGGCCACCTCCTTGATGGAGGTACACGCCTCGATCCCGCCGCGCCGGGGCATCCGCACGTCCATCAGCACGATGTCGGGCAGCAGGTCGGCGGCCTTGTCGACCGCCTCCGCGCCGTCGCCCGCCTCGCCGACGACCTGGATGTCCTCCTCCTGCGCCAGCACGATCTCCAGGCCGCGACGGAAGAGCGCGTGATCGTCCACGACCAGGACACGGATCGGCTCCCTGCGCGGCACCCGCGCCGCGCCGTCCCCGTCATCGGCGCCCACTCCGCAGACACCGCCGTCCGCGTCACCCCGCACGGGCCCGAAACTCTCCCCCATGTTTCCTCCCCGTCAACCACTCGGCCGATGGCCAGAGCTTGGATATAAGGCTGGTTGACAACAGCCCTTTGCGGCCGGCCCGATCAATGCCATACGACGGTCTCCCCGGCATGTCGCCGTTTCGTGCCCACATACTCCCCGGCTGGCACAAACACTATACGGCTTCAACTCCAGCCCTCCGCAGGCACGATGGTGCCCCCGGGCGTGCGCCGGGGGCACCGAACGGGTGGGGGTCAGCCGCCCAGCGCGCCCCCTGCGCCGCCGGGCGATTCCTCTCCGAACGCGTCGGAATTCAAGTGGATGACTCCGTAGTCGTAAGCGTGCCGCCGGTAGACGACACTCGGCTGCTTGCTCTCGGCGTCGACAAAGAGATAGAAGTCGTGTCCGACCAACTCCATCTCGTAGAGCGCCTGGTCAAGCGTCATCGGCGCGGCCGAATGGGTCTTCTCGCGGACGACCACGGGCCCTTCGCCCTGGATCTCCAGTGATCCCATCCGGGTGGTCGGCACCTTCTCCCGCTCCGCGGCTTCCTCCGCGGCCGTCAGGCCGTGGCCGTTCAGCCGTGCCGCGTCGGGGACGGTGATCGCGACCTCGCTCGCCGGAATGCGTCCGTTGCCGCGGCGCGAGTGACGCTTGTCGTTCTGTTTCCGCAGGCGCGCCTCCAGCTTGGCTGTCGCCAGGTCCAGCGCGGCGTACGGGTCGGCTGCGGCCGCCTCGGCCCGGACCACCGGGCCACGGGAGCGGAGCGTGATCTCCACTCGGTCGGAACGGTCGGCCTGCCGCGGGTTGGGCTCCTTGGACACCTCGACGTCCAGGCTCATCGCCTTGCCATCGAGCTTCTGGACCTTGTCCAGCTTCAGCTTCTCGGCCACGTGCTTGCGGAACCGCTCGGGCACCTCGGTCTTGCGGCCCTTGACGACGATGTCCACGCAGAACTCCGTTCCCGGATCGCCCCGCTCAGCAAGCGGAGCAGCTCCTTCTTGCACCAGACTCCGGTGAGTGCCGGAGCCTCGGACTGGCGACTTTCACCTCCTTCTCCCCAAGGGGCGAGATCTCCATTCCCACGTTTTCAGGATCGCTGAAAAACCCCGAAAAGCATGCAACACGACATCCGAGGCAAAGCGTCCGCCAAGTCCTCACAACCGAACATAGCTCCACTGGACCGGTGTCGGCACCCCCTCGCCACGACCAGCTCCGTTTGAGTGAAAATCGGCGCTCACTACCAGCAACGACGCCTCACCCCGCCCAGTTCCCTTTACTCTCGGCCCCCGCCGCCCCCTGGCCCGGCCTCACGCGGCCAGGCATACGCCCGCCGGACACCGCGGAGCGGGCCGCCCGTCAACGGGTGAGCGCCACGATTAACCCGGGGGCTCGGGGGACCCGGCGGGCTTGGCGTCACCCGACGGCTCGGCGTACCGGACGATTCGGCGGCCTCGCTGCGCCGGACACGAGGGGCGGCCCGTCGGATACCTGGCGCAATCCCGTCGGGCATACGGCGCGGTCACGCCGGACTCGCGGCACGGCCCCGCCCGCGAGAGACGGCCGGCGGCCTCGCTTCCGCACTTCCGTTAAACCCGGCGCCCCACTTCTAAACCCGGCGCCCCACTTCCGTTGAAAACGAAAGAAAAGAACTGCGTGGTGCGGCCACCACGGCGGCTCCTGTCACCCGGCCACCGGCCTCTCTGACCGCCCGTGCGGCCTCGGCGAGCGTGGCCCCCGTCGTCACCAGATCGTCCGCCAGCACCACCGGCACCCCTGCCAACAGCCTCCTTGCCGCGCCCGGCACCTCCAGCGCGCCCGCGACGTTCGCCAACCGCTGCCGGGCGTCCAGCCCCGCTTGATCGGCCACGGCACGACGCTGCCGCAGCACCGCCAGCATCCGCACCCCCGTACCGGAACGCCGCAGCTCGGCGGAGGCCGCCAGCGCGATCCGGCGTACGGGATCGTGGCCGCGGCCGGCCACGGCGGAGCGCGCGGAGGGGACCGGCACCAGCAGGAGGGGGCCGCCCCCTCCCCCCACCCCCCGCACCGCCCCCGCCAGTACTGCTCCCAGCGGCGCGGCCAGTCGCAGCGCGCCGCGCTCCTTGTGGGCCAGCAGCACGGCGCGCACCTCGTCGGCGTACGGCGCGCCGGCCCACACCTGCGGCAGCCCCGCCGGCACGGGCCATGGCCGCACCCGCCCGGCACCACGACCACCGCGCCACAGCGCCCGGCAGCACGCCGCACACAGCTCCGTACGCGGCTGACCACACCCCGCACAGTCGACCGGCAGGACCAGACCCGCCAGCTCTCGCCACACCCCCCGCATGACTCCACTGTCGCGTCACGCGGCCCCGGCCACCACCCCTGTGGATAACTTCACCGGGACCGCCACGACCAGCGCGGATACGGAGGGGAATCCCCACCCGGACCCGGACCCAGAACAGGTACAGATCCGGACTCGATGACAGGCACGGGGCCTCATCCGGATACCGGCACAAAGACAGGGACAAGGGCATGGGCGGGGACAGTGCGGGAACGAGGCCGGCACGGGGCAGGGGCAGCGGCGGGGACCGCGACGGAAACGGAAACGGAGAACACCCCGACGCAGCCGACCACGTCACATCACGTCACGTCACGCCACATCAGTCACGGCGCCACACAACGTCCCAGACGCACGTCGCCCCTCTCGCGTCGCACGCACGCCGCACGTCCCCGTCAAGGACCGCCCCTCACCCCGGATAGACCGGTGCCGTCCCGTCCTTCGCCACCGTCTTCCAGTTGGCGTCGGGGGGCAGCCGCACTATGCCCTCCGTGGCGTCGGCGATCAGCGGACGGGTCTCGTCCTCGGAGGCCGCCACCGCCTTGACGCCGTTGACGCCGGGGAGCGTCTGCGTGTCCGAGGCGGAGCCGTCGGTCTCCATGAACTGCATCTGCTGCACCCCGCCGGCCTCCCGGCCCACGACCACCAGCCGGCTGCCGCCCGCCCAGGACGCCGCCACCACGTCCTCCAACTGGGGTGCGATCGGCCGCAGTTCCTGCACCGACAGTGTCGGATGGGGGGAGGTGCCGTTCCGTTCGACGCGGCCGAGTTGGAGCGTGGTGCGCCCCTTGTCCTCCACCAGGATCGCGATCCTTATGCCGTCCGCGGCCACCTTGATCGCCTTGATCCGCCGCCGGCCGAGGCCGGGCACCGCGACCTCCTCCGGATCGCCCTTCCCCTCGCGCATCCGCAGCAGCCGCGACCCGTGCGCGTCGCGGTCGGCGATCCACAGGTCGCCCAGGCCGTCCCAACTCGGCGCGGTCAGCCCCTCGTCGGCGCTCTTCCCCGAACCGGCGCTGGTCAGCAGCGGCCCGCCGCGCTCCGTACCGTCCTCCAGACCGGCGACGTAGAGATTCCGCCCGTCGGCCGACACCCCGGCCGCGGTGGTCTCCTTGCGCGAGATGGCGACCGAGCGCAGCGGGGTCCTGCCGGTGCCGAACGGGCCGCCCACCGGCGTCGGTTCGGTCGCCGAGTCGGACATCGTGACGACGCGGTGCTGGGCGTCGATGAAGTACTCCCGGTCGGAGCGCCCGTTGTGGCCGGGCGCGGCGAAGTCCCGCTCGGCCTGATCCTGCGTCAGCGCGCACAGCGAGTTGCCGCTCGGGTCCTGGAGCTCCACCTCGCTGATCTTCGAAGCCCGCGTCATGTCCTGGACGGTGAAGAAGAGCTGAGCGGCCATCCGCTTGCACTGCGCGGCGTCGGTGTTCACCGCCTGCTTGCTGAGCTTGACCTGGAGGGCGTTGGAGTCGTCCAGGGACAGGTCACGGGCGGCGAGCTTGGTGCCGGGCGGGAACGCCGAAGTCGTCACCCGGTCCAGCCAGTCGGTGGGCCCGGTGAGCAGCGCCTCCACACTGGAGGTGATCGGCTTTATCCGCTGCCGCAGATAGACCGGGTCGGCGACGAGGACGTTCTTGCCCGCCTTGGGGTCGTCCGACTCGGACTTGTAGGACGCGAAGTAGTACTTGTTGACGGAGCGGTAGATGCGCTGGAAGTCGGACTGCCCCAGGACCAGCCCGTCGGGCAGCCGGTCGATGCGCCACTGGTCCCCCTCCTTGGTGAGGTGGATCGTCTCGCGGTACGGCTTCTCCTCCGGGGTGTAGGCGTGGTTGGCGTCCACCATCGCCACCTGGCTGCCGGAGAGCGTGACGGTGTAGCCGTCGGCGTCCTCGCGGTCGGCCCGGGCCGCGGGTTCGGGCTGGGACTTGGGTCGCTCCTGGAGGACGTTGGTGACGAGGAAGGGCCGCCAGGTCTGCCGTGCCGACTTGGCCAGATACATCCTGGCGGTGCGGAAGTCCGCCTCGTCGCTGGTGGTCGCGTCGAGGAAGCTGCGCACGATGTTGGTGGGCTGGGCGCCGTCCTGCGGGGGGACGCCGTAGACCCGCACCTGTGATTCCCCGTCGGCTCGCGGGGGCTGGTCGACCGCGGTGACGTCGCCGCTGTCCGGCATGGACGCGCAGCCGGCCAGCAGCGCGCCGGCGCAGCCCAGCAGGACGGCCTTGCGTCCCGTGCGCGCGGCACCGGTGCCGATGCCGCTGCCCGTGCCGGTGTGGCGGCGCGTGGGCGTGCGGAACCGCGCGCTGCGCGCCGTGCGCTCGTCTCCGTGCTCAGCGCCCACGCCGTCCGCCTTCCCGTTCCACGTCGCCTCCGGTCTCCTGCTGCGTGCCGGCTGCGGCGGCCGCCGCACCGCCGGGTGCCCCCGGGCCGCCGGTCCGCACCGGCTCGTCGGTCGCGCCTGGGTCCGGTACGGCGTCGGCGCGGGTGCCTTCGCCGGTGCCGTCGTCGCGGGCGGCTTTCCCGGTCTTGCCGGCGGGGGCCTGCTGGGGCGGCACGCGGGTGCCGCCGGGGGGCAGCGCCGGCGGGGTCGCCGCGGGGCGGGCCGGTGCGTGCTGGGTGCCGGGGCGGGGCTGCGCCGGGATGGCGGGCGTCGCGCGGCCCGCGCCGGCGCGGGGCCGGCCGTGCTCGTCCAGGCCGCGGTTGCGCCGCGAGTCCTCCGGCTCCAGGGGGATCGGGGAGCCGCGCAGCGTCTCGCCGGCCGTGCGGGGCAGCGTCAGCCGGAACTGCGAGCCGCCGCCCGGCTCGCCCCACGCCTGCAGCCAGCCGCCGTGCAGCCGGGCGTCCTCTATGGCGATGGACAGGCCGAGACCGGTGCCGCCGGTCGTCCGGGCCCGTGCCGGGTCCGCGCGCCAGAAGCGGTTGAAGACCCGGGTCGCCTCGCCGGGCTTGAGGCCGACGCCGTAGTCCCGGACGGCGACGCCCACCGCGCCGTCGCTGCGGCCGCCGGCGGACGCCAGCCGGACCACGACGTCCCGGCCCTCGCCGTGCTCGACGGCGTTGACGACGAGGTTGCGCAGGATGCGCTCCACCCGCCGGGGGTCGGCCTCGGCCATGACGGGATGCTCGGCGCCGCGCACCACGATGCGGGTGCCCTTGCGTTCGGCGAGCGGCTCGGCGCCCTCGATGACGCGGTGGACCACGTCGCGCAGGTCGACCGGTTCGGCCTCCAGGGCCGCCGCGCCCGCGTCGAACCGGCTGATCTCCAGCAGCTCGGCGAGCAGCGACTCGAAGCGGTCGAGCTGGCCGCGCAGCAGCTCCGCGGAGCGCGCGGTGGCGGGGTCGAACTCGTCCCGGACCTCGTGGATGACATCGGCGGCCATCCGTACGGTCGTCAGCGGGGTGCGCAGCTCGTGCGAGACGTCGGAGACGAACCGCCGCTGCATCCGGGACAGCTCCTCCAGCTGCTGGATCTTGAGCTGGAGGTTCTGCGCCATCTTGTTGAAGGACTCGCCGAGGCGGGCGATGTCGTCCTCGCCGGTGACCTTCATCCGCTCCTGGAGGAGGCCGGCGGCCAGCCGCTCGGAGATCCCGGCGGCCATCCGTACGGGGGTGACGACCTGCCGCACGACCAGCCAGGCGATGGCGCCGAGCAGGATCACCACGAACACCCCGGCGGTGGCCAGCGTCCCGGTGACCAGCTTGAGGGACTCCGCTTCCTGGCTGAACGGGAAGAGGTAGTACAGCTGGTACTGGTTGCCGTTGATGTCGTTGAGGCGCTTGCCGATGATCAGCGCCGGCACCCCGTCGTTGGAGCCGATGCGCTTGATCTGGGTGTACTCACGGAACGTCCCGGACTTGCTGTCGAGCTTCCGCCGCAGTTCGAGGGGCACGCTGCGCTCGGGGTCGACGTCCCCGGAGGCGCGCGGTCCGCGGGTGCCGGGGGTGGCGTCGCCGAACGGCTCGTCGGTGTCGGAGCTGAGGGCGACGACCGAGAAGACGCCCTGCCCGCCGCTGGCGAGCTGCTCGACGAGGCTGGTCAGCCAGGTCGCGGAGTCCTGGGTGCCGCGGCTGGCGGTGCGGCTGGTGTCGTCGGTGTGGTTGTCGTCGCCGCCGTCGGCCAGTTTCCGGGCGACCTCGAAGCCGCCGACGGCCTGGCTCTGGGCGGCCTGCGCCTTGGCGGTGAGGAGGCCGTTGCGGACCTGCCCGACGACCACGACGCCGAGCAGCAGCACCACGGCCAGCGACATCAGCAGGGTGGTGGCGACGACCCGCAGCTGGATGTTGCGCCGCCACAGTCGCAGCGCGGGCAGCAGCGGCCGCCGCACCCAGCGGCTGAAGAGCCGCAGCAGGGGATGGACCGGCCCGCTCACCGCGCCGTCGGGCAACAGCTGCCCGCCGCGCAGCAACCACGCCGCCAACCTGCCCGAAAAGGACATATCGCCTGCCGGGCCGACGGTGCGCCCCCGCTGTCCCTCCGGGGCCGAACCGTCCCGGGTCATCTCAGCTGGGCCCGGCCTTGTAGCCGACGCCGCGCACGGTCACCACGATCTCCGGGCGCTCCGGGTCCCGCTCGACCTTGGAGCGCAGACGCTGCACATGGACGTTGACCAGCCGGGTGTCCGCGGCATGGCGGTAGCCCCAGACCTGCTCCAGCAGCACCTCGCGGGTGAACACCTGCCACGGCTTGCGCGCCAGCGCCACCAACAGGTCGAACTCCAGCGGGGTCAGCGCGATCGACTGGCCGTCCCGCTTCACGGAGTGCCCCGCCACATCGATGACCAGATCACCGATGGCCAGCTGCTCGGGCGCCGGCTCCTCCGAGCGCCGCAGCCGGGCCCGGATCCGCGCCACCAGCTCCTTGGGCTTGAACGGCTTGACGACGTAGTCATCCGCCCCCGACTCGAGGCCGACCACCACGTCCACCGTGTCGCTCTTGGCGGTCAGCATGACGATCGGCACACCCGACTCGGCCCGGATCAGCCGGCACACCTCTATGCCGTCCCGACCGGGCAGCATCAGGTCGAGCAGCACAAGATCGGGCTTGGTCTCGCGGAACGCAGCGAGCGCCTTGTCGCCGTCCGACACGAACGACGGTTCAAAGCCCTCGCCGCGCAGCACGATGCCGAGCATCTCTGCCAGTGCGGTGTCGTCGTCGACGACCAGGACGCGTCCCTTCATTCGGCCATCATCCCATTACCTGATCGTGACTTTCTCCATCGTGAGACGGAACACACGTCCGCCAGCCGCTCACGGGTCACCGGCGACACCACTCCGGCCTCCGTCACGATCGCCGTCACCAGCTCGGCGGGCGTGACATCGAAGGCCGGGTTGTATGCCTGCGCACCCAGCGGCGCCACCGGAATCCCGGAACCGCCCTCCACCCCGGCCCCCTGGAGGTGCGGCAGGGCGAACTCCGTCACTTCACGGCCGGGCCGCTGCTCCACCTCGATGGCGGCCCCTTCCGCCGTCTCCAGATCCACCGTGCTGGTCGGCGCCACCACGATGAAGGGGACACGGTGATGGTGGGCGAGCACCGCCAGCGGATAGCTGCCGACCTTGTTGGCGACCGCGCCGTCCGCGGCGATCCGGTCGGCCCCGATCAGCACCGCGTCCACCTCGCCGGCCGCGAACAGCGAGCCGGCGGCGCCGTCCGCCAGCACCGTGTACGCCATCCCGGCCCGCGCCGCCTCGTACGCGGTCAGCCGCGCCCCCTGCAGCAGCGGACGCGTCTCGTCCACCCACAGCCGCCGCAGCTCGCCGGCCCGGTGCGCCGCCAGCGCCACGGCCAGGGCGGTCCCCTCGCCGCCGGACACCAGGGCACCCGAGTTGCAGTGCGTGAGAATGCGGTGCCCGCCGCCCGGCAGCAGCTCGCCCAGAAGCTCCCGGCCGTGCCGCGCCATGCGCGCGCTGGCCTCGATGTCCTCCGCGTGGACGGCCCGCGCCTCGGCCAGCGCGGCCGCCGCCGCATCCTCCGGACCGGCACCGCCGGCCACCGCCTCCCGGAACGCCGCGGCCGCGCGCCGGACACCGTAACCAAGATTGACCGCGGTCGGCCGGGCCGTCGCCAGTGCCTGGGCTGCCTCCTCGACGTCGAATCCTCGTGCCGCGGCCAGCGCGACGCCGTATGCGCCCGCGATGCCCAGCAGCGGCGCACCCCGCACGGCCAGCGTCCGGATCGCCCGCACCAGCGCCGGAACATCCGTGCAGACCAGCTCGACCTCCTCCGCCGGCAGCCGCGTCTGGTCGAGAAGGACCACGACCGGCCCCTCGGGCAGCTCCTCCCAGCGCAGCGACGGGACCGCGAGCGACTGAGCGCCCGCCTCCGATACCTCGTGCCGATCAGCCATTCCCTCAGTCTGCCGCCGACCCCCCACCGAACAGAAGGTCCCCTTCCTCGAAGGGCCCGGGTACAGAGCGCCATCGGCCATGACACGATGACTGACACCGCGGATCCCGGACCCCGCCCGCCCCGGCGGACGGGCAGCAAGAAGGAGCGACGATGAACAACTCTCCGGGCTGGGCCTCGCCCGGATCCTCCCCCTCCGACGAGCCGGACCGCGGCGCCCCGGAGCAGCCCACCCAGCCGACCGCCCCGGAAGACCGCGCCGGCGCACCCCGGCAACCGGCCCCGCCGAGCTGGTCCAGCAACCAGCCGCCTCCCGGCCAGTGGACGACCCCGTCCGGCATCCCCGGCCAGGGCGGACCCGACGGCCGGAGCGACCGGGCCGCCGGGGACCGCACCCGCGCCGCGTCCGGAACGGCCCCGGGCGGCTGGGCCACCCCGCCGGGCCCCGGAACGCAGGGCGCCTGGGGCGGCGGTCCCGGTTGGAGCGGCGGCTGGGGTGGCATACCGCCCGTCGCCAAGCCGGGTGTCATCCCGCTGCGGCCGCTCGGCGTCGGCGAGATCCTCGACGGCGCCGTCGCCACCATGCGCGCCCACTGGCGCACCGTGCTCGGCATCTCGCTGATCGTCGCGGTCGTGTCGCAGACCACCGCCACCCTCGTCACCGGCGTGTGGTTCCAGGGGCCCCACCGCGCCACGGACCTCGACGACGGTGCCGGGCCGCCGCTGCGGCAGGTTCTGAGCGAGATGGGCAGCTCCCTGACCGGCTCGGCCCTCACCGCGCTCATCGGGTTGCTGGCCACGATCATCGCGACCGGCATGCTGACCATGGTCATCAGCCGGGCCGTCCTGGGCCGCTCGGTGACCGCCGGGGAAGCGTGGCACGACGCCCGCGGCCAGCTGCCGCGGCTGCTGGGCCTGCTCATCCTGCTGCCCCTGATCATCACCGCCATCTTCCTGGCCGGCCTGACCCCGGGCATCCTCGTCTCGGGCAGCGGTCCGCTCGACCTCGGTCTCGGCCTGATGCTGCTCGGCCTGTTCGCCGCCGGCGTCGTGGGCGTCTGGCTGTGGGTCCGCTACAGCCTCGCCTCCCCGGCACTGATGCTGGAGAAGCAGGGCGTCATCGCCTCGATGCGCCGCTCCGCCAAGCTCGTCCGCGGCGCCTGGTGGCGGGTGCTGGGCGTCCAGCTCCTCGCCTACCTGCTGATCTCCATCGTCCAGTTCATCATCCAGATCCCGACCACCTTCGTCGCCTTTCTCATAGGCGGGGAAAGCCTCATGGACTGGGCGAACGGCACCAGTGACGCCACCGGCTGGCCGTTCCTGATCGTGCTGGGCATCGGCGCGATCGTCAGCTCGGCGATCACCTTCCCGATCAGCGCCGGCGTCACCGCGCTCCTCTACGTCGACCAGCGCATCCGCCGCGAGGCACTCGACCTCGAACTCGCCCGCGCCGCCGGCCTCTCGGACCACGGCTCCGGCGCCCCCGCCACACCCCCGGCCACCGGCGGCGCCCCGGCCCCCCGGACCGCCCCCGACACAACGGCAGCCGCCACGGCCGCCGCTGACACCCCGTCCGGCCAGCCGGCCGCCCCGACAGGCGCTCAGCAGACGGCCCCTCAGGCGACGGCGGTTCAGCTGACGAAGCCCCAGGCCGCCGAGCCGGAGAGCGCAGCCCCGGAGAAGACCGAGTCGCCCGACGCCCCCGGCGCGTCCCCGGACGGCTCCCCCGACGTCCCCGGACCGCGCCCGACCGACACCGCACCCGGAAGCTGATGCGGTGACCACAGGGGGGAAGATCGCCGCGCTCGCCCACCTGGCCGCGCGCTCCGACGACGACATACCGGTACGGATCTCTCGCGTCCCCGCCCGTGAGGCGGCGGAACGCGAGCTGTCCGACCCCCGGTACCACCAGCACGACCCCAACCTCGTCCAGCGCGCCATGAACTGGCTCTCGCACCGGATCGGCGAACTCTTCAACGCCGCCGCCGGCGCCACTCCGGGCGGCTGGGTCGGGCTCATCGCCGTCGCCGTGTTCGTCCTGCTCCTGATCATCGCCCTCCGACTGCGGCTGGGGGCGGTGCGCCGCACCCCGACCACGACGGGCACCCTCTTCACCGACAAGCCCCGAACCGCCGCCGAACACCGCGCGGCCGCCGACCGGCACGCCGCCGAAGGCCACTGGAACGAGGCGATCCAGGACCGCATGCGCGCCATCGTCCTCGCCCTCGAAGAGCGCGCCCTCCTCACGCCCGGCCCCGGACGCACCGCCGACGAGGCCGCCACCGAAGCCGGCCTGGTCCTCCCCGCACACTCCGCACAACTCCGCATCGCGGCCCGCACCTTCGACGACGTCGCGTACGGCGGCCGCGCCGGCACGGAACGGGCACACGCCCTCCTGTCCGAACTCGACACCGAGCTCCAGCACGCCAAGCCCCACCTGGCCACCGCACCGACCAGGAGCCGCGGATGACCACGGCCACCCCGACCGTCACCACCGCCCCCGGCGCCACCGCGCGCCGCGTGTGGAACCGCTCCCGGGGCGTCCTGCTGGCACTGCTGCTGCTCGTCATCGGCGGACTGACCCTCGCCGCCCTGCAATCCGGTGAACGGCACGGCCGACTCGACCCCCGTTCCGCGGACCGGACCGGAAGCCGGGCACTCGCCCAGCTCCTCACCGCCCACGGCGTCACCACCCGTGTCGTGGCCACCGCCGACGAAGCCGCCGCCGCTGCCGGACCGCACACCACACTCCTCGTCACGGCCCCCGACATGCTGACCAACAGTCAGCTGACCGAACTCCGGACCACAACGTCCCGCACCCCGGGCCGCACCGTCCTGCTCGCCCCGCGAAGCGGCTCCCTCCAGGTCCTCGCCCCCGGCGTCCAGGCCGAACCCGAGATCAGCAACGCGCCGCGCCCGCCCGGCTGCCCCCTGCCCGCCGCCCGCACCGCGGGCGACGCCCTCCTCGGTGGCATCCGCTACACCACCTCCGCCACCGGCGCCGACCGCTGCTACCAGGCCGACGGCGGCCCCACGCTGCTGCGCCTCCCGGCCGACGCCCCCCAGGGACGCGACACCGTCCTCCTCGGCTCCGCCGACTTCCTCTACAACCACCACCTCGCCGAGCGCGGCAACGCCTCGCTGGCCCTCCAACTCCTCGGTGCGCACAAGCATCTGGTCTGGTACCTCCCCTCCGTCAGCGATCCGTCCTCGACCACACCGGACACCCGGCCCGGCCTCCTCGACCTCATCCCCTCCGGCTGGCGCTGGGCCCTGCTCCAACTCGCCCTCGCCGCCGCCTGCGCGGCCCTGTGGCGTGCCCGCCGGCTCGGCCTCCTGGTGCCCGAGCAACTCCCGGTCACCGTCCCGGCCGCCGAAACCACCGAGGGCCACGCCCGCCTCTACGAACAGGCCCACGCCCGCGACCGGGCCTCGGCCGTCCTCCGCTCCGCGACCCGCACCCGGCTCGCCCCCCTCATCGGCGTGCCCTCCGCACACGCCCACACCCCCGACATCCTGCTCCCGGCCATCCGTACCCATCTCGGCGCCGGCTCCCCGGCCGCGCCCGATCTCGACGCCCTCCTCTTCGGCCCCGCCCCGGCGGACGACAAGGCGCTGGTGCACCTGGCCGACCGACTCGACACACTTGAAAACTCGATCGTTTCCCAAGAGAGGCACGCACCCCGTGACCACCCCGACCGCTGACAGCGCCCGAGCCTCACTCGAGGAACTGCGCACCGAGATAGCCAAGGCAGTGGTAGGCCAGGACCCCGCCGTCACCGGCCTGGTCGTCGCACTGCTCTGCCGTGGTCATGTGCTCCTCGAAGGCGTCCCCGGCGTCGCCAAGACCCTCCTCGTACGCGCCCTCTCGACGGCCCTCGAACTCGACACCAAGCGCGTCCAGTTCACCCCCGATCTGATGCCCAGCGACGTCACCGGCTCGCTGGTCTACGACACCCGGAGCGCCGAGTTCTCCTTCCAGCCCGGCCCCGTCTTCACCAACCTCCTCCTCGCCGACGAAATCAACCGCACGCCCCCCAAGACCCAGGCGTCCCTGCTCGAAGCGATGGAAGAACGCCAGGTCACGGTCGACGGCACGCCCCGCCCGCTCCCCGAACCGTTCCTCGTCGCCGCCACGCAGAACCCCATGGAGTACGAGGGCACTTACCCTCTTCCCGAGGCCCAGCTCGACCGCTTCCTGCTCAAGCTGACGGTTTCCCTGCCCGCCCGCCAGGACGAGATCGACATCCTCACCCGTCACGCGGCCGGCTTCAGCCCACGCGACCTCAACGCCGCGGGGCTCCGTCCCGTCGCCTCCGCCGCCGACCTCGAAGCCGCCCGCGACGCGGTCGCCAAGACCGCCGTCTCGCCCGAAGTCACCGGCTACATCGTCGATATCTGCCGTGCCACTCGTGAATCCCCCTCGCTGTCTCTCGGCGTCTCCCCTCGCGGAGCCACCGCCCTGCTCTCCACCTCACGCGCCTGGGCCTGGCTGACCGGCCGCGACTACGTCACGCCCGACGACGTCAAAGCCCTGGCCCTCCCCACACTCCGGCAC
Organism: Streptomyces sp. S186; assembly: GCF_051603415.1. Classification (NCBI taxonomy): domain Bacteria; kingdom Bacillati; phylum Actinomycetota; class Actinomycetes; order Kitasatosporales; family Streptomycetaceae; genus Streptomyces; species Streptomyces sp. S186. The sequence goes on along the minus strand of NZ_CP193932.1, from coordinate 5,055,262 downwards.
CGCGTACACCTCCGGCCCGAGGCCGAGATGGAAGGAGTCACCGCGGACTCCGTCATCAACGCCGTGCTCGCTCATCTCCCCGTACCCCGCTGAGGCAACACCGTGGCCCTCACCGGACGCACCGCTCTCCTCTCCGCACTCGGAGCCCTGGTCGTGGGCTTCGTGCTCCCCAGCTGGCTCGGGATCCTCGCCGTCCAACTCACCTTGCTGATAGCAATTTTGTGCGACCTGACGCTCGCCGCGCCAGTGCGAAAGCTCCACTTCACCCGAACTGGTGACACAAGCGTTCGACTAACAGGCGAAGCTCACATCCACCTCACCCTCACCAACCCGAGCCGCCGCCCCCTGCGCGCCCAACTCCGCGACGCCTGGCCCCCGAGCGCCTTCCGCCCCGGCGACGACATCTCCGCGTCCCGGCACACCCTCCGCATCCCCGGCGGCGAACGCCGCCGCTTTACCACCACGCTCCACCCCACCCGCCGCGGCGACCACCACGCCGTCCGCGTCACGGTCCGGTCCTACGGCCCCCTCGGCCTGGCCGCCCGCCAAGGAAGCCACCACGTCCCCTGGACCCTGCGCGTCCTGCCACCCTTCACCAGCCGCAAGCACCTCCCCGCCAAGCTCGCCCGCCTCCGCGAACTCGACGGCCGCACCAGCATCCTGACCCGCGGTGAGGGCACCGAATTCGACAGCCTCCGCGACTACACCCCCGGCGACGACACCCGCTCCATCGACTGGCGCGCCACCGCCCGCCGGAACACCGTCGCCGTCCGCACCTGGCGCCCCGAACGCGACCGCCGCATCCTCCTCGTCCTGGAGACCGGCCGTACCTCCGCCGGCCGCGTCGGCGACACCCCTCGCCTCGACGCCTCCATGGACGCCGCGCTGCTCCTCGCAGCACTCGCCGCCCGCGCCGGCGACCACGTGGACCTCCTCGCCTACGACCGCCGGGTACGAGCTTCGGTACAGGGCCGCACCGCCCGCGACCTCCTCCCGGCCCTCACCGACGCCCTCGCCCCCCTCGAACCCGAACTCATCGAGGCAGATGCCCGCGGCCTCACGGCGACCATCCACCGCCACACCTCACGCCGTTCTCTCATCGTGCTCTTCACCGGCCTCGACACCGCCCCCATGGAGGAGGCTCTGCTGCCCGCCCTCCCCACTCTCACCCAACGCAACGAACTGATCGTCGCGGCCGTCGCCGATCCCCGCATCGAAGAACTCGCCGCCGGCCGCCACACCCCGCAGGCCGTCTACGCAGCCGCCGCCGCGGAACAGACCCGCGCCGCCCGCCACCGCACCGCCGACCGCCTCCGCCGCCGCGGCATCACGGTCATCGACTCCACCCCCGACAACCTCGCCCCCGACCTCGCCGACGCCTACCTCTCCCTGAAGTCCGCCGGCCGCCTGTAACCACTTCACCCAGCCGCAAGATCGCGGACCCCGAAGCCCCTGAAAAGCCGGTGTCGCCAAGACGCCGGCTTTTCTACGGGCTCCACGCGCTCTCCCCCACTCACAGTCAGACATCCTGAGCAATGAAGGCCCCCGCACCCGCTGAGGAAGCAACAGCAGCACCGCTTCTCCTCCCGTCACCTCCCAAGACATGAGAGACGCACACGCATCAGGCCGCTCCCAGCCCACAAGCCAAATCAACCCAACACACAATGAGAAAGGGCCCCGTCCCCAAGCCAAAGCCTCCGGCCTTGCCTCTGGGAACGAAGCCCTGAAAACAGATAGACCCCGCACCATGAGGTGCGGGGTCTATCCCACAATTTGTTCGGCGGCGTCCTACTCTCCCACAGGGTCCCCCCTGCAGTACCATCGGCGCTGAAAGGCTTAGCTTCCGGGTTCGGAATGTAACCGGGCGTTTCCCTAACGCTATAACCACCGAAACACTATGAAACTTAGAACAACCGTTGGTCTGTTCGTGGCTTCAGAACCAACACAGTGGACGCGAGCAACTGAGGACAAGCCCTCGGCCTATTAGTACCAGTCAACTCCAACCGTTACCGGTCTTCCATATCTGGCCTATCAACCCAGTCATCTACTGGGAGCCTTACCCCATCAAGTGGGAGGGAGCCCTCATCTCGAAGCAGGCTTCCCGCTTAGATGCTTTCAGCGGTTATCCTTTCCGAACGTAGCCAACCAGCCATGCCCTTGGCAGAACAACTGGCACACCAGAGGTCCGTCCGTCCCGGTCCTCTCGTACTAGGGACAGCCCTTCTCAAGACTCCTACGCGCACAGCGGATAGGGACCGAACTGTCTCACGACGTTCTAAACCCAGCTCGCGTACCGCTTTAATGGGCGAACAGCCCAACCCTTGGGACCGACTCCAGCCCCAGGATGCGACGAGCCGACATCGAGGTGCCAAACCATCCCGTCGATATGGACTCTTGGGGAAGATCAGCCTGTTATCCCGGGTACCTTTTATCCGTTGAGCGACGGCGCTTCCACAAGCCACCGCCGGATCACTAGTCCCTACTTTCGTACCTGCTCGACCCGTCAGTCTCACAGTCAAGCTCCCTTGTGCACTTACACTCAACACCTGATTACCAACCAGGCTGAGGGAACCTTTGGGCGCCTCCGTTACCCTTTAGGAGGCAACCGCCCCAGTTAAACTACCCACCAGACACTGTCCCTGATCCGGATCACGGACCCAGGTTAGACATCCAGCACGACCAGAGTGGTATTTCAACAACGACTCCACACCAACTGGCGTTGGCGCTTCACAGTCTCCCACCTATCCTACACAAGCCGAACCGAACACCAATATCAAGCTATAGTAAAGGTCCCGGGGTCTTTCCGTCCTGCTGCGCGAAACGAGCATCTTTACTCGTAATGCAATTTCACCGGGCCTATGGTTGAGACAGTCGAGAAGTCGTTACGCCATTCGTGCAGGTCGGAACTTACCCGACAAGGAATTTCGCTACCTTAGGATGGTTATAGTTACCACCGCCGTTTACTGGCGCTTAAGTTCTCAGCTTCGCCCCACCGAAATGGAGCTAACCGGTCCCCTTAACGTTCCAGCACCGGGCAGGCGTCAGTCCGTATACATCGCCTTACGGCTTCGCACGGACCTGTGTTTTTAGTAAACAGTCGCTTCTCGCTGGTCTCTGCGGCCACCCCCAGCTCACACTGCAAGAGTGATCACCGGAAATGGCCCCCCTTCTCCCGAAGTTACGGGGGCATTTTGCCGAGTTCCTTAACCATAGTTCACCCGAACGCCTCGGTATTCTCTACCTGACCACCTGAGTCGGTTTAGGGTACGGGCCGCCTTGAAACTCACTAGAGGCTTTTCTCGACAGCATAGGATCATCCACTTCACCACAATCGGCTCGGCATCAGGTCTCAGCCTCAACGTGTGACGGATTTACCTACCACACGGCCTACACCCTTACCCCGGGACAACCACCGCCCGGGCTGGACTACCTTCCTGCGTCACCCCATCGCTTACCTACTACAAGTCTGGTCCGTCGGCTCCACCACTCCCCTTTGCCCGAAGGCTCCAGGGCGGCTTCACGGACTTAGCATCGCCTGATTCAGTACTGGGCGCTTCAAAGCGGGTACCGGAATATCAACCGGTTGTCCATCGACTACGCCTGTCGGCCTCGCCTTAGGTCCCGACTTACCCTGGGCAGATCAGCTTGACCCAGGAACCCTTAGTCAATCGGCGCAAGAGTTTCCCACTCTTGTATCGCTACTCATGCCTGCATTCTCACTCGTGAACCGTCCACAACTCGCTTCCACGGCTGCTTCACCCGGCACACGACGCTCCCCTACCCATCACAGCCTCCGTTAGGAGTAATGCTGCAATGACACGACTTCGGCGGTGTACTTGAGCCCCGCTACATTGTCGGCGCGGAATCACTTGACCAGTGAGCTATTACGCACTCTTTCAAGGATGGCTGCTTCTAAGCCAACCTCCTGGTTGTCTCTGCGACTCCACATCCTTTCCCACTTAGCACACGCTTAGGGGCCTTAGTCGATGCTCTGGGCTGTTTCCCTCTCGACCATGGAGCTTATCCCCCACAGTCTCACTGCCGCGCTCTCACTTACCGGCATTCGGAGTTTGGCTAAGGTCAGTAACCCGGTAGGGCCCATCGCCTATCCAGTGCTCTACCTCCGGCAAGAAACACACGACGCTGCACCTAAATGCATTTCGGGGAGAACCAGCTATCACGGAGTTTGATTGGCCTTTCACCCCTAACCACAGGTCATCCCCCAGGTTTTCAACCCTGGTGGGTTCGGTCCTCCACGAAGTCTTACCTCCGCTTCAACCTGCCCATGGCTAGATCACTCCGCTTCGGGTCTAGAGCGTGCAACTCAAATCGCCCTCTTCGGACTCGCTTTCGCTACGGCTTCCCCACACGGGTTAACCTCGCTACACACCGCTAACTCGCAGGCTCATTCTTCAAAAGGCACGCAGTCACGACGCAAGGACAAATCCTTGCGCGACGCTCCCACGGCTTGTAGGCACACGGTTTCAGGTACTATTTCACTCCGCTCCCGCGGTACTTTTCACCATTCCCTCACGGTACTATCCGCTATCGGTCACCAGGGAATATTTAGGCTTAACGGGTGGTCCCGCCAGATTCACACGGGATTTCTCGGGCCCCGTGCTACTTGGGTGTCTCTCAAACGAGCCGCTGACGTTTCAGCTACGGGGGTCTTACCCTCTACGCCGGACCTTTCGCATGTCCTTCGCCTACATCAACGGTTTCTGACTCGTCCCACAGCCGGCAGACTGCAGAAAAGAGATCCCACAACCCCGCACTGGCAACCCCTGCCGGGTATCACACCAATACGGTTTGGCCTCATCCAGTTTCGCTCGCCACTACTCCCGGAATCACGGTTGTTTTCTCTTCCTGCGGGTACTGAGATGTTTCACTTCCCCGCGTTCCCTCCACACTGCCTATGTGTTCAGCAGCGGGTGACAGCCCATGACGACTGCCGGGTTTCCCCATTCGGACACCCCCGGATCAAAGCTCGGTTGACAGCTCCCCGGGGCCTATCGCGGCCTCCCACGTCCTTCATCGGTTCCTGGTGCCAAGGCATCCACCGTGCGCCCTTAAAAACTTGGCCACAGATGCTCGCGTCCACTGTGCAGTTCTCAAGCAACGACCAGCCACCCGTCACAACCCACCAACGTGGATCTTCACCGGGGCCGGCATCGCGAAGGTCCAGACTCAAGTCCGTACCCTCAGACACCCAACAGCGTGCCCGACCCGACCAGCTGAGACCCTGCGTTCCACGCCGAAGCAGTACTAACAGTCCTCACACCAATCGTGCCGAGTAGTCAACGTTCCACCCATGAGCAACCAGCATCAGACACTCGCTGATGTACTGGCCTCTGACCCGAACCAAGTCCGAGTAAGAAGTGCTCCTTAGAAAGGAGGTGATCCAGCCGCACCTTCCGGTACGGCTACCTTGTTACGACTTCGTCCCAATCGCCAGTCCCACCTTCGACGATTCCCTCCCACAAGGGGTTGGGCCACCGGCTTCGGGTGTTACCGACTTTCGTGACGTGACGGGCGGTGTGTACAAGGCCCGGGAACGTATTCACCGCAGCAATGCTGATCTGCGATTACTAGCAACTCCGACTTCATGGGGTCGAGTTGCAGACCCCAATCCGAACTGAGACCGGCTTTTTGAGATTCGCTCCACCTCGCGGTATCGCAGCTCGTTGTACCGGCCATTGTAGCACGTGTGCAGCCCAAGACATAAGGGGCATGATGACTTGACGTCGTCCCCACCTTCCTCCGAGTTGACCCCGGCAGTCTCCTGTGAGTCCCCATCACCCCGAAAGGCATGCTGGCAACACAGAACAAGGGTTGCGCTCGTTGCGGGACTTAACCCAACATCTCACGACACGAGCTGACGACAGCCATGCACCACCTGTACACCGACCACGGGGCGCCTGTCTCCAGACGTTTCCGGTGTATGTCAAGCCTTGGTAAGGTTCTTCGCGTTGCGTCGAATTAAGCCACATGCTCCGCTGCTTGTGCGGGCCCCCGTCAATTCCTTTGAGTTTTAGCCTTGCGGCCGTACTCCCCAGGCGGGGAACTTAATGCGTTAGCTGCGGCACGGACGACGTGGAATGTCGCCCACACCTAGTTCCCAACGTTTACGGCGTGGACTACCAGGGTATCTAATCCTGTTCGCTCCCCACGCTTTCGCTCCTCAGCGTCAGTATCGGCCCAGAGATCCGCCTTCGCCACCGGTGTTCCTCCTGATATCTGCGCATTTCACCGCTACACCAGGAATTCCGATCTCCCCTACCGAACTCTAGCCTGCCCGTATCGAATGCAGACCCGGGGTTAAGCCCCGGGCTTTCACATCCGACGCGACAAGCCGCCTACGAGCTCTTTACGCCCAATAATTCCGGACAACGCTCGCGCCCTACGTATTACCGCGGCTGCTGGCACGTAGTTAGCCGGCGCTTCTTCTGCAGGTACCGTCACTTGCGCTTCTTCCCTGCTGAAAGAGGTTTACAACCCGAAGGCCGTCATCCCTCACGCGGCGTCGCTGCATCAGGCTTTCGCCCATTGTGCAATATTCCCCACTGCTGCCTCCCGTAGGAGTCTGGGCCGTGTCTCAGTCCCAGTGTGGCCGGTCGCCCTCTCAGGCCGGCTACCCGTCGTCGCCTTGGTGAGCCATTACCTCACCAACAAGCTGATAGGCCGCGGGCTCATCCTTCACCGCCGGAGCTTTCCACGCACAGACCATGCGGTCGCGCGTCATATCCGGTATTAGACCCCGTTTCCAGGGCTTGTCCCAGAGTGAAGGGCAGATTGCCCACGTGTTACTCACCCGTTCGCCACTAATCCCCGACCGAAGCCGGTTCATCGTTCGACTTGCATGTGTTAAGCACGCCGCCAGCGTTCGTCCTGAGCCAGGATCAAACTCTCCGTGAATGCTTACCGGTAATCCGGCAAAAAACACTCGCGTTGAGCGGAACCATGGGGAGGAATAATCCCCATGGTTCACAGCGTCCTCGCTGTGTGTGCCTCCCGAACAGGTCGAGAGGTCTTTCAAAGGAACCTCGTCCCAACGTGATGTTGGAGACGGGGTATCAACATATCTGGCGTTGACTTTTGGCACGCTGTTGAGTTCTCAAGGAACGGACGCTTCCTTCGGCCTGCCCTCGCGGGCTTCCTCCGGGCGCTTCCCTTCGGTCTTGCGTCTCCGACTCTATCAGATCCTTTCGGCTCTGATTTTCGCCGGTGCGATCCGGCCTTTCGGCTTTCTCGCGGTTCCAACCTTACCAGATCCGTTTCCGTCTCTGGCCCCCTGCTGGAGCGGGGTCGGCCGTTTCGCTTTCGCTTTCCGGCCTTTCCGACTTTATCAGATCTTCTTTCCGTTCCGAGCCGCTCGGCGGCCGGTTCGAATTCCGTTCTGAAATCCCGTCGGAGGGTTTTCGTCTCTCGACTTTTCCGACTTTATCAGAGGCATTCGATCCACATGACGGATCGAAGCTTCTGTCAGTGGTCGATGCGCTCCGTCGACTGTGCAGTCCAAACCGTGCAGTCCAACTGGAGCGGAGATGAAACTAACCGTTGCGATCGAACCTGTCCAGTTCCTTGCAACCGTTTGAATCTACCTCCCCCTGCCACCCGTGTCAACGGGTTGTGGGGCGAAGAGGAGATTAGCAGGTCAGGGAGGGTGGGTGCACATCAGGCGGCGGTGGGGAGGAGGGCGGCGCGGTCGGTTGCGTCGACGTCGCCGGTCTCCCCGGCGCGTACGGCGCGGCCGCCCAGTACGTAGACGTAGGTGAGGAACGCCAGCTCGGCGAGGACACCGATGGTGATGCGGGCCCAGGTGGGGAGACCGGAGGGGGTGACGAAGCCTTCGAGGACGCCGGAGACGAAGAGGACGGCGGCGAGGCCGACGGCGACTCCCAGGGCGGTGCGGCCCTCCTCGGCCAGGGCGGTGCGGCGGGTGCGGGGGCCCGGGTCGACGACGGTCCAGCCGAGGCGGAGGCCGATGCCGGCGGCGACGAAGACGGCGGTCAGTTCGAGGAGGCCGTGCGGAAGGATCAGGCCGAGGAAGGCGTCGAGGCGGCCCGCGGAGGACATCAGGCCCAGACCGGCGGCCAGGTTGAGCATGTTCTCCAGCAGGACCCAGAGGACGGGGAGGCCGAGGAAGGCGCCGAAGACCAGGCAGAGGGCCACGGCCTGGGCGTTGTTCGTCCATACCTGGGCGGCGAAGGCCGCGGCGGGGTGGTTGGAGTAGTAGGTCTCGTACTCGCCGCCGGGGCGGGTCATGTCGCGCAGTTCCTGGGGGGCGCCGAGGGCGGACTGGACCTCGGGGTGGGCGGCTATCCACCAGCCCAGGAGGGCGGCGGCGGTGAGGGAGAGCACCGCCGTGGGGATCCACCAGTGGCGCAGGCGGTAGACGGCGGCGGGGAACGAGGTGGTGAAGAAGCGGGCGGCGTCGCGCCAGGAGGACTTGCGGGCGCCGGTGACCTTGCTGCGGGCGCGGGCCACGAGGGAGGTGAGGCGGCCGGTCAGGGCCGGGTCGGGGGCGCTGGAGAGGAGGAGGGAGAGGTGGGTGGTGGTGCGCTGGTAGAGGGTGACGAGTTCGTCGGCCTCGGTGCCGGTGAGACGGCGTTTGTGGCGCAGCAGGGTTTCCAGGCGGTCCCATTCGGCACTGTGGGCCGTGACGAAGACATCGAGGTCCATACCGGGGTCGCTCCTCGCAGCGCGGTGGGTGGGTGCCGGGCCAGCTTGGCAGACTGGCCGGACGCGGGGCCCTGGACCTCAGGGAGGGACCGCGGTGTCACGAGCGGTCGCGCCATGGCGGGCCGGTGAGCAGGGCCGAGAGGGAGTGGGGCGTGTGAGTCAGCTGGTGACGGGTGAGGCGGTGGTGCTGGGGCTGCGGCCGGCCAGGCTGGCGAGCCGGGGACTGGCCGTGCTGGTCGATCTGGCGGTGGCCTGGGGGACGTACATCGCGGTGACGCTGGTGATGGTGAGCGCCGCGTCCTCGTTGGACGGTGCGGTGCTGGCGGCCCTGCAGGTGGCGACGCTGGTGCTGGTGCAGGTGGGGATTCCGATCGCGGTGGAGACGCTGAGCCACGGGCGGTCGTTGGGGAAGCTGATCTGCGGGTTGCGGGTGGTGCGGGAGGACGGCGGGCCGATCCGGTTCCGGCATGCGCTGGTGCGGGGTGCCATGGGGGCCGTCGAGATCGTGATGACGTTCGGGGTGGTGGCATCGATCGCGTCGTTGGTGTCCGCCCGGGGGCGGCGGCTGGGCGATGTGTTCGCCGGGACGCTGGTGATCCGGGAGCGGGTGCCCGAGGCGGAGGGCGGGGGCGTGCTGCTGCCGGCGCCGCCTCCGTGGCTGGCGGGGGAGGTCGGGGGGCTCGATCTGTCGCGGGTGCCGGACGGCTGGTGGCTGGCGGTGCGGCAGTACCTGGGGCGGCTGGGCGAGCTGGATCCGCAGGCCGGCGCGGTGCTGGCCGCGCGGCTCGCCGGGGATCTGCGGGGCTTCACGGGGGCGGAGATGCCGGCGGGGGTGGACCCGGCGGTGTACCTGGCCGCGGTGGTGCAGGAGCGGCAGGGGCGGGAGTCCCGGCGGGCGTTCGGGGAGAGCGGTGTGGCCGGGGTGGAGCCGGGAACGGCCCGGTCCGCGGGGGCGGCTGTGGGGGCGGCGCCTTCGGGTGGCGTCCCCGGGGGCGGTGCTTCCGCGGCCGGCGGGGCGTGGGTGGCGCCCGGGGGTACGGGGATGACCGAGCAGGGGGCGGCGGGTGGTGCGTCCGGTGGTGCCGGGGCGGGCGGGACCGCGGGGGTGGCCGGGCAGACGCCGGGGGTGTCGGGGGCTTCGGGCACGGGCGGTGGGCAGGCGCCGCGGAGCGGGACGGGATTCGCGCCGCCCGTGTGAGGCGGCCCTGGAGGGGGGCGGCAGCCGGGCCCGTCTCCGGTGTGCGGGGTCCGGCGCCGTCGGGGCGTCAACTGAACGTCGACGGCGGGGTGTCGAGGGATTCGAGTTCGATGCCGGGGGCGGAGAGGACGACGTCGCCGGCGAGGTGGACGGCGTGCTGTTCGCCGGTTTCGAGGTCGGTGACCTGGTACTCGTCGGCGACGAGCGGGGCGATGTCAGTGGCGTGTGGTGTGCTGGAGAGCAGAGCCCACGCCTGGTCGAGGGTGCGGGGCGCGAGGACGGGGGGTGTGAGGGCGACGAGGCGGACGCGGGTGGCGCCGGCGCCGAGCGTGGGGCGCAGCAGGCGGGCGGTGGCGACGAGAAAGGCCGGGGACGCGCCGGTGAAGGCGTGGGCGGCGGCGTTGCCCTCGGTGGCGTGGGTGCCGGTGGGGTCGGTGCGCACCCAGGTCACACCGTCCAGGGCGGCGCCGCGGACCTGCCAGGCGGCGCAGGTGAGTTGGAGGCGGATCGGGCGGCCGAGGTCGTCGAGGGTGAGGTCGACGGAGCCGGTGTGCTCGCCGGCGGTGTCGAGGATCTGGGAGACGTAGCGCCAGCCGGAGGGGCCGGTGGCGCAGTGGAAGTGTTCCTCGCCGAGGGGGGTGTGGTCGTGCGGGTCGTGGAGCGAGTAGTGGCCGCGGGGCATGGTGGTGCGGTCCTTGCGACGGGCGGGTGGGGCGGTGTGCCGGGGGCGCGGGGCTTTCCGGGGTTTCTGCGGGCCAGGCCCCCGCCGGGAGGGCGAGGGCCTGGTGCCAGCGGCTGCTGGAGGTGCCGGTTGCCGGCCCGCGGACGGGCCGGCGGCGGCTCAGTAGCGGTAGTGGTCGGGCTTGTAGGGGCCCTCGACCTCGACGCCGATGTAGGCGGCCTGCTCCGGGCGCAGGGTGGTGAGCTTGACGCCCAGCGCGTCCAGGTGGAGGCGGGCGACCTTCTCGTCCAGGTGCTTGGGCAGGACGTAGACGTCGGTCGGGTACTGCTCGGGCTTGGTGAAGAGCTCGATCTGGGCCAGGGTCTGGTCCGCGAAGGAGTTCGACATCACGAACGACGGGTGGCCGGTGGCGTTGCCGAGGTTGAGCAGGCGGCCCTCGGAGAGCACGATGAGGACCTTGCCGTCCGGGTGGGTCCAGGTGTGGACCTGCGGCTTGACCTCGTCCTTGACGATGCCCGGGAGCTTGGCCAGGCCGGCCATGTCGACCTCGTTGTCGAAGTGGCCGATGTTGCCGACGATCGCCTGGTGCTTCATCCGCGCCATGTCGGACGCCATGATGACGTCCTTGTTGCCGGTGGTGGTGATGAAGATGTCGGCGGTCTCGACGACCTCGTCGAGGGTGGTGACCTGGTAGCCGTCCATCGCCGCCTGCAGGGCGCAGATCGGGTCGATCTCGGTGATGATCACGCGGGCGCCCTGGCCGCGCAGCGACTCCGCGCAGCCCTTGCCGACGTCGCCGTAGCCGCAGACCACGGCGGTCTTGCCGCCGATCAGGACGTCGGTGGCGCGGTTGATGCCGTCGATCAGCGAGTGGCGGCAGCCGTACTTGTTGTCGAACTTCGACTTCGTCACCGCGTCGTTGACGTTGATCGCGGGGAAGAGCAGGACGCCGTCGCGCTGCATCTCGTAGAGGCGGTGCACGCCGGTGGTGGTCTCCTCCGTCACGCCGCGGATCTCCGAGGACAGACGGGTCCACTTCTGCGGGTTCTCGGCGAGGGTGCGGTTCAGGAGCTCCAGGATGGCGCGGTGCTCCTCGTTCTCCGCGGTCTCGACGGCGGGGGCCTGGCCGGCCTTCTCGTACTCGACGCCCTTGTGGACGAGGAGGGTGGCGTCACCACCGTCGTCGAGGATCATGTTCGGGCCGCCGGTGGGGGTGCCGGGCCAGGTCAGCGCCTGCTCCGTGCACCACCAGTACTCCTCCAGCGTCTCGCCCTTCCAGGCGAACACCGGGACGCCCCGGGGGTCCTCGGGGGTGCCGTGCGGGCCGACGGCGATGGCCGCGGCGGCGTGGTCCTGGGTGGAGAAGATGTTGCAGGAGGCCCAGCGGACCTGCGCGCCCAGCGCCACCAGGGTCTCGATCAGCACGGCGGTCTGCACGGTCATGTGCAGCGAGCCGGTGATCCGGGCGCCCTTGAGGGGCTGCTGGTCGGCGTACTCCTTGCGGATCGCCATCAGGCCGGGCATCTCGTGCTCGGCGAGGGTGATCTCCTTGCGGCCGAAGGCGGCGAGGGACAGGTCGGCGACCTTGAAGTCCTGGCCGGTGGCTGCTGTCGTCATTACGGGCTGCTCCTCGGATGTCGAGGTCGGTCGGGCAATTCGGGCAGTCTGCGGCGCGGGTCGGGGTCCCCGGCGCGTGACCGGGCGCACTTGAGCCTACGTGGAGGCTGCTACACCTCTCCCCTTGCCGCAGCGCAGTCCGTCGGAGGCCCTCTCTCCCTCGGCCGGTCCGCGGTAGCGGGCCGCCCGACCGCCATCAGCAGCGACGTCTGGCACTGCCCCCGAATCTACACCGATCGGCTCCGTGGCCCCAGACCGCGTCGGCTTGCGGGTTGGCTTGTTCTGTGCGCCGCGCGGGGTGCGGGGCCGGTGACGGGTGGGGCGTCAGGTGCCGCTGGGGGGCTGGGCCGCGGCGGCCTGCTCGTCGTAGATGTCGGGTTCGAGGTAGATGACGCGGGCGATCGGGACGGCTTCGCGGATGCGGGCCTCGGCGGCGTCGATGGCGCGGGCGATCTCGGTGGCGGTGTCGTCGTGCTCGACGGCGATCTTGGCGGCGACGAGGAGTTCCTCGGGGCCGAGGTGGAGGGTGCGCATGTGGATGACGCGGGTGACGACGTCGCCGTCGACGAGGGCTTCGCGGATCCTGGCGACCTGTTCGGGGCCGGCCGCCTCGCCGAGCAGCAGGGACTTGGTCTCGGCGGCGAGGACGAGGGCGATCAGCACCAGCAGGGTGCCGATGGCCATGGTGCCGATGCCGTCCCAGACGCTGTTGCCGGTGGCGAGGGTGAGCAGGACGCCGGCGAGGGCGAGGACGAGGCCGATCAGGGCGCCGAAGTCCTCCAGCAGGACGACGGGGAGTTCGGGGGCCTTGGCGCGGCGGATGAACTGTGTCCAGGACTGCGTGCCGCGCAGCTCGTTGGACTCCTTGACGGCGGTGCGGAAGGAGAAGCCCTCGGCGACGACGGCGAAGACCAGGACGCCGACCGGCCAGTACCAGGCGTCCAGGGGGTGCGGGTGCCGGATCTTCTCCCAGCCCTCGTAGAGGGCGAAGACGCCGCCGATGGTGAAGAGGACAATGGAGACCAGGAAGCCGTAGATGTAGCGCTCGCGGCCGTAGCCGAAGGGGTGTTCGGCGGTGGCGGCGCGCCGGGACTTCTTGCCGCCGAGCAGCAGCAGGCCCTGGTTGCCGGAGTCCGCGAGGGAGTGCACGCCTTCGGCCAGCATCGAGGACGAGCCGCTGAAGGCGAAGGCGACGAACTTGGCCGCGGCGATCGCCAGGTTGGCGCCGAGCGCCGCAACGATCGCCTTGGTACCGCCGGATGCGCTCATGGGGTGCGCCGTGTCCCTTCCGTAGACCGGGCCGCTGTGCCGCCCTTTCCCTGTCGTGCGGCGGTCATTGTCGCAGCCCGGCCCGGGGGTGTCGTGCGGTGGCCGGTTCGCGGGCGGGCGTCAGACGACGACGGTGGCGCGGAAGAGGGTGCCGTCGCCGGTGAGGGTGAGGTGTTCGCCGGCGGGGGCGAAGACGGCGGCGCCGGGGGTGAGGGTGAGGTCGCGGGTGGTGCCGGTGTCGCTGGTGAGGTGCACGGTGCCGGCGGTGCAGAGCAGGATCTGCGGGGTGCGGGCGGGCAGCGGGCGGGGGGCTCCGCCGGGGGCCGGGACGAAGCGGGAGAGCCGGAACTCGTCGATGGGGGTGTCGTAGACCTCCTCGCCGCCGGTGTCCTCGGGGCGCAGCACGCCGGGGGCGCGGGGGGTGAAGCGGACGACGCGCAGGAGTTCGGGGACGTCGACGTGCTTGGGGGTCAGGCCGCAGCGGAGCACGTTGTCGGAGTTGGCCATCAGCTCGACGCCGAGGCCGCCGAGGTAGGCGTGCGGGATGCCGGCGCCGAGGAAGAGGGCCTCGCCGGGTCGGAGGCGGACGTGGTTGAGGAGCAGGGCGGCGAGGACGCCGGGGTCGCCCGGGTAGTGGTGGGCTATGCCGGCGCAGGCGGCGTACGCGTCGGCGTGCGGTCCGCCCTTGGTGGCGAGCCGGGCGGCGGCCGTGGCGGTGCGGTCGACGGTCTCGGCGAGGGCGTGGGGTTCGGCGGAGAGGACGGCGGTGAGCACCTCGCGCAGGGCGGCCTCCTCGGGGCCGGCGCGCAGGATGTCGGCGTACGGCTTGAGGTCGGGGACGTCCAGGTTCTCCAGGAGCTCGGCGGCCTCGGCGGGGTGCCGGAAGCCGCAGAGGCCCTCGAAGGGGGTGAGGGCGCAGAGGAGTTCGGGCTTGTGGTTGGCGTCCTTGTAGTTGCGGTGCGGGGCGTCGAGGGGGATGCCGCGGGCCTCCTCGTCGGCGAAGCCGGCTTCGGCCCGGGCGCGGTCGGGGTGGACCTGGAGGGAGAGCGGGGCGCCGGCGGCGAGCACCTTGAAAAGGAACGGCAGTTGGGGGCCGAAGGCGCGGACGGTGTCGGCGCCCAGTTCGGCCTCGGGGTCGGCGTCGATCACCTCGGCGAGGGAGACGGGGCCGTGGCCGCGGTCCAGGCGGGAGGGGGCGCCGGGGTGGGCGCCGAGCCACATCTCGGCCTGCGGTTCGCCGGTGGGCGGGACGCCGAGCAGGTCGGGGAGGGCGGTGGTGGAGCCCCAGGCGTAGGGGCGCACGGTGTTGACGAGGCGGTCCATGCGGCGGCTGCTTCCTGACGTGGCGTGGGTGGTCCGGCGGGGCGCGGGGCGGCGGCCCCGGGCCCCATGATCACCCGGTGCCGGCGAGCGCCAGGTAAACGGCGCCGAAATCGGCGATGGCGAGGAGTTCCGCGGCGCGTTCCAGGTCGCTGCCGGGGGTCGGCTCCAGTTCGCTGAGGGGGGTGTCGCGTTCGTCGGCGAGCTGCTGGGCGGCGCGGGTGGCGGAGAGCGGGCCGGCTTCGGCCTCGCGGAGCAGGACGATCCTGGCGTGCAGGGCGGCGGGCTGTTCGACGCGGTCGCGGAAGAAGTCGTCCGGGTCGGCGCCGGCGGCCAGCGCGCCGGCCAGGAGGGTGCGGTGGGTGGTGAGCGCCTCGGGGAGCTCGGCGGGGAGGGCGGGGCGGCCGGCGAGTCCGGCGAGTTCGGTGGCGAAGTGGCGGCCGACGGCGCCGGCGACCGGGCCCTCGGTCCAGATCAGCGGGAGCGCGTCGGCGAGGTCGGCGGCGAGGGTCTTGCCGGGATTGGTGTAGGTGGGGATGGCCGGGCCGCAGCGTTCGGCGACCTGGTCGAGGCGGTCGGCGAGCTTGCCGACGGCGTGCGCGGGGGCGTTGATCAGGCCGATCCGGTCGGCGAGCACCAGCAGCGGGATGAGCACGGACCAGAGGGTGCCGGGGGCGGCGGGCGGGGCGCCCTCGACGTCGAACTCGGTGTCGTAAGCGGTGGTGGCGAGGGGGACGGGCAGGCCGCGGGCCTGGACGACGGCCTCGGCGAGCGGGCCGCCGGCGGGGGTGACGGCGACGACCGCGCAGCCCCGGCGGTAGGACTGCTCGACGAGTTCGGCCAGGCCCGGGTCGGCGGCGTCGGGGCCGGCGACGAGGAGGAGGTCCAGGGGGCCGGCCCAGCCGGGCAGCGTCCAGCGGAGGGCGCCGGGCACGGGCGCGACGCCGGTGGGCTGGACGAGGCTGACCGGGCAGCTGCCGCCGCTGAGGGCGCGCAGCAGGTCGGCGACGCCGGCGGCGGCAGGGCTGGGCCCGGCGACGAGGACGGCGCGCGGCCGCCCGTCGGGGCTCAGCTCGGGGATGCCGGACTCGGCGGCGCCGCGGGCGGCGGTGCGGACCCGGGCGCCGGATTCGGCGACGCCGCGCAGCAGGCCGAAGCGGTCGGCGCCGGCCAGCGCCTCGGGGGCGTCGAGCAGTGACTCGTCGAGCATGGTGGCGCGGCCTCCGATCGCCGGGTGGGCTGAGTGGCGCCGGTCAGGCGGGTCGGCGGGCTTCGTCGACGAGGAGGACCGGGATGCCGTCCGTGACGGGGTAGGCCAGGCCGCAGTCGGCGGAGGTGCAGATCAGCTCGGCCGGGTCGGCGGCGGTGCGGTCCTCCAGCGGGGCGTGGCAGGCCGGGCAGGCGAGGATCTGGATCAGGCTGGCGTCGACCGGCATCGGGGTGCTCCTTCGGCGTGGTTGCGGCGTGGCCAGCGTACCGCCGGAGCGGGGGGCCGGGCCTGCCCGGAGGGGTTTTCGGCGGGTGGGAGGGCCGCCGTGCGGGCGGCCCTCCCGGGGGGGGCGATCAGCCGCGGATGAGGGCGAGGACCTCGTCGCGGATCCGGTCGGCGGTGGCCCGGTCGCGGGCCTCGGCGTTGAGGCGCAGTAGCGGCTCGGTGTTGGAGGGGCGGACGTTGAACCACCAGTCGGCGGCGGTGGCGGTCAGGCCGTCGAGTTCGTCGAGGGTGATGCCGTCGCGGCCGGCGTAGGCGGCCTTGAGGGCGGCGAGGCGGCCGGCCTGGTCGTCGACGGTGCTGTTGATCTCGCCGGAGGCGGCGTAGCGGTCGTACTGCGCCACCAGCTCCGACAGCGGCCGGTCCTGTTCGCCGAGGGCGGCCAGGACGTGGAGGGCGGCGAGCATGCCGGTGTCGGCGTTCCAGAAGTCCCGGAAGTAGTAGTGGGCGGAGTGCTCGCCGCCGAAGATGGCGCCGGTGCGGGCCATTTCGGCCTTGATGAAGGAGTGGCCGACGCGGGTGCGGACGGGGGCGCCGCCGTGCTCCTTGACGACCTCCGGGACGGACCAGGAGGTGATGCAGTTGTGGATGACGGTGCCGCCGGGGTGCTTGGCCAGTTCGCGGGCGGCGACCAGCGCGGTGATGGCGGACGGGGAGACCGGGTCGCCGTGCTCGTCGACGACGAAGCAGCGGTCGGCGTCGCCGTCGAAGGCGAGGCCGAGGTCGGCGCCGGTCTCGCGGACCCGCTGCTGCAGGTCGACGAGGTTCTTCGGGTCGAGCGGGTTGGCCTCGTGGTTCGGGAAGGAGCCGTCCAGCTCGAAGTAGAGGGCGTCGAGGTCGAGGGGCAGGCCCTCGAAGACGGTGGGGACGGTGTGGCCGCCCATGCCGTTGCCTGCGTCGACGACGACCTTCAGGGGGCGGCTGCCGGTGAGGTCCACCAGGGAGCGCAGGTGGGCGGCGTAGTCCGTGAGGACGTCGCGGCGGGTGACGGTGCCGCGCGCCGCGGCCGGCTCGGGGGCGCCCTGCTCGGTCCAGCGCTCGACCAGGGCGCGGATGTCGGCGAGGCCGGTGTCCTGGCCCACGGGAGCGGCGCCGGCCCGGCACATCTTGATGCCGTTGTACCGGGCGGGGTTGTGCGAGGCGGTGAACATCGCGCCGGGCAGGTCCAGGGCGCCGCTGGCGTAGTAGAGCTCGTCGGTGGAGCACAGGCCGATCTCGGTGACGTCGGCGCCGCGGGCGGCCGCGCCGCGCCCGAAGGCGGCGGCCAGGCCGGGCGAGGAGGGGCGCATGTCGTGCCCGATGACGATCGCGCCGGCGGCGGTGACCTCGACGAAGGCCGCGCCGAAGAGTTCGGCCAGCGGCTCGTCCCACTGGTCGGGGACCACACCGCGCACGTCGTACGCCTTCACGATCTGCGACAGATCAGTCACAGCCAGCCCTCCTGGAGTCGCTACGGGTCCATAAACCTACCCGTAGGGTCCGCGCGGGGGCCGGGAAACGGCCGTGATCGGCAGCGGGCCGGGGGCGGCGGTCAGGAGTCGGGCGAGCGCAGGACCCTCAGGTGGCCGCGGCGGGCGACCTCCATGGGGTGGCCGTCGCGGCCGGAGGGAGCGGGGGTGTCCGTGCCGCCGGCGGCGCGCTCCTGGGGGCGGGCGGCCTCGCGGACGGCGTTGGCCAGCGCTTCGAGGTCGTCGCCGCTGGGGCGGGCCGGGCCGGAGTCGACGGCGAGGCGGACGACCTCCCAGCCGCGGGGGGCGGTCAGGCGCTCGGAGTGCTCGGCGCACAGGTCGTAGCAGTGCGGCTCGGCGTAGGTGGCGAGCGGACCGAGCACGGCGGTCGAATCCGCGTAGACGTACGTCAGCGTTGCGACGGCGGGGCGGCCGCACGCAGTGCGCGAACAGCGACGTACAGGGCTCACGACGTTGGACGGTACCGCACTCTTGAGCGGGCCGCGACGACTCTCCCCCGGCTCACCCAACCGTGTCGTCCCGCTTCGTCCGATGCGTCTGACCTGCACCCGTCGGCCGGGACCTCCCGGGAGCGGGGCCGGGGAGTGCGGGCCGGGAGCGGATTCCCGTCACCAGGTGGTGCATTTCGTGTCATTCCGCGGCACCGCGCGGGAGCGGGGCGATCCGATACGGGGTCGCAAACGAACCGAACCGGGGCCGGTCCGGTCACCCGACGACAAGTGGCGCGTTGTCGCACAACGCCGTACGGGTCGTGCCGGGAGGGCTACGCTCGATCTGATGGACAGCCCCGTACCTCCCCGTCCCGCGGAACCGCGGCCCCGCCGCCGCGACCGCCACGGCCGTGGCATGCGCGGCCCGATCGCGCCTCCCCAGGTACCGCTGTCGGTGACCCGCGCCGACGCGTTCGCGGATCTCGTCTACGACTCCCGGGACCGCCTGGAACGGCGCTGGCCGCAGCTGGCGCAGGTCGACTTCCTGGTGCTGGAGGTGCCCGGCTCCGGGCCCGACGGCGGGCCGGACGCGCTCACGGAGGAGGACGGCGTGCCGCTGGGCCGGGCGCTGCCGTCCGGCGGCGGATATCGCGACCGGATCGTGATCTACCGCCGGCCGGTGGAGATCCGCACCAAGGGCCACGACGAGCGGGCACTGCTCGTGCACGAGGTCGTGGTGGAGCAGGTCGCCGAACTCCTCGGGCTGGCCCCGGAGTCGGTGGACCCGCGCTACGGGCAGGAGTGAGACCGGAGCCCGGGTCCAGGGCGGGTCGACGGCGAAGCGGCCCGGGACGGGTCAGCGGGTGAGCAGGGACAGGTCCTGGCCGGCGGTGGGGACGAGGACCGAGCCGCGGTCGTCGGGCAGCGGCTGGATGGTGAAGGCCGGCACCCCGCCCTGCGGCAGCGCCAGCATCCGGGCCGCGTGGACGGGGCCACTGCCGGGCTGCGGCTCCACGGTCAGCGCGTAGGCGCCCTTGAGGCCGGACGGCTGCGGCGGCGGGACGGCGAGGCTGGTGCCGCCCTTGACGGTGTACGTCTTCGAGACGGGGGGGCCGCCGCCGCTCCCGGCCGACGCGGTGACCTTGACCTTGGCGTCCTTGCCCTTGGTGGGGGCGACGAGGGTGAGGGTGCCGCCCTTGGCGCGGTTGTCGGCGACCGTGCCGCGGGTCTCGACCGGCCGGGTGGCCGGGATGAACGCCGTCTCCTGGTTGTCGCCCTTGCCGCGGACGACCTTCAGGGCCGCGGTGACCGGGGCGCCGGCGGTGCCGTCGGCGGGCGTGAGGACCAGCGAGCCGGCCTCGCCCTTGGTGACGTCCTTGAGGTCGACGGTGGTGGTCATCCCGCTCTTGACGTGCAGGCTGTCGAGCCCGGTGGGGGTGATCAGGCCGGTGGGGGTGGCCAGTTGCACCGTGAGGTCGGCGTCGGAGTCGCCGGGGGCGACGGCCACCAGCTGGACGTCGGTGGCGTCGGCCGGGATGCCCGGGAGGACGACACTCGCGGACGGGTCGGCGGCGGGCGGCAGCCAGTCGCCGCCGGCCTTGGCGTCCGCGGCCTGGACGGCCGCCCCGATCCGGCCGGAGCGGACGCTGACGTGCAGCGCGGCGCCGTCGGCGGGGCTGCCGGTGAGGGTGGAGAGCAGCACCGGGACGGTGGTGTGCGGCGGCACGGTGATGTCCTCGCCGCCGCCGCCGGCCGTCAACGGGCCGTCCTTGCCGCGCATTTCGAGGTCCACGACGGCCGGGGCCGGGTCGGGGTTGGTGAGGTGGACGTAGTCGGTGCGGCCGGCCGCGGTGCTGACGCCGGGGAACCAGAACTGGGTGTCGGGGGCGGTGCAGCTCAGGCCCTGCAGGCCGCGGCCGGAGCCGGCGGCGACGGCGGTGGTCTGCTGGACCGTCCAGCCGGGGGCCGGCACGCCCTCGGCGGAGCCGGCCAGGGCGGGCGCGCCGGGGCTGTCGGTGGTCGCCACGACGGGCTTCCCGGCCTGCTGGAGCGGGACGACGGGCTTGGTGTCGGGCGGCGGGACGGTCCGCGGGCCACCGGAGTCCGCGGCACCGCCCTTGCCGCCCTTCCCCTTGGCGTCCTTGCCGCCCTTGCCGGCGGGGTTGCCGTGGCTGTCGGCGACGGTGCCGGTGGGCAGGAGCTGGGCGGTGCCCTTCCTGGTGTCCGCGCCGGCCGCGGCGCCCGGCGGCGAGAAGGCGGTGTAGGCGGTCTCGGCGACCTCCGAGGAGCTGGGCGCCGGGCAGACCAGCGTGGAGCGCTGGACGGGCAGCCAGGTGCCGCCCGCGGGGGCCGCGGCGCGCTCGCCGCCGGGGGCCGCGACCGCGGCGACGCCGGTGACGGCGGCCAGCGCGGCGGCCGTGGCGGTCAGGGACAGGATGGTGCGCTTCACTGCTGCTCGCTCCCGTCACGGCGCGGCTCGGGGAAGGCGCCGGGGTACGTCGTGCCGTCGTAGGGCTGCTGCGGGTGCTGGTCGTGCCCGGCGTCCGGGTACGGCTGCTGCCCGCCGTAGCCGTACGGGTCGTAGGCGCCCGCCTGGTACGGGTCGGCCGGGTAGCCGCCGTACTGGCCGGCCTGGTACGGGTCGGCCGGCGGGTAGGGCTGCTGCGGCACGCCGTACGGGTCGGGCTGGTACGGGTCGGCGGCCTGTGGAGCCTGCCGGCCCGGGGCGGGCTGCCAGTCCTCGTCCGGGGCGGGCTGCCAGTCCTCGTAGGCGGGCTGGGCGGGGACCGCGGCATACGGGTCGACGGCCGGGACGGGGTCCGGGACCGGGACCGGGGCGGCGGCCGGGGGCTCCTCGGTGCCGGCGGCCGGGATGCCGGCACCGGCATCGGCGTCGGCGGGCGGCGCGGCGGTGCCGGCGGCCTCCGCCTGGGCGCGCAGCCGGCGGGCCCGGCGGCCCTCCCCCGGGACCTGCGCGGCGGCGAGCACGGCGGCCTCCTCGGGCAGGTCGTCGTCGACCTCCCGGCGCCGGCCGGGCAGCGCCATCACGACCAGGACGAGCGCGAGCAGGCCCTGGGTCCACAGCCAGAGGGTGTGGCCGAGGGCGTTGTCGTGGGTGAGGTCGAGCCGGCCGCCGGAGGACGGCAGCTGGAACCCCTGGGCCCAGCCGTCGACGGTGACGGGCTTGAGCGGGGTGCCGTCGAGGGTGGCGTGCCAGCCGTCGTCGGCGGCGTCGGCGATCCGCAGGATCCGCCCGGCGGGCCCGGCGGGGACCTTGGCGCCGTGCGCCGCCACCGGGCCGGCCGCCACCGCGACGGGTGCCACGGCCTCGCCGCTGCCGGTGCCCTCCCTGGTCTGCCCGGAGACGATCGTGATCCGGGAGACCCGCCGGTCGACGCGCCACAGGGCGCTGCCGTCCTCCTGGCTGAGCCGGGTCAGCCCGGGGGTGGCGTCCAGGACGCGGCCCATCTCGCGCGGGGCGCCCTTGCGGACGAGGACGTAGCGGACCGCGTAGCCGCCCAGCCGGTCGGTCTGGTCGGCCCCGGAGCCGGCGACGAGGTGGGCGACGACGTCGTCCAGGCGGCTGTCCGGGCCGGCCCCGGCGGCCAGGTCGGCGTCCCCGAGCACGGCCCCGGAGCCGCGCACCAGGGAGTACGAGACGTGCCCGGCGGTGCCGTCCAGGACGAGGGTGCGGGCCCGGTCGGTGGTGGTGGACTCCTCGGCGACGAACGCCGGGACCTGAGTGGCGTCACGCCGCTGGAGCGGGCCGGAGGCACCGGTGATCATCCAGCTGACCGCGGCGTAGAGGGGAGCGATCAGGCAGGCCAGCGCGACCAGCACGGCGGCCGGCTGCTTCCATCCGAAGCCGAGCGCGGTCATCCGGGTGCGGATGCCCTCGGCGCCGACCGCGGCCGCGCACAGCAGCGCCAGGCCGTAGACGAGCATCGCCGGGCCGGTCCAGCCGGAGCCGTTGCCGAGCGCCGCGCTCAGCAGCCCGGTCAGGGCCACCGCCCAGGCGGTGCGGATCGTCCGCTGCCGAGTGTCGCGCAGGGTCGCGCCGAGGGCGGCCAGCACGATGCCGAGGAGCAGCAGCCCGCCGACGGCCTTGGGGCCGCCCGGGCTGAGCCCGACGAGGTCCAGCACGGAGGCCGAGCCGGCGCCGAAGTCGAGGCCGGCCTCGCGGAAGAACCCCGCCGGGTGCGCGAGCAGCGACAGCGACCAGGGCGCCAGCACCACCAGCGGCGCCAGCACCACGGCCAGGAACCGCAGCAGATACCCCGTGAGCATGCCGCGGCTGCCGTCCAGGAAGCGCAGCACCAGCAGCGCCACCCCGAGCACGACCGCGATCGGCCAGACGATCGGGGTGAAGGCGGTGGCGACGGTCACCAGCAGCGCGTACGCCCAGGCGGCGCGCCAGCCGGGCCGGGTGCCGGGCGCCAGCCGCAGCCCGGCGGCCGCGATGCCCGCGCGGGCCATCAGCGGCAGCAGGACGGCCAGCAGCGCGGTGCCCAGGCGGCCGCCGGCGAGCGCGCCGGTGGCGGCGGGCAGGAAGGCGTAGGCGATGCTGCCCCAGGCCCGCAGCAGCCGGGAGGCGACCAGCGGGCGGGACGCGAAGTAGGCGGTGAGGCCGGCCAGCGGGACGGAGCAGACCAGCAGCAGGGTGAGGGTGAAGCCGGTGCTGCCCAGGAAGAGCGTGGACAGCACGGCGAGCACCGCAAGGTAGGGCGGTGCGGAGGCGGTGTCGCCTACGCCGACCGGATGCCAGCTGTCGGCGTAGGAGGACCACAGGCCGCCGAGGCCGTCCGGCGCCGGCAGCAGTGCGCCGCCGACGAGCGAGCCGCCGCCGAGCAGGTCGCGGCAGGCGATCAGCGAGACGACCAGCAGGACGAGGAAGAGCACCGGCGCGGGGCGGCGGGCGATCCGCTTGAGCCGCGCGAACTGCTCGATCTCCAGGTAGTCGGCGTCGTCGCCGCCGGGCCCGGACTCCACGGCGCCGTGCCGGCCGGAGGAGGCGACGTCGGGGGCGGCACGGCCGGCGAGGTTGCCGGCGACCTGTTCGACGGTGGCGCGGACGGTGGCGCCGGGCGGCGGGAACAGCGCCCGCAGTTCGCCCGCGTCGACCGCCGGTTTCCCGCGCCGCCGGCGCGCGGCGAGGATCTTGCCGGGGCGGAGCAGGGTGCCGAAGAGTCCGGCGAGTTCGTCCAGCGCCTGCCCGGGGACCTTGCCGACGAGGTAGGCGACGACCCGCAGCAGGGTGCCGATCAGCAGCCGCAGCAGGGTGTACGGGACCAGCGCGCCACGGGTGTTGGCGAGCAGGGTGTAGACGGCGCCGGCCTTGTCGACGCGGTGCGGAGTCGAACCACGCAGCGCGAAGCGCTTCGATGAGGGGTGGCGGTCGGGCGACGGGCGGGCGACCGACCGGCCGACGCAGTCGATGGGGCGGCGCTCGCGGGCGGCGGCCTCGGCGTGCCGCAGCACGGCGTCGGGGGCGACCAGGACCTGGTGGCCGGCGGCCTGGGCGCGCCAGCACAGGTCGACGTCGTCGCGCATCAGCGGCAGCCGGCGGTCGAAGCCGCCCAGCTGCTCGTAGACGTCGCGGCGGATGAGCATGCCGGCGGTGGAGACGGACAGCACCGGGCGGACCTGGTCGTGCTGTCCCTGGTCCTGCTCGCGGCGGTCCAGGCCGGTCCAGCGGCGGCCGCTGCGGGCGATGCTGACGCCCGCCTCCAGGAGCTGCCGGCGGTCGTACCAGCTGCGGAGCTTGGGGCCGACGACGGCGGTGGAGGGGCTGGCGTCGGCGACCCGGAGGAGTTCGGCGAGCGCGTCCGGGGCGGGCGCGCAGTCGTCGTGCAGCAGCCACAGCCACTGGACCGGCTCCCCGTGCGGGAGTTCCGGCATGTCGTACGCCTCGTCGTGCCAGGTCCGGCTGACCGGGTCCCAGCCGCTGGGGCGGCGCAGATAGGCCAGGTCGTCGGGGCCGAGGACGGGGGCGGCGCGGACCGCCTCGTCGACGGCGGTGCCGAATCCGGAGCGCCGGGCGAGGTGGAGCACGCGGTCGTCGCCGATCGCCTCGGCGAGCAGCCGGGCGGAGTCGTCCGCGCTGCCGGTGTCGGCACCGATGACGTTCTGCACCGGACGCTCCTGGGAGAGCAGTCCGGCGAGTGCGTCGGGCAGCCAGCGGCCGCCGTCGTGCGAGACGATCACGGCCGTGACGACGTGCCGTGGGAACTCTGGTGTGGCGGCTGCGTACGGGGCGGACTGCGCCGCCGGCTGGCTGTGCACGGACATCGAGGTACGGGCCCTCCGGACCCGGGAGTCGGGGCCCGCGGCGAAGTCGCTGAAGGCCCCCGCCCCGGAAGACACTGCGACGGACTACGAGGGACACGCGCACGCCGCGCCGGCGGTGTGGGCGTGACCCGGACGGGGCCCCACACTAATGGTTCGCGCCGGCCCGCCGGTCGGCTCCGTACACAGCAGACCGCCTCCGGCGGGCAGTGCGCGGGAGGCGGTGCGTTCGCTATAGGGGGATATGGGGAGTTGGGGTGGTGCGGCGGCGTGGTCGGCGCGGCCGCGGGCGGCTGGTGCGGGGGGCTGGCCTGTCACGGTTCAGACGGCTGCCTTCTTGAGTCGGCGGCGCTCGCGTTCGGAGAGACCGCCCCAGATACCGAAGCGCTCGTCGTTGGCGAGGGCGTATTCGAGGCACTCGGACCGGACTTCGCAGGCGAGGCAGACCTTCTTCGCCTCGCGGGTGGAGCCACCCTTCTCCGGGAAGAAGGACTCGGGGTCGGTCTGGGCGCACAGTGCGCGCTCCTGCCAGCCGAGCTCCTCGTCCGCCTCCTCGACCAGCAATTCCTGGAACAGCTCGGTCATGTGCGCCCCTCGTCTGTCTTTACTTCCCCGTGATCAAGCCGTGATCGAAAACGGCTGAACGACACGAGTGAAATTACAAGTGTGCTGATCCGGGCCAGTCAAGCCGAGATCTGCTATTGGGCCTCTTATTCACTCTGCGGAACCAAGCGTATGCGGAAAGTGTTCAAATCATGCAAAACCAGGACACTTCCCCGGGCGGTTGACCCGTGGCCCCTTTCTCACCGAGTGAGACGCCGGCTGACGGCCTTCGCGTTGCACCCCGACCCTCGGAGCGGGGAAGATCACAGCCGGATCACAGGACCGCAACGGCCGCCCCGGGCGCGGTTGCTGACCGCATCTCCCCGCGATGGGCTGCACAAACCTTTCTCCGTACCGGGTAACCGGATGAGGTGAACGGACCCCGGCGCGCCGCTCCCCGTTTGACAGCGCACCACTGCCCCGTGTCTCCTTGACCGCATGCCAGCGACCTCCGCGCACCGACTGACCCGTTCCTACGGGTCGCTCTGCGCCGTGCAGGCCCGCTGTCGCTGTTCCAGCTGTCGCAGCCACTGAGCTCCAGCCCACCGCGCCCGCCTCATCCCGGCCGGCGCCCCCGCTCCACCCGCGTCCACCGCGCCGCGCCCCCACCGGGAACGCCCCGCGCCGTGCCGCACCCGTCCCCCGCCACCGCGGGCCGGGACCCCAGCGCGCCCCTTCGCACTTCCGCCGAGGAACCCCGTCATGAACAGCGACGTCCAGATCGCCGGCGACCCGCTCGCCATCCCCCACCTGCTGCCGCCCGTCCCCGCCCACCCCACCACCGTCGCCGGCTTCGCCGGCCTGGCCCGCGCGATCGCCGCCGACCGCGCCGCCTGGGCCCCGCTGGTCCGCTACGACGCCACCACCCGCTGGTACCACCGGCTGCGCACCGGGCCCGGCTACGAGGTGTGGCTGCTGTCCTGGGTCCCCGGGCAGGGCAGCGGCCGCCACGACCACGGCCCCTCCTCGGGCGTACTGACCGTCCTGGAAGGCGAGTTGACCGAACACGCCGGAGGCCGGCCGCGCACCCTGGCCGCCGGCGCCCAGCGGGTCTTCGCCCCCGGCTACGCCCACGAGGTCGTCAACGACGCGCTGGCGCCGGCCGTCAGCCTGCACGTGTACTTCCCCGGCCTCACCGAGATGCCGATGCTCCCGACGTCCCCGACGTCCCACTCCGACGCGGCCGGAACGGCGCCGCTCGCCCCGTACAGCGCCCGCTGCGCGGCCCCGTCCGGGGAGGCGGCGGCCCACTGACCCCGGCCGCTCGCCGGACCACCGCCCCTCGCGGATCGGCCCGCGGCCGACAGCCCACCCGTCGCCCGGCCACCGCCCCTCGTGGATCAGCCCGCGGCTGACAGACTTACCGCCATGCGCATTGTGGTTCTGGCCGGCGGTATCGGCGGCGCCCGCTTTCTGCGGGGACTGAAGGCAGCGGCTCCGGAAGCGGACATCACCGTCATCGGCAACACCGGTGACGACATCCACCTGTTCGGGCTGAAGGTGTGTCCCGACCTCGACACCGTGATGTACACGCTCGGCGGCGGCATCAACGAGGAGCAGGGCTGGGGCCGTACGGACGAGACGTTCCGGGTGAAGGAGGAGCTCGCCGCGTACGGCGTCGGGCCGGAGTGGTTCGGGCTGGGCGACCGGGACTTCGCCACCCACATCGTCCGGACCCAGATGCTGGGTGCAGGCTACCCGCTGAGCGCCGTCACCGAGGCGCTGTGCGCCCGCTGGCAGCCCGGGGTGCGGCTGCTGCCGATGTCCGACGACCGGGTCGAGACCCATGTGGCCGTCGAGGACGAGAACGGCGAGCGCAAGGCCGTGCACTTCCAGGAGTACTGGGTGCGGCTGCGGGCGTCGGTGCCGGCGCTGGCCGTGGTGCCGGTCGGCGCCGAGCAGGCCAAGCCGGCGCCCGGCGTGCTGGAGGCGCTCGCCGCGGCCGACGTGATCCTCTTCCCGCCGTCCAACCCGGTCGTCAGCGTCGGCACGATCCTGGCCGTACCGGGCATCCGGGAGGCCGTGGCGGAGGCGGCGGCTCCGGTCGTCGGCCTGTCGCCGATCGTCGGGGACGCCCCGGTGCGCGGAATGGCCGACAAGGTGCTGGCGGCGGTCGGCGTGGAGTCCACCGCGGCGGCGGTGGCCCGGCACTATGGCGCGGGCCTGCTGGACGGCTGGCTGGTCGACGGCGTGGACGCGGGCGCGGTGGCCGACGTCGAGGCGGCGGGAGTCCGCTGCCGGGCGGTGCCGCTGATGATGACGGACCTGGACGCCACCGCCGCGATGGCCCGCGAGGCGCTGGCGCTGGCCGAGGAGGTACGGGCATGACCCGAGGAGGTACGGGCACTACCGGGGCCATCATCGGGGCGGCGGAGGCGCCCGGATACCGGGAGGCGCCCGGATACCGGGTGTGGGCGCTGCCGGGCCTCCCCGAGGTGCGGCCCGGCGACGACCTCGTCAAGCTGATCGCGGCCGCGGCGAACGGTCCGGGGGCGACCCAACTGGCCGACGGCGACGTGGTGTTGGTCACCTCGAAGATCATCAGCAAGGCCGAGGGCCGGCTCGTCGAGGCGGCCGACCGGGAGGCGGCCATCGACGCCGAGACGGTGCGGGTGGTGGCCCGCCGCGGCACCCTGCGGATCGTGGAGAACCGCCGCGGACTGGTGATGGCCGCGGCCGGCGTGGACGCCTCCAACACCCCGTCCGGCACGATCCTGCTGCTGCCCGAGGACCCGGACGCGTCGGCCCGCGCGCTGCGGGCCGGGCTGCGCGAAGCGCTCGGCGTGAACGTCGGCGTCGTCGTCACCGACACCTTCGGGCGGCCCTGGCGCAGCGGACTGACCGACGTCGCCATCGGGGCGGCCGGGGTGCGGGTGCTGGACGACCTGCGCGGCGGCACCGACGCGTACGGCAATCCGCTGGTCGCCACCATCGTGGCCACCGCGGACGAACTCGCCGCCGCGGGCGACCTGGTGAAGGGCAAGGCCACGGGGCTGCCGGTGGCGGTGGTACGGGGGCTGCCGCATGTCGTGTTGCCGGTGGCCGGGAGCAGGCCGGTGTCGGGGGGTACGCCGGTGTCGGCGGGCATGCCGGCGGGGGACATGGCCGCGCTGGCTGCCGACTCGGCGTCGGTGTCTTCGGCGTCCATGCCTGATGTGTCCGGCTCGGCATCCGTATCCGGCTCGGCGCCAACACCATCGTCCACGTTTGACTCGGTCTCCGTGTCCGGCTCCGGGGACCGGGTCGGGGAGGCGGACGATCCGGGGGCGCGGGCGCTGGTGCGGAACGCGGCGGACGACATGTTCCGGCTGGGCACGTCGGAGGCGGTGCGGGAGGCGGTGACGCTGCGGCGCACGGTCCGGGAGTTCACCGACGATCCGGTGGACCCAGGGGCGGTGCGGCGCGCGGTCGCCGCGGCGCTGACCGCGCCGGCGCCGCACCACACCACGCCGTGGCGGTTCGTCCTCCTGGAGTCGGCGGAGGCCCGGACCCGCCTCCTGGACGCGATGCGGGACGCGTGGGTGGCCGACCTGCGGGCGGACGGGAAGTCGGAGGAGGCCATCGCCAAACGGGTGCGGCGCGGCGACGTGCTGCGCAACGCGCCGTATCTGGCGGTGCCGTGCATGGTGCTGGACGGCGCGCACGCCTACCCGGACGCGCGGCGCGGCGCCGCCGAGCGCGAGATGTTCGTCGTCGCGCACGGCGCGGGCATCCAGAACTTCCTGGTCGCGCTGGCCGGCGAGCGGCTGGGGTCGGCGTGGATCTCCTCGACGATGTTCTGCCGCGACGTGGTCCGCGAGGCGCTGGAACTGCCCACGGAGTGGGAGCCGATGGGGGCGGTGGCCATCGGCCGCCCGGCGTCGCCGCCGCGGGAGCGGCCGGCACGGCCGGTGGAGGACTTCGTCAGCGTCCGGTGACACCTTCGCGAGCTTCCGGTGACACCTTCGCGTGAGTGACAAAGTCGCGTGTCAGTTCCCTGACATGCACGCATGCACTCTCGTGCACTCTCGTGCGAATGTTCGGCGAGGCACTCGCGTGTCAGTGTCCGGTGACGCAGTCGACCGGTCTGCGGCGCCCCAGCCGGCCGGTCATAGTCGCGGGGCCGGCACCGTCGGCGACCTGCATCTGCCGGTCACAGTCGGCCGGTCAGAGTCGGGCGATGTCGCCCACCGGGAAGCGCGGGGCGCGGCGCGGCGGTACCAGGCCGGAGAGCAGGATCAGCCGGGCCGCGCGGTGCCGCTGCCCCTCGTAGGGCGCGAGGAGCTCCAGCATCTCCTCGTCGGTGGTGCCGCGCCGGCCGGTGAGCGCATAGCCGACGATCTTCGGCAGATGCAGGTCGCCGACGGTGATCGCGTCGGGGGCGCCCAGGGCGCGCTGGAGGGTCTCGGCGGCCGTCCAGGGGCCGATGCCCGGGATCGCGGTCAGCCGGCGGGTGGCGTCAGCGAGGTCCATCCGCGCGGCCTCCTCCATGCGGGCCGCGACCTGGACCGCCCGCAGGATCGCCGACGACCGCTTGGCGTCGACGCCCGCGCGGTGCCACTCCCAGGACGGGATCAGCGCCCAGCCGTGCGGGTCGGGCATCACCCGCAGCCGGTCCCAGGGGCCGGGCGCGGGCGTGCCGTGGCGCTGGAGCAGCAGCCGCCAGGCGCGGTACGCCTCGTCGCTGGTGACCTTCTGCTCCAGGATCGAGGGGATCAGCGACTCCAGGACCAGCCCGGTGCGGGCCAGCCGGACGCCGGGGTGGCGGCGGCGTGCCTCGTGGACGACGCGGTGGCGCGCCGTCAGGGCCTCCGGGGCGTCGGGCTCCCCCAGCAGCTCCGGCAGGCGGTCCAGTAGCCACTCGGCGCCGGGGCCCCAGGCCGTGGCCGCGACGTGGCCGTCGGCGGGGCGGGCCGCCAGGCGCAGGGTGCCGGGGCCGGCGGGGGTGCGGCAGGCCCGCCAGATCTCGTGGCCGCGGACCGCGAACGCCGGGTCGCCGGGACCGCGTCGCAGCACCCCGAGGGTGCGGTGCAGGTCGTACGGGCCGGGCGGGACCCAGGTGCGGGTGGCGGGCATGCGGCCAGGTTAGGCGAAGGTCAGGCGGTCGGGAGTGGGATACGGGGGTGGGACCCGGTCGGGCGCTGCGGGGCCTCGCTCGCTGCTTCCTTTTACTCGCAACGATTACGGAGAGTGATTTGTTCCTCGCGGAATCACTTTTCGTGGTGGGTGTGCTGCGGTGAGTGGTGGCGTTGCGTTGCGGGGGGGGACGGGGTTGGCGGGATTATGGGGCTTTTCTGCAGGTGGCCCGGGGGCAGGCGGCCCCGCAGGTGGCCCGGGGGCAGGTGGCCCCGCAGGTGGCCCGGGGTGTGGCGGCCGCCCGGCCGGTGGGGGCCGAGCGGGCGCCGTTGGAGCAGCCGTTGGGTTGTTGGGTCAACCGTTGGGTTGTTGGTCCGGTCGCTGGGTTGCTGGTCGGAGTTGGGTTACTGGTCGGAGGAGAAGCGGATGGAGGCGGCCGGGATGTGGGCGTCGCACCAGATGCGGATGCCGCCGCGGAGTTCGTTGTCGGGGCCGATCACCGCGCCGTCGCCGATCACCGCGCCGTCGAGGACCGTGTTGGCCCCGATCCGGGCGCCGGCGCCGATCAGCGAGTCGCGGACCTGGGCCCCCGGTTCGATCACCGCGCCGTCGAGGACGGTGCTGCCGTCCACCCGGGCGCCCGCGCCGACCCGGGCGGCCGCGCCGACGGCGGTGCCGCCGGTGAGCTTGGCATCCGGGGCGACCTCGGCGCCGTCCAGGACGAGGCGGTCGCCGCAGCGTCCGGGGACGGCCGGCGACGGGGCGCGGCCCATGACCAGGTCGGCGGAGCCACGGACGAACGCCTGCGGGGTGCCGAGGTCGAGCCAGTACGTGGAGTCGACCATGCCCTGGAGGTGGGCGCCGTCGGCGAGCAGGCCGGGGAAGGTCTCGCGTTCGACGGAGACCGGGCGGCCGGTGGGGATGGCGTCGATGACCGACCGGTTGAAGACGTAGGCACCGGCGTTGATCTGGTCGGTGACGATCTCCTCGGGGGTCTGCGGCTTCTCCAGGAAGGCGGTGACCCGGCCGGTGTCGTCGGTGGGGACGAGCCCGAAGGCGCGCGGGTCCTCGACCCGGGTGAGATGCAGGGAGACGTCGGCGCCGCTGGTGCGGTGGGTGTCGACGAGGGCGCGGATGTCCAGGCCGGTGAGGATGTCGCCGTTGAAGATCAGCACCGGGTCGCCGGGCGCGGAGTGCAGCCGGGAGGCGACGTTGCGGATGGCGCCGCCGGTGCCCAGCGGTTCCACCTCGGTGACGTACTCCAGGTGCAGGCCGAGCGCGGAGCCGTCGCCGAAGTACGGCTCGAAGACCTCGGCGAGGTAGGAGGTGGCCAGGACGACGTGCTCGACGCCTGCGGCACGGGCGCGGGCCAGTTGGTGGGTGAGGAACGGCACGCCGGCCGCCGGGACCATGGGCTTGGGCGTGTGCACTGTCAGCGGGCGCAGCCGGGTGCCCTTGCCGCCGACCAGGAGGATCGCTTCAGTCACTGTGTCCTCTGTTCGCTTCTCCGCCCGCGCAGCGCAGCGGTGCGGCACTCGACGTCCACCGCAGCCCGGTGGCTGCACGTGCGACGCTCACGTGTCCTCTGTTCGCTTCTCCGCCCGCGCAGCGCAGCGGTGCGGCACTCGACGTCCACCGCAGCCCGGTGGCTGCACGTGCGACGCTCACGTGTCCTCTGTTCGCTTCTCCGCCCGCGCAGTACAGCGGTGCGGCACTCGACGTCCACTGCGCGCGTGCGACGCTCACGTGGTCCTCTCTGCTTTCTGCTGGTTGCCGCTGGTTCGGGCGGTCGGCGGACCAGTGTAGGCAGACGGTCCGCCGGCCCTGGTCGCCGGGACGTGGCCGGGCCGGTGACGCCGGTGACGGGGCGACAGGGCACTTGCGGTCCTTAGGACGCGGCGGGGCCGGGAGAGGTTCAGCGGCCGCGCGGGCGGGGTCGGCGACGGGGGCGCGGCCCTGCGGCGGCCCGGCGGGCCGTAGGGAGCGGCTCGGCGGGCCGTGGGGTGGGGTTCAGCGGCCCTGGAGGTGGGCGGCGGCCTGGCGGACGGCGGGGAGGTCGGCGTAGAGGCGGGTGCCGGGGCATTCGGTCTTGAAGCCGTCGCGGTGGCCGGAGATGACGTGCTGTTGGACGGTCTTTCCCCGGCGGTAGAGGTTGCCGCCGCTGGAGGTCATGGGGGCGCGGCCGCGCGGGTCGGCGCCGTAGAGGCCGAGCTTCCAGGCCGTCAGGCGGCCCAGGGCCTCGACGGCTGCGCGCGAGGGGGCGGTCTTGTTGAAGGAGCCGAGGAGGGCGATGCCGGTGCTGTCGTTGTTGAAGCCGAGGGTGTGGGCGCCGAGTACGGGTTTGGCGACGCCGCCGGCGCGGCCCTCGTAGACGGTGCCGCACTTGTCGATGAGGAAGTTGTAGCCGATGTCGCGCCAGTGGCTGCTCTTGACGTGGTAGCGGTACAGGCCGCGGATCACCGAAGGGGCCTGTGCGCAGGTGTAGTTGTTGCCGGTGGCGCTGTGGTGGACGAAGGCGGCGCGGACGGTGTGGGTGTAGACGAAGCGGGACTCGCGCAGTCTCTCGTCGGCGCCCCAGCCGGCGCGGGTGACGATGCGCGGGCGGGCGCCGATGTGGGCCGGTCCGTTGGGGGGGCGGGTACCGGTGGCGGCGATGTCGGTCTGGGTGGCGGCCTGGTCGGCGGCGGGGATCTCGGTGGCGCCGGGCGGGGCGAGGGGGGCGTTGGCGGCGGCGCTGGCGGCGGCCGCGGGGGTGGGGGGCGGGGCCGCCGCGTACGGCGGGGGTGTCGGGTCCGGGGTCGACGAGTTCGAGGCGGAGGCCGTGCGGGAGGTCGCCGGCGGCGCGGTGCGGGTCGGTGACGGTGAGGCGCAGTTGGATGGCGTCGCTGCTGCCGACCCAGAGGGGCGCGGTGCTGCCGCGGGCGCGGGTGCCGCTGGGTTCGCCGCCCGGGTCGGGGGCGTCGTCGCTGTCGGTCTGGAGGTCCTGCCAGTCGGACCACTGGGCGCTGCCGCGGGCGCGGGTGCGGACCTGGGCGCGGCCGCGGAGGGCGAGGGCGGCGTCGTCCCAGACGACGCCGACGAGGGAGAACGGGCGGACGGCGCGGGGCGGGAGTTCGTGGACGGTGTTCTCCTGCGGTGGGACGGTGGCCCGGGCCCGGCCGTGCGGGGTGGTCAGGCCGAGGCCGTCCAGGGGCAGGGACTGGGTGGCGCCCGGCAGATCGCCGGCGCTCGCCGTGCCGGGCCCGGCGGCCGCCTGCGCGGGGTGCGCGGGCGGGGCGAGGGGCAGGGCGAGGGCGGCCGTGCACGCGGCGCCGAGGCAGGTGGCGAGGATGGGGCGCATGGGGAAATCCTGGGACGGCCCGGGGCGGCCCGCCATCGCTGGTGGGGCGGGGCTTCGGCCGAACCGGTGGCGGGTGCGGCCGTACCCGACTGCCCGTCAGGGTCCGTCGCGCGTACGCTGGCCGCGATGAACGCCATCGATCGCACCCCCGCCGACCTGCTGGGTTCCGCGCTGGCCGCGGACCCGGCCCGCCCGCTGGTGACCTTCTACGACGATGCCACCGGCGAGCGGGTGGAACTGTCCGTCGCGACCTTCGCCAATTGGGTGGCGAAGACCGCCAACTACCTCCAGGGCGATCTGGCCGCCGGGCCCGGCGACCGGCTCGCGCTGCTGTTGCCCGCGCACTGGCAGACCGCGGTGTGGCTGCTGGCGTGCGCGTCGGTGGGGGTGGTCGCGGAGGTGGGCGGTGATCCGGGCGCGGCGGATCTGGTCGTCAGCGGCCCGGACGCGCTCGATGCGGCGCGGGCCTGTTCCGGGGAGCGGGTGGCGTTGGCGCTGCGCCCGTTGGGGGGCCGGTTCCCGCAGCCGCCCGCGGGGTTCGCGGACTTCGCGGTGGAGGTGCCGGGCCAGGGTGACCGGTTCGTGCCGTTCGCCCCGGTGGATCCGGGGGCGCCGGCGCTGGTGGTCGGCGGCGAGGAGCTGACGGGCGCCGGGATCGGGGAGCGGGCGCTGGCGGATGCCGCGGCGGCCGGGATGCCGCCGGCGCCGCGGGTGTTGTCGGGGCTGGCGTACGACAGTTGGCGGGGGTTGTCGGCGGGGCTGTACGCGCCGCTGGCGGCGGGTGGTTCGGTGGTGCTCTGCCGGCATCTGGACCGTTTGGACGGGGCGGCGCTGGCCGGGCGGGAGGCCGCGGAGAAGGTCACGTTCACGGTGCCGCGTTCCTGAGGGCCGGTCACGAGCCCGTTCCTGCCGGCGGGGTGCCGGCTCCCCCGTCCGGCGGAGGGGCGTTCCCGTCCGGCGGAGGGTGGTTCCCGCCGGGCGGGCCGGTTCGTGCGGGCGGGGCCATGCTCGGGTTACGTACGCCCGGACGCCCGGTGCGTACGGACTCCCCGGCGCGGGGGCCGGCGGTCTTCCCGGCGGTGCCCGGCGCGGGGCGTCCCGTCGACTCCGAGGAGGCCCGCCCACGTGACCGAGAGCCCCGACACCCCGTCCGGCCGCCGGCGTCGTTCCGGGGGCGGTGGGCGGGCGCGGTTCGGGGGCTGGCCGGAGCGGCCCGCGGGGCTGCTGTGGACGGACCGGCCGGGGCCGCCGCGCACTCCGCCGCCGCGCCGTCGCCGCCGGCTGCGGGCGGCGGCGCTGGCGCTGACGGTGGCGGTGCTGGCCTCGGCGGGGCTGGGGTGGGCCGTCTGGGCGCGGTTGAACGGCAACATCCGTTCGGACAGCGCGACGGAGCGGGAGCTGGAGAAGTACGAGTCGGAGCGGCCGCCGGCGGGTCCGAAGGGCGCGCAGAACATCCTGCTGATCGGCTCGGACAACCGGGGTGGCGGGAACGGGGAGTACGGGGAGGACAGCGGCACCCAGCGGTCGGACACCACGATCCTGCTGCATCTGGCGGCGGACCGCCGGAGCGCCACCGCGGTGAGCGTGCCGCGCGATCTGATGGTGGAGGTGCCGCACTGCAAGCGGGCCGACGGGTCGGAGTCCGCGCCGCAGACGGTGCAGTTCAACTGGGCGTTCGCGTTCGGCGGGGCGGCGTGTGCGATCCGCACGGTGGAGCGGATGACGCGGATCCGGATCGACCACCACATCGTCGTGGACTTCACCGGTTTCAAGAACATGGTGGACGCGGTGCACGGGGTGCAGGTGTGTCTGCCGAGGCCGGTCCAGGACGAGGAGGCGCATGTGTCGTTGCCGGCCGGCCGGCAGACGCTGGACGGGGAGGGGGCGCTGGGTTATGTGCGGGCCCGGAAGAGTCTGGGGGACGGCAGCGACACCCAGCGGATGGCGCGGCAACAGCAGTTCCTGGCCGCTCTGGTGGAGAAAGTGCAGAGTAATGGTGTGCTGCTCAATCCGATGCGGCTGTATCCGGTGTTGGATGCCGCGACGAGTTCGCTGACGACGGATGCCGGGCTGGCGTCGCTTCGGGGTTTGTACGAATTGGTCCGCAGTATGCGGAGCATTCCCCCGGCACATGTGCAGTTCCTGACCGTGCCGCGTACCGCGTACCGTTACGACCCGAATCGCGATCAGCTGGTGCAGCCGGACGCGGATCGGCTCTTCGGGCGGTTGCGCGGTGATCAGCCGGTGGCGGTGGTGCCGCAGCCGCCCGCGGGGGCGGGGCTCGGCGGTGGGGACGGCAAGGCGGCGGGCCCGGGGCGCGGCGGGCGGCCGGCGCCCGGTGCGAGTTCCACACCGGCCTTTCCGGGGAGCACGGCGGAACACGGCGGCTGCGAATAAAAACGCCGCAAAGAGCGCCCGGAACCCGTGAAGGGAATGGGCGGATTGCCCAGTTGTAGGGAAGTGGAATTTGTCACGGGCGTCGCCCGAGGCTGAACTGGGCGGATAGTGTGAGCGATCCGGTCCGCTCGACCAGCCGACCGATCACCGTCGCCCGGCGACGGTTGACCCAGTACCGAACCACCTAACGCACGATCGACCGACCGAGCGCCTTGAGGGGATGGCGCCGCGTGGTACCGACGGAGGACTCAAGGCACCGTGGACGCGCAAGGCCGTGGGCAGGCGGACGACAACAACGTCGATCCCGCTGATCAGTGGGTGTTCAATCCGGACACCGGCAACTACGAGTTGCGGCTCGACCCGTCGGGTCAGGGCCCTGCTCGGCCCGCCGACCGCAAGGCGCCCGGCAGACGTTCCGCGGGGAGGCCGGGTGCGGGTGGCGGCGACAGTGACACCCGTCCACTGCCGGTGCAGCGGCGCGGCCGCGGTGACGGTGACGGTGACGCGGAGCCCGCGGAGGGCGGGCGGGCGGCGCGCCGGGCGGCCGGCCGGGCCGGGGCGGCGGCAGCGGCGGCCGGGGCTGCGGCGAGCCGCCGCAAGCCCAAGCCGAAGGCGTCGGGGCGGCGGAAGTTCCTGTACTGGACGGCCGGTGTGGTGGGCTTCGTGCTCGTCGCCGGCTGCGGTACCGCGTTCGTGATCTACCAGCAGCTCGACGGCAACATCAAGAAGGTCGACGTCGGTGAGGAGAACTCGGCGGTCACCGACGGTCCGGTGAACCTCCTGGTGATCGGCACGGACGCGCGTACCGGCAAGGGCGACACCGGCTACGGCGACTCCGGCAGCGTCGGGCACGCGGACACCACGATCCTGATGCATGTGTCGAAGGACCGGACCAATGCCACGGCGCTGAGCATTCCGCGTGACCTGGTCACCGACATCCCGGACTGCCCGACGAAGCAGCCGGACGGTTCGACGAAGGTCGTTCCGGGCCAGCGGCATGTGCGGTTCAACGAGAGTCTGGGCCAGGCGGGCCGGGATCCGGGGTGCACCTGGCGGACGGTGGAGAAGCTGACCGGCCTGAAGATCAACCACTTCATGATGGCGGACTTCAACGCCGTCAAGGACCTGTCGAACGCGGTGGACGGCGTCGAGGTGTGCGCCGCCAAGGCCATCGACGACCCCAAGTCGCACCTGAAGCTGTCGCCCGGCCGTCATGTGGTGAAGGGCGAGCAGGCGCTGGCATTCGTGCGGACCCGGCACTCGGTGGGCACCGGCAGCGACCTGAGCCGGATCAAGCTGCAGCAGCAGTTCGTCGGGTCGCTGATCCGGAAGCTGAAGTCGAGTGCGTTCAGCAGCCCGGGCAAGCTGCTGGACGTGGCGCAGGCGGCGACGAAGGCGCTGACGGTGGACACCGGTATCGGCACCGCGGGCAAGCTGATGGACTTCGGCGACGACCTGAAGAAGGTCGACCTCAACAAGATCACCTTCGCCACGGTGCCGGTGCTGGACAACCCGCGGGACAAGGCGACCGTCGTGCTGGACTCGGCGAAGGCCGAGCCGCTGTTCAAGATGGTGCAGCAGGACCACGCGCTGGCCAAGGGTGCCGGCAAGGGCGCGGGCGGCAAGCCCGGCGCGCCGGTCAAGAAGGCGCCTGCGGAGCTGGTCCGGGTCGATGTCACCAACGGGGGCGGGCCGTTCGGCGCGGCCCAGGAGACCGTGGACTGGCTGCAGAACACCAAGGGCGCGCGGCTGTCGACGAATGCCGGCAACGCGCCGGAGAAGCTGTCCGCGACGCGTCTGGAGTACGCGCCGAACCAGGCCGACCAGGCCGCGACGCTCGCCGAGTGGATGGGTCTGCCCAAGGGCGCGCTGAAGAAGACCGGTGCGGACGCCGGTCCGAAGGTCCCGATGAAGCTGGTGCTGGGCAAGGACTTCACCGCGCCGGGTTCGCCGATCGAGGCGCCGACCGAAACCCCGGAGGGCGTTCAGCACGTCAGTGCAGATGACAAGAACATCTGCGCGAAGTGAACGGGCCGGGCGCTGAGCCCGGGTACTGAGCGGACCTGAACGGAAAAACGGAAAACGGGGGAAGGGCGAATGCCGCAGAGCGGTGTGCGCGGTGCGGGGCGGCAGCAGGAGCCGCGCCGGCTGGGCTGGACGGGCAGTGCCTTCGAGGACAAGGGGCTGCCGCCGGACGCGCCGGACTGGGCGGCCGACGGGGCCGTCGGCGGCCCGGCCGGCGGTGCGGGCGACGCTCCGTCCGGCGGGACGGCCCAGGGACGCGCCGGGCGCCGCCGGGACCGCCGGGCCGCGCGGGCCGCGGGCGGCGGGAAGAAGGGCGGCACGGGTCGCCGGGTGCTGCGCTGGACGGCGCTGGGCCTGGGTGTGCTCCTGGTGGCCGGGGCCGCCGGCGGCTACCTCTACTACCAGCACCTGAACGCGAACCTCCGCAAGGAGGCGCTGGACCTCGGTCCTGGCGGGCTGAAGAAGCCGGAGCCGAACGCGTTCGGGCAGACGCCGATGAACATCCTGCTGCTGGGGTCGGACGGCCGGAACACCGAGAAGAACATCGAGCTGGGCGGGGCCCGCCAGGACGCGGACCGCAAGCCGCTGGCGGACGTCCAGATGCTGGTGCACGTCAGCGCCGACCGCAGCAACATGTCGGTGATCTCCATCCCGCGGGACACCCGGGTGACCATTCCGCAGTGCACCGACCCCAAGGACGGCCACGTCTATCCGGAGACCACCACCGAGATCAACGAGTCGCTGCAGCACGGCGGTCCGGGCTGCACCGTCGCCACCTGGAAGGCGCTGACCGGCGTCTACGTCGACCACTTCATGATGGTCGACTTCTCCGGGGTGGTGGACATGGCCGACGCGGTCGGCGGGGTGCCGGTCTGCGTCGACCGGAACGTCTACTCGCACGACAGCAGGGGCCACGGCAGCGGGCTGCGGCTGACCAAGGGCACCCACCCGGTCAAGGGCGTGCAGGCGCTGCAGTGGCTGCGCACCCGTTACGGCTTCGAGGACAACACCGACATCGGCCGGGCCAAGGCCCAGCACATGTACATGAACTCGATGATCCGTCAGCTCAAGCAGGGCACCAAACTCACCGACCCGGTGCAGCTGCGGGACCTGGCGGAGGCCGCGACCAGCGCGCTCACCGTCGACGAGGGGCTGGGCTCGGTCAAGAAGCTCTACGACCTGGGCGGCGATCTGCAGCGGGTGCCGACCGGGCGGATCACGATGATCACCATGCCCTGGCAGTACGGGCCCGGGGAGCGGTACGTCGAGCCGAAGCCCGGGGACGCGGAGGCCACCTTCGCGATGCTGCGCGACGACGTGGCGCTGGACGGCAAGGGCGCCAAGGGCGGCAAGGACGCGAAGGGCGGCGGGCCGCAGCCGGCGACCCCGTCCCCGTCAACTCCCAAGGAAAAGCTGGCCGTTGTCGTCCAGAACGGCACGGACGGGGCGCGCGGCCCGGCCGCCGGGCGGGCGAACGACCTCCAGGCCCGGCTGGTGGCGCTCGGCTACACGGGCACGCGCACGGATTCCCGGCTCGTCAGCCAGGCGGGGACCGCCGTGCTCTACAAGGACGCCGCGCGGCGCGGCGACGCCCTGGCGCTCGCCAAGGCGCTGGGGCTGCCGGCCGGTGCGGTGCGGGAGTCGCCGGAGGCCGGCACGGTGCGGCTGGTGGTCGGCAACGACTGGCGGACCGGCACGGACTACGCGGCGGCATCCGGCGCGGGCGGCGGGGCGCCGGCGCACCAAGCCCCGAAGAGCGCGGACGCGTTGAACGCGGAGAAGGACTCCTCGGCCTGCATGAAGGTCAATCCGCAGTACACGTTCTGACGTGCCGGGGCACGCGTACGGGGTGCGCGCCGCGGGGCGCGCACCCCGGGGGGGCTACTCCGCGGCCGGGGCGGGGGCCGGGGCCTTGACGGCCGGCCGCCGGCTGGCGATGACCTTCTTCGCGAGGGAGCGCGGGCTGGTGAGGAAGCCGACGCCCCAGGACATGTGCATGGTCGCCAGGGCGACGGGGATCTGGGCGCGGGCCTTCAGCGACAGGCCCTTGCCGGCCGGCAGCGAGCCCGCGGTGATCGCGGCGAGGTAGCCGGCCGGGACGACGAGGCCCCAGGGCGTGACGGCCGCGCCGACGACCAGGCCGGCGGCGATGGCGCAGACCGCGGCCGGCGGGGCGAGGTAGCGCAGGTTGATCGACCCGGAGTGGTAGCGGGCGACGACGTGCCGCCACTTGCCGTAGTCCTTGTACTGCTTGGCCAGGGCCTTGATGCTGGGGCGCGGCCGGTACTGGACCTTCAGCTCGGGCGAGAACCAGATCTGTCCGCCGGCCTCCCGGATGCGGAAGTTCAGCTCCCAGTCCTGGGCGCGGATGAACTCCTCGTTGTAGCCGCCCTGTTGCTCCAGCACCTCGCGGCGGAAGACGCCGAGGTAGACCGTTTCGGCGGGGCCGGCCGAGCCGCCGGTGTGGAAGGCGGCGTTGCCGACGCCGATCTTGGAGGTCATGGCGGCGGCCACGGCCTCCTCCCAGGCGTTCTCGCCCTCGGCGTGCATGATGCCGCCGACGTTGGCGGCGCCGGTCTCTTCCAGGAGGCGTACAGCGGTGGCGATGTAGTTCGGCGAGAGCATGCCGTGGCCGTCGACACGGACGACGACGGGGTGCCGGGACGCCTTGATGGCGGCGTTCAGGGCGGCGGGGGTGCGGCCGGTGGGGTTGGGGACGGTGTGCACCCGGGGGTCCTCGCGGACCAGTTCCGCGGCGATCTCGTCGGTGCGGTCCGTGGAGGGGCCGAGGGCGATCACCACCTCCATCTCGCCGGCGTACTCCTGGGCCAGGATGTGCCGGACGGCGTTGCGCAGGTGACGTTCCTCGTTGAGCACCGGCATGATCACGGAGACGGCCGGGAGCTGCTGCTGGGGCATGGTTCCTCGGGGGTACGGCCCGCGGCGAGCCGCCATGGGGGCGGCAGCGCCCGCCGGGAGACTGCGGTGTTCCGCCTCACGGTACCGCGAACGGGGGATCGCTTCGGACGGCAACCGGGTGGCCGGCCGCCGACCGCCCGGTGTGTGTGGTTTTGATGCAGATCGTACGGGTTTACGGTGACCGGGTCCGTTCCGTGACGGGCTCCGCACCGTACCGGCCCGCGCCCCGCGCGGACCTGTCGGCCGGCCCCGCCGCCCCTGTCCCCGTCCACCGCGGAGGTGGCCCGTGCCCGTCCCCGCGCCGTCGACGTCCGCGCGCACCGTCCCGGGCCGGCGCCCCCGGCGGTCCCGGTGGCGCCGCCCGCGCCGGGGCCCCCGGGGGCCGCGCTGGGGACTGCGGATCAGCGCCGCGGCGACCGCCCTGCTGCTGTCCGCGAGCGGGGTGGGGCACGCCATGGTCACCGACGTGGAGACCGGGATCGGCCGGGTGGACGCCTTCCAGGGGATCAACGACCGGCCCGGGGTCGGCGCGGGGCTGACCTTCCTGGTCGTCGGCACCGACGGGCGGGACAAGCTGACCGACGAGGAGAAGGAGCGCTACCACCTGGGCGGCGACCCCTGCCACTGCACCGACACGCTGATGCTGGTGCACCTCTCCGGCGACCGGAGCCGCGCCAGCGTGGTGAGCCTGCCCCGCGACTCGTACGCCGAGGTGCCCGCCCACCAGGACGCCGACGGCCGGCGGCACCCCCGGCACGCGGTCAAGCTGAACGCGGCCTACGCCGAGGGCGGCCCCAACCTGACCGTGCGCACCGTCGAGCACATGACCGGGGTGCACATCGACCACTACCTGGAGGTCGACTTCACCAGCTTCATGCGGACCGTGGACGCGGTCGGCGGGGTGGAGGTCTGCTCCGTGCGGCCGCTGCGGGACCGCTATTCGGGGCTGGACCTGCCCGCCGGGACCTCGCGGCTCAACGGCGGCCAGGCCCTGCAGTACGTCCGCTCGCGCCATGTGGACGGCTCGGCTGACCTGGGCCGGATGCAGCGCCAGCAGCGTTTCCTGGCCGCGCTGCTGGACCGGATCACCTCGTCCGGGGTGCTGATGAACCCGGTCCGCTTCAAGGAGGTGGCGGACGCCATGCTGCGGTCCGTACGGGCCGACGACGGCTTCGGGGCGGGCGAGCTGGCCGATCTGGCACAGGCGATGCGCGGCTTCGGCCCGGCGTCGTCGGAGTTCGCGTCGGTGCCGCTGCGGGGCGAGGCGGAGAACGTGCCGGGGCTGGGCTCGACGGTGCGCTGGGACCCGGTGCAGGCGCCGAGGCTGTTCCGGGCGCTGCGCGAGGACCGGCCGTTCGCGGTGCACCGGCGTACGGCGGAGCCCGGCACGGTCGTGGACGTCCCGCCCGAGCAGGTACGGGTGCGGGTCGACAACGGCACCGGCCGCCGCGGGCTGGCCGCCCAGGTCACCCGGGAGCTGGCGGACACCGGCTTCGCCACCAGCGGCACGCCCGGCGACTCCGGGCACGGCGCGGCGCCGCGCACGGTGCTCTCCTACGACCCGCGCTGGGACCGTTCGGCGCGCTCGCTGGCCGCCGCGCTGCCCGGTGTCCGGCTGCGGCCGGTGGCCGGGCTGGGGCCGCTGATGCGGGTGACGGTCGGCGCGGACTTCCGGGCGGTGCGCCCGGTGCGGGCCGAGGAGCCGGCGCCGGCCCCCGGCACCCTGGCGGCGATCACCGGTGACCAGGCGGTGTGCCGATGACCGTGCCCGCGCCGCGCCGCACCGCCGGGGGGCCGCCGGCGGCCGGGCCGGACCGGCGGCGCCGGGCGGGCCGGGCCGCGGCCGCCGTCGCGGTGCTGGGCCTGCTGGCGGTGACCGCGGCGGCCGTCCCCTCGGCCCCGGCCGCGCCGACCGGCTGCGGGGTGCTGCTGCTCGGCCGGCTGTGCCTGCGCGGCCCGGTCGGCGCGACCGGCGTCTACACCGCCGTCTACCGGCGGGACGCGCCGGCGCCCGGCGAGATCCCGGTCCGGCTCGGCTACCAGCGCAAGAACTCCCGGATCACCGCGTTCCCCGGCTGGTTCGGCGCCGGGCGGACGCGGGGCGGGGTGCTCCGGTTGAGCGGGCGGGTGGAGATGCTGCCGGACGAATGCATCCGGGGCGTGATGGAGCACGCCGCGACGGTCTTCGTCACCAAGTGGAGCTGCGGCTGACGCCGGGCCGTGCGGCGTCCGGTGTCCGGAGGGTTTCGGAAAGGCGGTGCGGAGCATGTGGCGGGTCGTCCTGGCGATCACCCCGGCGACGGTGGTGCTCTTCCTGCTCGGGGCGCTGGCGCTGGCCCTGGGCCTGGCGCTGTGGGCGCTGCGGGCCCCGGGGCGGCGCGCCCCGCGCACGGCGGCCGGGGTGCTGCTGGCGGTCTGGCTGGTGCTGCTGCTGGGGGTCACCCTCGCCCCCGCGCAGCCGGTGGGCTCCGGCGACGCGACGTTCTGGTGGCGCCCCGGGGAGGGGCTGCTGGAGCTGGGCGCGCAGCTGGAGCCGGGCGAGGTGGCGATGCTGGTGCGGCGGCAGATCGCCGGGACGGCGCTGTTCGTCCCGGTGCCGCTGCTGCTGCGGTTCGCCGCGCCCCGCTGGTCGGCGGCCGGGGCGTTCCTGCTGGGGGTGGGGCTGGGCGTCGCCGTCGAGGTGGCGCAGCTGCTGATGCGGGCCGGGCGGGTGGCCGACATCGACGATGTGCTGTGCGCGGCGGCCGGGACCGTCACGGGGGCGGCGCTGGCGCTGCTGGCGAAGGGGACGGCGGCGGCGCTGCACCGCCGGGCGCTGCCCCGCCGGGCGGTCCGGCCGGCCGCGGCGCCCGCGCCGGAGGAGGCGTGAGGCGCCCGGGTCACTCATCTAGGCCCTCGGCGGCGCGCCGCTCGCGGAGTTCCCGGATGGCGCGGCGGCGGGCCAGCCGGTGCGTCCGGCGGATCTGGGCCTCCTGGTAGCGCCGCCTGTCGCGCTCGGTCTCGGGGAGGACCGGCGGCACCGTCCGGGGCTTGCCGTGCTCGTCGACGGCGGTGAAGACGAGGTAGGCGGAGCCGACCTGCTGGGCGGGGGTGGATTCGTTCCAGCGCTCGGCCAGCACCCGGACGCCGATCTCCATGGAGGACCGGCCGGTCCAGTTGACCTGGGCCTTGACGTGGACGAGGTCGCCCACCCGGACCGGCTCCAGGAACGCCATCTCGTCCATGGAGGCCGTCACCGCCGGGCCGCCGGAGTGCCGGCCCGCGACCGCGCCCGC
This sequence comes from Streptomyces sp. S186, assembly GCF_051603415.1. NCBI lineage: Bacteria > Bacillati > Actinomycetota > Actinomycetes > Kitasatosporales > Streptomycetaceae > Streptomyces > Streptomyces sp. S186. The sequence goes on along the minus strand of NZ_CP193932.1, from coordinate 5,011,203 downwards.
GGCGTCGTCGACCAGCTTCATGATCACGCCGCCGTGCACCGTCCCGAGGAGGTTGGTGTCGGCCGCGGTCATGATGTGCGACAGCGTGGTGCGGGAGACGGAGGTGGGCTTGCCCGCGGGGGCGTCCTCCGGGGTGTGGGTGACGAGGTCGGTCATGGGGCCAAGGGTAAGCGGGGCCGTACGGTCCCGTACGGCGCGGGGCGGCGGGAGCGGGCCGGCGTGACGCGGGTCTCGCCGGCCGCGTGACGCGGGTCTCGTCGCGGGCGTGAGATGCCTCTCCCGCCCTCCGTCGGAAACCATCCGGAATGGATGCTTCCGTTGGTCGCGGCCGGAATCGCCGGGCCCTTCGCGGTATGGCCCGTTAGCGCTCCGCCGCTTTGCATCAGCTCTGCAACAGCCACGGCCCGATCCCGTACCCGCCCTATGGAGCGGACCCCCGTGGCGTGCACACTTCCCCGTATGAATGAGTGGCCCCAAGGACGGTCCGGCGACCAGAGCGGCAACCGGTACGGACGCGGCAGCAGCGGCGAGCCGGAGGGTGCGCGCGCCATGCCGCACGTACGGCGCGACGCAGGCCCCGGCTACGGGCGCAGCGAGCCCCCGCTGCCGCCCTCGCTCTCCCCGCGGCGCGGCGGCGGCAGCGCGCCGCGGCAGTCCCAGGGCTACTCCCAGGGCTACGACGACTACGACAGCGGCTACAACACCGGCCAGGTCTACGGGGGCGGCGGCCGGGGCGGCCGCGGCACCGGTGCCGGAGGCCACGACGGCGACGGCTACAGCTCCCGGCCGCGCCCGCGCTGGGGCCGCCGCATCAAGTGGACGCTGATCACCCTGGTCGTGGTGGTGCTGGCCGCCTCCGTCGGCACGTACTTCTGGGCGGACGGCAGGCTGCGCCGCGAGGTGGACCTGAGCAAGGTCATCGACCGTCCCGCGGCCGGCGACGGCACCAACTACCTCATCGTCGGGTCGGACAGCCGCGAGGGCATGACCGACGAGCAGAAGCAGAAGCTGCACACCGGGTCGGCCGAGGGCAAGCGCACCGACTCGATGATGATCCTGCACGACGGCAGCAACGGCCCGACCCTGATATCCCTGCCCCGCGACTCCAACGTCGAGATCCCCTCGTACGTCGGCTCCACCTCCGGCAAGCAGTACCCGGCGCGCGGGCGGCACACCAAGCTGAACGCGACCTACGCCGAGGACGGCGCCCCCCTGCTGGTCCGCACCGTCGAGCACAACACCCACCTGCGCATCGACCACTACGTCGAGATCGGCTTCGCCGGCTTCGCCAACATCGTCGACGCGATCGGCGGTGTGGAGATGGACATCCCCAAGGCCTTCAAGGACAAGGACTCCGGCGCCGACTTCAAGGCCGGCACGCAGACCCTCGACGGCCAGCAGGCGCTCGCCTTCGTCCGGACCCGGCACGCCTTCGCCTCCCAGGACCTGGAGCGCACCAAGAACCAGCAGAAGTTCCTGGCCACCCTGGCGAAGCAGACCGCCACGCCGGGCACCGTCCTGAACCCCTTCAAGCTCTACCCGACGCTCGGTGCCGGCCTGGACACCCTGATCGTCGACAAGGACATGAGCCTGTGGGACCTGGGCCAGATGTTCTTCGCGATGAAGGACGTCACCAGCGGCAACGGCAAGTCGATGAACATGCCGATCTCCGGCAGCGCCGGCGGCAACCTGGTCTGGGACCAGGCCAAGCTCAAGCAGCTCGTCCAGCAGCTCAACAACGACGAGCCGGTCACCGTCTCCGGCAACTGACCGGACCGGCCGCCACGCCACCACGAGGAGGGGCCCCGACCGCAACCGCGGCCGGGGCCCCTCCTCGTACCACCGCTCCTCGTAGCACCGCGCGGAGCGGACGCGCCCTACGGCAGGTTCCTGGCCATCACGATCCGCTGAACCTGATTCGTGCCTTCATAAATCTGCGTGATCTTGGCGTCCCGCATCATCCGCTCCAGCGGGTAGTCGCGGGTGTAGCCGTAGCCGCCGAGCAGCTGGACCGCGTCGGTGGTGATCTCCATGGCGGCGTCCGAGGCGTAGCACTTGGCCGCGGCGCCGAAGAACGTCAGGGCCTCGCCCTTGGCGCCGGCCGAGACGCGCTCGGAGCGGGCCGCCGCGGCGTAGGTGAGCTGGCGGGCCGCCTCCAGCTTCATCGCCATGTCGGCGAGCATGAACTGGACGCCCTGGAAGTCGCCGATCGGCTTGCCGAACTGCTTGCGCTCCTGGACGTAGCCCTTGGCGTAGTCCAGCGCGCCCTGGGCGATGCCGAGCGCCTGGGCCGCGATGGTGATGCGGGTGTGGTCCAGGGTCTTCATGGCGGTGGCGAAGCCGGTGCCCTCCGCGCCGATCATGCGGTCGGCGGGGATGCGGACGTTGTCGAGGTAGACCTCGCGGGTCGGGGAGCCCTTGATGCCGAGCTTCTTCTCCGGCGCGCCGAAGGAGACGCCCTCGTCGTCCTTCTCGACGACGAACGCCGATATGCCCCTGGAGCGCTTCTCCGGGTCGGTGACGGCCATGACGGTGTAGTAGTCCGACACCCCGGCGTTGGTGATCCAGCGCTTGACGCCGTTGAGGACGTAGAAGTCCCCGTCCCGCACCGCCTTCGTCTTCATCCCCGCCGCGTCGGAACCGGCGTCCGGCTCGCTCAGGCAGTACGAGAACATCGCGTCGCCCTTGGCCAGCGGCGCCAGGTACGTCTTCTTCAGCTCCTCGCTCCCGGAGAGGATCACCGGGAGCGAACCGAGCTTGTTGACCGCCGGGATCAGGGACGAGGAGGCGCAGACCCGGGCGACCTCCTCGATGACGATCACGGTCGCCAGCGCGTCGGCACCGGCGCCGCCGTACGACTCCGGTACGTGCACGGCGTGCAGGTCGTTGGCGACCAGCGCGTCCAGGGCCTCCTGCGGGAAGCGAGCCTCCTCGTCCACGGCGGCGGCGAACGGCGCGATCTTCGCCTCGGCGAGCGAGCGCACCGACTCGCGGAGCATGTCGTGCTCCTCGGACGGCCGGTACAGATCGAAATCAGCGGCCGCGTTCTTTCCCGATGGCGCCAAGGTCTCTCACTCCCCAGAGGTGCCGGCAGTGCTAACTACCGTTAAGTAACCCTTACTGAGAAGGGATTCTAGGGCGGAGGGCGGGGCCGCCGATAGGTGAGGTTGCCGACAGTCCGCCGGGGGCGCACCGCGTGCGGGAAGGGTCCGTTCCGTGCGCGGATATGCTCGGTCGGCATCGCTTTCCGTCAGACCCATGGAGCCCCGCAATGGCCCTCAAGATCACCGTGATCGGCACCGGCTACCTCGGTGCCACCCACGCCGCCGCCATGGCCGAGCTGGGCTTCGAGGTACTGGGCCTGGACGTGCAGCCCGAGAAGATCGAAATGCTCCGCCGGGGCGAGGTGCCGATGTACGAGCCGGGCCTGGAGGAGCTGCTGCGCCGCCATGTCGCCGGCTTCGACGGCTCCACCGGCCGGCTGCGCTTCACCACCTCCTACGAGGAGGCCGGAGCCTTCGGCGACGTCCACTTCGTCTGCGTGAACACCCCGCAGAAGCACGGCGAGTACGCCTGCGACATGTCCTACGTCGAGGCCGCCTTCGACTCCCTGGCACCGCATCTGACCCGCCCGGTGCTGGTGGTCGGCAAGTCGACGGTGCCGGTGGGCAGCGCGGCCCGGCTCGCGCAGCGGCTGGCGGCCGCCGCGCCCGCGGGCGCCGACGCCGAGCTGGCCTGGAACCCGGAGTTCCTGCGCGAGGGCTTCGCCGTCCAGGACACCCTGCACCCCGACCGGATCGTGGCCGGCGTCACCAGCGAGCGGGCCGAGGCGCTGCTGCGCGAGGTCTACGCCACCCCGATCGCCGAGGGCTCCCCGTTCATCGTCATGGACTACCCCACCGCCGAGCTGGTGAAGACCTCCGCCAACTCCTTCCTGGCCACCAAGATCTCGTTCATCAACGCCATGGCCGAGGTGTGCGAGGCCGCCGGCGGCGACGTGGTGAAGCTGGCCGAGGCGATCGGCCACGACGAGCGGATCGGCAAGAAGTTCCTGCGGGCCGGCATCGGCTTCGGCGGCGGCTGCTTGCCCAAGGACCTGCGGGCCTTCATGGCGCGCGCCGGTGAGCTGGGCGCCGACCAGGCCCTGACGTTCCTGCGCGAGATCGACTCGATCAACATGCGGCGCCGCGGCCACATGGTCGAACTGGCCCGGGACGCGGTGGGCGGCAGCTTCCTCGGCAAGCGGGTCGCGGTCCTCGGCGCGACCTTCAAGCCCGACTCGGACGACGTCCGCGACTCCCCCGCCCTCAACGTCGCCGGCCAGATCCACCTCCAGGGCGGCCAGGTCACGGTCTACGACCCCAAGGGCATGGCCAACGCGAAGAGGGTCTTCCCGACCCTCGGTTACGCGGAGAGTGCCCTGGAAGCGGTGCGCGGTGCGCATGTCGTCCTGCACCTGACGGAGTGGCGCGAGTTCCGGGAACTCGACCCCGGCGTGCTCGGCGAGGTTGTCGCCGAACGGAGCGTCCTGGACGGCCGCAACGCGCTGGATCCGGCGTTGTGGCGCAAGGCCGGGTGGCTCTACCGAGCCCTTGGACGTCCGTCCGCCTAGCGAAATTCCTTCCCTCGCTTTTCGGCTTTCCCGCCGTAGGGGTTCGCCGCGTCTTTTGCGCCTGCGGCGCATCGGGGTTCCGCTGCGCGGGGCTGTTCGGCCGCGGTGCCGGGCCTCCGGGGCAGGGGTGTGCCGGACTGCTTCGCTTTACGTCCGGCACACCCCTGCCCCTCCGACCCGTCCCCTCCCGTGGGTGGTCATGAAGACGGTGAGTGGGGGTCGACCTCACTGGTCCCCTGACGGCCACTCATCAAAGGGGCACCCCCTCGGCAACGGTCACCCATCAGTCCAGGGCCTGCACTGACCCACCGGGCAGGTAGCCCAACTGGCCTGAAAACCACCCCTCAACGGGAGGGGACGGGTCGGAGGGGGTGGTGTGCCGGACGTAAAGCGAAGCAGTCCGGCACACCACCCCCGGAGGCCCGTCACCGCACCCAACAGCCCCGCGCAGCGGACAACAAGCCCGCGAAGCGGGCCGGACACGCCCCGCGCAGCGGATCGGCGCCGCAGGCGCAAAGACAAAGACCCCCGCGGCGGGGAACCCAACAACGTGGGAACCCCTAGCGGAGCGTGGCGTTCGACGGCCCCCGTCGAGCCCCCTCGGCACGAGCGACATCCTCCGCGTCGCGGAGGACACGCACGGCGTTGCGCCACGTCAGCTTCGCCAGGTCGGCCTCCGACCACTTCCGGTCGAGGAGTTCCGCGACAAGTCGCGGATAGCTCGCGACATCCGCGAGATCGGACGGCGTGAACGCCGTGCCGTCGTAGTCGCCGCCGATGCCGACATGGTCGATGCCCGCGACCTCGCGCATGTGGTCGAGATGGTCGGCGACGGTCGCCGCGGTGGCCGCCGGGCGGGGGTTCGCGGCCTCGAAGGCGCGCTGGACGGCCATGCCACGCTCGGTGGTGTCGAGGTGGTGCAGGCCGTGGGCGCGCATGTTCGCGTCGGCGCGCAGGGTCCACTCGACCGCGGCGGGCAGGACGAACTTCGGGACGAAGGTGGCCATCGCGACGCCACCGTTGGCCGGGAGTTGGGCCAGGACGTCGTCGGGGATGTTGCGCGGGTGGTCGCAGACCGCGCGGGCGGAGGAGTGCGAGAAGATCACCGGCGCGGTGCTGACACGCAGGGCGTCGCGCATCGTGTCGGCCGAGACATGCGAGAGATCAACCAGCATCCCGCAGCGGTTCATCTCGCGGACGACCTCTTCGCCGAAGGCCGACAGGCCGTGGTGGCGGGGGGTGTCGGTCGCGGAGTCCGCCCAGTCGTTGTTGTCGTTGTGGGTGAGCGTCATGTAGCGGACGCCCAGGGCGTGGAAGGCCCGCAGGGTGGCCAGGGAGTTGTTGATCGAGTGGCCGCCCTCGGCGCCCATGAGGGAGGCGATGCGGCCCTCGGCGCGGGCCGCCTCCATGTCGTCGGCGGTGGCCGCCAGGCGTAGGTCGGCTGCGTAACGGGTGGTCAACTGCCGTACGGCGTCGATCTGTTCCAGGGTGGCGCTGACGGCGTGGTCGCCGGTGTAGTCGGAGCGTACGTACACCGACCAGAACTGTGCGCCGACCCCGCCGGCGCGCAGCCGGGGGATGTCGGTGTGCAGGTGGGTGCTCTGGTCGGTGGCGACGTCGCGCCGGTCGAGGTCGTAGCGGACCTGTTCGCGCAGGGCCCAGGGAAGGTCGTTGTGGCCGTCGACGACCGGCCAGCGGGCGAGCAGGTCCCGGGCGGCGTCCAGGGCGGCCGTCACTTGCCGCCCCCGAAGCCGAAGCCGGCCGTGCCCGCGACCTTGTTGCGCAGCCGCTTGCCCTTCTCGGTGGCCTGGTCGTTCAGCTCCTGCTGGAAGTCCCGCATGCGGGCGAGGAGTTCGGGGTCGTGGGCGGCGAGCATCCGGGCGGCGAGCAGTCCGGCGTTGCGCGCGCCGCCGACCGAGACGGTGGCGACCGGGACGCCGGCCGGCATCTGGACGATGGAGAGGAGGGAGTCCATGCCGTCGAGGTACTTGAGGGGGACGGGGACGCCGATGACCGGGAGGGGGGTGACGGAGGCGAGCATGCCCGGCAGGTGGGCGGCTCCCCCGGCGCCGGCGATGATCGCCTTCAGGCCGCGGCCGGCGGCCTGCTCGCCGTAGGCGATCATCTCGTGCGGCATGCGGTGGGCGGAGACGACGTCGACCTCGTAGCGGATCTCGAACTCCTCCAGGGCCTGGGCGGCGGCCTCCATGACGGGCCAGTCGGAGTCCGAGCCCATGACGATGCCGACGACAGGGGAACTCGCTGCGCTGCTCATTCGGTGATCGTTCCTCGCAGGTATCCGGCGGCGTGCGCGGCGCGCTCACGCACATCCGCCAGGTCGTCGCCGTAGGTGTTGACGTGCCCGACCTTGCGGCCCGGCTTCACGTCCTTGCCGTACATGTGAATCTTCAACTGCGGATCGCGTGCCATGCAATGGAGGTACGCCGCATACATGTCGGGGTAGTCGCCGCCGAGGACGTTGGCCATCACCGTCCAGCGGGCGCGCGGGCGCGGGTCGCCGAGCGGGAGGTCGAGGACGGCGCGGACGTGGTTGGCGAACTGCGAGGTGATCGCGCCGTCCTGGGTCCAGTGGCCGGAGTTGTGCGGGCGCATGGCCAGCTCGTTGACGAGGACGGCGGGGGCGCCGCCGGCGTCCCGGACCTCGAACAGCTCGACCGCGAGGTGCCCGACGACGCCGAGTTCGTCGGCGATCCGCAGGGCGAGCTGCTGGGCGTGGGTGGAGAGCTCGTCGGAGAGGCCGGGGGCCGGGGCGATCACGGTGTCGCAGACGCCGTCGACCTGGACGGACTCGACGACCGGGTAGGCGACGGCCTGGCCGTGCGGGGAGCGGACGACGTTGGCGGCCAGTTCGCGGACGAAGGGGACCTTCTCCTCGGCCAGGACGGGCACTCCGGCGAGGAATGGTTCCTGCGCCTCCTTGGAGGATCGCACCAGCCAGACGCCCTTGCCGTCGTAGCCCCCGCGGACGGTCTTGAGGATCACGGGGAAGCCCGCGCCCTCGGCCGCGAAGCGCTCCACGTCGGCGGGGTCGGAGACGATGCGGTGGCGCGGGCAGGGCACACCGATGGCGTCCAGCTTCGCCCGCATCACCCCCTTGTCCTGGGCGTGCACCAGCGCGTCCGGGCCGGGGCGGACGGGGATGCCGTCGGCCTCCAGGGCCCGCAAGTGCTCGGTGGGCACGTGCTCGTGGTCGAAGGTGAGCACATCGCAGCCGCGGGCGAACGCGCGGAGGGTGTCCAGATCGCGGTAGTCGCCGACGACGACTTCGCTGACCACCTGCGCCGCCGAGTCCTGCGGGGTGTCACTGAGGAGCTTGAACTTGATACCGAGGGGGATACCCGCCTCGTGGGTCATACGGGCGAGCTGACCGCCGCCGACCATGCCGACTACCGGGAACGTCACGCCCCCAGGGTAGCCGCCCGGCGGTCGTGCACCCGACCCGGAGTTGGAGGATCGTCCGAGAGGCGCGTTCGAGGGCGATCGGTCGACAGGGGGAGGCCGCATGGAGAGCGGCGGCATAACGAGGAACTCCCGGGCGCTGGTGACCGCCGTCGCGGTCACCGCCCTGCTGATCGCCCTGTACTCGGTGATCAGCCGGCTGTCAGGACCCGAGGTGTTCGGCCCCGGCGACACCGAGATCTCGGTCTCCGCCGGCGACCGCTTCACCATCGAGGTGCCCGACGATCCCGGCGACGGCTACCACTGGATCGTCGCCGCCCCGCGGCCGGATCCGGCCGTTCTGCGGGCCGCCGGGCAGCGGCGGACCGCACCGGACGACGGCGCCGGCCCGCCGTCCGCCGGCCAGCACTCCCTGGCGCTGGACTTCGAGGCGGGCCGCCCGGGCCGCACCGACCTGCGACTGCTGCGCTGCCTGCGGTGTACGGCGGGGGTGGCGGACGAGCCGGGCGCCGATGTCCTCAACTTCCGCGTGACGGTGGGGTGATGGCCGATCGCGGAACGTGATGGCCGATTCCGTACGGGGGTGTACGGGAGAGACCGTCCGGGTCTCGCGCTCCGGCGGGCGTGGTTAGCATGAGGGTGCCCGACCGGGTCGCCGGCCCGCCTACCGCCCACGACGGGGAGCTGAACGATCACCATGAGTGAACGGAGCGCGCTGCGCTCACGGCTGGAGGGCCTGGTCCGGGAAGTCGTGAAGTTCGGCGCCGTCGGCGGCGCGGGCGTCGTGGTGAACTTCGCGGTCTTCAACCTCGTCCGGCACCTGACCGAACTGCCCGTCGTCCGGGCGAGCATCGTGGCGACGGTGGTGGCCACCTTCACCAACTACGTCGGCTACCGCTACTTCGCCTACCGGGACCGCGACAAGCGCGGCCGGACCCGCGAGCTGACGCTGTTCCTGCTGTTCAGCGTGGTCGGCCTGGTCATCGAGAACGGCATCCTCTACGCCGCGACCTACGGCTTCGGCTGGGACGCCCCGCTGCAGAGCAACGTCTTCAAGTTCCTGGGCATCGGCATCGCCACGCTCTTCCGCTTCTGGTCGTACCGCACCTGGGTCTTCCGGGCGCTGCCCGCCCGGGAGGCGGTGCAGACCGCGGAGTCGTTCCTGGCGGACGACTCCCGGCTGCCGAGCGGCGCCGCCCGGAAGTAGCGCCCGGCTCACTCCTCGGTGAGCTCGCCCTCCCGGGCCAGGAACAGCGCGAAGACCGGCGGGTGCTGCTGGAGGAGCTCCAGCCGTCCGCCGTCCGCCTCGGCCAGGTCGCGGGCGACGGCGAGCCCGAGGCCGGTGGAGTTGCGGCCGGAGACGGTCCGTTCGAAGACCCGGGAGCCGAGGTCCGGCGGGACCCCGGGGCCGGCGTCGGTGACCTCGACGACGGCCTGATTGCCGGTGACGCGGGTGCGCAGGGCGACCGTACCGTCGCCGTGCATCAGGGAGTTCTCGATCAGGGTGGCCAGCACCTGGGCGACCGCGCCCGGGGTGCCGACGGCCCGCAGGCCCTTCTTGCCGGAGCGGACGATGGCCCGTCCGGCGCTGCGGTAGGCCGGGCGCCACTCCTCGATCTGCTGCTTGACGACCTCGTCGAGGTCGAAGGCGACGGCCGAGCCGGTCCGCGGGTCCCGGGAGTTGGTCAGCAGCCGCTGGACGACGTCCGTCAGCCGCTCCACCTGGGCCAGCGCGATGGTGGCCTCCTCCTTCACGGTGTCCGGGTCGTCGGTGAGGGTGATCTCCTCCAGCCGCATGGACAGCGCGGTCAGCGGGGTGCGCAGCTGGTGGGAGGCGTCGGCGGCCAGCCGCCGCTCGGCGGTGAGCATCCGCGCGATCCGCTCGGCGCTGGCGTCGAGAACGTCGGCGACCCGGTCGAGTTCCTGGACGCCGTAGCGGCGGTGGCGGGGCCGGGGGTCGCCGGAGCCCAGCCGCTCGGCGGTCTCGGCGAGGTCGGTGAGGGGGGCGGTGAGGCGGCGGGCCTGCCGGATGGCGAGCACCACGGCGGCCAGGATCGCCAGCAGGGCGACGGCGAGGATCACCAGCAGCGTCCGGCCGATCTCCGCGCTGACCGTGGCCCGGGACTCCTGGACGGTGACGGACTCGCCGCGGTCGCCGCGCACCTCGGACCGGATCACGTCGCCGGACGGACGCCGGCCGATCTCGATCTTCGGCTTGCCGGGCACCTTGATCTCGGCGTAGCGGTGGGCGGTGATCTGCTCCGAGAGGATCTCCGGGGTGATCTTCTCGTTGCTGCCGAGCCGGCTCTCGACTATCCCGACCAGCCGGACCGCCTCGGACGCCACGGACTCCTGCGCGCCGGACTGGATCGTGCGGGTCTCGACGATCACCAGGGAGACGCCGAAGACGGCGATGACGACGAGCACCACGGCGAGCGTGGAGTTGATCAGTCGGCGGCGCACGGGCCCCTAGCTCTTTTCGAAGCGGAAGCCGACCCCGCGGACGGTGGCGATGTACCGGGGGTTGGCGGCGTCGTCCCCGAGCTTCTTGCGGAGCCAGGAGATGTGCATGTCCAGCGTCTTGGTGGACGACCACCAGGTGGTGTCCCAGACCTCGCGCATCAGCTGGTCGCGGGTGACGACCCGGCCGGCGTCCCGCACCAGCACCCGCAGCAGGTCGAACTCCTTCGCCGTGAGCTGGAGTTCCTCGTCGCCCATCCAGGCGCGGTGCGACTCGACGTCGATCCGCACGCCGTGGGTGGCGGGCGGCTGCTGGGGCTCGGCGGTGGAGCCGCGGCGGAGCAGGGCCCGGACCCGGGCGAGGAGTTCGGCGAGCCGGAAGGGCTTGGTGACGTAGTCGTCGGCGCCGGCGTCGAGGCCGACGACGGTGTCCACCTCGTCGGCGCGGGCGGTCAGCACCAGGATGGGGAAGGAATGGCCTTCGTTGCGCAGGCGGCGGCAGACCTCAAGACCGTCCATACCGGGCAGCCCGAGATCCAGGACCACCAGGTCGATATTGCCCTGGAGACCGGCGTCGAGCGCCGTCGGGCCGTCCTCACGCACCTCGACGTCGTAACCCTCGCGGCGCAGGGCGCGGGCGAGCGGCTCCGAGATGGACGCGTCATCCTCGGCGAGCAGTACACGGGTCATGGGCCGATGGTAGTCCGATGTACCGAGGACGAGGGGCGGACCAGCACGGATGGGCGACAGCGGGGCCCGGTCCGCGCCCCGCTCATGCGCCCGGGACGCGGGCGCGCGGGCGCGGGCGTGGTCGCACAGAGGGCTGTAAAGGGTTCCCGGGCGGAGTGTGAGCGTTCTCTCACCACTCCCAACGGACTGCCGAGCGGACGTATGGTGTCCGGAACGTCCAACGCACTACCCGGGATCCGAGGCGCCGCACTGACGCCGTCGGTCCTTGTTGTGTGCGGGCCCGGCATCCCGGTTCCGTGCACGGTGCACGACCTGTCGACCGGGTCCGCCGGCCGCCTCGCCGCGGCACGGGGGGCGTGGATCCGGTGTTCGCCCTGCCCCGGCCCTCCTTGGGGAGCGCCGACCCTCCGGACGTGAGGGCGGGCAGGACGGCGACGGTGCCGGTCATCCCCCACCCGGGCGCCCACCGAGTCCTCGGAGGCGTCCCGAGAAGCATAGGAACCACCATGGCGTCCAGCCTGACGAAGGACGCCGCCCAGCAGGGAACCCCTGCGAACGGCGGCAAGACCTTCTTCGGCCACCCCCGCGGCCTGGCCACTCTCTTCATGACCGAGATGTGGGAGCGCTTCAGCTTCTACGGCATGCGTGCCCTGCTCGTCCTGTACCTGATCTCCGGTGGTGCGGACGCCAAGGTCGGCTCGCAGGGCGGCGGTCTCGCCATGACGGCGGTCTCCGCCTCGGCGATCTACGCGGTCTACATGGCCCTGGTGTACCTGCTCGCCATGCCCGGCGGCTGGTTCGGCGACCGGGTCTGGGGTCCCCGCAAGACGGTGATCGTCGGCTCGTGCGTGGTCATCGCGGGCCACATCGTCCTGGCCGTCCCCGGCCCGACGTTCTTCGCCGGTCTGGCGATGGTGGCATGCGGCTCCGGCCTGCTGAAGTCCAACATCTCCACGATGGTGGGCCACCTCTACGACGGCCCGCAGGACCCGCGCCGGGACGGCGGTTTCACCGTCTTCTACATGAGCATCAACATCGGGTCCATGGCCGCCCCGATCGTCATCGGCGGCATCGGCCAGGGCATCAACTGGCACCTGGGCTTCGCGACCGCGGCGCTGGGCATGGCGCTGGGTCTGGTCCAGTTCCTCATCGGCACCCGGAACCTCAGCCCGAGGAGCAGCCAGGTCCCGAGCCCGCTGGCCGCCCAGGAGCGCACCAGCTGGCTGCGCAAGGGCCTGATCTGGGCCGCGGTCGCCGCGGTCTTCTACGGGATCGTCGCCGGCACCGGCCACTTCACGCTCAACTGGGCGCTGATCCCGCTGGCCGTCATCGGCATCTGCGTCCCGTGCTTCGTGCTGCTGCGCATCAAGCGGGACAAGGAGCTGACGGCGGGCGAGCAGGCCAAGGTCAGCAGCTACGTGTGGTTCTTCGTCGCCGCCGCGGTCTTCTGGATGATCTTCGACCAGGCCGGTTCGACGCTGAACATCTTCGCCGAGAAGAACACCGCGGAGTCGGTCTTCGGCTGGGCCTACCCCTCCTCGTTCCTGCAGTCGGTCAACCCGATGTGGGTGTTGGTCCTGGCCCCGGTCTTCGCCTCGGCGTGGCTGGCGCTGGCCCGCCGCAACCGTGAGCCCAGCACGCCGGTGAAGTTCGCCATGGCGATGGTGCTGATCGGCGCCTCGTACTTCTTCTTCCTGGTGCCGATCGCCATGTCCTCGGACGGCACCAAGGTCAGCCCGATGTGGCTGATCACCGTCTACGGCCTGCAGACGATGGGCGAGCTGTGCCTGTCCCCGGTCGGCCTGTCGGTGACGACGAAGCTGGCGCCGCAGAAGTACGCCAGCCAGATGATGGGTGTCTGGTTCCTCGCCGTCACCGCGGGCGACAGCGTCATCTCCCTGGTGTCCATCGGGGGTGCGGACCTCAGCGGTGTGGGGGTGCTCGTCACCGAGGCCGCGCTGGCCGTCCTGGCCGGTTTCGCGGTCTTCATGTACCGCAAGAAGATCACCCCGCTCATGGGGGACGTGCACTGATTCGTTCCCGGTAGCGTCCGCTCCCGGTAGCGGAGATAACGGAGAAGGGGCCCGGCGCGCTGGTGCGTGCCGGGCCCTTTCGTATGCCAGTTCCCTCAGCGGCGCAGTCGCCGCGGGGTGAAGGTGAGGGCCGCGGCGCCGAGCAGGACGACGGTGCCGGCGAGCAGGCCGAGGGCGGTCAGCGCGCCGTGGTCGGCCGCGCCGGTCCGGGCCAGGCCGCCCGTACTGCCGCTGCCGCCGGAGACACTGGCCGGTCCGGCCGAGCCGCCGCCGGAGGACGTGCCGCCCCCGGTGGACGTGCCGCCCGAGGTGCCGCCGGGCTGCGCCGCGGTGTCCAGGGTGAGCGAGGCGCCGGGGTCCTTCTCCGGGGTGCAGGTGGTGGTCGTCCCGAGGGCGTTGACGGTCAGCACGCCCGGGGTGAGCGTGGCCCGTCCGGTGGCGCCGGGCTTGTAGCCGCCCTTGAGGTCGGGGATCGCGATGGGCTGGCCGGCCTTGATGGGCCGGGCGTTGGTGGGGCCCTCGACCTTGACGGTGCCCTTGTCGGCGCCGCCCACCTTCACGTCCATCGACGGCTTGACCGAGTTCGCGGGGATGTCCGCCGGGCTGTCCATGACGGACTTGGCGAAGTGCACCGTCAGGTCGTAGGCGCCGCCCTTCTTGACGCCGTTGATCTGGACCGGCGAGGTCGCCTTCTTGTCGCCGATGGGCGTCTTGCAGGCGTACGGGACCTGCACCTCCTTGCCCTTGTAGGCGGTGCCGTCGGGGTCGCCGCCGGAGCCGCCGGTGGAACCGGAGGTGCCGGAGCTGCCGCCGGTGCCGCCGGTGGAACCGGAACCTCCGCTGCTGCCGCCGGAGGTGGTGCTACCGGCGCTCGTCCCGCCGCTGCCCGTTCCCCCACCGGTCGTGCCGCCGCTGGTCGTCCCCCCGTTCGTGCCGCCGGAGGAGCCGCCGCCGTCCGTGACCTTGATGGTGACCGCCGGATGCACCGTCTCCTTGGGCGCGCACTTGGTGTCCGTGGAGATCGGCTTGCTGACGTTGATGTTGTACGCACCGGGCGTCAGCGTGACCTCCCCGGGCGCGGTGAGTTTCAGCGTGCCCTTCATGGCGGACAGTTTCATCGGGCTGTTCTTCGGGATCGGCGGGTTCTGCCGCGGGCCCTGTACCGCCAGGTCCCCGGTCTGCGCCCCGGCGACCTTGAGCGTGCCGGTCGGCTGGACGGTGTCCTTGTCCAGATCGAGGATGCCGGGGTTCTGCGAGGCCGCCTGGACCGTCGTCCAGACCACCTCGACCGCGTCGCCGACCTTGGCGGTCGCGGGCGCGCTCACCTCGACCCTGGTGGTGCCCTCGACGGGCGGCAGCCCCGATATCGGCGGCGGCTGACATTCCGTCAGGTACGCCACCTCGGCCGCCCGGGCGGGCCCGGCGGCGGTCACCACACCCACCCCGGCGAGCACCAGCGCGGCCGCCGCGGCGGCCGCCGCTCGTCTGTGCTGCCCGGTCGGCCCGGCGGGCCTGGTCAACCTCATCAGCGTCATCACGTCATCACGAACCTTTCGACGGGGGTCGTTCGGTTGCGGTGGTGGACGGTGCGGTGTCCGGGGTGAACCACGGCAGTACGGGGGCACCGTCCGGTGCGGCGCCCGTACCAGTGCCGGGATTCCTGTCGTACGCGTCGTCGTACTCGTAGGCGTCACCGCGCTCGTACGCATCGTCGTGCTCGTACGCGTCCCGCCGCCGGTGCCGCTGCGGACGGGGCGGGCGGACACGGTCGACGACCGCCATCCCGATCCGGAACACCGCCGCCGGGACGACGAGGCACAGCAGCAGCCAGAAGAGCGTCACGCCCCACGGCCGGCCGACCTCCCACGGCTGCTCGACCAGCAGCCTGCCGCCGTACTTGAGGGAGACCAGATAGTCCCCGTGCGCCCCGGCGGCCAGCTCCACCGGGAGCCGGACCTCGGCCTTCCGCCCGGCGGGGACCGTCCCCCGCCACCGCTGGTCGTCCCACCGGGGCGCGAAGACGCCGTGCGAGGTGCCGACCTGGAAGACCGGGTCCTTGGCCGGCACCGAGCCCAAGTTGCCGACGGTGACGGTCAGTTCGCGCTGCGGCGGGGCGCCGAACCAGGTGAGGAGTCCGCTGCTGCCGGTCAGCCGGGGCTGCGCCAGGACGGCCAGGCGGCCGGCGCTGACGTCCTGGGGCAGCGGCGCGACCGGGTGCCCGGCCACCTTGAACGCGGCGTCCGCGGCGGCCGCCGGGCCGGTCACGGCCGCCACGTGCACCACGCAGGGGCAGGGCTTGGGCGGTTCGGCGACCGGCAGCCGCGTGGCGAACGCGCCCCGGTCGTCGGTGGTGGCGGTCCGGCCGTCGCCGTTGGCACAGGAGTTGGTGCCGCCGATCATGTTCTGTCCGCAGATCAGCAGCGTCAGCAGGGTGTGCGGGCGCCAGCCGCGCCCGGTGACGGTGACGTTGCCGCCGGCGCCCGCCTGGCGCTGCGAGACCGCCGCGGTCGGCGGGTCGGCTGCCGTGGCGGCGTACGCGGCCGCCACGGCCGGACCGGGCGGGAGGACCGGGAGCAGCGCGAGGACGAGGGGGACGAGGGCGGCGAGCCGGGCGGGGGCACGGCGGCGGCGCCGGGCACCTGCCCCGCCCGTCCCACTGACCCCACCCACCTCGTGCTTCTCTCCACTCCCGCCCGCGTCGTGCCCCTCGCCGTTCACCTGCGCACCCCTGATCCCGTCCTCGTGACCGTCGCGCTTCCCGTCGTCGTGACATCCGGTGTCGGGGGTCCGTTCCTCGGGCCCGGTACGGCGGCCCCGGGCGTCCCGTCCGCCCGTCGCGCGCCGCCGGCCGCCTCGTCCGGCATTCCCCTGCCGTCGCCCGTACGGCCCGTACCACCCGCAGAGCCCGTACGGCCGGTGCGCCTGCGACGTCGTACGACCGCCCAGCCGACCCCGCCGGCGGCCAGGAGGACGAGCAGTGCGGCCCCGGCGCCCCAGGGGACGGGGACGTACGAGGCGGTCGCGGTGCCGTGTGCGCCGTCCGCCGCGGTGGCGGTGAGGCGGATGTCGGCCGCGTCCAGGGCCGGCGGATCGGGCCAGGTCTCGGTCCGGTCGGCGCGGGCGCCGGGCGGCAGGACGCCGGGCAGGGTGCGGGCGGTGCGGCGCAGCAGGGGCCCGAAGAGGCCGTCGGCGCGGACCGCCAGCCGCGGCCGGAGGGCGGTGTTGCCGCGGTTGACCAGGGTGTAGTGGATCAGCACGGCGCTCCCCCGCCGGGTCACCGACACCTGCTCGACGGTGAGCGCGGACAGCGTGGGCCCGGTCACCCGCAGCCGGACCGGGATACGGGTCCGTGCGCCGGGCGCGGTCCCGGTGACGGTGAGCGTGCCGGGGTGGCTGCCTGGGGCGGCGGTGCGTGGCACGGCCACCGTGAACGGGACACTGGCCCGCGTCCGCGGCGGAACCGTCAGCTCCGGAGTGCCGAAGGCGAGCCACGCCCCGGCGCCGTCCCCACCGTCCCCGCCGTCGCCGGCCAGGCGTACGGTGACCGGCCGGCCGGACGGGTTGCGGACGGCCAGCCGGTCGGTGAGGGCGGCGCCCGGCGGGCCCTCCAGATAGAAGGACGTCCGGGCGGTCCCGGTGGGCGCGGCGGACCAGCCCGGCGCGGCGGGGCCGGACGGCCCGGCCCGGGCGGCGGCGGGCGGTGCGGCCGCGGCCGCCGCGGGGGCCGGCAGGACGACGGCGGCCGCGAGGACCGCGCCGGTGGCCGCGGTGCGGGGACGGAACGGCATCGGCGGCTCCCGGTGCGGGTCAGGCGCGTTGGTGGCGGCGGGTCAGCCAGAGGACGCCGGCGGCGCCGGTGAGCAGCACGGTGCCGCCGAGAGTGCCCAGGGCGAGGGCGGAGTCCGCCGGTCCGGTCTGCGGCAGCCGGCCGCCGCCGGTCGAGCCGCCGGCCGCCGCGGCGCCCCCGCTGCCGCCCGAACTGCCGGAACCGCCGCCGCCTTTCACGTCCAGGGTCAGCGAGGGCTTGGGGTGGTTGCTCGGGGTGCAGGTGGTGGTGGTGCCCAGCGCCTTGATGGTGAGCGTGGCGGCGGTGAAGGTGACCTTCCCGCTCGCCTTCGGGGTGTAGGTACCGCTCAGGTCGCTTATCTTGATCGGCGTGTTGGCGGGTATCGCCTGGGCGTTGGGCGGTCCGGTGACCTGCACGGTGCCGTGCTCCGCGCCGCCGAGCTGGATCAGGGCGCTGGGCTTCATGGCGCCTTTGCCCAGTTCGACGGGGCTGGAGGAGACGCCCTTCTGGAAGGACATCACGAGTTGGTACGCCCCGCCGGCGGGCGTTCCCTTGATGTCTATGGGCGAGACCGCCCCCTTGTTGCCGATCGGCGTTTTGCACTGGTAGTTGACGTCGACGATCGCGGCGTGCGCGGCGGGCGCGGTGAACAGCACCGCGGAACCGGCCGCCGTCACCGCGGCCACGGCCAGCCCGGCCGCCCGCCGCGGCCGCCTGCCGTGCTGTGCGTGGAAGCGGGCCACCTCGAGTTCCCCTTCTCCCGGTTCGGCGCGCCGCCGGATGTTACTGACGGCACATCAGATTGGGCGCTCAAGGTACGCCCGGGAGGTTGCCGAGGGAAGGCACCGCACAGCCCCGATGCCGGGCGGCGGCCGGATCCGTCCGGAAGGGGGTTCGCCCCTGCCCCGAACGGCTCCGGGAACGCGGAAGCGCGGGCCCGCGGGCCCGCGCTCACTCTCTTCCCGTTCGCCGTCCTTTCAGGAGGGCGCGGCCAGTTCCGCCCAGACGGTCTTGCCCGCGCCGTCGGCGTTGCGCACCACGCCCCAGTCCAGGCACAGCCGTTGCACGATGAACATGCCGTGGCCGCCGGGCCGTCCGGGGCGGTGCGGGCTGCGCGGCGCCGGGGAGCCCGCGCCCAGGTCGCTGACCTCCAGGCGGATCACCTTGGCCGCGCAGCGCAGCCGCAGCTCCTCGGGGCCCTCGGCGTGCAGGCAGGCGTTGGTGACCAGCTCCGAGACGACGAGCAGGACGTCCTCGGCCGCGGCCCGCTGGTCGGCGGTCGCGGCCGGCAGCCAGCCCCAGTCGTGCAACGCCTCCCGGGCGAAGTCGCGGGCCCGTGCCACGGCGCCCCGGGCGCCCGCCAGGCGCAGCCGGCGGATCTGACCCGACGGGACGGCGGCGGAGGCTCCGGCGGCGGGAGCGCCGGCGCCGCCCGGCTCCGGGCCGAGATCGCCCGGCGGGTACGGCCGGGTGGTGCTCATCAGCGCTTCACCTCACCGATTCGCCTGTTCACGGACAACAGATAACTGACTGATTCAACGGATTCAGGTGTCTCCTGCCCGACCGGACCGTGAGAACACCCACTTCTTGGGTACGGAAGTTGTGACTCCGACTACGCGCCCGGAACGTATCCTTCCGGACATCGCGGCCGGTCAATCGGCCAGGGCCGCGTCGAGCGAGTCGTGCACGGTGAAAACCGCTTCCGCGCCGGTGATCTCGAATACCCGGGCCACCACGGGTTGCATCCGGGCCAGATGGACGCCGCCGCCGGCGGCCTCCGCTTTCAGCCGGGCACCGAGCAGGACGTTGAGTCCGGTGGAGTCCATGAATTCGAGCGGTGAGCAGTCCACCACGAGGCGTGCATATCCGTCGTCGACACAGCCTTCCAGCGATTCCCGCAGCAGATCCGCGGTGTGGTGATCCAACTCACCCGCGACGGTCACGACCGCGCTGGCGCCGTGATGGCGGATCTCGACGTGAAGCCGACCCCGGCTTGCACTGCCGACCGTCCCGCGGTCCATGCGAGCGCACCCCTCTTGCTGCCTAGACGACTGTTTTGGTGACGACCATTGCCCATGACTGCGCGCGTCGAACCCTACGCCTTCCTGACGCCCGTCGGTAGCCGTAGACCGGGCATAGCGCAGGATTGCGGACAAGACGCACTTGCCTTCTTCCATCGAAGCCAGGTAGGCGTAGAAGGACACATTCGAAACGGCCGGCTTTGGAGGCGCCGCACACCGCAGCTTCACGCAGAGGCTTCGGCAGCCATATGCCGAGAACGATGGAGGAGACACATGTCACCCCGGCTCGACGAATTGCGCATCGAGGACGAGCAGAGCCCCGCATCGTCGACACCTCGGTCCGATGTGACCGGACTCATTCCTTCCCAGTCGCACGCCGCGGCCGCAGAGCCGGTGAGCGTGCCCGACATCGACGGACTGCCCGAAATCCCACCGTTCGACGAAGTGGGTCCGGTGGACGCGCGGGCCCTGTCGAAAACCCTCTTCGAGCGCCTGGAATCGCTGGAAGAAGGCACCCACGAATTCGCGTACGTCCGCAACACCCTGGTCGAGCTCAACCTCGCGCTGGTGAAGTTCGCGGCCTCCCGGTTCCGCTCCCGCAGTGAGCCCATGGAGGACATCGTCCAGGTCGGCACGATCGGTCTGATCAAGGCCATCGACCGTTTCGAGCTCAGCCGCGGCGTGGAGTTCCCGACGTTCGCGATGCCGACCATCGTCGGCGAGATCAAGCGTTTCTTCCGCGACACCAGCTGGTCCGTGCGGGTTCCCCGGCGTCTTCAGGAACTCCGTCTGGATCTGGCCAAAGCGGGCGACGAACTGGCGCAGAAGCTGGACCGGGCACCCACGGTCGGCGAACTCGCCGAACGCCTCGGCATCACCAAGGACGAGGTCGTCGAAGGGATGGCCGCGAGCAACGCCTACACCGCGAGCTCGCTGGACGCCCAGCCCGAGGAGGACGACAGCGAGGGCGCGCTGGCCGACCGGATCGGTTATGAGGACAACGGCCTCGAAGGCATCGAATACGTCGAATCGCTGAAGCCGCTGATCGCCGAACTCCCCTCGCGCGACCGGAAGATCCTCTCGCTGCGATTCGTGGCCAATATGACGCAGTCCGAGATCGGCGAGGAACTGGGCATTTCCCAGATGCACGTCTCCCGGCTGCTCTCCCGCACCCTCGTCCGGCTCCGCAAGGGGCTGATGATCGAGGAATAGCCTCCGCGGTCGGGGCCGGTCCCCGAGGCCGGCGGACGCCCGTGCACACGAGGGCCCGCCCCGGAATCGTCCGGGACGGGCCCTCTGTGTGTCCGCGGCACCGCGCGCCGTCCTGTGCCCGCGGCTCCGCGCGCCGTCCTGTGCCCGCGGCTCCGCGCGCCGTCCTCAGAGGCGAACGCCCTTGTGCCAGACGTCCGTTACCAGCGGCACGCCCGGCCGGTAGGCGAGGTGGACGTGGGACGGGGCGTCCAGCAGGAGCAGGTCGGCGCGGGCGCCGGGGGCGATCCGGCCGACGTCGTCCCGGCGCAGCGCCCGGGCGCCGCCTGCGGTCGCCGCCCACACCGCCTCGTCGGGCGTCATCCGCATGTCGCGGACGGCCAGCGCGATGCAGAACGGCATCGAACTGGTGAAGGACGAGCCGGGGTTGCAGTCGGTGGAGAGCGCGACGGTGGCGCCGGCGTCGAGCAGCGGGCGGGCGTCGGGCCACTGGGCGCGGGTGGAGAACTCGGCGCCCGGGAGGAGCGTGGCGACGGTGCCGGACTGGGCCAGCGCGTCGATGTCGGCGGAGGTCAGGTGGGTGCAGTGGTCGGCGGAGGCGGCGCCCAGTTCGACGGCGAGCTGGACGCCGGGGCCGTGGCCGAGCTGGTTGGCGTGCACCCGCGGCACCAGGCCCCTGGCCTTGCCGGCGGTGAGGACGGCGCGGGCCTGGTCGCCGTCGAAGGCGCCGCGCTCGCAGAAGACGTCGACCCAACGGGCGTGCGGGGCACAGGCGTCGAGCATCGGTCCGGTGACCAGCTCGACGTAGCCGGCCGGGTCGTCGGCGTAGTCGGGCGGGACGATGTGGGCGCCGAGGAAGGTGACCTCATCGGTGTGGGCGGCGGCGATCCGCACCGCGCGGGCCTCGTCCTCGACGCTGAGGCCGTAGCCGGACTTGATCTCCTGGGTGGTGGTGCCCTGGCGGAGGCCCTCGGCGAGGTAGCGGGCGACGTTGGCGTGCAGGGCGTCGTCGGCGGCCGCGCGGGTGGCGGCGACGGTGGTGCGGATGCCGCCCGCGGAGTAAGGGCGGCCGGACATCCGGGCGTTGAACTCCTCGGTGCGGTCGCCGGCGAAGACCAGGTGGGAGTGGGAGTCGACGAAGCCGGGCAGGCCCGCCCGGCCGGCCGCGTCGACGGCGTTGTCGGTGGCGGGTGCTTTGCTTGAGGGACCGACCCAGGCGATGCGGTCGCCGTCGACGACGACCGCCGCGTCCTGGATCAGACCGAGGGGGCCTTCACCGAGGGAGGGGTCGTTGGTGACGAGCTGGGCGATGTGGGTGATGGCGGTGGTCGGCGCGGAGGTCGTCGTCATCGCGGGGGTGTTCTCCTTCGTCCGCGGGCGGCGCGGGCCGGATGTGGGGAGGGCGGGGATGGTCAGCCGCGCACTGCGGCGATGGCGTCGGCGAGGGCGGTGGGCACGTCGGGCACGCCGGTGTGCGTCCCTTCGCGGACGATCTGCCGGCCGGCCACGATGGTGTGCCGCACATCCGCCGCGGTGGCGGCGAATACGGCCGTCTCGGCGCCCAGCCGGGGCAGCGGTCCGGCGGTGCGTACGGAGTCCAGCCGGATCGTGGTGAGGTCGGCGAGGGCGCCCGGTGCGAGGGTGCCGGCGTCGTCCCAGCCGAGGGCGGCGTGCCCGTCGGCGGTGGCGGCGCGCAGCAGGGCGGCGGCCGTCCAGTGGCCCCGGGTGCGGGTGCGCAGCCGCTCGTTCAGCTCCATGGCGCGGGCCTCTTCGAGCAGGTCGACGACGGCGTGGCTGTCGCTGCCGAGGGAGAGCGGGCTGCCCTGCTCCTGGAGCGCCACGGCCGGGCCGATGCCGTCGGCGAGGTCCCGTTCGGTGGTGGGGCACATGCAGACGCCGGTGGTGCTGCCGCCGAGCAGCGCGATGTCCTGGTCGGTGAGGTGGGTGGCGTGCACGGCCGTGGTGCGCGGGCCCAGCACGCCGTGTTCGGCCAGCAGCTGGGTGGGGGTGCGGCCGTGGGCGGCCCGGCAGGCGTCGTTCTCGGCGGTCTGCTCGGAGAGGTGGACGTGCAGCGGCGCCTCCCGCCGCCGGGCCCAGTCGGCGACGGTGCCCAACTCCCCGGCGGGGACGGCGCGTACGGAGTGGACGGCGGCGCCGATCCGGGCGTGCTCGGAGCCCTTGAGGGCGTCGGCGCGCTCCGCCCAGGCGTCCGCGGTGCCGTCGGAGAAGCGCAGCTGGTGCCGGTTGGGCGGGTCGCCGAAGCCGGCGGAGAGGTAGGCGGTGTCGAGGAGGGTGATCCGGATGCCGGCGTCGGCGGCGGCCGCGAGCAGCGCCCGGCCCATCGCGTTGGGGTCGTCGTAGCGGGTGCCGCCGGGCGCGTGGTGGAGGTAGTGGAACTCCCCGACGCAGGTGATGCCGGCGAGCGCCATCTCGGCGTAGACGGCGCGGGCGAGCGCGTAGTAGCTGTCCGGGGTGAGCCGTTCGGCGACGCCGTACATCACCTCGCGCCAGGTCCAGAAAGTGCCGCTGCCGACCTGGACGGTGCCGCGCAGCGCGCGGTGGAAGGCATGCGAGTGGGCGTTGGCGAGGCCCGGGATCGTCAGCCCGTACAGCGCCTCGGCCCCCGGCGGCGGTGCGGGCACCCCCTGGCGGACGGCCGTGATCCGCCCGTCCGCCACCTCCACGGCCACGCCCGGCTCGACGTGCGCGCCGAGCCAGGCGTGTTCGAGCCAGTACGTCGTCGTGGTGGTCTGTGTCGGTGTTGCCTGCGGCGTCAGCGGCACGCCAGCCCCTCCAGTACGTCGGCGAGTGCGGTGACCCCGGCGACGCAGTCGTCCTCGGTGGCCGCTTCGGCGGGCGAGTGCGAGACACCGGTGGGGTTGCGGACGAACAGCATGGCCGTGGGGACGGTCGCGGACAAAATACCCGCGTCGTGTCCGGCGCCGGTGCCCAGGACCGGCACGGGCCGTTCGCCCTCCTTGGCGAGGAGGGCGCCCAGTTCGTCCCGCAGGGCGTGCTGGAACTCCACGACGGGCGTGAAGGATTCGCGGACGACGTCCAGGTCGACGCCGTCGCGGGCGGCCCGCTCGGCGGCGGCCCGCTCGATCCCGGCGATCACGGTGTCCAGGGTGTCCTGGCCCGCCGCGCGGGCGTCCAGCCAGCCGCGGACGAGCGAGGGGATGGCGTTGACGCCGTTCGGTTCGACGCTGACCTTCCCGAAGGTGGCCAGGGCGCCGGCCAGCCGGGCCTGCTCGCGGGCGGCGAGCACGGTCGCGGCGTAGGAGAGCATCGGGTCGCGGCGGTCCTCCAGGCGGGTGGTGCCGGCGTGGTTGGCCTCGCCGCGGAAGTCGAACCGCCAGCGGCCGTGCGGCCAGATCGCGGAGGCGATGCCGACCGGGGCGCCGGACCCCGCGGCGGAGCCGCTGTCGTACAGAGCCAGGGCGCGGCCCTGCTCGACGTGGAGTTCGACGAACGCGCCGATGGCGGCGAGCCGTTCAGGGTCGGGGCCGATCGTGTCGGGGTCGTGGCCGGCGCGCTCCATGGCCTGCGGGAGGGTGACGCCGTCGCCGTCCCGGAGGCGGTGCGCGGCCTCGGGGGTCAGCGCGCCGGCGGCGAGCCGGGAGCCGACGCAGGCGAGTCCGAAGCGGGCGCCCTCCTCGTCGCCGAAGTTGACGATGGCCAGCGGCTTGGTGAACTCCGTTCCGCGCCCGCGCAGTTCGTCGAGCGCGGCGAAGGAGGAGACCACGCCGAGCGGGCCGTCGAAGGCGCCGCCGTCGGGGACGGAGTCCAGGTGCGAGCCGGTGACGACGGCCTCGCCGGGGGCCACGTCCTGGTAGGTGGCGGCGCCGAGCCAGGCCCACTGGTTGCCGTTGCGGTCGACTTCGTAGGACAGGCCGCGGGCTTCGGCCTGGGCACGGAACCACGCGCGGCAGTCGGTGTCCGCGGCGGTCCAGGCGAAGCGGCGGTAGCCCCCGGAGGAGGAGTCGCGGCCGAGCGGCCGCAGCTCCTCCCACATCGCGTGGAAGGAGCTCGGCACAGGGGGTGTCACGCGCGCTCGCCCTCGCCCTCGCGCATCGGGATGCGGACGCCGCGTTCGGCGGCCACTTCCTCGGCGCGTTCGTAGCCGGCGTCGACGTGCCGGATGACGCCCATGCCGGGGTCGTTGGTGAGGACCCGGCGGATCTTCTCGCCGGCCAGCGGGGTGCCGTCGGCGACCGTGACCTGCCCGGCGTGGATCGAGCGGCCCATGCCGACGCCGCCGCCGTGGTGCAGCGAGACCCAGGAGGCGCCGGAGGCGACGTTGACCATGGCGTTGAGCAGCGGCCAGTCGGCGATCGCGTCGGAGCCGTCCTTCATGGCCTCGGTCTCGCGGTAGGGGGAGGCGACGGAGCCGCAGTCGAGGTGGTCGCGGCCGATGGCCAGGGGTGCCTTCAGGGTGCCGTCGGCGACCATCTCGTTGAACCGCTCGCCGGCCTTGTCGCGTTCGCCGTAGCCGAGCCAGCAGATCCGGGCGGGCAGGCCCTGGAAGTGGACGCGTTCGCCGGCCAGTTTGATCCAGCGGGCCAGCGACTCGTTCTCGGGGAAGAGGTCGAGGATGGCGCGGTCGGTGGCCGCGATGTCGGCCGGGTCGCCGGAGAGCGCCGCCCAGCGGAACGGGCCCTTGCCCTCGGCGAAGAGCGGCCGGATGTAGGCGGGGACGAAGCCGGGGAAGGCGAACGCGCGCTGGTATCCGGCGAGTTGCGCCTCGCCGCGGATGGAGTTGCCGTAGTCGAAGACCTCGGCGCCGGCGTCCATGAAGCCGACCATGGCCTCGACGTGCCGGGCCATGGACTCGCGGGCGCGCCGGGTGAAGTCGGCGGGCTTCTCGGCCGCGTAGGCCGCCATGTCGGCGAAGTCGATGCCGACGGGCAGGTAGGACAGCGGGTCGTGGGCGCTGGTCTGGTCGGTGACGATGTCGATCGGGGCGCCGTCGGCGAGCATCTGCGGCAGGAGTTCCGCGGCGTTGCCGAGGAGTCCGATGGAGAGCGGTTTGCGCTGGTCGCGGGCCTCGACGGCGAGCTGGAGGGCGTGCTGGAGGCTGTCCGCCCGCACGTCCAGGTAGCGGTGTTCGATGCGGCGCTCGATGGCGCGCGGGTCGCAGTCGACGCAGATCGCGACGCCGTCGTTCATGGTGACGGCGAGCGGCTGGGCGCCGCCCATGCCGCCGAGTCCGGCGGTGAGGGTGATGGTGCCGGCCAGCGATCCGCCGAACTTCCTGGCCGCGACCGCCGCGAAGGTCTCGTAGGTGCCCTGGAGGATGCCCTGGGTGCCGATGTAGATCCACGAGCCGGCGGTCATCTGGCCGTACATGGTGAGGCCGAGGGCCTCCAGGCGGCGGAACTCCTCCCAGTTGGCCCAGTCGCCGACGAGGTTGGAGTTGGCGATCAGGACGCGCGGGGCCCATTCGTGGGTCTGCATCACGCCGACCGGCCTGCCGGACTGGACGAGCATCGTCTCGTCCTGCTTGAGCGTGGTCAGGGTGCGCACCATCGCGTCGAAGGAGCGCCAGTCACGGGCGGCCTTGCCGGTGCCGCCGTAGACGACGAGCTGGTCCGGGTGCTCGGCCACCTCCGGATCGAGGTTGTTCTGCAGCATGCGCAGTGCGGCTTCCTGCTGCCATCCCCGTGCGCTCAGCTCCGTACCGCGCGGTGCCCGCACGGGTCGCGGTCCCGACATGGGCCGTGCCTCCCTGACTCCTGAATGGATTGACCTATTCACAGTCTTGCGCTCGTGAATACCGCTAGTCAACAGGGCGCGGCGGGCGGTTTCCCCAGCCCGGATTTTTCGACTTGCCGGGCGGGAAAGCCGAGTGCTAGCTTTCCTGGTGGGAAAGTTGAACGGGGCGCCGCCGGCGGGCCCGTTCCGTCCGTCCGACACGGACAGTCCGACACGTCTAACGGGGAGGCGAAGGACATGACGACAACGGTGGATGCCGAGCGGGCCTGGCAGGATCTCCAGCGGATCCGGGTCCCGCAGGAGCGGGTGTACGACGAGGTCGAGCGGCGCGCGGAAGCCGACCGGAGATCGACGTATCTGACGGCCGGCATCATGTGGCTCTTCCTCGCCAGCCACGGCCTCAAGCTCCCGCACTGGGGCGAGATCCTGATCCTCGCCGCCTATGTCGGCGTCCTGACCGCCCTGGCCGTGGTCTACAGCCGACGGTCCCGGGTGCGGCTGCACCGCTCGCGGTACACCTGGCGCAGCCTCGCCACCTTCCTCGCGGGCGCGGTCCTCAGCGGCGGCACGATCCTGCTCACCGGCTTCCTGGCCAAGTGGCTGGCCCTGCCCTACGGCAGCCTGATCCAGGCCACCCTCTCCGCCGGCGCCTTCGTGCTCTTCGTCGGGCCGGCCAACCGCTGGGCGGTCAGCCCGCTCCGGAGCCGCGGGCTGGGCGAACGCCCCCTGAGAACCGTCCATGAGGAGGTCCGCCCATGAGCACTCCCTCGGGCTTCGACGAACTGATCCACCCGTCCACCCGGCTGTCGGTCGTGGCCCTACTCGCCGCCACGGAATGGGCTGACTTCGCGTTCATCCGCGACAGTCTCTCGCTCAGCGACTCCGCGCTCTCCAAGCAGCTCCACACGCTGGAGGAGGCCGGATACCTGGAGATCCGCAAGGAGGGCGGCGGCCGCAAGCGGCGCACCAAGGTGCGGCTGACGGCCCGCGGCCGCACCGCCTTCGAAGGCCATGTCGCCGCGCTCCGCGCCATCGTCGAGGGCGCGGGCCCCACCGCGGCCCACGCGACGCCCCCACAGCACGCGGAGGCCGGCCGATGACCACCACCGCACGTCCGGAGACCAGCACGATGACCACCACACCCACCGCCCCGGCCGGCGCCCCGCCGGTCGTCGAGACCCGCGGCCTGCGGATGTCGTACGGCAGCCGCGACGTCCTGCGCGGCGTCGACCTGGACATCCGGCGCGGCGAGATCTTCGCCCTGCTCGGGCCCAACGGCGCCGGGAAGACCACCACCGTCGAGATCCTGGAGGGCTTCCGGGAGCGCTCCGCCGGCGAGGTGCGCGTCCTCGGGGCCGACCCGGCGCGCGCCGACGACGCCTGGCGCGGCCGGGTCGGACTGGTCCTGCAGTCCTGGCGGGACCACCGCCGCTGGCAGGTCGCCGAGCTGCTGACGCACTTCGCGACGTACTACGCCGACCCGCGCGACCCGGCCGAGCTGCTGGAGCTGGTCGGCCTCACCCAGCAGGCGCGGCAGCGGGTCGACCAGCTCTCCGGCGGCCAGCGCCGGCGGGTGGACGTCGCGCTCGGCATCGTCGGCCGCCCCGAACTCCTCTTCCTGGACGAGCCCACCACCGGCTTCGACCCCGAGGCGCGCCGCGACTTCCACGACCTGGTCGAGCGCCTGGCCCGCGAGGAGGGCGTCACGATCCTGCTGACCACGCACGACCTGGCCGAGGCCGAGCGGCTGGCCGACCGGATAGCGATGCTGGTGGACGGCCGGATCCGGGCCTGCGGCACCCCGACCGAGCTCGCCCGGCGGGCCGCCGCGCAGGCCGAGGTCCGCTGGACGGCGGCCGACGGCGGCCCGCGCCGCGAGCACACCGCGGACCCGTCCGGTCTGGTCTGGGAGCTCCACCGCGAGGCGGCCGGGCCGATCGCGGATCTGGAGGTGCGCCGGCCGACGCTGGAGGACACCTATCTGCACATGGTGCACCGGCGGGGCCAGGTCGACGACGAACAGCACGCCGGCTTCCCGGCCGGCAGCGCGACGGGGGAGGCAGCAGCATGAGGGGGACGGACATGACGACGGCGACCGACACCGGTCCGGGCACGACCACGGCGGCGCAGGAGCACGGCACGGCGGGACGGGGCCGCGGCGCGGCCGGCGGCGGCCGGGGCGGTGCCGTCCCCGGGCGGCTCCGCCCCTGGCAGGCGGGGGTGCGGCGCGGCGGCATAGAAGTCCGCCATCTGCTGCGCAACCGCAAGGAGTTGA
This sequence comes from Streptomyces sp. S186, assembly GCF_051603415.1. Classification (NCBI taxonomy): domain Bacteria; kingdom Bacillati; phylum Actinomycetota; class Actinomycetes; order Kitasatosporales; family Streptomycetaceae; genus Streptomyces; species Streptomyces sp. S186. Next base: position 4,982,981 of record NZ_CP193932.1, on the reverse strand, counting down.
TGGGCTATGTCACCAACATCGTGGTGGCCCTGGGGCTCGCCGGCTTCATCAGCGACGACGTGCCCGGCACCAAGATCCCGATGGCACAGCTGACCCTCGCCGGCTTCTCCGCCTATCTGCTGTTCCAGATCGGCCTGATCAGCCTCCCGCAGATCCTGGTGACCGAGCGGGAGGAGGGCACCCTGCTGCGGCTGCGGGCCACCCCCGGCGGCATACCGGCGTATCTCATCGCCAAGTCGCTGCTGATCGTGGTCATGGCGCTGGCCACCCTGGTGGTCCTGCTGGGCGCCGCCGCAGTACTGGTGAACGGCCCGCTGCCGCACAGCCCGGCCGGCTGGCTGACGCTGCTGTGGGTCACCGCCCTGGGCCTGCTCGCCGTCGTCCCGCTGGGCGCGGCGATCGGCGCGGTGCTCCCCAACCCGCGCGAGGCCCTGGCGATGCTCATGCTGCCCGCGATGGCGCTGCTGATCACGTCGGGTGCGATGTTCCCGATATCCAAGATGCCGGTGGTGGTCCAGAACATCGCCTCGGTCTTCCCGCTGCGGTGGATGGCGCAGGGCCTGCGCGCGGCCCTGCTGCCGGACGCCGCCCGCGCCGCGGAATTGAGCGGCTCCTGGCAGCTGCCGACGGTCGCCCTCGTCCTGGTCGCCTGGGCCGTCCTGGGCTTCCTGCTGGCGGTCCCGCTCCTGCGCCGCACCGCCCGCCGCGAATCCGGCTCCCGCCTGACCGCCCGCCAGCACAAGGCCCAACTCAACGGGGCGCCGGCGGCGTAGGGACGAAGGGGGCGAGCGCGGGCGGTCTGACGGGTACGGGGAGAGCTGGGCGGCCCGGGGCCCACAGGCTCCGGCTGGGCGCCGGGGCATGTGGGCCGGCGCCCGGCTCGGGAACCGGCGCCCGCCCCGCTGACGCAGGCCCCGGTCCAGTGCCGGCGCGCGAAGCCGGGGCCGTTCGCCGCTTCGACGCCGGGGCCGTTCGCCGCTTCAGGGCCGCGAGGCCCCGGGACGGCCGGGACGGCCGGTGGCACAGAATCCGCACAACATGCGCACCGGATAGCCGCTGACCTCCCGCTTCGTCCGTGGCGCGAGGCCACCGCCGGATGATGAAGTTGAGCCATGACCTTCACGGACCGAGACCGTGCCGTTCAGGCCGCCCTCGCGCAGGGGCTGATCGGCTCCCGGCAGCCGGTTGCCGGGCTGCTGGACGTCGCCGGCATCCGCCGCTCTGCGGCCGAACTCCGCGCCGCCTTCGAGGAGTTCGCCGCCCCGGGCACCCAGGTGCTGCACGCGTTCGCGGTGAAGGCCGCCTCGCTGGTGCCCGTGCTGCGGCTGCTGGCACAGGAGGGCATCGGCTGCGAGGTCGCCAGCCCCGGCGAGCTGGCACTGGCCCGGGCCGCCGGCGTCCCGGCCCGGAGCACCGTGCTGGACTCCCCCGCCAAGACCCTCCCCGAGCTCCGCGAGGCACTGGCCCTGGGCATCGCCGTCAACGTCGACAACCATGAGGAACTCTCCCGTATCGACCGGATGATGGCCTCGGCCCCGTCCACCGCCCCGATCGGGCTGCGGGTCAACCCGCAGATCGGCGGCGGCAGCATCGGCGCGATGAGCACCGCCACCGACACCTCCAAGTTCGGGATCCCGCTGCGCGACCCGGGCGCCCGCGAGTGGGTCGTCCGGGCCTGCCTCGACCGCCCGTGGCTGACCCGGCTGCACGCCCACGTCGGCTCCCAGGGCATGCCGCTGGAGCGGATGGCGGAGGGCGTCCGGACGCTCCACGACCTCGCCGAGGAGATCAACGAGCAGGCCGGCGGCCGCCGGATCACCACCCTCGACATCGGCGGCGGCCTGCCCGTCAACTTCTCCTCGGACACCGTCACCCCGACCTACCGCGAGTACGCCGCGGTGCTCCGCTCGGCGGTCCCCGGACTGTTCTCCGGGCGGTACGGCCTGGTCACCGAGTTCGGACGGTCACTGCTGGCCAAGCACGGCATGGTCCTGGCCCGCGTCGAGTACGCGAAGTGGGCCGGCGGCCGGCCGATCGCCCTCACCCACGCCGGGGCGCAGGTCGCCACCCGCACGGTCTTCGCGCCGGCGTCCTGGCCGATCCGGGTGGCGGCGTACGACACCGCCGGCCGCCCCAAGACCGGGGCACCGGTCCCGCAGGACATCGCCGGCCCCTGCTGCTTCGCCGGCGACCTGGTCGCCGAGAACCGCCCGCTGCCCCTTCTGGAGTCCGGCGACCACGTCGCCCTCCTGGACACCGGTGCGTACTATTTCTCCACCCACTTCGCCTACAACTCCCTCCCCCGTCCCGGCGTTTACGGCTACGCCCCGGGCGCCGACGGCACGTTCGCCTTCGCGACCATCCGCACCCCGCAGACCCTGGAGGAACTCACCGCGGAAAGCGGCGCCGAACACGCCGACGCCCTGCGAAAGCTGGCCTTGGGCTGACAGACGGCGCCCCGTCAGGACCGGAGACGGCCTCGCCGGACGCACACCCACCCCGAGGCGCCGCCCCCACCCCGAGGCACCCACCCCCGCCCTCACTCCGCGAACAGCCCCCGTTCCGCCGCCTTGGTGTCGAATTCCTCCAGGCGGGACTGGGCGTCGGGGAGGTCGTCGCACATCGCTTCCAGGAGGACGCGCCCCAGGAGCATCGGGGCGCAGGCGGTGTCGAAGGCCAGGCCGGTGCCGACCGGCGCCGGGAGGAGCAGGTCGGTGTGGTGGGCGACCGGGGCGAAGGCGCTGTCGGCGACGGTGACGACGGTGAGCCCGGCGGCGCGGGCGTAGGCGAGGGCGTCGATGACCTCGCGGGGGTGGCGGGGCAGGGCGAAGCAGAGGAGGGCGGTGGCGCCGGCACGGACCGCGGCGTCGATGCGGTCGGCGAGCATGGTGCCGCCCTCGTCGAGCAGCCGGACGTCGGGGTGCACCTTCCGGGCGAAGTACGCGAAGCCGGCGGCCTGGGCGGTGGCGGCGCGCAGGCCGAGCACCGGGAGCGGGCGGGAGGCGGCCAGGAGCCGGCCGGCCTCGGTGACCGGGCCGGGGTCGGCGAGGGCCTCGGCCAGGTGCCGGAGATTGTCGATCTCCGCCTGGACGGCCTGCTGGTACTCGTTCTGCGCGCCGGGGCCGCCGGGCTTCCCGGCGGGCGCGACGCCCCGCAGGTGGCGGCGGAGCGCCGGGTAGCCGTCGAAGCCGAGCGCGACGGCGAAGCGGGTGACGGACGGCTGGCTGACGCCGGCCAGTTCGGCCAGTTCGACGCTGGAGAGGAACGGCGCGTCGGCGGCCCGCCGCACCATGCAGTGGGCGATCCGGCGCTGGGTGGGCGTCAGCCGATGCCCCTCGAAGAGCCGCTGAAGGCGGGCGGCGGTCCCGGTCCCGGACCCCGTACCGGCCCCGGCCCCACCGCTGACGCCCACGCCGACGGCATCTCCGCCGCCCACCCCCACGCTCTCGTGGCTGTCCTCGTCGCATCCCTCGTCGCTGCGGACGCCGTTGTCCCCGACCCCGCTCATCGCCACTTCTTCCCGGCGCTCATCGCCTCTTCTTCCCGGCCCGGTCCGGGGCCTTGACGTCGGTGCACCGACTGTACGGAATTCCTCGGCGGCGGCGGTTCCGGGCCGCGTCGCGGAGACCGACCCCGGAGCCCCCCGCCGACAGCCGAATCGCCACCGACCTATTGACCTTCCATTCAGCGACCCTGATTCTGCATGGATTCATGCATGTGGATTCATGCATACAGTACGGCGGAAGAGGCGGCGCCCATGGCAGGCATGGCAGGCATGATCGAGCAGCACTCGATCGATGCCGTCCCCGACGACGAACGGCACGGCAGTCCGGTCAGCCAGTTCACCCTCTGGCTCGGCGCCAACCTCCAGATCACCGCCGTCGTCACCGGCGCGCTGGCCGTGGTCTTCGGCGCCCACGCCTTCTGGGCCCTGATCGGGCTGCTGCTGGGCAACCTCGCGGGCGGGGCGGTGATGGCCCTGCACTCCGCGCAGGGGCCGCGGCTCGGACTGCCGCAGATGATCACCTCGCGGGCGCAGTTCGGGGTGCGCGGGGCGGTGGTGCCGCTGGCGCTGGTCGTCGTGATGTACATCGGCTTCTTCGCCAGCGGCAGCGTGCTGGCCGGGCAGGCCGTGGGTGAGCTGACGCACCTGGGCGGGACGGCCGGGATCGTGCTGTTCGCCGCGGTCACCGCGCTCGCCGCGGCCGTCGGCTACCGCCTCATCCATCTGCTCGGCAAGGTCGCCGGCCTGGTCTGCGCACTGGCCTTCGTCTACCTCGGCATCCGGCTGCTGCAGCGCGCCGACCTCGCCGCGCTGCTGCACGACCGCGGCTTCGGGCTGCCGGTCTTCCTGCTCGCGGTCTCGCTCTCGGCCTCCTGGCAGCTGGCGTTCGGCCCGTACGTGGCGGACTACTCCCGCTATCTGCCGCGGCACACCTCGCCCCGGGCGACCTTCTGGTGGACGCTGGGCGGCTCGGTGCTGGGCGCGCAGTGGTCGATGACCTTCGGGGCGCTGGCGGCCGCCGCGGCCCCGGGTGCGTTCGTCGGCCACGAGGTGGGCTATGTCGTCGGGCTGGGCGGCACCGGACTGATCGCCTCGTTCCTCTACTTCGTCATCGCCCTCGGCAAGCTCACCATCAACATCCTCAACACCTACGGCGGCTTCATGTCGCTGGTCACCAGCGTCAGCGGTTTCCGCGGGGCGGGGACGCGTCCGGCCGAAGGCGGGGGACGGACTCTCTCGGCGCGCGGCCGGTCCGCGTACATCGCCGGGATCATGGTGGCCGGCACCGCCGTCGCCCTGCTGGGCAAGGACTCCTTCCTCACCTCCTTCAAGGACTTCCTGCTCTTCCTGCTGACGTTTTTCACGCCCTGGTCGGCGATCAACCTCGTCGACTACTACCTGGTCTCCAAGGAGCGCTACGACCTGCCGGCGCTCAGCGACCCGGCCGGCCGGTACGGCGCCTGGAACGTCCGTACGCTGACCGTCTACGCCGTCGGCGTGCTCGCCCAAATCCCGTTCCTGGCCACGGCGTTCTACACCGGACCGCTGGTCGGCCCGCTCGGCGGCGCCGACGTCTCCTGGCTGATCGGGCTGGCGGTGCCGGCCGTCCTCTACCGGCTCACCGCCCGCCGCGACCCCGCACACCCCGCGCACCCCGCGCACCCCGCGCACCCGGCGGAACCGGCACCACGGTCCGGCGAGGGCCGGGCGCCCGCCGGATCGGGGGGCTAGCCCTACCGCGCCGGCGCCGGCCGCGCCGTACGCTCGGCACCATGGCGACACACGACCCTGAGCTGAAGAAGGAACTCGACGCCACCCTCCAGACCGGCAAGGAGCTGGGGCCGGAGTACGAGTCGGAGCTGGTGGAGTCCTTCCTGGAGAAGCTCGACAAGAACGTCGACCGGCGGGTGCGCCGACAACTGGCCGAGCAGCAGATGCAGGTGGCGCGCGGGACACTGCCGCCGCGCCGGGCGAGCGCCGGCACCGAGTTCTGGCAGCGGTTCGCGATCGCCGTGGTCTCGCTGGTGCTGGCCGTCCCGCTGTCCGCGATCGCCGTGGCCAACGCCGGACTGGTCGGCCTGGCGGTGTGCTGGGCCGGCGTCGTCGGGGTCAACGCCATGCACAGCCTGGGGCTCCAGCGGCTGCTGTCGGACCGCCTCGCACGGCGCGAGGAGCACTGGGACTAGGCGGTGTCTCTTCGATCACGCAGCTCGTTGTTCTGGTCATGCTCAGCGGGGGGGATCTGACGGACGACGAGTGGGCGGTCCTGGAGCCGCTGCTGCCGGTGAGCAACAACCGGTGCGGCCGGTGGCGGGACCACCGCCAAGTGATCAACGGGATCATTCACCGTCTCAGCACTGGCGTGCAGCGGCGTGAGCTGCCTGAACGCTTCGGCCCCTGGCAGACGGTCCATAAGCGGCACGCACCGTGGTCGGCCGACGGCACCTGGGAAAGACTGCTCCAGCACGTCCAGGCCGTTGCCGACGCCGCGGGCGACATCGACTGGGATGTGAACGTCGACTCCACCTCTGTGCGGGCCCACCAGCACGCGGCGGGAGCCCCCAAGAACCCACCGCCTGTTCCTCCCAGATCCTCAAAAGGGGCGCCACGAAGATCAGTTCACGTGCACGCACACCTCACCCTGCGGCTCCTGCTGGAGGAGGCGGTGCGGCAGGCGAAGCCCTCGGCCGCTCCCGCGGGGGACCGACTACCAAGATCCATCTTGTCGCGGAGGGCTGTTGCCGCCCCGCAGGATCCGCTCCTACCTCCGCAAGCGCGGTATCCGGCACGTGATCCCTGAGAAGATCACAAGGCCGCCCGCCTGCGCCGAGGTTCACGCGGCGGCCGGCCCGCGGACTTCGACAAAGAGCGGTACAAAGCCCGCAACACGGTGGAGCGAGCCATCGGACCTATCCGACCTCGGCGGTGACCGCCATAGCCGTATCAGCGTCCGCTTCCGCCAGGAGGCCGCCGCCCGGAGCCCACAGCGCGGAACGGCCGCAGCCGGTCCAAGCACCCGCCGGGCCGACATGGTTGGCCAGTACGACGTACAGGTTCGAGTCCTTGGCGATGCCCGGATAGACCGTTGCCCGCTCCTCAACCCCGCCGCCCGTGCCGTACAGCGAGCTGGCCAGGTGTACCTGGCAACCGTCAGCAGCACCGCGGCCGGTCAGCTCGGAGAAGTGGTTGTCGTAGCACGTAGCCAGAGCGAAACGCAGCCCGCCGAGCTCGAATCGCCCGTCCCGCTGCCCCGCCGCAAATACGCTCTGCTCCTGCTCATACAGGTGTTGCTTCCGGTAGGTGGTGATCAACCTGCCGTCGGCCCCGTAGACCAGCGTCTCGATGGCAGGACGCTCCCCGCCCGTGGCCACCGCACAGTTGACGACGGTGGCGACACCGCACTCCCGGATCGCGTCCAGACGCGGATCGTCGGCGTCCACCCATAGGCCGGGATCGGCGCTCAAAGCTGCGAGCTCGTACCCGGTCAGCGCCAGTTCGGGGAACACCACCAGCGCGGCATCCTGCGCACGGGCCTCGCCAGCAAGGGCGACCATCTGTCGAACGTTGGAAGGTATGTCGGCCGGGACGCAGGTGAGCTGGGTCGTCGCGATCTTCATGCAGCTCAGCATGACAGGCAAAAGCCCCGTCGCTCATAGCGGGTACGACCGGACAACTGCATGATCGGAGAGACACAGCCTGGGGACGGTCGTGTCCGACGGCCATGGCCGGGCCCGCGGAAAGGCCCTGAGCCCGCCGGAAGAAGATGCTCGCGGGGACCGCCGCACCCCGGCCGGAGCCGGGGGCGGGACGACGGCGGTCCCCGCACGAGACGCGCGCCGGGTCAGGGCCGGTCGTCGCATCCTGGCGATCATGGAGTCCGGGAGCCGCTCCGGAGGTCCGTATCGCCTGCACACCAAGGTGCCGGAAAAGTGTTAAGCCCGTGCTGCGCGCACGTGACGCATACGTACATCTTGCGCCGACGAGCCGTTTCCTGACGGACACTTGACACCGCGCCGAGCACCTGACACCGCGCCCGACGCGGCGACGGCTACTTCCCGGCCCCGTGCGCCAGGTATGCCAGCAGGTCCTGACGGCTCACCACGCCCTTGGGCTTGCCCTCGACGAGCACGATCGCCGCGTCGGCGCCCTCCAGCACCGCCATCAGGTCGGCGACCGGCTCGCCCGAGCCGACCTGCGGCAGCGGCGGGCACATGTGCTTCTCCAGCGGGTCGGACAGCGAGGCGCGCTGGGTGAACAGCGCGTCCAGCAGCTCCCGTTCGACGACCGAGCCGACGACCTCGGCGGCCATCACGTCGGGATGCCCGGCGCCCGGCTTGACGATCGGCATCTGCGAGACGCCGTACTCGCGCAGCACCTCGATCGCCTCGCCGACGGTCTCCTCCGGGTGCATGTGGACGAGCGAGGGCAGCGCGCCGCCCTCCTTGTACCGGAGGACCTCGCCGACCCGGGCGGCGGTGCCGCCCTCCTCCAGGAAGCCGTAGTCGGCCATCCACTCGTCGTTGAAGATCTTCGAGAGGTAGCCGCGGCCGCTGTCGGGAAGCAGGATGACCATCACGTCGTCCGGCCCTAGCCGCTCGGCGACCCGCAGACCGGCCACCACGGCCATCCCACAGGAGCCGCCGACCAGCAGCCCCTCCTCCTTGGCCAGCCGCCGGGTCATCTGGAAGGCGTCCTTGTCGGAGACCGCCACGATCTCGTCGGCGACCGTGCGGTCGTAGGCGGTCGGCCAGAAGTCCTCGCCGACGCCCTCGATCAGGTACGGCCGGCCGGAGCCGCCGCTGTAGACGGAGCCCTCCGGGTCGGCGCCGACGACCCTGACCCGGCCCTCACTGACGTCCTTCAGATAGCGGCCGGTGCCGCTGATGGTGCCGCCGGTGCCGACGCCCGCCACGAAGTGGGTGATCCGCCCGTCGGTCTGCTCCCACAGCTCGGGACCGGTGGTCTCGTAGTGCGAGCGCGGGTTGTTGGGGTTGCTGTACTGGTCGGGCTTCCAGGCACCGGGCGTCTCGCGCACCAGCCGGTCGGAGACGTTGTAGTACGAGTCGGGGTGCTCGGGGTCCACCGCGGTCGGGCAGACCACCACCTCCGCACCGTAGGCCCGCAGCACGTTGATCTTGTCCGTCGACACCTTGTCGGGGCAGACGAAGATGCACTTGTAGCCCTTCTGCTGGGCCACGATCGCCAGCCCGACACCCGTGTTGCCGGACGTCGGCTCCACGATGGTGCCGCCCGGCTGCAACTCGCCCGACTCCTCGGCGGCCTCGATCATCCGCACCGCGATCCGGTCCTTGACCGATCCGCCGGGGTTGAAGTACTCGACCTTCACCAGGACGGTTGCCTGGATCCCTTGAGTGACGTTGTTGAGCCGCACGAGCGGGGTGTTGCCGACGAGCTCAATCATCGATTCGTAAAACTGCACGGTGGTCTCCGCGGTCGGGGGCACGCTCTCCTGCGCCCGTGCAGCCAGCCTATTGCCCTGGTGGAGCTGGGGCCCCCGGGTTCTCGTACGGCTTGATCGGGGCCCGGCGGTTGCGTTCCGGGCCGGAACGGGCACCTAACCAATGTAAGGAGTTCTTGTCCTTTCAAGAGCGCGTCGGGCCCCCGGGCCGCGGCGCGCCCGCGCTGCACGGGGAGGTGCCGGCCGATGGCGACGACGGTGTCCAGGGCGCGCGTAGCACGGCGGATCGCGACCGCGGCCGCGTTCGGCGGCGGCGGGATCGGGCTGCTGGGCGTGGCCGGGGTGGGGCTGCTGCTGACCGAGGTCCGGCTGGCCCGCCGCACGGTCGGCGGCTCCAGCGACATCCCGCCCTGCGCCGACGGCCGCTACGGCGCCGCCTTCGGCCACCGCACCGACCGGCCCCCGCTGCGGCTCGGCTTCCTCGGCGACTCCACCGCCGCCGGCCAGGGCGTCCACCGCCCCTCCCAGACGCCCGGCGCGCTGCTCGCCTCCGGCCTGGCCGCGCTCGCCGAACTCCCCGTCGACCTGCGCAACGTGGCGCTGCCCGGCGCCCGCTCCGACGACCTGCCCCGCCAGGTCGAGCTGCTGCTGGAGGACGGCGCGACCCCCGACCTGTGCGTCATCATGATCGGCGCCAACGACGTCACCCGCCGGCTGCCGCCCGCGGAGTCGGTGCGGCACCTGTCCGAGGCGGTACGGGTGCTGCGCGCGGCGGGCTGCGAGGTCGTCGTCGGCACCTGTCCCGACCTGGGCACCATCGAGCCCGTCTACCAGCCGCTGCGCTGGGTGGCCCGCCGGCTCTCCCGGCAGCTGGCGGCCGCGCAGACCATCGGCGTGGTCGAGAACGGCGGCCGGACGGTGTCGCTGGGCGCGCTGCTCGGCCCGGAGTTCGAGGCGCGGCCGCGGGAGCTGTTCGGTCCGGACAACTACCACCCGTCGGCGGAGGGTTACGCCACCGCCGCGATGGCGGTGTTCCCGACGCTGTGCGCGGCGCTGGGGCTGTGGCCCGAGGAGGAGCGGCCGGAGCCGGCCCGGCGCGAGGGCCTGCTCCCCGTCGAGCAGGCCGCGGCCCGGGCGGCCTCCGAGGGCGGCACGGAGGTCGCCGCCTCCCGCGCCCCGTGGGCCCTGCTCAAGCACCGCCGCCGGCGCCAGCTGCCGACCCCGGAGGATGCCCCGGAGGAGACCCCGGAGGACCGGCCGTCGGTCACGGGCTAGCCAGGGCGCACGCCCGGGGGGCGCCGCCGGCGCGGCCCGGCCTCGTACGCCAGGGGCGCGCGGACACCCCCGCATGCCCCCCGGCATGCCCCCTGCATGCCCCCTGCATGCCCTCGCGGGAATACCCGCCCCGCCCCTCCCGTTGCCGCCATCAGCACCCCCATAAGCGCTCGCTTAGAAAAGAGGCCCGCATCACAGCGCGCACCCCGTGACCTCTCGCCCTACGTGCAGGTAACTTCCCAGACGGTCCGCCCTGTTCCGCCGTCCGCCGCCCGGCCACCGCCGCGCGACGGGCCGCCGGGACGCAGCACCCACTCACCCCTTGGAGCCGTGATGCCCGAAGCCGTGATCGTCTCAGCCGCCCGCTCCCCGATCGGCCGCGCCTTCAAGGGCTCCCTCAAGGACCTGCGCCCCGACGACCTCACCGCGACGATCATCCAGGCGGCCCTCGCCAAGGTTCCCGAGCTGGACCCGACCGAGATCGACGACCTGATGCTCGGCTGCGGTCTGCCCGGCGGCGAGCAGGGCCACAACCTCGGCCGCATCGTGGCCGTCCAGATGGGGATGGACCACCTCCCGGGCTGCACCATCACCCGCTACTGCTCCTCCTCCCTCCAGACGACCCGGATGGCACTGCACGCCATCAAGGCCGGCGAGGGCGACGTCTTCCTCTCGGCGGGCGTCGAGACGGTCTCGCGCAGCGTCAAGGGCACCTCCGACGGCCTGCCGGAGACCCACAACCCGCTCTTCGCGGACGCCGAGGCGCGCACCGCGGCCCGCGCCGAGCAGGAGGGCGCCGACTGGCACGACCCGCGCGAGGACGGCCTGCTGCCGGACGCGTACATCGCGATGGGCCAGACCGCGGAGAACCTCGCCCGCCTCAAGGGCATCACCCGCCAGGACATGGACGAGTTCGGCGTCCGGTCCCAGAACCTCGCCGAGCAGGCCATCAAGAACGGCTTCTGGGAGCGGGAGATCACCCCGGTCACGCTGCCCGACGGCACGGTCGTCGCCAAGGACGACGGCCCGCGCGCCGGCGTCACCCTGGAGGGCGTGCAGGGCCTGAAGCCGGTGTTCCGCCCCGACGGCCTGGTCACCGCGGGCAACTGCTGCCCGCTCAACGACGGCGCCGCGGCGCTGGTGATCATGTCCGACACCAAGGCCCGCGAGCTGGGCCTGACCCCGCTGGCCCGGATCGTCTCCACCGGCGTCTCCGGCCTGTCCCCCGAGATCATGGGGTACGGCCCGGTGGAGGCCAGCAAGCAGGCCCTCCAGCGCGCCGGTCTGTCGGTCTCCGACATCGACCTGGTCGAGATCAACGAGGCGTTCGCCGCCCAGGTGATCCCCTCCTACCGCGACCTGGGCATCGACCTGGACCGGCTGAACGTCAACGGCGGCGCGATCGCCGTCGGCCACCCCTTCGGCATGACCGGCGCCCGGATCACCACCACCCTGATCAACTCCCTCCAGTGGCACGACAAGCAGTTCGGCCTGGAGACCATGTGCGTGGGCGGCGGCCAGGGCATGGCGATGGTCATCGAGCGACTGAGCTGAGCCGCAGCGGGCTCGGGGCGGCCGAGTCGGCCGCTCGCGCGGCGCCCGGAGGGTGCGTGGGGACAAAACGGGGCAACTCCCGTTCCCCGCGCACCCTTCGCCGCCGTTCGAACACGGAACGCGACGGCACGTGACCTGGGCCACTCGGTGACAAGATCGCGACCCAATCGCGCCCAGGATTGTGACCAACATCCCTGGGCGGCAGCGTTCTTGCAGCTCAACCCGGGGCCACCCCACCCCAGGAGGCCCCGGGTACACCCCATTTCAGGACATACCCCCCTGCGAACGGTCGCCGACGTCGGTCACGCTGTTGTAGGAAGTCGGAGAACAATCTGCTATCGGGAGTACGCCGGTGACCGGTCCGCGACAGGGTGTGCGTATGCCCGGAAGTGAGCGAACCACCGAGAGGTGCGCGCCTCGCGTCCGCGAGGCCGAGCGAAGCGAGGTTTCGGCATGACTGTCACCACCCTCGTCCTGCTGCTGACCGCTGCGGTCGCCGTGGTGCTGGGCGCCGTCGCCCTGTGCACCGCCCGTGCGCTGCGCCGCCAGATCACCGCGCTGCACGACGAGCTCGTCGCCGCCCGCGCCGATGCCACGGCCCGCGCCGAGGCCCTGCAGGCGGCCGCCGCGACGGTCCCCGCCGCCCGCGCGGTCCCGGCCGTCGAGGCGACCCCGCTCGCGGACATACGCGCCGCCGTCGCGGAGGCGCTCGCCGAGGAGCGGGAACGGGAGCTGGCCGAGGCGCGCGCCTTCTGGGCCGCGCAGGAGGCCCGGGACTCCCTGAACGGGACGGACGCCCCGTCGCTCTCCGGCCCGCTGCCCGGCCTGGGCGACAACGGCCCGCTCGACGGCCGCGAGGGGCGGCGGGAGCCCACCGAGCGGCTGGACCTGGACCGGTTCGACAGCCGGCCGTTCGTGCCGCGCCAGGCGGACCTGGCCGGGCTGGAGTCGCTGCTGGGCCCGGAGGCCCTGGAGCCGCTGCCCGCGCTGGAGTCGGTGGAGGCACTGGAGTCCGTCGAGGCACTGGAGGCCCTGGACGCGCCGGAGTTCGAGCCGGCGGAGCCCAACGAGCCGGCCGAGTCCGCCGAGCTGGCCGCCGCCCGCCGGCGCCACCCCTCGCACCCGGACTTCTCCCCCGCCCCGGCCGTCGCCGACCACGAGCGCACGGTGGCGCGCCTGGCGGAGCTGGCCCGTGAGGCCACCCCGCTGTCCGACGTCCGCCCGGGCCCGCTGGGCACCCTCGACGTGTACGTCTTCGCCGACGGCACCACGCTCTGCCTGACGCCGGGCCACCGGGAGACCGCCGAGAGCCTGGCCGGCGCGCTGCGGGACGGTCATGCGCCGGTGCTGCTGGGCGGCTCGGGCATCTCCGGCGCCTATGCGCTGACGTTCTCCTGGGGCGAGCGCCGCGACGAGAGCGTCTACATCCTCGCCGACCGGGTCATCGCCTCGCTCTGAGCCGCCTCCCGGACCCGGCGCACGGCCTCCGCCAGTTCCCCGGCGGGGGCCGCTTTCGCGTCAGCTTCCGCGCCGGCCGCACCGCCCGCCGGCCCGCCCGCGGCGGCGGACCGCAGCGCCTCGACGAGATCGTGGCCGGCCACCGCGAGCTGGTCGCCGACCGCGAAGATCCCGGCGTCGGGGAGTTCCCGGGGCGGCTCCCCGGGCCGTTCGATGAGCTGTGCGCGGGCCGCCAACTCCCGTGCCAGCGCCAGCCCTTCGGCCGCGGCGCCGCGCCGCAGGGCGCTCTGCGGCAGGGCCCTGAGGCGATCGGCGAGCGCGTCCACGGCGGTCTGCAAAGGCGTCACGTCAAGCACGGCGCGAGCCTAAGCGCAACACACGGGTGGTTGCCAACGGCGGAAGCCTCAGGCACGGTGAGCGGAAGAACGGAAGAACCAGCATCGACCGCGTCCGGAGGCGCCGATGTCCTTGTCCTTCTCGGAAGAAACCCACCGGAACCTTCTCTCCCGTATCCCGCACTGCACCGGGCGGGAGATCTCCGAATGGCTCCGCACCGTCGACGAGGGCCCCGCCCTCGTCCGCTTCGACGAAAAGGTCAGCTGGCTGCGCGGCGCGCACAACCTCTCCTACGGCTATGCCAAGGCGATCGTCCACGAACACGGTCTCCGGCGCGCCGCCCGCAAGTTCTGACCCGGATCCCGAAGGAGTCCTCGCACGCGCGCGAGGGGCCCGCGGGCGGTCGCCCACGGGCCCCTCGTCAGCTGTGCGGGGTGTCCCCCGCGCGTCAGTCGCGCAGGATCGAGATCAGCCGCAGCATCTCCCAGTAGATCCACACCAGGGTCGTGGTCAGGCCGAAGGCGGCCAGCCAGGACTCCTCGCGCGGCGCGCCGTAGGCGACGCCGTCCTCGACCTGCTTGAAGTCCATGGCGAGGAAGAGCGCGCCGAGCACCACGCCCACGATGCCGAAGACGATGCCCAGGCCGCCGCTGCGGAAGCCGAGGCCGTCACCGCCGGCGAAGACCATGAACAGCACGTTGACCAGCGACAGCAGCAGGAAGCCGAGCGCCGCGATCATCACGAAGCGGGTGAAGCGCGCGGTGACCCGGACGATCCGGGTCTTGTAGGCGACGAGCATGGCGACGAACACCGCCATCGTGCCCAGCACCGCCTGCATGGGGGCGCCGTTCATCTTCGGCAGGTCGTTGATGAAGCCGCTGAGCGCGCCGAGGAAGACGCCCTCCAGGGCCGCGTAGCCCAGGATCAGCGCCGGGACCGGCTTGCGCTTGAAGGACTGGACGAAGCCGAGCACCGTCGCGGCCAGGCCGGCGCCGAGGGCGAAGGCGAGGTGGCCGGTCAGGAACAGCCAGCCGACGGTGGCGCCGGCGATGACCGTACCGAGCGTCAGGCCCGTGCGCGTGACGACGTCGTCCATCGTCATGGGCCGGGTCTGCGGGGTGTACTGCGGCGCCTCGGTGGCGTACGGGTTGGTTCCGGCGTACGGGTTCGCTCCGGCGTATGCGGCTGCGGGGCCCCCGGCCTGCGGCGGCGCATTGAAGTCCGCATAGCCGGCACCGCGGCTGAACCCCCGTCGCGAGAAGACCGGGTTGCTGCTCCTCATCTCACTCCTCCATGGCCGCCCTGCGCGGCCTTGACGGCAAGCGTAATGGCTTGGCAAAGACGCGTCTCTCGTCCTTGGGCAGGATCTTCCCCCGCTCCGGGGCGGAGGACGTCCTCTGGAAGGAGGACGTTCGGGGGAGTGCGGAGGTGCCCGGCGGACGGTCCGGGAGCCGGATCGCGCCGTGTTCGTCACCTCTGCCTCTGTGTCATGTGCCACTCCGCGGGCCGGCCCGCGGACGGTGCGGGCCACCAGATAGTCCGGACAAAATCCGGGTAATCGATCTTTTCCCGCCGCCGTCGAACGGGCATTTCCCCGCCCCGTCAACTCCGGGACCCCGGGGTCACCGGCATGATCCGAATCCGATAAATGTCTGATCGAGCCGCACCCCCGCAACCGATTGACCGGAGGCGTCGTCATACTGGCTAGCCGGTACCTGCCCTTCAGCGGACAGCGCCCCGTCACCAGGTGTAGCGGTTCCGGTGCGGGTGGTCGTAAACCCCCTGTGCAGATGGGGCTATTCTGGCCGGAAACAGCAGCGAAAGAGGGTTGAGGTGCCTGTGCCTGACGTCTCAGTAGTCGTCATTGTCTACAACGACGCCGACCGGTTGCCGACCGCGGTCCAGTCCGTACTGGATCAGACACTCCGGGACGTCGAGGTGGTGATCGTCGACGATTGCAGCACCGACCGTTCTTTCGAGGTCGCGCAGGCGCTCGCGGCCACCCACCCGGAGCGCGTCAGAGCCTTCCAGCTGCCGGAGAACAGCGGCGCCGGCGGAGAGCCGAGGAACCTCGGCATTCAGCACACCCGCGGACAGTACGTCATGTTCCTGGACAGCGACGACGTCCTGGAGCACAACGCCTGCCGCAATTTGCTGGAGGCCGCCGAGGAAACCCGGGCGGACATCGTCTCGGGCCTGTGTGTCCGAATCCACAGGGACACCCGGAACCAGAAGCGCGACGAGTGGTACGCCTGGCTCTATTCCACGACCCGCACCCTCGAATCGGTCACGGAATTGCCGGACCTTTTCGTTTGGGACACCCTCTCCACCAACAAGTGCTATCGCCGCGAATTCCTCATCGAGAATAATCTCCGCTTCCCCAAGGGGATGTTCTACGAGGACCTGATGTTCATCGCCGACGCCTATCTCGCGGCGAACCGCATCACCCTGATTCCCAATCAGGTCTACTTCTGGAACGTCTTCGAGAAGGCCGCCGTGAAGTCGGTGACGAACCGGCGGCACGAGATGACCAATTACATCCACCGGCTGGAGGTCCACCGGCGGATCGACGCCGCACTGGCCGAGCGCGGGCTCACCGAGATGAAGCTCGCCAAGGACGTCAAGTTCCTCAAGCACGACCTGGTGCTCCACCTGCGGGACCTGCCGTTCCGCGACGAGGCGTACCGCCAGGAGTTCGCCGAGCTCTCCCGGGAGTACCTCGCCGGCCTCGCACCCGAGGCGTACGAGCGGGTCCTGCCGATACAGGCCATCTGCGCCTACCTGCTCCAGAAGGGCGACTGGGACAACCTCATCCCGGCGGTCGACACCCTCATCAACCGCACCAAGCTCTCCTCGCCGCTCGCCCAGCACGACGGCCGGATCTACTGGTGCGACGGCCACTTCGACGACGCGTTCGGCCGCCAGGTGCTGGACGTCACCGAGCTCGGCTACCACGAGAAGCCGGTCAACCAGCTGTTCCTGCGCAACCAGCTCACCCGGTTCTCCGAGGCGGGCAGCACCGTCTCGCTGGCCGGCCGGATCACCAACCCGCTCGGGGTGATCCCCGAGGGCGCCACGCTCCGCGGCGCGCTGGAGTTCAGCGCCCGCCGCCGCAGCCTGCAGTCCTTCACCTTCCCGGTGCAGACGGTGCGCCACGACGGCGACGGTGTGGTGTGGGAGACCTCCGCCGACCTCACCGCGCAGCTGCGCCCGCTGGGCATCGTCGACACCATCTGGGACGTCCGGCTGCGCCTGGACGTCGACGGGGTGCCCACCACCTCCCGGCTCACGGTGGCCGACACCGAACTGGCCGGCGGCCCGCTGCCGATCCGGCCGCGGCTGACCCGGATGGTCGCCGACCACATCGAGCCGCACGTCTCCTCCAAGGGGCACCTGGCGTTCCGCCTGATCAGCGAGAGCCCCAACGCCGAGCGCGTACAGGGCCTGATCACCAAGGGCATGCACGGCAAGCCGGGGGCGCTGGCCAAGACCGGCTACCGCAAGGCCAAGGCGCTGCGCAAGACGCTCACCTCCGGGGACACCAAGCTGCGGGCGTACCACGAGGTGTTCAGCCGGCTGCCGATCAAGAAGCGCACGGTGGTCTTCGAGAGCCACCTGGGCAAGCAGTACAGCGACAGCCCGCGCGCGATCTACGAGGAGATGCGCCGGCAGGGCCTTCAGTTCGAGGCGATCTGGTCGTACGCCGGGTCCCCGAAGGACTTCCCCAAGGACGCCACCCTGGTCAAGCGCTGGTCGCTGCAGTACCTCAAGGCGCTGGCGCAGGCCGAGTTCTGGGTGGACAACCAGAGCTACCCGCTGAAGCTGACCAAGCGCCCCGAGACCACCTACATCCAGACCTGGCACGGCTCGGCGCTGAAGAACATGGGCTTCGACCAGCCCACGCTCAAGGCGCAGACCCGCCGGCAGCAGGCCGAGCAGCAGCAGTCGCTGGACCGCTTCGACCGTTTCCTGTGCCGCACCGAGCACGATGCGCGGACGCTGGCCAAGGCGTTCCGGCTGAAGGAGAAGACCCTGCTGCGGGTGGGCTACCCGCGCAACGACGCGCTGGTGCGGGCCCGGCGGCGGGAGGCCGAGCTGGGCCACCGGGAGCGCGGTCCGCTCGCGGCGGAGCTGGGCATCCCCGCGGACAAGAAGGTGCTGCTGTACGCGCCGACGTTCCGCAAGGCGGGCGGGCGCCACGGCCGGTTCGCGCTCCCCTTCGACGTGGAGCGCTTCGCCGACGAGTTCGGCGACCGCTACGTCCTGCTGGTCCGCTCGCACTACCTCAACCACGTGGTGCTGCCGCCGACCGTGCAGGGCCGGGTGATCGACGTCTCGGCGCGGCACGACATCACCCCGATCCTGGAGCTGGCCGACGGCCTGGTCACGGATTATTCGTCGGTGATGTTCGACTACGCGCTGCTCGACCGGCCGCTGATGTTCTTCACCTACGACTACGACGAATATGTGCACGAGGGCCGCGGCACGTACTTCGATCTGCTGGAACACGCCCCGGGGCCGGTGGTGCGCACCGAGGACGATTTCCTCGAGGCCATGCGGTCTTTCGAGTCCCAGCAGCTGGAATACGCCAAGGACCGCGAGGAATTCGTCGCCAAGTTCGGGGAATACGACCAGGGCGACGCCGCTCAGAGCATCGTCGACCAGTTCTTTGCGCAGTGGAGCCGTTGATGACCAAGTCGAACGCAGCCGAGCCGCGGGACATCTTCTTCGTCTCCAACAGCGTCAACGAGCTGGGCGGCATCACCAGTTGGTCGCACCAGATGGCGCGCCTGTTCGCCGAGCGGGGCCACCGGGTGCACGTCGTCGGCATCGTGCCGCCCCCCGAGGGCCGGGTCCACGAGCTCGGCCCCGACCTGCCGTACGCGACCACCACGCTCTACGACGTGCACCCGCCGAGCGTCCGCCCGGTGCGCGGCCTGAAGGACCGGCTGAACGTCGTCGAGCAGCGGCGCCGGGCCGCCCGCGAGGCCGGGATGCACGAGCAGGCCGCCAAGATGAGCGCGCTGTTCCGGGCGGCCCGTCCGGGCGGCGTGGTGATCGTCACCCAGGTGTGGGCGATGGAGTGGGTGGCGCTGGCCGACACCGCCGGGCTGGCGGTCATCGGAATGAGCCACGAGTCGTTCGAGACCTGCCGCAAGTCGTCCCGGTTCGCCCGCGTCAAGCGGTTTTACCAGGACGTCGACCGGATGCTGCCGCTCACCCGGGAGGACGCGGACAAGTGGATCCGGCAGCGGATGGACAACGTCGGCTTCATGCCGAACCCGCTGCCGTTCTTCCCCGACGTCCCCTCGGACCGCTCCCGCAAGGTCGTGGCGAGCATCGGCCGGCTGCACGAGGAGAAGGGCGTCGACCTGCTCCTGGAGGCGTGGGCGAAGGTCGCGCCGCAGCACCCGGACTGGACGCTGCGGATCTACGGCTCCGGTGAGGAGGCCGAGGCGCTGCGCAAGCAGGCGGCCGAGCTGGGGGTGACGGATTCGGTCGAGTGGATGGGCCGGACCAGCGACGTCCCCGGGGCGCTGCGGGAGAGCGCGGTCTTCGCGCTGAGCTCGCGCGGCGAGGGCTTCCCGCTCGCGCCCATGGAGGCGATGGCCACCGCGGTGCCCTGTGTGGCCTTCGATGTGGCCCCGGGCGTCCGCGAGATCATCACGGACGGCACCGACGGCTTCCTGGCCCCGCCCGGCAACGTCACCGAATTCGCCCGCCATCTCGACACCCTGATGTCGGACGAGGAGCTGCGGAACCGGATGGGCGAGGCGGCCCGGGAGAACATCCAGCGGTTCTCCACCGACGAGATCGTCGGCCGCTGGGAGGCGTTGTTCGCGCTCGTGGAGCGCTGAGCCGACACCGCGCAATACGGAGGAGGGGCCGCCGGGTTTTCCCGGCGGCCCCTCCTCGTCGGGCTCGACAAGCGCCTCGACAAGCATGTTCAATATTCAGTCACTTACGGGTCTCAGTCCCGCTGCCCGCGGGAAGTGCCCGGAGCCGGACTTGAACCGGCACGGCCCGAAGGCCAGCGAGGTTTAAGCTCGCCGTGTCTGCATTCCACCATCCGGGCTTGGGGTCCCCCATGCCGCCTCATAGAAGGCAGCACGAGCGTAGCCCGCAGGGCACGTAGCAGATCGGCCGCTCATCCCGAGGTTGTCTTATTTTATTGGCAACTGAGGGTGCATCAGTGAGCGCCAGGGCCTCCGGCACATGCCTGGAGCCCATGTGCGCCGGTGGCCGCGAGGACGGAATTCGACCCCGAATTGACGAAAACTCGACGCCTCCGCGACGGCCTCGCCGCGCCCTTCCCGGCGCCTCCACCAGCGCCCGCGGGGCCCCTCCGGCAAGCGCGTCGGTCTCAGGGACGGCGTCATACCCAGGGATGAGGGAGGGGGGAGAGCTAATCCCTGGGGGTGGTCCGAGGACGGTCACACGGGTTGACGTCCGCAACGGTGCGCTGCCCGACGATGGAAACCGATGTCCCACCGCCCGCCGCGGCCGCCGAGCCGGCGCGGAGCGGCCCGTTCCTCGTCCGACAGGAGAACCCTTCCCGTGACCACCACCCACTCCGGCGTCACCGTCGCCGGCCGCAGCACCGCGGTGGCCGCCCGCGCCACGGATCTCACCAAGGTCTACGGGACCGGCGAGACCCAGGTGGTCGCCCTGGACGCGGTCTCCGTCGACTTCCGCCAGGCCCAGTTCACCGCGATCATGGGCCCCTCCGGGTCCGGCAAGTCCACGCTGATGCACTGCATGGCCGGCCTGGACGCCATCTCCGGCGGCTCCGCGCGGCTCGGCGACACCGAGCTGACCGGGCTGAAGGACAAGAAGCTCACCCAGCTCCGCCGCGACAAGATCGGCTTCATCTTCCAGGCGTTCAACCTCCTCCCGACGCTCACCGCGCTGGAGAACATCACGCTTCCCATGGACATCGCCGGCCGTAAGCCGGACCGTGCCTGGCTGGAGCAGGTGGTGGAGACCGTCGGCCTGTCCGGCCGGCTCAAGCACCGCCCGAGCCAGCTCTCCGGCGGTCAGCAGCAGCGCGTCGCGGTGGCCCGCGCCCTGGCCTCCCGACCCGAGATCATCTTCGCCGACGAGCCCACCGGCAACCTCGACTCCCGCTCCGGCGCCGAGGTCCTGGGCTTCCTGCGCAACTCCGTGCGCGAGCTGGGCCAGACGGTGGTGATGGTGACCCACGACCCGGTTGCGGCATCGTACGCGGACCGCGTCATCTTCCTCGCCGACGGCCGAATAGTCGACGACATGCCCGACCCCAGCGCCGACATGGTGCTGGAGCGCATGAAGGGCTTCGACGCCAAGGGCCGTACGAGCTGACCGACAGCAGCCGACTCCGCCACCCCGGACCACTCCTCCAGGACTGACCCCCATGTTCCGTACCGCCTTGCGCAATGTGCTCGCGCACAAGGCCCGGCTGCTGATGACCGTACTCGCCGTGATGCTCGGCGTGGCCTTCGTCTCCGGCACCCTGGTCTTCACCTCCACCCTCTCCGACGCCACCCAGGCCGCCTCCCGCAAGGGCTTCGACAATGTCGACGTGGCCATCCAGCGCGGTGGCTCCGACCACGCCGACGGCGCCCCGCGCCCGCGCTCGCCGCTCGACCAGAAGCTTCTCGACGCGGCCGCCCACCTGCCCGGCGCCGCCTCCGCCACCGGCACCGTCTCCGGCTTCACCGCCATCGCCGACAAGAGCGGCAAGCTGATCGGCGACGGCTTCTCCACCAGCGGCAGCAACTACTTCCCCGGCAAGGACGGCAGCGACGCGCGCTATCCGATGCGGGACGGCGCCGCCCCCAAGGGCCCGGACCAGTTCGCGCTGGACGCCCGCACCGCCGACCGGGCCGGCTACAAGGTCGGTGACACCGTCCGGATATCCGTCGACGGCCCGGTCCGGGAGCAGAAACTGACCGGCATCTTCACCACCGATGACGGTGCGGTCGGCGCCGGCGGCAGCCTGGCCCTGTTCGACACCGCCACCGCCCAGAAGCTGTTCGCGGCGCCCGGCGAGTTCAGCGAGATCGACATCAAGGCCGCGCCGGGCACGTCCCAGACGGCCCTGAAGGCCGCGGTCGAGAAGATCCTGCCCAAGGAAGGCGCCACGGCCACGACCGGCACCGAACTCGCCGACGAGCAGGCCAAGTTCATCGCCCAGAGCATGGACGGCATGAAGACCGGCCTGCTGGCCTTCGCCGGTATCGCCCTCTTCGTCGGCGTGTTCATCATCGCCAACACCTTCACCATGCTGGTCGCCCAGCGCACCAAGGAGCTGGCGCTGCTGCGCGCGGTCGGCGCCAGCCGCCGCCAGGTCACCCGCTCGGTGCTGACCGAGGCGTTCGTGGTCGGCGCGGTGGCCGCGGTGACGGGCCTGCTGGCCGGCATAGGCATCGGCGCCGGACTGCGTGCCCTGATGGGCGTCACCGGAGCCCGGATGCCCGACGGCCCGCTGGTGGTCTCACCGGCCACGATCCTGATATCGCTGCTGGTCGGCATCGTCGTCACGGTCCTGGCCGCCTGGCTGCCCGGCCGCCGGGCCGCGAAGATCCCGCCGGTCGCCGCGATGAACAGCGTGCACGCCACCGCCACCACCAAGTCGCTGGTGGTCCGCAACACCATCGGCGCGCTCTTCGCGGGCGCCGGTACGGCCGCGGTGCTGGTCGCGACCGGGATGTCCGACGGCAAGGCGCTCATGTTCACCGGTGGGGCGCTGCTGATGATCGGCGTGTTCGTGCTGGCGCCGCTGCTGTCCCGTCCGCTGATCGCGGCGGCCGCCCCGGTGCTGCGGCTCTTCGGGATCTCGGGCACCCTCGCCCGGCAGAACGCGGTCCGCAATCCGCGCCGTACGGCCGCCACGGCCTCCGCGCTGATGATCGGGCTGACCCTGATCACCGGCATGACGGTGACCGCGGGCAGCGTCCAGAAGGGCATCGACAAGATGGCCACGGACGCGCTGAAGGCCGACTACGTGGTCTCGATGGCGAGCCGGACGCCGCTCTCCCCCGACGTCGCGAAGAAGCTGGCGTCCGTGGGCGAGGTCACCGCCTCCAGCCCGCTGCGCAACTCCCCCTCCCGCGTCGGCACCGGCACCCAGTACCTCACCGGCGTCAACGGCAAGGACTTCGGCAAGCTCACCCAACTCGACTTCACCGAGGGCTCCCTCGGCACCCTCGCCGGCGACCGGGCCGTCGTGGACGACACCCTCGCCAAGGAGCAGGGCTGGCACCCCGGCTCCCGCCTGCCGGTGACCTTCGAGGACGGCAAGAAGGGCACGCTGACCATCGGCGGGATCTATCAGGGCAACCAGGTGATCCGGGGCATCATCCTGGACAACGGCACGCTCGCCCCGCACCAGAAGCACGCCACCGACATGCAGGTGCTGGTCAAGACGGCGCACGGCGCGACCGCCGAGGCCAAGGACTCCCTGGTCAAGGCGCTCGGCAAGAACCCGGCGATCACCATCGCGGACAAGAAGGACGTCTCCGACGGCATCGCCAAGATGTTCACGCTGATGCTGAACATGCTCTACGGCCTGCTGGCCATGGCGGTGATCGTGGCGGTGCTCGGCGTCATCAACACCCTGGCGATGTCGGTCTTCGAACGGTCCCAGGAGATCGGCATGCTGCGCGCCATCGGCCTGGACCGCCGCGGCATCAAGCGCATGGTCCGGCTGGAGTCCCTGGTGATCTCGCTCTTCGGCGGGGTGCTCGGCATCGGCCTGGGCGTGTTCTTCGGCTGGGCGGCCGGTGAAGTGGTCAGCGGCTCGCTGCCCACCTACGAACTGGTGCTGCCGTGGGGCCGGATGGCCGTCTTCCTCGCGGTGTCCGCGCTGGTGGGCGTCCTGGCCGCGCTGTGGCCGGCCCGCCGCGCGGCGAAGCTCAACATGCTCCAGGCCATCAAGGCCGAGTAGTCCGAGCAGCCCGCACCGGGGCCGTCGCCGGACGGCGGCCCCGGACGGCCCGAGGGCCCCGGTCCCGCGCAGCCGCGCGTCGGACCGGGGCCCTCGGTCGTGGGTGCCGGTGGTTCAGCCCCGCCAGTCGCGGGCCCGCAGCGGCAGCCCGGAGGCGCCGGAGTCCGGTGTGCGGACCGCCAGCACCTGGTTGACCCCTATGCGGTTGCGCTCGAACGACAGCGCCGAGGCGGCCATGTAGAGCCGCCAGATCCGGGCCCGGCCCGGGGACGTGAGTCGCACCGCCTCGGCCCAGTGGGCCTCCAGATTGGCCACCCACTGACGCAGCGTCAGCGCGTAGTGCTCCCGGATCGCCTCCACGTCCCGCACCTCGAAGCCGGCCTCCTCCAGCTGGCCGACCGTCCGCCCCACCGGCGCCAGCTCGCCGTCGGGGAAGACATAGCGGTCGATGAACTCGTCGACGCGGTAGGTGTCCTCGTCGGCCAGCGGCCGCCGCGCGATCTGGTGGTTCAGCAGCCGCCCGCCGGGCTTCAGCAGGCCGTACAGCAGGCCCGCGTACTCCGCGTACCGGTCCCGGCCGACGTGCTCGGCCATCCCGATCGAGGAGATCGCGTCGAACGGCCCGTCGGTGATCTCGCGGTAGTCCTGCACCCGGATCTCGATCCGGTCGGCGAGCCCGGCGTCGGCGATCCGCTTGCGGGCGTAGGTGGCCTGCTCCTCGGAGAGGGTGATGCCGACCGCCCGGACGCCGTACTCGCGGGCCGCGTGCAGCACCATCGAACCCCAGCCGCAGCCCACGTCCAGCAGCCGCTGCCCCTCCCCCAGACCGAGCTTGCGGCAGATCAGGTCGAGCTTGGCGCGCTGGGCGTCCTCCAGGGTGGCGGTGCCGCCGGGCGCCTCCTCGTCGGGCCGCCAGTAGGCGCAGGAGTAGACCATGGACGGGCCGAGCACCAGCTCGTAGAAGTCGTTGCCGACGTCGTAGTGATGGCTGATCGCCTGCCGGTCGCGGCGCAGGGAGTGCAGCGCGCCGCGGCGCGGCCGGGCCTCCTCGGCGGGCGGCGCGGGCGGGACGGGAAGGCCGGCCAGGGACAGCAACTCCCTGGCGGCGGCCCGGATCTCGGGCCGGGCCAGGGTGCGTAGCGCGGCGAGGCGCGGCGCCTTCGGGGCGGCGCCGTCGCGCTCCCAGATCAGTCCGGCGAGCAGGTCCAGCGCCGTGTAGAGGTCGCCGTCGACGTCGATGTCGCCGGCCACCCAGGCCCGGGCCAGGCCCAACTCGCCTGGTTTGAAAAGGAGTCGGCGCAGCGCACGGCGGTTGCGGAAGACGAGTACAGGGGCCCCCGGGGGGCCGGACTCGCTGCGGTCCCAGGCGCGGATCCGCACCGGGAGCGGGGCCCCCAGCACCTCCTCGGCGAGCTTGGTGAGCCGTCCAGCGGCACCGGCCATGTCGCACACCTCCGTCGTGACGAGACGGGCAAAGAAGTTTCACCCACCACCTAAACGCCAAGTGGGCACTCAGATAGTCCCGTTCGCCAGCAAGGGAACAACACAACGCCCGGTTTCGGCCACACCCCGGGCACGCCGAAGGGCGCCCGCCCCACGGATGGCGGACGCCCTTCGGGCTGGTCGGAGTACCCGACCGGGGACTTCAGGAAGCCTTGGCCTTCGACTTGCTCCCGTCGGCCGCGGCGGCCGGGGCGGGCGCGGGCTTGGCGGCCTCGTAGAACTCCTCGCGGGGGTTCTCCATGGCGCCGAGCGAGACCACCTCGCGCTTGAGGAAGGTGGCCAGCGTCCAGTCGGCGAAGACCCGGATCTTGCGGTTGAACGTCGGCATCGCCATGCCGTGGTACGCGCGGTGCATGTACCAGGCGAGACGGCCCTTGAGCTTGATCTTCATCTTGCCCATGACGATCATCGCGACGCCCTTGTGCAGGCCGAGACCGGCGACCGCACCCTTGTTGGCGTGGCTGTACTCCTTCTGCGGGAAGCCCCGCATACCGGAGACCACGTTGTCGCCGAGGACCTTGGCCTGCCGCAGCGCGTGCTGTGCGTTCGGCGGGCACCAGGCGTTCTCGTTGCCGTTCTTGCGGCCGACCATGTCGGGGACCTGGGCGTTGTCGCCGGCCGCCCAGATGTAGTCGGTGCCCTGCACCTGGAGGGTGGCGGCGGTGTCGATGTGGCCGCGCGGGCCCAGCGGCAGGCCGAAGCGGGACAGCGCCGGGTTCGGCTTGACGCCGGCGGTCCACACGATGGTGTTGGAGAGCACCTCGAGGCCGTTGTCGAGGACGACGTTGCCGTCCACGCAGGACTTCATGCCGGTCTTGAGGTAGACCTCGACGCCGCGGGACTCCAGGTGCTCCTTGCCGTAGGCGCCGAG
The DNA here is from genome assembly GCF_051603415.1 of Streptomyces sp. S186. NCBI lineage: Bacteria > Bacillati > Actinomycetota > Actinomycetes > Kitasatosporales > Streptomycetaceae > Streptomyces > Streptomyces sp. S186. Next base: position 4,957,132 of record NZ_CP193932.1, on the reverse strand, counting down.
CTTGGGACCGACCTCGGGGAGGATCTTGTCCGCGACGTCGACCAGCAGGAAGCGCATGTCCTCGCGCTTGACGTTCTTGTAGTACTTCGCGGCGTCGCGGGCCATGTCCTCGACCTCGCCGACGGTCTCCGCACCGGCGAAGCCGCCGCCGATGAAGACGAAGGTCAGCGCCTTGCGGCGGACCTCCTCGTCAGTCGTGGAGTCGGCCTTGTCCAGCTGCTCCAGGACGTGGTTGCGCAGGCCGATGGCCTCCTCGATGCCCTTCATGCCGATGCCGTTCTCGGCCAGGCCGGGGATCGGGAAGGTGCGGGAGACCGCGCCCATGGCGACGACCAGGTAGTCGAAGGGCAGCTCGTACGCGTCGCCCACCAGCGGGGCGATCGTGGCGACCTTGCGGTCCTGGTCGATGGTGGTCACCCGGCCGGTGAGGACCTCCGCCTTGGGCAGCACGCGCCGCAGCGGGACCACAACGTGACGGGGGGAGATGCTGCCGGCCGCAGCTTCAGGGAGGAAGGGCTGGTACGTCATGTACGAGCGCGGGTCGACGACCGTGACGGTCGCCTCGCCGTACCGCATCTTCTTCAGGATGCGGCGTGCCGCGTACAGGCCTACGTACCCACCGCCTACAACGAGGATCCTGGGACGCTCCGTGGTGCTCATGCAATCGAGTATCCACCCCCACATGGGGGGTCGCTCGTGAGCCCCTTCACAAGAATGACGAAGGCATCTGCTACACTCCGCCGGCTTCGTGACCGACGCCATAGCGCGTTCCGGGAACCACGGTATACCGCGACGCGTTGGAGACCCCTGTTGATCAGGGCTTGTCCGCTCCTGAGCCGCTGTACCACACCCCTCGCGGACACTCCCGTCACACGCTGGAGACCCACCGTAGACCCCGCATTCCCCGGGCAGATGAGTCCTAGGACCTTCGAATGAGGGTCGGATGGCCCCTGAGTTCGCCCGGGAGGCGGGTTTTTCATGTGAAGGATTTCACGAACCTTTTTTCCGGCGGCCCGTCCACAGCCCCTCCGGCACCCCCGAAACCCGCCCGGACGGCGCCGCGCCCGCTCAAAAAGCCCGTGACGAGCGGCGGTTGCGACCCCGTCCCGGGCCACGCACGGACCTCCCCGTCAGGCGAGACTCCAGGCGATTCCGTCCAGAATGTCGTGTTCGCTGACCACGACCTCCTCGGCACCGATCCGTTCCATGATCGCCAGCAGGACGAGGGCGCCGGCGGCGATGACGTCGACCCGGCCGGGGTGGATGACCGGGATCGCGGCCCGCTCGGCGTGGGTGGAGGCCAGCAGGCGCTCGGTGATCCCGCGGACCGCGGCCCGGGAGATCCGCGAGTGGTGGATGGCCGCGGAGTCGTAGTGGTCCAGGCCCTGGGCGATGGCGGCGACGGTGGTGACCGAGCCGGCCAGGCCGACGAGGGTGGCGGCCTCGCTCAGCGGGACGGTCTCCTCGGCGCGGTCCAGGGCCGCGGCGATGTCGGCCTTTATGGCGGCGATCTGGGACTCGGTGGGCGGGTCGGTGATTTCCCCGTCGTGGAGCAGGTGGCGCTCGGTCATCCGGACGCAGCCGACGTCGACCGAGCGGGCCGCCCGGACCGTCTCACCGCCGAGCACGAACTCCGTGGAGCCGCCGCCGATGTCCACGACGAGGTAGGGGAGTTCGATGTGCGGGTGGCCGGTCAGCTCCTTGGTGGCGCCGGTGAAGGAGAACTCCGCCTCCTGGTCGCCGGTGATCACCTCGGGCTCGACGCCCAGGATGTCCACCACGCCGCGGACGAAGTCGGCACGGTTCTCCGCGTCCCGGGAGGCCGAGGTGGCCACGAAGCGGACATGCTCCGCGCCCAGGCCCTTGATCACCGCGGCGTACTCCCGGCAGGCCGCGAAGGTGCGCTCCAGCGCCTCGGGCGCCAGCCGCCCGGTGCGGTCCACGCCCTGGCCCAGCCGGACGATCTGCATCCGGCGGTCGAGCTCCTTCAGCTCGCCGGTCGCGGGGTCGACGTCCGCAACCAGCAGACGGATGGAGTTCGTACCGCAGTCGACGGCGGCGACACGCTTCACTCGGACTCTCCTTCGTCGGTCCGGCCGCCGTCCTCGGCGCACGGGGTCACGCACGGGCCCTTGCGCCACCACTCCGGCAGCATCGCCAGCGCCTCGTCGCCGAGCGGGTTGACGCCCGGGCCGGCGGCCAGCGAATGGCCGACGAGTACGTGCAGGCATTTGACCCGGTCGGGCATGCCGCCGGCGCTCGGGAAGCCCTGCAGCACCTCGATGGCGTCCCGCCGGCGGATGTAGTCCTCGTGGGCCGCGCGGTAGGCGGCGGCCAGCTCCGGGTCGGTCGCCAGTCGCTCGGTCATCTCCTTCATCACGCCGTTGGCCTCCAGCGTGCCGATCGCGGAGGCGGCGCGCGGGCAGGTCAGGTAGTAGAGCGTGGGGAAGGGCGTGCCGTCCTCCAGGCGCGGAGCGGTCTCGACGACGTCCGGCTGTCCGCAGGGGCAGCGGTGCGCGATGGCGCGCAGGCCGCGCGGCGGGCGGCCGAGCTGCTCCTTGAAGGCGGCGATGTCCGCGGCGGTGGGCTCGGTGGGCTCGGTCTGGGGCGGAGGCGTGTCCATGTGCGCTTTCGTGAAGGCCGGTGATGGATGGCGAACGGGGCCGGCGGACGGCGGACCGGTGGCGTCCCGATACCGCCGGGTGCGGCCCCGCCCGTACAGTCTCGCCGGTGCCGGCCGGTGCGGGCTACCGCTTGCCGGCGGCGGCAGTGGTGGTGCGGACGGCGTCGGCCCGGTCCGTGTGGTCGACGTCGTCCCAGAGCTTGTCGTACCAGGGGCGCTGGGTCGTCTCCGCCCCCTTGGGCGCGGCGCGGACGCCGGAGCCGTCCTGGACGATGTAGCCGGTCTCGCCCGGCATGACGTAGTGGAGGTGGCGGCGGGCCTGCTGCCGGACGTAGGCCGGGTCCTGCCAGCGGGCCTTCTCGTCGCGCAGCCGGTCGAGCGCGGCGGCCGCGTCCTGGGCCTTGCGGCGCTGGTCGGCGATGTCCGAGCGCTGGGTGATGTACTGCCTTATGGGGTAGGCCAGCGCGACCACCAGCGAGCACATCACCAGCGCCAGCAGGGCGGCGCGGCCGGTCAGCCGGTTGCGGCGGGGCCGCCGCCGGGCGCGGTGGACGCGGGCGGCGGCCTGTTCGCCGAGCGCCTTGAGCCGGGTCGCGGTGGAGAACCGGTCCGCGGGCACGTCGTCTCGCCTCCCCTTCAGCTTCCGTCCTGACGTCGTCACGGCGGGCGTCATGCGTACGTCCCCGGCAACGGTACGGGACCGGCGCCGGGGACGCGGCAACTTGGGGGCCTGTGGCGTCGGCCCCCGCGGAGCGGCTGTGCTCGTTACTCCGCGGAGCGGCTGTGCTCGTTACTCCGCTTACTCCGCAGAGCGGAAGCGCGGGAAGGCGCTGCGGCCGGCGTACACCGCGGCGTCGTCGAGGATCTCCTCGATGCGCAGCAGCTGGTTGTACTTGGCGACGCGCTCGGAGCGGGCCGGGGCACCGGTCTTGATCTGGCCGCAGTTGGTGGCGACGGCGAGGTCGGCGATGGTGACGTCCTCGGTCTCGCCGGAGCGGTGCGACATCATGCACTTGAAGCCGTTGCGCTGGGCCAGCTCGACGGCGTCCAGGGTCTCGGTCAGCGAACCGATCTGGTTGACCTTCACCAGGAGAGCGTTGGCGGAGCCCTCCTCGATGCCGCGGGCCAGGCGCTCGGGGTTGGTGACGAAGAGGTCGTCGCCGACCAGCTGCACCTTGGCGCCGAGCTTGTCGGTGATGACCTTCCAGCCGGCCCAGTCGTCCTCGAACAGCGGGTCCTCGATGGAGACGAGCGGGTACGCGGAGACCAGCTCCTCGTAGTACTCGGTCATCTCGGCGGCCGAGCGCTCCTTGCCCTCGAACTGGTACTTGCCGTCCTTGTAGAACTCGGAGGCGGCGACGTCCAGGGCGAGCGCGATGTCCTGGCCGGGGACGTAGCCGGCCTGCTTGATGGCCTCCAGGATGAGGTCCAGGGCCTCGCGGTTGGAGCCGAGGTTCGGGGCGAAGCCGCCCTCGTCGCCCAGGCCGGTGGCCAGGCCCTTGGCCTTCAGGACCTTCTTGAGGGTGTGGTAGACCTCGGCGCCCCAGCGCAGTGCCTCGGAGAAGGACTCCGCGCCGATCGGGGCGATCATGAACTCCTGGATGTCCACGTTGGAGTCGGCGTGCGAGCCGCCGTTCAGGATGTTCATCATCGGGACGGGCAGGACGTGCGCGTTCGGGCCGCCGAGGTAGCGGAACAGCGGCAGGTCGCTGGCCTCGGAGGCGGCGTGCGCGACGGCGAGCGAGACGCCGAGGATGGCGTTGGCGCCCAGCGAGCCCTTGTTGTCGGTGGCGTCCAGGTCGAACATCGCCTGGTCGATCAGCCGCTGCTCGGTCGCGTCGTAGCCGACCAGCTCCGGGCCGATCTGCTCGATGACGGCGAGAACGGCCTTCTCCACGCCCTTGCCGAGGTAGCGGTTGGGGTCGCCGTCCCGCAGCTCGATGGCCTCGAAGGCGCCGGTGGAGGCACCGGACGGCACGGCGGCACGGCCGGTGCTGCCGTCGTCGAGGCCGACCTCGACCTCGACCGTGGGATTACCTCGCGAGTCGAGAATTTCGCGGGCTACGACGACGTCGATGGACGGCACGTTGTCTCCTTCATGAGTGTCTGGAGTTCTCGGCATGAGCCTAACGGCCCTGGCGGGATCCGCTCGCCCGTGGCCCGCCCCGTGGGACGGAAAACCCCAACAAGCGAGCCAAAAGCCCAGTTCACGGGAGGTTTCCGCGCAATGTTCGCTATGCGGGGAACGCTGCGCCGGGCCGCCGGCCGGGCCCGGGAACGGAGAAGCCCCGCCGTGGCGCGCTCGGGGGTACGCGCCGCGGCGGGGCAGCTCTCGCGGGTCGCTCAGGCGACCGGTACGGCTCGGATGGCCGGTACGGCTCAGACGCTGAGCTTCTGACCCGGGAAGATCAGGTTGGGGTTGCCGCCGACGACGGACTTGTTGGCGGCGTAGAGCGCCTTCCAGTTGGTGCCGTGCGCCTTGGCGATCTTGGCGAGGGTGTCGCCCGCCTTGACGACGTAGGTGTCGCCGGTGCGGTGCGAGCGCTCCGGGGCCGGCTGGGCCTTCTCGGTCTTCTCGCGGGCCGGGGCGGACTTCTCGGCCGGGGCGGACTTCTTGGTGGTGCCCTGGCTCTTCTTGGTGGTCTCGGTGCCCTGGCTCTTCTTGGCGGTGGAGCCGGAGGGGTTGACGTTCGCGGCGGGACCACCGGAGGTCAGGCCGCCGGCGGCGGCGCAGCCCCAGGCACCCGGGCCCTGCATGGCGAGCAGCTTCTCGGCGACGGCGATCTGCTGCTCCTTGGTGGCCAGGTCGGCGCGGGGCGCGTACTTGGTACCACCGGCGGCGGCCCAGCTGGAGTTCGAGAACTGCAGGCCACCGTAGTAGCCGTTACCGGTGTTGATCGACCAGTTGCCGCTGGACTCGCACTGGGCGACCTTCTCCCAGGTGGCGACCGAGGCGGCGGAAGCAGAGGTGGCGCCCATCAGCGGGACGGCGACGGCGGCGCCGGCGACACCGGCCAGGGTGGCGACGCGGACGGCCTTGGAGCTGCGGCGGTGCTTGCCCTTGTTGATCAGCATCGTGCGTTCGTTTCCTCACCGACGCCTACGAGGTGAGCTGTCGGGTTCGGGCCGTGTGAGCTGCCCGGCCGCGTGTGCTGCACACACGGCTTCACCCCAAGCCGGCTGACCCGTTTTCACGGGCGGGGCCGGCACTTACCTTGGGTCCCCCGCTCCTGCCTTCGGCGCTTGCGCGTCGTCGACTCCGACCGCCGGCAGGATTCGGCGTGCGATCGAAGGGCCCGCTTTGGCGAGCGGTCCTGACCGTAAGCAGTAACCCTGTTGGTGTTCAAACCCCATCTTCTGAACCAAGTTGACCGTTTTTGATCAATGCACGGGCCATTTCCGCAGGTAGACCCCGGTATGGGAACGGGGGACGGGGCGCACCCCGCCCCCCGCAACGAGAGCCATATCTCACTTTTACGGAACGGCATGAAAACCGGCGAACTGCCGGTAACTACCCCTGCTTCCGCCCGAGATCGAGCAGCTGACCAGGCTGGATCAGGTCCGCGTCGGAGCCGATCACGTTCTGGTTGCGGTGGTAGAGCGCGGGCCAGCCGCCCGGCAGGTCATGGCTCTCGGCGATCGCTGACAGGTTGTCACCCGGGTGAACGCGGTAGCCGCCGTCGTCCGCCGGGCGCGTCCGGGGCTCCGTCCCGCCACGCGAGGCGTGTCGGCCGCTGCCGCCGTTCCGGGCGTCCCCGGTGTCCGTACCGTCGCCCGGTGCGCCGCGGTGCTTGCCGGTGGCAGGGGGTGTGGGGTGCGTCGGGTGAGACGGCTGTGTCGGCTGCTGTGTCGGCTGCTGCGTCGGGTCCGTGGCGTCGGACGAGCCCGACGGGTCGGTCGGTGCGGACGGGTCGGGCGAGGCGGGTGAGTCCGACGGGTCGTCGGACGGGGAGGCCGACGGTGTACCGGGCGTACCCGATGCCGGGTCGGACGGGGACGCCGAGTCGGAGGGGGTCCCGGAGTCGGACGGGGACGGCGAGTCGGACGGTGAGTCGGACGGTGAGGGGGTGGCGGAGGGCGAGCCGGACGGGGTGGACGGGTGGGCGGACGGATCGGGTGTGGCCGGCGGGGAGGCCGGGGCCTGGGAGCCGGAGCCACCGTCGGACGGCTCGGGGGTCGGCGTGCCCGGGCCGGCGTCGCCCGCGTCACCCGCGTCATCCGTCCCGCCGGAGGAGCCGCCGGAGTGGCCGCCGTGCGTCGGGCGCGGCGACGGGCGGCTGGTGGCGCCCGGGTCCACGCTGGGCGCGGGGCCGCCCTTGGTCAGTCCGGCGTGCAGCGCGCAGCTGGGGAACGCGTCCGGGCCGCGGTCGTGGAGTATCGCCTCGGCCACGGCTATCTGCTGGGCGCGACTGGCGAGGTCGGGGCGGGAGGCGTAGGCGGAGCCGCCGTAGTCGTCCCACATCTCCTGGGTGAGCTGGAGGCCGCCGTAGAAGCCGTTGCCGGTGGCGGCGCTCCAGACCCCGCCGCTCTCGCACTGTGCGACCCGGTCCCAGGTCGAGGCGTCGGCGGCGTGCGCACCGCCCGCGGTGAACAGCGGCAGGGCCAGGCCCGCGCCGGTCACTCCGGCCGTGACAAAGATGGCCGGTGCCTGTCGGGGGCGACGGTGCCGACCGTTCCCGGAACGCATGCGGTTGCCTTTCGCGCGGCGGTTGAGTTGTCGGATCGGCGGTTGCGAGGGGTGCCGTGCGGCAGCCCGGGGCCGCCCCCGATCGTCGGAGGAAAGGTAGCCGGGGTCACGGGCAGTCACAAGCCGGTGTAGCGGAGATCACGCAATGGTCACGTATGTGACGGAGCGTCAATTCTGCGGCTGTCGCTGGTCAGGCCCCGGTCGGGACGACTCGGGCGTGAACTCGGGCGACTGCTCGGGCGTGAACTCGACCGGCAGGGTGCGCAGTCCACGCATGATGAGCCCGCCGCGCCAGCGCAAATCGTCCGGTTCCGCCGCAAGTCGGAGGTCCGGGAGGCGGGTCAGCAGCGTCGCGAGCGCGGTCTGTCCTTCGAGGCGGGCGAGCGGTGCGCCGAGGCAGTAGTGGATGCCGTGCCCGTATCCCAGATGCGGGTTGTCACGCCGCGTGAGGTCGAGTACGTCCGGCTCGTCGAACCGCGCCGGGTCGCGGTCGGCGGCCGCCAGCACCACCAGGACCGGGTCCCCCTCGGCGATCCGCTGCCCGCCCAGCGTCAGCTCCCGGGTCGCGTACCGCCAGGTGGCCAGTTCCACGGGCCCGTCGTAGCGGAGCAGCTCCTCGACGGCGGTGGCGAGCAGCTCGTCGTCGCCGGCCGCGAGGGACTTCTGGAGCAGTTCGCGCTGGGCGGGATGGCGGAGCAGTGCGTAGGTGCCGTTGCCGATGAGATTGACCGTGGTCTCAAATCCGGCAAACAGCAACACAAAGCACATAGCGGCCGCCTCGTTCTCGGTGAGGTGCTCGCCGTGGTCGGAGGCCCGGATCAGGCCGGAGATCAGGTCGTCGCCCGGGGCACCGTCCTGGAGGGCGGCGCGCTTGCGGTGGATCAGCTCGGCCAGATAGGTCCGCATCTTCTTCACGGAACGAGCGACTCCGCCGCGCGGGCCGCCCCCGTGCCGGATCATCATCCCCGCCCAGTCCCGGAAGTCGTCCTGGTCCTCGGGCGGGACGCCGAGCAGGTCGCAGATCGCGTAGATCGGCAGCGGGAACGCGAACTCGTGGATCAGGTCCGCGCTCCCCCGCTCCGCGAAGCCGTCGATCAGCTGGTCGGTCAGCTCCTGTATGCGCGGGGCGAACGCGGCGACCCGGCGCGGGGTGAACGCCTTGGAGACCAGGCGGCGCAGCCGGGTGTGGTCCGGCGGGTCGATGTTGAGCAGGTGCGTCATGAGGTTGGCGCCGCGTTCGCCCGGAATGCCGGTCTTGCCCTTGCCGTGGGCGCTCTCGGAGTGGTGCACCGGGTTCTTCGACAGCCGCGCGTCCGCGAGCGCCTGCCGGGCGTCGACGTAACGGGTGACCAGCCATGCCTCGACGCCGCTGGGCAGCCGGGTCCGGTGCACCGGCGCGTGCTCGCGCAGCCAGGCGTACGCCGGGTACGGGTCGGCGGCGAACTCCCAGGAGAAGAGGGCGGGGGCGGGGCCGGACACAGGCCCGGCCGGAGCCACGGGGCAGCCGGCGGGGGCTGCGGCGGACGGGATGCCCTCCGGGCGGGCGTCGGACCGGCTCTCCGGGCGGGCGTCGGACTTCTGGTGCACGTATCGACCGTAACCGGTGGCTCAGGCGCCCCACCGGGCCCGCGGCTCTCACCCCGCACTCAGGAGGCCGCCCCACCCCCAGAACGTCCGCCCGTCTCCACGCCCAGTCCCGCCAGGAACGCCACCGCGGCCGGCGACGGCCCCAGCCCGCTCCACACCACCCGCTCGGTCCGCTCCGGCGCCGGCCGCACCCGCACGGTCCGCAGCCCGGTCAGCCTGCCGGCGAACGCCTCCGGCACCATGCCGATCCCGAGCCCGGCCCGGACCAGCTCCGCCATGAACTCCACCGTCGTCACCTCGAAGGGCACCTCGGCCGTCAGCCCCGCCGCCCGGAACGCCTCCTCCCGCTGACGGCGGGCCGCCGACCCCTCCGTCCAGTCCACGAACGTCTCCCGGGCCACCCGCGCCAGCGTCGTCCACCCCCGCCCGGCCAGCGGATGCTCCGGCGGCACCACCGCGACCAGTTCCCCGCGCGCCAGCACCTTCTCCCGGACGCCGACCGGGCGCGCACCCGGCACCAGCCCGACGAACGCCACGTCCAGCACGCCCTCCCGCACCCGTTCCAGCAGCGGATCGCTCATTTCCATCTGGAGGCTGATCCGCACCTTCGGATACGTGGTACGGAACGCGCCCAGCTCACGGGCGAGATCGACCGCCCCCACGGTGGAGATCGCCCCCACCGCCAGCCGCCCGCTCACCTCGCCGGTCACCGCCTCCACCTCCGCGCGGGCCCGCTCGGCGGCCTGGAGCGCCTGCCGGGCGACCGGAACGAAGGCTTCCCCGGCGGCGGTCAGCCGCACGCGCCGGCTCGTCCGGTCGAAGAGCCGCGCCCCCAACTCCTTCTCCAGCCGGGCGATCTGATGACTGAGCGCGGACTGCACCACATGGCAGCGCTCCGCGGCCCGGGTGAACCCACCGGTCTCGGCGACCGCGACGACATACCGCATCTGCTGGAGCTCCATGCGCGCGATGGTAGGCGCGCAACCGCCTTCCCCACCCATCTCACAGCACGATCGATGTAATGAAAACTATGTGTTGGACCGATGGATGGTCCCGGCCGGACCCTTGACCCCATGAGAACCCCCGCACAGGACATGAGAACCGCCGCACCAGCCGCCACGGAGGCGCCGCCGTCGCGTCTGGGCCGCGGCACCCTGCTCCTGATGTCCGTCGCCACCGGCCTCGCGGTCGCCGGCAACTACTTCGCCCAACCCCTCCTGGACGTCATAGGCCACGACCTCCACCTCTCCACCGGCACCGCCGCACTGGTCGTCACCGTCGCCCAGACCGGCTACGGCCTCGGCCTGCTCCTCCTCGTCCCCCTCGGCGACCTGCTCGAACGCCGCCGGTTGGCGGTCACCCTGTGTGCGCTCACCGCCGCCTTCCTCACCGTGACCGCGAGCGCCCCGAACGGCACGCTGCTGCTCGTCGGCACCGCCCTGACCGGCCTCACGTCCGTCGCCGCCCAGGTCGTCATGCCGTTCGCGGCGACGCTGTCCGCACCCGCCGAACGCGGCCGGACCGTCGGCACCGTCATGACCGGCCTGCTGCTGGGCATCCTGCTCGCCCGCACAGCCGCCGGCCTGCTGGCCGAACTCGGCGGCTGGCGCACGGTGTACTGGGTCAACGCCGTCCTGATGCTGGCGATGGCGGTACTCCTGCGACTCCGGCTGCCCGCCCTCCACACCACCGCCGGACTGCGCTACCCGGCCCTGCTCCGCTCGACGCTGGCCCTGTTCGGGCAGGAACCGGTGCTGCGTTGGCGGGCGGCGCTCGGCGCCCTGACGTTCGCCGGCTTCAGCGTCCTGTGGACCGCGGCGGCCTTCCTGCTGTCGGGCCCCGCCTACGGCTGGCAGGAGTCCACGATCGGTCTGCTGGGGCTGGTCGGCGCGGCCGGTTCGCTCGCCGCCTCGACGGCCGGCCGACTGGCTGACCGGGGCTTGGCGCACCGCGTCACCGGTGTCTGCGCGGCCCTGCTGCTGGCGTCCTGGGGCCTGCTCGCGGCCGGCGGCTCCGGCGACGGCTGGTCCCTGGCGGCCCTCCTGGCCGGCGTGATCGTGCTGGACCTCGCCGTCCAGGGCGTGCACGTCAGCAACCAGAACCTGATCTACGGCGTCCGCCCGGAGGCCCGCAACCGCCTCAACTCGGCCTACATGACGAGCTACTTCACCGGCGGCGCGGTGGGCTCCGCCCTGACATCGGCGGTCTGGGGCGCGGGCGGCTGGGAGGGCGTCTGCACGCTGGGGGCGGGCATGGCGGGGGCCGCGGTGGCGGTATGGGCAGCGGATTGGTTCAGGCGGAGAACTCCCCGCGCCTGATGGCCGTTACGAACGCCGACCAGCTTGCGGAAGGGAAGATCAGCGCGGGGCCGGTGGGGCGCTTGCTGTCGCGGACGGGAATGTTGGCGTGGCCGCGGGCGACTTCGAGACATTCGCCCTGATCGCCTCCGCTGTGGCTGGACTTGTACCACCCGGTGACGGTGGACGAGTTGGCGACGATGCCCTTACTGCTGACCATGCGCGTATTCCTCTGCTGCCGCCCTGACGAGGGCCAGTGACTTCTGCTGCGACAACGCGTCGCCCAGAGCCAGAGCGTAGGCCGTCTGGCAGGCACTCACCAGCGCCGGATCATCCATCAAGTTGCCGGTCATGAAGCCCTCGACGTAGGCCACCGGGGCCGAGTCCTCGAAATTCATGAGTGTGAGCAGACTCTGTTGGAGCGCGTGTGCCCCCACGTTGTACGGCAGTACGTGGAGGCACAGCCGCCCGGCCTCGGCCATGTCCGCGATCCTCTGCAACTGCTCGGCCATGACCTGTGGGCCGCCGACGGGGCGCCGGAGAACGGCCTCGTCAAGCAGCGTCCAGGCGACGGGCTGCATCGGCCCGTCGAGGATGCGGCGGCGTTTCGTTCGGATGACGACGAATTCGTCAAGCTCCTCGGCCGTGTAGTTCGGCCAGTAGGCGCGGAACAGGGCGCCTGCGTAGTCGTCGGTCTGGAGCACGCCGGGGACCAGCGTCAGCGCGAAGTTCTGGATCAGTGTGGCGCGTTGCTCCAACTCGGCCACGGCCGCGAAATGGTCGGTGTACTTCGACTCCAGATCCTCCAGCCACCGGACGAAGAACCCGTCCGTCCCCAGCGCCTGGTCGATCCGCTGCGCGTCATCCGGGTTCGGAAGCCGCCTGCCCGCCTCGAAATGGCTGATCAACGTCGGCGAGCACACGACGCGCTCACTCAGCGCCTCCTGCGTCATTTTGGCCGAGAGGCGCCGGATCCTCAGCTCCTCCCCATACTTCTGCCTGGGCGTCCGTGACTTGCGATACCTCTCCATGGCGGAACTCCCCTACTTGACCACGGCATTGTCGGGCTCGACCTACTGGCAGCGTAGCCAGAACAGACCCGACTCTGTGAGGGAACGGCCACACAGCGTAAAGAACCGCAAGACCCTCGCGACCGGCGTGCACCGGCCCGAGGGCGTGGCCACCAACCCCACGGAGGTTGACGACATGACCGAGCCTAATCGACTGCCCATGGACGGCGGGCGGCTTCTGCCATGGACCAGTTCGGAAGGGAAGCCCTGCTACCTCCTCGCGAGCGACGGGACCGGGTACATCTCCCGTATGGCCGACCAGATCGAGGCGGCACAGATCGACTCGGCCGCCGATCTCATCGAGGAAGCCCACCACGTCCTGCGCGAGCGGACCTGGACACCCGGCGAAATCCACCTGCTCGCGGCCGACTTGACCGCCTCTCTCACCGACGTCCGCCGGGTGGCGGTGAGCCGGGGCGCCCGGCTGCCCGCTCCGGCACGCCTTGAGGCCGATGGGACGCATCCCGCCTGAGGGGCGGGGGCTCCGGCTACTGGGCCTCCCCGAGGGCGCGCTTGGCTCCGGGGTGGCCCAGGGCCGCGGCCTTGCGGTACCAGGCGGTGGCCTCGGCCTCGTCGCCGGACTTCTTCGACAGCTCGGCGAGGCGGAACGCGCCGTAGGCGTCGCCCAGTTCGTAGCCCTTGAGGTACCAGGTGCGCGCTGCGACGGGGCGGCCGTGCTGTTCGAGGAGCGTGCCGAGGTTGGCCGCGTCGAGGCCGCCCCGCTCGGCCTCGTCCTGGAAGAAGTTCACGGCGCGTTCCAGTGTGTCGACGCTGAGGGGGTTGAGGAACTCGGCGGCGCACGCATCGCCTGACGCCGACGCTCGGCGCATCCAGGCGTCGGCGACCTTGCCTTCGTGCCACAGCAGGTGGATGACGCCCATGCCCCGCGCCACAGGCTCGTAGCGGGCGGCGGCAGCCTCCAGGTAGCTGTCGAAGGCACCGTGGACGTCACCCCCGCCGAGCCGCAGGTCGCCGAGCAGATGTGCCGCCTCCGGATTCCCGGACTTCGCCCCCGCCGTGAACCAGTGCTCGGCCCGGGCCCGCAGCAGCTTCCCCAGCAACACGGCCGCCTCGGCATCGCCCGCTTCCGCCGCGGTCTCCAGGAACGGCTCGGCGGCCTTCCCCTCGCCTCGCTCGGCGAGTATCCGGCCGAGCCGGCCCGCCGACTGCGGCTCCCCGGCCTCGGCCGCCCGGCGGAACCAGCGCTCGGCTTCGTCACCCTCGCCCAGCGACTCGGCGAGCAGGCCGAGGTTGTGGAGGGCGGAGGTGTCTCCGGCGTCGGCGGCGCGCTGGAAGGCGACCCGCGCCTTCGCCGCGACCTGCGCGTACTCGTACGCCTCGTCCGTGCGGGCCACCTCCAGGGCGCAGCCCCACACCGGGCCGGGGACGTCCGGCAGTTCCTCGTGCCAGGCCGCCGCCTCGACGAGGATCGGTGCGGCCCGCCAGGTGTCCCCCGTCACGCGGTCCAGCAGCCGCAGCAGCCCGTACCGCCGCTGGGTCGCCCAGGCGCGGGCGTCCTCGGCCGACTCCCGCTCCATGTCGGTCACGTCCGCGTATCCCTCGTGGACCTTGAGGAGCAGGTCCATGGGGAGCGGGCCGGTGAGGCCGCAGCGGGCGAGATCCCAGGCGGCGCGGACCAGGGCGTGGCCGCGCGGGTGGCGATCGGTGCGGCGGGCGCGCCGCCACTCGTCCCAGAGGAGGGGGCCCAGGGCGAGGTAGGCGGGGACGCCCTCCGGGCCGCTGGACGCGACGGCACCTATCAGGCGCGGATCTCCGGTGCGTGCGGCCTCCCCCGCCAACCGCTCCCGCTCCGCCGGGCTCCACTCCCGGGCCAGTTCGACGATGTGGGCCAAGTCGAGGACCCGGCCGCCGGGCTGGGCGCGGCAGGCGTCGTAGGCGTCCTCCCGCATGGTGGCGACCACGACGACTTGGAGGGCCGCCAACTGGGCGAGCAGACGCGGCTCCAGTCCGCCCTCGCCAAGGTGTTCGTCGAGGTCGTCGAGCCAGATGAGGTAACGCTCCGGGCGGCCATGCAGCAGGGCGGGCAGGCCGCGCAGATCCGTGCCGCGGGGTGGCGCGAACACCCTGCGGCCGGCCGGGCCTCTGGCCATCGCCTCCAGTGCCGTGCGCGACTTTCCGGTGAACGGCTCGCCGAGGAGCAGCACCAGGCCGCCGCCGGCGCGCGCCTGTCCCAGCGCCGTGTCGAGTTCGTGATCACGGTCGCGGAGGACATAGCGAGGAAGGGGTGCATGCCCATGAACACGGTGGGTGGGCCGTACGCCGAAGGCGATCGGGTCCAGGTCCGCTGCCGTGGGCCAGCTCTCCGGATCGGGGAGGGTGCCGGCGAAGCCGGAATGCGTGATGGTGAGGCCGCTGATGGCGTCCGCCTGGATCACGGGGCCGTGGGTGGTGCCGCCGGAGACGATGTTGCGGACGGTGGCGGGGCGCCCGGCGAGGGCGTGCGGCTCGGCGGATGCGGAAACGGGAGCGGGCGCGGGCGCGAGCAACTCGTCTACAAGGGAGCGGAGTTCAGCGGCGGCCGAAGGTTCGAGCCCCAGCCGGCTGCGTAGGACGGCAAGCCACCAGCCACGGGCCTGCGACGGTTCTTCGGGCGGGCTTCCCACCAGCCCCAGCCGGGCGGCTGCCGTCCGCGCACTCGGCCCGCCGGCGGGGTCCGCGAACAGCGCGGCCGCCCGCTCCACCAACTCCTCGTCCACCCAGGCCCCTCCCCCTCAACTCCCACTCCCCCAACGGTACTAAGTGCCGCTCCCCTCGGCCGCCACCACCGCATCCCGATAGGCGCGGGCCGCGGCGCGCAGGGCCGCCTCCGGGTCGACGCCCTCGGACTCCGCGCGGATGGCCAGGGCCAACAGTTCGTAGCCGATCCCGGCACCCGACGGCAGGGGCACGTCCAGGCCCGCCGTGCGGACACGGGAGGCGAGTTTGGCGGTGAGGGCGAGGGCGGGCTGGGCAAGGGGGATGCCGTCCGTGATCGACTCGCGTTGCTTTTCCTCGGCCTTGGTGCGGAGCCAGTGGGTCTTGACGTCCTCGGGGGTCTCGGCGGGCTCGTCGCCGAAGACGTGGGGGTGGCGGTGGAGCAGCTTCTCGACGAGGGTGCCGGCCACGTCGTCGATCGAGAACGGGGCGTCGGGGTCGTCCTGGGCGATGCGGGAGTGGAAGACGACCTGGAGGAGGACGTCGCCCAGCTCCTCGCGGAGGGCTGCGCGGTCGCCCTCCTCGATGGCCTCGACCAGCTCGTACGCCTCCTCGATGCCGTACTTGGCGAGGTCACGGTGGGTGCGGATGCTGCTCCACGGGCACTCGGCGCGGATCTGGTCCATGACCTGGACGAGGTCGAGCAGCCGGGCGCCGGGGAGGTCGTAGGAGCCGGGCAGCAGTTCCAGGTCGGGCATGGTCTCGCGGCCCGAGCCGGCGAGCCGGGCCAGGCCGTCGGTGAGGGTGCTCTCGCCCTCGGCGGAGGTGAGGACGACGGCGGTGCGGGCATCCGGCACGCAGTAGTCGACGAGTTCGCGGGCGGTGGGGGCGGCGGTCTCGACCGTGATGCCGGCCTCGCGGAGGTAGGGCAGCTGGGGGTGGTCGGCGTCGGCGCACAGGACGCGGTCGGCGGCGCGCAGGGCCTGCCAGGCGGGCCAGGAGAGCAGGCCGGGGGCGACCCGGTGGCTGGTCGTGAGCAGGATCAGGCGGCCGGTGCCCTCGGGGCGGGGGGCGGCGCCCGGACCGGCGGCAGGGGTGGCGTCAGCGGCGTCAGCGTTCACGTAAACGAACGTAACGCACGGCACTGACAGTGACAGTGACGGTGACAGTTGCAGTGCTCCGCGCGGACGTCGCCGGGGCCGGCCCGGCCCGGTCCCGGCGAGGCCCGCGCGGCTACGCCTCCTGCCGCGGCGGCGCCGCCGGCACCAGCCACGGCGTCCTGGTCTCGCCGAGGATCACCTGCTGGTCGTCCCAGGTGCCGTAGCGGGGGTTGACGTCGACGCCCATGGCGCGGGAGGTCCTGGCCAGTGCCTCGACGAGGGCGCGCTGGCCGTCGGGGCGGGCGCGGTCGGCGTGCAGGTGCTTGGCGAGGCCGTCGATGAGGAGCTGGTTGCGGACCACCTGGTCGATCTGGTCGGGGGCGGTGCCCTGCTGGAGCCACATCGCCTTCAGCCGGGCGGCGCCGCCGGCTCGTTCCTCCGCCTCCGCCCGGGCGTTCTGGAGCTCGGCGCGGGTGACCGTGACCCCGGCGTCGCGGGCGGCGCGGGCCAGCACCTCGTCGAAGATCATGCCGTTGAGGGTGGAGGGGCCGAGCCGGCCGGTGTTCGTGATCATCTCCTTGCCCTGTGGGGACGCGGCCTGGGCGGCGCGGATGTCCTTGACCCGGCCCTGGAGCTCGGCGACGGTGATCCGCTTGCCGTCCACGATGGCGGCGGCGCCGGGGTGGGCGTCGGTGCCGCAGGCGGTGAGCAGCGGGGTCGCGGCCAGCAGCGCGGCGGCGGCGGAAACGGAGAGCGCGGTCCTTCGGCGGAACACTTGGCCTCCCGGCGGGATGCAGTTGGATGCAGAGCGTGCGACGGAGTGATGACCAATGACCTAGGTACGACCTTCGGTGATCGATGCTAGGGAGTCGGCGTGGCGCGGGCCACTGCTTCGGGCAACGAGCCGTGCGGGGGTCGGTTCCGGCGGTGGGCGCCCGGCCCGCCCGTGTGGCGCACCACCGCGCTGCGCACCCGCCAACCCTGCGCGCCCGCCAACCCCGCGCCCCCGTCAACCCTGCATCTGCGCCAGCCAGTACAGGGTCCGGCGGATCTCCGTGGGGAAGGCGTGGTGCGGGCCGTGCAGGCGCTCGGCGTCGTGGAGGAGGCGGGCGAGGGTCTCCTTGGCGGCGCCGTGTTCGCCCTGGGCCAGCAGCAGGTGGCCGATGGAGCGGCGGATTTCGAGGGGGCGGACGGGGTCGTCGGCGTAGTGCTCGAAGTACGGGAGGAGGGCGCGGTACTCCTCCAGGGCCTGGGCGACCTCGCCGAGCTGTTCCAGGCACTGGGCGGCGTCGTAGTGGAACTGGAGGGCCTGGCGGGTGGCGCCGGCGCCGGACTCCTTGGCGTACTGCTCGGCCAGGATGCGGAGTTCGGGCAGGGCGCGGCGGTACTGGCCGTCGTCCATGAGGGTCGCCGCGTACTGCTTGCGGAGGGTGCGGACGACCGGGGAGTGGGGGCCGTGGCGTTCGGCGGCGGCCGGGAGGATGCCGCCGAGGATGTCCACGGCGCGGGTGATGCGGCCCTGGTCGAGGAGGAGTTTGACCTCGTCGACGGCGGCGGCGACGTCCGGGCCGGATCCCGATGAGGAGGACGTCCGCGGGGCGGCGGGGGCGGCGCCCGGCTCGGGCGGGGCCGGGGGGCGGGGCGCGGACGGCGCGGAGGCCCAGGAGGCGTTGCCGGCGAGGGAGGCGCGGGGGTCCTGGACGGCCCGGGCGGCCGCCTGCTCGGGGACGCGCGGAGTTGCCAGCACCGTCGGGGTGGGCGCGGGCACCGGGGAGCCGGCGGAACGGGCCGGCCAGGGGGCGTGCGGCCGGCGAAAGGGGCGGGTGGGGTCCATGGGGGCCAGCGGGGGGTGCGGGCCCGCAGAGGAGGTGGGCAGGAGGGGGGCGAGGGCCGCGTAGACCTCCTGGGCGTCGGCGGGGCGGGCCCGCGGGTCCTTGCGGAGCAGGTGCAGGACGAGCGCTTCGAGGGCCTCGGGGACGTCGGGGCGGAGCCGGCGGACCGGGACCGGCTCCTCGTGGAGGTGCCGGTGGAGGACGCCGAGGGCGGTGGAGCCGGCGAACGGGACCTGGCCGCTGAGGAGTTCGTGCAGGAGCACCCCGAGGGCGTAGAGGTCGGTGTACGGGCCGACGGCGCCGCCCATGGCCTGTTCGGGCGCCATGTAGGCGGGGCTGCCGATGGGCGAGCCGGTGTGCGTGAGGCGGGTGGTGTCGGTGTCGAGGGCGGAGGCGATGCCCAGGTCCAGGACGATGAGGGAGCCGTCCGGCCGGATCATGACGTTGCGGGGCTTGAGGTCCCGGTGGACGATCGGCACCGCGTGCACCGCGGCCAGCACGGCGCACAGCTGGGCGGCGACGGAGACCGCCCACGGCCAGGGGTAGGGGTCGTGCTCGGCGAGGTGGTCGGAGAGGTCGGCGCCTTCGACGTACTGCATGACGAGGTAGAGGTCCTCGTCGTCGCTGCCGGCGTCGTGGACGGTGACGAGTCCGGGGTGGTCGACCTGCGCGGTGACGCGGCACTCGCGGACGAAGCGGCGGCGCATCTCCTCGCCGTCGGGGGTGCCGGCGACCCGGTCGGGGCGGAGCAGTTTGACGCCGACCCGGCGGTCCAGCCGGCGGTCGTAGCCGATCCAGACCTGGCCCATGCCGCCCTGGCCGAGCAGCACGGAGAGTTCGTAACGGTCGGCGATGACCCGTCCGTTCAACGTCCCTGCTCCTTGCGGAGGTAGTCGCTGAGTTCGTCGAGTTCGGCGCGCACCTGGTCGATGCGCTGCGGCGGGGGCGGGGGCGGGCGGTGCTCGGGCGCATACGGGGCGGGGGGCGCGGGCTGTGGGGGCTGTGCGGCGCCGGCCGTCGTGGCGTACGGGTTGCCGGGGGCCGCGCCCGGGGGCACCGGGTAGGGCGGCGGGGCATAGAGAGGGGAGAAGGGCGCGGCGGGGTAGTGCGGCGAGGTGGGCGGCGCCGCGTGGGCGGGCGTCCGCTCCGCGCGGAGGTCGACGGCGAGGTAGTACGCCACGACGCCGGCGATCTGGAGGAGCAGGAGACCGACGCCGAGGTTGGTGCGCCAGTCCGTCTCCGGGAAGCTGACGATCAGTACGCAGGTGCCGATGAACAGGGTGACCTGGCCGGCGAAGAGCCACCAGCCCAGCGGCCGGCGCTGCACGAGCGCGGCCCGCAGCATCGCGGCCCAGGCCAGGAAGCCCAGGCTGAGCACGGTGGCGGCCACGAAGAGCACCCGCAGGGCGAGGACCGTCCCGCGCGCCCGGGGGTGGTGCGGCGAAGGGGCCGGGACTGGGCCGTGCATT
Source organism: Streptomyces sp. S186 (assembly GCF_051603415.1). NCBI lineage: Bacteria > Bacillati > Actinomycetota > Actinomycetes > Kitasatosporales > Streptomycetaceae > Streptomyces > Streptomyces sp. S186. Next base: position 4,937,812 of record NZ_CP193932.1, on the reverse strand, counting down.
ACTGCTCCTGACGGATCGTTCGTGACGGAGGCCGGGGCCGTTGTCATCACGGCAGCCTGGTGCGCCGGCCCGGGTCCGCCGGTGCGCACACGTGCCTGCGAGCGTATATACGACTCCTGACGCGCGCCGGGGGTTGTGCGGAATGCGGGCAAATGTGAAGGCGCTGGTCCCGCGCCCACACGGCGGGCGAACCCGCGGGCCGCCGGCTGCCGGCCTCCGCTCAGCCCGGATCGACCGATCCGTCCGTCAGGCCGTCGTGGAGTCCTTGGACGAGCTGCTCGCCGAGCCGGGAGGCCAGCCGCAGGGCGCTTTCGAAGGCGGCGAGGTCGGCGAACCGGCGGCCGTAGCGGCGCTGTTCGGCGAGCGGGAGGCGGGGCAGCTGGAGGCGGCGGACGTCGAGCCGGGTGGCGGTGGAGGCGTAGCTGCTGGCCTGGCGGTTGTTGGCGGTGCCGCGCAGGAAGCCGGCCAGGAACCAGGGGTCGAGGGCGGCGGCGTCGGGGCGCAGCAGGGTGAGGTTGCGGCCGAGGGCGGCGCCGGCGGTGGCCTCGTCGACGACCCGGGCGGTGGCGCCGCCGCCGAGGACCGGGACGACCACGTCGCCCTCCTGGACGAGGACGGGCTCCTCGGGGGGCGTGCCGGCGGGCGTTTCGGGGAGCGTGCCGGAGGGGGCGAGGCCGCCGAGGACGTCGTGGTCGGTGAGGACGGCGGGGGCCGGATCGGGACCGGCGGTGCCGGCGCCGCCGGCGCGCAGGACGAGGGCGCCGGAGCGGGCGAGTTCGCCGACGGTGGTCTGCGGCCAGCGGGCGGCGGCCGCTCCGGGGGCGGTGGTGTCGGGGGCGGTGGTGTCGGGGCCGGGGAGCGGGGTGAGTTCGGTGGTGCGGGCGAGGGTCGCGGTGAGGCGGTCGTGGACGCGGGCGAGTTCGGCGGGGCCGCCGGCCGCGGCGAGCGGCGGCAGGTGCCGGGCGGGGGCGAGGTCGACGTCGTCGCCGAGGAGGTCGATGGCGGCCAGCGAGCGGCGGACGCCGGGCACCTCCTCGATCCCGCCGTCGCGGTCGAAGTCCCGCCAGGCGTCCAGGGCGGTGGCCCGTACGGTCTGCCAGTCGAGCTTGTCGCGGCCCGGTCCGGCGGGGGCGGCGGTGTCGACGACGAGGAGCTGGGGGACGAGTGGGGCGGTGCCGCCGCGCAGCGGCGACGGTGAGGGGTGGTGGTCGGGCGACGGGCGGGCCGGGCCGCCGGGCTTGCGCAGCACCCACAGGTGCAGCGGGATGTTGTTGGGCGGGGCGGCGCCGGCGGGGAGCGCGATGACCGCGCGCAGGGCGCCGCGGCGGAGCAGGTCGGCGCGGATCCGGCGGCCGGAGCGGCGGGAGGCGGCGGCGGGCGGCATGAGGAGGACGGCGGTGCCGCCGGGCCGCAGCCGGGCCAGCGCGTGCTGGACCCAGGCCAGTTCGGATTCGGTGCGGGCCGGGAAGCCGTACTCCCAGCGGGGGTCGTAGGCGAGTTCGTCGTGGCCCCAGTTGCGTTCGTTGAACGGCGGGTGGGCGAGGACGGCGTCGGCGGCGAGCTGCGGGAAGGCGTCGGCGCGCAGGGTGTCGGCGGCCCGGACGCGGATGTCGGCACCGGGGGCCTGAAGGGCGAGCCGCAGTGCCGTGAGGGCGGCGAGGTCGGGGTCGAGGTCCTGGCCGTGGAGGGCGGGGGCCGTGGCGGGGGCCTGGCCGGCGGTTTCGTGGGTGGCGGCGAGGAGTGCGCCGGCGCCGCAGGCCGGGTCCAGGACGGTGGTCAACGGGCCCGCCGTGGCGACGAGTTCGGCCATCAGGGCGGCCGGGCCCGGCGGGGTGGGGGTGTACTGGCGGGGGTTGGCGTCCAGGTGGCGGCCGAGCAGGAAGCCGTACGCCTCGGCGGCGCCGTCGGCGGTGGCGAGGTCGCCGGTGGCGCGGACCAGGGCGGCGGAGTGGGCGAGGGCCGCGCGGGTCAGGCCGCGCACCGGGTGCTCGGGGCCGAGCCGGCCGGTGAGGACGGATTCCAGCATGGCGGGGAGCACGCCGGTCAGTTCGGCGTCGTCGGCGGCGGCGCGGAGCCGGCGCCAGGCGGCGGGGCGTTCCTGGACGAGCAGCAGGACGGCGCCGGCCTGGCGGAGCGCGGCGGCGGCGCCGGCGGGGTGGCCGACGAGCTGCTGCCAGACCCGTTCACGGGCCGGGACCTCGGCGAGTTTGCCCTGGTCGCGGAGCCATTGTTCGACGTCGCGGAGGGCGAAGGCGGGGCTGGTCTCGGTGCCGCCGACGGGTTTGGGGAAGTCGGCGTGGCGGCGCCGCCAGTTGCTGACCGCGGCCCGGCCGACGCCGGCGAGCCGGGCGATGCCGGCGGCGGTCACCTCGGTCGGGCGGGCGTCCGCCCGTCGCCCGACGGCCGCGCGCGCCCCCGTAGCGCCGCGGCCCGCGCTGTCGTCCGTCGCCTTCTCCGGCACCTGTGTGGCTCCCGTCCTGATGACCCCGTGACCGTCTGATGACCCCGTGACCGTCATGTGACCTCTGTGTCGACGAGCATACCCATGCACTACGAACGAACCACTTCACGACGTGAACCTAGGTGTTTCGTGAACTCGTGTTGACTCGGTTCACAGCCTCTGCTCTTATTGACCCACCGCTTCACCCACCGATTCAACGGAACGACTCCAGCGCCCGGAAGGGGCCCCTTCGCATGTCCCAGCAGATGCAGTACCAGCCCGTCCCGGAGGGGGCGCCCGGCATGCCGACCCCCGGTCACCACCAGGCGGCCCGCAACGGCCTCGGCATCACCGCCCTGATCCTCGGCATCATCGGCACGCTCAGCGGCATCCCGATGGTCCTGTTCTGGCTGGCCGGCCCGCTCGGTCTGCTGGCGCTGATCTTCGGCTTCGTGGGGCTGAGCCGGGTCAAGAAGGGGCAGGCCACCAATAAGGGCGTGGCGGTGACCGGCACCGTCCTCGGGGGCCTCGCGATGATCCTGGCGATCGTCGGGATCATCGTCACCGTGCTCGCCGTCAACAAGGCCGTCGACGAGATCAACAAGCAGGTCAACGGCTCCCAGGCACAGCCCAAGGACGGCAGCAAGGGCAACAAGAACTACGGTCCGGGCGCCGTGGCGACCTACCCGGACAAGGGCCTGGAGGTGAGCGTCGCCAAGCTCGCCCCGTACGCCGTCGGCGACATCGCCTCCGGCCACACCGCGGGCAACAAGGCATACAAGGTCACCGTCCAGATCAAGAACAAGGGCAAGGCCGCCTTCAACCCGGCCCTGACCCAGATCAAGGCCAAGACCGGCACCGACGGCCGCAAGGCGGAGCAGATCATCGACGGCAAGATCGGCATCGGCTTCGACGGCTCCATCGCCCCGGGCGCCACCGCCACCGTGGACGTCGCCTTCGACGCCCCGTCCAGCGCCAAGGAACTCGACGTCGAGGTCGCCCCGGACATCGACATGCAGGGCGTCTTCTGGAAGCTGCCGACCCGCTGACCCCGCGCGGCGCCCCTGCCGGCCGCCGCCCCGACACCCCTCCGGCACAACGGCCCCGGGCCCGGACCGCGACCACCGCGGCCCGGGCCCGGGGCCGTCCCCACCGGGCGCGCGACCGCTCCTCCTACCCCTACTTCTCCTACTTCGCCGTGAACCGCTACTTGGCCGTGAACCGCGCCGGCGCCTCCGTCGGCGTCCCCCCGCCCGGCAGCGCCTGCCGCGGGCAGGAGTCGAGCACCTTCGCCATCGCCGCCTTCTCGGCCCGGGTCACCCACAGCCCGTACTTCCGCTTCACCGCCACCTGCCGCGCGACATACGTACAGCGGTAACCGGCGTACGAGGGCAGCCAGTCCGCCGCGTCCCCGTCGCTCTTGCTGCGGTTGGCCGACGCCTCCACCGCGATCAGGTTCAGCGGGTCGTTCGCCAGCGCCACCCGCTTGCGGGCCGGCCACTGCCGCGCGCCCGTCTGCCAGGCGTCCGACAGCGCCACCACGTGGTCGATGTCGACGGTGCTGCGGCCCCGCTGATAGCGCAGCGACTGCCCGGTGTACGGGTCCTTCGGCAGGGTCCCGGACACCACCACGCACTTCTTCGCGTCCCGGAACGCGGTCCCGCGCAGATCCCGCTTGAGGATGTCGTCACGGGTGCCGCAGCCGTTGCCGTCGGTGTCCGCCCAGGCCGAGCCGAAGCGGTCCCGGGCGTAACCGTCCTTCGTCCCCGGCCGCTTGACGGCCAGCGAGTCCAGCGCGCTGCGGGCACTGCCCGGCGCCCCCGCCCGCCCGCCGCCGTCCCCGGGAACGGACGCGCCCGGCCCGGCGTCCGAACGACCGCCGCCCCGGTTGCCGGGGCCGGAACAGCCGGCGACGGCCAGCAGCACTGCCAGGGCGGCGGCACCGACGGCAGGCGGGGCCGGGCGGCGGGCGGAGATGGCGATCCTTCTCACGTGGGGCGTCCAATCCGAAAAGCGTGGCAACAGCGTTGCGGGACAGGTGCACAAGGAGACGGGCCCGCCGGCGGAACACCGGACCGACCCGCACCCTCGTTCGGATATCTTTTCGGAAATCGAGAGTGAGGACGCCCATGGACACGGCCGCAGCAACGGCGGCGGACGGCCGCACCGGGCCCCGCCCCGGCACCGCCGCCGGCCCGTCGGCCGCGCCCGGCACCACCGCCCCGGCGCCGTCCCGGCCCGCCGCACTCCGCGCCGCACTGCGCGCCCCGCGCCTCGACCCGTACTGGACCGCCGGGTTCTTCTTCGTCGCGTTCGCCGTGCTCTCGTACTGGCGCTACCGCACGATGTCCACCATCTCCTGGGACCTGGGCATCTTCGAGCAGGCGATCCGCGGCTACGCCCACCTCCGGGCACCGGTCGTCGACCTCAAGGGACCCGGCACCAACATCCTCGGCGACCACTTCAGCCCCATCCTGGTGCTGCTCGCCCCCTTCTACCGGCTGTTCCCCTCCCCGCTGACCCTGCTCACCACGCAGGCCGCGCTGTTCGCGCTGTCCGCGATACCCGTCACCCGCGCCGCCGCCCGCCACCTCGGCCGCCGGCGCGGGCTGGCCCTCGGCCTCGCCTACGGCCTGTCCTGGGGCATACAACGCGCCGTCGACTTCGACTTCCACGAAATAGCCTTCGCGGTCCCGCTGATCGCCTTCGCCCTCGAAGCCGCACTGCGCGGCCGCTGGAACACCGCGGCCTGCTGGGCCGCCCCGCTCCTCCTGGTCAAGGAGGACCTCGGCGTCACCGCCGCCGCCATCGGCGCGCTCTCCCTGCTCCGCACCCGCCGCCCCGGCCCCCTGCCGCTCGCCCTCGTCGCCCTCGGCATCACCACCACCGCCGTCACCCTCAGCCTGGTCATCCCCGCCTTCAACGGCTCCGGCTCCTACGACTACTGGAGCAAACTCGGCGGCCACGGCACCTCCTCCCCCGCCATACCCGTCGACGTCGCCCTGCGCACCCTGCTGTGGACGCTGCTGCCCACCACCGGCCTGCTCGCCCTGCGCTCCCCGCTGCTCCTCGTGGCCGTGCCCACCCTCGGCTGGCGCTTCCTCTCCCACGAACCCCACTACTGGGGCACCGACTGGCACTACAGCGCCGTCCTGATGCCCGTCGTCTTCCTCGCCCTGGTCGACGCGATGCCGCGTGCGCTGGCCTCCACCCGCCCCTGGTTGCGCTCCTACGCCCACCACCTGCCCGCCGCCGTCCTGGCCGCCGCGCTCGCCCTCACCACCACACTGCCGCTGGCACGGCTGACCGAGGCCGACACCTACCGCACGCCCCCCGAAGTCCCCGCCGCCGAACGGCTGCTGGACCGCATACCCGACGGCGCGACCGTCGAGTCCGACATCCGCCCCCTCAGCCGCCTCACCGGCCGCACCCGCGTCTACTGGACCGGCGACACGGGTGGCCTGGCGCCCGCCTATGTCGCGGCGCAACTCCACGACGACCGCACCCCGCAGCAAACCCTGGCCGACGCGGAGGCCCGGCATCCGCGGGCCTCGTACGTCGTGCTCGGCACGGCCGCGGATCTTGTCGTCCTCCAGCGGACCTCGGCCCACTAACCGGGCCGGGACGGCCCGGAAAATTCCCAGGCCCGCGGCCGCCGGCCGCCCTACGGTGGCACGATGACCACCCATGCCCTCGTCCTCAACGGCGGTTCCAGCGCCGGTGTCACCTCCCTCGCCCGCGCCCTCCAGGACGTCCTCCCCCGCCCCTGGCTCACCTTCGGCGTGGACGCCTTCGTCGAGACCCTGCCGCCGGCCCTGACCTCCGCGCCGGACGGCCTGAACGTGGCCCCCGACGGCGCGGTCACCGTCGGCCCCGTCTTCCACCGCCTGGAAGCCGCCTGGCGCCAGGGCGTCGCCGCGATCGCCCGGACCGGCACGGGTGTCATCATCGACGACGTCTTCCTCGGCGGCGCCGCCGGCCAGCAACGGTGGCAGGCCGCCCTCGACGGCCTCAATGTCCTCTGGGTCGGCGTCCACTGTGCCCCGGAGGTCGCCGCCGCCCGCGAACGGGCCCGCGGCGACCGCGTACCCGGCATGGCCGCGGCCCAGGCCGAGCGGGTGCATCGCGGCGTCCGGTACGACCTGACGGTCGATACGGGGCGGCTGGATGCGGGGGCCTGCGCGGCGCGGATTGCCGCCCACGTGGTGGGTTGACGCCGCCGCCTTCGGCGGAAGGGTTGTTGGGGCGGGGCCGCCTCTGTGTGTGGTGGGTGCCGGGTGTGGGGCCTCCGGGGTGGGTGTTCGGACTGCTTCGCTTTACGTCCGAACACCCACCCCTCCGGCCCCACACCCTCCCGCCGGACGGCGACGATCCCCGCCCCTTGTGGGAAAGGGGAGGTCAGGGGTGCTCACGGTCAGGACAGAATCGTCGTGAGGAACTCACCCACCCACGCGAGCAACTCGCGCCCAACCAACGGCTTGCCGCCGATGCGGCCGGTCGTCGGGCGCGGGACCAGGATCTGGCGGGTGGCCGGCTTGAGGACCGTCCGCGGGTGCAGCCGCTTGAGGCGGAGTTCCTGGGACTCCCGCAACTCCACCGGGCCGAAGCGGATGTTGGAGCCCTGGAGGGTGATGTCGGAGACACCGCAGGAGCGGGCGAGCATCCGCAGACCGGCGACCAGGAGGAGGTTCTCCACCGGCTCGGGCAGCTTGCCGTAGCGGTCCGTGAGCTCCTCACGGACGGCGGTGACATCGGCTTCGCTGGCCGCGGAGGCAATGGCCCGATACGCCTGGAGACGCAGCTGCTCGCCCGGCGCGTAGTCGTGCGGAACGTGCGCGTCCACCGGGAGCTCGATCTTGACCTCCAGCGGCGGCTCCTCCTCCACCCCGCCCTCCAAGGAGGCCCGGTAGTCCGCGACCGCCTCGCCGACCATCCGGACGTACAGGTCGAAGCCGACACCCGCGATGTGGCCGGACTGCTCGCCGCCGAGGAGGTTTCCGGCGCCCCGGATCTCCAGGTCCTTCATCGCGACGTACATGCCCGCACCCATCTCGGTGTGCTGGGCGATGGTGGCGAGGCGCTCGTGGGCGGTCTCGGTCAGCGGCTTCTCGGGCGGGTAGAGGAAGTACGCGTAGCCGCGCTCGCGGCCCCGGCCGACCCGGCCGCGCAGCTGGTGCAGCTGCGAGAGGCCGAAGTTGTCGCCGCGCTCGACGATCAGGGTGTTGGCGTTGGAGATGTCGATGCCCGACTCGACGATCGTGGTGGAGACCAGCACGTCGAACTTCTTCTCCCAGAAGTCGACGACGACCTGCTCCAGTTGGGACTCGCCCATCTGGCCGTGGGCGGTCTGGATACGGGCCTCGGGGACGATCTCGCGCAGCCGGGCCGCGGCACGGTCGATGGACTCGACGCGGTTGTGGATGTAGAAGACCTGGCCCTCGCGGAGCAGTTCGCGGCGGATGGCGGCGCCGATCTGCTTCTGCTCGTAGGGGCCGACGAAGGTCAGGACCGGGTGCCGTTCCTCGGGCGGGGTGGTGATCGTCGACATCTCACGGATGCCGGTGACCGCCATTTCGAGGGTGCGGGGGATCGGGGTCGCGGACATCGTCAGCACGTCGACGTTGGCGCGGAGCTTCTTCAGCTGCTCCTTGTGCTCGACGCCGAAGCGCTGCTCCTCGTCGACGATGACCAGGCCGAGGTCCTTGAATTTCGTCTCCGAGGAGAAGAGGCGGTGGGTGCCGATGACGATGTCCACCGAGCCCTCCCGCAGGCCCTCCAGGACCGCCTTCGCCTCGGTGTCCGTCTGGAAGCGGCTCAACGCCCGCACCTTGACCGGGAATTGGGAGTAGCGCTCGCTGAACGTCCCGAAGTGCTGCTGCACGAGCAGGGTCGTCGGCACCAGCACCGCCACCTGCTTGCCGTCCTGGACGGCCTTGAACGCCGCGCGGACCGCGATCTCGGTCTTGCCGTAGCCGACGTCACCGCAGATCAGGCGGTCCATGGGGACGGACTTCTCCATGTCCTCCTTCACCTCGGCGATGGTGGTGAGCTGGTCGGGCGTCTCCGCGTACGGGAAGGCGTCCTCCAGTTCGCGCTGCCAGGGGGTGTCCGGGCCGAAGCAGTGGCCGGGCGCCGCCATCCGGGCGGAGTACAGCTTGATCAGGTCGGCGGCGATCTCCTTGACCGCCTTCTTGGCGCGCGCCTTGGTCTTCGTCCAGTCCGCGCCGCCGAGCCGGTGCAGCGTCGGCGCCTCGCCGCCCACGTACTTGGTGACCTGCTCCAGCTGGTCGGTGGGGATGTAGAGCCGGTCGCCGGGCTGGCCGCGCTTGGCCGGCGCGTACTCCACCAGCAGATACTCGCGGGTGGCGCCCTGGACCGTGCGCTGCACCATCTCGATGTAGCGGCCCACACCGTGCTGTTCGTGAACGATGAAGTCGCCGGCCTGGAGGGTGAGCGGGTCGATCTGCTTGCGGCGGCGGGCCGGCATCCGGGCCGCGTCCTTGCCCGCGGCCTTCTGCCCCGAAAGGTCCGTCTCCGTCAGCACCGCGATCTTCAGGCCCGGGTCGACGAAGCCGTTGTCGATCGAGCCACAGGCCACGTGGACGACGGACGGCTCGATCGCGCCGAGGTCGGCCTCCAGGCGGGCGGCGATGCCCTCGCCGCCCAGCACCTCGACGGTGCGCGCCGCCGGGCCGTGGCCCTCGGTGACGAACACCGTGCGCCAGCCCTCGGCCAGCCACCCCTTGGTGTCGGCCAGCGCCCGCTGGGTGTCCCCGCGGTACGACTCCGGGGCGTGCATCCCCAGCTTGAGGGTGTCCCCGTCGCCCTCGTCCTCCTCGCCCGCGGCGAACGGCGACACCGACCACCACATCATGCCCAGCTCGCGGGCCCGGTCGCGGACGTCCGCGATGCCCCACAGGGACGCCGCGCCCACATCGATCGGCGCCGCGCCGCCACCGGCGCTGGCCGCCCAGGACGCCTGGAGGAACTCCTGGCTCGTCGCCACCAGGTCCGCCGCCCGGGTCCGCACCCGCTCCGGGTCGCACACCACCGCCATGCTGCCCTCGGGCAGCACGTCCAGCAGCAGCTCCATGTCGTCGACCAGCACCGGGGCCAGCGACTCCATGCCCTCGACGGCGATCCCCTCGGCGATCTTCCCCAGCAGCTCGCCCAGCTCCGGGTGCTGCTCGGCCAGCTCCGCGGCCCGCGCCCGCACCTCGTCGGTCAGCAGCAGCTCACGGCAGGGCGGCGCCCACAGCCCGTGCTCGGCCACCTCCAGGGAACGCTGGTCGGCGACCTTGAAGTACCGGATCTCCTCGACGTCGTCGCCCCAGAACTCCACCCGCAGCGGGTGCTCCTCCGTGGGCGGGAAGACGTCCAGGATGCCGCCGCGGACCGCGAACTCGCCGCGTTTCTCGACCAGTTCGACGCGGGCGTAGGCGGCCGCCGAAAGGCCGTCGACGACCTCCTCCAGATCGGCCGACTGGCCCGTCCGCAGACTCACCGGCACCAGCTCGCCCAGCCCCTTGACCTGTGGCTGGAGCACCGAGCGGATCGGTGCGACGACGACCGACACCGGGCCCGCCGCCGGATCGTCCGCGCTCGGGTGGGCCAGCCGGCGCAGCACCGCCAGGCGCCGGCCGACGGTGTCCGACCGCGGCGAGAGGCGCTCGTGCGGCAGCGTCTCCCAGGACGGGAACTCCACGACGGAGTTCTCCTCGCCGGCCGGCATCAGCGAACGCAGCGCGGCGGCCAGATCCTCGGCCTCCCGGCCGGTGGCCGTCACCGCCAGCACCGGGCGGCCGGTCCGCCGCGCCAGCGCCGCCACCGCGAACGGGCGGGCGGCCGGCGGCCCGACCAGATCGACATGCGGCCGGTGTCCGTCGGACGCGGCCTTGACCGCTTCGGCAAGGGCCGGGTCCCGTACGACGGCGTCGAGCAGACCACTCAGGCTCATGAAAAGGTTCCGTCCCAGCGAGGCGAACAACGCGACCGGTCCGACACCCCCTCGGCAGCGCCGACGGCGCACACGGACCAGGGCTGCCCACCTTACGCCGGACCACCGACAACCGACCGCCCGGCGGCCGCGCCACCGCCGTCCCACACCGCGAGAAACCCCATTCCGCCCGGCCACCGCCCGTGCAAGGGTGGGAACGGAACCGTGCCGACTACACGTATACCCGTCAGCAGCGCCCTGGGGTCGGCCGCAGCGCAGCACCGCAGGAGGGGGCCCGGTGAGCCGCACCACGCAGCACAGCCACAGAGCCGACCGGAACGGCACCGCGAACCAGCCGCCCGACGCCACCGCCGCCCGGCGCGGCCCCGTCGTCGCCGCCCTCATGCTCGGCATGGCACTGGCCGCCCTCGACGCGACGATCATCGCCACCGCCGTCCCCCGCATCGTCGGCGACCTCGGCGGCTTCGCCGTCTTCTCCTGGCTCTTCTCCGGCTACCTCCTCGCCGTCACCGTCACCCTCCCCGTCTACGGCAAGCTCTCCGACACCTACGGCCGCAAGCCGATCCTGCTCACCGGCATCGCCCTCTTCCTCCTCGGCTCCCTGGCCTGCGCCGGCGCCTGGAACATGGCCTCCCTGATCGCCTTCCGCGTCCTCCAGGGCCTGGGCGGCGGCGCCCTCCAGGGCACCGTCCAGACCATCGCCGCCGACCTCTACCCGATGAAGGAACGCCCCAGGATCCAGTCCAGGCTCTCCAGCGTCTGGGCCGCCTCCGCGGTCGCCGGCCCCGCACTGGGCGGCCTGCTCACCAGTTACGCCGACTGGCGCTGGATCTTCCTGATCAACCTGCCCATCGGCGCCCTGGCCCTCTGGCTGATCCTCCGTCACTTCCACGAAACCCACCGCGAACGGCCGGCCACCACCGGCCGCCGCGCCCGCGTCGACTGGCCCGGCGCCCTCGCCGTCTTCGCCGCCGGCGGCCTGCTGCTCACCGCCCTCGTCCAGGGCGGCACCGCCTGGCCCTGGCTCTCCGCCCCGTCCCTGCTCCTGCTCGCCGGCAGCGCCCTGGCCACCGCGGCCACCGTCCTGATCGAACGCCGCGCCGCCGAGCCGATCATCCCCGGCTGGGTCTGGCGCCGCCGCACCATCTCCGCCGTCAACCTCGCCCTGGGCGCCCTGGGCCTGCTGATGGTCGCCCCGACCGTCTTCCTGCCCACCTACGCCCAGGCCGTCCTCGGCCTCGGCCCGATCGCCGCCGGCTTCGTCCTCTCCGTCATGACGCTGAGCTGGCCGATATCCGCCGCCCTCAGCAGCCGCGTCTACAACCGCGTCGGCATCCGCAACTGCGCCCTCCTCGGCATCGGCGCCGCCACCCTCGTCCTGCTCGCCTTCCCCCTGCTCCCCTACCCCGGCGCCGCCTGGCAGCCCGCCCTGCTCATGCTCGCCCTCGGCGCCGCACTCGGCCTCTTCCAGCTCCCCCTGATCATCGGCGTCCAGTCCTCCGTCGGCTACGCCGAACGCGGCACCGCCACCGCCTCGATCCTCTTCTGCCGCCAGGTCGGCCAGTCCCTCGGCGCGGCCCTCTTCGGCGCCGTCGCCAACGCCACCCTGGGCGACCGCCTCACCCACGCCCCCGACGCCCTCCGCACCGGCCTGCCGCACGACCTCGACGCCGTCTCCCGCGCCCTCCAGCACGCCGGCGCCCTCACCGCCCGCGCCGCCGACTACCTGCGCCGCGCCGTCGACACCACCGTCGAACACGTCTACCTGGGCGCCGCCACCGCCGCCGCCCTCGCCTTCCTCACCGTCCTCCTCCTCGCCCCCCGCCGCTTCCCCGTCCACACCGACACCCACCCGGCCGCGACCGAGACGGACACCGGCGGAACGACCGGCAGTGCGGACCCCCAGCCGCCGGCCGGCCACCGCCCCACCGGCTGACCAGCCCGCCCCGTCCGCTCACCGCCCGGTCTGACGCCGCCCCCCGGGACCGCTCCCGTCCACCCGCGGCAGCTCCGTCTCCACCGTCTGCTCGTTGTCCGGATCCCCCTGCACCTCCCGCTCCCCACCGCCATCGGAACCGGAATCCGTACCGGAAGCGGAACCGGAGCCGGCGAACTCCGCCGGGTCCTTCCCCGTCAGCGCCGCCAGACTGTTGCGCACATGCGTCATATGGATCCGGACCTCCTCCCGCGCCTCGTCGTGCTCCCGCACCACCCGCTCGGTGGTCCGCTCGATCCGCTCCGCCTCGACCCGGGCCTGCGCCAGCAGCTCCGCCGCCTGCGCCTCGGCGTCCTCCAGCCGGTGCCGCGCCGACTCCTCGACCTCTGCCGTCAGCCGCCGCCGCTCCGCCATCACCGCCTCCCCATGGGCGTCCAGCTGGGCGACCCGCTGGTCCATCTCCGCCCCCAGACGCGCCAGTTCCCGCTTCAGGGAGTCCCACTCCTCGGCGTGCCGGGTCTCCTGGTCCTTCAGCAGCTTCTCGGCCCGGCGCCGGGTCTCCGCCAGCTCCTCCGCCGCCTCCGCCCGGACCTCCTCGGCCTCCTGGACGGCCGCCGCCACCAGCCCCGCCGCCTCCTCGGCCGCCGCCTTCCCCGTACGCCGCGCGTCCTCCGCCGCCTCCGCCCGCAGCCGCTGCGCCGCCTTGTCCGCCGCGCCCTGGACCTTCTGCGCGTACGCGACCGCATCGTCGTGCGCCTGCTCCGCGTACCCCTCGGCCCCGGACCGCAGCCGCACCGCCTCCGACTCCGCCGTCGTCAGGATCAGCCGGGCCTGCTCGCCGAGGGACTCGTACGTCTGCTCCGGCAACTGCGCCACATAGGCGCGCAGTTCCGCGAGTTCGTCCTCCATCTCGTTGCACAGGACGGTCAGCCGGGCGGCCCGCTCCCAACAGGAGTCACGGTCGATCGAGAGCCCCTCGACGCGCCGGTCCACGTCCTCCGGGCGATAGCCGCGCCCCCGTACGGTCTCGAAACCGTGAGGCGAAACCGAAGTACTCATCCCTCAAGCCCCTCTCCCTGCGCACAGCAGTCGCGCGGACCCGTAAACCTCCGCACAGTCCCGCGCACATCTTTCTGGATCGGCCCGAAGCGGCTCCATCACGACACTCCGCCCATTCCTTCCCCCAAGGATGCGTCATTTGCCACCAGAAGCCGGAATTGGATCTTCGCCCGCGCGAGGGTTTTACCCACACCCACGTTGCCGACCCCGGCAGCCAACGGGCTCACCGCCCCGTACACCGAGCCGGGCAGCCGCCGGGAACGGCCCGTCACAAAAGCCACACGAACGGCACGCTGACGAGGACGTCACAAATCCCACGAGGACGACGCCCCACGCAGCCGCCCGCTACCGAGACGGCGGGAAAGCCGCGAACCGGCCGGGTCGGAGGGGATGTCCCGGAGCCCGCCCGCAGGATCTGGAGCGAACGCCGGGGCATTCCTCATCTACGGACCAGATGCGCCCGCACCGAGGACGGGTTCCGGGGCAGCCCCTCCGACCCCACCCACAGGCCGCAGGCGAGGCCACCCCAGCCGGCACGGCGCGAAAGCCGACAACGTGGGACGGCCACAAACAAACGTGGGGCGGCCACGAACAACTACAAAAGCCCGTCCCACATCTGTTCCAGCAGCACCGCCCACCACGTCTCCGGCGACCCCAACGCCGCCGGATCCAACGCCACCAGCTGCGCCTGGAAGTCCACCGTCCAGCGACCGGCCTGCTCGGGCGTCAGCCCGTACCGCAGGCGCCACATCCGCCCCAGCATCGCCAGGCACCGCACGAACTCCGGCAGCCCGGTGTTCACGAACTGCGGCGCGACGGACTGCCCGCCCGGCCCCGCCTCCAACGGGACCGCCACGATGTTCGCGGTCCCGTACTGAACACACAGCTGACGGCCGAAGTCGTTGCCCATCACCAGATACGAACCCGCATCCGGCGCCGGCTGAACCATCCGTTCCGCCGCCAGCTCCGCCAGCGTCGGCACCGGACGCCCCGGCTGCGCCTGCGCCCAGAAGAACGGCCCGAAGTCGACCGGCAGCCCGGCCCACACCAGCGTCTGCGCGACGACCTCCGGCACGCCCTGCCGGGAGACCGCCCGCTGGTCGAAACGGAAGATCCCCTGCGGCCCGAACGCCTGCTCCAGCTCGTGCCCGATCGCCTGCGGCGGCACCGGAGGCACCGGCTGCACCTGCGACGGATGCGGCAGTGGCGCCCGCACCGGCGCGGGCCGCGCCGGCCCGTCGGCGACCTGGTGCAGCTCGCCCTGATGCTCGATCAGATGCCGTACGCCCTGCTGCCGCGAGGCGTGGTCCCGGCCGTACGCGGCGGTGTGGCTGATCCGCACCTGCGGCCAGTTCTCCCGGACCATCCGGGCGCAGTAGCCACCGGGCAGCTCGCAGCACTCCAGCTCGGTGTGCAGCTCCACCACCTGCTGCGGCGGCACGTTCATCGCCCGCAGCTCGTGCAGCAGTTGCCACTCCGGATGCGGCGTGCCCGGCGCCGACCGGCGCACGATCTTCTGCTCACTGCCGTCCGGCGCGCGGTAGCTCAGGACGGCCATGTAGCCGGGACCGACGGTCGGCTGGCCACCGGGCGCCGGCGGATAGCCGTACGCACCGGGGGCACCCGGACCGCCACCAGGCCCAGGCCCCGGTACGCCGGGAGCCGGTACGCCGTGCGGAGCCGGCACACCGTGCGGAGCCGGACCAGGCCCCGGGGCCTGAGCAGGGCCCGCGACCGGTCCCGGAGCCGGCGGCGGGCCGGCCTGCGCCGGCGGAGCCATCGGCGGGGCGGGCGGCATCCCCGGACCGGCAGCCGGCGGCATGCCTGGACCACCGGGCCCACCCGGGCCACCGGGCCCGCCCGGCCCACCGGACATCGCGGCACCTCCCGCGAGCATCGTCGCCGCAGCATGCACCCCGGCACCGGCACCCGTACCGGCGCCGGTGCCCGCAGGACCCGGCGGCGCGGGCGGCGGAGGCGGCCCGTCCTGCCCGCCGGGACCATGACCGCCCGCGGCCGCACCGGGCTTGCCGGACGCCCCCAGCGGCTTGGGCGCACCGAGCGGCCCAGGAGGCGGCGGCGGAGGCATACCGGGACCGGCACCACCGGGGCCGCCAGGACCACCGGGACCACCGGAGGCGCCGGGGCCACCGGAAGCGCCCGGGCCACCCGTCGCTCCGCCCGGCCCGGGCGCGGCCGACTGCAGCGCCGCACCGTCCGCGAGCATCGTCGCGGCGGCGTGCACCCCACCACGGGCACCACCCGCGCCACCACCGGCCCCGGCCGCACCGGCCCCCTCAGCACCACCGGCGCCGGAACCGGAAGCGGAATCAGAACCGGAAGTCGAACCGGAACCTGAACCGGCATCACCGGAGCCGCCGGCCGCCCCCGCACCGGTTCCGTCCACCGCGCTCAAGTCCAGCCCGGAAGCGTCCAGTTGGGACACCAGCTGCGTCGGTACGTAACCGCCGGCCGGCGTACCGGCCGCACCCGGCCCCGACGACGCCGGACCAGCCGCCGGCCCCGAAGCCGCGGGGCCGTCGCCGGGACGCGCGTCCGCCGGCGGCGGCACATCGGCGATCGGCGCCCCGGTCGGCGGCGGCAGGTCCCGCAGCGCACCCGGCATCGCATCCGGCGCCCCGGAAGACGCGGACGGCACGGACGGCGCAGGCGGAGCCGGCGGCACAACGGGCGGCGCGGCCGGCATCGGCGGCGGCGCGGCCGGCATCGGGGGCAGCCCCCCGGGAACGCCCGCACCCGGCTGCCCGGCCCCGTCGCCGGCCGGCGGCGGCACCTCGGGCGAGACCCGGGTACGCGGCAACTGGCTGCCGCCCCGCAGCAGTTCGGTCTTGGCATCGGGCCGCACCCGCGGCGCCGACGGGGCGTCCTCGTCGTCGGAACCGGCGAGCGGCGGCGCGAACACCGTCTGCGGCGGCGCCACCGAACGGTCCTCGTCGCCCCCGCCCGCGGTGGTGTCCGCGGCCGCCCACGACGTGTCGTCCACCGCACCGCCCCCGGAAGCGGCACCGGCCGGAACGGCGGACGGAGCACCCCCGGACTCCTCAGCGGACCCGTCAGCGGCCCCGTCAGAAGCCGCCCCACCAGCGGCCCCGGACGCCACAACGGACGCGCCCCCACCGGACGAAGTCGAACCCCCGCCGGAGGACCCGGCACCAGCCCCGGCCCCGGCACCCCCCTTCCCCGCACCGAGCCCCATCGCGTCCGCCGCCTCCTGCAACCACTCCGGCGGCGTCAGCAGGAACGACGTGGCCTCCAGATCGATCCGCTGCGGCGGCTCCGCCGCCCCGCAGCCGCCGTCCGCCGGCGCGCCGTACTCCTCCTCGTAGCGGCGGATCACCTCGCCCACCGGCAGCCCCGGCCACAGCGTCGTCTCGCCGCTGTCCCGGGCGATCACCAGCCGGCTGCGGCCGCCCTCGCCGACCGGACCGCCCTCGCGGCCCTCCGCCCAGGCCACGAAGCCCAGCGCGAACTCCCGTACCCGCACCTCGCGCTGGAGCTCCGGCGGCACCTCGCCGTTCACCCACCGCTCCGCGCGCTCCTGCGCCTGCGCGAACGTCACCACCGCGATCAGCCCCCCACCGACACGGCGTACGCGAAACCGCCGTCCACCATCAGGTTCGCCACCGTCTCCAGCTCCGGCGGATTGCCCGCCAGCCGCTGGAGGAAGTCATCGAAATCCGCACCACACGGCAACATCAGCCGCTCCACCCGCTCCTGCACCGACCATCCGTCCCGGTCCCGGGCATCGTCGTACGGACAGAACCACACCGAGCCCAGCGCCTCACCGCGCACCTTCACCGCGACCACGCCGCCCTGCACGAACGCCACCCCCAGGTAGTCCTTGGTGAAATGGTCGCGCAGGCACTTGTTCACATACACGAGATCGTTGACCTCGGCGTCGTCGCGCACCGCGAAGAACGGCTGGTCCACCAGCAGACCCAGCTCCGCGTCGAGCGCCGCCCCCACCGGCGCACACCCGCCCGCTGCCTTCAAAAACGACCGGTACGCCCCCGGCAGCCGGTACCCCAGCGCCTCCTCCGCCTGCGCCACCTGCTCCTCGCCCACCGCCAGCTCCCGCCGTGGCAGCCCGAAGTGCACCGGACGCGTCTCCTGCAACGGCCGCGTGCCCCGCTTGTCGTGCGCCACCGCCGCCGTCGCCAGCCCCGCGTGATGCCGCAGCAGCGCCTTCACCTCGACCGGGACCAGCTCCATCCGCCGCGTCCCCGCCACGTGGTGCCACGTCCAGCCGTGCGGCGTCGCCACCGCCGGTACGTCTATCCACAGCTCGTGCCCCTGCGCGTGCAGCGCCGCGTTCGCCGACACGAAGTCCGTCAGCCGCAACTCGTCGACGCCGAAACCCTCCGGCGGCTCGGCGATCTCCGCCGCCGCCCGGGCATACGGCGAGAAATCCGGGAAGCCGTTCCCGTCCATCCGCACCCCGGCCGGATACCGCGCGGCACGCACCGGATCCGGGAAATGCACGACCTGCCCGGCATAGGCCGAGTTCGGTGGCACGGGACGTCCTCCGGCCTGGAGGCCGGGGTGCGTTCCCAGCCCTTGCCGACCTGTCGTCATCGCGGTTGCCCCCTGGCTGAAGCTGGCTTTGGGGCACAGCCTATGCGCTGGCGCAACAGCCGCCCGCCCGTCGCCCGACCACCACCCCTCACCGCCACCGCTTCGCGGTGACACCTCTCGTTCTGTGCCCGCACCGCACCGTCAGCCCCACGCCACCCCCGTGTCACCCCCCGTCCGGCACCCTCCGGCATCCCCCGGCCACACCCCGCCCACCAGCCCCGTTACCGGACAACCGACGAACCGTCACACCCCAGTGACATCCCCGACAGCGCGCCCGACTACCGCAACACCCAGCACATTTGGCAATCTGACCTCCGCAAACCGGGGGATTGCAGGGAGGGAAGCACCACCATGAGCACCACCGCACACCACACGACCACCGCCGACCCCCGAGCCGGCGGCGATCCCCGCATCGGCTGGAGCGGCACCGCGGACACCGACCGCGCCCCCGCCCTCCGCCACCGCCGCGACGGCATCCTCCCCACCATCGGCGCCGCGTTGTCCGTACGCGGACAAACCCTCACCTGCACCGCCAGCAAAGCCGAACAACCCCCCACCCACCACCCCCTCGTCCAGGACTTCCTCGACACCCTCACCACCGCACAACGCGACCGCTTCACCGGCCGATGTCCCGAAGCCGTCCTGCTCTCCCGCCACCTCACCGCCGTCGAGACCAACCGCGGCAAACGCGCCTCCCGCAAACCCCTCACCAAAGGCGAAGCCCGCCGCTCCCTGAAACACTCCAAGATCACCGCACGTCACATCCGCGAGGACGGCGACCCCCAGCACGGCAGCTACGCACCCCCCTGCCGCTCCTGCGACGCCCTCCTCGCCCACTTCGGCGTCATGCCCATCGGGGCCACGACGCCCCAAGGGAGCTGACCGCCACCATGCCCACCACCCCCGCCGCCGACGGCCCCGCACCCACCCGCTTCCCCGCCGCCGTCGACACCGCCCTCCAGCAAGCCGGCTGGCAACCCGGCCGCTGGGACATACAGCAGGCCGAACACTGGGCCGACACCCTCCGCAACCACACCTCCCCCGCCGGCCACCGCCACGCCGTCTTCCCTGCCGCCGTCGAAGCCTGGGCCGAATTCGGCGGCCTGCGCATCACCGGCCCCGGACCCGGCCGCCACATCGCCCCCACCCCCTTCGTCATCGACCCCCTCCTCGGTCTCCACCTCGCCCGCACCCTCGGCGACCTCGGCCGCGCCCTGGACACCGACGTCGCCCCCCTCGGCCAGGAACAACTCCCCGACACCAAGGCCACCCGCGGCACCACCCACCCCCAGGCCACCCTCGCCATCGACACCCAGGGCCGCGTCTACAGCCTCGACCACACCGGCGACTGGTACCTCGGCCCCGACCTCGACCAGGCCCTCGGCACCCTCGTCCTCGGCACCCGCCCCAGCCGCCTCACCCTCTCCGGCGACTGACCCCGCACACCACGGAGCGAACGGGCCCAACCACAGCCCGCCACCACGAACGCGCCACCGGCCTCAGCCCGCCGCCCCCACCGGCACCACCGCCGACACCCGGAAACCCCCTGCCTCCGTCGGACCGGACACGAACACCCCACCCAGCGCCGCCACCCGCTCCCGCATCCCCACCAGACCGTTCCCCCCACTCGGCAGCCCGGCACCCGCCGCCCCCCGCTCCGACGGACCGTTCTCCACCTGCACCGCCACCTCACCGGCCCGATGCGCCAACCGCACCCGCGCCCGCGCCCCCGGCGCATGCTTGTGCACGTTCGTCAGCGCCTCCTGCACCACCCGGTACACCGTCTGCTCCACCCGCGCCCCATACCGCGGCCCACCCCCGTCCACCGACGCCGGCTCCCCCGCACCGTCCAGCACCGAGAACTCCACCACCATCCCGGCCACCCGGGACTGCTCCACCAACTCCCCCAACTCCGCCAGCCACGGCCCGTCCCCCTCCGGCTCCACACCGCCCACCGGACCACCGGCCACCCCCACGACCACACCCGCCGGCGCCTCCACCTCAGACCCGGCACCCTCGTCCCCCTCCGCGGCCTTCCGCGACACCCGCGACGCCACCGCCGCCAACCGCTCCGGCTCGTCCGAACCCCCCGCCCCCTCGGCCGTCCGCAGCACCCCCAACATCTCCCGCAACTCCGTCAGCGCCTGCCGCCCCATATCCCCCACCAGAGCCGCATTCCGCGACGCCTTCTCCGGATCCTTCAACGCCACCGCCTGCAACGCCGCCGCATGCACCACCATCAGACTCACCCGATGCGCCACCACGTCGTGCATCTCCCGCGCGATCCGCGTCCGCTCCTCGTTACGCGCCCACTCCGCACGCTCCTCGGCCCGGTCCGCCAACAGCGACAACTCCCGCTCCAGACCGTCCGCCCGCTCCCGCAGACTCTCCACCAGCCGCCGCCGCGCACCGACATACAAACCCCACAACACCGGCGGAGCCGTCAGCACCACCCCCACCGCCAACGCCATCAGCACCACGAACCACACCGGCGGATTGAAGTCCGGCTGCCCCGCCACGTCCTGCCGCATGCTGAAGAACGTCGACACCACCGTGCCGACCGCCGTCATCCCCGCCAGCAGCCCGATGACCCGCCGCGGCACCTGCGACGCCGCCAGCGTGTACAGCCCCACCACACTCAGCAGCCCGCCCATCTCCGCCGGAATCACCGCGATCGACGTCAGCACCACCGCGACCGGCCACCGCCGACGCACCAACAGCACCGGCCCGACCACCAGCCCCAGCACCACCCCCAACGCCACCGGCGCCCCCGACGAGTGCGCGAACGGAACCCCCTCCGCCACACACTCCACCGTCGACACCACCGCCAACAGCACATCCAGCACGACACTGCGCCGCCGCGCCCACCACCAGGGACCGCCCCCCGGCCTCCCTCGCGCAGCCACGTTCTCACTTGCCCCCGTTGCGGTCATACCGACCAGCGTACGGGCGCCACCCCGCCTCCCCCGGGCCCACTCCCAGCACGCTTCCGGCCCATTACCAACCGTTACGACCAGATATCCCTCGAACTACTGAATCGCTCGCACTTTCGCCCCACGGCGCACCCGGCCCGAGCCAGCCTGCTCCCATGACGCACACCCATCGGCACCACGCCGACCACCCCCACCCCGACTACGAAGCCTTACGCCCCCACGCCGTCGCCCTCCGCCGCGCCGGCCTCAGCCGCCGCCAGATCCGCGACCGCCTCCACATCCACAACAACGACCTCCTCAACCGCCTCCTGGAGGGCGTGCCGGTCCCGGAGTGGACCAAGCGCCCCAACGCCAAGGACGACCTCCGAGCGAAGGCCCGCGAGCTGCGCACGCAGGGCATGACCTACGACCAGATCCAGGTCGAACTCGGCTGCTCGAAGGGCTCGATCTCGCTCTGGGTACGGGATCTGCCGAAGCCGGAACGGCGGCCGCCGTCGGAGCAGGCCCGGATCGCGGGCCGCAAACGCTGGGACCACGAGCTGGCCGTGCGAGACGAGGAGCGCCGGCGCACCAAGGACACAGCGGCCCGCAATGTCGGTGCCATGTCGGATCGGGAACTGCTCTTCGTCGGGGCAGCGCTGTACTGGGCCGAGGGCACCAAGGACAAGCCGTACGCCCGGCGGGAGAACGTCGTCTTCGTCAACAGCGACCCCGGCGTGATCCAGGTCTTCCTGTCCTGGCTGCGACTACTCGACGTCGAGCCGGAGCGCCTGCACTACCGCGTGATGATTCATGTCACTGCGGATGTGGCCGCCGCCGAGCGCTACTGGGCCGATCTCGTGGGTATCGACGTGTCCGCGCTCCAGAAGACCACGATCAAGAAGCACAACCCGAAGACCGTCCGCAAGAACACCGGCGAGGACTACCACGGCTGCCTGGTGGTCCGCGTCCTGCAAAGTGCCGACCTATACCGTCGCATCGAAGGCTGGTGGTACGGCATAGTGTTGGGTGCCAAGCGGCCAGCCTGACCGAATGTCCGGATTGGACCGCTTTACACTCCCCTATGGTGTAATTGGCAACACGGGTCACTTTGGATGATTTGTTCCAGGTTCGAGTCCTGGTAGGGGAGCAAGCAATGTTCGGGTCCTGATCTACCGGTCAGGACCCGCACTCGTTTCCTCCACCAAACGCCCCGGTATCCTTCGGATGACCACCACCCGAAGTAGCCAAGAAGCCGAAGGGCATCCCGTGAGCGCCAACCGCCCGGCCGCCGTCGTCGTTCTCGCAGCGGGTGAGGGAACCCGCATGAAGTCGACGACCCCCAAGGTCCTGCACGCGATCTGCGGCCGATCCCTCGTCGGCCACGTCGTCGCCGCATCCCGTGAGCTGGACCCCGAACACCTCGTCGTGGTCGTCGGCCACGCCCGCGAGCAGGTGCGGGAGCACCTCGCCGCGATCGATCCCGCCGTGCGCACCGCCGTGCAGTACGAGCAGAACGGCACCGGCCACGCCGTCCGCACCGCCCTGGAGGAGCTGAGCGGCGACGGCGTGACGCTGGACGGCACGGTCGTCGTGGTGTGCGGTGACACCCCGCTGCTGACGGGCGAGACGCTGCGGAAGCTGAGCGAGACGCATTCCGTGGACAAGAACGCCGTGACCGTGCTGTCGGCCGAGGTGCCGGACGCGACGGGTTACGGGCGGATCGTGCGGGACAGTGCGACCGGTGCGGTGACCGAGATCGTCGAGCACAAGGACGCGAGCGAGGCGCAGCGGGCGATCCGGGAGATCAACTCCGGGGTGTTCGCGTTCGATGCGCGGCTGCTGGTGGACGCGCTGGGCAAGGTGCGTACGGACAACAGTCAGGGCGAGGAGTACCTGACGGATGTGCTGGGCATCGTGCGGGAGGCCGGGCACCGGGTGGGGGCCGCGGTGGCGGACGATCACCGGGAGATCCTGGGGATCAACAACCGGGTGCAGCTGGCGGAGGCGCGTCGGCTGCTGAACGGGCGGCTGCTGGAGCGGGCGATGCTGGCCGGCGTGACGGTGGTCGATCCGGCGTCGACGTGGGTGGATGTGTCGGTGACGTTCGAGCAGGACGCGACGGTGCACCCGGGGACGCAGTTGCTGGGAGCCACGCATGTGGCGTCCGGGGCCGAGGTGGGGCCGCAGTCGCGGCTGAAGGACACGGCCGTGGGTGCCGGGGCGTCGGTGTCGTTCACGGTGGCGGACGGTGCGGAGATCGGGCCGGAGGCTTCGGTGGGTCCGTACGCGTATCTGCGTCCGGGGGCGGTGCTGGGGCTGAAGTCGAAGGCCGGGACGTTCGTCGAGATGAAGAACTCGCGGATCGGTGAGGGCACGAAGGTGCCGCATCTGTCGTATGTGGGGGATGCGACGATCGGTGAGTACACCAACATCGGTGCGGCGAGTGTGTTCGTGAACTACGACGGTGAGGCGAAGCACCACACGACGGTCGGGTCGCACTGCAAGACGGGCTCGGACAACATGTTCGTGGCGCCGGTCACGATCGGGGATGGCGCGTACACCGCGGCCGGTTCGGTCATTACCAAGGATGTGCCCCCGGGTTCGCTGGCGGTCGCGCGTGGCCAGCAGCGGAACATCGAGGGGTGGGTCGCGCGCAAGCGGCCCGGGAGCGCCGCCGCGCAGGCCGCTTCGTCCGCTCGTGAGTCGGAGTCGTCGGGTCAGGGTTCTGACCTGGCGTCCGAGGGTGAGCGGTGACTGTGCCGAGGGGTATGCCGTGCGGGGCGTACCGTGATGAGCGCACGCAAACTGTGATGCAAGGAGATTTGCTGTGACCGGGATCAAGACGACCGGCGAGAAGAAGCTGATGCTCTTCTCCGGCCGCGCCCACCCCGAGCTTGCTGAGGAGGTCGCGCACCAGCTGGGTGTGGGCCTGGTCCCGACGAAGGCTTTTGACTTCGCCAACGGCGAGATCTATGTCCGCTATCAGGAGTCGGCGCGTGGCGCGGACTGCTTTTTGATCCAGAGCCACACGGCTCCGATCAATAAGTGGATCATGGAGCAGTTGATCATGATCGATGCGCTGAAGCGGGCTTCGGCCCGGAGCATCACCGTGGTCGTGCCGTTCTACGGGTATGCGCGTCAGGACAAGAAGCACCGTGGGCGGGAGCCGATCTCGGCGCGGCTGATCGCGGATCTGATGAAGACGGCGGGTGCGGACCGTATCGTCACGGTGGATCTGCACACGGACCAGATCATGGGCTTCTTCGACGGTCCGGTGGATCATCTCTTCGCGCTGCCGGTGCTGGCGGACTACGTGGGTGCCAAGGTGGACCGCGACAAGCTGACGGTGGTCTCGCCGGACGCGGGTCGGGTGCGGGTGGCGGACCGGTGGTGCGACCGGCTGGGTGCGCCGCTGGCGATCGTGCACAAGCGGCGCGACAAGGACGTGGCAAACCAGGTCACGGTCCATGAGGTCGTGGGTGACGTCAAGGGCCGGGTGTGTGTCCTGGTGGACGACATGATCGACACCGGTGGCACGATCTGTGCGGCGGCCGAGGCGCTGTACGCCAACGGCGCGGCGGATGTGATCGTGACGGCGACGCACGGTGTGCTGTCGGGTCCGGCGGCGGACCGGCTGAAGAACTCGAAGGTGAGTGAGTTCGTGTTCACGAACACGCTGCCGACGCCTTCGGAGCTGGAGCTGGACAAGATCACGGTGCTGTCGATGGCGCCGACGATCGCGCGGGCGATCCGTGAGGTGTTCGAGGACGGTTCGGTGACGAGCCTGTTCGACGAGCAGTGAGCTTTCGACGAGCGGTGAGCTTCGGCGTTCGCTAGTTTTCGGCGTTCGCTAGATCGATTTTCGGGGCGGCCTCTCCGCCGGGTAGACTCTGCGAGTTGCTCGGCGAGGGAGGCCGCACTCATGTGGTGCGGCGGTCCGTTATCGACGCGCTCTTCGTAGCAGGTCTGTCGTGGGCCGGGTGACGCCCGCAGAGTTTTCTGAGATCTGAGATACGAGGAGTGCGACATGGCCGAGATCAAGCTCGCCGTTGAGGCCCGGAACGACTTCGGTAAGGGTGCCGCGCGCCGTCTGCGCCGCGAGGCGAAGGTTCCGGCGGTCGTCTACGGTCACGGTGCGGAGCCGAAGCACGTGGCGGTCGACAGCCACGCGCTGATGATGGCCCTGAAGACGCCGAACGCGCTGATCCGCCTGGAGGGCGAGGGCACCGACGAGCTGGTGATCCCGAAGGCCGTGCAGCGCGAGGCGATCCGCCGCTTCCTGGTGCACGTGGACTTCCTGGCCGTGAAGAAGGGCGAGAAGGTCTCCGTCGAGCTGCCGATCCAGACCGAGGGTGACCTGGCGCCGGGCGGCAACCTGCTGGAGCACCTGCTGAACACGCTGCCGGTCGAGGCCGAGGCGACCCACATCCCGGAGTCGGTCACCGTGTCGATCGCGGGCCTGGACGCCGGTCACACCGTGCTGGCCAAGGACATCGCGCTGCCGGCCGGTACGACGCTGGCCGTCGAGGAGGACACCCCGGTGCTGCAGGTCGTCGCCGCGCAGGCCGAGGCTCCGGCCGAGGCTGAGGGCGAGGGCGAGGAGGCCTGAGCCTTCTCGCGGTAGTTCCGCGGTAGTTTTCTTCCCAACCGCTGTCGCGGCGCCGGGCGGCGCCGGGGCGGCGGTTGGGTCGTTTTCGAGGAGACGTGGTCATGACGGATGCGGCGAGCCCCTGGCTCATCGTGGGGCTGGGCAATCCGGGCCCGGAGTATGCGGGCAACCGCCACAACGTGGGGTTCATGGTGGCGGACCTGCTGGCGGAGCGGATGGGGGGCCGCTTCAAGGCGCACAAGGCGCGGGCGCAGGTGGTGGAGGGGCGGATCGGTCCGCCGGGTCCGTCGAGCCGCCGGGTGGTGGTGGCGAAGCCGTCGTCGTTCATGAATCTGTCGGGTGGGCCGACGACGGCGTTGCGGGATTTCTTCAAGGTTCCGGTGGCCAACATCGTTGCGGTGCATGACGAGTTGGACATCGATTTCGGCGCGTTGCGGTTGAAGCTGGGGGGCGGTGACAACGGGCACAACGGGCTGAAGTCGATCACGAAGTCGCTGGGTGCGGAGTATCACCGGGTGCGGTTCGGGATCGGGCGGCCGCCGGGGCGGATGCCGGTGGCGGATTTTGTGTTGCGGGATTTCTCGTCGGCGGAGCGCAAGGAGCTGGACTACTTCGTGGACCGGGCGGCGGATGCGGTGGAGACGCTGGTCATCGAGGGTCTGGAGCGGGCGCAGTCGACGTACAACTCGTGAGGTTGGCGTGCGCGCAGACGGCGGGCCCGTCCGGAGGTTGTTCCGGGCGGGCCCGCCGTTTCTGTACCGGTGGCCGGTCAGCCGGTGTTGCGGAGGCCGGCGGCGACGCCGTTGACGGTGAGGAGGAGGGCTCGGGAGAGCAGCGGGTCGGGTTCCGCTCCGGCCGCGGCGGCGTCGCGTTGGCGCTTGAGGAGGGAGACCTGGAGGTAGGAGATGGGGTCGAGGTAGGCGTCGCGGACGTGGAAGGTCTGCTGGAGGACGGGGCTTGCGTCGAGGAGTTCGGTTTCGCCGGTGACGCGGAGGACTTCCTCGACGGTGAGGGCGTGTTCGGCCTTGATGGTGTCGAAGACGTGCTGGAGGTCGTCGGGGACGAGGGTGTCGACGTAGTGCTGGGCGATCCGCAGGTCGGTCTTGGCCAGCGTCATTTCGACGTTGGAGAGGAAGTTGCGGAAGAAGTGCCAGTGTTCGTGCATCTCGTCGAGGACGGTGTCGAGTCCGGCTTCGCGGGCGGCCTTGAGGCCGGTGCCGACGCCGTACCAGCCGGGGACGATCTGGCGGGACTGGGTCCAGCCGAAGACCCAGGGGATGGCGCGGAGGCCGTCGAGGCCGGCGCCGCTGTCGGGGCGGCGGGAGGGCCGCGAGCCCAGGTGCAGCTCGGCGAGCTGGTCCACCGGCGTGGAGGCGAAGAAGTACGCGGGCAGGTCCGGGTCCTCGACGAGGCGGCGGTAGGCGCCGTGGGCGGCTTCGGAGACGGTCTCCATGGCGGCGTCCCAGCGGGCGAGGGCCTCGTCGGACTGGCGGGGGGCGGTGTGCAGGGCGGATGCCTGGAGGGTGGCGGCGACCGTCAGTTCCAGGTTCTCCCGGGCGAGTGACGGTACGAGGTACTTGTCGGAGATGACCTCGCCCTGTTCGGTGACCTTGATCTCGCCTTCGAGGGTGCCGTAGGGCTGGGCGAGGATGGCGTCGTGGGAGGGGCCGCCGCCGCGGCCGACGGTGCCGCCGCGGCCGTGGAAGAGGCGGAGGCGGACGCCGTGGCGGTGGGCCACGTCGCGCAGCAGGCGCTGGGCGCGGTGGATTTCCCACTGGCTGGTGGTGATGCCGCCGAACTTGGAGGAGTCGGAGTAGCCGAGCATGACCTCCTGGACGTCGCCGCGGAGGGCGACGAGGCGGCGGTAGGAGGGGTCGGAGAGCATGTCGTCGAGGAGCTGGTCGGCGATCTTCAGCTCGTCGGTGGTCTCCAGGAGGGGGACGATGCCGATCTTGGCCCAGCCGGCGTGGAGGTCGATGAGGCCGGCTTCGCGGGCGAGGACGGCGGCGGCGAAGACGTCGTCGGAGCCCTGGCACATGGAGATGATGTAGGACTCGATGACTTCGGGGCCGAAGGTCTGCTTGGCCTTGCGGATGGTGCGGAAGACGCCGAGGGTCTTGGCGCCGGCCTCGTCGAGGGGTGCGGGGCTGGGGGCGAGGGGGCGGCGGGAGCGGAGTTCCTTGGCGAGGAGCTTGCGGCGGTAGTCGCGCGGCATGTCGACGTAGCGCCAGGATTCCTCGCCGAGGCGGTCGAAGAGCTGGCCGAGGGCGTGGTGGTGGGCGTCGGCGTGTTCGCGGACGTCCATGGTGGCGAGCTGGAGGCCGAAGGCGCCGATGGTGCGGAGGGTGCGTTCGAGGCGGCCGTCGGCGACGAGGCCGCCGCGGTGGGCGCGCAGTGAGGTCTGGATGAGGGTGAGGTCGTCGAGGAGTTCGCTGGTGCCGAGGTAGTCGCGGCCGGGGACGTGGGGGGTGTCGTTGGCGAGGCGGTCGCGGGTGTTGAGGAGCTTCTGGCGGATGCAGGTGGCCTTGAGGCGGTAGGGCTCTTCGCTGTTGAGGCGCTTGTAGCGGGGGCTGATCTCGGGGAGGAGGTCGAGGTCCCGCTGGAGGGATTCCAGTAGCTCGTCGGTGGCGCCGCTGTTGCGGATGGAGTTGGAGAGGGCGCCGCGGAGTTCGTCGACGTGTTCGAGGGCGTCGGTGATGCCGTGTTCGTGCTGGAGGATCAGGACGTCCCAGGTGACCTGGGGGGTGACGTTGGGGTTGCCGTCGCGGTCGCCGCCGATCCAGGTGCCGAAGGTGAGGGGGCGGGTGCCGGCGGGGAGCTTGGTGCCGGCGCGTTCGAGTTCGGCGGCAAGGTCTTCGAGGACGTCGCCGACGGCGCCGCGGCCGAGTTCGTCGAGGTAGTAGATGGCGTTGCGGGCCTCGTCGGTGGGCTCGGGGCGGGCCACGCGGAGTTCGTCGGTCTGCCAGATGAGGTCGATGTTCTCGGCGAGGCGGAGGTCGACGCGGCGGCGGTCGGCGGGGTCGCGGCGGTCCAGCAGCTCGGCGATCTTGCGGAGCTTGGTGAGGACGGAGCGGCGGGCGGCCTCGGTGGGGTGGGCGGTGAAGACGGGGCGGACGCCGAGGTTGCGGGCGGTTTCCCGCAGGTGCTCGGGGTCGGCGTCCTTGAGCATGTCGGCGGTGCGGGCGAGGATGCCGCCTTCGGCGGCGCGGCGGGTGCGCAGCTCGCGGCCGCGGTGGACCTGCTCGGTGACGTTGGCGAGGTGGAAGTAGGTGGAGAAGGCGCGGACCAGCTTGGCGGCGGTGGCCAGGTCGGTCTCGCCGAGGAGCCGGGCGGCGGCCTCGCCGTCGGTGCGGGTCAGGGCGCGGACCTGTTCGACGAGGTCGAGGAGGTCCTGGCCTTCCTGCCGGACGAGGGTCTCGCCGAGGAGGTCGCCGAGGCGGCGGATGTCGGCGCGCAGGGCGCCGTTGTCTCCGGTGCTGCCCTGGGTTGCGGTGGTGGCGGGCTCGGCGGGGGTGTTGTCGGCACTGCTCACAGGTGCGGCTCCTTGCAGGGATGGTGCAGTCATCGAGCACGTCTGGGCGGGGTGCGGACCGCGCTGTCCGACGTCCCCAGGATAGGTGTCCCGGTCAGCGGGGGGTCACACCGTCCACAGGGTGGGCGGCGGGGGCGGGGGCCCTGGTGGGGTGGGCGGGGGCCTGTCACGGCCTTGCTCGGAGCGGCGTCGCTGCCATACTTACGAGACCGTAGGTTACGGTCTCGTAAGTCCGTAGCCGTGCCCCCGAGCCCCCGACGAGGGACACCACATGACCCCTGGCCCCAAGGCAGTGGAAGAGTCGACGCCGCTCGATGCGTCCGCGGGTTCTTCTGCCGGTTCCGCTCTGCCGTCCGCGACGCTGGGCGGCGAGCAGCGCAGATCCCTGGAACAGATCAGCCTGCTGTTGTTCATCACCGTGCCGTTCCTGGCTTTGGTCGCGGCGGTGCCGCTGGCCTGGGGCTGGGGGGTGAGCTGGCTGGATCTGGGGCTGATGACGGCGATGTACTTCATCGGTTGTCACGGCATCACGATCGGTTTCCACCGTTACTTCACGCATGGTGCGTTCAAGGCGAAGCGGCCTTTGCGGATCGCGCTGGCGATCATGGGTTCGCTGGCCGTCGAAGGGCCGCTGGTGCGGTGGGTGGCCGATCACCGCAAGCATCACAAGTTCTCCGACGCGGAGGGTGATCCGCATTCGCCGTGGCGGTACGGCGAGACGGTTCCGGCGCTGATGAAGGGCCTGTGGTGGGCACACATCGGCTGGATGTTCGACGAGGAGCAGACGCCGCAGCACAAGTACGCGCCCGATCTGATCAAGGACCCGGCGATCCGGCGGATCTCGCGCCAGTTCGTGCTGTGGACGGTCGTCTCGCTGCTGTTTCCGCCGCTGGTCGGCGGGCTGGTGACGTGGTCCTGGCAGGGTGCGCTGACGGCGTTCTTCTGGGGTTCTCTGGTGCGGGTGGCGCTGCTGCATCACGTGACGTGGTCGATCAACTCCATCTGCCACGCGGTGGGCAACCGCCCGTTCAGGTCCCGGGACCGCTCCGGGAACGTCTGGTGGCTGGCGGTCCTCTCCTGTGGCGAGTCGTGGCACAACCTGCACCATGCCGATCCGACGAGCGCCCGGCACGGGGTGTTGAAGGGGCAGCTGGATTCCAGTGCCCGGCTGATCCGCTGGTTCGAGCTGGCCGGCTGGGCGCACGACGTGCGCTGGCCGAACGCCTCGCGGCTGGACGCCCGGCGCAGCGGCGGTGCTCGTGGGGAGGAGAGGTCCCCGCTGGGGGCATGATTGACGGGTGGCGATCGACAGCAGTGCGAACAACGGCAGCAAGGGAAAGTCCTCCGCGTCTTCAAGGAACGCGGCCTCCAGGGCCGCGGCCTCGAGGACCGCTGCCGCGGGGTCCGCTTCCTCGGGGGGCCGGCGGGCCCGCCGGGTGCGGATGACCGGCGCGGAGCGCCGTGAGCAGTTGCTGGACATCGGCCGCACGCTCTTCGCCGAGCGGGGGTACGAGGGCACGTCGGTGGAGGAGATCGCGGCGAAGGCCGGGGTCTCCAAGCCGGTGGTCTACGAGCACTTCGGCGGCAAGGAGGGGCTGTACGCGGTGGTCGTGGACCGCGAGATGCGGCAGCTGCTGGACATGGTGACCGGCGCGCTGACCGCCGGGCATCCGCGGGAGCTCCTGGAGCAGGCGGCGTTCGCGTTGCTGGACTACATCGAGACGTTCACGGACGGTTTCCGGATTCTGGTCCGGGACTCCCCCGTCGCCCAGTCGACGGGCACCTTCGCCTCGCTGATCAGCGATATCGCCACGCAGGTCGAGGACATCCTCGGGCTGGAGTTCAAGGCGCGCGGCTTCGACCCGAAGCTGGCACCGCTGTACGCCCAGGCGCTGGTCGGCATGGTGGCGCTGACGGGCCAGTGGTGGGTCGACACCCGTAAGCCGAAGAAGGCGGAGGTGGCGGCGCATCTGGTGAATCTCGCGTGGCATGGCCTGGGCAACCTGGAGCCGAAGCCGAGGCTGATAGGGCACCGCAAGAGCTGAGGCTGTTTTTGTGGGGCGCCCCACGGTGTTTTGCGGGCGTCCCACGTTTGTTTGTGGTCGTCCCACGTTGTCGGCTTTCGCGCCGTGCTGGCTGAGGTGGCCTCGCCTACGGCCTGTGGGTGGGGGTCGGAGGGGATGTCCCGGAACCCGTCCTCGGTGCGGGCGCATCTGGTCCGTAGATGACGAATACCCCGGCGTTCGCTCCAGATCCTGCGGGCGGGCTCCGGGACATCCCCTCCGACCCGGCCGGTGCGCGGCTTTCCCGCCGTCTCGGTGACGGTCGGGCGGCGGACGTAGGGCGTCCCCCCGAGCGGGGCGAACAGTGGGGCGAGCGGGGTGAACGGTGGGGCGAGCGGGGTGAACGGTGGGGCGAGCGGGGTGAACGGTGGGGCGCCCCGTGTGATGTGAGCTTGGGGCGTGAGGGTGACCGATCGCAGCAGCGATGCCCGCCCGCGCATCCAGTCGACTACAATAAGTAACGGAGTGGGGAACTCCTCACGTACGGTGATTCGTTGCCGGATCAAGGAGGAGGAGGCGGCGCACCCGGTCGCGAGGCGGCGGCGCACCGGCCGCGCCGGCCTCGAACCAGCAGCCTTCTCCTGCCTCCCCAGGCCGGCGGCGAGCTGGATGTGGTCGAGGCCGGTGCTCTTCGCAGAGCGCCCGGTCAGGCGGCGGGGCCGCCGGTGGGTTTCCGGGCTACGGCGAAGATGCGGCGGAACGGGAAGACCGTGCCGTGGCGGCCGGCCGGGTAGGCGCGGCGGAGGGCGTCGCGGTATTCGGCGAGGAAGGCGTCGCGGGCCTCAGGGTCGTCTTCGAGGGCGGTGAGGACGGGGCGCAGGGCCGTGCCCTTGACCCAGTCGAGGACGGGGTCGTCGCCCTGGAGCAGTTGCACGTAGGTGGTCTCCCATGCGTCGGTGGTGCAGCCGAGGTCGGTGAGGCGGGTCAGGTAGTCGGCGGGTTCGAGGATGTGGACGAAGCGGCGGCCGCGGTCGTCGAGGCGGGCGCGCCAGTGGGGGGAGTCGCACAGTTCGCCGAGGAGGGCGTGGCTGGGCGAGGTGAAGTTGCCGGGGACCTGGAAGGCGAGGACGCCGCCGGGGGTGAGGGCGTCGATCCAGCGGGCGAAGGAGTCGGGGTGGTTGGGGACCCATTGCAGGGCCGCGTTGGAGACGATCAGGTCGAAGGGCTCTTCGGGGGTCCAGGTGGCGGCGTCGGCGGGGGCGAAGTCGAGGTGGCCGCCGCCGGGGGTGGGGCCGGCGTAGGACTCGGCCTCCTTGAGCATCTCGGGGGAGTTGTCGAAGCCGGTGATGTGGGCGTCCGGCCAGCGGTCGGTGAGCTGGACGGTGACGTTGCCGGGTCCGCAGCCGAGGTCGGCGATGCGGGCGGGGCGGCCCGGGCGGGGGAGTTGCGGTATCCGGGCGAGGAGGTCGTGGAAGGGGCGGGTGCGGTGGGCCGAGTGGTGGAGGTACTGCTGCGGGTCCCAGGTCGGTGCGTCGTGCATGTTCGATAACCCCTTTGCTGGTGCAGGGTCGACACGTTCAGTAGAGGGTCGCGCCGGACTCCGCTCGGTCGAGTTCTGGCCAACTCGGACGGATTCCGGGCTCGCGGCCACGATGCCCAGTAGTCCAGGGAAATATATCTCGACGTCGAGATGCTTGTCATCAAGAGACTTTATGTCGACAGACCCTTTACACTGATCGCCATGGAGGACGAGGTCGATCGACTGGTCGCAGCATGGCGCCGCGAGCGCCCGGACCTCGACGTGGAGCCGCTTGAGGTCCTCAGCCGCGTCTCCCGGCTGGCCAGGCACCTCGACCGGGCCCGCCGTCTCGCGTTCGCCGAGGTGGGCCTGGAGCCCTGGGAATTCGACGTACTGACCGCGCTGCGGCGCGCCGGCGCGCCCTACCAGCTCTCCCCCGGCGCACTGCTCACCCAGACCCTGGTCACCTCCGGCACGATGACCAACCGCATCGACCGGCTCGCCAAGAAGGAGTTGGTGGAGCGGCTGCCGGACCCCAGCGACCGGCGCGGGGTGCTGGTCCGGCTGACCACCAAGGGCCGTGACAAGGCCGACGAGTCGCTGGCCGGGCTACTGGCGCAGGAACGGGCCATCCTGGCGGAGCTGTCGCGGCAGCAGCGCCACGAATTGGCCGGTCTGCTCCGTCGATTGACCGGACCGTTTGACAACGTGCCGGGTTAGGGCCACAGTTCAGCGCCGTTTTGGGTGCTCTTGCCGGAGTGCCCCGCAGTGGGCTTGGATCACTGCATGAGCCAGGAGGGGACGGACTCGGCGCCCGGAGGTCCGTACTACGGCGGCGGCCGGCGACGGCGGCGGTTCGCGGGGCGGACGGTGCTGGTGACCGGCGCGGCCGGGGGCATCGGCGCGGCCACCGCGGACCGGCTGGCGGCCGAGGGGGCCGCGGTGCTGCTGCTGGACGTCGACGACGACCGCGGGGAGCGCACCGCGCGGCGCATCCGGGCGGCCGGCGGGCGGGCCTCGTACGAGCACTGCGACGTGGCCGGTGAGGACGACTGGCGGCGGGCCGTGGCGGCCGCGCACGGCCGGTACGGGCCGGTGGACGGGCTGGTCAGCAACGCCTATCTGCCGCATGTGGCACCGGCCGACCAGACGTCGCCGGCGGAGTGGGACCGGCAGCTGGCGGTGAATCTGACCGGCGCGTTCCTGGGCGTGAAGGCGGCCCTGCCGGATCTGCGGACGCGCGGGGGCGCGGTGGTGCTGACGTCGTCGGTGCACGCGCTGGTGGGGCTGCCGGGACGGCCGGCGTATGCCGCGTCGAAGGCCGGACTGACCGGGCTGGGGCGGCAGTTGGCGGTGGAGTACGGGCCGCAGGTGCGGGTGAACTGCGTACTGCCGGGGCCGGTGCTGACCGCCGCGTGGGACGGCGTCGACGAGGAGCGGCGGCGGGCCAGCGCGGCCGAGACCGCGGCGCGGCGGCTGGGGCGGCCCGAGGAGGTGGCGGCCGCCATCGCGTTCCTGCTGTCGGGCGAGGCGTCGTATGTGACGGGGGCGAGCCTGGTGGTGGACGGCGGGTGGAGTGTGTACAAGAACTCCTCGTGAGTGTGTACAAGAACTCCTTGTGAGCGTGTACTAGAACTCCTCGTGAGGCAGACGTGTGGGGGGCGGCGCTCCGGGAGCGGTAGCAGGCGGGGGCGGTGCCCGTGAGGTGGCGCCGCGGTGTGCCCCGGGGGCGCGCGGTGCCGGAATCCGGTGTGCGAGCCAGGAGCCAGGGGGTCCGATGGGCATCCGATTCGGCGGCGACTACAACCCCGAGCAGTGGCCGGAGGAGGTGTGGGCCGAGGATCTGGAGCTGATGCGGGCGGCCCGCGTCACCATGGTCACGGCGGGGATCTTCTCCTGGGCGAAGGTCGAACCCCGGCCGGGGGAATGGGACTTCGGGTGGTTCGACCGGGTGCTGGACGGGCTGGCGGGCGCGGGGATCGAGGTGTGTCTGGCGACGATGACCGCGTCGCCGCCGCCGTGGCTGACCCACGCGCACCCGGAGGTCCTGCCGGAGGGGCCGGACGGGCGGCGGCGCTGGCCGGGGGCGCGGCAGCACTTCTGCCCGTCCAGTCCGGTGTTCCGGGCGTACGCGGTGCGGCTGGTGGAGCGCCTGGCGGCCCGCTACGCGGACCATCCTGCGCTGGCCATGTGGCATGTGGGCAACGAGTTCGGGTGCCACACCCGGCAGTGCTTCTGCGAGGTGTCGGCGGAGGACTTCCGGCGGTGGCTGCGGGAGCGCTACGGGAGCGTGGCGGCGCTCAACGACGCCTGGTCGACGTCGTTCTGGTCGCAGGCGTACGGGGACTTCGCTGAGGTGCTGCCGCCGCGGACCGCGCCGACGTTCGCCAATCCGGCGCAGCAGCTGGACTTCTGGCGGTTCGGTGACCAGGCGCTGCGGGAGTGCTATCTGGCCGAGCGGGCGGTGCTGGAGCGGCTGACGCCGGGGGTGCCGGTGACGACGAATCTGATGCCGCAGCACAAGCCGGTGGACGCGTTCGGCTGGGCGCCGTCGATGGACGTGATGGCGCTGGACTTCTACCAGGATCCGCAGGTGGCGGACGACCACGTCCGGGCGGGCTATGTCTTCGACCTGATGCGGTCGGCGCGGGGCGGGCAGCCGTGGCTGCTGCTGGAGCAGGCGGCAGGGGCGGTCAACTGGCGGCCGCGCAACGGTCCCAAGCCGCCGGGGGCGATGCGGTTGTGGAGCTGGCAGGCGGTGGCGCAGGGCGCGGACGCGGTGTTGTTCTTCCAGTGGCGGCAGTCGCCGGGCGGGGCGGAGAAGTTCCACTCGGCGATGGTGCCGCACGGCGGGACGGACACCCGGATCTTCCGTGAAGTGTGCGAGCTGGGGCGGGAGTTGGCGGCGGTGCCGGGGATCGAGGGGGCCCGGTCGCGGGCGTCGGTGGCGCTGCTGGCGGACTGGCAGAGCTGGTGGGCGCTGGAGCTGGACTCCCGGCCGTCCGCGGCGCTGGACCACTCGCGTAGCGCGCTGGAGCACTACCGGCCGCTGTTCGAGGCGGGCGTGGCGTGCGACGTGGTGCCGCCGGGGCGGGAGTTGTCGGGGTACCGGATGGTGGTGGTGCCGAACCTGTATCTGCTGACGGCCGGGGACGCGGCGCGGCTGGCGGCGTACGTCCGGGACGGCGGGCATCTGGTGGTGTCGTTCTTCTCGGGGATCGTCGACGCGTACGACCGGGTGCATCCGGGGGGTTATCCGGGGCCGCTGCGGGAGCTGCTGGGGCTGCGGGTGGCGGAGTTCTGGCCGCTGGCGGAGGACGCGTCGGTGGCGGTGGGGGGCGGTCCGTACGCGGGGCGGGCGGATCTGTGGTCGGAGGAGATCGTGCCGGCCGGTGCGGAGGTGGTGGCGCGGTTTCTGGACGGGGAGCTGGCGGGGCGGCCCGCGGTGACCCGGCACGGTTACGGGCGGGGCGTGGCCTGGTACGTGGGGACGCGGCTCGAACCGGCGCTGCTGCGGGCGCTGTTGGACGACGTGCGGGCGGCGGCGGGGGTGGCGCCGGTGCTGCCGGGGCTGCCGGCGGGGGTGCAGGCGGCGGTGCGGGAGGGCGCCGGGGGCCGGTATCTGTTCCTGCTGAACCACGGGAGCCGGGCGGTGGAGGTGGCGCTGCCGGAGCCGATGGCGGACGCGCTGGTGCCCCGGGCGGCGGCGGTGACGCGGGTGGGGCTGGCCGCCCGGGGTGTGGCCGTGCTGACCGGTCCGGGACCGGAGGGCGGTGGGGGCGCCGCGGGGTGAGTCGTCCGGGCCGTTCAAGGCGGGTGCGGGGTCAGGGCACGGTGAGGGGGCCCGCCGCGGCCGGTTCGAGTTCGGCGGGGCCGACGCCGGCCCGGCGGGCCAGGGCGACCGCGGCGAGGGTGGAGTGCACGCCGAGCTTGCCCAGGACGTTCTGCATGTGGGTGCGGACGGTGTGCGGGGAGAGGAAGAGGCGTTCGGCGACGGCCTTGCGGCCCAGGCCGGCGACCATGCAGCGCAGTACCTCGCGTTCGCGCGGGGTCAGGGACTCCACCAGCCGTTCGCTCTCGGTGCGGTGCCTGCGGGCCGCGGTCAGTTCCCGCAGCACGCCGGTGAGCAGGGCGGGCGGCAGGTGTGTCTCGTCGCGCAGCACGCCGCGGATGACGGCGAGGAGCCGGGAGAGCGAGGAGTCCTTGGCGACCCAGCCGGAGGCGCCGGCCTGGAGGGCGGCGGCGGCCCGGCGCGGGTCGTCGCGGTCGGCGAGGACCACGGTCCGCAGGTACGGGTGGCTGGTGCGCAGGCCGGAGACGAGTGCGATGCCGTCCGGTGGGCCGCCGCGCGGCGGGCTCTCGCGGGCGGTGCCGTCGCGGGCGGAGCCCTGGGGCGGCACCGCGAGCAGTGGTGCGGCCAGGTCGGCGTCGGCGAGCAGGACATCGAAGCGGCGGCCGTCGGCGGCGGCCCGGTCGAGTGTGCGCAGCGCCGCCGGGGCGCTGCCCGCCGCCGCGACGTCCACGTCCACCTCCGCGGCCAGTGCGGCCGCCAGGGATTCGGCGAAGATGCGGTGGTCGTCGACCACCAGAACCCGGATTCGTTGCACAGAGACCCCCTGTCTCGGTGAACGGACCATAGCGGGCACGGCGCCCGGATTGAAGATCGCCTCCGCCGCGCGGCCGCCGCCGCGGACCTGGCCACCCGCCCCCGGGGCGCGGCACCGGCACGGTCTCGCCCCCTGATCGGCGCCGGCCCCCACCGGCGCTGGTGACAGCGTACGGACGGGGGGCGGGAGGGGAGGGCGGTTGACGAAAGTGGCGGAGCGGGGTCCGCGGGCACGCCCTACATGTCCAGGCGGTGGGCGCCGGGGCCGGGGACGGCGGGGAAGATCCGCGGGGCGGTGTGGCCGGCGGCGGCGAACGCGGTGTGCAGGGCGTCGGTGACGTCCGGTGCGGCGGCCTCCTCGACGAGGACGAGGGCGGAGCCGCCGAAACCGCCGCCGGTCATCCGGGCGCCGAGGGCCCCGGCGGCGCGGGCGGTGTCGACGGCGAGGTCGAGTTCGGGGCAGGAGATCCTGAAGTCGTCGCGGAGGGAGGCGTGTCCGGCGGTGAGCAGGGGGCCGATGGCGCGGGGGCGGCCGGCTTCGAGGTGGGCGACGACCTGTTCCACG
This sequence comes from Streptomyces sp. S186, assembly GCF_051603415.1. NCBI lineage: Bacteria > Bacillati > Actinomycetota > Actinomycetes > Kitasatosporales > Streptomycetaceae > Streptomyces > Streptomyces sp. S186. Next base: position 4,900,075 of record NZ_CP193932.1, on the reverse strand, counting down.
CGGTGGTTCTCGGTGACGATGTGGCGGACCAGGGCCTGGACGACGGGGTCGTCGGCGAGTTCTTCCAGGGCCGCGGACAGATGCACGTACGGAATGTCGCGCAGCGCGTGCACGCCGAGCGCCCGCGCGCCGCGTTCGCATCCGGCGCGCCGTTCGGCGTATGCGCCGTCGCCGAGGCGGTGCCGGACGCGGGTGTCGACGACGAGGAGGCGCAGGCCGGCCGCGGCCGGATCGAACGGGACCTGGCGGCGGGTGAGGTCGCGGGTGTCGAGGAAGAGGGCGTGGCCGGCGGTGCAGCAGGCGGCGGCGGTCTGGTCCATGATTCCGCAGGGCACGCCGACGAAGGCGTTCTCGGCGCGCTGGGCGAGCCGGGCCAGTTCGTCGCGGGGCAGGCCGAGGCCGTGCAGGTCGTCGAGGGCGAGGGCGGTGGCGACCTCCAGGGCGGCGGAGGAGGAGAGGCCGGCGCCGAGCGGGACGGTGCTGGTGTAGTGCAGGTCGGCGCCGCCGACGGGCAGGCCGGCTTCCCGCATCGCCCAGGCCACGCCCGCGGGGTAGGCGGCCCAGTCGCCGCCGGCGGTGGCCGGCGGGCGGAGGTCGTCGAGGCGCAGTTCGACGATGCCGCCGTCGGCGCCGGCGGAGTGCAGCCGCAGCACCCCGTCGGTGCGGGGGGCTGCGGCGGCGAGGGTGGTGTGCGGGAGGGCCAGTGGCATCACGAAGCCGTCGTTGTAGTCGGTGTGTTCACCGATGAGGTTGACGCGGCCCGGGGCGGCCCAGATTCCGGTGGGCCGCGTCCCGTACACGGCCTGGAAGGCCGTCGCGGTGTGGGCTGCGCCGTGCGCCGTGTCTGTCACGTGGGTTGTTCCTTCGTGCGGTGGGTTCGCTCGGGGCTCCGCCCCGGACCCCGGTCCTCAAGCGCCGGACGGGCTGGATTTTGCCGGGCTGGATTTATTTGCCGGTGTTCGCGAACTTCCAGGCGTCGGTGAGGATTTCGGTGAGGTCGGGGCGGGTGGGGTGCCAGCCGAGGCGGGTGGTGGCGGTGTGGGCGGAGGCGACGAGGACGGCGGGGTCGCCGGGCCGGCGCGGGGCGGCGATCTCGGGGATGGGGTGGCCGGTGACCTTGCGGGCGGTCTCGATGACCTCGCGGACGGAGAAGCCGTTGCCGTTGCCGAGGTTGCAGATGAGGTGTTCGCCGGGGGTGGCCGCCCTCAGGGCCAGCAGGTGGGCCTCGGCGAGGTCGGCGACGTGGATGTAGTCGCGGACGCAGGTGCCGTCGGGGGTGGGGTAGTCGTCGCCGTAGACGGAGATGGCCTCGCGGCGGCCCTGGGCGACCTGGAGGACGAGCGGGATCAGGTGCGATTCGGGGTCGTGGCGTTCGCCGTACGTGCCGTGGGCGCCGGCGACGTTGAAGTAGCGCAGGGAGACCGCGGCCAGGCCGTGGGCGGCCGCCTCGCCGCTGATCATGTGGTCGACGGCGAGCTTACCGGCGCCGTAGGGGGAGGTGGGGGCGGTCGGGTCGGTCTCGGTGATGTGGGTGCCGACCGGCTCGCCATAGGTGGCGGCGGTGGAGGAGAAGACGAGGGTGCGCACGCCGGCGGTGCGCATCGCGGCGAGCAGCGCCATGCTGCCGCCGACGTTGTTGTGCCAGTACTTCTCGGGCTTGACGACGGACTCGCCGACCTGGGAGTACGCGGCGAAGTGGAGGACGGCGTCGTAGGAGCGGTCCACCCAGCGGTGGGCGTCGTGGATGTCGCCCTCGATGAAGCCGGCGCCGGCCGGGACGGCGGCGCGGAAGCCGGTGGAGAGGTTGTCCAGGACCGTGACGGTGTGTCCGGCCTCCAGCAGGTGCTGGGCCACCACGCTGCCCACGTAGCCCGCCCCGCCCGTCACCAGGTACTTGCTCATGGCTTGCTCGCTACCTCTCGCAGTCGGTCGGCCGCGGTCTCCGGCGGCACGTCGTTGATGAACACGTTCATGCCGGACTCGGAACCGGCGAGGAACTTCAGCTTGCCGGAAGTCCTGCGGACGGTGAAAAGCTCAAGGTGGAGCGCGAACTGGGAGCGTTCCGCGGCGTGTACGGGTGCCTGGTGCCAGGCGGAGATGTACGGCGTCGGGGGTGCCTCCGGTCCGAAGAGCCGGTCGAAGCGGCGCAGGAGTTCCAGGTAGATCTGCGGGAACTCGGTGCAGGCGGGGCCGTCGAGGGCGAGCAGGTCGGGGACCCGGCGCTTGGGGTAGAGGTGCACCTCGTAGGGCCAGTGGGCGGCGTAGGGGACGAAGGCGGTCCAGTGCTCGCCGTCGAGGACGACGCGGCGGCCGTCGGCGCGTTCGCGGGCGACGACGTCGTTGAAGAGGTTGCGGCCGGTCCGCTCGCGGTGGGCGGCGAGGGAGGCCAGCATCCGCTCGGTGCGCGGGGTGACGAAGGGGTAGGCGTAGATCTGGCCGTGTGGGTGGCCGAGGGTGACGCCGATCTCGGCGCCGCGGTTCTCGAAGCAGAAGACCTGGGCGACGCCGGGGAGTTGGGAGAGGGCGGCGGTGCGGTCGGTCCAGGCGTCGAGGACGAGGGCGGCCTGGTCGTCGGTGAGGTCGGCGAACGAGGCGTCGTGGTCGGGGGTGAAGCAGACCACCTCGCAGCGGCCGTGCGGGCCGGCCAGGGAGGGGAAGCGGTTCTCGAAGACGGCGACGTCGTAGTCGGCGGCGGGGATCTCGGTGTGCCGGCCGTCGCGGGAGGGGCACAGCGGGCACTCGTCGGCCGGCGGGTGGTAGGTGCGGCCCTGGCGGTGGGAGGCGATGGCGACGGTGTCGCCGAGGAGGGGGTCGGCGCGGAGTTCGGAGGCGGTGGCGACCGGGTCGAGGGGCCGGGGGTCGGGGGCGGTGCGGTCGGGGGCGGTGCGGCCGGTGGCGTCGGACGCGTCGTAGTAGATCAGCTCCCGGCCGTCCGCGAGCCGGGTCGTCGTCTTCTTCACCGGGGAGCTCCTCACCATGGCGGCCACGCCGGACGCACACACGACGGCCACGCCAGACGGCCACGCCGGACGAACACAAACAAACACAATGAAGCACAACCGAACAGAGTCGTCAACGCGCGCTCGCACACGACTCATTGACCCCACAGAGCGGGCATATCGGAAAAATGCCAGCACTTCAGACGGCCATCGCCCATGATCCAACAACTGAATCCAACAAAACTATTCAGTTTTCGGTCAGGCGTGCGTACGTTTCTGTGCGTTCGCTTCGCACACCGCCGTGCTCCCGAAAAGAGTCCTCCATGATCACTCTGGCCGAAGGGCTACGCCTCCCGACCAACGGGCTCGACTACGCGATCCTGGCCCTCTACTTCGTCGTCGTCCTCGGCATCGGCTTCGCCGCCAGACGCAGCGTGCGGACGAGCCTGGACTTCTTCCTCTCCGGACGGTCGCTGCCCGCCTGGGTCACCGGCCTCGCCTTCGTCGCCGCCAACCTCGGCGCCACCGAGATCCTCGGCATGGCGGCGACCGGCGCGCAGTACGGCGTCGCGGTCGTCCACTGGTACTGGATCGGCGCCATCCCGGCCATGGTCTTCCTCGGCCTGGTCATGATGCCCTTCTACTACCGCTCCAAGGTCCGCTCCGTACCGGAGTTCCTGCTCCAGCGCTTCGACAGGTCGGCCCACCTGCTCAGCTCGGTCCTGTTCGCCTTCGCCGCGATCCTGATCGCCGGGGTGAACCTCTACGCCCTGTCGATCGTCGTCGAGGCGCTGCTCGGCTGGCCGCAGTGGGTCGCCATCGTCGTCGCCGGGCTGTTCGTCCTCGCCTACATCACCATCGGCGGACTCTCCTCGGCGATCTACAACGAGGTGCTGCAGTTCTTCGTCATCCTCGCCGCGCTGATCCCGCTGGCCGTCCTCGGCCTCAAGCGGGTCGGCGGCTGGAGCGGACTGTCGCACGCGCTGACGGCGTCGCACGGCCACGACTTCCTGACGGCCTGGGGCGGCACCGGCATCGGCCAGGCCAACCCGCTGGGCGCCAACTGGCTGACCATCGTCCTCGGCCTGGGCTTCGTGCTCTCCTTCGGCTACTGGACCACCAACTTCGCCGAGGTGCAGCGCGCCCTGTCCGCGAAGAACCTCTCCGCCGCCCGGCGCACCCCGCTCATCGGCGCCTTCCCGAAGATGTTCATCGTCTTCCTGGTGATGATCCCGGGCCTGGTCGCCGCCGTCCTCGTCCCGAAGATCGGCGCCCCGGGCGGCCTGCAGTACAACGACGCGATCCCCTACCTGATGCAGGAGCTGCTGCCCAACGGCGTGCTGGGCATCGCCGTCACCGGACTGCTCGCCGCCTTCATGGCCGGCATGGCCGCCAACGTCTCGTCCTTCAACACCGTCTTCACCTACGACATCTGGGCCAAGTACGTGAAGCGGGGCCGGCCCGACGCCTACTACCTGCGCTTCGGCCGCCTGATCACCGCGATCGGCGTGCTCGCCTCGATCGGCACGGCGTTCATAGCCTCCTCGTTCTCCAACATCATGGGCTACCTCCAGACCCTGTTCTCCTTCTTCAACGTGCCGATGTTCGTGGTCTTCATCATCGGCATGTTCTGGAAGCGGGCCTCGATGAAATCCGGTGTCTGGGGGCTGCTGGCCGGCACCACCGCCGCGATGGTCAACTACTTCTGGATCTACAAGCAGCATGTGATCTCCATCCCGACCGATCAGGGCGCCAACTTCGTCTCGGCGATCGTCGGCTTCGTCGCGGGCGCGGTCGTCATGGTCGTCGTCACGCTCTTCACCGAGCCCAAGCCGCAGGCCGAACTCGCCGGTCTGGTCTGGGAGTCCGCCCGCTCCGGCCGGGCCACCGGCGGCGGGACGGCCGCGCCGGACCTCGCGGAGCCCGCCGCCGAGGGCGACGACGCCTGGTACCGCAAGCCCGCGCTGCTCGGCTGGGGCGCCGTCGCCCTCGCCGCACTGTGCTACCTGCCCTACTCGCTCTGACGACCGGAGACCCGCCATGCCCGAACGGCACCAGCCCGAACCGCCCCAGTCCAAACCACACCAGCCCGAACCACACCACTCCGAACTGCGCCAAGAAGTCAGCGAGTTGGAGCGCTCCTCGGCCACCGCCGCCCGGCTCTTCGACATCCGGCGCGTCATCGGCGGCCTGTTCGCCCTCTACGGCGTGATCGTCACCGTCGCCGGGCTCACCGCCTCCGACGCGGACCTGCACAAGGCACAGGGCGTCAACATCAACCTGTGGACGGGCCTGGGCATGCTCGCGCTCGGCCTGTTCTTCCTGGTCTGGCTGAAGCTGCGGCCCATCGTCCCGCCGGCCGCGCCGGACGCCCCTGCCCCATCGGACCCGGACCGGCCCTAAGACCGCTGGACACGTCCTAAGACCGCTGGACGCGTTCCAGCAGGCCGGTGCGGGCGGCCAGCGCGGCCGCCTCCAGCCGGGAGCCCACCTCCAGCTTCATCAGCACCCGCTGGACGTGGGTGCGGGCGGTGCTCGGGGCGATGTCCATGCCCGCCGCGATCACCCGGGTGTCCTCGCCCTCGGCGACCCGGATCAGCACCTCCACCTCGCGCGGGGTGAGCAGCGCAAGCAGCCGCGCCCCCTCGTCGTCGGGCTGGGCGGCGGGGTGCAGCAGCTCCCCGAACGCCTGCTGGAGCAGCTGCGGGGCGACCGCCGCCTCACCCGCCCGCGCCTTGAGCATGGCCCGTTCGACGCCCTCGATGCGCTCGTCGTTGCGGACGTAGCCGGAGGCCCCGGCGGCGAAGGCGGCGGCGATCCCGCGCGGGCTGGGCACCGGCCCGAGCACCACCACCGCGATCTGCGGCCGCTCCTTCTTGATCCGGGCGACCGGGTCGAACGCCCCCGGCTCGGCCGGGCCCGCCGTGCCCAGCAGACACACCTCCGGCGCCCGGCTCACCACCAGCTCCGCCGCCCCGGCACTGGGTGCGGCGGCCGCCAGCACGCGGTGCCCGCGCAGCTTCAGGGCCGAGGCGAGCGCCTCGGCGAGCAGGCGATGATCGTCGACGACCATGAGCCGCACGCCCATCGAGCGAACCCCCTCCACTCCCCTACCCCGCTGGGTGTCCCCGGGAAGCTACACGCTCGGCTGCCGATGCGCGCCCCCTAGGGAGGAGAAGACCACCGGAACGCGGGAATCCAGGCCATTCGGGGCCGATAGCCGCCCCCGCGCCCGGGCCCACGCCGCCCCCCCGGACCGGCGGCTCTACGCGTCCTCGGCCAGCTCCAGCCACCGCAGCTCCAACTCCTCGCGCTGCGAGCCCAGTTCCCGCAGTTCGGCGTCCAGCCCGGCGATCTTCTCGAAGTCGGTGGCGTGCTCGGCCATCTGCGCGTGCAGCGCAGACTCCTTCTCGCCGATCTTGTCCAGCTGGCGCTCGATCCGCTGGAGCTCCTTCTGTGCCGCGCGGTTCACCGCGGCCGGCTTCTTCGGGGCCGCGGCGGCCGGCTGGGCGGGCGCCGGCGCCGCCGCCTCGATCATCTTCTGCCGCCGCTCCAGGTACTCGTCCAGGCCGCGCGGCAGCATCCGCAGCGCCGCGTCGCCCAGCAGCGCGAACACCCGGTCCGTCGTCCGCTCGACGAAGTACCGGTCGTGGCTGATGACGATCATCGACCCCGGCCAGCCGTCGAGCAGATCCTCCAGCTGCGTCAGCGTCTCGATGTCGAGGTCGTTCGTCGGCTCGTCCAGGAACAGCACGTTCGGCTCGTCCATCAGCAGCCGCAGCAGCTGGAGCCGCCGCCGCTCACCACCCGACAGATCCCCGACCGGCGTCCACTGCTTCTCCTTCGTGAACCCGAACTTCTCGCACAGCTGCCCCGCCGTCATCTCCCGGCCCTTGCCGAGGTCGACCCGGTCGCGGACCTGCTGGACGGCTTCCAGCACCCGCAGCGCCGGGTTCAGCTCGGCGACCTCCTGCGAGAGGTACGCCAGCTTGACGGTCTTGCCGACCACGACCTTCCCCGCCGCCGGCTGCTGCTCACCCCCACTACGGGCGGCCGCCTCCAGCGTCCGCAGCAGCGAGGTCTTCCCCGCGCCGTTGACCCCCACCAGACCGATCCGGTCCCCCGGCCCCAGCTGCCACGTCAGGTGCTTGAGCAGTACCTTCGGCCCGGCCTGGACGGTCACCCCCTCCAGCTCGAAGACCGTCTTGCCCAGCCGAGTGGTGGCGAACTTCATCAACTCGCTGCTGTCCCGCGGCGGCGGCACATCCGCAATCAGTTCATTGGCCGCCTCGATCCGGAACCGCGGCTTGCTGGTCCGCGCCGGCGCCCCGCGCCGCAGCCACGCCAGCTCCTTGCGCATCAGGTTCTGCCGCTTGGCCTCCTCGGACGCGGCGATCCGCTCCCGCTCGGCCCGCGCGAAGACATAGTCCGAGTACCCGCCCTCGTATTCATGCACGACGCCGCGCTGGACGTCCCACATCCGGGTCGCGACCTGGTCCAGGAACCACCGGTCGTGGGTGACGACGACGAGCGCGGAGCGCCGGCCGGCCAGGTGCCTGGCCAGCCAGGAGATCCCCTCCACGTCCAGATGGTTGGTCGGCTCGTCCAGCACGATCAGGTCCTGCTCGGCGATCAGCAGCTTGGCCAGCGCGATCCGCCGCCGCTCACCACCCGACAGCGGCCCGATGACGGTGTCCAGGCCGTCGGTGAAACCGGGCAGATGCAGATCCCCGAAGAGCCCCGTGAGCACATCCCGGATCTTGGCGTTCCCCGCCCACTCGTGGTCGGCGAGATCACCGATCACCTCGTGCCGGATGGTCGCCGTCGGGTCCAGCGAATCGTGCTGGGTCAGCACGCCCAGCCGCAGGTCACCGGCGTGCGTGACCCGCCCGACGTCGGCCGACTCCAGCTTGGCCAGAATCCGGATCAGCGTGGTCTTGCCGTCGCCGTTACGACCCACGACCCCGATCCGGTCCCCCTCGTTGACACCGAGGGAGACACCGTCGAGCAGCGCACGCGTCCCGTACACCTTGTCGACGGCTTCCAGATTGACGAGGTTGGCGGCCATCTCACTCCTGCTCTGTGCGTCCCCAATGGGGGCTGGTCGGCCTCCAAGGGTAGTCGGCACGGGTCGGGAGCCTTCGGGGAGGACGGGGGCGGCTACCGGGGCGGCCACGCGCGGGGACGGTCACCCTTTGTGATGACGCGATCGGGATGCGGCCGCCACGTGAACGGGCACGCCGAAGAATCCCGCCCATGGATCATCACTGGCCGAGGCTCCCGCTGGACGGGTACACGGTGGACGACCTGTTCACACTGCCCGATCTCCCCCGGCACACGGAGTTGATCGACGGGAGCCTGGTCTTCGCGGCCCCGCAGAACTACTTCCATTGCACCGCGGTCGACCTGCTGACGAACGGCCTGCGTACGAGTCGGCCCGCCGAGTTCAAGATCACTCGCGACATGACCGTCATCCTCGACAGGCGCAACGGTCCCGAGCCAGACATCTCCGTCGTACGCGCCGAAGCCGTCACCGGCCGACGCCAGACCCACTTCAGGGCGGCCGACGTCCTGCTCGCGATCGAAGTCATCTCACCGGACTCCGAAGCCCGCGACCGCGACACCAAGCCGCGCAAATACGCCGCGGCGGGCATCCCCCACTTCTGGCTGGTCGACATGGCGGGCCAAGACGACCACCCGGTCGTCCAGGTCCACGAGCTCGGCGAGGCCACCGGCACGTATGCGCTGACCGGCATCCACCACGACCGCGTCAAGCTCAGCGTGCCCTACCCCATCGACATCGACCTGACCGCCATCGACGAGCTCTAGGCATCGCCCTTGACGGCCGACACGAACGACGACCACCCGGCGGCGGAGAAGACCAGCGCGGGCCCCTGCGGATCCTTGCTGTCCCGAACGGGGACGACGCCGGGGAGGCCGTCGGCGACCTCGACGCATTCGCCGCCGATGCCGTTGCTGTAGCTCTCCGCGCGCTGCTCCATCTCCAGCGCGTCCGCGAAGTACTCCGCGTGACCGGCCCGGCGGGCCTTCGCCACCGCCTCGCAGCGGCGCTCGAAGAAGCCGTTCGTGTCGAGCCTCTTGTCGATGTGAATGGCCAGATCCATCGGCATTCCGCACTCACCGCGTTCGATGCGGCTGAGCAACGGGATGCCGCGATAGCTGCCCTCCGACAGCTGTTCCAGCGTGAGACCGGCCTGCTCCCGGAGGAAGCGCAGCTCGGCACCGTAGAAGCACGGGACACTGGCCGAGGGATCTGCATCCTTACGATTGGGCATAACTCACCACCGCTGCTTGCTGGTTGCCCGGTACAACCCGATTCCCCGGCACGCTACGTGCGTGCGCAGCCGCCGCGTGAGCGATTCGACACAATGCGCACATGTGGGTGGCTCGCCCTGGCGCCACCGGATCGTACGTTCCCGCGACCCGGTGGGCCGCGTCCCGGCCCGGCGCGACGTCAAGGCTTTAAAGAACGGAACCTCCACCTCTCCAAACCCTTGAGATCACCCGCCACGACGAGGGCGCGAACGCGGTCGACATGCTCACTCCCCCAGGAACGGGGAAGCAGGTTGACCAGCTCGTACAGCTCTATGGCGCACTCTTCGAGCATTGCGGGAGAGGCATACCCTTTTGCCCAGGCGACCGCGTGGTTACCGTCGAGGCGCACATGCCTGCCGGACAGCTGGGGACGTTGGAGTACCTCCGGCCTGACGAGTACGGAGAAGACCCGGTCGTCGGCGACCAGCACCCTCGTTTGCCCATGCGCCGGACCGAGCGCCGCAAGTGCGTCGTACTCGCACAGAAGACGCTCGGGGGTGGTGTAGAAGAAATCCCCCCGCGTCGCACGCCAGTGATCGCTCTGGGGGTAGAAGCCGAACGGGGGGAGTGGCCAGGGAAAGGTCAGGGCCACCCCGGATGACACGAGTTCGGTGGAGGAGGTGCCTCGGTGGATCGTCTGCCTCATCTCCCAGAGCAGCGCCTCGACGCTCTCGCCGGTGCCGGCCGGATCAGGCAGCTCACCGGCGGAGACGTGCCAGGGGTATCCGCCCATCGGCTGGCCGCGAAAAGGCGCCGTGGCGGCGAACCGATCCTTGTGTTTCAACAGCAGGCGCCAGTCCGGACGGGCAGCTTCCCATTCGTCCCACTGGAACCACCAGGGCTTTACCGGATGGGGATTGGGCTCTCCGGCGGGCCGCCTCCGGCGACCCGTTCCCTGCCACTTCCTACCGCTGAAAGGCCACACGGCCAGCATCCCCTCCCCAAGCCGGCCCGGTGAACCCCGCGCTATCCAAAAGGGTTCCCCTCGTGCTCTTCACGGGGAAGTTGCACCGCGCCGTCCTGGTCCGTAACCGCGGACCCCGCGTTCGGCAGGTGGTGATGTTTGATCGTGTCGTCGACAACACCGCCACCGGTGTAGATGGTCCCGTTCGCGCCGATCTCATGGGCGTTACGAAAGGCCGGCCACACTGCGTCCGGTAGATCTCCTTGCTTCAACCGACCCGCGTGGCGAGCGCCCTCAGCGCCGGTGACGAGGCTGGTCGCGGTATCGAGGCCGACGGTCGTCGCCGTCGGGTCGAACTGCTCCGACACGAGCGTGCCTGCCGCGCTGTTCAACCCACCGGAGATGACGCTCTGGGCCGTCTTGGCGCGCCCCTCCAGGCCATCGCCGGCCAGTACCTTGTCGAAGGCGTTGGGTGCGCCGTGTTGCCCCAGTGAGCCCAGGCCCTTGCCAAGGGCTCCCGGCGCCGCGGCCACACCGCCTGCGATGGCGGCGTTCTGCCAGTCCTGTGCGGTGAGGCCGCCCTGACCGGTGAGCTCCTTGCTGACGCCCGTTCCCACGAGGTTCATCGCGGTGTTCTTGAGGCCGTCCTGGACCAGCTTGGACAGCGCCTTGACCAGACGCGTCAATGTCCTGGAGCCCTTGAGGAATTCGTAGACGGATTTCCTGGCTTTCTCCGCAAGCTTCGCGAACCGCTCCACCAGACCAATGATTTTCATGGCCCGGGCCCCGGCGGCCGCGTTCGCCACCACATCCGAGATACCCGCCGTAACCGCCGTCAGCAGGACACCGGCGAGTTCCGTCTCGGCGATCTCCAGGGCGATCTCGACGATCTCCTTGACGATCGCCTCGGCCTCGTCCGCATAGTCATCGAGCTGCTTCTGTACGGCGGCGAAGTTCTTCGCGGTGGCCTGGAAGGATTCGTGCTGCTGCTTCCAGTGTTTCTTGAAGCCGTCGGCCGCGTCGCCGTGCCAGGTGACGCCCACCGTGGCGTCCACCCGCTTGTTCAGGCGCTCGGCGGTTTCCTGGAGGTCCTGCCCGAAACTCCCCCAGCGGTGGGCGATTTCCCGCAGGGTCGTCGGGTCGCCGCCCGGCCAGGGGATTTCCAGCATTTCCAGGACCGGGACGATCTTGTCGACAAGGTAGCTGTTGATGCTCACCGGTCAGGCCCCCAGCGTTTGGCTGGCGTGCTCGTCGACACCGTCGTAGTTGGCGGCGGACTGGTTGAGTCCCGCACTGTTGGAGCGGAGTAATTGGGCGAGTTCGGCGAGGCCCTCGGCAGTGTGGTTGACCATCTCCGCGTACTGATCGGTGATCCCTTGGCACGCGGCTATCACCCCGAACGCCTCCCCGATTTCGAAGACGTTTCCCACGAATCCCTCTATGCCCCCGGCGAGTTCATCGGCGGCGGACTGAAATTCCGTTGCCAGTTCCCGTAACCCGTCCGGATGCGCCTGGAATTGCCTCGCAGCCATGCGCCGTTCCCCCATCGATACGCCATCATCTTCGCCCGCACAATCGTTCGGAGTACGGGCAACGGGCAAGACGCTACGAGGCACTCTCGGGGGAGGCGGCCGAGCCCTGCCGATCATGACGGGGCTCTGACGGAACCCTTACGCCACCCAAGCCCCCACCGGCCCGCCACCCGGCCACCCACACGGGTGACATATGCCAACTCGGTTGTGATTAGGGAGGGTTGAGCGGCATATGCTCGCCGCGACAAGTGCACGACCGCACACATGCTTCGGCCCCCGGCCGGGACGGCAATCCCGAACGAGGGCCTGACCAACTAGGAAGACACAACCTTCCCGATGGCTCTCAAGAACCCTAGCGCGCCCTCGCCCGCCGTGTCCCGTGTTCCCGCGATGACTCCCCCGTCCGGTGTCATTCACGTCAACTCCCGTCACACCAGCCACTTCACGGTGGTCGGCAATCACCTCGCCCAGCACCGCGAGCTGTCGCTCGTCGCGATCGGGCTCGCCTTGCACATCCAGTCACTGCCCGCCGGGGCGCGCATCGGCATCAAATGCCTGACCGCCCGTTTCCCCGAGAGCGAGGCCCGTATCGCCTCCGCACTAAGGGAGTTGGAGGCGGCCGGGTACCTGAAGCGCACGCGGGAGCGGCTGCCGAGCGGGCGGGTGGTAACGCGCACGGTCTCGTACAACCAGCCGGGCGCGGCCCCCTGCCCCGTGGCCCGTCCCGCCCAACGGGCCCCGAGGCCGGAGCGGGAACACGAGGCGAAGCCGCCACCGAAGCCGAGGCCGAAGCCGGAACGCACGCCGCTGCCCGCGCCTCGCCGCCCTGATCCCGCGGGTGCGCGGACAGCCCACCGCATCCTCGTAGAGCTGCGGCGGGATGATCCCCGCCTGCTGCTCTCCGAGGCGGACGTGGCACGCCTGACCCCGGCCGTGAGCGCCTGGCTCGAACGCGCCGCACCGCCCGACGCCGTACGCCGCACCCTCACGGCCGATCTGCCGCCCGGCCTCCGCAGTCCGGCGGCCTTGCTCGCCCACCGCCTCACGGCGTCGCTGCCCCCACCCCTCCCGGCCGCCGCCCCGGCTCCCGCACGCCCGGACCCCCTCCAGACCTGCGACGGCTGCGAGCGCGCCTTCCGCGCCCCGCAACCGGGACTGTGCCGCGACTGCCGATCCGCCCGCGCGGAGGCTCCCCCGCCATGAACCGCCCCTCGGCAGACACCCGGCGGCTCGTCAGTCGGCGTACTCCAGTCATCAGGGCGGTGTTGTTCGTCAGGTCGGGTGGACGTTCAGAGGCGTCGGGCACAGCGCTGTCCTGTGCCATGCATCACCGGACGGCCTGGCGCCGGCGACAGGGCCCCGGCGGCGGAACGCGGACTCGCCGACGCGGAGTGCGGGAAAGGCCCCGACCAGAAGGTCGGAGCCTTTCCCTCGTTATGGTCGACCAGGCGCTCAGGACGATCCGCTGACCCACCCCGAACAGTTGTGGGCCTTGAGGCTGCCGTCCAACAGGCAAACCCTGATCTGGACCTTGGTCCACTCGGGAAGGTCCCAGGTGAGGTGGTCGCAGCTGCCTCGTCCGCCCCGCACCCACAAGACCTTCCCGTAGCCCCCCTCGTCCTGGACCTGCGCCTGCACGGTCATGCCGTCCGCCGCGTTGTCACACGCCTCAAGCCGGTCCCCGTACGACCTCCAAGTGGCCTTTCCGCCCCAGGTCGAACCATCGGTCGTGTGCGCCATGGCATCCTCGGCGAACGCCGGCGTGCTGCCGAAGGCCACAATCGCCGTCGCAGCGGCCCCTGTTGCAAGGAAGCGCCGAATCTTCATCTGTCCCCCATGTCGACTTCGCATTTGCTGAGCCGCGGGGAAGCGGTACGCGAGGCGGAAACGCGCGCCGCGTCAAGGGCTCCCCCGAGGCCGCGCTCATCCTATCCACTTTGACGGGGCCATGCTCGCTCTCGAATTGGGCCGTTGGGGCCGGCCGTTGCCGAGCTAGCCGTTGCTGATGACCGTCGCACCCGTTTCCGGGCCGACCGTGGTGCGGGCCGTGCGGCAGGTGCCCGAGGCGCGTAGCGCTGCCGCGACCCGTTCGGCGTCCTCGGCGTCCGCCACCAGGAACGCGGTCGTCGGGCCGGAGCCCGAGACCAGGGCGGCCAGGGCTCCGGCTTCCGTGCCGGCGGCGAGGGTGGCGGACAGTGACGGGCGGAGGGAGACCGCGGCGGGCTGGAGGTCGTTGCTCATCGACGCGGCGAGGGCGGTGGCGTCGCCGGTGCGCAGGGCGTCCAGGAGGGCAGGGGAGGGCTCGGGGTCGGGGATGTCGGCGGTGGTGGCGCCGCGGCCGGTGGCGTCCCGCAGGCGGTCGCACTCCTTGTAGACGGCGGGGGTGGAGAGGCCGCCGTCGGCGACGGCGAAGACCCAGTGGAAGGTGCCGCCGACGGGCAGGGGCTCCAGCAGTTCGCCGCGGCCGCGGCCGAGCGCGGCGCCGCCGACGAGGCTGAACGGCACGTCGCTGCCCAACTCGGCGCAGAGGGAGAGGAGTTCGGCATGCGACGTGTCCGTTCCCCAGAGGGTGGCGCAGGCGAGGAGGGCGGCGGCGGCGTCGGCGCTGCCGCCGGCCATACCGCCGGCGACGGGGATGTCCTTGGCGATGTGGAGGTGGACGTGGGCGTCCAGTCCGTGGTGGGTGGCCAGGGCGCGGGCGGCGCGGGCGGCGAGGTTGGTGTCGTCGAGGGGGACCTGGTCGGCGTCCGGGCCTGTGCAGGTCAGCGTCAGGGTGTCGGCGGGGGCCGCCGTCACCTCGTCGTGGAGGCCGACGGCGAGGAAGACGTTGGCCAGGTCGTGGAAGCCGTCGGGGCGGCGGCCGCCGACGGCGAGCTGGACGTTGACCTTGGCGGGGACGCGGACGGTGACGCGGGGGGCGCCAGGTGCGGTGCGGGTCATCGGGATGCCTCCTGGTCCGCGGCCGCGGCCTTGTTCTCGGCGATGGCGATGAAGGACTCGATGGTCAGCGACTCGCCACGGGCCTGGGGGGAGACGCCGGCCGCGACCAGGGCCGCCTCGGCCGCGGCGGCCGAGCCCGCCCAGCCGGCGAGTGCGGCCCGCAGGGTCTTGCGGCGCTGGGCGAAGGCCGCGTCGACGACGGCGAAGACCTCTTCGCGGGAGGCGCGGGAGGGGAGCGGTTCGGCGCGGCGGACGAGGGAGACCAGGCCGGACTCGACGTTGGGGGCGGGCCAGAAGACGTTGCGGCCGATGGCGCCGGCCCGCTTGACCTCGGCGTACCAGTTGGCCTTGACGGAGGGGACGCCGTAGACCTTGTTGCCGGGGCCGGCGGCGAGCCGGTCGGCGACCTCGGCCTGGACCATGACCAGGGTCCGCTCGATGGTCGGGAACCGCTCCAGCATGTGGAGGAGGACGGGGACGGCGACGTTGTACGGGAGGTTGGCGACCAGGGCGGTGGGGGCCGGGCCGGGCAGCTCGGTGACGTGCAGGGCGTCGCGGTGGACGAGCGCGAAGCGGTCGGCGCGTTCGGGGAGGCGGGCGGCGACGGTGGCGGGCAGCGCCGCGGCGAGCACGTCGTCGATCTCCACGGCTGTGACGCGGTCGGCGACCTCCAGCAGGGCCAGGGTCAGCGAGCCCAGTCCGGGGCCGACCTCGACGACCACGTCGTCGGGGCGGACCTCGGCGGTCCGGACGATCCGGCGGACGGTGTTGGCGTCGATGACGAAGTTCTGGCCGCGCTGCTTGGTGGGGCGTACGCCCAGCGCGGCGGCCAGTTCGCGGACGTCGGCGGGGCCCAGCAGGGGGCCGGTTTCGTCAGTGGTCTTGCGGTCGGTCACCCGTGAAGCTTACGGCCGCAGACGGGCCAGGGGCTCGCGCCCCGGGTGAGGTAGAGCTTCTTGGCCCGGTAGGTCTGCTCGTCGGCGGGGGCGTCCTGGGGGCGGCCGGTGCCGCCGAGGCGCTGCCAGGTGCCGACGTCGAACTGGTAGAGCCCGCCGTAGGTGCCGGAGGCGTCGACGGCGTCCGGCCGGCCGCCGGCCTCGCACCGGGCGAGCGCCTCCCAGGCGAGCTGGTCGGCGCCGCGGACAGAGGTGGGCAGGGCGCGGGTGCCGACGTGGACGATCTGCGGGCGGGGGCGGCGGACCGTCTCGACGGCGATCTTCCGTGGTTTGCGGCGGACGCCGTTGACGGTCTCCAGGCGGTAGGTGACGCGCCGCAGTCCGGGGACGCCGGGCCGGACGACGGCCTCGGTGCCCACCGTCAGCTGCGGGTCGGGCCGCTTGACGGTGCGGAACGGGACGGTCTCCTCGCGGACCTCGGTGGTGCCGCTGATCCGCAGTACGGAGACGGTCTGGCCCTCGCGGGGGAAGCTGTCCGGCGGCACCGAGGTGGTGTCGTGGTCGCGCAGCGCCAGGCCGGCCTCGGCGAGGGCCTCGCGGACCGTGGCGGCGTTGGTGCGGATGTGGTACTCGCGGCCGTCGGCGACGAAGACCAGCGCGCGTTCGGTGCGGACCGCCAGCTCCAGGCCGTGCCGGCCGATGTGCTGGGAGCGGGCGGTGGAGAGGTAGGCGCCCTCGGCGCGGACGCCGAGCTGGTGCAGGGCCCCGGCGACGGTGTCGGCGGTGGTCCACACCTGGCGGCGCTGCCCGTCCAGGGTGAGCATGACCGGCCGGCCGTGCCGGACCACGACCTCGTCGCCGCTGGTGAGGCCGGTGCCGGGGGCGGGGGCGACGATGTCGTGGTCGCCGACGGCGAGGTCCTGGTCGGCCAGCAGTCCGTGGACGTCGTCGGCGAAGGTGTGCAGCGTGCGGGGGTCGCCGTCGACGCTGAGCTTGACGGCCTTGTCGTGCGCGACGAAGGCGGTGGTGCCGCCGGCGAGGAAGGCGACGACCAGGGCGCGGGGCAGCAGCCGGCGCAGCTGTGCGGGATTCTCGGGGGCGCGCCGGCGGCGGCCGCGGCCGCGGCCCGCTCGGTGGCCACTGGGTGGAGGACTCACACTGCACCTGCCACGGGTGTCGTCCGGTAACCGGTCAACCGCGGAATGTAGCGGAGGGTGGGCGGCGGACCCAACTCGCCTTGCGGCGGGGCGGGTACGCCAGGCGGGGCCGGGTGACCGTCAGTAGTCGAACGCGCGGGCGGTGTTGGCGGCGACGGCCGAGGCCAGGGCGTCTTCGGTCATGTCCTTGACCGCGGCCATGGCACGCAGGGTGAGCGGGATGAGGTAGGGGGCGTTGGCCCGTCCGCGGTACGGCGCGGGGGTGAGGAAGGGGGCGTCGGTCTCGACGAGGAGGAGTTCGGGCGGGGCGACGGCGAGGGCGTCGCGCAGCGGCTGGGCGTTCTTGAAGGTGATGTTGCCGGCGAAGGACATGAAGTAGCCGGCGGCGGCGCAGATCTCGGCCATCGCGGCGTCGCCGGAGTAGCAGTGGAAGACGACGCGGTCGGGTGCGCCCTCCTCGCGCAGGACGCGCAGCACGTCGTCGTGGGCCTCGCGGTCGTGGATGACCAGGGCCTTGCCGTGCCGTTTGGCGATCTCGATGTGGGCGCGGAAGGACCGTTCCTGGGCGGCGATGCCGTCGGGGCCGGTGCGGAAGTAGTCGAGGCCGGTCTCGCCGATGCCGCGGACCTCGGGGCGGGCGGCGAGCCGGTCGATCTCGGCGAGTGCCTCGTCCAGGGCGGCGTCACCGCCGGCCGCCCGGGCACCCTGCCGGGACCATCCGTCGGGGTCGCCCAGGACGATCCGCGGCGCCTCGTTGGGGTGGAGGGCGACGGTGGCGTGCACGGCGTCGTGGGCGGCGGCGGTGTCCGCGGCCCAGCGGGAGCCGTTGAGGTCGCAGCCCACCTGGACGAGGGTGGTGACGCCGACCGAGGCGGCCGTGGCCAGGGCCTCTTCGACGGTGGTGCCCTGCATGTCCAGGTGGGTGTGCGAGTCCGCGACCGGTACCCGGAGCGGTTCGGGCAGCGGCGGCGGGGTGTCCTTGTCCTGCTTGGCCATGGCCGCGATCCTACGAGGACCGCGGCCGGCGCCTCACTTGCGGTGGTGCTGGAAGGGGTGCAGCAGGTCGGAGAGGTGCCAGTGGTGCCGCCGCGGTTCGGCGGTGCTGCCGCCGTCCCCGTGGCGGGAGTTCCTGCGGTGGTGCGGCTGGTGCATGTTCGCGATCGCGTCGGAGACCATCGAGACCTGTCCGGAGCGCATGATGCGGACGACGTTGCCGCCGCAGCTGCGGCACGTGGGATGGGTCAGCGGGGACGGTACACGCTCGCCGTCCGCGTAGTAGACGGCGTGCGTGACGCCCTTGGCATCGGCCTGGTGCTCGATCTCGTACGCCTGCTCCCAGCCGTGGCCGCAACTCATGCAGCAGAAGGCGTACGCCTCGCGGGCCGCCGGCTCGGACGGTCGGGGGCGGGGCGGAACGGGACTGGCGGGCGCCGCACCGGTGATGCCGGCGGTGGTCTTCGTGATGTCGCTCATGTGCGCTCCTCTTGTCCGCTGGACAAGCTCTCCTGGGACCGGACGTCCCGGTACCCAGGGAACGCCTTTCGCGGCCGGAGCGCAGCCGAGCTGCTACCTGTTGGCCCAGATTTGGCAGGTCGTAGGAAAAACGCATCAGAAGGCGGTCGATCGCTTTACCTTCGATGCCCGCCATTTACCTCCCTGTGGGTCGGTTCAGGCCCGTGGCCTGGGCTTTTACGCTCTACCGAGCGCGCCCACGCTCAGCGGGGCGGGCGGGGCGGGCCGTCAGCGCGGGCCGGCCGCGCCCCGTCCGGCCGCCCGTCCGGAGTTCGCCTCCCGTGCGGCAGTCGGTTCGGCGTTCTTGGCCGCCACGACCGCGTCGAAGACCTCCCGCTTGGGCAGCCCGGCGTCCGCCGCCACCGCCGCGATCGCCTCCTTGCGGCGCTCCCCGGCCTCCTCGCGGATCCGCACCCGGCGCACCAGCTCGCCGGCGTCCAGCTCCGCCGGACCGCTCTCCGGGGCCCCCTCGACCACGATCGTGATCTCCCCGCGGACGCCCTCGGCGGCCCACGCCGCCAGCTCGCCCAGACCGCCGCGCCGGACCTCCTCGTAGGTCTTGGTCAGCTCCCGGCAGACCGCGGCGCGGCGGTCCGCGCCGAAGACCTCGCTCATCGCGGCGAGGGTGTCGTCCAGGCGGTGCGGCGCCTCGAAGTAGACCAGGGTGCGGCGCTCGCCCTCGACCTCGCGAAGGCGAGAAAGCCGCTCGCCCGCCTTGCGGGGCAGGAAGCCCTCGAAGCAGAAACGGTCCACCGGCAGGCCGGAGACCGCGAGCGCGGTGAGCACCGCGCTCGGGCCGGGGACGGCGGTGACCTTGATGCCGCGCTCGACGGCCGCCGCGACCAGCCGGTAGCCGGGGTCCGAGACCGACGGCATGCCGGCGTCGGTGACCAGCAGCACCCGCGCCCCGCCGGCCAGCGCCTCCGCCAACTCCGGCGTCCGGGCCGCCTCGTTGCCCTCGAAGTACGACACGATGCGGCCGGCCGGCGTCACCTCCAGCGCCTGGGTGAGCCGGCGCAGCCGCCGGGTGTCCTCGGCGGCGATCACGTCCGCGGCGGCCAGTTCGGCGGCGAGCCGCGGCGGGGCGTCCGCGATCTCGCCGATGGGCGTCCCTGCAAGTACCAGCGTTCCAGTCACCCTCCCATCCTCCCAGCCCCGCGCCGCGGCCCGGCCGGGCCCGTGCCGGTGACGCGCGGCGCCGCCCGGCGGCGCGGACCGCCGCCGCACAGACCGCTTCCCTACGATGGGCCGGGTGACGAGTGACACCACCGCGACGCACGCGGCCGCCCCGCGCACCCCGGAGCCGACCGACCGGCCCCCCGTGTGGCAGCGGCGGCTGCGCCGCTTCGGGTACGCCGGGCGGCCCACGGCCGACGTCCGGACGCGGCTGGTGGCGCCGTTCCCCGAGCCGGACGGGCGGGTGTGGGCGCTGCTCGGCGCCGGCCCGCACCTGGCGCGGCGGCTGGCCCGCTGGTCGGGCTGGCTCGGCCCGCTGCTGGTGACGCTGTGCGCGGGCGTGCTGACGTTCTGGAACCTCGGCAGCCCGCGCAAGGTCATATTCGACGAGACGTACTACCCCAAGGACGCCTGGTCGCTGCTCCAGTACGGCTACGAGGGCACCTGGGCGAAGAACGCCAACGACGCGCTGCTGGCCCACCCCCCGCAGATCCTGCTCTCCCCCGAGCACTCGTACGTCGTCCATCCGCCGATGGGCAAGTGGCTGATCGCGCTGGGCGAGTGGGCGTTCGGGATGAACCCCTTCGGCTGGCGGTTCATGACCGCGCTGCTGGGCACCCTGTCGGTGCTGCTGGTCTGCCGGATCGGGCGGCGGCTGCTGCGGTCGACGGCGCTGGGCTGCCTGGCCGGCGTGCTGCTGGCGGTGGACGGGCTGCACTTCGTGATGAGCCGCACCGCGCTGCTCGACCTGATCGTGATGTTCTGGGTGCTGGCCGGCTTCGGCTGCCTGCTGGTGGACCGGGACCGCACCCGGGCCCGGCTGGCGGCGGCGCTGCCCACGGGACCCGAGGGGCTCGTCCGGCCGGACGGGGAGGTCGGCGACCGGCTGCGGCTGGGCTGGCGGCCGTGGCGGCTGGCGGCCGGGCTGTGCCTGGGCCTGTCGGCGGCGACGAAGTGGAACGGCCTGTACTTCCTGGCGGCGTTCGCGCTGATGTCGGTGCTGTGGGACATGGGGGCGCGGCGCACGGCCGGCGCCCGGCACCCGTTCCGGTCGGTGCTGTGGCGCGACGCGCTGCCCGCGTTCGGCTCCACCGTCGTCGTCGCGCTCGGCACGTACCTGGCGTCGTGGAGCGGCTGGATCGCCACCAAGGGGGGGTACTACCGGGACTGGGCGGTGGGCCGGAAGGGCCTTTCGCCGGACATCTCCTTCTCGCTGCCCTTCGCGGGCGACGTCCATCTGCCGCGCTTCGACCTCACCTGGCTGCCCGAGTGGCTGCGCAGCCTGTGGCACTACCAGACCGAGGTCTACGCCTTCCACACCGGCCTGACCACGCCGCACACCTACCAGTCCAACCCGTGGAGCTGGCTGGTGCTGGGCCGCCCGGTCTCGTACTTCTACGAGGACCCCAAGGCCGGGCACGACGGCTGCACCGCCGCCGAGGGCTGCGCCCGCGAGGTACTGGCACTGGGCACCCCGCTGCTGTGGTGGGCGGCCTGCTTCGCGCTGCTGTACGTGCTGTGGCGGTGGCTGTTCCGGCGGGACTGGCGGGCCGGGGCGATCGCCTGCGGCGTCGCGGCCGGCTACCTGCCGTGGTTCCTCTACCAGGAGCGGACCATCTTCCTCTTCTACGCGGTGGTCTTCGTGCCGTTCCTGTGCCTGGCGCTGGCGATGATGATCGGCGCGATCATCGGGCCGCCGCGGGCGGACGAGCGGCGGCGCACCATCGGCGCGGTCGGCGCGGGTGTCCTCGTTCTGCTGATCGTGTGGAATTTCGTCTACTTCTATCCGCTCTACACCGGCCTGCCGATCCCCCGGAGCGCATGGCAGAACCGGATGTGGTTCGACAGCTGGGTCTAGACCCCGTACGGCCAGGAGCTGCGGGGATGTGACGAGACCGTCACGAGGCTTCGACAGCGCGTCACCGGACCGTGCCCTGATCGAGACTCAGCGCCTGCCCGTGTCCCTTAGAGTGCGATGGGCGTTCTTGGGTGCGTACTCAAGGACTCGGGCTCCTGGGAGGGGATCGGTGGCATGCGCCGCGAGGTGAAATACGGACTGATCGGCGGTTCGGCGGCCCTGGTGGCCGGAGTCGTCGGCGGCTTCACGCTGTTCGGCGGCTCGGACGGGTCGTCGCCCCAGGCCGTCAGGGCGGCCGACGCCAAACCGGGCGACGGCGGTCCCTCGGTGCCCACCGGCCCGCTGTCGGCCAAGGAAGTCAACACCACCGCACAGACCTTCCTCACCGCGTGGCAGGCCGGCGATATCGAGACGGCCGCCGCGGTGACCGACGACCCGGGCGCCGCCCGCACCGCGCTCACCTCCTTCGCCAAGCAGGCGAAGTTCACGAAGGTGACGGTGAAGCCGGGCACCCCGGACGGCGACAAGGTGCCGTACACGGCCACCACCGAGATCGCCTACAAGTCCGTGAAGACCCCGTTCTCGTACGGCGGCGCGGTGAGCCTCAAGCGCGACAAGAGCACCGGGAAGCCTCAGGTCGCCTGGCAGCCGTCGGCGCTCTACCCGGGCCTGTCCAAGGGCGACGAGCTGCGCACCGGCGAGGCCGAGGCGCCCCCGATCAAGGCGGTGGACCGCAACGGCGTCGAGCTGACCGCCAAGGACCACCCGACGCTCTCCGGGGTGCTGGACAGCCTGCGCAGCAAGTACGGCAGCAAGACCGACGGCAAGCCGGGCACGGAGCTGTACATCCACCGCGCCAAGGCCGCCGACAGCAACCAGCAGCAGCCCGACAAGACGCTGAAGGTGCTCTCCAAGGGCACCCCCGGCACGCTGCACACGACGCTGGACGCCAAGCTGCAGACGGCCGCCGAGAACGCGGTCAAGGGCAAGAAGACCGCGGCCGCGGCCGCCGTCAAGCCCAGCACCGGGGAAATCCTGGCGCTCGCCAACTCCCCCGCGGGCGGCTTCAACCTCGCCACCCAGGGGTCGCTGGCGCCCGGCTCGACGATGAAGATCGTCACCTCCGCGCTGCTGATGGACAAGGGCCTGACGGCGCCGGACAAGAAGAACCCGTGCCCGAAGTTCGTCACTGTCGGCGGCTGGAAGTTCCAGAACCTCAACAAGTCCGAGATCCCCGACGGCACCTTCGCGCAGAGCTTCGCGGCGTCCTGCAACAACGCCTTCATCGGGCACGCCAAGGACCTCGCCGACGACGACCTGACGAAGGAGGCCCGGGACGTCTTCGGCATCGGGCTGAACTGGGCGACCGGCATCCCCACCTTCGACGGCACCGTCCCCGTCCAGCACGACGCGCAGATGGCGGCCTCGCTGATCGGCCAGGGCGGGGTCCGGATGAACCCGCTGAACGTCGCCTCGATCGCCGCCACCGCCCAGTCCGGCTCCTTCCGCCAGCCGTACATCGTCGCCGCGTCGCTGGACAACCGGACGTTCGCCAAGGCCGCCGGCGCCATGAAGCCGGACACCGCCGCCAACCTCAAGGCGCTGATGAAGCTGACCGCGACGTCCGGCACGGGCGCCGAGGCGATGCAGGGGCTCAGCGGGGACATCGGCGCCAAGACCGGTTCCGCCGAGGTCGACAACCAGGACAAGCCCAACGCCTGGTTCGCCGCCTACCGCAACGACCTGGCGGCGGCCGCGGTCGTCCCCGCCAGCGGTCACGGCGGCACCAACGCCGGGCCGTTGGTCCGCGCCATCCTCGCTGCCGAGTAGCCGCCGGAGCAGTAGCCGGGTAGCCGCCCGGGCGGCCCCCGGGCACCCCGTCGTCATGGGGTGTCCACCGGCCGGAAGTCGTTCGCATGGCCCGTACAGCTTTCGCTAGCGTGCGGGCCATGAGCGATTCCGCGACCGACAACTCCCGTACCGCCACCGCCTGCCGGCCCCATCCGCGCTTCGCCGAGGCCCTCGCCGGACTCGGCCTGAGCGTCGAGGTGCGCCGGTTCCCCGAAGCCACCCGGACCGCCTCGGAGGCCGCCGCCGCGATCGGCTGCGACCTCGCCCAGATCGTGAAGTCGCTGATCTTCACCGCGGACGGGGCGCCGGTGCTGGTGCTGATGGACGGCGCCTCCCGGGTCGACGTGGAGCGGGTCCGGGCCGAGCTGGGCGCGACCAAGGTCCGCCGGGCCGACGCCGACCTCGTCCGGGAGACCACCGGCTACGCCATCGGCGGCGTCCCGCCCTTCGGCCACCGCACCCGCACCCCCGTCCTCGCCGACCGCGGCATCCTCGCCCACCCCACCGTCTGGGCCGCCGCGGGCACCCCGCACACCGTCTTCCCCCTGGACCCGCGGTCCCTGATCGCCCACGCCGGGGCCCGGCTGGTGGACGTCCGCGAGCAGACCTCGTGACGCCGCTGGTCGTCGCGGCCGTCCTGCTGGCCGCGGTCACCCACGCCAGCTGGAACGCCCTCGCCCACGGCATACGCGACCAGCTGCTGGCCTTCACCCTCGTCGGCGGGGGCGGCGCGATATGCGGAGCCGCCCTGGCCGGCTTCACCCCGCTGCCGGCGGCCGGCGCCTGGCCGTACCTCCTGCTCTCCGCCGTACTGCACGTCATCTACCAGGCACTTCTGATGCAGTCCTTCCGACTGGGCGACTTCGGGCAGATGTATCCGATCGCCCGCGGCACCGCGCCGCTGGTCGTCACCGTCCTCGCCGCGGTCTTCGTGCACGAGGTCCCGGGCGGCTGGGTGCTGGCCGGCGTGACGCTCGCCTCGGCCGGCCTGGTGGGCATGGCCCTGTGGGGCGTCCGGGGCTCCGGCTCCCGCCCGCACTGGCCGGCGCTGGCGGCCGCGGTCGCCACCGGCCTGTCCATCGCCTCGTACACCACCGTCGACGGCCTCGGCGTCCGCGCCTCGGGGACCGCCCTCGGCTACATCGCGTGGCTGATGATCCTCGAAGGGCTCGCCATCCCCGCCTACGCGCTGGCCACCCGACGCGGCCGGCTCGCCGCCGAACTGCGGCCGCTCGCACTGCGCGGGCTGGCCGGCGGGGCGCTGTCGGTGTTCGCCTACGGCCTGGTGCTGTGGGCACAGACCCGCGCCCCGCTGGCGCCGATCGCGGCACTGCGCGAATCGTCGATCATCGTCGGGGCCGCGATAGGGGCGCTGTTCTTCAAGGAACGGTTCGGGTTTCCGCGGGTGGCGGCGGCGGGGGTGATGGTGGTGGGGATCGGTCTGATGCTGGCCGGCTGACGCCGGGGTTTTCCCCACGTTGTCGGGTGCCCCGCCGTGCGGCTGCTGTTTTTCCGCCTTCGGCGGAGGGGTTTGTGGGGTGGGGTCCTCTCGTCCTTCGTGGTGGCGGGGCCGGGGGCTCCGGGGCGGTGTGTCGGACTGCTTCGCTTTACGCTCCGCTGCGCTCCGCCTTCGCTCTTTAATTTGCCCCTCCGGAAGCGAAGCCCGACACACCGCCCCTCCGCCCCCGTCCCCTCCCGTCGTGGGGCGGCCCCACCCCGGTGGGGGGAGAGGAAGAGCCAACTGGGGGCTCAGGACCCGTGACCGGGCTTCGACTCGGTCAGTCATCGTGCAGGGCGTGGCGGAGGGTGGTGTTGGCTACGAGGATGCCGCCGTCCACGGGGAGGGTGATGCCGGTGACCCAGGAGGCGTCGGAGGAGGCGAGGTAGGCGACGGCGGCGGCGATGTCCTCGGGGCGGCCGATCCGGCCCAACGGGTAGGCAGACGCGGCACGTTGGAGTTTTTGCTCGCGGCCGGCCCAGTTGGGGGTGTGGACGGTGCCCGGGGCGACGAGGTTGACGCGGACGCCGCGGCGGGCGGCGTGGCCGGAGATAGTGCGGGTCAGGCTGGCCAGGCCCGCCTTGGCGGCGCTGTAGGCATGGTTGCCGAAGTCCTGGATGCCGTTGACCGAACCGATGTTGACGATCGAGCCGCGCCCGCCGGCGGCGGCCAGGTGCGGCAGGGCGGCCCGGGCGCAGCGCATCGCGCCGCCCAGGGTGATGTTGAGGTCGGTGGCCCATTCCCCGTCGGGGGTGTCCTCGAAGAGCGGGGCGTCGGGGTGGCAGCAGAAGGCGTTGTTGACAAGGGTCTCCAGGCCGCCGAAGCGCTCCACGGCGTGGGCGACCGCCGCCTCCACCGCGGCCCGGTCACCGACATCGCAGGCCCGTGCCTCGGCGGTGCCGCCGGCCGCCCGGATCGCGTCGGCGGCCCGCTCGGCGCGCGCCCCGTCGAGGTCGGTGAGCAGCACCCGCGCCCCCTCATCGGCCAACCGCCGAGCCGCGGCCTCCCCGATGCCCCGGCCGGCCCCCGTGATCAGTACCCGGTACCCCTCGAATCGCCTCATGGACCGGTCCTACCCCACCGGGCCGGCGGCGTCCCGCGCGCCGCCCGATCAGGCGGCGAGCTCGACTCTCCCCCCACCGGGGTGGGGCCGACCCGCTACGGGAGGGGACGGGGGGCGGAGGGGCGGTGTGTCGGGCTTCGCTTCCGGAGGGGCAAATTAAAGAGCGAAGGCGGAGCGCAGCGGAGCGTAAAGCGAAGCAGTCCGACACACCGCCCCGGAGCCCCCGGCCCCGCCACCACGAACGAGCAGCGGACCCCACCCCACAAACCCCCTCCGCCGAAGGCGGAAACAGCAGCCCCACGGCGGAGCACCCGACAACGTGGGAAGAACCCCGGCGTCAGCCGGACACGGCGGGGCACCCGACAACGTGGGAAGCTCAGCCGCCCACGGCGGCAAGCGCGCGGACGAGCGCCTGCGCCCGCGGGTCCGCGGTCACGTTCCGCTGCATCCCGTTCGTGACATAGCCGAAGGCAACCCCGCTCTCCGGGTCGGCGAAGGCGAGCGCGCCGCCACGGCCGGGGTGGCCGAACGAGCCGGGGCCGAGGAGCGGCGACGCCGGGCCGTGGAGCATGAAGCCCAGGCCGAAGCGGGTGTTGACGAGGAGGGTGCGGTCGGGGCCGGCGGACTCCTCGGTGCGGGCGAGGGTCAGGGTGGCCGGGGCGAAGAGCCGGGGGTGGCCGTCGACGGGGCCGATGAGCGCGGCGTAGGCGCGGGCCAGCGCGCCCGCCGTGGCGATGCCGGCGGAGGCGGGGAGTTCGCCGGCGCGGTAGGCGTCGTCGTTCTCGTCGGGGGCCGGGGAGATCGCGGCGAAGGCGCGGCTGGTGAGGGAGGACGGGTCGGCGTACGCGTCGGCGACCGACTGCTTGGGGCGGACCCGCAGGCCGGCGGAGGCGGGGCGGGGCGCGGCCTCGACGGGGGCGAGGCGGCCGACGCGGGGGCGGGCCTCGTCGGGGAGGCCGATCCACAGGTCGAGGCCGAGCGGCCGGGATATCTCCTCGGCGATCCAGGCGCCGAGGGTGCGGCCGGTGACCCGCAGCACCAGTTCGCCCAGCAGCCAGCTGTAGGTCTGGGCGTGGTAGCCGTGGTCGGTGCCCGGCGTCCAGGCGGGCGCCTGGGCGGCGACCGCGGCCGGGCCGCTGACGCCGTCGACGGCCTGGGCGGGGGTGAGCGGGGTGTCCAGCACCGGCAGGCCGGCGCGGTGCGCGAGCAGGTGGCGGACCAGGACGCGGTCCTTGCCGGCGGCCTTGAACTCGGGCCAGTACGTGCCGACCGGGGCGTCCAGGTCGAGCTGGCCACGCTGGTGCAGCAGGAGCGGGACGGTGGCGGCGATGCCCTTGGTGGCGGAGCGGACGATCTGGGCGGTGCCGGGCTCCCAGGGGGCGGCCGCGGCGTCGTCGGGTGCGGCGTCGCCGTCCTTGGTGCCGCCCCAGAGGTCCACGACCTTGCGGCCGTCCTTGTAGACGGTGACCGCGGCGCCGCGCTCGCCGCGCCGGGCGAAGTTGGCTGCGAAGGCGTCCCGGACCGGCTCGTAGCCGTCCTCCACCGTGCCCTGGACGTCCACCACTGACTCGCTTCCCGTTCTTCCGTCGCGTGAGATGACCCATCAATGGTGCAACGTCGGAATCCGTGCTCATGACCAGGGGCACCGCCAGGACCACAGGGCGTGGCCTTCCTCACATCCGGCACCCGGCCCTCAGCGGCCATGCCCCCGTCCCTCCCCCCACCGCCCCGGAGCCCCCGGCCCCGCCACCACGAACAACGAGGGGACCCCACCCCACAAACCCCCTCCGCCGAAGGCGGAAAAAACAGAACCCCCACGGCGGGGCACCCGACAACGTGGGAGGCCAGCCAAGCGCAGCGGCCGACTTGCCGCCCACCCAAGCCGCCGAAACCATGGGGACGTGAGCGATGCACCGTTCCCCGCGAAGGCCGCGCCGCCGACGGCGTATCTACGGTTTCCGCACCTCCACGGCGATCTGCTCTGCTTCGCCGCCGAGGACGACCTGTGGCTGGCGCCGCTCGCGCCGGCCGGCGCGGAGCCGGGCCGGGCCTGGCGGCTGACCGTGGACCGGACCCGGGTCGGCCCGCCGCGCTTCTCCCCCGACGGCACCCGGATCGCGTTCACCAGCTGGCGCAGTCTCGACCCGGAGATCCACCTGGCGCCGGTGGCGGGCGGCCCGGCCCGGCGGCTGACGTACTGGGGCGGCACCGACGCCCGGGTCTGCGGCTGGGCACCGCCCGAGAACGGGAGCGAGGCGCAGATCCTGGCGGTGTCCTCGCACGGCCAGCCGTTCTCGTACTACTCGTGGGCGTACCGCCTGGCCACCGACGGCAGCCCCGGCGCCCAGCTCCCCTGGGGGCCGGTCTCCGACATAGCGGTGGCGGACCTCGGCGGGGAGCGCCGCACCCTGCTGCTCAGCGGCAAACCGCCGCACGAGCCGGCGTCCTGGAAGCGCTACCGGGGCGGGGCGATGGGCCGGATGTGGCTGCACGGCACCCGGCTGCTGCCGGATCTGCAGGGGCATCTGGACTCGGTGATGATCGTCGGGGGGCGGATCGCGTTCCTCTCCGACCACGAGGGCGTCGGCAACGTCTACTCCTGCCTGCCGGACGGCACCGAGCTGCGCCGGCACAGCGACCACGCGGACTTCTACGCCCGGCACGCCTCGACGGACGGTTCCCGGATCGTCTACCAGTGCGCCGGCGAGCTGTGGCTGATCGACGACCTGGCCCCGGACGCGGCACCGCGGCGGCTCGCGGTGCGGCTGGGCGGTCCGCGGGCCGGCCGCCGGGTGTACCAGGTCCCGGCTGCCTCGCACGTCACCGGTCTGGCGGTGGACGCCACCGGCCGGGCCAGCGCGGTCGGCGTACGCGGCAGCCTGTACTGGCTCACCCACCGCGACGGCCCGGCCCGGACCATCCATGACGTCCCGGGCGTCCGCGTCCGGCTGCCGGTGATGCTGGGCGCCACCGGCCGGATCGCGTATGTGACGGACGCCGAGAGCGAGGACGCCGTCGAGATCGCCGATCTGCCGCGGGCCAGCGGACCGGGCACCCCGCGCCGGCTGGCGGCCGGGGCGCTGGGCCGGGTGCACGAGCTGGTCTCCGCGCCGGACGGCGAGCGGCTGGCGGTGGCCACCCACGACGGGCGGCTGCTGCTGGTGGAAACCGGCGCGGCGGAGGAGACGGAGAGGACGGAGAAGGCGGAAGGGACGGAAGGGCCGGAAGGGGGCGAGGGCGGTGCGGGCAGCCCCGGCAGTGGCCCCAGCGGTGTTCCCGACGCCGGCCCGGACGTCGGTCCGGACCGCGGCACCCCGGCCCAGACAGTCACCGAACTGACCCGTTCCGCCAACGGCCCCGTCCGCGATCTGGCCTTCTCCCCCGATTCCCGCTGGCTGACCTGGTCGCACCCGGGCATCGGCCGTTCGCTGCGCAAGATCAGCATGGCCCGGCTGTCCGACGGGCACCTCGTCGACGTCACCAACGGCCGCTTCGAGGACGAGCAGCCGGTGTTCACCCGGGACGGTCGCTATCTCGCGTTCCTGTCCTGGCGCGGCTTCGACCCGGTCTACGACGTGCACACCGGCGATCTGTCGTTCCCGCTGGGCTGCCGCCCGTACCTCGTCCCGCTGTCGTCGGCGACGCCGTCCCCGTTCGCGCTGTCCCCGGAGGGGCGGCCGGCGGCCGGCGGACTGGACCCGGACGAGAACCCGCCGCCGAGCGGCGAGGGCCCGGTGCTGGTGGAGGTGGAGGGCCTGGCCAACCGCGTCACGCCGTTCCCGGTCGCGGCGTCCAAGTACTCCTCGCTGCGGCCGGTCGCCGGCGGCGGGCTGGTGTGGCTGCGCTGGCCGATCTCCGGCGCGCTGGGCGAGACCTTCGCCAATCCGGCCGACACCTCCGGCCGCCCCACCCTGGAGCACTTCGACCTGACCAAGGCGCGGCGCACCGAACTCACCAGCTCCCTGGACGGGTTCGCGCTCAGCGGCGACGGCACCCGGCTGGTCGTCAACGACGAGGGCGAGCTGCGCGCGGTGCCCGCGACCGAGCCGGCGGACAGCGACAGCACGGTCTATCTCGACCTGCGGCGGATCCTGCACGACGTCGATCCCGGCGCGGAGTGGCGGCAGGCGTTCGACGAGGCGGGCCGGATCGTCCGGGCGTACTTCTGGGACCCGAAGCTGTGCGGCATCGACTGGGAGGGCGTGCTGGCGCAGTACCGGCCGCTGCTCGAACGGGTCGCCAGCCCCGACGAGTTCGCCGATCTGCTGCGCGAGGTGCTGGGCGAGCTGGGCACCTCGCACGCCTATGTCGCCGGCGCCCGGCGCAACGAGGGACCGCCGCACTACCAGCGCCCGATCGGCCTGCTCGGCGCCAACTTCGTGCGCCGGGACGGCCGCTGGGTGCTCAAGCGCATCCTGCCCGGCGAGTCCTCCGACTCCAAGGCCCGTTCGCCGCTGGCCGGTACGGGCGTCCGCGAGGGCAGCGCGCTCACCCATGTCGACGGGCGGCCGGTGGACCCGGTGACCGGCCCGTACCCGCTGCTGGCCGCGGCCGGCGGCACGACTGTGGAGCTGACGTTCGCGCCGCCGGAGGGGGACACCAACGGCAACGGCCACGCCCGCCGGGTCGCGGTGGTCCCGCTGATCGACGAGCGCCCGCTGCGCTACCAGGACTGGGTGGCCAAACGCCGGGCCGTGGTACGGGAGTTGAGCGGCGGCCGGTGCGGCTATCTGCACATCCCGGACATGGGCGGCTCCGGCTGGGCGCAGTTCAACCGGGACCTGCGGCGGGAGGTCGCGATGCCCGCGCTGATCGTGGACGTCCGCGGCAACGCCGGCGGCAACATCTCCGAGCTGGTCATCGAGAAGCTGACCCGGGCCATCATGGGCTGGGACCTGACGCGGGACGCCGAGCCGGTGTCGTACACCAGCAACGCGCCGCGCGGTCCGGTGGTCGCGGTCGCCGACGAGATGACCTCGTCCGACGGCGACATGATCACCGCGGCGTTCAAACTCCAGGGCATCGGGCCGGTGGTGGGGACCCGGACCTGGGGCGGGGTGGTCGGCATGACCGGCCGGCACCGGCTCGCGGACGGCACCGAGATCACCGTGCCGATGAACGCCGCGTGGTTCCGCCTCTACGGCTGGGGCGTGGAGAACCACGGCGTCGAGGTGGACATCGAGGCGCTGCGCTCGCCGCTGCACTGGGCGGAGGGCCGGCATCCGCAGCTCGGTGTCGCGGTGCGCACCGCGCTGGAGCTGCTGGAGCGCCACCCCTCGGCGACCCCGCCGGACCTCTCGGACGTCCCGGACCGCCGGCGGCCCCCGCTCCCGCCGCGCGCTGCCGGCTGACCGGCCGGACGACCCAACACGCCTTCCCCGAAGCCCTGTTGGCGACAGGCTGAAGGGGCGCACCCGGATTACGGATGCGCCCCTTCATAGGACGAACGACCCTCGTTCAGGACGTCAGACGCCCGTCACTCCGGGCGTCCGGGCGTCAGCTCTGGAAGCGGTCCTCGACGTCGTCCAGCGACTGCTGGCCGCTCTCACGGGACTGCTGGCCGCGCTCCTGGGCCTGCCGGCCGCGCTCCTGCTGCTGCCGGCCCCGCTCCTGACCCTGCTGGGCCCGCCGCTTGGCCTCGTCCTTGAGCTGCTGCGCCTTGTCCTTGAACTGGTCTTCGATGCCCATGCTGTTACTCCTGTTGGGGGTGTGGGGAATCGGGCTCGATAAGCGTGACACGAACCGACATCCGTCGCATTTCGATCACAATCGGACACCCTCCGTGGCCGGCTCCGGGACGTGGACCGGCCGGAACCCAGCCCCCCACCGCTAGGGCGCTTCTAACCGTTCATCCGGGCCTTCTCATCCGCCTCCCCGCCCGCGCCGACCAGCCCGGCCCGGAACCCGTCCAGCCGGTTCCCGAACCGCCGCATCTCGCGCTGCCCCACCGTCCCGATGACGCCGGGGAGATAGCCGCGCACCGACTGCATCCCGCGCAGCCACCACTGCCCGTAGACATGCGCGGAGCGGCGCTCGATGCCGGCCACCAGGCGGTCCACGGCCGGGCCCGGCGGATAGGTCTTGTTGGACGGCCAGGGCAGCCGGGCGCGCAACTCCCGCATCAGGTCCGCACGGTCGGCGCCGCGCACCATGTCGGTGTCGGTCCAGCTCAGATAGCCGACCCCGACCCGGACGCCCTTGTGGCCGACCTCGGCCCGCAGGCTGTGCGCGAACGCCTCCACGCCCGACTTCGACGCGCAGTACGCGCTCATCATCGGCGCCGGCGTGAGCGCGGCGAGCGAGGCGATCTGGAGGAAGTAGCCACGGGACGCGGCCAGCGCCGGCAGGAACGCCCGGCCGGTGATCGCGCTGCCGATCAGGTTGACCTCGATGACGCGCCGCCAGGCCACCGGGTCGGAGTCGACGAACGGGCCGCCGGTCGCCACCCCGGCATTGGCGACGACCACGTC
Organism: Streptomyces sp. S186; assembly: GCF_051603415.1. Classification (NCBI taxonomy): domain Bacteria; kingdom Bacillati; phylum Actinomycetota; class Actinomycetes; order Kitasatosporales; family Streptomycetaceae; genus Streptomyces; species Streptomyces sp. S186. The sequence continues at coordinate 4,867,943 of NZ_CP193932.1, read as the reverse complement.
GATCTTCCCGAAGCGGAGCCGCACCTCCTCCGCGACCCGGGACATCGCCTCGTGGTCGGTGACATCGGCGTGCCAGTGGTGCGCCGGGCCGTGCAACGACGCGGCGACCGCGCGCAGTTCGTCGGGCTCCAGGCCGACCAGCGCCAGGGTCGCCCCGCGCGCCGACAGCTTGCGCGCCAGCAGCGCCCCGACCCCGCGCGCCGCGCCGGTGACGACCACGACCTGCCCGTCGAGCTTGCTTCCGTTCACGCCGCCTTCCCCCTCTTCTGCCGCTCCTGCTTCTGCTGCTCCTGCTTCTCCCGTGCGGTCTCCTGCCGCTCGGTCTCCTGCCGCTCGGTCTCCTGCCGTGCGGCCGGGCGCTCGCCATGCGGGGCGGCGGCGTCGGCCAGGTGGTCGCGGACGAGTTCCCGCAGCCGTCCGGCCACCGCGTCCGGGTCCTCGACGGGGGTCATATGGCCGAGCCCGGGCAGCTCGGTGAGCCCCACGCACTGCGGCAGGACCGAGGCCAGCCGCCGGGCGTGCACGAACGGGGTGAGCCGGTCCGCGGTGCCCGCGAGGACCGCGGTCGGCACCTCCAACCGGCTGACGCCCCGGGTCAGTTGGAGGTGGTAGAGCACCATGCCCCAGTGGGCGCGGACGCCGGTCGGGCAGGCGTGCACGATGCGCGCGCACGCCTCGATCTGCTCGGCGCTCGACCCGGGGCCCATCGTGGCGTACCGCAGGGCGTGTTTGGCCGCCGGGGAGACCGGGCCGAGCGGGGCGCGCGAGCCGAGCAGGAGCCGGTGCGCCTGTCGGCGGCCGCCGGGGGTGGGCAGCGGGAACACCCGGGCCTCGGCGGCCAGGTCGGCGCAGCCGGTGCTGCACAGCAGGACGGCCGCGGCCCGTTCGCGCAGCTCCGGCCGCTCGGCGGCGGCCATGATCGTCATGCCGCCCATGGAGTGGCCGCCGACGACCGCCCGTTCACCGGGGGCGAGGCTCTGCTCCAGGACGGCGACGAGGTCGTCGGCGAGCGCGCGGGTGCTGTGGCCGGCGGGTGGCACGGCCGGGCTGCGCCCGTGGCCCCGCTGGTCGTAGAGGATCACCTTGTGGTCGCCGGCCAGTTCCCGGACGACCGCCGCCCAGAACGCGGTCGAGCAGGTCCAGCCGTGCGCCAGGACCACCGCCGGGGCGTCCTCGGGGCCGTGGACCTCGGCATGCAGCCGGGACCCGTCGGCGGAGGTGACCTCCAGGGTCCTGCGGGGCACCGGCGGTGCGTAGCGGCCCCGGGTGAGGTGTGCAGGACGCTTCATGCCGCCACCTCCTCGGCGGCCGCCCGGCCCGCGGCGGCTGCCGGCGACGGCTCGTCGCCCGGTCGCCTCCCCGGTGGCCGGATCAGCTCGTACTCGGCGAGGTCCACCTGCCGGGTCGCCCGGCGGAACTCTGCGGTGGTGCCCGGCCAGGCGGTGGTGTTGCGCCCGTTGGCGTCCAGGTACCAGCTGTCGCAGCCGCCGGTGTTCCACACCGTGCGCCGCATCCGCTCCTGGAGGGTGCGGGTCCACTCGTCGACCGCGGACCGCCGGGCGTCCAGCGCGATCCGGTCGCCGAGGAGGTCCAGTTGGCGCAGGAAGTCGACGAGGTAGTTCAGCTGCGACTCGATCATCAGGATCATCGAGCTGTTCCCCAGACCGGTGTTGGGCCCGATGATGGTGAGGAAGTTGGGGAAGCCGGCCGCGCTGGTGCCGCGCAGCGCGGCCATGCCGTCCTTCCACTCCTCGGCGAGGGTGGTGCCGCGGGCCCCGGTGACCCGGTGCGCGATCGGCATGTCCGTGACGTGGAAGCCGGTCCCGAAGATGACCGCGTCCACCTCCGCCTCGCTGCCGTCCGCCGCGACCAGCACACTGCCCCGGATCTCGCGCAGCCCGGACGTCACCACGTCCACGTTGGGCCGGGTCAGCGCCGGGTACCAGGTGTTGGACAGCAGGATGCGCTTGCAGCCGATGCGGTAGTCGGGCGTCAGCCGGGCCCGCAGCGCCGGGTCCTTGATCGCCTTGTGCAGGTGCGCCTTGGCGAGTTTCTCGACGAGTCCCAGCTCGCCGGGCCGCTTGGTGAACGCGCCGACCTGCATCTCCCGGATGCCCCAAAGGAGTTGGCGGCGCAGCTGGCGGGTGGCCGGCACCTTGGTGTGCAGCCACCGCTCCAGCCCGCTGATCCGCCGGTCGGCCCGCGGCATCACCCACGGCGGGGTCCGCTGGAACACCGTCAGCCGGCCGACCTCGGGCTGGATCGCCGGCACGATCTGGATCGCCGAGGCGCCGGTGCCGACCATGGCGACCCGCTTGCCCCGCAGGTCGTAGTCATGGTCCCAGCGCGCCGAGTGGAAGACCTTGCCGGGGAAGTCCGCCAGCCCCGGGATGTCGGGGATCTGCGGGTCGGAGAGCGGCCCGGTGGCCGACACCACCACATCGGCGGTGAACGGCCCCTGGGCGGTGTCGATCTCCCACCGCAGCTGCCGGCCGTCCCAGCGCAGTGCGCGCACCTCGGCGCCGAACCGCAGATGCGGCCGCAGCCCGAAGGTGTCCGTCACCCGCTCCAGGTACGCCCGGATGTGCGGCTGCCCGCTGAAGTTGCGCGGCCACTGCGGGTTGGGCGCGAACGAGAACGAGTACAGGTGCGAGGGCACGTCGCAGGCGCACCCCGGATAGCTGTTGTCCCGCCAGGTGCCGCCCACCGAGTCCGCCCGCTCCAGGACCACGAAGTCGGTGATCCCCGCGCGCCGCAGCCGCACGGCGGCCCCCAGTCCGCCGAACCCCGATCCGATCACCGCCACCCGCACATGCCGCTGCCCGTCGTCGGCCATGCCGCCGCCACCTCCCGAGTCGACGCTTCACCGTCCCCAATCGCGCCAGCAATCACTGGCACGATTGGCACGGTTGGAGCGTAGGACAGTCACGTACCGAGCGGTAGGGGTTGCACGAGGGGAAGTTACCTCCGGTCACCCGGGACGCCCTCCGACACCGCCCCGCATAGGCTGGCCCCGTGGCAGACCAGGCGGCAGCACCGACCCCCCAGGGCCCCCGGGACGCGGACACCCGCGCCCCTCAAGGGGACGCGCACCCCCAACGCGCCCCGAAGGAGCGCGAGTTCCGCATGGCCGACCTGGCCCGGGAGGCCGGCATCACCGTCCGCACCCTGCGCTTCTACCGCGAACGCAAGCTCATCCCGCCGCCCCGCCGGGAGGGCCGGATCGCCTGGTACAACGAGCACCACCTCGCCCGCCTGCGCACCATCGCCGCCCTCCTGGAGCGCGGCCACACCCTCGGCGGGATCGCCGAACTCCTCACCGCCTTCGAGACCGGCCGCGACGTCGGCGAACTCCTCGGCCTCCCCAGCCCGCTGCTGACCCCCTGGTCCGAGGAGACCCCGGTCCGCCTCACCCCCGAGGAGCTGGCCGACCACTTCAGCGGCGAGGTCACCCCGGAAAACCTCGCCGCCTCCCTCTCCCTCGGCTATCTGGCCGTGGACGGCGACGAGTTCGTGCACATCAGCCGGCGCCTGCTGGACGCCTCCACCAGCCTCGTCGCCCAGGGCATACCGCTGGCCGCCGTACTGGAGGCCGGCGGCCGGGTCCGCGCGCACGCCGACGCCCTCGCCGACCTCTTCACCACCCTCATCCGCACCCACCTCTTCACCACGCTCCACGACCTCCCCCGGGCCACCGAGGCGGTGGAAAACCTCCGCCCCCTCGCCAAGGGCGTCGTAGAGGCCGAACTCTCCATGGCCATGGACCGCCGCATCCGCACAGAACTGGAACGGCTACTGGGCGGCGACGACCGGAGCACACCGCCGCACGGCACCGACGGCACCGAGAACGGAGCGGACGCGGGTGGTGCCGCGGCTACGCCTCGTAGACGACCGTCACCGGTGCGTGATCGCTCCAGCGCTGGTCGTACGCCGCCGCCCGCTCCACGTACGCCTTGACGGCCCGGGCCGCGAGACCGGGCGTGCACATGTGATAGTCGATGCGCCACCCTGCGTCATTATCAAACGCGCGCCCGCGGTAGGACCACCACGAGTACGGCCCCTCGGCGTCCGGGTGCAGCGCGCGGACGGCGTCCACATAGCCGCCCCGCTCCTCGTCCAGCACCTCGGACAGCCAGGCCCGCTCCTCCGGCAGGAAGCCGGACTTCTTCTGGTTGGCCTTCCAGTTCTTCAGGTCGGCCTCCCGGTGGGCGATGTTCCAGTCACCGCAGACCACCACCTCGCGGCCGTCCGCCGCGGCCCGCTCGCGCAGCCCGACCAGATACGGCAGGAACTCCGCCATGAAGCGTTCCTTCTCGTCCTGCCGCTCGGTGCCGACCTCGCCGGAGGGCAGATACAGGCTGGCCACCGTCACCCCGGGCAGGTCCGCCTCGACGTACCGCCCGCTGCCGTCGAACTCCGCCGACCCGAAGCCGACCCGCACCCGGTCCGGCTCCCGCCGCGTGTAGAGCGCGACGCCGGCCCGGCCCTTGGCGGCGGCCGGCGCGTGCACGGTGTGCCAGCCGGCCGGCTCCCGCACCTCCTCCGGCAGCTGGGCGGTCTCGGCCCGCACTTCCTGGAGGCAGAGCACATCGGCGTCGGTCCCGGCCAGCCACGGCACGAAGCCCTTCTTGGCCGCGGCCCGCAGCCCGTTCACGTTCACAGTGGTCACGGTCAGCATCCAGGCACCCTAACCCGGCGAGCGGGTCGCCCCGTCGCCCGGTGACGACACCGCTGTGAGGGCGTCTCTGCGACGCCATCGCTGTCCCGCCCTCACACCCGGCCAGGCGTTCCCCGGATCCTCCAGCCACGCCCGTTCGCCGTCCGCGTCGAGGGTCAGCAGACCCGCGTTCCACCCCGTTCCAGCCCGATCTCAAGGACCCGGTGCCCGCGGCGGACGTCGAGGTCCCGCAGCATGCGGAACACCACGGACGGCATCGATGCCGAGCTGGTGGAGACCGTTCCGGGCGCCGTGCCGGTGTGGTCGCCGTCGTCCCACTGCGTCACGATCGGGCAGTCGGAATCCGCGTAGGCGTACCAGGCTTCCGGGTCGTCCGTCCGGGAGACGGGCACGCTCTTCCCGGCCCGGGGCCCAGTCGGCGGAGAGGGCACCGGCGGACATGAGGGCGCGCCCCAGACCGGTACGGCCGGGGCGCTCCTGGTGTACGTCGGCCATGTTCAGCCGGCCTTGGGCGGGTTGGGAAGCCCGGGACCACCGTCGGGGGTCGGCGGCTGATGGGACATGGGATCTTCTTCCTTCTGTTTGCGGTCGGACTGCTTGAGGTCGGACTCTTTGAGGTTGGATGGTCCGGGAGAGTGGCCGGCGTGGAAGACGAGCGTCGCACCGTGCTCGTCACACCGATACACCGAGGGAGCCCACACGGTCATGCCGTGGCCACCGAACGGGCAGAGAACCGCGCTGCCTTCGGCAGCCGCCTCCGCCCACGGCCCGGTTTCCCGCTGAGCTGCGAGCAGGCGCCCTAGGAGGCGCTGCACGGCCTACCGCTTCCGTCGGTCCGCTTGCCCGCGTTCGACCCCAGCGCCCGCCTGGTCCGCTCCGCGTTCCGCGCACTCAGGTCGTCCGACCTTCCGCCGGCTCCCCGCGCCGCCTGACCGGGCGGGTCATCGAGCTTCTTTCGCTTCGTTCCTTCGTCAGCGCACGCCGAGTACGGCGCACGAACAGGACTGGCCATCAAGCCCTCCTTGCTCTCCGTAGCGGAATCGCTACCGGGGGCGTTCAGATTGGCCTAGAGTCACTGTGTCTTCAACGTTCTAGAAACGGAGGGCACATTGGTGAACCGCAAGGAGTTGAACCCCGAAGCAGGCCCGGAAGCAGCCTTCGGTGCACGCCTTCGCAGCTCGCGCGAGGGACAGGGCTGGACGCAAGACGAACTTGCCGCGCGGGTCAGCTACTCGGGCCGGCACATCTCGGCAGTCGAAACCGGCCGCAAGCCGCCAACTCTTCGGTTTTCGCGGAGCTTAGACGCTACGTTTGGCTTCGCCGGGACAGCGGAGTCGTTCGAACGTGCCTGGGGGGAGATCCGCAACGGCAGTCTGTTGGAGGGCTTCCCGGAGTACGTAGGGCAGGAGGCCCGAGCGGCAGAGATCCGGCTGTTTGAAGTCGGAGCGATTCCCGGATTGCTCCAGACACCGGAGTACGCAAGAGCTCTGGAAGACGGCAACGTAAAGCGGGGCACGCTCACACCCGAACAAGCCTCTGAGCGGGTTGAGTTCCTGCTGGAGCGGCAAGCAGCTCTGGTGCGGCGCATCCCACCCATAGTGATTGTGGTCTTGGACGAGAGTTGCATTCGGCGCTTGATCGGAGGGCCCGAGGTCATGGAGCGCCAGCTGTCCCAGCTGATCGAGTTTGCCGAACAGCCCAACACTGTCCTCCAACTAGCCCCGTACACCATGGGCGAACGCCGCCCGTTTGATCGGCTGGTGAATCTGCTGACACTGCCGGATCGCTCGCTGATGTACTACGTCGAGTCCCAAATCCACGGGCAGTTAGAGAGGGAGCCCACATCTGTACTGCCACTGGTGAGGGCCTACCATCAACTACAGGCCGAAGCGCTCTCGCAGGCGGATTCAGTGGCCATGATCGAGCAGGTACGAAAGGGCACCCTGTGACGACCGACTCCCTCACACCCACCTGGTTCAAGTCTTCCTTCAGCGGCAACGGTGGTTCCTGCATCGAGGTCGCCACCAACCTCATAGCCACGCGCGGCGTGATCCCCGTCCGCGACTCCAAAGACCCGGACGGCCCGCACCTGCACCTCACCCCACAGGCATTCGCCGACCTCGTAGCGCTGGCAAAGCAAGCACACGTCTGAGCCCACAGCGCACAGCGGCTCCCGAACGGCTCTCGCAAGCGGCATCCGCGGCCTTGATCGATCAACTTCGGAAGGGTTCCCCGTGACGACCGAATCCCCCCGTTGGTCCAAGTCCTCGTACAGCAACAACGGCGGCGCCTGCATCGAGGTCGCCACCAACCTCATAGCCACCCACGGCGTGATCCCCGTCCGCGACTCCAAAGACCCGGACGGCCCGCACCTGCACCTCACCCCACAGGCGTTCGCCGACCTCGTAGCGCTGGCAAAGCAAGGCCAAGCGCACAGCTGAGTCCACAGAACACGACGACGGCGCCCCCGTCCGGGACCTCCCGGCGGGGGCGCTTCGCGTTGCCCCGGCCGGGCGCACCCGCATATGCCGAGACGGCCAGGGTCCAGCCGCGACCGGCGCGTCACCGGCCGAGCCGCCACTCCTCCGATTACCCTTTCGTCACTCTATGAAGTCAGCCGACATCAGAGCGCGCCGGAGTACCCCGCGGCCGCCGCTTGCACCCCCTTGGAGATGACATGCGCAACCTTCGCAGGGCCACCACTGTCGCCGCCCTCCTCTGCGGCGCCGCCGTCCTCGGTACCGGTACCGCCCAGGCCGACAGCGACCTGCTCGGTATCCGGCAGTCCAGTTCGTGTCTCAGAACGGTCCTCCCCGTCAACGCCGTCGGCTCCGTCGGGGTCGGTAGCGGTCTTCAGTCCACCAACCTGCTCCCGAGCATCGGCTGCTCCAACAGCTTCAGCAAGTGAGGAGGGTCCATCCGGGGGTGGCCCACCTCACCCCCGCCGGGCCCGCCCTGCTCTTCGGTCACGGGAGGCGCTTCCGTACCCTTCGCCTCATGGAGATACGCCCCGTCCGCTACGACCACCCCGACGCGGTCCGGCTCGCCGAGCAGGTGCAGCAGGAGTACGTCCGGCGGTACGGCGACGGCGACCTGACGCCGCTGGCACCGGAGATGTTCGTGCCGCCGCGCGGCCTGTACCTGATCGCGTACGAGGACGGTGCGCCGCTGGCCACCGGCGGCTGGCGGGTCCAGGAGGACCTCGCCGCGGGGTACGCCGCCGGGGACGCCGAGATAAAGCGGATGTTCGTGGTGCCGCAGGCCCGCGGCCGCGGGCTGGCCCGGCGGATCCTGGCCGCGCTGGAGGCGGACGCCCGGGCCGCGGGCCGCACGCGGATGGTGCTGGAGACCGGCACCGAGCAGCCCGAGGCGATCTCGCTGTATGCCTCCAGCGGCTATGCGATGGTCGAGAAGTTCGACGAGAAGTTCGGCTGCTACCGGGCCTACGAGTCCAGTCGCTGCATGGCAAAGCTGCTGGTCAGCACCTCCGCCTAGCGCCGCCTAGCACCGCCTGGTCACCACCGGCGGTCGGCTCCCGATCCCCCTGCGGCCAGCGCCTGCCCCCTCCCCCGGCAGCAGCCCAGGCCACCCCCGCCTTTGACACCTCCCGCGCCGCTCTCCATACTCATTCCACTAATTAACTAGCTAAAGGGGGGATCAGCGTGCACGACCCGAGCCCGGGCCCCTGGGCGATCGAGGCCGACGGCCTGGGGAAGCGGTACCGCCGCCGGTGGGCGCTCCAGGAGTTCTCCTTCCGGCTGCCGGCCGGCCGCGTCTGCGCCATGGTCGGGCCCAACGGCGCCGGCAAGAGCACCTTCCTGGGCATCGCGGCCCGGTTGATCGAGCCGTCCGCCGGCACGCTGCGGCTGTGCGGCCGCCCGGTCGGCGACCCCGCCGCCCGGGAACGCGTCGCGTACCTCGCGCAGGACAAGCCCCTCTACCCGCGCTTCACGGTCGCCGAGACACTCCGGCTCGGCCGCGAGCTGAACCCGCGCTGGGACCAGGCGCTGGCCGAACGCATCGTCCGCGGCGGCGCGATACCACTGGCCGCACGGATCGGCACCCTCTCCGGCGGCCAGCGCACCCGCGTCGCCTTCGCGCTCGCCTTCGGCAAGCGCCCGGAGCTGCTGCTGCTCGACGAGCCGATGTCCGACCTGGACCCGCTGGCCCGTGACGAGCTGTCCGGGCTGCTGATGGCGGAGGCCGCCGAACACGGCACCACCGTCCTGATGTCGTCCCACATGCTGACCGAGGTCGAGGAGATGTGCGACCACCTCCTCGTCGTGGCCGGCGGCCGGCTGCGGATGGCCGGCCCGACCGAGGAACTGGTGCCCGCGCACACCCTGGTGACCGGGCGGACCGTCGACGGCCGGATCCCCAGGGAGCTGGCCGAGCGGCACACCGTCGTCGAATCCCGCGTCAGCGGACGGCAGTTCAGCGCCATGCTGCGGCCGGCCGGACCGCTCGCCGACCGCCCGGAAGCCGCCCCGGACACCCCCGACGCCCCCTGGGACGTCCTGACGCCGAGCCTGGAGGAGATCCTGCTGGCCTGTATGCGCGCCCCGGAGGCACCCGCCCTGATCGTGGACGAGTCCCGGAAGGAGACCGCGGCATGAGTACCGCCACCACCACCCACGAGGCCGCGGCGGTCGGCCGCACCACCTCCGGACCGCTGCGCGGCACCCTCTGGCTGGTCTGGCGCCGGCACCGCACGGCGCTGCTCACCGGCGTCCTGGTCACCCTCGCCGCCTGCGCGCTCTTCTCGTACCAGCGGATCGGGCTGATGGGCTTCCTCGGCGGCCATGACGCCGACGGGACGACGCTCGACGAGGAGTTCCGCAACCGGTTCGGTCCGGCGTTCAGCAGGGATCTGCAGTTCCTGGAGCTGGTGCCGGTGCTGGTCGCCGTGTTCCTGGGCGCGCCGCTGATCTCCTCCGAACTGGAGCGCGGCACCCTGCGGCTGGTCACCACCCAGTCCGTCAGCCGCGGCCGCTGGCTCGCCGCCACGCTCGCCCTCCCGCTGGCCCTCGTCACGGTGTGCACCGTCCTGCTGTCGGCGGTCTTCCAGTGGCTCTGGTCGCCCGCGCACTCCCTGGTGGTGGGCGGCGACTGGCTCAACAGCGGCCCGTTCGACGTCACCGGCCCGATGCTGGTCGCCAAGACCCTCTTCCTCACCGCCTGCGGCGTCGCCCTGGGCAAGCTGATCAAGCGGGTGGTGCCGGCGATGCTGGCCACTGCGGCCGCCGCGGCGGCGGTCAGCGTGGTCTGGGGCGCCAAGGTGCGGCCGGCCCTGGGCACCCTGCGCAGCACCACCTACCCGTACAACAGTGGCAGCGGCCCGCACCTGCCGGCCGACGCGGTCCGGATGGACGACTGGGTGGCCACCGCCGACGGCCGGCTCTTCGGCTTCGGCACCTGCGTCCACGACGCCCACCCCGACGCCTGCCGGGCAAAGCTGGGCATCGTCAACAACGTCACCCAGTACTTCTCCTACGACCAGATGCCGGGGATGCAGTGGCTCGGCGCGGGCATCCTGCTGGCGCTGACCGCCGTGGTGCTGGCGTTCGTGGTGTGGCGGGCCCGCCGGCGGCCGCTCTGAACGGGCGCCCGGCGCCGACCCGGCGGCGCTTTGACACCCACCTCGGACGGCCCGATGATCAAGCGGTCGGCCGACGCCCCGGCCGGGATCGGACGCGCGCAGAGGCAGCAGAGGCAGAAGAGAGGCGGTGAGCGCCGTGGAGTTCCGGATCGACCGCCGCAGCGGCGTCGCCACCTACCTCCAGATCGTCCAGCAGGTCCAGCAGGCGCTGCGGCTGGGCATCCTGGTGGAGGGCGACCGGCTGCCCACCGCCGCGCAGGTCGCCGCCAGCACCAAGGTCAACCCGAACACCACGCTCAAGGCGTACCGGGAGCTGGAGCGCGAGGGTCTGGTGGAGCCGCGGCCCGGGCTCGGCACGTTCGTCAGCCGCACCCTGGCCCGGCCCGACTCGGCCGCCGACGCCGTGCTGCGCGAGGAGCTGCGCGGCTGGATGGACCGCGCCCGCGCCGAGGGCCTGGACCGCGAGGACGTCCGGGCGCTGCTGAACTCCGTTCTGGAGGACCGCTTTTCGGACGGGTGAGGCGGGGGCGGTCAGGGCGTGTCCGACGGCCCTGTCCCGCCGGGGCGTGTCTGCTCGTCGTCCGGGTGCGCCCGCTCGCTGTCCGAGCGCGCCTGCTCGCCGTCCGGGCGCGGCTGCTCGCCGTCCGCATCCGGGCACAGTGCCGCCCGCAGGTCGACGGTGGCCAGAGCCCCGCCTCCGGGTGGATTGGCGAACCGCAGCCCGGCGCCCAGCACCCGCGCCTGTCCGACGGCGATGGTCAGCCCCAGGCCCAGCCCGGGCCCGCCGCGGCCGCCACCGCTGCGGAACCGCTGCGGGCCGTGCGCCAGCAGCTCCTCCGGGAAGCCGGGCCCGGCGTCCCGCACCCGTATCACCCCGCCGTCGACCTCCACGGTCACCGGTGCCGCGCCGTGCCGCCGGGCGTTGCTGACCAGATTGACCAGGATGCGCTCCACCCGCCGCGGATCGGTCTCGACCAGCCCGTCCGCGCCCACCCGCACCTGTATTTCCCCGTTCTTCCCGTGCTCCTCGTTCTCCCCGTTCTCCCCGTCGGCCGGGGCCCGTTCCGCGCCGGCGGCCGCGCTGCCGACGGCCGCACTACCGCCCCCGGCGCCCGCGGACGGCCCGACCGCAGACGGCTGACCGGCCGCCGCCACTGCGCGCCGCACCAGCTCCCCCAGCGGCCGCACCTCCCGGTCCGCCTCCTCGGTACGGGTGTCCAGCCGGGCCACCTCCAGCACGTCCTCCATCAGCCCGCGCACCCGCTCGGCCCGCTCCCGGACCATCCCGGCGGGCCGGGACGGCGGCAGCAGCCCGGCCGCGGCGACCAGGCCGGCGACCGGGGTCCGCAGCTCGTGCGCGATGTTCGCGGTGACGTCGCGCTCGGCCCGGAGCCGCCCGGCGAGCGCCTCCGCCATGGTGTTCACGGCCGCGGTGAGCTGCGCGACCTCGTCATTGCCGGACCGCGGCAGCCGCGCGCCCAGATCCCCCTCGGCGATCCGCTGGGCGGTCGCCGCGGACGCCGTCAGCCGCCGCCCGAGCCGGTGCGCGACCAGCAGCCCGACCACGCAGCCCAGCGCCGTACCGGCCGCCCCGGCCACCCACAGGATCCGGTCCAGCGCCTCGACGGTCCGCTGCTCGCGCTCGTAGGGCCGCTTCAGCGCGACGATGTCCGTGCCCTGCCGGGTGGCCGCCCACAGATACGGCGTACGGCCGCCCTGCTCCAGATAGACGCCCCGCCGGCCGCGGTCCACCAGTGCCCTCAACGGGCCCGGCAGATCCCGGGGGTTGATCAGCCCGCGGCCGGTGTCGATCCCGGCGGCCCGGTCCTGGACGGTGGTCTGGAGACGGCTGTCGAGGGTGTTCCCGGCCAGGTCGAGCTGGGCGTTGACGGTGTGCTGGTGGACGAGGACGCCGACGAGCACCGCGACCACCGCCGCGGTGGCGGAGATCGCGATGCCGATCTTGGCGCGCAGCCCCATCCGTTCCCTTCTTCCGTTCCTGCCGTCGCCTTGGTTCCTGCCGTCGCCGTCGACGTCCTGCCCCGCCGCCCGTGTATCCGGGCCCCGGGCCGCCCGCCTACTGGACGTCGGGAAGGTGCAGGCTCACCCGCCCCAGCTCGGCGGCCTTCGCGCCGTGCACTTCGGGCGCGACCACCCCGGCGCTGGAGTAGTACGCGAAGCCCTGCTGCCGCTGCAGCCCGCTCAGCGTGACCTTCACCTGATACGGCCTGCGCACGCACGCCGGCGCGCACCAGTCCCCGACCAGCCCGCCGCCGGCCACCGCGGTCGCCCCGCCCCACGACTCCCAGCGCAGCCCGGTCAGCCGCGCCGAGTCGCCCAACGGGAGGGAGGACGGGCGCTGCAGCGGGCGCCCGGCGTCGCCCGCCGCGTAGACCGGGCCGGTGCGCGCGGTCGGCGCCACGGCCGGGCCCTCGTCCCGCAGCAGCGGATGCGGCCCGCCGCACCCGGCGACCACCGCGGCGACCGCTGCGGCGAGCAGCACCGCGAACAGCGCGGCCCCGGCGGCCCGAAGGGCCCGGGCGGTGGCGGTGGCGGTTGCTGGTCTCACGGATTCCTTCGGGGCGGGGGACGGCGGACGAGCCTGGGGGACGGCGGACGGGCCTGTGCACCGGGCACACCCTTCACCTCAGGAGCACCCTGCCCATCAGGCGAACGCACCCTGCGTACACAAGGATGTACGGATACGTACACGCGAGCGAATACCTGTTTCCCGACAAATGTAACGGGGTCCCCGCGAAACCGACGCCCGGCCGCACCACCGGCACCGCCCGCCACTCGCCACTCGTCTCCCTCGCACCGCCACCGTCCCTCCCTTGACCCTCACGTCACGTCAGGCTCCACCCTTGTCCACAGCACAGGCCACGCGCCACAGGAGCACAGGCCACGCACCGCACCCGTCGTACCCTCCCCCTCCCCCAACAGAAAGGCACCCCATGGGATACCCGGTAGGCCAGGTCTCCGCCTTCGCCGGGGTCACCGTCCGCACCCTGCACCACTACGACAAAACGGGCCTGCTCCGGCCCGGCGACCGCAGCCCCGCCGGCTACCGCCTCTACAGCGACGCCGACCTCGCCCGGCTCCAGCAGATCCTCTTCTACCGGGAGCTCGGCTTCCCGCTCGACGAGATCGCCATGATCCTGGCGGACCCCCACGCCAACGCCCTCGACCAGCTGCGCGCCCGGCACCGCCGGCTCACCGAGGAGATCAACCGGCTGCAGCGCCTGGTCGAGGTCGCCGAGCAGGCCATGGAGGTCCAGCAGACCGGCGTCCGGCTCACCCCGGAGGAGCGCTTCGAGGTCTTCGGCGAGATCGCGTTCGACCTGACCTACGCCACCGACGCCGACCGCAAGTGGCGGGACAGCGACGGCTACCGCCGCTCGATGGCCCGCGCCGCCGCCCACACCAAGGACGACTGGGCGCAGATCATGGCCGAGGCCGCCGACTGGCGGGCCCGGCTGACCGCCGCCTTCGACGCCGGCGAACCGGCCGACGGCGAACGCGCCATGGACCTCGCCGAGGAGCACCGCCGGCACCTCACCCGGTGGTTCACCCCGTGCGCCACCGACATGCACGGCCGGATCGCCGACGACTTCGCCACCGATCCGCGCGCCTTCGCCCTGATCGTCCCGCCCACCGAACAGCGCCCGGGCCTCGCCCCGTACCTGCGCACCGCCATCCACGCCAACGCGGTCCGCCAGTCGCCCCCGCCACCCACCGCCGCCCCGGCGACCGGCACCCCCGCTCCCTGACCCAACCAAGGCCGATCCCATGAACATCCTCATCACCGCCGCCGGCTCCTACGGCGACATCGCCCCGTACACCGGCCTCGGCGCCCGCCTCCGGGCCGCCGGCCACGAGGTCACCCTCGCCACCCACGACGGCTTCGCCCCCGTCGTCCGCGCCGCCGGCCTGGAGTTCCGCAGCCTCCCCGCCGACCCGCGCGCCGCCCAACCTGCGGACCCGGACACCCGCGGCACTCCCACCACCCGCCGCGCCCTGATGCGCCGCGCCACCGCCTTCATCGAACAGCTCGGCACCGGCATGGCCGACGCCGCCTCCCCCGGCACCGAACTGCTCCTCCTCTCCACCACCACGGCCCCGCTCGGCTGGCACCTCGCCGAGGCCCTGGACATCCCCTCCGCCGGCGCCTACCTCCAACCCACCACCCCCACCCGCGACTTCGCCCCCGTGGTCGGCGGCGGCCGCTCGCTCGGCGGCTGGGGCAACCGCGCCGCCGGCCGCCTCTCCCTGCGCGTCGTCGACCGCCTCCACACAGCCGCCGCACGAGCCCTACGCGCCCGCCTCGGCCTGCCACCGGCCACCCCGCATACGATCCGCCGCCGCGTCGAAGCCGCCAACTGGCCCATCCTGCACGGCTTCAGCGAACTCCTCGTCCCCCGCCCCGCCGACTGGCGCCCCGGCCTGGACATCACCGGCTACTGGTGGCCCCACCTCGCCCCGGACGCCCAACTCCCGCCCGTCCTGGAGGACTTCCTCACCTCCGGCCCACCCCCGGTCTCCATCGGCTTCGGCAGCATGACCACCGACGACGCCGAACACCTCACCACCCTCGCCATCCGCGCCCTCCGCCGCGCCGGCCTCCGCGGCATCCTCCTCTCCGGCAACGCCGCCCTGACCACCCCCGACTCCCCCTCCGACGACATCCTCACCCTCCCCACCCCCGTCCCCCACGCCCTCCTCTTCCCCCGCGTCGCCGCCGCCGTCCACCACTGCGGCGCCGGCACCTCCGCCGCCGCACTCCGCGCCGGCATCCCCTCCGTCCCCGTCCCGTTCACCGCCGACCAGCCCTTCTGGGCCGCCCGCCTGGCCTCCCTGGGCGCCGCCACCGCCGCCCTCCCCTTCCCCACCCTCACCAAGCTCCCCCTCGACGACGCCGTGACCCGCCTCGCCACCGCCCTCACCGAAGCCACCACCACCCCGTCCCTCCGCGCCCACGCCCAGTCCGCCGCCCACCACCTCACCACCGAAGACGGCCCCACCACCGCCCTCAACCTCCTCCCCCACCCAACCCCCTGACCCCGCGCACACGAAAAAGCCCCCACCGGTCAATCCCGGTGGGGGGCTTCCATGCGCGGTTGCTATGGCTGTTGCTGTCCTGCTGTTTTGCTGCCGGACCTGAGGGACTCGCCCCCTGCCCCCTCGTTCCGAACGACATGCAGCCGCGGCATTACGAGCCGGGCCCCGCTACCTCCTCAAGCAGGAAGGTCTCGTCTTCCCCGAAGTCCGGGGCCTGGAAGGGGTTTGTCGTCGGAGGCGGCGATGCCGCCGTGGCACAGCGGGGTTGCCCTTCCGGGGCGGAGAACAGCGACGTCAGATCGATGAGAGGTCTCCCTTTCGTGACAGGTCCCCGAAGGGGCCTGGCATGCCGTGACCGGGCACAGCGGCCCTACAGCTTGGTCATCTTGGCGTACGGGCTCAGGATCCGCATTTGCGCCGAGCCGAAATCCACGAGCGCCGCGATTCCGTCCTCGATGCCGATCACCCGGCCGAGGCCGTACATGTCGTGTGTGACCTGGTCGCCCGTGGCGAAGTGCTTGGGAGCCAGCGTGACCGGGGCCTTGAAGGGACTGGTAGGCAAATGACGCTTCGGTGCAGCAGGCTTTGTCATTGCCCCCAGTATGCGCCTCCACGCATCCCGTTGGCTGCGTCCGTCCGCGTCCGATGCTCGACACCGCCCCGGACGGCAACCACCGCTTTGGCCTCCGGACCAAGTGATCACGGCCCTGACCTGCTACTTCCCGGCCATCACCGCAGACCGGCCGCGTGCACCACCGTGCACCCGAATTGCCCGTGGACCCCCGCCCGTTCGGGCGCGGGAGTGGCACGGCCTACGGGCGCCCGCGCAACCGGCCGACGTCACGGCAGGTGCTGAACTTCACTGCCGCACGAGACCAAAGAACCCCTGCCGGATCTCTCCGACAGGGGTTCTGACGTGCGGTGGACCTGAGGGGACTCGAACCCCTGACCCCCTCGTTGCGAACGAGGTGCGCTACCAGCTGCGCCACAGGCCCTTGCGACGAGTGAAACTCTAGCATCCCGTTCGCCGTGCTCGGAAATCGCTTCCGGTGCTGGTCAGTGGGGCGCCCGTCACTCGTTCGCCGCGCGTGGGCGGTCCTCGTTCTCGTACTGGTCGAAGAGGGGGGTGCGGCCGCGGGCGCGGCGGCCCGGGTGGGTGGGGCGGTCCTGCGCGGGGTCGGGCTGCGGACGCTCGGGGGCGGAGCTGGAGCGGGCGGAGCTCCAGGCGTCGTCGGCGTCCAGGTCGACGTGGCTGGTGGCGCGCGGGGCGACCGGCGCGGTGACGTAGGTGGGCAGCGGGACCGGGACGGGCTCCCAGCTGCCGGCGGCGGGGCGCGGGCGCTCCCGTTCGCGCTGCTGGTCGACCCACTCGGCGTGGTCGGTCTCCTCGACGAGGGCGCGGGCGCCGGCGGTGTGCGGGGGCGGCGCCGGGCGGGACGGCTCGGGGGCGGCCTCGGCGGCGTCAGCGCGGGCGTCGGGCCGGTGGTCGTCGGCGGGCGGCTGGTCGGCCGCCTGGTGAGGGCGGGGTCGGCCCTCACGCAGCCGTCGCGCTGCCGCCTCCGCCTTGCGCTGGTCCATGGTGAAGACGAAGCGGCGGCGCTCCTGGGCACGCAGGTAGACGATGTAGGCGGTGAGGAGGGCCGCGGGGAGGGCGGGGGCCCAGAGGAAGGGGACGCCACCGACGGCCGCGGCGACGGCGCCGGCGGTGAAGGCGAGGAACAGGACGGTGATGGTGCGCCGGCGGCGGGCCAGGACCTTGGCGCGCTTGGTGCGCTCGGCGAGCGAGGGGCGCGGCGGGGCGTTGTGGGCGCGGGTGGGGATGTCGTCGGGGGGTTCCGGGGCCGGTGCGGGGTCGGCGAAGGACCGGGCGTCGGCCGGGTCGTCCGCGGCGTCCGGTTCCTGCTCGTCGCCCGCGCCGTCGGCGGGGGACGCCCCGTGCTCCTTGTCGTAGCGGCGCTGCATGGCCGCGCGTCCGGACAGGAGCCGGATGGCCGTGCTGAAGCGCTCGGTGGGACGGGCCTCGTTGAGCTCGTCCTGTCTACGGAGCCACATCGGCACCAAATAGGCGGCCCAGGCCCCGACGATGACTGCGTAGATGAGGCCGCTGCTTCTCACAACTCACACGGTAGAGGGGTTTGCGTGGGGCCATCCGCCAATTGGGCCGGTGTGTCGCACGATCTGGCTGATATCTCGAACTTTTTTTGTGATTGTTGCGATGGAGTTGTGGTGAATGGGGCACCGCGAGCGGGGTAGCGCGGGCGTAATTCGAACAGGTTTTTTATTTGTGGGATGTGTCGGTGCGGTCGGCTGCGCCGCGGCGTCGGCTCCGCCAGCGGTTGAGGAGCCCTTCGGGCACTTCCTCGGTGGTCAGCGCGAAAACCGCGTGGTCGCGCCAGGCACCGTCGATGTGGAGGTAGCGCGGGCGGATGCCCTCCTCGCGGAAGCCGAGTTTCTCCACCACGCGACGGCTGGGGGCGTTTTCCGGCCGAATGCAGACCTCGATGCGGTGCAGTCCGACGGTGCGGAAACAGTGGTCGACGGCGAGCGCCACCGCGGTGGGCATGACGCCCCGCCCGGCGACTTCCTGATCGACCCAGTAACCGATATGGCCCGAGCACATCGAGCCCCAGGTGATACCCGCGACGGTGAGCTGCCCGACCAGCCGGCCGCGGTATTCGACGACGAACGGCAGCATCCGGCCGGCGTGCGCCTCGGCCCGCAGATGCCGGACCATCTGCCGGAAGGTGGGGCGGTGCGGCACCGGGACGCCGGGCGGGGCCGGCGGGACGGTCGCCTCCCAGGGGCGCAGCCAGTCGCGGTTGCGGCGGTTGACCTCGCGCCAGGGGCGCTGGTCGCGCAGCCTTATGGGGCGGAGGGAGATCTCTCCGTCCGTCAGGACCACCGGCCAGGGCGTGTTCAGCTGGGGCTCCCGGAGGGTCTGGGGTGGTCGCCGCCGCGGATCTGGTCGACGGCGTGCGGGAGGAGTTCGGCGAGGACGGCCAGGCCGTCGCGCACCCCGCCGGCCGAGCCGGGGAGGTTGACGATCAGGGTGCGGCCGGCGACGCCCGCCAGGCCGCGGGAGAGGGCGGCGGTGGGGACCTTGGCGCGGCCGGCGGCGCGGATCGCCTCGGGGATGCCGGGGACCTCGTAGTCCAGGACCCGGCCGGTGGCCTCGGGGGTGCGGTCGGTGGGCGAGATGCCGGTGCCGCCGGTGGTCAGGACGACGTCGTAGGCGGCGGCGACGGCGTCGCGCAGGGCGGCCTCGACGGGGTCGCCGTCGGGGACGACCCGGGGGCCGTCGACCGCGAAGCCCATCGCGGTCAGACCCTCGGCGAGCAGCGGGCCGCCCCTGTCCTCGTAGACACCGGCGGCGGCGCGGTTGGAGGCGGTGACGACCAGGGCGCGGACGGGGCTCACGGCCGGCTCCAGTCGCCGGACTTGCCGCCGGTCTTCTCCTCGACGCGGATGTCGGAGATCACCGCGGCCTTGTCGACCGCCTTGACCATGTCGACGACGGTGAGCGCGGCGACCGAGACGGCGGTCAGGGCCTCCATCTCGACGCCGGTGCGGTCGGTGGTCTTGACGGTGGCGGTGATCTCGACGGCCTCGTCGGTGACGGAGAGGTCCACCTTCACCCCGGAGACGGCCAGCGGGTGGCACAGCGGGATGAGGTCCGGGGTGCGCTTGGCGCCCATGATGCCGGCGATACGGGCGGTGGCCAGGGCGTCGCCCTTGGGGACGCCCTCGCCGCGCAGCAGCTCGACGACGCGCGGTGCGACCAGGACGCGGCCGCTCGCGCGGGCGGTCCGGGCGGTGACGTCCTTGCCCGAGACGTCGACCATGCGGGCCGCGCCGGCCGCGTCGACATGGGTGAGGTGTTGCTGGCCGCTGCTCATCGTTCTCCCGGTCCATACTGCCGCCTGTGGGACGACACCGTACCCCCGGTCGGCGCAGCGCACCCGACGCGGGCGGGGCCGCTGCGGGTGCCCCCGTCCGGCGTCAGCAGGGGCCGAGCGGGATGACCTCGACGGTGGCGTCGGCGGGGACCTCGGTGGTGTCCTCGGGGACGACGATCAGGGCGTCGGCCCGGGCCATGGCCCGGATGAGGTGGGAGCCGCTGCCGCCGACGGGGGTGACCGTGCCGGCCACCGGGTCGTGGGTGCCGCGGAGGAACTGCCGTCTGCCGCGGGGCGAGGAGCCGAGCGGCTCGGTGAGGCGGGCGCGGACGGTGCGGCGGTGCACCTCGGGATGGCCCATGAGCGTGCGGATGACGGGGCGGACGAAGAGCTCGAAGGAGACGTAGGAGCTGACGGGATTGCCGGGCAGGGCGAGCAGCGGGATGCGGTCGGGACCGATCAGGCCGAAGCCCTGGGGCTTGCCGGGCTGCATCGCGATCCGGCGGAACTCGACCCGGCCCTCGTCGGCGGAGAGCCCGGTCAGGGTCTCCTTGACGACGTCGTACGCGCCGACGCTGACCCCGCCGCTGGTGACGAGGACGTCGGCGCGGGGGTACTGATCCTCCAGGGTGGCGCGGAGGGTCTTCGCGTCGTCGGCGACGGCGCCGACGCGGTAGGCGAGCGCGCCGGCCGCGCGGGCGGCGGCGGTGAGCTGGAAGCTGTTGGAGTCGTGGATCTGGCCGGGGCCCAACGGCTCGCCGGGCGGGACGAGTTCGCTGCCGGTGGAGAGCACGACGACCCGGGGGCGGCGGCGGACCGTGACGGTGTCCAGGCCGAGGGCGGCGAGCAGGCCGAGCTGGGTGGGGCCGAGGACGGTGCCGGCGGGCAGCGCCGGCTCGCCGGCCTGCGCGTCGCTGCCGGTGCGGCGGATGTGGGCGCCGGCGGCGGCCGGGCGGTGCACCCGGACCTCACCGCCGGCGTCCTGTGGGGCGGCGCTGTGGGCGCGCATGGTGGCGGCCGGTCCCTGGCCGGTGCCGCCGTCGGTCCACTCGACGGGGACCACCGCGTCGGCGCCGGGCGGCAGCGGGGCGCCGGTCATGATGCGGGCGGCCTGTCCGGGCCCGACGGTGGGCGGCTCGCCGCTGCCGGCGGCGATGTCGCCGAGGACGGCGAGGGTGGCCGGGGCGTCCTCGGCGGCGTCCGCGACGTCGGCGGCGCGGACCGCGTAGCCGTCCATGGAGCTGTTGTCGAACGGCGGCAACGGCAGCGGGACGGTGAGGTCCTCGGCGAGGACGCAGCCCTGGGCGTCGAGGAGTTGGCGGGTGACCGGGGCCGGCGGGCGGAGCCGGGCCAGGATGTCGTCGAGGTGTTCGGCCACCGACCAGACGCGGTCAGGGTGGGAGGTCCGGTCGGTGGAGCCGTTCAACGTCCTACATCTCCTCGGTGACGTAACTGCGCAGCCAGGCCCGGAAGTCGGGGCCCAGATCCTCACGTTCGCATGCCAGTCTGACAATGGCACGCAGATAGTCCCCGCGGTCCCCGGTGTCATAGCGGCGGCCCTTGAAGACCACGCCGTGCACCGGTCCGCCCAGCTCGGGGTGGGCGGCCAGCACCTGGAGGGCGTCGGTGAGCTGGATCTCGCCGCCGCGGCCGGGGGCGGTCTTGCGCAGCACCTCGAAGACGGCCGGGTCGAGGATGTAGCGGCCGATGATGGCGAGGTTGCTGGGCGCCTCGGCCCGTTCGGGCTTCTCGACCAGGTCGGAGACGGTGACCACGTCGTCGTCGGCGGTGGGGGCGGCGGCCGCGCAGCCGTAGAGGTGGATGGTGGCGGGGTCGACCTCCATGAGGGCGATGACCGAGCCGCCGTGCTCCTCGCGGACCTCTATCATCCGGCTCAGCAGGGGGTCGCGGGGGTCGATGAGGTCGTCGCCCAGGAGGACCGCGAAGGGCTGGTCGCCGACGTGCGGTGCGGCGCACAGCACGGCGTGGCCCAGGCCCTTGGGGTTGCCCTGGCGGACGTAGTGGATGGTCGCCAGGTCGCTGGACTCCTGGACCTTGGCGAGCCGGGATCCGTCGCCCTTGCGGTGCAGCGCCTCTTCGAGTTCGTAGTTGCGGTCGAAGTGGTCCTCCAGGGGACGCTTGTTGCGACCCGTCACCATGAGGACGTCGGTGAGCCCGGCCGCCGCCGCCTCTTCCACCACGTACTGGATGGCGGGCTTGTCGACGACCGGCAGCATTTCCTTGGGCGTTGCCTTGGTCGCCGGCAGGAACCTGGTGCCGAGCCCTGCTGCCGGGATGACAGCCTTGCTGATCCGTGCATGCGATGGGGTCATGCGCGACACCCTAACCGGCCCGGACGGGCCGATGATGAGCGTCCGGTCAAGTGATCAAGAGAACCCGAGCGAGGCCCACGGTGAGCGTTGAGCACGAGGAAAAGCGCAGGTTGCGGCGGGATCTCCGGGAGGTGAGGAGGGGGTTGCCGGCCGAGGTCGTCGCGGCCCGGGGCGTGGCGCTGGCCCGCCGGGTGCGGGAGCTGGACGAGCTGCGGACGGCTCCCGTGACGGGCGCCGGGGACGCCGAGGTCGCCGCGCCGACCGTGGCCGCGTATGTCTCGATCGGCGGCGAACCGGACACCCGGGCCCTGATCGACGCGCTGCGGGCGGCCGGGGTGCGGGTGCTGCTGCCGGTGCTGCTGCCGGACAACGACCTGGACTGGGCGGTATACGAAGGCCCCGAGCATCTGGCCCCGGCGGGCTGGGGGCTGCGGGAGCCGGACGGGCCGAGGCTGACGCCGGAGGCGGTCGCGGAGGCGGACGTGGTGCTGCTGCCGGGGCTGGCGGTGGACCGGACGGGGCTGCGGCTGGGCCGCGGCGGCGGCTCGTACGACCGGGTGCTGGCGCGGCTGGAGCGGTCCGGGCGGCCCACGTCGCTGGTGGTGCTGCTCTACGACGACGAGGTGCTGGAGCGGGTGCCGGCCGAGCCGCACGACCGCCGGGTGCACGCCGCGGTGACGCCGTCGGGGGTGCACCGCTTCCGGCACTGACCGCCGCGCCGGACGGAGCCGGAATCGGCCGGATGTTTCACGTGAAACGGCGTCGGGCGGGCCGGTGGAGTCCGGCCCGCCCGACGCGGTGAGGTGTCCGCCGCCGTCACGGCGACAGGGTCAGGGTGTCCTTCCCGGCCTTCTTCACGGCCTCCTCGCTGAACGCCCAGGGCAGCAGTTCGCCCTTGGCCCACTTGTCGGTCTGGTCGTAGTAGTGGGCGTGGTAGGCGTGCCCGGAGGCGCCGGTGAGGTTGATCCAGCGGGACTTGTCGAGGTCGGCGAGGTTGACCACCATCCGCATGGACGGGACCCAGGTGACCTTGTAGCCGCCGGAGGCGTTCCAGCCGGTGGCGTCGACCGCGGCCTCGCCGCCGCCGAGGTTCCACGGCCCGCGGTTGAGCAGGTCCTGGAGGAAGCCCGGCCCGTCCTTGCCGAGGGTCTGGTGCGTGAGGTCCATCTGGTGCAGACGGCCCCAGGTCCAGTTGTCGATGTTCTTGCCGAGCTTGGAGGTCAGCTCGTAGCGGGCGTCCTTCATGGCCTGGGCGAGGAGCTCGTCGCGGTTCTTCAGGCCGGGGTGGCCGGGCCGGTCCTCGGTCTGCCACCAGGCGTTCTTGGGATCGTCGAGGATGGTGCGGACGACCTCGTACCAGCGGTCGCCGCCGTCGGGCTGGGCGGTGTCGCCGTCCCGCTCGCCGCACTCGCGGACCAGCTTGTTCTGGGTATCGGCCGGGCCGGTGTCGCCGGCCGGGCGGACGTAGAGGCACTGGCCCTGGACACGCAGCTCCTTGGGCATCTTGTTGCCGAAGGCGAGCTTGAGGGTGTTGCGCCAGACGGCGTTGAAGTAGGCGGCCGCGGCGGAGTCGGGCTCCTGGGTGAAGTCCCAGCCGCTGAGCAGCTGCTGGGCGTCGCGGACGTACTTGTCCTTGATGTCGATCTTCGTCAGGTAGGGCGTGAGCAGCCGGGCGATCTCGCTGCTGTTGTCCTTCTGGAAGGTCTGCATGTCGTCGGTGGAGACCTTGCCGCCGTCCTTGATCTTGGACTCGATCAGGTCGTTGATCCGCTGGCTGCGGGCGCCGTAGCCCCAGTCCCTGGTGATCACGTAGGGGTACTTCTCGTCGACGACGGCCTGGTTGGCGGTGACGATGAAGCCGCGCTTGGGGTTGTACTCGTACGGCAGGGCGCTCTGCGGGATGAAGCCCTTCCACTGGTAGGCGGGGTCCCAGCCGGGCGCCGGGGAGGTGCCGTCGCCCTTGCCGCGGACCGGGATGGCGCCGGGGGCCTGGTAGCCGATGTTGCCCTTGGTGTCGGCGTAGACGAGGTTCTGCGAGGGGACCTCGAAGTCGGCCGCGGCCTTGCGGAAGTCGGTCCAGTCCTTGGCGCGGTTGAGCGCGAAGACGGCGTCCATGGACTTGCCGGGGGTCAGCGCGGTCCAGCGCAGGGAGACGGCGTAGCCGTCGCCGCGGTCGGGCGAGCCGTTGACGACGGGGGCGTCCTTGCCGACGTTGGTCAGTTCGCCGTCGCGGTCGGAGACGATCGGGCCGTTGTTGGTCGAGCGGACGGTGATCTTGCGGCTCTCGCCGCCGGCGACCTTGATGGTCTCCTGGCGGGTGGCGAAGGGGCGCTGCTTGCCGTCGTAGAGGTAGCCGTCGGCGTTGATCTTCTCCAGGTAGAGGTCGGTGACGTCGGCGCCCAGGTTGGTCATGCCCCAGGAGATGTTCTGGTTGTGGCCGATGACGACGCCGGGCATCCCGGAGAAGGTGAAGCCGGCCACGTCGTAGCTGCACTTGGGGCCGGTGGTGCGGCAGTGCAGGCCCATCTGGTACCAGAGCGAGGGCATCTGCGGTGCCAGGTGCGGATCGTTGGCGAGCAGCGGCTTGCCGGTGGTGGTGTGCTCACCGGAGACGACCCAGGAGTTGGAGCCGATGCCGTTGCCGTTGGGGCCGAGCAGCGCCGGGACCCGTTCGAGGGTGGTGGACAGCGAGGAGAGCTGCTTCTGGAGGCCGCCGGCGGCGCCGCGCGCGGTGCGGTCGCCGGTGCCGGTGCCCGTACCGGTGCCGGTGGTGGTGCCGCCCTTGGGGTCGAACTCCTTGGTGGCCGGGTCGACGCCGCCGCCGTCGACGATCGGCCGGTTCCGCTGGTACGGGTACTGCGGGTAGAGCTGGGCGATCTGCTGCGGGGTGAACCGGCTGGACATCAGGGCCCGGTCGATCTCGTCCTTCATGTTGCCGCGCAGGTCCCAGGCCATCGCCTTGAGCCAGGCGACCGAGTCGACCGGGGTCCAGGACTCGGGCTTGTAGTCGTTGGTGAAGCCGAGCGCGGCGTACTCCAGGGAGAGCGCGGAGTCCTGGTGGTCCTTGAGGTAGGCGTTGACCCCGGCGGAGTACGCCTGGAGGTACTTCTTCGTGGCCGGCGCGAGCTTGGTGTCGTATTCCTTCTGCGCGACCTCGTGCCATCCGAGGGTGCGCAGGAACTCGTCGGTCCTGATCTGGCTCTTGCCGAACATCTCGGAGAGCCGGCCGGCCGTCATGTGGCGGCGGACGTCCATCTCCCAGAAGCGGTCCTGGGCCTGGACGTAGCCCTGGGCGCGGAAGAGGTCCTCGTCGGTGTCGGCGTAGATCTGCGGGATGCCGTTGCCGTCACGGACGACGTCCACCGGGTCGGTCAGGCCCGGGAGTTTGAGCGATCCCGTGGTCTCCGGGAAGGAGGCGCGGACGGTGCTGACACCCCAGTACGCGCCGAAGCCGATGCCCGCCACGAGCAGCAGCACGACCGTGAGCGCGACGAGGCGGCCGCGCCGCCCTTTCTTCTTTTTGGGGGCAGGACCGGTCTTGTTGGCGGGCATCTCTGTCCTTCGAGGGGCAGGGTGGGAGTGCTGGAGCAACCATAGGCGCACCGGTTTGTCGACCCCTACGCGGAGTCACCGGCGGGCACATCAAACTTTCAAGCAATGGTAAATTGTTAGGGTCAGTAACTAGATACGGTAAGGACAAGCGGCTCATCCCCACCAAGGCGCGAGGAAGGATCAGCTCCTGACTGTCGAACACCTCAACGAACTCCTGCTGATCTGCTCACTCGTACTGCTGGTAGCAGTCGCCGCGGTACGGCTCTCCTCGCGCAGCGGGCTCCCCAGCCTGCTCATCTACCTGGGGATAGGCATCGCGATAGGGCAGGACGGCATCGGCGGCGTCGTCTTCGACAACGCCGAACTGACCCAACTCCTCGGCTATGCCGCCCTGGTGGTGATCCTCGCCGAGGGCGGCCTCGGCACCAAGTGGAAAGAGATCAAACCAGCCCTGCCGCGGGCCGCGGCGCTCTCGACGGTCGGCGTCGCGGTGAGCGTGGGGGTCACCGCGGCCGGCGCGCACTACCTCGCCGGGCTCGGCTGGAAACAGGCGCTGCTGATCGGCGCGGTGGTGTCGTCCACGGACGCCGCGGCCGTCTTCTCCGTACTGCGCAGCGTCCCGCTGCCGGCCCGTCTGACGGGTGTCCTGGAGGCCGAATCCGGCTTCAACGACGCCCCGGTGGTCATCCTCGTCGTGGCCTTCTCCACCGCCGGCCCGGTGGAGCACTGGTACGTCCTGCTGGGCAAGATAGCGCTGGAGCTGGCGATCGGCGCCGCCATCGGCCTGGCCATCGGCTGGCTCGGCGCGTACGGCATGCGGCACGTGGCGCTGCCCGCCTCCGGCCTCTACCCGATCGCGGTGATGGCCATCGCGGTCTCCGCGTACGCGGCCGGCGCGCTGGCGCACGGCTCCGGCTTCCTCGCCGTCTATCTGGCCGCGGTCATCCTGGGCAACGCCAAGCTGCCGCACGCCCCGGCCACCCGCGGCTTCGCCGAAGGGGTCGGCTGGATCGGCCAGATCGGCATGTTCGTCCTGCTGGGCCTGCTGGTCACCCCGCACAACCTGCTCGACGACATCGCGCCCGCGCTGCTGATCGGCATGATCCTCACGCTGGTCGCCCGCCCGCTGTCCGTCGTCGCCTCCCTGCTGCCCTTCCGGGTGCCCTGGCAGGAGAAGACCCTGCTGTCCTGGGCCGGGCTGCGCGGCGCGGTGCCGATCGTGCTGGCCACCATCCCGATGGTGAGCGACGTCCCCGGCAGCGAGACGGTCTTCAACATCGTCTTCGTCCTGGTCGTCGTCTACACCCTCATCCAGGGGCCGACGCTGCCCTGGCTGGCCCGCCGGCTGCGGCTGGGCGAGGGCGAGGAGGCCGCCGACCTGGGCATCGAGTCGGCACCCCTGGAGCGGCTGCGCGGGCATCTGCTGTCCACGTCCATAGGCCCCACCTCCCTGATGCACGGCGTGGAGGTCGGCGAGCTGAGGATGCCGGCGGGCGCCGCGGTCACCCTCGTCGTCCGCGACGGCACCAGCTTCGTGCCCTCCCCGGCGACCGTGCTGCGGCGCGGCGACGAGCTATTGGTGGTCGCCACCGACCCGGTGCGGGACGCGGCCGAGCGGCGGCTCCAGGCGGTGTCCCAGGGCGGCAAGCTGGCCGGCTGGCTCGGCACCACCGGCACGCCGCCGCGGGCCGAGGAGCGGCGCGTCCGCCGGCGCGAGGCCGGGTGAGCCGGGCGGGCCCCGGCCCGCCCCCGTGCCCCGGGTGCGGCCGACTTGCCCGGCCAAGCTCCGAATGTGCGCTATCTCTCCACGGATACCAAGGAAAACAGCCGTGAAGCCCTGGTTGATCCCAGGGCTTCACGGCTTTGGACCTGTACAATGCCAGAAGGAATTTTGTACGGATCACGAACCAACTCTGCCTGACGCAGAGCTGGCGCGACCGCTCGGCGGCCGCGGTCCCCTGCCACACGCAGCCACCCTCCCCGGTGCGGACCACGCGGTATCACTCGGTCCTGCGCGAGAGGACAGCTCTCGGCGCGCACCCGTGACGACCTCGCGGGGCGGCGCGCTACCAGGCGGCAGAAAGGCCCGGCCGTGGCATCCGCGGTCAAGGACTCCCGTCCCGGATACGGACAACTGTTGCGCACGCCCGGTGCGTGGACCTTCTTGCTGCCCGGGTTCCTGGCCCGGCAGCCGTTCGCGATGCTGACCATCGGCATCGTCCTGCTCGTCCAGTCCACCACCGGCTCCTACGGCAGCGCCGGCGCGGTCTCCGCCGCCACCGGTGTCTCGATGGCGCTCTTCGCCCCGCAGAGCGGCAAGCTCGCCGACCGCTTCGGCCAGCGTGCGGTGCTGCTCCCCGGCGTCCTGGTGCATGTCGCCGGCGTCTCGACGCTCATCGCCCTGGCCCTGGCCCACGCCCCCCTGTGGGCGCTGATCGCCGTCGCCGTCCCCACGGGCGCCTCGACGCCGCAGGTCGGCCCGATGGTGCGGGCCCGCTGGGCGGCGAAGCTGGGCGGCAGCCCGCTGATGTCCACCGCCGCCGCCTTCGAGTCGGTGACCGACGAGTTCACCTTCGTCGTGGGCCCGGTGCTGGCGACCGCGCTGTGCACCGGCGTCCACCCGGCGGCCGGCCTGGTCGCCGAGGCCGCGCTCACGCTGGCCGGCGGCCTGCTGTTCGCCTCCCAGCGGCGCACCCAGCCGCCCGTCCACCGCGGGCGCGGCGACGACCAGCCGCGCGTCTCCGCGCTGTCCGTCCCCGGTGTGCGCGTCCTGATCGTGGCGTTCCTGGGCATCGGCTCGGTCTTCGGCGGCATGCAGGTCTCGCTGACCGCGCTCACCGAGCACATCGGCCAGCCCGGCATCAACGGCGTCCTCTACGGGATCTTCGCGTGCGGCAACATGCTCGCCGGCGTCGCCTGCGGCGCGATCGCCTGGAAGGTCGGCCCGCGCCGCCGCCTGCTGGTCGCCTACGGGCTGCTGGCGCTGGCCACCACCCCGCTGTGGGCGGTCACCGCGGTGCCGCTGCTGGGCGCGGTCGGCCTGGTCGTCGGCCTGTGCATCGCCCCGGCCCTGATCACCGGCTACACCCTCGTGGAGTCCCTGGTCCCGGCCGGCGCCCGGACCGAGGCGTTCACCTGGCTGACCGGCGCGGTGGCGCTGGGCCAGGCGGCCGCGGCCACCTCCGCCGGCCAGCTGGCGGACCGTTTCGGCCCGAGCTCCGGCTTCCTGGTGCCGCTGGCCGGCACGGCGCTGGCCCTGGTGGTGCTGCTGTCCCTGCGGGCCCACCTGGCGCCGCGGCCGTCGAAGGTCGTCGCCGGGTCGGCGGCCACGGCCGGCAGCGACGCCGGTGCCCCCGCGGACACCGCCTCCGACGAGCGGGAACGCGCGCTGAGCCGGGCCTGACCGGGCCGCGACGCGGGCCCCGCGCCGGGCGTGCGGCCGGGCGTGGGGTCGGTCACCGTAGGGCGTTCACGGTGGACGGGCGCGCCGGAATACTGCAATATGGAGCGTCGTTAGCACTCAATGAGTGAGAGTGCCAGGAGGAAGTCAAGTGCCGACCTACCAGTACCAGTGCACCGCGTGCGGCGAGGGCCTTGAGGCCGTGCAGAAGTTCACCGACGACGCGCTCACCGAGTGCCCCAGCTGCAACGGACGCCTCAAGAAGGTGTTCTCGGCGGTCGGCATCGTCTTCAAGGGCTCCGGCTTCTACCGCAACGACAGCCGCGGCTCGTCGTCCAGCAGCAGCCCGGCCGGCAGCTCCTCCTCGTCGAGCAGCTCGACCTCGTCGTCGTCCTCGACGGCCTCGTCGGACTCCTCGTCGTCGTCTTCCTCGGCCGCCTCCTCGTCCTCGGACAGCAAGTCCGCGGCCCCCGCGGGCGCCGGCTCCGCCGCCTGACCCGCGGCAGCGGTCCGGCTCGCACACCGACGCCGGCAGACGGACCTCCGGGCCCCGCCACTCCCCCACAGAGGAGCGGCGGGGCCCGCCGCGTTTCCCGGGCCCGCCGCCCGTTCCGCGACCGGTCCGCGGGCCGCCGCCGTGCCCCGATAGTGTGACCGCATGGCTGACGCGGAGATTGGCGTTATCGGCGGGTCCGGGTTCTACTCCTTCCTGGACGACGTGACCGAGATCACTGTGGACACCCCCTACGGGCGCCCCAGCGACTCCCTCTTCCTCGGCGAGATCGCCGGCCGCTCGGTCGCGTTCCTCCCCCGGCACGGCCGCGGCCACCACCTCCCGCCGCACCGCATCAACTACCGCGCCAACCTCTGGGCACTGCGGTCCCTCGGCGTCCGCCAGGTCCTCGGCCCGTGCGCGGTCGGCGGACTGCGGCCCGAATACGGCCCCGGCACGCTGCTGGTCCCCGATCAGCTCGTGGACCGCACCAAGGCCCGCGTCCAGACGTACTTCGACGGCGAGCCGCTTCCGGACGGCAGCGTGCCCAACGTCGTCCACCTCACCTTCGCCGACCCGTACTGCCCCGACGGCCGCCGGGCCGCCCTCGGTGCCGCGCGCGGCCGCGACTGGGAGCCGGTCGACGGCGGCACCCTCGTCGTAATCGAGGGCCCGCGCTTCTCCACCCGCGCCGAGTCGCGCTGGCACGCCGCCCAGGGCTGGTCGGTGGTGGGCATGACCGGCCACCCCGAAGCCGTCCTGGCCCGCGAGCTGAGCCTGTGCTACACCTCGCTGACCCTGGTCACGGACCTGGACGCGGGCGCCGAAGCCGGCGACGGCGTCTCCCACGAGGAGGTCCTCAAGGTCTTCGGCGAGAACATCGGCCGCCTGCGCGAGGTCCTCTTCGACACCGTCGCCGCACTGCCCGCCACCGCCGACCGCGCCTGCCCGTGCACGGACGCGCACCAGGGGTGGGATCTGGGGATCGAGCTGCCGTAGCGGTAGCCGTAGCAGTTGCTGAGGTGGGGCGTCCGGCCGTTGCGGGGCTCGGGGGTCCGGCGGTCGCTGGGGTGAGGCGGTCGGCCGCTGCGGGGCTGGGGGTCCGGCCGCTGCGGGGTGGTCTCCGTTCTCTGCGGGCCGGGGTGGTGCAGGTTTCCCGCCTGGCGGGTGACGGAGTTGTCCACAGGCGTGGGGTCGTCCACAGGCCGGAGCAGGCGGCGGCGGATTGCGGCACGGTGGTGATCGCCGGGTCCGAACCGCGGGCCCGCTTCCGCACCCCAGGCGGTGATGACCATGCCCTCGCCCACCCCGACCCCGCCGCTGCCCACTCCCCCACGGTGTGAAGTGCCGCACTTCGCCCCGGTCCGCGTGGGCGGCATCCGCGCCCGATGGCGCGGGCCGGCCCGCCGGCGCCTGCTCGCCGCCGCCCTGGCCGCGACCGCCGCAGCACTGGCCACCGGCCTGTCGCACGACCCGGTCCGCACCGCGTCCGCTCCCCCCACCTGCCCCGCCGCGGCACCCTGCGGGAGGTGGTGACGGTGCCCGGGCCGCGCCAAGATCGAGTGGCGTCCACCGTCCGGGGACGCGAGACTTCTCCGAGTGGCGGGGCACCTGCCGCGCGCCCGTTACGAGGGCGCGCCCGCACCACCGATACCGATGCCGCTGTCGGCACCGCCGCACCAATCGCCGCCGCGAGGGCTCTGCCGAGCGGACGGATCCGCCGCCCCCGTACGGGTATCCGCGCCGGTATCCGCACGTGCCCGCTGGTCGCTCGCCGGTTCGTGTGGCGCAGTTGGACACCGCTGCCCCGCCCTGCCGTATGTTGCGGTGCTGATTGTCGGTGCACCGTCCGGAGCAAGCGTGGAAAGAGGCTGTCAGGTGAGCGAGCACAAGAGCGTCCTCCAGGGATTCAAGGAATTCCTGATGCGCGGCAACGTCATCGAACTCGCGGTGGCGGTCGTCGTCGGCGCGGCGTTCACGAACATCGTCAACGCGGTCGTGAAGGGCTTCATCAACCCGATCGTCGGCGCCTTCGGCTCGAAGAACCTCGACAACTACCAGACCTGCCTCACGGCCACGTGCGCGGTGGACAAGAAGACCGGCCAGTACGTGGACGGCATCTACATCCTGTGGGGCTCGGTGCTCAGCGCGGCGCTGACGTTCCTGATCACGGCGGCCGTCGTCTACTTCCTCATGATCCTGCCGATGAACAAGTGGAAGGCCCATCAGGACGCGAAGAAGCCGGTCGACGGGGCTCCGGCGAGCCCGACCGAGATCGAACTGCTCACCGAGATCCGCGACGCCCTCATCGCCCAGCGCGACGGCAGCTCCGCAGTTCCGGGGCCGGCGGCCGCGGCGATCATCGCGCAGAAGACCCAGCACTAGCAGCGGGCACCACTAGCAGCGGGCACCACGGTCGGCCCTCGCCGCCCCGCGCCTCGCTCAGAGGTGGTGGGGCGGTTTTTCGTCCAGGAAGCGCGCGAGGTCGGCCGCACTGCCCGAAGCGGTGGGACGCTCGCCCCAGCCGCGATCGGTGTCATCCGAGGACCGCTGACTCAGCGGGTCGTCGAAGATCAGGGCCGCGGCCTTCCCGCCGGTCTTCTTGGCGGCCTTCTTGGCGACGGTGGATGCGGTGGGCGTGGTGGGGCCAGTGGATGTGGCGGGGGCGGGCACCGCCGCAACGTCGGCCTCGGCGGCCGGGGTGGTGTCCACGGTGTCGGGGGCGCTGTTCGCCGCGTCCGGGGCGGGGGTGTCCTGACCGGCCCGGGCGGGCGGCTCGGACTGGGGCTGCGGCTGGGACTCGGTGCTCACGTCTTCAGGGTACGGGGGCGCGGTAAGGGGAGGACGGGGCGTCCCGCACGGGTGCCGGGTCTGGGCGGGATCAGGCCGGGTGGGTGGGGTCAGGCCGGGGCGAGGAGCCCGTTGGCGACTGGTTGGCCCCTGTGGTCGGTTGGGGTGGGGCTAAGGGGCCCAGGTGGCGGTTTCGTGGGTGGGGGTGGGGTGGGGGCGGTGGGTGCCGTGCGGGCGGGTGGGAGGTCCGTGCTCGGCGTGACCGCGCCCACGGCCAAGCGGCCGGTCGCGTTCAGAACCGGGGAGGGGGTGGGGGTGGGGGGAGTGCCCACGGGTTGTGCGGTGCGGCATGGCTACCGGGCTTCCGTACGGGGGCGGGAATTCCCACGCTAGGAGCGCGTGCGGCCGGCGGCCCGTCGAGTGGCCCGTCGGTTGCGCCATCGGGGCGGTGAGGCGGGGCAGTGCGGGTGCGGGTCGGTCCCCGTAGGGATCTCGCGGGGATCGTGGGGATCGGACCTCGCAGCGGCCAGGACTCGCAGCGGTCGGTTCTCGGAGTGGCCGGTCCGCGCAGCGGTCAGGTCTCGGTGCGGTCGGACCTCAGGGTGGCCAGTCCTCTCAGCGCCGGTCCCCGGTGTGGACAGCCCTGTCAGCGGCCGGCTCTCGCAGCGGCCCAGGCGGTGGCCGGTTCTCGCAGCGGCCGGCTCTCGCGGCGGCCGGTTCTCCCGGCGGTCGGTTCTCGGAATGGCCAGACCCTCGGTCCTGCGGTGGTCAGTTCTCGGCGAGGGCTTCGTGCCACCACTTGTCGCGGCCGGGCTTCCAGGAGACCGGGCGCGAGCAGCGGTTCACCACCAGGACGGTGTGCGGCAGGCGGCCGGCGCCGGTGGCGGTGCTCCGCGCCAGCGCGTGGTCCAGTACCGGCTTCACCGGCCGCACGGAACCGTCCCAGAACGCCGCGTCCGCCGTGATCAGCACCCCGGTCCCCGACTCCCCCAGGCGCGCGGCCAGTTCGGGGACGGTCAGCGAGACCGGCAGCGTGGTCCGTATCGCGTCCAGCCGACCGCAGGCGAGGGTGGCGATCACCGACTCGGGCACCAGCGGCAGGTGCACCGCGACGCGGTCTCCCGCGCGCACCCCGAAGCGGGCGAGTGCGGCAGCCGCCCGTTCGGCCTGATGCAGGAGTGCGCCGTGCGTCAGCTCCTCCACGCGACCCGGTTCTCCGTTCCACGTAAGGGCGATGTGCGACGCTTCGGGCCCTTGCACTTCCCGGGCGTCATCGGCATGCTCTGAGATCACACGGCGCAACATGCGCTTCAGCATGGAGATCGGCGATCAACGATCGCTGAACGTCCGATGTACGGCCCACTCGGCGCCTTACGCGGCTCCACGGGGTCGGCGCCGGCCCCTTCTCGCACCCCGCACGGCAGCGCGGAACGTTCTCGTCCCTTCCTGCCCCGGTCCGGTGCTCTTCATCCCTCCCTTTCGCTCTTCTTTCTCTCTTCTTCTTTCTCTTCTCTCTCCTCACTTCCTACTTTTCTGAAGGGCGGGTTGGTGTGATCACGGCCGTGGGTGCGAGGAACGGGCCTACGTCGCAGTGGCGTTGGGCGCGGTGGGCGTTGGCCGTCGGGGCGTTCTGCGTCCAGTTGGACTCGTTCGCGCTGAACGCGGTGTTGCCGGTCGTACGGGCCGAGTTGGCCGGGCCGCCGGCAGCGGTGCCGTGGGTGGTCAGTGGCTATCTGCTGGCCGCCGGGGCGTTGATGCCAGTGGCCGGGCGGCTGGCCGATCTCTGGGGACGGCGGCGGATGCTGGTCGTCGGGGCGGCGGTGTTCGGGGTGAGTGCCGTGCTCTGCGCGCTGGCGCCGTCGATGCCGTTCCTGGTGGCGGCGCGGGTGGCGCAGGGCGCGGGCGGGGCGCTGATCATGCCCGCCGGGTTGGCGCTGCTCACCAATGCCTGCCCGCCTGGCGGGGCGCGCCGGGCGACCGGGCGGGCCCTGGGTCTGGCCGGGCTCGCCACCGTCTGCGGTCCGTTCGTCGGTGGTGCGCTGGCCCAATCGGCCTCCTGGCGGGCGGTGTTCTGGCTGACGGTGCCGTGCGCCGCGGCCACGGTGTGGTGTGCCGGCCGGGCGGACGAGTCCCGCGACCCGGCCGCCGCGGAGCACCCCCTCGACGTGGCCGGTGCGGTGACGGCGACCGGCGCGCTGGGGTGCCTTGCGGGGTGGCTGGAACATGTCGGTGCCTGGGGCTGGGCGTTGGGGGCGGCGTTGCTGGGCGCGCTGTTCGTACGGGCCGAGCGGCGGGCGCCGGCGCCGCTGGTGGATCTCGCACTGTTCCGGAATCTGCCGTATGTGACGCTGACCGCGGCCGGGGCGGTGGCCAACGCGGCGACGGTGGCGCTGCTGTACGTGGTCCCGTTGACGCTCCAACAGGGGCGCGGGTGGACGGTGTGGGAGGCGGGGCTGGCATTTCTCGCGCCGGCCGCCGCGCTGGCAATCGGGGGTCCGGTGGCCGGGCGGGTGCGGCCCGGGGCGGCGGTGCCGGTGATGGCGCTGTGTCTGGGGCTCGCCGGTGGCGCGCTGTGGGCCACCAGGGCCCTTACGGGGACGTTCACGGGGACGCTCGGGCTGTTGGCGGCCTCGACGGGGGCCGCGGCGGCGCTGGGCGTGGCAGGCGGGCTGGCCCTTACGGGGACGCAGGCCGTTGTGCGTCGGGAGCGGGCCGGGGAGGCTTCGGGCGTCACGAAGGCGGTTCTGACGGTTACGGCGGGGTTGGGGTTGGCCCTTACGGGTTCGGGGGGTGGCGGGGCGGTGCCCGTGAGCGGTGGGGCGGTGTCCTCGCACGCGTCGTCGACGTGGGCGTCGTCGACGTGGGCTTCGTTGCCGTCGCTGGTGGTGCCGGCGGCGGGGTGCTTGGCGGGGGCGGTTCTGGTCGCGCTGGTGGCGGTGATGGCAGTGATGGCGGTGCGAGGGGGATGGGAAGGGAGAGTGGGCAGGGGCGGGAGCGAGAGTGCGGGCGGGGGTCTCATGTCAGGTGAGTGACATGTGACGCATGTCAGGTGACTGACATGTGACTTTGGTGTTGTGTGAGGGGAGGGCCGGTGGCGGTGCGGGGTCCGCCTCCGGCCCTCCCTAGGGCGTGTCCGATGGGTCAGGCGAGTTTGGCCGGCTCGGTGTAGCCGCCCGAGATGTCGCTGACGTCGGTGAAGCCGTGAGCCTCCAGGAGTGCCGCCGCGATCAGCGAACGGTTGCCGCTGCGGCAGTAGAGGATGACCGCGCGCGCCGGGTCCAGTTCGTCGAGCCGGTCGGCGAGGGCGGCCAGCGGGATGTTGCGGGCGCCGGGCAGGGCGCCCGCGGCGTACTCGGCCGGATTGCGGACGTCGATCAGCTGGGGGCCGTCCAACTGGGGACCGTCCCCCTGGGGGCCTTCCACGGGGTCCGGGCGCAGCCGGTCGAGCAGTTCGGCCAGGCGCAGGCGGTTGCTGCGGCGGGTGAGTTCGGGGGCGGCCGCCAGGACTCCGGCCGGGTCGGGCAGATGGCCGAGGACCCGGTCGTAGCCGATGCGGGCGAGCCGGAGGCGGGCCTCGTCCTCCTTCCCCGGGGCGGCGAGGAGGACGAGCGGGGTGCCGGGGGCCACCACGCTGCCCGCGTATTCCGCGAACCTGGTGTCCAGGCTCGCGTGCAGGGAACCGGCGAGATGGGCGCGGGTGTAGTCGGCGGACGGGCGGCAGTCGAGCAGTGCGGCGCCCTGCGTGTCGCGGGCGGTGAGCGCCTCGTCCAGGGTGAGCGGGGCGGGCGGGGCCGGGTCCCGTAGGGGGTGGCCGTCGCGGTTGAGGGCCACGTCGTGCGCGAAGTAACCGGGGGTGGCGGGCTGTTCGGCGGTGACCAGCCGGACGAAGGCGTCCTGCGTCATGGGCTGGAGGGCGTAGTTGAGGCGGCGCTGGTCGCCGAGGGTGGAGCTGGTCTCGGTGGAGATGCTGCGGCCGCACGCCGAGCCGGCGCCGTGTGCGGGGAAGATCCGGGTCGCGTCCGGGAGGGGCAGCAGTTTGGTGTGCAGGGAGCGGTAGAGACGGGCGGCCATGTCCTGCGAGGAGTGCCCGGCGGCGGACAGCAGGTCGGGGCGGCCGACGTCGCCGATGAACAGGGTGTCGCCGGTCAGGACGCCGAACGGGATGTCGTCATCGGGGTTTTCCCGGATAACCAGGCAGATGGATTCCAGGGTGTGGCCGGGGGTGGCGAGGACGGTGAGCGTCACGCCGGAATGCGGAACGGGGTCCGAGCCGGATCGCGTCCCAGGGTGGGCCTGCGGATCGGAGCCCAGGAAGATGTGTTCGCCGTCGTGTAACCGCCGGATGGGGAAGCCGGTTTCGGCGGCCGCGCCGAAGGCGATCTCGGCGCCGGTCGCCCGGGCCGCCTCCAGGTGTCCGGAGAGGAAGTCGGCGTGGATGTGGGTCTCGACGACGAGTTCGATGCGCAGGCCGGCCGCCTCGGCGTCGGCCAGGTACTCGTCGATATCACGGCGCGGGTCCACGAGGACGGCGCGTCCGGTGTTCTGATCACCGATCAGGTACGACGCCTGGGACAGGCAGTCGAGGTAGTACTGCGCGAAGTGCACGGTCGGGCCTCCAGGGGTGCGGCGCCCGGGCGCGGCGGTCGGCCCGCTCGGGCCGGCGGCGTGGGCGGCTGAATGCACCGTGTATGCCGCTCCGTTGTGCGGATGCACGGATGTACGTACATTAGGTACCCGGTCCGCGGGGGGACAAGCCGAGCCTCCCCCGTGGGCCGGACGACGGAACGAGAGGACCGGATCGAGATGACGCCGCCCGCCCAGCCCGAACAACCGGGCGCGCACCGCCGACTTGATCCGTACGCGGGTGCCGGCGACCACGCCCCTTACGGGCCCCTCCCGTTGGACCGCGGCTCCCCGCTGCCCCTCTGGGCGCAGCTCCTGGACGACCTGCGCCGCCGGATGGACGCCGGCGCGTTCGCCGAGGAGTTCCCGGCCGAGCACCGGCTGACGAGCGAGTACGAGGTCAGCCGGCACACCGTCCGGGAGGCGCTGCGCAAGCTGCGCGCCGACGGCCTGGTGATCGCCGAACGCGGCCGCGCCAGCCGCCTCGGCGCCCGTCGCATACAGCAGCCGCTCGGCTCCCTCTACAGCCTCTTCCGCGATCTGGAGGCCCAGGGCGTGGACCAGCACAGCGAGGTGCTGCGGCTGGAGCGGACCGCGGACGCGACGGTCGCCGGCCACCTGGGGCTGGTTCCGGACGCGTCCCTGGTCGTGCTGGAGCGGCTGCGGCTCGCGGACGGCGAACCGCTCGCCCACGACACCACCTACCTCCCGGCCGATCTCGCCGAGCCCCTGCTGGAGGCCGATTTCGGGCACACCTCGCTCTACG
This sequence comes from Streptomyces sp. S186, assembly GCF_051603415.1. Taxonomy (NCBI): domain Bacteria; kingdom Bacillati; phylum Actinomycetota; class Actinomycetes; order Kitasatosporales; family Streptomycetaceae; genus Streptomyces; species Streptomyces sp. S186. The sequence continues at coordinate 4,830,755 of NZ_CP193932.1, read as the reverse complement.
GCGAGCTGACCCGGCGCTGCGGAGTACGGGTCACCGGAGGGCGGGAGCGGATCGCTCCGTTCCTGCCGGACATCCGGCAGGCGTGGCTGCTCGGGCTGGCCGACCGGGAGGCGGCGTTCGCCATCGAACGCGTCGGGCGGGCCGGGGAACGGGCGGTGGAGTGGCGCGAGACGGTGGTCCGCGGCGACCGCTTCGCGTTCGTCGCCGAGTGGTCCGATGCCAGCCGGGCGGTCGCGCTCGCGCCGCGCGCCGCGGCGCCGTCCGCGTAACCGGCCGCCGTGTCCGTTCTCATAGCCGCGACGGCGCTGTCCTGCGGGTTGCTGATCGGGCTGCTGCTCGGTGCGCTCGGCGGCGGCGGTTCGGTGCTGGCGGTGCCGGCCCTGGTCTATCTGCTGGGGCAGTCACCGCACGCGGCGACGGCGGGGGCCCTGGTGGTGGTCGCGGTCGGCGCGGTCAGCGGACTGTTCTGCCACGCCCGCGCGGGCCGGGTCCGGTGGGCCGCGGGCACGGTGTTCGGCGCCCTGGGGACGGCCGGCAGCTTCGCCGGCTCCCGCTGGAGCGCGTCCCTGGACCCGGGGGTGCTGATGGTGGCGTTCTCGGGGTTGATGCTGGTGGTGGCGGTGGGGATGGTGGTGCGCGGTGCCCGGGGGGACGAGCGGGCGGCGGGCGGCACCGTGGACGGGAACGGGGACGGGGACGGGGACGACGGACGGTTTACGGAGGCGGGGCGGCGGGCTGCGATGCGGAGGGGGCCGAAGGGGCTGACCCGGGTGGTGTCCTTACGGGGTGGGGTGCGCAAGTCCTCAGGAGATTCAGGGGGTTGGGGTGGGGAGCGGCGGGCCCTGGCCGTTCGTGGTTCTCGGCGGCCCCAACAGCCCCGGCGTCCACGGCCGTTGCGTACCGCCGTGACCGCCTCGTCCGTCGGGCTGCTCACCGGGTTCTTCGGAGTGGGCGGCGGCTTCGTCGTCGTGCCGGCCCTCACCCTCGTCCTGGGGCTGGAGATGCCGGTCGCCGTCGGCACCTCGCTGCTGGTGATACTGATCAACTCCGGGGCCGCGCTGGCGACCCGGGCCGGTACCGGGTCGCTGGACTGGCCCCTGCTGGCCACCCTCGCGGCCTGCGCCGCGGTCGGCAGCCAGCTCGGCAACCGCCTCGCCGGCCGCCTGCGCCCGCGGACCCTCACGACGTCCTTCGCCGTCCTCGTCACCGTCCTGGCCCTGGCCGTGGCGGCCACCTCACTGCCCGATCTCTAGATGAGTGAGTCCCCAGCCACCAACTCCGGACCCAGAACTCCGACCTCGAACACCCGGCCTTCGACTCTCGAACCCGTCCCCCGTCCCCGTCCCCCGTCCCCCCCGCCCCCGTCCGCCGAACCCAACCCCGCAGCCCCAACCCCCAAGCCCAACGCCCAAACCCCAACGCCCCTAACCCGTCCCGAAGTCAGGAGACAGACATGACCCGGTCCGCAGCCGACGCGGACTCCGCGCCCTCGCCCGCGCCCGCCCCCGTCCACCACCAGATACTGATCGTCGGCGGCGGTACCGCGGGCATCACGGTCGCCGCCCGGTTACGACGTGCCGGCCTTCGGGACATCGCCCTGCTGGAGCCCGCCGAGACGCACTGGTACCAGCCGCTGTGGACCCTCGTCGGCGGCGGCCAGGCGCCGCTGCGCGCCGCGCTGCGCCCCGAGGCCGAGGTCATCCCGCCCGGCGTGCGCTGGCTGCGCGAGCGCGCCACCGCCGTCGACCCGGTGGCTCGTACGGTCACCACCGCCACGGGCCGGGTGTTCTCCTACGGGCGGCTGGTTCTGGCGCCCGGACTGAGCCTCGACTGGGACGGCGTGCCGGGACTCGCGTCGGCCGTCGGCCACGACGGGGTGAGCAGCAACTACCGGGCCGACCTCGCCCCGTACACCTGGGATCTGATCCGCCGGATGCGGCGCGGCACGGCCGTGTTCACCATGCCATCCGGGCCGGTCAAGTGCGGTGGCGCGCCGCAGAAGATCGCGTATCTGGCGGCGGACCACTGGCGCAAGCGCGGGGTGCTGGGCGCCATCCGCACCGTTCTCGTCCTTCCCGAGCCCACGCTCTTCAAGGTGCCGGTCTTCGCCCGGGCCCTGGAGCAGACGGCGCGCCGGTACGGCATCGAGGTGCGCCTGCAGAGCGAGCTGACCCGGGTGGACGGGGCGGAACTCGCGGCCGTGCTCACCGACCACGCCACCGGCCGCACCGAGACCGTCCACTACGACCTGCTGCACGCGGTACCGCCGCAGCAGGCACCCCGGTGGCTCGCCGACGGCCCGCTGGCCGACCCCGAGTCCCCCTACGGGTACGTCAAGGCGGACCGGCACACGCTCCAGAACCCTGATTTCCCGGAGGTGTTCGTCCTGGGGGACGTCGCCAACCTCCCCACGTCCAAGACGGGCGCGGCGATCCGCAAGCAGGCCCCGGTGCTCGTCGCCAACCTCCTCGCCGGACTCCGCGGGGGCCCGGCCACCGCCCGCTACGACGGGTACACCTCCTGCCCCCTCGTCACGGCCCGGCACAAGATGCTGCTGGCCGAGTTCGACTACGACCTGCGCCCCACGCCCTCGTTCCGCTTCCTCGACACCACCCGGGAACGCACCGACATGTGGTTCCTCAAGCGCTACGGCCTGCCGCAGCTCTACTTCCAGGGGATGCTGAAGGGGCGGGCGTAGGGGCGCGTTGACCGTCAGGGGGCCGGCCAGGGAGGCCGGTCAGGCGGGCCGGTCAGAGGGCCGGTGGCCGCCCGGGCGAGAGCCGTCAACTGCCCGGTGCGGCCGCCGGCCCCCCTACGTCCCTACGCCCCCACGTCCCCCACCTCCCCCTCCTCCACCATGACCACATCCGCCACCACACACCCCACGTTGTCCGGCGCCCCGGCCTCGTGGGTGCGGCGGACCAGCTCGGCGACGGCCTGCTGCGGGGTGGCCGCGCCGGCGAGGGTCTCGCGGATCGCGTCGGGCGGGACGACGCCGGTCAGGCCGTCGGTGCAGAGCAGATAGCGCTCACCGGGCCGGGCGTCGAGCAGTTGGAGGTCCGGGGCGAAGTCGGCGCCGGCGTCCAGGGACCGCAGCAGCTCGGCGCGCTGCGGATGCGACGGCGCCTCCTCGGGCGTGAGCCGGCCCTCGTCGATGAGGGACTGCACCAGGCTGTGGTCGTGGGTGAGGCGGACGAGCCCGGAGTCCCGCAGGACGTAGGCCCGCGAGTCCCCGATGTGCAGCAGCGCCAGCCGGGGGCCGGAGCGCAGCAGCGCGGTGAGGGTGCTGCCGGTCGGCTCGTCGGCCGTCGGCGCGGCACGGTGGGCGTCCCGGGCCGCCTCCTCCAGGACGGTGAGCAGGTCGGCGGCGGTCAGATCCTGGTCCGCCAGGGGCTTCAGCGCCTTGATGGCGGCGGTGGCGGCCGGGCCGCCCTGGGGGCCGTAGCCGTCGGCGACCGCCAGCAGGTGCGGGCCGGCGTAGGCCGCGTCCTGTTGGGCGGTGCGCACCAGCCCTCGGTCCGTGAGGGCGGCGCAGCGCATCGTCAACGGGGTCGTGGGGTCCAGGGGTCGGGTCATCGTGGTGTCCTTCCGTTTCAGCTGGTCCACGAGGAAGGCGGCCAGGTCCCGGCGGTCGGCGACATCGGCCTCGACCTGCGCCCAGTACGCGGCGACCGCCCCGGCCGCGGCGCCCGGCGCCAGCTCGCACACCTCGCGGATGCGGGCCAGCGGCATGCCGAGCCGGCGCAGCCAGGCCACCAGCCGGGCACGCTCCAACTGGGCCGGGGCGTAGTGGCGGTAGCCGCTGAAGGGGTCGACGTGGACGGGGGTCAGCAGACCGAGCTCGTCGTAGAGGCGCAGCGCCTTCGGCGAGAGCCGGGACGCCCGTGCGAACGCCCCGATCGTCAGCAGTTCCCCGTCCCTGCGGTCTGCCTCGTCCCTGCGGTGTGCCCCGTCCACCTGGTGCTCCTCCACGCGCCGTCGCCGCCGGCGGACGGCGGCCGTCCTCCTCGTGCCGGGCACCTCGCCCGGCCCCGCCGATGCTGGGCCTTCCCCCTGGGACAAGGTCAACGGCCTTCTCCCCAGGGTGCGGTGGCCTCTCCCGGTTACGCCCCGCCCAGCCGGTTCAGCGCCGGCCGTCCAGCCGGTTCAGCGCCGCGGCCGTCAGCGCCTGCACGCCCGTGGCCAGGGTCGGCCGGGGCAGCGGGACGAACTGCGGCGAGTGGTTGGAGGGGATGTCCTGGGCCAGCCGCCCGGCGGCCAGCGCGGTGCGGAACTCGTCCGGGTCCCAGCCGCCCAGCCACCAGTAGTACAGCGGCGCCCCGGCGGCGCTCGCCAGCAGTCCCGCGTCCTCGCTGCCGGTCGCCGGCTCGTACGCGAACACCCGCTGCTCGCCGAAGAGCCGGGTGAAGCTCGCGTTGACCTCCGTCAGCACCGCCGTGTCGTTGACCGTCACCGGGAGCGAGTCGATCACCCTGGTCTCCGGTTCCCGCGGTGCGCCGGACGCGGCCGCCTCGGCCCGCGCGATCCGGTCGACGGCGGCCAGCACGGTGGTCCGCACGTTCGGGTCGAAGCTGCGGACGCTGAGCCGGACGACGGCCCGGTCCGGGATCACGTTGGCGCTGTCCCCGGCGTGGAACGCGCCGACCGTGACCACCGCCCGCTCCTTCGCGGCGACCTCCCTCGCCACCACCGACTGCACCCGCTGCACGAACGCCGCCGCCATCAGGATCGGGTCCACCGTCGTCTCCGGCTGCGACCCGTGGCCGCCGGTCCCGTGGAAGGTGATCTCCAACGTGTCGACGGCGGCCATACAGGCCCCCGGGCAGTACGCGATCACCCCCGCGCCGAACGGGGCGACGTGCTGCGCCAGCACCACATCGGGCGTGGGCACCAGGCCCTTGCTGTACAGGCCGTCGTCGAGCATGGCGCGGGCGCCCTTGCCGGCCTCCTCGGCAGGCTGGAACAGCACCACCAGCGTCCCGGACCAGTGCGCGCGGCCCGCGGCCAGCAGGTCGGCGGCCCCCAGCAGACAGGCCACATGGACGTCGTGCCCGCAGGCGTGCATCCGTCCCGGGACGGTGGAGGCGTACGGCACCCCGGAGTTCTCGGTGACCGGCAGCGCGTCCATGTCGGCGCGCAGCAGGACCACCGGGCCGGGGCCGTTGCGCAGCACCCCGGTGACGCCGGTGCCGCCGATGCCGGTCGTCACGTCGTAGCCGTACGCGGTCAGCCGGCGGGCCGCCGCCGCGGCCGTACGCGTTTCCTGAAAGGCGAGTTCGGGGTGGCGGTGCAGGTCTTCGTAGAGGGCCACGAGGTCCGCGAGGCGGGCGTCGAGCGGTGCCAGGACGGAGGAGGCGAGGGCATGGTCACGGTCGCTCATACGCGCATTCGACCATGTGCGGGCGCCGCCGTCTGCCCCTCGGGCCGGCGCGTTCCCGTGGCGCGCCCGGTTCCGTTCCCGCCGGCCGGGGCGTCCCGCGCTGGCCGGTACGCAGCGGGTCGGTGCCCGGTCCCCCGTGACACCACCGCCCCCGCCTGCAACCGTGGATCACCATGCCTGCGACGTGGCGCAGCGCATCCCCAAGCCGACGACCGGAGGCTGACGTTGGCCACTTCACCCACCCGACCGGCGGACCAGCCGGCCGATCTCGCGACCCACCTCATGGACCAGGCCATGGGCCATCTCTTCTCCGCCGCGCTGCGCACCGCCGCCCACTACCGCATCGCCGACCGGCTCACCGCGGGCCCGCGCACCCCCGAGCAACTGGCCGCCGCCACCGACACCCACGCCCCGCACCTGCGCCGCGTCCTGCGCTACCTCGCCGCCCGCGGCATCTTCCGCGAGGACACCGCGGGCGCCTATCAGCTGACGCCGGCCGCCCGGCAGCTGCGCACCGACGTGCCCGACTCGCTGCACCCCGCCGTCATGATGCTCACCGACGACCTGTTCCTGCGGACCTCCGCCGGCCTGACCGAGGCGGTACGGCACGGCGGCGCGGCCTTCGAGCGGCTCTTCGGCACGCCGCTCTTCGCCCATCTGGAGTCGGATCCGGCCAGGCGCACGCTCTTCGACGACGGGACGGCGTCGCTGGCCGCCCCGGTGGACGACGCGGTGGCCGCCGTCTATCCCTTCCCCGAGACCGGCACCGTCGTCGACGTCGGCGGCGGCCGCGGCGGTCTGCTGCGCGCGGTGCTGGGCCGCCACCCGCAGCTGACCGGCGTCCTCTTCGACCTGGCGCCGCCGCTGGCCCACCACCTGCTGGACGGCGACGAGCTCAAGGGCCGCTGGCGCACCCAGGAGGGCGACTTCTTCACCGCGGTCCCGGAGGGCGGCGACCTCTACGTCCTCAAACACGTGCTGCACGACTGGCCGGACGACGCCTGCCGCCGCATCCTGCGCAGCTGCCGTACGGCGATGGCGCCCGGCCGCCGCCTCCTGGTCGTCGACTGCGTACTGCCGCCGGGGAACGCCCCGCACTTCGGCAAGACCATGGACATCGCCATGCTGACGGTCTTCGACGGCCGGGAACGCAACGCGGACGAGTTCGCGGCGCTGCTGGCGGCCGCCGACTTCCGGCTGACGCGGGTGCTCCCGACGCCGGGCTTCGCGTCGATCGTGGAGGCGGTGGCCGACTAGGGCTGCCCGGCCCGCCCCGACACGCCGCGCCCCGTTGCCCCCGTCGCCGCCGGCTCCGCGCTCTACTGAGGGCCACTCCACCGGCGGCCGACGAGAGGGGCTGGGGCGACGTGACGGTTCTGATGCGGGCACGCAGCCGCGACGAGGCGCATCGCGCCGCCACCCCACTGGAGCTCTTCTTCGACCTGTGCTTCGTGGTGGCGGTCGCCCAGGCCGGCCGCCAACTGGTGCACGCCCTCGCCGAGGGCCATCCGGGACACGGCGTGGCCGGCTATCTGATGCTGTTCTTCGCCATCTGGTGGGCGTGGGTCAACTTCAGCTGGTTCTCGTCGGCGTATGACACCGACGACGTGCTGTACCGGGTGGTGACGCTCGTTCAGATCGCCGGTGTCCTCATCCTGGCCGCCGGCGTCCCGCGGGCCTTCGACCACGGCGACTTCCGGCTGGTGTGGTTCGGCTATCTGGTGATGCGGCTGGCGCTGGTGAGCCAGTGGCTGCGGGCCGCGCACGGGGCCCGGGGCATCGAACGGCGCACCGCGCTCCACTACGCCCTCGGCGTGACGCTCTGCCAGGTCGGCTGGCTGGCGCTGCTGTTCCTGCCGCCGGGCGACGCGCCGTGGGTGTTCCTCGTGATGGGCCTGCTGGAGCTGTCGGTCCCGGCGCTCGCCGAACGTAGGCGGGAGACGAGCTGGCACCCGCACCACATCGCCGAGCGCTACGGCCTGTTCACCCTCATCGTGCTGGGCGAGACGGTCTCCGCGGCGACCGTGGCCGTGCAGTCGGCGCTCGACGAGCACCACGCCCTGGGCACGCTGCTGCCGATCGCCGCCGGCGGCCTGCTGCTGGTCTTCGCGGCGTACTGGATCTACTTCGCGGTCCCCATCCACCTGCACCTCCGCTCCAACCGCCAGGCGTTCCTGTGGGGGTACGGCCACTACCTGGTGTTCTGCTCGGCCGCGGCGGTCGGCGCGGGCATCGAGGTCGCGGTGGAGCAGTCGGCCGGCGGCGCGCACCTCTCGGCGTACGCGGCGGCGGCCTGTGTCACGGTGCCGGGCGCGCTCTACCTGTTCACGGTGTGGCTGATCCACTCCCGCCACCAGAAGCGCGGGCTCGCCCAGCAACTGGTCCTGCCGGTGTCCGCCGTTCTGGTTCTGGCGTGCACGGCCGCCGGGCGTGTCGCGGTTCCGCTGGCGGGTCTGGTGGCGGCCGCCACGGTGGCGGTGGGCGTCACCCTGACGGCCCGCCAGGGCACCGCCCTGGAGGAGGAGTAGCGGCCGCCGGTCGGCCCATCCCGGCTACGGGTGTGAGCGGCGCCCGCCCGGCGCGCCGTCCCCCGTAAGCGTGCCGAACGGCCGTACGCGCTGCCCGCCGCGCCCGGCCGGCGGACCGCTTCCCCGAGCGGCCGGAAAGCACCGGACGCACCCGGCGACTCGGCCAGTCAACTGACTTCTCCCAGAGTGGACTTGGGTCGCATTCCGGCCAACTTCGGGCCACCCCGCCACGCGCTCCGCGGCACGTCACACAGCGCGCGCTCGCGGCCAATCCCTGCATTCCCCTATCAAAGGTCCACGCGGCGTGCGGCGTCTTCCTCATGCCCTCTACCGTTCACCACGGCCCACGGAAGCGGCCCCAGCGGAACGCGGTAGGGTGCAGATTGCCCTTTTTATGCCTGGGGGCTCTGCGGTCCCGCAGCGGCCCACGGGCCGTCCACCCGTCCGTACCTGAGGAGACGCCAGACATGGCAGCCCGCCACGCCCAGTCCCGTGCGCGCAGGAGACTGTCCCGGCGCAGCAAGGCCGTCGGCGGCCTCGCGCTCTCCACGCTGGTCGGCACCGCCCTGTGGGCCTGGCCGGCTTCGGGCGACGACCACAACGGCCGGCCGGACGCCAAGAGCGGTGCGGCCCGGACGGTCGCCGGCCCGAACACCCCGGCGCCCCACCAGCCCGCGCCGGACACCGCCCGCGGACTGCGCACCATCCCGGACCTCAGCGACGCCGCCCGCAAGCGCATACCGGCCAACACCCGCCAGGTCCTCGTCGTCACCGGCAAGGGCGCCGACTCGTACGACTCGCGGGTCGTCCTCTACACCCGCGCGGAGGGCTCGGACTACTGGGAGGCCGGGCCCGTCTGGTCCGCGCACAACGCCGCCCACGGATGGACCACCCAGCACCGCTACGGCGACCTGCGCTCCCCCCAGGGCGTCTACACCCTCACCGACGCCGGCGGCCGACTGCCCGCACCCGAGGGCACCAAGCTCCCCTACGACCACAACAGCAGCTTCGTCGCGCACGGCACCGGCGTCGAGGGCGAGCCGCTGGCCGGCGCCTTCGACTACGTCATCGCCATCAACTACAACCGCGTCCCCGGCTCGTCCCCGCTGGACGGCCGGCGGCCCCTGGGCGACGCCAAGGGCGGCGGCGTCTGGCTGCACGTCGACCACGACGGCCCCACCCAGGGCTGCGTCAGCCTCAAGCCCGAGGTGATGCGCGCACTGCTGCGCACCCTCGACCCGGCCCTCCACCCGGTCATCGTGATGGGCCCGGTCGGCCACTGACCCCGCCCGGCGCCCGGAGCCGCACCGGGCGGGGCCCGCGTGGTACGCATGCCCCATGACCGACACGCGGCAGCACCAGCGGTATCCGGGGGGCGGGGACGTCCCGCACCCCCCGGGCCCGCGCGACGCCCTGACCGACATCCCCGGCCTCCGGGTCGGCCACGCCCAGCGCATCGGCGACGGCTGGCTCACCGGCACCACCGTCGTCCTGGCCCCCGAGGGCGGCGCCGTCGCGGCGGTCGACGTGCGCGGCGGCGGCCCGGGCACCCGGGAGACCGACGCCCTCGACCCCCGCAACCTCGTCCAGCGTGTCGAGGCGGTCGTGCTGACCGGCGGCTCGGCGTTCGGACTTGACGCCGCGTCCGGTGTCGTCGGCTGGCTGGAGGAGCACGGCCGGGGCTTCCGGGTCGGCCCCGACCCGGCCCAGGTCGTCCCCGTCGTCCCCGCCGCCGCCCTCTTCGACCTGGGGCGCGGCGGCGACTGGCGGGCCCGTCCGGACGCCGCCCTGGGCCGCGCCGCCGTCGAGGAGGCCGCCCGGACGGCGCCCGGTGCGCCCGTCCCCCAGGGCGTCGTCGGCGCCGGCACCGGCGCGGTCGCGGGCGGCCTCAAGGGCGCCGTGGGCACCGCCAGCGCCGTCCTGCCCTCCGGGATAACGATCGCCGCGCTGGCCGCCGTCAACTCCGCCGGCTCCTTCGCCGACCCGCGGACCGGCGCCCTCTACGGCGCGCCCGGACCGCTCCCCGCGCCCGAGGTCCACGCGGCCGCCCGGCGCCGCCTCGCCGAGGCCCGGCAGCTCTCCGCGGCCCGGTCGGCCGCCTCCGTCCACCCGCCGCTCAACACCACCCTCGCGGTGGTGGCCACCGACGCCGTCCTCACCCGGGCCCAGGCCCACAAGCTCGCCGGCACCGCCCACGACGGCCTGGCCCGCGCGCTGCGCCCCGTCCACCTCCTCAACGACGGCGACACGGTCTTCACGCTGGCCACCGGCGCCCGGCCGCTCACCGAGGCGGAGGCCCTGGCCGACCCCGTCTTCGCCGTCCACCTGGAAGCGGGCGTCCTGAACGACCTCCTGGCCACCGGCGCCGACGTCGTGACCCGGGCCGTCGTCAAGGCCGCCCGCACCGCCACCCCGGTGGACGGCCCCGGCGGCCGCTTCCCGTCCTACACCGAGCTGTACGGGGCGACCGGGCCGGGTGGAAGCCAGGGAACCTAGGGCGTGTCCGATGGGTCAGGGGCGGATAGGTCGCGGCGTCTGAGGATGGGGGTACCTCCCGTGCCCGTTCAGGGCATGGGGGAGCATCGCAAGGCGCCGGAGCGTCTTGATAGCGGAGCTATCGGGACGTTTCGGCAACGCGGCGAGGTGCCGTGCCAGACGCCGCGACCCCGGCCATGACCCATCGGACACGCCCTAGGCTCCCACCGCCCCCAGGAGGGTCCCCGCGACGTAGGTGACGGCCATGGCCAGGACGCCGCCGGCCACGTTGCGCAGGACCGCCGGGCCGACGGGGGCGGTGCCCAGGCGGGCGCTGGTCCAGCCGCACAGGGTCAGGGCCCCGAGGACCGCCAGAACGGTGATCCACAGGCGCTGGCCGGCCGGCGGCAGCACGATCGCCAGGAGCGGGAGCAGCGCGCCCGCGGTGAAGGCGAGGAAGCTGGCGCCCGCGGCGTGCCAGGGGTTGGTGAGCTCGTCGGGGTCGATGCCGAGCTCCACCTCGGCGTGGGCGCGCAGCGCGTCATGGGCCGTCAGCTGCTCGGCCACCTCCTGCGCCAGTTCGCCGCTGAGGCCCTTGCTCTCCAGGAGTCCGGTCAGTTCGACGAGTTCGGCCTGCGGTTCGGTGGCCAGTTCGCGCTTCTCCAGGGCCAGTGCGGCCTTCTCGGAGTCGCGCTGGGTGGAGACCGAGACGTATTCGCCGGCGGCCATGGACATCGAGCCGGCCAGCAGTCCGGCGAGTCCGGCCGTCAGCAGTGTGCTGCGCGAGTCGGTGGCGCCGGCGACGCCGACGACGAGTCCGGCGGTGGAGACCACCCCGTCGTTGGCCCCGAGGACCGCCGCGCGCAGCCAGTTGAGGCGGCTGCCGAGGCCGCCGCCGTGTGCCTCGTCGTGCTCCGGTGTCTGAAGCGTCACCGGTCGAGCGTCTCATCCGGGTGGCGCGGTCGGTCTCATGTTCCGTCCGACGCCCGCGCGTCGTACCGGCTCGGCCGGTGGTAGAAACGGCCGTATGTCCGCATCGCCGCCCCCCACACCTCCGCCCTCGCGGCGCGGCCGGCGCGCCGCCGCGCCCCCGGCCGCCCAGCCGCCTCCGCCGCCGCCCACTTTGGTGCAGCCGGCGCCGCCCGCGCCGCCCGCGCCGGCCCGCCGGGAGCCCGCGCCGCGCCGGCGGCTGTGGTGGCACCGGCTGATATTCGGGCTCTGGTACCGGCCGGTGGAGGTCTTCGACGAGGCGCGGGACCGCAGCGCGTGGAGTGCGGCGGTGCTGCTGTGCCTGATCAGCGGCGGGATCGGGATCGTGTCGGTGGACGCGTTCCGCGCCCAGTGGGCGGCCGGTCCCACGGCGGCGCTGCAGTTGGCGGGGATGGCCGAGGCGGGGGTGCTGCTGGCCAGTCTGGGGCTGGGGGTGGTCACCCACGCGATAGCGCGGACGCTCGGCGGCAACGGGCGGTTCGCGCCGACGGCGAGCCTGTTCGTGGTGCTCTTCTGGGTGACGGACCTGCCGCGGCTGCTCATCGCGGCGTGGCTGCCGGCGAGTTCCACGTTCGTGCAGGCCGCGACGTGGACGACATGGGGGTTCGGCTACTTCCTCGCGGTGCTGCTCATACGTGGTCAGCACCATCTGCCGACGCGGAAGTCGGCGGCCGCGGTGTCGGTGCAGATGCTGGCGGCGCTGGCGCTGCTCAAGCTGGGGCCGGTGCGGTGAGCCGGGCGCGCCGGAGGGCCGGCGCGCCCGGCTGACGGGAGATCAACTGCGGCTGCTGAGCTGCCGCACGAGGTCGTCGAACGCCTGCCGTTCGGCGGGGGTGAGGTCGACGTTCTCCGAGGCGGGCCCGCCGGGCCCCGTTTGGCGCGGTACGGCGTCGAGCCGGATCCGGGCGCGAGGCGCACGCCTCCGGAAGGGGAACGGGGCGCTGGTGCCGTAGTGCCCGCGGCGGGTCAGTCTGATCAGGCCGACCGCCCAGAGGACGACGATGACCAGCAGAACGCCTAGGCCGATCTGCTGGAGAATCGAAACGGAGGGGAGCATGCTGTTCCTCCCGAACAAGTGGGCGCTGGGCTAGGGCGCTTCCGACGGATCTCCGTGGACAGAACACCTGGGTCCAGTAGACACCACACGTCTGGCCTTCCAACAGGGGATCTTGGGCCACAAATCCCGAAGTGACACATCTCCTATGACATTTCACCGCATTCCCGACACCACATGTGCGCCCGCCGCGTGTGTCGCGGACCGCCCGTGAGCTCCCCGGGCCCGTCCACCGGCACCACGCCATCGGACGCACCGGCGCACCCTCGCGACCGGCGTTGGACACCTGGGCGCCCCTTCCCTCCTCCGACGGGACCGCCGCGTACTTCGACGCCGCCAACCGCTCCGAGCGGGGCCTGGCGCTCGACCTGGCGGACCCCGGGGACGCGGCGGCGGCCGCGGTGGGCGGGCCGATGAGCATCACCGGGGAGCCCGGCGGGACGCCGTTGAAGGCGGAGGCGCAGAGGGTGCCGTGCGGGCCGGTCAACAGCCTCTCCGAGGCGCTGGAGTTGGCGGCACGGCCGGGGCTGGACCCGGTCGTTCCGGTCGGCCCGGGCCGGATTCCCCAAGTCACCGGCCCGCTGCGCCTGTCGGGCACGCCGGTGGTACAACCGACGGCGCCGTCCGGCCTGGACGAAGACGGCACGGCACTGCGAACCTGGCTGTCAGGGCCGGGCGACCGACCCCTGCCGCCGCGAATGTGACCTTCGTCACAACATGGTCGCACCCGCAACCAAATCCACCCGTAGGTGCTGTTTACCAGCACGGAATCACAACACCCCTGTATGGAGCAGCTCGTGACATCGCTGGACAACCCCTCGCCCGCCCCGTCCCGCACCGCCCACCAGCAGCTTCAGACCGAGTCACGCGATTCCGCCGCACCCCGCCGCACCCGCCGTACCCGCCGCGCCCTGGCGCTCACCGCGCTGCTCGCCGCGGGTGCGCTGTCGCTGACGGCCTGCGGCGGCGACGCCGAGGCGGGCCAGGGCGACGGCAAGAACGGGCAGGCCGGGGCGGACGCCGCGGCCGCCAAGGACGCCTCCGACGCCAAGATCCAGGTCTCGTCGAAGGACGGCGCCACCAACGCCAGCATCAACGACACCGGAGTGAAGGTCACCGGCGGCAAGTTGACGAACGTCAAGCTCACCGCCGTCGACACCGGCAAGGACGTCGCCGGCGCCATATCGCCGGACGGCACCTCCTGGAAGCCCGGCGCACCGCTGGACCGCGGCGCCAAGTACAGGCTCGTGGCGAACGCCAAGGACGCCAAGGGCCGCCCGGCGACCGAGAACGCGACCTTCACCACGGTCTCCTCGAAGAACAGCTTCATCGGCTCGTTCACGCCCGACAACGGCCAGAAGGTCGGCGTCGGCATGCCGGTGTCGTTCAACTTCGACAAGCCGATCGCCAACCAGAAGGATGTCCGGTCCCACATCACGGTGACCTCCAGCAGCGGCCAGAAGGTCGTCGGCCACTGGTTCGGCAACCAGCGGCTGGACTTCCGGCCGGAGGACTACTGGAAGGCCGGCTCCAAGGTCACCATGAAGATCGACCTGGACGGGGTGAAGGGCGGCCCGGGCATCACCGGTGTGCAGTCCAAGACGGTGTCCTTCACCATCGGCCGCTCGCAGGTCTCCACGGTGGACATGAACACCCAGACCATGACCGTCAAGCAGGACGGGAACGTCATCAAGACCATCCCGATCTCCGGCGGCAGCCCCGACCACCCGACCTACAACGGCCAGATGGTGATCTCGGAGAAGTTCGAGCAGACCCGGATGGACGGCTCGACGGTCGGCTTCGGCGGCGAGTACGACATCAAGGACGTGCCGCACGCCATGCGGCTGTCGTCGTCCGGCACCTTCATACACGGCAACTACTGGGGCAACTCGTCGATCTTCGGCCGCACCGGCACCAGCCACGGCTGTGTGGGCCTGGAGGACAACAAGGGCGGCGGTGGCGACACCCCGGCCAAGTGGTTCTACACCAACTCGCTGATCGGCGACGTGGTCATCGTCAAGAACTCCAAGGACAAGACCGTCCAGCCCGACAACGGCCTCAACGGCTGGAACATGTCGTGGTCGGAGTGGACGGCGGGCAGCGACTCCTGACGGCCGGCAGCCGCTCCTGACGGCCGGCCGGCTGACGCATACGACGCATACGAGGCGGTGACCGCTCTCCCGGAAGGAGAAGCGGTCACCGCCTCTTGTGCGTCGCTTGTGCGTCAGGGGCGAGCCCGGGGGCTCGCCCTATCGGGACGGCGTCACGCCCGGCCCTCTCTGGGGTGGACCAGCTCCAGCACTCCCCCGACGCTCTCCGCACCGTGGCCGTCCGCCACCCGCCGCTTCATCAGCTCCCACAGCGGGCCGAACAGCTCCGTGCTGACGCCCTGCGCCCGGCTGACGTCACCGATGGCATCGTGCGAGACCTGCATGGCGAGGTTGGAGCCAGTGGCGCCGTAATCCCCGGAGTCCGCCTGCTCCGCCATCGCGGGCAGTTGGTTGTCGGCCATCGCCCGCAGCCACGGGACCAGGAGTTCCCGGGTGAATTCCGCGACGTTGCCGCCCGCCGAACGCACCAGGCCGGCCGCGTGCAGAAAACCGCCGAACATGCCGTACATTCCGCTCAGCAGCGCCAGGTCGTTGAGCGGCGCCAGGCCCGGGTCCGTCCCCAGATAGACGCTGCGGGCGAAGGCGTCCAGCACTTCGCGATGCGCCCGGAAAGCGTCCTCGGCGCCGCTGTAGAGCACAAATGCCTGCGGCTGCCCGATGATTTCCGGGACGGCCATGATGCCGCCGTCGAGATAGTCCGCGCCGAGCCCGGAAACCCGCTCCGCGAGCTCCCGTGCCTCGGCCGGCGAACCGTTGGTCACATTGACCACGACCCGGCCCTTGAGCGCCTCACCTGCACCGTCGTCGGCCAGCAGCGGGCCGACGGCGGCGTAGTCCAGAATGCAGACGATCACCACTTCGCCCGCGGCGATCGCCTCGGCCGGAGTGAGCGCGCGCCGGGCGCCCTTTTCCACCAGCGCGTCGGCCTTGCGCGCCGTACGGTTCCACACCGTCACCCGGTGACCGGCCGCGAGAAGCGCCGCCGCCAGGGCCGTACCCATGTCTCCCAGGCCCAGCACGGTGACGTTCTTCCGCGCCGCGTTTCCCACCGAGTGCTCCATCGAATTCCCCGCCGCCATAACGGAACTACGCTCCCGCCGCTTTCTCGTACTGATCTCTCGTACTGATCTCTTGCTGAGGTCTTGCTGACCTTTGCTCGTCTCTGGTCGAGCTCCTGGTGATCAGTCTTGGCGGGGGCGCAGTTCCGTACAAGTACCCACTAATTAGTGGGTGGTTACCTGTGAGTGGGTGGTTACCTCACGGTGGGTGCCCGCCCGGCGATCCGCGCCGCGTCGGTGAGCGCCGATATGTCCGCACGCACAAGAGCCCCGACGCCACCACGGCATCGGGGCTCGCCCCATCCACAACACATTCCGCCGACATCCCGCGCCGGCGCTGCACCGCCCCCTCAGGGCACTCCGACGCGCACGCGCGCGCTACGTCACGTCACGCCGCGCTCACGGCACGCCGCGGCGGCTCAGGCCGCCGCGTCGAATCCGGTGTCGCGCGCCATCCGCTTCAGCTCCAGCAGCGCATGCTTCTCGATCTGGCGGATCCGCTCACGGGTCAGGCCGTGCTGCTTGCCGACCTCCGTCAGCGTGCGCTCGCGGCCGTCCTCGATGCCGTAGCGCGCCTTGATGATCGACGCGGTGCGCTGGTCGAGGCGGTCGATCAGATCCTCCAGCTCCTCGCTGCGCAGCAGCGTGAGCACGGACTGCTCGGGGGACGCGGCGGAGGTGTCCTCCAGCAGGTCGCCGAACTGGGTGTCGCCGTCGTCGTCCACCGACATGTTGAGACTGACCGGGTCGCGGGCCCAGTCCAGGACGTCGGTGACGCGGGACGCCGTGGACCCCAGCTCGCCGGCCACCTCCTCGGGCTCCGGGTCGCGGCCGTTCTCGCGGTTGAACTCACGCTGGACCCGGCGGATCCGGCCGAGCTCCTCGACGAGGTGGACGGGGAGCCGGATCGTGCGCGACTGATCGGCGATGGAACGGGTGATGGCCTGGCGGATCCACCACGTCGCATACGTCGAGAACTTGAAGCCCTTGGCGTAGTCGAACTTCTCGACGGCACGCACCAGGCCAGCGTTGCCCTCCTGGATCAGATCCAGCAGGGGCAGGCCGGAGCGCGGATAACGGCGGGCCACGGCGACGACCAGGCGGAGGTTGGACCGGATGAAGACGTCCTTGGCCCGCTCGCCCTCGGCGGCGAGCGCCTCGAGCTCCGCGCGGCTCGCGCCCGCGGCCTCGGTGTCGGTGATCTCGCCGTCCAGGATCTGCTGGGCGTAGACCCCGGCCTCGATGGTCTGCGACAGCTCCACCTCCTTGGCGGCGTCCAGCAGTGGCGTGCGCGCGATCTCGTCGAGATACATGCCCACCAGGTCGCGGTCGGCGATGTCTCCGCCTGCTGCGCGAACGCTGTTGGCCTCGTCAGAGCCGGCGGTGCTGGCCTGACGACGGGCGACGGCACGGGTTGCCATGCGGATGCTCCCTTTGCGCTGAGTCGGTCGCGGGACAACGGAGCGGATCATCGGTCTGTGGACTGCCAGTGGCGACCGGCTGACCCGTCCGAAGGAAACAACGGCTGGAATCCGGACAGAATTCCCATGCCGCGCCCCTATTTTTCTGATCATGCAGTACCCTGCACCGCCACGAGGGAGGACAGATGCCGCCTGAGCAGGGGGACGTGCAGGTCAGAGCGGGTGCCGAGACGGACCTCACAGCCCTTACGGATCTTTACAATCACTACATTCGTGAGACGCCCATCACATTCGACACGGAGCCCTTCAGCCCCGAGCGACGTCGCCCGTGGTTGCTTTCCCACCCCAAAGACGGCCCGCACCGCCTTCTGGTTGCGCGGGACGGCGACGACCACCTGCTCGGGTATGCCACCAGCAGCCCGTTCCGTCCCAAGGGCGCGTATGCGACCTCCGTGGAGACGACGGTCTACTGCGCGCCGGACGCCGCCGGCCGGGGCGTCGGCACGCTGCTCTACGCGGCGCTCTTCGCAGCGCTGGCCGACGAGGACGTGCACCGCGCCTACGCCGGGATAGCCCAGCCCAACGTGGCCTCCGCCCGGCTCCACGCGCGCTTCGGCTTCCAGCACATCGGCACGTTCACGGAGGTGGGCCGGAAGTTCGGCCGCTACTGGGACGTCGCGTGGTACCAGAAGGACCTGCGGTAGCGCGG
Source organism: Streptomyces sp. S186 (assembly GCF_051603415.1). NCBI lineage: Bacteria > Bacillati > Actinomycetota > Actinomycetes > Kitasatosporales > Streptomycetaceae > Streptomyces > Streptomyces sp. S186. Next base: position 4,813,029 of record NZ_CP193932.1, on the reverse strand, counting down.
TAGCACCGCTGGCACTGACGTGAGGAGTCCGGGCAGGGTTCCGTCTGGGCAAGGGCTGATCCAGTTGACGCCGTCCACACCCGGGTGTCGCCTGGACAGGAAAGGGCGAACGAGAGGAGCCCGTCATGGACCCGCACGCGCACCGCGACCCGCGTACCGGCGGGGAGTGGCGGCCCGAGGCCCGGGCCGCCCGCTCGCACGGCACCGTCGAGCCGGAACACGGCGCAACACTCGTCGGCCCCGTGGAGCGCGCCGCCCCCGAGGCGACCGCCCGCCGCATGCGGCCCGCCCTGGTGCTCCCGATCATCGCGGCGCTCTGCTTCGGCTGCTACACGATCTGGATGGACCACACCAACGGCGCCAAGGGCGGCCAGGCCGCGCTCCTCGGACTGATCGCGGCCGTGGTCACCGGGGTGCTGGGGGTGACCCTGGTGCACTTCCAGGCGACGATGCTCACCGAGACCCGCGCCCTGGCGTACGGCGCGCTCTTCGGTGCGTCGATGGGCTGGCTCTACTCCCTCGGCGGCAGCACTCCCTCGGTGCTGAAGTCGACGGTCTGGGGACTGGTGATGTTCGGGGTGATGTTCATCGCCTCGCTCTACGTCTTCCGCACCCATCGCGACCGCGAGCCGCACGGCCTGCACCGCCCGCGCCGCGCCCACACGCCCCGACGCCCCCACGTCCCCCACGCCGCACACTGACGGCACACTGACGCTGAACCGACATGCCGCGCGCGACCGACATGCCGCGCGCGGCGCACGGAACCAACGTGCGCTGCGCCCGGCGCGCCGAACTCCGCGATCAACCCCCTTGCCCTCAATCCCCTTGCCCTCAATCGCACTTGAGGTCCTAGCCTCCCTCCCATGTCAACGACAAAGACACCGCCACCGCACCCTGACCGGACGCCGCCCGGCCCCGCGCACACACCGGAGACCGCCACCACGCCCTCCCCGGCCGCCGCCGGCCCGCTCTTCACCCCGAAGGAGCGCGCCTACCTCGCCGGCCAGCCACTGGCCCGCCTGGCGACGACCGGCCCGGACGGCGGGCCGCAGGTGCGCCCGGTCGGCTTCGTCCTCAACGACGACGACACCCTCGACATCGGCGGGCCGGCACTCAGCCGCAGCCAGAAGTACCGCAACGCGCAGGCCCGCCCCGACGTCTCGCTCGTCGTCGACGACATGGCCCCGGACGACGATCCGATCGCGCCCGGCTGGGGCCGCGGTGTAGAGATCCGCGGCCGCGCCGAACTGCTCACCCTCGACGCCCCGCCGACGGCACCGGAGTTCTTCAGTAACGAGGTGATCCGGATCCATCCGCGGCGCATCATCAGCTGGCACCTGGAACCGGACGACGGCCGCTCCCGCGGCCGCACGGTCGGCTGACCGAACGGGGTCGAAGTGGGAGGGCGGGACCTCCGACTACTCCAGGGCCTCCGGGTGCTTCGGTGCGGCCTCGTCCGACGTCCGTCGTATCGTCCGCAGGGGCCGGCCCGGCCGCCATATCTCCAGCTTGAGGAACGGCGGCTCGGTGGACGTCCGCACCACCTCCGTCAGCAGCGCCCGGTAGAGGTGGAACGGCTCCGGGGGCTTCACCGCCGCCGCATACCGCGCCTTCAGTCCGGGGTCGGTCACCTCGACCGCCCGGCCGGCGACCCGTACGTCGCCTTCGGCCAGATCCGTCCCGCCGCCGGGATTGGCGTGCAGTGCGAACCGTGGGTCCCGCCGCAGGTCCAGCGCCTTGCGCGAGCCGATCATCAGGCCCAGCCACAGCTCGCCGTGCCGGAAGTCCGCCTCCAGTCCGCTCAGCCGCGGGGCACCGTCCTTGCGCAGCGTGGCCAGGACGTGATGCCGATACGACCCGAACCGCCCCCGCACCGCCGCCGCGAACTCCGGCACCGCCGCCTCCACGACAGCCCACCCGGCCGCGCCGCTCCCGCGCCCGTCCGCATGCCCGTTCCCCCGCCCGTTCTCATACGTGCTCTCATGCGTGCCCTCCTGCCTGCTCGCCTGCCTGCTCTCAAGCTCGCTGTCGCTCGTCATGGCGACCAGGTTCCCGCCCATACCCGACACCTCCTGTCCGGTATTCCGACTCCGTGGTTCCGTCTCCGTGGTTCCGTCCAACCACCCTCCGAACCCCTCGACTTCAGCGTGCCACCCGCCACTGACAACGCCCGCGGCCACGCCCGTACGCCCGCATCCGGGCCCCCAACCACCCGCAATCGACCCCGGTCCGTAGGACCAACGCCGTAGTCCCACCGGCCCGTCGAGGATCGGCCCGCGGTCCGTTACCCGGCCCCCGAGCCCGTACCTAGCCTCGGGGCATGGATACGACGAGCGGCACCCTCGACGAAGCCCTGGAACGACTCCACACCACCGGCCCCGAGTTCAACGGATACCTCAGCAACCACGCCCCGATGGCCGTCGAGGCGCTGATCCGGCACGGCCAGGCAGCGGCCGTGCACCGCTGGCTCGACGACTACGCCGCCCGCCTGGAGGACGTACCGAGCCGCCAGACGACGATCACCGATGCCAACTGGCAGGAGGCGCTGGGCGATCCGCGCCGGGTCACCGACTGGACCGCGTACATGGCCCGCCAGGTGGCCGAACGCCCCTGGCGCGAGGTGCTCGTGGAGTGGTGGCCGCGATTGCTGCCCGGCATCGCGGGCGCCGCCACCCACCCGGTGATCCGGGTCGGCCACGCCGTGCGCACCCTCCTGGAGCAGGGCGAAGAGGAGCCGCGGGTCGCGGAGTTGGCGCACGCCCTCGGCTACTGGGCGGCGCGGCACGCCACCCTGCCGATGTCCGTACGACCCAGCGGCACCACCGCCCCCGCCGACGCGCTGGCCGCCCTCCCGCGCGTCCCCAACCAGCAGGCGACCGTCATCGACGGGCTGGCCCAGCTGCCCGGTACGGAGGGATGGCTGGCCGCGGCCGAGTCGCTGCGCGCGCCGCAGAACCCCGACGAGGCCCGCGAGCAGCTGACCGCGCTGGTACGGGCCGCCACCCACCACTATCTCGACTACGGTCACGGCCACGGGGTCCTGCTGGTCCACGCGGCCACCGCCCCGAACGCCGTCCTGCGCACCCTCCCGGCGCTCCCCCGCGAACTGTGGGCGCCGTCGCTCGGCGCCGCCTGGACGGCGAGCGCCGCCCTCGCCTCCGTCTACAGCCCCGAAACACCGCTGCCGGAGCTCACCACGGGTCCGCTCACGCCGGAGGAGGTCTTCGAACGGGCCGCCGCACACGGCGACGCGCATGCGATCAAGCTGACCGACACCGCCCTCGACGTGGCCTCCTGGACCGCAGACGGCGACGACCGCGCCCTGCGGTCCGCGCTCCGCTCCCTGGAGCTCATCACGCCGGGAGAGGACTGACCGGGCCGGCGGGCGGCGAACGGTCCGGGGGCGGCAGAACGGTCCGGCAGGCGGCAGACCGGCCGACCGGGAGCGGGGCCGGTGCGCCGTCCGGTGCGCTACCTGACCGAGAAATGGCGCCGACATTACCGACATAACGGCTTGGTGGCGGCACACTGGCGTTACCACCGTTCCACCGTTCCGCGACGGCACCCGCCACCCCGCGCGGCGTCCCCTTTGCGCCCGCCCCGGGGCTGCCCCACCCCGACCGGAGGGCAGCCCCTCCGTTCCCCTTCGTTCTCCGTTCGTCTTCGTTCTCCGTTCGTCCCCCACCGGACCCTCATTGTTAAATATTCAATAACTCTCGAAGCGGTGAGAGAGTGGATGGCATGAGCAACGAACCCGCGACGACCGAGCCGCGCTGGCTCGATGACGAGGAGCAGCACGCCTGGCAGGCGTACCTCCACGCCACCACGCTCCTGGAGGACCACCTCGACCGCCAGCTACAGCGCGACGCCGGGATGCCGCACGTTTACTACGGCCTGCTCGTCCAGCTCTCCCGCGCACCGCGGCGCCGGATGCGGATGACCGAGCTGGCCCAGAACGCCAAGATCACCCGGTCCCGCCTCTCGCACGCCGTCGCCCGTCTGGAGAAGAACGGCTGGGTCCGGCGCGAGAACTGCCCGTCCGACAAGCGGGGCCAGAACGCCTACCTCACGGACGAGGGGCTGCGGGTCCTGGAGAAGGCCGCGCCCGGACACGTCAACGCGGTCCGGGCCGCGATCTTCGACCGCCTCACCCCGGAGCAGATCGGCCAACTCGACGAGATCTGCTGTGTGATCGCCGACGGCCTCCAACCGCAGGGCGCCGACCTCCCCTGGCTCCGCTGACGCTCAGCGGAGCGAAGGAAGGCCGACGCCCGGGGCGCACCGGGGCCCACAGGGGCGCACCGGAGCACGGTGGCCGCCCCGGTGGCCGCCCGCCCGTACGGCCACCGGTTCCGACTCCGGCCTCAGTGCACCATCACCGGAATCTGTGCGCCGTTCTCGGCGTCGGCGGTCGCGCCACCGTCCGACGAGGCCGCCGGCGAACCGGCGCCCGGCCGCCCGGTGTTGACGAGCGTGAAGGCGATCACCGCCGCCAGGGCCAGGATGCCCACCGCCCACCAGATGGCGGAGGTGTAGCCGTGCACCATCGACTGGAGCTTGAGCAGGTCCACCGAGCGCGCACCGGCCGCGTGCGCGGTGGCGTAGGCGGTGGTGGCACTGGCCGCGATGGTGTTCAGCAGGGCGGTGCCGATCGCGCCGCCGACCTGCTGCGAGGTGTTGACCATGGCGGAGGCGACGCCCGCGTCGCGCGGCTGGACCCCGTGCGTGGCCAGCGACATGGCCGGCATGAACGCGGTACCCATCCCCAGGCCCATCAGGACGAAGCCGGGCAGGATCAGCGCCGGGTAGGACGTGTCCAGGTCGATCTGGGTCAGCACCACCATGCCGAGCGCGGCGAGCGCGAAGCCGGGCGCCATCAGCAGCCGGGGCCGGACACGGGTCATCAGCCGGGCGCCGATCTGCGTCGAGCCGGTGATCATGCCCGCGACCATCGGGAGGAAGGCCAGGCCGGTCGCCACCGGCGTGTAGCCCTTCACGATCTGGAGGTAGTAGGTCAGGAACAGGAAGAGGCCGAACATGCCGATCACGGCCAGGCCGAGGGAGGCGTAGACGCCGGCGCGGTTCCGCTCGGCGACCACCCGCAGCGGCAGCAGCGGCGACGCCACCTTCGACTCGACCAGGACGAACGCCAGGAGCAGCACGGCGGCCGCGGCGAACAGCCCCAGCGTCACCCCGGCCAGCCAGCCGTCGGACTCGGCCCGGGTGAAGGCGTAGACCAGCGAGACCAGGCCGAGCGACGCCAGGACGACGCCGGGGACGTCCAGCCGGGAGCGGTTGCGGCCCTCGGCGGGCTCGCGGATGACCAGTACGGCACCGGCCGCGGCGATCACGGCGATCGGGATGTTGACGAAGAACGTCCAGCGCCAGTCCAGGTACTCGGTCAGCACACCGCCGAGGAGCAGCCCGAGGGCGGCACCGCCACCGGCGATCGCACCGAAGATGCCGAACGCCTTGGCCCGCTCCCGAGCTTCCGTGAACGTCACCGCCAGCAGCGACAGCGCGGACGGCGCCAGCAGCGCGCCGAAGACGCCCTGCAGCGCCCGCGCGCCCAGCAGCATCATTTCGTTGGCCGCGGCCCCGCCGAGCGCGGAGGCCACCGCGAAGCCGACCAGGCCGATCAGGAAGGTCCGGCGCCGGCCCCAGAGGTCGGCGAGCCGACCGCCGAACAGCAGCAGTCCGCCGAAGGCCAGCGCATAGGCCGTGATGACCCACTGGCGGTTGGCGTCGCTGATGTCCAGGGCTTTCTGGGCGGACGGCAGCGCGATGTTCACGATCGTCGAGTCGAGGACGACCATCAGCTGCGCGAGGGCGATGAATATCAGCGCTTTCCAGCGCCTTGGATCGACGGACGGGGCGGTTTCAGACATGACGAGGTCCACCTAGTGGTGCGTAACGGAACGTGGCAGAGGTACGGGAAGAAGGAGGAAGATCTGGAATATCTGGAAGTTCTGGACGCGGCCGGCCCAGACGCCGTGAGCACTCCGTGGCGGCCCCGCCCCCCTCATCGGCCGCCGCGGCTCGTGGTCAGCGGCGCCTCAGGTCCTCCAACGTGACGGCGGTGCCGGGGAGTTCGGACCGGGCAGGGGCCTGCAGGCCGTCCAGGAACAGCTGCAGATGCCGGTGCACGAACTGGTCGAAGTCGGGACAGCCTCCCCCGGACTCCGCCCGGAGGGAGGACCCCCACCCCGGCAGCGGGCGGGTGAGCTGGGTGAGCGCGACCATCAGATCACCGACGGCGATGTCGGTGCGCAGCCGGCCGCTGTCGCGCGCGGCGCCCATGACGGCCAGCACGGCCGCGTCCAGGCGCTCGCGCGCTGCGAGCAGATCAGGGTGGGCCGGGTCGATGCCGTCGGAGAGCAGCGAGCACAGTGCCCCGATCCGCTCCTCCACCGCGTCGTGGACAAAGCGCCGCAGCGCTGTGAAGGCATCCGGCTCCTCGGCGAGGGCGCGCTCCGCACGGTCCGCAATACGGGACATGACGGAGAGCGTGACGTGATGGATCAACTCGTGGCGATCCGCGAAGTGACGATAAAGCGTCGCATTGCCGACGCCCGCGCGTCGAGCGATTTCATCGAACGACACCTCGGCGCCGAACTCGACCATCGTCTCCCGCGCGGCGGCGATGATCCGCTCCCGGTTGCGCACCGCGTCGGCCCGCAGCCGCGGCTGCTCACTCTTCACCCGCGCCACTCCGGTCACGTCGGCACACTCCCTTCGCCACTCATCACGTCACTCATCACGTCGCTCGTCGTGCCACTCATGGCGTCACTCGTCACGTCACTCATCGCGCCGCGCGTCACGTCGCTCATCGCGTCACACACCACACCCTCGGAACCGGGGAACGACTCCCCGCTTCACCCGACATCGAGCTAAACGGGGATCCACTCCCCGGATATTTCCCGGCCCGGATGTGAGGTGAGGCACACGGGCAACGCGACGCAACACGGCGCGACACAGCGGGGCCCGGCACGGTGCGACCCAGCGCAGCCCCGCTCAACGCGCCCCAGCCCGACCCGGCCCACCCCCGCCATCCCTCCGCACCACCCCACCCCTCCATTTGACGCACCCCCACGCGCGGGCGACCATCCCCCGCCGCAGGCTGAACACCATGAGGCAGAAGGCACCCGCCCGAACCGCCGGGGCCCGCCGAACCGCCGGGGCCCGCACGCTCAAGGCAGAGCCATGCGCACCCTGACGCACAAGATCTGCGCCGCCCTGGCCGCGACCGCCGCCTGCGCGGCCGCCGCCACCACCCTGGCGGCACCCCCCGATGCCACGGCCGCACCGCCCCCGCCCCCGGCACCCCTCACCCCCGTACCGCCGGCTCCCAGCGTCAAGCCTCTGCCGCCCCCCACCGGGACCGCCGGTGCCGCCGGTGCCGCGAAGCCCACCGTGGTCCGCCCCGGCGCCCCCCGTACACCCACCGGGACGTCCCCCAACGGCCCCTGCGCGCTCCACGGCATCACCGACGACGTCTCCGAAGCGGCCCCGACCCCCGCCGGCTTCGCGCACGGCTTCGGCACCGTGAGGGCCCTCACCCTCTTCGTGGACTTCCCGGACGCCCCCGCCGGCCTCTCCCCCATGGCCCGCTTCGCCGAGTTCTTCCCGGCCGTGACGGACTACTTCCGCACCAGCTCGTACGGCAGGCTGACGTACGTCCCCAAGCCCCTCTTCCGCTGGATCCGCATGGCGCACCCGCTGGCGGCGTACGGCATCACCCGCGACGCCAGCTTCGATCCGTCCTCGAAGCGCGGCTACCACGCGCTCTCCCAGGAGCTGGTGCACGCCGTGGACCCGTTCGTGGACTTCCGGGACTACGACGTCGTCAACGTCATCACGGCCCCCAACGCGGGGCCGGCGGCCACCGACTCGGTCCTGTCGGTCACCTTCAGCGGCTCCGACCTGGGGCTGAAGACCACCCGTGGGGCGCCGTTCCGGAACGTCTCGTTCATCTGGAGCCGGCAGACGGGCCTGAGCGCCTTCCGGGTCCTCAACCACGAGAACGCGCACTCCTTCGGCCTGCCCGACCTCTACTACACGGACGAGCGGAGCGGCTCCACCCCGGTGGGCCATTGGGACCCGATGGACGAGGACTGGGGCCCTACCAACGACTTCATGGGCTGGCACAAGTGGAAGATGGGCTGGCTCAACCCCGGCCAGGTGCACTGCGCACCGGCTGGCGGGGCGCCCTCCGAGCACGTCCTCACACCGATCTCCACCCCCGGCGGCACCAAGATCGTCGTGATTCCGACCGGTCCGCACAGCGCGTACGTCGTCGAGGCCCGGGCCAGTGGCCTGCTGGACCCGGTCGTCTGCCGCCCCGGCATCCTCGTCTACCGCGTGGCCACCGACGTCCCCTCGGGACGCGCCCCGATCCGCGTCGTCGACGGCACCCCGCACAGCGAGGGCTGTTACACCGACGACCGCTATGTGGACGCGGACCTGACCGACGCCACCTTCCGGCCCGGCGAGACCTTCACCGACCGGATCAGCGGCGTCAGCATCACCGTCCTCACCGAGAACACCGACGGCACCTACCGCATCCGCACCACCCCGGCCCGCGCCCCGCTGCCCTTCAGCCTCCCTCACCTCCCTCCTCCCCCCAATGCCGGCGGCCGATACTGATCAGCCGCAGCTGCCGCCGGGCGCGCCACACCACCCGCCGGGCCGCCTCCTCGCCCCCTTCCTCCCGGGCGTCGAGCAGCTCCCCCGCGGTGGTCACCAGCCGGTCGACGTACAGCTCGGCCAGCATCCGCACGTCGTCGTCCCGCCAACCGTCCGACAGCGGCTGGGACTTGAGCGCCGCGGCGACCTCCTCGACGAACCGGTCCAACTCCCCGGCGATGGCGTGCCGCACGGCCCGCACCCCGCCGCGCCGCTCCCGCGCCACGAACCGCACATGCGCGGGGTGCTCCCGCACATGCCGCTCGACGACCGCGACCGTCCGGTCTATCCGCTCCTCCGCCGCGTCCTGTTCGGCCAGGATCGCGCGCACCATCGCGTGCAGGCTGCCCAGCGCCTCCTCGACGAGCGCGACGCCCAGTTCCCCCAGATCCCGGAAGTGCCGGTAGAACGCGGTCGGGGCGATGCCCACCACCCGGGTCACCTCGCGCAGCCCGAGACTGCTCAGACTCTGCTCCTCCAGCAGCCCGAGCGCCGCATCCAGCAGCGCCTGACGGGTTTTCTGCTTCTGCGCCTGACGGACTCCGCCCACACTGTGACTCATGTCATCCAGTAAACAACCGTTCTCCGAACCAATCCATCCACCCACGGTCGTACACTGAACAAGTCAGTGAACAACTGTCCTCTCAAACTCCCTCACACCTCCCTCCTCTCCCACACTTCTCCCGGCCGCGCTCCGCCAACGCCCCTCACCGGGCCCTCACCGAGCCCCTACCGGGCCCGCCCCGGAACCGGCCCCGCAACCGCCCCGGAAAGGCAGACCATGCTCTTCCTCGTCGCAGCCCTCCTCCTGATGGGGATCGCGCTGGGCACCGCGGCGCACCTCCCCGTCCCGGTCACCCTCGTCGCGGCCGCCGTCATCGCCGCCTGGCTGCTCGTCTTCTACCTGCGCGAACGCCGCCACCACACCGAGGGGACCACCCGATGACCACGCTCACCACCAGCCCGGCAACCACGGCGCGCACGGCGAAGCCCGCCCCCCGCCCCCAGGCCGACGGCATGGCCATCGCCTCCTTCGTCCTGGGCCTGGTCGGCACCCTGGTCCTCAACATCGTCCTGGGCCCCTGCGCCCTGGTCCTCGGCACCCTCGCCCTCACCCGCGGCACCACCCGCCGCGGCCGCGCCCTCCTGGGCCTCACCCTCGGCGCCGCCGACCTGCTCCTCCTCGCCGCCCTCACCACCGCCGACGGCACCCTCAGCTGGCACATCGGCTGACCACCCCGGCACCCCTCCCCACCCCAACACCCACCCGCCCGCCCACCACCATCCGCTACGCTTATCGCCGGATCGGCTCACCCCGATCCCCGCCTCCGGGGACTGGTTGGGAATTCGGCTCCCGCAGGCCAACTGGGGGCGCTTCCCGCTTCAGGGAACGCAGTTGACGCAGTTTCGGAACGCGTGCCCGTCGTGTCGACGCCCTTGTTGCTCGTCCGTCGGCTCATTTCGTTGACGCATGGCGGTGATCTTGGGAAAGCCTCAGAGGGAGTCGCCTTTCGCGATGGCCCTGCGACTCAAGGAGGCGCAGTCCACCCCTGGCGGAAGGGCCGTTGCTGGGCAATCTTCCTTCGCCAGCATGAAGCTACCCGCAGGGGCGCCGGCCTCACTGAAGGCGGCTGTCTGCCTCGCACGGCTACTCAGGAGCAAGATCTCTTCAGGCGTCGCTAGTCACGGGGACTGCCCCGCTCCGGCAGTGGCAGCCGAGCAACGGATCGCCAGCATGCTAGAGATCGGCTCCAGCACGCTACGCAAGACCATCAGCGGTGCACGGTGGCCATGCTTCGAGGAATTCGTGCGGATTATCGAAGTCTTCCCCGAAGCGGCCAACTGCCTTCCGGTGCCTGCGGACCGCAAGGCTTCGTGAAGCAGTTCGAGACTAGAAAAAGGTTGGCAAGCCATATTTGCCAACGTACGTGACCTGCAAAATCCCATTCGGGGCGCTCTATATAGAGCGCCAGTCAAGCGGATTCTGAGATATCGGCATTTCAGTCTCCATTCCCTGGGCACACTGATTTCGTTCAGCGTGACCAGGGAGGCATGGAGTGGAGAGCGAAACGCCAATCGCGTCCGTCGTGCGGAACAGGATGGCTCGGCGCGTGGGTGACGCGCAGGCATCCGTAGTCGAAGCCGCCCAGAGCGTTGTGATGCTGGCAGCCGTCGGCGACGATGCCTTCGACCGCGAGGCCCTGAAGCGACTACGAGCGGCCGCCGATCTGCTCGTCAGCCTGCTGCTGATGGCCGACCCGGGTGCGAAGCCGGCGACCGTCGACTGGGAGCTGTTTCTCTCCCGGCTGGGCCACAAGGAGCCGCGTCCGGCTGACGCGCCCTCCAGCGCGGGTGACCTGCGAGCCGCCATCCGCGAGTTCCTGCAGGCCAGCACGCACAAGTACTTCACCCCCCAACTCGTCTTCGAAGCGCTGCGCGACGCCGCCGACTTCGACCACACCGGCTACCCGGACTTCCGCAAGGCCGTGCAGAACGCCATCAGCGCGATGGCGAAGTCGAACAATCCGACGAAGCTGCGGAAGGTGAGCCGCGGGAACTACATCGTGCCAGGCCGCGAAGACATGCCGCACCCGGACGATGATCTATTCGGCGTCACACTCGACGCCCCCGAAAGCTCCGGCGGTCACAAAGCCGCCGGTCCCGGCGGTCCCGCATCCGGCGGGCCGCCTCCCACCATGGAGGATGCCGATGACCGGGTCACCCGACCCCCCTTCGGAGCGAATCGAACAGCCGCCGCCTGAGCATGTGAACGGCCGCCCGTGTGCCATGAGGAGTGAGAGTCCTCGCAGCCGGGCGGCCGTTCCGAACGAAGAGCCATCAAGCGCCTCATTCACTCCCCACATTACCCCGGAAGGTTGCTCGTATAGCAGAATCCTGGAAACTATTGCCGATCTCCGCGAAGTGACCGCGTGGCTTTTCCTCACAGCCAAGGTGATTCGTGAAGCTATCGCCTGGATCTCCGGGCGACCTCCGTGGGAGGTATAGAAACGTGCGGTGTCGGCGGGGAGATCCCCGCCGACACCGGCGTTGATGCGCTCAAACACGTCTGGGGCACGCGTCAGCCGAACCGGCGATCCGAGGCACCGAAGTCTGCCCGCCAGACTCGCGCTGGGCAGCACATCCCTCGTGACACGAGGCATCGTGAAGGCATCCAGATCCCCGGGCAGCTCATGCTGCCGCTGCACAAGCGGTGGTGGCCCGCGATGAGCACGCGCGGAACCATCCGCGAGGCGGTCGACCTGGTTGCCCACACATGGCAGAAGGCGGTAGAAGCCGGGGCGATGTCGCCGCAGACAGAGGAGAGGTTCACAGCCCTCGTCAACCGCTTCGCCCGATTCTCCTCCGCTCACGGAGTGGAGGAACTGGCGAACGTGGACACGCAGTTGGCCGCGGCATTCATCGGCGCCCGCGGACGTTCCCGCCACGGGCAGGTGGCTGAGGCGGCCATTGCGACACAGCGGTTGCGCCGCTCAGTGCTGCGCTGCTTCTTCCGCACCGCACGCCACCTGCTGCTGGCGGACGCCGATCCGGTCATGGACGTCACGCTCCCGCCCCGCCCGGAGCGGCACATCCGCCCGCTGGAGGACGAAGAGGCTGATTTGGTACGGCACTTCGCGCAATTGACCGAGGCCGCGACCCGGCACGCAGCCACTTGCGCGCTCGCCCTTTGCGGGCTCGGCTCCGGCGAGATCAGCGACGTCCTATCCGCGCATGTCGATCTCGATCACGGATTCGTCGACGCGCCGGGCACTGCCCGCACACGGCCCCGACGCCTAACGCTGGATCCCTGGGCCAAGACAGTGTTGGCCCGCCGGATCTCGCTGCTGGCGCACCCTCATCTACCAATGGTCGGAACCGAGGGCGGAAGCCCCGCTCAGCGGCAGGCACGTGTCTGCACGACCCTGCGCGACGTCCTCATCCGTGCCGGTCTCGGCGATGACCCATCGCTCCGGCCCGCTTCCATCACCGCGCATCCGGCGCTGGCGGCTTTCCGCGCCACGGGAAGGATTGAAGACGCCGCGCGGGTACTGGGCATCGCCTCACTGGACCGGACAGCGGAGCTGATCGGCTACTGCTGGCAGGTGCCGGACACCGCATCGCCCCGGAATGCCTGAGAGCCAGGCCATGAAGGAAGTCGAACCCGTAGACGGGCTGGCAGGAGGCAGCAAGGGCGGGGTGACGATCCTCGACGTCGACCGTGTCACGGCGCTGGCCGCGAACTTGGACGTCTACCGCATGGCCGATGCTCTCCCCGCCCAGCGGGAAGGCAGCCCAGGCAGGCCGGCGGAGTTCCCCGACTATGTCTGGGTTCTCTTCGCCGGG